>RKSN01000005.1 GCA_005518185.1 Chakrabartia godavariana | reverse complement strand
GACAACGTCCTATGTTGGGAAGCAGCAGCGGCAACAGGCCAGCAGGTCTCTTTGCGCCGATCCTGATCGGCGCTGATGTCTTTTTGATCCAGATGGCTTCCATCGTCAAGGAATGTGCTCTCGGCCATAGCAAACACAGGATCCATCGATCTTGGGGGGCGTGGTCCTCACCGTCCTTAAGATGAGATGCAGATGCCAGATGGAAGGCCCGAACATTATCTACAGGGTCGCAGCTGCGCCCTCACGGCTCCACAGAGAGGGGTCCTTCCATCTGGTGTCCGCCCGTTCTAGGAACGGACGGTACTCGGTTCCCGTCTTGATGACGGCGTGTGCGACACGCGCCATCTTGGCGGTGAGTGCGGTCATCGCCTTGCGGCGGCGATCAGGGTCGTTTGCATGCCCGGCGACGTATCGCCCGAGCTTATCGCGAAAGCTGTTGTCGCGCTGTCGGATGGCAACTTGGGTTGCCATCCAGAAGGTACGTCGGAGCCGAGCATTGCCGTACTTTGAAAGCTTGGTCCGCCCGCGGAATGTGCCGGACTGACTTGTGGCAAGATCGAGCCCGCAGAACTTCAGGAACTGGCGGTGGTGAGCAAATCGTCGAAGGTCGCCGGCCTCGGCCAGGATCGTCAGGGCATTGATCGGTCCGATCCCCGGGATCATGCGCAGCAGTTGGTAATCGCGGTTCTCAGCCAGCACGGCATGGGCAGTTCGCTCGATCTCATCGCGCTGCCGGATCAGGCTGCGGGCTTGATCAATGACCATGCGAAACATGGTGATCGATACCGAATCCTCATCGACCGGCAGAGCCACGGATGCGCAAGCCGTCTCGTAAATATCGTTGATCAACCGAGCCTTGGAGACCTTCCGTCCGACCAGCGTCCAGGCTTCGCGCGTGAAGTCTTCCTGGCCGAGACGCGTCATGCTTCCTGGTGTGGGAAACCGTTCGAGCAGCGCCAGGAACCAGTCGGAGCGGCTATTGCCGGCGAAGCGCTCGATCTCCGGGAAATACAGCGGCAGATAGTGTGTGAGTATCCGATGCCAGGTCTGGGTCTTGGCCTTCGAAATGGCTTCGTGCGTCTTCGACATCTCCTGCAGATCGTTGATACCGGCAGCCAGCGGATCGACGTAGCGCTGGGTCGCGCCGATCTGCAGCATGTGCAGGATTACCTGGGCGTCCTTGGAATCGTTCTTGTCCCAGCCATTGTGCAGAGCCTCGCGCGTCCGGGCCAACGCGACCGACGAAATCAAGCGAAGCTCGAATCCCCCAGATAGCAGCCGGTGTGCCAATGTGCGGTGGTAGTTGCCGGTGGCTTCGAAGCCGACGATGACAGGTCTGCCGATGTCCGCCAGGTCGGCCGCCAGACGGTCGTAATCCGCCTTGGTGGCCATCACCGTCATGCGCCGGCGGCGGCCGCCTTCAGGGCGTTCGATGAGCACCTCCTGACGGTGCTTGGACATATCGATGGCTACCAGCACGGCATCGGCGGGAGTAGAACTACGCTTGGTCATGGTCGGTCAGTCTCCAAAGTGTTGAGTCGACACCTTCACTTTAGAGACCTGCTGGCCGGTCATGACCGCCTTGATGAAGCCGGCGGGCGCTACGCGCCCTTGTCTTCATCAAGGCAATGCAGCCCTTCGAGGGACCGGTTCCCAATGTGCTATGG
>RKSN01000004.1 GCA_005518185.1 Chakrabartia godavariana | reverse complement strand
CTCTAAACCCGAGCCCGGGAGGCGGCGCTGCCGCCTCCCATTGGGCCGAAGCCAGCCCCCCATCACTCATGTAGTCGCTGCGACGGGCGAAACAGCGGTTGCGAAAAAGGCAACCAGCGGCGTCTATTTCGCACTTGCAGCATCAGAACCCTGCACCCATATCAGCAGTGCCTTTCAGGCATCCTCTCCCAAAACTTTCCAAGGGGCTGGCTCACGCTGGCCCCATTTTTTTGCCCGCCGGGTCTGGCTTTCGCACCTCCGGGCATGGCATCTGTGACACTTTGCCCTCGCGTGGAGTGTCATTTTGCATCGCCCGCGTGACCAGTGCTGAGGGCGATCCGGCGATCGGGCCAGCTTGAGGATCCGAATGGCCGAGAGATCGGCTTTGACGCGACTGGCCGCGCATGTCCGGCAGCGCCGCTGGGTGAAGTGTCACGGGCGACAAACGACATGGCGGAGTACAAGGGGGATTCACAGGATTCACCTTTTGTGCTCAATACTGCTCAATGGAACGAGCCCAAGAAATCACTGGTGTCGGCGGGATCTATGCGGTCCTGGTCGAAGCCTCGAACCGCCCGCGCTACGCCTTCCTTGTCCTCCAGCTTGTCGCCGAGATTGCCGACGGCCGAGGGCAGGCCGGGCCGTTCGTCGCGCAAGGCGGCGTCCCGGTGCTCCTGCGCGAATGGCTCTGCTCCCAGCTTCTCCCCATGAGCGCGCAGCCTGCCCGCCGCGCGGCGTTGCGCGCACGCGTTGCCGAGGGGCTGAAGGCCGACCTTACCGGGAAGCCGGAGTTCGACGCGGCGCGGATCGAGGTCGCGGTCGAGGAGCAGGTCCAGGCCGTGGGCCGCGCCAATGTCAGCCGCGCGATCTCCGATCTGGTCCGCGCTGGGCTGATGACCCGGCACTATGCGGGCTACGCCACCAACCACAAGAACCGCGGCGGCGGGCGCCATGCGGTCTATGTGGTCAAGCCCGGTGTGCTTGCCCTGCTGCGCAGGCCCGCGCCGATAAGGCGACTAGGTGCGGCGTCCTCAAATCCGCAGGGCGACCTCTTCGCGGCCTGAACCGGACCATCGAGCCCTCAAGCCGCGCCAGGCGCGCGGCTGCGCGGCCCCTCTGGCGTGGTGGCGACCGATCGCCTAGGAGCCCCTGATCCGGGAATTGGAAAGGTCTCGCCCGCATGGAAAACGAAGCACTGCTGGATCATGTCGCCGACATCGTCTCTGCCCATGTCAGCAACAATTCGGTGGCTGCCGCGGACCTGCCGGGCCTGATCCAGGCGGTCTACGCTTCGCTTGCCGCGCTTGGACAGGCGCCGGAACCGGCCGCGGAAGAGTTGAAGCCTGCCGTTTCGGTGCGTTCCTCGGTCAAGCCCGACGCGGTTACCTGCCTTGAATGCGGCGAGAAAATGAAGATGCTCAAGCGCCACCTCGGCACCGAGCACGGCCTGACGCCCGCCGAATACCGGGCGCGCTGGAGCCTGCCTGCCGATTACCCGATGGTCGCGCCCGACTATGCCGCCAAACGCAAGGAGCTCGCGGTCAGGATCGGCCTGGGCCGCAAACCCGGCCAGAGCCCGAAGGCTGTGGCCAAAGTTGCATCGGAAGCTGCGGCCGGGGCAGCACCCAAGGCGCAGCCCAAGGCCGCCGCGGCCCCGGCAAAGCGCAAGAAGCTCGGCGTCGCCTTCGGCTAGGTCTGAGCGGCGGCCCGTGGGCCGAACTTGACATTTTGCGCCTTCCGCCGCATATACTGCCTCATAAATCGGCAAATGGTGAGGCACATGGCAAGCGCGGCATTCCTGAGCGAAGTCACCGGCGAGAAAGGCGTCTCGCCCGACCGCCTGTCGGCGGCCTTGCACATCACCAAGTCGGAACTGGCGCTGGCGGCCGGATTGTCGCGCGATGCGGTGTCCAAGGCTGCCCGCAGCCAGAGCGTGGTCACCCAGGCGCGGTTGCGTGAGGTGAGCGAAATCATCAATCGCGTCATCCCGTGGGCGGGCAGCGAACTGGCGGCCTATGCCTGGTACCGCTCGCAGCCGCTGCCGTCGTTCGGTGATGCCACCGCCGAAGAACTCGTCCGCCAGGGCCTCGGCGAGAAGGTCCGCGCCTATCTCGGCCGGATCGCCGCCGGCGGGTTTGCCTGATCGCCAGGCAACCTCAAGGTGACACTGTCCTTCAGCCGGTTCGACGGTCTCGTCTACCGCGCGCATCATCCCGCCTGGGCCTATGACCCCGAATCCGGCGAAGGCGCGAAGCTGCATGGCGGGCGCTTCAATCGCATCGGCACGGCTTGTTTCTACGCGGCGTTGAGCCTCGAGACCGCCTGGCTCGAAGCCCAGCAAGGCTTTGCCTTCAAGGCGCAGCCGCTGACCATCTGCAGCTACCGCGCCGAACTCGCCGATGTTCTCGACCTGACCGATCCCGCGGTGCGCGAGCGCGCCGACGTCACCCTCGCGCAGTTGAGCTGCGCGTGGGAACGGATTGCCGGTGACCGCAAGCCCGTTCCGACCTGGGAGCTTGCCGACCGGCTGATCGCCGGCGGCTGCGCAGGCGTCATCGTTCCGAGCTTTGCCTCGCGTGCGACGCCCGACGATCGCAACCTTGTGCTGTGGTCCTGGAGCCGCGAAGCGCCGCACTGCCTCGTAGTAATCGATGATGAGCAACGCTTGCCGCGCGATCAATCATCGTGGCAGGACGGTCCTAAATCCATCTAAGACATTGATATTATTTAACATAAGCTTTATTATCAAACTGCGCGATCATGCCACGCTGTGCCGTGCGTGACACGTTTGCGATTTTGTGGCATATGGCCCCTGAATTGGCTCACGCGCGCGCTTCACGACGCGTTCGCCGCATCAGGAGCAGTGCCATGACGGTACAAGTGACGATCACGCCCAATGGCCGGATGAGCCTGCCGGCCGAGATCCGCAAGCGGCTCGGCCTGGCCGGCGGCGGCGCGCTGCTGGTCGAGGAAACCGAGGACGGCGTGATCCTGCGCACGGTTGCGCAGTCGATCGCCCACGCCCAGGCGCTGGCTAAGAAATACACCGAAGGCAACGCTGCCGCATCAGTCGATGCCTTTCTTGCCCGCCGCCGTGAGGAATCGGGCGAATGAGCGAAGTCGTACTCGACGCCTCCGCGCTGCTTGCCCTGCTACGGGACGAGCCCGGCGCGGGCAAGGTCGCCGATGCGATCGGCACCTCGCGCATGTCGAGCGTCAACTACGCCGAGGTCGTCAGCCACTTCATCCATGCTGGCATGCCCGCCGACCAGGTCGACGCCATGCTGCGGCCCCTGCCGATGGCGATCGTCGAGGCAGACCAGGCGCTCGCCACCATCGCCGGGCGCCTGCGCGCCGCGACGGCCGAGGCCGGCCTGTCGCTCGGCGACCGTTTCTGCCTGGCGCTCGCGCGCCGGGACGGTCTTCCGGCGCTCACTGCCGACAAGCAGTGGCGCACCGTCGCGGACGCGGCCGGTGTCGCAGTGTCGGTGATCAGGTGATGCCAGGCAATTCCATGCGGTCTTGCCGCAGAGTCCAATACAAGACTACTAAGTACCCATGACGCGGGCGGCCATCCATCCTGAGCTTCTGACCTGGGCGCGCGAGCGTGCAGGCAAGAGCCCGGAAGATCTGGACCACCGCTTCCCCAAACTTGCCCTGTGGGAGGCCGGAGACGCGCAGCCCACGATCAAGCAGTTGCAAGCCTTCGCCGATGCTGTCCATGTGCCGGTTGGCTATCTGTTTCTTCCTGCTCCGCCTCATGAGCAATTGCCGATACCAGATTTTCGGACGGTCGATGGCCGCGCCATTCACCGCCCCAGTCCCAACCTCCTCGACATGGTCTATGCCTGCCAGGAGCGCCAGGGATGGTTCAAGGACTATGCCCGGGCCGTGCGGCTGCCCGAACTCGCGTTTGTCGGCAGTGCCTCGCTGAATGACAAGCCAGTCGCTGTGGCAGCGCGGATGGCTGAAGCGCTAGGCTTCGACCTAGAAGCGCGTGCTGCCTGCCGGACCTGGGAGGAGGCTCTGCGACTCTTCATTGGCCACGCCGACGCGCTCGGCGTACTGGTGATGGTAAGCGGCGTCGTTCTCAGTAACAATAACCGCAAGCTCGATCCGGAAGAGTTCCGCGGCTTTGCCCTTGCCGACACCCAGGCGCCACTGGTGTTCATCAACGGATCGGACAGCAAGTCCGCTCAGATGTTCACGCTTGCCCATGAACTCGCGCACCTCTGGCTTGGTGCCACTGCGATATCGAATGCCAGCGCCGCGCCGGTCGCGGGTTTCCGGCGTGAGGAAGTCTGGTGCAACGCGGTCGCAGCTGAATTACTCGTGCCATTGGTAACGCTACAAGCCGATCTCGTTGCGGATGAAGCAATTGACGACGCCGTCGCTCGTCTCACGCGTCGCTACAAGGTCAGCAGCCTTGTCATTTTGAGACGTCTTCTCGATGCCGGTTGGCTGACCCGGGCTGCCTTCGAGGCCGCATGGGCTGCCGAGCGCGCCCGACTGCGAGTGATCGCAGAACGAAGCGGCGGCGGCGGCGACTTCTATCGTACGACCCTGTCTCGCGTCAGCCGCCGTTTCGCCCGCGCCCTGGTCGAAAGCACGCTCGAGGGCCAGACCCTTTACCGTGATGCCTTTCGTATGCTCGGTGTTGCGAAGACCGAGACCTTCAACCACATCGGGCAGGAAGTAGGGGTGCTGGCTTGACCCGTTACCTGCTCGACGCGAACGTCTTCATCCAGGCAAAGAACCTTCACTATGGCTTCGATTTCTGCCCTGCCTTTTGGGAATGGCTGGTAGATCAGAACGCAGCCGCGATTGTCGCAAGCATCGAGAAGGTCAGCGACGAACTCGTAGGCGGCGGTGACGAACTTGCGGACTGGGCCCATGCCCGAGGCAAGGGCTTTTTCTTGCCACCCGACGACGCGGTTCTCCCTGCCTTGGGAGAGGTGAGCGCCTGGGCCACTGGGCAAGCCTATGAGCCCGCCGCAATCGCGACTTTCTTGCAAGTCGCCGATTATTGGCTGGTGGCACATGCCAAAGCCCACGACTGCGTCGTGGTGACTCACGAAGTGCCTTCGGCTTCGGTACGCAAGATCAAGATCCCAAATGCATGCATCGGTCTCGGCATTACCTGCATGAGCCCATACGAAATGCTCCGCCGTGAACGAGCAAGGTTCGTATTGGGAGCAGCCGTCTAATTCGTTCCTGGAATGTGTTTTGCGGTTAACCCCGAACGCCCAAATGGGGTTCGGGGGCAAAACCGTAATCTCTCTCTCATCTCGGTGGCTGAGCGAAATCAGCATCGCCATAGCATGACGCCTGGGAGATTGGCGGCCGTCAAGGATCGCGGGCACCCCCCGATTTTGGCCTGCTGCGGCTAGTGCCTTGCGAGCAAAAATCGGCTCCCCCCACGCCCGCTACTCGCGGCGGCAGCGCGTCCGCGCCGCCGTCCCTGACTGCCTGACTCCGGCGTCCTTCCGATGGGCATCTTTCATCAGCGCGATGAGAGACAATTCCTTTTGGAGGTTATCATGACGGACCGTTTCTCGAACTTCGCCGACCTTGCCGAACACTATGCGCGCGAAATCGCCACGCCCGACTACGCCCGGGCATTCATGGAGCAGACCGAACTGGCCAAGCTCTCGATCGAACATGAGCCGAGCGCTGCCGAAATGCCCGACCCCGAGGTGGCGCAGGCGGCGATCGAGATGATGCTCGCTACCGTCTTCGACCTGTTCCGCGACACCCGGATGGAGGACTTTGCGAGCGAAGTCGCCTGGGGCATCGCCAACAGCTTCCATGTCGTCGCCAAACGCCTCGATGACCGCGAGGACGCGATGGCGAGCCGGCTTCAGGAGAAGCTGCGCGAATACGATCCGAGCGAGGTCTATGCGACCGACCTGGAAGACTTGACCATACAGGCGCGCAGCCTCGCCGAATGCCGCGATGCCATGGAGTGCATGCGTGACCATGCCGCACGCATCTACCTTGTCGAAACCGGTCGGCCCTTCTCGCCGGTGCGGGGATCGCGGGTCTCGTCCAAGACCAACGCCTCGATGATCGAAGCACGCGACTATCTCGCAGCACAGAAAGCGCAGCGGCGCGAGCAGTTTGCCCCATCGGGTCCGGTCGTGGTGTTCTCGGGCGGACAGCAGTTCACTGACATTGCGCTGGTTGAAGACTATCTCGATGCGATCCATGCCCGGGTCCCGTCGATGGCGCTTGCAACGACCGCTCAAAACAAGGGCGCGGACGTGATCGCCGCGGCCTGGGCATCGCGCCACAATGTGCCGGTGATCTTGTGCAAGCCCGATACTTCGCGGGGAGCTTCCGCCCCCTATCAGCGCAACGCCCGCATGCTCGCCTTCAAGCCCGTCGAGGCGGTGGTGTGCAGCGGCGGCGGAATCCAGGCGAACCTTGCAGATCGCCTGCGTGAAGCCCGCATTCCCCTCCACATTGTGCGCGACGCATCGGTCCAGAACGAATCTCCGGCGGCGCGGACCAAAGCAACAATGCAGGCTGAGCGGCCTGCGATGAAGCGCACGGCATGTGGCACCGTCCATGGCGATGAACTCCCGCCATTCTGAGCGGGGCCTGCTCCGATTGCATCAACCAGAAGGGTGTCCGGCCTCACCGCCGGATGCCCCTTCTTTTTTATCGATCGGGACGCACTCTGTCATGGCCCGGCTCGCTCGCTTCTTGCCCCCGCCAGTATCGGCCTGTCGGCCTGCTGGCGGGCACGCGAAGGCTTCGCATCGGCCGGGCGGACGAGAGCCGAGCCTGGGACCACCGGTGGTGCTGCCCAACAGGGTTTAACACTCTCGCAGAATTCCAAGCATGATGGCCGCCATTGGCCCGCGTCAAGAAGGGCGGTTCCCCCAATTTTTACGCCTGAAGAAGGCGAAAAAATCGGCTCCCCCACCCCCGCTGCGCGGCGGGCCGCGGGCGGCCCGTTCCTGACCCGGACCAAGCTCGGCCATCCCGGAAGAGACCTCTTCAATTCCTTTGACAGGAAGCTCACATGAATGCTCTTACCAAGACCCTCGACATCCCGGCTTTCGACGCCATCAGCTATGAAGCAGCAGTGAGCGCCGCGACTATCCGGGCCCAGCATAGCTTCTTCGACCAGCACGTCGTTGAGGACGAGTTCGGCTGCTTTCTCGCCATCGACGAAGGCGACTACAACGCCCTGCCCCAGGACCTGATCGACCGGATTGTCCATTCCGTCCCAGGCATGATGGCCGACGACTTTGATGAAGCGAACATCGCCCGCGCCGCAAGCTTCATGAGCGTGGTGATGGATCCCGAATGGGACGCGGATTGCCCGTTCTGAAATGATCATCCACCGCAGCGCCGGAGGGCACCGACAAGGGGCTCTCCGGCCCCCTTTTTTGCGTGTCCAGATAAAGCACAGCCGGGGCCCCCCCGACTGCCTGCCCAAGGCAGGCAGCAACTTTGGGAACCCCGGCTGTGCTGGCCTCTGCCGAGGCCGGTTTCAGCTTGCCCGAAGGCGCTTCTCGGCTTCGTCCAGACCGAGCTTTCCGAGAGCGGCGAAGAATGCTTCGACCCTCTCGAACGGCGCCTTGCCGAGAACCGATTTGTGCATCAGCTCGACGCTTGCCGCCCGCTCGCTATCGCGCAGTTTCGTCTCGCGCGCTTCCAGCGCCTGACGCTCCTTTGCGATTGCCTGTCTTTCGGCTTCGAGACTTCCTTTCCTGGCCATGGTTGTACCTCGTGGGTTGGTGCTGAAACCTCCCGGCCTGAGGATTCCAAGCAGCGAGCGAAGTGGCAAGCCTTTTGCCACTAGCCCGCCAAATAAATCGTGCGGCCCGTCCTGTAATCAGCGGCAGTCGCTGGTCCCCAGACAGGTGGTCAAGGCCCGAATCCATGCGCATCAAAGACCAGTAACCACCCACCAGACACAAGGCATCGGATTAAGGGGAAGGATTGCACACCCTACACGGCAGGTCCGTTGGAGAAACGGCGGAAATGCGTGTGTGTACAGAGTGGGTATTTGGTAACACATCGTATTACAGCGTCGCTGTCTGCCGCTAACGTCCCAAAATTCCGCGATTTCATCGGTATTACAATGTAATACGCCAGATGGTCCCCAACGGCTTTCTTGCCAAGGCTTCCCGGATGGCCTAAAACCCATTTCGCGCAATCTCCACCAGGCCCTTTCGAAGGGCGTGGTGATGACAGAAACAGTTCTGATTACCCTCCGGCTTCCGCAGCCGCTGGTCGATGCGGCGCAGGCTGCCGCAACAGCGCAAAACGTCTCCCGATCTAACTTGCTGCGAATCGCGCTCGAGCAGTTCCTGGGCGTCATGTCGGGCACGAGTGAGGCCGACCGCCGCCGGCAGTTCTCGGCGGAGTATCTGTTCCTGGTTGCAGACCTCATTGTCCAACGCCAGTACCCCGATGCCCATACCGCTCTGATCACCGAAGCCGAACGCCGGATGGAGGCACTCTGTGCCGCGTCCTGACACCTGGTCCGACCGCGCGCGCCCGGGCAAACTGCAGCACCATTCGGCGCGCGGAAACATGCCGCGCAATGCCGGCGATTTCACCCGCGGCTCGCAGCTCATCACCCACGAATTCATGATGTGGTTCGCCTCGGCGAAGATGCCCCTGCTGGTGTGGTTTTTCACCTTCCTCCTGGCGCTCTCGATCGTCCTCGCTCTGCTCCTCCACGAGCACGAGGTTCAGATGATCCTGATGCGGATCTACGCCGGGGGGTGGACCTTCATGGAGTTCTCGTCCTCCAAGATCCTGAACCTCACCCTTCCTTCCGGCGAAGTGATCCCAGCGCCGGTTGGCATGGTCGCCACGCACCCAGATGTGGTCATCGCCTGGAACAAGTTGATGCGCGCGATTTGGGGCTCGCTGTTCATCTCGCTGTTCGTCGCCGTGCCGATCGCGGTGTGGTTCGTCGACTTCTCCAAGCGGCGCGGCAAGTCGATCCTGGAGGAGCGTCACCAGCGCGGCGCGATGCTGGTCGATAGTGTCCAACTCGCCGAGGTCATCAATGCCCACAACCGCGATATGCTGGGTGCAGAGATCGCCGAACGCTTGCCCGGCAAGAGCCTCGACGACGTGATGAAAATGAGCCTTGCCGAGCGCAAGCAGGCCGGGATCCACCACGTCTATTCGATCGCGGGCGTGCCCTTCCCCTGGCGCACCGAACAGGCCCACACCATCATGATCGGCTCGACTGGCACGGGCAAGACAACGCAGATGCGCGCGCTCATTGCGCAGATGCGCGCGCGGCACGACCGGGCCGTCGTGTTCGACCTGACCGGGGCCTACGTCGAGGCGTTCTACAACCTCCAAACCGACACCATTCTCAACCCGATGGATGAGCGCTGTCCGAGTTGGTCGGTGTTCGCCGAAGCCAAAAATCACGCCGACTTCACCGGCATCGCCGCCGCCCTGCTTCCTGCTGATGGCGGCGGCGCGGAGCCGTTCTGGATGCTCGCTGCGCGCACGCTGTTCGTCGAGACCTGCATCAAGCTGATCAAGCTTGGCGAGGCCACCAATCAGGCACTCGCCAGCAAGCTGATGATGGCTGACCTCAAGGAGGTCCACAAACTCCTCGAACATACCGTCGCCGACCCGCTGACCGCTCCCGAGGCGGCCAAGATGGCGGAATCGATCCGTGCCGTCTTCAACACCAATGCCCAGGCCTTGCGCTTCCTGCCCGAAGGCAAGGAGCCGTTCTCGATCTCCGACTGGATCCGAGCGGAGAACAAGCCGGGTTCCATCCTGTTCATCACCTCCTCGCACAACGAATTGGTGCTGAACCGGGCGCTGCTCTCGCTCTGGATGAACCTCGCAGTCCACACCCTGATGCGCCTGCCGCGCACCCGAGACCTTCGCACCTGGTTCTTCTTTGACGAGGTCCATGCTCTGCACCGCCTCCCCGCGATCGAGGACGGCCTGCAGACCGCGCGAGGCTTCGGCGGCGCTTTCGTGCTTGGCATCCATTCCTTTGCCAAGCTGGCCGAGACCTATGGCAAGGAAGGGGCGCAAAACCTCGCCTCGCTTGCGCGCACCAAGCTCGTTCTGGCGGCGGCCGACCGCGACACTGCCGAGCACTGCTCGGACTATATCGGGCACCGCGAAGTCAGGATGATGGATGAGGCCTACAGCTACGGCTATTCGAACATTCGCGACGCCGCGACGATCACCCCGCGCTCCGAAGTGCAGCCGCTGGTGCTGCCAGACGACATCATGAAACTGCCTTCGCTGCGCGGCTTCCTGGTGTTCCCGGAAGGCTTTGATGCCGCCCGGATCAAGCTTACCTACAAGGACTATCCCAAGGTCGCCGAAGGCTATGTCCTGCGTGCCAATGTCGAGCCGATCGAGTTCGCTCGACACGCAGATGATGACGCACAGGCCGAAGGCGGCGGTCGCGAGAACAAGGACGAACTCGAACTCGCCCCCGCACCCGCGGTCGACGAGGAACCGGGAAAGCAGCATCCCGCGCCGAAACAGGAAGAATTGAACTTCGCTGCCACGCACGGAGAGCCGACATTGGCGGAGCAACCCAGCCTTGGCCGCTCGATGATCGCCAGCGCCGAGATCGTTAAGAGTGCTACAATTGGGCGCGCCAGCGAGACTGAATCCGCGTCCAAGGTGTCCCGCAGCGCCGAGCCAAAGGCCCCCGCCCAACGGTCCTCGCAGGCTTCGCGAGAGCTCACCGAAGCGATCGACCGCGAGGTCGCGGCCGATCGGGGGAAGGAAGTTTCCCGGGGTGCGGAGATGGATGCCCCCAGCCACGATGACGGACCGGAGTTGTAGCCCATGCACTCCATCGCATCTGTGAGAACGGCGAGCGGTGCCGCCGATTATTTCGCGAACGACAATTACTACACGGCCGATGAAAACGCGGAAGCCGGGGTCTGGGGCGGAGAGGGTGCGTGCGCACTCGGACTTGAGGGTCACGTCGAGCGGGATCAGTTCGAGGACATCCTCAATGGGCGCCTGCCCGATGGCGAAATGGTGGGTCAGGTCGAGGGGCGGCGCTTGGGGCTGGATCTCACCTTCTCGATGCCCAAGTCGGCCTCGATTTTGGCGCTGGTGAGCGGCGACAAACGCATCCTTGATGCGCACCTCGCCGCCGTCAAATCGACCATGTCGCAGCTTGTCGAAAAGCAGTTCGCCGAGAGCCGTAACTACGAGCGCAGTCGCAGCGGTGAACCCCAGAAGACCGGCAATCTCGTCTATGCCCTATTCGCCCATGATACGAGCCGCGCGCTCGATCCGCAGGGCCACATCCATGCTGTGGTCGCCAATCTGACTCGCGATCCCAAAGGGACATGGAAGGCGCTCTGGAACGGCGAGATCTGGAAGAACAACACGACGATCGGCCAGTTCTACCATGCCGCCTTTCGGGCCCAGCTGCAGAAGCTCGGCTACGAGACCGAAGCAGCAGGAAAGCACGGTTCGTTCGAGATCAAGGGCGTGCCGAGCGAGGTCATCAAGGAGTTCAGCCAGCGCCGCGAGGACATCCTGACCAAGGTCGCGGAACTGGGCATTGCATCGCCCCAAGGGCAGGACCGTGTGACGGTCAACACCCGCGACCCCAAGCTGGCGGTTGAGGACCGGGCAGCGCTGGTCGAGGCGTGGCAGGATCGAGCCGTGGCGCTCGGGTTCGACGGAACGACGCTCATCGCCGAAGCCAGGGCGCGCGCCGAGGTACAGGCGCGCCCAACGTTTCGCGAAACCGCAACCGCCGCCCTCGGCGAAATCTCCACCCGGATCGGCGCGGCGCTGCGCACGCCGAGCTCGCTGGCGGTGAGCGGCGCGGCAGCCCTTTTCCTCCCCGCGGACACGATCAAGGCGCAGCACGCGACAGCATCCGCCATCCGCCATTTGTCCGAGCGCGAAGCGGCGTTCTCGCCCCAGGCGATCCTCAGCGCTGCCTTGGGCTTTCAGATCAAAGGTCTCGAGGGCAGCGCGGTAGTGGAGCGGATCGGCGAACTCATTCGCGAAGGCCATTTGATTCCCGGCAAGTCGGAGCGGCTCGATGGCCACTTCGATTTGGTGACCACGCCGGCCGCATTGGCGATGGAACAGAAAATCCTCGACACGATCGACCGGGGGCAAGGCGAGGGCCGGGTATTCATGCCACCCGAGACGGCGATGGCCCGGCTGCAAGAGGCTGCGCGCGAACTTGGGCAGACCCGCGCCGGGGTCGATAGCTGGCAGCTCAACGAAGGCCAACTGGCGGCGGGCGTAGCTATCCTCTCCGGAGGCGACCGATTCCTCAACATCCAGGGCGTCGCGGGTGCGGGCAAATCCACCTTGCTCGGCGCACTGGACAAGGTGCTGGACGCAGAAGGGATCAAGCTTGTCGGCCTTGCCTTCCAGAACAAGATGGTTGCCGACCTGCGCGGAGGCGGAGGCCAGACCATTTCGGCCGAACAGATGCGCGAGGCGGGGATCGAGGCCTATACGATCGCCCGGTTCCTCAGCACCTATGCTGCGGCTGCTTCAGCCGGTTCTGGCGAACGGTTCGAGGCGGCCAAGGCGGCCTTAGCCAATACCGTCATCATCACTGACGAGAGCTCCATGGTCTCCTCGCGTGATATGCTGCGCCTGACCACGCTCGCCGAACAACTCGGCGTCGCCAAGGCGCCGTTCATGGGCGACCGCCAGCAGTTGTCGGCGATCGAGCAAGGCAAGATGTTCGCGGTCTCGCAGGCTTCAGGCCAGGCGACTGTGCGGATGGACGAGAACATCCGGCAGAAGAACTCCCCGCTGCTTCTCGCTGCCGCCGGGCTCTCGAACGAGGGCCATGCCGGTCTCGCGCTCGACCTCCTCGCCGCGCACGGACGCGTGATCGAGGCCGGACCCGACCATGTCGCCCGCGCGGCCGAGCTGTGGATGTCGCTAAGCCCTGAGAAGCGCGAGGCGACCGCGATCTTCACCGCCGGGCGGGACGACCGCGCCGAGATCAACGCGCGGGTCCAGGCGGGGCTGGTGAAGGAAGGCACGCTCACCGGCGCCGGCGTTGCGCTTACGACGCTCCAAAGCGCGAACGCTACGCGCGAAGAACTGCGTTTTGCCTCGACCTACCGGGTCGGCCAGGTGCTCGAGGCGCGGATGGATGTGCGCGAGATTGGCCTCAGGCGCGGCGAGTATCAGGTCAGCGAGGTGCGCAAGGACGGCAAGGTCGTGCTTGAGCGCGATGGCAAGCGAAAGGTCATCGATCCGGGCCGCATCAACCCCGACCACCGCTTCGACCGGCTTGGGCTCTACGACCAGAAGCAGATCAGGATCCACGACGGCGAGACCGTGTTCTGGCGCGACAAGGACGCAGGCCGCGACATTGCCAAATCGACCTATGCCACGGTGCTCGACGCACGCGCCGAAGGAATCCGTGTCGAACTCGCCGACAAGCGGCAACTGGTCCTCGCGCCAGGCGACCCGATGCTGCGCCGCCTCGACCTCGGCTATGCGCTCAATGCCCATATGGCGCAGGGGATGACCAAGCCGGAAGCGATTGAGGTGATCTCGTCCGCGCAGCGCAATCTCGCGACCCAGCGGACCCAGAACGTCCTCAATACCCGCGCGACCGACGACATGGTGGTCGTTACCAACAACCTCGATTCCCTTAAGCAGCAGCTGGACCGCACCCCCGGCAACAAGACTTCCGCGCTTGAAGTGACCGGCAAGGTCGAGGTCGAGCCGCGCCATTCCAATCCGATCGATAGTCGGCAGGTCCCCGAACTCCGCATGAGCCCAGAGCTCAAGGCCAAGCTCGATGCAGTACTGGGGCCTGCGCCCCAAGCGCAGGTGCGCCAGCTCCCCGTCCCGGAAAAATCGCTGGGGCTCGATTTGTGAAGGCGCGGCTCACCGTTTCGGCCGAGGCCGCAGCGCGGGTGTTCGACCGCGCGCATTCGACGCTGGTCTGGCTCGCGGTCCTCGTCGTCGTCCTGCCTGAGCCTTCGGTGCGGGGCCTGGCGATCGCGGCGATGGTCGCGGTGGCCCTGGCGGCGAGCGTCGTCGCCTGCCTGGCCAAGGGCGGCCCCCCTTACCCCCCAGCACCGCAATCTGGAGACTGATCATGGCCTATGAGCATGATGAAATCGGCGACTTTGCCAGCGAGCGCGATGCGCAGGACTGGGCCGAACGCAACAACATCGATCCCACCGATCTCGACTTCCGCGCCCGCGGAAAGCGGGGTGTCACCCTGAGCGTGCGCCGGTCGGCGCTCGGGGATTCTTCGAAAGCCGACCTCTCGTTCGGTCGCCGAACCGGCTTTTTCTAAAAATGGAGTCTGAAGATGAAGCGATATCTCTGCCTGATAGGGACCATGCTCGCCGCCGCGGCCACCCCTGCCCCCGCCGCCGAACCCGCACCTTCATCCACACTACCGGTGGCCCAGAGCCGGCTCGATAGCCCTGCCGTGCCCGAACAGACCAGTGCGACCGTCGCAAGGCTGCGCGAAGCGCTCGAGGCGCGCAAGCAGGTGCAGAAGGATGCGGCTTTCCGTGCCCAGCAGGATGCCAATGGCCTCTGTTCCGACTGCCCGGATAAGGACGGTCCCAACCATCACCATTCCGTCAGCGAAGAGAGCAAAGTCGATTGCATCCGATGCGTCGAGAAGGCCATCAACGCCTGACCGGAACGTCGGCGCGGCCCGGGCCACCTCCCACCGGGCCGCGTCGGCTCATCCCTGTGTTAAGTTGCTGCAAGCGCGAACGAATCGAGCACTTGTTGTGCTGCAGTTGCGTGACGATCAAATGCGGCCGATTACTTAACTCGCTCCATTATTGAGCCATCTGGGCAAATTTAACGCGATGCAATATTGACAGATTGTCTATATTGAACAATCGTTTGCTTAATTGGCTTTGGGGGCGGCTTTGATGCGCATGCAGCGACTTCTGATCGATCGAAGTACGCTCGACCTGATTGTCTCTGACGGCAACGATTTTCTCAATGTTCTGAACGCTGCTGGCCTGCTTCAGTCCGCCAATCTCATGATGGTGGTGCTTGAGCGATTGGAGATCGACCGCTCGAAGCTGTCTGCGGGCGACGATTCTGCTGCACCGACCAATTAGCCCTAGGCCCCCATGTTCCTTGCAGGAACGCCAAACGGAACGAGGTGCCCATCCGCCCCGGCCTCGCGCGTCCCCTGGCCGTAGACCCGACCATTCAGTTTCAGGGTCGGCGCGAGCCGTGCCACGGACGCAACCTCGCCTTCGTGCGATCCCATCGCGGCAATAGCGGCGAGCACTGCCTCGCGCGCCGAGTAGATGTCCTCACGCATCATTAGCCGGGCCAGCGAGGTGGAACGCTCGGCGATGGCGGTTGCGATCTTTTGGTGCATGCGGAATGACTGCTCGGCATCATCGGAACGCTGCGACCAGGCGATGCGGCGGTGAAGCGCATTGGGCAGCGCCATACGGGCCATCTCGGCGGCCTGCGGGATGCGCGACATGCGCATGACCTCGATGTGGAAGCGCAGGTTCTCGTGGATTACGCGCTCGAGGTCGTCGGGGCTATCGAGCGCGGGCTCGCGGGCCTCGGCAACAAGAGCACCCAGTAGCGAAATCTCGGCCGCGCTGGCGCGCGTTGCCGCGCGAAATGCGGCATGGCCTTCAAGATTTGCGCGCATCTCGAAGAGATCCTCGATCTCGTCGGCTCCCCAGGTGCGGACTACGAACTCGCTACGCGAATGGCGGGTGAAGTAGCCTTCGGAGGCCAGCGCGTTCAGGACTTTGGCGACGGCGGCAGGGCGGCATTCGTAGAGATCGCCAAGCTCGCCCTTGGGGATGATCTGGCCCGGCAGATAGCGCGCCGACAGCACCCCGAATCTGAGTTCGAGGAACATGTGTTCAGCAAGTGAATGCGCCTTGGCCAAGTGACGAGCCCCCATGGGCGAGTTCTTGCCCACCGCATAATTTGGCTCTCTATAGCACAGGACCGATTTGATTTCCGAATCCTGCAGCTTCGGAATATCCAATTTTTCGCGATGAGGGAGTAGTTCGGGGCCTTGGAAACGCAGACGAACTTGGACGGCGTACGAACGATTGCGTGTCCCGCGCAGAACCTCTTTGCTGTGCTTCGCGAGCCCCACAAACGTCGCCGTTTCGACAGTCCGTCCGACATTCCCGGGCTGAACACCCTTCCGCCCGGCACCACCGAGCATTTTGCCCAGGAACTCGTCGACCTCGGACTTCTCATCCGCGACCACGGCCGCTACTCGATCAACGACTGGACTATCGAGCGGATCGTTGAGCACCTCGACCTTGCCGGCGCGATCCAGGCCATGGCCGCCGCGCATATCGCAGTCGCGGCGGATAAGGCGGACTTCACCCACCTCGAGCGGCTGAACGGTGTGCTACGCGGCATGGACGACCGCGACCCGGGCAACCTCCTCGCCGGAGCCTACATCGATTACCAGTGGCACCATGAACTGGTGCGTATCAGCGGAAGTCGGGCAGCGCTTGCCGCTTATTCCAAGGCGATTCCACCGGCGGTGTGGATTGCAGGGGCGAATTACTTCCAGCTTGAAGAGGCTCGCAGCTCACTGACCGAGCACGAGCGGCTCGTTGCCTACATGAAGGCAGGCGACACGCTGCGGGCGCGCGATGCGGTGGCGTTCCATTTCGAGGAAGCCGCATCCCAGATTCGGCGGGCCGGGGAAGCGCGGATCGAGAGCTATCCCGCCGGCGCTGCCTGACCCTCAGCGCGTGCGCGCTGCTAGGGCGAGAGGGTGTTGACTTGGTGCGGGGGCTCCAATTGTTCCTGGCACATGATTGAAAAAGTAGTCCGTTCGGGGTAACCATGGCCAGGGTGAGGAGACCCTCGATGGACCATGATCGTTACGGACTGGATGGAACCCCAATCTATTCTCATGGGGTAGACGGGGACCCCATAACGGGCGAGCGTATCAGCGGGCAAGAGGCAAGCGGTCGGTTCGCAGTTGAGCCCAACACGATCGTGTTTGCGGTTCTCGCAGTGAGCTTCGTGGCCTTCTTCATGATAGAAGCCGGTGTCTTCGGATAACTGTCAGGTTGGACGTTTGGCAACGTGGAGGTGATCCCTGGCAGGATCGTCCGGGAACCGCTCGAAGTCGACAGCATAAGCGCTCCCCAAGCGCCCTTGGACCTTGGCGGCCCATTGCTCACCCTGCTCATTCGATATGTTGTTGCCGCGAAAATCAAGCGCGCGATCATCGTAGTGGGCCGACCCCACTTTGTGCTGGGTGCTATCGTTGCCCGACGTCACCACTGGCGTGGGGAGGCCAAGAGCGCGGGCTTCTTCGGCCACTACGCCCATCGCTGGCACCAGAGCGCCGTCCATATGGCCGAGGCGCGCGCCGGTTTTGACCTTGATGCCAAGATCCTTGGCGAGAGCCGCACCATCGACCGGTCCGTGGGGTGCCGCCATGAGGGTTCCCCCTTCGAGCTGTGAAGGCACAAGCGCAGGGGCAACCGTCCCCGACGGCAGGCGCGGCCTCCCCGGCATGCCGAGGTCGCCGTTCGAGCCCAGTGCACCGGCCCCGGCAATCCCGGCGACGTCGCTGAGCTCGTTGATACGATGGTCGCGAAGATCGCCCATCAGGTCGTCCATGAGATAAGCGATGGCCTGGTCGCGGCGCGAGACATCGCGGTAGTCGAGCCGCGGGTTGGACAGGTCTGGTAGATGCCATTCGGGATGCTCGCGCTGGAGCGTCTCGTAACGGTCCTGGATGAGGTTCGACATGTCGCTCGAGATCTGGAATCCATGGTTCTCGGCGTAGCTTGCCTCCGACGTCATCCTGCTCCCAATCTCGCGGTAGCGTGCGGCAGCCGCCCGCCGTTCCTCGGCTTCCGAAGTGCGCCAGTCGGTTCCATCGGTGCTGGTGCGCGAGCGCGAATGATCGGTGTAATCCGAGCTCTGGTCGTACGTGCCCGACGACTGGATATCGCCGCTCGAGCCGCTGACAACCACGCGATTGCTGGTCTCGTCCGACTTGTCGGTCCCGCGGGTAGTCTGATTGGTTGAGGAACGTTCCGACGAGGCGCGCGAATCTTCCCCCCATTCCTTTCGGCCATAGCCATTCACGCTTAGCGATCCCGAGAGGCCGGCGCCCTTCCCACCCTCTGACGTGCCCCCGCCATCTCCGGCTCCTGGTGTGCTGCCGCCAAGCCTGCCGCCCAGTCCCAGAGAGTAGCCGAAAGTGCGGTTCTCGAAGTCTGAATAGTTCCTGCTGTTCCCCTCGCGCAGGATCAGGTCGTTGTTGGTGACCTCGCGCGTCGCACTGCCCGAGGCGCCTTCGACCGCGACGTTGCCGCCGACATTGTGGGTGTCCGAGGCGCGCGAGCCGTTCTCGCGGCGCGAGCCCGATACGTCGCTCGTCGCGGTGACCGTGCTGCCGAACCTGCCCTTCGAACTGGTCCAACTGGTCGAGGTGCCGTTTTCGATCTTGTCAGCTTCGCTGAGGTACCACTGGCCCTGCGAGCGCAGGTCCGAGGCGTAGCCCCGCGTCATGGTCGGCTTGAACGGCAGCTGGGAGATCGCGGCATTGGTGTCGATTACCGTGTGGCCCGAACCATATTCGTTGAACATGCGGCCGTCGGCTTCGCGAAAGCCTGAGTGCGCGCTGCCTGCGAGCAGGTTCGGCGCCGTGTTCCACTGCGACATCTGCCGGTTGTCGGCATTAAGATTGCCGTAGCTGACATCGCCATAGGCGTAGTTGCCGGTGGTACGCTCGAGCGCGGCGGCATCGGAGCCTGCCTGGACCGGAGCGAGCATCGAACCCAGGTTGTTCGCCACCGACATCGTCCCGCGCATGACCATCAGCGCCAGGACCGGCACCGACATCATCAGGAACCCCGCCATGGTGGCGACGTCCTGGTTCACCGCATCAATCCCCGCCCAGTTGGCAAGGCTCACGCTTCCCGCCGCCACCGCATTGGTCTGGCTCGCCAAGCGATCCATGATGAAGGAGTGAATGAGGACATAGATCGGCCCCCAGGCCGATAGATAAAAGAAGCCCGAGAAGTAGCCCTTCAATGTGGCGATGCCGCTGCGCGGAAACAGAAGCAGCGGGAAGACGATCGGAAAGAGCGCGTAGAAAACGACGGTCAGGACTACGCCGAGCACGGGAATCCAGATCAGGCCCTGCTCGGCCGCGGTCGTCATGGCGTTGCGGGTCTGGGTGTCGGCGCGCTGAAGCGCGAATGAGTCGGCGTCGGCATTGCCGAAATCGAGCTGCGCGGCTTCGAAAGCATCGACCATGCTCTTCTGCTTGAAGAACTGGTTGCGTGTCATCGCCGTGCCGGTGAGCAGCTGCGAAACGACCGGCACGTCGGCGGCAAGCTTCGCGCCAGCGGCGGCTTCGGTGATCTTGGGATACATCGAGTGCGCGAACGGCAGCGCATAGGCGTTGATCTGTGCGTCCCACTGGTTGTTGATCAGCGTCCAGGCCTGCGCACAGGTCTTGCCCTCGATATCGACCGTGCCCGTACCCGTATCGGTAAGATATTTCATGCCGCGGTTGGTCGCGGCATTGACCCCGAGTTCGGCCCAGAGATCTGGCGCTTCGCTCAGGAGCTTGAGGCTCTTGGTGCCCAGCAGAATGTCGTAATAGGCGCACTGTTTGAGGTAGCCGTCGAGATTGGCCTTGAAGGCAGGATCACGGATCTCGAACCCGCGCACCTTGTCCCACATCCGCGCACCATAGACGAAGCCCCCGGTCGAGTAGTTGAGCGCTGCAGGCATGACGAAGACCGTCTCGGCGGTGCGGGTCAGGTAGTCGCTGACCTGACTGGTGAACGAGGCCATAGCAGCGAGCCCGATCGGCACGTTGTCGATTGTGGAAGGCGCAAGGCCCGGATTGACGCGGTCGGTGACCTTTACTGTCACGGTCGGGACCATCAGCACGAGGTAGATCAGGGTCGACTGGACGAACCAGCGAAACCATGCCCGCCAGTCGAGGTCCATGGCGGTGATGAGGAGCGCGTAGATCAGCCCCATCACCATGCAGACGCGGATCAACGACTTGAACCCGCCCGATCCTGTCCAGGCGGCGATCGCGTTGAAGGTGTTGACGAGGTAGTCGCCGCCCCCGACCGTGAAAACCTCGAGCATGGCCGAGGCGCTCCTACTGGACCTGGCTGCCGAGCGTTCGCGAGAAGCGAAGCGCGGCCGACATTTGGGGAGAAAGCTGGGTGCGGAGGGTCTTTTCCAGCATCTGGGTGCGCTGGATGAGCGCGAAAGTCTGATCGAAGCGCTGCGAGGTGCGCGCCGCGATCCCCAGGAAGTTGCGCCGGGTCTCGTAAAGTCCTTCGCGCCATTCGCGCAGGGAATCCGCGTCGGCACCGTTGAAGTCCGAGCGCGCGTTAACGGCCATGTCGATGAACCGCATGGTCATGGTGGTGACGAGATCGACCGCGACGATTTCGGAGAGGTCGTTGATCTCCTGGGCTGATATGCCAAACTCGGCCGCCGCGCTCACGGTGATAATCTTGTAGACCGGCACGCTCGCCATACCCAGGAGCTGGATCTCTGCCGGGGTCAGCGAGGCACCCGGATCACGCACTTTCAAGGCCATGCTCTCGATCAGCGTACGTACCCGCGCCTTGATCGCAGAGTTAGGCCCGATGACCATGTCGGTTTCGCTGGGGGCCATGCACTTGGTCGTATCGCCACCGCAGCTCCAGTATTTGTGCGGTGTCGACGAGGTGCCATCGAGCATGGCGCTGATCAGCGCAGGATCGGCGGGGCCGATGAACTGGACCCGCGGCTTACCGCCGTTGCCGGCAGGATCGTAGATCACGGTGCCGACCAGCGTCATCAGAAACTCGCGGAACTGTGTGTCGAACCCGCCGTACTTCTTGCCCAGTGCCTCCCAGGTGTAGTTGTTAGGCATCCCGGCCTGTTCCTTCATGTCCGGGTCGGAATTGGCGCCCTTCAGGGCTTCGCGCTGGCCGCCATTGTTGCATTGCTGGCGCGCGCGGGCCCAGTCGGAGACTGCGCCCTGGCTGTTGGCGATCGCCTCGCAGATGACCGAACTGGCGGTATCGCTCGTGGGCCAGAGCCCGCCGACCAAAGCCTGGGCGGTCTCGCACGAGGAGATGTTCATCTGGTTCATTTGCTGAACCTTCTGGGCCAGTTCATCCATGACCTTGCCGATTTCGGGCGAGATTGTGTCGATGGCGAGCTTGAAGGCGAAGCCGAGCGCGTTATTCGCCGTGGCCTTGAGCATCGCGACAAGCTCGGCTGTATTGATGAACGAGAAGGACCCTGCGAACAGGTCGATGCCCCCGCACCCGGCCCGCGCATGCGGCAACTGGATGTTGAAAGGCTGGATGTTCTTCTGGGGAAAGCGCGACCACACCGAACCCATCGAATAGTAACCGGCCGACTGGCCCTGGTAGGCGCTGGGGCCGGTGACGTTGGCCTGGACTCCCATATCGGACATGAAGCTTTGCATCTCGCCTTCGACCCCGGCTGAGGCAGGGCTGGGCGAGGCGAGCAGCACGGCGGCGCCGAGCACGGCGCCAAGCGCGCGCCGCGAGACCTGGTGGAGGCGGACGGCGATGAGGTGCGCGCGCATCAGTAGTCGCTCCCAGGCTTGACCTGCGTCAGTTGGAAGACGCGGTCCATAATCTCGTCTTGGCTGAGGATCCCGTAGCCGATCGGCATCGGCTGCTTGGTGACGGAATCGAACAGGACCAGCGCGGGCACCTGACGGTCGGTGCCAAGCCCCAGCTTCTCGTACTGGCCGCTGTCGACCATGTGTCCGGGAAAGGTCGCCGATGGCCCGCCGTCGGTCGAGACCGCGAGCACCGCGAGGCCATATTTGTCCGAGACCGCTTTAAGGATCGGCGAGAAGATATCGCAGGCCCCGCAGCTCGAAGCGAAGAAGTAGAACACCCCGTATCGCTGCGAGAGACTGGCCATGACGCGGTCGCGGTCGGACTTGCGCTCATCGATCCACGCGCGCTTGCCGAGCGTCGAGACCGGGCGTTGCAGCGTGTAGTCGAGCCCCGGATCCTGCCACAGAGCGCGCTGCCAGACGTCCGCAAACATCGAGGAGCGATCGAGCTGCTCGCGCTGGTAGCGGACGTAGGCGGTGACGTTCTCCGGGCTCGGCTCAAGGATTGCGCGTGCCTTGAGTTCCTCGAGCTGGGTTCCGATCGCGGCGAGGCGCTCGCGCGCCGGCGGCTGCGCGGGTGCAGCCTTGCGCGGTTCCTCTTTGGGCTTTTCGCAGTAGAACCAGGTGCCGAGCTTGCGCTCCTTGCAGTAGAGCGCGTCCTCGGACTGCTGGACCTCGACGCCGTCACTGTTCGCCGCGCGCAGCGGGGCGGTTCCGGCAAGGGCCAGGCTGGAAGCAGCAAGCAGGGCAATGCATTGGCGGTGGGTCATGATCCGCTCCTCTCGAATTCCTTGATCAGTGACATGAAGACAGCGACATCGAGCAGCCGGCGGCCGCCATCGAGCATGCGCACGAGCGCGCTGTAGAAGCCGCAGAGCGCTTCGGTTCCGGCTTCACTCAGCGTGTAAGTCCCGGCCTCCAGGCGCGCCCAACCTCTTGCTGCAATGGCCTTGAGCTGGCCGTTCAGCATGCGGCAGCGCACCGGCTTGTCGAGCCAGGTGGAGACCTCGCCCGCGATCTCGCGTGCCGTCAGGCTGCCGCGCCGGGCGAGCGCCATGCCGATGCAAAATTCGAGCACGGTCATGTCGGCTGCGGAGCCGACCTCGCTAAGCGCCACAACGCTCGCGCTGGAGGCCGGTTGGCCACGAGGGATTGGGCCCACTTCAGGGCTTGTGCGCGGCATAATAAGCCTCGATCTTTGCCTGGATTTCGATGAGCGTGGCGGCTTCGTCGGGGAGCTTCGCCGCATCGACGAACTCCGCGTAGATTTCGGAGAAATCCATCACTGAAAGGTCGAGTTGCTGAAACTCGAAGATGGTGAAGCCATCGCAGACGGGCTTCTTGGGCGTCCCCCAGCTCTTGCCGAGCTGGGGCCGCCCCTGTTCCTGGAGGATCCGGCTGATCTTCGACTGGAAGCAGCAATAGACGTCGCGTTTGGAGAGGCAGATGCCGAGGAAACTCGACGAGCAGTAGGTCCCGATCTTATGGCAGAGTCCGGCATCGTCCTTCTGGTCGAGCAGGACCTCCGAAGGGCTGCACAGCAGCGGAACGAGGAGCGGCACGCCTTTGCCTGAGCAGCAGTTGGCAAGGCCGAAGACCTTGTGGGAGCAGCTTTCGGCCGTGCCTTTGAACAAGGTCAGCGTGGACTCGTCGAATTCGGAATTGGCCTGGCCGAGCGCGTTCAGCGCCACAACCGCGTCCTTGAATTCGTCCGAGGCCTCGCGGACGATCGGCTCACAGTCGCCGTTCACGCAGTAGACGTCGCCGCCGCAGATGTACTGTGCTGGCTGCTGGGTCCTTCCCGGGATTGGGCACTTGTAGACACGCTCGGCTACCTTGCACGAGCCATCGCCGCTTGGCGGATCGTCGAGGCAAGTCTCGTGGTCGAAGGTGCAGCCGGGTGTCGCTTCGAGCTTGCCGCAGTCGTTGCCGCCGCCAATCACGGTTTGGCATTGATAGGTCTTCGTGCTCTCCCAGCAGGGCCGCGTTACCGGAACGCCGTCGATGAGACGGGTCTCGCCGGGCGCAGTGCAGGTCTCGCTGGCGAGTGTGCAGGAGCCGAGATCAACCGAGCAGGCATTGTTGGCCCAGGTTTCGGTGAACCACTTCGAAACCGAGCTTTCGGGGACGATGCCGGCGACATTGGAACTGCAGGCATAGACCTCTTCGGGAGCCGCCGGCTCGGCGCAAGTGAGGTAGCCGCCGCCGCCGAATGGATCGCCGATGAAGTCCCAGGTCTTGCACAGCTGCCGGTCGGTTAGGCCTGCGGCGCTGGCCGTCGTCCGGGTGCAACTGGCTTCGCTCGCGAGCGCGCCGCACTGCTGGAGCCCCGTCACATATTGCAGCGGGAAGCCGGTCACCGGATCGAACGTCAGCGCGGCGGTCAGGCCTTCGTTGTTGCAGCGGTAGACGTTGCTGACGACCTGAAAAGCATTGGCCGGCGGCGGCTTGGGCACCGTGCCCATGAGGTACACGTTGGGATCGGTGACGGCCGCGTCGCAGTCGTAATAGTCGACAGTGAGATTGTACTGCGGCACCGGGTAGGTCCCGGTTTTCCGGCAGAGGCTGCTCCCCTCAAGCGAGGCGCAGCCGGCAAAGCCTGGGCTTGTGACGCAGATGTACTGATAAAGCGTCTCGCTCCAGGCCGCGATCGAGAGGCTGCGGGTGCAGGTCTTGGGTTGTTCGACCACCGTCGATCCGACGTTGCAGGTCCACTCAGCCATGTTCGCCCCGCCGGAGCCCGGCGGCAGCGGGACGCAGTTTCCTGTCGAGCCGTCAGCGCTCATTCCTTGCAGATAAGCGTTGGGGTCCTCGGTGACCGTGTTGGCGCGCGAGAGGTCGCTGCGCTTCACATCAACAGTCGGCCTCTGGCCCGAATTGGCGGTGCGATAGGCATCGCTATTGTAGCCTGCCGCCGCGCCATCGGCATACATGTTGCCGGGATTGTCGTAATACTGGGTGAGCCCGGGATAGTTCGCCTGATAGCCCGGAATCTGACCGGCAGCGCCCGGCGCGTTGGTGATCCCCTGATTGGCGCCCCGGACCGACGATCCGAGATCGCGGGCCTGCGTCTTCGCTTCGTCCCAGGTCATGGTGGCTGGCGCGGAAGGAGGTGGGGGTGCTGGCGGGGGCTGGCCGGGGTCGCTTGCGGGCGGAAGCGCGGGTTGCGGCTCGATGAGGTCGTCGGGCGGCGGGATATAGACCTGCGCGTGTGTTCCGGTTGGCGCGAGCAGCGCGATCGTGAAGAAGGAGGCGGCAAGAAGGGCCGCAGTCCGCCGACGATTGCGCAAACCCCGCCCATCCATCTCACTGGCCCTTGGTCAGTTGGGTGAGCGCAATGCGCGCAACACCGGCGCCGGGCCCCCGGCCGCCGGCGAAGGTCTCGAGCGCGTATTCGACCGTGACGTTTCCGGTGATGCGGTCATGATCGGGTGTCGCGCTGGTGCAGTCGAGCCCGTCGCAAAGCTCGTATTCGCGGCCTGCGGCAACGAAGGTCGGGGCGGCGCTGACCTTGAAGGCGCGGAACAGGCGCGGGTCGATCGCCAAGTGAGCCTCCTGGCCCTCGCTGGTTACCACACGCTTCAACCCATCGGCGAAGGCCTTGGTGCTTCCGCCCGGAAAGCCGCGGAAGACGACCACCCCGCCCGCCCTCGTCGTGTCGGCAATCAGCCGGGTGAGCGATGCCTCGGGCATCGACAGGCTGGCGAAGACGATGAACATCGGCCCCTCGCCCATCGGCGTCCTGGTATTGGCGGCGGCCCCGCTCAGAAGTTCATCGAAGTCGACTGCGCCGTCCGGCCCTTTGGGCAAGTCGGCAGGATTGATGTTGGCCACAGCCGCCATGCCGTGATCGCGCAGTTGCTCGGCTTCGGCGTGGTGGGCTTCGCCCTTGCCCGCTACAGCATCGACCAGGGTCTGCGCATCGGCCGTGGCCTCGGTTCTGCGTGCCTTAATCGCCTTCAGGTCGAGGCCCCCGACATCTTGGGCGATGGTCTGGGCAAGAGCGGCCGAGACGGCGGTCAGGGCGAGGAAGCCAGCAAGTCCGAGGAGGCGGGATTTGTGCGGGAGCCGCGCGAAAGTCATGGGTGTCCTCACAGCATGCAGCAGTTGCGCTTGCGCCAGACGAGGTAGCCAAAGTCCTCACCCTTGACGGGGTAGCCTTTGCCGGTCTGGGGAATGATGGTGGTCGCGCCGACCGGCGCGCAGGCATATCGGCCCTTCACTGTCGAGATCGGATTGGTCATCTGCAGCCGGTATTGCTGCTTGCGCATCACCGGCATCAGGTATTTGTGGCACAGGGCCTTCGAACCCATCGTGCCCCAGGCAAGCGCCTCGCGGTGCATCTTGTAGAGCATGCGTTCGGCGACGAGACGTGAGGCCTGGATCGGGGTGACGTGCGCCGAGACGTGGCCGTTCAAGGGATACATCCCGCCGTTGCAGCCCGCGCACCAAAACATCTGGTCGATCGGCAGCTTGGCAGTCGCCGCGACGCAGTCGGCCGCACAAGCTGCGGTGGCGATCGGGTTGGCGAAGAGCGCGACCTCGGGATTGATGATCGAGGTCAGCGACGAGTCCTGCCACAGCGGGTCGATCTCGGTTACATAGGCGACGTCGAAGGTGGTCTGCTCAAAACAGAGGAAATCGGTCAGGATCTCCATCCAGTAGAGCAGTGGATAGACGTAGTAGTGCGACTGCCACTGCGACGAGTTCTGCGTTTTGCCGCCGATCTGGCTGCGCCCCTGAACGTGGCCGTGCCCGATGTCGAAACCGGGATTGAGCCGGATCCCGCCGAGGTTGGGAAAACACCACGACTTGTTGGTGACGTCGACGAGGCGCACCGGCTCCCAGAAGCCCACCGAAATTCCGATGCGCGGGATCGGCGAGCCGCAGGCGCACAAGGGGAACGAGGGGTTTTTGGGGTCGGGCCGCGAACCCTTCCAGATCGAAAGCCCGCCGATCGACAGCGGGAACAGGCACGACCAGCACACATCGGTGATTGGATTGATGAACTTGCCGTGGCACGAGACCGTGTCGGCCCGGGCGGGCGCGGCCGCGACACCGGCGAGCGCCAGCACGGCGAGAAGAACAGCGATAAATCTTGAAGCCCGTTTCATGACCGGCCCTCCCCGCGACAACCCTCGTCGGCGAGGCTCTTGGACCGGAAGTAGATCAGCCCGTGGACCGGGATGGCGAGCACCAGCAGCAGCGCGGGCACCGCGCCCCACTCACCCAGCAGCGCCTTCGAAAGGGGCAGCAGCAGCACAGCGAGCGCCAACCCCCAGCACAAGCCCATCCACCATCGCCGCATGTGGCGCAGGCGCGAGGTTTCGGGGGCAGCCATCGGGGTCTTGAGGAAGGTGATCAGCGGATGGGTCATGAGATCTTGCCTCCGCCAACGGGCGCGACCGGCGCCGACGGCAGCGGGAACTCGCTGATCTTGAGGTTCGCGCCTGCGGCCGAGACCACCGCCGGGGTATGGCGAATGCCGAACTTGCCCGTGAGCGTCCCGCCTTGATCGAAGTAGAACCGGCGCTGCCAGGGCTTCATCGCGTCAAACGGCGAGCCGGAGACAAAGATGATCTTGGCCCGGACATCGCTCCAGGTCTTGACCGCCCAGGCGAGCTCCGCCGCGTTGTCGCCGTCGATAAAGACCAGCGCCTGGCTCAATTGCACCATGTCGAGCGGATTGACCCGGGTACCACGCGCCGCGATCAGATTGCCCTTGGCGTCGACGATATCGTCCTCGGTGACGATCGAGGGATCGAACAGCCACTCGCGCTTCACGCTCGCCGGGGTCATCCCATCGACCCGCTTGGGCCGCCGGACGCTCGCCACGGCCTGTTCCTGCATCTCGCGCTGCAGCCGCTCGATCCCGCCATTTGCCTCAAGGGTCCTGAGTTTGGTCTCGATCGTTGTGAGCAGATCGGCCTCGATGATCGGGAAAGTCTGGCCCATCTGGCCATAGTCAGCGGCCCTGACTGCCGAGATCAGCGGCCAGCCTATCAGCAGAGCGGCACTGGCCGTGGCGGACAAGACGGCTATCCGGCTCACAGCAGCGAGTCCCCGGTGCCGATGATGCGTGCCGAACAGACGAAGCCGATGTCGGCATAGCGGCTATCAAGCCCGTCCTTGTGCTCTGTGCCGACATAGTAGCAGTGCTCGGGTATGCGGCCTGTGGGGCCCGGCTCCAGCGGCTCGCCGCGCGAACTGACCGGCTTCAGCCGCGAGACTTCGGCGCCGTTGATCCGCACCACGCTGCCCTCGCGGGTCACCATGTCACCTGGCATGCCGTAGACACGCTTGGCAAAAGGCGGAGAGACCTTCCCGAAATGCGCGGTGACGAGGGGTGTCTGCCGGGGTGCGAAAACCACGAAGTCCCCGCGTGCCGGGCGGCGGTGCTTGTCGATCCAGAAGGCCCAATTGGGGAGCGACCTCGTCGTGTTGATGAGAATTGCATGGTCGTCGCGCCAGGTCGCCAGTGAGGAGCTGGCCGCAAGCGTCGCCGCAAGCGCGCCGATCACCAGCCATCGCCGGGTGTGCGAGGATCGCGGGGGGAGAGGCTCAGTTGACGGGAGCACTGGCCTGTCCTCCATAGGCGGCGCCCGGCATCGGGCCCGGTGCGGCTCCCTGCGGGGCGCCCTGCCCGTTCATCGCCGCACGCATGGCGCCCATGACGTCACCGGCAGAAGCATTCGCCGGCTGCGGCATCTTGACCTTTGCATAGACTTCGCGGCGGACCTCGGCGGTGATGTCGGGGACATTGCCGGCCAGCACGGCTTCGCCCACCAGCACGATCTGGCCCGCCGCGCCGCGGCGCTCGAGGTTCTTCTGGACCTCGCCCATGAACGCGCGGGTCTCGGTGGTGACCTGTTCGGGCGGTGTGGCCGAGCGGGCCTGGGCCTGGACATATTCGCCGACAATGCCGGAGAGCTGGACCTTGGCGATGGTAGGTGTGTCCCCAGCCCCCAGCACGGTCTTGGTGACCCAGGCGCCCCACAGCCCTGCGGCAACCAGCGCGCCGACCAGCGCGACGGGGATCAGACCGATGCGGGCCCGGGGCGCGGGCCGGCCTGTACTCACTTCGGCCTCGAACAGGGGACCGGCGGTCGTGCTGGCTGCATGACTTGTGGGCGTTCGGGGGCTTCTAGCCATGGGTGATCTCCCTGGAATGTGAGGTGGCTGCACCGCCCGGCTGCGTGAGCGAGTGGCGGCGAAAGAAGGCGACTGCGACGAAAAGTCCGGCGCTGGTCAGCCAGAAGAAGCGAATGAAGTGGTCCTGGCGCTCGGCGCTCGCGGCGACATAGCGCGAGGCGAAGTTCTCGAGCTGGAGCACGGTCCCGCCAAAGCTGAAATTGCCAAGCGCGGCGAAGAACAGCAGCCATAGCGCGGCGACGCAGCCCAGCGTGACCGCGAGCCATCCTGCGAGGCGCAGGCCGTGGTAGCAGGCATCGGCAAGGTGCCAGGACTGGCGGGCAGAGGCGTGAGGCGTGATCATTCGGCCGCCTCCGCCAGTTCACCGTCCATGAAATCGGGGGCACCGGGCTCAGGCGGTACGAAGTCCGGGAAGGCGACCCGCTCGATCGCATCGGGGAGCGGCAGGCCGGCTCGCACCTTTTCCTCGATCTGCGAGAAGACCCGCGGGCTCGAGGAATAGAGCGTTGCCGAATAGGGATCGAGCACCAGTCGTCCTACCGCGAGGGTCTCCGGGCCCTTGATCAGGACGTCGGAATATTCGGTGCCGTTGCGTTTCAGCGAACGCAGCAGGCTTTCGGTATAGTGATCCATCTCGAAGCGTTGATGCTTGGCGAGATCATTGATCGTCTCCTCCTTCTGCTGGAGGACGATCGACCAGTCCGAGTTCTCGAGCGCAGCAAGCGAGCCTTCCGACTTGTAGAAGTCATTGAGGGACTGGGTGGCGGTGATCAGCGAGCCGCCATATTTGCGGCAGGTGCGGGCATAGGTCTCAATTGCCTGGCCCATCTGCCCGCCGCCGAGCAGCTGCCAGGCTTCATCAATCATGGTGAGCTTGGGCACCGAACGATCGAGATCGCGCATGACGCGCAGCGTCAGGAACATAAGTGCGGTCAGCGCGACCGAACGCAGTTCCGGCTTCGATGAGAGATCCGAGAGCTCGAACACGGTGAGCCCGGCGGACAGGTCGATCGAGCAGGCGCCTTCGAAGAACCGGCCATAGGTGCCGCCGGTGAGGAACGGCGACATGGCGTCGGCGAGATCGCCAGCATAGGGCGAAGGCAGTGCGCGGAGCGCAGCCGCGACATCGTCGATCGTCCCGGAGCGCTGTTTCTCGCGCCAGACCTTGCTCACCGCGGAATCGATGAGGCCGCGCTCGGTATCGGACAGCCGGTCCTGCTGGCGCGCCATCTGGCCGACGATCGACTTCAGCATGGCGAGGCATTCGACTTCGTAGTCTTCGCCGTCCTCATCGCTCGACAGCGCCTCGCCGTCGATCATGTCGAAGGGATTGAGCGAGAAGCCCGAAGACAGTTTGAACTCAACGAAGGCGCCGCCAAAGGCCTTGGCCATGTGCTCGAACGAACGGCCATCGTCGATCACAATGACCTTGGCCCCGGCACCCGACATCGCGGCGCAGACGTCCTGCAGGAAGACCGACTTGCCGGAACCCGACTTGCCGAAAACCGCGACGTTGTGGTTGCCGGCGGCATTCTGGAACGGCGACCAGAAAAACGGTTGCCCGCGCCTGCCGATGAGCAGGACATGCGGGATGTGACCGCCGGTATGCTCGCCCTGGAGCGGCGCGATCGATGCCGCGGTCGTCGTGAGCATGGTCTTGAAGCGCTTCATGCGCTTGAGGTCGGCCGAGAGGCCATTGGGCAGCGACAGCGGCATCGCCGCGAGAAGTCCCATCACCTGGAGGTAGCGCTCGTCGATGAGGTCCCATCCGCAGGCTTTGTAGACCGACTTCACCATGCGCTCGTTGATGTCGCCCTTGCCGAGCGGCGAGAGCGCGCCGACGCCGTAATAGACCTGCGCGAGCTTGCGGCCCTGACGGATCTGTCCTTGCACATATTGCCATTCGTCGCGCTGTTCAGAGAGTTGTGGCAGGAACCGCGCGGAGCGGCTGTCGGCGAGACTGGTGGTGCGCATGACCTTGAGCCCGGCGCGCGAGGCGACCGCGTCCTCGTCCTGATAGACAAGCCCGAGCACGGTCATGACGTTGCAGCCGAAGCGCAGCTTGTCGTTGATGACGTCGCCGATGATCTTTTGGACGTCCCACGGCGCCCACTGCTTGGGCAGGTTGCGCACCGAGAAGAAGCGCCAATCGAACTTGTCGGGCACGACCTCGCCGATGACCGGCGCGCCGTCCTCGCGCTCGCCTGTGGGGCGAAAGCGCTCGGTGTGGAGCACGATACGGTCGGGGGTGACCTGGGTTTCCAGATCGCGCCGCACGCATTGGACGTTGATCGGATCGAGCTCGGAATAGTGCTCGGGCTTGTCGGCGTTATCGACCGCCGGGCAGAGAAAATCGTCGAGAAAGGCGATCAGTTCAACCGGGGTCATGTCGCGCGCGGGGATCGAAAGTGCCTGCAACGTGCCGCGCAGGCTTTCGCGCACTGATACGAGCGTGTCGGCCCCGATCGGACCGCTAAGCCGGGCACCTATCGATAGGATCACGCGGGTATTGCGCAGGTAAAACGGCGCATCACGCGAGATCGACATCCAGGCCGCCCGGCGCAGCCAGCGCGCGCGGTGCATCGCGGCGCGGCCGTAGACGCCCTTGGCGACAACGCGCGGCATCACCCAGTCGGCAATGCGCTCACCGACCGAGGGGCTTTGCCAATGGATCAGCTGGATCTCGCAGCCGGGCGGCACGGCGTCAGAGAGGAACTGGGTGAGAAGTTCGCCGCTGCGTTCGTCGGCTCCCATCATCGGGGCAAGCTCGAGAATGAACCCGATCGAGTCCGTGTTGATGAACATGCCGTGCTTCTTGTCGAAGCTGCGATAGGGCAACCAGTTCGAGAGCATCGGAGCGCCCAGCACCGGGCGTGCCGCCTCGGGATGTGCGCTTTCGCCGAACAGCATGTCGAGGAACCGATCCCAGAAGCCGCGCGAGGTCATTGCCCCTACTCCTCGACCTTGGCGGGAAAGGCCGTCGGAGCATTGGCCGGCGATGCTTTATCCGGGGCGGCCGATGGCGCTGCGACAGGCGGGGCAATCGCTCCACCATTGACAGGACCTGTGGCCTTTACTGCCGATGGTGTCGGCGCTTTCGCGGTTTGCGAGAGGCGCGCCTGGACTTCGGCGCGGATAGCATCGATGGCATTGCCGGAGCCCCGCGCAGCGGCCTTGGCACGCGCAGCCGCAACCGCTTCGGGCGTTGGCAGGGCTGCCGGTGCGGCGATGGGAGCGTCGCGGCCATCGATGAGGGGAGCAGGAACCCCGGGTGCGGGTGCTAACGCCGCGCTGGCAAGGCTGACCGCTCGGCCCTCGACTTGCTCCCCCAGGTTGGGCTCGCCCGACGACAGCTGCATCCAGGCGCCATCGTCGACCACCGCGTGAATGATACGCGGCTCATGGAGATTACCGCCGCCATCGACGAAGGACGGGAACACGACCTTCAACACCCGGCGCTCGCGATGGATCATGCCATTCCCGGAAGCAGCAAGCCTGCCCGAACCGGTGGGGGTGTAGGCAACTGTGACAGGCTTGGCCGCAGCCGGTTGACGAATATACGGCCCCGCCGGCGAATGTCCGGGCGTCATGGGCCGGGCATTCTGGATCACCGACAGTGCCTGATCGTCGATCAGGGTCGAAGGCGCGCAGGTCCCGCCCGGCGCGCTGCAAGCGAAGCTTCCCTTGATGTTCCCGCCGAACAGCGAAGTGCAGGCTGCAAGCTGGGTCGCGGCGAGCCCGACCGCAGCAATGCTCGCCGCCCGGCCCAGACCGCTTGGCGCGGGATGCTCAGCGAGCCTGCCGAGGCGCACGGCAAGGCGCCAGAATGCGAGGCCGGATCCGAGCGAGATCGTCTCGGCGTTAAGGCTGGCATGGCCCGCCGAGCGGGCCCAGGCGCGTCGGCGCAGCTTTGTCAGTTCGAAGGGCGTGAGGTCCCGGCCGAATGGCTCACCGAAGGCGAGCACGAGATCCTGCCACAGCCGGATTGCCTCGCACCGGCTCAACTCGGCGCGCGGCAACGAGATCGCCCCGCGCGAGCGCCGCGCGACCGCGCGCACAAGGCTCGCTTGGCTCTTCGGGTCAAGCGCGGTCACGACTTGGCGCCCTTCAGCCATTGCTCAAGCACCTCGCGCGGTCGGAATCCTTCGATCACCGCGCCGTCCGATCGGACGATCACAGGGGTTCCGGCCAAGCCCTGCTCGCGGGCGAAGCGCTCGTTGGCATCAAGCGGCGAGGTGTCGCAAGGCCGCGTGTCGGTGATCGGCATGCCAGCATAGGCGGCCTTGACGGCTTTGCGCCGATCGCGCGCGCAGAACACCTGGTTGGCAAGATCGCGGCTGCCGAGCACCGAGATCGGCCGCTCGATCACGCGCACATTCATGCTTTCAAGCACGCCCGACAGCGCCCGGCAGTAGCCGCAGCGGAAATCGCTGAACACAGTGACAGACGGCCCCGAGCTTGCTCCCCAGACAATGCCGCCCGCCTCGGGCAGTGCGGCGAGCGACATCATCCGGGGGGCACCGCTCGCCGTCGGCGTGTTGACGCCGCGGCGGGGGGTCTCGACTTCCTGCGCTTCCTGTTTGCTGCCCGCCGCACCGCCAACGAGGAGATCGGGATTGACCTCGAGCAGCCGGACCGCGGTCAGGTCCTGGCGCGTCTGCATGTCGTAGACACGCCCGATGAGCAGGTAACGTGCGGTCCTGTCGACATAGAACAGCTGCGATCCGGCGGTCACTTCGCAGACCCCGTCGACCAGCTGGCAATTGACCCGGCTCACCTGGGTGCGCGGCAGGCGCTGCTTGAGAAGCGCCGTGACGGCCTGGTCAGCCTCGGACGGCGAGTGAATTGCACTTGGCGCGGCGTTCCCAGCGCCCTCAGCATTGGCATTTGCCCAGACCAGCGATCCGCCGCTGCCGAGCACGATTGCGGCCAGCGGCATCAAGGTTTGGCGAAGGCGGGGTCTGCCCAAGTTCAGTGGTTTCAGCTTCATTGCACCCTCCTCATCCATTGATGAACACGCCTTCGAGAAACACGATTTCGACATCGATCCCGGTCGGCATTTCGATCACGGGCTGGTACTGCTCGGCCCGCTCGATCAGATATTTGCTGACCATGTCGCCCGAGGTGGCGATGCCTTCGCCGAGGCCGCCTTCGAGAATGTCGCCGGTGCCAAGCTTCTGGCGCTGGCCGTTCACGTTGACGTTGGTGCCGGTGAGCGTCGAATTGGTGTTGGCGGAAAATCCGCGCCCAAATCCGCCTGCGAGCCCGGCGAGGAAGGCCTGGCCGATCAGCGAGCCCTCCCGGCTCACCACCCTGCCCCTGACCCCGGTTTTGCCGCCGAAGGCGATGAAGCCCTTCACGTCAGAAACCGCGTAGCGCCCATTCGGCTGCGGGCAGGTCATCCGCTGCAGCTTGACGTAGACCTTCTCACTCGAGAGGTCGCCGCGCGCCGCGCCGTTGACCAGGCAACCCGCTATATTGGTCGTGAGCAGCCGCCCGTTGTCGTAGACCGAGCGCGCGGGGCCAGTAATGCGCAGCACGACCGGCAAAGGATCGGTCTGGCTCTGGACGCCGGCAGCGGCATCGACCCCGACGATGACCTTGGCGACCGCGATCGAATTGGGCGGCAAGTAATTGGCGCTGTCGGTGAATACGGTGTTCCCCTTGGGCACTGGACTTCCCGTCCCGCTGGTGCCTTCGCCAAACGAGACCAGGCTCACCTCGCTGCCGCGGCCTCCTGTCATGCCAGCTGCTGCCATGGCCGCCTGACCGGCAGGGGTGCCCGGCGCGCTCTGGTAGCTCGGCGGACTGGTCCGCCCATAAAGCGCATTGGGTCCTGCCGAAGTCGCGCCTGGTCCAACAACAGGCTGGCCCATGATTGGCGACTGGCGCGCGGCGGCGAGCGCGGCCTTCAACTGCTCGTTTTCGTTCTGGTAGGCCGACAGCACCCGTTCAGTATCGGGCGAAATGCCTGCTGCCCCGCCGCTGCCCCCGCTTCCGCTTTGGGCCTGGCTTTGGGCAAGCTGTGCTTCCAACTGGTCGGCACGCTGCGCGCGGGCGGCGAGCGCGCGCATGTTGTTGTCCATCGACATCATTTGGGCCTCGGACTGGGCGCGCCATTCCTTCTCGGCCATGTTCTTGTTGACCATCTCGTCGACCGAGACGTCGGCGACCTGGCGCTTGACGTTGCCGTCGCCGCTCTTGTTTTCGCCTGCGAAGATCCACGACGAACCGATGATCAGGGCGGCGAGCCCGCCGGCACCGAGCAGCAGCATCTGCTTCTTCTTGACCGCCTCGTTGGCGACAATCGCATCACCAAGCGGCGACGCATCGCTGCTGTCCGGATCGCCGCCATGACCATCAGCCGAGGGACCATCGAGCGCCTTGGGGCCTTTGCGGAACGGGTTCTTCCAGTCCATCACTGGCCTCCATTCGATTGGATGAGGTAGACGGCAGCCGACTGGCCAGGGGCGAGTTCGCTGACCGGGGTCATGAAGGCGACGCTGCCACGGCCTGCGAGCAAGTTCTCATCGAGCGGCATAGGACCCTTGCCCATGTTGCGAACCTTGAGGATCAGGCCCTTGAGGTCCGCACCGCGATATTCGCCGACTTGCTGGACCTCGAGTTTGCCGACTGCGACCGGCTCGAGCACGCTTTGCCGGATCTCGAACCCTTCGATGGTCTCGCTGCGATACATGGCCTGGGCGAGGCGTACTGCGGTGTCCTCGGGCGAGGAGCGCACTTCCCAGTCTCGCGCGGCTTCGGCTTTAACTGCAGTGTTGGTGACGAACACCTGCTCCGCATCATTGCCCCGAACCTGGCAGAGGAACTTGTAGACGAAGCCCTTGCGGGTCGTGCCGAAGAACGAGAGGTTGGGCTTGGTGAAGCCATCGGGCACCGAGATGTATATGTCGCCGCGCACTGGCTCATTGACGATCTTGAAGTCCTCGGCCGGATTGCCGGTGGTGATCTTGGAAACCGAGGCGAACTGGTCGCCGGCGAGGCTGATGCGGGTCAGGTCCTTGGCCGAAGCGGTGCAGGCAACCGTGCCGTTGTCGGCCGCCGGGATGCTTTGATCCGCCATCGCGGGGCTTGCCGTCAGGCAGAGCGCGCCAAGGCAGATGAGCGCCGCGCCCACCGGCCGCCCCGCAATCGCCAAGGGGCGTCCTGCCAGCACTGTCCCGGCGCTGATCGCGCCCCAAGCCAGAACGGCCATCACTCGTCTCCCCCATCGGTGCTGTTGTTGGCGCTGGCGCGTCCGATGACTTTGCCCGCTGCATCCTTGGAGATGCGCCCGAATCCGGCGAGCTTCAGGCTGACGCCCGAGTAGCTCCACACGTAACGGAAGGTCCGGGCTTCGGAGGTGACTTCCTTCGAACCGACAACCGTGTGCAACACGCCATTCACTTCGCTGGTCAGCGCATCGGGATCGACGGAGAGGTTCTCGATCGTGAAGAACTGCGAGACATTCGAGCCGTTCTGCTCGTTGAAGATCTTCATTAGCTCGGACTTCATCCGGCCGTGGGTTCTGGGATCGGTGATTTCGAGGATCGAATCCATCCAGTATTGGAGGTTCGAGGGCGAACGGTTGAGCGTCAGCAGCGCGGCATCGCGCGTGACCAGCTCGAGGTAGTCCTTGTCGACATGGCTCGATGACAGCGTCAGCGGCTTGGCGAGCACCGGCTGCAGCACGACCTCGCGGTCGCGGCGCGCGGCGGTCAGCGTCAGCACGACGCTTAAGGCAAACAGCCCGGTCGCTGTGATGGCCAGCAGGTTGCGCTGCTTCAGGAGCCGCTGCGCCTGGCCGTGAGAAATCGAAAGGTCCATGACTGTGCCGTCCTCAACCCGCCATCAGGCGTAGATGGGAGGGCGGCGTCGCTCTCAGCCCCATGAAGGCACCGGGCAGGTACCAGTAGGCTGAATGGATGATCCACGAGACGGCTCGTCCCGCCTTCAACTTGCGCAATCCCCACCAGGCCAGCACGCTTGAAATCAGACCGATGAAAATATGTTGAGACAGGATGCCCCACGCGAACGGGATGATCATTGCGAGGAACTCATCGAGTGTCCAAAACCCGATCAGCTCCGGATCATCGAGATGCGCGGGAACCGTGTAGCGATTCATGAGCGGCACCGCCCTCGGTGATGTCCGACCGGATGCACGGATGCTTTGTCCGGACGGAACGGGGTAGGAGGTCAGATCGTCGCGGTGACCGCGGCGGTGACGATGGGCACGCCCGTGCCGGCGCCGACGCCCACCCCGACGGGGATTGCGACCTGGCCAAGGCTGAAGCGGCCCGAGGCAAGCCCGACGATCCCGCCAGCCAGGCTGAGCACGGTGATGATCTTGCCGCCCGAACCTTCGAGGAAGCCGGTGAACGAGGTGAGCGCGGTGTTGAAGGTCGTGTCCGCACCGGCCATTGCGACTTCGCTGCCGAGCAGGCTGGCGACCGCAGCGACTGCGGCCCCCTGGATGAGCGCGGCGCCCTTCCCTTTCATCGTGAGTTTCATATTCGTCATGTCCTTATCCAAACACCGTGGTTGTCACGGTCTTCAGAATGAACAGATCAGCGCTTCAGCTAGCAATTAAGAGGCAGTTTAGGCACGCAAACGAATCGCAGGATTTCCAAATTGCGGACTTTGGATCGTTTATTATTTCCCCATAAGGGAAATGCGTTTGCTGTTGGGGTAATCGCGTTTCCCTTATGGGGTGATGTTGTTTCCCCGCACGGGAAACCCAATTGCCGGGACGGGAAATTGATAGTCCGACTCGAAGCCCCCGCCCCGGATTCGCCAAATTTACAATTTTGGATCATTGTGTCGGCCGACACATGCCCCGGATAACCCGTCAATGGCCGCAGGAACGCGCAACGTCCGTATATTCGTGAGCCAACAGTGCTTTGAACTGCTGGTGGATGCGATGGCTGCGTTTTCCAAGCAAACCCGCCGTTTTCAGACGATGCGGATGACCGTTCAGGCTGCCTGCGCAAGGCTAAAACCCCACGGGATTTCTAGGTTCGAGCTTGAAGAGTTCCTTGCCGAGTATCCCGTCGAAGGCGATATCCGTATCCATCTTGAGGTCACACCTGAGTGGTCAGCTGATTACGATATGATGCGAGCCAAGATGAAGGATATCAGCGAAAAATCCGGTACCGATAAGTCTCTCGTCCCCTTCGTAGTATACCTCGCGGTGAAGCATAATCTTCTATAGGTAATTTCCGCAGGCGAATTGCGCGCTTCTTAAGACTCTTGACAGCTTATGCCATCCCATAGACGTTTTGCCGTGGGAGGAAGGGAGCATGCCTCACAGGAACTTGACGCCTGAGACGGTCTTCAAGCCAAGCAGCCCGCCGGGCAGTGAACCCGTCTTCGCTTTTGCCAGCCCCAACCCGGGAGGGTGTGAGCAGGATCAATACAAGCAGCTCATCAATGCCGAGCTTGCGCGCCAGGGCATACTTCCTGCGCATCTCGCCGATCGTATGCGTCTCTCGCGCCCCAAGCTTCACAAGATCCTCAAGCAGACCAATTCTCTTACCGACGACCTGCGTGACCGCATTTTTGACGAACTTGGAATGGACCACGTTCGCGCCAAGATTAGCGTCGCCCTGCTCCACGATCCGCAGGCCTATGCGGAACAATCCGTCTTCCTGGCAACAGAGAGCCTTAAGAGCTTCTACCTCGAGGTACTGACCTGCCGGCGAGGCTCGATCGAGGTCGATCTGCGGCCGGCTGTAATCCACGAAGCCGCGCGCCGTGCATATGACTTGCTTCTCTCGCACCAGGAGCGCGTCATGCAGAACAGCCAGACCCTTCAGGCCTGATCGAGTACACATGGGGCCCGAGAACATCGCAGCGTGGACCCATCTCTATGCCGCGGTTGGGCTGCTCGCCGCGATTTGCTCGGGGTGTGCGCTCCTCAAGACGATCTACGACATCCGCATGGGAGTAATCGTGCCGCCGACGGGGTCAGTGCTGCGCTGGCTGCTGTGGTTCCCAAAAGTTTGGCTACATTTTCAACTTAGCTACCTCTGCGGGTTTCCAAGCATTCTGGCCATCGCCGTTCTGTATGCGCACTATATCGGGTTTACCGCATTCGTGCCCTCGTAGGTCATGAGGGAAACCTCGCGGTAACCTGAGGCTCGTACTGCGATATTTGCCGCCGTAACCCGCGCGGCAACGGCGGAATTTGGGCTCCCAAGTTCTGTGAGGCGCACCCAGTTGGTTGTGATGGCCTGCACGTAATTTCGGGTCTCCGGGATTGCAGGAATGTTGCCCAGCGCGAGTGAACGACGTTCCGGTCCCGCATTGTAAGCAGCCAAGGCCAGATCGACGCGTCCAAAGCGATCAAGCTGCTGACGAAGGTAGCGTGCCCCCGCCCTCATGTTGGCCAGCGCATCCCAAGGGTTCCATAGCTCTAGATTTCTCGCTGTTCCCGGCATGACCTGCATCATGCCCATCGCACCCGCCCCACTTAGTGCCCAAGCCTTGTATCCTGATTCCTGAGCAATGACCGCGTCGAGAAGGCTCTCAGGAAGTCCGTTTTCGCAAGCTATTGCGGACACCGCTGCAAAATAAGCTACTCGGCGGTTCTCCACCTCAGGAGACAACCACCAAGTCGGGCGATACCCATTCTGCAGGCACGATGACGAGGTGGAAGGCGCCATGATCGCCGGATGTTTCGGTTCGAAAAGTCCTGACGGTTCGATTCCGCCGAAAGCGTGGGTTCTCTCACTGACGCGGCGCGCATCGGCCGGCTCAACCAACCCTTCAAAGTGGGTGCTCAACGCGACTCCGACGGCCCCCTGCTCATTGTTGGCGGTAGCGGCAAACGGAGAAAAATGGACAAGATCGACTTCCCTAGCCTTCGCGGCCGAGACGCAAATCATTGCGGCAACGACGATCAAACTACAATTGGATGAAATCACGACGCACCCTTCCAAGGTGGCGTGCGGATCTGATCGGGAATGCGCGGGATCAGAAAATCAAAGATCGAAAGCAGAGTCAATCTCTGCGTAAACCCATCAGGCGAGCCAAACAGCGCCTCAACGACAGATGTGTCGCGCTGCCTAGAGATGGAGCAGATGATCGGAAAGTGTTTTTTCGGCATCAGCGATCCTCTCTTCTGGACGCTGCTTGGCCCCGGACGTTTGCTATCACAAGAATAAGATATCGTCGCCTCGCAGACCCGGAAAATCGAGCAGCTGAACAGAACTTTGACGCGCCAAAGGCAACTCTACGAGCTGCTTCGCCCCTCAATGACTTGAATAAATCCGCGTCCCGCCGCCACCAAAGGCGATGACGTTGTATCGCTGGGCCGGAACGCCCGGAACTTCCATTCCCGCAGACCCCAGAGGCATCCCCGCAACAGCCAAGCCCTTAACTCCGGCAGGCCGCAGCTTGAGCACCCGCTGCATGTCGGAAACTGGCACATGGCCTTCAAAGATCATCCCGTCGATAATGGCGGTGTGGCACGATACCAATGCGCTCGGGACGCCGGAATTGCGTTGGAAGGCCACCCTGTTGCGATCATCGATCACCCTCACATTGCGACCAAAGGCCTTTTTCACCTGCGCCGCCCACTTTTCGCAGCAACTGCAACCTGGATCACGGTGCATTACCACATCACTTGCGGCAAGCGCGGGGCTCGCAAGCAAAGCCAAACCCAGAATTATTGATTTCACTTCGTACCTCCAATCATTCGTGATCCATTAATTACAAGAACAACTTTCACCTTGAACTGGGTCAAATTGTCGCCCGGCGCCTTCTTATCTTGATCGGGAATCGCATGATGAGGAGCGCGAGGCCGGTGAGAGCAAAAATCATGCCCGAGGCAGCGAATGACACCAGCCAGATGTTATTGAAATTGTCGTGCTCCTTCCAGTCCATGATGTGCAAGCCCCACAAGAAGTCGTAGACTCGCCAGGTGCTGGTCCGGACCGCGACGATCCTCCCGGTCTCACCCGAAACATAAACGTGCGTTGTACCATCGATGGCAACTTGCCAGGCGGGTAACGGTCCCCGAAATTCCGGTGAAAGGTCCTCGACCTGGGTGACTTTGAGCGCAGGGTTTCCGCCACCCTTCCAGCTTTCCCGAGCTATTTCAGCCGCCTGATCCATAGCGATCCTTGGCATTCGGACGCCGGTGGACGGATCGAACAACAAGGTCCTTCCGTTTGTCTTCGCTTCGGCCATCAGGCGGCCGTGGTGCATGCGAAGAGTAAGCTCCTCGACTGGGCCGGGTATAGTGCTCAGCAACTCGCCAAGCGGGCGCACAGCCGAAATGCCAGCAATTGGCGACTGTTGGGCCTTGCGATCGACAAGGTGTTCTCCGCGCACGCGCTCTATGGGCAAAGCGCTCATCACAAGGCCGCTCGTCATCCAGATGAGGACCTGCAGTCCAATGATCAGCGACAGCCATTTGTGCATGCGGATGGCTGTCAAATGCACTCTGGTACGAAGGGATCTCATGAAAATCTGACGTCCTGTTGTCGCGGCTTGCTCAAATGGTGGCCCGGTTAAGTCGAAGCGCATTCGTCACGACGCTAACGGATGACAGCGCCATCGCTCCCGCCGCAATCATTGGTGAGAGAAGGATGCCGAACAGCGGATAGAGAAGACCTGCCGCCACCGGCACGCCGGCGGCATTGTAGATAAAGGCAAACACCAGATTCTGGCGGATGTTCGACATTGTCGCTTGGCTCAGGCGGCGGGCGCGAACGATGCCCATAAGATCGCCCTTGAGCAGCGTGACGCCGGCACTTTCGATGGCGACGTCAGTCCCTGAGCCCATGGCGATCCCAACGTCGGCCGCCGCAAGCGCCGGGGCATCATTCACGCCGTCACCTGCCATGGCAACCACGCGGCCCTCGCTCTTCAAGCGCGCGACAACAGCGCTCTTCTGATCGGGGAGAACGTCCGCCTCGACTTCGTCGATCCCGAGCCTGCGCGCGACCGCCTCTGCCGTGGTCCGGTTGTCACCCGTCAGCATGACCACGCGGATGCCTTCGCGGCGCAAGGCATCAAGTGCCTCGGGTGTCGTCGGCTTCACCGGATCGGCGATCGCGATGGCACCAGCGGCCTGTCCATCAATGCCGACAAAGATAGCCGTCGCGCCCTCGCGTCGCAGATCGTCCGCTGCTGCCGTAAGCGCAGCCGTGTCGATGTTCTGCTCCGTCAAAAAACGTGCGTTGCCGAGTACGATCCGCTTGCCCTCGACTGTGCCCAGAGCGCCGCGCCCGGTGGGGGAGTCGAACTCGGCAACCTGCGCCAGCACGAGGCTGCGCGCCTTTGCTGCGTCGACGATGGCGAGCGCAAGCGGATGCTCGGACGATTGCTCGACCGCCGCAGCAAGACGCAGAACGTCCTCTTCTGTGTGACCGGCTGAGGGCACAATTGCAGTGACCGCAGGACGCCCCATCGTAAGCGTCCCGGTCTTGTCGACCACCAGCGTGTCGACCTTTTCCATGCGCTCCAGCGCTTCGGCATTCTTGATGAGCACGCCAAGGCCAGCGCCTCGTCCTACGCCGACCATGATCGACATCGGCGTGGCGAGGCCAAGTGCGCAAGGGCAAGCGATGATCAGCACAGCGACCGCCGCAACCAGGCCATAGGCGAAGCGCGGCTCTGGTCCCCAGATGCCCCATCCCACGAAGGCAAGAACGGCGATAGCAATCACCACAGGCACGAACCAGCCCGAGACCTGATCGGCCATGCGCTGTATCGGCGCCCGAGAGCGCTGTGCCTCAGCGACCATCTGGACGATGCGGGCGAGCATGGTATCGCGGCCAACCTTCGTTGCGGCAATCACCAATGCGCCAGTCTGGTTGAGCGTCCCGCCGATAACGGCGTCACCCTTAGCCTTGGTAACGGGCATGGATTCGCCGGTCACCATGGATTCATCAAGCGACGAGCGGCCGTCCTCGACAATTCCGTCGACAGGCACCTTTTCGCCAGGACGGACACGCAAGCGATCACCGACCCCTATAGCTTCGAGGCTGACCTCCTCATCGCTGCCATCGGCAAGAAGGCGTCGCGCGGTCTTGGGAGCAAGGCCCAACAATGCCTTGATTGCGCCAGAAGTGCGCTCGCGGGCCCTGAGTTCCAGGACCTGGCCCAGGAGAACCAGCACGGTGATCACCGCGGCGGCTTCGAAATAGACGGCAACACTCCCATCGGCATTGCGGAACGCCGGTGGGAACAACTCAGGCGCAAGCGCCGCGAACATACTGTAGACCCATGCGACCCCGGTGCCCATCGCGATCAGGGTAAACATGTTGAGGTTTCGGGTCTTGAGCGATGCCCAACCCCGCACGAAAAAGGGCCAACCCGCCCAAAGCACGACCGGCGTAGCCAACACGAGTTGGATCCAGGTCGAGAGCCGCATCGGTACGATGTGATGAAGCGCGGGGAAAATGTGGCCGCCCATCTCCAGCACCAGCACGGGCAGCGCCAGTATAAGGCCGATCTTGAACCGCCAGGTCATGTCGATCAGTTCGGGGCTGGGCCCGCTGTCGAGACCGACTTCGGCAGGCTCAAGTGCCATGCCGCAGATCGGGCAAGCCCCCGGGTGATCCTGCCGCACCTCGGGGTGCATCGGACAGGTCCAGATCGTCCCAGCAGGCGCATCGACGGGCTCGGGTGGTGTCAGGTACTGCTCGGGATCAGCAACAAATTTGGTGCGGCACTTGGCGCTGCAAAAGTGCCACTCTTGATCACCATGATGTGCATGATGAAGGGTCGCGGACGGGTCGACAGTCATCCCGCAAACAGGATCACGTACAGAATCCGGTTGGAGATTTGCAGCGATTCCATTGTCGCCATGCTGATGGCCGCCAGATTGATTAGGAGTCATGTGTCTGTTCTCCAGCTGCCGCGCTCATCAGAAGGCATCACGATGCTACCGGCGTTGTGTTCGGTGCCAACGTCCCGAGCCATGCTACCAGGACCAGTATCCCGATCCCCAAGCCAAATTCCAGAACAATGCTCCGTCGCAGCGGCTTTAGCGCTCGCTCAGGATCACCATTCTCGACGGCTGCGGAGAGGGCCGGCGTGAGCCGCAACCGGTTCACTCCGGCCAACCCGAGCATGCCCACAAACAAGACCATTTTCAGGGCCAGCAACTGGCCATAAGGTGCCGCCAAAGCGGCCCAGGGATCTCCGTCGCGCAAAATGAAAAAAGCATTTGCGAGACCCGTCAGCAGTAAAATCACAACCAATGAAGATCCAACAGTTGCAAAGTCGGCAAGCACCCTGCACGTCTGCCTTGCCTCGTCAACTTGACCACTTCCCGCGCGAAACAGCATCCACAAGAATCCTGCCAATGCGCCGATCCAGGTGGAGGCTGCGAGGAGGTGAAGTATGTCGGCTGCCAAATGTACCCATCCGACCGTCCCATCGGTCGCCGCACCGTGACCGGACCAGGTTAGGGTGGCCAAAGCCACCCCGCTTGCCAATGCCTGGACCGCTGAACTGGACAAACGCCACAGGGCGGCTGCAACAGCCATGATAATCACTGCCAATAGAGCGGCGAGGCGGACCTTGAGTGCCAGACCTAGAGCTGTTTCCCCAAGCAGGGATTGAACAGTGGCCTTGTCCACCTCGGCAAACGGTACACCGGCCATGCTGCTGACTTGCACGGCGAAGCCAAGAACCGACAGCGCCGCCGCCGAAGCTGCGACGATCAGCAATGCCACCGCATGTCGGACATTTGCATCGGACGGGCGATCACTGCCGAGTGACAGGCGCTTGAATGCGGTCAGCCCGAACAATAGGCCAAGACTTACGAACAGCGCCCATCTCAGGGCTATGATCCCCCAGTCCTCCACGCGATCAGCGCACAGTAAAAGCGAGAGTGCCGTTGATGCGGTGCGTATCGCTCGAGACGACGTGCCACTGCACGCTATAAGTTCCTGCCATGAGGGGCCGCCCGAATGTAGCGACCAGGGTCTTGCCATCCTCGCTGACCGAGGTCTTGTATCCGGTCATTTTCATATTGTGGTTGGGCATGCCTGGCATGCCGGTCATCGTGACTTCCATGCCCGAAACAGCGGCGACAAGGCGCTCGCTGAACGTCAGGGTGATGCGATTGGTCGGGGCGGTGGCGGCCTTGTCGGCCGGCTGTGCCGTCACGAGCTTCGGATGGGCGAGCGCCGGCGTGGCAATCGCGGCTCCGGCGACCAGGACGCTTGCAATCAAACTGCGAAACTTTTTCATGAATGGCTCCTTCGCGGGCTCAGGTTGCCCGTGTTGAATACGCGCCGCGCTTGGACACCCCTCAAAAATTTCTGCGTCCATATGAGGGCATTTCACCTTTGCTGCGTATTCAACCATGGATATGGGAGAAATGAGCCATGACGGACCTTGATCAACTTCTGGAACGACTGCGCAACGAGCCGCCGCCCGCGCGCCTCGCGTTGATCGACGACGCGGTCATGACGGAGCTCGCCAGACGGCGGGCCATCGTTCCCATCAACCGTACGGGCCTCAGCCTCGCGGCAGCGATCGCTTTGTTCATCGGGGTTGGTGGTTCGATGTTGTCCGGTGCACCTGCCGACGCCGCACCCATTTCCCCTCTCGGCGTTCCGGCCGCTTTGGCGCCTTCAACCTTGCTGATGTCGCGCTGAAATGGCTTGGCGAAAGACCCTCGTTTTCGCGCTCGTTGCATTCGCATTCGCGGTCATTGGAGCACTTGCGGGTCAGGCCTTGATCCGCTCTGGCTCGCCGGAAAGCGAGTTGCATGAGATGCTGCACCACCAGCTTGAACTCGATGCCAAACAGGAAGCACAGATCGAGGTGATCGAGCAGCGTTTTGCGGTGCGTCGCCAGGCTTTGGAACTGGAACTTCGCGCGGACAACGCACGTCTCGCCGAGGCGATCGAGTCCGAGCATGGATATGGTCCAAAGGTATCCGAGGCAATCGACCGGTCGCACGATGCGATGGGGCAGATGCAGAAGGAAACGCTTGAACATATCTTTGCGATGCGATCCGTCCTGACCCCGGAACAGGCGGCTAAATTTGACCGGGCGATCGTCAAGGCGCTCACAGGCAGGGAGCAGTGACAGGGCAGCTCTCTGAGCTCGAAGATCAGGACTTGGCTTCGTTAGCCATCGGCGGAAACCAGACCGCTTGTAGCGAGCTTGTCCGCCGGCATCGTGATTGGGTGTACAGGCTTGTTCGCGCGCAGATCGGCGATGCGGATGAAAGCCTGGATGTCACACAGGGGGCATTCATCGCGGCGTTTGGCGCCCTTGACCGCTTCGATCGGGCGCGCCCTTTCAAGCAATGGCTGGCTCGTATTGCTTTGAACAAGTGCAAGGACTGGAGGCGGCGTGCGCTGGTGCGCAGGTTTATGCTTGCAGCAGCCCCTTTGACGGAAGCTGAAGAAGTGGCTGATCCGGCTCCAGGAGCTGACATAGCGGCCTCCGACCGATCCGAATTAAAAGTGACCCTGAAGGCAATTTCCGAATTGCCCGCTTCATTGCGCGAACCCCTCATCCTCCGGACCATTGATGCGCACACACAGGCGGAAACCGCGCAGATCCTGGGGTTGAGCGAGAAGGCTGTCGAAGCGAGAGTTTATCGGGCGCGAGCACGCTTGATGGACAAACTCAAAAAAATTTGAGGGGTCGAGCAACGGGCTGCGTATTCAATGACAGCGGCCCCGATCTCATAGGCAGAAACACCCTCATGACAGTCATTGTCGGACGTAGAGAAATCCTTCGTGGCTCAGCCCTGGTGGGAGGAAGTATCGCCCTTGCCTCCTTCTTTCCGGCATGGGCCAAACCTGTATCTTCCGGCATCGCAGCGCCGCTTCCCACCGTCAGCGGTGAAGACATCAAGCTCACAATCGCGCGCCAATCGATGATGATTGACGGGAAGGCGTTCCGCGCGATCGGTGTGAACGGCACGGTTCCAGCGCCCCTAATCAGGCTGCGCGAAGGTCAGCGGGTGCGGTTGCACGTCCACAACCAGCTTGAGGAAGACAGTTCGATCCACTGGCACGGTCTGCTCGTTCCACCGGAACATGATGGCGTGCCCGGGGTGTCATTCCCCGGCATCAAGCCAGGCGGAAGCTATCTTTATGAGTTCGATGTAAAGCAAAACGGCACTTACTGGTACCACAGTCACTCGGGACTGCAGGAACAGGAAGGCCATTACGGACCGATCGTGATCGATCCGGCGGGGATGGATCCTGTCCAATATGAGCGGGAGCATGTCATTGTGCTTGCGGATCATAGCCCGCTTTCTCCTGCTGCGATCTTCCGTCGGCTGAAGGCCAATCCAGGACATTTCAACTTTCAACGTCAGACCTTGTCAGGCCTGCTCGGAGGGAAGGATCAGCCCCTCAAGGAGCGTCTCGACTGGGGTCAGATGCGCATGGATCCGGCCGATATTTCTGACGTGACCGGCTCGACCTATACATTCCTGGTCAACGGGCATGGACCGGAAGACAATTGGACGGCGCTCTTCAAACCGGGCGAGCGCGTGCGCCTGCGGGTAATCAACGCGTCAGCCATGACCACCTTCAATGTCAGAATTCCGGGTCTCTCCCTGCAAATTGTACAGGCTGACGGGCAAAATGTCATGCCTGTCGACGTCGAAGAGTTCCAGATCGGGGTTGCTGAGACTTATGACGTAATCGTCCGCCCTACAGCGGACTTGGCTTATACCTTTGTCGGCGAAGCCGTTGATCGTTCCGGCATGGCCCGCGCTACATTGGCCCCGCGCCCGGGCATGAGCGCTGCGGTTCCGGCCCTTCGCAAGCGCCCATTGGCGACGATGAAGGACATGGGAATGGACATGCCCGGCATGGGGGGGATGGACATGAAGGGTCGCGGGGTCGACCCAACCGCCGAACAGAACGCGTCCGCAAGTCTGGCAACGGCTGCCGCCGTTGCCGGATCGGCCATGGCGATGGGGAGCGCAAGTGAACCATCTGCCGCCGCGGACATGTCGGGAATGGATCACTCCTCGATGGCCGGCATGGACCATGGCAGCATGGCGGGAATGGACGGAGCGGCGTCCGGGGTGGTGGACCATTCAGGCCATCAAATGGGATCGATGAAAATGCGCGACTTCGGCAATGCGCCGCAAGTGAAGCGTGATCCTGGAGTTCAGACAATTTCGCCCATGCCAGTCGATCGGATGGGCGACCCGGGACAGGGCCTGGAGGACACCGGCCACAAGGTTCTCGTCTATACAGACTTGATGGCGCTCGAGCGGAATCCCGACGTAAGGGCACCGTCGCGCAGCCTCGACATCCATCTTACTGGCAATATGGAACGCTTCATGTGGTCATTCGATGGCCAGAAAATGTCCGACGTCCACGAACCTATTCCCTTTACCGAGGGCGAGCGTGTGCGCATCAATCTCATCAATGACACGATGATGGCGCACCCCATCCATATTCATGGACACTTCTTCGAATTGGTCACCGGCCATGGCGACCGCGCGCCGCGAAAGCATACAGTTATCGTGCAACCTGGCGGGATCGCCACTTGGGACTTCACGGCCGATGCAGTCGGGGACTGGGCATTCCACTGTCATCTCCTTTACCACATGCATGCTGGCATGATGCGCGTTGTCAGTGTCCGTCCCAAGGGAGACGCGGCATGAGCACGCTTCGCACAGCATTGATAACGGCGGCCACCTTAGGCCTGTCCGTTCCGGCGTGGGCACAGGACCATTCGATGGACAACATGCCGGGCATGGAAATGCCGGCTCCAAAAAAGGCAGCCCCCAAAAAAGCCAAGGCGTCTCCCGCAAAACCAAAGCGCGCGACGCCTGCTCCCGTCGAGAAACCCCCGGTACCTGCAGCCCTGCCTGCGGCACCTGAGGTCGATCACAGCAAAATGAACCACGGACCAACAAGCGACGCCGTGATGGACCATGGGGCGATGGACCATGGGACAATGGGCGAAATGCCGATGCCAGCTGCGGAAGGCGAAGCGGCCCCAGAAGGCATGGCCATGTCGGGCACTGCATTGCCTGCTGGAAGTGCGCCGCCACCCCCTGTCCCAACGGATCGCTATGCCGACCGTCAATTCCCTCCCGACGAAATGGCGCGCGCTCATGCGGAAATGATGAAGGAGAGCGGGGGGCTCAATTTCGGCGCGGCATTTCTCAACATCGCAGAATATCAGGCTCATCGCGGCCGTGATGGCTATCGATGGGATGGTGAGGCCTGGTACGGCGGCGACATCAATAGGCTGTGGATCAAGAGCGAAGGTGAAGGCGAGCTTCGCCGTGGTCTGGACAGTGGCGAAGTGCAACTTCTGTACAGCCATGCCATCGACCCCTACTTCAATCTGCAGGCCGGTGTACGGCAGGATATAGGACCATCGCCGCGCCGCACCTATGCAACCATTGGTTTTGAGGGCTTGGCTCCCGGGATGTTCGAGGTCGAAGGCGGCGTCTTCCTGTCGAACAAGGGCGAGGTCATTGGGCGGGTCGAAGGCTATTACGACCAGCGCATCACGCAGCGCCTCGTTTTCCAGCCACGCGTCGAGATCAATTTCTCCGCGCAGGACATTCCGGAGATTGCGATTGGCTCTGGCCTGTCAAATGTCGAACTCGGCGCGCGGCTCAGATACGAGATCAAGCGTCAGTTCGCGCCCTACATTGGCGTTTCGTATTACCGCAAACTTGGAGACACAGCCAGCTACGCGAGGGCTCGCGGGGAAGATGTTCACGCCACAAGCTTCGTGGCGGGCGTCCGGTTCTGGTTTTAATCTGGAGGCGAACAAAGGGGCATGGATGAAATTGCCGGCGGCAATGCGGAACTGAGCGATCTTGTGCGCCTTGCGTTTGCGCAATCGGCGAAGCACGTTCAGCTCATTCTTGATCCGCACGGAAAGATCCTCGCGCTCAATGGCGAAGGCCATCGAGCGGACCAATGGGCGTCTGCCGAGTGCGTGGGCAGCTCGCACGAGTTGTTTTATTCATCTGAAGAAAGGGCCGCGGGCCTGCCGGATATTGATCTGGCCACAGCGGCGCGCGAGGATGGCTACGAGCGGGAAATGTGGCGTTTGCGGCGCTCGGGCACCGAATATCTGTCGCGAATGACGATTACGGCCTTGCGACATGAGAACACTCTGCACGGCTTCCATGTCATTGCCCGGGATATCACGCACGAGGCGGCCATTCGCGCGGTGAACGACACGCGTGAGCAGCACCTCCAGTCGATCCTGGATACCGTCCCGGACGCGATGATCGTCATCGACGAACTCGGACTGATCGTATCCTTCAGTGCCGCCGCACAGCGCCTCTTCGGATATGAAGAAAGCGAGGTCGTGGGCTGCAATGTGAGCTGCCTAATGCCTGCGCCCGACAAGGAGCGGCATGACGACTATATCCGGCATTACCGCGAAGGAGGAGAGCCTCGTATAATCGGGATCGGACGCACGGTGACAGGCCGTCGTCGTGACGGAACAGACTTTCCCATGCATCTCTCGGTCGGCGTCGCCGGGCATGACGGAGACCGCGTCTTTACTGGCTTCATCCGTGATCTCTCTGAGAAAGAACGCGACGATCTCAAAATGCGCGAGCTGCAGGCCGAACTGATCCATGTGTCGCGGCTCAGCGCGATGGGGACCATGGCATCCACCCTGGCGCATGAACTGAATCAGCCGCTGACAGCAGTTGCCAATTACCTTGAGGAAACGAGAGACATTCTCTCCGATCCTCAAGGCACCCCGATGGCCATAGTTCAGGAGGCACTGTCGGAGGCAGCCAAGGAGACCTTTCGGGCGGGTTTCATTGTCAGGCGTCTGCGGGAATTTGTCGCGCGCGGTGAAGTCGACAAGAACGTTGAGGATCTAAGCCAAGTTATCGACGACGCAGCCCAGCTGGCGCTTGCGGGCGCCAAGGAAAGGGGTGTTCGCACGCTCGTGAATCTTGATCCGCTGGCCAAGCATGTATTGGTGGACAAGGTCCAGATCCAGCAAGTCCTGGTCAATTTGCTCCGAAACGCTGTCGAAGCGATGGCCTCGTCAACAGTACGGGATCTTCATATCGCAACATGCAAGCGTCCCGACGGATTCATCGAAATCAGCGTTCGGGATACGGGGCCGGGTGTCGCCGCAGAAATCAGACCTCGCCTTTTCGAAGCCTTCGTCAGCAGCAAGATTGACGGGATGGGGCTGGGGCTATCGATTTGCCGAACGATCGTTGAGGCCCACGGTGGACGCATTGCAGCAGAATATCCGGACGATGGCGGCACCATTTTCAAGTTCACCCTGATCGATGCCAATGCGGAGGAAGATGATGAACGCTGACCGCGTTGTGCACCTTGTGGATGACGAGGAGGCAATCCGGAAATCAGCCGGGTTTGTACTCTCCCGAGCCGGATACAAGGTTCATCCCCACAATTCTGGCGTGGAGTTTCTCAAGCAAGCAAGACACGCTCCAATTGGCTGCGTTTTGCTGGACGTGCGGATGCCGGACATGGATGGGCTCGAGGTTCAGCGGGTGATGGCCGAGCGCGGGATCAACATGCCGGTGATCGTTCTGACCGGACATGGTGATGTAACCACGGCTGTGCAGGCCATGAAGGCCGGCGCCGTCGAGTTTCTCGAAAAGCCATTTGAAAAGGCCTCGCTACTCGAAGCATTGGAGCGAGCATTCGGGCGACTGGAGCAGAATGATGCGCGTGAAATTGAAGAGCGGGAAGCCCGCACCAAAATTGCGGCGCTGACGCCGCGCGAACGAGAAATTCTCGAAGGCCTCGCCAAGGGATACCCCAACAAGACTATCGCCTATGACCTTAGGTGCTCGTCGCGCACCGTCGAGGTGCACCGGGCCAGCTTGATGCAGAAACTGGAGGTTCACAGCCTTTCCGACCTTCTGCGAATAGCGATTGCCGCCGGACTGTAGTTTGGGTTCATCTACGACTGCGCTATCTACGTACGGACACCTTCCGCGCATCCTGCGACTGTAATGGAAATCGGCTTCAACAGTTTCAGGCCTTATGTCCACCAGCCTCCTCAGTTCTAGCGAAAAGCGGCCAAAGGTTCTCGTCACCGACGATGATGCGGCCATTCGCCGTTCGTTGCAGCTCTTGTTGCACGCCAAAGGCTATGATGCGCAGAGCTACACTACCGCGTCCGCCTTGCTCGCAGATGACGATGCGCGCTTGGCGGACTGCATCATCGTCGACTACAACATGCCTGACATCAACGGCCTCAGTTTGCTCCGCGCTCTTCGAGCAAATGGGTGGAAGGGGGCCGCTATCTTGATCACGGCCTATGGCAATGATGAACTGACAAAGCGCGCCAAGGCATGCGGATATGCCGAGGTCATCACGAAGCCCTTTATCAGGCGGCCCATCCTCGACGCACTGCAACGCTTCTGCGAATGTCGTCAGGCTGGCGATTGTGCGCATCAAGGCGGCGGTTGCGCACCTGATTGCGATTGCTGAACGCGCCCCGGACTTACCCGCTTGAAGTATCCTTGCGCCAGACGAGTGGGAGCGCAAAGAGCAAGACCGTACAAACGGCGATAATGCTCCAGAGGACAGTTTTGTGCCATTCGTTGCGTAGGAATGCCGTCGCGATTGGAACGCCCACTTGGCTAATGCTCGCAAAGCCGTGCTGAAGGCCAAGTCTGAAGCCCGAACGGCTTCTAGAAGTGCTGATCCAGAAGCTGGCAATCAGTCGCAAAGTCGCTGCACTCCACCCCGCAGCAAAGATTGTGGCCGCAATGGCAGGGCCAGTGCGCGCGGCGGAGAATTGCCAAAGCGCGACGCCTTGTACGATCAACATCACCGCCGCGAGGGCGACAGGCCGATCTACAAGCCAGCTGAACCGGGCATGGAAGCCTTGGGCACCCAACATGGCCAGACCGCAAAGACTTAGCATCCATGCGATATGCTCACGCTGGAACAGCGCATCGGGGCGATGCAGAACAAGGCTGAGATGAATGGCTGCGAGGCCGCCCGTTCCGGTGATTGTAAGACCCAGCAACAGTAAGACGAGCAACGTCGAATTGTCATTTGTGGGCAGGTCGTCGTGGGGCACTCGACAATAGTGGCTCTCGGACGATCCAACCATCACCACGGAGCCCACTAAGCCTATGCCGATACCGAAAGCCAGAAGCGGCAGCTCGGGTAATATCCGTGCCGATCCCTCGGCAAGGAGGGGACCCGCAAAGTCTCCAAGGAACAAGGAGGCTGTCAGCATCGTAAAAAGGCCCGCCTTCTCATGCGGATCGCAGGCGACTTGATGGCCGACCAGAAGGCAGAGCGGAACAATCGCGCCAAAAGCCAATCCAGCGACGGCACGCAGACCATATAACACAACAAGTGACGTAGCACCGGTGAGCGCCGTGGATACCGCCAGCGCCATGACTGCAAAAAACAGAAACAATTGGAATCGGTAGCGGTCGGCAAGTGCCCCGGCGAACGGGGCCGCAATCACGCCGCCCAACGGGAATATGGCGCTCAGAATCGCCACGTGCATCTCGTGATTGATCGCGCCCCTTGCCCCAAGCCCCTGGTCAACAAGGTCAGGGAGCCAAGGGAGAAATGCCGTGTTTGCCGCAGCTGCCGCCCCTACCGCCAACATTGCTGGCGCCATGGCGGCTTTCACGGATCGGCGGGGCGGACTGTCAGTGTTCAGACGGGTTCCAGTATGTGCAGAGAGCTTGGGACCTCCCCTTACCACCACAACCGCAGACCAGCTACAAACCGGTGCTCGCCTGGCCCTTCTCCACGCGACCGCCTGAAATCAGCACTGCCACCGAGCGCTTGTTCCCAGACATAGCCGATGTAAGGTGCGAACTTGCGCGAAACCTCATAGCGCATACGCGCGCTCAATTCGACGTTGCTGAACCCGCTGCCCAGCTCGCGATCTCGGGATTGCTTGCTATAGACATTGGCCTCGACCTGAGGGGTCAGGATCAATCGATTGGTCAGCAGTGCTTCATATGACAACTTGGCACGAGCCGCCAAGCGCCCGTCCGTGCCCACATAGCCCGTCAACTGCACGTCGAACCAATAAGGGGCCAAGCCCTCGACACCGGCTGCAAGCCAGGTAGTCGCTCCCTTGCCGATATCCTGGCGCACACCGACCAATGTTCCCCAATAGGGCCCGGCCGAATGCCACCAGAGCGCTTCAGCGCTCGATTCGGGATCAAGCCGTTCTTCCTTGCTATTTTTGAGGCCCTGAGACCTGAGCCATAATTTGTTGCTGTCGGTTCCATTGGTCAGCAGGACCGACCAACCGATACCCTGACCTTCGTTGCCGCTGGCAAACTCCAGTTCGTCTACGAGAACTTTCGGGATCGAGATCTGATCGGCCATTTCGTAGTTGGGCAAAGTCGAATTGCGGTAGCCGTCAGAATAATCGTCGGAGTTTCGCGCGTCCGCAGGGGCCTTGCCGCCCTGCATCCCGCCCATCTCCATTTTCGTGGGAGCAGCGGGCATATCCATGCCCTGCATGTCTCCCGACATATCCATTCCGGAATGATCTTCCTTCGGCGCAGGAGGAGCTTCCTGTGCGGCCGCGGGAAAGGCTGCGGCGAGGCTTGCGATAGCGGCAAGAACAACAATGTTCGTTGTGGTGCTCATGCGACGACAACCTCGCGGAACATGCCGGCAGCCATGTGGTAAAGCAGATGGCAATGGAATGCCCATCGGCCCATGGCGTCTGCGGTTACGCGAAAGCTCAGGCGCTGCGCAGGCTGCACAACGATCGTGTGCTTGCGCACCTGGAACATGCCCGCCGCGTCCTCCAGGTCACTCCACATCCCGTGAAGATGCATGGGGTGGGACATCATCGTGTCGTTCACGAAGGTGACCCGCAAGCGCTCGTTTGGCCGGAAATGCAATGGTTTGGAATCGTTGAGCTTGATCCCATCAAGCGACCAAATGAACCGCTCCATGTTACCCGTCAGGTGCAGTTCGATATCACGCCCGGGCTCGCGGGGATCAGGGTCTCCATTCGGGCTCTTGAGGTCAGCATAAGTGAGCACGCGCCATGGACGACCGCGCAATCCAGCGCCGGGATCGTCGAGGTTGGTGCGCGGATAATCCACCCGCATGTCATTGTTGGCGGCATACTCGGTGCGCGCATGCCTCGCCGGCGGCGGCATCTCCATTATGCCGTGACCAGTGTGTCCGCCTGCCATTGCCGCCATCGCGCCCATCATATCGATAGGTTCCAACCAAGGGCGCTGATCTAGGGCAGGAATCGGGCCGGTCATGCCCGGTGAGGGCGCGATCGTGCCCCGCGCAAAACCTGTCCGGTCCATCGATTGCGCGAAGATCGTGTAAGGCTTGGCATCGGGCATGGTAAATTCGACATCATAGGTCTCGCCCGGCGCGATCCGGAATTCGTCGACGGTGACCGGCTCCACGTTCTGGCCGTCCGTTGCAACGATCGTCAGTGGCAATCCGGGAATGCGTACGTCGAAGAACGTTGCGGTGCCGGCACCGACAAAGCGTAAGCGTACCCGCTCGCCGGGGCTGGCCACCCCAGTCCAATTGCCTGCCGCCGTCGTTCCGTTCAAAAGATAGGTATAGGTAGCGGCCGAAACGTCGCTGTAGTCAGTCGGGTTCATCCGCGACGCATTCCACATCTGCCGCTTCTTGATCGCCGCCGCGAGTCCGACTTCCCCGGCATCCTTGACGAAGTCGCCGACAGTGGGCTGTCCGAAATTATAGTAGTTACTCTGCTTCTTGAGATTGAGGAACACCTGCAAGGGCGGCTCATCGGTCCAGTCGCTCAGCATCACGACATAGTCTCGGTCCGGAGGCCTGACCTGGCTTTCCCGTGGCTCGATCACGATGGCCCCGAAAAGTCCAGTCTGCTCCGCGAGCGTATGGGCATGGTACCAGAAAGTGCCGGTTTGACGGATGGGAAAGCGGTACGTGAAAGTTTCGCCCGGTGCGATCCCGCCAAAGCTGATGCCCGGTACTCCGTCCATCTCGGCCGGTACGATCAGGCCATGCCAGTGCACGCTTGTCATTTCGTCCAGCTTGTTGTGGACTCGCAGCGTCACGGTATCACCCTCTCGGAAGCGCAACGTCGGCGCGGGAACGCGGCCATTCACTGCCGTCGCAATACGACGCTTGCCCGTATAATTTACAGGCAAGCCTGCAATCTCGAGATCGAATTCCGTACCCGAAAGCGCGGCCCCGCCGTCTGATCCGGAGGCCCAAGCGGGCAACGCAAGACTGGAGACCACCCCTCCAACAAGGAGGCCTTGAACAAACCGTCGACGTCCAATTGCAGGCATAACGAATGGCATATTCACGAGAAGGAGAGCCTTATAAAATTGACGTTGGGTTTGCGAACTACTGACTTTTAGGAGATTTGTCCGTAGTACTATTGTGATGTCGCGGAATACTAACCCAATAGCTTTTCTTAAGATCGCCTTCTACTATATGAACATGGGCAAAATGCTCGTCGAATATCTGATCGACTTCCACATGTCCGACCAATTTGCGATATCGGTGCGCCTGCCGATATACCTCCAAAACTTGGCCCTGATGCGCTCCATCAAGCCTTCCGAGGCAGACCACAGCCCCGCCAGAATCGACACGGACGACCTCACCACGCATGAAGAAGCTATGGCCGATGCCAAGCGCATATGCTGGCGATACTGCAACGACTAGTGCGGCCATTGAAACTGTCGCAAGAACCTTCCGCATCATGGCATTTCTCTTATTTGGTTATCTAGTGACATGGTGCGGCGATGCATGAAGGGCCCGCCGCAGGGGCGCGCGGCGGGCCGCCCAGCCCCGGACATTTCCGTGAGCCGAACTCTACATGTCGCTCATTGGCATCGGCTTATCCGCCGGCTTCATGCTTTTGGGTGGGCAACAAGCCTTTCCCGATGGCATGGGCATCGGTGTCGGGCTTTGTGCAGCGTCGGGTGCCATTCCGCCTCCAGACGATTGCTGCATGTTCTGCATGCCCATTTGATGATCATGCATCATCCGATCATGCATCTGCTGCGCGCCATGATCCATGCCCTGCATGTGTTCACGACTTTGAGACGCCGTCCCCGGTGCGGGTGTAGCTGTGGCCTTGGGCTTTGGCGCCTGCACCACTTTCATTCCGGGAGGAAGTTCATCAGCCAATACGTAACCGGTGCCGGCCACAGCCAGCCCAAAAAGGGCAAAATAAATTGCTGACCTACGCATATTCCGATCTCCAGCCATTGCTGCGTTACTTCGTGAACAACAAATTGAGACCACGTTGATGCAATGCTGGCATCCGTATCGGTATACGTAATGTGCGAAGCTAGATCCTATTATCCCATCGTCGCCATGTGCCTGCAGCTTTCCGAACAGCTCCGACAACTCTCCACACAACGTGCCAGAGAGGGGTCGCTACCTTGTTGGCCACAGGCACGGGCACACCGCTCACAAGCCTCGGCACAAGCCTGACAGAGCACCGTATGCAAGGGCGAGCGTCTGATCATGGAGTTTGCCGTAGTTTGGCAGATCTCCGCACAATCGCTCAACATCGCAGCGAGTTGCAATGCAGTGGCGCTGGCCCCCGTCACGGTAAGGCCCGCGGCTGTCTCCAGGCACATCAAATGCGACGCCCAGCACAGATCGATGCAATCCTTCATCGGCATTGGCATAGGCATGCCGCGTTCGCCATCATTCTTGCCACTGGCCTGACCAGTAACACCTGCCACTAGCAGAACAGCTCCCCCTCCCAGTAGTTTGCGTCTTTCCAACATACATTTTCTCCGGATCAAGGTAAAATTCACTCATCCAGACACTGGATTTATTCGCCTGTAATGCCTTAATTGGAACCCACGCTACTTGCAGAAAAATTTGAAGCCCGCGAGACTGTGGCATGCCAGGACACTATCGTCCCAGCCGGACGCGAGCCGACAGCGTCGGCTCGCGTCCAGTCAAGGTGATACCGTGGGCGTTCCTGCACCCATCCTGATTACATATCTTTCATTCCCCCGCCCTGCATGCCCGCGCCAGGATCTGCCGGTGGGGTACTGGGGGCTGGCGAAGCAGGATGGTTCATGCCTGGCCCCATCCGCATGTTGTCGTGATCCATCCTCTGCCGCTGATCTGTTTCCATGCGATTGTGCATATCTTCCGCTGCTGCTGTGGCGCTTCCAGCCGCGGCGTCATCACGCACAGATGATGTCTGGCTATCTGTGGCATTTGTTGCCGCGCTGGACGTTGGGGTCGGCGTGGCCCCCTTATCCTTGCCGTTACAGCCGGCAAGGATAAGGGTGCCTGCCACTACCAGACTGCCGGTCATCCACCGAGCCTTACGATTCCAATTGGTCATGATCGATCCTTTCATACGAGTTGGTCCACTGGGCATTCTGCCAAATCACTGTTCAAGTGCTCAGCAGAACTCTTCTCGGTTCTCAGCCTCATCCAGAGGGGTTGCGAACAGGAAGCTTGAGAGGCGCTTGATTGATCGGCAAGCAACTGCTCAACTTGCCTTAAGCGGCCGATGTTGCTCTCTGCGGCGATCAGTTTTCCGCGGGTTACGGCCAGCAAATCTTCGACGCGCGACGGAGCAGCTGCAGATGCTTCGAGCAGGTCTCGCGTCTGCTCGAGCGTGAAACCGAGATCCTGCACCGACCGAATGAATTTCAGACGGGCGAGTTCATCGTCATTGTACAAGCGGTATCCTGCCTGACTTCGCGAGGAAGCCTGGAGAAGGCCAAGCCTTTCATAGTAGCGGATCGTGTCGCGACCCACCTCCGCTGCAGCAGCGAGTTCGCCAATCTTGAAATTGGCCATAGCATCCGTCTCCAATCCACAGGCCCAAGCTTATTCTTCATTTGTACCTGCAGCCAATGAGGTTCACCCTTGCCGATCGCAACCTTCTTTGGATTGTCGTCGCCAGGCAACGCTGTCCCGTTCGCTGATCGATCAATGGTGTCGTTGTAATTCTACAATGTCGTCCTTGCGTGGTTCTCCATCAATCACCGATACATGAGCGTAGTGGTCATCTATTAACTGATCGACTGCGACATGTGCGATCAATTTCTTGCGGTAGTGGTTTGACCCCCGCCTGCGCAAGTAAACGGGCGCTGGACGATAAACCTCGAGTACCTGCCCGGCTTCGGCTCCATCAACACGGCCAATGCAAACAATGGGCCCGCGATAGTCAATTCCGACAATCGATCCTCGCATGAACCAGGTGTGGGCTATGCCCTGTGCACTTACCGGTGCGCTTGCTGTAAAGAGGGACGCTGCAAATGCCACCGTCATGTGAAACTTGGCCACGCGATCCTCCAGTTCTTGTCACGAGCGACGACTACTGCCGACCCCTCCGTGCGGAGGCTCCGGCAGCGCGTTCAGGCGTCGGTCATGACCACGAGGGATCAGTGGCTGCGACCCAGTTCGACGATGTCGTTCTTTGCCGCACGGCCGTCGACGACAGTGACATGGGCGAAATGGTCATCGAAAATGTGGTCGATGCGAACGTGGCCAACATTCTGCCGGTGATAGGTCGGACCCGCACCTTTGCTCGGCCCCGGATGGTAGACGACACGGACCACGTCGAGGGTCTGGCCAACCTCCGCGCCATCGGCCTTGCCGATGCAGACGACAGTGCCGGTCTTGTCGACGGCGACAACAGTACCGCGCATGAACCACGTGTGGCCGATACCTTGAGCGAGGACCGGGGCAGCTCCAAGCATAGATATGCCTGCAATCGCAACCATGAGAGACTTCTTGATCATCTTCGACTCCTTCGTGAATTTTTTAAGGCCGCCCCCAAGCCTTATGGGGAAGAGCTGTTCTTCAAAGTCCGGAGTAAGGACCAAGCTCCAAGCTCAACATACGTAATGGTCACATTTTCATGAGCCATGCGCGCGGGAGGTGAGATCGCCCCAGCTTCCGAGAGCAGGCGTGGTACATGTCCAATCTAGCTCGTGCCGAATCCGTTCGGCCAGACTGGCAGAGGCACTCGCCTCTCCGTGCGTGACGAACGTCATTTTCGGTGCTTGCGGCATGCCAGAAAGCCAACGCAAGATCTCGTTGCAATCAGCATGGGCCGACAGCATCGAAAGATTGGTTACTTCGGCAAAAACCGGCACAACCTCGCCATAAATCTTTACCGAGGTCGCGCCAGCGACAAGCGCCGCGCCTCGGGTGCCGGCTGCCTGGAAGCCTGCAAAAAGCAGCAGGTTCTTCGGATCCGGGGCAAACTGTGCAAGGTGGTGAAGGACACGTCCGCCAGTCGCCATGCCACTTGCCGAAATGATGACCTTGGGATTGCTATCCGCCGTCAGCGCCTTCGACTCTTCGGCATCGCGTACATAGTGCGCTACGGCGCACGCGGCTTTGCATTCATCATGCGACAGGCGATGATCCCCTGAGTTTGCGCACATGATGCCGCTGGCGTCGATTGCCATCGGGCTGTCGAGGTAGACAGGCACGCCCTGAAGGCGGCCGGCCTTCTTCAAGAGGGACAGGTAATAGAGGAGCGATTGGGCCCGACCCACCGCGAAGGCCGGGATTACGACCGTCCCACCACGCGCTACGCATCGCTCAATACACTCACCCAAGGCTACTTCAGGCGAAACAGCGTCATGCTCCCGATCGCCATAGGTAGACTCGACGATTAGAAAGTCAGCCAATGGCGGAGGTGCGGGATCGAACATCACAGCGTCGTCATAACGCCCAAGGTCGCCCGAAAAGACGACCTTGGTTCCTTTCCAGTCGATCTCGATCGAAGCTGCTCCGAGAATATGCCCGGCGCGGTGGAAGCGGGCAGAGACACCTGGGGCAACTTCGATGAACTCACCGAATTCCACTCCCTGAAAATGCTCCAGTGCGTTCAACGCATCGTTCTGGGTATATAGTGGCAGCGCAGGTTGATGCCGCGAATATCCTCGACGGTTTGCGAACTGGGCATCCTTTTCTTGCAGGTGGCCGCTGTCCGGCAGAAGTAGTTCACAAAGCTCGGCTGTTGCCCGGGTGGTGAGAACCCGGCCCCTCCAACCATCACGGACCAAACGCGGAATGGCACCGGAATGATCGAGATGCGCGTGCGTCAGCAGGATCGTCTCTACCCCTGCAATTTCTGGCGGAGGGGGAGCCCAGTTGAGGTTGCGCAAATCGCGGCCACCCTGGAACAATCCACTATCCACCAACAAGCGCGTGCTGTCATCCTCGAGGAGATAGCGCGATCCGGTGACAGTGCCGCTCGCCCCGAAAAACCCGATCGCCAATCCTCCGCCAGCAGGTCTTGGCTTCACCTCAAATGAGGCTTGAGGTGTCCCGCTTGGCACGAAGTGCCTCCGGGTTTTGTCCTTTTGGTGTCGATTCTTGTGCCCGTGCATGGACATCACTCCCGCGCCTGTGGATTTCTGCATGGATTGGCCAGCCGATTGGTCTGCGACCATACGTAATGATCGCAGACGGGACGCAGGCGGGAGCATGTGATGTTTACATATGGCGCGGCATTCGTGGCGCCAGCACTGAGACAGTCTCGCGAACGCAGCCTGAAAAAGCCGATGACCACAAGATACATGCTTTGAACGGGACAAAAATGTGACTTCAGATGACACCCCTTTCTGCAGCGCTCTAACGCCACATCCCTGTGAGCATTGCTTCCCCAGCCACCACGCAGCGGACTTGCCATCTTACAGGCTCGCCGCCTTGGATCAGGACTTCATTCTTGGGGACTCCATGCGCGGAGTTCGCTTCATGCTCGAATACGAGAAGGTGGAGGAAGCGTTGCGCGAATGGGGCGTCCTTTCAACCATTGTCGTATTTGGGAGTGCTCGCGTCCGAGAGGCGCAGCCAGGCAGGAGGGGCGCCTGGTATGACGAAGCCCGCAAGTTCGGCCGACTCGCCTCCGAGCGGGGAGGCGCGCTCACCCGCAGTGGTGGCAAACGCATGAACGTGATCGCCACAGGAGGAGGACCAGGGATCATGGAGGCGGCCAACCGCGGCGCCCATTACGTCTGCGCTCCTTCTATCGGCTTCAATATCACGCTCCCTCGCGAACAGGTCCCAAATCCTTACACCACGCCCGAACTCACATTCCGTTTTCACTATTTCGCGATCCGCAAGATGCATCTGGCCATGCGCGCCAGTGCCCTGGTGGTTTTCCCAGGGGGATTTGGAACCCTGGACGAGATGTTCGAAATTCTGACACTGCGGCAGACCGGCAAGGCCCCCAAGGTCCCCATCATCCTGTTTGATCGAGACTATTGGCAAAGCGCGATCAATCTGGATATTTTCAGCGAGAACGGCATGATCGACAGCGAAGATCGCGACTTGTTTTCGTATGCCGATAGCGCCGAGGCTCTCTGGGCGACCCTGATCGACGAGGGGCTTAGTCCGGCTATTGCTGGCTAAACCGTAAGCGGTGTTTTCAGGCCACGGCTGTCCAAGGCATGAGCTCGCCCACGGCGTTTGCGGGATGGCCGTTGGCCAGCCTGGCCAGTGTATCGGTCAACCATGTGTGCGGGTTGATGCCGGAGAGCTTGCAGTTCTCGATGAGCGTGGCGATCACCGCCCAGTTGTCTCCGCCTTCATCGGAACCAGCGAACAGGGCATTTTTCCTGTTCAGCGCGAGGGGCCGGATTGAGCGTTCGACGGTGTTGCTGTCGAGGTCGATGCGGCCATCGTCTAGGAAGCATGAAAGGCCATCCCAGCGGGTGAGCGCATAGCGGATCGCTTCGCCGAGCTTGCTCTTGGCGCTGACCTGGCGGTTCCGGGCATCGAGATATTGGCGAAGATCGTCGACGATGATGCGGCTGCGGTCGTGGCGTACAGCCCGGCGTTGCTCCGCGGATAATCCTCGCACCTCATCCTCGATGGCATAGAGCAAGGCGACGCGACGCAGCACTTCGGTAGCGACCGGCGATGTATCGGCTAGCTCGAAGAACTTGCGGCGCACATGTGCCCAACAAAAGGCGAGGCTGATCTGCTGACGACGCCTGGCGAGCGCGGCGTAGCCGCCATAGCCATCGACCTGCAGGATGCCTGCGAAGTCGCCGAGGTGCGCTCCTGCCCGCTCGCCCTTGCGGTCGGCGGCGTAGACATAGGCGACCATCGGCGGATCAATGCCGCCCCATGAGCGATCATCACGGGCGTAGGCCCAGAGCTGCCCTGTCTTGGTCCGCCCACGTCCGGGGTCGAGCACCGGCGCGGTGGTCTCGTCGGCGAACAGCCGCTCGGATCGTCGGAGCCGTTCCAGAATATGGTCGCGCATGGGGCGCAGATACCAGGCCGCCCGGCCGACCCAGTCGGCCAGCGTCGATCTATCGAGTTGAATGCCTTGCCGGGCGTAGATCTGCGCCTGGCGGTAGAGCGGCAGGTGATCGGCATACTTGGCGACCAGCACCTGGGCGATCAGTGCCTCGGTGGGAATGCCGCCCTCGACGATCCGTGCCGGTGCCGGGGCCTGCACAATGGCACTCTCGCACGACCGGCAGCCGTAGCGCGGGCGGCGGGTGACGAGGACGCGGAAGGTGGTCGGCACGACGTCGAGGCGTTCGGCCACGTCCTCGCCGATCTGGTGGAGCGCGCCGCCGCAGCAGGGACAGGCCTTGTCCTCGACATCGACGATCTGCTCGATCCGTTCGAGATGGGCCGGGAGCGAACCGCGGTTGCCCTTACGTGGGCGCTCGGCGGGGTCCTGCTTGCCTTGTCCCGGGCATGCTCGGCTTCGGCCAACGCCGTCTCGACTTCTTCCAGGGCGAGTTCGAACTGATCAGGATCGAGCTGCTCCGACCGGCGTCCGAAACGGTGACGTTGCAAGGCGTCGATGATCGCCTTCAGCCGTTCGACCTCGGCCCGGAAAACCTTGAGTACATCGAGCTCGCGGGCCTGTTCGAGAACGAGCGCACGCAGCGCTTCAACGTCGTCGGGAAGGTCCGCTTCCATAAGCATGAAGGCAGTGAATCAGTACATGAAAGCCCCGTCAACCGGCAATCTGCGGGGCAATCGGGCGTCGTCCACCATGCACTCGGCGCCAATCCAGACCCTCGAGCAATGCACCGAGTTGCGCTGACGTCAGACGCATCACGCCGTCCTGAATACCCGGCCACTTGAAGCCTCCGGACTCCAGCTTCTTGGCCATCAGACACAGTCCAGTGCCGTCCCACCAGACGAGCTTGATCCGGTCGGCGCGCTTGGCTCGGAAGACGTAGATCACGCCTGAATAGGGATCGCCACCGTACTCGGTGCCGACCAGCGCCGCCAAGGCGTCAGGCCCCTTGCGGAAATCCACCGGGCGCGTCGCGACCATCACACGCGCGCCAGCGCCAGGTCCGATCATCGTGTTGCCCTGAGGGCTTCGATCACTGCGGAAATCAAGCCAGCATCGGCACTGCGGCCGATCTTCACCGCCACCCCGTCGATCTCCAGTTCGACGGCTGCAGCTGCGGTGCGACGTCGACGGCGGAGACGCCGCGTGGGAGCAGGATCTGGCACCGCGCTGGGCTCGATTACGGCAGGCACGAACCCGACCGCTTCCGGCTCTGACAGAGGCAGGACCACGCCTTCGGCTTCAAGCCGCTTCCGTAAATCCCGCCGCCATGCGTAAACCTGCGAAGGATCGAGCCCATGCCGGCGCGCCACAGCACTCACACCCTCCCGGCCCGAATAGCACTCCGCGACAATCGAGGCCTTCACTTCGGGCGGCCAATCCCGCCGCTTGCCCGCGCCCGTAAACACCTCGAAACGCTGCGCGCCCTTGCTCACAGGATCATCACCCGAGATTATCATAGTAGCAGCGCACTCCCGGCCAATCAGGGCGCGGAAACTCGGCGCTACGCTTCAATCGCGCAAGGTGGGCACAGAACAGCGCTTACGCTAAACCCCTGCCCGGCCCTACCCGACCTGCAGGAATTCCCCCCGGAGCCGAGGCATTCGTTATCTACGTATATCGATGCCAATCTTGGTCGCGACATAGGGGGCCTGAGGCTGGCCTAACCAAGGCTGCCAAGGAAAGGACCGCTGTATGCGTAAGACAACGATGATTATTGCCGCCCTGGGGTTGCTGGCTTCCGGCACCGCTCCGGCATTAGCCGATCAAATGCCCCCTGGCATGAAGGATTTGCCCGCTCACAAACATCCTGCAAAGCCGAAGCCCAAGCACTCTGCAAGGCATCAGCACCGTTCGGCGGGCCAGACGGGCGGACATAAAATGTCCGGTGGTCACATGATGTCCGGAGGGAGCATGATGTCCGGAGGGAGTATGATGAAAGGCGGACACATGATGCAGGGGGGGCAGATGCCCATGACCGCGCCGACGACTTCGCCTGCTCCCAAGAAATCTGGCGGCGGCTGCTGCTGAATACTGCGATAACTTCGAGAAAGTAATCGCTGGCACCTCATGCTTCAAAGGTCCGCCGCCTCTACGGGTGGCGGACCTTTGTCATACCCAGATAAGCTTACATCCTTTGGGCTCGCAATCTATTGCGCCTTGCCGAGGATTTCCACGCACCGAGAATGCGATATGTTCATGGGATTCAACCCCATGCCTTTCATCTCCTGATGGTCATGCCGGGTCCCGAGACCCATGTCACTTTCCATCTTCCGGCAGCTTTCCACCTCAGCCGAGGTAGCAGGAACCGCAGCACAGGCCCCCAAAGCCATCGTAGCCATGGCTGCAATTGGAATGTATTTTTTCATAGATCAGTCCCTTCATGAACAAGGTGTTCCTCCTGCGGGCAGATCTTTATCATTTCATGATGGCGCCTATCCAAATGGTAGTCAACCGACCCGGCTGTGTGAGCCGGATAGCCTGATGCAATTATGCCACAAATGAAAGGCGGGGACCGGGAAACTCCTTGCGCTTTCGAAAGCGCAATCGCATCCCTGCAGCCATGAGCCAACTAATCGAAACGAATGATCAATCCTGCGTTCCGAATGGCTTGGTGCGCCAATTGATCCTGCAGTGGCGCGAAGATCCCGGTGCGACTTACAGGGGTTGGTTCCTCTGGGAGGAGCGCCTGAAGAACTTCCGCTCAATCCGCCGCGGCATAGCACAAGTCGTATCTGAGATCGAGCAAGGCACATTTGGCGTGACCTACCGCAACTCCTCGCTGGAAACGGTCGTTCACTCGATTGCCGAACAGCGACAGATTTTTCGGGGCGCGGATCACGCTTTCCTCTGGAAGCCCAAACTACGCATACCCGATATCTACGAAGACGCCGCGAACCAGAGAGCATTTGGTCAACTGCTCGCCAACTGCGCCTGTTGCGACACCGCTGATGCGATCATCAACCACATCCACGCAATCGACCGCAGGAAGATCAAGGGCCTGGGCCCTGCGGTGGCCAACCTGCTTTATTTTCTGCACCCAACGCTCATCCCGCCGTTCAATACAGCAATCGTGAAGGGTTATAACGCCCTAGCAAACGCAAACGTGAAGCTTGGGAGCTGGCCGCACTTCCTCGCAATGCGAAGCGGGGTCATCGAATTCAATGACCGCTATCGCGATCTGCTTTCGAACGATCTCGGCGCGATCGGCGGGTTTCTGTTTGACGTCGGTTCAGGACGCTACCCAGTGCCGCCCCAAACGACCGATGCCTCCAGCGTCACCGACTGGAATGCACGACTGCTGATTGCACGAGCCGAAGCCGAAAGCTTGAACAAGCAGTCGCTATCCAACCAGGAGAGCGACCGCACGCATACAGAGGTCCAGGCCTGGCTGCGCGATCTTGGCAAGTCCCTGGGGTTTAGCGTCTGGATAGCCGCCAATGACAGGGGGCGCCTGTACCAAAATGCGCCTTTGTCGAAGGGATGCCTGGACCAACTGCCCCCGGGCCTTGTGACTTGTCCGGGAGCAGATGCCATTCGTCTGATCGATGTCTTATGGATCGACGAGGCCAATCAGTCTGTCGCCGCCGCCTTCGAGGTCGAGCATACGACGTCGATCTATTCGGGTATCGTCCGCATGCTCGACCTGGCGCTGAATGGCGACAGCCTTCACGCTACGGCGGGCTTGTTCCTGGTCGCGCCTGACGCGCGCGAAGGCGACGTGCGAGCGCAGCTCCAGCGCCCGGCATTCAGCCGCATCGGCGATCTGGATATTGCCTACCTTCCGTACGGCGAACTTGCTCGACATCGGGATGCCATCGCGCGCTTCGGCTCGGGTCTCAAGGGGATCAAGGCTATCGCCAGCCCGCTCGGTCGGACCTGACCAAAAGCTTGTCAAAATGTGGTGTTTACGGATGGAGGGATTGAGGTCAGCGAGCCACCATGGCCACTCCTATTAAATGCGGGACGTGCCATGGATTGTTGCGGCAATGACAATAAGAGGAAAAATGCTGCGCCGAAATCAGTGCGGAATGGCCGTTGGTGGTTCGAGAAACTCGCGTTCCTGACGTTTTTTCTCGTCGGTGGATATTACCTTGTGACCGAGCATCGTGCTCACCTGTTTGGTTTTCTACCGTACGCCATATTGTTGATTTGCCCGATCATGCACTTGTTCATGCACAAAGGGCATCACCGTAGCAGTGGAGATGGGAAATGACCCACTCTGACACTCCGGCTTATGGCCTTTGGGGACTAGCATTCGTCAACGCGGCGATCTTCATTTTCTTTGCTTTCAGTTTCTTCAAGCCTGAAACCAAGCGCGATTGGCGCAGTTTTGGTGCGTTCAGCGCCTTTCTCGTAGCGCTATTTGCAGAAATGTACGGATTCCCTCTGACGATCTATATTTTGTCAGGCTGGCTGCAATCGCGCTTTCCAGGGATCGACTGGTTCTCACATGACGCCGGACACCTTCTCGAAATGATGTTCGGGTGGCGCGTAAATCCGCATTTCGGTCCATTCCATATTGCCAGCTTCGTCTTCATTGGCGGTGGTTTTATGCTGATTTCATCTGGCTGGAAGGCTCTGCATTCCGCCCAACAGCATCATGCACTGGCCACTACCGGTCTCTATGCACGGATGCGGCACCCCCAATATACAGGGTTCATCGCAGTGATGTTCGGCTTCCTGCTGCAGTGGCCGACCTTGCTAACGCTCGCGATGTTTCCAGTTCTGGTCGTTATGTATGTGCGCCTCGCCCGCCATGAAGAGCGTGATGCAATCCGCGAATTTGGCGACCAATACCGGCAATACATGGCACTCGTGCCCGGTTTCATTCCGAGACTTGGATACCGCGATCACAGTCCAAGCGGTCGCTAGCGCAGCAATTAAGAGGAGCGTGTCGTGGGAACTGTCGCATACCTTCTCGTCTGGGGCCTGCTCTTCATGTTCATGATGCGCTTCGGCTGCGGTGCGCACGTTATGGGGCACCATAGACATCACCGGAATGACAACGACATGCAGGATCATACGGCACAAGCAGTCGATCCGGTATGCGGCATGGCTGTGGATACAGCCAGCGCCAAGACCGCCGCGATCGGAGGCCGCGTATGGCATTTCTGCTCGGGGGCATGCCGTGACAAGTTCGAAGCCAACCCGCAGCTCTATGCGGCGCCTGGCAATATCGCGCCATCAGGAGAACCACGCCATGCCGCATGATCGCCATCAGCCGGCTTTGATCCCGGTTTTCACCAGTGGGTTTGCACTGAGCCTGTTCTTTTCGGTGAGCTACATTCTGTGCATCTTGGGTTACCTTTTCCTGCCCGGCCTACCGGTGCAGCATTCCGCCCTCGCCATCTTTCTGCCGGGGTTCCAGTTGCTGAGTTGGAAGACCTTTCTGCTCGGCCTTGGCGAGGCATTTGGCTGGGGTTGGTACATCGCGCTCGTCTTCGGGCCGCTTTACAATTTTCTGGCCTCGAGGAGTGCATAAAACTGAGAAGCTGGGCCAAGTGTCCTGGGTCTTTGTGTCGGCCGGAACGTCAGCCCGATCACGTTGGGTAGCCTCAGAGCCTTAGCCAATACGCTCAGCTTAGTGAGATATCATGCGTCATTCTCAATAATAAGAGCGCCATTCGGGGCGTCTGATCGAGAGGAGCTACAGATGACCAGCCGCTTGAACGAGCTTCGCGGAATGGGCCAGGCAGTATGGCTCGATTTCGTTGACCGCAAGTTCCTCGCAGACGGCGGGCTGCGCAAGCTTGTCGGCGAGGACGGCCTAACTGGCGTCACCTCCAATCCGTCTATCTTCGAGAAGGCGATGGGCCACGGCGATACCTATGAGGCCGGATTTCAGTCGATCCTTGGTAATGCCGATGCAAGTGTTCAGGATATTTACGAAAGCCAGGCTATCGCGGACATCAAGGCGGCCGCGACCGATCTGCGCGAAGTATATGACCTACTCGACGGCAAAGACGGCTACGTCAGCCTCGAGATTTCGCCTTATGTCGCGAACGACACCGATGTCACGGTTGCGGAAGCAAGGCGCCTGTGGGCAGCTGTGAATGAGCCCAACCTGATGGTGAAGGTGCCCGGCACAAAAGCCGGCGTCCGCGCGATCGCTCCGTTGATCAGGGATGGGCTCAATATCAACGTGACCTTGCTTTTCTCGCTCAAAGCTTATCAGTTGGTTGCCGAAGCTTATCTGGATGGACTCGAGGCACGGGCAGAGGCTGGCGAACCGATTGACAGGGTGGCGAGCGTCGCCAGTTTCTTTGTTAGCCGCATCGATGCGCAAATTGACAAGGCAATCGACGAACGGGTGAAAGCCGGCGATGCCGAGAGCGACGCGTTGCTCGCCATCCGAGGAAAAGTTGCGATCGCCAACGCCAAGTTGGCTTACGTTTGGTACGAGGACATGATTGCCAGCGCTCGCTGGCAAGCCCTCGCTGCAAAAGGCGCAATGCCGCAGCGACTGCTGTGGGCTTCAACCGGGGCCAAGGATCCCGCCTACCCGGACACGCTTTATGTCGACGCGCTGATCGGCCCGGACACGATCACCACGATACCGCCCAAGACGATGGATGCCTTCCGCGACCACGGCACCATTCAACTGACCCTGACCCAGCAGCTTGACGATGCCCGTCACGTCCTCGCAGAGGCGCGACGGCTCGGCCTGGCGTTGGACGTTGTCACCACCGGCCTCGTCGAAGAAGGCGTGAGACTGTTCGCAGACGCCGCCGACGCGCTGCTTGGCGGCGTCGCGGCCAAGCGCGAGGCATATCTGGGCGACCGCCAGAACGGAATGGAAGTCACCCTTCCCGAGGGGCTCCGACAGGCGGTCGAGGCCCGTTTGGAGTCGGCGCGTGTGGACGGCTGGGTGCGCCGTCTGTGGCAGCATGATGCGACGCTGTGGACCGACCGGGGGGAAGCCAACTGGCTCGGTTGGCTCGCGGCGGCTCGGGGTCAGCAGGTCGATGGCGATGCGCTGAAGTCACTAACCACAAAGGCCAGAGGCTATAAGGACGCGGTCCTGCTCGGCATGGGTGGGTCGAGCCTCGGTCCGGAAGTGCTATCGCTGATCCTGGGCAGCCGCCAAACCCATCCACGCTTCCACGTGCTCGACACCACGGATCCAGACCAGATTGCGGCAGTGGCGGCCGAGATAAATCCAGCAAACACCCTGTTCATCGTCTCATCCAAATCGGGCTCGACCATGGAGCCAGAGTTGTTGCGCGCCTATTTCTGGGAACTGTCGGGCAAGGATGGCAACCATTTTATCGCGGTCACTGATCCAGGTTCAAAGCTTGAGGCTTCTGCCAAGCGGGACGGTTTCACGATGATCGTCGCCGGCGACCCGGCCATTGGCGGGCGCTACTCCGTGCTATCGGCATTCGGTATGGTGCCCGCGGCCGTAATGGGGCTCGACACAAGCGCCATCTATGCGGCGACCGCGGCGATGATATCTGCATGCGGTGCCGATGTGCCTCCCACACACAACCCCGGCATGCGCCTTGGGGCGATTATCGGCGAGGCGGCATTGGCCGGGCGGGACAAGCTTACCATCCTGCCGTCGAAGGGGTTGGAGCCGTTCGGTGCCTGGCTGGAACAGCTCATAGCCGAATCCACAGGCAAGCAGGGAAAGGGTGTTGTTCCCGTCGACCTGGAGCCCGTCGGCTCACCGGAAAGCTATGCGAACGATCGGATGTTCGTCCATTTGCACCTGCAGGGCGACGACGACGACGCACTTGAATTGAAGCTCGAGGCACTCGTGGCCGCCGGCCAGCCGCTAGTTACGATCCACGTCGCTAGCCGTGACCTGATTGGTCAGGAATTCTTCCGGTGGGAGGTCGCGACCGCGATCGCCGGTGCGGTAATCGGCATCAACCCGTTCGACCAACCCGATGTCGAGGACGCCAAGATCGCGACGCGCGCACTGGTCGACTCGTTCGAGGCGACGGGCGCTCTCGGGCAGGAAAAACCGATCGCAGAAAATGCCGACTTTTCCGTGTATGCCTCGGATGATGACGGCCCGCGCTCTGCCGATCCAGTCGCGTTGCTACGACTGCACTTCGCTAGCCTAACACATGGTACATATGCGGGACTTCTCGCCTACATCGAGCGGAACGAGGCCAATGAAAAGGCTGTCACGACAATGCGCCAAGCGCTCCGCGATGCCAACACCGTGGCGACCGTTGCCGGGTTTGGACCCCGCTACCTCCACTCGACCGGGCAGGTCTATAAAGGCGGCCCGGCGAGCGGCTCATTCTTGGTCATCACGCGCGATTCCGATGCCGATCTAGCCATCCCCGGTCACAAAGCGAGCTTCGGGACGATCCAGCTTGCACAGGCCCGCGGTGACATGGCCGTTCTGGCCTCGCGCGGTCGGCATGTACTGCGTGTCAACTTAAAGGGGGACGGCGGCGGCATCGAAGCGTTGCGCGCAGCGGTGGTCGCTGCCGCACGCGACCATCAGGGAACCTAACTCTATGCGAATTGCAATCATTGGTCTGGGGCGGATGGGCTCCAATATCGCGCGCCGACTGATGCGCCGCGAACATGAAGTCGTGGCCTTCGACCGCAATCCCCCCCTCGTCGAAGACCTTGCCGCAGAGGGTGCGATCGCGGCCTCGTCGTTGGAAGCCGCCGCCAACGCGCTGACATCACCACGCATCTTTTGGGTGATGCTCCCCGCCGGCTCGCCTACCGAGGACACGATTGAGACGCTCAAGGGCCTCGCCAGGCCGGGCGACATAATCATCGATGGCGGCAACAGTTTTTACAAGGATGACATCCGACGGGCACGTTCCCTGCGAGAGATGAACATCCATTATGTGGACGTCGGCACATCCGGCGGGGTCTGGGGACTGGAGCGCGGCTATTGCATGATGGTCGGCGGGGACAAGGCGATAGTCGATCTGCTTGACCCGATCTTCGCAGCGCTGGCGCCGGGGCTCGGAACGATCCCGCGTACCGCCAACCGTATGGAGCAAGAGGGCGAAGATCCGCGCGCCGAGCAGGGATACATCCACGCAGGGCCGGCAGGTGCAGGCCACTTCGTCAAGATGATCCATAATGGCATCGAGTACGGGCTGATGCAGGCTTACGCTGAGGGTTTCGATATTCTCAAGAGCAAAAAGTCGGACAAGCTGCCGGAGGATGAGCGCTTCGACCTCAATCTGACCGACATAGCCGAAGTGTGGCGGCGTGGCAGCGTCATCTCCTCTTGGCTGCTCGATCTGACTGCCGATGCGCTGGCGAATGACCAGATGCTCAGCCAATTTTCCGGACGAGTCGCCGACTCGGGAGAGGGTCACTGGACGATCGAGGCGGCAATGGAGGAGTCTGTCCCCGTCTACGTCCTGTCCGCTGCGCTGTTCGCCCGCTATCGCAGCCGGGTCGACCATACTTTCGGCGACCAGGTGCTATCGGCGATGCGATTCGGGTTCGGCGGGCACGTCGAAATGCCGCAATGAATAAGGCTCCGGTCTCCCCGGCAGCGACGTTCGTCATCTTCGGCGCGTTGGGTGATCTCACACGTCGACTGCTTTTCCCGGCGCTCGTCAATCTCGCGGAAGCCGGGCTTCTGGCGCCTGAGACCGAGCTGCTTGGCATTAGTCATCATGACTGTGATGACGACGGGCTGCGTCGCGCTCTCGATGACTTCCTGAAAGAGAGGCCCAGTTGGGAGAACATCCGGAGCCACGTCCATTACCGGAAGGGCGACTTCCGTGATTCAAAAACGTTCACGTCGTTGGCGGGCGAGCTCAAGGGGAACACTGTTTTCTACCTCGCCACTGGTCCAGGCTTTTTCGGCCCCATCGTCGATGCTTTAGGTGATGCGGGTCTGCTCGACGAATCCCGGGGCTTTCGGCGGGTGGTAATCGAAAAGCCGTTTGGCACCGATCTCACTACCGCACAGGCGCTCAACCGCCAGGTCCTTGCCCGCGCCAAAGAGGACCAGATCTACCGGATCGACCATTTCCTCGGCAAGGAAACGGTCCAGAACATCATGGTAGCGCGCTTCGGCAACACCTTGCTCGAATCTGTCTGGAACAACCGTTACATCGATCACGTCCAGATCACGGCCGCAGAAGCCGTAACCATCGGCAGCCGTGGCAAGTTCTACGATGCCACCGGCGCGCTGCGTGACATGGTGCCCAACCATCTGTTTCAGCTTCTCGCCATGATCGGCATGGAGCCGCCGGTAAGTTTCGATGCTGCGGCGATCCGCACCGAGAAAGCGAAGGTCATCTGTGCTATTTGCCCGATCGACCCCCAGGAGGCCATTCGCGGCCGATATGGCACCGGCGCGGTCGCGGGCGAACCAGTTTCTGCCTACCTCACGGAGCCCGCTGTCGATCCACTCAGTCGAACCGAGACATTCGTCGCAATGAAGGTACACGTCGAAACCTGGCGTTGGACGGGGGTCCCTTTCTACCTGCGCACGGGCAAGGCGCTGGCGGCGCGCGATACCGAGATCGTGATCCAGTTTCGGGATGTACCGCTCTCTCTTTTCAGGGAGACGGTGGTCGACCGGCTCCCGCCTAACCGGCTCGTCATCCAAATCCAGCCTGACGAGGCAATCAGCCTCGAATTCGTGGTCAAACAGCCAGGCCCCGCAGTGAACACGGCGCCGGTCAGCATGGATTTCAGCTATGCAGACCATTTTGAGCTCCAACATCAGACTGGCTACGAGACACTGCTCTATGATGTGCTGACTGGCGACCAGACGCTTTTCCAGCGGGCCGACCAGATCGAAGCCGGATGGCGCGCGGTGCAACCGCTGCTCGAAATGTGGCAGCAGGGTTCGCCCGAGGAATATCCTGCAGGCAGCGCCGGCCCCGAAAGCGCCGACGCGCTGATGCATCGCGCGCACCGGCGCTGGCACCGTCTGGGATGAGCGGGCGCATACGCCTCCTTGTGTGTGACATCGACGGTACGCTGGTCCGCGATGACAAAAGCCTGTCGGACGGCGTGATCGCCGCAGTCGAACGGGTCCGGAACGCTGGTCTTGCAATGAGCCTGATCAGCGCCCGTCCCCCAAGCGGCATGTTGTGGATCGCGAAAAGGCTGCAAATCTCCGATGTCATGGGCGCATTCAACGGAGGAACAGTCATGCGCCCCGACGGAAAGATAGTATTGGCTGAGCATATCGAGCCAAACTGTGCGGCGCGGGCGATTGCCTTATTGGACCACCCAGCGGTCACCCTGTGGTTGTTCGCCGACGGCCATTGGTTTGCCCAAACGATCGACGAGGTCTACGTCCCTCTTGAACGGCATGCCGCCAACATTGAACCAGTGCTCCGGAGCCATTTTAACGGATTGCTGGCACGGGTTGACAAGATCGTTGGAGTCAGCGGCGACCGCGAGCTTCTGGCCCGCCTCGACAAAGAAATTTCATCCGCACTTGGCGCGGCGGCAACGGTCGGCCGTTCCCAACCCTACTATCTCGACATCACGGCGCCCGGTGCCAACAAGGGCGATGGCCTTTCTGCATTGGCTGGTGCAGCTGGAGTGCCGCTCGACGACGTCGCTGTAATCGGTGACCAACGCAACGATATGCCGATGTTTGCGCGTGCCGGCCTGTCGATCGCGATGGGGCAAGCACCGGCTGCCGTCCGCACGGCCGCAAGCCTAGTGACCCTTTCGAACGAAAAGGATGGCGTTGCCCATGCCATCGACTCGTTCATCTTGGCCAAGGTCGTAAGGTGAGCCACCGGCCGCCTCTGGTTCAATCGTCGTGCTGGGCACATTTCACGCGACCGGAGGGAGCTGAGCTCGGCCGTTCCGCGGACCATGGAACACGGAATTCGTTTGGCCCGCACCGAATGGGCTATTCCCGATGACGAGGAAAACGCCCAAGCGACCACCACTGCCCGCGTCGGGCAGGCTTCCGATAGGATTTCTCAGATGAAGCGCCTCATCGCTTTCGACCTCGACGGCACGCTTGCCGAGAGCAAACAGCCGATCAGCCAGGCGACTGCCGAGTTACTCAGTGCATTGCTCGGTGTCGCAACCGTTGCGGTGATCTCGGGAGGCGACTGGCCGCAATTTGAGACTCAGGTCGTCTCTCGCTTGCCCCGCAGCGCGGCTCTCCAGAACCTGTTCATCCTGCCGACCACTGGGACCAAGCTCTATCGTTTCGACAATGGCTGGCAGGCGATTTACGCTGACATTTTCACGCCCCATGAGCGCCGCCGTATCGGCGAAGCGATTGATGCCGCTATTGACGGAAACCAACTCCACGAGAAGCAGATTTGGGGCGATCGGGTGGAAGACCGCGGCAGCCAGATCACCTTTTCCGGGCTCGGTCAGCTCGCGCCACTTGCGGCCAAGACGGCTTGGGATCCAGACTTCGCCAAACGCAAGCTGCTCCAGTTGTCACTTCGCCGCATGCTGCCGGATCTGTCCGTGAACATCGGCGGGTCGACCTCAATCGACATCACGCGCCAGGGCATCGACAAGGCCTACGGCATGCGCAAGCTTGCCGAACATACAGGCATTCCCTTTTCAGCCATGCTGTTCTTCGGCGATGCAATCTATCCAGGCGGCAACGATGATCCTGTCCGCGAAGCGGGAATCGACACGATTGCTGTACGCGATCCTGCCGAGACCAACACTGCTCTTCTCGCACTCATTGCTTTCACAAAGCCGTAGAGTTCGAGAATGCATCCGCGCAATCTGCGGTTAGACCCATGGAGATAAAAGGCCTTGGCGGATCAAACTCAAATCACGTTATAATATTGGAAATTGTAACAATTTCAATCATGCGCGAGTGGAATTTCAGCAAGAACCAGCCAGGATCTGATCCTTTGGTGAACGATGGGCACACTATTATGATGAACAGACTTCGCTCGTTTCTGCTTCTGCCGCTTTTTGAAGCATTTGGGCGGCGCACTTGCGTCATGTGGGCCCAAAAGCTTGTGCATTTCAGTATTCTCGGGCGTCGCCTAGCCATCTGGAATGTGCGTAGCCACACAAATTTGTCAACACCCACGCCTCTCCTAATGCGGCAAACTCTAGTGGTCTTTCTCCTGGCCGGAAGCTCAATCAGTCCCCTGATGGCAAAAATCAGGAACGAAACGCCAGAAAATGCCAAAATCGACATGGAAGGTGTCTGGGCATTCAATGGACGCTCTGAGTGCAAGGTTGGCAACGCATGGATATTCATGTCCGACGGAAGCTACAGTGAGATTATGCTGCCCGATTTCACAGCGCAGGGTGATGGCAAATGGGTCCTGCGAGGGAACACGTTATTCTACTCATTGGCATTGCCGAAGGGATCAATTGCAGGGCCGTTAACGAAGCGCATGGATATAATTGAACATAGCCCCAAACGGATTGTTGCCATTACCGGACGAAGGGTCCGGCATGTAATGCACCGATGCCCTTGATCCCTGCATGAGCATTATATCTCGATTTCAGAAGAAAAACTCGTTCCTAGACGGAAAGTTATAACCTAAATGGCCCGGCAATGCCGGTGGTAACGGGGGGGTAGTTTGATGGACAGCATTCTCATCGAGGCTATCCACTGGATCACGCGTGCGATAGAAATCACGGGTACGGCGATCATTGTCGTCGGTGCGGGTTACTCGCTTCTCAGATTCCTACTGACAGCGGCAAAGGGCTTGACCGATGAAGGTTCTGTTGGAAGTTTCCGCTCAAATCTGGGGGAAGCCATCCTCTTGGGTCTCGAATTCCTGGTTGCAGCGGACATAATCAATACCATAGCTATTCAGCCAACGCTGAACAGTTTGGCCGTTCTTGCGGGCATTGTGCTTATAAGGACATTTCTGAGCTTCTCTCTTGAAGTTGAGATTAAGGGCCGTTGGCCTTGGCAAAGGGCAACAGGAGTCCACCGCGATGACTGAATAGCAGTTCGGTTTTAGCACATGCACCCAATCACACAGTCGTCGCTCTACCGCCAGCGCGCATCCATCGGCCGCTCCGTGCCCCACTTTTTTGGGTTCACGGACACTACGTATATCAGCCAGTTTGAGGAGTCGTCCATCAGGGGCATCGCGGCTCGCCAAATTATCGCCGGTCGTTTTTCAACGGAGGAAAGATCATGATGAAAAGTCGCACTTCCTATCTTTATTCGCTGGCATTGATAGGCGGCGTTCTTCTGTCTCCCAGCCTTGCTGCGGCCCAGAGCCAAGGAACAGGACAGGCCTCAACCCAGCCCCCCATGTCTCCCAACGGCAGTGCAATGCCGTCCGGTGGGATGATGGAAGGTCATGACGCGATGCCCGGCATGCAAGGCGGCATGCAAATGCCTAAACCCGTTATGGCACAGGACAAGTCAGGATGCTGCGCCAAGAAGATGAAAACTATGGGAAGGTCGAAGCACAGCCCCAGACATCGCAGGCACGCCAAGCCGGCCGCCGCAAAGCCTGCACCGATGCCCGCCGACAAGCCAATGCCCATGCAGGACGATATGTAAGATTATCAGCATGAAGCGTCCGCTCCATCAAATCACTACTCACCGAACTCTCTGGAGTCGGATTGGCTACCGGGTTCTGATCGCACTGACGGTGATGCTCACATCACCGTCGGTCGTGGCGCAAACCGCTGACGAGCACGCTTCGCATCATCCAGGCGGAGGCGGGGCAGCTCCAGCCATGCCTGCCGCAGCCAGCGGCACCGACATGCCTGCAACACAACCCATGGGAGGCTCGGGCACTGACCCAATGGCCGCCATGATGAAGCAGATGATGTCACCGTCGGCCGGATCTGCCGGGCCGGGAGGTATGGGTGGCACAGCCGCGCCCTCCGGCTGTTGCGGGCCAATGGGTGCCAAACCCTTCTACCCCTCGCTGATGCAATGGCCAGCGCTGACCGACGAAGCGCGGCGGGCCGTTCGAGCCGAAGCGCTAAAGCGCCTCGGCTCGGGGACCGAAGTGCTGACTGCCGAGCAATCCCGACTCCATCACGCGCTTGCGTCCAACGACTTCGTAGCTGCCGGTGACGCCATCAAGGGGGCTCGCGAAGGCCTTGCCCAAGCCGACAGCGGCGTGAGCGCCCTCAAGGGACTGGAGGAAGGCAAGGCACCCCGCGAGATCGCTCTCACATGGTTCAAGAACCAAAATGGAATAGGCGGAGCTGAACAAATGGCGACGGATAGCGGCCTTTCCTGGTGGCACATCATTGGAATGGTACTGCTCGCGGCGGCACTCCTTGCCGCCCTGCTCTTGCGGCAGGCTCGGCTTCGTCGCATCGCGAGCCTTGTCGAGCGACTGATGCCAGGGTCGCCCACAGCACAAACTGCAATTGGCGCTCCGGCTGCACCCACAGCGATGGCACAGCCCGCTGTTCTCGCAGGCATGCCACAGTTGTCTGCCGAGACTAATGCTCCGCCGCCCGCTCAACGCCCTTGGAAGGGGGTGCTGCGGATCAAGGCGATCTTCGACGAAACGCCGAACGTGAAAACGTTCCGCTTAATGGAGGCGAACGGCGGTCCCATCCCGTTCACTTTCCTGCCGGGGCAATACGCAACAATCACTTCGGAAATCGACGGACAGAAAGTCCGTCGATCCTACACGATCTCATCATCCCCCACCCAGCGCGACTATATCGAACTCACGATCAAGCGTGAACAATATGGCCTGGAGTCGCGTCATCTTCACGATCATGCCGATACCGGCGATCTCCTTGAAATATCTGCCCCCGCCGGCAGGTTCTTCTTCACGGGGAAGGAAGCCGACGGCATCGTTCTGATCGCCGGCGGCGTTGGCATCACGCCAATGATGAGCGTTCTGCGAAGTCTCACAGACCGGTCCTACGAGCACGACATTTTTCTACTTTACGGCGTGAATACACCAGAAGATCTCATTTTCCGCGATGAGTGCGATCATCTGGCACGTCGCCATCCCAAGCTTCACGTCGCGTATACCGTCGCCAAAGCCGAAGGCACCGATTGGCAAGGCCAGGTGGGCTACATGACGGCAGATTTCATAGCGGCCTCGGTACCCGACATTGCGAAACGACGAGTCCACTTGTGCGGCCCACCCCCCATGATGGCTGCAGTGAAAGAAGCGCTCGCGCAGCTCCAAGTCCCATCAGACCAGGTTAAAACCGAAGAGTTCGCTCCGCCCAAGGGTGGCCCAGTCATGGAAGCCGAACCCTCGGAACCTGTTGCGACACCGGCATTCACCGCTGATCAGGCCGTGCCGATCCCGTCTGCACACGCCACCATCACATTCTCAAAGTCCGGCAAGGCAGGCCCCCTCGCGCCGGACCAGTCGGTGCTCGAAGCCGCCGAGGCGATTGGCGTAGCGATTGATTATGATTGCCGAGCTGGCACCTGCGGTCGGTGCAAAGTGCCACTCCGCCAGGGTCAGGCAACCATGGAGGTCGAGGACGCGCTCGCCGCGGATGAGAAGGCAGCGGGAATCATCCTCGCCTGTCAGGCAAAATCGACGGGTGACCTGGTGGTGGAGGCCTGATGACCGAAACCGAAAAAATCACGGTCGGAGGCCTGGTCAGTGTGCTAACGCTGATCGTCCCCGGATTTCTTATCCATTCCGCGCCCCGCTTCCCGGGCAGCCTTGCCGGGAGCATGTTCGGGATCGCCGCCGCGCTTCTGTTCCTGCTCCTGCTGTCCTACACGGCGGTGAAGCGGCAGGCCTGGATCAAGGAGCGGACCAAAGGCTCCATCTCGCTTGGGGCGCTAATGGGGTTTCACGTCTACGCCGGCGCAATCGGGGCATTGCTCGGCATCATTCACTCCGGCCACAAGTTTCAGAGTCCGCTCGGTGTGAGCCTTGTGATATCGATGCTCGCGGTCGTCGCGAGCGGATTCATCGGGCGATATTATCTTGCGCAGGTCAGCCAGGATCTCCGGATTCAGCAAAAAGAGCTCAAGCTGCTTCGCGACCGCTACGATGGGTTGGCCACAGTTTCCGTAGTCTGGACCCGCGATAGCGTCGTCGATCCGTCAGGACTGAGGCTCGATCATCTGCTCGGGGCCATTTCAGATCTCGAATTTACAATAATGGCACGGGATGCGATCAAGCGCACCCTCGCGCGGTGGACTGTGTTCCATGTCGCGGTTGCGATTGTGATGTATGGCCTGATGGCATTGCACATTTGGGGCGGCTACTATTACGGCCTTCGGTGGCTGCCGTGAAGCGAACCACAATCCTTTACCTGGTGCTTGCGACGATCGCGCTGCTCGCCGCCGCCGCCATCCCTTTCACCGTCTACCGATCGGGAAGCACGGCGCTGCCTCAATGGTCATCAGCAGTCCGTCCCGGGCCCCTATCGAGCGCCCACGCGTTTCTTGAAGGCAAATGCGAGAGCTGCCATACTCCCAACCAGGGCATCAAGGCCGCAACCTGTATCGCATGCCACGCCTTTGCGCCTGAACTCCTGATGAAACCAGCGACCGCCTTCCACGCTAACCTGAAGGAGTGCACGGGTTGCCACATCGAGCATCAGGGCCGCACTATTCGTCCTGTCAGGATGGATCACCAGGTCCTCGAGGCGATTGCGAAGCGTACTACGGGACAAGTTGCAAAACTCGACTGCCAGTCCTGCCACGCGCCTCGGGATATCCATAAGGGATTCTTCGGACCCGAGTGCGCAAGCTGCCACACAACGGAAAGCTGGAAGATCAGCGGCTTCTTGCATCCCAGCCCGAAATCAACCGAATGCTCGCAATGCCACAAGGCACCGCCGAGCCATTATATGATGCACTTTGAAATGATGGACAAAATGATCAGCGGGGAGAAACGCGCGCGCGTTGATCAGTGCTTCAGTTGTCACCAGACGGACTCGTTCAATAACATCAAGGGCGTCGGTATGGTCAAGGTACATTGAGCGATCATTTTGCGCAGGTCTATCTGTGAGCCGTCAACATTGCGATCCCGTAACCATCGGCGATTCTATCACCAGGCCAGATTGCACAATGACCTCGCACCAAGATCCAATCTAAGACAATCGGATGCGCCACTTGCGCACGTGTCGATCGCGACAAATTTCTGCCGGCGCTGTCGCAGAAATGAACATTTCCCGTCGCTTGGCTACCGGGGGCAGATTCTATTCCACGAAGTATCGCCCCAACTGCACCCGATAATCCGTGCAGAATTGCCACCCATGTTCAGGGTCGACGCCAATACGGGAGTCAGGTCTGCTGGACAAACCGACAGCGGGATGTCCGTCGCTGCGCTTAGTGACAGCACGATCAAACGATTTCGGCCATTCTGGCAAGCCTCACTGGAAGCCAACGAAGCCTTGACCTGCGATGTGGCCCCTTTCCTGCCAGGGGGGCGTGTTTCACGGACAATACGTATAGTGCGGCAACCGCGACATTCGGCATGCAAGTGCCTCATCGAACTTCGACGGGCAGGCCTGGACGCATTGCGCAATGGCAATACGCGCCGCCGCGTTCGTGTTGCCGACTCGAAAGAGATCCATTTGGTTAGAGGTTGAACATGAACGGTCCCGTCCTCACTCCCCGGCCTAGCCGCATCGCTCTTATCGGGACATGCGTGCCGCGCCATTGCGGTATCGCAACCTTCACAAATGATCTCCAGCAGGCGCTGAGCACTGCCGATCCGAACGTGGCCGCGGCGACAATTGCCATGACCGACGACAAGAATGCCTACGCCTATCCCGATCAGGTCCCGCTGGAGATTCAACACGCAGACCCCGCCTCCTATGAAGTGGCGGCGGACTTTCTGAATGTTGCTGATATCGAGATCGTCTCGCTGCAACATGAATTCGGCATTTTCGGCGGTGAGGCGGGTGAGCATGTCCTCGGCCTCGTGCGCGGTCTGAAAGCACCACTCGTCACGACGCTGCACACCGTCCTTGCCTCACCGAATCCGGCTCAACGCCTAGTCATGGATGAACTCATCGCGAGCTCCGCTCGCCTGGTCGTGATGGCCGACAAGGGGCGCCAGATCCTGCAGGATGTCTATGGTGTTTCGGCCGATCAAATCGACGTGATCCCCCATGGCGTACCAAATCGGCCCTTTCTGGATCCAGCCATGGCGAAGCACGATCTAGGCTTGGCAGAGCGGACCTTGCTCATGACCTTCGGACTGCTTGGGCCAGGAAAAGGTATCGAGACTGCTATTCGCGCGCTCCCCGCGCTCGTCCAGGATAACCCCAAACTCCTCTACATGATCGTCGGCGCTACTCATCCAAACCTGGTCCGGGACGAGGGCGAGCGCTACCGCGAGAGCCTGGCAGTACTCGCCAGCGAGCTGGGCGTTAGCGAACATGTGCAGTTCGTGGACAGATACCTGTCGCTTGACGCGTTGCTGGATTATTTGGCCGCGTGTGACATCTATCTGTCACCCTACCCCAACGAGGCACAGATCGTTTCCGGGACACTGGCCTATGCGATTGCGCTCGGCAAAGCCGTTGTCTCAACGCCGTTCTGGTACGCGCAGGAGCTGCTCGCAGACGATTGCGGCTTGCTCGTTCCGTTTGAACAGGCAGGCGGGTTCGCAACGGCCATTCGCAGGTTGATCGACGACGATGCATTGCGAAGCGAAATTCGGACGAACGCCTATGCTCGTGGCCGGGCAATGATCTGGCCGTCAGTGGCGGAACAGTATCTCGAAGTATTTTCAACCGTCCGATTGGAGCGGCGTTCGGCAAGCGCAACCATTATCGCCTTTCCATCGATCGAACCAGGCAACACCCCATTGCCACCTGTCTCGACGGCCCATCTTGCTGCGCTCACCGATTCGGTCGGCCTTATGCAGCACACCAAATTTGCGGTGCCCGATCGAAGACATGGCTATTGCCTAGACGATAATGCGCGCGCGCTGCTCGTCCTCACCGAACTCGCGGCATTGCGCCCTTTGACAGCGCAAGAGGAACAGTTGCACCTCACATACGCAGCCTTTGTCGAGAGCGCCTGGTCACCACAGACCAACCAGGTCCATAACTTCATGAATTTCGATCGGACGTGGTTGGAGAGCGATGGCGCGGATGACGCTCTGGGCCGCACGATTTGGGCGCTAGGCAATGTTGCTCGGCACAAAGACGCTCGTTCGCTAGATGGCTGGGCCGCAGCCCGGGTGCTGGAGATCGCGCCCGTCTTGATGGCGTGTACATCACCGCGCGCCTGGACCTATGGTTTACTCGGCATATCCAGGTTCCTGGAACGCTTTCCAGGCCATCGCGGTTTTGAGCGCCTCAGGGGCGAACTAGCCAATCGACTTTTCCAGCGCTGGTCCGACGCTGCCAGGCCGGATTGGATCTGGTTCGAGGATAGGCTGGGCTACGATAATGCCCGTTTATGCGAGGCGCTGATTGTCAGCGGCCATGACACCGCCAAGGAGCATTATCTCGATGCAGGCCTTGATGCGCTGCACTGGCTGATGAAACTGCAAACAGCCGAACGCGGTCATTTCCGGCCCATCGGAACAGAGACCTTCGGTGCCGATCATCGGCATCCGCAACCCTTCGATCAGCAGCCACTGGAAGCCTGGGCGGCCGTCAGTGCCTGTTTGACCGCGGCGCGTGTCACTGGAGACGCCGTCTGGCGAGGTGAAGCGAGCCGTGCCTTTGCCTGGTTCCTTGGCCAAAACGATCTTCGCGTTCCGGTGGTGGATATCGAGCGCGGAGCCTGCTTCGATGGATTACATCCCGACCGGCGCAACGCCAATCAGGGCGCGGAATCGACGCTGGCTTATCTCGCGGCGTTGACCGCGATGCGGCGCACTCCGTTTGCCCAGCCTGACTTGCCACGTATTTCGGAAATGACGACCGCACGATGTTCATGCCGCCTCGGCGGAGCCAGCGAGGATCCCATCGATACCGGCGCGGCTGGTAGCTGGCTTATGCCGGACGTTGAATTGGGTGCTCTATCCACGACGCAGCTGGCGACAGCCAATTGAAACGCCCTCGATCCAGGCAGGCACACAGGCGGTGGGCACTGCCGGGTTCAAGGGCTGTTACAAAATGAAGAGCTCTTGCGGAATGCTCGTCACCACCCACCCGCTCTGAATGGGAGTAAGTCTTCCCGGAAGGGTATCCACTATCCAAACGGTCATTAATTCTCATCAACTGAAGTAGCTTACTCCATCACACTCAGGAGGTTATCGATCGAGACCGTAGCGAAAGCAGTGAAGCTGTCAGCAATTCCATATGGCAGAAGCATGGTCCGATCCTGAACGAGCGCACCGCAGCTATAGACGACATTGGGTACGTACCCGTCCCGTTCGTGCGGACTGGGCGCCAGGACCGGGCGCGGTGTTCGCGCCAGCAGCTTTGACGGATCATTCTTGTCGAGGAGGCATGCGCCAATGCAATAGTTGCGCACCGTGCCGACGCCGTGGGTCATCACCAACCATCCTTCGTCGATCTCGATCGGCGATCCGCAATTGCCCATCTGCACGAATTCCCACGGGTATTTTGGCGTAATGAGCTTTGTGCCGCCTTCCCAGTTGAGCAATGAATCGGAGAAATGAAGCCAGATAGCCTTACCGTCCTGACGTCCAAGCATGGCGTATTTACCCGCAATGCGGCGAGGGAAAAGGGCCATGCCCTTTCCGCTCGAGGCCGGGCCGGTCAGAACGCGCATTTCGAACGACCGGAAATCGGTGGTGCTCAGCAATTCCGATCGCACTTCACCACCACCGAACGCGGTATATGTTGCATGATAGACCATACTGCCGTCATCATCACAGAAGCGGACTAAGCGCGTATCCTCAATGCCCTGCCTTTGGCTCGGCAGGACCGGAAAAAGCACCGTCTCCGAGATCGTGCGACTGCCGGCGCAGCACAGGCGCGCTGCTACGCCCTCTCCTTTCCCGCACGTATCGATAAGTGGCGATACCGATGTCGGGCTGGGATCATCGATCAAAAGTGCGCCACCCGGTGCCCAGGTGCCTGTCCGGAACGTCACGGAAGACACATGTCCCTCGCCAATTCCTCGCAGCGACATCACGAAACGGATGGTTCCCTCCGGGAGCCCCGACTGGTCGGGATGAAGTACCACGCTTGGATTGAACAAGGCCGCGGCCTCGTACGCAAATTCTTCGCTGAAGTAGGCGCCGATCAACCGCCGCTGCTCTAGGTTGGTACGATCTGCGCCCTCGATGCCGCCAGCGACCTCCTCGAACCGCCGAAGCAGCATCGTTTCCACGTCACGGTGGTTTTCATCCAGAGACAATGTGACGCCTTTTAGCTGGCGCGCCAATTCAGCCTCGTCAAGCGCCACGATCAGGTCCACGGTCTCCTGAGCGCGTGACGTGCCGCCGGCGAAGTCTCGTGGGTAGTGCGGATCGAATGGCCGAACGACGGTCCGCGATGGATCGGGTCGAAGAACGCAATCATAGAAGTTAAGTTTTGCGCGTTGGATCATACTGACCGGCTCCCCTGTGCGTCCCTGCGTTATCAACACTGCCACTCCTCGTTGGGAAGCGTATCGCAGCCGACTGTGGTATTCTGTGAAGCTTCCGTTCGCGGGATTGTGGTCGGAAAGGCGACCTGTGCCCAGAAATCTGCCGGTAAACCCTGTGCTGTGGGGGCCTATAAGTAAATTCCGCAGAAGCCGGTTTTCCCGGTCGGGAATGTTTCTCCGTAAGATAAGCAATCAATTGCGTCGGAAGTTCAGACGATTATTTATTAGTGGATATCGAAGATGTTCAGGGCAGGCAGACAAACGAATTGCCTGCGCGCTCAATCCACGGCCGAGGCCCTTGTCAATTCGAGCCGACCGCGCGTGGCGGTCACCCTTCTGTGAGGCAACATCCGTGACCTTAAAATGCGCAGAATGACCGCCGACAATTTGATGAACCTCGACACGGTCGACCTGCGCTCCATCGGCCTTGCCGAGACACGCGACCAATCCGCCCGCATCTATACAAACGATCTTTCCACGCCTGAAGATTGCATGCCCAACGCCTTACGCGACAAGCGGCATGCTTCCAAAGACCATAACTCAACAGACTTACAGCTACTGCGGCTTGGCCACCCTATTGCAGGGACACAGGACCAAAAGTGGCGGCCAACCGTGCTGACGTGATCCGCTGGACTGCTGCGGCGGTAAACCAGGCCGTCGTTGATGCCAAGCCGCCCGCCCGTGCGTCCCTGATTCATACAACCAACAGGTGGTGTTGCAGGGTGCTGCGCAAAGGCAGACTACTCGGCCATAAATGCCAATTCCAAACGCGAGCGAACAGTCGGAATACAGGATAATTCCTGCAGCGTGTTGCGCGATACGTCTTAATCAAGGACATAGCAGCATGCAGGAATGCCCCGTCATTGGTAATTTTTGCTTCCCACGCTGTGCTGTTCCTGCCAGACAGGACATAACGTGGATCGTCGGCTCGCCTTCCTGCTTCTTATTGGAGCAATCCTTGGCCTTCTGGGGCAGGAAACAGCTTTCGCGCAGATGACGCTCAAACCGGTACAATCCGAAACGAACCAAATGGACCCCGACTGCGCCAAAGCAATGGGGATTGCCGTTCAGCCATCATCGGATGACCAACCCTGCCAAGGGATGACCCCGGAATGCATCGCAAAAATGGGTTGCGCCGTACCCTTGGCTTTACTCACCGGCGCGGTGGTTGACGACGTTCAGGCCCTGACGCTTTTCCAACCTGTCGTATCCCCTGTTGCGGCACTGTGGGGACGTACGGTTCCGCCCGAGCCTGAACCTCCGGCGCATATCGGCTGATCGCTGAGCGGTCTACGTCGGCTTTGCCGACTCCTTAGCTGCTGCCCATCGGACCGAAGGATTCACGTCAATCCACGCCCGCGATGCATCCACTTGGGGCCTCCCCTCTACGTGGTTTACGCGAAATGGATATCCAACTGGCGCCACCGAAACCCTGGTGAACCGGCTGCCGCATGACTGTGACAGGACCGGATCGCCGCAGGCAGGTTGAGCAGTTGCCCGGCTCATAACGATAAGACACGACAGCCGGGCACGTGGCGCCGGTGAAGTTCCCTCGCTTCACCGGCGCCCGATCCGCCAAAGCCAACCTGTCGCAATCGGCCTCGAAGGTGCATATCGGAAGACAATTTCATGCGTATACTATTCCTAGCACCGGCCTTGGCCACTGCGCTGCCTTGCGCGGCAGGTGCGGAACCACTGACTTTCGAAGCCGCGCTCGAACGAGCGGCGAACGCAGCACCTGCGCTCAAAGTCAGTGAGGCCAGCGTCCGCGCATCGCACGCTCGTGCGATTGCTGCCGGCCAGCTTCCTGATCCCACCTTGTCCGTTGGCATCGATAATTTTCCGATTTCGGGCCCGCCAGCCTTTCGTCCGCGTGATGAAAGCATGACCACCGCACGGATCGGGATCGAACAAGCATTCCCCAACCCGGCCAAGCGGCGGGCGGAGCAAACCCGCGCGCGGGCTGCGATCGGCGCGGCGGAAGCAGGACAAGCGGTCACGGCGCAAGACGTCCGCCTGGAAACGGCGCTTGCCTGGATCGATCTTTACTATGCCAAACGTCGCCTTGCCCAGTTGCGGCGCCTTGATGCGAGCCTTGGCGACTTACAGGCTACGGTTACGGCGCGGCTTGCCTCGGGTTCAGCCCGGCCAAGCCAGGCCTATGAACCCGAGCAGTTGCGCGCGGCGGTTAACGACCGGCAAGCTCAGCTTGAGGCTGAGGTGGCCAAGGCGCAAGCCCGGCTCGCGCGCCTGACGGGCGATCCCGATGCTGACGTTAGCAGCGATCCGCCCTTGCTCACGGTCGAACGTGAACGGCTGAGGGGCGGTATTGGCGCAACTCCGCGCCTGACCGCTCTTGATGCCGATGTCGCTGCCGCCGAGGCAGAGACTGATCTTGCCCGCGCGGCAAAGCGGCCGGATTGGCGGGTCAGCACCAGTTATGGCCGGCGCGATCCGGCCTATGGCGACATGGTTTCCGTCGGCGTCAGTATCGATCTGCCGCTGTTCTCGCGCAAACGGCAAGATCCGCTGATAGCAGCCCGCGAAGCCGAGGCGGACCGGGCACGGTTCAGCCGCACTTCGGGCGAACGCGATCTGAATGCGGGGCTCACGTCCGATCTTGCCGATTACGACATGCATCGCCGGCAACTCGACAACGCCAGGGCTACACTCGTGCCGCTCGCCAAGCGGCGGGCCGAGCTGGATATGGCGAGTTATGCCGCAGGCAAGCTCGATCTCGGCAGCGCGCTCCTCTCGAGCCTCGCTCTTGCCGAAGCTGAAGTCGATGCACTCGCCCGCGAAGCTGATGTCGCGCGCGACGCGGTCCGGATCAATTACACATACATGGAGGTGCGGCCATGAACTGGCACGCGAAGCAGACCGCGCGTTGGGGCGCAGGCATCTTGGCGATCGCCCTGGCGGCAGGCGCGGGCGGGTATTGGCTCGGTCATAGCAGCAGTCCCGGTACCGTGACGGGCGCCGGATCGGAGCGCAAGATCCTTTACTGGTACGATCCGATGGTACCCGCCGAGCACTACGACAACCCCAATTCACTGTCGTCGATGGGGATGAAAACCATCCCAAAATATGCCGACGAAGGGGCTGCAACCGCCACGGCCCCGGGGGTCAGCATCGACCCGGCTGTCCGGCAGAGCCTTGGCCTGCGTGTGGTCACGGCGGAGATTGGCACACTGCCTTCATCGGTCACGGTCACCGGCACGATCGACTTTAACCAGCGCAATGTCGCCATCATCCAGGCGCGCTCGGGCGGTTTTGTAACCCGTGTCTATGGCAGGGCGCCGGGCGACGTGATCGGTGTGGGCGCGCCTATTGCGGACCTGCAATTGCCCGAATGGGGCGGCGCGCAGGGCGAGTATCTCGCGGTCCGCCGCCTTGGCCGCCCCGACCTTACCGAGGCGGCACGCCAGCGGCTGAGATTACTGGGCATGCCCGAGCAGCTCATCGCGCAAGTCGAGCGCAGCGGGAGAACGAGCGGTGTCCTCACCATCACGTCGCCAATCGGCGGGGTCATCCAGACGCTGGATGCACGGCAGGGCGTGACGCTCGTGGCAGGCCAGACCCTTGCACAGGTCAACGGGATCGGCACGGTCTGGGTCAATGCCGCCGTGCCGCAGGCGCAGGCGGGCCTTGTCCGGGTCGGGCAGCGCGCAAAGGTGACGCTGGCCGCGCTTCCCGGTCAAAGCCTCGCGGGCCGCGTGATTGCGATCCTGCCGACAGCGCAGGTAGATAGCCGGACTATCACGGTGCGGATCGAGCTGGCCAACCGCGGCGGCATGCTGCGCCCCGGCATGTTCGCCACCGTGGTGCTCGGCGACGAAGGCCACCCCGGACTGCTGGTGCCGAGCGAAGCGGTCATCCGCACCGGCGCGCGCAATCTCGTCATTCTTGCCCTTGCCGACGGACGCTATCGGCCAGCGGAGGTCCGGCTTGGCCGCGAGGACGGCGGCAAGACCGAAATCCTTGCCGGGCTTGCGCCAGGCGAGAAGGTGGCGGCCTCGGGGCAGTTCCTGCTTGATTCCGAAGCGAGCCTGAGCGGGATTCCGGCACGGCCGATCGGAGATGTGCGATGATCGCTGCGATCATCCGTGCCTCTGTCCGCTCGCGCAATCTGGTGCTTGTTGTGGCAGCAGTGCTGAGTGTTTTCGGTTTTTACGCGGTCCGGACGACGCCGGTCGATGCCTTGCCCGATCTCTCCGATGTGCAGGTCATCATTCGCACCAGCTATCCCGGTCAGGCGCCGCAGATCGTCGAAAACCAGGTTACCTACCCGATCGCCTCGACCATGCTGTCGGTGCCCGGTGCGCGCGTCGTGCGCGGCTATTCGTTCACCGGCGACAGCTTTGTCTACGTCCTGTTTGACGACGGCACCGACCTTTATTGGGCGCGCAGCCGCGTTCTTGAGTATCTGAGCCAGGTGCAAGGCCGTCTGCCTGAGGGGGCCAAGCCCGCTCTGGGGCCCGACGCCACGGGGGTGGGCTGGATCTTTGAATATGCGCTGGTTGACCGGTCGGGCGGCCATGACCTTGCCCAGCTCAGAAGCTTGCAGGATTGGTTCCTGCGCTATGAGTTGAAGACTGTGCCGGGGGTGGCCGAGGTCGCCAGCATCGGCGGCATGGTCAAGCAGTACCAGGTGATCGTCGATCCGCAGAAGCTGGCGGCTTATGCGGTTACCACCGAACAGGTCACCGAGGCGCTCAAGCGCGCCAATCAGGAGACTGGCGGGTCCAGCGTGGAAATGGCCGGCGCCGAATATACGGTTCGTGCCAGCGGCTATCTCAAGACGCTCGACGATTTCCGTGCGGTTCCGCTGCGCGCCGATGGAGGCGTTCCTGTGACGCTGGGCGATGTCGCGACGGTCCAGATTGGCCCGGAAATGCGCCGCGGCATTGCTGAATTGAACGGGGACGGCGAAGTGGCTGGCGGGGTCATCGTCATGCGCCAGGGCCAGAACGCCCGCGCGGTCATCGACGGGGTCAAGGCCAAGCTCGATGAACTGAAAAGAAGCTTGCCGCCGGGCGTCGAGATAGTGCCGACCTACGACCGCTCAGGGTTGATCGACCGGGCAGTGGAGAACCTCGGACACAAGCTCCTCGAAGAGTTCGTCATCGTCGCGCTCGTCTGCGCATTGTTCCTCTGGCACACCCGCTCGGCGCTCGTCGCGATCCTGACGCTTCCGCTCGGCATCCTGATGGCCTTCATCGTCATGCGGTTGCAGGGCCTCAACGCGAATATCCTCTCGCTCGGCGGCATCGCCATAGCCATTGGGGCGATGGTAGATGGGGCGGTCGTGATGATCGAGAATGCGCACAAGCATCTTGAACGCTGGCAGCACGAGCATCCCGATAGCGAACTGGACACGGCGACGCGGTGGCGCCTGGTCACGCAGGCTGCGGCCGAGGTAGGCCCGGCGCTGTTTCTCAGCCTCTTGATCATTACCTTCTCGTTCCTGCCGATCTTCACGCTTCAGGGACAGGAAGGACGGCTGTTTTCGCCGCTCGCCTTTACCAAGACCTATGCCATGGCGGCTGCGGCGCTGCTCTCGATCACGCTAATTCCGGTGCTGATGGGGCTCCTGATCCGGGGTCGCATACCCAGCGAGGAGGCCAATCCGATCAATCGCTGGCTCACGCGGATTTACCGCCCGGCGATCGACTGGGTGCTCGTTCACCCCAAGCGCACGCTCATGATAGCAGCCCTGATCTTCGCGACCACCTTGTGGCCGATGTCGCGGATTGGCGGAGAGTTCCTGCCGCAGATGAACGAAGGCGACTTGCTCTACATGCCGTCGGCGCTGCCGGGGATTTCGCCGACAGAGGCCGGGCGGCTGCTTCAGCAGACCGATCGGCTGATCAAGACCGTGCCTGAAGTTCAGAGCGTTTTCGGTAAATCCGGACGCGCCGAGAGCGCAACCGATCCTGCCCCGCTGGAGATGTTCGAGACGACCATCCGCTTCAAGCCGCGAGAGCAATGGCGATCCGGCATGACCCCCGAGAAGTTGGTCGAAGAGCTCGATGCGCGGGTCAAGGTGCCGGGCCTCGCCAACTTCTGGATCCCGCCGATCCGCAACCGCATCGACATGCTGGCGACCGGGATCAAGAGCCCGGTCGGGATCAAGGTCGCCGGCTCGAACCTCGCCGAGATCGATCGCACTGCAAGGCAGATCGAGCAGGTCGTCCGGACGGTGCCGGGTGTCGCCTCGGCGCTGGCCGAGCGGCTGACCGGAGGGCGCTACATCGACGTCACGGTCGATCGCGCCGCCGCAGCCCGCTACGGGCTCAATGTGGCCGATGTCCAGTCGGTTGTGTCGGGCGCGATTGGCGGCGAAACGGTTGGGCAGACAGTCGAAGGATTGGCGCGCTACCCGATCCAGGTCCGCTACCCTCGCGAAATCCGCGACAGTCCGGACAAGCTTGCAAGCCTGCCGGTGCTGACCCCTACCGGCCAGCAAATCACTCTCGGCAGTGTCGCCCGCATCGGTATCACCGAGGGGCCGCCCATGCTTCGCAGCGAGAACGGCAGACCGGTGACATGGATCTACGTCGATGGCCGGGGCAGCGACATGCAGACCATGGTGGGCGATATCCAGCGCGCCATTGCTGTGCAGGTCAAGTTGCCACCCGGCGTCAGCGTTTCCTATACTGGTCAGTACGAGTTTCTCGTCCGCGCCAAAGAGCGGATGAAGCTGGTGATCCCGGTGACGCTCGCGATCATTCTGGGGCTTTTGTTCCTGACTTTCCGGCGCTGGGATGAAGCACTGTTGATCATGGGCACCTTGCCCTTTGCCCTCACTGGCGGCCTGTGGTTGCTCTATTGGCTCGGCTACAACCAGTCGGTGGCGACCGCTGTGGGGTTCATCGCGCTCGCGGGCGTCGCGGCAGAGTTCGGGGTCGTCATGCTGATTTACCTCAAGCACGCGCTGGAGGCGCGCAGCGATGACGACGTAGTGGCGGCGGTCCGCGATGGCGCTGCGATGCGCGTCCGGCCCAAAGCCATGACAGTCGCGGTGATCCTCGCGGGCCTGCTCCCCGTCCTGGCAGGTGGCGGAGCAGGTTCGGAAGTGATGAGCCGGATCGCGGCACCGATGGTCGGCGGCATGCTGACGGCGCCCCTCCTGTCGATGCTGATCATCCCTGCGGCCTACCTACTGATGCGCCGACGCTCCCAATTTCGCAATCAACCCGAAGGAGAAGCACTATGAAGTCAGGCTTGATCATCACCTCCAGTCTCGCACTGTTGGCCTCGCTAACCGCTTGCAACAAACAACCCGAGGCGTCGAGTGCCACGACTGCGCCAGCGAGCAGCAAGAGTACCCCAAAAAGCACTGGTGATGCAGATGCGGTTGTTCACGGTGCCAGCACCGGAACGATCACCGCAGTCGATCTCGCCAAAGGGACAATCACGCTCGACCATAAGAAAATTCCGGCTCTACAATGGTCGGCAATGAAAATGGGCTTCTCCGCCAATCCGGAAGTCCTCCAAGGATTTAAGGTGGGAGATCACGTATCGTTTGAAGTCGATTGGGACGGCAAGCAAGGCACAGTCACGAAATTGCGCAAGGGTAGTGCAGATTGCTGTTGAAAAGGGTTTTAACGCCAGCATGCGATCTGGGGCCAAGCCCAACGGGTCGCATGCCACCCTTAGAATTTGACCGGTAGCGATGCCCCGACTTCTTAGCAAAGCCCTTGCCGGCTCTCTCCTGATGCCAGTTCGGGTTAGAATTAAGTTGAGACTTCAAGACTATTCGCGAATTTCTCGAAATTCGACCTCGATCCGTGCAATCTCTTCGGATGTGATGCCGTGCAGTCTTGCCTGATAAGATGATATCAGCGTTCGATGGCGCACCGGTGGATGCCAGGACGCATCCCCTTCGACAGGCTTGGTCCCATCTTTCCTGAACGCCGTCACGTGAAGATGACTTCCCCCTGGCAGAAAACCGAAGCCCCGCCGACGGGCAAATCCGCCCACGGTCACCCCATCCTTTGCCGCGTGAGCATAGACCGAACGGATTTCGACCCGCGAGTTGGCTTTCGCGGTAAGCGGCGCTGGGACAGGTGGAAGTGTCGCACATCCTCCTGCCAGAAATATAGCGGCTCCAAGTGGCAGGCCGCGAAATCTCCATCTTCCGTTGGTCATTTTGTCACCTCCTTCATTAGCTGCTGGCCGTGCGATCACGGTAGGCAAGCAATCGCAGGGCGTTGAACACGACGATCAGCGTTGAACCTTCGTGCATGGCAACCGCCGGCCCGATCCCCAGACCCAGAATAGTCGCCGGTACGAGCAGCGCCACGACTCCAAGGCTGACGAACACGTTCTGACGAATGATGCGGCGCGTTTGACGGGACAGTCCCACCGCGAACGGCAGGTGCGACAGGTCGTCGGCCATCAGCGCGACGTCGGCGGTTTCAAGCGCGACGTCCGAGCCTGCCGCGCCCATCGCGATACTGACCGTCGCGCTGGCCATCGCCGGGGCATCATTGACCCCGTCGCCCACCATTGCGACCTGTGCTTCGCTGCGCAGCTTGCGGATGGCGGTGACTTTGTCCTCGGGCATAAGGTCGCCCCAGGCCTCGTCGAGCCCGACCTGGCGCGCAACCGCATCTGCCACGCGCTGGTGGTCACCCGAGAGCATGACCATGCGCCGGATGCCGAGTTGCCGCAGGCGATCAAGCGCATCGCGAGCGGCTTCGCGGGGCGTGTCGAGCAGGCCGATCGCACCGAGGTCGGTATCGCCGCGCCGCACAACCATCGTTGTGTACCCTCCGGCACGCAGTTTCTCGATCGCGGCAGCCATCGGGGCGGACAAGGGGTCGATCCCCTCGGCGCCGAACATCTCAGCCTTGCCGATCAGCACCCGTTCACTACCCACTTCGGCGGTCACGCCGCGCCCGGTCAGACTCTCAATGTTGATCGCCTCGGGAATCGAACGATCGCCAATATGGTCCCTTCCATCACGGGCTATCGCCTGCGCGAGCGGATGGTCGCTCTGGCTCTCGACCGCAATCGCGACCGCTATCAGGTCCTCCTTGTCGATGCCAGGCGCGGCCACGATCTCCTGGATACGCGGCGCGCCCTTGGTCAGAGTGCCAGTCTTGTCGAATGCGATCGCATTCAGTGAACCAAGCAGTTCGAGCGGCGCGCCGCCCTTGATCAGGACACCGCCGCGCGCGGCGCGAGCCACGCCGGAAAGCACCGCGCTGGGCGTCGCGATAGCGAGCGCACAGGGGCTGGCCGCGACAAGCACCGCCATTGCGCGGTAGAAGCTCGCGCGAAACGGCTCGTCGATCACCACCCAGGCAAAAAGCAGAAGGACGGTGAGTCCGAGCACGGTCGGCACGAAGTAGCGTTCGAACTTGTCGGTGAAGCGCTGGGTCGGCGATTTCTGCGTCTCGGCCTCGCTGACCAGCTTGATGACTTTGGCGAGCGTGGACTCGCTGGCGAGCTTGGTGACTTCGATCTCGAGCGCACCGCTGCCGTTGATCGTTCCAGCAAAAACCCGATAGGCGGACTCGAGCCGGTCGGGATTGGCGCGCGCGGCATCGTCGTCCATCACTGCCCGCTTGTCGACCGGCATGCTCTCACCGGTCACCGGGGCCTGGTTGACCGCGCTCGAGCCCTTGACGACAAAGCCGTCGGCCGGAATGCGCTCGTCAGGTTTCACGGCGAGGACGTCGCCGAGCGCGAGTTCCTCCACCCGCACCTCGCGCGTCGATCCGTCGCTCTGGCGCACCATCGCTGTGCGAGGGGCTAGCTTCGACAGCGCCTCGATGGCGCGTTTCGCCCGACCCATCGCATAGTGTTCAAGGGCGTGACCAAGGCTGAACAGGAACAGCAGCAGTGCGCCTTCCGCCCATGCGCCAAGCGCGGCGGCGCCGGCGGCTGCGACCAGCATCAGCGTGTCGATCTCGAACCGCCGGGCCTTCAGGTTCTCGAACGCTTCGCGCAGCGTGAAGAAGCCGCCGAGTCCATAGGCGACAATGTAGCAACCCAGTGGAATCCAACCAGGCGCATCGCCGAGCTTCTCGATGGCGAAGCCGATCGCGAGCACGAGACCACAGCCGAGCGCGAAGACAAGTTCGGTCCACGAACCGAAAATTCCGCCGTGGCCATGGTCATGCTCGCCGGGGCCGTGGTCATGTCTGGCGTGATCCTCTTCGTCCGCGGTCTTCTGTCGCAGGCCCAGCTTCTCCAAAGCCACCAGGACTGCCGGTTCGTCGATCTGATTCCGGTCGAACTCGACCCGCACGAAACCCGCCGGGCTGACCCCGGCTTCGAGCACGCCAGAAATCTTGCCGAGTTGTTCGCCGATCCTGCTTGCTTCTCGCGGGCGGATGGTCACGCCAAGCTCCCATCCGACATGGCCAAAACGCGCCGAAATATCCGCGCCCGCAGCCTCGATGACCGAGCGCACCTGGGGCAGTGACAGCGCACCCGGGTTGAAGTGAACGCACAGCACCGGCGTGTCGCCGTTGGACTTTGCGATGTGTGCATCATCGACGCCGTCGCGCGCCTTCAGCACTGCCAGCAGGCGCTCGACGCAGCGATCAGCCGCGTCGTGTACGTCGGGCAGGACCAGCGGAACGTCGAATTTGACCTTCTCAACCATGAGCGCCCTCTCCACTATCGCAATCCCCGAGCCCGCTCAGGATTTCAACCGCTTCAAGGGTGACGAGACCGATGCCCGAAACTCCGGTCAGTTCGGCAGCGAAGCTGCGCAAGTTGTCTTCACCGTCAACAATTTCGATGACGAGGGCGCGGTCGTTCTCGATCACGTGTTTTCGGTGCAGATGTGTTGAATGTCCGAAGCCCATGAGGGCTTCGAGCACGGTTGCCCCGGCGAGCTTACGCTCCCGGGCGAGCGCGGTGACGTATTCGAACACCTTGCGATCACCGACATAGGCGCTCTCGTCAGTGTAGACGCGAAGCAGTCTCGCGGCCTTGTTCATGTCCATCTCCTTCACTGCGCCGCCGCCGGCGTGGGCGTGACGTCATCCAATTTATCATTCGAGAGGCCTTCCTTCGGACCCAGGACAACCCGGGCAATCGCCGGAAGGACCAGCAGGGTAAGGAGGGTCGCAGCGATCAGACCGCCGATGACGGTCATTGCCAGCGGCTTTTGCACCTCGGCGCCGGTGCCATGCGCCAGCGCCATCGGTACGAAGCCGATTGCGGGAACGAACCCGGTCATGATGACGGCGCGCATCTTGTCGATCATGCCGGCCCGAATGGCCTCGACCAGAACCACGCCCTCGTCGAGCCGCTCGCGGATAGCGGTCATGACGACGAGACCGTTGAGCACGGCAACGCCCGCCAGACAGATGAACCCGACCGCTGCGGACACCGAGAACGCGATTCCGGTCACCGCCAGGGTGAAGACACCGCCGGCAAGGCCGAGCGGCACCGCAAGGAAGACCGCGGAGGCCCGCCGCAGAGTCCCGAGAGCCAGGAACAGCAGCACGAAGATCGCCGCGAAGCACAACGGAACGACGATCGACAGACGGTCGGCCGCGGCTTGCAGGTTCTGGAACTGGCCGCCCCATTCGAGATAATAGCCGGCAGGCAGCTTGACCTTCGCAACCTTGGCCTGCGCCTCGGCCACGAATGAGCCCGCATCGCGCCCCTGAAGGTTAGCCTGGATCACGACGCGGCGCTTGCCGTTCTCGCGGGTGATCTGGTTGAGCCCTTCGGTGAAGCGAATCTGAGCGACCTGCGACAGCGGGACCGAACGGCGCGCCTGGCCCTCCTGCGCAGGCAGCATGACCGGGAGCGCCATGACCTCGTCAAGGCTTGCCCGCGTGGTGTTGGGCACCCGGACGGCAATCTCGAACCGGCGGTCGCCTTCGAACAGCAGTCCAGACTCGCGCCCGCCCATCGCGGCGGCAACGGTGTCGGCCACTTCTTCAACGCTGAGACCGTAGCGCGCGATCGCCGCGCGGTCGAAGCGGACGTCGAGCGTTGGTGCGCCGCCTGTCTGGTCGGCCTTGACGCTCGATGCGCCAGGGATCGACTGGAGCACTCGAACGATCTCGTCCGCCGACTGCGCCATCTTGTCGAGGTCGTCACCATAGAGCTTGATCGCGACATCGCCGCGCACCCCGGCGATCAGTTCGTTAAAGCGCAGCTGGATAGGCTGGCTGACTTCGTAAAGCTGACCAAGGCGTCCGTTGGCCGCCTTCTCGACACGCTCGACCACATCTTCCTTGCTGTCCACGCCATCAGGCCACTGGTCCTGCGGCTTAAGGATCACGAACCCGTCCGAGATGTTCTGGGGCATGGGATCGGTGGCAACCTCCGCAGTACCGGTCTTCGAGAACATGAGATGCACTTCGGGGAGCTTCGTTACCGCGTTCTCGACGCCGCGCTGCATTGCGAGCGACTGTTCAATGCTGACCGAAGGCACGCGGGTCGAGGCCAGCGCCAGGTTCTTCTCGTCGAGCTGAGGAATGAACTCGGACCCCAGCAGAGCGAAAGCGGGTATGGCCGCCACGAAGAAGGCAAGGCCTGCCCCGATGAAGCGCCACGGACGCTCCAGCGCACGGTCTAGCAGCGGCAGGTAGCGCTGCTTGGTCCGGGCGATCAGCCAGACTTCCTTTTCGGCGACCTCGCCGCGGATCAGGAGCGCAACCAGCGCCGGGACCAGCGTTATGGCGAGGATGAACGCCGCCACCAGCGCCAGCATGATAGTGATTGCCATCGGCGAGAAGGTCTTGCCCTCGACACCCGTGAACATCAGCAGGGGCGCGAAGGCAAGGAGGATAATCGCCTGCCCGAACACCGTCGGTTTGATCATCTCCTGGCTGGCGCGCATCGTCACTTCGAGCCGTTCGCGCAAAGACAAGACGCGGCCTTCATGGGCCTGACGGTGCGCGAGCCGGGCCAGGCAATTCTCGATGATGATCACCGCGCCATCGACGATCAGCCCGAAGTCGAGCGCGCCGAGGCTCATCAGGTTGCCGGGGACGCCGAAGATATTCATCCCTGTCGCCATCATCAGGAACGAAAAGGGAATGACGAGTACCGCAATGATCGCCGCGCGCCAGTTCCCGAGCAAAAGGAACAGCGCGGCTGCGACAAGGATCGCGCCCTCGGTGAGGTTGCGCTCGACCGTCGCGACGGTCGCGTTGACCAGCTTGGCGCGGTCGAGCACGACCTCGACCTTCACGCCCGGCGGCAGCGTCTTGGCGATCTGATCGAGCTTTGCACCGACGCCTTCCGCCACCGTGCGGCTGTTTTCGCCGATCAGCATCAGCGCGGTGCCGATCACGGCCTCGCGCCCGTTCATGCTGGCAGCGCCAGTGCGCAGATCGCCACCGACACGAACATTGGCGATCTGGGAAACGATAATCGGAACGCCGCCGCGCGTTGCGACCACGGCATTGCGGATTTCATCGACCGAACGGATGCGCGCGTCGGCGCGCACGAGATAGGCCTCGCCGCCGCGATTGAAGTAGTTGGCGCCGATCGCAAGATTGGCGGCCTCAAGTGCCTTGGCGAGTTCGCTGTACGAAATGCCAAACGCAATGAGCTTGGTGGGATCGGGCTCGACCACGAAGGTCTTGGCATAGCCGCCGATGGAATCAACGCCCGCCACGCCCGGTACGTTCTTCAATTGCGGCGCAATAATCCAGTCCTGCACGGTGCGCAGGTAACCGGCTTTCGTCACCTCATCCTTGAGAACCTGGCCTTCCGGCGTCAGATAGCTTCCATCGGGCTGCCAGCCAGGCTGGCCGGCGACGCGGCGCGCGCCCTTGCCGTCCGGGTTGGCATAGCCGACCGTGTACATGACGACCTCGCCAAGACCGGTGGTGACCGGCCCGATCTGCGGCTGAACGCCCGCGGGAAGTTTTTCTCCGGCCTGAGCCAGGCGCTCGCCCACTTGCTGGCGCGCAAAATAGAGTTCTGTGGAATCGGAGAAGATCGCGGTGACCTGGCTGAAGCCGTTGCGCGAGAGCGAGCGCGTGGTTTCAAGGCCCGGGATACCGGCAAGCGCGGTCTCGATCGGATAAGTGACCAGCTTTTCCATCTCGACCGGCGACAAGCCCGGATCGATCGTATTGATCTGCACCTGATTGTTGGTGATGTCGGGAACGGCATCGATGGGCAGCCGGGCGAGCTGCCACAGGCCGATCCCGGCGATGGCGAGGAAGAACAGCACCACCGCCCAGCGCATGCGGACGGAGAACGCCATGAGACTTGCGATCATGACTTATTCCTCCTCGCCCGCGCCCTTGCCGAGTTCGGCCTTGAGCAGGAACGCGTTACGCGTGGCGACCTGTAGGCCGGGCTGCAGACCCGAAAGGATTTCCACCCGCCCGGCACTACGCTGACCAACCGTGACGGGTTGAACCCGGAACCCCTTGGTCGTGCGCACGAAGACCACGTCCTTGCCGTCCATCGACTGGAGCGCATCGTCGGGCAGTGCGATGGCATTGCTGGGAGCAGCGAGACTGGGATAGAGCCTTACTCTCACCCCGAGACCGGGCTGCAGCGAGCCGCCGACTATATCGATCACCGCCGTCGCGGAACGCGATTGGCCACTGAGCGTCGGTGTCACCGCACGAACGCGGCCCTCAATCGTTCCGCCACCCGGCAATTCGATGACCGCACGGTTGCCGGCCGCAAGCCGTGCCATGTCGGCTGGCCCTACAGCGGCTTCCACCTGAATCTGGCGAGGATCGGCGACGCGAAACAGCTCAGCTTCAGGCTGGACATAGGCACCGAGCATGACAGTCGCAGACGTTACACGACCCGAGATCGGGCTGCTGACTATTGTTCCCCGACCATCGCGTGTAACATTCGCTGCACCCATGGCCGCGCTGGCGCGCCGGGCCTCCGCTTCAGCTGCAGCGGCCTCGGCCTGTGCCGCTTCATATTCGGCGCGCGACGATACCTTCTGCTCGAAGAGATAGCGCTCGCGGGCGAGATTGCGCTGCGCGAGAGTCGAACGTGCCGCAGCCGAGGAACGTTCTGCGGCGATCTGACCTGCGTCGCGGCTTTCGACGATCGCCAGCGCCTCACCGGCGCGAACCGGATCGCCAAGCCGCTTGAACACGCGGGTGACGGCGCCCCCGGCGCGGGCAGTCAACACGGCTTCACCGGTTGGCGAGGACGCGACCACGGCCTGAACCACGATCTCGGAACCGAGCCCGCCTGCCGACACCCCTTCGACGGCGATATCCGAATTGCGGATCGCTTCGGCGGAGAGATCGAGCGAGGTCGGAGCGGCTTCAGCAGCTTCCTCGGCCGGCGCGGCGGCGGTGGACGGTTCGCTCGTCCAGCGGGCAGCCATGAAGCCCCCCCCTGCTGCGAGCACGAGCGCGCCGGCAACACCGGCGACGAGGCGCTTGTCGTCAAAGTACATGGGTAATCTCCGAAATGGGGCGACGCCCGGCGCCGGTTACGGCGCGCGGCAGGCATCGGGAAATGAGGGCATCCAGCTTCACTGCGCAATTCCCCGGTCGGGAGCAGGCGCAACGAGCCGTGCAAGGTTTGCTTCGGCAGTGTGATAGGCAATGAGCGCGTCGACATAGGCTGATCGGGTCTGCGCCAGGGTCCGTTGCGCCTCGATCAGGTCGAGCTGACTGAACTTGCCGTTGGCGTAACCGATCCCGGCGATCCGGGCGGCCTCGAACGCAGCGGCAAGGCCCGGACCGCCTGCGGCGCGCGCACTGGCGGCGGCATTGGCGAGTTCGGCCTGGGCCGAGGCAATCTCGCGCTCGGTTTCGATCAGCGCCACGCGCCGCCGGGCGTCCGAGGCGGACTCTTGCGCCGTTGCCTGATCGAGCGCCGCCTTGCCTCCATTGAACAAGAGGGCATAGCGTGGAAGGTACGCTAAACAACGCTAAGGGAGAACAACCGAGGAACGCTTAGGCGGCGCGGCTGTCCGGCGGAAGATTGAGGGCCTTGCGGCCAGCGGAAGCGGCGGCTCGATCCCAGAGGAAATCGCCGGAAAAGGCAATATGCTCCCAGCCAACCGGCGACGTATGGACAAGCAGATCATCGGGGACCGGGGCCGCTGCCGATCGCAGATGCTGGGCGGCGTCGGCCATGTAGATCGTGTTCCAATAGACGATCGCCGCGATGACTAGGTTGAGGCCTGATGCCCGATATTGTTGAGCTTCATGGCTGCGGTCGATGATGCGGCCCTGGCGGAAGGTGTAGATCGCTTGCGTCAGGGCATGGCGCTGCTCGCTGTTGTTAAGGCCGGCATGGCATCGCCGGCGCAGATCGGGATTTTCAAGCCAGTCCAGCATGAACAGGGTCCGTTCGATCTTGCCGATCTCCTGTAGTGCGACGTCGAGCTGGTTCTGCCGTTCGTAGGCGGCGAGCTTTCGCAGCATGACCGACGGCGCGACGTGGCCAGCCTTGATCGACCCCACGAGGCGCAGCACGTCGTCCCATTGTTCATTGATGATGTCGGTGCGGATACGCTTGCCCAACAACGGGGCGATGGACGGATAGGCCGAAACCGGCGCGATCGGCGCAAGCCGCCTGTCCGGAAAGTCGCGCAGGCGCGGGCAGAAGCGAAATCCCAGCATCGCGCACAGGGCGAAGACATGATCGGTCGCTCCGCCGGTGTCGGTGTAATGCTCGACGATCCTGAGATCGGTGCCATGGCTGATGAGGCCGTCGAGGACATAGGGCGCTTCATGCGTGGCGGCCGAGATCACATTGACGTGGTAGGGCCCGCGCTGATCGGAAACATGGGTGTAGAAGCTGAAGCCATGATCGACGCCATAGCGGGCGTTGATGTCGCCGCCCGATGCGCCGCGCTTCGCGCCCCTGAAGAACTGACCATCGGAACTGGACGTTGTGCCGTCGCCCCATACCCGCGAGAATGGCAGGCGGTGGTGCGCGTTGATGAGGACGGCGAGCGCCGCGCGGTAGCTCTCGTCGCGGATATAGGCGTCATGGGTCCATAGGAGTTGATCGCGCGTGACGCCCTGGCTCGCGGCGGCCATGCGCGACAGGCCGAGATTGGTGGCGTCGGCGAGGATCGTGGCGAGCAGCGCATTTTCATTGGGACATAGCTCGCCGGTGCGCAGGTTGGTGAACGCCGAAAGAAAGCCAGTTTCCTGCGCCACCTCATGTAGCAGTTCGGTGATACGGATGCGTGGCATCATCGCATCGAGCCGGTCGGCCAGGGCTTCGGCGTCGGGCGTTGCGATCGTGCGAACGGGGGATATCTGGAGGCGGCCGTCGCGGTATCGCACACCCTCCAGAGCGTCGCGCTTCAGGCTCCGGGCGAATTTCTTCAGCCGCCAGTCCAGTTCGCGGCCCCGCTGTTCGAGCCATTCGCCGGCTGTGGGTGGCAGACCAAGAGCCGACACGATCGGCTTGGCCTTCGGTTCGCTTAGCAGGTAGCTGTCGAACTGGCGGTATCCCGTCGATCGTTCCACCCAGACATCACCGGAGCGCAGCTTGTTGCGCAGATGCGCGATAGTCGCGATTTCCCAGAGCCGCCGATTGATCTTGCCGTCATCGCCCATGACGATTTTCTGCCATTCCTTGCGGAAGGGCATCGGAGCGTCGGCAGGCAGATCGCGCTTGCCCGACCTATTGAGGTCGCGCAGCATCTCGATAGCGGCAATCGTTTTCGCGCTGCCCTTTCCGGCCCTGAACTGCAGCGCTTCAAGCAGATCAGGGGCGAACTTGCGCAACGTCGCATAGCGGTCGGCCGCGACCCTCAGCGGATCAAGATTGGCGGTTTCCGCGATCGTCGCCACTTCCGGTCTGGCCTTCAGGAGGGTGTGCCATCCTACTGAGGCATCCAGGACCTCCATAGGATCTTCGCCAGTATCGACTGCATCGGTGAGCGCGTCGATCGTCCTGCGGAAGATCAGCATCAGCCGGGCCACGTTCTTCGACGTGGCGGCATAGCTGCGCGCCTGGGCGTTCTTCGCGCGGGTGAAGATGCCGCCGATCAGCTTGTCCGCCATCTCCAGGGCGCTGTCCGTCAGCCGTTCTTCAAGATCGAGCAGGAAGGCAACGAGCGTGGCGCGTCGCCGGGAGGGAATATAGCGCTCGATCATATAGGCAGGCGACGCACGGCCTTCCCTGACATATTGCCGAAATCGGTCCGCGTGGATGCGGCCCGCGACGTCGGGGGAAATGCCGATCTTCCGCACCTGCCTCAGACGGTCGAGGATCTGGCGGACGTGATCGGGCTTGGCCGCGACGGGGATGGTCTTAAGCAAGGCGAGATGGCTCATGCCGCCGGCGGCGTCGAAGAGCTGATCGAGGGCCTGGACCTGTTCGGCGCTGAGATCGGCGATCAGGGCGTGGGCGGCCTGCTTGCGCGCGCGGGCACGTCCCGCGCTGCTGGCGCGTTCGATGGTGGAGATGGACGGCAGCAAAATCCGGGCCTCGCGCAGGGCGGTGACCACGCCCATCGCAATCGTCATCCCCTTGTCGGTCGCCCATGCCGTTCTCGCGGCCGCCTCGACCATGAAGGGAATATCGGCGCGGGTTGGCCCCCGAAGCCCCAAACGCGCCGCCAGCTCACGGGCATGATCCGTCATTGTCTGATCCCGCGCCGCATAGTTGGCCAGCTCGGTTACGTGCAGACCAAGTTGCTCCGCGACGAAAGCGGCGAGATCATGGGGTATTGCTCCCCTGTCCTGTATCAACTGCGCAAGCGTGATGCCCGGGTGCCGCAGGAGCGCGAGTTGCAGCGCCACGCCCAACTGGTTCCGTCGCTCCCGTCGCGCGCCGATGATCTCGATATCGGAAGGCTCGAAGGTATAGAGCCGGGCCAAATGGTCGCGATCGGTCGGGATGGCGAGTATCTGATCGCGTTCGCTCTCGGTCAGGAGTTGATGCTTGCGCTTCGTCATGCCGTTTCCTGTCCACAAAAGGTCATCTGGGCCTATGGACAGCGAGGAGTAAAGAGACATAGTATGTGGACGGATATGGGTGGGGCGCAGCGGCTGCCCTCCATAGCGTCCACAGAACGACCGTTTGGGAGACGTGCGGCATGGGTGATATTCTGGGCTATGCCCGCGTCAGCACCGGCGATCAGGACGTTGCGGGCCAGACCATGCGTCTGGAGAAGGCTGGCGCCATCAAAATCTTCACCGATGTCATTTCAGGTAAGAGCATGGAACGGCCCGGTCTGGCTGAGCTAATCGCCTATGCCCGCAAGGGTGACACGCTGGCGGTGGTCCGCCTCGATCGGCTTGGGCGCTCGCTTGCCGAACTTCTCACCACGGTTGAGACGCTACGCGGTCAGGGCATCGCGCTCCTGAGCCTTGAAGAAAAGATCGACACTTCGTCAGCTGCCGGCGAGCTCATCTTCCATGTGTTTGGGGCCATCGCCCATTTTGAGCGACGGCTGATTTCTGAGCGAACCAGAGATGGTATTGCCGCCGCCCGTGCTAAGGGCAAACAGCCTGGCCGTCAGCCGCTGGACATGTCCAAAGTGGATGCGGCCATCAAGCTGGTCGAAGCTCGTATCTCGCCTACCGAAGCAGCGCGGCAACTCGGCATCGGCCGATCGACCATTTATCGCGAAATGCGTAGGATGGGAATCGAACGGCCCGCCTGATTAAGCGCCCGTCCGTTCGCATCGAGCGTTCGCCATGCGTTCTCGCTTAGCGTTGTTTAGCGTACTTTCCACGCTATGCCCTCTATCTGCTTCTGAGGCGGGGATCCCTTCACACCAAACCATGAAGCACCACGAAAGGAGACTATGATGAAATTGCATGCACTGACCGTTCTCGGCCTCACCGCCGCGCTCGCCGCCTGCGGCTCCAAGACCGAGTCCAACGAGACGGCCGCCACGAACACGGCGTCGCCTGCGGCTACGGAAACCAATGCGATGGCGGACGACATGGGCAAAATGGAGATGTCGCCTACCGCCAAGATGGCCAAGGGCACCGGCAAGGTGACAGCCGTCGACAAGAGCGCCGGGACCATCACGCTCGACCATGGCCCGATCACCGAGGCGAACTGGCCGGCGATGACGATGGCGTTCAAGGCAGCGCCAACCCTGATCGACAGCGTGAAGGTGGGCGATCAGGTGAATTTCGAGCTGAAGCTCGACGGCAATGCCGGCGAAGTGACGGCCATCGAGAAAAAGTAGACCGTCGCTGAACTTTCGGGAGGCACCGAGGAGCACCTCCCGAAGAGTTCCGGCAAGTTGGAACAGGCAATGTTCGCCGATCCATGATCGACGGCGAGGGCAAGTTAGCCCCTCGCCATCACTTCATCAGCAGACATCGCGCCCATCGACCCAAACGCGGACCGGTCCCTGCATGGGCGCACGCGGACCATATTGCGGCCGCATCCGCCACACATAACGGCCGGTCTCGCCAGTGTAGGCTGGATCGCATTCCGGTCCGCCTTTGCCTGTCCACTGTTTGCGCTCGTCGCCGACCTTCTTGCAGACCCGCGCACTCAGCGGCGCACGCGGACCAGGTGCCTGGGGTTGCCACTCGCATTTGATGGTCGCCGGTTTCTCGACATCTGCTTGTGCCCATACCGGGACAGGGACGCCGACGAGTGTCGTGAATGCGGCCACCGCAGCGCCGAATATCAAGGTCTTCATGATTCCTCTCCTTGGACTGATAGTGCCTTGGACGAACTGGCGCCGAAGCACTGGACAGCGCACCGCGCAGTCCAGTGCTGGGAAGGGTTCGCCTGGCGAATTATCAGGCCAAGGAGTTGGGTGGATGTTGTTCGGGCTGGGTCGATCGTCCCTCTATGGACGAGGTTGACGGCCATGCCAGAGAGCCGGCGTCGATCATCGTTTCTGCCACTACGGGCTGTCCAACATGGAGCATGAACGGCATCGCACAGCAGAGGCCAGCAACGCACGCGAGCGTCATCCGGTCACAGGGAACCGATTTGTCGCTATCGCCCTGCATCATGCCGACGCAATCCATCGGCATGGTCGCCGGAGCCATTGCCTCGATAGCCGCCGTGGCGGGGCTTGCAGCAATCGCCACCGTCTGCCCGAAGAGCCCAAGCAAGGCGGCTATGACCAGCACGATTTTCAGTGCTCGCCTCATATGAATATTGTCTGCTTCTCGTCGCCCTGCGTCAAGCGCTGACGGCCTGCTGTCCTCGGTGAATGAAAGGGTTCGCGCCGCGTTGCGAGATGCTGGGGGTAGCTCAAGCTGCCCGCGGGTTGGGTTCGATCCCGTTCGTGCAACGACCCGGCAGATTAGGACCTATGCACATTTAAGCGAGGTTTCGCATTTCCTGTTGTCGTCACGCATCGAGCACAGGCGGCGCATGGGAATCGAAGCTTCAGCGAATGTGGGTCGCCCACATATCGCCGTTGGGTATCTCACGGCGCATAATAGAGCTTGGACGCCAAGGAGAGAAACGATGCCTGCCAACTGCATGGAGATGATGAGCGGTGGTAGCAGACTGATGATGATCGGGATGGGCCTCATATGGCTGCTGGTCATTGTCGTGCTTTTGCTCACGACTGCGGCTCTTGTAAAATATCTGCGATCGGGGCCGCGCTAGCCTCAAGTCGCCGATGACCCCGAAAGCGACCGAAAAAGAATGAGGCCGATCGCCCAGCCATAGGCGCCGATGGTCGGAACAACCGTCGTCACGACACCGAATGCCCGTGCACCGGCGCCATGGGGATACCCGCGCAGAAAAGTGAACCGTCCGATCGCAAAGAGGAAGACGGCGCCAGGTATCAGCGCGAGCAACGGGCCGCTGATCAAGGTTGCAAGCGCCAGATGAGCGCCAACGGCGGCCACCGCCTGTTCGAGCGTGTTCTGAAGGAAGGCGACCTGGACAGCAATCGCCGGACTCGGCGGAGCAAAGGCGGAGCCGGGATTGTCGATGGCAGAATGAAAGCGTCCCCTCGACACCATCCTGACTCCGATAATGATCCAGATCAGAACGAAGAGGTCTGCCTGAAGCGCGAAGGCAAGGCGTTGGGCAAGACCGGTCGGGAAAGCCATCAAGCGCGGCAGCAGGAGGTAGCTTCCGGCAAGTACAAGCACGCAGAAGACGATGGCCACCGCGGCCCGCCGGATGATTTTGCGCTGCTCGGCCTCTAAGTCCGTCACCTTCTCCATGGATCAGGCCTCGACCGATAGTTCCGCGCCGGCAATTGCTTCGATCACGCGGCAATCGCCCGCGCGACCGCCCTCGCAGGAAACAGCGACCTCCGCGAGCGCATCGCGCAGCGTCTCAAGCTGTGCGATGCGCATTTCGATATCCCGTAGATGGCGGCGTGCAATTGCCGCCGCCTCGGCGCAGTCGCGTTCCGGCTCGTCGGCGAGCGCAAGGAGCGAGCGGATCTCCTCGACTGAGAAGCCAAGGCCACGGCCATGTCGGATGAAGGCAAGGCGGCGCACGTCCGCGGCGCCATAGGTGCGCCGTCCCGAGGCGGTCCGCAGGGCGCGCGGGAGGAGACCAATATCCTCATAGAAGCGGATCGTGTTGACCTTGGTTCCGGTCCGCCTCGCCAGATCACCGATTGCCAGCAGCTTGGTCATGCCTCTTGATCCTCCAGTTACTGGAGATTGTATAGCTTATCCATGTCCAAACCCGAAAAAACAGTCTCAGCCGATGAGCGCTTCACGCCCGCGCTCGGGCGAGCCGGACTGACCGGCGCCTATGATTTCGCCATCAGGCTGCTAACGCGCGAGCGGCTGTGGCGAACCGCGCTCCTTGGGCAAGTGGCGCCGCGCAACGGCGAGACTATCCTCGATGTCGGCTGCGGCACGGGCAGCTTTGCGCTTCTGATGAAAGGTCGGGCTCCGGATGCCCGGATCATAGGGCTCGACCCTGATGCGGACGTTCTTCATCGCGCCGAAGCCAAGGCGAGAAGGGCAGGCGTGGAGATTGAGTGGCGCCAAGGCTTTGCAAGCGATGCGGCAACCTTGGGCGCACGCTTCGACAAGACCGTCTCGAGCCTCGTCTTTCATCAGGTTCCCTTGGCTGGAAAGCGAAGCGGGATTGCAGCGATGGCCGCAGCGCTGAAGCCCGGCGGGGAACTTCACATCGCTGACTATGCGGCGCAAACATCGCCACTGATGCGCTCGCTGTTCCGGCTGACCGTGCAGCGTCTCGATGGTTTCGCCGATACCCAGCCCAATGCCGAGGGCGCGATCGAGGCCATTCTTGCCGATTTGGCAGGCGGACCGGTAGCCCCCCTGCGAGCGATCCCGACGCTCACCGGCGCGATCAGCTTGTTCCTCCTCCAGGCTCCCAAAAACCTATAACGCGAACCATTTGCAGAAATGCTTGCTTCTACAGTTACTGGAGGTTGTAGAAGCAGCACATGGCAGATTCGGATGAAGCAAGCGGCTGTGGCTGCACTGGGGACAGCGCGCGCGCGGAGAAGGATCCGGCCTACCGGCGTGCGCTCTGGATCGTCGTGCTCCTCAATCTCGGCTTCGGCGCATGCGAGATCGTCGGCGGCTTTATCGCCGACAGCCAGGCGCTCAAGGCCGACTCGCTCGATTTCATCGGCGACGGGACGATCACGCTGGTAGGCCTCATCGCGCTCGGCTGGACCGCCGCAGCGCGCGCCCGGGTCGCGCTTGTGCAGGGCATATTCCTGTTGACGCTGGGGCTTGGCGTGATCGGCGTCGCTCTTTGGCGTGCCTTGACCGCGGTCCCGCCCGAGGCCGATCTGATGGGCGCTCTCGGCGTCGTAGCACTCATCGTGAACGTGACCTCGGCATTCGTACTCTCGCGGTTTCGCGAAGGCGATGCAAATGTGCGAGCGGTCTGGCTGTTCAGCCGCAACGATGCGCTCGCCAATGTCGCGGTCATTGTGGCTGCTGGGCTTGTCGCGTGGACGGACAGCGCCTGGCCCGACCTTGCGGTTGCCTCGGTAATCGCGGTCCTCTTCCTTCACTCCGCCTATGAAATCCTCCGCGGCGCGCGTACCGAGCTGCGCGAGTTGACGCAGACGGCTTGATCTTTGGAGTTCACTGCGTGGTCCTGCTTTTCCGTCTTCGCCTGTTCACTCTTCTTCTTGCAGCGCTGGGCGGCATCATGCTCTCTCCGGTAGCTGCGCGAGCGCAAGGCGGCGAGGTTCAGACCATTTGGCGGCTTCTCGACTATGTGGCTGTCGACTATGCCGGAGCAGTGTCGGGCGGCCGCGTCACGAGCACGAATGAATATGCTGAGATGACCGAATTCTCGGCGACGATCCGGACCGGCATCGCGGCCCTTCCTTCGAAGCCCGGACGGGCCAGGCTGATCGGCGAGGCCCAGGGGCTTGAGGCCGCCATCGCTTCAAAGGCAGCGCCGGAAGTGGTGGCGCAGAAGGCGCGAGCCTTGGCGAGTGATCTGCTGGCCGCCTATCCGGTGCCACTTGCGCCCGCCAAGGCGCCCGATCCTGCACGCGGCAGGGCGCTCTACGCCGAGAATTGCGCGAGCTGCCACGGCGCCAAGGGCGACGGCCGCGGTCCGCAGGCGGTTGGAATGGATCCGCCGCCGATCGCCTTCACCGACGCTGAGCGTGCGCGCAAACGCAGCCTGTTCGCGCTCTATCAGGTGATCGATCAAGGGCTCGACGGCACGGCCATGCAGAGCTTTTCGCATCTGCCATCGGAAGACCGCTGGGCGCTTGCAGCCTATGTCGGTGGTTTCGCGTTCAAGGACGCGGCGGCGGGCGAGCGCATGTGGAAGAGCAACGCCGCCCTGCGCCAGCGTTTCCCCGATCTCCAGGCCTTCACCAGCATGACGCCGGAAGAACTCGGCCGCGCTATAGGGCAGAATAAGGCGGATGCCGTCGTCGCTTACCTGCGCATGAACCCGCAGGCACTCAGCATGCCGACACCCGCATCGCTCGCGGTCGCACGCGAGAAGCTTTCACAAAGCCTCACCGCCTATCGCGCGGGCGACAGGCGCAACGCCGAGCGGCTTGCACTCTCGGCCTATCTCGATGGGTTCGAGCCGGTGGAGCCGATCCTCACTGCCCGCGACGCGACACTGATGGCGCGCATCGAGGGCGCGATGGGGGAATTCCGGACCGCGATCGGTCGCGGTGAGCCGGCAGAGGTACTCGCCGACAAGGTCGCCGTGATCGAGGGTCTGTTCGCAGACGCAGAGACCGTGCTGTCGCCCGATGCGGCGAGCGACGTCTCGACCTTCATCGGCGCACTCACCATTTTGCTGCGCGAAGGGCTCGAGGCGCTGCTGATCGTCGTCGCGATGATCGCCTTCCTCCGCAAGGCCGACCGGCCGGAAGTTCTGCCCTTTGTTCATGGCGGCTGGATCGCCGCGCTCGTTGCGGGCGGCGCGACCTGGGCGGTTGCGACCTATGCGATCTCGATCAGCGGCGCGAGCCGCGAACTGACCGAAGGGTTCGGCTCACTCTTCGCGGCGGTGGTGCTGGTCTCTGTGGGCATCTGGATGCACGGCAAGTCGCATGCCGAAAGCTGGCAACGCTATATCCGCGAAGCGCTCGGCAAGGCGTTGTCGCGACGCTCGGCCTGGTTCCTGTTCGGACTCGCCTTTCTCGTCGTCTATCGAGAGGCGTTCGAGACGATCCTGTTCTTCGCGGCGCTGGCGGCGCAAGGGCGCGGCGGCGTCATCGCGGCAGGTGCTGCAACCGCGGTCGCGGCGCTCGCCGTGGTTGCCTGGGCAATGCTGCGTTACAGCCGCGTGCTGCCGATCGGGAAATTCTTCGCCTACAGCTCGGTGCTCGTCGCCATCCTGGCAGTGGTGCTCGCCGGCAAGGGCACGGCCGCGCTCCAGGAGGCCGGGCTCATCGACATCACGCCGGTCGCGCATGTGCCGAGGTTGTCGATGCTCGGCATCTTCCCCTCATTGCAACCGCTGCTGCTCCAACTTCTCGCGCTCGCGATCCTGTGTGTTGGATTCTGGTATAATGGTCGAAGGCATGCGACAGGCACCGCCGCGGCCGAGTAGAAGCGTCCTGTGATGGCACCGCGTCGCTCAGCTAGCGTCCGCAGAAAGCGTCTCGATCAATGGGCATCCGGCATGCTCGCCTGCATCACAAGCGCGCACGACTTCATGAAGAACCTCTTCCATCCGCCGCAGATCGAAGAGCCGTGCGCGCACGCTTGCGAGATGCGCGGCGGCGATACCGCGCGCATCCGCGCATGACACCTCACCTGCAGCGGCAATCCCGATCAGTGCGCGGATCTCTTCAAGCGTAAAGCCGAGCTCGCGCGCACGGCGGATGAAGCGCAGCCGCCTGACATCGTCAGCATCATAGCTGCGATAGCGGCCCCGCCGGCTCGCCCTTGGCGTAAGGCCGATTCGCTCATAATAGCGGATCGTCTCGATGTTGCAGCCAGCCTGGCGCGACAGTTCCCCAATCGCGATCATCTCTCCGCTCACACGTGCCTTCCGAAAATAATGGCTTGAGTCTGTAGCTACTACAGACGGTATGACCTCCTCATGACAGATTCAAGGAGTCGTTGATGCGGACCGGTTCACGAGGCGGAGCGCGAACAAGTGGAGCGGTCCTGTTGACGCTCGGAGGCGTTACGGCCGCCTTTGGCGTGGCTGCTTGCTGCGCCTTGCCTTTCCTGTTCACGACTGTGGGGATCAGTGCCGCCTGGTTCGGCGGGATTGCGACGACGGCGGCCCCTTATCGCGATCTTCTGTTGTGGCTGAGCGCGCTCAGCCTTGCCGGAGGCACGCTCCTGCTCTGGCGGATGCAACGTTCTACCGCCACTTGTGATTCAGAACGTGCCTGCACCCCGGTGTGGCTGCGCTTGATCCTCTTCATCGGGCTGCTCACCGGCGCGGCCCTGCTTTGGCTCGGCTATTCCTATGTCTGAGCAGGCGCCTCAGCTCGAATCGACGCTCACCTGTCCGCACTGCAACTTCGTGAAAACAGAGATCATGCCGACCAACGCATGCCAATATTTCTACGACTGCGCCGGTTGCGGTGCGGTCCTCCGGCCGAAGCATGGTGATTGCTGCGTCTTCTGTTCATTCGGCAGCATTCCTTGCCCACCGATCCAGCTTGAAGGCAGAAGCGCGGCCAGCTGTGGTGATGCGACAGCGCCGTTCTCCCATATTTGAGAGGTGGCGCCGCCTTTCTTGGACCGTTTGGCGGCTGAGTTACGCTCATCCGGTTGTCGTTCATGCCGCCGTTCTGGTCATCAGAGCAGGGATCATGCCCCCTCCGAATCTGGAGCGCCCATCCGCCGGTGGGGCACTACCGCAGCTTGCTTGAATAGCGAGCCGCATATCTAATTTGCCAGAAGCCAGTTCACATCGGTCCTCAGCAATTCCTCGGTGGCGCCACCGACTATCCGCTCTTTCCACCGGCCTTGCGCCCGAGCGCCCGCCACCAGCAGGCCATAGCCGTCGCGCCGGGCAATCTCAGTCATCGATGCAGCCGCACCTTTGCCATTGTCGGGAACATGGTCGTGTTGTGCGTTCATATCGCGGGCGCAAAGATAACGCTGCACGGCGCTGAGGCACTCCGATGACGCTTCGTCGCCCACGCCTACGATGAGGATGGTTTCGGCCCGCCGCAGGATGGGTAGGGCTGCCCGCAAGGCGCAACGCGACTCCCGGCAATCCTTCCAACCGATCAGCACGCGTCGAAAGGCCTCTCGCGAGGTTGCAGCACCCAAGCGAAGAATGGGCGTGCCTGTGGCGGCAGCGAGATCGACGGGATCGGCCTGCGCCACCTCGCTCTCCCTCGGCAAACTCATGATGATGAGGTCGGCCAGCAAGCCGTGCTCGCGCAGGACGACGGCAGGATCAGCAATGCTGTCGCACCAATCGGTCGTGACTGAGGAGCCTTGCGTCAAGCGATCGAATGTTGCTCGCGAAGTCGCGATCGCTTGACGCATTTCTTCTTCCCGAGCCATCGATTGAAGAGGACCGCGGACGAGGGCATCAGCGAAGGACATGCCCGTAGGCCATGCTGGGCAAACGGCCACGAGGGAGCCCTTGTGCTCGTTGGCAATTTGCAATGCCGCCTCGAGACGTTGCTCGAGGGGGCCATCAGGGGTTGCGTCCACGACGAGGCTGCGCAGTATCTCCGGGGTCATTTTCTTCCCTCCTTTTCTCGGCTGAGATTGGTTTTACTGATAACAGCGTTCGATCGCTCTGCTGGTTGCAGAATGGCTTTGCCGATGCTTTTCCAGTAGACCAAAATTGGCCGCGACCTTCTCCACATCTATGTTGCAGAATGACTATTCTGACCTTGGCGAAGTCATGCGCGATATTGGCATGATTCGATGTCCGCGTTCGACAACTAGCTGTCGACTAATAAATGCATGATATACCAGCACATCAAGCCAAAATCAGCAAATGAATCCTTTTCTGAATTGGTTGGCGTGCTATAGGGCGCCCGCCATGGGACGCTTCCTCGCTTTGATCCTGACGTGCCTCGTCTCGCTGTCGCTGACCGCGGGCACGGCTGCGCGCGCGGCCGAACCCATTAGATGCGTGGGTTCAGATGCTGCGGCGCACCTCGGCTATGTCGATGACGTTCGCGAGCAAGTTCCGTCTGAAGATGACAAGGCGGCAGCGCACCATCACGGTAGCTGCCAGGGTGAACAAGTAGGCGAGCCCGAGAAGGAAGGATTCGCCACCCAAGCGCATCTGCGCACAGCGCCGCCCTTGCTTCCGAATGCGAAGGCTCGCGTCTCGAGCGCGCCCGATCCAAATCACCGACCTCCAAAGGCATGACGATTCCAGCCTAGTCCCATCCGTGGGACTCCCCCGGAATTATCAGGAGTCTTTCGATCATGCACCGATTGCTCGCGGCCTTGCTGGCCGCGACCGCTTGCGCGAGCATCGCGCAGGCCCAAACCGCGTCGCCGGTTGATACCGGAGCCGCTCAGCCCCAAAGCACGTCGCCCGCCTTAATAGGCCCATCTTTCACAGTCGATCGCGCTCTCGAACTTGCCGGCGTCGTTTCGCCGTCGCTCGAAGCCGCCACGGCGGACATTCGCGCTGCCGAAGCGGGACGGCGCGTCGCGGGGCTCCGGCCCAATCCAAGCGTCATGGTCGAAGCTGAAAATGTCGCTGGTTCCGGCCCGTACCGTGGCACGCAGAGCCTCGAAGCGACCACATCGCTTACGCTGCCGATCGAACTCGGCGGCAAGCGATCGGCTCGGATCGCCGTCGCGGACGCTCGAACCGACCGGGCCACCATACAGGCCACGATCGCACAAGCCGATCTCCGGCTGAACGTCATTCGCGCCTACGCGGAGGCCGCCTCGGCGGAACGTCGGCTCATTACCGCCCGCGATCAGGCCCGTATCGCAAATGAAACCCTGCGCGCCGCGCAGGTCCGCGTGCAGGCGGGCCGCGCGTCGCCGATCGAGGCAGAGCGAGCGAACGTAGCACGGGTCAATGCCGACGCTGCGCTAACGCGGGAAGAACGGGCTGTCGAAGTCGCGCGGTTCACCCTGTCGCGAATTATCGGCCAACCCATCGCGGGGCCGCTCGACACGGACTGGTTCTCCCGCGCGCCCGCGACCTATGGCCCCCTCCGGCCAATAGACAGCACGGGCACGCTCATGATGGCGGCGGCCAATGCCGACTTCGCTATCGCCGACGCCGGCGTGCGCCTCGCGCGCTCGCAGCGCGTTCCCGACCTGACGCTTGGGGCCGGCGCGCGCCGGCTCGAACAGACCAATGACACGGCGGCGATTTTCAGCCTGTCGATCCCGATCCCGATGTTCAACAACGGCCGGGCGGCGTTGAGCCAAGCCACCGCCGAACGGCAGAGCGCGGACGCGCGGCGACGCCTCACGGCACTCGATGTGGACCAGGCCATTGCGCGCGCCCAAGCCGATGCCGCCAACGCCGCCACAAATGCGGCGGCGGCCAGTGGACCCGCGCTCGCGGCGGCCGAAGAAGCCGCCCGCATCGCCCGCATCGGCTATCGCGAGGGCAAGTTCGGCCAGCTCGATCTACTCGATGCCGAACGCACGCTCGCCCAGACACGGGCGGCTGCGATCGACGCGCTGCTCTCCTACCACATCGCCCAGGCGCAGCTTGAGCGGCTTACCGCCCGCGCGCCGATCACACAGGGGGAATGACAAATGAAAACCCGTACCATGGCGATCTTGCCGCTCACGCTGGCCGCACTCCTGATGGCCGGATGTTCCGGCGGCGAGAAGGCGGCGGACGACGCGCAGAACGCCACCACGGCCAAAAATGGCGCGGCATCCGAAGAGGGAGGTCATGCCGACGAAGAAGGCGAAATCGACCTTAGCGCCGATCAGATTCGCAAAGCCGGTGTCGAGCTGGTCCGCGTGATCCGCAGCGGTGGGGGTGCGTTGACCCTCCCCGCAACGATCGAAGGCGACCCCCAAGGTATGCAGGTCGTGTCCGCCGCGATCGGCGGGCGTGTCGTCTCGCTCACGCGCAACCTCGGCCAGTCCGTCGGACGCGGGCAGACGCTCGCTGTCATCGAAAGCCGTGAAGCGGCATCGCTCAACGCCGAAATTGAGGCCGCGCGGGCCAGACTGGCGCTCGCCGAGAGCAATCTCCGTCGCGAACAGCGTCTCTTCAACGAGCGTGTGTCGCCCGAACAGGATCTGATTGCGGCCCGCACGGCAGCCACAGAAGCACGCATCGCGCTGCGTCTCGCGCAGCAACAGGTGTCGGCCGCTGGCGGCGGCGGCGGCGCGCTCAATCGCATCGCGATCAATGCTCCCCTCTCGGGCCAGGTCGTCGCGCGCAGCGTGACGCTGGGCCAGACGGTCGCCGCCGATGCCGAGCTGTTCCGCGTCGCCAACCTCGGGCGGGTCGCGGTGACGCTGGCGCTGTCACCGGCTGATGCCGGCAAGGTGCGCCCCGGCTCTCAAATCGAGATCCTGGCGGGCGATCGGCGATCGGTGGCGCGGGTCGATTTCGTCTCCCCAATCCTCGATGAAACCACGCGCCTTGCGAGCGTGATCGCGGTCATCGACAACCGAGCCGGCCAATGGCGCGTGGGCGAGCCCGTGACGGCGGCGATCCAGCTTGCGGGCAGCGGCCCCGCATCGCTGCTCGTGCCGCAAAGCGCGGTACAGACCGTCGAAGGCAGGTCCACGGTGTTTGTGCGCACCGACCATGGCTTCAAGGCGACCCCTGTCACGCTCGGAAGCCCGAACGGCGACAACGTGGTCGTGACGTCGGGGCTCAAGGGCCACGAACAGCTCGCCGGCCCCAATAGCTTCACCCTCAAGGCTGAGCTCGGAAAGGGCGAAGCGGAGCATGGGCACTGATCATGATAGACCGCATCGTCACATTTTCCGTCGAGCGTCGCTGGTTCATCCTGCTCATGACGCTCATCGCTGCGGCTATCGGAGGCTGGGCGCTTTCGCGCCTGCCAATCGACGCCGTTCCCGACATCACCAACAATCAGGTGCAGGTGAACATCGCCGCGCCGGCCCTTTCACCCGAACTGGTCGAGAAGCAAATCGCTTTCCCGATCGAAACCGCGCTCGCCGGGGTTCCCGGCCTTGAATACACCCGGTCGCTCAGCCGCAATGGTTTTGCCCAGGTCACGGCGGTCTTCACGGATTCGACCGACATTTACTTTGCGCGCCAGCAGGTCGCGGAGCGGTTGCGCGTCGCGGAAGAAAGCCTGCCCGATGGTGCGGTGCCGACGATGGGGCCGATCGCGACGGGCCTGGGCGAAGTCTATATGTGGACTGTCCGTTTCCAGCACCGGAAGGAAGACAAGCACAAGCCGGGCGAGCCCGGCATGCAGCCGGATGGCAGTTACATCACGCCAGAGGGCGACCGGCTTGTCAGCGAGGCCGATCAGGCGACCTATCTGCGCACCGCACAAGACTGGATCGTCGCGCCGCTGCTGAAGAATACGCCGGGCCTTGCCGGCGTCGATTCGATCGGCGGCCATGTGAAGCAGTTTCAGGTCATTCCCGACGTCCAGCGGCTTGCTGCACTTGGGCTGAACCTGACCGATCTCGCCCGCGCGCTCGAAGAGAATAACGTGGGCGTCGGCGCGGGCGTGGTCGATCGTGGCGGCGAGGGCCTCGCTGTCCGCTCCGACGCGCGCATCCGCAATGTCGGCGAGCTGGCCGGCACCGTCATCGCGACCCGCGAAGGCACGCCGATCCGGCTCGACCAGGTGGCGCAGGTGCGTCTCGGGCAGGCGATCCGCTACGGCTCCGCGTCGGAAAACGGCAAAGAAGTCGTCGTCGGCACCGCGATCATGCGGATCGGTGAAAACAGCCGCACCGTTGCCTCGGCGGTCGCGGAGCGGCTTGATGGAATCAATGCCTCGCTGCCGACCGACGTTGTGATTCAGCCGGTGCTTGATCGCACAGCGCTGGTCAATTCGACGATCAAGACGGTGGCCAAGAACCTCACCGAAGGCGCGCTGCTCGTCATCGTCGTGCTATTCGTGCTGCTCGGCAATTTCCGGGCAGCGCTGATCGCGGCACTGGTGATCCCGATCACCATGGCAATGACCAGCTTCGGCATGTTGCGCGGCGGCGTCTCGGCCAATCTGATGAGCCTCGGCGCGCTGGACTTCGGCCTGATCGTCGACGGCGCGGTCATCATCGTCGAGAATGCGCTGCGACGCATCGCTGAGCGGCAACATCATTACGGCCGCACGCTCGCACTCGACGAACGGTTGTCGGTCGTAGCGCATGCCGCCCGCGAAATGATCCGCCCGTCCGTGTTCGGGCAGGCGATCATCATCCTCGTCTATGTGCCGCTGCTCACGCTCACTGGCGTCGAAGGCAAGACCTTCACGCCGATGGCGCTGACGGTCATTATGGCACTCGTCTTCGCCTTCATCCTCTCGTTGACCTTCGTGCCGGCCATGCTGGCGATCTGGCTGTCGAAGCCGGTCGAAGAGAAGGAAGGAAGGATCATGACCTGGCTCAAGCACAAGTACGAGCCGGGCCTTGATCGCGCGATGAAGCGGCCAACGCTCACAATGGGCGTGGGTATCGGCGCCTTCCTTGCCGCGATCCTGACCTTCTCGTTCCTGGGCCAAGAGTTCTTGCCCCAGCTTGATGAAGGCGACCTGACCGCCCAGGTGCTCCGCGTGCCGGGAACGTCAATCGATCAGAGTCAGGCAATGCAGTCGCGGATCGAGCGGGAACTCGGCAAGCTGCCCGAGGTGCGGTTCGTTTTCTCCAAGACCGGTACGGCGGAACTCGCCGCCGACCCCATGCCCCCCAACATCTCCGACACCTTCATCATCATCAAGCCGCGCGATGAGTGGCCGGACTCGGGGCTCAGCAAGTCCGACTTGGTGGCGAAAGTCGAGAAGACGCTTGAAAGTCTGCCGGGTGGTGCGTTCGAGATCACCCAGCCCATCCAGATGCGCTTCAACGAGCTGATCGCCGGCGTGAGGGGCGACATCGCGGTCAAGGTGTTCGGCGACGACACCGACGCGATGAACGCGACGGCCAATGCTATCGCGGCTGTCCTGCGCAAGACGGAAGGTGCCGTCGACGTTCGGGTGGAACAGACCGAAGGCCTGCCGATGCTCGACATTCGGCCGCGCCGCGACATCATGTCGAGGCTCGGCATCACCGCGCAGACCGTGCAGGACACCATCTCAGCCGCGATCGGCGGACGGGACGCCGGCATGATCTTCGAAGGAGATCGGCGCTTCGCCATCACCATCCGCCTGTCGGATGTGGCGCGCGCCAATCTGCAAACGCTCGGTCAGGTGCCGGTGCCGCTGCCGAATGGGGGGTTCGTGCCGCTTCAAAGCGTCGCCGACATTGGCGTGACCGATGGTCCCAACCAGATCAGCCGCGAAAATGGCAAGCGGCGGGTCGTCGTGCAGGCGAATGTGCGCGGTCGTGACGTGGCGGGCGTGGTTGCGGATGCGCAGGCTGCTATCGCGAGCGAGGTGCGTCTCTCCACCGGGCAATATCTCGATTGGGGCGGCCAGTTCGAGAACCTACAATCGGCGAGCGAGCGGCTGATGCTCGTGGTTCCGGCCTGTTTCGCGCTCATCATCCTACTGCTCTACGGGGCCTTGGGAAGCATGCGTGATGCAGCGATCGTCTTCACCGGCGTGCCGTTGGCGCTGGTGGGTGGCGTGCTCGCCCTGTTCCTGCGGGGCATGCCCTTTTCGATCTCGGCGGCGGTCGGCTTCATCGCCCTGTCCGGCATTGCGGTCTTGAATGGACTCGTCATGGTGACATCGATTCAGGAACTGATGGCCCGAGGCATGGAGCGCGCGAAAGCCGCCCGTGAAGGCGCCATGATGCGTTTGCGCCCCGTGGTCATGACGGCGCTGGTCGCGTCACTCGGCTTCGTGCCCATGGCGATCGCGTCGGGTGCGGGCGCCGAAGTTCAAAAGCCGCTGGCGACGGTGGTCATCGGGGGGCTCATCTCGGCGACCCTGCTGACGTTGTTCCTGCTGCCGACGCTCTACGCGCGCTACGGGCGCAGGGAGACGGATATTCCGCCGCCGGACAAGCGGCCCGACCCGGGATCGTCCAATCTCGTCAAGGCTTCCCTGTGAGTCCTGGTGGCCGCCCTATCGGCAACGGGCATCCCTGTAAGAGGCGGGCGGCTTTGCCGTCCGCCGCATCAGACACCAGCGAAAAGGCAACCTGACCATGGAGGAAAACACCCATTCTATATAACCTCCTTTGACGCTTTCACACGTGCCGATCATTCGCGCAATTTGCCCTCGGCGAGCGCGGCATATGGCGGAAATGCCAGAGATGGAGAACTTCCACCGCTTTGCAATGTAGTCTGTGGCGGGTCGCCTTGGGGTGGGCAAAGGTATGGCGGTGTTCTCGCGCCAAGTCGACGGGCGCCACCTGGCGACCGGACTGCAGGACGCTGAGAATCTCTGGTTGCTCACACCTCGGATCTTGCGACCTGGAACGGCGGGACACGCATTCTTGCTCTAGCGCCCGTTCAGGCTTCGCCCAGTTCGGTAAATGCGGCTCACTGATCGATATCGAGAAGAGCTGGCTTCACCCACGGGGCCGTTGATCGAACGGCGCGCGGGAGATCGCGACGACCATGGCCCAAATGTCGTTTACATTTACGGCGGATCGCTGCGTGGCCGAGTGCTGCTGCCTTACGGGGACGCCGACAACTGTTTGCGGTGTGCCAATGTCCAGCTCGACGCGCCGGACTCGGCGATGCGAAGGGGCAATTTCACTGTTCCTAACGTTCACTCGGCGTTCAAAAGCAATTTTTCATATAAGCTTCGGCCCTTCCAGAGGGGCGGCATTCAAAACGAGAACGCGATGCGCAAGATCATATGGACCGGCCTGGCCGCGTTGACGATCGCGGTTCCGACGTCGGCGATGGCCCAACATCACGATGGCGGATATCGTGGCGGTTACGGTGACGAGGTCTTGGGCGACCGCGGCCATGGATATCGGGAGCCGGAGCCCTATTACCGCCATTCGGAGCCTTACGCCTATTCCTATCCGGCGTATCCGGCACACCAATACGAGCGGCCTTACCGCTATGACCGTCACCCCTATAACCGCCACGACCGGCCGCGCCACCATCGCGAACGACATCATCGTGCGCGCCAGCATCATTGATCGGGAGGGGTGATGCCTTCGGGGAATGCGTGACGGTCGGCGAGGCAAGCGACGATTGCCGCGATTACGCTAAGCGCTTCTCGCGGATCGCGGACACAGATCGTATCGAGACCCAGCAGCTTTGCGGGATAGTCGTTTCCACCCGGAAAGATGGCGTCGCCCACGAACAGCATCGCATCGAGCGGAATGCCGCTTTCGCAGCTCAGGCGTTCGAGGCCATAGGCCTTGTCCACGCCCTCCCGAGTCACGTCGATCGACGTCGTCCCCCCCATTTTGATCGAAAAGCCCGGTAGGCGCTGAATCAACTCGGCCTGGATCGCCTTGCGCTTGGCAAAGTCGGGATCCCATTGCTCCTTGGCGTCCAGTGGCGCTTGCTGCCCCAGCGCCGAGAAGGTTATCTGGCTCCCACGATCCTCGATCCGCTCGCCCCAACTCCGCTCCGCCTGAAACCCTGTCGCCTCCAGTGCCGCATCGAAAGCATCGAGAATTGTCTTCTTTTCTTCTTTGCCGAAAAGCTCGGCGTAAGCCCGCCGCCATGTCCCGTCATACCGATAGAGCTTGGTTCCGGTGGTCGGCAGCAGCCACAACCTGCCACGATACGCTCTTGCAGGGAGCCGGCTTGCAACCTGCTTGTCGAATTGCGGCCAGTCCCCGCCTGAGATAATCGCGACCTCGGCGACGGCCAGCAGGTCGGCGAGCGCTTGTCCCATTCGTTCGTCCAGCGGCTGCTTGCTGTCGGCAAGTGTGCCGTCAAGATCGAAGGCAATCAGAGCCTTCATGCCAATCGCCCCAAGATGGCGGTTGGGGAATCGAGCCTGCCGCGCGCGGCTATTGGGCGACCGCCTTCTTGCATCGGAGCAACCGCCTCCAGTATTCGGCACTGACCGCCTGTACCGCCGTCGCAAAGAGCGTCCAGCGCGGCGCTCTCTCGGCGGAGGGCGGCAAGATCGGCAAGCTTATGATCGATTTCCCCCAGATGTGTCGATGCAATTGTGTCGGTAGTTGCACAATCACGAGTTCCTCGTCCGCCAAAGACAACGGCGTCCGGACCTGATGTATACAAGAACCCCGAGTCTCGACTTTGGCTCCCGTTCGCCGTCCGCGTTCGCGGGCTGCAAGTACGGAGCGAACGGCGTCGCGATGTCATTGGTACGAATTAGACCGGGTGGCGAGCGCTGCCAACAGCCCGGTCGCGTTCTGTCGCGGCGCGCGACGATGCAATCAGCAATCTCCCCGTCGTTTTCGCTCCGCCGACAGCGGCTAGGCCCGAGCGCCGGGAACTATGACGACGCTTGGGCCGAGCGGCTGGCTCCAGTTCAGGCGATCGCAGGCGAACCTGGCCACTCAAGAAAAGTATCATACGAGAATCCGCACCTCGGTAGGTACATTTCTCCATCTAAACACGTGAATAGCCAGCCAATACTTCATTGTCCATATTTTACGTTTTTGGGTCTTCCTCTTAGAAGCCGCCGGATAAATGCAATTGAATGAAGATAAACATCGACGCAAGTTGGGCCCATAGGATGTAATAACATAACATCGAGGCGAGCCGTCGATGCCCGCCACGCGAATTCACTCTGGTTTGGAATTTACCTCTTCCTTTTCAACTTGAGAGAGGCTAGATGGTCAACCGATGAAAGGGTGGCTCTCCATAGTTCTCAGCCTGTTGCTCGCCTTCGGCGTGACGGCGGGAGCTATGGCCCATGCCGCTGAGCCGGGGTCGGGCACGCGTGTATTGGCGTCCATGGACGCTTGCGGGAGCTACTCGAAGAAGAGCGACAAGAGCCAATCCGATCCCTCAAAGATGTCGGTGAAATTTCATGGCTGTCACGGCCATCATGTGGGAATTCCGGTTGCGTCCGCGCCCGAGATCGAGCGCATAGCTCCCGTCCGAGTCGTGCTGCTGCGGAATCGTGCAGGTCTCGCTCCCCCGACCCGTTCCGACACTTTCCGACCTCCGATTGCCTGACAGCTGAAGCTTCGCCTGGCTGTGCCCAGGCGCGCGCCTTCGGTTTGTCAGGAGTTCTTCATACATGCATCCTATGTTTGCGCCCGCCATGGCTGCGGCGCTCGTGGCTATATCGGTCACGCCCGCTTCGGCTCAGGCGGACAATCGGCCTATCGCCGGTCCCATGGCACAATCGGTGCCGCCCGAGGTCCGAACCGGCCCCTTACCCCCGGTCCTGACACTCCCTCAGGCGCTTGAGGAAGCCGAAGCCCGCTCTCCAGCTCTCGTGGCGGCCCGCGCCGATGTCGAAGCGGCGCGCGGGCGCCTGCGCCAGGCACGGTTTAGGTACAATCCCATCCTTAACGTCGAAGTCGAGAATTTCGCCGGCACGGGCCCCTATTCGGGTTTCAACGGCACCGAAACGACGGCCTCGGTCAATCAGAGGCTCGACATCGGCGGCAGGCGCAAGGCGCGGATGACGCTTGCCGAAGCCCAACTTGCCGCACAGGAATACCGCTTCGCGATCGCTCGTGCCGAGCTCGGCCAGCAGGTCCGCTCTCTCTTCGCATTCGGCATAGCCGTGCGCGACAACCTGGCGCTTGCGCGGGAAAATGAAGAGCGCGCGCGCGAGTTGTCTCGCATCGCGCGCGAACTTGTGGAATCGGGGAAGGAGCCCCCTCTGCGGGGGCTGCGCGCCGACGCGGCCCTTGCACAGGCGACGGCGGCGCTCCGCGCGGCCGAAGCCGATGAAGTGAATGCCCGCCGCTCGCTCGCAGCGCTCTTTGGCGTGGACACCCCGCCGGCTGAGCTTAGCGGTAGCGACCTGCTGGCGCCGCCCAGGAATGTCGATGCGATGGCGACGCTCGACGTGCGTCTTGCCGAAGCCGAACGGGTCATTGCTGATGCGCAACTGCGCCAAGCCCGCGCGGAGGGTCGTCTTGACCCGTCCATTGGTGTGGGGGTGCGCCAATTGCGCGAAACAGGTGACCGGGCACTGATTGCCAGCCTTTCGGTGCCGCTGCCGGTCTTTGATCGGAACCAAGGCAACATCGCAGCCGCGCGGTCCGAAATTCAATCGGCTGAAGCGCGGCGCAACAGTGTTCTCGCCAACACCCAGGCGGAAATCGCCAACGCGCGTGCGGCCTTGGCCGCCGCCGAGGCACGCGTCACGGCCCTTGAAGGCAGCGGCATCGGCCAGGCGCGCGAGGCGCTGCGTCTTGCGCAGCTATCATACCGGGCCGGCAAATCCTCGCTGATCGAACTGCTCGATGCTCAGCAGGCCTATGCCTCGACACAGGCCGAACTCATCGCGGCGCGACGCGCGCGGGCGGAAGCTCAAGCCACGCTGGCGCGCCAGGCAGCGGCGGCGAGCGAAGTGGACTTGGAACAATGAACCAGCTTCTCTCAAGGAACGGCGACCACCTGCCGCTTGGACCGGCTGTTTTTCATGCACGCCTGCGGGCTCAGGACGCTTACGTCGAACCTGACCAGACGCGCGCCCTCCCGCAGCCAGCCCACTCGATATTCGGAGATGTTGAATGATCACACAAGATAAACGCCTCCTCGGCGGGGTGGCTGGTGCCGTTCTGCTCGCCGCAGTCGGTGGCTTCTCAGTCGCGCGCTGCACCGCGGATCCTGCTGCGGAAGCGCCAAGTGCTGGAAAGGCCGAAGAGACGACGGAAACCCCCACCGATAGCCTCGCGATGACTGCAGAGGCGATCCGCAAAGCTGCCATCGGTGTAGAAGCGGTGCAGCCGGGCGGCCTTGGCTCCGAAATCCTTGCGCAGGGCACAGTTGCCGCGACGCCGGCCGGTGAAGCGATCGTGACTGCCCGTGCCGGCGGCGCGGTCACGCAAGTGCTCAAACGGCTGGGCGATCCTGTACGCGCGGGAGAGACGCTGGCCATAGTGCAGAGTCGAGATGCCGCCCAGATCGCCGCGGACCGGACGGCGGCCGACGCGCGCTCGGTTCTGGCCCAGCGCACGCTCGCGCGGGAGCGCCATCTCTATGAGCAGAAGGTAACCGCCCGCGCCGACTATGAGCAGGCGCAGGCAGAGGCCGCGGCCGCTGCGGCCGAAGCCCGAAGAGCTCAGGTTGCGGCCGGTGCTGCGAACGTCACGCGCGATGGCAGCGGCGCGATAGTGGCCAGCCCGATCTCCGGGCGGGTGACGGCGGAAAGCGTCAGCCTTGGCGCTTTCGTGCAACCGGAGACCGAGTTGTTTCGCATCGCCGACCCCTCGAAAGTGCAAATCGAAGCTGCCGTCGGGCCAATTGACGCCCAGCGGCTTGCTCCAGGCGACCGGGCCATCATCGAGCTACCCGACGGCCGAACGATAGACGCTCGTGTGCGTGCCGTTACGCCTGGTCTTGGCGGTGAGACGCGTTCCGCCACGGCTGTGCTTGATGTTACGGGAAGTCTGCAGCCTGGGCTTGCCGTGCGCGTTCGCCTCCTGCCGAGCCGCGGTGAAGTGTCGGATGCGATCGTCATCTCGGAGGACGCGCTGCAATCCCTTGAAGGACGAGATGTTGTCTTCGTGCGGACCAATCAGGGCTTCCGCGCGCAAAAGGTGACGATCGGACGACGCAGTGCCGGCCGCGTCGAGGTCCTCTCAGGCCTGAAGCCAGGCCAGATGATCGCAACTCAAAATGCATTCCTGCTCAAGGCCGAGCTCGGCAAGGGCGCGGGCGAGGAGGAATAAACCGTGATTGCAAGTCTCATTGCGCTCGCCGTCCGCGCACGCTGGGCGGTCCTGTTCATCTTCCTCGCGGTCGCCGGCCTCGGCATTTGGCAGCTGACCAAGCTGCCGATTGACGCGGTGCCGGACATCACCAGCAACCAGGTGCAGATCAACACCGTCGATCCTCGTCTGTCGCCGGTCGAAATCGAGAAGCTCGTCACCTACCCGGTCGAAATTTCCCTCGCCGGCATTCCGGGGCTTGAAACGACGCGGTCCCTCTCGCGCAATGGGTTCAGCCAGGTTACCGCCATATTCTCGGAATCCACCGATCTTTATTTTGCGCGCCAGCAGGTTGGCGAACGGCTGAGGCAGGCGACCGAGAACCTGCCTGACGGCGTCCAACCGCAGATCGGGCCGGTGACAACCGGTCTCGGCGAGATCGTCATGTATACTGTCGGCTATACCAATCCGGACGGCAAGGGCGCGAAGAAGATTGCCGGACAGCCCGGCTGGCAACCCGACGGAAGTTATCTCACTTCTGAGGGGGACCGGTTGACCGACGAGGTTCAGAAGGCCGGCTATCTGCGAACCGTGCAGGACTGGATCATCAGCCCGCAATTGAAGGCGGTGCCGGGCGTGGCGGGTGTCGACTCGATCGGTGGCTACGCGAAAAACTTCGTCGTCGAACCCGATCCGACCAAGCTGACCAATTTCGGAATTTCCTACAGCGAGCTCGGCGAGGCGCTGGAAAAAGCCAACCTCGCTGTTGGCGCCAATTTTTATAACCGTGGCGGCGAAGCCTACCTCGTCCGCGTCGATGCCCGCGCGCGTTCCGTCGACGAGATTCGGAACGCCGTTGCGGCAACGCGCGGCGGCGTTGCGATCACTGTCGGCCAGATCGCCAACGTCAGGATTGGCGGTGATCTGCGCACGGGCGCGGGCAGCATGAACGGCGAGGAGGCGGTGATTGGTACCGTCCTCATGCTCATCAACGAGAACAGCCGTATCGTGGCCCAGGATGTTTCCGCCAAGCTCGATCAGGTTTCGAAAACGCTGCCGCCGGGCATTGAAGTCAAGATCGTTCTCGACCGGGCCAAGCTGGTCAATGCGACGGTGGGGACGGTTGAACGCAACCTCACTGAGGGTGCGCTGCTGGTCGCGGCGTCGCTGTTTCTGCTGCTCGGCAACTGGCGCGCGGCCATCATCGCCACCCTCGTCATCCCCTTTTCATTCCTCATGATGGCGATGGGGATGAACGCGTTTCGCGTGCCGGGCAATCTGATGAGCCTTGGCGCATTGGACTTTGGTCTGATCGTCGATGGCGCCGTGATCATCATCGAGAACTGCCTGGCGCGACTGGCGCATCGTCAGGAACACGAAGGACGGCTGCTGACGCTTCGGGAGCGGCTCGAAGAAACGATGCGTGCTTCGCAGGAGATGATCAAACCGACCGTGTTCGGCCAGGTGATCATCCTCCTCTCCTTCGCACCGCTTCTGATGTTCACGGGTGTCGAGGGCAAGACCTTCTCGCCCATGGCGATCACCATCATGCTGGCGCTTGTCTCCGCGTTCATCCTCTCGATCACGCTGGTGCCCGCACTGGTGGCGCTGCTCATTCGCGGACGTGTTGCCGAGAAGGAGGTGTGGCTGATCCGCAAGAGCAAGGATCGTTATCTGCCGCTGCTCGACAAGGCGCTCGCTCGGCCGTGGCCGTTCATTCTAGGCGGTCTCGCCTTCTTTTTGGCGGCAATACCGGCGTTTGGCCTTCTCGGCTCAGAGTTCATTCCCCAACTCGATGAAAAGAACCTGGCGCTCGCCTCGACGCGCGTGCCCTCGGTGAGCCTCGAACAATCCCTGGCGATGCAGCGCAAGGTCGAGGAAGCGGTCAAAAAGCTTCCGGAAGTGGAGCTCATGTTTTCCAAGACCGGTACCGCCGAGGTCGCCACCGACCCGATGCCGCCGAACGTTTCCGATGCCTTCGTGATCCTGAAGCCGCAGGACCAATGGCCGGCAGGCGTCGCGACCAAAGCCGATGTGATTGAGCGCGTCGAAAAGGCCGCTCGCGGCCAGCTTGGCCAGCTCTACGAGGTCAGCCAGCCCATCGAGCTGCGCTTCAACGAGCTGATCTCAGGCGTACGCGGCGACGTTGCGATCAAGCTCTACGGCGACGATCTCGACAAGATGTCGCAGACCGCCAACGAGATGGTGCGGGTGCTGCAAGCGATCCCCGGAGCGAGCAGCGTGAAGGCGGACCAGGTCGGCGGTGCGCCGGTGCTCGACGTGAAACTCGATCGCGCGATGATCGCGCGTTACGGGCTGACCGTACAGGAAGTCGCCGACACGGTCGCTGCGGCACTGGGCGGGCGAGAATCGGGACTGCTCTACGAAGGCGATCGGCGCTTCGACATCACGGTACGCGTGCCGGATGCAACCCGCGTCAACCTTGACGACATCCGCTCGCTGCCGGTCCTCTTGCCCGAAGAACCGGGCGCAATGCGCCGACAGGTCCCGCTCGCACAAGTGGCCCAGATACGGTTCACCGAAGGACTTAACGAGATAAGACGCGAGAACGGCAAGCGCCGCGTTGTTGTCCAGTTGAACCTGGAAGGGCGCGATGCAGGCTCGTTCGTCCAGGAAGCGCAGGCGAAGATCGCGCAGGTGAAGCTGCCGGCTGGCTACTATCTCGAATGGGGCGGACAGTTCGAGAATTTGCAAGCGGCCACCGCCCGATTGTCGATTGTGGTTCCGCTGGCTTTTGTCGCCATCTTCGTCCTGCTTTTCATGGCCCTTGGATCGGCAGGCCGCGCGACAGCGGTCTTCCTGACCGTACCGCTGGGACTCGCCGGGGGGATTTTCACCCTCATCTTAACCGGGATCAACTTCTCCGTCTCGGCAGCGGTTGGGCTTATCGTGCTGGCCGGTGTTTCGGTTCTGAACGGCCTCGTTGTGATGACGGCCATTCGTGAACGCCAGGAACATGGGCTACCTCTGATTGAGGCAATCCGGGAAGGCATGGCCGAGAAAATGCGCGCGGTCATCATGACCGGCTTCGTCCCGGCAATCGGCTTCATACCAATGGCGATCGCCACGGGGACCGGCGCTGAAGTCCAGAAGCCGCTGGCGACCACAGTGATTGGCGGCCTGATCGCGGCGACGATCCTGACCCTCCTCGTTTTGCCGGCGATCGCAAAGGTGGTGCTCGGTGCAACCGAAGGCAAGCGCCGCAAGCGCGAAGAACAAGTCGAGCCGAACGCACCCGAGCCGGCGTGAAGGAGAAGATCATGACTGAAGCAATCAAGCTGTTGCGAATCTACACTGACGAAGGCGCCTATCTGGGTGATCGCAGGGTATTTGAAGTTATTGCATCCCGGGCAAGGGATGCGGGCCTGGCTGGCGTCACGGTTCTGGAGGCGCGGTTGGGGTTCGGCCGCTCGGCGCACATGCACCGGCGCCATGTTTTCGAAAACGACCGGGCGCTCCTTATCGAGATCGTCGATGACGACGCCAAGTTGAGAAGCTTTGCCGTGGCACTCGACGATATTCCCGACATCGGACTGATGACACTGGAACCTGTGGAAATTCTTGGCGGGAAGGCCAAGCAGGGACTGCCGGGTACAAATCCATGACCCGCATCGGATCCCCACGTGAATCGCGCGATCCTTCAAGCATCGCGCACGGCAGGCGGCACTACCTTCGCGTGTCCGATGTGGCCACCAGCGCAACACGGGCGGCTTCCGGCTCTCGTGGGATGACGAGCTATGTTTACGGTAGCGAACTCGATATCATTGTCTGCGCCTCTGGCGCGGGTGTGGCGGGTACTAGTCGACGTCGATCGCTATCGCGACTGGCATCCGACTGTCGGGCTCGAGAGCGACCCCGCCGATCCGAAAAAACTCCTCTGTACCTACTGGCGACCGGGCTGGACCGACCCTGTTATTTCGGCCGACGGAAGGATCGTTTGCCTCGAACGGCCCTGCCACTTCGCCTGGCGCGTGGGCATCAAAGGGCTGCTCCAGATCGAGGAAGGGTTTCATTTGAAGAAGTCGCCCGAAGGCACCCGGCTTACGCATCGACTATGCTGTTCGGGCATCGGCTCGTGGCCAGGGATTGTCACAAGTCCATTCTTGCGACGTCAGCTCGTCAGGACTGGCGACTCGCTCGAGCGCCATCTTCGACGGGGTACGGTGATATCGCGCTACGCGCAGCGAAATGCCCGTCCTCGATGAGCTTTCCGCCGTCCGTCCATGCGGAGGATTCGTTCAGCGAAGGCCGACCCCGCCATCTTTGGTTCCGCCAGCGTCGGCGTCTTGAGGTGCGGGCGTTCGTCGCGCCCGCACCTCACCATCGGCGAAGACCAGCCTCCGTAGCTGCGCGCTCACTCATGCGCGGGTTGATGGGAAGAGGACAGCAGCAATGAAAGACCAAGTGCGCCTCGATATTCCGCTTCTGCTGCCGGAAATCAAAGATGAGGCTGACCGCTGCATAGGCAGGCTGACAATTGAATTGCAAGGCCGCACGGGCGTCCAGGAAGCGCACGTCGTGGCGAGCCACGACGATACGCCGGCACAACTCTGCATTCACTATGATCCGACCATCCTGTCGCTCGAGCGGGTACGGGAAATCGCCAATGGCGCTGGCGCTGCGCTCACCGAAAAATATCAGCATATCCAATGGTCGGTTGATGGACTGACCCACGCCCGCAAGGCCCGCACGGTCGCCGATCGGCTTCGCAAAATGCCGGGGATCGTCGAAGCCGAGGCGAGCGCAGTTGGCGCCATCAGTGTCGAATTCAGCCGATCCGAACTGACGGAGGCGGAAATTCGCAAGGCGCTGGCCCAGATGAGTGTCCGCCCACGGCCGGAAATCGGTGCAGCTTCGGCGACGGCCGCGACGAAAGCTCACGATCATGCCGAGCACGACCACGCCGAAGGGGAACATGAGCATACCCATGGTGGAATCTTCGGTGCCAATACCGAGTTGATCTTCGCGCTGATTTGCGGCGGAGCGCTCGCGACCGGATTTGCGATCGAGAAGCTGACGACGGCTCCTGCGTGGATTCCGCTCGCCTGCTTTCTAGCCGCCTATGTCTTCGGCGGCTGGTTCACTCTCCGCGAAGCGATCGAGAATCTACGGCTAAAGCGTTTCGAAATCGACACGCTGATGCTCGTGGCGGCAGCGGGCGCGGGTGCCTTGGGCGCCTGGGCCGAAGGCGCTCTTCTTCTGTTCCTGTTCAGCCTCGGGCATGCGCTCGAACATTACGCCATGGGCCGGGCCAAACGCGCGATCGAGGCCTTGGCTGAATTGGCGCCGCGCACTGCCATGGTTCGGCGAGGCGACGGCGGTCTGAGCGAAGTTCCCGTCGAGGAACTCGTCATTGGCGACACCGTAGTCGTAAAGCCCAATGAACGGCTGGCAGCAGACGGGTTCGTCGTGGTCGGGCGATCGAGCGTCAACCAAGCCCCCGTGACAGGCGAAAGCGTCCCCGTCGATAAGGAGCCGGTGCCGGACCGAGCCCAGGCGGCAGCCCAGCCTGACAAGGTTTCCGCTCAGCATCGCGTATTCGCCGGCACCATCAACGGTCCGGGAGCGATCGAAATCGCCGTCACTCGCCTTGCCGCCGATACGACGCTGGCCAAGGTGGTCAAAATGGTGAGCGAAGCGGAGACGCAAAAATCGCCAACCCAGCGATTCACCGACCGTTTTGAGCGGGTGTTCGTGCCCTCCGTCCTAGCTCTAGTGGTCGGGTTGCTGTTCGCCTGGGTCGTCATCGACGAACCGTTCCGCGACAGCTTTTATAGGGCGATGGCCGTGCTCGTAGCGGCTAGCCCCTGCGCGCTCGCCATCGCCACGCCGAGCGCCGTTTTGTCGGGCGTGGCGCGCGCGGCGCGCGGGGGCGTACTGATCAAGGGCGGCGGGCCGCTTGAGGCACTCGGGTCTCTGAATGCCTTGGCGTTCGACAAGACCGGGACGCTCACCGCGGGTCGGCCGCGCATCACCGACATCGTGCCGGCGACGGGTGTCGATGACGACGAACTCATGGCGATTGCCGTAGCCGTCGAGCGGCTCAGCGATCATCCGCTCGCTGAAGCCATTGCGCGGGATGGTGAGCAATTTCTCGACGAGCAACCGATCCCCGCAGCAACGGATATGGCCAGTCTGACGGGCCGCGGCGTAAAGGCCCGGGTCAACGGCGAGACGGTGCTCATCGGCAAGGCCGAAATGTTCGGTCGGGATGGCTTCGCGCCTCTCTCGGATGAGACGGCGCAAACAATCGAGCGCCTGCGCGAACAGGGTCGTACGACAATGGTCGTGCGCCTCGGTGATCGCGACCTGGGCGCCATAGGGCTCATGGATACGCCGCGCGCTGCCGCAAAGGACGCAATCGCTCGCCTCAGGGCGCTGGGCATCCAGCGCATGATCATGATGTCGGGCGACAATCAGCGTGTAGCCACTGCGGTCGCTGCGGAAGTCGGCATCGAGGAAGCCTGGGGCGACTTGATGCCCGAGGACAAGGTCGAGGCAATCAAAAAGCTCCGCGCCCAAACGCCGGTCGCGATGGTCGGGGATGGCGTCAATGATGCACCTGCCATCGCGAATGCGACGGTGGGCATCGCCATGGGGGCCGCTGGTTCGGACGTCGCGCTCGAGACCGCCGATGTCGCGCTGATGGCCGACGATCTCGCGCATCTGCCGTTCGCGGTCGGCCTCAGCCGCAGCACCCGCTGGATCATCCGGCAAAATCTGGTCGTCAGCCTGGGCGTCGTCGCCTTGCTCGTGCCGGCGACGATCATGGGCCTCGGGATAGGACCGGCGGTCATGGCCCATGAAGGCTCGACGCTGCTTGTCGTTTTTAATGCGCTTCGGTTGCTGGCCTATCGCGACAACGGGGGTTCTCGGTGAGCAACGGATTCTCGAAATGGTTTATTGCGGCGCTGCCACTGGTCGCTAGCAGCGCCGCCCACGGCGAAACCCTGCGGCAAGCACTGATCCATGCCTATCGCACCAACCCCAGCTTGACGGCGGCAAGAGCTGGGCTGCGTGCCACCGACGAAGGCGTGCCCATCGCCAAGGCGGCCGGGCGTCCGACACTGAGCGCCACCGCAGATTATCAGGAATTCGTTGTGCGATCCGCCAACAGCTTCTCCGCCCCTTTGCGGTCTGCAAATGCCAACGCGAATTTGACATTTCCTCTCTACCAAGGCGGCCGCGTGAAGAACTCGATCCGCGCCGCCGACGCGCGCGTGGAGGCCGGGCGGGCGAACTTGCGTTTCACCGAAGCCGATGTCTTCACGGCCATTGTCTCGGTCTACATGGACGTCATGCGCGACGATGCGGTCGTCGAACTCAACCGCCGCAATGTCGCTGTCCTCGAGACGAACCTCCAGGCTTCACAAGACCGCTTCGAAGTGGGGGATCTGACCCGCACCGATGTTGCCCAATCCGAAGCGCGTCTCGCAGTGGCGCGAGGCCAGCTGGAGACGGCACTGGCACAGCTGGATACCAGCCTTGAGAATTATCTCCGCTTCGTCGGCCTGCCCGCGCGCGACCTCGAGCAGCCGCCGGCCTTGCCGGGGTTGCCCGGAACGCCTGCCCAGGCCGTCGCGATCGCGGTCGAGAACAATCCCCAGCTTCTCGCCGCAAAGGCAGACGCAAGGGCCGCGCGCTACGATGTCCGCGTGGCGGGCGCATCGCGCCTGCCCAGGCTCTCGGCGGTTGGAAGCGGCGGCTACAACAATTATCTGGGCTCGCTCACCAGCACACTGCCTGGGCGCGTCTTTCAACAGGCGCAAACGACGGCAACCATCGGGCTTTCGGCAACCATCCCCCTTTATCAAGGGGGCCTGCCCGCGGCCCAAGTGCGGCGCGCTACCGCCCTTGAAAGCCAGGCGCTCGAGCAGACCATATTCATCGAGCGCCGTGTCGTCGCGGAAGCCCGTGCCGCCTATTCGCGCTATCAGGCGACGCAGGCCGTGATCCAGTCATCCAGGGCCGCGATCGCGGCGAATGAGCTCGCACTGGAGGGCGTCCGTGCCGAGAACACAGTCGGTACCCGCAATGTTCTCGACGTGCTCAATGCGGAGCAGGAGCTTCTCAATAGCCGCGTGCAACTCGTGACCGCCGAGCGCGATGCCTATGTCGCAGGTTTCACCCTGCTCGCGGCAATGGGTCGGGCGGAAGCGCGCGATCTCAATCTTTTCGGAGGGACGCTGTTCGAACCGGGCTTCAGCCGCAAGACGACGCCTGGCCCGCCAGCGCTCGACATTGATCCCGACAGCGGCATCGAATTTGTTCCGGCGGCGCCCGGTCATTCTGTCGATGACGGTGTGCCGCCCACGGCCGTGCGTCCAGCACCACTGGAACTGCGCGCTCCCGATAGCGCGGACAGACCATGAAGACCTTTGCCTCATGCACGTTAGCTCGGCCTCAAGAGCGATTGAGGGAATGCACAGGTTCCGACCTCGGAACTGAGGGCCAGGGTCTAAGGCTTATTGATCGAACCTTTCGCCGCACGAACGGACCAATGCTGCGCCGCGATGCCATGCTCGACTCCTCCGGCATGCCCTTGCAGACGCCGAGCTGCCGACAGAGCGGTGATCCAATGACGGAGCAAAGCGCCGATCCGCAAAAGGAGACCGTCCATGTCCGACAAGCTGGATAATCCGGTGACCGGCAAGCCCAATATTGCGGCACCGCCGGCGCATGATCACGGCAAAGATGCGAACAGCCGGATGCTGGTGTTCGCCCTCATTCTCACCAGCACTTTCCTCGTCGTGGAAGTAATCGGTTCATTTGTCTTCAACAGCCTCGCCCTTCTTTCGGACGCCGGCCACATGCTGACCGACGTCGCAGCGCTGGCCATCGCTCTCATGGCGATCCGGATCGGAGCGCGTCCGGCCGATGATCAACGGACCTTCGGCTACAGACGCTTCGAGATCTTGGCGGCCGCATTCAACGCGCTCATGCTCTTTGCCGTCGCGATTTATGTTTTGGTGGAAGCAATCAACCGCTTCCGCGATCCCGAACCCGTGCAGTCGGGGGGCATGCTCGCCGTCGCGATAGCCGGTCTGATCATCAATCTGGTGTCGATGCGCTTGTTGCAGTCCGGCAAGGAGCGGAGCCTCAATCTCAAAGGCGCATATCTCGAAGTCTGGGCTGACATGCTCGGCTCGATCGGGGTCATCGCCGGGGCGATAGCCATTCGCTTCACCGGTATGACCTGGATCGATCCGGTCGTCGCGGTCGGCATCGGCCTTTGGGTGCTCCCGCGGACCTGGATTTTGCTGCGCGATACGGCGAACGTCCTGCTGGAGGGCGTGCCGCGTGGCATGTCCCTGGATGAGGTGCGCAGGGCGATCGGCGCGGTCCCGGGCGTGCAAAGTGCCCATGATCTTCACGTCTGGTCGATCACAAGCGGCAATGTCAGCTGCTCTGTTCACGTCGTGGTCGATGACATCGCGCAAGCGGAGGCGACACGGAACCGCGTGGCACAGATGCTCGCGCAGGCCTTTCAAATCGAGCACGCGACCATCCAGACCGAAAGTAAAGAGTGCGCGGAGGTGCGTTCCACGCACACCTGACCGCCAATGTATTTCGCCCAAGTTGAAGGCTCAGATCTTCAGACAACCGAGAGGAGACAATCATGAGTTCAGCCGCAGATGCAGGACAAGGCATGCTCTGCCCCGTTTGCAAGGTCACGCTGTCGATCTCCGAGCGGCAGGGCGTCGAAATCGACTTCTGCCCGCAATGCCGCGGGGTGTGGCTCGATCGCGGGGAGCTCGACAAGATCATCGAGCGCTCCGAAACCGCCATGCCGCAGCCGCCCCGGGACGAAAGTCGGGAGGGCTCCCAGCCATGGGGGCACCAAGACGACCGCCACCGTTCGGGCCACCATGGTTATAAGCGCCGGCGCGGCTTTCTTTCGGACCTGTTCGACTGATCAGAAGCTGACCCGCCGCACGAGCGGCGGCCCGGGAGAGAAGCATGTTCGCAGAAGAAAATGAAACAATCCTGCATGCCTCGCCGCCCAAGGTTTGGGCGGCACTCACCCGCTTTGACGACTATCCGCGGTGGAGCCCGTTTGTTCGGATTTCCGGGCAGCTCGAGCAAGGCGCGCTTGTCGAATATTCCTTCAGGATGAGATCGAACAAACCGCGGTTTTGGACCGTCGACGCCCGCATCACAGCGCTCGAGCCGCAAAGATGCATGACCTTCCGCTTCGGATTTGGCGGACTGATGACGTTCGAGGAGAGCTATTGCGTTGTACCCGTCACCGTTGGGTCGCGGCTGGTTCACAGCTTTCGCTGCACCGGCCTTCTCTCCGCGCTGAAGCACAGGAATATGCGGAAAAATTTCGCCAAGATGCTCGAGATCACCGACCGGCTGTTTCAGCGGCACCTCACGCCTGCTCGGCCTCCGTCGCCCAAGAAACGTCCGAGGAAGGGATTTCGGCCGAATGCCTGACGGGTCCGCGAGTTTGGTCCCCCGCAAGCGATTTTCGGGAGAAAGGCACCCGCCAGACGGTGCCATCTTCCCTTGCGGCGCGGACCACGCCGTGGGCGCGCGCCCCCGCGCCCACGGCGACACCCTACGAGGTGAAATTCAGACGTTGGTCGATCCTGCTCGAAGCGAGATATATGGAAGGATGGACTATGATTTTTTCCTTGAAGGATGAAGGTTTGCTCCACCGCATCCCTCCGTCGCGCCGCCTGTTCCCTCTTCTCTTGGCAGTTCCCTTTGTTGGCTTTCTCGCCGGATGTTCTGAACCGGATCAGACCAACGCACGCAACGCTGCTACGAACACAACAGCCTCTATCCAAATGCCGCCCGCCATCGTGGCCAGTCATACCTACAGATGCGTGGGTGGGGATGTCCTCTATATCGACTTTCTGGCGGACGAAACGTCCATCAATGTCAAGCGCGGGCCTACTGGCCCGTCACTCCGCTTGACGGCGCCAGCCCAAGGGCTCGCCTATGTAGGCGACGGTATGAATCTCACGCTCAATGGCAAGGACATCAAACTTGATGAGCCAAAAAAGCCCTCCCGCACATGCAAACGCGCCTGACGCCAACGCTCTAATCCGCAGCCGACGGCAAAGCCGGATGAAGATGCACCGAAATTGAAGGGGGAGTTGCAATGAACAGAGGCATTTATGCTCTGCCAGTCATCACCATCCTGGGTCTTCTAGCCGGTTGTGTCTCCGGTCCACCACTCCAGACCACAATCATTGTCAGCCCCAGTAAGCCACTCGAAATCTATGGCGTCCGTACCTATCGGACAAACAAGGGCGTCCTCGTGATGGGAAGAGTCCGGCGGCCGATGCTTTTTCGAGGACCCGTTTGGGGTCATCTCCATGTTGAAGGCCTGTTCGACGACAGGCGCGCACCGATCGTTGCGGACACCAGATGGGGAACATTGTCACCGCGGGGGAGCCGATCCGCATCGTTCAGCGCTGAACTGCCGACGACCGACCCGCTTGAGATCAAGAGTGTCAGGATCGAGTATCGAGCTGAGAGGGATCGAGCCAGGCCACCGCATCTCGACTAAAAACAAGGACCGGGATGAAAAGCCGGCGTTTCAATCCACCGTCAGAACCGTCGGCACGGTATCCAGCTTACTTTTCCGGCTTCGCCTGTCCGCACTGGCGGATCGTAGACGCGCGTTCCTTGGCGTCCGCTATGCGTCTGTTAATCTATGAATGACATAGGATAAACCCGCGCACAACAGGAACACTATCCACGACCAAAACAACCTGACATCAACGACTTTGATTTCGATGGGATTGACAACATCACGTATCAATCCTTGAGTGTCTTGGATCAAGTAAGGGGGCGTTTGCGGGAGGGGGCGGAATCCTACGCTAAGGATTTGGGCCAGCGATATTCCCCGGTTAGATTGATGTGTTCCCATCCCAACGGCGAGACGTGGGCGAGTAGATCAGGCGCGATATGGGTACCGCTGGCGGCCCGGGTATTGACGACCTCGCCGAGCTTCATGGTGTTCCAGAATATGATGATGGCGGCGAGCAGGTTCATTCCGGCGATGCGATAGTGCTGGCCTTCGCCGGATCGATCCCGGATTTCACCTCGGCGGTGGAAGCTGATGGCGCGCTTTAGGGCGTGGTGGGCCTCACCCTTGTTGAGGCCGATCTGAGCCTGGCGCTGGAGGCCGGCATCAAGAATCCAGTCGATCATGAACAGGGTTCGCTCGATGCGGCCCACCTCTCGCAATGCGAGGGCCAGCTCATTCTGGCGCGGGTAAGAGGCGAGCTTGCGAAGAATCTGGCTGGGGGCGACGATCCCCGCTGCGATCGTCGCCATGATGCGCAGGATGTCGGGCCAGTTGCGCTCGATGAGCGGTTCATTGATCTTACCTCCGACCAGCGCTCGCACATTGGCCGGCGTCGCGTTGGGCGTGAAGGCATAGAGTCTTTTCTGAGGGAGATCGCGGATACGGGGGGCGAACCTGTAGCCGAGCAAGGCGCAGGCGGCGAACACATGATCGGTGAAGCCGCCCGTGTCGGCAAAATGCTGGCGAACGCGGCGGCCCGCGTCATTCATGAGCAGCCCGTCCAGGATATAGGGAGCCTCGCTGACCGTTGCCGGGATCACCTGGGTTGCGAACGGCGCATATTGATCGGACACATGGCTGTATCCCTTGAGGCCCGGGACGTTGCCATATTTCGCGTTGATCAGATTCATCGCCTCGCCCTGCTCGGTAGCAAGGAAGAACTGCCCGTCGCTGGATGCCGATTGCCCTTGTCCCCAGAAGGCGGCCATGGGCAGGGCGGCGTGGGCCTCCACGATCATGGCGAGCGCCCGATCATAGGCGCTGCCTTCGACATGCCAGCGCGCGATCCGCAGCAATTCCCAGAAGCTGTGCGTGTTGGTCGCCGCCGCCATCTTGCGCAAACCGAGATTGACGCCTTCCGCCAGCAACACGTTCATCAGGCCGATCCGGTCGCTGCAGGGCGCGCCGGTGCGCAGATGCGTGAACGCCTCGGAAAATCCGGTTCGCTCATCGACTTCCAGCAACAGATCGGTGATCCTCGCGGGCGGGAGCTGTTGATAGAGATCGAGCACGAGATCCTCGGCCCCTTCGGGCGTGTCGGCCCTCAGCTTGTCGATGTGCAGCTTGCCGTTCTCGATGATGCCGCCTGGGATCGTGCCGGTTCGCGCCGCGCGGCCAAACTCCTTCAGCCGTGTATCCAGTCGAGCCCTGCGCTCGGCCAGCCATTCGCCGGGTCGCAGCGGCACGGCGAGCCGCGCGGTCTGCTCTATCGCCTGTGGCGGGACCAGAAGCTGCTTGAGGTCGCCATAGCGGCGCGATCCCGCCAACCATATGTCACCGGACCGGAAGGCGTCGCGGATGTGGAACAGCACCGCGATTTCCCAAAGCCGGTGGTCGCCGCTGGGCTCAGCGCGAAGATGACGATGCCATTTCGAGTTGGGACGTAGAAAATCCACCGGCGGATCGACCTTGATCCCGTTACGCAGCATCGCAACGGCCGCCAGAAGAGGCGTGGCGATCGGCGCCGCCTGCATGTCGAGCAGGCGCAGCATCCTGGGCGCGTAGAGGCGGAAACGGTGATAGCCGTCCAGCACACGGCTGAGCGGGTCGGCCGCGAGCACGTTGGTCAGCGCGGAGGCCGTGGCGACAAGGGTTCTGAACCGTTCCCAGCCAGGCCCGGTGGCGATTATCCCGTCCAGGGCCGTGCCATCGTCCTGCGCTCCAAGCAAAGCACCACCGATTTCGGCAAAGGACTTCAGCGTGTCCCGAACGGCCGCCTTTGCGTCGGCGATCCTGGTGTTGCAAAGGCGTTCGGAGGCCCGATAGAGACGGCCTACGATGCGATCGTGGGTCTCCACGATGACATCGGCCAGCGATGACCGCCATTCCAGGGTGCAGACAGCGAGGATCGCAAGCCGCCTGTCTTCGGGCAGATCACGCATGCCGTCGGCGTAATAGCGCTCGCCCTGCCGGCGAAGCCGGGTCACACGATGCGCCGGCACGCCGTCCAGCAAATCCGCCGGAAGATCGAACCTTTGAAGATATTCCAGTCGATCCATCAGCCGGTTAGCGGCTGCTGAATTTGCGCCAACCTCGAACTGTCGCAGCCATACGAAGCGCGTGACGCGACCATCCACCGTATCCTCCAACAGGTGAGCCAAATTCTCGCTCAGGGTTGGCGTGATGCGATGGGCGATAAGATCCTCGATCCGGCGCTCGGCCTCAACCAGCGCATCGGCGCAAAGGCGCTCGATCGTCGAGGAGCCGGGAAGGATCGTGCGGGTGCGGCGACACTCCGCAACGAAGCGACGGGCAAGATCCTCATTCGATGTCGCCGCCTCGGCTTCCCGAGCGATCCATTCGCGCAAATCCCGTGCGCCCCGCCCCGAAAAGGAGCGATAGCCGTAGATTCGGCGAAGGTCCGCCAGATGCTCGTGCCGGGTCTCCTCGCGCGCGGCATAGAGGAGTAGATCGTCGCTGGTCAGGCCGAGCTGGGCCGCGATGAAATCCGATACCTGCGCCGGGATCAACTCGCCAGGAGCGAGCACCCGGCCCGGGTAGCGCAGGACGCACAGTTGCAGCGCGAAGCCAAAACGATTGTGGGCGCGCCGGCGCTGGCGGATATGCCCGAGATCCTCATCGCTGAGGGTATAGTGCCGCAGCAGCTCACCTTGATCGACCGGCAAGTGAAGCAGCGCCTCGCGCTGTCGATCGGTCAGGGTCACGCGACGCGGCATACATGCTCCTTATTCTTTCCGAGCTACGGTTTGAGATAGCTTGATTGAGATGCTGGTTAAGATACACAATAGCCCAATCTTATGTGCTCATGTTCGTCACCGCCTCAAACCTTCGTTTGTGATCCATGCTGATCGGCTACGCCCGCGTGTCCAAAGCCGACGGCTCGCAGTCGCTCGACCTGCAGCACGATGCCCTTCGCGCTGCCGGTGTCGAGCCAGGCAATATCTATGATGATCGTGCATCCGGTAGCCGTGATGATCGCCCCGGTCTTGCCGCCTGCCTGAAATCGTTGCGCGACGGCGATGTCCTCATCGTTTGGAAGCTCGACCGGCTCGGCCGAACGCTCACCCACCTGGTCAGCACAGTGCAGAATCTGTCGGATCGCGGTATCGGTCTGCGGGTGCTCACCGGCAAGGGCGCGCAGATCGACACCACGACGCCATCGGGCCGGATGGTGTTCGGCATTTTTGCCACACTGGCGGAGTTTGAGCGGGATATGATCCGCGAGCGCACCATGGCTGGCCTGGCCGCTGCCCGCGCGCGGGGACGCAAGGGTGGCCGCAAGTTCGCCCTCTCCAAGGCCCAGGTGCGGCTCGCTCAGGCTGCTATGGCCCAACGCGACACGTCCGTTTCCGACCTCTGCAAGGAACTCGGGATCGAGCGCGTCACTCTCTACCGCTATGTCGGTCCCAACGGGGAACTCCGGGATTACGGTCAGCGCGTGCTTGCTGCCAAAACGCGATGATGATGACGGGAGCCCCGATCAAACTTACCCAAGCGGACGCCGCAGACGTTGCAGACCTGTACAACCGTTGCAGCGACTATTTCCTGTTGCAGGACGGGGCCGCGCCCACGCTGGACGATGCTCGCGAGCTTTTCTCCGATGTGCCGCCCGAAAAGAGCGCCCACAATCAAGCTGTCCTGGGATGGAAGGGGCCTGGCGGCCTATATGCAATCGCGGCCATCCTCCGCGATTATCCGCGTGATGGCACATGGTATCTCGGCTTCATGATCGTAGATGCCGCACAGCGTGGTCGTGGCGTCGGACGCTCAATTTACTCGACGGTCGAAAGCTGGGCCGCTGCGAGAGGTGCCACAGAGATTCGGTTGGCCGTGCTGGAAGCGAATGAAGCGGCAGAGCGATTTTGGCGTTCTCTCGGCTTCATTGAGTATCGGCGCGTTGGGCCAGACACCTTCAAAATGCGTAGCCATCGCCGGATAGAACTGAGCCGTCGCCTTTCTGGCGCGACCGTAGAAGGCAGCAACAAGTAAGATCTCGCGCCGGCTATCTGGGCGAGCTTGGCGTAGGATTCCGCCCCCTCCCGCAAACGCCCCCATCGCTGGCTGCTTTGCCTTCTGGGCCTGGCTCAAGAGCGGGAAGCCGGCGCTTGTCGCCATTCCCGGCGTGGCGGCACTAGTTGCGTTTGCGTGGCTGCTGACGCGGGTGGACACGGCCTATGCCGGACGCGCCTATGCCGCCTACGGCGGGATTTACATTGTCGCTTCACTGTTCTGGCTGGGGCTGATCGAAGGGCAACGGCCAACGACCACTGATATCTTCGGTTCCGTAATCTGCCTTGTCGGGGCAGCGATCATTCTCGCTGGTTCAGGTGCTTTGACGTTCGGAAAATAACGAATGCTCGACCGAGCGCCCTCATTCCTCGATCAAATGTAGCGCCTTGGCCTGCAGGATCACCCGGCGCACGCCTTCTGCCGTCCACGACAGACCTCCACGCGGAGTGGGCTCTCGCAAGTCGCGTGACAGCCAGGCGGCGATCTCACGCAACGATGCCTCCGGATGAGTCTTCAGCCGATCTGCAACTAGCCGTGCCGCCCGGGTGTCGGGTGGCAGACGCGGCGACGGCTCCAGGATCGCGACGCTGGCGTAGCCTGACTTCACCAGCGTCCGGCAAGCCTTGATCAGTGTGCGCTCGCTGAACGAGCGCACTGGCGGAGTGATCGCAAGGATTTGGCGCAATACCAACGCCCAGGGTAAATGCGGCCGGAGCCGCTCAACCGTCGGCAGCCACCGATGTCGGCCGTCGATCAGCGCATTCAGGTATCGCTCGTTGTGGCTGTGACGAATCTCAGCGATGGCAATCGGATCACGGGCCCGCATCTTTGGATTGCCAGGCCGAGCGCCCCGCGCAACCGCAGCCTTCAGCCCTGCCCGCGTCCGCTCGCGGATCAGCGCCCGCTCGAACTCGGCGAACGCACCGAGCATCTGAGTCATCAGCATGCCCTGCGCGCTCGATGTATCGATCGGATCGTTGATCGATCGGAAGTAACCGCCTTTGGTCCGCAGTGTTTCGACGATTTCGAGCAGATGCGCCAGCGAGCGCGCCAAGCGGTCAATCCGGACCACCAGTAAGGTATCCCCCTTCCCCACTCGTTCCAGAGCCCTGGCAAGGTTCGGACGCTCCTTGCTGGCGCCGCTGGCCTTGTCTTCGAAGATCACACTGCAACCCTGAGCACGCAGTGCATCCTGCTGGGCAGCAGTGTCCTGTTCGTCGGTAGAAACCCGGGCGTAGCCGATCAGAGTCATTTGTCACATATCATAGAATGGATGCATTCGTTCGGTTGCCTCCGTTAGATATACCTCTCAGTCAGTTATGGCCAGTGCCAATATTCCCCGTGAATCCTGACGTTTGAGCCCTCCCCTGGTTCATTTCTCCTGCCAAAGACGCCCCGAAAGTGTTGTCCGGGAAGAGCCATTATCGGACAGTGAATGCACCGTACAAGCCGAGTATACTTTTACGATGTATAGTATATTCTATGGCTGATGGACCACCCCCCTCCCCCGTGGCAGATCTCCCTGGCGCGGATTGAAGGGGCGCTGCCGTACCTGCGCGCGGAGGTGGCGGACGGACTGGCGCGTGCCTCTCTGCGCCGACTGTGGCGCGTGCATGTCCGCGACTTTCCTCAAGAAAACCAAGGCCCCGAGCACAATCCGGGGCTTGAAGCGTCCGAACTGACCCGCTCGTGGTACGCCGCCGAACGCCAGGACTTCCTGTCGTGGATCATCCGGCGCGGCTCCCCTCCCCTCGCCCGAGCCGCGCAACTCACCCTCGCCGCCAAGGACGCGCGCGAGAGCTTCTCAGGCACATTTGAGGCCGCTGACCGGGCGCTCGAACGGCTCGATGCCCTGCTCCCGGTGCGCGACCCACTCGCAACTCTTATGAAATGGCTCCGCCAGCTCCGTGCCGACGAAGTCGACTTTCTCGAAGGAGGCAGCGAGGAGGTGCTGATCGAGGGCCATGTGTTCCAGCGTTTCGCAGCGCGCGGAAGTGCCTGGGCCGCCTCGCTGGCCGCAGCGATGCGGCCGCATCTGTTCGGATTGGGAGCCGCGCCGCTAGCGCTCGCCGGGCTCGCCCCACGTGCGCTGTTCCGCGCCGAACCCGAAAACCACCTCCCCGCCCTGCTGGCGAGCGCCATCAGCGCTGCGGCCGGTGACGTGGCAACGGACCTCGCCGCGGTTTCGGCCATGGTTGCGCGAGGTGACGAGCGCCTCAGGGAACTCTACGCCTCGTCGCAGGCGCCTGCCATGTGGCAGCTGATTGGCGGGCTAGGCCCCCTCACCCGCGCCGAACTGGCCCGTGCGCTCGGCGTGACCCGCCGCACAGCCTCACAAGCCGCCCAGGTGCTCGACAAGGCCAATCTGGCCACCTTGCGCCCCGGTGACCATGCCCTGACCCCTAAACGGCAGCATATGACCTCCTGAGGGCTTCCTGCGGCTAGACAAAACGTCGCGGTACGGCACGCCTAGGCGAAGCGTTTCAGGTCCAGTACTGATCTAGCACCGCCCGAATAGCTTCTTCTGCCTCTTGCCGCGTTGCGCCGCCCTTGCTCAGTAATGTGAGACGGATCCCTTTGCGATCAGAACCCTCGATTCGGAGCACTGGCTTGCCGCTTGCGCTTGCAAGCGTTTCAGCCTTTCCTGACTTTTTGGGGGAACCTGACTTCTTGGGGGGGTCTACAGCGAGTGTCAGTGCCTTGATCACATCAATGACTGGCATCGACTGCCCGGTTGCCTTGCGTTCGTCTGCTAGGCGCGCGGCCTCCTTGAAGGCGCGTTCCCTGCGATCATCTGGCTTCAGCAGTGCCTTGAGTGCAATAGCATTGCGAATGCCAAGCTCCTGCGGGTCGGCAAAAGCCCTGGTCAATTCCTCTGGGAGGCGAGCGAGATCCAGATACCGCGTGAGCCAGCTTTCAGAGACCTTCAGCCGCTCGGCCATCGTCTTTTGTCGACCGTCATAGTAGGCGGTCAGCGCCCGGAGATAGTCTCTTGCCCTTTCAAGATCGGTGAGGTCGTCCCGGGCGCGGTTCTCGATGTCGGCGAGCCTGAACGCCTCTTCATCGCCAATCTCGCGCACATCGACGAGGAATTTGAAGTCAGGGTAGTGATGGGACCTCAGCCAGCTAATTGACCAATGTCGCCGCGCGCCGCAGATCACCTCAAAGTCATATTCTTCGCTGCCTGATATACGACGCACAATCGCAGGAATTTCCTGTCGGCCCTGCGCCTTGATGCTCTCGATGAGATCCGAACATCGCTCTTCGTTGAGGAGGGCATAGTCGCGGTTATGACCTGCCCACATCCGGCATCTGGCAGGATCCACCAGCTCGTGTGTCCGATTGACTATGGCCCCTGACGCAAGGTCGGCAAGGCGGTTCGATCGGCCAGTCAGCACGTTCGATGCAAGGCTCGATCGACGAGGCGCCGCGCCGTCATCGGTAAGGTCGATACGCGCCGCTAAATCGGCCGCAAAACCGCTGTTTTTCTTACTCATGCAACCCTCCCATTAGCAGAATTGCACGCGTGCAATTTTCCGGTTTCACGTGAATGCCACGATCAATTGCACGCGTGCAATTCCGGGATTTCATGCCAACGCCTCCTGGCGCAGACGCTTCTGATGACTGGGCCACATCGAACGGATATCGACTTCGATCTCAGCATTTACGCCATCGAGATAATTCAAGCATCGGTTGCGCACCGCCGAACTGGTAGCGGGACCGTCTAGCTCATACACCGTCATCAAACGCGCCGTTGCGTTGTCGATTTCAGCCGAATCCTTCAACGGTGTCCGAACCATCGCATGCCCAAAAAGCGTGCGCATGAGCTGGAGCAGCTCCTTCTGCATTGACTTGTTTTCATCGACTTTCGAAGCAACGAAGCGGAGGAATTTCAGCTCCGGTGCGAGCCCACGTTCCGCAAGCTGTTCAATCGTCTCATCCAGCATCGAGAGAAATGCTGCCGTCGATGAGAAATCCATAACGGTTGGCGGAACCGGAACCACCAACGAATTTGCCGCTCGCAGCACAGAAAGGGAGATTGCGCCAAGGGCAGGTGGAGGATCCATCACGACGACATCAAAGCGATCCGAGATGCTCTCAATCCCTTCTTTCAAACGATCGAGAAGCGAGCCATTGCCCTGCGCCATCCGCGCTGCGAGCTCATATTCGGAATTGAACAAGCGGAGGTTGGCCGGGATCAGTTCCAAACCGTCGAAATGGGTCTTGCGGAGCGCATAATCGAGGGACGAGCGTTCTCCCTCGCGCAGGAACGGGTAGAGAGTATCATCTTCGGTGAGATCCAGATCAGGTACGTAGCCGAAAAGCGTGGTTGCCGACGCCTGGCTGTCGCAATCGACCAGTGCGACACGGTATCCGCGGATGGCTAGATATTGCGCTAAATGGACCGCCACAGTGGATTTGCCAACGCCGCCCTTGAAGTTCTGAACTGCCACGACGCAGCAGGGGTCGTCCGCAGTCCGATAGGGCCGTGTTCCAAAGACACCGCGCATATCGTTCAGTTGGGCCAGCGTATATCGCTCGCGCCGGTTGTTGTCGGTCCTCGCAGGCTCAGGAAGTCGCCCATCCTTTTCGGCATCACGTATCGCCGCTGGCGTTCTGCCAACCAGTTCGGCTGCTTTGCCGATTGTGAACGTTGGTTCGCGGCGGTCATCCGCGCGGGCGCTGCGTGCCGAATCCCGCAACTTCTCGAGCACTGACGAGGTTCGACTGGCAAGCGTCGCAACCGAGACCAGGCGCTCCGCTTCCTCTATATGAAGTCCGTTAGACACATGCCCACCTTTCACAATTGGGCGTGTGCTACACCCACTTGCGCTTTTGGGTCAAGAAATTCGCAATTTTCGAAAGTGAGGGGGCCAAATTAGCCCGAGATCTGCGCTCGGCGGCCGCAACCTGACTCGGTGGGGGAGGCCCAAATTGCACGCGTGCAATTTCTTGTCATTGGGGCCGGCCCCGGCGATTAACCCAACCCTCGCAAAAACCCTTCCATGCCGACATCAACTTTGCGCCGCGCAGCTTTTCCAACCGCTCACCCATGTGGGAGCGAAAGCCATCGGCGATCATATCCACATCCCAGCCGCCGCCATGCTCTCTGCCGATCGAACGGAATTCGGCTTCGGCGTCCCCGTAGCGCAGCGACCCTCTTGGAAAACTGGCTTCAGGTGGTTTTCTGCTTGCGCCTGCCTTGCTCGGCCCCCGAATAGCCCCCTGCCCCGCAACGATAGTCTCAACCGTTCCCTCGCGCCGCGCATGGCGACCTGACGAATGACGATCCAGTTCATCGACGGTTTCAATAACTTCAGGCGCGCCTTTTGGCTCAAACCGGAATTCAAGCTCGGTCACAGTTCTACCCTGCCGAATTTCGCGCCATTCGACACGGAAGTGCGCCAACTGGTCGATCTCGGATTTGGCCTTCTCAAGCACCTTGCGCCGAAGCTGCGCAAAGTCGGTGTATACCTCGGGTGGAATACCAAGGGCTGCTCGAAGCGCTTGCATGTCCCCCCTCCACGTCGCCTGACGACGATGCAAGCGAAGAGCACCCAGCTCATAAAGCTTGAGCGCATAGTTCGAACGAAAACCAAGGACCGCTTGGCGATTCAGCACAGCGTATGTCTCGGACGCTTGGATTAGCTTACGCGCATCTGGCGTGAACTCCCATTCGATCCAACCTGCTTCACCGCCCTCTTCTTCCGTTTCCTCCCGCGACCGCGAGATCAATGAAAACAGGAGCGTCGCCTTCTTGCCCCGCCACGATTTGTCATCAACGGCGAAGAGCGTTCGGTGGAGTTCCTGGAGCATGTCGGTGATCCGCTCATTGCCCTTATGCCCGCGCCGAATGTCAGCTTTGCGAATTCGGTGTGGCCGATCCTCCCAAGCATCTCCTCCAGCCGTCAAGATCATCAGGGCTAATAGCCGAGACGCCGTGAGACTGAGCGATTCACCTTTGACGAACTTGATTTCGATGATGCTGCCTGGCTTGGCGAATTCATCACCGCCCTTAGCTTTCAGAGCTGCGGCAACACGCATGGCACGGCCAGGAGATACTTCCTCCGCGGCCTCTTCAACACCTTCGGCTATTTGGCCAACTTCACTTTCCATGCCATATTTCGATCAGAGCGTGATTCTCCAGCCTTGCTTGCTGCCTGACCTGACCTCCTTCGTCAAGTCAGGTCAGGAAGGAAGTGTGGTAGCCCCCCCCAAACGGTCAGGATAGAAGCGCAGCTACTCGGGAGGGAAAGCCGCAGATAAACACGAGTCGGCGTACCTTTGGGCTAATTTCGAATCTCGCCTTGATTTCTACGACTTCGCGATTCAGATATGCACATCAGCGGGGCAGCGAACGCACGTCCATTTGTTTCCCCCAATGAGTCAGGAAGGCCCCAAGGGGTCAGGCAAGTTCCCCCGATGGGTCAGGCTATTGCCCCCACGAGGTCAGGCAAATTCCCCCATGAGGTCAGCTAGATGGCCATAACTACTTGTAATGGCGCCACTTTTAGGCCTGTGAATCTGAATCATTAGAATCAAGAATCCTTCCGCTGCAAGCAGCGGCGTGTGTAAATTGATTTTTTGAAGATCAATCACCGATTCGTGTGCTCCAACATGGACCGTGCAGCTGGCAAGAACGGGACACAAGTTTCACTGCAGGGGGAGGGGAGCAGGGGCGAATTGGGCGATTATGCCACTTGTCAGCAACAACCCTACGTCAGAGTTACACGCTCTCATTACCCGCCTCGGGGGCACGTGGTTCGGTAAGACCGCGATGTGTCCTTGCCCTTGTCATGCCGACAGAACCCCGTCACTTTCCATCCGCCAGGGTGATCGAGCAATTCTCGTGACGTGCCACGCTGGTTGCGACAGCCGAGACGTACTCAAAGCTCTTAGGCGCATCGCAGAGCTGCCGACCGTCGATACCTTTGGCGTTACCCCACGCATTCAGCGCAGCACGGGAATTCACTTCACCATCTGGCAGGCTGCTCGTTCAATCGAAGGAACGCTAGCCGAGCGATATCTGCGTGAGGTGCGCCAGATCTGGGCACCACTCGAAGACCTGCGCTTTCACCCCCGGTGTCCACGAGGGCAGGGGATGCTTGCGAGCTTCGAGCCGGCACTCCTCGTCGCGATGCGCAAGGCAGGCGCGATCGCCGCGATCCAACGAATTTTCCTAGATCCGTCGACATCAGCCTACACTGAGAAGCGCGTCCTCGGCCAGGCCATCGGCGCTGCGTGGACAAACGGCCCACCAGGCAAGACCATCGGCATTTGCGAGGGCTTCGAGACTGCGGCTGCCTATACGTCGCTCACCGGCATCCAGGCCTGGGCCACCATGGGTGCCAAACGCTTCCACCAGGTCGACATCCCGGCGTCAGTCGAAACCGTGATCCTGCTGGCTGACAACGACGCCGAGGGCAGGCGGGCTCGCGATCGTGCAGCCGAATCCTACCGACGCCCCGGCCTTGCAATCGAGACCGAATGGCCACCGAGCCACATGAACGACTGGGCGCAGCTCCTGAAGCGGTGAGGGGAGGGGGGCTGGAGCGGGCGTGCCGCTGATCGGCACGAGCTCAGGAGATCTCCGCATGACCACAACAATTCCGCGCGCCAGCGCCATTCTCGGCGCTGCGCGCGCACTTGCCGCCAAGTTGCTCCTCGCTGTTCCGATCGACCGCGCTGCACTGAGCGAGGCCATGACCGAGAGTTCAGACGGCAACGACGCGGAAGGCGCGTGGCAGCAGCGCGACAGTTTCGAAGCGCTGGAAGTCGCGCTCTCCCTAGCCATTCCCGAACTGGTAGGCCGCATGGACGTCGGCGCAGCGATCAGCACGCTGGAGGCGCTGGCGCGCGAACTGCCAACCCACACGGTGCGCAGCGAGGACCAGATCCAGTTCCAGCAGTTCTCGACGCCGCCGGCGCTGGCGCGTCTTGCAGTTCATCTGGCGCGGCTCTCCAGCGATGACATTTTGCTCGAACCGAGCGCAGGCACCGGGATCATCGCTTCGCTTGCCAAGGGCGCGGTCAGGGACATGATCCTCAACGAACTCGAGCCAACCCGCGCCGACCTGCTTGCGGGCGTGTTTCCGGGCACAAAGGTCTACCGCCACGACGGTGCGAAACTCAGCGCGCTGCTCTCCGGGACTGAACGGCCCAGCGTCGTTCTAATGAACCCGCCGTTCTCGGTGTCGCAATCGCGTGGGGACGATCAGAACACCGCCGCCAGGCACCTGCGGGCTGCTCTCGATCATCTGCTTCCGGGTGGCCGGATCGTCGCGATCATGCCGGACTGGTTCTCACCTTCTGCCAAGTACGAAGAAACCTTTCGGCGCACCCTCGAAGGCGCGCGGGTCGTCCTGTCCCTCCGTCTGGACAAGGGCGGCTATGCCAAGCACGGCACCGGGATCGCCGTTCGGGTGCTGGTGATCGACAAGGTGCCGGGCGAGATCGGCGTATCGACCATCAATCGCAGTTCGGTGGGCGAACTCTTCGCCGCGTTGCCGCCGGTGCCGCCCCGGGCGCCGTTGCGCGATCCAACGCAATCCGCTGCACCCAGACCCAAGCTCAGCCTGTTCCGCTCGGTGAAGACCGGTCCAGCCCGGCCGGTGATCGTGCGGGCGGCACAGACCAATGACGTCCGCCCCGTCGCCTACAAGGTACTGGCCGAACCTGCCGCAATGGGCGAGCAGCGCGGGGTTTATGCCGATTACCGGCCCTCGCGCGTCGTGATCGCGGAAGCTGGCGAACACCCGACACACCTTGTCGAATCTGCCGCTATGGCTTCGATCGCCGCGCCGAAACCCAGCTACGTGCCCAGTTTGCCCGAACGGACCGTGACGGCAAGACTGCTATCCGCCGCCCAGCTCGAAACGGTGATCTATGCGGGCGAGGCTTGGAGCCGCGACTTGCATGGCCGCTTCACCCATCCCGCCGGTGAGGTTGCACTCAAAGAGGACCCGGACGGAAAGCTCTACCGCACCGGCCTTTTCCTCGGCGATGGCACCGGGGCGGGGAAGGGGAGGCAGGCCGCCGCCTGCATTCTCGACCAGTGGCTCAAAGGCAATCGCCGCCACATCTGGATATCCAAGAACGCGCCTCTGCTCGAAGACGCGCAGCGCGACTGGACCGCTATCGGCGGACTGCCGTCGGATATCCTTGAACTCTCGCGCTGGAAAATCGGCGAGGAAATCACCGCGCCCGAGGGCATCTTGTTCGTACCCTACGGCACGCTCAGAAGCTCGCGTGTCGAGGATACCCGGCTCGACCAGATTGTCCGCTGGGCTGGCGAAGACTTCGAAGGCGTCATCGTCTTCGACGAAGCCCACGAAATGGGCGGCGTTGCGGGCGGGGAAGGGGCCCTGGGGCAGAAGCATGGTTCGCTCCAGGGCATCGCCGGGGTCCTGCTCCAGAACACACTTCCCCGCGCCAGGGTGCTCTATGCATCGGCCACCGGCGCGTCGGACGTCAACAACCTCGCCTATGCGGTCCGGCTCGGTCTCTGGGGCCCCGGCACGGCATTTGCGAACCGAGAGCAGTTCATCAGCGAGATCCGCGATGGCGGCATCGCAGCGATGGAACTGGTTGCCCGTGACCTCAAGGCGTCAGGACTGTACCTCGCCCGGGCGCTGAGCTTTGCCGGGATTGAGTACGATATCCTCCGCCATGACCTGACGGCAGAGCAGATTGCGATCTACGACACCTATTGCGAGGCCTGGACGATCATCCACCAGAACCTTGAGGCCGCGCTCGAACTTACCGGGATCGTCGATGGCCTCGAGAACAAGACGCTCAACAGCGGCGCCAAGGCAGCGGCGCGCAGCCGGTTCGAAGGAACCAAGCAGCGCTTCTTCGCGCAGGTCCTGTTGTCGCTGAAACTTCCATCGATCTACCCGGAGATCGACGAACACCTCGCGAGCAACGAAAGTGTGGTGGTCCAGCTCGTCAGCACGGCGGAATCGATCCTCAACCGGCGGCTCAACGAACTTGATCCCGACGAGCGCGAAGCGCTGGAACTGGATTTGTCGCCCAGGGAAGCGATCTAATCTGGACCTCAACATTACACGTATTCTTTGCAGTCGACATTTATGTCGAGCATTGCGGCCGGAGGCGTGGGATTGCGTCGATTGGTCATGATTTTACTCCAGATAATTGCTCCTTCTTCGGCCTCACCAAGTCGAAGGAGCCGTTATGCCAACAAGATCATTTGCTTCGTTTGAGCCTGCGCCGCGCAGGACAGAAGATCCGCCCAGTCCCGACGCACTACTCACCGCATTCCTCTCCTCTCTATCTTCCGAGGGGGCTGCGTGTTCGGTCGTGTACGGCGCTGCTGTCCGGCATTTTCTGCACTGGCTGGATTTGCAGGGGATCGCGATCCGCTTGCTCGATGATCGTGTTGTTCGGCGGTTCGAGAAGCATCGGTGCCGGTGCCACCGGTATTCGGCGCAGCAAGCGATCTACAAGGCTGATATTGCGGCGCGGGTCAGGCGTTTCGTCAGATTTCTGGAAGATCGAGGATACATCGCTGTTGGCGACGACCAGGCCGATATCGGCGAGCATCTTGCCGCCTATTCGGCCAAGATTGCCGGTCAGATGTTCACCAGAGGAACGGCGCGCAACTACAGATCCGACGCCGAGCATTTTACCGCATGGTTGCGGGTGTCACGCCTGGCTTTGGGCGCCGTCGATGCCGAGCTGATCGAACGATACGCCCACCACGATTGCCGGTGCCCGGTTTATCGCAAGCGGGGCAAGCTGGTCAGGTCGGGGACGAAGCGGCGACGGCGTTGTGCTCAGAGTTTTGTTGAGTTCCTGCGCACCCGTGGTGCGATCGCACCGCTGGAGCCGGTAGTGGAGACCGATCCGCACATGTCGGCCTACCTGGCGTGGCTCAAGCAGCACCGGGGAGCGAGCGACGAGACGATCCGCCGTTACCGGAGCGATATCACGCGGCTCACGCCTATGCTGGGCGAGCCCTCGCAATGGGACGCTGCCATCCTGAGACGCGCGTTCGAACGGCGAAGCAAGGAGACCCCGGGGTCGGTCTCGCTGCTCGTCACGATCATGAGGAGCTACATTCGTTTTTTGATCGGTCATGGCGAGTGCCGACCGGCTCTGTTGCACGCGATCCCATCGGTTCAGCGATACCGCCTTTCGAACCTGCCTCGCTACGTCGATGCGGCGACCATCGAGAGGATAATCGCGGCGTGTGGAACCCACCGTCCGGTGGAAGTGCGTGACAAGGCGATCATTCTCCTGCTTGCCAGGCTCGGACTGCGAGCGGGCGATGTCAGGGACATGCGGCTCGACGATATCGATTGGCGGGGCGGGTACGTCCGGGTCAAGGGCAAGACCCGAAGGCCTGATCGGCTGCCACTGCCACAGGATGTCGGCGATGCGATCCTTGCCTACCTGGCGACGGCTCGTCCCAGTTCCGGCGAAGAACATCTGTTCCTCCGTGCGTTGGCGCCGTTCACACCATTTGTTTCGTCGGCCGAGATTGCAGGGATCGTGTCGCGCGTTCTCGATCGGGGCGCGATCGAAGGAGTGCCGAGCGGATCGCACATTTTCCGGCATTCGCTTGCCACCAACATGCTGCGCGCGGGCGCGGGTCTGGAGTCCGTCGGGACCATCCTGCGTCACAGCTCGCCCGAGACCACCGCCATCTACGCCAAGGTCGATCTGCCGATGCTCACGAAGATCGCGCAGCCTTGGCCAGGAGATCTGCCATGCTGAACACCCATATCGCCCGCTATGTTGGGCTGCATCGCAGTCTGGGCCGCAAGTTTGCCGAACAGGAACGCATGCTCCAACTCTACTCGGGCTTTGCTTCTGGCTTTGGCGATAGGCACACCAGGATCGAGCGGATCTACGACTGGTGCCATACTTCAAGCTCGCAATACGTGGCGCGGAGGCGGTTCGATACCCTGCGCAACTTCAGTCTCTTCGCCCAAGCCGAGGATTCGGCCCACGAGGTACCGCCCGCCGGTGTATTCGGCCGCGGCAAGCGACCGCGCCCGACACCGCATATCATCGAACCGGAACAGATCCGGGCGATCATGACGGCAGCGTTGGAGCTCCCGCCCAAAGGCATGATCAGCCCACATACCTACCATTGCTTGTTTGGACTGCTGGCCGCGACGGGCCTTCGGATTTCCGAGGCCCTGGCGCTGCAATGCGATGACTTGGTCGAAGATGGCCTGATTGTTCGCAACGGCAAGTTCGGCAAGCAGCGCCTGATAGTCTTGCAGCCATCGACCCGTCAGGCGCTCGAAGCCTATCTCGCCACCCGGGTAAGGCTCCGAGCCACGGGCAGCGATCTGTTCGTAACGATCCGGGGGAGAGCACCACACAAGGTGCGTGCCCACATCGTGTTCGTCAGACTGGCGCGGCAGCTCGGATATCGTGGACCAACCGGAACAGCGGGTATGCGGCTTCACGATTTGCGGCACACATTCGCCGTGCGATCGCTGGAGTCATGTCCGCCCGAAAGGGAAGCGGTTGCGCACCACATGGCCGGTCTCAGCGTCTATCTGGGGCACGTCTCGATCGCCAACACTTATTGGTATCTCGAGGCCACTCCGGTGCTGCTGCGCGACATCGCAACCGTGAGCGAACACCTGTTTCTGGGAGAAGCAGCATGACGGCGCTTGCTCCCCATCTTTCCGCATACCTCCGCGAGCACCTGCCACGCGAACGCGCCGTCAGCCCGCACACGGTGAAGACCTATGCCAACTGCTTCGTCTTGCTGGTCCGGTTTGCTGCCGATCGGCTGAAGCGTCGACCGACCGATCTCGAGATCGAGGATCTCAGTACCGATTTGATCCTGGCATTTCTCGACCATATTGAAGCCCAGCGCGGCAGCTCCGTGCGGACCCGCAACGGCAGGCTCGCCGCGATCCGTTCCTTCTTCCGGTACATCGAGTATCGGATCCCGGCTTGCCTTGATCAAGCGCTTCGGGTCCGATCGATCCCGAGCAAGAAGACGGACAAGGCGCTCATAGACTACCTCGACCGGGACGAGATCAAGGCATTGCTCGATGCCCCGGATCCCCGGACACGCCTTGGCACCCGTGATCGCGCCATGCTGCATCTGACCTATGCCGGCGGGCTCAGGGTGTCGGAACTCGTGTCGCTGCAATTGCGCGATTTCCCGGACCGGTCGCTGTCCACCGTGCACATCATGGGCAAAGGCCGCCGCGAGCGGGTCTTGCCGCTGTGGAAGGAGACCCAGTTCGCACTGCGCGCATGGCTTGCGATCCGGCCCGAAGCGGGGGTCGCCGAGATATTCCTCAACGCAAACGGGCAGCCCATGACCCGCGATGGGTTCGCATTCCGACTGGCTGAACACGTCAAAACTGCGGCAGCGAAGCAGCCGTCGATCCTTGGCAAACGGGTTACGCCGCACGTTCTGCGCCATTCCTGCGCGATGCACACGCTCGCAGCGACCGGGGACATTCGCAAGGTCGCATTGTGGCTCGGCCACGCCAGCATCCAGAGCACCGAAACCTATTTGCGCGCCGATCCCGAAGAGAAGCTGCAAATCCTCGCGGCCCACGGCGCACCTGCGATCAAGCCCGGACGTTTCAAGCCGCCCTCAGATGCCCTGATCACCATGCTCACCGACGTTCGGAGGCGAGCTTAGCCCGTCCCCGGACATTCCCTCAACCCCCATATTATCTGGAGTAAAATCATGACCAATCGACGCAATCCCACGCCTCCGGCCGCAATGCTCGACATAAATGTCGACTGCAAAGAAGCGATCGTTGACTACCTCACCCGTGCCTTCCCGACCCGCCAGATGGAGGAATACGTCGACGAACGTGGCGATGTCCGCTCGCGGCCGATGTGGGACGAAGCTGGCAACCCCGTCCACAACCCGCAGGCAGAGGCGGCGCGCGCTGGGCTCATCGAACACATCTGTGCCATGCCGCCGATCCCGACCGCGCTCGACGCGCTACTCGAACACTATGGTGTGAGCGCGGTGGCCGAAGTTACCGGAAGGTCGAAACGTCTGGTGCGCGACGGCTCGGGCCAGCAGCGTCTCGAAAGCCGATCGCCCCGGACCAACCTCGCCGAAACCACCGCGTTCATGACGGGGGCTAAGCGTATCCTCGTGTTTTCGGATGCGGGCGGCACGGGCCGCAGTTATCACGCCAGTCTCGATGCCAGGAACCAGCAGCGCCGGGTCCATTTCCTGCTCGAGCCCGGATGGCGCGCGGATCGGGCGATCCAGGGGCTGGGACGCACCCACCGTACCCATCAGGCCTGCCCGCCGCTGTTCCGCCCTGTCACCACTGACTGCAAGGGCGAGGCCCGGTTCACCAGCACGATCGCGCGGCGCCTCGATGCATTGGGAGCGCTTACCCGCGGCCAACGCCAGACCGGCGGGCAGGGGATGTTCGATGCTTCCGACAACCTCGAGAGCATCTATGCCAAGCATGCCTTGCACGACTGGTACGGGCTGCTCGCAATGGGAAAGCTCAAGAGCACCTCGCTCGCCGAATTCCAGCGGATGAGCGGGCTCGAACTCACCGACCAGGACGGGATCCTGCGCGAGGACCTGCCTCCTATCCAGCGCTGGCTCAACCGCATCCTCGCCATGAAGATCGCCGTCCAGAATGCGATCTTCGACGAATTCCTGACCCTTGTCGAAACCCGCGTCGCGGCGGCCAAGGAGGCAGGCACTTTCGACATCGGTGTCGAGACGGTGGCGGTCGAGACCTGTGAGGTGCTGTCGGACACGGTTATCCGGACCGATCCTGTGACGGGCGCGACCTCGCACCTTCTCGAGCTGTCTCTAACCCAGCGGCGCAAGGTCCTCTCGCTTGAGCGCGTGCTCAAAATGGCATCTTACGAGGAGAAACCGCTGTTCCTGCGCAATGACAAGTCGGGCAAGGTCGCTCTAGGCATCGCGGCGCCCTCGCACATGGACGAGGAAGGCCTCATGATCCGCCGCTACGAACTCGTGCGGCCATTGCGCAGCGAGTACCTCCGCGCCGACCGGCTCGACGAGTCCGCGTGGGAGATCGTCACCAAGGCCACGTTCAGCGCGCTGTGGGAGGAAGAATACGCCGCCGACGAGAGCCAACTTGTCACCGAGACCGTCTATCTCGCGACGGGCCTGCTCCTGCCGATCTGGGGCGCGCTTCCAAAAGAAGATCTCACGGTCAATCGCATCGTCGACAAGTCCGGCGCTTCCTGGCTCGGCCGTCATGTCCACGATCTATACGTCGATGCGACCCTCGAGAAGCTCGGGGTTTCCCGCAAGGTCCCAACCGATCCGGCCAAGATCGCTGCGGCCGTCCTTGGCGGGGGGACATGGAAGGCCCCGCATCCCCTCAACTTCACAATCCGCACGGCCCGCGTGAACGGTTCCCGAAGGATCGAGATCGTCGATGCCGACGCCGCGCGTATTCCCGAACTCAAGGCAAAGGGCTGCGTCACTGAGATCATCGCCTACAAGACGCGGGTGTTCGTGCCGGTGGACAGCGCCGATGCGATCATCGCCAGCATCGCCGGGCGGGCCTGACCCTCGCGCTCATTTAACATTACTGCTGTTAGATGGGCGCGGCGATGTTAGGCGGGCTCAATCCGTGTCGATCAGCGGATGGTAGGTTCTACCTCGGTCACGCCAGTGCTGCGAAGAATTGCCCCATTAGGTCCGCTACCTGCCGTTGACGGAGGATGCGCAGATCCCGGAGCTCCTCGTTGTCGTCGACATCTGCGTCGTTGTCTTCGAAACGCGCCACAGCGACCGCCCCATCCCGACGGTATGACTGATCGGGATCCTCGTGGACGAAACGAGTCTTCAGCTTTGCGAGCGCCTCCTGCACGGCCTCCGCGTGCGATCCCGCCAATGCATCCTTGAAGGCCGAGATCACCGAGACCAGTCCGCCGGGATAGTGTTCGAGGCAATAGACGAGATCGTGTGCGTCCTTGCGCGCGTTGCGGTGATCGAAGGCGAAGGCTTTGAGGCAGGTGAAGCTGACGATGTTTGCGTACCGAACCACTTCGGTGGCCAGCCCTCCGCCGTTCAGGAGTTCCGCGGTTAGCTCGGTCGTGTCGTGCAGGTCGAACACCATCGACGCGTGCGGGATATTGAGCGCGGAGACGTTACCTTCGGTTGGGAGCACCTTGACCTTTCCTCCCCCGAGTTCGGGATGCTCGGCGAGGAATTCGAGGACCATTGTAGCGCCCGTCTCAAGACGCGCTTCCCAACGCCAGGAAACCTTCACACCACTCTCATTGGTCCCGCGCTCGAAGCCCATCGCATGGAGGTTCTCTTCCAGCGTGCTGTAGGCTTCAGTGTCAGTGAGGATTGCCACATCGACGACGACATCCACGTCGCCAGTTCCGGCGTGTTGGGGTACTTCCGGCGGTCGTGCGGCAACAAGGTAGCGCGGCGTTAGGCCGCCCACGAGAAATACGGTGTCCTTCCACGGACCGAAGCCGCGAAGGAGGGTCACAAGCACCCGCTCGGCGGCTTCGGTGACTGCGCCATTATATGCGTCAAAGGTCTTGGGTTTGCCCATCATCCTGGCAGTCGTTCGGCGCGGAGGTGGTCAGCAAGCTCCCTGGCGCGACCGGACCCCTGCATAAGATCGAGATAAACCTGAACTGGCGGGGCATAAGCAACGCCATCGATCCGTTCTCCCACAGCAATGTCGCGCTTGCCGGTGTCTTCGATCACACCGAGGTTCCATCCCTCCGACACGGGCCGGGCATCGAGACGCGCGAGAACTTCTCGGTGAATTCGCCCACCCTGGATCCGGCACCTGACCTGCGAGATCGCTGAGAGATACGGCGCATACGCCTGAGCGGCTGCCTCCGCCGTTACCGCATATTGTGCGCCAACGTCGCGACATGCTTCGTCGAGCCGGCGCGCAATCTGGCCAGCATCCCCGCCCGGCACATAATAGCGCTCGATCCGTGGCGGCTTCTGATCGGCGATCAAGCGAACCCATTCATCGAGAACCGGGCCTCGTTCGCGCAGGCGGCGCATCTTGGCTGGCCCCGCACCCTCAACTTCGAGCCAATCGCGCCGCTCCATCTCGCTAAGGGTCTCCGATGCAGTCGCCGGCGACACGCCTGTCTCTTCCGCGAGTTCCTTCACACTCATCCATCTGGGCGCAGTTCCAATGACCGCCTGAGCGACGCGAGCTCGCTGGCCCTGAAAGATTGAGCCGAAGACACGTCCGGCCTTCTTGAGCAGTGGTCGTTCGATCAGCACGTAGGCACCCGACGATGGGACAAAGAGCGAACCGCCGAGGTCGAAATACCCGACCCGTTCCTGCTGCAGGATTTCGCGCGCACCCTTCGAGATCGCACCTGCAATCAGCATGGGAACCTTCTCACCGGCGTCATCCATCTGGTTGAGATAATCGCGAAGCCGCCAAACCTGCTGACGAACATCCCGGGGAAAGAGCTCGCGCTTGGCCTCAACGACCAGTTTGAACCGGTGGTGATTGAGGTCTACATCAAGTACACCATCCGGGGCATATCGGCTGCCGACACGCGGTTCGGAGGAGCGCTGATACACGGCAGCGCCTGGCAGTTCCGACAGGGCATGGCTTAGCTCATCGAGCAGCTCTTCCTCTATGATCTCAAAATTTCTCATATTTTCCTGCCAGTGAATAAGGCATCTGTAGCGAATATTCGCGCCATATGCAATATTTGCTGTGCAGCAAATTTCGAAAGAGGTCACTCGTCAGCCTCGTGAGGCATAAATCCACAATTTATGCCTCACGGCACCAAGCCGACCCCCTAAAGACGCGCCGTCGCGCCCGGGAGTTCGGGCAATCCTGAAACTGTGAGGGGAGGGGGGCTGGAAGAGGCGAGCCGAAGGGCTCGGCCAAGTCCGGCTTTCAGGAGCACCCCTATGAACGACATCGAGTTGATCCCGCTCGGCAAGCTGCGCTTGTCCGAAGCCAACGTCCGCAAGAACGACAGCAACCTCTTCATCGAGGAACTGGCCGCCAATATCGAGGCCAAGGGCCTCCTCCAAAACCTGATCGTCGTGCCCGCCAAGAAGCGGGGCATGTTCGATGTGACCGCGGGCGGACGCCGCCTGCGCGCACTCAACTATCTGCTCGGCGCGGGCAAGCTCCCCAAGGATCACCCCGTCGCCTGCCGGGTCCTCGACATCGATGCCGCCGAGCAGTCCGAACTCTCGCTGATCGAGAATGTCATCCGGCTCGACATGACGCCGACCGACGAGATCCGCGCCTACAAGCACTTCGTCAACGAGGGCAGCGACCTCGACGCGATCGCCAAGCGGTTTGGTCGCACCCGCCGGTTCATCGAAGGCCGCCTGCGGCTTGCTGACCTCGCCGATCCGATCTTCGCCGCGCTCGAAGATGGCAAGATCACGCTCGATGTCGCCAAAGCCTATGCGACGACGCCCAACCATGATCGCCAGATGATGGTCTGGAACGAACTGTCCAACAGCTGGCAAGGCAACAATCCCGATTCCATCCGCCGCATGGTCACGCACAGCGCCATCCGCTCGTCTTCGCCAATGGCGAAGCTCGCGAGCGAAGCCGAATACCTCGCCGCCGGCGGCAAGATCGAACGCGACCTCTTCACCGAGGACGGCGGCGAGACCTGGATCGATGCCGAGATCGCGCAGCGCATTGCCGGCGAGAAGCTCCAGGCCTTTGCTGCCGAGGTCGCCCAAACCTCCGGCTATGCCTGGGTGCGCCCGATCCTCGAGACGCGTGTCACCTACAACGCGACCGAAGACCTCCACCAGGTCCATCTAGAACCGGCACCGCTCACCGATGAGGAACAAGCCGAGGCCGACAAGCTGCTCGAGACGATCTCGGCGCTGGAAGCCGAAAGCGAGACGCTCGACGAGGACGACGAAGCCGCCGCCGCCGAGTTCCAGGCACGCTGGGATGCCGCAAGCAGCGCCTACGATGCGCTCCACGACAAACCCCCGGTGATCCCAGAAGAGATGAAGGCGAATGTCGGCTGCTTCGTGATCATCGGTGCCGACGGTCAGCCCACCGTCGCAAGCGGCCTCTACAGCGACAAGCCACTCGAACGCCGCATGGCTCGGGGTTCCGACGCGGGCGAGGGTGCCGGCAGAGCAGGGGAGGGCGGTAGCGCCGCTCCGGCCACCAAGCCGTTGTCGCAGAAGCTGGTCGAGGAACTCGCGGTCCAGCGCCGCGACATTCTGGCGATCAACCTCGCGTCCAATCCGGCAATCGCGCTCGATTATCTGATCTTCGCCATCGCCGATTCCCGCGCGCTTTACAGTGCGCAGGCATTGGGCACGACGCTCCGCGCGCCGTCGCCCTCGCTCTACCTCGCCAACTACCCCGAAAGTCCGGCGCACACGTTGATGGCCGACATGCGCGAGACGCTCGACCTGTCGTGGACCGAGCACCGCCGCACGGTCGACCGGTTCTCCGCGTTCAGCGCGCTCGACGACGATGCCAAGGCAAGCTGGCTTGCCTGGTGCATGGCAAAGACACTGGAAGCCAGCATGGGAATCGACAAGAAGACCGGTCAGTCCGGCCCTGAGCCGATCGACCTGCACGATCACCTCGCGGCGCTGATGGGGATCAACGTCGCCAGCCACTGGCGGCCAACTTCGGCCAATTACTTCGATCGCGTGAGCAAGCAGGCGCTGCTCGCCCATGTCAGCGAAGTTGGCGGACCGACCATGGCGGCGAGCTTCATGGGCTCGAAGAAGGGCGACCTCTCGGCTTCCTGCGAAAAGCTGTTCGCGGGCGAGACCATCGTCGCTCCCGAGGTCAAGGAAGCTGCGCTCGCCTGGGTGCCCGAGGCCATGCGCTTCCGGGTGCTCGCGGCGAGCGAGCCCGATGAGGAAGCGCCGGTTCCGCACGAACCGGACAGCGATGCGGGCGACCTCGAACCTGCCGAAGAACAGGACGTCCAAGCCGGCGAGACCGTCGACGCCTGAGCCAGCCTTGCCGGCACGCTGCCCGCGCATCCGTTGCGCCCGGCGGCAGCGTGCCGGTCCATCCAGGAACCACCCCATGACCATGATCACCAAGCTGCGCGCCCGGGTCTCCCCGCACGCGATTTCCAAGGTCACCCGGATCTTCAACGGGACCCTCGACGACATCTTCAATGAGCTCTTCCAGAATGCCCGCCGCGCGGGTGCGACCAGCATTGCCGTCACCGCCGAGCACGTGGGCGATGCCTGCCTCATCACGGTAGGCGACGACGGCGGCGGGATTGCCGATCCGGTCGACCTCCTCTCGCTCGGGGCATCCGATTGGCCCGACGAGTGCCGCACCCGCGAAGACCCGGCAGGCATGGGCTTCTTCAGCCTTGCTGGCCTCGACACCGTGGTCAGTTCGCGGAGCGCGGACGGCGCGTTCTCGCTTGCGATCACTGGCGATGCCTGGACCGGCGAGGCCGATATCGATGTGCTGCCCTTCGACGGGCCGCGCGGCACGACCATTGCCTTTCGGTTCGATCCGCAGCCTGACGGCAAGCTCGAACGCTGCGTCGAGGCGGCGGCCCGGTTCTTGGCCGTCCCGGTCAGCTACAACGGCAAGAATCTCGCCCGCGCCGATTTCCTCGCCGACGCGCACAAGGTCATCGAGCGGGATGGTTTCCGGATCGGCGTCTTCCGCGACCGGCATTCGCCGCACGTCGCGACGCTCAACTTCCACGGCGTGACCATTAAACACGCCTTCCCGGTCGTGAAGGAAGTCCACCATATCCAATGGTCCGTCCAGGTCGACGTGATAGACGCGCCCGAACTCGTCCTGGTCCTGCCCGCCCGAAAGGAAATCTACCGCAACGCCGCGCTCGACCGGCTCGTGGCACTCTGCCGCGAGGCGATCTTTTCGGTCATCCGGGAGGAACCGTTCCACCGCCTGAGCTTCGAGAACTGGCTCGAGGCGAGGCTGTATCACGACAATTTCCCGCAGGCGGCGCGGCAGTTGCCGCTGTGGTACCCGACGCTCGCTCGCGACAGCTACCGCGAGGTGCCGCGGTTTGCCGACCTCGAGCCTGGCGCGGCGATCTACGATGACACCGACTCCTTCGACGCGGTCACCTTCGGCCGCGCCTTGCGGCGCTCGAACGGCGGCGAGATGCACCGTCTGGGCGGCCCCGAGCCGCGTGCCTTCTACGAGCCGATTACCAATTTCATCGGCTATCCCTGGTACGATGCCCTCCCAGCCTTCGTGCGCACCGGTGAGCGCTACACCTTTGATGGCGGCATCCCCGCCGACGAAGCCGATGCTGTCACTCTGCGCCCCGCCGCGATCACGATCGAACTCACCGACCAGCACGACCGGAGGCTCGATCTTGAGACCGATTTCGCGATTCTAGACGACCCCGACTCATGGGGCGATCCCGACTGTGCACGCATTGCGCTGACGCGGACCACCGCGCTTGGCCCGGACGATCTCACCGATCTCATCATCGATGCGGTGTTCTCGCCCTCGGACGATTCCGATGCGGACAGCTACGACACCCAGGAAACCCGCTTCCGTCACGATGCCGCAGTGCGTGCCCACGCGATCCTCGAGGGCGAGGACGCCGCGATCCTTGCCGGCATCCGCATGGCTTTCGCCGACCGGGTCGCCTGGCGCATCCCGCACGGGCGCACGCTCCGCCTCACTTGGTCGGTCGCGGCTTCCGACCTCTCACTTGATCCTGCCCAGGAGAGCCCGGCCCAATGACCCGTCATCCCAAACCCGACGTCGCACAGGTCATCACCGACCTGATCCTCGAGAAGATCGCTGCCGGTACGGCCCCGTGGCTCAAACCCTGGACCTCGACCAGCACGCGGCCGCTGCGCCACAACGGTGTCCCCTATTCCGGGATCAACACCTTCTTCCTCTGGGCGGTCGCCGAGAGCAGCGGTTACGCCAGCCCCTACTGGATGACCTTCCGTCAGGCGCTCGAACTCGGCGCCCATGTGCGCAAGGGCGAGAGCGGCTCGTTCAGCGTGTTCTACAGCTCGGCGCGCAAGACCGACACCGATCGCCAAACCGGTGAGACGACGGAGAAGACGATCCGCTTCATGAAGTGGAACCACGTCTTCAACGCCTCGCAGATCGAGGGATTGCCGGCGCACTACTATCCCGAGCCGCCCGACCCCAAGGCGATTGGCGCACTTTCGGCCGGGGTGCAGGCATTCCTCGACGCGATCCCGATCCGCGTGGTCCACGGCGGCGACAGCGCGCACTACACGCCAAGTACCGACACGGTGACGCTCCCGCCGCCACAGGCGTTCCATTCGATCGAGGCCTACTTCTCGACCCGGTGCCACGAACTCGGGCACGCTACGGGAAGCCCCAAGCGATTGGGCCGCCAGTTCGGCAAGCGGTTCGGTGACGACGCCTATGCCTTCGAGGAAATCGTCGCGTCGCTATGCCAAGCCACACTCTGCGCTGAGTACGGTCTCCCCAATGAGATTCACGACAGCCACGCGTCCTACATCCACCACTGGATGAAGATCCTGCGCGGGGACAAGACCGCGATCCTCCACGCGGCAGCCAAGGCCGAGCAGGCGGTCAAGTGGCTGCGCCAGTTCGATCCAGCGCTTACGGGAGAGCTCAAGGAGGCAGCCTGACCGCGGACGCAATGCGATGACCCAGGCCCGTGCACAGGACGAACGGGAAGGGGAGGGGGTGGGAGTCCGGTGCGCCAGGGGGCGCAAAGGGAGACTTCACCGATGAACTACGATCTCGACTTCCGCTATCGCCGTGCCCTGCAGCCCGATGGCCTCGCGACCATTGTCACGGCGACCCAGGCCGTCGTCGATGCGATGCACGACGCACGCAACGCCGGTATCGATCCGGCACGCGATCCCGGGACCATCTTGCTCGCGCGCCACGTCGGCCGCATCGCTCTCGGCCACGCGCCCGATGAAACCTTTGCCGAAGACCTGCCGCTGCGCCGGCAGTGCCTCGCCAAGATCGACGAGCTGAAATCGAAGCCCGCGCTGGTCGCGCTCGCCCGCCGCGGCATCGGCTACGATCCCGAAGCCAAGCGCTCCTTCCACCGCGAGGCCCGCTCAGCGCTGCGGGTGGCAGCGCGCCACCTTGGGCTCGAACCCGACCAGTTCGACCTGCGCAGCAACTTCGCCGGCCCTGCGGTCTCTGGCGAGATTACGCTCCACGGCGACGAGATCTACGTCCAGGTCTCGATCCCCTGCGTCCGCCCGGGCCGCGAGGTCATGTTCCGCCGCTGCAAGGGCCGTCAGGACTACCTGGGCGACCGAAACCACTTCTGCGACATCGCCGTCCTTGCCGCACCGCAGAGCTTCCGCGCGCTCGTCGTTCGCGAGACCGGCCTTTCCATCAATCCGCGCCAACAGGCGCTCGTCTAGGAGACAAGCCCATGGGTTGGCTGTTCATGTCCCGCGGCGGCATGGCCCCGTTCGCCACGCCGAAGGCCTATCTCGACAACCAGTGCACCTATCCGCCCGACCCTGAGAAGGGCCGGGAAACCGGCCTACGTGTCCTCAAATCGACCGTACGTTCGGGCGCCTACTACGCCGCCTGCCAGAGCTACGACCTTGAGGCGCCGCGCGAGACTTTCGCGATCATCTGCCTCGTCAAGTGGAACCCCGGCGCGCGCAGCGGCGAAGAGTTTGGCTACAAGGACATGAGCGAGACGATGGGGCCGTACAATTACGACTGCCCGGCCTCGATCCTCGACTTGCTGGGACCACCCGGCAACGAATACGCCGCGCAGTGGCGCGAGCATTGCCGCCAGCGCCTCGCCCTGACTACGCGCCGCAAGCCGGCGCCGGGCGACATGCTGGTGCTGGCCGAGCCGCTGACCTTCACCGACGGGCAAAGCGAGCGCAGCTTCCGCGTTGTCCAATCGGGCCGCAAGACAATCCTACGCCGGGTAAGCGACGGGGTAGGGGTGAAGATCAGTAAGCTGATGAGCCGGGCGTGGACGATCGTGCCGCCGCCCGTAGCCCCGTCAACCTCGTAACCCCGCATCGAGCGAGCAGCGCCATGACCGAACCCGCCCCGCCTCAGCGCTCGTCAAAACGGGCGCGCCTCTGCAGTATCGAGAACGCCAACCGGATTGCCACCAGGGTTGCTGAGCATGTCCAGGGCGACACCGCCGTGGTCAAGACCGGAAACCCGCTGCAGCCCTTCCGCGTGGTGCTGGCGAGCAAGGCGGCACCAGAGCGCACCGTCTCGCGGGTCGTCACCTGCAACGATGACGAACCGGAGGATCAGTAGGTGCCTGGCCCGCGCTCAACGAACCACGATTGCCCCAACTCGAAATCAGGGCTTGGCGACACGAGCGGCCCGTCAGGTGCTTCAGCCACGTAGGGCGAAACGAGGTCCTTGCGGCGAACCCGCGACCGGCTCAGCCAAGCGGCGGTGCGGCCGCGGGCCTTGAGGATCGTCAGCAGCCAATCCATCGCCTCGGCCATCTCGACCACCCCGCGCCCGGCAAGGCAATAATAGATCGCCCGCTGGAAATCGTCGCACTGCGTGCTGAGGATTCCAGCGAGCTTCGCTCGTCCGCCGGGCGCATTTTCATGCACGAGCGACACCGCCTCTCGCAGTTCGCGAACCGACAGGTAGGCGTCATCTACGCCAACCCCGATGCACAGCGCCGCGACCGCCCGGCGCACCGGCGGCAGGTTCTCGTCGCACGACGCATCGCGCAGGCTGATGTCGAGATCGAAATGGTCGAGGTGGCTGGGAGCGGGCATGGCGAAATCCTTTCCAAAAGAACGTAGCGTGAACACTTAGGCCCCGTCAACCGGACAGCGGAGGGGAGGGGGCACTCGGCGGAGGATCAATCTTGAAAGGAAGAATCCATGATCCAGCTTGCCCAACCCACGCCGGCCGATGCTGACCACACGGCTGAGATCGCTAGGCTCAATGACGCGGCCCGCAATGGTTCGTTGGCCACCTCGCGCACGGTGTTCACCCGGGCGCTGGCAGACATCCTTGCTGGCGACGCCGAAGACGCAGGCACCCGGCAAGCCAGTCTGATGCTGGGTCAGGCCGCGCTGCGCAGGCTGATTAATGAAACACCGATCGAGCCGGGGAACGACCCTCACTGCGAGCGTGACTTTGGCGCGGTCGAGTTCCAGGGCCACAAGATCTTCTGGAAGATCGACGTCTACGCCAACGACGGGACGTTTACCTGGGGATCGGACACCCCATGGGACGCGCAACAGAGCTTCCGCGTCGTGACGATCATGCTGGCAAGCGATTGGTGAGCCGATGAGCCGGTATTCGTTAAAGCCACTGGCTCGGCACTCGGACATGTTCGAAGTGGCCGTGGGCTGGGATCCAGCTCTCGACACATTTTTCGTTATGGTTTTTGGGACACTTGATGATGCCCGCGAGCCAGCACTGCATATGTGGCGTGGCACTGCCTTCCAGGAAATCAGCACTACGGTTGAATTGCTCGGCATCGCGAGTGACTTTGCCGAAATTCCACCAACCCTTGCGAGCCAACTTGCGGCGGATAAACTGAGGATACCGCACCGGACCGGAAGGCCCATAAGCAAGCTGATAGCCAGGCTATTCGCTCTCTAACAGGAGAAAAAAGGCCTGCAATCCAACATGACTGACTCAAGACCGTCGCATGTGAAGGCAGCCGCGCCTGGCAGGATCACCTCCTAAATATATTTGCGATAGTCGGAACTCTCGACCTGCCCTTCTTTCATGTACTTTAGAACCTCGCCCACCTTGCGCGCCGCCCGGATCGGGATCGGCAGCCGCTGATTCATCTGCGTGGAATTCCAGTTGATTTTGGTAAGTGAGAAGACCTCTTCTGCGAGTTGAGCAATCGTGCTGTCACAGCTCTTGTGCGGGCAAAGCAGCAGTGGGCGCGGATCGTACATCCCCGGATAAGTGCCATAGTAGGGCATGCTCCCGTTGGTATAGAGCAGTCCATTCCCTCTCAGGTCGACGAAGGTGCCTCGAAGCACGGGATAGTTTCCGTCCCGCAAAAGCTTGACCGAATAAGACTCCTGAACCCAGACCAGATCACGCATCTCGGTTCCGGCGGCGTCCAGCGCCTCCAGAATCCCCTCGGCCTCCTCATCTTTGAATCTTGAGGTTTTGAGTACGATTACCCGCGCAGGGAGGTTCTTGTGATGAGTCTTGTAGGCCGCGAGGACATTTTCCACGATTTCACGAGCGTCATCGCGCGTCATGAACGGATGTCGTCCCCGGCTTTCAGTGTGTGCCCGCTTGCCCTTGAGGACAAAGCCACGACCGCGCTCATCAAACATTTGCGCTGAGCTGGTGAAGAGCTGCTGCCCACCGGCTTCACGGTAGAAGCTGATTCCAATGTAGCACGAGGTGTATTCACCTTCGACCGGCATCCGGCGCCAGGGAATCCGGCCACTTCCCTTGTAATAAAGGGTTGTCATCAGGTTCCAGCTTCTACCAGCCAGGTCCTGGATCTTGCGCGCGCTGCTTTCCTTGACCTTCTGCGGGATAGAAGCTTTTTCATCGACGACATCTTCCCACACGATCTGGATGGGGAAGCTCAGGCCCATTGCCTTAGCCTTCAGCATCCCCCGGAAATTTGGTGCGTCCGTACCGCTACTATCGTCCTTTTCGGTCGTGCCGCCAGAATCGACCTTCGCATTCCAGACCCGTTCCAACAGGCGTACAGGCAACGCAATGATCGCCACATTTGGTCGATGACCGCTGTCGTCGAGCGATTGCAGCTCTGCAACGATGTCATCGACGGCCATTTCGACGGCACGCTGATGGTCCGGCTCTCGCGCAATTTTGTCGAGTTTGCTTTGTGAGAGTGCGGCTGTCGCTCCCTCTTCGACTTCGAACCTGCAGCGATATGGGCTTTGGTTGCCCAGTCCTGGAAAAGCCGGGTGCATGTTGGGATGCTTCTCGGATTTCCCGTCGATCCCATTTGATGCCGTCTCAAGGAACTTCTTCGTATCCTCGATCGTCTTGGCACTCCCGATGATGCCAATCTTGATGACTTCCCCTACAAAGGGCTGAAGCGGTCCCGCCTCCACAAGGCCCAGCCGTGGATCTGGATGATGATGACGGTCGCCAAATTCCAGTTCGGGCTCGCTGAAAATGCGCGTGGGGAACGTCGTCATGCGAAGAGCCCTTCTTGCTGTTCAGCGGACTCGGCCTTCTTCTTGCCACCACCCCAGCCATCTTCGGGCACCCGGGTCTCAAGCTCCACACTGGGCGGCTCTCCGAAAAGCAACCGCGGCTCGGACGTCACGCTCACGCCGAAAAGACCGCCTGCGTCGCGCTCAGCGCTACGCTCGTCCTCGGTGAGAAAACGATGCCACATGATCATTTGCCCGCGCAGCGCCGCGCTTTTGTCGAGACGCTTCTTGCCCGCGAGGAGGGCGGCCGGGTGGGAATGGGGAACGAAGCCGTTGGTGGTGAAATAATAGGTCGGTGAGACGATGAGATACCATTGATCTCCCATGAGCTCAAAGCGCGGCGAAAACGCGTGATGCCGCACAAAGGAAATCCGGCCCGTGTCTTTATCGCTCAAGGTGACGCTGACGACGTCTGCATCGGTTTTCTTCTTGGCTGAATCGTATGCAAAATTTCGCGCGACACCTGCTTCGCGGGCTCTGAAATAGAGGATTTTGTTGCTCTTGCTCCAGTTGAGATCGTTGCGGGTCTGGTGCCGCAGTGTCTGCCGCAGCAAAAAGCTAAAACGGTTTTGCTCATCGACATCGTCATGAAAGGCGAGATCAACCGTGTCGATCGCATCTACTTGATCCAAATCGACGATTTCCCGGCAGCAAGACGTCCGTGGGTCATGGAAAGACCAGAAAGTACCGCCCTGGATTACCCAGTCAAATCGTGCCGGCTCATCCCCATCGAGCAAAATGGCTGACGCCTTCTTGCCGTCATAGGGCGTTGAAGCGACGAAAATTTCATTGGGGAGGGTGATCGGCAGGATGTTGACGATAGCTTCTTCACCGCCGCCCAAAGCCGGCACGTAATAGCCGAAGCCGGCTTTCGGCACGGTAAGACCGGCAAGGCGATTTACGGTTGTGCTGTCGAGGACGTCGAGCCCCTTGTTTATCAGCAGACGCCTCTCGCTGGCATCGTGCTCGCGCGAAACTTCCTTCCAATAAAAGCTTTCATCCGAGCGCCGATAGAAGACGACGATCACCGGAAGGTTTGAGCCTTTCCAGTAATCGAGATCCTGAGGCCTGAGCAGGTAGGTGAAGGAATCGTCGGTTTCTGCAACGTAGCGACCGCTGTCCGTCGACTTGACCTGAACCGCTATCATCCGGGCCATCGGTTGCCCGTTGTCCATCACCTCGGCGATGCCGTCGATCCCGGCTTCAAGCCTTGAGCGTCCATCGAACTGAAAACCGATGGAGAGGAAGCGGCCTCTTACGGCGTTCTCGCCAATTTCGCCGATGATCTGGTTTGGAGTGAGATGCTTGGCCATGGCCTAAACTAGAACATTCTAAGAACCTGCAAAAGCAGGATTCCGCCAGTGCAACGGCCTTTTCCACCTAAAGCTGCATATTCCAGTATGCAGCGACGGCAATCACCTGCTCACGCGGATAATGTGGCCCTGCATTCTGAAGGTCAAAGCGAATGCGATCCAATCTGCGACTCGCATCTCGACCAATGGATGAGCTAAAAGTTACAATGCCCAATGGACGCGAACTGCGCGCATCATTCGGCCAACTTTCAGGATAGGCAATGTCATGGCCTGGACTTTCAACGTCCACAGTAGAAACAGCCTCATGGCCGCAACGCCATCCATACAGGTGATATGCGCAAGTTCGCAGCATGGCCTTCACGTCCGGCATCACGTCCGTAAAAGCCTTCAGGGGGGTGGGGAGTAGGACCATATTGGCGACGCACGAATAGTAGCGTGCATCTTGGACGATCACATTGGTAGACGCGTAACTGGCGTCGTCGATGCCCCATATGTGGCAGCAAGACCAATTGGGCCGATCGTTGCCGCGAAGGCCCAGAGCATAGGTCAGGGCCTTATTAGCATAGAGATTGCCCTCATGCTTATGGACTGCAACGCCCGTCTGGCGGTTGCGATTCATCTGTGGTTCGGACCAGTTGTTCTTGTAAAATAGCCCTCTTCGACTGTGCTCCGGATACCAAACCGGCAGCCTCTCGAAACTCTCCGGGTCCACCCATCGGGCGGTCCGCTCTATCAATCTCATGACTTCCGAAAGGCTCAATTCAGCCCGGAGCGCCTCAAGGCCGTCCTCTGCAATTCTTGGGGTCATGGTATCCTTCGGGCGACTGGGTCTATCTCCTGCGCCCGCTATGTCGTGTCGGGGACAGGAGCGCCAGACACTCCTTGAGTGAACGCTTGTCCACGCAATGGGTTAGCGGCGATTTTCCGAGCGCCGGATGGAAAGCACGGAGGAACAGATCGAGGTGTTCCTTATCCATGAGCTTTGCGCCTGCTTCTTTAAGTTCCTCTTGGCAGGCAAGAGCCTCCTTGCGCGAGCGCGCGGCCGCCTGCCGCAGGGCAGTCGCCCTTTCGAGCTCTCGGCGCGCACGCTGATAGGACAGGTCATCCACGCCTGCCTGATCGATTCTGGTAAGTTCCTCGTCATCTGCTGATGGCCCGGAAAGCCATGCGTGCGCTTCTTCCTCCAATTGAGAAATAGCAGCTTCGGTCAGACTCTGTCGCCGATTGGCGGCTGCCCGAAGAAGACGGTCTCGCTCACGATTCAGAGCCCGCGTGACTTCGCCTTGAAGCGGGAGGCCGAGAAGTTCCTCGGCTGCTGGGCCGCCCTCGCACATTAGCTCGATATGACGAAGCAACCTGTCCAACTCGCGAAAACGGGCATCCCCGAGCCGGCAGATGGTGTCAGGCGACGCTTTCAGAAAATGGCATTCGTTGCTTAACCAGCGTTCAATTTCGAAGCCGACGGCATGACTCGTGAGTAGACCAGCAATCACAACAGCCACCCGAGCCCGTATGGTCTCAAGACGCTGCTCATACGCCGCCTGGCGCCGTACTTTTTCGGAAAGGCGAGCGGCATAGCCGTCATCCACATGATAGGAGCCAGGAAGGTTCGGCACCAGAAAGCCAGACCCCACCAAATGATCGAAGAAGGCTTCGATGGCCTCTGCAGGAATACGCTTGCGCGGAAAAACCCTGCCGAGGCGGTCTCGGACGCTTGGGCGGATTTCGGCTTGGAATCCCGGGATAATATAGTGCGCAATCGATCGCAGAGCCTGCTTGATCGTGATCGGCTCGTATTTCTGGAAATCGAGAGCATTCGGGTGGGTCAGGTACTTTCCGGCTAGCTCGGCTTCCCACACCAGATCGTTCACCGTAAAGCCGATCGAATGCATGTCCGACCAGGAAACATCGTCAAACGCGGCGATAATGACGCTGGCGGCATCGGGCAATTCGTGGATGAACCCTTTGAGGGTACGAACTGACTGAATGAGCCTCCGCGCATCTCGCTCGGCTTGTTCTTCCTCCCTGCGGGCCTTTTGCGCTTCAAGTTCTGCCGCGCGTTTGGCGCGCGCTTCGGCCTCACGCGCTCTTTGCTCCTGCTCGTTCGCAAGACGGAGCCGCAATTGTTCGTCAAACTTCGCCTTCTTGGCGTTGCTCAGCCAGTCGCGGGGCGCCTTCGAGAGCAGGGCTTGCTCGACGTCACCGCGGTTGGCGGAAGTCCGATAGTGGCGCAAATCGATTTCGATTGCCGAAAGGCCCTCCTTGCGAAGTTTTTCCAATTTTATGTCGTCGCACGGATGGGTGACCCTGACTTCGACGATCAGTTCTGTTCCATTCTGTGTGATAAGGACGACGTCGGGCACGATCGAACCGAGCTTCTTCTCCAGTCTCGCGTGCGCAAATCGGTATGTTTGGGAAGGCGACACCACCTTTGAAACACCGCCATGTTCGGCAGTTACGGCCGGTATGGTCAGGCTTTTAACGCGCTCCAGAACATCCTTTGCCCATAGGTGAGCGTTCGTTTCTGCAACGTGAGCGCAGGCCGTGCCGTTATTGTAATGGGCAAAGTGGTGGATTTGCTTTTTGCCCTTTTTGGCCACCAAAACTTGCTCGCATGCGGGGCATCGACAGTCGCAGCGCAGTCCACGGACGGCTTGCGAAATATGAATCGAACTACCGTCGGCAGAAATTCCATACACGAGCTCGTCGGATAAACCCGAAAACGGCTGATGATCTTTGAAGCCAAAGGGATTTCCGCTCTGCATCTCGGGAACGCTTTTCGTCGAACGAGGACTTGAGCCGTGATCATATCACTCGTGGGGGGGCCATCAACAGCCAGCTCACGCAAAGCTCTTCCGTCAATTCTGCGGGCGAGTGCCCGCAGGCTCGGCCTAACGGCCGGGAGGGAAGGGGGGTGGGAAGAAGGTGACCGGACAAGGGGTTCGGTCGCAATCGATCCACCTAGGAGAACGTCCATGAACATCGGTGAAATCCGCAAGAACGCCAACGGCCAGCTGATCGGCTCTGTCGAAACGCTCACCATCACCCGCACCATCGGCCTGCGGCCGGTGACCTCCAGCAACCCCCGCGCGCCCCGCTACGAGATCGTTGCGCTCAACGACCAGCGCCGCTGGGTGATCGTCGGCGCGCTCTTCGAGCTCTCCTCGAACTCGACCGGCGAGAGCTTCTACCAGGGCAAGATCGACGATCCGTCGATGGCGCAGCCGCTCTACATCGCCGCTTTCCCGCGTGAGGATGGCACCATGGCGGTGGCCTGGCAGCGTCCGCGCCGCCGGAACACCCAGCTCGGTTCGTCCGAATACGGCGAGAGCGACATGTTCCCGGCCGACGACACCGGCGGCGACCGCAGCGAGGAACAGGCTGGCGACGGTCTGGGCGACAGCACCGCGACCCCGCCCGCCAAGCGCGGCCGGGCCAACGCCAAGGACGGCGCCGAACACGATGGCGCGCTGCCGCCGCTCGTCGACGCCTGATCGGAAATCCCAACTCCAACCGGCGGGGACCCCAAGCGGGTCCCCGCAACCCGAGCAAAGGCCGCGGATGAGCCCCCCGCGCGGCCTGAGGCGGAACGCCGGCACTGCCCCCCGCCCGGCGTTCCGCCTCTTCATTTGCATGGGGATATCCGGAGAACCAAAATGCTCACTGACAGTGAACGCTTCGCCTTCACCGCCCGGCGCCACCACGCCTTTGCCAGCACCGGTAATGCCTACGACGCGGTCCAGTGCGACGAGGCCATCAGTACCGGAGACACGCTGGTCGTGCTCGCAGAGCAGGTGGTCGGCGTCGCCATGACCTGGCCGTTCGCCGTGACGCAGGCGCATGGGAATCTTCATACCCTGTCGGCGCCGCGCGAGGGCGAGACGCTTGCGGATCTCTCCCGCTCACTGCACGTCAGCGCGGCCGACTTCGTACACGCCGCCGAGATCGCCCAGCGTTTCGGATATCCGCTAGACCCACAGCTTGTTCCGCTATTGGCGGATTGCCCTAGATAGTCGGGTAGGGGGCAGGTACGAACCACTTTCCAGGACTTGGTACGTGGAACCAGTACGCTCACCAGTCATTAATGTCTGGTCAGTATGAAGCCTGATCGACCCCGTACCGGACACGATTGTCCAGACGCACCTTGAAAACGTCAGCAATGTAGTGTACGTGGGAGTTGCAGGGAGACCTGTAAGGCGACTTGTCCCGACCGCGTGTTTGGCGAGCGCCGTGGCTACCCAGGGCCGCAAATCCTTGGTTGCCGGCCACCATTCTCCCTCAACCTTTTCATGAGCCGCCCTTCGGGGCGGCTCATTCGTTTCTAGAGCAGTTCGATACCGAATCGCTCACGCAGTCCTTGCGCATTGAAATCCTCGGCCACGATCCATTTGCGAGCGTATGCGACGACGTCTGCCAATTGCAGGAGACGTGAAGCGGCCGAATCCAATCGGACAATGCGATTGACGCCTCGGAACCGACCGTCTTCCTGGCGCGCCCGTTCCAGTTCGGCGACAAACGCGGGATGATCGTTATGGTGGTTTACGTCAGTGACCACATCGACGTTGGCGATCGACGTTCGGCCAAGAATGCCGCGGAATCGCTTGAGACCGATCTTCACCGTTTCCACCACCGCCTGAGCATATAGGACGGGCGGCTCGCCGTTCGCGGCCGTGAACTTCTGATTGAGCATCACCAAACGATCTTGCGGTGCCGCATTCCAGAACCGCTGCAACAGGCCCTGCAAATATCCATCGCTCAGATTGGCCGCGTGAATTTCGTTTGCAGTTGGCTCTAGCAGGTCGCTGAAGCGCTTATCGAAACGGCCTGCTTCGTTGGACATCACGAACACCGCGCCGAGATGAAACGACGCCGTACCCGCAGTCCCGTACTCGTCGATGAAGCACAGTACCTTCTTGTTGAGGGAAGCTGTCACTCAGCCTCCTTGGTCGCCGGTCGAATACGGCGACGCGCACGCGGCTTAGCAGCAGCCTTACGCACAGCGCGGGCTTCTTCGGCCGCTTCGCTGAAATCTGGTTCGATTTCCGCAAGGCGATCAACCAGGCCTTGCAGATCGTATTCGTTGGAAATCTTCCCACGATGCGAGGCACGCCGTTCGATGCGCTGGACGAAACCCGCCATTTCCAGTTCCGCGATGTAACGCTGCACTTGGCGGTCGCTGAGGCCAAGCCGCTGCGCGAGGTCCGCCTTCTTGGGAAAAGGCTTTCGTCCTGCGTCCCACCAAAAGTCAGCAAGCTGGATCAACACGGCCAGTTGCGTGGGGCTGAGCCCAAGCCGCCGTTGCGCACGCAAGAGTAGTGACGGCAGGATGCAAAAGCCAAGTGCGATGACTTTCGCCCCCCACTTATCGGCGGATGCGGCCCTTCGCTTAGCCTGCTTCGTGGGATTGTCATCAGGGGCGTTATCGGTATTGTCAGTCAACGGCGTTCTCCATATCCTGCACATGAGCCGGAATGGGGGCCGCGACAAGATCGAGCCATAGGACATAGGTGTCCTGTGGGGACCAGTCAAGGGAGACTGGTAGCTGGGGGCGTTTCTGTCTCGTCTTAATAAGGACACACGGTAACACGGACAACTGTGAAGCCGATTAACCGAGTAACAGGGACCACCCGTCCTGGTTGTCCGGTCGGTTTTGGTCTGGCAGCCCCAGATTTGCGAATCGGCCAAGGCCGACGTGTGGCGGTTGCCACCGGCCACTGCATCGTTGCCACCCGAAAGGGCCTTCCTGCGATTGACAGGGCAGGGCGGTCCCCCGAGCATTGCCGCATGTGCAATTTGTATCGCATGACCAAGGCCCCTGCGGAAATCGCCCGGTTGTTCGGTGCGCGCAGCGCCTCTGGCGCGAACTTCGCGGCCGAAGTCTACCCCGGCTATCCCGGCCTTGTCGTCGCCGAGGGCGAGACGCGGGTCATGACCTGGGGTTTCCCGCTTGTCCTCAAAGGCAAGAACGGACAGCCGCTGAGGCCCAAGCCCGTCAACAATGCGCGCGAGGACAAGCTCGGCACATCGTTCTGGCACCCAAGCTTCGAGCGCCGCCGCTGCCTGATCCCGGTCAGCGCCTGGGCCGAGGCCGAGGGCATCAAGGGCCAGATGACCCGGACCTGGTACTCGCTGGCGGGCGCAGATGTCTTCGCGGTCGCCGGGCTGTGGCGCCCGACCGAGGAGTGGGGCGCGGCCTATTCGATGGTCATGGTCGACGGCTGCCCGCAGATGGCCGAAGTACACGACCGCATGCCCGTCGTTTTGCGCCAAGAGAACTGGGAGCAATGGCTCGCGGGAACGCCCGCCCAAGCCTTCGCGCTGTGCCAGACCTGTCCCGATGAACTCGCCGTCGATCGCACAGCCGAACGCTGGGGGGCAGGAAGGTCCGCAGCGACGTCAGGCTGAGGGGAGGGGGGCTTCGCCGGTCAGATCAGATCCAAGCGAAAGGACCCGGCCATGGGCGACCGAGCCCCCGTTCACATCACCATCGGCGGCGCACTGCCGCGCGAACATCTCGAAACCTTCGCGGCGCACGCGGGCGACTATGACCTGCGCACCGAGTGGGACGGCGAACCCTTCGATCCCGCGGTGCTGCCCGAAGACGAACCGCTCGAGCTCTACGGCACCGAGCTCAATGGCGGGCAGATCCCCGAGATCGACGCCTTCTGCGCCGAGCACGGCCTGCCGTTCCGCCGCTGGTCAGGCGGCTGCCCCGGCGCCTATCTCCCCGAAATCATCGTGTACGACGGGCAAGGCACGATGCGCGACTACACGGCAAGCGAGGACGAGTACGTCCTCTTCCCGCCGTCGTGGATCAACAGCTTCACGCGGCTGCGCGATCTCAAGCGCGAGATTGCCCGCGCCGAGCTGACCATCCCGGCCTTCGTGGTGACCGGAGGTGCGAGCGATGACCGTAGCTGATGGAGCCCTGCTGGCCGCCTCGCGCGAGGCAGTGCTCGCCCGCTTCCCGCTGTCGCGGGTGAGCGAGGCCTTCTTCGACGATATGCTCGGCGTCCTGCCGCCGGCGCACATCGCGGGAGTGCCGGGCTTCTTCGTCACCGAGCCGGTGAGCGAAGACATCCACGCCCAGTTCGTTGCTGCGGGCGGCCGCTTCTACGGTGGCTATGTTGGGCTCAATGATCGCACGGGCCTTATTACCCATGCGCGCATCGCGGCCTTCGATGCCGCCCATCCGGACGCGGTGGAACTCGCCTGGTATCCCGACGCCTGCGAAGAGGCCGCGCGATGAGCCGGCACCGGATCCTCGAACTCGGCGCCGGTCCCGCCGACGAGCCCTGCGCGCAGCTTGGGCAATGCGCGGATTTCGCCGAGGTCAACACCCTCGAACTGCTCGCCTACAAGGCCGCGATCATTGCCCTCAACGGCGAGCCGCCGCTGCCGCTCGGCTTTGCGCTCGTCGCCAATGCCCATGATTTTGGGACATACCGGACCTTGTGGCTGGTTTCGGCGGAACTGCCCTTGCCCGTAGACGCGCGGGCCTGGCTCGACGACCTTGTCGAACCGGCCACCTGGATCGCGGCGGGATTTCCGCAGCCGGTAACCTACGAGGGCTCGCGCGCGGTGATGCGTCCAATCCGCGACGTGGTCGCCGCCGCGCTCCAGATCACCCGGCCCGGCGGCGACGGCGGCTTCTTCCCCGCTGAGAACGCGGTGCTCCACCGCAACCTGCTGGCCGCCTACGGCCCTGCCACGGTCGCTGCCGCCGACAGCGGATAAGGGGAGGGGGCTGGAGCTGGGCGTTCTTGTCTGGAGTCCAAGCCCATGCCTCGCTTCTATGCCGGGATCGGTGCGCGCGCGACGCCGCCCGAGATCCTCAGCCTGATGACCCGCGCTGCCTTCGCGCTCACCAAGCGCGGCTATGTGCTGCGCTCGGGCCATGCAATCGGCGCCGACAGCGCGTTCGAGCGCGGAGCCGGTCGCGATGCGCAGATCTTCCTGCCGGCGGCGGGTTGGCGCGGTTCGGCAAGCGAGTTCCATCCCGAGACGCTCGGCGCCGAGCTCTGGGGCAGGGCGCGTGCCATCGCTGCCGCGCACCATCCGGCCTTTGCCGGGCTCTCGGCGTTCTTCCAGGCGCTTCACACCCGAAACGCGTTTCAGGTCTTGGGCTGCTCGCTCGATAGCCCTGCGGAATTCGTGCTGTGCTGGACCGCCGACGGCGAGGCCTCGGGCGGCACCGGCCAGGCGCTGCGCATTGCCGCCAGCCACGGCGTCCCCGTCTTCAACCTCCAGAGGTCGCGGACACGCGCCCACGTAGAGCGCCACCTCGTCCTCTGACCCGTTCAATTCCGTGTCTTCCGGCCGTTCTATCCCTTGCCTTGGCACCGGGACGCGTCGGCGCGCGGCAACTCGAGAGCCACTGCCATGTCCTCGATCACGCTCACTTTCGAACTTACATGCACCCGCGAGGAAGCCGCGCGCTTTGCCGCGGTCGAACTGTTCCTTGCCGAAATGGCTGAGAATGCAGAAGCCGAGTCCCCGGCCGAACTCGACGCGATCTTCGGCGCTCGGCCACGCGAGACGATCCTCGGCCTTGCCGGGTACCCGCAGCCGCTCGGGATCACTTGCCGGTACGACAGCGAGGGTGGCGTGATGACGCTCGCTACGCCGGGCGGCAAACCCAACCTCGCCGCGCTGCCGGTGCTGCTGCTCTGGCTCTATCCCGACAAGCTGCCCATCGCCTACTCGGTCCACGTGACCGAGCGGCCTGACCTTGCGGTCTGGACCATCGTCGGTCTGAACCGGATCGAGATCACCCAGCATGAGGGCGAGGTCGCGGCGCGGCTCGACGCCTTGCGCGCCGGGAGCGACACGCCCCGGCGTCTCGACCTGCTGCCGACCAAGCCGCTGCCCAGATCGGACGATTGAGCCCGCTCAGGCGGCCTACTGCGCGTCCCAGCTGCGCCGCGGCGGCCGGCTGACGCGGGCCGGGAGCGGCTCGCCCTCCTTCCACAGCAGGTGCGCGACGCCTTGCCCGGCGAGCAGCGCTTCGAGCGGCTCCGCCACCTCGGTGTCGCGGTCATGGATGTGGATGGCGCTGGCTTCCTCGCCGGTGTCCTTGAGCACCAGGCTGGCGATCGGCGTGTCGGTGTCGAGATTGACGCGCAGGCCTTTCACGAAGCGCCGCTTCTCCGCGACCGCCTTGGCGACAAGGTAGCGCTCGTCGCTGGTCTCGTAGGGCAGCCACTCGGGCGTCACCGGCATCAGCGCGACCTCGATGAGGTCGAATGTCCCCTCGCGCCGCCGCGCGAACGAGCCGGCGAGAACCAGGTGACCGCTCTTGCCGTTCGGCCCATCCTGCGCCTGCCACAACGCGAGTTCGCCCGCGAACCGCCTATGAAACCGCCGCGCCATGTCCTGGTCCATCACGAAGGGCATGTCGCCAACATGGCGCAGGACGATTCTTTCTGCGCCGTGCGCGGGAACGATCTCCTTGATCTCGCCCACCACGACCATCATCTCATCGCGCGAGGCATAGACCCGGGCAAGCGCCGCGCGGCGGCGGGCCCGGATCTCTTCCTTCTCCTCGATTTTGAAGCTCTCGGGCACGAACAGCACGTGGGGCAGGGCTTCCTGCTTCGCCCGGCAGCTTGCTGCGGCCTCGAGCAGCGCACGGCGGACCACGAACCATGTCCGCTTGCCTGCCATCTTCGGATGCCAGTGGGTTAGCTCCGCCCGGTCCCAGAGGACGTGCAGCAGCCCCCGCATCGAGAGCTTCTGACCCGAGGACTTTACCGTCGGCTTGTCGTTGGTGAGCGCCGCGGGCGCGAGCCGGGCGGCCCCGCGCGAGAGCGGGAAGCCGAGCTTCAGGCAGGTCTCGCCGCTGGCTTCATCGTCAAGCACCGCGCTCCCGCGCACCTGGCCCATGCCGGTGAGGTAGTCCGGCGCCTCGTAGTGATCGCAGGCCGTTGCATGGCGCGCGCCCGAGCCCGGCCAGCGCGCGAGCACGTAGCCATTCTGGCGGTGCGAGATGTAGAGGGGGAGCTCGGTTCCCTTGCGGCACTCGCAATGGACCGGGCTTTTGCGCTCGTAGGCCTCGCGCAGCACGGATTGAAGTTCATCGCCTTCGGCCACGCTGCGGCCGAGCACACGGTATCGCTGGATCATTGGGGTATCTCCAATTTCTCGCGATCGACGCTGCCCGTTCGACCTCTCGCGCATCTCCTTCGTCTGACGCGGCCCCGGATGGGCGCGCATGGGTCAGTCTATGCTGGCCGTGCGGGTGCGGCAAGCCCGCCGAGCGGACGCCTCGAGCCTGTCGCTGTGCAACGGTGGAGCCCGTCCGCGGCTTACTGGCGGGGTACCATTTGCCGCGCTACCGCTCCTGGGATGGACGACCTCTTCGCTTCGCAGCCCATCGCAGGCGCCACCCTGGCGCGCAGCGACATCGAGCGCCTGATTGGCAGTCGGCCGCAGACACTCACCGACTGCGACCTTGAAGAGGCCGACCTCTCCGGGCTCGACCTCAGTCGCTGGCGCTTCGAACGCTGCAACCTGCGGCGCAGCGATCTCACAGGATCAAAGCTCAAGGGCACGGTCTGGCAGGGCTGCCGCGGCCCCTTCGCCAATTTCTCTGGCGCGAACCTCAGCGAAGCCGAGTTCGTCGGCGGCGACTGGAACAATTGCGCGATGCGCCGGGCCACTCTGACCTCGACCCGCTTCATCGGATCCAAGCTGACCGGCGCCGATTTCACCGAGGCGCGCGCCATGCACATCCACTTCGAGGAAGTGCTGCTGGTCTCTGCCAAGCTGCCCGGCTTCTCGTTCCGCAAGGAGAGCCTGCGCCGGGTCGATCTGTCCGGTGCCGATCTGCGCAAGGGCGATTTCCGCATGACGGTGTTCGAGGACTGCTCGCTGCGCGAGGCAATGGTGGCTGGTTCGCGGTTCGAGGGCTCTGACCTGCGCGGGGCCGACCTTGGCGGGCTGCGCCTGGTCGATGCCGGGCTGTTTCGCGGAGCGACGATCTCGCGCGAGCAGGCTGGGCAATTGCTCGGCGAACTGGGGCTCAACGTCCGGTAGGATCCGAACCCCGGGGGCGGATCACCGGTCCTGCTGTGCGTCCCGTTCCAGGGTCTCGGTCACGCCTTCGGCAAGCCCGAGGCACAGCGCGGCTTCCTCGCGGGTGAGCGTGATCTCTTCAGTATCCAACACGCCTAGCTTCGTGCGCAGGACCTGCGCCATCGCGCGCGCCACCTGCAGGGCGCTTGGCATCATCCGTGGTTCAGGCATGGGCCGGAATCCTTTCCCTTCGGCGGCTCTGCCTGCGGCAGTTGGGCCGGACAGGTCGCATTGGAGCGCATTAATAACGGTTTTGCCGGGATGTGGCGAGGTGAGGAGGGAAGGGGGCACCCCGACACCCGCGCCCCACGCGGGCACCGCGGCGACCCGCTCTACTTGCTAGGGCGGAGCGTCGGCGCTGTCGCACCGCCGCCCACCCAAGCTCGCCGGCATGAATGCCGGCCCTTCGGGTGACGATCGGGGCCAGGGGGGAGATGTGGCAAGGCTGGTTGGCGCAGGCGGGCGAGGGCGCTAGGTTCCGCCTCATGCCGATCCTCCTTGCTGCCGCCGCGCTTTGCCTCGCTCCTTCCGTCCACGATGGCGACACGATCCGCTGCGGCCGAGAGCGGGTCCGCATTGCCAGCATCGATGCGCCCGAATTGCCGGACAGCCCCAAGTGCCAGGACCGACGGCGCTCTTACGCATGGTGTGACTTTGCCGCGGGCGAAGCCTCGCGCGCTGCCCTGACGCGGCTGCTGTCGCGCGGGCAGGTCATGATCACGCGGCTTGGCACCGACCCCTATGGGCGGACGCTCGCCACGGTCTCGGTGAACGGCGTCGACGCCGGCGACTATCTGGTCGCGCAAGGCCTCGCGCGGCCCTGGCGCTAGGCATCACTATCGAGGGGGCGAGCCTTACCCGCCTGCGGGCGCCACCTTTTGCAATGGACGGGTCGCCAGACCGTAGCGCGTGACGCGGGACGGGGAGGGGCTAGGTGCGGCCTCGTGTGACCCCAGGCGTCTCTAACCGGCATGGTGCGGGGCGAGGGAGACAACGCTCGCTGGCGCGGGCGCTGGCGGGTAGGAGCAGGTCCTGCCGAAATGGCCGAGTTTGACGGTTCTTTCCTTTGCAGGGATCCGCGAGCCTGACCTAACGAAACCGCCCTTCGTTTGCCGATGAACCCTGCAGGGCCAGTCCCTGGCCGCAACCCAAAAGCAGCGGACCGTGAAGCCCTTCGGGCTTACCGCACCACTCCTCGCTTTTGGGTTCCCCTCACATGACGTTCGGTGCGGGCCCGGGCCTTTGGCCCTGCCTGTGGTGTTCATCGGCGGGCGGTTCCGCCGAGTTCAAGCCACGGAGATACCCCATGAAGAACCTCGTCATCCTGATCGGCCGCATCGCCGCCGCTCCTGAAACCCGCCACGCCGGCGAGACCGCGATCACTTCGTTCACCCTCGTCACCGATCGCCCCAAGCTGGTCGATGGCAAGACGGTCAAGAACGAGGCCGGCTACACCGAGACCCTCGCTGAATTCCACCGCGTCACCGCCTTCAACGGCCTCGGCACCTCGGTCGCCAAGCACAAGAAGAAGGGTGACCTGGTCGAGGTGCAGGGCCGCCTCCACTACTCGAAGTGGACCGACCGCGAGGGCGTCGAACGCTACGCGGTCGAGATCGTCGCCGAGGAAGTCCTCTTCCTCTAAACCCGAGCCCGGGAGGCGGCGCTGCCGCCTCCCATTGGGCCGAAGCCAGCCCCCCATCACTCATGTAGTCGCTGCGACGGGCGAAACAGCGGT
>RKSN01000003.1 GCA_005518185.1 Chakrabartia godavariana | reverse complement strand
AGCCATCTGGATCAAAAAGACATCAGCGCCGATCAGGATCGGCGCAAAGAGACCTGCTGGCCTGTTGCCGCTGCTGCTTCCCAACATAGGACGTTGTCGGTTGTGCGCGGGCAGCCTAGTCAGGCGCTATGTCCGCCACGCCGAACCCTTCGCATAACTGGGATGCGCAATCGGCCAGCATCATGGAGCAATTGCTTTTCGATGGCCTGTCGGATCGGCCCATATGGGCGAGGTTCTTAACTGAGCTATCCAGACAATTCGGCGGAGGCGACGCCTTTATTGTCATGGAAGGGGCGCAGCCCTCAGCGGACATGACCGCCATCGTGGCACCTGACCCCGCAGTAGCTGAACGTATTTCCGGTTCCATCGATTGGGCGAAGCTCCGGACGCTTCCGACTGGCGTTACCGTCGCTGCCGACTTTGGTTTTGGCGGCGCCTGTGCCCTTCGGGTCCATTTGTCGGCATCCCGCAGCAGCTGGCTGGTCGTTCAGACATCGGCAGCAGCGCAGCCCGGCGCCATCCGGCTTCTCGATCGCCTGTCGGGAACGCTCGCGCGTGTTCTGCCCCTTTATGAACTGCTCGGCGAAACCGAGCGCAAGCGGCGTATCGCCGAATATGTCATCGAAACGAGTGGAACCGGCACGCTGCTTGTCGAGGCAGACGGGACAATCGTGACCACGAACACAGTGGCAGATGAACTGATCGCGCGCGGCTCAGTGCTCACGAGCAGCAATGGGCGACTTCGCGCCGGCACACCGGCTATGACGCAGCAAATTGGTGCTGCAATAGCGGAAATGGCACGGCTGCAATCTTCTACTGTGGATCCCCTCGTTTATGCGTCGTTCGCTTTGGCTGATCCGGAGCGGCTGCATCCACTTACCCTGATTGTTCGACCGGGTCCGCCTTATGGGCCTGTCAGTGCACCGCTCAAGCGAACTGCGCTGCTCATCCTGCGCGATCCTGCTCGACCGGCGATGCTGCCGGTCGGGGATCTCGAACGTCTGTTTGGCCTGAGCCCCGCTGAAGCGCGCCTTGCGACGCGGCTTGCAGACGGCGACGGGCTGGACGAAGCCGCACAGCTTCTTGGCATCAGCCGGAACACCGCACGGTCCCAGTTGCAGTCTGTATTCGCCAAGACCGGAGTCAACCGGCAGGGCGATCTGGTGCGCCTGCTCCTGAGCTCGGTTGCCAGCCACGCCGGGTCAGGCAGGCTGCCTGACTAGATTCGGACAAGCCGGCCTGGCAGACGCCCGCTCGGTTCATCATTGCGGCTCACGATGGCGCCGGCGACGAGCGTCGCTTCATAACCATGCGCCCGCTGGATGAGGCGCCGTCCACCCGAAGGCAATGTGTAATGAACCTCGGGTTCATCAAGGGAAAGACGCTCAAGGTCGATCACGTTTATATCTGCGCGCAGTCCGCAGGCGATCCGGCCGCGGTCAGACAGACCAATGATGTCGGCCGTTGCGCCCGTCATCCGGTGCACGATGTCCTGCACGGTCTTTCGCCCCTGCCTCCGGTCACGCGCCCAGTGCATCAGGGCAAAAGTCGAATAGCTGGCGTCGCAGATGGTGCCGACATGGGCGCCGCCGTCTCCCAGTCCGAGCACGATATCCGGGTGGTCAAGCATCTGGCCCACCGCGTCGAGGCTGCCGTCTGAAAAGTTGGCCATGGCGAGATAGAGCTTCCCCCCATCTTTGCCGTCGATCATGATGTCATAAGACAGTTCTTCGGGCGAGCAGCCCTTGGCGCGCGCCATGGAGGCGAGGCTCCGCTCCTTCGGCTGCTCATAGTTGGGCGGCGTGCCGAGCACGAACATCGTCTCGAAATCGCGCACCATCCGGCCGAGAACAAGAGCCGGGTCCGGATCGACAGGCTCTGCAAGGATGGCGGCCCGGACTTCGGGTTTGCGCAACTCCGCAAGGCGTTCGACCAGAGGCAACGCCGCCAGCGCCCGATAGGTGGCGGTCGTGTAGAATGGGTTGAGTGTCAGTTCAAAGCCGAGGATCATGCCGATGGCACGCGGCATCAACTGCCCCTTCATGACCAGCCCTTCGGCATTGGCGGCCTCCAACTGCTGCAGAAGGTCCGGCCAGACATAGGGGCCCGTATTGCCAGCGCCGATCGAGAAGGTAAGGGGTCGTCCGGCCGCCGCCGCAATAGCCCGCATTGCATCAAGTGATCCGCCGGGCATGTGGATGTCCTCGACGATCTGGAACACGCCTTTCGACTTTTCACGCAAAACGTTCGCAAACGCGATCAGTTCGCCATCGCTGGCATCCAGCGTCGGGATCGACCGGCCGTCGCTTGATCGGTGGAAGATCGTACGGGAGGTCGCGATGCCCAGCGCCCCGGCATCAAGCGCCTCACCCAGAAGACGGCACATTTCTGCAATGTCGCTCTTGGTTGCCGGCTCACGGTTCGCGCCGCGATCTCCCATGACATAGACGCGCAGTGCGGCGTGGGGGACGAAGGCGGCAATGTCCATATCGTAGGATCGCGACGCGATGAGGTCGAGGAAGTCCGGAAAACTCGTCCAGTTCCACTTCAGCCCTTCGGTCAGGACAGGATAGGGGATGTCTTCCACCCCTTCCATGAGCCGTATCAGCGCATCGCGGTCTTCAGGGCGGCAAGGGGCGAAGCCGACCCCACAGTTGCCGATCACGGCAGTTGTCACGCCGTGGTAGCTCGACGGAGTCAGGCGGTTTTCCCAGGTGACCTGCCCGTCATAATGCGTATGGATGTCAACGAAACCGGGCGTGACAATCTTGCCTGACGCATCGATTTCCTCCGCACCCCGGGAAAGACCGGGAGCCACGGCTGCGATCTTTCCACCCACGATGCCGATATCGGCATCGAATGGCGCAGCACCGGTGCCATCGACGACCTTTCCCCCGCGAATGACAACGTCAAAGCTGATCATGCCGCCATCTCCTCAAGAACCCGGCCCATCGCGACAGTGCCCTTGATGGTCGTCCTGTGAATGACGCGGATCTGGTCGACCGGATGGCCAAGCGCTGCGTGCAGCGTGCGGCGGTTGTCCCAGACGACCATGTCATTGGTCTCCCACTCGTGCATGTACTGGAACCGAGGTTGCAGGATATGCGCAACCAGTCGTTCGATCAGGGCATCGCCTCTGGCGGCGTCCATCCCGTGGATGTGATCGATATTGAGGGTGGAGACATTCAACACCTTGCGTCCCGTTTCAGGATGCTCCCAGACCAGCGGGTTCAGCACAGGTGGGAAATGGGGATAGGTCTCCTTGCGCGGAGACACCCGCGTTCCGCCAGGCTTGTTGAACCTCATTTCCTCAAGGCCTGCGCGGAAGAGATAGACAGCTTCCAGCCCATCAATTTCCTTCTTGGTCGCGGCGTCGAGTTCATCATAGGCAAGCGCGAGGTCAAGCCAGCCGGTCTGACCGCCATCCTGCGTCTTGCGTACCATGCGCAGGAGCGCGCCGGAATTGGGTGTCGGCAAATAAGCGCCATCTGCGTGCCACGGGATCCGCCCGTGAATTTGCTGGCCGCCAAAATCATAGATCGGACCTGTCGGGCCGCCTTCATTCGTCAGAAGGATCAGCTCCGGATAGTCGGGATGCCGGAAGACAGGAATGGAGTGCGGTTCAAGCTCCCCGAAGCAGCGGCTCAGGCGAAGCTGGACTTCGGGCGATGTGCCCATACCGCTAAAGAGCAGAAACCCGTGCTCCAGCCAGGCCGCATGCAAGGCGGTTGCGGTCTCTGCGGGGATTTCGCGCTGGATGTCGAGGCCAGTGACTTCCCGGCCAATCGGCTTTGACAGGGGCTTGAGTGTGAACGACATCGTCTCTCCTCCGTATAGTCTATTTTTGGAGGCATATGCCACGCGTCCGTCCCGTTCATCATCCATATGGATGATGTGAGCACCTTAGGAAGACGACCCTTCCGCGAATTCCAACTTAAGAAACCCAATGTTTCTGTCGCCTGGACTGGATAGGTCGTTATTGAAGGCGGTCCTTTGCGAGAGAGCTGGGATGGCATTCCTTGGCTCTCTCCGTCAGCTCCTATGCACTGATTTGAGGCTGCGCGTTGAGGACGGTTTGGGTCTCTTCGCAGTGCCGAAGGAACCAAGATGCGATCTGCCAATGATCCATATCATTGCAATTGGTCGGATGCCGGCGAAGGGAATGGGAACGCGGCGCCTCGATATCCGGGCGGAATCTCGCAATTGCCGACGATGGATTGAGGTTGCTAGGTCAGGCCTTGCAAATTCCTTTTGAGCCGTTGTCTTTGTCAAAGCGACCGCTAACCTTCAAAGCCGCCCAAGAGGAGTTGATGTAGTGAAGCCTTTCATATCCTTCACTGCCATGTTCGGCTTGATAGCAGCCGTTCCAGCGTCTGCGCAAAACGCGCCCGCCACGGAGTCCGCACATAGTCCGTCCGCTAATCTGCGCATATTGATGAAGGCGGAGCGGATCCCGAGCGTCTCCTTCGCTCAAATCAAGAATGGCCGCGTGGTGCGCGTCGAGGCAATGGGTGACCAAGGCGATGGCACGCCTGCGAGCCCATCATCTCTCTACAACATCGCCTCTTTGACGAAACCACTGACGGCGCAGTTGGTTTTGCGCCTCGCGTCTTTGGGTAAGCTATCGCTGGACGAAAACATGGACGGTGAATGGGTGGACCCAGATCTTGTGAACGACCCGCGTCACCGCCTTCTCACACCGCGCCTCGCTTTGACCCACAGGACGGGTCTGCCCAACTGGCGACCCAAAAGCGGGCTTAAGTTCATACAGGATCCGGGCGGCGCCTGGTCCTATTCCGGCGAGGGTTTTCAATACGTGGCCCGCTTCGTCGAACGCCGCGCTCGGGCGCCGCTCGACAAGCTTGCCGTTCGATATGTTTTTGCGCCGCTTGGCATGAAGGACACGAGTTATGTGCGGCAGGCTTGGTTCGCGGGACGTGTTGCCTTGCCGCATGACGCAGAAGGCAAACAGCTGAAGCCAGTCATCACAGACAAAGCAAACGCGGCCGACCTCGTTTATACGACTCCTCGCGACTATGCCCGCTTCATGTTGGCGGTCCTTCAAGACAAAGGATTGTCTGAAGAAATCGCAAAGCAGCGCTGGTCGTCGCAGGTTAGCCTCATGAACATCGCGTGTCAGGGTCGTCACGCGGAAACATGCCCACCCCATGTCGGCTTTGGTCTCGGATGGCAGCTCATGGAGTTTCCGCAAGAGAAGATCGTGATGCACACCGGCAAAGACGAAGGCGTATTCACGTTCGTCTATTTGAACCAGACGACGCGGGACGGCGTGGTGATCCTCACAAACAGCGACGTCGGATACAAGATTGTGTTGCCAGTCCTCGAATTGGCAGGAACCGATCCGGCCTTTCTGCGCTTCTTGCGCGGTCAAATGGATTGAGCAGGGGAACTGGAACCATGCGTCACCTCAACGAACAGAAGATTGCGGCCATGCTTGCCGCTTTATCCCTCTCTGCATTGACCTGCGCACCCGCAGCTGCCCAGGACGATGGCACCGACCCCGTGCTGGCCGAGGTCATCGGCAAACTCGATCAGGATGTCTTCGAGGCCTACAACCGCTGCGACCTTAAAACCTTTGCCGCATTCTTTTCGCCCAGGGTTGAGTTCTACCACGACAAAGGCGGCGCCACCTGGGACCGGGCTTCCGTGGTCGCCAACACCAAAAAGTGGATTTGCGGCAAAGTACGACGCGAACTAATTGAGGGCAGCTTGCGTGTTTACCCGATCAAGGATTTCGGCGCCGTAGAAGAAGGCGAGCACCGCTTTTGCGAGCTCACTTCCGGAGAGTGCGAGGGGATCGCCAAGTTCCTCATGATCTGGCGAAAGACGCGCACTGGCTGGGAGATGACCCGCGTTGTCAGCTTCGGGCACCGGCCGAACCCCAAGCGCTGAGTCAGCCGCTCTCCGCCTGTCGCTGGCAGAGATGTTGGGACGTCGATGTCATTTTCTTGGGCACGTCCGACATATACTTCGACCCAAATCTTGGGTGCTATTGCTTGTTGCCGGACACCATGACCGCCTGTCTGGCCGCGAGCACGTGGCGCACAAAACCCTAGACGATGGCCTCGATGCGATCGTCACGACACCCAAAGCCCGCGAGGATCAGCCCGTCCAGGCAGGCTACCCAGCACGCCGTGCGCGATTCATGTGCAACACAAATGCTTGGGTTGCAGGGGTAGCCGACGGCGAAGACCGGTCTTCAGTGATGATCCGTTCAACTTACATCACGACATTTGAGTTTGCATCGGCGCGGCACGGACGTCCATGCGACACCGGCCTGAGGTTCGGATCCCGCCTGCTCCAGAACACGTCCCGGAAGACAGGTAGCCCTCAGGCCTGAGGCATGAAAAGCGCGTCGGTATGAGAATGGAGATTTCCGATTAAGCGCGACCAGAGCTCTGGATCGATGGCCCTGGTTGAGGTCTGGTTCGATGGCGGCTGTCCGCTGTGCCGTCGCGAAATCGCCTTCATGCGCCGTTTGGATCGCGCGGGGCGGATTCACTTTATCGACCTGGTCGAGAGCGAAGCGTGTCCGCTCGCACCCGAGATCATGCTGGCACGGTTTCACGCGCGGGAAGACGGCGTGATGCTTTCGGGTGCGGCCGCATTTGCGGCCATGTGGCGGGCCATCCCTCTGCTCCGCCCTTTGGGGCTCGCCGCCCGCCTGCCTGGGGTCGCTGCGCTTCTGGAATGGGCCTATCTCCGCTTCCTTTCGATCAGGCCGCGTCTGCAGGGATATTTCCGTTGAGCAGTTCCCGCTATCGCAAGGTGCCTGCGGCGCGCCTGTCGCGGCTCGCTTCGTTCGGTCAGCTGGCGGGCGGTATTGCCGGGGGCATGATCGCCGAGGGCGCGCGGCGCCTCGCTAGCGGCGAGCGGCCACACATGTCCGACCTTCTGCTGACGCCCGGCAATGCGCTTCGGGTGACCGAACAGCTGTCGCGCCTGCGCGGCGCAGCCATGAAGCTGGGACAGATGATCTCCCTTGATGCCGGTGACGTCCTGCCGGCCGAACTGACCGCAATCATGGCCCGGCTGCGGGATTCCGCACACTTCATGCCGCCGGCCCAGCTCAATCGGGTGCTGTCGGCCGAATGGGGCCGCGACTGGCGGCGAACCTTTACCCGTTTTGATGCAACGCCGATTGCCGCGGCGTCCATTGGTCAGGTCCACCGCGCCACCCTGCCCGATGGCCGCCTTTTGGCGATCAAGGTCCAGTATCCGGGCGTCGCCGCCAGCATCGATGCCGACGTGGACAATGTCGCAACGCTCCTGCGCATGTCGCGCCTCCTGCCCGCGACACTCGACATCGCGCCGCTGCTGTCCGAGGCGAAGCGGCAGCTGCACGAAGAGGCGGATTATCTGCGCGAAGCTGCGCAGATGCAGCGATACGGGGCCCTGCTGGCAGATGATCCGGCCTTTGTCCTGCCCGCGCCGGTCGAAGACCTTTCCAGCAGGACTGTGCTGGCGATGGATTTCATTCCCGGCAGTCCCATTGAGACGCTGAAGCAGGCGCCCCGCCCGACCCGAGATGCGGCGATGAAGGCGCTGCTCGGGCTGGTTCTGCGCGAATTGTTCGAATTCGGCCATATGCAGACCGATCCCAACTTTGCGAACTTTCGCTGGCAGGCGGATACCGGCCGCATCGTCCTGCTGGATTTCGGCGCAGCGCGCGCTGTTCCCAAAGAGACAGCCGATGCCTATCGCCGCCTCATGGCAGCGGGTCTGGCAGAGGACCGGCAGGCCCTTTGCGACGCGCTGGTGGCGGTCGGCTTCGTCACGCCGGGCATCCTGCAGCGGCATGGCCGGGCCATCAACGACATGATCGATGTCCTGCTCGATCATCTCGGCAAGCCCACCTTGTTCGACTTTGCGGACCGCAGCTTTGTCGAACGCGTGCGCCATCACGCCGAGACGATCGCGACAGACCGTGCGGCCTGGCACATTCCGCCGGCTGAGACGCTGTTCGTGCAGCGCAAGGTCAGCGGCACGGCGATGCTTGCCGTGCGGATGGAGGCGCGGCTGCCGCTTCGGGACATGGTCGCAACATCCCTGGCCCAATCCTAGATGGAAGCAGCGCACTTCCCCCTGACGCGTGCGGACGCACTGAAGCGGCTGGATGACTTTGTCGCGGGCGCGGCGGAGTCCTATGGCGCGCGCAGAAATCATGTTGATGCGGCAGGCGTTCACGCAGGCGTCTCGCGGCTGTCGGCGGCGTTGCGGCGGCGGCTGATCAGCGAGGAAGAGGTCGTGCGTGCGGTGCTGGCCGTCCACCCCTATGCGACCGTGGAGACGTACATCGCCGAAGTCTTCTGGCGGACCTACTGGAAGGGCTGGCTCGAACGCCACCGGGAGCTCTGGCCGCAGGTCCAGGACGAAATCCTGACGGCAAGAACCCGGCTGGAGACGGATGCGCCAACCGCCGCGCGATATCGTGCCGCTATCGGCGGGGCGACGGGCATCCATGCATTCGACCACTGGGCGGACGAGCTGAGCAGGACCGGCTATCTTCACAACTGGGCCCGAATGCAGGTGGCGTCGATCTGGATCTTCACCCTTGGCCTGCCCTGGCAATTGGGCGCGGACTGGATGTTCGCACATCTGGTGGATGCCGACCCTGCCTCAAACACGCTGAGCTGGCGCTGGGTTGCCGGACTGCACACGGCAGGCAAGGCGTACCTCGCCGATGCAGCGCGGATCGCCAACATGACGGACGGCGCGCTGACGGCCAACCGTCTGGCCACCCGTGCGGTCATCCCGTCCGCCGGGACGCCGCCTGATCTGAGCGAACTGCGCGACCCTCTGCATCCCGACGGCAAAGCACCGAGTCTCATTCTTTTGACATGCGAAGACCTGTCGCTGGAAACGCAGCTTGATCTTGAGGACGTCCGTGGGATCGTCACTGTCCGTGACCTGGCCCTGTCCGATGCAGATCATACGGCACTGGCTGATGCCGCACGCCGGGCCGCGCAGCGCTGGCCGGGCGTCCCATGCAAAGAGGCAGGACGCGGCGAACTCGCTGCCATCGCCCGCGATCTTGGCTGCGCGCAAATCGTCACCGGCTTTGCCCCCGCCGGGCCGGTGGCAGACGGTTTGCGCGACATCCGCAAGCCGCTTGCGGATCAAGGCATCGCTTTTGCCGAACATCTGCGCCGCTGGGATCGGCTGGCATGGCCGTTCTGCGCAAAAGGCTTCTTTCAGCTCAAATCCCGCATTCCCGCGCTGCTTCAGGAACAGGGTATCGTGGCCACGAGCTGACCCGGCCTAGAGGGCCATTCCCGCACTGCGGATCAGCTGGAAAGCCGCAACAGCGTTTCTTGATCATCCACATCGACAAGCGCACCCGGAGGGCTGGTGACGCGGTGGGCGCTTTCCAGAAGAGCCCGGGCACCCTGATCGCCGGCCAGACGGGCAAGCGCGGGAAACTGCGCGCGAGAGAAAATGGCCGGGGGAGAGAGGAGCGGGCCATCTTGCGAGGTGACGTGTCCGCCATGCTGTGTCCACGCCTCGACCAGCGCCTCAAAATGTAAAGCGGGCACCAAGGGCATGTCCGCCAGACAGACCATCAGGCCGTGGGCGCCGCTCTGCATGGCGCGCACAGCGGCGCAGCTGAGAGACGTCCCCATGCCTGCGGCGGCCTGCGCATTGACCAAAGGTTCAAAACCGGCGGCCATCCAGCCCGACAGGCACAGATGGTCTTCGCTGCGCACAATCACCCAGCGGTCGGCAACGTCGAGACCGGTCAGCGCGTGCGCCGCGTGCAGCCCGAGCGGCTTGCCCCGAAATGGCGCGGCGAGCTTATCCCCTTCGCCAAACCGCGCTGAGCGCCCGGCCGCCAGCAGCGCCACGGCAAGGCCGCTCATGCCCGGGCGCCGGTGTCAAATGCGGGCGCTGGAACCCGGCGCAGACCCGGCATCCTCAGGTAAAGTGTTGCGCTATGGGCAGTTCCCGGATGCGTTTGCCCGTGGCCGCAAAGATCGCATTGGCAACGGCTGGCGCAATCGGTGGCAGGCCCGGTTCCCCGGCGCCGCCCAGCGCTTTGCTGTCCGCATTGATGAAGTCGACCTTGATCTCGGGCGCTTCCTCCATGCGGACCATCTGGTAATCGTGGAAATTGCTCTGCACGACCCCGCCGTCCTTCAGCGTAATCCCGCTATAGAGGGCGGTGGTCAGACCATAAATGATGCCGCCTTCCATCTGCGCGGCAAACCCGTCAGGGTTCATGACATAGCCGGCATCTGCGCAGCACCAGACCTTCGCCACGCGCGGGCGACCGTCCTTTATCGTCACTTCGGCCACCTCGGCAACAATCGTGCCGAACGACTTGACCAGAGCGATGCCGCGCCCGGTCTCCGGCGGCAAAGCGGTGCCCCAGCCAGCCATCTGCGCGACCTTCTCCAGCACGGCCTTGTGCCGGGGCGACTGGCGCAACAGCGCGCGACGATACTCAAACGGGTCCTGCCCGGCCGCATGGGCCAGTTCGTCCATGAAGCTCTCGATGAAAAAGCCCTGCTGGCTGTGATCAACCGACCGCAGACTGCCAAAGCGCAGGTGCATGCTGGCTTCGGCATGGCGGATGGATCGGTTGGGAATATCGTAATGCGCGACATCCCAGGACCCTGGCGGATCGTTGAGCTGCGTAAAGACATTGTTCCAGCTGACCGGCTTGCCGCTGGCGTCAAGGCCGGCGGAAAAACGGCTGGTGTCGGCGGGGCGATAAAAGTCCTGCCGAATGTCCTCTTCGCGCGACCAGATCATCTTGATCGGCGTGCCCGCCTCCTTGGCGACCCGCGCAGCCTGCACCGGATAATCGGTTTCCAGCCGTCGACCGAAGGCACCGCCCAGATACAGCTGGTTGATCGTCACATCGTCGCTGCTCAGCTCCAGAGCCTTGGCCACGGCGGATCCCGCCATCAGCGGCACCTGGGTGCTCGTCCAGATCTCGCATTTGCCATCATGCACCCAGGCGGTGCAGTTGATCGGCTCCATCGCGGCATGGGCCACGAAGGGAACCTTATATTCCGCGACCACCTTTTTGGCGGCTTTCGCCAACGCGGCGGGCGCATCGCCTTCCTTCGCCAGCGATTTGCCGCCCGCTTCACCCGCCGCGTCGAGCGCTTTGGCGAAGCTGGCCGACAGTTTTGCGCTGTCGATCGTGTCGCCATCGGTGCGCGAATAGCGCGGCTCGACCATGGTCAGGGCCTGTTGCGCTTGCCAATAGCCATCGGCAACAACGGCTACGAAATCCCCCATGTTGAGGATCTTGCGCACGCCCGGCATGGTCTTGGCGGTGGCCGTGTTGATGGCCTCCACTTTGGACCCCGGGACGGGCGGTGCTTTCACGGCAACATATTTCAGCGGCTGTCCGGCGATCCTGGCGTCGATGCCAAAGTCCGCACTCCCGTTGACCTTGGCCGGAATATCAAGCCGCTGCAGGCCTTTGCCCATCAGCTTGAACTGCGACACATCCTTGAGCGGCGGCGTCTGCGGCATCGGCTCATGCGCCGCCGCCTCGGCGAATTCCCCATAGGTGCCGCGCTTGTTTGTGGCTTTGTGCAGCAACGTCGAATTCTCGGCCACGATTTCGCCAACGGGCACATTCCACCGCGCGGCGGCGGCGGCCATCAGCATCTGACGGGCGGCAGCGCCCGCAATCCGCATGGTGTGCTGACCCGTCGATCGCACCGAAGAGCTGCCGCCCGTAATCAGGACATCACCCAGCCGCGCGATTTGCGTGAACAGTCCGTTGTAGGTCGGCTCAATCCATTCAGGGGCGTCCACCGACCAGGCCGCGACAAAGGCGCGTGCGGCATCGGGAACCACGTAGAAGCCATCCGCCGGTGCCTGCATCACAGACACCTTGGCCCAATCGGCATCCAGTTCGTCGGCCAGCATCTGCGCGAGGGTGGTGTGCGCACCCTGCCCCATCTCGCAATGCGGCACGATGGCCGTGACGCTGTTGTCCCGGTCAATCTTCACCCAGGCATTGACCAATTGCTCGCCTGCGCCCCCTGCGACGTCCGCACGGAGCTTGTCCACCGGATTGCCAGGGCGCACCGCGACGCCCACCACAAGCGCGCCGCCCGTGAGCACGCCCGCGCCGATAAAGCCGCGTCTTGTCCACTTGTTCATGGCTTAGCGCTCCGTTCCAGAGGCCGCAGCCTTGATCGCCGACCGGATCCGGCCATAGGTGCCGCACCGACAGATATTGCCCGACATCGCCGCATCGATCTGCGCATCGCTGGGCTGCGGGGTGTCCCGCAGCAGGGCTGCCGCGCTCATCAGCTGACCCGACTGGCAATAACCACATTGCGGCACCTGCGCGTCAATCCAGGCTTGCTGTAGGGGGTGCAGCGCCCCGTCCGGCCCGGCCAGACCTTCAATCGTCGTGATCTGGCGACCGTCCGCATCCGAAATTGGCGTCGAGCAAGAACGGATGGGCTGCCCGTCCAGATGCGCCGTGCAGGCGCCGCACTGGGCCACACCGCAGCCGAACTTGGTGCCCGTCAGCCCAAGCTGTTCGCGCAACACCCAAAGAATGGGCGTCGCGGGGTCCACCTCAATCTGCAGCGGTTTGCCGTTCACTGTCGTCTGGATCATTGCCTCATCCTATCTGCCGGATCTGGGAAATTGCGGGGGCGGGTATCTGGGTAGCAAATGCGGCATGCGTGCGAAACCGGTCGGCCACTTCAGCGAGGATGGACACAGCCAGTGTTGCGGGATCGCGCACAGAATGGAACAGACCAACCGGCGCCGACAGGCTGGCAATCTGAGCGTCTGATATCCCGAGCCGGCGAAGCGCCTCGCATCGGGCCGCATGTGCCCGCCGGCTGCCCATCGCGCCAATGAAGAAATGGGGCTGTTGCAGGGCGTGCGCGATCAGGGCGGGTTCCCACTCATGATCATGGAACAGAAAAACCACAGCCGTCCATGCGTCGCTGACGAGCGGTCCCGTTTCGCGCGGAAATCCGATGACGGCTGCGTCAAACCCTTCCTGAGACAGCTGCGCTGCAAGAGCCGTGTCGGGCGTAATGAGCGCTATCGCGGCACCCCAGGCACGCCCTTGCCAGGCCAGCCTCGCAAGGGCCGCACCGTGCCCCACGATCAGCAGACGCGGGTTCGGCCAATGCCCGATGGTCGCAAGGCCTTGCGATGCGTGCCAGCCCGTCGGCTGCCATTCGGGAACGAAGCGGGGCGCACGCGCATCGGTCGACAAATCCAAGGCGAAAGGCTGCCGGGCCTCGATCGCGCAGAGCGCCTGCCGCGCCAGCGCATCATCCTGCAGTGGCTGAAAATGCAGATCGACCCCACCACCACAGGGCAGGCGGATATCAATATAGCGCGATCCCGCCCCGAACCGGGTGACCCGGGGCATCGCCGCTGCGATCGCCTCGCGCGCTTCGGCAATCACCGCGCGTTCGATGCATCCCCCCGACAGGGACCCGACGAAAGCGCCGTCTTCGGCAACGGCCATATGCGCCCCGGGTTCGCGCATCGACGAGCCGGAGGCGCCGACCAGAGAGACAAGCGCCGTACGCCTTCCATTTGCAGATTGATCCGCAAGAAAGGAAAAGATGTCGCGCTTGTCCAAAGGGTTCCCGACCAAGGAGATCTACAAGCTCGCTTGAGTAGCGACGCACCCTGCAGGCCGCAAGGCGTTGCCATCGACCGCCTCCACCCGGCGCGCGGTCCGGATCGTTGCCGGTTGGACCGGGACCGTGATCTGCTTCCCGCCGAACACGGCCTGCCAGTTCTCGATTTCGGCAAAGACCACTTCGTCCGCGGCACGGGCAAGGCCATGAGGCCGCGCGCAGGAAGGCGCCAAGGACGCGCCGGCCTTACCAGGATGTCGTGACGGTCAGTGAGATCAATCTTGGCTTTTGCGGGGTGATCTGGCGCGTGGTCCGGATGGTGAACGGATTGCCATACCCAAAGCTGTCCTGGCGGGCATTGAGAACATTGTCGATGCGCACTCCAAGCGACCAATTGCCCAAGGCATAGCTCGCCCCCAGATCCAGCATGGTGCGGCCGTCGATGCGGCGGTTCAGCGCCGGATCAAGGCTCAACCGCGTCGGCCCCACATAAGACAGCTGGCTGGCCAGACGATAGCTGCCCCGGCCCAGAGCGCCGGACACGCCCGCACTCAGGTGCGCCTTGACCGACGGCACAATCGGAAGAGACGGGTCGCCGGGCAGCAGCAGACCCGGCTCAGGCGTTTCCAGCCGCGCATGCTGAAGGTTGAGGCCGGACCCGAGCTGGAGCGACCCGTTGCTCCAGCTCATGTCGGTTTCCAGGCCATAAACCCGCCCCGTGCCGCTGTTTCGCGTCGCAACCAGGCCATTGGGCAAAAGATAGTCCGACTGAATATGCGACCAGTTGGCGAAATAGGCGGTGGCGTTCAGGTGCAGGCGATCATCTGACGACCGGAAGCGGCCACCAAGTTCAGCGGACTGAAGCTCGTCCGATTCAAAATCCTCTTCGCCCGGTGGCGCGAAAGGGCTGAGCCCGGCGGGGCGATAGGCGCTGGCAAAGCGCGCGTAGACGAAACTGGTGTCGCTGAGCGTCCATCCGAGAGACGCGCTGGGGCTGAAATTCGTCCGACGCGTTGACCGGCGGACGGGCGCCGTGCCCGAGGCCACTTCATCTTCGGTCACGGTACGGAACAGACGCGTCCCCATGTCCAGCCGCACGGACGGCCACAGCGGGACAGACAGCTGGCCGAACGCCGCCATCTCCGCATTCTTCTGGCGCAGGCGGCCCACCGGAACATCCGCACCCTGAAGAGGAGAGACAGTGGCGTCCAGCTGCGTTTGCGCCCGCAGGTAGGAAAGGCCGCCGATCCATCGCAGACCGTGCCCGCCGGACAGACGCACTTCCTGGCTGCGCACGTCATATTGCCGCCGGTCGTCAAACAGCAGCGGACCCGTCTGGCCGAAAAGATCTGCCGCAGCACTGGCATCCAGCACGCTGTCGACTTCGTGGGAGGTCCAGCTTGTCGTCGAGATGAGGTCTGCCCCCCCCAGCCTGCCATTGACGACAAGGCGGCCGTTCATGAAGTCATTGTCGTGCGGCTCAGCAAGCGCGCCGCGCCGCTCAAACGCGGGTTGTGCGGCGTCGACATATTGGCTGTCGCGGACGTGGAGCATCTGGATGATGCCCGACACATCGACGGTCCACTGTGCATCCGGCGCCCAGCGCAGGGTGGCCCGCCCGCCCGACAATCGGGTGGCGTTGCTGTCATGCCCGCCGCCGCCCTCCCGTTCGATCCAGCCCGGTTCGGCCGCGCCATAGACGACAAGCCGCAGGCCGACCCGATCCTGCTCCAGCGGCAGATTGGCCATCGCGCTCGCACTCGCGCCGACGCCGCCATGCGCCACCGCCTCCACGCCGACTGCAGACGTCGCCTCACGCACATCGGTCAGAGCGGATCGCGGCACGATCCGATAAACGCCCCCCAATGCCCCCGTGCCATGCATGGGGCCCTGCGGCCCCTCAAGAAGCTCGACGCGCTCAATATCGACGAGCCGCAGATCCGGGTCCGGCGCGTTGAACGTCACGCGCGCATCCTCAATCTCGATAGCAACGGTGGATTGGGTCACCCCATTGAACGGGCTGTCGGAAATGCCCCGCAGAAACGCCTTGTTCCGCCCCGGGCCAAGATTGGAGAAGACAAGCCCATCCTGAAGCATGGCAATGGCGGCAGTCGTCGGCACCGGTCCTGCGCGGGCGAGATCGGCCGATGACACGATATGGGCGGACAGGGGCAAGGTCCGAATCACATCGCCGGTCTTGGTGGCCGTGACGATAATGTCGGGGGCCGGCCTGTCAGGTTCGGCTGGCGGGGCGGGGGAAGCTGCTGCGACCGGACGCGGCGAAGCTGCCGCCTTGGCAGAAACAGGCTCAATCTTCCAAGCGCGCGGCCCCGTCTGCCGGGCGGTATAGCCACTGCCGTCGAGCAGAAGGCGCAGCGCCGTTTCCACGTCCGTTACGCCGTGAAGTGCCTTGACCCGTCGGGCAGGCAGCTTGGCAGGCAGGCCGATCGACGCACCGGTCTGCGTCGCCAAGGCAATCAGGGCATCGGCAAGCGGACCGGCAGGGACAATGATGGCCGCACCCTGCCCGACCGGGCGGGGGTGACCGGGCTCAGCAGCGAGCGCCGAGCTTGACAGAAGCGCCGCAATCAGCGCGCGGCATGCCCATGAAGTCTGCCAGGGTCGTGTCGAGCGCTTGTCCGTCACCAATCGTCAACACCCCGGAAAAGCGGCGACCCTGAAAGCCCGGACCGATGAGGACCGGCTTTGCTGTATAGCGGCTAATCTCCCGCGCCACCTGAGGCAAGGGTGTATCCCTGTAGATCAGCTGGCCACGCTGCCAGCTGCCCACATTCTGCGGATCAACCGACGCGACGCGAATGCTGCCACCTTCGGCATAAGCCCGCTGCCCGGCGACCAGCGTGACAGGCACACCGCCCTTGAACGCGACCGATACCGAGCCTTGCGCAACAGCAACGCCGACCTGCGCACCATTGCGCAGCACCTCAAAACGCGTGCCCAGATCGGTCACTGACACATCGCCGGCCCGGACGGTGAAGCGTGCCGACGGATCATGGCGGACGTCGAAATGTGCGGCACCGCTTGCCAGCTCAACCTCGCCTGTCTCTCCCGCCGGGTGCGTCAGAACCGAATTGCGGTCGAGCGTAATGCGCGTGCGGGTGTCAAGCGCGAAGGACTGGGTCGAAGCCCCCGTGGCAAGCTGCACCGTCTCGGGCGCCCGGGTGAGCCAAAGCGTCGACGGGATGGCCACAGCGGCGGCCAGCGCCGCTGCAAGCGCAGGACGGGAAAAGCGAAAGGAGGCGGGTTCCCCCACATCATTGGCGGGCATCGCCGCGTCGAGGAAGGGCGCCGCAGCCGTAATCTGCGCCTCCATCAGAATTGCGGCGTCATAGGCCGCCACATGCGCCGACGATGTCTCCAGCCAGCGCGTGAAGCCGTCAAAGTCCGGGGCCTCGCTCTCCAGCGCGGCGACCCAGTCACAGGCTTCGTCCAGCAATTTTGGATCAATCGTCATGATCGAATTCCAACCCAATTTCCCCCGCTTCATGTCTTAGACGCCGCACGCAACCGGACGCCTCATATCGCCTCATCAAAATTCAGCCGTCGCATCAGGTGCTTCAGCGCCGTGGCCATGTTCTTTTCGACCGCGCTTTTTGAAATGCCGAGTTCTGCCGCCACTTCGCCATGGCTCAAACCATCGATCCGGTGACGGCGAAACACCTGCTGTGCCCGTTCCGGCATCAGCCGGATTGCGTCCACCATCCGCGCAAGCTCCTGCCGGTCGGCGGCCAGCCGTTCAGGTGAGGGCGCGTCGTCGACCGACATCCCGTCCACCGTCGTGATGCTCGTGTCGGTCCAGTCCGCCTCCCGCGTGCGCCGGCGGATGCGTTCCCGCACCAGATCGTTGGACAGGTTCAGCGCCATGCGGTGGAGATAGGCGCCCGGATTGCCAATCGGCCCGCTGTCGAGCGTGCCGAGCTTGATCCACAGTTCCTGAAGGATGTCTTCCGCATCCTCCGCGCTTGAAAGGCGGGCGGTCAGCATCCGCCGGAGGGAGGGACGAAGCTGTTCCAGCTGCACCCTGAGGCCGCCTTCGGCCATATCCGCATCGCGACCACCCATATCGGGGCGAGATGTATCAGGCTGCCTGCAGAATGCCAGTGTCCGCACGCGGCAGATGTGCCGTCGCGACAATGCCTGTCACGCCTTTGCCCAGGGCGACTTCGCAGACGTCCACCGCAGCTTCGGGAAAGCCGCCCGCCGTCAGCGCCTCGGCTACATCAGCGGCCGAAAAGAGGCGGTGGGTGCCCGCCTCGACAAAACCCCAGCCTGCCATCGATTCGGCGGCGGTCACATAGAGAGTGAGCCGCCCACCGGGGGCCAGCACGCGCCTGATTTCGGTCAGGACAGCCTGCGTGTCCTGCCAGAAGTACATGACGTTGGAGGCAAGTACCGCCTCAAAGCTGGCGGTCTCAAACGGCAGCGCATCGAACCGCGCGACGTGAAATGCCATCTCTCCTGCGGCAACCGCACGACGATTGTCGCGCGCCGCCTGGTCAATCATGGTGCGAGACTGATCGATGCCGACGACCCGGCCGGGCCGGGACAAGCGCAGCATCAATGCGGCGGCCTGTCCCGGCCCGCAGCCGAGATCCAGGACGCGGTCACCCGATTTGAGGCAGAGCGCATCGATCGCCAGACGCGTCGGTGCGCGATTGGCCAGCTTCATCATCCAGCCGACCATCCGACCGGCGAGACCGGTCGGATGCGCCAATTGCCGGGCGAGGAGGCGCCGCATGCCCGGATCAGCCGAGCTTTGAGAGAAGGCTGCGCACTTCGCCCCGACGTCCGGCATCCCAGACAGGGCGGCTCGCATCTGCGGGCGCTCGCAAGGCCTTTTGCAGATAGGATTTCGCCGCGACTTTCTGGCCCTGCGCTGCCAGATAGTCGCCATAGAACCAGTTGGCATCAAGGCCGTTCGGATCCGCCGCGAGCGACGCCTGCAGGAAGGATTTGGCCTTGCCCGCATTGCCGAACGCGATCGGCCAGCCGGGCACCTTGTAATAGAGCACGCCAAGGCTCATCGCGACGCCACCATGGGCGGCCCTGGGGTCGATTGAATAGGCCTTTTGCAGGATGGCCCGGGCCGCATTGGCATAGCCAAGCTGCTTGAAGGTGCTGGCAACGGCTGCTTCTTCGCTCGTCACGATTCCCTGCCACAGCAGAGGCTCGGCCTTGCCCGGATATCTGGCAGAGACCTGAGCGGCCTGCTTTTCCAGCGTCGCGAGCTGGGTGAACTGGGCATCCTTGCTCTTCACCTGATATTTGATGCGGGCCCATTCATTGTTGATGCGCTGCACCTGGGCGTCCATCTGCGGATCATCCGACGCGTGGGCGAGGCCCGGTGCCATTGCGAGACCAAAGGCTACGACGCTGGCGCGAAGAGTGTTTTTCAGTGTCATGAAGTATCCTTTCATTCAAATTCGCTGGAAGGGGGACCGCGCCGTCACGGTCTGCGGCGCAATGCCCGCGGCGAGGATCGCTCGCCCTCAAGCCGCCTCATCGAGCGCCTCCATCGGGATGGCCGCGAACATCCCGGCAAAGAGGCGGAACATGTTCCTGGCCATGGTGAGGATGGCTTCCTGATCCGCGCTGTCTTCGATGCTGTTCATCAGTCCTGCGAAGAACCGCATATGATCCTGATCAAGCGCGCCGTGGGACGTCAGATAGCTGAACGCCGTTTCGGGAAGGCCAAGCGTTGTCTGCACGGCTGAGGCGCCATGACTCGCCATGGCAACGCTGGTGCCTTCCAGCACATAGACCATGCCGAAGAAGCCCGCCGCATTGCCATTTTCGATGACATCATAGGCATGGGCGACCATCGCTGCAGTCGCGGGGTGCGGGTCGCTGCACTCAGCGGCCAGCGCATCGCCACCGGCCGCCGCAATATCATTGAGAATCCAGAATTCGTGCCCGGTTTCTTCCTCGATATAGTCATCGAGCGCGCGGGCGTAGAGCGGCTTGTCCGCAAGCTTGCGACGCGCGGCCTTCAGCAGCGGCACCGTGTGGCGCACGTGATGAAAGGCCTGGGTGAGGTAGGCGATGTAGGTCGCACGGTCGATCCGGCCGGCAAGGCCGGCCTGGAGCTGGGGCACTTCCAGAAGGACTTTCTGCGCATCGGCAGTTTCCGCAACGAGGCGATCAAAGAACGGCAAGGGCTTTTCTCCTGTCAGATAGGCAGCGGCGATGGCGGCGCGGCGTATGCGGCCGTTGCCGGTCAGCAGTCCGTTCATCGGCGTGAAGGGCGCGACCATCCTGACGCTGTCGATCTGCGCATAATCGGGCAGCGTTGCATTGGCGGCCCGGACGGCGGCATCGATATCGGCGCCCGGTGCGGCGGGGACGATGAGCGCGCTGAGTGTCGCCGCACCATCCCCGTGCACCATGGCTTGGGCGATCTGCGGCTGGGCCAGCAACGCGCCCTCCACCCATTCGGGCGAAATGTTGCGGCCGTAAGAGGTGATGATCAGATTGGACTTGCGCCCTTCGATCCAGAGCCGTCCGGCCGCATCGCGGCGGCCAATGTCGCCCGTCGCAAAGGGGGTGGTCGGCGCTTCGCCGCCAATGGCGCCCAGACAGACCGGGCCGGTCAGCAAAATCTCGCCATCCTCGGCCAGGGTGATGCCGTTGACGCCCAGGCTCCTGCCGACGCTGCCGCGCACGTCCTCTTCACCGGACTCAAGCGCAACAACGGAGGCGCACTCCGTCATGCCATAGCCCTGCCGGACCGGCAGGCCGACGGCCACTGCCCGTTCGATCAATTCAGGCGAGACCCGCGCGCCGCCAACGGCGACGAGCGTCAATCGGGGCAGCCGGGCGCCGGTCGTTTCCATCGCCGTCACCAGACCGTGCAGATATTCCGGCACCAGGATCAGCGAGGTCACAGCCTGTGCGGCAACCACCTGCAGCAAACGCCCGAATTCAGGCTTGAAGGGATTGGCAAAACCCGTCTCGGCTGACGGCAGGCAGACATAGGTCCCGCCGGCCAGCATGACAGCGTAGAACCCCGCAACATTTTCAAGGAGAATGCCCGGCGGCAGAAGCGCCAGATGCCGTCCGGCATGCGACTGGCCAAGCGTGTCGACGACGGCTTGGGCCACGTCGAGCATGTGATCGGCGGACAGGCAGATGCCTTTGGGGTTGCCTGTGGACCCCGATGTGAAGCTGATTTTGGACGTGCCGACAGGCAATGCGACCGGCGCCGCGACATTGTCCGCAACGTCGAGCGCAGGCCCGGCAGCGGGGGACCAATGCGAGGCAGCGGTGAGCGTGGCTTGCGCCCCGGAGGCGGTCAGCGCATGCGCGGTCTGGGCGGCGGTGAAGAAGGGCGGCAGCGGCAAGGCGGGGATCCCCGCATCCACAAGCGCGAGGTCGGCGATGCATGCAGCAATGCCATGGTCCATGGTCAGTGCCACCGGCCGGGCCCCACCCGACAGGCGGTTGGCCAAGGCATCGCGCGTCCGACCGATCTCGGTGAGAAGCTGTATCCAGTTGAGTGTACCTTGTGCGCCACCATCGATGGCAAGCGTTTCGCCCCTTAGTGCCGCATGGGCGCGGATGGCCTCCAGCAACCGGGTCATGCCGCAGCCCGATCCAGCCGCCGCGCAAATCGCGACAGCCTGTCCTGCCCTTCCGCAATGAAGCCGGCGCAAATGACGGGCTCCAGCTCATAATAGCGGCCCCAGTCACTGCCGTCGTCGGCCACCCGGCCGGGATCCGCCTGCGCCAGTTCGACAAGCTGCACGCCGAGCCGCGCGAACATCGCCCGCAACGGTGCTGTCAGGACCGCAACCGCGATTTCCGCTTCATCGCCCAGATCATTGGCCGTGCGCGCCCAAAGCGTGACCATCGCGGCGGCGTTGCAAGACGCCAGATTGCCGATCTCGACAATATCGGTGCGCGCGATGGTCCGACCGAGCTTTTCGGTCAGGACGCGCTCGATCGGGTCATCCAGATAGGCTTCGAGAAAAAGCGCTTCGCGGTCCGCCCGCCGATATCCCAGCGCCGCGCAGACACGCCCACCGCAAGAGACGCCCCGCAGGTCCGTAAAGGTAACGGTCGGCGTTGCGCCATGCCGGTCGGCATAGCGGCCGCGCACCAGATCCAGAGCCAGGCTTTGATCCATCGTTCTTCCTTTGCGGTTACCTGCAAAGGACGCCGTGGATCGCCCGTCACCTCAGATTTGGGTCGCACATTTTTTTGCGCCGGGCTTTCAACCTAATCGTCAAAGCCCAGGAAGGTCACCGCCTCGTCCACCGGCTTGCGGTAAGACACGACCGCATTTGCCGGGAAGCTCTCATCGGGATAGCCCATTGCGACGCACTTCATGATCACCTGATCCTCGGGGATGCGCGCATGTTCGCGCACGACCGGGGACTGCATGATGCCCTGGCTGTTGATGACGCAGCCCAGCCCGCGCGACCAGGCCGCGTTGACAAGCGCGGTGGTCACCGCCCCGCAATCAAAGGGCGCGTCATCGCTGCCGTGCAGTTCCCGGTCGTAGGTCACAACGATCGAGACTGGCGCGTCGAACTGACGAAAGCCGCGCAACACCCAGTCGGTGCGGCCATCCTTGTCCTCGCGGGCGATGCCCATGGCGCTGAACAGCTGCTTGGCGACCTCCACCTGCCGGTCGCGATGCTTGCCGGTGAATGCCTCGCCGATGCGGAATTCGCGCGAGTGCGGGACGCCCGCCAGATTGCGTTCGGTATTGCCCTTGCGGATGCGGTCGAGCGGTTCGCCGGTCAGCACGAAGAAGTTCCACGGCTGACAGTTCATGGAAGAGGGGGAACGCATGGCAAGCTCGATGACCTCGCGGATCAGGTCCTTGGGGACGGGGTCCGGCTTGAACCCGCGAATGCTGCGTCGCCCAAGCACAACATCATCATAATCCATCTTCTCTCCCCAATTTTTGTGTCTTGCGTGCGCGCACCATCGGCTGTCCGGTAAAGGGAGGTCAACCGGCAAAGATGACAGTCCGTGAAGTGGTGGCGGTCTGGACGCTACAGGCCGAGGCTGACCGACAGGTTGATGCGCGGGTCCGCACTGTCGCCGCGCGCCCGATCCGCATGAATGGGATAAGCGGCCTCAATACCCAGCTCAGCCGCTCCACGCCCGAAGCGCAGGCCCGATCCGACGGAGAAGAGCGATCCGCCGCCAAAGCCACCGGCTTTGTTGGTCACATAGCCGCCATCAGCAAAGCCATAGGCCTGCATCCAGTCGAGCCATGGCAGGGGATCATCATAACGCCGCCGCAGTTCGATCGCGCCGATCACGCCCTCATCCCCGAAGCGCTGCGAATAGTCATAGGCGCGGCCGAAGCTCGGTCCGCCAATACCAATTTCCTGCGCCGCGAGCAGCGGCGCTGACGACAGCTGCGACACGACGGAGACCTTGAGCGTTGTCTGTCGGCCCAGATTGGTGCGCCATGTGGCCCAGCCCGTAAATTTCGTGAAGCGGCCGCTGGCATCAAAGCGCGAGGTGAGAAAGTCACCAGGCTGCGTTGCGCCGAACAGGTCGAGCCCCTGCGCGACCGAAACCCCGGCTGCCAGCTGGCTGCTGGTCAGCCGCATATTGCCCCAGGCCGACACGGTGAGCGTGACGATGTCGTCGCGCGTCGTCGCCACGCCAAGCAGGTCCTGCGCAACCGACAGATAGGCCAGCTCTGCAGCGACCGAGACATTCGCCTTCATCGACCGGACGACCGGATAGCTCACCTGCCCGGCGAGATAATGGCTGTTCGCCTTTGTTTCGATCAGCTGCAGTCGCGGGTCGGGATGGGTGCGGCCGGTTGCGGCCGTCACCGAAGCGGTCATGCCGCTGTCGCCGATCCGGCGTTCATATTGCGCGGACACGAAAGCCAGCTCGCGCGGCTGGAGTGGCGTGGTCACGGCACTGATGGAAAGATTGTCACCGGACCCCAAAAGGTCCGACAGATCAACCGAGAGGCGGGCACGGACCTTCCCGACCTCTTTCGACCCGGCGTTGTCGATCTCGATCCGCCCGCGCGCCGCCTTGCGCCGGGTCTCGACATGGAGAATGCCGCGCCCGCCCGCGCGTTCAAACCGTGTCTGACCCACCGTGACACCGGGAAGGTCAGCTGCCGTCAGCAACACGCGTTCCAATTCGCGAGCGCGCACCGCGTGCCCGGCGAGCGACTGGAGCAGATGATCCAGCCGCGCGTTTCGGGCGCCCTCGATGCGCACCTCATCGACGCGGCCCTCATCCAGCAGGACGCGCACCACGCCCATGCGAATGGACTGCGGCGGGATCATCGCGCTGGCAAAGACCAAACCTTCGCGACGCGCGCGATCCGCAACCGCGCGCGCCAGCCGCTCCAGCCCGGCGGCATCCAGCTCCTGACCAGCAAATTGGGTGACGATATCGGCGAACTGCGCGGGCGCGAGCTGTTCGAGGCCCTCAATCTGAACGGCACCGATCATGACGGCGCTTGTCGTTGCGACTCCAACCGATGCCCTGCTCTCGACTAGCGGGGCAGGAACCTTGCTGCGCGACTTGAGGCCGGGTGGTTCTTTGTCAAGCAAATCGCGTCCAAGCGTCGCCGCAGGATCGGGGTTCTCTGCGCGCGCAGGTGCGGTGCTGCAGAGCGCACCAGCACAACTGCCTGCAAGCAAAAGAAAAGTAGAATGGCGCCCCCACATAGACCTTCTGAAATAACGCGAAAGCGTAACAGCCGGGTTAAGGCCGGGGGCAATGGTTGCGCAGCTGTTAGGGACAGATTTTGGGCATTTGTAACCGTTTCGGTTCTAACGGCGAGACAGGGGAAGAGCGCCTTCGGGCAGGCTCACGAACAGGGGGCAAAAGATGTCGGTTGTGCGAAAAACTGTATTTGCCGTGGCGTTGCTGACGAGCGGCGCGGCCTATGCCGGGACGCCCGGCTGGTCGGTCTCCGAAGCCAGCGGCCCTGTGTTTGTCAGCAAGGTCGGGTTGGCAAAAACGAGCGCGGTCACCCGCGGCGCAGGCCTGAGCGAAGGCGACATCATCAGCACTGGCAAAGGCGGGCGGGCCGTCATCGTGCGCGGAGGCGAGTATCTGACCGTCGCGCCGAACACCCGGCTTCAGCTAACTGAGCCGAAGGCGGGCGCGCTGACACAGATCGTCCAGTCGTTCGGCAACGTCCTCTTCAAGATCCAGAAGAAGTCGACCCCGCACTTCCAGGTCAACACACCCTATCTCGCCGCCGTTGTGAAGGGCACGACGTTCAGCGTGACCGTCACGCCGGCCGGGGCCTCGGTTCAGGTCACAGAAGGGCTCGTGCAGGTTCAGTCGCTGGACGGCCTTGCCTCCCGGTTCGTGTCCCCGGGTGAAATCGGCATGATCGCAGCATCGGCCCCCGACCAGCTCTCGATCCTCGGCACACCCGACGCGCCCGCCGGCGGGACGACCGTCACGGCACCGCAAGCCCCGGCGTCTGGCCCTGCCGCCGAGACACCCGCCCGCGAGACAGCTGCGGCGCCCGTTGCGGCGTCCGTCTCCGACATCGCGGACGTCCGCATCGCAAGCCCGATCGGTGAGGGCAACGTCAATCTCGCGGCCCAGACGGGCGGGATCGTCAGCGGCAATTCCAGCCTGTCCCAGTCCGCGATGGTCGAAGCGGTTGCCGAGCAGCAACCGGCCGCTGTCGCAGCTGTGGACACTGCGCCGCCCGCGCCCGCAGAAGCTCCTTCCCCCGCTGAAGCCCCGGCCGTCGCCGCAGCGACACCCTCCCCGGTACCCGCGCCCACGGCACCCGCACCGGTCGACGTCGCCAGTGTTGCAACGCCCGTCACAGCGCCACCCGCCCCCATTCTCGAGAGCCCGGTGGATGCTACACCGCCGGCGTCCTCCGTCGCAGAGGCAGCGGCACCTTTAGAACCCGCAGCTGTCGCAACAGCGACGCCAGCCCCGGCACCGGCGCCCGCCGTGGCGCCCCCGGTCGATATCGCGGCCGCTGCGCCGATTTCCCAAGCACCCCCGGTTCTTGCCGACATCCCAGCGACCGCTGCGCCAACGCCAGCCGTTCCAGAGGATCTCGCCATCGCGTCCCCGTCCCCGGCACTTCCAGCCAGCCTGCCCCCGGTCGCAGCCGAGGCAACGCCGGTGCTGGCGATGAATACGCCGATGCCGGCCGCAGCTGCGGATACGCCTGCAGCAGTTCAGTCTTCTGCACCCCTCCCGCCGGAAGTCCAGGACACGCCAGCCGCCACCGCCTCCGGCAGCGCAAGCAATGCATCGAACGGCGGCGCTTCGGGCAGCAACAGCTCTCCTGGGGGCAGCGGCTCCCAGCGTGTCAGCAATTCGGGCTCAGGCAGCACGTCGGGCGGAAACCCCACATCTCTTGCGGATTTTTTGGGCAAACTTCAGGACGCGGCCGCCAAGGCGCAGGGGAAGACCAAAGGCAATTGACTGTGCGTTAACCCGGTCTTTTCCGGTCTGCGCGTAAGACGGTCCGATGAGCCAGACGTCCTCCGCACGACTGATTTCGGACAAGGTTGCCGGTCGTGATCTCATGCGACCGCTGTTGTTCCTTGCGGCGCTGGTCATCACCGCCCTGTTGGGGATTGCCGGGCTGACCCGCGCCCTCGACCTTGGTCTGCGCAACATTCAGGACGGCATGATCGCCCGACCGGCCTCCGGCAATGTCCACATTGTGGAAGTGGACGCGCGCAGCATCGCGGTGCTCAAGCAGTGGCCCTGGCCGCGCAGCACCCATGCCCGCGCGGTCGATGCCCTGTCGCGGGCGGGCGCATCGGCCATCCTGTTCGATACCGACTTTTCCGCAACGACCAACCCGGCCGAAGACGGGGCTTTGGCCGCCGCCATCGCGCGGTCGAAGGCAACGGTGGTGCTGCCTACCTTTCGCCAACAGGCAGGCGACGTTGCGCAGGGGACCATAGAGAGCCTGCCTGCCGCGCCGTTCCGGGACCATGCCTTTCTGGCCTCGGTCAATGTTCATCCTGACCCGGACGGGATCATGCGCCGTTACAGCACGGGCACGGTAACCGGCGGCGTCCCGCGCCCCTCGCTTGCTGCGGTGATGAGCAATTTCGCCGGACACGTGGAGCAGAGCTTCCCGATCGATACCGCGATCGAGCCCGACACCATTCCGCGCCATAGCTACATCGACGTCATCGAAGGCCGGGTGCCACCAGGTGCCCTCGCAGGAAAGCAGGTGCTGATCGGCGCCACCGCAATTGAGCTGGGGGACCGCTATGTCCTGCCCCGGCATGGCGTTCTCCCCGGCGTCGTCGCGCAGGCGCTTGCTGCAGAAACACTGATGGCCGGAGATCTTCCGGTAGAGGCTGGCTGGCTCCCTGCCCTGCTGCTGGCGCTGGTGCCCGGGTGGTTTCTGACCGGCAGGCGGAGCCCGGCCGCATCCCGCCTTCTGCTGTTCGGCACGGCGGCACTCGTCATGGCCGGCACCCTCGGGCTGCAGGCCGGTCGCATCGCGACGCTGGAGCCGGGAGCGGCCCTTATGTTCCTTGGCACCTTGGGCGGGATGGTATCGTTGCTCGGCCTCACCCGCCAGCTGCATCAGGCGCGCTATGCCGATGTGCGCACCGGCCTGCCCAACGAACGACAGCTGATCGCCGATCTGCAGGCGCGGGATGAGGCCTTCATCGTCGTCCTCCGGATCGGCCACAGCGATGCCATCCTCGCCGTTCTGGAGGATGATACGCGTCGCCTGCTCTTTCAGGAAATCGTCCAGCGCATGGCCCCGGTCACGGGCGGATCCAAAGCATATAGCCTCGACGGAGGCCAGATCGGCTGGATATTCACGCACGACAGCGCCCGCGCGCTCCAGTCGCAGCTTGAAGGCGCTGTGGCACTCTTCGTTGCGCCGCTGTTGCTGGGATCGCGACTGCAGGTTGTGTCGCCGGTCTTCGGTTTTGCCGATTTCAGCATCACCCGCCAACCCGCCGCAACAGCGCTCACCAACGCGTCGCTCGCCGCTTCGCGCGCGGAGGAAGCCGGGCTGCGCGCGGTCCGCTATGTCGATGCCTTCCGCGAACATGCCGGCTTTGAACAGCGCATCCTGGCCGATATCGGCCCGGCCATCGCCCGCAATGAGCTGCATATGGCTTACCAGCCCAAATGGTCGATCGCGCAGCAGCGCGTCTGCGGCTTTGAGGCGCTGATCCGCTGGACCCATCCGGACCTGGGGCGCATCATGCCCGACCAGTTCATCTCCGTGCTCGAACATGCGGGCCGTATCGATGAACTCACGCTCTATGCCATCGACACCTGCGCGGCACAGTTGCGGCGCTGGCATCTGGAGGGCCATGACCTGGGCGTCGCCGTCAACATCTCGGCCGGGCTGCTGTCCGATCCGCGATTCGGCGCGGCGGCCTATCAACGCGTGGCGGATCTTGGGCCGCTGGCCCGGCATCTGACCTTTGAGATCACCGAAACGGTGGCCTTTGAGGAAACCGGTGTCGCTGCCGATCTGCTCCGCAAGCTCCGCGATCTGGGCCTGCGCGTCTCGGTGGACGATTATGGCACGGGGCAGTCGACCCTCAGCTATCTGAAGGCGTTTCCCGCCAATGAGATCAAGGTCGACAAGGGCTTCGTCCTGCGCATGGTCCAGAGCCCAAGCGACCAGATCCTGGTCCGGTCAACGATCGAGCTGGCCCATGAACTCGGCTTCACCGTTGTCGCAGAGGGTGTGGAGGATGCCGCGACTCTGGCGCTGCTGTCACGCTATGGGTGCGACGTCGCGCAAGGGTGGTGCATCGGCAAGCCGTTGCCCGTCGGGGAATTCGACGTGGCGGCCATCGATGCACGGATGCGCAATGACTTAAAGATGGTGGCCTAGCCGTAGCGTCAGCCGAGGCACGCCCTGCCCCCTGACACAAAAGGCAATTGACAGCGCCGCCGCGACCCTATTTTCAGGCTGCAAAACCAGTTGAAGAGGATGCGGCATGAACTTCCAGTTTTCCGAAGAAGCCGAAGCGCTGCGCGAACAGGCGCGACGCTTCCTTGAGGACAAATCGGGGCGCGACAAGGCGCGCGCCGTCATGAACTCGGGCGCCAGCCATGATGCAGCGCTCTGGGCCGAAATCGTCGCCCTTGGCTGGACAGCGCTGCGCATCCCCGAAGAGCATGGCGGGCTCGGCCTGTCAGTGCTTGAGCTCTGCGTGCTCGCCGAGGAAATCGGCCGCGTCGTCTCGCCGGTGCCCTTCACATCCTCGGTTCTGCTCGCAACCGAAGCGCTGATCGCCGCGGGCACCGACGCGCAGAAGGCCAAATGGCTGCCCAAGCTCGCCGACGGCTCGGCCATTGGCGCCGTCGCGCTTGCCGAAGGCACGGCCACGCCGGGCACGCGTTCCAAGCTCACCATCGCAGGCGGCAAGGCAAACGGCGTCAAGGTGCCGGTGCAGGATGCGGCCGCCGCCGATCTCCTGATCCTCTCCGGACCCGACGGCCTCTATCTCGTCGAAACCAAGGCGCCCGGGGTCACCATCGAAGCGGTCGAGACGATCGACCTCGTCCGCCGTTCGTCGCGCGTGACGCTGAAGGATGCCCCCGTAGAGGCGCTGGCCGGTGGTCAGGCCGCGCTGGAGAAGTTCCTGCAGTCGTCCGCCGTTCTGCTCGCCTTTGAAGGGCTGGGTGGCGCTGATGCGGCGATGGAAATGGCACTCGCTTATGCGCAGGACCGCGTGGCCTTTGGCCGCAAGATCGCGGGTTATCAGGCGGTCAAGCACCGGCTGGCCGACATGTACATCAAGAACCAGCTCGCCCGCTCGCACAGCTATTACGGCGCCTGGGCGCTGCTGACCGATGCGCCGGAACTGGTGCAGGCCGCCGCAGGCGCGCGGCTCGCCGCGATGGACGCGTTCCAGTTTGCAGGCGAAGAAAATGTCCAGCTGCACGGCGGCATCGGCTTCACCTGGGAAAGCGACTGCCAGTTCTATTATCGCCGCGCGCGTCTCCTGACGCTGATGCTCGGTGCCAAAGCCCATTGGTCGGACGTGTTGGTGCGCTCGCTGGAGCAGCGCAACACGATGATGGCCGCTTAAGATCAAAGGAGAGACCAAGATGGATTTCGAAGACACTCCCGAAGAAGCCGCCTACCGCGCACAGGTGAAGGCATGGCTCGAAGCCAACAAGGACGCCATTCAGGCGGAGGACTATTCCAGCCGGGCGGACTCGGTTGCCGCCGCCAAGCGCTGGCAGGCCCGCAAATATGAGGCCGGTTATGTCGGCATCACCTGGCCCAAGGCGGTTGGCGGGCAGGGCGGCAACGCCATGCAGCAGATCATCTTCAATCAGGAAGAAGTCAAGTACAACGCGCCGACCGGCCTTTATGCCATCGGCCTTGGCATGTGCATCCCGACCGTGTTCACGCACGCGCTGAGCCCGGACATTGCTGAGCGCTACGTGCCCGTCGCGATGAAGGGCGAGGAAGTCTGGTGCCAGCTCTTCTCTGAACCGGCCGCAGGTTCCGACCTTGCCGGCATCCGCACCCGTGCGGAAAAGGACGGTGATGAGTGGGTGATCAACGGCCAGAAGGTCTGGACGTCGGGCGCCCACCTGTCGGACTTCGGCATTGTCGTCACCCGCACCGACCCCAATGTGCCCAAGCACAAGGGCCTGACGATGTTCATCATCGACATGAAGGCGCCGGGCGTCGAAGTGCGCCCGATCAAGCAGATGTCGGGCGGCAGCGAGTTCAACGAAGTCTTCTTCACCGACGTCCGCATCAAGGACACGCACCGTCTGGGTGCGGTCGGCGACGGCTGGAAGGTCTCGCTCACCACGCTGATGCATGAGCGTCTGGCGGTCGGCGGCAAGCCAGCCAGCGCGCCGGGCGTGCAGGAGATGATCGAACTCGCCAAGGCCATCGACCTCGAAGAAGGCAATGCGCTCGAACAGAGCCATGTCCGTCAGCGGATCGCCGATGCCTATATCGCCGACCGTGGCATCGCCCTCACGCGGATGCGGACCATCTCCGCGCTGTCGTCGGGCCGCACACCGGGACCGGAATCGTCGATCTCCAAGGTTGTCGTCGCCAAGACGATGCAGGATATCGGATCGTTCGCATCGGACCTGTGCGAAAGCGCAGGCATGCTGATGGGCGGCGATTCGCCGAACATCCCGCACCTCTCGCGCTTCCAGACGAGCTATATCGGCTCGGCAGGCCTGCGCATCGCGGGCGGGACCGATGAAATCCTGCGCAACATCATCGCGGAACGCGTGCTTGGCCTGCCTGGCGAAATCCGGCCGGACAAAGACATTCCGTTCAACGAAGCCGCAAAGCTCGGCTGACGCTTTCGGGCCCGGATCGCTCTTTGTGGTCCGGGCCTAGTTTTCGTTGGGTACCGGAGACGGCACGGGTACCCCCGGCCCTTCGGACTGACAGCGCGGCGGCGTCCGCCCAAGTGCGGCCAGCCGCCCGCACAGCCTGTCCTCCAACTCTGCGCGACGCTCTGGCGACAGCTGAAGGCGGCAGCCATTGGCGCGCGGATGCGCCGCCTGCTCTGCCGTACAGACCGGACGCGCCGCATGTTCAGCGCGGCGTTCCTGCCGCAGGACGCGCGCTTCCTGCAGGACTTCCCGGCGTGCCGCCGGCGTCTCGGCGGTCTTGAACCTTTCGAGCAGCGCGCGCTCCTGCGCAGTATTGGCAGGCAGGCCCTTCGCCGCACGACGGGCGTCCCGTGCGTCGAGCCTGGCTTCGACACGGTCGATGATCTTTTCCGCACGGGGCGGAAGCACAACCGACGCATCGGTCGGGGCCGCTTTGGCTGCCTCCGCTGCGGTTGGCTTTGGAACCGCCAAATGCGCCTTGTGCGCCTCGGCCTTGCGGATTGAAGGGGCCTTCACCGCTTCGGGCATGACGCTCGCGATCTGCGCGATGACGGGAAGGCGCGTGCCTGCCTCGCCCAGCCAGCCACCCGCCGCAGCCGCCGCCGTCGCGCTCATGATGGTGGCGGCAAGACTGATGGCAAAAGCCCGGTGTCCGCGCAGCCAGCCGCCACGGCGGTCACGTGGGCTCCGCTCCCAAGGTTGGGGAGACGGGGCTGCGCGACTCTGGGCCGCTGCCACAATATCGTCGAGCAGCCCGGCGCGCGGCGCGGGGACCGTGAAGCGGTCGAGCGCGGCATCGAAATGCGGGTCGGGGCCAGTCATACTCTTGCCTTTCCGGAGGCAGGGGGCACCAGCCCCTTTTCCTCAAAGTTGCGGCGCAGCGTCTGGCGCGCGCGGAGCAGAAGCGATTCGAACGCCTTGATCTTCATGTCGAGCACGGCTGCGGCCTCGGCATTGGGCCGTTCCTCATAATAGGTGAGCACAATCGCCGCGCGCTGCCGGTCGGGCAACGCGCCGATACACGCCATCGTCACGGCCCGCATCTGCGCCCGTTCCATGCGTTCATCGGCGAGCGGTGCCTCATCCGCGCGGTCCGGAATGTCGTTTCCGCCCGCAAACTTCTGCCGCCGCAAGCGGTCGAGGCACAGATTGGTCGCGACCCGACGCAGCCAGGCGCCGATGCCCGTGCCGCCTGCCTGCCAGCGACCGGCATGGTCCCACAGCCGGAGCAGAGCCTCCTGCGTGATATCTTCGGCCGCAGCGGCGTCGCCCAGCATGCGATAGGCAAGGCGGTGTACCGCGCCCATGTGCCGGTCGACGATCAGGCGGAAGGCGGCGGCATCACGCCGCGCCACGCGCGCCATCAACGCGTCGTCGCTGTCGTCATCCTGTGCCCGTGCCAATGCGTCGGCCAAACGCCCCACCCTTTCGGTTGCGGTTCTGACCCTATAACGCAGCGGTTAGAAAAACCCTTCGGGCAGCAGGAAACTGGCTCAGCTGAGGAAGGTGTAAACGGCGACGAACGCCGCCGAATAGGTGAAGGTGAAGAAGCGCAGCCCTTCGAACCGGTCAGGGCCCGCGCGTCGGCGTGCCGCCGCCTTGACCCGTGCGCGTACAATGTGCCGGAAGGGATGGCCGACGCCGTGCGTCGCAAGGATCAGGTTTCTCCGCATGACGGAGAGTTAATGCGATCTTTACCATCGAATCCAGCACAAACCTTGGTTAACCGCCGTCCCAAGGCGGGACAGGGTCACGATCAGGCGAGGCTTTTCGTCGCCTGTTCAAAGACATCCTTGCTGAGCCCGGGATGCCGCAAAATGCGTTCCAGTTCCGCGCGCATCAGCTTCTGCCGGGGCTCATCAAAGCGCCGCCAGCGCCCCAAGGGGGGCAGGAGCTTGGCCGCCGTCTGGGGATTGAGGGGATCAAGCGCGATCAGCATATCGGCGAGGAAGCGATAGCCCTCCCCACTTGCTGCATGGAAATGCTGCTGGTTCATCGAGAACGCGCCGACGAGCGACCGGACGCGGTTGGGATTTGTCAGCGTAAAGTCGGGATGCGCCTGCAGCTCCCGCACGGCTGCCAGCGTATCGGCGCGCGTGGACAGCGCCTGGGTCGAGAACCATTTGTCGATGACGAGCGCATCGTCGCGATACCGGTTGTAGAAGATGTCGAGCGCCGGCACCCGCTGATCCGCATCGCCATTGGCGAGCGTCCCGAGCGCCGCCATCCGGTCGGTCATGTTGTCCGCCGCCTCGAACTGCGCAAAGGCCTGCGCCCCGGCATCGTCGGCGCTGGCCGCCGCAATATAGCCGAGCGAGACATTGCGCAGGCGCCGCGCGCCCTTGGCCGAAGGCGAATATTCAAAGCGCGTCGGCGCGTGCGCGGCATAAGCGGCCTGCCAGTGCGACAGGAGCGCCCGACCGAGGTCGGTGCGCAGCGCCTCGCGCGCGGCGTGGATCGCATCGGGATCGACGACGAGCATCTGGTCCCCGATGAATGCTTCGGACGGCAGCAGAACGGCTTCGGCGATGAACGCCGGGTCGAGCGCATTGTTGGTCAGCGTGTTGCGCACGGCAGCGATGACAGGCGCATGGTCGGCCTTGCCCGACGACACACCCGCCACAAGGGTGTCGAGCATCAGCTGCTGCATCGCCTCATACCGCCCGAACGGATCGTCATCATGCGCCGACAGGAAGGCGAGATCGTCCGCTGTCCGGTCGGTCTCGACGATGATCGGCGCGGAGAAGCTGCGGTTGATCGAGAGCACCGGCCGTTCGCCTGCCGGAAGCGGGATTTCGGTTCGGCGCTCGGTCAGGACTTCGAGCCGCTCGCCCGCATGCGTGCCCGTCGTCCGGTCAAACAGCGCGAGCTTGAGCGGGATCGCCATGGCGGGCTTGTCGGTCTGACCCGGTGTGTCGGGAATGGACTGTTCGAGGACCAGCGCGTCACCGGCGAAGGACGCCTTCACATGCGGCGTTCCCGCCACCGAATACCAGTTGCGGAACTGCGTCAGGTCCTTGCCGCTTGCGTCCTCCATCGCGCGGACAAAGTCCTCGCAGGTCGCCGCCGTCCCGTCATGACGGTCGAAATAGAGGTCGGTACCTTTGCGGAAGTCCAGTGCGCCCAGCATCGTGTGGAGCATCCGGATGATCTCAGCCCCCTTGTTGTAGATGGTGGCCGTATAGAAGTTCGAAATCTCGATATAGCTGTCCGGCCGGATTGGATGCGCGAGCGGCCCCGCATCTTCCGGGAACTGCCCGGCGCGCAGGATGCGGACATCCTCGATCCGCTTGACCGCTTCGGAGCCCTGATCAGCGGAGAAGCACTGATCGCGGAACACGGTGAAGCCTTCCTTCAGGCTCAGCTGGAACCAGTCGCGGCAGGTGACGCGGTTGCCCGACCAGTTGTGAAAATATTCGTGCGCGATGACGCCGGCGACATTGTCATAGTCGATGTCTGTCGCCGTCTCCGGGTCGGCCAGCACGTAGCGCGAGTTGAAGATGTTGAGGCTCTTATTCTCCATCGCGCCGAAGTTGAAATCGGCGACCGCGACGATGTTGAACTGGCCCAGATCATATTCGCGGCCATAGACCTCCTCGTCCCACTTCATGCTGGCCTTGAGCGCCTCCATGGCGTGGTGCGTGCGCGGGAGATCGGCCTCGGCCACCCAGATGGCGAGATCGACCGGCTTGCCCGACATGGTCGTGAAGCGGTCGCGATTGGCGGAGAGATTTCCCGCCACCAGTGCAAAGAGATAGCTCGGCTTGGGGAAGGGATCGGTCCATTCGGCGAAGTGGCGCCCGCCCTCCAGTTCGCCCGAACCAGTGAGGTCGCCATTGCTCAGCAGCACCGGATAGGTCGCCTTGTCGGCGGCCATCCGCACGGTGTAGCGCGACAGCACGTCGGGCCGGTCGGGGAAGAAGGTGATCCGGCGGAAGCCTTCCGCCTCGCACTGGGTGCACAGCAATCCGCCCGAGGCATAGAGGCCCATCAGCTGCGTGTTGGTCGCCGGAGCAATCTCCACCTCGGTTTCGATGACCGCCCTGTCCTGCGGGAGCGCAACGACGAGCACGCCCTCCTCCAGCGTCCATTCCGCCGTCTCTTCGCCGTCGATGCGGACGACCAGCGGCGTCAGCCCATCACCATCCAGCCGCAGCGGCCGGTCATGCACGCCATTGCGCGTAACCGTCAGCGTGGCGCGCACGCGCGTCCGTGCAGGATCAAGATCAAAGTCGAGCGCAACGTCCGGCACCAGCCAGTCGGGCACCTGATAATCGGCACGGTGAATGACAGCAGGGGCGGCGGGGGCGTTCAGGGCATCGAGCATCCAACCGATTTAGGGACGGCAGCGGCGAAGGCAACCGGAACGCGGGGGACGTTCAAACAAAACTATAGGGATCAACATCCACGCTGACCCGAACATAGCGGGGCCACTCCAGACCGCCGAGCCAGTCGCGCAGCACGTCCTGCACGTCGAGCGCGCGGCGGGCGTGGACGAGGAGTCGCTGGCGGTGACGGCCGCGCAGCATGGCCAGCGGGGCGGGCGCGGGGCCATAGACCTGCATCCCTTCCACTTCCGGCGCGGTGCGTGCGATCTGACGGGCGACCTCCTGCGCATCGCCGAGGCTTTCCGACGACACGATGATCCCGGCGAAGCGGCCAAAGGGCGGCGCATTCGCCATGCGGCGCGCCTCCGTTTCCGCCTCGTAGAAACTCTCGACATCGCCCGAGATGAGCGCCTGCATGACGGGCGCGGAAGGCTCGTGCGTCTGGAGATAGACATGGCCAGGTTTGGCGCCCCGCCCGGCGCGGCCCGCGACCTGCATGATCTGCTGGAAGCTGCGCTCCGCCGCACGCAGGTCTCCGCCCTGCAGACCCAGATCCGCATCGACAACGCCGACGAGCGTGAGCTCGGGGAAGTGGTAGCCCTTGGTGATGAGCTGCGTGCCGATGACGATGTCGATCTCGCCCGCCTCCATCCGCCCGACGAATTCGGCGGCCTTGGCAGGCGACCAGAGCGTGTCCGAGGTGACGATGGCGCGGCGCGCTTCGGGAAAGAGGATGCCGACCTCGTCCGAGATGCGCTCCACGCCCGGCCCACAGGCAACCAAGGCGTCCTCTGTATGGCATTCGGGGCAGGCGCGCGGCGGCGGCTCGACATGGCCGCAATGGTGGCATTGCAGCCGGTTGGTCAGCCGGTGTTCGACCATCCACGCCGTGCAGTTGGGGCACTGGAACCGGTGCCCGCAATGGCGGCACAAAGTCAGCGGCGCATAGCCCCGCCGGTTGAGGAAGAGCAGAACCTGCTCCTTGCGCGCCAGCGTCTCGGTGATCGCATTGACGAGCGGCGGCGCCAGCCAGCGCCCGCGCTCGGGCGGCGTCTCCACAAGGTTGATCGCCTCCACGGTCGGCATCTGGGCTGCACCATAGCGGCCGGGCAGCTTGATCTCGGCATAGCGGCCCTGCGCCACCTGCTGGCGCGTCTCAATGGCCGGCGTCGCGGTGGCGAGGATCACCGGAACCTTTTCAAAATGCCCGCGCATCACAGCAGCGTCGCGGGCGTGGTACTGGACGCCGTCTTCCTGCTTGAAGCTCGTCTCATGCGCCTCATCGACGACGATCAGGCCAAGATTGCGATAGGGCAGATAGAGCGAGGACCGCGCACCAACCGTCACCAGCGCCTCCCCGCTCGCAATCGCGCGATAGGTCCGCCTGCGCTGCGACTGGCGAAGGTCGCTGTGCCAGGCGACTGGCGCATGGCCGAAGCGGTCGGTGAAGCGGCGCAGGAAGGGCTCCGTCAGCGCGATTTCGGGCAGCAGGACAAGCGTCTGCTTGCCCATGCGGATCGCCTCGGCAATCGCCTCAAAATAGACCTCGGTTTTGCCCGAGCCGGTGACGCCGTCGAGCAGGACGGGGGCAAAATCTTCCGCCTTCACCATCGCCACGAGTTGATCGGCCGCAGCGGCCTGTTCGTCCGAAAGCACCGGCTGCGCATGATCCGGGTCAGGCGCGACAAAAGGCGTGTCGAGCGCGACCTCAATGCCCTCGATCACGCCCTGCTTCACCAGCCCGCGGATGACGGCTTCAGACACGTCGGCAATCGTGGCGAGTTCGCGGATCAGGCCCTGTCGTTCGCCGATGCGCTCGATCGCCTGTGCACGCTGGGGTGTCAGCCGAACGCCCCCCGCGCTCAGCCTGAGCTTGTCGAAGGCGGGCTTGTCCGACGGGGCGGAAGAGGCTTCGACAGGCGCAGCCTGAGCGCGGAGCGCGGCCAGCACGTCATCGGACAGCTTGTATTCGACAACGGTCCGCCCGCCCTCCAGCGCCGCCGCCGATGACAGCGCCATCCGCACCACGGCGGTGGGCGGGGCAAGGTAATAGTCGGCCGTCCATTCGATCAGGCGGCGGAGCGGCGCGCCAATCGGCGGGATGTCATACACGCCCAATATGTTGCGCAGCCGGTTGTCGCCCACCGTCTCGGTCGGCAGCGACTCCAGTTCCCAGACGACGCCGGTCATCTCGCGCGGGCCCAGCGGGACGCGCACGACCGAGCCGAACTCCACCTCCATGCCATAGGGCACGCGATAGTCGAGCGGACCCAGCGCCGGGTTGGTATGGAGGATGCGGACGCGCGACATTGGAGTGCCGATAGCGCGCCATCGGCTTGCAGGCCAGCGGGGGCACTGCTAGGCGCGCATCCATGTCAGTCGATCACGCAACCGTCCGCAAGATCGCCTCCCTCGCCCGCATCGCCGTTACGGATGAGCAGGTCGAGGCGATGGTGCCCGAACTCAACAACATCCTCGGCTGGATCGAACAGCTGGGCGAAGTGGACACGTCCGCCGTCCAGCCGATGACCGCCGTCATCCCCAATCATCTGCGCCTGCGCGATGATGTGGTGACCGATGGCGATGTCCGCGATGCTGTCCTCAAGAACGCACCGCAGGCCGAACAGGGCTTCTTCACCGTGCCCAAGGTGATCGAATAATGACCAATCTGACCGACCTCGGCATTGCCGAACTGCGCGACGGCTTCCGCAAGGGCGACTTCTCTGCCCGCGACGCCGCAACCGCGTTCAACGACGCTGTGGCGGGGGCAAAGGCGCTCAACGCCTTCATCGTCGAAACCCCCGACATCGCGCTCGCGGCCGCCGATCAGGCCGACAAGGACCGCGCGGCTGGCACCCTGAAGCCGCTGTCCGGCGTGCCCATTGGCATGAAGGACCTGTTCGCGACCAAGGGCGTGCAGACGACCGCGGCCAGCCATATCCTCGAAGGCTTTACGCCCCAGTATGAATCGACCGTTTCCGGCAAGCTCTGGGATGCGGGCGCGGGGATGCTGGGCAAGCTCAACCTTGACCAGTTCGCCATGGGCTCGTCCAACGAGACGAGCTATTTCGGCAATGTGATCTCGCCCTGGCGGCGCAACACTGGCGACACCGCAGCGCTTGCACCGGGCGGGTCCTCGGGCGGCACCTCGGCTGCGATTGCCGCGCGCATCGTGCCGGGGGCCACGGGCACCGACACGGGCGGCTCGATCCGTCAGCCCGCCGCCTTTACCGGTATTTCGGGCATCAAGCCGACCTATGGCCGCTGCTCGCGCTGGGGCATCGTCGCCTTCGCCTCCTCGCTTGATCAGGCCGGCCCGATGGCCCGTGACGTGCGCGACTGCGCGATCCTTCTGGAAAACATGGCCGGGTTTGACCCCAAGGATTCAACCTCGCTCGACCTGCCGGTCCCCAATTGGGAAGCGGCGCTTTCGACCGATTTGAAAGGCAAGCGCGTCGGCATTCCCAAGGAATACCGTGTCGACGGCATGCCTGCCGAAATCGATGCCTTGTGGGAACAGGGCATTGCCTGGCTGAAGGATGCAGGCGCCGAGATCGTCGACGTCTCGCTGCCGCACACCAAATACGCGCTCCCGGCCTATTACATCATCGCGCCGGCCGAAGCGTCGTCCAACCTCGCCCGCTATGATGGCGTGCGCTACGGCCTGCGCGACCTGCCAGATGGCGCGAACCTGCAGGACATGTACGCCGCCACCCGCGCTGCGGGCTTCGGGGATGAGGTCAAGCGCCGCATCCTCATCGGCACCTATGTGCTGTCGGCCGGCTTCTACGACGCCTATTACACGCAGGCGCAGAAGGTTCGGACGCTCATCGCGCGCGACTTCGACCTCGCCTGGGAAAAGTGCGATCTGCTGCTGACCCCGACCGCGCCGAGCGCCGCCTTCGGCCTTGGCGAAAAGTCGGACGATCCGCTCGCCATGTATCTCAACGACGTCTTCACCGTGCCGACCTCGCTCGCGGGCCTCCCCGCCATGTCGGTACCGGGCGGCCTCGACGCGCAGGGCCTGCCGCTGGGTCTTCAGATCATCGGCAAGGCATTGGATGAACAGACCGTGCTGAACGCGGGTCTCGCAATCGAGGAACGCGCCGGCTTCACGGCTCGCCCGGACAAGTGGTGGTAACTCTAATTCCGTTCGTCCCGAGCGTAGTCGAGGGACGTCTGGTACAACGCAAACGTGTCTCGACTTCGCTCGACACAAACGGGTTTTGATATGACTGAATCCACGTACAGAATTCAGGGCGCAACGGGCGAATGGGAGGTCGTGATCGGCCTTGAGGTCCACGCGCAGGTGACGTCCAAGTCCAAGCTGTTTTCGGGCGCTGCGGCCTCTTTCGGGGCGGAACCGAACACGCAGGTCTCGCTGATCGACGCGGCCATGCCGGGGATGCTCCCGGTGCCCAACGCGGAATGCATCCGTCAGGCAGTGCGCACGGGCCTTGCCATCGACGCGCAGATCAACCGGTGGAGCCGGTTTGACCGCAAGAATTACTTCTACGCGGATCTGCCGCAGGGCTATCAGATCTCGCAGCTCTATCACCCGCTGGTCGGCGAAGGGCATCTGGAGATCGACGCCGACGAAAAGGCGGGCATCCCGGAGGCCAAACGCATCGGCGTGGAGCGTATCCACGTGGAGCAGGACGCGGGCAAGCTGATGCACGATCAGCATCCGACGCGGTCCTATGTCGATCTCAACCGTTCGGGCGTCGCGCTGATGGAAATCGTGTCGCGGCCCGACATGACCTCCCCTGCCGAAGCGGGTGCCTATTTGCGCAAGCTGCGGTCGATCCTGCGCTATGTCGGATCATGCGACGGCAATATGGAAGAAGGCTCGATGCGCGCCGACGTCAACGTCTCGGTGCGCCGCGCGGGCGAAGAGCTTGGCACGCGCACCGAAACCAAGAACGTCAACTCGGTCCGCTTCGTCATGCAGGCGATCGAGCATGAGGCCAACCGTCAGGTCGATGTGATCGAGGGCGGCGGCAAAGTGGTGCAGGAAACGCGCCTGTTCAACCCGGACACCGGCACGACGCGGTCGATGCGCTCCAAGGAAGATGCGCATGATTACCGCTACTTCCCTGATCCCGATCTGCTGCCGCTCGAACTGACCGAAGCCTTCGTCGAAGAATGTCGCGCGAGCCTGCCCGAACTGCCCGATGCCAAGCGCGCGCGTTATGTCGAGACGCTCGGCATCAGCGCGTACAATGCGGCCGTCCTCACCGCCGAAGTCGAAACCGCCCGCTGGTTCGAAGCGCTTCTCGACGAAGGCGCGGAGGCCAAGCAGGCGTCCAACTGGGTGATGTCCGAACTGTTCGGTGCGCTCAACCGCCTCGGCAAATCCATCGAGGACTCGCCCGTTTCGCCCGCACAGGCCGCTGAACTGCTGAAGCTGGTTGCCGACGGCACGCTGTCGGGCAGCCTTGCCAAACAGGTCTTCGAAAAGATGCTCGAAACCGGCGACAGCGCCGGGACGATCGTTGAACGCGAAGGCCTGAAGCAGACGAGCGACACCGGCGCGATCGAAGCCGTCATCGCCGACGTCCTCGCCAAGAACCCCGGCCAGCTCGAACAATATCGCGGCGGCAAGGAAGCGCTGTTCGGCTTCTTCGTCGGCCAGACGATGAAAGCGATGGGTGGCAAGGCCAATCCGGGCGTCGTCAATGAGCTTCTGAAGAAGGCGCTCGGCTAAGCGTTGGGGGCAGGGCGGGAAGAAGCCGCCCTTGCCCTTCGCGCAACCCGTGCTATAGCGCCGCCCCACCGGCCTCATGCGGGCGTGGCGAAACTGGTAGACGCGCCAGATTTAGGTTCTGGTATCGCAAGATGTGGGGGTTCGAGTCCCTTCGCCCGCACCAGGAACGCCAAGCCCCGCTTTCCTGTTTCGGGAATGATGGGCCTTGCAGATTTCCTGAAGGATTGAGTGACCAATGCAGACAGTCGAAACGTTGAACGAAGGCCTGAAGCGCGCTTACACGCTGACGATCGGAGCCAAGGACATCGCCGCCCGCGTTGAGCAGGAAGTGGCGCGACTCGCACCGCAGGTGCGGATGCCCGGTTTCCGTCCCGGCAAGGTGCCCGCCAACCTCGTCAAGAAGATGCATGGCGAAGCCTTGCAGGCCGACGCGCTCAACAATTCGGTGCAGGAAGCCGTTCAGGCCCTGATCGGCAAGGAAAAGCTCCGCCCCGCCATGTCGCCCTCGGTCGAACTGAACGAAGGCTATGAACACGGTCAGGACGCCGAAGTGAAGGTTGCGCTTGAAGTGCTGCCCGAAATCCCGACGCCGAGCGTTGACGGCCTGAAGCTGGAGCGCCTGACGGTCGAAGCCAGCGTCGAAGCGATCGACGAAGCCGTGCTCCGCATCGCGCAGCAGCAGAAGAGCTACAAGGATGCGCCGAAGGGTCACAAGGCCGCGACCGGCGATCTCGTCATCATGGACTTCGTCGGCAAGGTCGATGGCGAGCCGTTTGACGGCGGCACCGGCGAAGGCATGTCGGTTGAAATCGGCTCGGGCCGCCTGATCCCCGGTTTTGAAGACCAGCTCATCGGCGTGAAGGCCAATGATGAAAAGACGATCACCGTCACCTTCCCGGCCGACTACAATGTCGACTATCTGAAGGGCAAGGAAGCGACCTTCGACCTCGTCATCAACGACGTCCGCGTCGCCGACGAAGCCAAGGCCGATGACGAGTTCGCCAAGTCGCTCGGCCTCGAAGGCATCGACCAGCTCCGCGAGCTGATGAAGGGCCAGCTGGAACAGGAATTCAACCAGCTTACCCGCACCCACATGAAGCGCCGCCTGCTCGACCAGCTGGCCGCCGCGCATGACTTTGACGTGCCGCCCTCGATGGTGGATGCCGAATTCAACCAGATTTGGGCGCAGCTGGAACATGAAGCCAGCCACGAAGCCGATCCGGAAGCCGCGCGCGCCGAAATGGAAAAGGATCGCGACGAATATCGCGCGATTGCCGTCCGCCGCGTCCGTCTGGGCCTGCTCCTCTCCGAAATCGGTCAGGCGAACAACGTCCAGATCTCGTCGCAGGAAATGAACCGCCTCATCCAGCAGGCCGCCATGCAATATGGCCCGGCCGACCGGGAGCGCTTCATCCAGTATGTGCAGCAGGACCCGATGGCCGCCGCACAGATCCGTGCGCCGCTCTATGAAGACAAGGTCGTCGACTTCCTCTTCTCCAAGGCGGAAATCACTGACCGCGCTGTGACCCGCGAAGAGCTGGAAGCCGCGATCGAAGCCGACAGCGACGAAGGCCATGTCCATGGCCCGGGCTGTGGCCACGACCACGCCGAGGAAAAGCCCAAGGCCGCCAAGAAGGCGCCGGCCAAGAAGGCCGCCGAGCCCAAGGCAGAAGCGGCTGAAAAGCCGGCCAAGGCCGCCAAGGCACCCAAGGCCGAAGCTGCGGCTGACGAAAAGCCTGCCAAGAAGGCCCCGACCAAGAAGAAGGCCTAAGCCCCTCTCTTCTCAGGATTAAGAAGGCCCTCCGCGCAAGCGGGGGGCCTTTTCTTTGGCGGCCTCTCCCCACTGATTCGCGCCTCCAGCACGGGGAGCCGTATTGTTGACGCGCTGACCTGACCTAAGGGTCAATTGACGCGTAATAAAGTTTCATATTAAGGGGCGCCGAAGCAGTGAAAGCTGCGCTAAACGCCGACATACGTTTTCATGGCTTCACACACCCACGGTCGCCCCTATAGCGACCGTGCGAATCGCTATGGCTGCGGCCAATGTTGGAGGTTTTTTTGGGCGAATTTGGGTTTCCAGCGAATCAGGGTCTTTATGACGCGCGCAACGAACATGATGCGTGCGGTGTCGGCTTTGTTGCCAACATCAAAGGCGTGAAATCGCACGAAACCATTAAACGCGGCCTCCAGATCCTCATGAACATCGACCACCGCGGGGCGGTGGGCGCAGACCCGCTGCTCGGCGACGGGGCGGGCATCCTCATCCAGATTCCCGATGCGCTGTTCCGCGACTGGGCCGCCAAGGAAGGCGTGACCCTGCCGGCGCCGGGCGACTATGCCGTCGCCATGTGCTTCCTGCCGCAGGAAGAGCGCGCGCGCGACTTTGGCGTCAAGAACTTCGAAAGCTTCTGCATCAAGGAAGGTCAGACGATCATCGGCTGGCGCGACGTGCCGACCGACCCGACGGGTCTGGGCAAGGCCGTCATCGAACAGATGCCGGTCATCCGCCAGCTGATCATCGGGCGCGGTGAGAACTGCGCAGATCAGGACGCGTTCGAACGCAAGCTGCTCGCCATCCGCAAGCAGGCGCAGAACCCGCTGGTCGCGCTTGCTGAAAAGCACAATCTGCCGGGTCTGCCGAGCTTCTACATGCCGTCGCTGTCGACGCGCACGATCGTCTATAAGGGCCTGCTGCTCTGCGATCAGGTCGGCAGCTTCTACAAGGACCTGCAGAACCCGCTGTGCACCTCGGCGCTCGCCCTCGTCCACCAGCGTTTCTCGACCAACACCTTCCCGTCATGGAAGCTGGCGCACCCCTATCGCTTCATCGCGCACAACGGCGAAATCAACACGGTTCGCGGCAATGTGAACTGGATGAACGCGCGCCGGCGCACGATGGAATCGGACCTCCTGGGCGCCGACCTCGACAAGATGTGGCCGCTCATCCCGCATGGCCAGTCGGACACGGCGTGTCTCGACAACGCGCTCGAACTGCTGCTCGCCGGCGGCTATTCGCTTGCCCATGCCGTCATGATGCTCGTGCCCGAAGCCTGGGCCGGCAATCCGATGATGGATGCCAAGCGGCGCGCTTTCTACGAATATCACGCCGCGCTGATGGAACCGTGGGACGGCCCCGCCGCCATCGCCTTTACCGACGGTCGCCAGATCGGCGCGACGCTCGACCGCAATGGCCTGCGTCCCGCGCGCTTCCTCGTCACTGACGACGATCATGTCATCATGGCGTCGGAATCGGGCGTCCTTCCGGTCAAGGAAGACAATATCGTCCGCAAGTGGCGCCTCCAGCCGGGCAAGATGCTTCTGATCGACCTTGAAGAAGGCCGCATCATCGAGGACGAAGAGATCAAGGCGCAGCTGTCCGCCTCGCAGCCCTATGACGAGTGGCTTGAAGCCGCGCAGTACAAGCTCAAGGACCTCGACGATGTCGAAGTGACCGAGCCAGTCCGCCCGAACGACAAGTCGGTGCTGCTCGATCGCCAGCAAGCCTTTGGCTACACGCAGGAAGACATTTCGAAGTTCCTGGAGCCGATGGCCGCCAATGGCGACGACCCCATCGGGTCCATGGGCACCGACACGCCGATTGCCGTGCTGTCGGCCAAGTCGCGTCTGCTCTACGATTACTTCAAGCAGAACTTTGCGCAGGTGACCAACCCGCCGATCGATCCGATCCGCGAAGAACTGGTCATGAGTCTCGTGTCGATGATCGGCCCGCGCCCGAACCTGCTGGGCCGCGTCGCGGGCACGCACAAGCGGCTTGAGGTCGATCAGCCGGTGCTGACCAATGCGGACCTCGCCAAGATCCGCTCGGTCGAACAGTCGCTCGATGGCGCGTTCCGCACCGAAACGATCGACATGACCTGGGATGCCAAGACCGGGGCCGCCGGCCTTGAAATGGCGCTGAAGGAAATGTGCTGGGCCGCGACCGAAGCGGTGCTCGCGGACAAGAACATCCTTATCCTGTCCGACCGCGCCGAAGGGCCGGACCGGATTGCCATGCCGTCGCTGCTCGCGACCGCTGCCGTCCACCATCATCTGGTGCGGCAGGGCCTGCGCATGCAGACCGGTCTGGTCGTCGAAACCGGCGAAGCGCGCGAAGTGCATCACTTCTGCGTGCTCGCGGGCTATGGCGCGGAAGCGGTCAACCCCTATGTCGCCTTTGAGACGCTGGAGGAAATCCGCGTCCGCCAGGGCCTGCCGCTGACGGCCTATGACGTTCAGAAGAACTACATCAAGGCGATCGGCAAGGGCATCCTGAAGGTCATGTCCAAGATGGGCATCTCGACCTATCAGTCCTATTGCGGGGCGCAGATCTTTGATGCGGTCGGCCTGTCATCGGCGTTCATCGACAAGTACTTCACCGGCACTGCAACGACCATCGAAGGCATCGGCCTTGCCGAAGTCGCTGAAGAGACGGTACGCCGTCATGCTGCGGCCTATTCGGACAATCCGATCTACCGCAACATGCTCGATGTTGGCGGCATCTATGGCTACCGCGTGCGCGGCGAAGACCATGCCTGGACGCCGACCAGCGTCGCCAAGCTCCAGCATGCCGTGCGCGGCAAGAACCCGAAGGAATATGAAGAGTTCGCCCGTTCGATCAACGAACAGAGCGAGCGCCTGCTGACGATCCGCGGGCTGATGACGCTGAAGAAGGCGGACAAGCCGCTCGACCTGTCCGAAGTCGAACCGGCGAGCGAGATCGTGAAGCGCTTCGCCACCGGCGCGATGAGCTATGGCTCGATCAGCTGGGAAGCGCACACGACGCTGGCGCTTGCCATGAACCGCATCGGCGGCAAGTCGAACACGGGCGAAGGCGGCGAAGACCCCAAGCGCTTCAAGCCGCTCGAAAACGGCGATTCGATGCGTTCGGCGATCAAGCAGGTGGCCTCGGGCCGCTTTGGCGTCACGGCAGAATATCTCGTCAACGCTGACGACATCCAGATCAAGATGGCGCAGGGCGCAAAGCCCGGCGAAGGCGGCCAGTTGCCCGGCGACAAGGTCGACAAGACCATCGGCGCCACGCGTCACTCGACCCCGGGCGTCGGCCTGATCTCCCCGCCGCCGCACCACGACATCTATTCGATCGAGGATCTGGCGCAGCTGATCCACGATCTGAAGAATGTGAACACGGGTGCGCGCATCTCTGTGAAGCTCGTCTCCGAAGTCGGTGTCGGCACGGTCGCGGCAGGCGTCGCCAAGGCGCGCGCGGACCATGTGACGATCTCGGGCTATGAAGGGGGCACCGGCGCCTCGCCGCTCACATCGCTGACCCACGCAGGGTCACCATGGGAAATCGGCCTTGCCGAAACCCAGCAGACGCTGCTCCTGAACGGACTGCGCTCGCGCATCGCGGTGCAGGTCGATGGCGGCCTGCGCACCGGTCGCGACGTGGCGATCGGCGCCCTGCTTGGCGCGGATGAATTCGGCTTTGCAACGGCGCCGCTGATCGCTGCGGGCTGCATCATGATGCGCAAATGCCATCTGAACACCTGCCCCGTCGGCGTTGCCACGCAGGATCCGGTGCTGCGCGCGCGCTTCACCGGCCAGCCCGAGCATGTCATCAACTACTTCTTCTTCGTCGCCGAAGAGCTGCGCCAGATTATGGCGGAGATGGGCTTCCGCACCGTCGAGGAAATGGTGGGCCGCGTCGACAAGCTCGACATGCGCAAGGCGCTCGACCACTGGAAGGCGCATGGCGTCGACCTGTCGCGCATCCTGCACAAGGTCGCGCTGCCCGACGGCGCATCGCTGCACCACACCGAAACGCAGAACCACGGCCTTGAAAAGGCGCTCGACAATGATCTGATCGCGGCGGCCAGGCCCGCGCTCGAAAAGGGCGAAGCCGTCCGCATCGAACGCGAGATCAAGAACGTCAACCGCACGGCGGGTGCGATGCTCTCGGGCGAAGTCGCCAAGCGCTACGGCCATGCGGGGCTGCCCGACAACACGATCCAGATCGCCTTCACAGGTGTCGCAGGGCAGAGCTTTGCCGCCTTCCTCGCCCACGGCGTGACGGTCGAACTGACGGGCGACGCGAACGACTATGTCGGCAAGGGCCTGTCGGGCGGTCGCGTCATCGTGAAGCAGCCGACCCATGTGAAGCGCGAGCCGACAGAGAACATCATCGTCGGCAACACGGTTCTCTACGGCGCCATTGCGGGTGAGGCCTATTTCAATGGCGTCGCCGGCGAACGCTTCGCCGTCCGCAACTCGGGCGCGATTGCCGTTGTCGAAGGCACCGGCGACCATGGCTGCGAGTATATGACCGGCGGTGTCGTCGTTGTGCTCGGCAAGACGGGCCGCAACTTCGCAGCCGGCATGTCGGGCGGCGTTGCCTATGTCTATGACGAGGACGGCCTGTTCCGCGATCGCTGCAACATGGCCATGGTCGATGTCGAACCGATCACGCCCGACGCCGATGGCGATGAAGGCACGGGTCGTCCGAGCCAGCGTCCGGTCAACGTGCATGATTTCGGCATGGGTGACATGCTGCGCCACAGTGCGGAGCGTCTGCGCATCCTGCTCGAACGGCACCATCTGCACACGGGCAGCAAACGCGCCCGCGCGCTGCTGGATGACTGGGACAATGCGCTCAAGCGCTTCGTCAAGGTCATGCCGCGTGACTATGCCCGTGCGCTGAAGCAGATGGAGGCCGAACGCCTCGCTTCTGCTTCCGTCGCCGCCGAATAACCAAGATTACTGGAGAACGACCGTGGGCAAGGCCACTGGCTTCCTCGAACTCGACCGGTCCGACCGGGTCTATGCCGATCCCAAGGAGCGGCTGACGCACTATCGCGAATTCGTCATTCCGATGTCGGAAGACGCCATTCGCGGGCAGGCCTCTCGCTGCATGAACTGCGGCATTCCCTATTGCCACAATGGCTGTCCGGTGAACAACATCATCCCGGACTGGAACCATCTGGTCTATGAGAATGACTGGCGCAACGCGCTGGAAGTGCTGCATTCGACAAACAACTTCCCGGAATTCACAGGCCGCATCTGCCCCGCCCCGTGCGAGGCGAGCTGCACGCTCAACATCGATGACGCACCGGTCACGATCAAGTCGATCGAGTGCCAGATCGTCGATCGCGGCTGGGAAGAAGGCTGGATCACGCCGCTGGTGCCGTCCAAGAAGACGGGCAAGTCAGTTGCCGTTGTGGGCTCCGGCCCTGCAGGTCTCGCCTGTGCGCAGCAGCTGGCGCGCGCCGGCCACAGCGTAACGGTCTTTGAAAAGAATGACCGCGTGGGCGGGCTGCTCCGCTACGGCATTCCCGACTTCAAGATGGAAAAGCACCTGATCAACCGGCGTGCGGTCCAGATGGAAGCCGAAGGCGTGGAGTTCCGCACCTCGATGGAAGTCGGCGTGCAGGTCTCGTTTGAAAGCCTGCAGCAAAATTACGATGCCGTCGTCATGTCGGGTGGCGCGGAAGAGGCCCGGCGTCTCGACATTCCGGGTGCCGAACTGGCGGGCGTCCGCCTCGCGATGGAATTCTTGACGCAGCAGAACAAGCGCAATGCGGGCGACGACGAACTGCGCGCCGCGCCGCGCGGCACGCTGACGGCGACGGGCAAGCACGTCATCGTCATCGGCGGCGGTGACACAGGGTCGGACTGCGTCGGCACCTCCAATCGCCAGGGCGCTGCCTCGGTCACGCAGATCGAAATCATGCCCAAGCCGCCGGTCAAGGAAGACAAGGCGATGAACTGGCCGAACTGGCCGATGAAGCTGCGCACCTCCTCCAGCCACGAAGAAGGCTGCGAGCGCGACTGGGCCGTGCTGACCAAGCGCGTCGTGGGCAGCAATGGCAATGTCGAAGGCCTGGAATGCGTCCGCGTCGAGTGGGTCGACGGCAAGATGGTCGAAATGCCGAACAGCACCTTCACGCTGAAGGCAGACCTCATCCTGCTCGCCATGGGCTTTGTCGGCCCGCGCAAGCCGGGTCTTGTCGAACAGTCGGAAGTGACGCTCGACCCGCGCGGCAATGTGCAGGCCGATACCGAGAATTACGAAACCAGCCGTGACGGCGTCTTTGCCTGTGGCGACATGCGCCGTGGCCAGTCGCTGGTCGTCTGGGCGATCCGCGAAGGCCGCCAGTGCGCCCGCGCAGTGGATCTTTACCTGACCGGAAAGACCGAATTGCCGCGCTGATCGGCGGATATCAAAAATGGAAGAGGGCGGCCCCGGAAGGTGCCGCCCTTTTTCGTTCAGCGCGACTTGATGAAGGCGCGGATGTCGCGGGAGAGCTTCGCCCGGTCCTCATCGCGGACGTACATCATGTGACCCGCATCATAATAATGGAACTGGATGCGATCCTTGGGGAAGTCGGCGCGGGTGAGCGCATATTCCGCCGCGTAAAAGGGCGTCGCAAAGTCATACCAGCCCTGCCCGACGAAGATGCGCAGGCCCGAATTCTCCCGCAGCGCGGTCGAGATATAGGGCGCGACGTTCATATAGGTGTCGCTGTCGCGGCCTTCGTTCAGGCGCCAGTCCCATTTCCCGACGCCGCCGATGGTGACGTAGGACCGGTCGGTCTTGTAGCCAAGATCACCGCGCGCATAGGCGTTGATCGCCGCGGTATAGCCGCCATCAATGCCGTAGAAGCTCGGATCATTGTCCGGTTCCGACCCGGCATTGTCGGCGTCCTTCCCGGTATAGCGTGAATCGAGGCGGCCGATGGTCAGCCCGCGATCGCGCAGCAGTTCCTTGTAGAAGCGGGCGGGCGTGACGCGCAGGTTGGCGCGCTCGAGGAAACCTTCGTCCAGACCGGTGAGGCGCGACAGCTCCTTGCGGATGGCGGCATGTTCCTCCGCCCCCAGCGCATTCCCCTTCAGGAGGGCCGCCAGATAGGGTCCAGACGCGAAGGCACGGGCGTCGGCCGCAATGCCTGCCGCGCCACCGGGATGGCTCACCTTGCCGTGATAGAGCGCCGTTGTGGCATAGGACGGGATGTTGAGCGCATAGCCGATCTCATTGCCCTGCGTGTCCGCGCCAGCGCCGAAATCGAGCACGGTCGAGATCAGGATCACGCCATTGAGCGCGACATCGTTATACTGGCCTTCCAGCTGGTTGAGCACAGCGGCCGAACGGGTCGTGCCATAGCTTTCCCCGCCGAGGAACTTGGGCGCATTCCAGCGGCCATGCTCATTGAGCCAGAGGCGAATGAACTGCGCGACCGATTTGGCGTCCTGCGTGACGCCCCAGAAGTCCTGCGCGTCGACGCCGGGCATCGCGTAGGAGAAGCCCGTGCCGACGGGGTCGATAAAGACGATGTCGGTGGTGTCGAGCAGACTGTCGGGATTGGCGACGAGCGGATAGGGCGGCGCGCCATCATCCTTCGCGTCAGACGGGATGGCGACGCGCACCGGACCGAATGCGCCCATGTGCAGCCAGACCGAGCCCGAGCCCGGTCCACCGTTGAACAGGAAGGTCACGGGGCGTGTCGGGTCCTTCCCGTCCTTGATATAGCTCGTCGAGAAAATCGCCGCGCGCGGCTTGCCGTCGGGGCCGGGGAGGAATGTCTCGCCCGTGATCGCCGTATAGCTGATCTTCTGGCCGTTGAACGTGCCTGTATGCTTCGTCACCGACCGGTTCGGCGTCGGGGTGACGGCGGGCGCCGCGGCCTCTTTCTTGTCCGCCTTGTCAGCGGCCGGAGCCGTCTGGGCAAAGGCGGTTCCCGCCAGCAGCAAACCTGCCGACAGTGCGGCACAGAAACGAACGGAGCGACGCATCCCATTATCCCCCTGAGTGATCTTTGCCGCGCACGATAGCGTGGCGACCGGAGGCGTAAAGCGCCTCCGTCGAACGGACCATGCTGTTCATCTGACGCCCGTCCGGGGGCAGGCCGTTTCCCGAAAGGTACCAGGCCGGTTGAGGTCCGCGTGGCGCGGGGGCCTCAACCGGCCCAGCCGGGAGAGTTTGGTTACCGGGACACCCGCAGACGGATCATGGCGCGGCTGTCCGCCCGGTCCGCTGCAACCGTGCCGTGGTTGAGGTCAAGCGCGACTTCGAGCGCCTGGCTCGACCCGAACCGCCGTGCATAGCCCAGACCGAACATGTTGCGTCGCTGCCCGTTCACCGACTCGAACTTGTAGTCGAGATAGGCATTGCCGCTGGTCGCAAGTCGCGTGTTGACCTTGGCCCCGAACTGATAGCCGCAGACGAGGCTGGAGCTTTCAACGGACGTGTCCTCGCACAGGAGGCCCGGGCTGAGCAGCAGCTTGGTCTGGCCGCCACCAAGCGTGTCATTCCCCGACAGGAGGAACTGGCCGGTGACGGGAACGCTGATCCGCGTCGTATCGACATTGCCGACCCCGAAGGCGATGTCCGACCGGCTCTCACCGCGATAGGCGGCCGCCAGCGTTGCGCTCCCAAGGTGTTCCGTCGCGTGGGACAGAATGGCATCGGTCGTCACGAGAACGCCGCCGATGGTCATGTCGCCGCTCAGCATCGCGCCATAGATGTACCGGTCACCCGTCATCTTGCCGGTCAGGTCCAGACCGGTGTCATGCAGGCCGAACGAGTACCAGGACTTGCCGATGCCGGCAAAGGCGCCGCCGCGCAGCTTTTCGGCGAGCTTGGCACGACCATAGAGGTTGAGCTGCACCGAGGTGTCGGAGATGTGGCTGTCGGCAAAGCCCGTCAGCGTATCGCTGGCGGTCGTGGCAAGGACACCAAGCCCAAGCGTCACGTCCGATCCGATCCGGCGCTCGACACGCACCGAGCCCAGCCCGCGCGTCGTCCAGTTTCCGTCGAAGCGCGACACGGCCAGCCCGGCATTGACGAGCACCTTGAAGGGGCGACCGCACTTGTTGAGCTGCCCGGCATAGCCAAGGCGCGCCTGCTGGTTGGTGTCATTGGCGTTGAGCCCGCCGGACAGCGGCTTCTTGTGCGCCTTGTCGCTGCACGTGCCGTCATCATCGTCGGCCGCGCGAACGAGATCTTCGTTGAAGCTCAGCATGTCGCCAAGGCTGTGCAGCGCATGGCCACGCAGGCCCGAGCGCAGACGACCGCTGATTTCGGCGATCTTGCGGCTGATTTCATCGACATTGAGGATGGTGACCGTCAGCGTCTGGATGCTGACATTGCCGGCGGCATCGACCGCGCGCACCTGCACAACATAGCTGTTGTTCCGGTCGCTGTCGGTCGGGTTTTCAAAGTCCGGCGCCGCGCGGAAGACAAGCGCCCCCGTCGCGCTGTCGATGGAGAAGGCCGATGCATCGGCACCACCCACGATCGCCCAGGTGACCGGTTCGTTCGCGGTGAACGTCGTCACGGCCGTCAGGCCTTCGTTGATTGCCAGCGCAGAGGCCGACGCACCGGCACCGCCACTCGGGCCAGTGATGAGCGGCGCGGTGTCGTCGACATTCAGCACCGTGACCGTGACCGTCTGCGACGACCGGTTGCCGGCGGCATCCGTCGCCGTCACGATCAGCACATAGGTGTTGTTCGTGTCGATGTCGGTCGGACGTTCAAAGTCCGGCGCGGCGGTGAAGGTGATCGTCCCATCGGCGGCGATCTGGAATTTCGCCGCGTCGGTGCCGCCCGAAATCGACCAGGTCACCGTTTCATTGGCGGTCACCTGCGTCACACCCGTCTGGTTCTCGTTGACCGAGAGCGCCGAGGCGAGATCGCCGGGGTTGCCGCTGGGACCACGGATCAACGGTGCCGTATCGTCAAGGTCCAGAACGGTCACGCTGATGGTCTGCACCGACACATTGCCGCTGCCATCGGTCGCCGTGACCGTGAGGACATAGACATTGTTGGTATCGGCATCGGTCGGACGTTCAAAGTCCGGCGCGCTGCGGAAGGTGATCGTGCCGTCGGCTGCGATCTGGAACTTGGCCGCATCCGCGCCGCCCGAAATCGACCAGCTGACCGCCTCATTCGCAGTCACCTTCGTGACGGCCGTCTGGTTTTCATTGACCGAGATGGCGGAGGTTGCGTCACCCGGATTTCCGCTCGGCCCCTGGATCAGCGGCGGCGTGTCATCCAGATCAAGGACCGTCACATTGACGGTGACAACCGAGGTGTTGCCATTGGCATCGGTCGCGGTGGCGACGAGGACATAGACATTGTTGGCGTCGGCATCGCTCGGCCGTTCAAAGTCGGGGGCTGCGACGAAGGTGATCGTCCCATCGCCCGCGATCTGGAACTTCGCGGCATCGACGCCGCCCGTAATCGACCAGGTGACCGGCTCATTGGCAGTCAGCTTGGTGACCGCGGTCTGGTTTTCGTTGACCGACACCGCAAGGGACGAAGCGCCGGCGACGATGGTCGGTGCCGTATCATCGACGTTCAGGACGGTGACCGTAATCGTCTGGACCGAGGTGTTGCCAGCGGCATCGGTCGCGGTGACGATCAGCGTGTAGGTGTTGTTGGTCCCGACATCGACGGGCGCCTCAAAGTCAGGCGCCGCGACAAAGGTGATCGTGCCATCGGGCGCAATCTGGAACTTGCCTGCATCATCACCGCCGGTGATCGCCCAGGTGACGGGTTCGGTCGCCGTCAGCTTCGTAACGGCGGTCTGGTTTTCATTGACGGAAAGCGCAGAAGCGGTCGCACCGGCGGGGCCGCTCGGGCCGGCAATCGCAGGCGGCGTATCGTCAAGGTTGGCAACGGTCACCGTAATGGTCTGAGTAGACGTGTTGCCATTGGCATCGGTGGCCATGATGGTCAGCACATAGGTGTTGTTGGTTCCGATATCGGTCGGCGCTTCAAAATCGGGGGGCGCGATGAAGGTGATTGTGCCGTCAGGCGCGATGGTGAACTTGCCGTCATCATTCCCGCCGGTGATCGCCCAGGTGACGGGGACGGGCGCAGTGACTTGGGTCACAGCGGTCTGGTTCTCATTGACCGTAATGGCCGAGGCCGCAGCCCCGGCGCCGCCGCTCGGGCCGGTGATGGCCGGGGGCGTGTCGTTGAGGTTAAGGACGTGCACCGTCACGGTCTGCGTGCTGGTGTTGCCCGCCGCGTCGGTCGCCGTCACGACTAGGATATAGTTGTTGTCTGTATTGGCGTCGGTCGGCACCTCGAAATCGGGCGCCGTGTTGAAGGTGATCGTCCCATTTGCGGAGATCGTGAACTTGCCCGCATCGGCGCCCCCGGTGATCGACCAGGTGACCGCTTCGCTGGCCGTCATCTGCGTCACGCCCGTCTGATTTTCGTTCACCGAGATTTCGGACACCGCATCACCCGGGTTCCCGCTCGGTCCGGTGATGGTGGGGGGCGTCGTGTCGGCGCCGCCTTCCGCGACGTCGAGGACAAAGACGGTGACGGTCTGGGTGGTGACGTTGCCATTGCTGTCGCGCGCGGAAACGATCAGGACATAGGAATTGTTCGTGTTGGAATCGGTCGGCACTTCGTAATTGGGCGCGACGTTGAACGTGATCGTCCCGTCGGCCGCGATGCTGAATGCCCCTGCGTCCGTCCCGCCGGTGATCGACCAGGTGACGGGTTCGCTCGCCGTCAGCTGCGTGACGGCCGTCTGATTTTCATTGACCGAGATCTGCGAGCTTGCAGCGCCAGCGCCGCCGCTGGGCCCGGTGATGACGGCCGGCACGGTGCCCAGTTCGGCGTTCAGCGCGCCAAGTGCGCCGCGCGTGTCGGAGCTGCCGGAAACCGGGCTGCTGCCGCCGGCGGTCAAATAGGTCGCTTGCACACCGACAGCGGTCGCCTGATAGACGCGCGTGCTGGCCGAGGTGCGCAGCAGATAGGTTTTGCTGCGGCTGGCCGACAGCGTGTAGCCATCGTTGCAGCTGCTCGTCGTGAAGCCGATGCCTTCGACGAAATTGCCCGATGACTTGTCCAGCCAGTTGACCGCCGCGGCACATGTGACGGAGGTACCGTTGGTGTAGTTTACGGTCAGGTTGACCGAATAGTCATTGCCCTGGCTGCCGCCAAACTGCCCATTGTCCGTCGTCTGCGAGATCGTAACCGACCCGATGTTGAGCGTGCCGAACAGGACGGAATGCAGCGGCTGCTGCGCGCCATTCGCGTATTCGCCAATGAACCCGTTGGAGAAGGTGACGCTGACCGTCGAGGTGACCGCGAGCGCGGGCGTAGCGCCCAGCCCGAGCGCGACCAACGCTGCTGTCCCGACATGGCGCCGCCCCTGTCCGGCAAGACGCGCAGTGGCGCGCAGGATTCGGCGCGCGGTTGCAAGGATGTTCAGCATTTTGGCCCCCGGGAAATATGGCAGCAGCGGTAAAATAGACTGCTGGTCTAGACTGTCCGTCTAATCCCGGTTACGCTCCATGCAATTGAAACACGGGCCACATCGGCACGGGTTGTTCTCGAATTCGCGCTGTTGGCGTAAGACATCGGATCATTGTGACCAGAAAAGCCCACCCCACGCGCCAGAAGCTGCTCGATACCGTTTTGGCGCTAATGGATGAAAACCCCGCGGCCCCGATTGCGGTCGATACCGTCCTGTCACGGAGCGGTGTTTCAAAAGGCTCGCTCTATCATCATTTCGAAGATTTCTCGGACCTGGTCGAGACCGCAACCGCGAGCCTTTTCGTCAAAAGCGTGGATGAGAATATCGCCATCATCCGTTCGGTCGTGGACTCGGCCACCAATGTGCAGGAGCTGCTGACCGGGCTGGCGACCGTCACGCGGGTCACGCAGAGCGCCGGGATGCGGTCCGTCCGGTTTCGGCGTGCCCGGCTGCTCGCACAGACCGAAGGCCATCCGCGCCTCCTTGAGAAAATGTCCAAGGAGCAGGCGCGCCTGACCGCCACCTATGCCTATCTCTTTCGCACCTGTCAGGAACGCGGCTGGTTCAACACATATTTTGATCCCGACGCAGCGGCGGTTTTCATCCAGGCCTATACGATGGGCAAGATCGTCGACGACGTGGCGCCACAACCGATCGACCCGCAGGCCTGGGACGACCTCATCATGCAGATCGTGACAAAGGTGTTCCTCGCGCCCGGCAACGTCGCAACCGCAACGGTCTCGCCCAAGGGCTGAAAGAGGACACGATGCGCGTGCCTACACGTATGAAATGGCGCGCCCGGCAGGATTCGAACCTGCGGCCCCAAGCTTAGAAGGCTCGTGCTCTATCCAACTGAGCTACGGGCGCGCGATGGGCGCTTCATAGAGGGGTTTTGCGCGCAGCGGAACCTCCGCTGGTGACAGCGCGCGCAAATGCCGCCACTGACGGCGCATGGGACAGCGCCGGACCATTGAGCAGCGGGACACCGACCGGGGAGAGGACGGCCTTCGCCTGATCGCGGTGCTGGTCGCGGGCGCTTGGGCCCTTGGGCTAGCGATCCGGCTCTGGGCCGGGCGGGGCCTGCCGCTCTGGGTCGATGAGACGTGGACGGGCATGATCGCCAGCCAGCCGGATTCGGCAAGCTTCTGGCGTGAGGCGTGGCTCGATGTGAACCCGCCGCTTTATTACGCGCTGATGCATGTCTGGACGGCGGTGGCGGGCCTGTCTGACACTGCCTTGCGGCTGCCGAGCCTCGGCTTTGTTATCGGGGCAGCCCTCCTCCCGCTCGTCTGGCGCGCGCCCGGGCTGTCGCGCGCGGCGGCGCTGGTCTGGGGAGGCCTGCTGATCCTCTGGGGCCCGGGCATCGACATCTCGCTCGATGCACGCGGCTATGGACTGCTGCTCCTGCTGTCGGTCGCGCAGGCCATCGCGTTTGGGCGGCTGATGGCATCGCCTTCCCGGTCGCGCGCGAGCATCTGGGCGACATGCGCCAGTCTCGCGATCCTGACGCATTATTTCGCGCTGCCGCTGGCGGGTCTGCAAGGGCTGGCTTTTGTGGGACGGCACCGTGGCGATGCCTTGCGCTGCTGGCCCGCCGCTCTGGCCTTTCTGCCCGCCTTTGGCTGGCTGGTCATCCATCTGCCGCGCCTCGCCGATTATGCGCGACCCGATATTGCCTGGTATGAACCGATGACGCTGCAACTGGCCGCCAGCCATGTGCGCTATGTGCTTGGGCAACCGGGCTGGGTCTCCCTTGCACTCGTGGCGGCCGCGCTCCTTATCCCGCGTCTGGCGTCACGCGGGACCGTGCCCCCGGCACGCGATACGGCGGCGGAAAAGGCACTGCGTATGACGGTATTGTGCGGCGTTGCGGCGCTTGTCATCACGCTGGGGATCGGCGTCTTCCGCCCGGCCATGACCGAACGCTATCTGGTGCCGGTCGTGCCGTCGATCCTGCTGGGTCTTGTGCTGGCGGTCAGCCACGCGCAGCGGGCGCGCCTCGGCCCTGCCCTGCTGATCGCCGCCTTTGCGGCGCAGTTTCTGGCGCCGCACGCGCTGCGCGCGCGGCTGGAGGCGCGCAGCCTCTACAGCTTTGAACAGGCAAGCGACTTTGCGCGGGCGCATGGGGCCAGGCGGCTCCTCTTCGCATGGGATCATCCCGCCTCGCACATCCTCGACCCGGGGTCGCTTGCCAAGCTCGGCGGCTTCTTCATCGCGCGCGAGGGGGCGTCCGTGCCGACACGGGCAATGGTCCTTTCGCCCGGCGACAACCCCAATCTCCGCCTGCGCGATGCGGGCAGCGGCCAAGCGGGCGACGCGGTCATCTGGATCTACAACCGCGCCCGCAATGCCGCCGCACGCACCCAGCCCCCCAATCCACGGGCATGGGCCGGCTGGCAATGCCGCCATGATCACGCACGCTGGGTCGGGACGCTCACCTGCGTTCAGGTTGCCAAACCGGCACCGCCGGTTAAGGTCACCCCATGACCGATCAGCATCCGCGCGCCGTCAAGGCGGAGACCGTCCACCAGTTCCGCAGCTTTGATGTCGTGATGGCGGCCTTTGTGGCCATCCTGCTGCTGTCCAACGTCATCGGCGCGGCCAAGGTCGCGACGCTTGGCGGATGGGAATTTGGCGCGGGCATCCTCTTCTTCCCGCTGGGCTATGTCATCGGCGACGTGCTGACCGAGGTCTATGGCTATGCCCGGGCGCGCCGGTGCATCTGGGTCGGCTTTTCCGCGCTGCTGTTCATGGCGTTCATGAGCTGGGTCGTCGTTTCGCTGCCGCCAGCGCCCGGCTGGACCGGACAGGCCGCCTATGAAAGCGTCTTCGGGCAGGTGCCGCGCATCGTCCTTGCGTCGATCGTCGCCTTCTGGGCGGGCGAGTTCGTCAATTCCTACGTGCTCGCGCGGATGAAAATCTGGACGCAGGGCAAACATCTGTGGAGCCGGACCATCGGCTCGACGGTGTTCGGGCAGGGCGTGGACAGCCTGATCTTCTATCCGCTCGCCTTCTGGGGTGTGTGGGAGACGCAGCAGGTGCTGACCGTGATGGTCACCAACTGGCTGCTCAAGGTGACATGGGAAGCGGTGCTGACGCCTGTGACCTATGTCGTCGTCAACACGCTCAAGCGCCACGAGGGCGTCGACCTGTTTGACGAGGGCACCGACTTTACGCCGTTCAAGACGCGGGCATAAACAGCGGCCTACTCCAACCCGTTCGGGCTGAGCCTGTCGAAGCCCTGTTCTTTGGTTATGTGGCGAACGGAGAAGAACAGCCCTTCGACAAGCTCAGGGCGAGCGGAAACTATTCTCCCCGTCTGACGCCCCGATCAAAACGGGACGTCGTCGTCCAGATCGCTGTCGAACGGGTTGGGCGCGCCGGAGCCGCCAAAGCCGCCGCCCGATGCGGCACCACCGCCGAAGCCGCCACCGGCATTGCCGCTTGCCGGACGATCGCGGCCCCAGTCTCCGCCGCCCGAACCGCCACCGCTGCCACCGCCGCTCTCACGACCCGAAAGCAGGACGAGTTCGCCGCGGAAGCGCTGCAGCACGATTTCGGTCGTGTAACGGTCATTGCCGTTCTGGTCGGTCCATTTGCGGGTCTGCAGCTGGCCTTCGATATAGGCCTTCTGCCCCTTGCGCAGATAGTTCTTCGCAACCTTGCCGAGATTCTCGTTGAAGATCACGACATTGTGCCACTCGGTCTTTTCCTGACGGTTCCCGTCACGGTCATTCCACGTTTCCGAGGTTGCCAGCGTGAAGCTGACCACTTCCCCGCCATTGTTCATGGACCGTGCTTCCGGGTCCTTGCCCAGATTGCCGACCAGAATGACCTTGTTGACGCTGCCCGCCATATTCTTTCCTTCAGAGACCCAAGAGTGATGAGAGCCAGTATGTAGCGCCTGCCGCGACATATGCCAGCGCGAACAGATAGCCGACCATGATCGCAGGCCATTTCCATCCATTGGTCTCGCGCCGCACGACGGCAATCGTCGAAATGCACTGGGGGGCAAAGACGAACCAGGCGAGGAAGGCGAGCGCCATGGGGATCGTCCATCCCGCCCGCAGCTTTTCACGCAGCGTCTGCTGGCTGGCAGCCTCGTCCTTGGCGTCGATGGCATAGGTCGTCGCCAGCGCGGAGACGGCGACTTCGCGGGCCGCCATCGCCGGGATCAGCGCCAGCGCCATGTCGCGGTTGAACCCGATGGGCGCGACGATGGGCTCCAGCCCGCTCGCGATGCGGCCCGCGATTGAATGGTCGATCTGGCTCCTGGCCGACCCGGCAGGCGCCTGCGGAAAGCTCAGCAAGGCCCAGAGAACAATCGTGGTCGCGGCGATGATCGTCCCGGCGCGGCGGAGGAAGGCGACTGCGCGCTGCCACAGGCCGAGCGCCACGTCCTTCAGATTGGGCATCTGATAGCGCGGCATTTCCATCATGAAGCCGAGGCTGGTGCCCTGCACGATGGTCTTGCGGATGAGGAAGGCGGCGATCATCGCCCCCGCAATCCCCGCCACATACAGGCCGAACAGGACCAGCCCCTGCAGACCAAGCCCCGGCCCGACCGTCTTTTCCGGGATGAATGCACCGATGATGACGGCATAGACCGGCAGCCGCGCCGAACAGGTCATCAGCGGGGCAATGAGGATCGTGGTCAGCCGGTCGCGCGGGTCTTCAATGGTGCGCGTCGCCATGATGCCGGGGACCGCGCAGGCAAAGGAAGACAGGAGCGGAATGAACGCCCGGCCCGACAGGCCAACGCCCGCCATCAGCCGGTCCATGATGAACGCCGCACGAACCATATAGCCCGACATTTCGAGCACGAGGATGAAGGCGAAGAGCACGAGGATCTGCGGCAGGAAGACGACGACGGCGCCGACGCCTGCAATGACGCCGTCGATCAGCGCCGAGCGCAGCAGCGTGTCGGGCATGGCCGCGCGGACATAGTCCGACAGCATCCCGATCCAGCCTTCGATCAGGTCGACGGGCGCTTCGGCCGCGGAATAGACGAGCTGGAACATCGCAAAGAGCGTGGCGAACAGCAGGATCGGCCCGACGACCGGATGCAGCACGACCGAGTCGATCGCCCGCGTGATCTGGCGGCCGCTGGTTTCCGAAAGGATCGCCGCCTGCGCCGCCGACTGAGCCCGCGCGCGCAGCGTGCCCGGGTCGATCACCGGAACGTCGTCCAGCTTCGGTTTGACCTGCTGCACAGCGTCGGCGAGCGCGATGCGCAGCGCGTCGAGCCCGCGCCGCCGCACGGCGACAGTGGGGACAACGGGCACGCCCAGTTCGGCCGACAGCCGGTCAGCGTCGAGCGTCAGGCCGTCGCGTTCCGCGAGGTCGACCATGTTGAGTGCAACCACGGTCGGCAGGCCAAGCGCGATCAGTTCAATGGCAAAGCGCAGATGGTTTTCGAGATTGCCTGCATCGACCACGACGACCAGCGCGTCGGGCCGCCGTTCGCCTGCCTGTCGTCCGAGGATGACATCACGCGTGACAGCCTCATCAGGGCTTGCGGGCTTCAGGCTGTAGGTACCGGGGAGATCGACCACCTCGACCGGGCGACCATCGTCGAGGAGGAAGCGCCCGGCATGGCGTTCCACGGTGACACCGGGATAATTGCCCGTCTTCTGCCGCGCGCCGGTCAGCGCGTTGAACAGCGCGCTTTTGCCGGCATTGGGGTTGCCCGCCAGCGCAACAAGGGGGAGCGTGGTCACGCGGGGATGACTTTGATCGCGGCGGCGTGCGCGGCGCGGACGGCCACCGTCATGCGGCCGACGCGGACCGCCAGCGGATCGCGGAACAGGAACCAGCCGCGATGCAGCGGCTCAACCTCGGCCCCGGGTTCAAAGCCGAGACAGCGCAGGCGATGCCCCTCCGTCTCCCCCAGAGAGGCCCAGTCAATGTCGGCAATCTGCGCGACCTGATTCAACGGCAATTTGTCGAGCTGCACTCCAGATCCAGTACCATCGAAACGCAATTGCAATTGATTATCAATTTCTGAAAGGAAAGGCCAGAGGGATCACACCGCCGGATAGCGCAGGCGGCCGAGAAAGCGTGCGACGCTGAAATGCCGGTCGCCGCCCGCCGTCCACTTCGCCTTGGTCTTTTCAAAGCGCATGATGCCGTCGATCCGCCGGGCGAGGAAGGCCCGCGTGTCGGCCCAGTCTTCGCTGTCGTCATTGACAAAGACCATCAGCGTTGCGGCATAAACCGACCCAAGGATGGCCCGCTTGGTATAATGATTATAGTCGGTCGCGATATCGCCCGCCGACCGCCACATCGCATCCGCCGCGCGCCAGCCGAGGCGCGTGGCCGTCTTCGCGTTCAAGGGGTTGGCAAGGATCGCCTGCGCCCGGCGCAGCGCCTCGCGGTTTGGTGCCAGCAGCTCAAGCCGCGTCTCAACCAGATGCGTAATCCGCTGCCGGATCTTCATCGCGGCGAGGACCTCGGCCGGGCAGGCCGCGCGCATGTCAGCATCGACCGAGGCGAACCAGGCGTCGATCATCTGGAGCGCGCCATCAGGAAAGGCGAGCTTCGCCACATCGGCATCGATCCCCAGCCGTTCGGCCGTGGCGGTGAGCGCCGTCATGCCCCAACCGTCGAACGCCGCATCCGCCGGAAGCACGCGCGCAAGGACGACGCGGAGTTCCTCCAGGGTCATGTCATTGAAATCGGCGGACACGAGACAGGCCTTTCGCTGCAACCAAAGGTGACAGCGGCTAGATGGGATGTTAGGTTCGTCACGTCAATCAAAGCTTCAACAATCGGGGGAGTCGTCACAAATGGCGAAATTTTTTGGAAATCTGAATGCGGTTCTGGCCGCTGGCATGGCGCTGTTGCTCGTCGTGCTGTTCGGCGTGCAGGGCGTCGTCGACGCGAACTTTCTGTGGCGCTGGGCGCACGTGATCTGCGGGATCATGTGGATCGGCCACCTTTATTATTTCAACTTCACCCAGATTCCGACCATGCCGAAAATCCCGGCTGAGCTGAAGCCGGCCGTGTCGAAGCACATCGCACCGGCCGCTCTGTTCTGGTTCCGCTGGGGCGCTGCGGCCACGGTCGCAACCGGCCTCGTCGTCGCCATTCAGGCCGGCTATGCGCATCAGGCCTTCACGCTCCAGTCGCCCTATCGCACGATCGGGATCGGCATGTGGCTGGCAGTGATCATGGCGTTCAACGTCTGGTTCATCATCTGGCCGAACCAGAAGAAGGCGCTTGGCATCGTCGAAGCCGATGACGCGACCAAGGCGAAGGCCGCGACCACGGCGATGATGTTCAGCCGCACCAACACGCTGCTGTCGATTGCCATGCTCTACTGCATGATCTCTGCCGAAAGCGGTTATTGATCCTTTGACCGGTCGGGCTGGCGCACCAAGAGGAGCGCCAGCCCGATCAGCCCTGCCCCGATCCAGTCGGGCAGGAGCAATGTTTCCCCATAGCTGATCCACCCCATCGTCGCCGAAACGACCGGCTGGGTGAGCAGCGCAAGCCCGAACACCAGCGGGCTGACACGCCCGAGCACGTACACCATCATCCCCTGACCGATCAGCTGGCTGACCACGGCGAGCGCGATGACGGGCGTCCAGTTGTGCGGCAGGATCGTTTCGCCCAGTGCCACGGAAATGGCGAGCAGGGGCAGGATCGTCGCCACAGTCGACCAGGCGAGCAACGTCCAGCTCTGCAGCTTCAGCCGCGCCTGGGCGACGACGACCAGATAGGCCGTGTAGAAGAGCCCGGCCGCAAGGCAGAGCATGTCACCGAGCAGGTTCTGCGTGCTGAGTTCCGCCGACCGGCCAAGCAGCAGGACCGCGCCGACCGTCGCCACGCCAAAGGCCGCGCCCTCGCGCCGTGTCGGCAGGCTGCGCGCGACGATGAACCCCCAGATCGGGAAGAACAGGCTGGCCGCATTGGCAAAGAGCGTCGCATTGGCGAGCTTGGTCTTCAGAATACCGATGTGCCAGGCGGCCAGATCGACCGCGAAAAAGAGGCCCGAAAGGATCATCGTCCAGTACAGCGCGCGGCTGGGCAGCGTCAGCGCCTGGCGACGATAACCGGCAATCAGAAACAGAACGGGTGCTGCCAGCGCCATGCGCCACATGGCCGACGCGCTTGGCCCGACATCGGCCATCCGCACCAGCCACGGGCCAAAGGCGAGCGCGAAATTGCCGATCAAAAGTGCGGCGATGACGGCGGCGCGGCTGCCGCCCTCCGGATGCCCTGACGAATGTTGCTGTTGCGTCGACCCCATTGCCCCCATATCCGGGAGCCGAACGCACAAAGCAACCGGGGGACCCCATGCCGACACTTTTCGATCCCATTGATCTGGGCGCGATTCATTGCCCGAACCGCATCCTGATGGCCCCCCTGACGCGCGGCCGCGCCGATCCGGGTCACATCCCCAACGATCTGATGCGCCTTTATTATGAGCAGCGCGCCTCTTCGGGCCTCATCATCTCGGAAGCGACCGGCATCTCGCAGGAAGGGCTCGGCTGGCCGTCGGCGCCGGGCATCTGGACCGACGCGCAGACCGAAGGCTGGAAGCCGGTGACCGAGGCCGTGCACAAGGCGGGTGGACGCATCATCCTGCAGCTGTGGCATATGGGCCGCCTTGTGCATTCCAGCTACAATAATGGCCCCGGCGTTTCGGCGTCGGCCACGACCGGACCGGGCCATGCCTATACCGCAACCGGCAAGCAGCCGCTGGAAGAAGCCCGCGCGCTGCGCCTCGACGAAATCCCGCGCCTCATCGGCGATTATGCCAAGGCCGCCGAGAATGCGAAGAAGGCAGGCTTTGACGGGGTGCAGCTGCACAGCGCCAATGGCTATCTGCTGGACCAGTTCCTGCGCGACAATTCCAACTTCCGTGACGACGCGTATGGCGGATCCATCGAGAACCGTATCCGCCTGACGACCGAAGTGACCAAGGCGCTGTGTGACGTCTGGGGCGCCGACCGCGTCTCGGTGCGCCTGTCGCCCAATGGCGATTCACAGGGCTGCGATGACAGCAATCCCGAAGGCCTGTTCACGGCCGCAGCGGCCGCGCTGCAGGCGCTCAACATCGGCTTCCTCGAACTGCGCGAGCCCGGCCCCGACGGCACCTTTGGGCGCACCGATGTGCCCAAGCAGTCGCCTGCGATCCGGAAGGTCTTCACCAACCCGCTGGTGCTCAATTCCGACCTGACGGCGGAGGACGGCAACGCCCTTCTGGCATCGGGTCTCGCCGATGCGGTGAGCTATGGCCGTCCGTATATTTCCAACCCTGACCTCGTCGAACGCATCCGCGACGGCAAGGCCTGGGCGGACAGCACCATGGCCACATGGTACACGCCGGGCCCGGCGGGCTACACGGACTATCCTGCGGCGGCTTGAGGTTCAGGCCGCACAGAGGCTTCAGGAGAACCTGTGCTCCGGACTTGATCCGGAGCCCAGGGCCACCTGCACAAGAAGTGGAGCTCACGCGAAGGCCCCGAGAGGTGCTCCCCCCGTCTTGGAGGGTTGCACCCCTGGACTCCGGCTCAAGGCCGGAGCACAAAGCTGATTTCACCTCAGGCGAACTGACCCTTCAGCTCAAGCAGCGCAATCGCGGCCTTCGCTGCCTCGCCGCCTTTGTCCTTCTGCGCAGGATCGGCACGCACGAGCGCCTGCTGCTCGTTCTCGACGGTCAGAATGCCGTTGCCGATGGGCAGCCCGTCCATGGTCAGCGCCATGATGCCACGCGCGCTCTCGCCCGCCACGATCTCGAAATGATAGGTTTCGCCGCGAATGACGACGCCAATGGCGACGAAGCCGTCATAGCGGCCGCTTTCGGCGGCGAGCGCAATTGCACCCGGGATTTCGAGCGCACCGGGGACGGTGATGACCTCCGCCTTGTGCCCGGCGTCTTCCAGCGCCGCCTTGGCACCGGCGACGAGCATGTCGTTCAGATGGTTATAGAAACGGGCTTCGACGATCAGGAATTTGGCCATGGGATCATGCCTCCGGAATGGGGCGCTCGCCCACGATGTTGATGCCATAGCCCTCAATGCCGACGACATTGCGGTGGGCGTTGGTCAGAAGAACCATGTCATGGATGCCGAGGTCCGCAAGGATCTGGGCCCCGATGCCATAATCGCGCAGGTCCATTTCGGAGGGCTTGCCCGAATTGCTGAGTTCGCGCGTCAGCGCTTCCGGCTCGCTCGGCATCAGGAGGACGATCACCCCCGCGCCGACCTTCCCGATTTCCGCCATCGCGCGCTGCAGCGTCCGCTTGCGCGGCCCGGGCGCGCCAAGCACGTCGGAGAAGATGGAAATACCGTGCATGCGGACCAGCGTCGGTTCGCCGGGAACCACGCGGCCCTTTTGCAGCACGATGTTGACCGATCCGTCGACCTTGTTGCGGTAGGTCTTGGCCGTCCATTCGCCACCATAGTCGGAAACGAAGGGTGCTTCGGACACGCATTCGACCAGATGGTCGTTCTTGCGGCGATATTCGATGAGGTCGCGGATCGTGCCCATCTTCAGATTGTGCATCCGCGCGAAGGAGACGAGGTCATCCATGCGCGCCATGGTGCCATCGTCCTTCATGATCTCGCAGATCACGCCCGACGGGTTGAGGCCGGCGAGGCGCGAAATATCGACAGCGGCTTCGGTATGGCCGGCACGCACAAGCACGCCGCCATCACGCGCGATCAGCGGGAAGACATGGCCCGGGGTGACGATATCGTCCCGCCCCTTGGACGCGTCGATCGCGACCGACACGGTGCGGGCGCGGTCACCTGCCGAAATACCCGTGGTCACGCCTTCGCGCGCTTCGATCGAGGTGGTGAAGGCGGTCTCATGCCGCGTGCCATTGGCACGGCTCATCAGTTCCAGGCCCAGTTCATCGACGCGCTTCTTGGTGAGCGTCAGGCAGATGAGGCCCCGGCCATGCGTCGCCATGAAATTGATCGCATCGGGCGTCGCCATCTGCGCGGGGATGACCAGATCGCCCTCATTCTCGCGGTCCTCATCATCGACAAGGATGAACATGCGGCCGTTACGTGCTTCTTCGATGATCTCTTCGATCGGGACGAGCGCAGGCGTCTCGTCATTGGCGAACAGATACGCCTCCAGCTTGCGCAGCGTCTCCGCCGTCGGGTTCCAGTCGGGCTGGTCCAGATCGCGCAGCGTGTTGGCATGAAGACCGGCGGCGCGCGCCAGCCCGGAGCGGGAGAGCCCACCATCTGTCACCAGACTGCGGAGCTTTTCGATGAGTTGCGTAGACATGGCGTGACTTGATCACATTATGATGTGACCGTCAATGGAGAGAATCACATTTGACTCACAATGGTTGCCGTGGCGCGCGGCGGCGCGGAAGGTTACCGGAGACGCTTGTCCGCCCTTCCCACGCGCCGTCATGCTGAACTTGTTTCAGCATCTATGCCTCGCAAGCAGGCCTATCCTCACAGGGCGGAGATTGGCCGCGACAGTGCGGCATGGATCCTGAAACAAGTTCAGGATGACGATTGGAGGGTGTCACGCACATTGTCCCTCCGCGCGCTCGCGTGAGGAAATCAGACCGACAGGTCTACCGCCCCGCGCTCAGCCGTTCCTGCATGCGCGCCAGATAGCGGGCGAGGACGTCGATCTCGATATTCACCTGCTGGCCGACCGCGAGGTCGCCCAGCGCCGTCACGTCCCAGGTGTGCGGGATGATGTTGAGGCCAAAAGTCGCCGTGCCGTCGGCATTGTCGGCGACGCTGTTGACGGTCAGTGAGACGCCATCGACCGTCACCGAACCTTTGGTGGCGATATAAGGCGCAATCTCCGCCCCGACCGTGACCATCACGCGGTGCGAGTCGCCTTCGGGCGTGATGGCGGCGATGGTCCCGACGCCATCGACATGGCCGGTCACGATATGCCCGCCAAGTTCGTCGCCAATCTTGAGCGCCCGTTCCAGATTGAGGCGACGGCCCTCGGCCCACATCGCGTTTGCCGTCTTGGAAACGGTTTCGGCCGAGGCGTCGATGGCGAACCAGTCCGAACCCTTGTCAACGACCGTCAGGCAGACACCCGAACAGGCAATCGACGCGCCGAGATCAACACCCGCCATGTCATAGCCGCAGCGGATGACGAGCCGCAGGTCGCCGCGCTGCTCCGCCTTGGTGATCGTGCCAACGTCGGTGATGATGCCTGTGAACATGCGCGTGCCCCTTTTCAGGCCCGCTCGTAGACTTCGAGGCTGTCCTTGCCAAGCGGGCGCGCATCGATGCGCCGCCATTGATCATGCGCCTCCGCCAGCGTGCCGAGACCGATGTCGGACAGGCAGGCCTTGCCCGCCCCGATGAGAATGGGCGCGCGGTAGAGCATCAGCCGGTCGACAAGGCCCGCCTTCAGAAAGGCCGCTGCCGTCTCCGCCCCGCCTTCGACCAGAAGGTAGTGGACGTTGGGAAGGTTCGAAATCTCGGCGGGCGAGGAGAGGCCAAGCCAGCCTTCCGGCGCGCCTGCCTTTGACAGGAGCGCCCGCGCCGGAGATCGCATCTCCAGACCCGGCAGACGCACGTCGAGCGTGGGGGCGTCGGCATCGCGCGTGCCACGCCCGACGAGGATCATGTTGCTGCGCGCGCGCTCCAGATGACCATGCGCGCGGGCGGCGTCGCCTGTGATCCACTTGCTCTCGCCATCGGCGCGCGCCACGCAGCCGTCGAGCGAGGTGGCGAGCTTAAGCGTCACGAACGGCCGCCCGTGCTGCAACTGCATCAGCCATCCGGCCATCGACCGCGCGGCGTCTGCCGCCATCAGCCCGGCCTCGACTTCGATCCCTGCCGCCCTGAGGCGGGCAATGCCCTTGCCATTGGTCCGCGCATCGGGATCGGTGAGGGCAATGACGACCCGCGCCACGCCTGCCGCGATAAGGCTGTCGACACAGGTCGGCCCGCGCCGGCTTTCATGCGCGCACGGCTCCAGCGTCACATAAGCGGTGGCGCCTCGCGCGTCCGCGCCCGCCATGGCCAGTGCCATCGCCTCGCCATGCGGACGGCCACCCGGTTGCGTCCACCCCCGGCCCACGACCGTGCCACGCCGGACCATGACGCACCCGACATTGGGGTTGGGCGTGGTCCGCGCACGCCCGCGCTCCGCAAGCGCAAGCGCCACACCCATGTAGCGCCGGTCCTCCGTTGTGGTCACAGACCGAGGTCGTCCATCTTCTTGTCGATGGCCTTGAACGGGGCGCGCCGCTCCTCGAGAATCCGCTGTTCCTCGGCCTCACGCTTCTTGCGCGCGGCGGTGTCGATCTTCTGCTGCGCCTTGATCTGGGCGTCGGTCCGGTTGGGGTCCAGCTTCTCGACATAGATGATCTCGGGCGGGCGATATTCCATCGGCACCTGATCGAGATAGAACATGCCCAACCAGAAAACCGGGATCGTGATCGAAAGCAGGGCAAAGCCCAGCTGGTGCGGCGTCCGCGACCCAAGGAACGCCTTCAGGTCGCGCCAGGCCGCAAAAGGACTCACCGGGCGGGGAAAAACTCGCATGCCGAGGAAGATACGGTGTCGGCGGCCAACTTGCTAGCCCCGACCGCTGCACCCTGCGCTAAAGCGCCGCTGCTGCGAGCCGTGCGATCGCCCGGTCGCGTCCGATCAGCGGGAGAAGCGCCTTCATGTCGGGTCCATGGTCATGCCCCGTCAGTGCCTGCCGGAGCGGGAGGAAAAGCGCCTTGCCCTTGCGTCCGCTCGCCTGCTTGAGCGCGTCGGTCAGGCCGTGCCACGGGTCGGACGACCAGTCGATGCCGCCCGCCACGCGGGCCGCCTCGGCAAGATAATCCTTATCCTCGGCCGTGACGGTCGCCGACACGTCTCCGGCGATGACTGACCACCATTCGGCCACATCGGCGAGCGTGGAAATATTCGGGCGGATCGCCGCCCAAGCGGCCGCATCCATGCCTTCGGGCAGCCGCGCCGAGACCGCCGCAAAGTCCGTATGGTGCAGGACCTTCGCGTTGAGCTGTGCCAGTTCTTCTTCGTCAAAGCGCGCCGGCGCACGGCCGAAATGCGTAAAGTCGATGCTGGCCACCAGCGGCGCCGGGTCCGCGACCGGCTCAACCGGTTCGCTGGTTCCCAGACGCGCGAGCAGCGCGATGATCGCCATCGGCTCGATCCCGCGCTCACGGAACGCGTCCATGCCAAGCGAGCCGAGCCGCTTGGAGAGCTTACCTTCGGTGCCGGTCAAAAGGGCTTCATGCGCAAATTGCGGCGGGGCGGCGCCGAGCGCTGCAAACATCTGCAGCTGGGTCGCGGTGTTGGTCACATGGTCCTCGCCGCGCACGACATGCGTGATGCCCATGTCGATGTCATCGATGGCCGAGGGCAGCATGTAGAGCCACGATCCATCCGCGCGGCGGATGACAGGGTCCGACATCAGCTTGGGGTCGAAATGCTGCGGCCCGCGCACGAGGTCAGTCCACTCGATCGGTGCATCATGGTCGAGTTTGAAACGCCAATGCGGCACGCGCCCTTCCGGCACGGGGGCGTCGGGGTCCTTGCGCTCATAGACCGGCGGCAGACCGCGTCCGAGCAGAACCTTGCGCCGCAACTCCAGCTCTTCGGGCGTCTCATAACAGGCATAGACCCGGCCCGCCGCCTTCAGTTCCTCAAAGCGGCGCTCATACAGACCGAAGCGCGCCGACTGCCGTTCTTCGCCATCCCAGTCGAGCCCGAGCCAGCGCAAATCGGCATGGATGCCGTCAACATATTCCGCCTTCGACCGCTCAAGATCGGTGTCGTCGATGCGCAGCAGGAACCGCCCGCCATGCTTTTTCGCCCACATCCAGTTGTGGAGCGCCGTGCGGACATTGCCGACGTGCAGATGGCCGGTCGGCGACGGCGCAAAACGGGTGATGACGGTCATGGCTCAGGCTGTACGGAAGGCGTTGGTGATTGGATAGCGCCGATCCCGCCCGAAGTTGCGTTTGCCGAGCTTCACGCCCGGCGGCGCCTGCCGCCTTTTATACTCGGCCAGATAGAGCAGTCGTTCGATCCGGGCGACGACATCGCGGTCAAAGCCGCGCGCGGCGACTTCATCGACCGACAATTCTTCCTCCACCAGGCCTAGCAGGATGGGATCGAGCACCGGATAATCTGGCAGCGAATCCGAATCCTTCTGGTCCGGGCGCAGCTCCGCGCTGGGCGGCTTGGTGATGATCCGCTCGGGCATAACGGGGCCATCGGGACCAAGGCCGATGCGGGGCTTGTGCGCGTTGCGCCATTTGGCGAGCGCAAACACCGTCATCTTATAGGCATCCTTGATGGGGTTATAGCCGCCCGCCATGTCGCCATAGATCGTCGCATAGCCGACCGACATCTCGCTCTTGTTGCCCGTCGTCATCAGCATCGGGCCAAATTTGTTGGAGAGCGCCATCAGCGTCACGCCACGGATGCGCGACTGGAGGTTCTCCTCGGTCAGGTCGACGGCCTTGTCGGCAAAGCTGTCGGCCAGCATCACGTCAAACGCCTCGACGGCAGGCGCAATCGGGATGGTGTCGATCCGGCACCCGATCATCCGCGCCGCTTCTGCGGCATCGTCGAGGCTTTCCTGGCTGGTGAAGCGGCTGGGCAGCATCACGCACCACACCCGCTCTGGCCCGAGCGCGTCGGCGGCAATCGCCGCACAAATGGCGCTGTCGATGCCGCCCGACATGCCGAGGACGACGCCCGGAAAGCGGTTGGTGTTCACATAGTCACGCAGGCCCGTGACCATTGCGTGCCAAGTGTCGGACGGGAAGGGCTCCAGCTTGCAGATGTCGCCAGGCAGACAGCGCCAGCCGCCGCCGGTGCGCTCCCAGGTTGTGAGGCGCAGCGCCTCCTCCCAGTCGGGCAACTGATGGGCCATGGCGCCATCGCCATTCAGGATGAAAGACGCCCCGTCGAACACGAGTTCATCCTGCCCGCCGACGCGGTTCAGATAGGCGAAGGGCAACCCCGTTTCCGCGACGCGCGCACCCACGACCTTGGACGCGCGATAATCATCCTTGTCGATCTCATAGGGGCTGCCATTGGGCGCGATCATGATCTCAGCCCCATGCGCCTTCAGGTGCGCGCAGACATGCGGCCACCAGATGTCCTCGCAGATCGGGACACCGATCCTGATACCCTTGAAGGTGATCGGTTCTGGCAGCGGGCCGGGCTTGAAATAGCGCTTCTCATCGAAGGTGCCGTAATTGGGCAGCTCATGCTTGTAGCGCATGTCGGTGATCCGGCCGCCATCGAGCAGCGCCACCGCATTGTAGAGCGCTCCGTCCGCGTCCCGGTGCAGCGTGCCGACGAGCATCGCAGGGTCGCCATCGGCCGTCGCCTCCGCCAAGCGGGCGAGGTCCTGCGCCGCGCGCACGGCAAGCGCGGGCTTTTCGATCATGTCTTCCGCCGGATAGCCGATAAGCTGCATTTCCGGGAAGACAACAAGGTCCGCGCCCATGGCCGCAGCCTCGGCGCGCCGCGCAAGCATGGCTGCCGCGTTCCCGGCAAGGTCGCCAACGCGCTGGCTCAACTGGGCAAAGGCAATGGAAAGGCGGTCCGTCATCCTTCCTCTTTATGAAGGCGCTGGCCGTGCTGCAATCTCTGCTTCCCCAAAGCATGTTCGCTGGTTAGCGTGCCCCCTATGGAGAGCGATGCAGAATTGGGCGCTGCGCTTGTCGCAGCAGGGGTGGCCGGTGCGGTGGCCATGGTCGGAGACAGCAAGGGCAAACTTTATGCCCGGAGCTTCGGAAAGCGGCGTCTCGACGGCGCGGCGATGCAGGTCGACGACCTGTTCCAGATCGCATCGATGACGAAGGCGATCGTGTCGGTTGCCGCCTTGCAGCTTGTCGAGCGCGGGCAGATGGCGCTGGACGCGCCGATCGACGCGCTCTTGCCGGAACTGGCCGATCCGCAGGTCATCGACGGCTTTGACGAGGATGGCAACGTCCTGCTTCGCCCGGCCAAACGCGCGATCACGCTGCGGCATCTGCTGACGCACACATCAGGTTTCGGCTATGAGTTCATGAGTGCGGACATGGTCCGCGCGCGCGGCCCGGCCGGGTCGCCTGCGCCGGGGACGAAGGCGGCGCTCATCTCCCCGCTACTGTTCGATCCGGGCGACAAATGGGAATATGGCATCAGCACCGACTGGGCGGGCCTTGCAGTCGAGGCGGCGAGCGGCATGCGGCTCGATGCCTATCTTTCGGAACATGTGACCGGTCCGCTCGGCATGGTGGACACGCAGTTCAATCCGACGGCGGCGCAGCGCGACCGCGCAGCCGCACTCTATGTCCGCACGCCCGATGGCCTTGCCCCCATGCCCGTCGAGTTCGGGGGTGGCCCCGATGTGGAGGTGCTGTCGGGCGGGGGTGGGCTCTTCAGCACGGCACCCGACTATATGCGTTTCCTGCGCATGCTCCTGAATGGCGGCGCGCTCGACGGACAGCGCATCCTGAGCGCGGCCACAGTGGCAGCACTCGCGGACAATCATGTCGGTGATTTGCGCGCCGGGCGGATGGAGTCGGTCGTGCCCGCGCTGGCGGGCGAATTCGACATGTTCCCGCACATCGACACCAAATGGAGCCTGGGCTTCCTGATCAACCCGGAGACGGGGCCGCATGGCCGGTCGGCCGGGTCGCTGTGCTGGGCGGGGATTGCCAACTGCTATTACTGGCTCGACCCGGAGGCCGATGTGGCGGGCATTCTCCTCACGCAATTGCTGCCTTTTGGAGATCCCGGCGTGCTCGATGCGCTCGGTGCATTGGAACGAATGGCATATCGGGGGGAATGACCCCTTTTCGGATTCGGTTCCACGCTCTAAGGGACGCCCAATTCTTGAGGGCGGGACAAAATCTTCATGAAACTGATCACCGGCAATTCGAACACCCCATTGGCGCAGGCAATCGCGGATTACTGCGAGATTCCGCTGACCAAGGCGAGCGTGCGCCGCTTTGCCGATGAGGAAGTCTTTGTCGAGATTCATGAAAACGTCCGCGGCGAAGACGTGTTCGTCATCCAGTCGACGAGTTTTCCCGCCAACGACAACCTCATGGAACTGCTCATCATCTGTGACGCGCTGCGTCGCGCCTCGGCCAAGCGCATCACCGCCGTGCTGCCCTATTTCGGCTATGCCCGGCAGGACCGGAAGCCCGGCCCGCGCACCCCGATTTCGGCAAAGCTCGTCGCCAACCTGATCACCACGGCCGGTGCCAACCGCGTCCTGTCGGTTGATCTGCACGCCGGGCAGATCCAGGGCTTTTTCGACATCCCGACCGACAATCTGTTCGGCGCGCCGGTGATGTCGGCGGACATTCAGGCCCGCTTTGGCGATCGCAACATCATGGTGGTGTCGCCCGACGTCGGCGGTGTGGTGCGTGCCCGTTCGCTCGCCAAGCGTCTCGACAACGCCCCGCTCGCCATCGTCGACAAGCGGCGCGAGCGCGCGGGCGAATCCGAAGTCATGAACATCATCGGCGACGTTGAGGGCCGCTTCTGCATCCTGATCGATGATATCGTCGATTCCGCGGGCACGCTCTGCAATGCGGCGGGCGCGCTCAAGGCGGCCGGCGCCGAAGACGTCGTTGCCTATTGCACGCACGGCGTCCTGTCCGGCGGTGCTGTCGCGCGTGTCGAAGGGTCGTCGCTGCTCGAGCTTGTCGTGACCGATTCGATTGGCGCGCCGGATACGGTCGCCAGCGCCAACAAGATCCGCCAGCTCACGATCGCACCGCTGCTCGGCGAGGCGATCAAGCGCATCGCCGACGAAAGCTCGGTCTCCAGCCTGTTCGACTAAGCCACGCCGCTCAGGCGCGGGCGGGGCCTTCCAGCCGGTCGGCAAAGATCATCCGGCCGGGGCCCATGCGGGCAATCACTTCCACCAGCCGTGCCTGCGGGAAAGCGAAGCAGCCTTCGCTGCGGCCAAGCTTGCCCGTGGTGCGGATGAGGTCCGGGTTGGCATAGTCCGCGCCATGAACGACAATCGCGCGGCTTTCCGCATTGTTGTTGTCATGATCGAGGCCGGTCAGCCGCATCGAAAGCCCGTGCTTCCCGTCATAATAGTTGCGCGTCAGATAGGCGCCGCGTGACGTGGCGTTGGACCCGGGATCGTTGGAAAAGCCCTTGAGCCAGCCATTATGTTCGGGATCCGACCCGCGGCCGTGCGTCACATAATAACGGTTGATCGTGCCGGCGACGAGATTGACGACGAAGAAGCGCGGTTCCGCCGAGACCAGCGAAAAATCGGCCAGACCCACCACGTCCTTTACCCAGATGCGGTCGCCCATCCGGTCAAGCTCGCGCTTTGCGATCTCGAACAGGCGCGCGTCGGCAGACGCCGCCAGGGCGGTGGAGGGAAGGAATGACGCGACGGCGGTTGCGACCGAACCCGCCAGCATTTCTCTTCGACCGATGTTCACGGTCCGTGATTCTATCATAGGTCAATCATATGCGTTGCCTGTGGATAAAGTCGAGCCGCGTGCGACGGATGGCGGCAAATGCGCGGTGAGACTGTTGCGGGCAAGGCCGCCAAAGGCCGGTTCACATCGCCCGGTCGGTTCGCTACCTAGCGCGCAAAGGAGACCGGTGATGAAGGCGACAATCTGGCACAATCCGAACTGCGGCACGTCCCGCAAGACGCTTGAGATCCTGCGCGAGACGCCCCGCGTCGAGGTGGAGGTCGTCGAATTTCTGAAGACACCGCCCGCGCGGGAAACACTGGCCAACCTCTACGCCGATGCCGGCATCACCCCGCGCCAGGGCCTGCGGACGCGCGGTTCGCCTGCAGAAGAGCTCGGCCTTCTGGACGCCGATGGCGACACGATCCTTGATGCGATGGCCAAGGAACCGATCCTGATCGAACGGCCGCTCGTCCGGACCGACAAGGGCGTCCGGCTCTGCCGCCCGCAGGACGTCGTGCGCGAAATCCTCTAGCCACGCGCCGCCACACCGAACACGGCTTCCCTTGTCCGCCGCATACGGGCATCATGGCTGTCATGAAGGTCGTTGCGGTCTACAATCTCAAAGGTGGCGTCGGAAAGACGACGCTTGCCGTCAACATGGCCTGGTGTTCGGCCAGCCTGTCGGCGCGCCGGACCCTGTTGTGGGATCTTGATCCGCAGGCCGGTGCCACCTTCCTTGTCGGGGCCGAGCCGACCGCCGAAAAGGCCCGTTCGGTCTTTGCCAAGGACATCGCGCCAACCCGCCTCGTCAAGCCGACCGACATCGACCGGCTGTCCATCCTGCCGGCCGACCGGAGCCTGCGCAGCCTTGACCAGTTCCTCTTCTCGCTTGGCAAGCGCAAGCGCCTCGCCAAGCTGCTGGAGGGGCTGGAGGGGCATTATGACCGCGTCATCCTCGATTGTCCGCCGGGCCTGACCGAAACCAGCGAGCAGGTGATGCGTGCGGCCGATGTGATCCTGATCCCGGTCATCCCGTCCCCGCTGGCGCGGCGCGCCTTTGACGAGGCGGTCGAGCATCTGCAGCAGCACCATGCCGGTCAGGCCGCGATCCTGCCGGTCTTTTCAATGGCGGACCGCCGCCGCGCGCTGCACAAGGCGGCGCTGGACGACTGGCCCGAATGGCCCGTCATTCCGATGGCCAGCGTTGTCGAGCAGATGGGCGTTCGCCGACGACCGGTCGGCGCCTTCGCCCCCAGCAGTGCGGCGGCGGCTGCCTTTGCCTTCCTGTGGCGCGCGGTCGAACGAAAGCTGGCCGAGCGGGGATCGTGAGCGAACCGCTCGACGTCAATCTTCTCCTGAAGGCCTATGCCATCGGCGTGTTCCCCATGGCCGATGACCGTGATGCGCCCGACATCAACTGGGTGGAGCCCCGCAAGCGCGGCATCCTGCCGCTCGACGGCTTTCACGTGTCCCGCTCGCTCCGCAAGACGCTGCGCAGCGACCGCTTCCAGACCACATTCAACCATGCCTTTGCCGATGTGCTCGCCGCCTGTGCCGCACCGACCGACGGCCGGCCCGGCACCTGGATCAATCGGCAGATCGAGACCGCAGTCCTGCGCCTCCACGCGCTGGGCCATGCCCATTCGGTGGAGACATGGTTCGAAGGCCGGCTGGTCGGCGGCCTTTACGGCGTTTCGCTGGGTCGCGCCTTTTTTGGGGAGAGCATGTTCAGCCGCATGACCGATGCGTCGAAGGTTGCACTGGCGCATCTTGTGGCGCGCCTGCGGGCCGGGGGCTTTCGCCTGCTCGACTGCCAGTTCCAGACGCCCCATCTGCAATCCATGGGGGCGATTGAAATCAGCCGCGCAGATTATTCGGTGGCGCTGTCTGCCGCACTGTCCGGCGCAGGGGCGGACGGGGCCTCTGGCGCAGAGGCGGACCTAGGCGCCCTTGACCGGGACGCAGCGCTGCCGCCGTCATCGCCGCGCGCGACGATCGTTTCGGGGCCGATATCCGGGTGCCGCATCTTGCAGGCCTTGACCCAGACATCATAGATCGGGTGCTCAACCACGTTGAGTGAAGGGCTTTCCTTGTAGAGCCAGCCTGAGAAGGTCTTGCGCCACATGGTCCGCGTTTCGCGCGTGATGACCTGCACAAAAGCGCCCGTCCAGCGTTCGGGTTCCCAGGGCGCGGTTTCCTCACAGGCGCGCAGGCGCACGACGAGATCGCCGATGCGCACTGCCTCCCCCGGCTTCATCGTGAGATTGCGCGACAGGCCATTGCGTTTGTTGAGCACGCCCAAGGTCGCCACGCGCTCGGCCATGGGCGTTACGGCACGGCTTTCGGGAAGCGGCGGTGCCGTGCGTCCGGCTGTCGGCGGGACAGCATCCTTGGCGGTATCTGGTGCGGCAGTGTCCGGCGTCTCAGCGGGCGCAGGCGCGGCCTGCGGTGCGGCAGAGGTAGCGGGTGCTGCGTCCGGGGTCTCCTGCAGGGCAGATGCGGCCTGCCATGCGGCCACCCCCGCAAGGAGCGTCACACCCGTCCAGACAAAGGCCCGCTTCACGCGGCGTCCGGGCTCCATGCTTCATAATCCCCGGTCGCGCTGGCGCGCTTGCCGCTGGCTTCGAGCGCGCCCATCGGGCGATAGGCCTGCGCCGTGCCGGTCAGATTGGGCTGCGGTTCAGCTTCCCAGGCGCGGGGCGGCGGCAGGCTTTCGGACGGCGGCGCGTCAATCGTGTTGTGCAGCCAGCCAAACCATTCGGGAGGCACGCGGCTGGCGTCGTTGTTGCCGGCATAGGCCACCCAACGCCGGTGATAGCCGGTCGGCTCCACCTTCTTGGCCTGATAATAGACATTGCCATCGGCATCTTCGCCGACGCGCACGCCATTCATCCGGGTGTTGAGCCAGGTGCCGAAGGTCTGACCTTCCCACCATGTGAAGATGTTCTTGAAGACGCCCATGGCCGTGCCGTTACGACTTTGCGGCCGCCGATGCAACGCTGCTAGCGCTGCCAGCTGACCCTGTCGCCTTCTGCAATGCCAAGCGCCGCCGCACGGCCCCCGGCGATTTCAAGCACGGCGGCAACCGGCTCCCCCGAATCGACCGGATCGAGCGAATAGGGCACGGTTTCAGCCGCGATCCGGGCAATCGTGCCATCGGCGCGGATGAAAATCATGTCGAGCGGAATGACCGTGTTCTTCATCCAGAAACTGGCCCAGCGCGGCGGATCCATGGGGAAGATCATGCCCGCATCGGGCGCAAGCGATTCGCGGAACATCAGCCCGCGTGCCTGATCATTCTCGGTGCGGGCGACCTCAACCTTGAAGCTGTGGGTGCCCCCGGCCGCCGTGCGGATCTGGAGCGGGACGACCGACAGGCCGCTCGCCGCCTTGGCGGCTTCGGAATGTCCCGCCTGACACGCAGCGGGAAACAGCAACAGGAGCGCAACCAGCGCCCGGAACAGGATCATGGACGTTTCACCTCGACAGCCAGAAAGCCCTTATCGCTTTTGACCAGACGCGCTTCAAGCGCATCTTCGGGCAGCACGTCGGAAATGCCCGCCCGGCGCAGCGTTTCCATGTGCACGAATATGTCGGCCCCGTCCTCCGATCGGACAAGGAAGCCATAGCCCTTGGGGCGATTGAACCATTTGACCCGCGCCGCTTCAAACGGCCCGGCATGTTCGGCATCAGGGACGTCGGCAAGACGGCTGCGCTTCGGCATCCGGCCCGTGTCTTCCGCGACGACGGCAGATGCCAGATCATAGTCGACCAGCCGCGTCGCCTGCAGCCCGCGCGTGCCCAGCGCGACTTCGCACGTTACCCGCGCACCTTCGGGCAGCGTTCGTCGGCCATGCTCCCGCAGGATGGAAAAATGGATCAGGACATCGCCGGTCTCGATGTCGTCGGGCACCACAAAGCCAAAGCCACGGGTCGCGTCGAACCATTTGACATGGCCCTCCACCACCCGATGTTCGGCGGCCCCTTCCAGCCTCTCTTCGGTCATTCCGGAGTCCGGCTTTTTTTTGTCATTACTCGGCCTCGCACAACAAAACGGCACCCACCTGTCCTCTGCCGCGCCAGAAACTTAATGTGCGACCTTATAGTTCTGACAAAGCCCCACCATCTTGGACAAGTTCCGGAGACAAATCAAGAATCCGCCGCGCCGTTAAGTATTCATGTCCGGCACGCATCAGGGCGGCCAGCGCCTTGCGCCGGTGGTCCGGATCTTGCCCCTGTGTCGAAAACGGCCCCAGCCGCCGGCGGCGTGCATAAGCGAGCGCAGCGGCCATTTGCCCGCTTTCAAGGCTGTCCAGCGCGTCGGCCGCATCCGCCTCTTCGACACCCGCGGCCTGCAGCGCCTGGCGCACGCGCCGGACGCCATAGCCCTTGCGCGTCAGCCCCCCGGCCTTCATTTCGGCAAAGGCACGATCATCGACGAACCGGTTTTCGGCCATTTCGGCAACAATGGCGTCAAGACGGGGTTCATCCTCGCCTTCCCATCCGCGTTCGCGCAGCTTACGGCGGAGATAGACCAGAAGCTTGTGACGCGTGGTTGCGTAGCGGCCGACGTAGGTAAGCGCCAATTGGCGCAATTCTGCGCTATTGAAGGGTTTTGCCGCTGTGAATCGTGCCATATCGAATGTCCGGCCCAAATTGTGCCATAGTCCCGAAAGAATGGAAGCGTTCGGCGACAGAAGTCGCAATTTGGGTTGCAACGCGCGCATGGGCCAAGAGCCGGCGCCATGAAGAAGTGGGAAATCTCGGTGCAGGACAACCTTGACCGGACCACGACGCTGAACAGCACACCGGTGGCGACGCCGACGCGGGACAGCCTGCCCCGGCGCATGTCGGATTTCGGCACGCTGGGTGAGGCGCTCGATTATGCCGCCGCGGGTCAGCGCGGGCTCAATTTCCATGACCCGCGCGGCAATCTGGCGCGGCCCTATCCCTATGCCGAACTGCGTCGCGACGCACTCGACATGGCGTATCGCCTGATCGCGCAGGGCATCCAGCCCGGAGACCGGATCGCGCTGATCGCCGAAACCTCGCCGGAATTTGCCGCGCTCTTCTTCGGGACGGTCTATGCCGGTGCCTGGCCGGTGCCGCTGCCGCTGCCGACCTCGTTTGGCGGTCGCGATTCCTATGTCGACCAGCTCGCCGTGCAGATGCAGAGCGCCGAGCCGAAGATGCTCATCTATCCGGCGTCGCTCGAAACGATGGCGCCCGATGCCGGCCGTGCGGTCGGTGCTGAAACGATCAGCTGGGAAGACTTTGGCGCGCGCGCTGCCGCGCCTGTGGCCCTGCCCGAGGCAAAGCCCGACGACATCGCCTATCTGCAATATTCGAGCGGATCGACGCGTTTTCCGCACGGCGTTGCGGTTACGCACCACGCGCTGCTCAACAACCTCGCCGCGCACGGCCATGGCATGGAAGTCGGCGAGACCGACCGCTGCGTGTCCTGGCTCCCCTGGTATCACGACATGGGCCTTGTCGGCTGCTTCCTGTCGGTCGTCGCCAACCAGGTGTCGGTCGATTACATGAAGACCGAGGACTTTGCCCGGCGCCCGCTCGCCTGGCTGGACCTCGTCACGCGCAACACCCGCGCCGGTGACACCTCGATCAGCTATTCGCCGACCTTCGGCTATGACATCTGCGCGCGCCGCATCTCGAGCCAGAGCCAAGTGTCCGAACGCTTCGACCTGTCGGGCTGGCGCATTGCCGGCAATGGCGCGGACATGATCCGCCCCGACGTGATGCAGAGCTTCGTCGACGCCTTCCATGAAGCCGGGTTCAGCGCCAAGGCGTTCCTTCCGAGCTACGGCCTTGCCGAAGCGACGTTGGCCGTCACCATCATGCCGCCGGGCGAAGGCATCATCGTTGAACTGGTCGAGGAATCCGAGCTGTCGGGCGAGGACTGGCCGGGCGACCGGCCGCAGCGCTACCGCGCGATCGTCAACTGCGGCAAGCCGTGCCGCGACATGTCGGTCGAGATCCGCGCCGATGATGGCACGCCGCTTGGCGAGCGTCAGATCGGTCAGGTCTGGACCGCCGGTCCTTCGATCATGCACAGCTATTTCCGCGACCCGGAGTCGACCGCCGCCTGCCTGCAGCATGGCTGGCTCAACACGGGCGACATGGGGTATATGTCGGGCGGCTATCTCTATGTCGTCGGCCGCGCCAAGGACATGATCATCATCAACGGCAAGAACCACTGGCCGCAGGACATTGAGTGGGCCGTGGAACAGCTGCCGGGCTTCAAGCAGGGCGACATTGCCGCCTTCTCGGTGACGACGCCCGGCGGCGAGGAATCGCCCGCCGTCCTCGTCCATTGCCGCACCACCGATGGCGAAGAGCGCGCGAAGCTGCGCGATGCCATCCGTGAGAAGGTCCGGTCGATCACGGGCATGAACTGCGTGGTGGAACTGGTTCCGCCCCGGTCGCTGCCGCGCACAAGCTCTGGCAAGCTCAGCCGGGCCAAGGCACGTCGCCTCTATCTGTCGGGCGAAATCCAGCCCTATTCGCTGGCTGCCTGACACCGTTTCGGCGGCAAAAAACGGAAATAGTGCTTACGGAACGCTAACCCTTTTGGGCTTATGGCCCTGCGGGTGAGACGGAAAAACAACCATTCGACCGCTCCGGGCGTGCCCGGCTGGCTTTCCATCCTGGGCTTTACCGAGCCGGCGGGCACCGATTGGGGCATTGTCCGCGCTGCGCAGCTGGCGGTGGTCAAGCGGTTCGCCGTCACCCGGCTCGTCATTTCCGTTCTGGGGGCGATTGTCCTCCTGATGCTGCTCAAGGCGTCGGTCTCGCCGCTCAAGCTCGGCCTCTGGTTCTTCGGCACGATCGTCATGGCCGCCGTCTCGGCCTGGCCACATCTGCGCGAACGGAACTGGACCCCGCCCATTGCCACCGGCGGCGACCTCCACCGCGAAACCGGCATCACCCTGATCGGTGCGGCGGCCTGGGCGGTCGCGCCTGTGCTGTTCGGCACCGGCGCTGCGCCCGAAAGCCTGATTGGCATCTGGACCGTGCTGACCGCGCTGATGGCGGGCATGACTGTGGCGCTGTCGGCCGTGCCGATGGCGACCGCGGCATTCCTGTCGGTCACGGGGCTCAGCCTTGCCGCCATGATGTGGTATAACGGCATGCCCCTCATTTCCGGGACCGCCATTGCCTATTCCGGCGCCCTGATGCTCAGCTGCCTCGCCAATGGCCGGACCTTTGTCATGCACCGCTCGGCTGAAAGCGAGCTTGCAGAAAAGGACGAGGTCGTCAGCCTGCTGCTGCGCGAGTTCGAAGAATCGGGCGGCGACTGGATGTGGCAGATCGACGCGTCCAAGTGCCTGACTCACGTCTCCCCGCGCTTTGCCTATGCGCTCGGCCTCCAGCCCGAACAGCTTGAAGCCAAGCCGATCCTCGAGATTCTCGCCGGCGATTCGTGGGAGGCGGGGAATTTCTCCGCCGCGCTGCGCGTGCTCGCCGAAAAGCTCAAGAATCGCGAAAATTTCAGCGACCTCATCCTGCCCGTGCAGGTGAATGGCGAGACCCATTGGTGGGAATTGTCGGCTTCCCCACGCTTTGATGACTCAGGGTCCTTCCTCGGTTTCCGTGGCGTCGGTTCCGACGTGACCGAAGCGCACCGGTCCGCCGACAAGATCAACCGCATGGCGCGCTATGACACGCTGACCGGCCTGCCGAACCGCCTCCACATCACAGAAGCCCTGGGCGACGCGATGGCCGAAGCGGACCGGTGGCGCGGGCGCTGCGCCTTCCTGATGATCGACCTTGATCGTTTCAAGGCCGTCAACGACACGCTCGGCCATCCGTTGGGCGACCGCCTGCTGACGCGCGTGGCCGAACGGCTGCGCTCGATCATGACCGACAATGAAATTTGCGGCCGCCTCGGCGGCGACGAGTTCGCGGTTGTCGTCAAGGACGCCAACGACCCGCAGCGCCTGTCCAAATTCGCGCAGAACATCATCGACACGCTGTCGCGCCCCTATGAGGTGGACCAGCACACGCTGTACATCGGGGCCAGCGTCGGCACCGCGACCGGCCCGCGCGACGGGCGCACCGTTGAAACGCTGATCCGTTCGGCAGACCTTGCGCTTTACCGGTCAAAGGATGTGGGCGGGGGCGCGGTCCACTGCTACGAACCGCAGCTCCACGTCCATGCCGAGGAACGGCGCGTTCTCGAAATCGCGCTGCGCAAGGCGCTGGAGCGCAACGAGTTCGAAGTCCACTATCAGCCTGTCGTCAGTGCGGAAACGGGCGCCATCGAGAGCTTTGAGGCGCTGCTGCGCTGGACCAATCCCGAACTCGGCCCTGTCTCACCCGCCAAGTTCGTGCCCGTCGCCGAAGACACGCGGCTGATCGCGCCGATTGGCGACTGGGTGCTGCGCACCGCCTGCGCCGAAGCCGCCACCTGGCCCACAACGGTGCGCGTCGCGGTCAACGTGTCGGCCGAACAGCTGACCGACGTGAACTTCGTGACCTCGGTGGTGCAGGCGCTGTCGCAAAGCGGGCTTCAGCCGCAGCGGCTTGAGCTTGAAGTGACCGAAAGCGTGTTCATGCGCGAAGGCACCGTTGCGCTGCAGATCCTCGAACAGCTGATGGCGCTTGGCGTCCGGCTGGCCCTTGATGATTTCGGCACCGGCTATTCCTCGCTCGGCTATCTGTCGAAGACCAAGTTCAACACGATCAAGGTCGACCGGTCGTTCGTGCAGGGCGCCGCCCGCAATGCGCCCGAAAGCCTCGCCATCATCCGCGCGGTCGTCGCGCTGGCCGACAGCCTGGGCATGGTGACGACGGCCGAAGGCGTGGAAACCGAAGAGGAATACAAGATGATCTGCCAGCTCGGCTGCCGCAAGATCCAAGGATATCTCTTCGGCCGTCCGATGCCCGCCACCGATGCCCGCCGCCTGCTGGCTGACGGTCGCGGGGAGCGGGCCGTCGCCTGAAAACAAACGCGGCCCGCTCTGGTGAGAGCGGACCGCGCGGCGCCGAGGGGGCGCCTTCGGAATTCTGACGGACAGGGTCGCAGACCGCCAGAATACGCTCCGAGTCTTAGGGCATCAGAACAGTATCAATGACGTGCACCACGCCGTTTGACTGACCCACATCGGCCATCGAAACCACAGACTTGCCACCCTTTGCATCGGTCAGGACAAGCTTCTTGCCCATCATCGTGGCGACAAGAGGCTGGCCCTGCACGGTGGTGAAGCGCGCCTTGCCCTTGCCGGCCTTGATCGCATCGGCGATCTGGTGGCTGGAATAACGGCCCGCAACCACGTGATAGGTCAGGATCGTGGTCAGCGTCGGCTTGTTTTCCGGCTTGATCAGCGTTTCGACGGTGCCCGCAGGGAGCTTCGCAAAGGCCGCGTCGGTCGGTGCGAAGACAGTGAACGGGCCGGGGCTCGACAGCGTATCGACAAGCCCGGCGGCCTTTACCGCCGCGACCAGAGTGGTGAGATTATTTGCCTGGGATGCATTCTGAACGATGGTCTTGCTGGGGTACATGGCCGCACCACCGACCATGGGAACGCCCGCCGTTGCAGCAACCGAAAGGCTGGCGGCGGCGCAAATCGCGAGAAACGACATTTTCATAGACTGCGTCCTTTTCCGATATCGTATCCAGGGGGAACGGATACGGGCGGAGATACGCAGGCAGCGTCAGTGCGGATGCACGGCGCTCAAAAAAATTTACGACCGGACAGACGGGGGACCGGAGACTCAGGCCGACGTCATCACGCCGGCAGCAACAACCGGGCCGGTTGCCTTGCCGCCCGGCGCGCCACCGGCTGGCTCCGGCGTGATGGCAAGCGTGACGCCTGCCCCCATCTTCGCACGCAGCGGCGCAGGCACAACGACGATTGAGGCCCCCTTGGCGTTGATCATCCCGAGTGAAATGGCAGAGCCCCCGACAGGGATCAGCCAGAGTTCGGGGAAGCGGCGTCCGAGATCCATGCGCACAGGCTGCATCAGCAGCTTGCCCGTTGCTGCATCATAACTCGCGGTCAGCGCAGTCGGGCCATCGGTGCTCGATAGCGCGGCGACCATCGGCTGCGGTGCAACCGGAACCGGGACCGGCGGCGCCGGGCGTGTCACCAGCAACAATGCAAAAACTGCGGCCGCTGCGGTCGAGGCTGCGGCCAGACCCTGCCAAAGGCGCAAGAGGCGCGCGGGCGCACTGTCCCCCTGCGGTTGCGGCAGAGACGTCACGATCCGATCCCACAGATCGGGCGAAACGGCCTGCGCATCCGCCTCGGCAAGCGGCGCCAGCCGTGCCTGCCAGGCCTCGACTTCGGCAGCAAAAGCCGGGTCGCCTGCCATGCGCGCCGATGCAAGTCCCGCATCCGCACCCTGCAACAGGCCAAGCGCAAATTCGCCCGCCAGTGCGATATCGTCTTCAGAAAGCACGCCCTTGGTCATTGGTCGAGACACTCCCGCAGCCGGAGCAGCGCACGGCGTATGCGGCTCTTCACCGTCCCCAACGGTGCCCGCTCCTGCTCTGCCAGCTCGGCATAGGTGGCGCCACCAAGAAAGGCGGCCCGAATAAACTGGGCGTCCCGTGCCTCCAGCGCACCGATACATCCGGACAATGCGTCCGTCTCGCGCCGCAGCAGCAGGGCCTGTTCCGCATCTGGCGTCGGATCCGCAACCTCCGCCGCCTCGTCAAGCGGCGCCAGGCCACCCTTTCCGGACGCGCGCAGACGGTCAATCGCACGGTTGCGCGCCACCGTCACCAGCCAGGTGATCGGGCTTGCGCGCGCAGGATCATAGCTGGCGGCCTTGTTCCAGATGGTGACATACGCGTCCTGCAAAGCATCCTCGGCATCGCTGCGTTCTCCGAAGATACGCAGGCAAACGCCAAATAGTTTCGCCGATGTGCTGCGGTAGAGTGTTTCAAAAGCGGATCTGTCGCCCCGCCCGGTGCGGATGAGCGCCTGCGTCAACCGCGCCCGGTCTTCAGCGACGCGACGGGCCTTGAACACGGTCTCGGAGGAATTGGAGGCGTTGGACACGCAGACGTGATGACGCAAGGACGGGTTGGAGACAATCCCGCAAAGCAGGCTGATTTTACCTGCACCCTTTCGCTTGCGCGGGCGCGGTCGCTTCGCTATTCGCGCCGTCTGGCCATAGGAGCGTAGCTCAGTTGGTAGAGCATCGGTCTCCAAAACCGAGGGCCGTGGGTTCGAGTCCCTCCGCTCCTGCCAGTTTCCCGAATCGCAGACTTCACTTTCGCGAATCGAGGGAGACTGGCCCTATGTCCGTCGCGGAAGCGCAAACCCCATGTGACGCTTGCTTTTCCGCCAAAAGCCGACTAGTGGCGGCCCATCCCGACATCAGGGTTTTGCATTTGCCGGTTTTTCCGGCGGCGGCCCTGTTGGCGAAACAAGTTTTTGAAGGACGGAAGAAGGGTTCATGGCAAAGACCAGCCCAAGCGAGTTCATCCGGCAGGTCCGGGCCGAAACTGCCAAGGTAACTTGGCCGACGGGCCGTGAAACCGGCATGACCGTTGTCATGGTGATCATCATGACGACGATCCTTGGTCTGTTCTTTCTCGGCGTCGATTCGGTGTTCAGCTGGATCGTGAAGACGCTGCTGAGCCTCGCTTCCTGACGCACAAGAAAAGAAGAACATGTCACGCTGGTACATCATTCACGCCTATTCGGGCTTTGAGAACAAGGTTCGCGACGCGATTCTGGCGGACGCGCAGCGTCTCGGCCTCGAAGCGCTCGTCGATGCGGTCGAAGTCCCGGTTGAAACCGTGACCGAAATCCGCCGCGGCAAGAAGGTCCAGTCGGAACGCAAGTTCTTCCCGGGCTATGTCCTTGCCAAGCTGAACATGAATGATGACGTGTACCACCTCATCAAGAACCAGCCGAAGGTGACGGGTTTCCTCGGATCGATGGGCAAGCCGCAGGCGATCAGCGAAGCTGAAGCCGCGCGCATCCTGAACACCAAGGAAGAAGCCGCCGCCGCACCGAAGCAGCAGATCCGCGTCGATTACGAAATCGGCGATCAGGTCAAGGTGCTGGAAGGTCCGTTCGCGAGCTTCAACGGTCTTGTCGAGGAACTCGATTTCGACAAGGGCCGAGTGAAGGTGTCCGTGTCGATCTTCGGTCGCCCGACTCCGGTCGAGCTCGAGTTCGAACAGGTCGAACGGATGAAATGAGATTTGGAGCCTTCGGGCTCCTTATAGCTGCGGGAGGGGGCCACCCCGTCTGGACCGCTAAACTTGAACCGGGCGAAGCGCAGAGCGTGGCTGCCCACCTATAGAGTGAGTGCATAATGGCCAAGAAGATTGACGGCTATATCAAGCTGCAGGTGCCCGCGGGCGCCGCAAATCCCTCACCCCCGATCGGCCCGGCTCTGGGTCAGCGCGGCGTGAACATCATGGAATTCTGCAAGGCGTTCAACGCGGCGACGACGGAGCTCGAAAAGGGCATGCCGATCCCGACGGTGATCACCGTGTTTGCAGACAAGAGCTTCACCTTCGTCACGAAGACCCCGCCGGCGACCTATCTGATCAAGAAGGCCGCCAAGCTCGACAAGGGTTCGAAGGAACCCGGCAAGGCGAGCATCGGCACGATCGCCCGTTCGAAGCTGTCCGAAATCGCGGAAGCGAAGATGAAGGACCTGAACGCAAACGACATCGAGTCGGCAACGCGCATCATCGAAGGCTCTGCCCGTTCGATGGGCCTCGAAGTGGTGGAGGGCTGAACCCATGTCATTCCAGAGCAAGAAGGCCAAGAAGCTGGCCACCGCGATTGATCGTGAAAAGCTGTATGGCGTCACCGAAGCCATCGCGCTGATCAAGGAACACGCCACCGCCAAGTTTGACGAGACAATCGAAGTCGCGCTGAACCTCGGCGTCGACCCGCGTCACGCCGACCAGATGGTCCGCGGCGTCGTGTCGCTGCCCAAGGGCACCGGCAAGACCGTTCGCGTCGCCGTGTTCGCCAAGGATGCCAAGGCTGAGGAAGCCCGCGCAGCCGGCGCAGACGTGGTGGGTGCCGACGACCTGATCGAACAGATCACCAACGGCAACATCGATTTCGACCGCTGCATCGCGACCCCGGACATGATGGGCCTCGTCGGCCGCGTCGCCAAGATCCTGGGTCCGAAGGGCATGATGCCGAACCCGAAGCTCGGCACCGTGACGCCGAACGTCGGCCAGGCCGTCAAGGACGCCAAGGGTGGCCAGGTTGAATACCGCGTCGAAAAGGCCGGCATCATCCACTCCGGCATCGGCAAGGCCTCGTTCTCGGCCGAAGACCTGCGCGAAAACTTCGACGCGCTCGTCTCCGCGATCGTGCGTGCCAAGCCGTCGGGCGCCAAGGGCAAGTACCTGAAGAAGGCTGCGATCAGCTCTTCGATGGGCCCGGGCATCCGTCTCGACGTCGCCGAACTCGGCAACGCCTGATTTTAGAATTTGTGAGGGCAGGCTTCGGTCTGCCCTGACAGACGAACCGGTCTTCGGGCCGGTTCACCGTCCGAGACAGCAGGTGAGCGGCGCTTTGGCCTCTCTTAATTGCCTGCCTAGACGGGGACATGGAAATTTACGGTCTCCCATTCCAGAGAGACTGCCATTCCCCACGGACAATTGGCTGACCGGAAAGGCCCCGTGCCCGACCGGTTGACCGAACGGTTTGCGGATGGGCCGCAAGCCGAATGTTGAAGGAGAATGGCATGGATCGTGCTCAAAAGGCCGATGCTGTCGCCGAACTCAAGAGCGTCTTCAACGAGGTCGGGGTGGTTGTTGTCACCCGTAACCTCGGGCTCACCGTCGCACAGTCGACGGCGCTGCGTACGAAGATGCGTGAGGCCGGTGCCAGCTACAAGGTCGCCAAGAACCGACTCGCCAAGCTTGCTTCCCAGGACACCGACTATGCCGGCATCAGCGATCTGCTGACCGGCCCGACGGCCCTTGCCACCTCGATCGATCCGGTCGCGGCAGCAAAGATCGTCGTCGAATTCGCCAAGACGAACGACAAGCTCGAAATCGTCGGCGGATCGATGGGGTCGCAAGTCCTGGACGCAGATGGCGTCAAGGCTCTGGCATCGCTGCCGTCGCTTGATGAACTGCGCGCCAAGCTCGTGGGCCTTGTACAGGCACCCGCGACCAAGGTCGTCCAGATCGTCCAGGCACCGGCAGGACAGCTCGCACGCGTATTTGGGGCTTATGCCGCCAAGGACGCTGCCTGATTTTGACACTCGACTGAAACTCATGCGGGCAGATGTCCCGCGAATTGGAGACTTAAAATGGCTGATTTGAACAAGATCGTTGAAGACCTTTCGGCTCTGACCGTCCTCGAAGCTGCTGAGCTTTCGAAGCTGCTCGAAGAAAAGTGGGGCGTTTCGGCTGCTGCTGCAGTTGCTGTCGCTGCTCCGGCTGCTGGCGCTGCTGCTCCGGCTGCTGAAGAAAAGACCGAATTCGACGTCATCCTCGTCGGCGACGGCGGCAACAAGATCGCTGTCATCAAGGAAGTCCGCGCCATCACCGGTCTCGGCCTGACGGAAGCCAAGGCTCTCGTCGAGTCGGCTCCGAAGGCGATCAAGGAAGGCGTCAGCAAGGACGAAGCTTCCAAGGTCCAAGCCCAGCTCGTTGGTGCCGGCGCCCAGGTCGAAGTCAAGTAAGCTTCGCGAACGACGCAAGATCAGGGGCGGTCCGGCAACGGGCCGCCCTTTTTCTTTGTCCTCAAGGCGGATAGGACGAAGCCATGATTGACCGCATCGTCCTCATCACCGGTGTTCAGGAAGAAGCCGACGCCTTTGCGCCGGACGCGACGACGCATCATTCGACGCATGCCGACTTTGACGTACGCCATGTGTCGCTCGGGCGTCGCACGGTGGTGGCGGCCTGTTCGGGCGTCGGCAAGGTCAATGCCGCGACCGCCGCGACGCTGCTTACGCATCACTATGACGCACAGCTGCTGATGGTGATCGGCACCGCCGGCAAGATCGGCGACCAGCCGGGCGAATGTTTCTTCCTCCACGAAGCCGTGCAGAATGATTATGGCGCGCGCCGCCCCGAAGGCTTTGCCCATTATCGCGGGGGCAGCTGGCCCATTGGCCCCGCCGACACGACACCCTTCCGCGCGATGGACGTGCCGCATTGTGACCTGCCCCGCGCCCGCATTGCGACGGGCGACGCCTTCATCGAATGCCCCGACCATGCCCGCAATATGGCCGCGCAACTGGGTGCCACGCTCGTCGACATGGAAACGGCAGCGGTGGCCCAGGCCGCCGAACGGCTCGGCCTGCCCTGGATGGCGATCAAGGCGACCACTGATGAGGCCAATGGTGAGAGTGCCGGAGATTTCTCCGCCAACCTCGCCCGCGCCGCGCGTCGGGCAGCGGAGGCGGCGGAGGCGATACTCCGGGGCTCCCTCTCGCCATAGTCCAGCATCCACCCGAAATGTCATTCCCGCAAAAACGGGATCACAGACACCCCTTTGCGCTCTTTCCTACTTCGCGGCCTTCGCGTGAACCCGGCACGGGTTGTTTCACGCGAAGAGCGCGAAGGAAAGAAGGCCGCGAAGAAAATCGGGGATTCCCGCTTTCGCGGACATGACGCTTAGGCGTTAGGCGATCCCCCGCACCTCGACCGGAATCCCCGACAGCGCCGCATTGCCCGAAAGCGGATCCATCGCCGTCTCATCGGTCAGGTCGTTGAGGCTGACGCCTGCGTGGGCCTGTGCGACCGCCATGCGGATGCCGGGCAGGCTGTGGCCCCAGCCATGCGGTATGGAGACGGTGCCGGGCATCATGTCATCGGTGACCTCAACCTTCAGCTGTACCGATCCGGTCCGCGAGCTGACCTCCGCCATGCCGCCATCGCCGAGATTGCGCGCGCGGGCATCGTCGGGGTGGATCATCAGCGTGCAGCGGTCCGGCCCCTTCACCAGCCGCGCGCTATTGTGGAGCCAGCTGTTGTTGGACCGCACATGCCGCCGCCCGATCAGGCGCAGATGCGTGCCCATGGGCGCGGCAGGTTCCGCCGCCAGCCGAACCAAATCCCCGACAAACTCCTCGGGCGCGATGTCGATCGTCTTGTCCGGCGTCTTCAGCCGCTCGGGCAACTTGCCGGCGGTGAGCGGGCCGAAGTCCATCCCGCTCGGGTGCGCCTCCACCTCTTCGAGCGAGACCCCAAACGGACCTGCGCGCATCATCTGGTCGAGCATCTCACGAGGGGTCGGCGCGTCGGCCTGATGGCCTGAGATCGCCGCCGCCAGACCGCGCAGGATTTCCCAATCGGCCAGCGTCTCCTCATCCTTTTCAAACAGAGGCGGCGAATATTTGGCGAAGCTGCGGATCGCGATGGGCAGGAGGAACAGCCCGTAATGATCCTTCTCCAGCGGCCCGGCGGGCGGCAGGATGTAGTGCGCCTGCCGGCTTGTCGCATTGAGATACATGTCCACCGAAACCATGAGGTCGAGCCCCGCCAGCGCCCGGTCCAGCCGCGCGCCATTGGGCGTGGAGAGCACGGGGTTGCCCGCCACCACGAACAGCGCCCTGATCTGCCCTTCGCCGGGCGTCTCCATCTCTTCGGCCATGGCGGCGGACGGAAACTCGCCCAGCACCTCGCGGTGGCCCGACACGCGGGAGTGATGCTTGCCGATGCTGCCGGGGCCGAACAGATGGAGCAGATCGACGACCGGTGCCCCGCACAGCAGCCCGCCTTCGCGGTCGAGCTGCCCCGCGACGATATTGGCGACGGCCACCAGCCAGGTGGTCAGCGTCCCGAAGCTCTGCGTCGAGGCGCCGATACGACCGTAGAGCGCGGCGGGGCCCGCCAGCATCCGCGCGGTCAGATGCTCGACATCGGCCAGATCGACCTGCGCGCGCCTGAGACAGGTGGCGACATCGAACGGCTCCAGCGCGGCCCAGAGCGCGTCTAGATTGCGGACATAAGGAGCCGCCTCGGGCAGGCCCTTCGACCGCATCGTCTTTAGCAGGGCGATCAGCAGGAAGGCATCGCTCCCCGGCTGCACGAAGATATGGCGGTCGGCGATCTTCGCCGTCTCGCTGCGGCGCGGATCGATGACGATCAGCTCCCCGCCGCGCGCCTGCAAATCCTTCACCCGGTTGCGGAAATCGGGGACGGTCCAGACGCTGCCATTGGACGCCATGGGATTGCCGCCCAAGATGATCATCGTCTGCGTGCGATCAATATCGGGCACCGCCCAGAAGCCCGAATGTCCGTACAGACGGATGTTGGCAACATGGTGCGGCATCTGGTCGACCGTGCTCGCCGAAAAGACGTTCTTCGTGCGCAGCGCCTTTTTGAGGTCGCCAGAGGTCAGCACATTGCCATAGCTGTGCGCATTGGGGTTGCCGACATAGAGCGCAGTCGAGGCCGGATCGCGGGCCATGATCGCGCGGGTCTTCTCGCCAATTTCGGCAAAGGCCTGATCCCAGCTGATCTCCTGCCAGTCGTCGCCCACGCGCTTCATGGGTCGACGCAGACGGTCCGGATCATTCTGCAGATCGGCAATCGCCGTCGCCTTGGGGCAGACATGCCCCCGGCTCATCGCATTGTCGGGATCGCCCTTGATCGACAGGATGTCGCGCCCCTCCGCTGTCACGATCACCCCGCAATTGGCCTCGCAGATATGGCACGTCCGGCGATGGGTGATGGGCATGGCGCTCTCCTGATCCTTGTCTTTCACCCGCGATGATGTCGCGAGAAGCGCACGGCGGCAAGCCATTGTCGTCCGCGCGCGGCGCCGCCTGTCGGCAGCCGGTGGACCCGCGAGGCTGACAAATCTGCAACACCTTTCAGGAATTGCGCGCAGCAGGCATGGATTTTGTGCCGTTCCTTGGCAGTATGACGCCCAGATGACGATGAAAGAGGACACACCGATGCGCCATTCGCTCCGCATGCTTGCACTGGCTTCGCTGGCCGCCCCCGCCCTGACCGTGGCGACCCCCGCCTTCGCACAGGAAGACGAGACCTCCGGGCCGCTCGACATTGAATTCACGCTGGCGGCGGTGTCGGACTATCGTTTCCGCGGCATCTCGCTCAGCGACAAGGACCCGGCCTTTCAGCCCGAACTGTCGATCAGCCATGAATCGGGCGTCTATCTGACCTTGTGGGGGTCCAACATCGCCGACAATGGCGGCGACGACATCGAAGTCGATGTGACTGCCGGCTGGGCGGGCAAGGCCGGCCCGGTCAATCTCGATGTCGGCGCGATTTATTATCTCTATCCCGGCGCCTCCGGCCTCAATTATGTCGAAGCCCTCGCCTCGGTCGGCACCGATGTCGGCAAGGGCAATGTCGCGCTGAACCTGGGCTATGTCCCCAGCCAGAACAACACCGGCAATCAGGACAATGTCTATGTTGCTGTTTCCGGGGAATATCCTGTCGGCGACAGTGGCCTGACGCTGAACGGTTCTTTCGGGATCGAGGATGGCGCCTTTGCCGACAACAAGAAGGACTGGTCAATCGGCGCGGATTATGAGCTTGCCGGGTTCACCCTTGGCGTGAAATATGTCGACACGGCCCACACGTTCGGCAATCCGCTGGGCAAGGCGACGGCCGTATTCTCGGTCAGCAAATCCTTCTGACCGGCAGCAGATGAAACAGGAGGGTGCGCCCGGCGCACAATAGCATCATGGCGACCAACCTCGCGGCCTGGATTACCGAACATGGCGTCAGCGAGGTCGAGTGCATCGTCCCCGACATGAATGGCGTGCAGCGCGGCAAGGTGCTGCCCGCCAACAAGTTCCTGTCGAGCGTGAAGGACAATACGCTGCGCATCCCGGGCAGCATCTTCTGCGTCACGATCAACGGCGAATATCCCGAAGACATCGGGCACATCATTCCGGAGTTTGACCCCGACCAGATGATGGTGCCCGACCCGGAGACGATCCGCGAGGCACCCGGCTTTGCCACGCCCACCGCCTATGTGATCGCCGATGCCTTCACCAAGGATGGCGCGCCCGTCGCCATTGCGCCGCGCATGATCCTGAAGCGCGTGCTCAAGCTCTTTGAGGATCGCGGGTGGAAGCCGGTGATCGCCCCCGAAGTCGAATTCTATCTCGTCTCGCAGAACACCGACCCGGACTTTCCCCTCGTCCCGCCGACGGGCCGGTCGGGACGCCCGGAAACGGCGAGCCAGCCTTATGGGCTGGAGGCGCTGACCGAGTTTGAGGACTTTATCGAGCACACCTATGACTGGTGCGAGAAAGCCGGGATCAACATCGACACGATGATCCATGAATCGGGAGCCGCCCAGCTGGAGGTGAACTTCCTTCATGGCGATCCGCTGCGGCTGGCGGACGAGGTGCTGCTGTTCAAGCGGCTGACGCGTCAGGTCGCGCTCCAGCACGGCGTGTACGCGACCTTCCTCGCCAAGCCGATGAGCAACCAGCCAGGCAGCGCGATGCACATCCACCAGTCGGTCCTCGACATGGAAACGGGGCGCAACATCTTCAGCACGCAGGCGGGCAAGGACAGTGCGCTGTTCCGAAGCTACATTGCAGGCCTCGCGCGGCTGCTGCCGCAGGTCGCGCCGATGTTCGCGCCCAACGTCAACAGCTTCCGCCGGATGCGGCCGGACAGTGACGCGCCGATCAACGTGCAATGGGGCACCGACAACCGCTCATGCGGGCTGCGCGTGCCGATTTCCGATTCCAAAAACCGGCGCATCGAAAACCGCCTGCCGGGTGCCGACAGCAACCCCTATCTCGCCATCGCGGCCTCGCTGATCTGCGGCTATATCGGGATGGTGGACCGCATGGTGCCGCCCAAGGCGATCACCGGCAGCGCGTACAACCGCGCGCGTACCCTGCCGCGCACGCTCGAGGCCGCGCTTGACCGCTTCTCCCACTGCAAACCGGTGAAACAGCTGCTGGGCGAGGAGTTTTTCGAGATCTTCTACGCGATCAAGGAATGCGAGCTGTTCAACTATCAGTCGGTGATCAGTTCCTGGGAGCGCGAGCACCTGCTGCTCCGCGTCTGATTTGGTCACCCTACCTCCCCGTTCGTGTCGAGCGCAGTCGAGACACGCGCCCCCGTCCCTCGACGTCGCTCGGGACGAACGGGAAAAAGGGGCGGCACAATGAACAATTACTACACCGCAACCGCCAACAGGCGGCGCGATCCGCAACCGCTTTTGGGAGCGGCGGAGGCCGACGTGGTCGTCATCGGCGGGGGCTTTACCGGCGTGGCCGCAGCGCTGGCCTGCGCGGAGCAGGGACTGTCGGTCATCCTGCTGGAGGCCGAGACCATCGGCTTCGGCGCTTCGGGGCGCAATGGCGGGCAGCTGATCCCCGGCCTGCGCTGGTCGATGCGCGAGATCGAGGCGGCGTTCGGCGCCGCGCGCGCGAAGGCGATCTTCGACATCGTCTGGAGCGCGCGGGACCGGGTGTGGGACCGGGTGGCGCGACACGCGATCGACTGTGACCTGACGCCCGGACATCTGGAGGCAGCGTGCGCGCCAGGCGACCTTGCCGACATGGCGGCGGAGGCGACGTTCCTCGAAAGCCGCTTCGGCTATCCCACGCAGCTGCTCGACCGGGCGGGGCTGGCCGCGCACATTAAAAGCGACGGCTATCATGGCGGTCTCTATGACCCTCAAGGCGGGCATTTCCATCCGCTCAACTATGTCCTGGGTCTTGCCGCCGCCGCCGAAGCCGCGGGCGTGCGCATCTTTGAACAGAGCCGGGTGACCTCCATCGCCGACGACGCGCGCGTGACCGTCCGGTCCGGGCAGGGCAGCGTCTGCGCGGCCCATGCGGTGCTGGCCGCCGATGCCTGGATGGACGATCTCGATCCTGCGCTTGGGCGCTTCACGATCCCGATCATGAACTACAACGTCGCGACCGCGCCGCTCCCCGAGGCGGACGCGCTGTTGCCGAGCAATGCCGCCGTTGCCGACAGCCGCTTTGTCCTCAACTATTTCCGCCTGTCCGCCGACAAGCGGCTGCTGTTCGGCGGGGGCGAGAAATATGTGCAGACGCCGCCCGCCGATATCGGCGCCTTTGTGCGGCGGCACATCGCGGAGGTCTTCCCGCAGCTGTCCAAGGTGCCCATCGACCATGGATGGGGCGGGGCGGTGTCGGTCAGCCTCAACCGGCTGCCGATCCTCGGGCGGCGCGGCAACGTGTTTCACGCCTATGGCTTTTCCGGGCATGGCGCGCTCGTGACCACGCTGGCCGGAGAGCTGATCGCCGAGGCGCTCGCCGGGACGGCAGCCCGCTTTGACGTCATGGCGTCGTTACCGAAGCGGCCATTTCCGGGGGGAAAGTGGCTGCGCCGTCCCTTGGCGACGCTCGGGCTTCTCTGGTACGCGCTGCGCGACCGCTTATGATTTTCGCGAATGCGTCGTGAACAGGGGGAACGGGAAAGACCAAAGATGATCGACCGCGACCACATTGCCACCCTGCGCGCTGAGGAAGAGGCGCGCTTCATTGCCGCCAACCCCAAATCGGCCGAGGCCGCAGAGGACCGCAAGCGCGGCTGGCATCAGGGCGTTCCCTTTCACTGGATGCGTGACTGGCCCTCGCCCTTCCCGCTCACCGCCAGAAGCGCGCAAGGATCGACCCTGACCACGCTCGACGGGCAGGTGCTCGACGATTTCTGTCTGGGCGACACAGCCTCGATGTTCGGCCATTCACCCGAGCCTTTGGCGCAGGCCATTGCCGCGCAGGCGCATGAGGGGCTGAGCTATATGCTGCCGACCGCCAAGGCGGCGGACGTCGGCCTGATGCTGGCGACACGGTTCCACCACCCGCACTGGCAGCTGACCACGGCCGCGTCGGAGGCAAACCGCGCCGCGATCCGCTGGGCACGCGGCATCACGGGGCGCGACAAGATCCTCGTCTTCAACGGCTGCTATCATGGTGCGGTCGATGACGTGTTTGTCGACCTGCGCGACGGCGTGCCCGAAACGCGGCGCAGCCTTGTCGGGCAGGTGTGGGACGTCCGCGATCACACCATCGCCATCGAGTTCAACGATGGCCGCGCGCTGGAGGCGGCTTTGGAGGCAGGCGATGTCGCCGCCGTCCTTGCCGAACCCGTCATGACCAATTGCGGCATGGTGCTGCCGCGCCCCGGCTTCCTCGCCCTGATGCGCGAGGCAACGGCGCGCACGGGGACGCTCCTCATCTGGGATGAGACGCACACCATCTCCTCCGGCCCCGGCGGCCATTCGGGCAGCTATGGCCCGGCGGGCGACATGTTCGTCATCGGCAAGTCGATCGGCGGCGGCGTGCCCTGCGCAGCCTTCGGCTTTTCGGACGATATCGCCAAACGGATGGAGGCCTATCGCGCGACGCTGCCACCCGGTCATTCGGGGATCGGCACGACGCTCTCCGCCAATGCACTCGCCATCACCGCCATGCATGCGATGCTCGACGATGTGATGTCGCCGCACGCCTATAGCCATATGATCGGCCTCGCGCAGATGCTCGCCGGGCGGATTGAGGGCACGATTGAGCGGCACGGTCTGCCCTGGCACGTCGCCAGCGTCGGCGCGCGGGTTGAGTTTGTCTGCGCCGAACGGCCGCCGCTCAATGGCACCGAAGCGCGCGCGGCGATGGACCATGATCTCGAAAGCCTGATCCATCTCATGCTCGTCAACCGGGGCACCTTGCTGGCGCCGTTCCACAACATGATGCTGGTCAGCCCGGTGACAACGACCGAGCAGGTCGAGCGGCTTGTGAGCCATCTCGACGCGGCCTTCTCAGCGCTGCTTGGCTGATCCGCGCAGATCGATGTCCCGCCGTTTGGCGAGCGCCACATCGACCGCCGCCTGCGCCTTGGCCACCAGCTTTGGCACGTCCCGCCGCCGGGCGTGCGCGGCAGCCTCCAGCGCCTCGACAATCGCCGCGCGGTGGAGGGGGTCGCCCGTCAGGCGCGCGCCCAGCGCGGCACCCACGTCAAGATCGTTGAGATCCCCCAGATGCGCCTGCGCCTCTGCCAGCCGGTCGAGCCGGAGCCGATCGAGCGCCTTGCGTGCCGGATCGCGGGCGACGCTCGTGAAGAATTCGGTCGCGTAGCGCAGTCGTTTGAGGCCGATGCGCACGCGGTGGCGCGCGTCCGGCGACGCATCGCCAAGCTGCGCCGACCGCCGCCGCAGCTTGCGCCGCCACACCTTCAGCAGCGCGCGGGACGCCTGACCCAGCGGCGCATCCTCCGGGCGAGGGGCGCCCAAGCCTTCGGCCCATTGCACCGTCCCCACAAGGAGCTGCTGGAAGGCGGCGCTGTGCACGAACTGGACCACGGCAGCGTAAGCCTGCACCCGCTCCTGCTCAATCGCGGCGCGCACGTCCGCTTGTGTGCGCGTGCCCTTCTTCCCTTTGCCAAGCCGATCAAGGATCACGTCCAGATCACGCGCGGTGCCGAGCAGACCCAGGGCGGCATCCCATTCCGCATCGAGGATTGACGCATCGGCATCGCCGAGCATCTCATGCGCGAGGCGCAGGGCCGCGCGCAGGCGACGCAGCGCCACGCGCATCTGGTGCAGGCCTTCCGGCAGGCTGGCGCGCGTCACGGCATCCGCATTGGCGAGACACTGGCCGATGCTGGCCCAGACCAGATGCCGCAGCGCGGCGCGCGTGCCCACATTGACCGGCAGGCGGACGGGCCGCGCCTTCACCGCGACGGACGCGATCCCGTCCGCCAGACGATAGCCCGCGGCCGACTTGCTGGTGGTGGACCAATACAGATCGGGACCCAGCGGCAGCGCCCGCGCGAGGCCGAGCAGGTCCCGGAGCGACCCGGAGACCAGCTCCAGCTCAAGTTCGCACACAGGCTGCGTCTGCGCGCCCGCCGACACCGCGCCCTGATCGAACGCCAGTTCGATGCGCGACCGGCCAAAGGCAACGGTCCGCACTTCCCGGTCGATGGCGAGGCTGAAGATCGGAGCAAGGTCCGCGCCCTTGGCAGCCTTGATGACCAGACGGGCAGCCTCGGGCGGCAGCGCGCCCAGATCGAGCTCGGCCCCGTCGAGCGGCGCGTTCCACTCGGCGCGCGACACCGCTTTGCCCGTCGCGGCGCGCTTCAGCGTGATTTCACAGGCGGTGCCATCGTTGCGGACGCGCAAGGCCAGATGGGCGGCGGCGAGACGCCGGTCGGCGGTGTCGTAATAGGCCGTCGAAAAATGCTTCTGGCGCCCCTCGGTCCTGAGGACATCCATCAACCGCATCTGCGCGAGCATCTGCGGCGATGCGGCCAGCTTCAGTTCGATTTCGTGTCCGTTTGCCATGCCTGCCTCGTCCACGGGAGAGCCCGGACGTACGCTACCACTGCGATCGATGCAGCGCGACCCCGATAAGGATGGTGCCGCCGCCGCTTGACCCACCGCCTGTCGCCCCGCACAAGACGCGGATGACCCAGACGACGTCCTCCCACCAGATCGCGCCGCTTTCGGAAGCCGAAGCCTTTTTCAAGGCCCATCCCGAGATCGACGCCATCGACATCATCTTCACCAACATGTGCGGCGTGCCGCGCGGCAAGCGCCTGCGCCAGCATGAGGTCCTGGGCGTCTACAAGGAAGGCCGCTTCCTCCCCGGCTCGGCGGTCATCGTCGACATTACCGGGCGCGACACCGAGGAAACCGGCCTGGTCTGGGAAGATGGCGATGCCGACCGGCGCATTCACCCCATCCCCGGCACGCTCGTCCCTGCGCCCTGGGCCGGACCCAATGCCGCGCAGTTTCTGACCGGCTTTTACGAGCTCGACGGCACGCCCAATGATCTCGATCCGCGCCATGTGCTTGGCCGCGTGATCGACCGGCTGGCCGGCCATGGCCTGACCCCCGACGTCGCGGTGGAGCTGGAATTCTATCTGGTCGATGCCAAGCGCGGCAAGGACGGTCGCCCCGTTCCGGCGCGCTCCCCCTCTTCGGGGGAAACGCCGCACGACATTCAGGTCTATGGTCTGGCCGAGATGGAGGATTTCCGGCCCTTCTTCGATGATCTCTATGCCTGTGCCGCCGCGCAGAACCTGCCGCTGGAAGCGGCGATTTCGGAATATGCACCGGGCCAGTTCGAAATGACGCTCGCGCATAAGGCCGATGCACTGCGCGCCTGCGACGATGCCATCATGCACAAGCGCATGGTGAAGGCCATCGCGCAGAAGCACGGCATGGAAGCGACCTTCATGGCCAAGCCATTCGAGCACAGCGCGGGCAACGGCATGCACCTCCACGCCTCCTTGCTCGACGCTTCGGGCAAGAACGCCTTTGCCAGCGAAGACCCGGAAGGCACGCCGCTGCTGCGCCATGCCATTGCCGGGATGCAGGCGACGATTGGCGACGCATTCCTTATCTTTGCGCCCAATGCGAACAGCTACAGGCGGTTCAAGGCGAACAGCTATGCGCCAGTGGCGCCGACATGGGGCGTCAACAACCGGACCGTCAGCTTCCGCGTGACGGCAGGGCCGCCCGCCAGCCGCCATGTCGAACACCGGATCGGCGGGGCGGATGCCAACCCCTATCTGGCCATGGCCGCGATGCTGGCCGGCATGTGCCACGGCATCGAACAGAAGCTTGATCCGGGTGCACCGGTCGTCGGCAATGGCTATGAGGCGGCGATGTCAGCGCCGCCCATGCCCACCAACTGGTTTGCCGCGCTCGACCGGTTCAGCACGTCGGAGGTGATGCAGGATCTGCTCGGCACGCGCTTTGTCGAGATGTACGGCATCGTGAAACGCACCGAGCAGGAACGCTTCTTCGGAGCGGTGCCCGATCTCGATTACGCCTGGTATCTGCGGACGGCTTAGGCTGCGAAGGCCGCCGCTTCCACTTCGTCATGCTGAACTTGTTTCAGCATCCATGAACACAGGTGTCGCAGGATTTGGTGCTTGGTCGGGTGCCGTTGGTGCCAATGGATCCTGAAACAAGTTCAGGATGACGGTTGGAGGTTGTCGCGGCCTGCATTGGCAATAGTCGCACAAGCGGCCCTAGGCTCCGGGTCAAGCCCGGAGCACGCGCGTATATCTCAGCGCTTGGGCGTGCGCGCGGCGAACAGGTTTTCAAGCACGCGCAGGATGGCGAGCATATGCATGGGTGTCTCTCATGTGTCTGGTGTTTTGGCAGGCATGCCTGTCGAAAGGCGCGGTCTGCGGGGCATGAGATAGACGGAATTCCGCCATTTCTCAATCAAAAGCAGGCGTTTGCCTAAATTTCAGGCAATTTCGCAACGCTGCTGCTGAATCAGGCAGCCGAATTGTTGCTTTGTAACACCCCAAGAGCGACCGACGCAGCATTATTCCCCGAATTCCGCCGCGCTGCACAAACTGGCACGCCCTTTGCGGAAGACTCCCTGACCATGTCCAAGGGGGTCCAATGAAACTGATCATCGCCATCATCAAACCGTTCAAGCTGGACGATGTCCGCGAAGCGCTCACCGCGCTTGGCGTGTCCGGCATGACGATCACCGAAGTCAAAGGCTTCGGCCGCCAGAAAGGCCAGACCGAGATTTATCGGGGTGCCGAATATTCGACCAACATGGTCCCGAAGGTGAAGGTGGAAGTCGCGTGCGACGACGCCGTTGCCGATCGTGCGCTCGAGGCCATCCAGCAAGCCGCCAACACCGGGTCCATCGGTGATGGCAAGATCTTCATGCTCGAACTCGGCGCGGCGGTCCGTATCCGCACGGGCGAGACGGGCGCGGTCGCACTCTAACGAAAAGCAGGGGACATATGACCAGATTCAACAAATGGATTGCAGGGGCCGCGACGATGCTCGCCACCGCCCCTGCCTTTGCGCAGGACGGGCCGATCAAGGCGCCGACTGCCGAACAGATGGCCAGCATGGTCAACAAGGGCGACACGACGTGGATGCTCGTCTCATCGGCGCTCGTGCTGCTGATGTCGATCCCGGCCCTCGCACTCTTCTATGGCGGCCTTGTCCGCACGAAGAACATGCTGAGCCTGCTCATGCAGGTGTTCATGATCGTGTCGATCGCAGCGCTTGTCTGGGTCACCTGGGGCTACACGCTCGCCTTTACGAGCGGGACGCCTTTCATCGGCGGCCTGTCAAAGCTGTTCCTGCAGGGCGTTGACGCAACCACGGTTGCCGCGACCTTCTCCAACAACGTCTATATTCCGGAATATGCGTTCGTCGTCTTCCAGATGACCTTTGCCTGCATCACCCCGGCGCTGATCGTCGGTGCCTTTGCGGAGCGCGTGAAGTTTGCGCCGCTGATGCTGTTCGTGGTCGCATGGCTGACGATCGTCTATTTCCCGATCGCGCACATGGTCTGGTACTGGGCTGGCCCGGACTTCCTCGTCGATGCTCCGACGGACTCGGGCTTCCTGTGGGGCATGGGCGCACTCGACTTCGCCGGCGGCACCGTTGTCCACATCAACGCCGGGATCGCAGGCCTTGTCGGCTGCCTCATGATCGGCAAGCGCATCGGCTATGGCAAGGAAGCCACGCCGCCGCACTCGCTGACCATGACGATGATTGGCGCCTCGCTGCTGTGGGTGGGCTGGTTCGGCTTCAACGCCGGGTCCAACCTGGAAGCGAACGGCCTTGCCGCGCTCGCCTTCATGAACACCTTCGTCGCCACTGCCGCCGCCGCCGTCAGCTGGGCGCTCGTCGAACAGATCCACCATGGTCGTCCCTCGCTGCTCGGCGCGGTGACGGGGGCTGTGGCGGGTCTCGTCGCGATCACCCCGGCCTCGGGCTTTGCGGCACCGATGACCTCGATCATCCTCGGCCTGCTCGTCTCGCCGATCTGCTACCTCTTTGTCTCGGTCGTGAAGAACAAGCTGAAGTATGACGACACGCTCGACGTCTTCGGGGTGCACTGCATCGGCGGCATTGTCGGCGCGATTGCGACCGGCATCGTGGCGGATCCCGCGCTCGGCGGTCAGGGCTGGATCGACTATACGGTCTTCCCGGCGGTTGCAGGCGAATACGACATGGCCGGACAGGTCATCACCCAGATCAAGGCAGTCGTCCTGACACTGCTCTGGTCGGGCATTGGCTCTGCCGTCCTCTTCTTCATCCTCGACAAGACCATGGGCCTGCGCCCCGATGCCGACGCCGAACGCGAAGGCCTCGACCTGTCGAGCCACGGGGAGCGCGCCTACAACTACTAAGCGCACCCGTTACCAAGCTTGGGGGTCCGTCCCGCACCTCTCCCGAAAGGGGAAGGGCCCCCTCCCCAGGTTCCTCCTGCGAACCTCACTGGGCTGGCAAGGCAACTTGCCGGCCCTTCTTTTTGGCTTCGTGCAGAACTGTAAGTGACACCAACAGTTTGTTGCCGTTGCGCCACGCTGTGGCCGAAATCGCCGCATTCTGCTGCCGATCTGGCTTGGCCGCAACGCGCCGCTGAGGCAGGAACCCGTCATCAAATCGTCATAGACGGAACACCGTCCAGGATTGTTGACGACTTCGGGAGAGAAACCATGAAGAAATCTGTTCTGCTCGCGGGCCTGTCGGCCTTTTCCCTTGTCGCCTTTGCGCCCGCCATGGCGCAGGACGCCGACGAGACGGCCGAGGGCAATGAAATCATCGTGACGGCCACGAAGCGCAACGTTGCGCTGCAGGACGTCCCCTTCTCGATCAACGCCCAGACCGCCGCCGACATTCAGAAAACCGGCGCGGGGTCGCTGGAGGATGTGTCGCGCAACGTCGCAGGCCTTGCGATCCAGAACCTCGGGCCGGGCCAGAGCCAGGTGTCGATCCGCGGCGTCTCCTCGGGCCAGATCGTGCGCGACCAGCCGGGCGTGAAGGAACAGGTCGGCGTCTATCTCGATGAATCGCCCATTTCGCTGTCGCTCTTCACGCCGGACCTTGACCTGTTTGACCTGAACCGCGTCGAGACGCTGCGCGGGCCGCAGGGCACGCTGTTCGGATCGGGCAATATCGGCGGCACGATCCGCTACATCACCAATGCCCCGCGCGTCGGCGTGACCGAAGGCACGGTGGAAGGCAGCCTTAACGCCATTGATGGCGGCAGCATGGGCGGCCACCTGAAGGGCGCGGTCAACGTGCCCATGGGCGACAAGGCGGCGATCCGCGCGGTCGGCTATTACACGAAATATGCCGGCTTCATCGATGCGATCGGCCCGGCCGGCGGCAAGAACGTCAATGACGGCGAACGCATCGGCGGGCGCATCGCGCTGACCTTTGAACCGTCGGATACGGTGTCGATCACGCCGCGGGTCATCTATCAGAAGGTGACGACCGACGGCTTCAACCGTCAGGAAGTCTACAACCTCTACGCCAACCCCTATACGACGACGCGCCCGGCGGTGACCTTTGGCGAGCGCCAGCAATATCTGCTGCTGCGCGAAGGCTTTGAGGATGAAACGATCATCGCCGATGCGACGATCAAGGCCGGGCTGGGCGCGGTCGATCTCACCTCGGTGTCAACCTACACCAACCGCAACATTCTGGTCAGCCGCGACGCCTCGGCGCTGACGGGTTCCGTCTCGGTGGACCTCGGCTTCCCGACAGCGGCGGTCCTGCTGCCGTCCAACCTGCGCGACACGACCGATGTCGAAGGCTTCACGCAGGAACTGCGGCTGAGCTCCAACGGTGATGGTCCGCTGCAGTGGGTGGCCGGCGCCTTCTATGCGAAGACCGACCGCTTCTATCGCCAACGCCTGCCCACCCCGGGCTATGACGCGGCGACTGATGCGACGCTGGGTGCGGGCACTTCGGCTGCCGTGGCGAACGGCTTCCCGGCCAATTCTCCCTATAATGCCGACCTGCCCTACACGCTGAAGCAATATGCCGTGTTCGGCGAATTCACCTATGACGTGACCGAAAAGCTGGCCGCTACCGCAGGTGGCCGCTGGTACAATTACAAGGAGCAGCGCAGCTTCAAGTCGGGCGGCCTGTTCGCCAATGGCGACAACCAGACCGACCGGACCAAGTCCGACGGGTTCAATCCGCGCTTCCTGCTGAGCTACAAGGCGTCGGACGATGTGACCATCAACGCGCAGGCCTCAAAGGGCTTCCGTCTGGGCGGGGTCAACGATCCGCTCAACCTGCCGCTCTGCACTGCGGCCGACCGCGCGATCTTCAGCGGTTATCAGCGCTTCGGCGATGAATCGCTGTGGAACTATGAAGGCGGCGTGAAGGCTCAGACGGGCATCGTCACCTTCAACGCGGCGGCCTTCTATACCAAGATGCGCAACCTGCAGGTGACGCTCGACGCGGGCAGCTGCTCCTCCCGCGTGGTGTTCAACGTGCCCAAGGCGCATTCGGCGGGCCTCGAATTCGAACTGACGGCCCGTCCGTCCAAGGCGTTTGAACTGGGTCTTTCGGGCAGCTGGCTGCAGTCGGAATTCGACTCCACCGTCACCAGCGGCAATGGCGCCGTTCTTGGCGGCATCCGCGACGGCAACCGCCTGCCTTCGGTGCCGAAGTTCCAGCTGTCGGCGACGGCGACCTATAATTTCGAAGTGGGCAGCGCGGACGGCTTCCTGACCGCATCGTTCCAGCATGTCGGCAACCGCTACACGCAGCCGAGCGACCAGGAGAACAACCCGCGCACCTTCGTCCACAATCTGGCCTTTGGCGGCGCACCGCTGACGGCGTCGACGACGCTCGACCTCAAGCTGCCGAGCTATCAGATCGTCAATCTGAACGCGGGCGTGGACCTGCAGAACGGGGTGTCGGCACTGGTCTATGTGAACAATCTGTTTGACGAGAATGCCCTGCTCGCCTTCGACCGCGAACGCGGCGGCCGGGCCCGCCTTGGCTTCCACGTCAACCAGCCGCGCACCTATGGCGTGACGCTGCGCAAGACGTTCTAAGGCCAGTCGAGGATCAAATCAGGGGTCGGCAGCACGCGCCGCCGGCCCCTTTCTTGTGCATTGCAGCACTGTATGCGTTGCAAACAAGTTGTGGCTGCACGGCCACGCCCGCAAAAAAAGTGCGCGTGGCGCCGCCGTGGCATTGGCAATGTGACAATTTTGCGTCAAAGACCGCAACAAGCGGTTGAGCCGCACAGAATTAGACAGCTCCGCGGGAGAGGAGAAAAAGGGCCGACGGGTGTACCCGCGGCCCTTTTTAAATGCCCGCTCCCCTCAGCCGGACACCAAACCAGATCGTACGCGGGCTGGCACGCTCCACAATGCCGGTGGCGCTGATCGCTGTTTCAACACGGGCGTCGGTCACATTCTCCCCGCGCACGAACAGCGACATCCGGTCGGAAACAGGCAGGACGGCCACTGCATCCAGCGTCAGCGCATCGTTCAGACGGCGGCTGTTGGAATCATCCTCAAACTGCGCCGAGACATAGCGCGCCGTGGCCGAAAGGCCACGCCAGCCCAGCGTCGCGCTGGCGGTGTGCGTCGGGACCTGCGCCGGGCGCAGGCCATCAAGCGCGGCGGCGAGACCCGCGCCGATGATGCGCGCATCGGTATAGGCATAGCTCGCCCCAAGCTGCCAATCGCCCCGCACGAGCCGCGCGTCGAGTTCCACACCATTGCTGCGGACGGCATCGATGTTGACGCGCTGGCGATACGCCCCGGCCACGAAGCCGACCCCGGGGAATGTGCCCGGCCCTTGCCCGCGCGTGACATTGCCGATGGCGTCGGTCAGCTTGTTGGTAAAGGCCGTCGCGCGCAGCGACACGCCATTGGCCGGCCGCACATCGACGCCCAGCTCGACGCCCTTCATCCGCTCCGGCGCGAGCGCAGGGTTGGCTGCCGTTGCATCGGCGCCAACACGAAACGGGCGATAGAGTTCATTGAGCGTCGGCAGCCGCCAGCCGAGATAGGCCGCCGCCCGGAGCGTGACGTCTCCCGCATCATAGGCAAGCCCCGCGCGCGCGGTCGGTTCCCAGCCCTGCCGCTCCAGCGCCAGTTCGTTGCGAATCGTGGCGCCCGTCGCCAGCGTGCGTTCGACGAGGCGTCCATCCCTGATCCACCAGCGGTCGGCCCGGACGCCGCCGGTCAGCGTCAGCGCGTCGATCTTCGCCGACAGTTCGGCAAAGGCCCCCGCCGTATCGCTCTGCCCGCCGGCCTCACGCAGGCGCGTCGGCTTGCCTGCGACATAGGTGAAAAACTCGTTGGTCTCCCCCGTCGTGCGGCGGACATCCGCGCCCAGCCGCAGTTCGACCGCCTCGCCCAGCGGCGGGCGCACTTCCAGCCGACCGCCCAAACCGGTCGACGGCACGTTGAACTGATTGACCGATTGCGTGACCGTGGCGCGCGCCGCGTCGATGGCGACCGCGCGGCTGGTGAACTTGCGCATCTGGACATAGCCGAGCGCCTGCACGCCCCAGCGCCCGCGATGGACCAGCCGCAGGCTGGCATCGGCGCCGTCGCCGCCATTTTGCGACAGGATCGTGCCCCGTTCCCGCCGGTCGGTGAAGCCCAGGACGGAGGCCTGAAGCTCGGTCTGCGCATCGAGCGGCGCGACGCCGCGCGCGGCGAGTGTTGCCTGCTCATGGGGCGCGGCAATATCGGCCGGGCCGCGCTGCCCCGCGACGATGGGCACAAAGCCGTCGCCGCGCGCATAGCTTGCCGAGACAAGGCCAAAGCCGCTACCCAGCTTTCCGGAGAGGAGAGCGCTCCCCTCGACACTGGCGCGGCTGCCATAAGCGAGGCTGCCGGTCAGACCTTCGCCCGTGCCGATGCTGTCCATCTCGATGGTGCCGGCCAGCGCGCCGGAGCCATAGGCGCCCGATCCGCCGCCCCGCGTCACGCGCACGCTGCCCAGCCGTTCGGGCACATAAGCGGGCCAGGTGATCCAGCCGCCAAAGGGGTCGCTCTGCGGCACGCCGTCGAGGACGAGCAGGGCCCGGCTCGACGCATTGCCGCCCAGACCGCGCAGCGTCGCGCCCTGGCTTGTCGCATTGGCCGAGCGCGCGTCGCTGCGGCGGAACTGGGTCAGCCCGGCGACATCGCGCAGCACATCCTCAATCCGCCCCGATGCCGTCGTCACGATCCGGTCACGTTCGACGGTCGCCACGTCATAGGCACTCTCCCCGATCGACGCAGGCAGCGGCTGGCCGGTGACGACGATCTCCCCATCCTCCGCAAGAGCTGGCGCGGCGATCAGAAGGGCGGCGGAAGCGAGCAGGCGTGTTTTCATGGGGCTGCATGTGGCAGCGGGGGCGACAACATTAAAGGGGCAAATGGGCGGATTTCTATCCCGGCCAGCGGTCATGCACCGGGATGTCGGTCGGCAGGCGGTGCCAGTCCTCAGCATCGCAGGCGAAGGCCGCGAACTCCGCGCCGCCAAAGTCGTCGGGATTGTCGAGGCTGCCGACCTTGAGAATCACGCCCTGTGGGAAGCCCGGCGCGCGGGTGAACAGATGCGTCCCGCAATGGGGGCAGAACTGACGCGTCACCGCACCTTCGATGTCGCCGCGCGTGAAGTCCTGGACCGCGCCCTGCGTGATCTCAAACCCGTCGTTGAGGACGGCCATGCCGATGACCGGGCCGCCGCCCGAGATGTAGCGGCATTCGCGGCAATAGCATTCAAACTTCATGAAGCCCGGCCCCTGGGCCTTGTACTGCACATCCCCGCAATAGCAGCGTCCGGTGATCGTCATGGGTCTCTCCTGTGTCAGGCGTAACGGGCAGGCTTCACCGCATCGGGATGGGCCTTGGCGAACGGCGCCAGCGCGGTCGCCCGCGCATCGATGGCGACGAGTTTTGGATAGGGATCAAGCGGCGTGTCCACCCGCCGCGCATTGGCCATTTGCGGCACGAGGAACACATCGGCGAGGCCGGGCACCGCGCCGGACAGATAGGGCGCATCAGCGTCCGCCATCGCCTCCAGCGCGGCAAAGCCTTCCGCGATCCAGTGGCGCGCCCATTGGTCGATGGCGTCCTGCGGCTGGCCCAGATCATTCTTCAGATATTTGAGGATGCGCAGATTGTTGATCGGATGGATGTCCGCCGCCACGACCATCGCCTTGGCAAGTTCGGCGGCGCGCGCGGCCGGATCGGCGGGGATCAGGCGCGGCGCGGGATAGGCCGCATCCAGCCAGTCGATGATCGCCAGACTCTGCGTCAGGCGCAGGTCGCCCACCTCCAGCATGGGGACGAGTCCCTGCGGATTGCGCGCCAGATAGGCGGGGTCGCGCTGCTCACCATGGAGCAGGCTGGTGTCCACCGCCTCATAGGCAACGCCCTTCAGATTGAGCGCAATGCGCACCCGATAGGCCGCCGAGGACCGCCAGTAATCGTAGAGCCTTAGGGTCACTTCATCTGCCCGATCCATTGGCTGACAAGCGCAACCGCTTCGTCATGGGTGACCGATCGGCCCAGCTCGGGCATTGCAATGCCCGGCTCGGTGCTCGCCATGCGCGCGACGAGATAGGAGGCTGCCGGATCGCCCGGCTTGATCGCGAATTCAAGACCGACGCTGCCGCGCCCCGCCGCCGTCGGGCGCTTGCCGATGCCGAGGTTGGTGTCGGCAGGCTGGTCCCAATCGAGCCAGAGGCCCGACGTGTCCGCCGGCCCCGCGCGGTTGTGGCAGTGGCTGCAATTGGCATCGAGATAGGCCCGGGCGCGCGCGGTGACGCTGCCGCTCTCCGGACGGTCCCAGACGGGCATCGGATGTACGGCAGCCGTCCGGCCCGACAGCAGCCCCGCCTTGGCGAGCGCCTGCAGCTGATGGCCGTCATCCAGATTGCGGACCTTCGGGCCTATGGGCGTGATCGCCGCCCCGCTCACATGGCATCCCTTGCACTGGTTGGCATTGGGCACGGCATAGCTGATCGACCGCACTTGTCCGTCACTGTGCGTCCAGCTGACGTCGATGCGCTGGCCCGCACGCTTGAGCCTCGCCTCCGTGCCTTCCGCATTCCACACATAAGGCAGAGCCACCCAGCCGCCCGCGCGGTGGATGAGGAGCCGTGTTTCGAGGATGCGCAGGTCCCGGTCGGGCGCGCGCATGTCCGCCGGGTAGCCGAAACTCTTGATGAGAACGGTGCCGACCGGAAAATCGAGCAGGCCATCACCGGTCGCTTTCGCCTTCTTGCCCTTGGGCAGATGGACGAAGCGGAACTTGAGCGCATAGTCGCTGAACAAGGGGGTGTTGAGATGATAGGGCACGACGCCCGGCGCGGGCGTTTTCCCGTCGACCAGCAGGCCGAAATCCTGCAGCCGTTGCGGCATCGCATCGGAGAGGATCAGCGCCTCGTTCACCTCCGGCACCGCGCTGGCGCTGACCAGCCCAAGCCAGAAGAGCCCCAGCGCCAGAGCGCGCGTCACTTCGCCGCCGCCTCCATCGCAGCGGGCATGACGATGGTGGGCAAGTCCTTCGCCGGGGCCGTGGCGGGCGCTGCATAAGCGGCCGGCTGCGCCTGTGTGATCGGCGTCCCCTGCGCGGGCAGGTTGAGCGACACGGTCATCACCGGGTCCTTCAGATGCACGTTTGCCGCCGCACCGCCGACACCATCCCAGAGCACCGAGGGGAATGCGCCGCCCAGCGCTGCGGCCAGTTCAGCCCCGCCGGGAAAGGCAGGCGCCCATCCGGCGCGGCCGTGCTGGTTGTCGCGCACGACGATGTTGCGCGCGCTGGGATCATATTTCTTGTCGGTAAAGGCCGACTGATAGGCGACGACCATGACATTGGTCGTGCCGTTGTCCCCGATCACATTGCCGAACACATGGACGTCGCGATTGGCCATGACCATCACGCCCGTGCCGGTCGGCACGCTGGCGACGATATTGCCCTTGGGCGCGAAATTGGGGGTGTCGTTCTTCTCGACGCGGTTCGAGAAAACCCGGATCGCGTGCCCGCCCTGCTGCGGCAGATTGGGCAGGTCGAACACGAGGATGCCGCCCGTATTGTGCATGGCAAGGTTCGAATGCACGTCGGCGCTGTAGCTGTTTTCGATCTCGATCCCGGCGACATTGTACATCGCGGTCGAATTGCGGACGATGATGTTCTTCGACTGGCCGACATAGATGCCCGCGTCCGACGCGCCCTTCACGACTGCGCCGTCGATCAGCACGTCGGTCGATTCGACCGGATAGAGCCCATAGGCGCCGTTGGTTTCCTTGGGGCCGCCCGTCCATTCCACGCGCACATTGCGATAGACGATGCGGTCTGCGCCCTTGGACTTGATGCCGTCGCCGCGCGAATCCTCAACCGCAAAGTCGCGGAGCACCACGTCATCGGAGGTAACGAGCAGACCTTCGCCCGCGCCCTTCTGCCCCTTGAAGCTGAGGATGGTGGCGGCCGGTCCCGCGCCTTTGACCGTGACACCGGCCACGTCGAGCGACAGGCCGTCGGTCAGGTCATAGCGTCCGGCCGCGATCTCGACGGTGTCACCGGGTTTCGCATCGATCAGGGCGGCCTGCAGCCGGTCCTGCGCGCCATCGCCCGGTTCGACCCGAATGGTGCCGGCCTGGGCCTGTGCAGCAGCCAATACGGCAAGGGCTGCGGCTTGCATCGCTCTCCATTTCATGGCGTATTCATCGCACTGACACCTATGTAAGCCAAGACCAAAACGACCTTGAGGAGAGTTCACATGCGTAAGGCCCTGCTTGTCATCGCGCTGGCCAGCGCTGCCGCGCCGCTTTCGGCGGCCGTTCCCGTCAATGGACGCTGGTACACCGAGGAAAAGGACAGCATCGTCCATATCGGCCAATGCGGCGCCGTCATCTGCGGCAAGGTTGCCAAGGTGCTGAAGAGCCCGCCCGGCGGCGGCCCAGCCGTGGACAGCAAGAACCCGGACCCGGCCCTGCGCACGCGCCCGATCCAGGGCATCGTCATCCTGTCGGAATTCAAGGATTCGGGCGGCGAGTGGGAAGGCAAGATCTATGACCCGCGCGCGGGCAAGACCTACCGGTCCACCATGTCCAAACAACCCGACGGAACGCTGAAGGTGAAGGGCTATGTCGGGCCCTTTTCCCGATCGGTCACCTTCACCCCGGCGCCCTGATCCGCCCTACTTCTTCAACCCGATCTCGATCAGCCGCTGGACGAGGAAGTCGTTGGCGCTGATCGGTTCGGGGTAGAGGTTCGGGTGCGCGTCATCCACGCAGCCGGGCAACGTCTCGATGAGGAAGTCGGACGCAAGGTGCAGGAAGAAGGGCATCGAATAGCGCGGGATGTGGCGCCGCTCCGGCGGCGGATTGAGCACGCGGTGGATCGTCGCGGGCAGATGGTTGTTGGTCAGCCGTTCCAGCATGTCGCCGCAGTTGATGACCATGGCACCTTCGGGCGGCGTGATCGACAGCCAGTCGCCCTGCCGCGTCAGCAGTTGCAGCCCGCCTTCTTCGGCACCCAGCAAGAGCGTGATCAGGTTGATGTCGCCATGCGCGCCCGCGCGGATGCCCGGCGCATCCTTGGGAATGGGCGGGTAATGGAGCAGCCGCATGACCGAATTGCCGTTCTCGACGGCAGGGTCAAACCAGTCAGGCGCGAGGCCCAGATAGCGGGCAATGGCCGAGAGCAGCCGTTTTCCAGCATGATCGAAGGCGGCATACATTGCCTCGAACGTCGCGCGGAACTCCGGCAGCTCCGACGGCCAGATATTGTCAGGCATGTGATCGCGGAAGCGATGGCCGGGCGGCAGATCGCGCCCGATGTGCCAGAACTCCTTCAGATCGACATGTTCGGCATCCTTGGCGATTTCGGTGCCAAAGGGCGTATAGCCGCGCTGTCCGGCGAGGTCTGCGGTATAATAAGACCGCTTCACCGCTTCGGGCAGATCAAACAAGAGGCGCGTCTGTTCCCACGCCTTGTCGATCAGCGCGCGGTCCACGCCATGGTCGGCGACAACCGCAAAACCGAAGGTGCGAAACGAATCGCCAACGGCCTGGGCAAAGGCGTCGGGATCACTGTCCTGTGCGGCGAGCGACAGGGTCGGCAGGTTCTTCAAGGTTTCAGTCATGCCGCCCGTTTAGTCCGGAAGCCCGCGTCGCGCATTTGATTTCTGTCAACGCGCGGGCCCGGCGGATCATTCTCCGCTGGCAGACACCAGCTTCAGTTCGCCCGACGGTGCCGCCTTCTGGGAGAGACGGCCATCGACGCGCGCGCCCGTTTCAATCGAGATGCTTTCGTAAGACACATCGCCTGCGATCCGCGCCGACTTTTCGATGACGAGTTCGGTTGCGACCACCGAACCTTCGACGGCACCAGCAATCGTCGCACGCTGGGCGAGGACGTTGCCGCGCACCTGTCCGCTGGCGCCGACCGTTAACGACCCGCAGGCCACGTCGCCCTGAACGGCGCCATCAAGATGGATGTCCCCGGACGCGCCGATATTGCCCGTGATCGACACTTCGCTGCCGATGAAGGACATGCTGCCGCTGGTGCGCGGCGCTGCGTCGCCCGATTTGCTTCCCCATGCCATGGCTCTGTTCTCCTCATTATGACCCAGAGGCCGGTTTAGGACGGGGCGGGGCGATTCGCCAAATCCGGCAAAATATCGCGCAATTACGCGTCGTTAACCAGTTGCGGCCTAGGACAGACGCGGGAACGATTCATATGCATTTAGCCGCACGCCTTGCTGTTCAGAACTTTGCGCCCGACCGGCGCCGGAGCGCGCGCTTCGACCTTGCACAGGATGCGACACTCGCCGGAACCGGCTTTCACGGCGCAGACGTCGTCGTCACCGAGATTTCGACATCGGGCTTTCGCGCCAGGCTCGGGCGGCACATTCCGCCCGGATCAATCATCCGCCTGAAGATGGCCGGGCTGGGCATGGCGATCGCCCGTGTCGTCTGGTCGCGTCAGGGTGAGATTGGCGGCGCATTCGTCAACCCGGTGAGCGAGCAGCGGGTTCAGGCGATTGTCGGCTTTCGCAGGGCCTGACAGCCGCGCCTAAAGAATGCCGCCGCCGATCGAGAGGCGGATCAGGCCGATCACAATCACCACGATATTGAGATTCCGGCCCGCCGTCTTGTCCGACGTGGCGCCAATGCCAAGCCCGATCACGGCGAGCGGAATGATCGCCCAGTTCGCCCATCCGAGCAGCGGGAAAAAGGCGATGGCCGCAAGGATCAGGGCGACAAAGCCGATCAGCAGGGAAATGAGGTTGCGCATAGAGGGAATGTGCGCACCTGCCGGTGCATTTGCAAGCACAGCCTGCTTGACGGCACGCGGCGCTGCTGTATTATGTGGATAACACAGTCAGGAGATCCCCAGATGCGTTCGCCCCTTCTCCTTGTTTCGCTGCTCGTCAGCCTTGCCGCCTGCGATGTCGACAGCGCGGCTGACAAAGCCGATGGCAATGCCACAGGCACCTCGATCAACATCAACGCCAAGAGCGACAAGGGCGAGGACATCCGCATCACGGCGGATGGCGACACCGGCAAGGTCGCTGTCAACCTGCCCGGAATCGACGCCAATCTCCGCCTGCCCAAGGCCGTTCTGAAGGACAGCAATTTCGACATTGATGGCGTGAAGCTCTATCCCGGCGCGCGCATCTCCAGCATCAATGTGCAGGGAGACAAGACCGGCGTCTGGGCCGGCAACCGCGTCCAGATCATCTATTCCGCCCCCGCCGATCCCAAGCCCGTCCGCGACTGGTTTGCCAAGGCTTTTGCCGACAAGGCCGTCGAGGCGAAGATCTCGGGCGAATCGCTGACCGGCAAGACCAGGGACGGCACGCCCTTCACGATGACCTTCGCCCCCGGAAAGGGCGGGACGACCACCGGGACCATCGTGATGGACGACAAGGACGGCGCATAAGCGGCGCATTAACCCCGAATCCGGGCGCATTTACCCTGAATATCCGCGCATCGGGATCGTTAGCAGCTGCATAACCATCTCCTGTTATGGAGTTTGGTATGCGACGCGTTCTTTCTTCTCTGCTTCTGGTGCCGACCTTGCTGGCGGTGTCCGCCTGTGGTGGTGGCACGCCCGCCGACAGCAAGGCCGACAAGCTTGATGAACGGCTGCTCGGCAAGGGCAATGCCGATCCGGTGCTGACCGCGGCCCTGGAAGACCAGATCATGGTCGATCCCTCGCTCGCCAATATGGCGAACCGAAATGCGGTCCGCGCGCCCGACGCCCCGATGACCGCGCCCGTCCCGCCCGAGACGACGGGGCCAAGCGCGGCGGCCGAACGCCCGGACAGTCCGACACTGGGCCAGATCGCCCGGCGACAGGCCACGGCCGCGCGCGACAGGTTCAACGGATGCGGGCTGGACGTCGACTATGCGATGGGCTGGGCCAATCGCCTGCCGGCCGATGTGCCGCTCTATCCGCGGGCGCGGGTCGAAGAAGCGGCGGGTTCGGACATGCCGGGCTGCAAGCTGCGCGCCGTGACGTTTACGACGCAGGCCCCGGCGCGGGCCGTCATCGACTTCTATATCGGCCAGACGAAGCGCAGCGGCTTTGCCTCCTCAACCGAGGTCAAGGGCCGCGAGACGCTGGTCGGTGGCACCCGCAGCGACGGCGCGGCTTACTATGTCGTGGTGACGCCCGCCGAAGCCGGTGGCACGATCGTCGATCTGGTGCTCAACAACGGCGTCTAGTTTGGCCAAGGGGCCTTTGGGGCTCCCGGCCGATTCGGTGTATATGGGCCTCTTCACGCAGCGGTGGGGCTGAATATGCGCAATTTCAAACAGGTAGATGTGTTCACGAGCCGACCTTTGTTCGGCAATCCGGTGGCCGTCGTGCTCGACGCCGCCGGGCTGAGCGACGCTGACATGCAGCAATTTGCGAGCTGGACGAACCTGTCGGAGACGACCTTCGTCCTCCCGCCCGAAAATCCGGCTGCGCACTATCGGGTGCGCATCTTCACCCCGCGCGCCGAGCTGCCCTTTGCAGGCCACCCGACCTTGGGCACCGCGCATGCCGTTCTCGAAGCCGGGCTGTGCCAGCCCCGCAATGGCAAGATCGTTCAGGAATGCGCCGTCGGCCTTGTCGAGGTCACGGTGGGGGACACGGGACTTTCCTTCCGGCTGCCACGCTATGCAGCGGCCGCCGCCGAAGAGCCTGATGCGCTGATCGCCGCAATTGGCGGCCCGGCGGCTGTAGTTCGCCCCCCTCAGGTGCTGGACGTCGGACCGCGCTGGGTGATTGCAGAGATGGCCTCACTCGACAGGATCGCCCATCTGGAGCCGGACCTTGCCGCACTCGCCGCCTATGACCGCCGCCACGGCACGACCGGCCTCACGGTCTTTGCCACCGGCGCGGAGGGCACGATGGTGCGTTCCTTCGCGCCCGCCGACGGAATTGCCGAAGATCCGGTCTGCGGCAGCGGCAATGGTGCGGTGGCTGCCTATCGTCTGCTGGCTGGACAGATTGGCGACGGAGACCGCTACATCGCGTCGCAGGGCCTTCAGGTCGGGCGCGACGGCTATGTCCATATCCGCATCGACGGCGCAGACGTCCATGTTGGCGGCCAGTGCGTGACCTGCATCACCGGTTCGCTGGACCTGTAGCGCTCGCGCCCAACTGTCGCTAAGGCAGGCGTCATGCACCCATTACTCCCTGTCATGGCCGGTGGCGCGATCGGCGCTGCGGCACGCTATCTGACCGTTGCGGGCCTCGGCCTGCGCGGCGGCTGGCCCATCGGCACCTTTGCCGTCAACCTTCTGGGTGGTCTTCTGATGGGGGCGCTCGCCGCGCTCGTGCTCAAAGGCGCCGCGTCGGAAACAGCGCGCCTGTTCCTCGGCGTCGGCGTGCTCGGCGGCTTCACGACATTTTCGGCTTTCAGCCTGGAAGGCTTTCAGATGATCGAACGCGGGCAATGGGGCATGGCCCTGCTTTATGCGGGAGCTTCCGTGGTCGGGTCGATTGCCGCCCTGGCGCTCGGCTATGCGGTGGTACGCGCATGACCGATCAGGTTCGCCAGTTCACTGTGGATGCCGAAGACGACGGCATCCGGCTCGACCGCTGGTTCAAGCGGCATCTGCCCGATGCCAGCTTCAACACGGTGTCGCGCTGGGCCCGCACGGGGCAGCTGCGCATCGATGGCAAGCGCGCGACGCCGGGAGACCGGATCGAGGCGGGCCAGCAGATCCGCGTGCCCCCGGCCGACGCCGTCACCACCGAAACCAAGGCCAAGGCCAAGCCCAAGAAGGAGCGTCCGCGCCTGTCGGACGATCAGGCGGCCTTTGCCGAGAGCCTTGTCATCCACATGGACAAGTCGGGCCTCGTCCTCAACAAGCCGCCCGGTCTAGCGACCCAAGGCGGCACCAAGACGACCGAACATGTCGATGGCCTGCTCGATGCTCTGTGGTTCGATGCGGACCAGCGGCCCAAGCTCGTGCACCGGCTCGACAAGGACACGTCGGGCGTCCTTCTCGTCGCGCGCTCCGCGCGGGCAGCGGCGTCCTTTTCCAAAAGCTTTTCCAGCCGCACCGCGCGCAAGGTCTATTGGGCGATCGTGGTCGGCGTCCCTTCGATCGAGGACGGGTTCATCGAACTGCCCATCGCCAAGCAGCCCGGCACCGGCGGCGAGAAGATGCAGGTCGATGAGAAGGAAGGCGCACCTGCGCGCACGCGCTACCGCGTCATCGACCGCGCCGGGAACAACGCCGCCTGGGTCGAGCTGCAACCCTTTACCGGGCGCACGCACCAGCTGCGCGTCCATATGGCCGCCATCGGCCACCCCATTGTCGGCGATGGAAAATATGGCGGGCGCGACGCGTTTCTGACCGGCACGATCAGCCGCAAGATGCATCTCCATGCGCGCCGCTTGCGGGTCGACAGCCCGGATGGCGGGCGGATCGACGTGACGGCAGAGCTGCCGCCGCACTTTACCGACACGCTCGCCAACCTCGGTTTCTCAATCGAGGATGGCGACGCGCTGCCGCTGGAAGAGCCCAAGTTCAGCGACACCGCCGAGGGCAAGAAGCGCGCTGTTGCACAGAAGGCCAAGGCTGCGCGCAAGGAACGCAAGGGCGAACGGCGCGGCCGCGGCGAGGCCAAGGCGGACCGTAGCAGCGGCAAGTCCGACCGCAGCGGCAACGGGAAGGGACGCGCACCGGCCAAATCGTCGCGGTCGCCCGCGCGCGGCAAGCCCTCCGGCCCGGCGCGCCCGAAGCGGCCCTAAGCGATGCACCCCAATCCGATCTTCCGTTGGGATGACCGGGAAGCGCTGGCGGCATTTGCCGAGGCCGTGGGCTTTGGCATGCTCTTCGCCCAGACGCCCGATGGCCCGCGCGTCGCGCACATCCCCTTTGTCTATTCGGGTGAGAGCCGGATCGCCTTCCACGTCGCGCGCGGCAACGGCATTGCGCGCCATCTGGCGGGCGCAACCGCGCTTCTCGTCGTCAACGGCCCCGACGGCTATATCAGCCCCGACTGGTACGACCTGCCCGATCAGGTGCCGACGTGGAATTATCTGTCTGCCGAGTTTGAGGGCAAGGTGACCAAGCTCGACGAAACCGGCCTGCTCGCGCAGATCGACGCTTTGTCGGCACAGCATGAGGCGCGGCTGGCCCCCAAGGCACCCTGGACGCGCGACAAGGTGGATCCCGCCGTCACGTCGAAACTTCTCTCCGGCATCTGGGGCTTCGAGATGGAGGTCACCGGGTGGCGCGGCACCGCCAAGCTTGGCCAGAACAAGCCCGAAGAGGTCCGCCTGCGCACCGCCGACGCTGTTGAAGCGACCGGCAACCGCGCCTTGGCGCACCTGATGCGCAACATCCCATGACCAACAGGCTGGCGCTGTTCGACTGTGACGGCTCGCTCGTCGACAGCCAGCACAATATCGTGCTGTGCATGAACGATGCCTTTGCCCGGGCCGGTCTGGACGCGCCGGACCGGGACGCGACCAAGCGGATCGTCGGCCTGAGCCTTGTGCCCGCAATGCAGGCGCTGCTGCCGCAGGCGGACCCTGCACTCCATCTCCAGCTGGCCGAAGACTATAAGACCGCCTTCCACCGGCTGCGCCATGACGGGCTCGTTGAAGAACCGCTGTTCGACGGCATTGCCGAGGCGCTCGACGCGCTGGAGGCCGAAGGCTGGCTGCTCGGCGTGGCGACCGGCAAGTCGGATCGCGGGCTGGACCTGTGCCTGCGCCACCATGGCCTGCGCGACCGCTTCGTGACGCTGCAGACCGCCGACCGGCACCCGTCCAAGCCGCATCCCTCCATGGTCCATGAGGCGATGGCCGAGGCCGGCGCCATACCGACCACGACAGTGATGATTGGCGACACGAGTTTCGACATGGCGATGGGCGTGGCCGCCGGTGCCCGCGCGCTGGGCGTTGACTGGGGCTATCACGGCGTTGACGACCTTCTGGACGCGGGCGCATTCCACATCGCCTCGCACCCGGCGCACATATTGGAGGTCCTGAAATGAGCCCCGAAGAAGACCAGGCGCGCACCCGGTACAACATCCTCAATCTCGTCCGCTTTTCAGGCGTCGCGCTCGTCTTTGCGGGGATCGCCAATATCGCGGGCAAGCTGCTGCCGGACCTTGCGCCATGGTTCGGCTATGCGCTGTTCTTTCTCGGCATCTTTGAATTTTACAGCCTGCCGATCTTCCTCAAGCGGCGCTGGCGCGGGCCCAAGGCATGAAGCGGTTTTACAAGGACGTCGCCCTCTCCGCCGACCGCAGCATCCTGCTCGACGGACGCGCCGTGAAGACCCCCGCACGCGTGGCGCTGACCCTGCCGAACGATGCCTTGGCGGCCGCCGTCGCGGCGGAGTGGCAGGCGCAAGGCGAAGAGATCGATCCGCGGTCCATGCCGATGACGGGCCTTGCCAACGCGGCGATTGATCGCGTCCTGCCCGATCCGGCGCCCTTTGCCGCCGGCCTTGCGCAATATGGGGAAACCGAGCTGCTCTGTTACCGCGCGGACAGCCCGCCGGAACTGATTGCGCGGCAGGCCGAGCGCTGGGATCCGCTGCTCGACTGGGCGCGGACGCGCTATGGCGTCGATTTCACGCTGGTTGCCGGCATCATGCACCAGCCCCAGCCGATGGCGACCATCGGGCGGCTCGGCGATGCGGTGGCCGCGGCCGACCCGTTCGCGCTCGCGGCGCTTTCCCCCATCGTCACCATCGGTGGTTCGCTCGTCATCGCGCTGGCGCTGCTCGAGGAAGCCGTCCTGCCCGACGACGCGTTCGATCTCGCCCATCTTGATGAGCTGTGGCAGGCCGAACTCTGGGGCGAAGATCAGCTCGCGCTCGCCGGGCGCGAAGCACGCAAGCGGGATTTTGTTGCCGCCTGCCGGTTTCTGGAATTGCTGCGGGCGGGGTGACACCCTCTTTGCGTCATCCTGAACTTGTTTCAGGATCCATGCCGTGAGGTCAGCGCAGGGCGCCAACCCCCGAGATTTTCACCGCTTTTGAGACATGGATGCTGAAACCAGTTCAGCATGACGAGACATGATAGACCTCAGTCCCTCACCTCTTGGTCAGGCCGCGCACGAACCCGATCAGCCCCGTCTGACGGCTGCGCTTCAGCCGCTCGGCATCGAGGATCGTCTTCACGTGCCGGAAGCAGGCATCGGCATCATCGTTGACGAGCACATAGTCATAGCCGTCCCAGTGGCTGATCTCGGCACTGGCGCGGGCCATGCGGCCTTCGATGACTTCGTTGGTGTCGGTCCCGCGTGAGCGCAGGCGCCGTTCGAGCTCCTCCATCGACGGCGGGAAGATGAAGACGCGAATGACGTCGCCGCCCGCCTGCTGATAGAGCTGCTGCGCACCCTGCCAGTCGATGTCGAACAGGACGTCGCGCCCTTCCGACAGCGCCTTTTCCACCGGACCGCGCGGCGTGCCATAGCGGTTGCCGAAAACATGCGCCCATTCAAGAAACTCGTTGTTCGCCACCATTTCCCGGAAGTGCTCGAGATCGACGAAGTGATAATCCTTGCCATCGACTTCGCCCGGCCGGGGCGGGCGCGTCGTGGCCGAGACCGACATTTCGAGCGCGGGGTCAGCCGCGAGCAGCTTGCGCGAGATGGTCGATTTGCCCGCACCAGACGGTGAGGACACGATGAACAGGATGCCGCGCCGCTTGAATTTGTGCGGGTCGTTGGTCGAGGAGTGGGCCATGGCCGCTCTTGCAACGCAAGGGCGCGCGCGTCAATTGCCCGAAGGCGCCGGATCGGGGCCGAGCATCGCCTCCGGTCGCACGACGCGGTCAAAGGTTGCGGCATCCACAAGCCCGAGGGCCAGTGCGGCATCGCGCAGCGTCGACCCCGTCTGGTGGGCCTGTTTGGCGATCTTCGCCGCATTGTCATAGCCGATCTCGGGTGCGAGCGCGGTCACCAGCATCAGCGACCGGTCCACCAGTTCGCTGATGCGTGCGGCATTGGCCTCAATCCCGTCGATGCAGTGTTCGGCAAAGCTTGCCATGCCGGTCGCGAGCAGATCGATGGAGCGCAACATGTTGGCGCCGATCAAAGGCTTGAACACATTGAGTTCCAGATGCCCCTGCAGCCCGCCGATGGTGATCGCCTGATGGTTGCCCATCACCTGTGCCGCGACCATCGTCAGCATTTCGCACTGGGTGGGGTTCACCTTGCCGGGCATGATCGAGCTGCCGGGCTCGTTTTCGGGTAGCAGCAGCTCGCCCAGCCCCGCGCGCGGGCCGGACCCGAGCAGGCGGATGTCATTGGCAATCTTGGTGAGCGCCACGGCCAGCGCGTTGAGCATCCCGGAAAAGGCAACCGCGCCGTCATGGCTGGCCAGTGCCTCAAACTTGTTGCGCGCCGGTTCAAAGGCGATGCCCGTATCGCGCGACAGTTCGTCGGCGATGGCGCGATCAAAACCGGCGGGCGCATTGAGGCCCGTGCCCACCGCCGTCCCGCCCTGGGCCAGCTTCTGGATATTGTGGACGACCGCGCCCTCGATCCGCGCCCGCGCCGCGATCAGTTGCGCCACATAGCCCGAAAATTCCTGGCCCAAAGTCAGCGGCGTCGCATCCATCAGATGGGTGCGGCCGATCTTGACGATCTGCCCGAACTGCCCGGCCTTGGCAGCAAGCGCCTGCGTCAGCCGGTCGAGGGCAGGCAACAGACGGCGATGCGTCTCAAGCGCGGCAGCGACATGAATCGCCGTCGGGAAGCTGTCATTGGACGACTGGCTCTTGTTGACATGGTCATTGGGATGCACCGGTGCCTTGCCGCCCCGCACGCCCGTCAGCCGCTCATTCGCCCGTCCGGCGATGACCTCGTTGACGTTCATGTTGGTCTGCGTGCCGGAGCCCGTCTGCCAGATGACCAGCGGAAAATGATCGTCGAGCGTGCCTGCGACGATCTCATCGGCGGCGGCCGCAATGGCATCGGCAAGCGCGCCGTCCAGTCCATGTTGCCGGTTGACCAGCGCGGCGGCCTTCTTCACCCGCGCCAGCGCATGGATGATGGCGATCGGCATCCGTTCCTGCGCGCCAAAGGGAAAGTTCGCGCGGCTCCGCTCGGTCTGCGCGCCCCAATAGGCGTGGGCCGGAACCTCGATGGGGCCAAAGCTGTCGGTCTCGGTGCGGGTGTCCTGTGCCAACGTTTCGTCCCCCTTCATCGTCATCCTGAACATGTTTGGGGATGACGCAGGATTCTCACGCGCCCCGACTATTTCTTCCGGCCGAAGTCCACCGTCACGACGTTGGAGCCGTCCTCGATCGGTGCGGCGCGCGGCACGTCATTTTCGGCTTCCGCCGTGGGCGGCGTATCAACCTCGTCGAGATTGACCTGGAAGTGGAGCGCGAACTCGACCGCCGGATCGACGAACGCGGTGATCGCGTCGAAGGGGATGAACAGCTTGGTCGGCACCTGGCTGAAGGTCAGGCCGACCTCAAAGCCTTCCTCATCCACCGTCAGGTCCCAGAACTTGTTCTGGAGCACGACCGTCATTTCGTCCGGGAAGCGCTGCATTAGCTGCTTCGGCATGACGACGCCGGGCGCAAACGTCTTGAACGTGATGTAAAAATGATGCCCGCCGGGCAGGTCTTCATTGGATTTGATTCCGCCCAGCACACGGCCGACGACCGCGCGCAGGGCCTCCTGCACGATATCGTCATAGGGAATCAGGCTGTCGGGCATGTCTTCGCTCATCGTGAAAACGACGTTGGACGCTTGGTCCGCTACGGTCAAGCGGTTGCGCGCGCGGTCCGGCGCGCTATAGGCCTCAACCCATGCGGACAGCCACGGTTCAGCGCCAGACGAGCGAAACGTCGATCAGTGTCGAGCTCAACCTCGACGGTACCGGCCTTTATGAGGTGTCGACGGGGATCGGCTTTCTCGATCACATGCTCGAACAGCTGTCGCGCCACTCGCTCATCGACCTGAAGGTGACGACCAAGGGCGACCTCCATGTCGACCAGCATCACACGACCGAGGATACCGGCATTGCCATTGGCGAGGCGCTGGCCAAGGCGCTGGGCGACAAGAAGGGCATCACGCGTTACGGCCATTCCTACGCGCCGATGGACGAGACACTGACGCGCTGCGCGCTCGATATCTCGGGGCGTCCCTGGCTTGTCTTCAAAGCCGAGTTCGGCACGCCGCGTCTGGGCGAGTGGGACACCGAGCTGATCGAGCACTGGTTCCACAGCTTCGCGCAGGCCGCCGGCATTACGCTGCATGTCGAGAACCTCTACGGCAGCAACAACCACCATATCGTCGAAAGCTGCTACAAGTCGCTTGCGCGCGCGCTGCGCATTGCGGTCGAGATAGACCCGCGCAAGGCCGACTCGGTTCCGTCCACCAAGGGGATCCTGTGACAGGCGCCGTCGCGCTCATCGATTATGGCGCGGGCAACCTCCAGTCGGTTCGAAACGCGCTGAAGGCAGCGGGTGCCGCCGACATCCGCGTGACAAGCCAGCCCGAAGAGGTTCTGTCGGCAGACCGCGTGGTCCTGCCCGGTGTCGGCGCCTTTGCGCATTGCATGACCGCCCTTTCGGCGATCCCCGGCATGGTCGATGCCCTCAACAAGGCGACCGGCCCGGGCGCCAAGCCGTTTCTCGGCATTTGCGTGGGCATGCAGCTGATGGCGGAAGCGGGCGAGGAGCATGGCCGCCATGCGGGGCTCGGCTGGATCAAGGGCACCGTCCGCCGGATTGACCCCGCAGACCCCGCGATCAAGGTCCCGCATATGGGGTGGAACGATGTCGTCCCGGCTGCACCGCATCCGCTGATCGAGGCGGGCGAGGCCTATTTCCTGCACAGCTATGCCTTTGAGGGCGATGATGTTCTGGCCACCACCAGCCATGGTGGTCCGGTCGTCGCGGCCATCGGACGCGACAATCGCGTTGGCGTGCAATTCCATCCCGAGAAGAGCCAGCGTTACGGGCTCGCCTTGTTGTCCCGTTTTCTGGAGTGGCGCCCGTGAGTCTCATCGTTTTCCCTGCAATTGACCTGAAGGGCGGACAGGTCGTCCGTCTCGCCGAGGGCGATATGGACCGTGCGACTGTCTATGGCGACGATCCGGCGGCGCAGGCGATGCTCTTTGCCGAGGCCGGCGCACAGCATCTGCATGTGGTCGATCTGGACGGCAGCTTTGCCGGTCGCGCCGTCAACGCCGAGGCGGTGGAGAGCATCGTCCGGACCTTTCCCGGCCATGTCCAGCTGGGCGGCGGCATCCGCAACCGCGAGACGGTGGAACGCTGGTTCGATCTGGGCGTCGCGCGCATCGTGATCGGCACCGCCGCGCTCAAGGACCCGGACTTTGTCAAAGGCGCGGCACGAGACTTTCCCGGCGGCATCGTCGTCGCCGTCGATGCACGCGACGGCTTCGTTGCGACCGATGGCTGGGCCGAGAAGTCCGACATGGAAGTCATCGACCTCGCGCGCCGGTTCGAGGATGCGGGTGTCGCGTCGCTGCTCTTCACCGATGTGGGCCGCGACGGCCTGCTCAAGGGGTGCAACGTGCAGGCGACGGTCGATCTGGCGCGGGCAACCGACATCCCGGTCATCGCGAGCGGCGGCGTGGCCGGCATTGCCGATATCCGCATGCTCGCCATCCATGCCGTGGACGGCATTGAAGGCGTGATCACCGGCCGCGCGCTCTATGACGGGCGGCTCGACCTCGCGACAGCGATTGCCGTGGCGAGCGCATGACCGTCCGTCGTTTCTCCGCGCTCACCCTGAGGGTGTCGAAGGGTGGAAGTTCCGCCCTCGCAAGGCTTCGACAGTCTCAGCCTGAGCGCGCGGAGGGCTGACGCTTTGACGGTCCGCATCCGCGTCATCCCCTGTCTCGACGTCGCCAATGGCCGCGTGGTGAAGGGCGTGAACTTTGTCGATCTGATTGATGCGGGCGACCCGGTCGAAGCCGCGCGCGCTTATGATGCGGCGGGCGCGGACGAGCTCTGCTTCCTCGACATCACGGCCAGCCATGAGGGCCGCGACACGATCCTTGACGTCGTCGCGCGCACGGCGGAGGTCTGCTTCATGCCGCTGACGGTTGGCGGCGGCGTGCGCACCCATGAGGATGCCCGCGCGCTCCTGCTCGCAGGTGCTGACAAGGTTGCCGTCAATTCCGCTGCCGTTGCCCGGCCCGAAGTCGTCGCCGATATCGCAAGCCGCTTCGGCAGCCAGTGCGTGGTCGCCAGCGTCGATGCCCGGCGGAGCGGGGATCATTGGGAAGTCTTCACCCATGGCGGGCGGCGTCCGACCGGGATCAACGCCGTCGACCATGCCATCCGCCTCGCCGAACTGGGCGCGGGCGAAATCCTCGTCACCTCGATGGACCGGGATGGCACGCGCGACGGCTATGACCTGACGCTGACACGGACCATTGCCGATGCGGTCAACGTGCCCGTGGTCGCCTCGGGCGGGGTTGGCAACCTCGACCATCTGGTAGACGGCGTGACGCAGGGCCATGCGAGTGCGGTTCTGGCCGCCTCCATCTTCCATTTTGGCGAAGCGACCATCGGCGACGCGCACCGCGCGCTGGCCGCCGCCGGGATTCCGGTGCGCACGCCCCTGGCGCGTTAACCATCGAAACACCCAGTCTCCGGCATTAACCACCATTTTGGAGGTAATTTCGGACGCCTGCTGTTAACCAGCTTGCAGCGGTTTCGCTGAGTCGGGGGAAGTTTGGTGCGTATTATCCTGTTGCCGTGCCTTGTCGCGCTTGCCCTGTTGGGCAGCGCCGCCCCCCTCCTTGCTGAAGGCACCGATGCAGAGCCCCCGGCCCGCGTCTTTCGCGGTGAGGAAATCGCCATCCTCCTTCTCGGCGTGGCAGGCGTGCTGATCGGGCATCGCGGCAGTCGCGCCCGCAAGCCCGGAGACGATCCCAAGGCTTGACGCCGCACGGCGCCCCGCGCAATGCCGGTGCCATGTCCGATACGCTCTCCCGGCTGGAACGCACGATCATGGACCGCCGTCTGGCGGACCCCGAAACATCCTATGTCGCGCGGCTGACCGCCAAGGGCCGCGGCAAGATCGCACAGAAGGTGGGCGAAGAGGCCACCGAGACCGTGATCGCCGCCCTGACGCAGGATGCAAAGGCGCTGACCGGGGAAGCCGCCGACCTGCTGTTCCATCTGCTTGTGCTACTCGCCGACAGCGGCGTTGCGCTGGCCGATGTGCTGGCCGAACTCGATGCGCGCGAAGGCGTGTCCGGAATCGCCGAAAAGGCATCGCGAAAGGAATGACCCGTGCCGATTGATGCGCTCGCGCCCTATGATGACCAGAATGTCTTTGCGAAGATCCTGCGCGGCGAGGTCCCGAACAAGACGGTCTTCGAAAACGAATTCGCGCTCGCCTTTCACGACATCAACCCGCAGGCGCCGGTCCATGTGCTCGTCATCCCCAAGGGCGCTTATGTGAGCTGGGATGACTTCACAGCCAAGGCGAGCGATGCCGAGATCGCCGGTTTCATCCGCGCCGTGGGTGAGGTTGCCCGCCAGCTTGGCCTGCCTGCGCCGGGCTATCGCCTGCTCGCCAATATCGGCGGACATGGCCATCAGGAGGTTCCGCACCTCCACGTCCATATTTTCGGTGGAAAACAATTGGGGGCCATGCTGCCGCGCTGAAATTTTGTTGCGCAGACCTGATTAACCCTTAGGTTGCCTACCCCAAGAACCAAAGTCTTGGGGAGACATCCATGTTATTCGACCGCGTCAAACCGCTTGATGCGATTTTGGCGACTGCTGAAAAGAAGTCGCTGCACCGGTCGCTGGGCGCATTCCAGCTGACCATGCTCGGAATCGGCGCCGTCATCGGCACCGGCATTTTCGTCCTCACCGCCGAAGCGGCACAAAAGGCCGGCCCCGGCATGATGATCAGCTTCATCATCGCGGGTTTCGTCTGCGCGGTAGCCGCGCTTTGTTACGCCGAAATGGCAGCCATGGTGCCTGTCTCCGGCTCCGCTTACACCTATAGCTACGCCGTCATGGGCGAACTGCTGGCCTGGATGGTCGGCTGGGCACTGATCCTTGAATATGCCGTTGCCGCTGGTGCGGTGTCGGTCGGATGGTCCGGCTATGTTGTCGGCCTCATCGAAAACGCGTTCCACATCGACATACCCGATTTGCTGGTGCGCGGCCCTTATGATGGCGGTCTCGTCAACCTTCCGGCCATGCTCATCGCAGGGCTCGTGACCTGGCTGCTCGTCATCGGCACGAAGGAAAGCGCATCGGTCAATGCGGTCCTCGTCGCGATCAAGGTGTCGGCGCTGACCCTGTTCATCATTCTCGCGGTTCCCGTCATGAAGATGGAGAATTTCGAGCCCTTCTCGCCGCTCGGCTTTGGCGGCATCGGGGCGGCAGCCGCGTCGATCTTCTTTGCCTATGTGGGCTTTGACGCTGTCTCAACCGCGGCCGAGGAAACCAAGAACCCGCAGCGCAACATGCCGATCGGCCTGATCGGCAGCCTTGGTGTCTGCACGGTCTTCTATCTGCTCGTCGCTGGCGGCGTCATCGGTTCGGTCGGCGCACAGCCGGTGCTTGGGCCCGATGGTCTCGGCCTCGAACCCGGCAGCCGCGAACTCGCCGCACAGTGCGCCGCGATGGGTGATCAGGCCGTCGTCTGCTCCAAGGAGGCTTTGGCCTGGACGCTGCGTGAAATCGGCTGGCCGCAGATTGGCAACCTGATCGGCCTTGCTGCCGGTCTGGCGCTGCCGTCGGTCATTCTCATGATGATGTTCGGTCAGACACGCATCTTCTTCGTGATGAGCCGTGACGGTCTGCTGCCCGAATCCTTCTCGAAGATCCACCCGCGTTACAACACGCCGCACGTCATCACGATCCTGACGGGCATTGCGGTTGCGCTGTTCGCGGCGTTCTTCCCGGTCGGGCTGCTGGCGAACATCTCCAACTCGGGCACGCTCTTCGCCTTTGCGGCGGTCTCCATCGCCGTCATCGTGATCCGGCGCACCGATCCGACGCGGCACCGTCCGTTCCGCACGCCCGCGATCATGCTCACCGCACCGATCTCGGTGCTGGGCTGCCTGTATCTGTTCTACAAGCTCGATCCCAAGAGCCAGATGCTGTTCGCCATCTGGGCGGCGGTCGGGCTGGTCGTGTATTTCGGCTATAGCCGCAGCCGCAGCCATGTCGGCCGTGGCCTTGTCGAAGTGCACGAAAAGGATGCGGACGCACCGCCGACCAGCGTCCCGCCGATCGACTGATCACACGAACACCGAGCTCCTGGGTCGCAATTTCAGGAGGGGTTCCTGGGGAGGCTTCGGCCTCCCCTTTTTTTGGCGCTACGTTAGAGCGCAGACCACGCGCGCAGGGCGCGCGCGCGACGCGCGTCTAGCCCAAGCGGGCCGCCACCAGCGCCTTCAGGTCGGCTTCCGGACGCGGGCCATAATGCGAGATGATCTCGGCTGCGCAGACCGAACCCATGACGAGGCAATCGGCAAGGCTGCGGCCCTCGGCCTGGCCCGCCAAGAAGCCCGCGGCAAACAGATCTCCTGCCCCGGTCGTATCCACGACCTTGTCGACCGGCTCTGCCGACACTTCGGCACGCGTGCCATTCTGGATCGCAATCGCGCCCTTTTCGCTGCGCGTGACAACGAGCGTCGGCACGAGCGGCGCTGCGGCGGCCACGGCGGCTTCGAAATCGTCGGTGCCCATCAGCGTGCCGATTTCACCTTCATTGGCGAACAGGATGTCGACATCGCCTGCCGCGAGCAGCGCACGGAAATCATCGCCGTGGCGGGAAATCACGAAATTGTCAGACAGCGTGAAGGCGACCTTGCGGCCGGCGCCCTTCGCAATGGCGATGGCTTCGCGCATGGCGGCACGCGGCTCTTCGGGATCCCAGAGATAGCCTTCCAGATACAGGACGCTCGCGCGTTCGATCATCGTCTTGTCGAGCGCCTTGGCGGGCAGGAACTGCGACGCGCCGAGAAACGTGTTCATCGTGCGCTGCCCGTCGGGGGTCACGAAGATCAGGCACTGCGCCGTCGGCGGCTCTTCGCCGCGCATGGGTGTCGTGAACTCGACGCCGATGGCGCGGATGTCGTGGCTGAACACCTTGCCGAACTGGTCGTCGGCGACCTGCCCGATGAAGCCGCACTTGCGGCCAAGCGCGGCCATGCCCGCAATGGTGTTGGCGGCCGACCCGCCGCTGATTTCGTGCGCGGCGCCCATCTTGGTGTAGAGCATGTCGGCGCGCGCGGCATCGACCAGCTGCATCCCGCCCTTGGTCAGGCCCTCGGCGGCGATCAGGCTGTCTTCAGCGGCGGCAATGATATCGACAATCGCGTTGCCCACGGCAACGACATCAAGAGTGGCAGACGTCACGCAAACTTCCCCGGAAATGAACTGACAAGAATGAAGCTTTCGCGCCCGCTATCGACCCGCGCGTCGGCACGCAAGGCTATTCGCTGTCGGCCTTCCACGCCCAGAAGAGGAAGCAGGGCGGAATATTCCAATATTCGATCGCCTTGTCGATCTTCGGGAAGTGCGGCGCGAGGTAATCGCGGACCTTGGCGCGATACTGGTAGACGAGGAACGCGCCGCCGGGACGCAGACAGCGCGCCGTGGCTGCGGCGATGGCGGGGCCGACGCCCGCCGGCAGCGTTGAAAAGGGCAGGCCGGACAGGACATAGTCCGCATGGTCAAAGCCGCTGTCGCGCACGATCTGTTCCACATCGGCGGCAGAGCCATGGATCGGGCGGAAGCGGCTGTCCTTGATGGTGGCCGACAGATAGTCGATGAAATCCGGGTTGAGGTCGATCGCGACATAGGTCGCATCGGGCGCCATCTTCTGCAGGATCTGCCGGCTGAAGGTGCCGACGCCGGGCCCATATTCCACGAACAGCTTGCAGCGTTTCCAATCGACCCGGCTCAGCATATGGGCCACCAGCGTGTCGCTGGACGGAATGACCGACCCGACCATCACCGGATTTTTCAGGAAGCCGCGAAAGAACATCGCCCAGGGACCCCATGGCCTGTTCTGCAACCATCGGGTCGCGGCAACGCGGGTGCTCGTCATGCGGGCCAGTTGCTTTTTGCGTCCATTCTGACCCGATTTGCAGATTGCAGGCAGCGTTTCAACCCGTGCGGTCCATTAAAGGGGTTCCGTCTGCGACGGGCCGTGGGTAACAGTTTGATATGGGAGAAGATCGGACAGGCGAGATCGCAGTCATCTTTGCGTCGACGCGCACCGATTTCGACACGCCCGGCTATCAGGCCGCCGCCGCACAGATGGAGGCCCTGGCCCGTCTGCAGCCCGGATATCGGGGCCTGCGCGCGACACGCGGCGCCGACGGCTTTGGCATTACGGTCAGCTATTGGTCCGACACTGCCGCCGCTATGGCCTGGCGCGATCATCCGGACCATGCCAGCATTCGGGAGAAGGGTCGCGCACAATGGTATTCTTCCTACACTCTCGAGGTTGCACGGATCGAGCGCGCCTATGACTGGTCTGCCGAGACCCGCCGTGGCTGAACCGCGCGAAAACAACCGCGACTTCACGCTGCTGTTCCTCGTGATGCTGATTACGGGTGCGGGAAACACCGCGCTGCAATCGGTTCTCCCCACCCTTGGCCGCACCATTGGCGTGGCCGACAGCGTGATCGCGGCGGCCTTTTCGGTCTCGGCCGCGATCTGGGTGTTCTCGGCGCCGAAATGGGCGCGCCGGTCCGACCGGGACGGGCGTCGCGAAATGGTGATGCTGGGCCTTGTCGGGTTCATTTCATCGGTGGGGCTGTGCGGCATCGTGCTGACGCTGGGTCTCCACAAGATCCTCGGCCCGCTGGTGACGATGATCGCCTTCATCGCGGCGCGGATGCTTTACGGCATTTTCGGCGCGGCCGCTCCGCCCGCCGCCCAGGCGATGGTCGCGCTGCGCACCTCGCGCAAGGAACGCACCAAGGCGCTGACCATGCTCGGCTCGGCCTTCGGGCTCGGCACCATCCTCGGCCCGGCGGCAGCGCCGTGGCTGGTCGGTCTGCCCGTCGTCGGGCTTGCGGGCCCCGCCTTCATCTTTGCGGCGTTCGGATCGATCGTGCTGTTCTTCGTCTACCGCTATCTGCGCGACGATTTGCCCACCGATGCGGGCCATGGGGCAGCGGTCAGCTATCCCTCGATCGGCGGGGCGCCGACCGGCGGCAGCATCACCGCGGCCACCTCGCCGCAATCCAAGCCGCTGGCGCTGCGCGACCCGCGCATCTGGCCGTGGATGCTGCTGGGGCTGATCATGGGCCACGCCCAGGCAATGACCGGACAAGCTGTTGGCTTTCTCGTCATTGACCGGCTGCATCTGCCGCTCGCCGATTCGCAGCAGGCGATCGGTATCGTGCTGATGATCGGCGCGGGCGCGGCGCTGCTCGTGCAATGGGGCCTGATCCCGCTGCTCAACCTGGAGCCGCGCAAGATGGTCGTCGTCGGCCTCGTTACAGCCGCCGTCGGCACCGCGCTGACAGGCACGGCCGGCTCGCTCTACGGTATCGCCTCGGCCTATGCGATTGCCTGTGTCGGCTTCGGCTTCACGCGGCCTGCGTTCACGGCTGGCGCTTCGCTCGCGGTTGACCGGAAGCTGCAGGGCTCGGTCGCGGGACGCGTCACCTCGGTCAATGGCGCGTCCTTTGTCCTTGGCCCCTCGATCGGCGTCGGCCTCTACGAGATCTGGGGACCGCTGCCCTATTTCCTGTCTTCGGCGATCCTTGCCCTGCTGGTCTTCTACGTTCTGGCCCGCATCAAGCCTTTGGACCCCGCGGCGTCACCATCCCGGGAGCGATAAAGCCGATCGTCGGCTCGGGCTTGAACGCGTCCTGCTTCAGATGCTCGTGCATCTTTTCATATTCGCGTTCCATATCGGCCGTGACCGAAGCGCGCGTGTCCTTGAACGCTTCCTCGAAATGCGCCGCTGTGACCCGCTTCGTCTTCAAGGAACTGCGCAGCGCAGCCAGCCCGGCCCTGCGGACCAGGTCTTCCAGATCCGCGCCGGTAAACTTTTCCGTCCGCCGGGCGATCTCGTCGAGCTTCACGTCGCGGGCGAGCGGCATCTTCTTGGTGTGGATCTTCAGGATGTGGTGCCGCCCGGCCTCATCGGGCACAGGCACGTAAATCAGCTCATCCAGACGCCCCGGCCGCATCAGCGCGGGATCGATCAGGCTCGGACGGTTGGTCGCGCCGATGACGACGACCGACTGCATCTCCTCAATACCGTCCATCTCCGCCAGAATCGTGTTCACCACGCGTTCGGTCACCTGCGGTTCGCCCAGCGAGCCGCCGCGCGCGGGGACAAGGCTGTCCATTTCGTCGATGAAGATGACGCAGGGGGCCACCTGCCGCGCGCGTGCAAACAGGCGGGCAATCTGCTGCTCGCTCTCCCCATACCATTTGGACAAAAGGTCGGAGGATTTGGTCGCGATGAAATTGGCCTCGGCCTCGCGCGCGACGGCCTTGGCCAGCAGCGTCTTGCCCGTGCCCGGCGGGCCATAGAGCAGAAAGCCCTTGGCCGGACGGATGCCCAGCCTGCGGAAGGCATCGGGATTCTTGAGCGGGAGTTGCACGCCTTCTTCCAGCCGACGCTGCGCATCGGTGACGCCGCCAATGTCGGACCAGCGGATATCGGGCACCTGCACCATCACTTCGCGCATGGCCGAGGGCTGCACGCGCTTGAGCGCCGCCTGAAAATCGTCGCGCGTGACCGACAGCGTGTCGAGCACTTCGGCGGGGATGCTCGCCGTTTCAAGATCAAGCTGCGGCATGATCCGGCGGACCGACTCGATCGCCGCCTCGCGCGCGAGTGCGGCGAGATCCGCCCCGACAAAGCCGTAGGTTGACCGGGCCAGTTCATCGATATCGACACCTTCGGCAAGCGGCATGCCGCGCGTGTGGATGCCGAGGATCTCCAGACGACCACCAAGATCGGGCACGCCGACGATGATCTCCCGGTCAAACCGGCCGGGGCGGCGCAGCGCCTCGTCAATCGCCTCGGGGCGGTTGGTTGCCGCAATGACGACGAGGTTGGCGCGCGGCTCCAGCCCGTCCATCAGCGTCAGCAGCTGCGCCACCAGACGCTTTTCGGCTTCGCCGGTCACATTGCCGCGCTTGGGCGCGATCGAATCGATTTCATCGATGAAGATGATCGAGGGCGCGGCCTTTGCGGCCTGATCGAAGACCTCGCGCAGCTTCTTCTCGCTCTCGCCATAGCCGGAGCCCATGATTTCCGGGCCGTTGATCAGGAAGAACTCGGCGGCGCTTTCATTGGCGACGGCGCGGGCAAGGCGCGTCTTGCCGGTGCCCGGCGGACCGTGCAGCAGAACGCCCTTGGGCGGATCGACGCCCAGCCGTTCGAACAATTCGGGATAGCGCAGCGGCAGCTCCACCATTTCGCGCAGCTGGTCGATGGTGCCTGCCATGCCGCCGATGTCGTCATAGGTGACATCGGCCGAGCGCGCGTCCTTGGGCTCTTCATATTCAGGGCGCAGCTCGACTTCGGTCGCGGCGTCGATATGGACCACGCCCTTCGGGCTCGCATCAACGACGCGCAGGCGGATCTCCTGCAGGGCATATGCCGGGGCGGCGAGCATCTGGCGCAGCTGCGGTGGCAGGTCCGACCGGTCGACCTGCTGCTGGCCTGCGGTCGCCACCACATCGCCCGTCATCAGCGCACGGCCGATAAAGCTGCGCTTGAGCGCCTGCCCCGATCCGTGCAGCCGCAGGTTATTTTGTGCAGGTGCGAAAACAACGCGCTGCGCCGGCTTCGACTCGGCTTTGGAAAGGGTGACCGGTTCCCCCGTTGCTACGCCGGCATTGATGCGCAGGAGCGAGTCGAGCCGGACGAGTTCCAGCCCTTCATCTTCGGGATAGGTCTGGACCGCGCGGGCCGCCGTCTGGCGCTTGCCCTCCAGCAGGACGACGTCGCCTTCGCTCAGGCCGAGTTCGGCAAAGACAGCCTTGGAAAGGCGCGCAATTCCGTGGCCGCTATCTTGCGGGCGGGCATTGGCAACCTGAAGTTTCCGGCTTTTGAGCGCTGTGTCCTGCATCCGCGGTTCCGATCCTGCTGTTGTGGCTGGAACCAAGATAGGAAGGCCGGGCGGCGGTTGCGAGACCTGCCGAACGGGCACAAAAAAAAGGCCAGCCCCGAAGGACTGGCCTATGAAAGTTTGTATAGGAGAGGATGCCTGAAAGGCACTGTCTATATGCGGCGCACCAAGTTTTTGTGCAAATGCGAAATGAAAAATCGTGATTGCAGTTTATGCAATCAAACTTTATCACACAGCAATGCGCCGCCTCCCCTCTCTCGCCGCCATTGAAGCCTTTGTGCAGGTGGCCCGCCTCGGATCGATCAAGGCGGCCGCCGAAGAGCTGTCGCTGTCCTCGCCCGCGCTGAGCCGCCGCATCCAGTCGCTGGAGGCCTTTGTCGGCCGCCCGCTGTTTGAACGCGGGCACCAGTCGATCCGCCTCAACGAAGATGGCGACGAGCTGATGAGCCTCGTGTCGCAGCCGATCGAAATGCTGGGCGACGCCATCGAAACGCTGACCTCGCGCGATCACGTCATGCGGCTGCGGCTGGGCGTGCCGTCCCTGTTCGCGTCGCAGCGGCTGATCCCGCACTTTCCGGCAATGCGCAAAACCTATCCGCAGCTGCACATCGATCTCGACACCGCCGCCCATGCCCTGACCCGCCTTGGCGATGGCCTCGATTGCGCCATCGCCCTTGCCGGGGAGCTGGACCCGGCGCTCTATGGCGTGCGCATCTACCGCGACAACATCTACACTGTCGGCGCCCGGCGGCTGGTGCAGGGCCCGCATGCCATCACCCGGCCTGAACAGGTCGCGGAGATGACCGTGATGATCCACCGTGAGCTGGAGGAGACCTTCGACGCCTGGCGCGAGGCCGTCGGCCTGCCCGATCTCGAGCCGGCAGCGATCGATTATTATGATTCGGGCCAGCTGATGCTGGAGGCGGCGGCGCAGGGGATGGGCATTGCCTTCCTCCACCAGAACCTGCTCGCCGATTATGGCGACGAACGGCTCGTGCGCATGTTCGCCGATATCGAGGTGCGCAGCCCCTATAGCTACTGGTTCGCCTGTCGCCCGCGTGCGCTGGAAAGCCAGCCAGTGCGGATTTTCCGCGACTGGCTGGTCAATCTCTACGCCACCAGCTGAGCTTTAGGCTCAGGCGACAGTTGCCTTGATGATCTTGCCGGGCTTGGCGGGCGGCTCACCCTTGGGCAGCGCGTCGACATGTTCCATGCCCGACGTGACCTGACCCCAGACGGTGTACTGGCGGTCCAGGAAGCCGGCATCGTCGAAGCAGATGAAGAACTGGCTGTTGGCGCTGTTCGGGTTCATCGCGCGTGCCATGGAGCAGGTGCCGCGGACGTGCGGCTCGGCATTGAACTCGGCCGCCAGATCAGGCTTGTCCGATCCGCCCATGCCGGTGCCGGTCGGATCACCGCCCTGCGCCATGAAACCGGCGATGACGCGGTGGAACACGACGCCATCGTAAAAGCCTTCCTGCGCCAGCTCGGTGATGCGGGCGACATGGCCGGGGGCAAGGTCAGGACGCAGCTTGATGACAACGTCACCGGTTTCAAGCGTAAAGGTCAGGGTATCGGCCATGGGATGGACTTTCTGCTGATAAAAACTGCGCCCGCCCCTACGCGGCTTGGGCGGGGGATGCCAGCCCATATTCGGCGGCAATCAGGCGATAGCTGCGCTTGCGCGCTGCATGGTCGGGCATGATGTTGACGAGCATCATCTCATCCGCGCCATAAGCGACGGCCACCGCGTCGATCTCCGCCTTCGCTTCGGACGGGCTGCCAAGGATGGAGCGGCGGTTGCGTTGCGGGGCATCGGGGACGGTCGCCGCCCAGCGTTCGGCCTTTTCGACGGACGGCACGGGAATGAGTTCACCGCGCACCAGATGATGGAACATCATCCGCGCGGGCAGCGCCAGCCGTTCGGCCTCCGCACGTGTCGGCGCCGCAATCGCCCAGCTCGCCACCATCAGATAGGGCTTTGCGAGCCAGCGCGAGGGGCGGAAGTGGCGTTTGTACAGTTCGGCCTGCGGCAGGCCGTCCGAGTTGATGAAATCTGCGATGCAATAAGGCAGGCCCGCCTCCGCCGCCCAGGCCGCGCTTTCGATGGAGGAGCCGAGAAGCCACGGTTCGATGGCGCCGCCACCCGACGGCAACGTGTCCTTCAGTGTCGCAAAGGGATGATCTTCGGGCAGACCATCCCCCAGATAGGCGAGCACTTCGGCAAGGTTCTGCGGAAAGTCATCCACCGGCATCCGGCGCGACCGATCCCGCTGGAGCGCGTAGGAGGTCCGCCCGTCGGTCCCCGGCGCGCGGCCGAGACCAAGGTCGATCCGGTCGGGGGCCATGGCTGCCAGCAGCTTGAACGTCTCGGCCACCTTGAACGGCGAATAATGCGGCAGCATGATCCCGCCCGAGCCGAGGCGGATGTGGTGCGTCGCGAGCGCGACGGGGCCGATCAGCGCCTCGGGCGCACACCCGGCCAGCCCCGGCGAAGCGTGATGCTCGGCGAGCCAATAGCGGTGATAGCCCGCCGCCTCGCACGTCTGGGCGAGATCGATCGTGTTGCGCACGGCATCGCCTGCGCTGGCCCCTTCTTCGATGGGCGACTGATCCAGAACCGAGAGGCGAAATGCGTGTGTCATGCCCCCAATGTAGCACTGCCCGCGCGGGATGAAAGGCAAGGCTTGCCTTGCTGAATCAGCGCGCCTAACCACGCACAGTCAACGCCAGCCGGATGGAAGGGACGATGAGCGACACCGACATCACCCGCACCGCCGAGCCCATCATCGAAAACCAGCTCGATGAAGACGATCACCTGAAGCGGGAATTCGTCCGCGACGTGCTCGCCGCCGTCGAAGCGGGCGACGATGATGGCGCACGCACGCTGGTGGCGCCGCTCCACCCCGCCGATATTGCCGACCTCATTGAACAGACGCCCGGCGAGGAACGCCGCGCGCTTGTCCGGTCGCTGTCCGACCTGATCGACGCCGACGTCATCGCCGAGATGAACGATTATGTCCGCGAGGACCTGATCGACGATCTCGCGCCCGAGCAGGTGGCGGACATCGCCGCCGAACTCGATACCGACGACGCCGTCGCCATCATCGAGGACATGGAGGAGGACGACCAGCGCGCCGTTCTCCGTGCGCTGGCGCCCGACGACCGTGCGGCGATCGAAGAGGCGCTGTCCTACCCCGAGGAGTCAGCCGGACGCCTGATGCAGCGCGAGCTGATCGCGGTGCCCGAGCATTGGACGGTGGGGCAGGTCATTGATTACCTGCGTGAAAACCAGGATCTGACGACCGATTTCTGGGAAGTCTTCGTCGTCGACCCGCAGCATCATCCTGTCGGCACCTGCCATCTGAGCTGGGTGCTCCGCACGCCGCGCGGCGTCGACATTTCCGATGTCATGAAGCGGGAACAGACGCTGGTCCCGGTCGAGATGGACCAGGAAGAAGTCGCGCTCCGCTTCCAGAAGTACGGCCTCATCTCGGCGGCGGTGGTCGATCCGTCGGGGCGGCTTGTCGGGATGATCACGGTCGACGACATCGTCCACATCATCCAGGAAGAGGCAAGCGAGGACATCCTCAAGCTCTCCGGCGCCGGTGAAGGCGACATCAACGAACCGATCTTCTACACCGTCCGGACGCGCCTGACCTGGCTGGTGGTCAATCTGGGCACCGCCATCATTGCGGCGAGTGTCGTCGGGCTGTTTCAGGGCGAGATCGCCAAGTTCGCGCTGCTGGCGGTCCTCATGCCCATTGTCTCCGGCATGGGCGGCAATGCCGGCACGCAGACGCTGGCGGTGGTCGTGCGCGCCATTGCAACCAACCAGCTGACCAGTTCCAACACCGCGCGCATGATCGGACGCGAATTGCGCATTGCAGCGACCAATGGCGCGTCGCTCGGCCTGCTGATCGGCAGTGCGGTCGCGTTCGTTTACGGCAATCCGACGCTCGGCATCGTCATGGGCGCGGCCATGGTGATCAACAATCTTGTGGCCGGGCTTGCCGGTATTCTGGTTCCCGTCACCCTCGATCGCGTCAATGTGGACCCGGCGGTATCTTCGGCCGTGTTCGTGACCATGATGACCGACGTGATGGGCTTCTTCAGCTTCCTGGGCCTCGCGTCGCTCGCCAATCTGGCAGGCTGATGGCGCTGCATCTGACACGGGTCGCCTTTGGCGCGACATCGCTGGCCGATCTCGTGAGCCGGATCGAGTCCAACCGCACCGGCAACACGATACGCCTTACGACGCGCTTCCTCCCCAAACGGCACGCCGAGGTGGTGGACGGGGGGTCGCTCTACTGGATCATCAAGCACCAGCTTGTGGGCCGCGCGCGCGTGCTCGCCTTTGAAGACCGGCCCGACGGGCGCATCGACATGGTGCTGGAAGCGAAGGTCACGCCGGTCAACCCGGTCCCCCGCCGCGCGCATCAGGGCTGGCGCTATCTCAACGCCACAGACGCGCCGACGGATCTGGGCCATGTCAATGAGGGCGAGGATGTCTCCGACCTGCCGCCCACCCTGCTCACCGAACTGGCCGAACTCTCCCTGATCTGAGGCCACAGGCCCGCATCGCGCGCGCTATTGCCCGCAGGCGACCTCGCCATTGCCGGCATTGGTGACGGTGCAGGCGGCGTTGCCTGTAACCGCGACATTGCCGGTGCCAATCGACGTGACCTTGGCGGTCCTGCGGGCGGCGAAAACGCCATCCCCGGCGCTTTCCCAGGTGACTGAGAGATCATCGCTCTGCAGCGCCGAGGCCTTGACCGAAGCGGCACCCCGCGCGGTCACTGAGGCGCTGCGGACCTTGCCGGACAGGCTCGCCACGCCCGTGCCGATCACGCCCACGTCCATCCGGTCGGCATCGACATTGGTGACCGAAAGGCTGCCCGACCCTTCGACGATGGCGCTGACGCGCAGGCCCTTCATGCCCGAAACAGACAACAGGCCGCTGCCCGCGATCGAGGCCTCCCGCACGGCGGGGGCGCGAATGGTGATGACGGCGGGCGGTGTCATGCTGTCAGGCGCTCCGAAATTGCTGCGGTCGAGCCGGACGAACAGCGTGCGGCCCTGCACGTCGAGCCGGACCCGGTCGAGCGCATCGGGCGTTCCTTTGGCGCGCGCGGTGGTCATGCGGTCCGTGATCAGATCGACGCGGAAGGGGCCGACCACGCGAATCCGCTCAAAATCCGCGATGGAGAAGGTGCGTTCGGCCGCAGAGGCGACGGTGGGGCAGGCGGCAAGCGCCAGAAAGGCGAGGCGGGTGGCAGGCGTCATCAGCGGAGTATGAAGCGCGCCACCCCCATCGGCAAGCGATGCTATTCGCGGGGGCCCCCGCAGCGGACGTCGCCGACGCCGCTCTTGCGGATCGCACAGCGCGCTGTGCCCGTCACATCGACATTGCCGACGCCGGACAGCGCGCCCGTGGCCAGCTCGCTGGCGGAGGCCGCGATGTTGCCCGCACCCGTCAGGCTGACATCGACCTCCCGCGCCGTCAGCGCGGTCGCATCCATATTGCCCGTTCCGGTGAGCTGCGCCTTCACTGTGTCAGCCGCACCGCGCAGCTTCATGTCGCCCGCGCCGGTCAGCGACAGCGCAACGGCCTTGGCCCGGCTGTTTTCAACCTTCAGCGTCCCGGTACCCGTCAGATCGGCATCGAACGCATCTTCGGCGGTCGCCGTGGCGACGTTCAGGTCGCCCGCCCCCGACAGGCTGACCGCGCGGACGAGCGGCATCGTGACCGTCACGACCGCCGATCGGTTCTTTTTGCCCCAGCCCATGTGCCAGCCGCTTTCCTTCTTGCGGGCGACGACAAGCGTGCCGCCATCCTGCCGGATGTCGAGCCGGTCGAGCGCTTCGGGCGTGCCCGTTGCGGCGACCGCAAAGTCGCGCCCGTAGATGACCTTGATGCTGTCCGCACCGGCAAGCGCCACGCGGTCAAAGCCCTTGAGCGCAAAATTGCGCGTCTCTTCGGGCCCCTGCTGGGCTTCGGTCCGGCTGCATCCGCCGGCCATGAGCGCGATGGCCATCACGGCCGCACCAATCTTGTTTCGCATCTGTCGCCTCCTTTTGGTGTATTATTGAAATAATACACGTGCGGACGGGGGCGCGTCAAACGAAAAGGGCGGCCAAAGCGGCCGCCCTTTGTCATGTCCTGTTTTGGGCAGGACGGATCAGGCCTCGGCCGGCGCCTTGTGATGCTGCGGCGCTGCCTTTTTCAGAATGTCGACGATCTTGGCGGCGGCCGCCTTTTCGTCGGTCTGTTCCATGGCAGCCAGTTCCCGCGCGAGGCGGCTGGTCGCCCCTTCGAAGATCTGCCGTTCGGAATAGCTCTGCTCCGGCGCATCTTCGGGCCGGAACAGGTCGCGCACGACCTCTGCGATCGACACGAGGTCGCCCGAATTGATCTTGGCTTCATATTCCTGCGCACGACGCGACCACATGGTCCGCTTCACCTTGGGCTTGCCCTTGAGCGTGACGAGCGCCTCGTTCATCTGCTTGTCCGAAGACAGCTTGCGCATCCCGACGCTCTCGGCCTTGTTCGTCGGCACGCGGAGGGTCATTTTCTCCTTTTCGAAGCGGAGAACATAAAGTTCCAGCTTCATGCCCGCGATTTCCGAGCTCTGCAGCTCGACCACGCGGCCCACGCCGTGCTTGGGATACACGACATAATCGCCGACGACGAAATTCAACGCGTTAGAAGACATTTACTGCGACCTTTCCAACCGATGTGTCCATGGGGCCCTCGCCACGTGCGTGCGCTACAGGGGCGGCAACGCTTGAAAGAGCGGGGCTTTTTGTCCGGACAACTGCATACGGTGCGGGTGAACCCCGCTGTCGATCCAGATTATAACAGATTCGTAACAAAAATGCCAGCCTCGCACGCTTTGTTGCGCGCGAGCGACGGAAATGGTGCCTTCCAACGCGCCCCTGCGCGCCAAAAGGGGGTGTCAGCCGACGGGTGTCGCCACCGGCGCGGGCGTCGGCGGTACCGGGACGGGCGCGGCCGTTGGCTGTGCCACGCGCGGGCGCGCGAAGGCGGCCAGAACTGGCACATCCCGCCCGTACAGGTCAGGGAAGCTCTGCACGGTCTTTCCGCCTGCCGTCGCCATGGTGAAGTACCCGATGTGCACCGGGATCGCTTCCTTGAACGGATATTTGGCCGTCTTGCCTGCGCGGATCAGCGTCACGAGATCATCGGCGATGTGTTCGCGCACCGTAACGTCGTTGAGTGGCTCGCCGGACTGGATCAGGCTGAGCAGGATACCCAGCTCAAACGCGCGCTCCGTGCGCAGGCAGCCATGGCTGTAGGCGCGCGGGTTGTTGGCAAAGAGCGCCTTGTTGGGCGTGTCGTGCAGGAAGATCGCATGGTCGTTGGGCATGTCGATCTTGAGCTGGCCGAGCGCGGCCGTCGGGCCCGGCTTCTGGATCACCGAGAGACTGCTGCCCGACCCCGTCCAGACATAGCCGCGCGCACGCGCAGCCGCGGGATTGCGGGCGATGAGCGGGCCGACTTCCTGACGGATGATGCTCTGCGGTAGCAGCCAGGGCGGATGGACGACAATGCCGACGGCATTTGCCGACAGCTGCGGCGTCGCCGTATCCTTCTTCCCGACGATCACGCGATAGGCGGCGATGTTGCGGCCATAGGTGTTCACGCGGACCATATATTCGGGGACATTGGCGAGTACGTGCTTCTCGCCCAGCGACTGCGGCATCCAGCGCCAGCGGTCGAGATTGACGCGCAGCAGGTTTACCTTGGCGGTCTCGGACGCGGGCGTGCGCGCCAGTTCCGCCTTGAGCGCCGCATAGTCGGGGTGCTTGGGCTCGAGCGCGGAAAGGGCGCCGTCAATATCATGTGATGCCAAGGCCTTAGCGAGCGCGGCGTCAATCGGCAGCGTCAGGGCGTCGCTGTCCTCGATGAGCCATTCGACACGCGCCGCGCGCGGTGTGCGGCCATCGCGCAGGTCGCTCGCCAGACGGTTGAAGATACGCGTCGCCACATCGTTGAGCGCGGTCCCTTCGCCTGCGGCAATCGCCGCCTGCAGGGCATCGGGCTCATAATCGGCCGCGATCAGCCCACGCTTCCCGACCGCCTTCACGATCGACAGCAGCTTGCCCGCATCCGCCAGCGGCCAGGACGGAGAAACAGGCGCCAGCAGGGCAGACGGGACGGTTTCCACTGGCGCAGGGGCCGGGGTGGGGCTTGGGGAGGACGGGGCAGGCGGCTGCGTCTGCGTCACGGCCGGGGGCAGGATGTTCTGCGGCGCAGGCTGGGCGAGAAGGGGGCCGCCCGCAAAAGCCAGCGCCGAAACCGAAAAAACCGCTGTCCGGGCAAATGTCATGTTCAAACCTTCATTGGCCGCGGGAAGATGCGCCCTGCCTTCAGATGCCCGAAGTGCGTACGCGATGGCAAGGCCAGAGATATGGGGCGCTGGCGTCATTCCGCAAGTCCGCCAGACGGCAAAAGGGTTACCACCGTTTCGGCCCAAAACGGATTGATTAGACACGATAATCGACGGTTTTTCGGGAACAGGAAATTAACCACTTTGGGCTTATCTGGTCGAAACAAATGACCCGAGGCCTTCTTGCTCCACCTCGTTAAACACTATTGGACAACCCTGGCCACCAAGCGGAATCGCCCGCTTTTGTGGGCGATTGCGGTGTGTTTCCTGATCGGCCTGTTCGAAATTTCGGCGCCGATCGACGACGTCATGCGCGTCATCCGCAACCATGCGCGCGCTCATGACGCCAGCGGCAAGATTGTCGTCGTCTCAATCGACAGCCCGACGGTGGCCGCCCATGGCGAATGGCCGTGGCCACGCAACAAGGTCGCGCAACTGGTCGAGCGGATGAAAGACGCCGGCGCCCGCCAGATCGCTTTCGAGCATGTGTTCGTGCCGACCGGCTCGGCCGAGATGGACGCGAATCTCGCTCGCGCGTTCGGCCATTTGCCGCGCAAGCCGTTCATCGGCACCAATTTCGACAAAGACCCCGTCACGGGGGAACGGCGCTTCCAGAAGCCCGCGCGCATCTTTGACGCCGTGGCCATTCCCGTCGGTACGCCGCTTTACTTCAACGGCTTTGGCCATGCCTGGCGCGCAGCCTATACAATGAAGGCCGAAGATGGCGCCTTCTCCAGCCTTGCGGCAGCCCTTTCAGGGCAGCGGCCGAGCGGGAACCGGCCCGACATCGTCATCGACTATTCGATCGACCCGCAGTCGGTGCCCCGTGTCAGCGCGCTTCAGGTCATGGACGGAACGGCTGGCGCGGCCCTCGCCGGAAAGACGGTGCTGGTGTCGACCGGACGCTTTGCCGAGAATGTTCCGGGCGGAGAGCCGGTACCGACCGCGCTTATCCACGTCATTGCTGCGGAAACCATGGCGCTGGGGCCGCAGACCAATCTCGATTGGGGTCCGGGCTTCGCCCTTGCAGTGCTGTGCTCGGTCGTTCTCTGGGCGGGCCGACGCCGCGTTGCTGCCGCCGTCGGGCTGGCGGGCATTGCGCTACTCCTTGGCGGACCGCTCCTGCTTGAGGCGCGCAACATCTATGCGAATACGGCCGCAGGACTGCTGCTGTGCGGTTGCGTGATCGTGATCCGCGCCTGGCGGAGCTACCGGCGCGGCGACGCCCGCGTGAACCCGCTGACGGGCCTGCCCAATCTCCTCGCGCTCAAGGAGCGCAAGGGCACCGCCGAAGACGCGGTCGTCGCGGTGCGCGTCAAGAACTATGCGGAGCTTGTGTCGGCGCTTGCCCAGAATGAGGATGTGCTGGCCACGCAGATTGCCGCACGCCTGAAGGCCGGGAATGCCGCGACGCTCTATCAGGGCGATGACGGCATCTTCTGCTGGGTGGCAAGCGGCATTGCGCATGACGAGCTGTCGGACCAGCTGGAGGCCATTCACAGCTTCTTCCTGCTGCCCGTTGCGGTCGGCAACTGGCAGGTCGACGTCTCGATCGCCTTCGGGATCGAATCGGGGAGCGCGGCGGACCTGGGTGCCCGCTTCGCAAGCGCGCTCGTTGCTGCCGATGAGGCTGCTGCTGCGGGCCATCGCTGGAAATATTACGATCCCGCGCGCCTCAATGAGGCGGAATGGAACATGTCGCTGCTGGGACGCCTCGATACGGCGATCGAGTCGGGCGAAGTCTGGGTTGCCTATCAGCCCAAGATGGACCTGAATTCGGGCAAGGTCACAGGTGCCGAAGCGCTGGTGCGCTGGACCCATCCCGAACGCGGCTCAATCTCGCCCGAGGAATTTGTTTCGGTGGCCGAAGCGCATGGCCGGATCGACAAGCTGACCTATTTCGTGCTGGATCAGGCGCTCGCCATGGTTGCCGCCACGCACAACCAGCTGGGCGTCGCGGTCAATCTGTCCGCCCAGATGTTCAGCCGGAAGGACTTTGTGAAAAAGGTGGAGGCGGCGTTGAAGCGGTACCGCATCAAGCCAAGCCTGCTCACCATCGAAATCACGGAGTCTGCTGCCGTCGAAAGCGAAGCCGAAATGTATGCCACCGTCGACGCGCTCGATGCGCTGGGCGTCACCGTGTCGATCGACGATTATGGCACCGGCTATTGCACGCTTGAATATCTGAAGACGATCAAGGCGACCGAACTGAAGATCGACCGGGGCTTCGTCGCGGCAATGGATCGCAACCGCAGCGACCGCGTGCTGGTGAACGCGACGATCGAACTCGCCCACTCGCTCGGCCACAGCGTTGTCGCCGAAGGGGTGGAGACGCTCGAGACACTCGAAATGCTCAAATCCATGGGCTGCGACAAGGCGCAGGGCTTCTTCATTTCACGCCCGATGCCGCGCGAGGAATTCTTCCAGTTCATCGACCGTCAGGTCCGCCCAGAAGCCGCTTAGGATAATTAATATCTTGTAAACCATATTGGCTGAATTCAAACTTCCCCTTGTCGCCGGTTCCCCCGGTGACTGTGTGTGACAAGGGGAAATAACATGAAGACGACCAAGACGGTCCGCCCCGCCCCGACCAAAGGCTTTTGGGACTGGGTCATGGGTGGCGGCTGGAAGAACGGCTAAGCCTTAAAAAGCTTGCTTTTCAGCTACTTCCGAAGGGCTCCGGGTTTCGGCCTGGGGCCCTTCTCCTTTGTGGATCGCCCTTCTTCTCAACGCCTTACAAAGCGCATTGTATGAACACGACGCGGCCTGTTTTCTTGCCCGCCCGTCGTTGCGAATCATCCGCAAGTGATTCGACGATTCGCGCCAATTTGAGGAGAAAGACCCTGCGGCGCGCAGATTCGGCGCCGATTTTTCCCGTTTCGGACAAAGTTTCTGTCCCGGTTCGGAACAGGGGACTCGGCGGCTCAAAGCACCCCGTCGACACACGCCGACGGGGGGGGGGCCGGATCAGCCCTTGGCCGCCTCAGCCGCGAGCCATTCTTCCAGCCATTTGATCGAGTAGTTGCCGTCGATCACATCGGGCTGCGCCAGCAGGTCCTGATGGAGCGGGATGTTGGTCTTCACGCCATCGACGACCATTTCTTCCAGCGCACGCCGCATCCGCATCATGCAGCTTTCGCGGGTGCGGCCATAGACGATCAGCTTGGCGATCATGCTGTCATAGTAAGGCGGGATGCGGTAGCCCGCATAGAGCCCGCTATCGACACGCACGTGCATGCCCCCGGCCGGGTGGTATGCCTTGATCGTGCCGGGAGACGGCGCAAAGGTGCGCGGGTCTTCCGCATTGATGCGGCATTCAATCGAATGGCCGCGAAATTCCAGATCTTCCTGTCTGACCGACAAAGGCTTGCCCTCGGCGACACGGATCTGTTCGCGGACCAGATCAAAGCCGGTGATCATTTCGGTCACCGGATGCTCGACCTGAATGCGCGTGTTCATTTCGATGAAGTAGAACTCACCGTCTTCCCACAGGAATTCGATGGTGCCCGCACCGCGATAGCCCATGTCGGCCATCGCCTTGGCGACGATACCGCCCATGCGCGCACGCTCTTCGGCCGAAATGACGGGCGAGGGCGCCTCTTCGAGCACCTTCTGGTGGCGCCGCTGGAGCGAGCAGTCGCGCTCGCCCAGATGGATGGCGTTGCCCTTGCCGTCGCCGAACACCTGAAATTCGATGTGGCGCGGATTGCCGAGATATTTTTCCAGATAGACCGTCGCATCCCCAAAGGCGGCCTTCGCCTCGGTGCCGGCCTGCTGCATCTGGGTTTCGAGCTCTTCCTCGTTCGACACGACCTTCATGCCGCGGCCACCGCCGCCCGACGCCGCCTTGATGATGACTGGATAGCCGACTTCGCGCGCGATGCGCTTGGCGTCTTCCACATCCTCGATTGCGCCATCAGAGCCGGGGACGAGCGGCAGGCCAAGGTCGCCCGCCGTCTTCTTGGCCATCACCTTGTCGCCCATCGTCCGGATATGCTCCGGCTTCGGGCCGACGAAGATCAGCTTATGCTCCTCGATGATCTCCGCAAAGCGCGCATTTTCCGACAGGAAGCCATAGCCCGGATGGATCGCGTCAGCGCCTGAGATTTCGGCGGCCGAGATGATCGCGGGGACGTTGAGATAGCTGTCCTTGGCCGACGGCGGGCCGATGCAGATCGCTTCATCGGCGAGACGCACATGCATGGCATCCGCGTCCGCCGTCGAGTGGACGGCAACGGTCTTGATGCCCATTTCGTGCGCGGCGCGGTGGATGCGCAGCGCGATCTCGCCGCGATTGGCGATCAGAAGCTTTTCGATGGTCATGGGCAGCCGCCGTTATTCAATGACGACGAGCGGCTGGTCATATTCGACCGGCTGACCGTTGGCGACCAGGATCTGCGTGACCTTGCCCCCCTTGGTCGCGGTGATCGGGTTCATGACCTTCATCGCCTCGATGATCAGGATGGTGTCGCCTTCCTTGACCGTATCGCCGACCGAAACGAACGGCGCCGCTTCCGGCGAGGCGGCGAGATAGGCGGTGCCGACCATCGGCGACTTGAGCGCGCCGGGATGATCCGCAGGTGCGGTCACGGGCGCGGCGGCAGGGGCCGCAGGCGCTGCCGGGGCGGCGGCCGGCGCAGGTGCCGCAACAGCGACAGAAGCGGCCTGCAATGTGCGCGCGACGCGGATCTTGCGGTCGTCTTCCTCGACCTCGATTTCCGTGAGCCCGGTTTCGTTCAGCAGTTCGGCCAGCTGGCGGACCAGCTTCACATCAACCTGCATCGTACCCGTTTTCTCTGCCATTTGACCCCCAGAGGAATGTGATGTTTTGCCGCCCTTTGTCAGAGCTTGGCGGCGGCGTCCAGCGCGAGCGCATAGCTGAACGCGCCAAATCCGGCGATGGTCCCCTTGGCCGCCTGCCCCACATAGCTCTTGTGGCGGAAGCTCTCCCGCGTGTGCGGGTTGGACAGGTGGACCTCGATCACCGGGACCTTGATCGCCTTGATCGCATCATAGAGCGCGATCGAGGTGTGCGTGAAAGCACCAGCATTGAGCAGGACGGCCTTAGCCCCCATGGCCTGCGCCTCGTGCAACCAGTCGACCAGATGACCCTCATGATTGGACTGGCGGACATCCACGGCCACGCCCAGCGTCTGCGCCTGATCTTCGAGCCGGCCTGCAATGTCATCCAGCGTATCCGACCCGTAAATCGCAGGCTCGCGCGTGCCGAGCAGATTGAGATTGGGGCCGTTCAGAACATAGATGACAGGCTTTTCGGCCATGCGGGCAGGCTCCGGAAGATGTGCGGTTGCGACACGTGCTCCCTCCCCTATATGGACCGGCAGCAAAAGGCAAAGGAACGGACCGGTCGCATGATTTCCATCCAGTTGAACGGCGCGCCGCATCAGGTGACGGCAGGGGCGACGATCGCCGACCTCGTCACCGAAATCGGGCTGGAACCGGCCAAGGTGGCCGTCGAGCGCAACCGCGAGATCGTGCCGCGCTCCACGCTGCATCAGGTTGCCTTGGGGGAGGGAGATCAGCTGGAAATCGTGCATTTCGTTGGTGGCGGCATGGACGACAGCTGGACCGTCGCGGGCCGCACCTTCACCAGTCGCCTGATCGTCGGCACGGGCAAGTATAAGGATTTCGCGCAGAATGCGGCCGCGCTGGAAGCCTCGGGCGCAGAGATCATCACCGTCGCCGTCCGGCGCGTGAACGTGTCGGATCCCAAGGCGCCGATGCTCACCGACTTCATCGATCCGAAGAAATACACCTATCTTCCCAATACGGCGGGCTGCTTCACGGCCGACGATGCGATCCGCACGCTGCGGCTGGCGCGCGAGGCCGGTGGCTGGGATCTCGTCAAGCTTGAGGTGCTGGGTGAGGCGCGCACGCTCTACCCCGACATGCGCGAAACGCTGAAGGCGACTGAAGTCCTGGTGAAGGAGGGCTTCAAGCCGATGGTCTACTGCGTCGATGATCCGATTGCCGCCAAGCAGCTGGAAGACGCCGGCGCGGTAGCCATCATGCCGCTGGGCGCGCCGATCGGCTCGGGTCTTGGCATCCAGAACCGCGTGACGATCCGCCTGATCATCGAAGGCGCCAAGGTGCCCGTGCTCGTCGATGCGGGCGTCGGCACGGCGTCGGACGCGGCGGTTGCGATGGAGCTGGGCTGTGAAGGCGTGCTGATGAACACCGCCATTGCCGAAGCCAAGGACCCGATCCTGATGGCACACGCGATGAAGCTGGCGGTGGAAAGCGGCCGCGCCGCCTATCGCGCCGGGCGCATGGGGCGCCGCATGTATGCCGACCCCTCTTCGCCGCTCGCCGGGCTGATCTAGGCCCCGATCATCACCCGGGCGAGTTCGGGCGGATAGACGCGTTCCTTGGCTTCTTCGGGTTCGAAGCGGCCCCAGCCCTGCGGGCCAAGCCGTTCAAGCGGCTGGAAGCGCGTCTTATATTCCATGCGCGGGGAACCGGCGATCCAATAGCCCAGATAGACATAGGGCAGACCCGCCTCAGCCGCGCGCAGGATATGGTCGAGGATGATGAAGGTGCCCAGGCCCGGCCGGGACGGCAAATCGGGTTCAAAGAAGCTGTAGATCATCGACAGGCCATCCACCTGCCGGTCGGTCAGGCAGGCGCCGATCAGCCGACCGGGGCGGCCATCGACCGAGGGTTCGCGATATTCCACGACATTGGTGTCGACGGGCGTGGTTTCGACCATGTCGGCATAATCGATATCGTCCATCTGCGACATGCCGCCGCCGGGGTGGCGGGCCGACAGATAGCGGCGCAACAGGGCAAACTGCTCTTCAGTCGCCCAGGGCTGGCAGGCCGACACCTCCAGATCCGAATTGCGGCGCAGCATCTTCTTCTGCGAGGCGTTGGGGCGAAACTCCTGCGTGACCACGCGCACCGAAACGCACGCCGAACAGTCAAGGCAGCTTGGCCGATAGGCAACGCCCTGACTGCGGCGAAAGCCGATCTTGCTGAGCGCTTCGTTGAGTTCGCCGGCATGAACGCCGGTCAGGTCGGTGAAGACCTTGCGCTCAAACTTGCCCGGAAGATACGGGCAGGGGGCCGGGCTCGTCACGAAAAAGCGGGGAAAGCGGAACTGTGCTGTCATCGCCTGAGCCGTGCCTCTTGAGTGAGTCCCTGACCCCCAACGCGCCAGATCGCGCCGGAGTGGAACCACTTATGTCGGGTGAACGACGGCGTGAAAAGAACGTTTACCAAGAAAACGCGGTTAAAACGGTTATATCACGCCAATTCGACGAGGCTGGCATCATAACCGCCCTCGGCAAGTGCGGTTAACAATGCCTCCAGATGGGCGCGATCGCGCAATTCGCACTCGATATCGGTGATCAGTCCCTTGGCCGGCAGCGTCGTGAACACGCGCTGGTGATAGATTTCCAGCACGTTCGCATTGAGCTTTGCAAAGATGCCAAACACGCCAAACAGCGCGCCCGGCCGATCCTGCAGGCGCAGGCGGATGCGCGCCAGACGGCCCGAGCGGGCGAGATCGCGCAGCAGGACGTTGGCGAGCAGGCGCGTGTCGATATTGCCGCCGCACAGGACGATGCCGACATTGCGGCCGCGGAACATGTCCGGATTGGCCAGCAACGCGGCCAGACCGGCGGCCCCGGCACCCTCGACCACAGTCTTTTCGATCTGGAGCAAAAGGCTGACCGACTCTTCCAGATGGCGTTCGCTGACGAGCTGGATGTCATCGACCAGTTCGCGCACGAAGTTGCGCGTCAGGTCGCCAGGGTATTTCACAGCGATGCCTTCGGCGAGCGTATCCCCGCCAATGTCGAGGTGCGTGCCCTTGATGACATTGTACATGCTCGGGAAAAGCTCGGCCTGCACGCCGATGATCTTCGCGTCGGGCTTCAGCGCGCGGGCCACGGTCGAGACGCCGGAGATGAGCCCGCCACCCCCGATGGGCACGGCAAAGCAGTCGATCTCGGGCGCGTCCTCGATCATTTCGAGCGCAAGCGTGCCCTGCCCTGCAATGATCTCCGGCTCATCGAACGGATGGACGAAGGTCAGCTTCTCCTTCGCCTCCATCTCGCGCGCATGGGTGTAGGCCGCGTCGAATGTCTCCCCGAACAGCACGACGCGCGCGCCATGGCTTTCGGTCTGCATGACCTTCACGATCGGCGTCGGCTTGGGCATCACGATGGTGACCGGCACGCCGAGCCGCTTGCCATGATAGGCAAGACCCTGCGCGTGGTTGCCGGCCGACGCCGCGATCACGCCGATCTTGCGCGCTTCCTCGCTGAGCTGCAGCAGGCGATTGAGCGCACCGCGTTCCTTGTAGGCTGCCGTGAACTGGAGATTTTCGAACTTCAGCCACACATTGGCGCCGGTCAGTTGCGACAGCGTCTGGCTGTGGAGCGTCGGCGTGCGCACGATCGACCCGCCAATGCGCGCCCGCGCAGCCTTCACATCGTCGATGGAAACGGGCAGCGATTTTGCGGGGGCAGGGACAGTGGCCATAATGGCGCGGGCCTTGGGCTTTCTCGCGCCAAAACGCAAGCCAAAGCCGGTGCGACGCCACTGGCCAACCGCGCCAAGGCCCCGTAAGGAGACGGCATGGGAAAAGTCGCATTTATCGGACTTGGCGTCATGGGTGGGCCGATGGCCCGTCACCTCGCCAAGGCAGGGCATGAGCTCGTCGTCTACAATCGCACACGTGCCAAGGCCGAAAGCTGGGTCGCCCAACATGGCGGGGCGGTCGCGGATTCTCCGGCCAAGGCCGCAGAGGGCGTGGACATCGTCATCAGCTGTGTTGGCACCGATGAGGATCTGGCCGCCGTCACGATGAGCCGCGACGGCGCGTTCCGGTCGATGACACCGGGCACCGTCTATGTCGATCACACGACCGTCTCGGCCCAGATTGCACGCCAGCTCGCGGTCGAGGCGAAGGATGTCGGCATCATGGTCGTCGATGCGCCCGTGACCGGCGGGCAGATCGGCGCCGAACAGGGCACGCTCACATTGATGTGCGGCGGTCAGGACAAGGCAATTGCGGCGGCCACACCCTTCATGGAGGCCTATTCGCGCAAGATCGTCCATGTCGGCCCGGCCGGTGCGGGCCAGACAACCAAAATGGTCAACCAGATCACCTTTGCCGGCATCATCCAGAGCCTTGCGGAAGCGATGCGCTTTGCACAGGCCGCCGAGCTTGATCTCGACAAGGTGTTCGAGTCGATTTCGGGCGGCGCCGCCTCCAGCTGGCAGATGCTCAACCGCTGGGACACGATGGCCAAGGGTGAGTTCGACTTCGGCTTTGCAGTGGACTGGATGCGCAAGGATCTGGGCCTCGCCCTGTCCGAAGCGCGCGCCAATGGCGCCACGCTGCCGCTCGCCGCGCTGATCGACCAATTCTATGCCGAGGTGCAGGACATGGGCGGCGGACGTCAGGATACGAGTGCGCTGATCCGGCGTCTGAAGGCGAAATGAGGGGCCTCCTCGGCGCAGTCGCGCTCCTTGCCGCCGCCACCACTTCCCCTTCGCGCGCGGACACGCTCATCGAGAACGTCAACGGCCTCACGCTCGACGGCAAGGGAGAGGTCGTCCGCTTCACCGGCATGGTCATCGGCACCGATGGCAAGATTGTCCGCCTGATCCGCTCCAACGAGACGCTGGGCGACCCCAAAAAGAAGAAGAAGGACAAGAAGGCCCCGCCCGAAACCTTCGACTATCGGCTCGACGGGCAGGGGCGGACGCTGCTGCCCGGCCTCATCGATGCGCACGGCCATGTGATGGGCCTTGGCTTCCAGCTGATGACGCTCGACCTCTCGGGCACGACGAGCCTTGCCGATGCACAGGCGAAGATTGCGGCCTATGCCCGCGCCAATCCGCAGCGCAAATGGATCATCGGGCGCGGCTGGAATCAGGAAAGCTGGAAACTGGGCCGCTTCCCGACGGCCGCTGAGCTCGATGCCGCCGTCGCTGACCGGCCGGTCTGGCTGGAACGCGTCGATGGCCATGCCGGATGGGCCAACAGCGCCGCGATGGCCGCCGCCGGCATCACCGCCACCACCAAGAGCCCGGCGGGCGGCCAAATCCAGATGGAGGGCGGCAAGCCGAGCGGCGTCTTCGTCGATGGAGCAACCGCGCTGGTCGATCAGGCCGTGCCCAAGCCCCTGTCCAAGGAACGCGATATGGCGCTCGCCAAGGCGCAGGCGCACCTGCTGGCCTTTGGCATCACGAGCATTGCCGACATGGGCACCGCAACCGAGGACTGGGCGTCGTACCGCCGGGCGGGCGACGCGGGCTGGCTCAACATCCGGATCTTCAGCTACTCGGCCAGCGTCGAGCCGATGCTCGCCATTGCGGCGGGCGAACCGACGCCGTGGCTCTATGGCGACAGGCTGCGCATGGCGGGCGTGAAGCTCTATGCCGATGGCGCGCTCGGATCGCGCGGTGCCTGGCTCAAGCAGCCCTATGCCGACAAGCCGGGTGAGCGGGGGCTGCAGTTCCTTGACGATGCGAAGATGCGCAACCTGATGAGCCGCGCGGCGATGGACGGCTTCCAGATCGCGGTCCACGCGATCGGCGATGCGGCCAATGCGCAGGTGCTCGATTCGATCGAGGAACTGTCGCAGACCTATACCGGCGACCGGCGCTGGCGGATCGAACATGCGCAGATCGTCGATCCCGCCGACATCCCACGCTTTGCCCGACTGGGGGTGATCGCGTCGATGCAGCCCGTGCACCAGACGAGTGACCGGCTGATGGCCGAAGCCCGCCTCGGCACCGGGCGTCTGGCGGGGGCCTATGCCTGGCATTCGATGCAGGTGGCTGGCGTGCGGCTGGCCTTTGGCTCCGACGTGCCGGTCGAAAGCCCCGATCCTTTTGCGGGCCTGGCCACTGCCTTCACACGGATGGACGCCAAGGGCGAGCCCTTTGGCGGATGGCAGCCGCAGGAACGCGTGAGCCGCGAGGACGCGCTCGCCGGGTTCACCACGGGTGCTGCCTATGCGAGCTTTGCCGAAGGCAAGGTCGGGCGCCTGACGCCCGGCATGTGGGCCGACTTCACGCTCGTCGACACCGACCCGCTGCTCGCCTCGCCCTCGGAGCTGCGCGCGACCAAGGTGTTCGAGACCTGGGTCGGCGGCAAGCGGGTCTGGGCGGCGAAGACGGGGCAATAGAGCGCACTGTCATCCCGAACTTGTTTCGGGATCCATTGGCATCCCTGTTCCCGGACCTGTCATCTGGCGGTGTTCATGGATGCTGAAACAAGTTCAGCATGACGGGTTAGGTCAGCCCCGCCAGATCCTCCGGCCGGTTGATGTTGGCGGGCGGCACCGCCACCGCGACCCGTCGCGCGCCGATATGGTCGGCAAAGCGATAGACCGAGCGGTTGGCCGGATCGGTCATCCAGTCACGCAGCGGCTCTGCCAGCTCGGAAGACCAGAGCCCGACGATGGGGAGCAGATCGAGCACGGCGGGTGCGGGCGACAGGGCCGCAACGGCATCGGGCGTCAGCCCAACGGTGTCGCAGCCGCAGGTCAGGACGCATGCGAAGCCCTTGTCCCGCGCAAAGATCAGCGCGCCGAGCAGCCCGCCCAGCGGACCCTGACCCGGAGCTGGCAGATCCTCAACGCGCAGGAGGCCCGGCCAGTCGCGTCCAACGGCGATAACAGTGTCCACATGCGGGCGTAGCCCCTCAATGGCATGGTCCATCAGCGGTCGGCCTTGAAGGAGCGCCGCTGCCTTGTCTGACCCGAACCGGCTGGACTGACCGCCACCCAGGATGGCACCCAGCACGCGCATCAGGCGACGGCGGGAATATCGGCAATGACGGGCGGATGACCCCAGTGCGCCAGCGCACGGACAAGGTCCGCCCCCGAAAGGCCGAGCGTGGCCGTGTTGCGAAGCGGATGGACATTGACCCGGTCTGCGCCCGCAAGGCGGGTGTCCAGAACCACGTTCACCGCGCCGTCGGCATCGGCGATGGCGGCAAGCGGTGTAACTGATCCCGGCGTCACGCCGATGAGGCGCTCCATATCCTCCGCTTTGCCAAAGCTGACGCGCTTGGAGCCGATGGCGGCAGGCAGCGCCTTCAGGTCGACGCGCAGATCGTGCGGGACCGTGACGAGCCAGAACTGGCCACCGGCATCCTTCAGGAACAGGTTCTTGGTGTGCGCGCCGGGGACCGTGGCGTGGATGGCGTGGCTTTCCTCGACCGTGAAGACGGCAGGGTGCTCGACGATGTCATGGGCAACGCCCAGCGCGTCGAGATCGGCGATCATCTGCTTTTCCATTTTGAAATCCTCAGGCGCAGTCGGCGCAGGTGCCGCGCACTTCGATGACCGGGCGGACCGGATTGAACCCGGCCTTGCGTGCTGCCGCACGGACGCCTTCGGTCACCGCGTCATTGTCGATATGGGTTGTGTTGCCACAATCGTCGCAGACCAGAAAGATGCAGTCATGGTCGCAATCGGGATGCGCATTGGCGAGATAGGCGTTGGCGCTTTCCACCCGCGTCGCGACGTTGGCCGCCACGAACAGGTCAAGGATGCGGTAGACGCTGTTGGCTGCAACGCGCCGTCCCTGTGCCCGCGAGACAGCATCGGCAATGTCATAGGCCGAGGCGGGCTTTTCAAAGCCCACGAGCGCATCGAACACGCTCGCCCGCATTGCCGTCCATTGCTCGCCCGAGCGCGCCATCGCATTGCGGGCGGCGTCGATCAGCGCGTCTCCCGCCGGATGGTCATGATGATGATGTGCGTGCGAAGCCATGGGCCAGACTTACGCGTGTCGGAAGGTCGCCGCAAGCGGGCGGACCTGATCAGGACACGGCGCGCCGGTTGAGATCGTGGCCCAGCGCGACAATGGCCACGCCGATCACGGTGAACATTGCCTCGCTGCCGTCATGGGGCAGGGTGAGCGCCCCCAGCATGATGCCGAGGCCCAGCGATCCGATCCAGACGGGCATGGCATAGCCGTGCCGCAGCACGCCCCGGCCCAGCCCGATGGCGCCGAACAGGATGGCCATCAGCAACCCGACTTCATGGAAAAGGGGGTTGAGCAGAGCGCCGCCCACCGAGGCGAGCATGGCGAAGAAGACCGCCGTCGCAATGCAATGGGCAACGCACAGGCCCGACAGGGCAATGGCCCAGCGGTCAATGCGATCCCATTTAAGTCCTTGCGTGTGCACGGCGAGTCCCTGTCTGTTGCCGGGGCTATGCCATAGTCACCCAAAGGTTACAATATAACATCCTTGTGCCAGTGGGCGTTCCCTTTGGTGAAGCAAGACTTTCGCAAGCGCCGGGGCAGGCGTATAGGCGCGCCCATGTCGGAACAGACCACGCGTCCCCTCGCCATTGCCCGCTGGCTTTTTGCCGTTGCCGGGCTCGTCTTCATCATGGTCGTCATCGGGGGCATCACGCGCCTGACCGAATCGGGCCTGTCGATCACCGAGTGGAAACCCGTGACCGGGGCCATCCCGCCGCTCACCGACGCCGACTGGCAGGCCGAGTTCGCCAAATACAAGAACAGCTCCCAATATGTGCTGATGAATGCGGGGATGGACCTCGCCGCGTTCAAGCACATCTATTTCTGGGAATATTTCCACCGCCTGTTCGGGCGGCTAATTGGTCTGGCCTTCATGCTGCCGCTGATCTGGTTCGGCGTGAAGCGCGCTATTCCGCGCGCGCTGACCGGACGCCTCGTCATCCTGCTCATCCTCGGCGGGCTTCAGGGGCTGATCGGCTGGCTGATGGTGAAGAGCGGCCTGGTCGACCGGGTGAATGTGCAGCCGGTGATGCTCGCTGCCCATCTGACGATGGCGCTCCTTCTTTTCTCCGCGCTCATCTGGACCGCGCTCGACTGTTTGCAGCTCCATCGTGATGCCGCTGCACCGCTGGCGCGGGTGACGCCCTTTGCGCTGCTGGCGGGCGGCATCCTCTTCTTCCAGATCGTCTGGGGCGCGCTGACCGCCGGGATGCGCGCCGGGCAGGTCGCCAGCACCTGGCCGCTGATGAACGATCACGTCGTCCCCGAGGGGATCGAGTGGGCAAACGGCGCACTTTATGCCGCGACGCATGACCCGTTCCTCGTCCATTTCATCCACCGCTGGTGGGCATGGGTGGTCGTCGGCGTCCTCGTCGTGCTGGCGCGCAAGGTGAAGGCCGCCGGCGCACGACCGGCTTCCATCGCCATCCACAGCGCCTTTGGCACGCAGATCCTGCTCGGCATCGCAACGGTGATGTCCGGCGTGAACATCGTCTTTGCCGTGCTGCACCAGGCGGTTGGCGCGCTTGTCGTCGCGTCCACCATGTGGGGCCTGCACGTGATCGGACGGGCGAAGGACAGCCGCTCGAAACGCTGACGGTATTATTTTACCCGTTAGCAAACCCGCCCGAAAGCTTGACTCAAGCGCCCCTACCTGCAAAAGGCGCGCCATCGTCGCTGCCTTTCGGGGTGGCGCGTTTTCGTTTTACCGTCAAAAGGACGCATCCTTATGAAGGCGCTCACCCGCGTGACCAAGCCGGCCAAGCCGGCGGAAGTCGAAAAGCAGTGGCACATCATCGACGCCGAAGGTCTCGTCGTCGGCCGTGTCGCCACCATCATTGCCAACATCCTGCGTGGCAAGCACAAGCCGAGCTTCACCCCGCACGTCGATTGCGGTGACAATGTCATCGTCATCAACGCGGACAAGGTGCGCTTCACCGGCCGCAAGCTGGGCCAGAAGGTCTATTACAAGCACACCGGCTATGCCGGCGGCATCAAGGGCGTGACCGCGGGCAAGGTGCTCGAAGGCCGCTTCCCGGAACGCGTGCTTGAAAAGGCCGTGGAACGCATGATCCCGCGTGGTCCGCTCGGTCGCCAGCAAATGCGCAACCTGCGCCTCTATTCGGGCAGCGAGCACCCGCACGCCGCTCAGAACCCGAACGTCCTCGACGTTGCGTCGATGAACCGCAAGAACAAGGTGGGTGCATAATGTCCGACACCGATACCCGTCAGTCGCTCGCCGATCTCGGCGATCTCACCAAGGCTGCTGCCGAAGCGCCCGTGGCGGCTCCGGCTGCCGACGAAGCGCCGGCCGCACCGGTCGTCACCGCACCGCCCGCGCCGCTGCGTGAGCGTGAAGTCGACGCGCAGGGCCGCTCCTACGCCACCGGCCGCCGCAAGGACGCCGTCGCGCGCGTCTGGGTGAAGCCCGGTTCCGGCAAGATCACGATCAACGGTCGCGATCAGGAAGTCTATTTCGCACGTCCGACGCTGCGTCTCGTCATCAACCAGGTGTTCGGCATTGCCGACCGCGAAGGTCAGTATGACGTTGTCGCAACCGTCAAGGGCGGTGGCCTTTCGGGCCAGGCCGGCGCCGTCAAGCACGGCATCAGCCAGGCCCTGACCAAGCAGGAGCCCGCGCTCCGCTCGGTCGTCAAGGCCGCCGGCTTCCTGACCCGCGACAGCCGCGCGGTTGAACGTAAGAAGTACGGCAAGGCGAAGGCCCGCCGCAGCTTCCAGTTCTCGAAGCGCTAAGCTTTTGCGGGGTCATCCCCGCAGATCGAAACAGGAAAGGGGTCGACCGCAAGGTCGGCCCCTTTTCTTTTGGCCAAGCTATTCTTGCGCCTAGCGGCCCTGTGCGGTCCCCGCTGCCAGGGTCCGCGCGTACGTATCCACCACGTCGCGCGCCCAAGGGGTCAGGTCATATTTGCGCACGCGCCGGTCAACGGCGTCATGTTCGACCCTCAGAATGTCGGCACCAACCAGGCGTTTCAGGATCAGGCTGAACGCGGCCGACGAGGCACGCGAGGCAGATCGCAACGCGGCCGATGCTGTCGGGCCCCGTTCGTAAAGCCGCAGGATGATCTCAAATTCGGGCGTCATCACGCGCAAGCGGAACGCCTGCTCCACCTCCAACAAACCTTGACTCATTTGACCCATTGCGTGCTCATTCGCCTAAATATTCTGGTGGAACGTGTTCGACAGCGCCTCAATTCCAAGGCGATAACCGATCCGCAGAGAGTCCTGTTCCCTCGCCGTGCAGCCGCCCGTCATAGAGACCCGCTGCGCGGATCTCGCTTTCGAGCGCAAACAGCTTGCGTCGGGCCGCAAGGGTGAGGTTGAGATTGTGCATATCCATCTCGACCGCATCGGGGGCACCCGCGAATATGCCCGCCCGTTTCAGTCGCCGGACGCGCAGGTGGAAGGTCAGGCGCGACAGGCCCAACGCCGTGCGAAGGTCATCTGCGCGCTGAACACCTCCGAAATAGAGCGAAGCGATCAACCGCAGGTCATCGGGATCAAGTTTTACCGCCAGTCGTCGCGCGACGACGCCCGCCGGAGAAAAATGATTTACCATGACGCGACCCGTTTGCGTGGCGTGACGACACTCTTTGGTGTCGACAAACCTTTGAAGAATAGTCTTAAATTTGTTCTCATTTCCTTGTCCGCGCCTCGGCTAGGCCGGAAATCATAAGATGGTGTTTATGCCCGCTCCAAAACGGAGGCGCCCTGCGGTCGATGCCGCGCCGGTCTGGTGGAATTTGCCTCGATTATCGGACAATCGCTGCCGATCCGGCCCGATCGCATAGACAGGCGGAGATCGGATTCCTAACCTTCCCTCAACAAAAGGAGTGTCCGATGACCAAGCTGAAAATTCTCGCAGGCTTAGTGGCGCTGACGCTCGCGACCGGGTGCGCCCGCACCGAGCCGATGCAGCCCGACCGCTCTGTCTTCAATGTGGATGCCAGCTATCAGCGGAGCCACTACGCGCAGCCGATCGAGGCAACCTTCGACCGGACGGTCGCCGTCTTCCGGGAAGCCGGCTACAAGCTTGACGTCATCGACCGCGCAACGGGCCAGATCCGGGGCATCCGCGGCAAGTCGGGCGACAAGGGCGCAGACACCGGGACGGACCTCCGCTTCTATGCGCTTGTTCTTCCGGACGGGAAGGGCAGCCAGATCGCACTGCGGATTGCACAGATTTCCAGTCAGGGCATCCCCGTGCTGGCGCAGGCGAAGACAGAGATCGTCCTCAACCAGCCCGAGCTCTATGCCTATATCTTCCGCCGCATCGGGGGCATTTCCTCGACACAGACGCCGGATGCGGAAGCCGATCTCGCCCCGCAGGCGCAGCCGTCCTACCAGCAGTAACCGCTTTCGGGTTCAGCCGCGCGGGGCCGGGTGCATCCGCGCGACATGTTCCATGACGGCCACATGGAGCGGCTGCGTAAAGGCGCAGCCATAGGCTTTGCCATTGGCCCAGACGACGCGGCTTTCCAGCGCGGACAGCCCCGGGATGGTCAGCCAGACCACTGTGCCGGGCGTGATGCGGTAATGCGTCTCGCAGCGGAACCCGTCGGTCGACAGGTCGCTGACCATGACATCGAACTTGCTGAAGCTGGGTTCGCGCAGGCTCGCCTGCATGCGCACGGCAATGCGCTCCGCCCGCCGCGGTGCTTCAAGGGCGACATCCTCGCCGGTCTGATAAAAGCTGGCCATCCTTCTGGCGCCTCCATCGGAAAAGACGCCAGACTAGGTCCGCCATGGTTTAGAAAAGGTTGACCGCGCGCTTAGTCGCGCAACTTCTTCCGGTGCGTTTCGAGATCGAGAACCGCATTGTCGGAGCCTTCGGGGAGGAGACCCAGACGACGGGCAACTTCCTGATAGGCCTCGACTTCTCCACCGAGGTCGCGGCGGAAGCGGTCCTTGTCGAGCTTTTCGCCCGAAGCCATGTCCCACAGGCGGCAGCCATCGGGGCTGATCTCGTCGGCAAGGATGATGCGGGAATAGTCATTTTCCCACACCCGGCCGAATTCGAGCTTGAAGTCGACCAGACGGATGCCGATGCCCGCAAACAGCCCCGACATGAAATCGTTGATGCGGATCGCCATGTCGGCAATCTCGTGGATCTCTTCCTGGCTCGCCCAGCCGAAGCAGGCGATATGCTCTTCGGTGATCAGCGGATCGCCAAGCGCATCGTCCTTGTAATAATATTCAAGGATCGTGCGGCTGAGCGGCGTGCCTTCCTCAATGCCATAGCGCTTTGACAGGGAACCCGCCGCGACATTGCGGACCACGACCTCAATCGGGACGATCTCGACCTGGCGGACGAGCTGTTCGCGCATGTTGAGCCGCTTGATGAAGTGCGTCGGGATGCCGATATGGCCGAGCAGGGTGAAGACGTGCTCCGAAATCCGGTTGTTGATGACGCCCTTGCCGTTGATCGTGCCCTTTTTCTGGGCGTTGAACGCGGTCGCATCATCCTTGAAATACTGGATCAGCGTTCCCGGCTCCGGTCCTTCGTAGAGGATCTTGGCTTTGCCTTCGTAAATCTGGCGGCGACGGGTCATTCGACAGTCCTGACTTTGATCAAAAGCGCGAAACCCCGGCGGGCGGAACGGACTGTCCGCGCGGCTGCCGGGGCGCGCAGCCGCTGTAGCGCATGCAGCCCGCCAGAGCAATGTCGCGGCATCCACCCCTTGCATCACCCATTCAGCCATGTGCAATAATCCAGAGATTAGAAGGATGTGGCCGGATCGAAACCGACCGAGACCCCCGCATCCGGAAATGGAGACAGATCGATGAAAAAGGCACTGCTGCTGGCCGGATTGGCCTTTTTGGGAGGCGCGCCTCTCCTTGCGCAAGGCATGGATCATGCCGGGCATGACGCCACGGCCACCCCGCCCGCGCCGATGAAGCGCACGCCCATGACGCGCGCCGATGTGACGGCGCAGGTGAAGGCACATTTTGCCGAAATGGACAGCAACAAGGACGGTGCTGTCACGCAGGCCGAGATCGACGCGGGACGCACCGCGCACATGGCCAAGATGCAGGACGAGATGTTCGCCAAGATCGACACCGACAAGGATGGCAGCATCAGCCGCGCCGAATTTGACGCCCATCACCAGCACATGATGGGTGGCGACATGCCTCCGCCCCCGCCGGGTGAGGCAGCGCCGCCGCCGCCCATGGGCGGCCATGGCGGCATGAAGATGATGCGCATGGAACATGGCGGTATGGGCGGCATGGAAGCCCGCATGTTCACGATGGCCGATGCCAATAAGGACGGGAAGGTGACCGAGGCCGAGGCAACCGCCGCCGCGCTCGCCCGCTTTGACCGCGTGGACACCAACAAGGACGGCACGATCAGCGACGCCGAACGTCAGGCTGCCCGTGAGAAGATGCGCGCGGCGTGGAAAGCGAAGAAGCGCAACTGAAGCGGACATATCGGCCCGCGCCCGTGCGACGGGTGCGGGTCAGATCCCGGCATACCATTGGTAGCCGTGGCCATCCTCCCAATAGCCCCCCTTGCCGCCCCGGATGGTGGCGAGGTCTGCCACGGCTTCGATCCGCTCGACATATTTGGCCTGCTTGTAGCCAAGCTGCCGCTCCACGCGCAGCCGCACGGGGGCGCCATTGCCGACGCCCAGCTCCTTCCCGTTGAGCGCCCAGGCAAGGATGGTCTGGGGATGGAGCGCATCGATGAGGTCGATGCTCTCATAGTACATCTCACCATTGCCCATCCGGTCGGCGCAGTGAAACACCAGATAGCGCGCCTGTGGCTTTAGCCCGGCGGCATCGAGCAAGAGCTTGAGCGGCGTGCCCGTCCACTCGCCGATCGCACTCCACCCCTCGACACAGTCGTGCCGCGTGATCTGCGTCCGCTTGGGCATCTGCCGGAGCTGCGCCGGGGAAAGCGCGAGCGGTCGCGCGACGAGCCCGTCCACCTGCACGCGCCAGTTGACGAACTTTTCCGCGATATGCCGGGCATATCCCTCACCCGCCGGCAGATGCGTGCCATTGGCGCGGAAGATGGGTGAAATCTGTGTACGGTCAAATTCGGGTGCCAGCGCCGCCCGCTGCTGCAGCGACCGCTGGATTGCGAAATTGCCCGCCTCGCCAAGGCCCAGCACCTTCTGGAAGGTCGGGCTCTGGCCAAGCCGGTCGCAGCCCGCGACCAGCCCCGCGCCTGCGGTGACCAGCATGTTCCGCCGGGTCAGAATCATGCGCGGCCTCCCTTCACCCGGAACCAGCCGGTGATCATCGAACGAACCTCATTGATCGGGCCGGCAGCCAGCACCAGCAGCAGATGGATGACGATGAAGGCGGCCATCCCGCCTGCACAGAGGAAGTGGATCGATCGGGCCGACTGCCGCCCGCCAAAGACATCCAGCAGCCACGGCAGAACGGCATTCATCCCCGGCGAGAGCGTCAGGCCGGTCAGGATGAGGCCCGGCAGCAGGACGAACAGCACCGCCGAATAAGCGATCTTCTGCAGCGGGTTGTAGCCGCCGCCCGGCGTTTCAAAGTCAAGGCGCAGATGCTGCTTCACATCCGCGATCAGGTGCGCCGGCGCCACTTCTCTCGCGCTCAGCGCGATGTCGCGGCGGAAATGCCCGTTCCACAACGACCGCACCATGTAGAAGAGAAGACCGAAAGCCAGCACCCAGGCAAAGGCGAAATGCCATTGCCGGGCGAGCGCGAGATTATAGCCGGTCGGGATCGTCGCCCAGCCCGGGAAGTGCGGCAGCGTCAGCCACGCCTTGTCGAAGTTCGCGCCATAGTGTCCCCAATAGAGGCGCGGATGCGCGTTGGAGATGGTTAGGCCCGACATCAGCATCACAAAGACGGTGACGGCATTGATCCAGTGCCACAGCCGCGTCGACAGCCTGTGCCGGAAGATCTTGCCGTCTTTGCTGGTGCCCGGATTTGGCATCGGCCCCTCCCGTTGGAAGGCGCGAGTGTCGTTCACTCACCCCGGAAAGGCAAGCCGGTAGCGCGCTTCGGTCTCGGCCAGATAATCGCGCGTGATGGGAAGCGCATGGCGGTTCTTGGCATATTGCAACTGGAAGTTGACGAGCCCGCCATAACGGAACGCACCGGACGCCCCCGCCAGATAGAATTGCCACAGGCGGAAGAAGCGCTCGTCATAGAGTTCCACGATCCGGTCGCGCGCGGTATTGGTCCGCTCAAGCCAGATGTCGAGCGTGTGCGCGTAATGGAGCCGCAGGATCTCGCAGTCGGTCAGGATCAGGCGCACCCGCTCGCTCGCCGCCACCACTTCGGAGAGGGAGGGGTTGTACCCGCCGGGGAAAATGTATTTGGCGGTGAACGGATCGGTCGTCCCCGGCTTGCCCATCCGTCCGATCGTGTGAAGCAGCATGACCCCGTCGTCGGACAGCAGCGCCTTCGCCTTGGCAAAAAAGGTCCGGTAATTGCGGGGCCCCACATGTTCGAACATGCCGACCGAAACGATCCGGTCGAACTGCCCCTCGACAGCGCGATAGTCGATCAGCTCGAACCTCACCCGATCCGACACGCCCGCGTCCGCCGCCCGTTGCCGCGCAACCTTCAGCTGCTCTTCGGACAAGGTGATGCCCAGCACGTCCACATCCGCCACCCGGTTGAGATAGAGCGCCATGCCACCCCAGCCGCAGCCAATGTCGAGCACGCGCTGCCCGGCCGTCAGCGCGAGCTTGGCGGCAATATGCGCCTTCTTGTCGGCCTGCGCCTGATCAAGGCTGTTCGCGGGATCGGTGAAATAGGCACAGCTATACTGCCGGTCGGCATCGAGGAAGAGATCGAACAGCCGGTCATCCAGATCATAATGATGCGCGACATTGCGCTTCGATTTGCGTTCCCAGTTGATCCGGTCGATCCGCCCGACAATCGCATTGAACCCGCGCCGCCACGCGGCCTTGGGCTTCAGGCCTTCGCCACCCTTTTCCCATGACGCGTTCTTGCGAAACAGCGTCAGGAACGACGCGATGTCGCCCTGGTCAAAGATGATGCGTCCATCAAGCCATGCCTCGCCAAAGCCGAGCCGGGGATTGCGCATGATCGCGCCAGCCACGCCCGCATCTGCAAAGCGCATGACGACATCGGGATAGTCGGGGTGCGGCGCGCCGAAGCTGTGGCGCGTTCCATTTGCTTCAACCAGCGTCAGCCGTCCGTGAATGATTGTGCGGGCGAGCAGTTTCAGGAGCAACCACATTGGTCCAGTTTTCAGCAGCAATGGCGACGATGCAAGGGGGCAGATCACAACGTCCATCAATCCGTCGTTTGTCGCGCACGGCTTGTTGCTCTAGGGCGACGCGATGAACACGGCTTCCCCTCGATACGACGTCATCATCCTCGGCGCAGGCGGGGCGGGGCTGATGTGCGCCGCCCGCGCCGGCCAAGCGGGAAAGCGCGTCCTCGTCATCGACCATGCCGATGCGCCGGGAAAGAAGATCCTCATTTCGGGCGGCGGGCGCTGCAACTTCACCAATGTGAACGCGACCGCCGAGCGGTTCCTGTCCGCCAACCCGCATTTCGCAAAGTCGGCGCTTGGCCGCTATCGCCCGGCGGACTTCATCGCGCTCGTCGACAGCTATGGCATCGCCTGGCATGAAAAGACGCTCGGCCAGCTCTTCTGCGATGGCTCTGCGAAGCAGATCGTCGCGATGCTGATGGATGAATGCGCCAAGGGCGGCGTCGACTTTGCCTTTTCAACCGACATTGGCGAGATCGGCCATGCCGATGGCCTGTTCCGGGCCGGCGGCGCGCAGGCACCCGCCCTTGTCGTCGCGACCGGCGGCCCCTCCATCCCGCAAATGGGCGCGACGGGCATCGCCTATGACATTGCCCGCCGCTTCGGGCTGAAGGTCGTGGAGCCGCGCCCTGCGCTGGTGCCCTTTACGCTGGGCGGGGAGGAAACGCTATTCCGCACGCTCTCTGGCGTCTCGGCCGAGGTGGTGGCCCGCACCGGCAAGACAAAGTTCCGCGAGGCCGCACTCTTCACGCATCGCGGCCTGTCTGGCCCCGCAATTCTGCAGGTCTCCTCTTACTGGCGGCATGGCGAGGCCGTGGGCATCAACTTCCTGCCCGACGCGCCGCGGGACTGGCTGAAGCAGCTCAAGCGCGAACGCCCGCGCCAGACGCTGCGCACCACGCTCGCCAGCCATCTGCCCGACCGGCTGGCCTTTGCGCTGTCGGGCAAGGTCAGTGGCGAGGATGTTGACTGGGGCCTCCTCGAACTCGTCGAGATGAAGGACCCGATGCTCGATCAGATTGAGCGCCGCCTTGCCGACTGGGCCTTCCACCCCAATGGCACCGAAGGCTTTGCCAAGGCCGAAGTCACGATAGGCGGCGTCAGCACCGCCGAACTCTCCTCCAAGACGATGGAGGCCGCCAAGGTGCCCGGCCTCTACGTGATCGGGGAGGCGGTGGACGTCACCGGCTGGCTCGGCGGCTACAATTTCCAATGGGCCTGGGCGAGCGGCGTGGCCGCAGCCCAGGCGATGGCCAGCCGCACCTAGTCCAGAATGCGCTTGCCGGTTCCGAACAGGAGCCAGATGATCGCCCCGACCACGTTGATGCCCGCCGCGACGAAGAAGGTCGCGGTATAGCCGCCCGTCAGATCGACGAGAAGTCCCGTCAATGCGACACCGAAGACGCCCGGCAGCGTGCCCCCGATATTGCTGATGCTGAACAGCACGTCCGCATGGCGCGGCGCGATATCAAGGTGGTTGGTGGCAAAGCCTGCCCAGCACATCGACCCGATACCCAGCGCCGCGCACAGCGTGAACAGGGCCATGCCCGGCGTCGTCGCTTGCGCGGCAAGCAGCAGGAACACAGCACCGCCGAGCAGGCCGCCGCACTGCATGACCTTGCGGACGCGCGTGACATCTGCCCCGCGCGCAATCCACCGGTCCGCCACCTGCGCGCTCAGATTGCCCGCGACGAACTGGCTGACCCATGGCCCCACCGCGAACAGCCCCGAGCTGGCAATCGACAGATGCTGCACATCGCGGAAGTAGCTCGGCAGCCAGGTGAGGAAGAGATAGAGCGTCCAGTTGGCGCAGAAGTGATTGACGATAAGCGCCCAGACCGCCGAGTGCGAGAACAGCTTGCGCCAAGGGATGTCACTTTGCCCGGCGCCGATCTCGTCATCGAGATGCGCCAGATGCGCGCGCTCCGCCGCCGAGAGGCCGGGGTGCACCGACGGGCGCGGGTGAATGACCAACAGCCAGAGGACCGCAAAGGCAACACCCAGGATACCGAACACATAAAAGACGCTCTGCCAGCCATGGTTCGCGATAAGCCAGCCGGTCAGCGAGAGCGCAAAGACGGTCCCCAGAGGAATGCCGGTAAGGTTGATGGCTGCGGCGCGCGATTTTTCAGCCTTGGGAAACCAGCGCGCCAGAAGGTTGTACACGGCGGGAAAGCTCGCCGCCTCCCCCACGCCCATCAGCACGCGGGTGACGATCAGCGCCGCAAAGGAGAGACCCGCCGCCACCGGCGTCAGGAAGGTGAAGATCGACCAGCCGATCAGCGCGATGCCGAGCAGCAGCTTTCCGCCATAGCGGTTGGCGAGCCATCCGGCCGGCACCATCGCCGCCAGATAGCCGATGAAGAAGGAGGAGAGGACAAGACCCTTGGTCGTCGCCGACCAGCCAAATTCCTCGGCCATCGGGATGATCGCGACCGAGATGTTGACCCGGTCAATGTAGCAGATGAACGTTGCAAGAAAGCACATCCCCGCAACGATGTAGCGCTTGGGCAGGCCGCCCCCGGCCGCATGGGCCCCTGCGTTCGCCATCCTCATCCTCCCCCTGACTATTTGGGGGAGTGTGCGGGGACATGATCCGCGATGCAAGCCCGGCTGCGGGCACCGAGGTTAAGGGATCACGCAGAGGCGCGGCAAAGGGAAACAAGAACTTGCTCCGCCCTTGAGCCGGAGCCCGGGGGTGGATCGCTCCAAAGACAGTCCCTCGACTTCGCTCGGGACGAACGGAAAAGAGACGACTCCGCGTCTCCGCGCGACCCTAACCCAGCGCCGCCAACTTCTCTTCCGCCAACCGGTCAAGCTCAGCGCGCGACTTCTTTTCGGAGCTGGTCTTCAGCTGCCCGCAGGCGGCATCGATGTCGCGGCCGCGCGGCGTGCGCACCGGCGCGGAGATGCCCGCTTCAAACACGATGTTGGAAAAGGACCGGACGCGCTCCGGCGTCGAGGTGTCATAGGGCGCGCCGGGCCAGGGGTTGAACGGAATGAGGTTCACCTTGGCAGGCAGGCGGTACTTCTTGATGAGACGCACCAGCTCCCGTGCATCGTCATCGCTGTCATTCTTGTCCTTGAGCATGACATACTCAAAGGTGATGCGCCGCGCATTGTTGACGCCGGGATAGTCGGCGCAGGCCTGCAGCAGTTCCTCAATCCCGTATTTGCGGTTGATCGGCACGATCTCGTCGCGGATTTCCTTGGTGACCGCATGGAGCGAGACGGCGAGGTTGACGCCGATCTCCGCGCCTGCGCGCTCCATCATCGGCACGACGCCTGAAGTGGAGAGCGTGATGCGCCGCTTGGAGAGCGCAAGGCCATCCCCGTCCATCACGATCTTCAGCGCATCGCGCACATTCTCGAAATTGTAGAGCGGCTCGCCCATGCCCATCATGACGATGTTGGTGAGCATCCGGCCTTCGGGCTGCGACGGCCATTCGCCGAGCGCATCGCGCGCGAGCATGACCTGCCCGACGATCTCGCTCGCCGTCAGGTTGCGCACCAGCCGCATCGTGCCCGTGTGGCAGAAGCGGCAGTTGAGCGTGCAGCCAACCTGCGAGGACACGCACAGCGTCCCGCGATCCGCATCGGGGATGAAGACCATCTCATAGTCCTGCGCATCGGGCGCGCGCAGCAGCCACTTGCGCGTCCCGTCGGACGAGACCTGTGCCTCGACCACTTCGGGACGGCCGATGACGAAATGCTCCGCCAGAAACGGATGCTGCGCCTTGGCAATATCGGTCATCTGCGCAAAGTCGGTCGCGCCGCGATTATAGACCCAGTGCCAGATCTGCTTGGCACGCAGCTTGGCCGCTTTGAGGTCAAGGCCCGCCGCCAGAAGCTCGGCGCGGATCTGGTCCTTCGACAGGCCGACAAGGTCCACGCGGCCGTCTTCGCGCAAGGTGGGCGCGCGCGGCACCGCGACGGGATCGATATGTCCGGGAATCTGCATGGCCGCGCATATAGGGCGAGTCGGGCGGAAAGGCTAGGTTTGCGGGATTCGCGCGGAGACGCAAAGAACGCAGGGCTCCCCCGAGCTGTGCTCCGGACTTGATCCGGAGCCTAGGGCCACCTGCTTCACAACAGACACGTTCACGCGGAGACGCGGAGGAGGAACAAATTTCTGTTCGTCCCGAGCGAAGTCGAGGGACCAAAGTTGCAGCGATTCACCCCTAGGCTCCGGATCAAGTCCGGAGCACACAGTTGGTTCCCTTCTCCGCGCCTCCGCGTCTCCGCGTGAAACTTTCCGGGTTCAAACTGGCAGAGCGGCGCACATCATGCCATCAGGCCCGAAGAGAGGATCGACTGCCCCATGACCACCGTTCGCGACGCCACCATCGAGTTCATGCGCCGGGTTGGCATGAAGACGATCTTCGGCAATCCCGGCTCGACCGAACTGCCGATGTTCCGCAATTTCCCGGAGGATTTCCGTTACATCCTCGGCCTGCAGGAATCGGTCGTGGTCGGCATGGCGGATGGCTATGCGCAGGCGACGCGCAATGCGGCGATGGTCAATCTCCATTCCGCAGCGGGCGTCGGCCATGCGCTCGGCAACCTGTTCACCGCCTTCAAGAACCAGACGCCGCTCGTCGTCACCGCAGGACAGCAGGCGCGGTCGATCCTGCCTTTTGAGCCGTTCCTCTTCGCCGAGCGGGCAAGCGAGTTTCCGCGTCCTTATGTCAAATGGTCGATTGAGCCCGCGCGCGCCGAGGATGTGCCTGCCGCCATTGCGCGCGCCTATCACATCGCGATGCAGGCGCCGTGCGGCCCGACCTTCGTCTCGGTGCCGGTCGATGACTGGGACAAGCCGTGCGACCCGCTGGAGATCACGACAGTCTCGCAAAAGATGCGCGGCGATGCGGCCATGCTGGGCGCGCTGGCCGACGCGCTCGCGACTGCGCGCAACCCCGCCATCGTCGTCGGCGCGGGGGTCAGCCGCGATGATTGCTGGAATGAAACCGTGTCACTCGCCGAGCGGCACAAGGCCGCCGTCTGGGTCGCACCCATGGCCGCGCGGGCAGGTTTTCCCGAGGACCATCCGCTGTTCCAGGGCTTTCTGACGGCGGGGCGCGAACCGATTGTCGAAAGCCTTGCCGGCCATGACCTGATCCTCGTCCTCGGCGCGCCGACCTTCATCTATCATGTCGAAGGCTTTGGCCCGCACGTGCCCGAAGGCGCGAAGCTGTTCCAGATCGTCGATGATCCCAACATGGCGAGCTGGGTGCCGACGGGGACGTCGATCGTATCGTCCTTGAAGCCCGCGCTCACCGACTTGCTCGCGGGGCCCAATCCTGTCGCACGCACCGCCCCTGCTCCACGCGCGGCCTTCCCGCCACTCCCGGCGATGCCGCTGACCGATGCCTACCTCATGCAGCGCATGGCCGCCCTCCGCCCCAAGGGAAGCATCATCGTGGAGGAAGCACCCAGCACGCGCGGGCCGATGCACGACCATTTGCCGATCCTGGAGCCAGACACCTTCTACACCTGCGCCAGCGGCGGCCTCGGCCACGGCCTCCCCGCCAGCATCGGCGTCGCACTCGGACGTCCGGGCGAGAAAGTCATCTGCCTGCTCGGCGACGGCTCTTCGATGTATGCCATCCAAGGGCTTTGGACCGCCGCCCAACTGCGCCTGCCCATCAGCTTCATCATCGTGAACAATGGCGGCTATGAAGCGCTGATCAACTTCGGCCGCGTGTTCGGCCTGCAGCAGACCGTTGGGACCGACCTGTCCGGCCTCGACTTCGTCCCCATCGCGCACGGGCAGGGTGTTCCGGGCGTGCGCGTGTCCACTGGCGATGATCTGGATGCGGCGCTGGCGCAATCGTTCGCGGCGGATGGGCCGACTTTGGTTGAGGTGATGGTGGATTAGATTGCGCGCAGACTTTGCACGACGAGCACGAGCCCGATCAAGCCGAAGACAATGGAGAAGGTTTCCATCGGCAGGGACATCGACCGGTGCACCGCGTTGTAAAACAATCTCGAACGAATTGTCGTCGGCTGGCGTCGCTCAATTCGTTTTTGGTTAAGCGCTGATCCCTTCATCCAATTCAGGACGGCTGCAACGCCAAATGCCAATCCCCAATACCAAGGTTCATCCGGAACATACGGTTCAGCAGCGGCTTGCAGCACTCCAAATGCGGCCAATGAGGCAAGGCCAATTAGAAACGTGAAATAGCCTTTACCTTGCCACCAAAAAACGAGCATGCATCACCCCCTGATCAAGTCCGAAGTTTGCAATCGTTCTTGGACAACGGCAATTACAAAACAACTCTCCGTTTGTGCTGAGCTTGTCGAAGGACCGCCCTTACAGTTCCTCGAAGCTCTGGGTCCAGAAAGAACCACCGTTGACCTTCGGTCGCCTTCGGCTCGACAAGCTCAGGGCGAGCAGATGGGGAGGACAAATGTCCTACCCATGCGCCCCGAAGTGGTTGGCAATTGCCGTTCCGATCCGCAGGCACAGCGCATAGGCCTGCTCAATCGGTGCGATATAGGCGGACTGGATGCCGGCATAGGCCTGCCCGTCGCCATCGGGATAGTCGGTCGGCTCGTTCACCGCGAAATCGTCGATGCTTGGCGCCGAGACCGGAAACGCACGCCGCAACTGGGCAAGCGCATCGTCGATCCGCAGGGTGAAGACCATTTCGAGCACATCGTCACGGCTGATGTCGTTGGAGCGGGAGAAAACGGGGATCTGCACAGCTTTCAGGAACATGTGCTGCATCAGGGCAAGGCGCAGCGCATGAAGCGCGCCGAGCGAGCGGCGGACATCTTCGCGCGCGCCATTGTTCGCCGTCTCATCCTTGGGCAGGCGATCCAGCAGGCGGTGAAGCTTCAAGCCATCCACGCGCAACCGTGAGGCCAGCCGCCGGAACACGCCGGTGCGGTCATCCTTGGTCAGATGTTCGGCCAGCGACAGGCAGGCCGGTTCGAGCGCCGTCTCCGTCCCGCGATAGGGGCGGCTCGCCCAATAGGCCGAGTTGAACAGCTCCCCATAGGCCGCGACCGACTTGATGCTGGCCAGCCGGTCCGAGGCGCGCAGCATCCGCACGAGCGCACGGCCGCGCCGCGAATTGGCCAGCACTTCAGCCACGCCTTCCAGATCCTCGCCCGCCGCCGTGCCGACGCCCGCGATCACATTCACCGGATAGCCGAGCTGCTGGAGGATCGCATTGTGCGGGATCGCGCGGATCTGCCGAAGGCTCATCTCGCGGTCGGCCGCGAGGTCCGACTGGCGACGCGATTTGCGGCTGCCGGTCTCATTGAGGAGACCCAGCCCGAACGCCGTCACCGCCCGGGCATAGGTGCGCGATTCCAGATGCTCGCGCTGGACGCGTCGGATGCCGCGATAGAAATCGAGGCTGATGTCGGTGCGCGTGTAGAAGGGGTCTTCACCGACCGGGAGCGGCGTCAGCTCCGCCTCGGCAATGCGCGTGAGCGTCGCGAGCGCCAGTGCGGGGTTGCGGAACAGCAGATAGCCATCGCCCCCCTGAAAGCTCGCCTCCAGCTCGGTGGCGATGCCATTGGCCGCAAATTGCTGCCGCGCCCAGTCACTCATCGGATAGCGCATCCGGTCGGCAATGCTCACCGGATGCGCGCCGCGGCCCATCGACTCGCCATGCGTGTTGAAGATGAGGGCGGCGACATCGGTCAGCCCATGCCGTGCCATGATGCGCGCAAGGCGCCCGTGCAGGCGTTCAATCGCGAGCGCGGCGGGCAATTGCCCCACGAACCGGCCCGCATCCGAAAAGCCGGTCTGGATCGAGACACGGCCCCGTGTGCGGGCATAGGCCTGATAGGTCGGCTCGGCGAGCATCGCGTCGAGGAAGCGCGCGCCATGTTCCATCGCGCTTTCGGTCTCGAACAAAGGCGAGACATCGACCTTGTCGTCAATGCCGAAGAGCTTCGCGAAATAGAGCGCGGCGAGCACGGTCTGCGGCTGCTCGCACTCCGCGATCAGCATCCGGATCGGCGCGTCGCCATCGACGTGATGCAGGATCTGCACCATGGCGAGGAACTGCCGCAGCGCGGTCGTGCTCTCAATCGCGAGGGCGGCAAAGTTGGAGCGCAGCGGTGTCACGCCCTCCAGCAGGGCGCGCACCTTCTGAAGCGCGGTGCGGCTGCCCAGATCGAGCGTATTGTCCGGGTCGATCCGGCGGCGAATGGCGTTGTGCAGCTGCGACGTGTTCACACGGAAATGCACCCAGCCCATGCCGAGACCGTCGGCACGCATGGCCGACGCAAGGACGAGGAGCGCCTTGGCCGCGTCGGGCGCGGCGCCTTTCGCCTCGGCGACAAGCTGGTCGATCAGCGGCGTGAGCGTGATGATCTTGTCCGGATGCGCCGCCGTTAGCGCGTTGGCGGCGTCCGACAGCGCGTCGGGCGTCGAGAGATCGCGGGCAAAGCGCTCCGCCATCTCCCTGCTGTGCGTCTCGGCCCCGCGTAGCGTGTCGATGAGCGGGTGAACCGGATCAATCGCCGAAAGCTTGGTTGCATAGCCGGACAGGCGCAGCGCCTTTTCCATCAGGCGATAGCGCAGCGAGGTCGACCAGCCGATATCGGTGCGGCCGTCCATGTCATAGCCGACCCAGGTCGCAAGCCGGTAGGGCTGCGGCAGGAGGGCGGTCCAGCGGTCGGGCCATTTGGCGGCCGCAACCTCAAGCACGACACCGGTCAGCGCATCGCGCGCCTGTGCCGCCCGGCCGATGGCGGCCATCGCCTCCTCATGTTCGAAATCGAGCGTGATCGCGGGACGATTGCGGCTGGCGGCGCAGACCGCCCCGCCCCCCTCGCTCGCGACGGCCTCGGCAATCGCGTCGCTCTGCGCCGGGGTCAGCAGGAAGGTCGGGTGCGCGGTAAAGACGGCGTGGAGCAACGGACGGGACCAGCGCGCGGCAAAGCTGTCAAAGTCGGTCGCGGTCGCCGTCACCATCTCGCGCAGGCGGGCAAGGTTGGCGGGCTGTGCGACCGGCGTGAGCAGATCGCGGACATGGCTGGCGCGGCTTTCGAGCGCCTCGCACTCCAGCTCATCGACAAGCGCACCGACGCCCGTCAGGTCAAGGCCGCCATTCTCAATCTCGCGCGAGAGATCGAGACTCAGCTGAAAGACGGGATTGAAGATCGGCGTCTCCGCCGTCTGGCGATGCAGCGCCTTCAGGCGCGCGCGCAGGTCCGCACTTGTCTTCATCCCCGATCCTCCGGCGCCATTTGTGCGGCGCACCATGAGCCTAGCGTCCGCGCCGCCTATCTCAAGGGGTGTGAATACCAATGCAGGTGGCTGGGGGCCGCTCCAACGTCATCAGAGTCTCGGTCGCCCCGTGCTTGACACGGGGCTTGGCTTTTCTGGTGCTTTGCTGCTGGGCATGGTGCCCGGATTGCGAGACGTCCGGACGGGAAGGTGTCTGGCAAGCGGAGGACTTAGATCGGACGGAGCTTAGCCCAGCCCCGTGTCAAGCACGGGGCGACGGGTGTTTGAAGGCGCACTTGGCTGCGCCACTCACAGCATATAAAAATCAGCCACCGCCGGGATGTAATCGTTCATCAGCAGGATCTTCTTCTCGGCAATCTTCAGCGCATCGCCCTCGCGCACGAGACGGTATTCGTAGCGCCCGAAGAAGACATGGTCCGCCCGACGCTTCGCATTGTGGACATGGACCGCAAAGCTCGCCGCCACGCGGTCCGCACCCTCGACCAATATGTTGGACACATGGTGCGAGGTCCGCATGAGCGGCACCGACGCGACCGACAGGCCCGACTTCACGCGCCACACGCGGTCTTCCAGATTGTGCCGCCCCTGATACCAGATCAGCGACAGCTCGCTCTGCGGGTCTTCGGTCGGGTTTTCCTCGTCGCGCCAGGCGGGCATCCAGTAGGAACAGTCCTCGGTGAAGAGCGACAGCCACCCGTCCCAGTCCCGCCGGTCGAGCGCCAGACTTTCGCGGGCGATCAGGTCTTCCGCCTCAGCGCGCGTGATCATGCGTCGCGCTCCATGCCGGCCTTCAGCCGCCCGAGCCAGGCGCGGTAGTAACTGTGGAACAGCGTTTCGTCGCAGAGCTGCGATCCGCAGGGCTGGCTGCGGTCAGGCGTCATGTCGAGCACTTCGGCGAATTCATCCGCGCCTTGCTGCACGCTCGTCATGCCGCGGGAATAGCCGAGAATCCAAGACTGCATCGGGTTCGCGTGGCCATCCTGACAATCGGCGTAGCAGATCGTGTCATCGGGTGTCGCCATGCCGGTCGGATTGAAGAAATCCTCATAATTGCGGATGCGCATCCGCCGCGCTTCGGCGCTTTCCCCCTTGGGTGCGATGCAGAAGGTGCGCATCTCGGTCAGGCCCGGCGCAATGGGCCGGATGATGCGCAGCTGGCTCGACGCATTCTCGGCGATCTGCATGTTGGGAAAGATCGTCACGTTGCGCATATTGACCATCCAGTCGCGGCGCTTCTCGCCGTGGCGCGCGGCGAGGATCTCGGCACGGTCGGCCAGCGGCACGGTGTCGCTCAAGGGGATGATCTGCCAGTTGACGACATGGCCCTGCTCAAAGGCGTAGGTGCCGCCGGTGACGCCCTCGGTCATCTCGCTCCAGGCCGAATTCTCGCCCCAGACCGACTTGACCGAATTGGCCTTCTCCTCGCGCCTGCGCTTCTCGACGAGCTGGAGATAGGACGGATGCGCGGAGGTGAAGTGATAGGCGTCGGCGCAGTTTTCGAGCTGGAGTTTCCAGTTGCCGTCATAGGTGAAGATGACTTCGCCCGGCACCAGTTCCAGCCCGTCCTCGCCCTGATCGGCGGCAAGGTCGAGCATGTGGCGCGCCTCACCCAGATGCTCTTCGATCGAACAGGTCTCAACCAGACTGCCGAACAGGAAGCCGCGATAATCGGCGAAGGCGGCAAGGCGGACAAGGTTGCGGTCAAACGCCTTGAATGCGTCCGAGTAGGCGCCGTCCTTCATCGCCTTGACCGCGACATTCCTGCCCGCACTGTCAAAGCTCCAGCTGTGATAGCGGCAGACATGCAACCGCCCACTGCCCGTGCGCTTGTGACAGATCAGCGCGCCCTTGTGCGTGCAGGCGTTGATATAGGCGCCGAGTTTCCCCTCGCCATCGCGCATGACGACCACGGGCACGCGCCCGACGGTGGTGGTCAGATAGTCGTGCGGGTTGGGCAGCTGGCTCGCCATGCCGAGAAAGACCCAGCCGCCTTCGAAGACGTGCCGCATCTCAAGGTCAAAGACCTCCTGCGCCGTGAATGCGCGACGGTCCACGCTGAACCAGCCGTCGTCGACGCGATCATCGACAAGGCCCCTCACCTCTTCCCATATCATGGCTTGCATCTTAGGCTTGAATGGCGGAAGCGCAATAGTACGCGACACATACGAATTGGGAGAGTCAGCCACCATGTCATCCGCCCTTGACGCCTTGGTCGCGGCCTTCCCCGACAATCCGCCCGAGACCGAGATCAGCGAGAAGTATTTCGGCGACTGGCTGATGCGCGCCGCACCCGGCGTGCGGCCCCTCGCGCTGTTCCGGCCGCGCTCCACGCAGGAGGTGTCGGACGCGCTCCGGATCGCAACGGCACACCGCATTCCCGTCGTCCCGCAGGGTGGGTTGACCGGGCTGACCGGCGGCACGGTGCCCGATGACGGCGCGCTGCTCATCTCGATGGAGCGGATGAACAAGATCGAAGCCGTCGACGCAGTGTCGCAGACGTTGACCACGCAGGCGGGCGTTCCGCTGGAGGCCATCCAGATCGCGGCGGACGACGCGGGCATGCTCTTCCCGCTCGACATCGGGTCGCGCGGCACCTGCCAGATCGGGGGCAACCTCTCCACCAATGCCGGCGGGAACCGGGTCCTCAGATACGGGATGGCGCGCGCGATGGTGCTCGGGCTTGAGGCCGTGCTGGCCGACGGCACCATCGTCTCTTCCATGAACCAGATGCTCAAGAACAACGCCGCCTATGACCTGAAGCAGGTCTTCATCGGCAGCGAAGGGACGTTGGGCCTCATCACGCGCGTCGTGCTGCGCATGGCCCCCAAACCACGCAGCGTCGCAACCTCGCTCGCCAGCTTTGCCGATTATGCCGCAATCGAGCGCTTTCTCGGGCTAGCGCGCGAACGGCTGGGCGACAGCCTGTCGGCCTTTGAGGTGATGTGGCCCGAATTCTATGTCCGCGCCGCCGCCAAGCAGGCGGCCCCGCCGCCGCTCGCGCCGGGTGCGGGCGGCTATGTCATCACCGAAGTCTCGTCCTCGGGCGAACAGGCCGAAGCCGAATTGGCCGCCTTTCTGGAGGCCGCGTTTGAACAGGGCATCGCCGCCGATGCCGTGCTCGCCCAGTCGGTCCAGCAGACGCGCGCCATCTGGGCGGTGCGCGACATGGGGGGTGAACTCATTCAGGCGTTCAACCCCGTCGGCAATTTCGACATCAGCGTGCCGACGAGCCGCATCGGTGCGTTTGTCGAGAATTGCACCGCCTCCCTTGAAGCGCGCTGGCCGGGCACGACGCAAATCTATTTCGGCCATGTCTGCGACGGCAATGTCCATTTGATCGCGGGCGGCTTTGGCCCGGACGATCTGCTGGCGGTCGAGGAGGCTGTCTATGAGGTCGCGACCGCGCTCGACGGGTCGATCTCCGCCGAACATGGCATTGGCCTGCACAAGAAGGACTTCCTCCACCTCTCGCGCTCGGCCGACGAGATTGCAACGATGCGTCGCCTGAAGGCGGCGTTCGATCCGCTGGGGCTTCTCAATCCCGGGAAGGTGCTGGCCTGAGCAGGTCGATCGCCTGCGCCTCGCTCACGACTTCGGCGAACTTCGCCTGCATGTCGAACAGATTGGCCTCATGCGGGCCAGCGTGCCGGTCGCCACAGGCATCGCGGACGACATAGGGCACAAAGCCGTGCTGGCAGGCATCGAGCGCGGTCGCGCGCACGCAGCCTGACGTTGAGGTGCCGCACAGCATGACCGTGTCGATGCCGTGCGCGGTCAGCGTCGCGGCCAGATGCGTCGCGAAAAAGGCCGAGGCATAGCGCTTGGTAATGACGAGATCGCCAACCTGCGGGCTGAGCACGGCCGGGAACGCCCCGAGCGGGGAGCCTTCTTCGAACACCTTGAGCGCCGGAATCTTGCGGAAGAAGACGCCGCCATCGGCGCCCCCCTTCTGATAGGCGACATTGGTGAAGATGACCGGAATACCCGCCGCCCGCGCCGCCGCCACCAGCCGCACCGCGCTGTCGAGCGCGGGTTCAATCCCGGCATAAAGCGGCGATCCGGGCTGGAGATAGGCCTCCACAAGGTCGATAACGATCAGCGCCGGGCGCGCGCCAAAGGGCAGGGTGCCATCAAAGGCCCCCGCATAATTGGCCCCGAGATCATCCTCCGGACGCGCCATCAGATGATCCCCTTGTCCGCCATCGCCGCCAGCTCTGCGGCTTCAAGGCCGAGCAGCTCGCCATAGATTTCGGCATTGTGCTGCCCCACCCTGGACGGCGCCGGGCGCCGAACGCTGCCGGGGGTGGCCGAAAATTTGGGGAAGCTCGACTGCATCTTGAGCGGCCCGAAGCGTTCGGTCTCCACCTCGATGATCGCGTCGCGCGCCTGGAAATGCGGGTCGGCGATCATGTCCGGCGCGCGGTAGACGCGGCCCGCCGGGATCGAATAGTCGATCATCAGCGCATCGACCTCATCAACGGTCAGCGTCTTCGTCCAGTCGTTGATGAGGGCGTCGAGCTCGTCCTGATTTTCGCCGCGCGCCAGATGCGTTGCATAGCGCGGATCATCGCCGAGTTCGGGACGGCCCATGGCCTCGGCCAGCCGCTTCCACAGCGAGTCCTTGTTGGCGCCGATCATGAACTCACCGTCCTTGCAGCTGTAGACGTTGGACGGGGCAATGCCCTTCAGCACCGAGCCGGACCGTTCACGGATCAGGCCCATGCGGTCATATTCGGGCACGAGCCCTTCCATGACCTGCAGCACGCTTTCATAGAGCGCCGCATCGATGACCTGCCCGCGCCCGGAACGCTCCCGCTCATGCAGCGCGGCGAGCACGCCCATGCAGCCATAGGTCGCCGTCAGCGTATCGCCGATCGAGATGCCCATGCGGCTCGGCGGCCGGTCCGGTTCCCCGACGATGTAGCGCCAGCCGCCCATCGCTTCGCCGATCCCGCCAAAGCCCGCGCGGTCCGAATAGGGGCCGGTCTGCCCATAGCCGGACATGCGCGCGATGATGAGACCGGGGAATTCGGCCAGAAGGACGTCGGGGCCAAGGCCCCATTTCTCCATCGTGCCGGGCTTGAAGTTCTCGATGAGGACATCGGCATGGGCGATCAGCCGCTTCACCAGCGCCTGCCCTTCGGGCACGCGCAGATTGGCGCTGACCGAGCGCTTGTTGCGGGCAATGACTTCCCATTGCACCTTTTCGGCACCCTGCCCCCATTCACGCATGGGGTCCCCCGTGACCGGCGGTTCGACCTTGATCACGTCGGCGCCCATATCACCCAGCAGCTGGCCGCAGAACGGCCCGGCAAGCAGCTGGCCGAGTTCGACGACCCGAATGTCGCGCAAAGCCCCCGTGTTCATGGCTGTCACTCCGCCGCCTCCAGATGCTTCCAGACGGGCTGGACGGGGGCGGGCAGGCCGGTTTCCGCGGCGCAATTCGCGCGCAGCGTCTCGATGCCCGGCCCGGCGTTGAACAGCGCGAGCGGCCCGCGCGTCGTACGCATCTCGGCGCGCAGCTTTTCGGTGGCCGCCGCATCAACGGTGCCACTGGCGTCCACCACCACGCCATAAGCGCGTGCGCCCTCCGGCGTGACGAGCCCCTGCACAATCTCCAGCGCGACCAGCGCCGGATCGCGCTCCAGCGGATCGCCCCAGCCACCGCCACCCCAGGTGATGAAGTGCAGCTGGTCATCGACCTCGACGTCCACATCCTCGACCTTGTTGGCGATGATGATCTGCGTGCCATCCGCCTTTTCGAGGATCTTGCGGGCGCGCTTGCCCGGTTCACCGCCATTCACGCCCCAGGGCGGCACGAACCAGCGGTCGTCGTGGATCGAGATCGTGCCGGGCGAGAGGAAGCGATAGGTCATGTGAATGCCATTGCCGCCGCGATGCAGGCCCGCCCCGCCCGAGTCCGGCTCGGTCTCATAGCGCTCGATCATCATCGGGAAGTAGCGTTCCAGAAACTCGTTGGGCACGTTGGTGAAGCCCGGCCAGAGCGAGTGGCCGTCCGGCCCGTCGCCCAGGGGACGCCCCGGAATGCCGCCAAAGCCGATCTGGAACAGCTGGAACCAGGCATTGCCCTTGCCGGGACGCTGGTCATTGCCCGAATAGAAGAGGTGCGGGCTGGAGGAGAAGCCGGCGGCGTTCAGGAACTCCGGCGTCTTCTGGCCGAGCAGGCCGCCCAGAATGTCGAAGATGCGGCCCAGCGCATGGGTGCGGCCCGAAAGCGCTGCCGGGAATTTCGGCTTCAGCAGCGAGCCTTCCGGAATCCGAACGTCGATCAGATCATAGAAGCCGTCGTTGAACAGGATCTGCGGGTCGAAGACCATGATCATGTAGATCCCGAAGAACATCTTGAACATGTTCTCGTTCAGATAGAAGTTGATCGAGGCGATCGACTGCGGGTCGGTGCCGTCGAAATCGAGGATGACGACCTCACCTTCGCGGCGCATCGTGCACTTGATGCGGTAGGGGCCAAAGCCCATGCCGTCGTCGCAGATATAATCCTCAAAACTGACCGGCTCTTCGCTGACCGCCTGAGAAAGGAGGGTCTTCATCGCGCGGTGGTTGCGCGCCAGCAGTTCCTGCGTGGCCGAGACATAGACATCGTCGCCAAAGCGCGCGGCCATTTCGACGACGCGACGCGCCGCGACCCGGCATGAGGCGATGAGCGCGTTCAGATCCGCCGCGCACCAGTCCGGCTTGCGGGTCTGGTGCATGACGAGCTTCATCAGATCATCATTATACTCGCCCTTCTTCCAGATCTTGACGGGCGGAATGCGGACGCCTTCCTCGTAGATCGACCGCGCGTTGATCGGCATCGAGCCGACGACCTTGCCGCCAATGTCGGACTGGTGGCCGAACATCGAGGTATAGGCGATCAGGCGGCCATCCTTGAACACGGGCAGAAGTACGAGCCAGTCGTTGGAATGGCTGACCGCCCCGCCGACCGAATAGGGATCGGACAGGAAGATCATGTCGCCGTCTTCCAGCGTGCCTTCATAATTGTCGAGGAAGCCGCCGATGAAGCTGCCGAACTGGCCGACGATCATCTTGCCGGTATGGTCGGCAATCAGCGGAAAGGCGTCGCCCTGTTCGCGGATGCCCGGCGACATGGCGGTGCGCACGAGCGTCGCGTCCATTTCGACACGGGCATTGCGCAGCGCGTTTTCGATGATGTCGAGCGTGACCGGATCGATGGCCACCTTCTCGAAAGGCTTGGTGTTGGTCTGAACGATGGTTGCAGCCATGGTTGTGGTCCCTTCCGTCAGGCCAGGTTGATGAGGATGTTGCCGACAGCGTCGACAGTGCCGACGCAGTCGGATTCGATGAGTGTGGTCGAGTCCATCTCGCAGACGATGGCCGGGCCGGGGATGACGTCACCTGCCTTCAGCTTGGCGCGGTCATAGATGACCGCCGCCTGTTCGCGCCCGTCCATCCAGAGGACGTGATCGCGCAGCTTGGCCGCCGACGGATCGCCGTTGCCCTGTTCGAGAGGGGCCGCCGGCAGATCGAGCGCGCGGCCCAGCGCAACGGCGCGCAGGTTCACGATCTCGTGCGGGGTATCCATGTTGAAGGTGAAGAGGCGTTTGTGCTCCTCGTCAAAGCGGGCGAGGATGCCGGCAATACCTTCGGCCGCCAGCAGGTCCGGCGTGATCGTCAGCGGCACTTCGAACGCCTGTCCGGCATAGCGGACATCGACTTCGAACGCAGTCGTGATCTCGGCTTCGGGCACACCGTCCGACAGAAGCTCGCCCGTCACCTGCGTCGCCATTTCAGCGAGCACGGCGACCAGATCTTCCGGCTTGGTGTCCTGTGCAAGGCGCGACCAGGAGCGGGCCGTTTCGGTCCGCATCCGCGTCGTCGCATCGCCAAGCGCGCACAGCACGCCCGGGCTGACCGGCGAAATGGCGGGCCAGCTGCCCATCAGTTTGGCGACCGCATTGACGTGGAGCGGCCCGGCGCCGCCAAAACCCATCACGGCAAAGTCGCGCGGATCATAACCCTGCTGGACCGAGATCATGCGCAGTGCGCCGAACATGTTTTCATTGACGATGTCGATGATGCCACGTGCCGCCGCCATCAGGTCGATGCCGAGTGCATCGGCAATCGTCTGCACCGCCGCCTTGGCGCCTTCACGGTCGAGCTGGAACGTCCCGCCCAACAGGTTTTCAGGCAGATAGCCAAGGACGACATTGGCGTCGGTCACGGTCGGCGCGGTGCCGCCCTTGCCATAAGCGACAGGGCCGGGAACGGCGCCTGCGCTCTGCGGCCCGACGCGCAGCGCCTTGGTCAGTTCGGGCACATAAGCGATCGATCCGCCGCCTGCGCCCACCGTCTTCACGTCGAGCGCGGAGGCGCGCACGGACAGATGGCCGACCTCGGTCGTACGCTGGCGGCGCGGCTCGAGATTTTCGATCAGCGCCACGTCGGTGCTGGTGCCGCCGACGTCGAGCGTCAGGATATTCTTGATGCCCGCATTGCGGCCGACCCAGATGGCGCCGGTCACGCCGCCTGCGGGGCCCGACATCAGGATGTTGACCGGATGCTCCTCGGCCTTTTCGGCGCTCATCAGGCCGCCATCCGACCGGAGCAGCGAAAGCTTTCCGGTCATGCCCTCGGTCGCCAGACGGTTGCGCAGATTGGCGACATATTTGCCGACGACCGGCCGGACCGAAGCGTTCGCCACCGTGGTGAGCGTGCGTTCATATTCCTGCATTTCGGGCAGGACCTCATGGCTCAGCGACACCGGCACGCCGGGCAGGATTTCGGCCGCGATCTGGCCGATCCGCGCTTCGTGCGCGCCATTGGCATAGGCGTTGATCAGGCTGACGGTGACCGCCTCGACGCCCTTCGCCTTCAGGATGCCAAGCTGGTTGCGTACATCGGCCTCATCGAGCGGGCGGACTTCCTGCCCGTCCGCATTCATGCGGCCCTTGACGGTGACGGTGTTCTCCAGCGCGGCAAGCGGCTGCGGCTTGGGCCAGATGATCCAGGCCGCGAGACCGCCGGGCACGAAGCTGCGCGCGATCTGCATGATGTCGCGATAGCCCTCGGTCGTGACGAGGCCCACCTTGGCACCCTTGCCTTCGAGCACCGCATTGGTCGCAACCGTCGTTCCGTGGAGGAAATAGTCGATCTGGCCGGGCGTGACACCGGCATTGGCGCAGATCGCCGTCACACCGTTCAGAATGCCTTCGGAACTGTCATGCGGCGTCGACGGCGTCTTGTGCCGCCAGAAGGCCCCGGTTTCGGTGTTGAACAGCAAGAGGTCGGTAAAGGTGCCGCCGACATCCACCCCCAAACGATATCCCATCGATTCAAAGTCCTTCTGTTATGCCTGTTTGGGGAATGCGGGCGCCTTGGGCACCATTCCCGGAAGTGTGCGTTGCATGACCTCGCCCAGCCAGTGGTTGGCCGAAACGAGCGCGGAAAGATCAAGCCCGGTGTGCACGCCGGCGCGCTCGAGCATGTAGACGACGTCCTCGGTCGAGACATTGCCCGCCGCCCCCGGCGCGAACGGGCAGCCGCCCAGCCCGCCGATCGACGCGTCGACAACGCGCGCGCCTGCGCCAATGGCGGCCCACACATTGGCGAGCCCCGTACCACGCGTGTTGTGGAAATGAACCCGGACGGGCACGTGCGGCACAGCGGCGCGCACCTTGCCCACAAGCGAGGCCACATGCGCCGGGTTGCCGACGCCGATCGTGTCGGCAAGTCCGATTTCAACCGGCCCGGCTTCAGCCAGCGCCGCCGCCATCGCAACGACACGGTCCTCCGCCACCTCGCCCTCGAACGGGCAGCCGAAGGACGCGCCGATGGTCACCTGCCCGGTCTTGCCCGCCGCCTGTGACAGCGCGATGATCTCCTTCGCAGCCTCGACCGAACCGTCGCTCGTCTGGCCCTGATTGGCCATGGCGAACTGATCGGTGGCGACAGCGACCGCGCCCAGCTGATCAATGCGGCCTGTGGCGAGTGCGCGGTGCGCCCCGCGCGCGTTCATGACGAGACCGATATAGGTCACGTCGTCGCGCTCCGGCAGGCCCGCGCACACGGCTTCGGCATCGGCCATTTGCGGGACAGCCTTGGGATTGACGAAGCTTGTCACCTCGATCCGCCGGACACCGGCGGCCAGCGCGCGGTCAACAAGCGCGATCTTGTCCGCCGTTTCAATCAGCCTCTTTTCGTTCTGGAGGCCGTCGCGCGGCGCGACCTCCACCATTTCAATCGTTTCTGTATACATTATTCGGCCGCCTCCCGATGCATCTGCTCGGCAAAGCCGCCATGCGCATCGGCATAGGCATGGTAGGCGCGCAGGATGTGGCTGGTCATGATCGCGGCCGCCCAGGCACCGTCGCGGCGCGCAAAGGCCGCGATCAGCTCATCATGCTCATTATGTGAGCGGCGCAATTCCTCGCGCCCATAATGGTACGCAGTCCGCCAGACGACCGGCTGTTCGACCAGAGTCACGAGCAGCGAGGCCAGCCGGCGCGAGCCCGCCACTTCGAGGATGACGGCGTGAAACTCCCGGTTTCCCTCAAGAAATCCGGCCACATCGGGGGACGGCTTGCCGATCGCGATGCCGATCTGGCGATTGGCGGCGCGGATGCGTTCCAGCGCGGCATCGGTCATGCGCTCGGCCGCGCGGCGGGCGGCCTGCCCTTCCAGCATGGCGCGCAGCTCAAACGCATCGGCCACATCGTCAAGGGACCAGTCCGCCACGAAGCTGCGCTGCGTGTCGGTGCGCGTGACCAGAAGATCCGATTCGAGCCGCCGCATCGCCTCGCGGACCGGTGTGCGCGAAACCCCGCATTTCTCGGCCAGCGCCTCTTCCACAAGCTGCGCGCCCGCCGGGAGTTCGCCCGACAGGATCATGTTGCGGATGACATCGTAAGCGCGATCGGAAGCGCGGGACATGGAGACTCCAAAAAGCTTGACCGTAGCTATTTGTATACATTATCTCTTTGCCGCATCAAGTCGCCTGTCGCACGAGGACACCAACAGCGCGGCTCAAGAACCCATGTCCGGCAACGATCCGGATTACCTTACAGGGAGGTTAAAATGCGTCTTTCCCGATTTATCCTTGCTTCCACCGCCAGTGCCGTCGCGTTGACGGCAACGCCGGTCCTTGCGCAGAACGCCGCCGAAGGGGACGACGGTGAAGCCATCATCGTCACGGCCCGTCGCCAGAACGAACGGCTTCAGGACGTGCCGGCGTCGGTCGCGGTCCTCACGGCTGACACGATTGCCCGCACGGGCGCCACCAAGGCGGAAGACTTTGTCCGCCTGACGCCGGGCGTCACCATCGTGACCGGCACTGCCGAAGCGGGCGACACGCAGATCAACATCCGCGGCATCAACGGCGCGCGAGACGCCGAAAGCTCGGTCGCGCTCGTCGTGGACGGCATCCTCAAGACCAACACCGCGCAGCTCAACCAGCCGCAGGGCACGCTGCGCCAGGTTGAAATGCTCAAGGGTCCGCAGGGCGCCATTTACGGCCGCAACGCCGCCGCCGGTGCCATCGTCATCCAGACGCTGAAGCCGACGGACACGCTCACCGGGGCTGCCAAGCTGTCCTATGGCCAGTACAACACCTGGGAAACGACCGCGCACATCGCCGGACCGCTCGGCGCAGGCGCGGGCTTTGTCCTGTCGGGCTATGCCAGCAAGTCCGATGGCTTTTACCGCAATGTCTTCACCGATTCGAAGACGGTCGACGACAAGCAGAACTGGGCGGTCGATGGCCGCGTCCTGATCGGCGATGGCGGCCCGACGCAGGTTGACCTGAAGGCGCGCTATGCCGAATTCCACGGCGCCTCGCTGCCGTTCAACGCGTCGTTCCATCTGCCCAATTTCGGCGCGGTGAACCCTGCCTTCTACGAAGACGTGAACAAGCACCCGTTCAACTTCTACAGCAACATCCGGCCGACCAACGACCAGACGAGCCTCGACTTCTCGGTCAAGCTTGATCACGAACTGTCCGACAGCCTGAAGCTCGTCGGCTGGGCGCTCTATTCGAACGTCGATCAGGATCTCGTCGCCGACGGCACCTCGGCCGACTTTGCCCGCTTCATCGGCGCCGCCAGCCCGGCGGGCCAGGCGACGGTCAACGCTTGCTTTGCGAGCACCGCCGCGCTCACCGGCTACAAGGTCAACCAGCCCGGCTTCATCGGGCAGATCCCGGTGCCGTTCATCTTCGCGCCCGCCAATGGCTCGACCTTCGGCCCCTACAGCCCGACGACCTGTGACGGCACGCAGTATCAGCTGCGCAAGCAGACCGATTTCAGCACCGAATGGCGCGTGATGGGCGAAGGCGAATCGATCAACTGGCAGCTCGGCGCCTATTACCTGCACATCAAGCGCACCGTGGGCGTCAGCCTTGGCGGCGACACGGGCAACGGCGTCATCAAGGAGCTGTACAACGCGCCGACCTCGACCAACCCGACGACGCTGCTGCTCGCCGACCGGTTCAACACCAATGTCTACGCCGCCTTCGGGTCGCTCGAATGGAAGCCCAATGACAAGTTCGATGCCGGGCTGGCGGTGCGTTACGACGTTGAGGACCGCAAGTCCTCCTCGCTCGTCCCGACCGCGACCGATCCGTTCACCGGCGGTCCGATCAACCCCGGCCAGGCATTCGGCGCGTTGACCCCGAAGAGCGCGAGCTTCAAGCAGTTCGAGCCCAAGGTCACACTCAGCTACAAGCCGACGGACGACCTCAACATCTATGGCAACTGGGGCATCGGGTTCAAATCCGGCGGCTTCAACAACCAGGGGTCGGCACAGCTCATCCGCAACAGCTTCGTCAACTTCTTCGGCGCCAATGTGCGCGTGGATGACCAGTATAAGAAGGAATGGTCGAGCGCGTTCGAAGCCGGCGTGAAGGGCAATTTGGCGGATGGCGCGGTCACCTTCGACCTCGCGGGCTATTACACCCAGGTCCACAACATGCAGTTCTTCGAATTCTTCGTCGGCGGTTTCGGCCTGCTGCGCGTGGTGTCGAACATCGACCGTGTCGACCTGAAGGGTGCAGAACTCACCGCCACGGTGAAGCCGGTGCAGGGCGTCAAGCTGTTCGGGTCGTTCAACTACACCGACAGCTCGATCAAGAAGAACAGCTCGCGTCCCTACACGGTGGGCAACAAGTCGCCCTATACGGCCGACTACACGCTCAACGTCGGCGTCGATCTGGAACAGCCGCTCAGCAACGACCTGAAAATCGTCGGCCGCGCCGACTATCGCCTGACCGGCCCGACCTGGTTCCACACCGTGCAGAACCAGTCGATCCCGACGCTGTTCTCGGGCCTGCTGCCCGGCTCGGCGCTCCAGCTCCCGGCCTTTGTCGGTGACGGCAAGTATGATGTGGCCCGCCGCGACGCGTTCGGCATCTTCAACGCCCGCCTGGGCGTCCAGAGTGATCGCTTCGGTCTGTCGGTCTTCGCCAACAACCTGTTCAACAAGAAGTATCTGAACGAAGTCATCACTGCCGTGGAGTTCGGCGGATCGTTCATCACCCCCGGCACACGCCGCCTGATCGGCGTGGAAGGCACGGTGAAGTTCTAAAGCAGAAGTCGCCTTCGGCGTCGCAGAAGCCCCTTCCTGTCCCCCGACAGGGCGGGGCTTTTGCCATCAGCGGGTGATGTCGTCTGACGCCGCTGCATCACCCTCTGCTGAGGACGCAGCCGCAAGCGCGGCTGCGTCTTTATCCTCCTGCGCAAATTCGCGGGCAATGTCGGCATCCAGCGCATCCAGCGGCGCCTGTTTGAGCGCGCGGGTTTTGGCGAGCGCACCTTCCACGGCCCAGGCAGCCGCAGCCGTCAGGGCAATCTTGCGACGACTTTCCAGAGGCTCCGCCGCGGCCCTGGCCCGCTGCAGCGCCTCCTGTTCGTGACAGAAGGTTTCGGAAACGCGCATATCGGTTGATCCTATCGCTTTATATGTTCCAGCCCGGGGACAACGCCGTTCTTCTCCGAAGGCTTGGACGCATTTGTCTTCGGCTTTTCCGCCTTGGGCTTGCGCACTTCGCGGTTCGATTTCTTCTGGGATTTGGCCATCATGATGTCCTTTCAGGAACGAGAGGCAGGCGCTGGTTCACGCCGAAAAGAGGGCGTGCCAACCAATCTGGGGTCTTGGGACGGCGCCCCGCGCCAATATGCGCGGGGCAGGCTTGCGCACGATCGCGCGTCAAAGCATTTCAAAGATATGGGCGCCGGGCCCTGTCATTGCAAGCAAGCGATGACCGCCACCGCCAGCCCTCGCCATGCCGGCAAGACAGAGCAACGCGGCGGCATCGGTCTAAATATCTGAAAAGACGAAGAAAATGGTGCCCGGGGACGGATTCGAACCGCCGACACGCGGATTTTCAATCCGCTGCTCTACCAACTGAGCTACCCGGGCCCGTCGCAGGGGTCCTGCGAAGAGGAAGGGCGCCTATAAGCAGGCTTAGGCGTCGCTGTCCAGCCCCGAATCTGCTTCATCATCGTCAACGCGCGCGGGCACCTTATAGGCCTCACCCAGCCAGTTGAGGAGATCGCGGTCCTTGCATCCGCGCGAGCAGAAGGGGAGGTGCTCCACAGCGGCCGGCTTGCGGCACAGCGGGCAGAGGGCGGGCTTGTTATCGTGACGGGGCGACATGGCCGCCCCATAGCGCACATTTCGGGTCGGCGACCAGAGTGACTGTGCCGCCGAGACGCGGGGCCAGCTGTTCGGGCGCCTGCGCGGCCTCCAGCGCGGCGATGACCGCCGGGGCAGCCGTGATCGTGACGGCGCCGATCAGGCGTGACCGTTCGGCCTGTCGCATGAGCTTGCACGCGGCACGGCGCGGCGGATCATCCCGGACGATCTCGACCAGCGAGCGGCGCGGGCGGGGGCGGACGATCTGCATCAGGCCAAAGCCGTTGACGGCGGTGCCCTCCGCCCCCGGCCCGACGCCCGCCATGACCGCGTCCTGCACCTTCGTGCGCACGGCCTTGTTCGACATGGTCGGGAAATCGATGACGGTGCTGCCCCCGAGACCGAACAGGCGGATCGCACGACCGGCGGCGGTCGCTGCCGCAAGCGCGAGCGCATCGGGATCCAGCCAGCCATCGACGTCGATCAGCGTCATCGCCTGGGTCGGGATGATCGACAGCGACCCGCCGGGGAAATCGACCTGCCCCGTCTCGGCCTGTTCGATGATCTCGGTCCAGCCCGCTGCTTCCAGAAGGTCCGCGCCATGGGGGTCAACGAGACGCACGGGATGGCCGGTCCCTGCGATCCGGTCCCGCAGTGCCGGAGCACTGCCCGGCACGCTGTCCGGCCCCGCTAGGCGGGCCTTGGCCCGCTTGTGCACCCGGCCGTCGAAGATCGGCTCCCGGATGATCTCGACCAGGATGTCGCGCTGGAGCCCGGTTCTGTCGGGTACAGGCTCGAGGATCGCCTCAAAGTCCGGATTGGCGTCCGGCGCCGCGCCCGGGGTCCACCTGCGCACAAGGGCGCGCTTGCCCGGCACCTGAATTTCAATGACGCGCATGGCGTGGATGTCGCCAGGCTGCAGCGGCGCGGGAAAGACTTCAAGATGCGCTTCGACCGCGCGGCCATCCTCGATCAGGAGGGCCCGGTTCTCGCCCAGACCCTGCTCATAGAGCCATTCAGCCACAGGGAAGGCCCGCGGCCAAAAGGAGGGCGCGGGTTTCAAAAAGCGGCAGGCCCATCACGCCCGAATGCGATCCGGACAGGGTGCGGACAAAGGCTTCCGCAAAGCCCTGCACGGCATAGCCGCCGGCCTTGCCCAGTCCTTCGCCACTGGCGACATAGGCGTCGATCTCCGCCGCGCTCAGGCGCTTGAAGGCGAGGATGCTCGTTGAGACACGGTGGCGCGCCTGTCCGCCTGCATCGATGAGCGTGACGGCGGAGTGGACCCGGTGTCGGCGCCCGGACAGCAGCGAGAGGAAGGCGCGGGCGTCGGCCTCGGTTTCGGCCTTGCCAAGGATGCGCGCGCCCACGGCGACGACGGTATCTGCGGAAAGGATGGCTGCGCCTGCATGTCGTGCCGCAACAATGGCGGCCTTTTCCGCGGCGATCCGGCGCGCATAGGGCAAGGGCCGTTCGCCCTTGTGCGGGGTTTCATCACAATCGGCGGGGTCAATGATGTCAGGCGTCACGCCCAGCCGGGCGAGCAGCTCCTGCCGACGGGGCGAGGCCGACGCGAGAACGAACGTCACGGGGCCAGCCCCGGTGTCCGTCACTTGAAGCGATAGGTGATGCGGCCCTTGGTCAGATCATAGGGCGTAAGTTCAACGAGCACATCGTCGCCAACGAGCACGCGAATGCGGTTCTTGCGCATCTTGCCGGCGGTGTGGCCCAGGATTTCGTGATCATTCTCAAGCTTCACGCGGAACATGGCGTTGGGCAGCAGTTCCACGACCGTGCCGCGCATCTCGAGAAGTTCTTCCTTGGCCATGCAATCTCTTTGGCTTCAGTTTTCGCTGGGCGCGGTCCTTAACGCGCAAAATGACAAAAGAAAACCCCGCCCGGATGGTTCCGGACGGGGCTTTCTCAACCTTGTCTCAAGTTCGACTTACATCGCCGCGTGATAGAGTGCTGCGAGAAGCAGCAGCGCCACGATGTTGGTGATCTTGATCATCGGGTTCACGGCCGGGCCCGCAGTGTCCTTATAGGGGTCACCCACGGTGTCGCCCGTCACGGCAGCCTTATGGGCGTCAGAGCCCTTGCCGCCATGATGGCCGTCTTCGATGTACTTCTTCGCATTGTCCCAGGCACCGCCGCCCGAGGTCATCGAGATGGCGACGAAGAGGCCGCCGACGATGACACCGAGAAGAAGCGCGCCGAGCGCTGCAAAGCCCTGCGCCTGACCGGCCACTGCCGAGATGACGAAGTAGACGGCGATCGGCGCCAGCACCGGCAGCAGCGACGGAATGATCATTTCCTTGATCGCGGCCTTGGTGACGAGGTCAACCGTGCGGGCATAGTTGGGCTTCGACTTGTAGGTCATGATGCCGGGGTCGTTCGCGAACTGGTCACGCACGTCCTTCACCACTTCACCCGCAGCACGGCCCACGGCGGTCATGCCCATCGCACCGAACAGGTACGGGAGCAGCGCGCCGAGGAGAAGGCCGACGATGACGTACGGATTTTCCAGCCCGAAATCGACCGTGAGGTCGGGGAAGAAGGTCCGAAGGTCGGTTGTGAACGAGGCGAACAGCACGAGTGCTGCCAGACCCGCCGAACCGATGGCATAGCCCTTGGTCACAGCCTTGGTGGTGTTGCCAACGGCATCCAGAAGGTCGGTCTTTTCACGGACCGAGTCATCCAGACCCGCCATTTCGGCGATGCCGCCCGCATTGTCCGTCACCGGACCATAAGCGTCGAGCGCGACGACCATGCCGGCGAGCGCCAGCATCGCGGTGGCCGCAAAGGCAATGCCGATGACGCCGGCAAGCTGATAGGCAACAATGATGCCCGCGCAGATGACGATCGTCGGCATCGCGGTCGATTCAAGGCTGATCGCCAGACCCTGAATGACGTTGGTGCCGTGGCCCGTTTCCGACGCCTTGGCGATGGAGCGGACCGGACGATAGTTGGTGCCGGTGTAATATTCGGTGATCCAGATGATGATCCCTGTGATCACGAGACCCAGCAGCGAGCAGTAGAACAGCGTACGGCCGGTGAAGCCGCCCGTGCCGTCGAGGTTCGCACCAACGAGGGTTTCCATGCCGCCCAGCGCATAGTTGGTCGAGAACCAGATCGCCGGAATGGACAGGACCGCCGTCACAAGGAAGCCCTTGTACATGGCGCCCATTACGTTGTTCGAGGAGCCAAGCTTCACGAAATAGGTGCCGATGATCGACGTGATGATGCAGACGCCGCCGATCAGCAGCGGCAGGCTCATCAGCGGAACGAGCATGTCGCCCGCACCCTTCACGAGGAGCGCGATGAGCACCATCGTCGCCCCAACGGTCACGACATAGGTTTCGAAAAGGTCGGCAGCCATGCCCGCGCAGTCGCCGACATTGTCGCCGACGTTGTCGGCGATGACGGCCGGGTTGCGGGGATCGTCTTCCGGAATGCCGGCTTCGACCTTGCCGACCAGGTCGGCGCCGACGTCAGCGGCCTTGGTGAAGATGCCGCCGCCCAGACGGGCGAAGATCGAAATCAGCGAGGCACCAAAGGCGAGCGCGACGAGCGCGTCGACGACTTCGCGGCTGTTCGCTTCAAGTGCGGCCGGGCCCGTCAGGTACCAGAAGAACACCGAGATCGCGAGGAGCGCGAGCCCCGCCACGAGCATACCGGTGATCGCGCCTGCGCGGAACGCCATCGTCAGACCGGCCTGAAGGCCCGTCTGCGCCGCTGCCGCCGTGCGGACGTTGGACCGGACCGAGATGTTCATCCCGATATAGCCCGCGACACCCGAAAGAATGGCCCCGATCAGAAAGCCGATGGCCGAAGTGGTGCCCAGAAAATAGGCGACGAGAACCGCAACCACCACGCCCACCATGGCGATCGTGCGGTACTGGCGGCCAAGATAGGCCTGTGCGCCTTCCTGAATGGCAGCCGCAATTTCCTGCATCTTTTCATTGCCGGCCGACGCGCCGAGCACCTGTCGGCTCGTCACGAAGCCGTACAGAACGGCCAGCAGGCCGCATGCAATAGCTATGTTAACAATCATCAGGGTTATCCCTTTCCCCCATACGTGTGCGGACTCCCGAGACTTTTTGGGCCTCTGGCGGAGTTCGGCGCGGGTATGAAGCCTGCGAGTCGCCTTGGCAACCCTTTGGCAACCATCCTAGCCGTGCAGCCAGCCGAGCCTTTCCGGCAGCGGAACAGCCCCTTGCGCATCGACAAGCTGCAGGCCGGGCGCCCGGACGATCTGCCCGATGCGCGTCACCCGGTCGGGCACCTGCGGCGGCGGCAGCGAAGCCGCGAACAGAAGCGCATAATCATCCCCGGCCGAAGCCGCGCGCAGCCGGGCCGCGCGGTCTGACCCGAAGGCCATGGCATCCGCCGACAGGGGAATGGCATCAAGGTCGATCCGCACGCCGGCACCGCTCGCCTCCGCGAGCCGCGCGGCATCGATCAGCAGGCCATCGGAGACGTCCATCATCGCGGTCACATGCCCCGCCAGCAGCCGCCCGCTGTCCAGCAGCGGGACCGGGCGGCGATAGGCCGCAAGGAGGCTGTCGGGCCCGGCGCGCCGGCCCAGCGCAATGTCGAGCCCGAGCCCGGCGTCGCCAATGACGCCCGCCACATAGAGCACGTCGCCCGGCGCAGCGCCGATCCGCGAGGGCGGCGTAAAATTGACCCGGCCAATCGCGGTCAGCCCGAAGGTGCGCGGCGCGCCCTCAGGCATCACCACCGTATCGCCGCCGAGCAATGGCACGCCAAGCGCGCGCGTCGCCTCACCCAGACCTTCGACAAAGGCCGCATTCCAAGCCGCATCGCGGGTCAGCCCGGTCCCGGCCAGCATGCCCACAGGGGCCGCGCCCTTCGACGCGAGGTCGGAGAGGTTGACAGCCACGAGCTTCCACGCGACGTCGGCCGGACTGTCATCGGGCAGGAAATGGACGCCTTCGACGATCATGTCGTGCGTGAGGACAAGATCCCCCAGCACCGCCACATCATCAAGCAGGCCGCGCGCCGCGCTGTCCGTTGCGATCCGCCGCAGCCCGGTCAGAAAGTCGGTCTCGACCGTCATGAGCCCTTGAGCCACGGGTTGAGTGCGACGAGCGAGTGGAGAAAGGATTTGGGCTTTTTGAGGAGGCTTTTGTCGAACACGACCTTCAGCCCCACCGCCTGCGCCACCTCCCCCACGAAATGGATGCAGTTGCGCTTGTTGAGGTTGTAACTCTTGCCCGGCATCGTCCGCCATTTCTCCACGAGTGACATGACTGACGCATATTGCCGGTCGTCGAGCGGCACCGAAAATTGCCGGTCGCTCGACGCGACATAAGCGGGCGTCGAGGTTTCGACCTTGCCGCCGACCGAGCCCATCAGAATGGCCGGTGTCAGCGCCTTGGCGGTAAAGCCGTAATTGGTATCCACCACCCGCCCGTCCGACGTTTTGCCGCGCAGCGTGATGAAGGCGTGCGGGAAGGTCGCGCCCAGATCATGCGAGTAAAACGAAATGACGACCTGCGCTGCCGCCGGTGCGGGCAACAGCAACAGGGCAAGGATCAACCCCAAAATACGCATTGGCGCAACCGGCTCCTTTGGTTACGACGCTTCATAATGGGATAGGAGGGGATGTAAAATGGGTGAGCGCAAGGCGATCTTCATCACGGGCGGCGCATCGGGCATTGGACGCGCGGTTGCGCTCCATTTTGCGGGAAAAGGCTGGTTCGTCGGCCTCGCCGACATCAACGACGCGGGCACCAAGGAGACGGCGGCGATGCTGCCCGCCGGGCAAAGCGCAACCTATCATCTTGATGTGCGTGACGCCGGCCAATGGGCCGCCGTCCTTGCTGCCTTCTGGACGGATGCGGGCGAACGGATGGACGTGATGTTCAACAATGCCGGTATCGGCAAGGGCGGGCCGTTCGCCGAAGTCGCGCCCGCAGACCATGACCTGATGCTCGACGTGAACCTGAAGGGCGTGATCCGCGGTGCTGAGGCCGCCTTCCCCTATCTGTCCAGAACGCCCGGCTCCTGCCTGCTCAACACCTGTTCGGCGGCGGGCATCTATGGGTCGGGCGGGCTTGCCGTCTATGCCGCCACGAAGTTCGGCGTGCGCGGGCTGACCGAAGCGCTCGACATCGAATGGGCGCCGCATAGCGTGAAGGTGCGCAGCCTGATGCCGAGCTTCATCGACACGCCGATCCTCGACGGCATCTCGTCGGGCTCAAACCGCTCGACGCGCGAGACGCTGAAGGAAGCGGGCTTCGAGATTTCGCCGGTCGAGATGGTCGCACAGGCCGCCTGGGATGCAACGCAGGGCAAGAAGGTCCATACCCTCGTCGGCAAGACGGCGGGCCAGCTCGCCTTTCTCGCCCGTTTCATGCCGGGCCTGATCCGCAATCGCGCCAAGCGCCTGCAGGACGCGGGGGTTTAAATCCTCCCCCACCGGGGGAGGTGGCAGCCGCTTGCGGCTGACGGAGGGGGAAACCAACACATGGAGCGGCCCCCTCCACCATGCTTCGCATGGTCCCCCTCCCCCGATGGGGGAGGATCAAGAGTCAAACCGTCAGCACAATCTTCCCGACATGTGCGCCTGCCTCCATGCGCGCGTGCGCGGCGGCGGCCTCGGCCAGGGGGAAGGCGGTGTCCATTACCGGCCGCAGCTGGCCCGCCTCGACCAGTGGCCAGACGGTGCGGCGCAGTTCATCGGCAACGAGCGACTTGAACGCGACCGGCCGGGCACGGAGCGTGGAGCCGGTGAGTGTCAGGCGGCGGACCATGACGGCGGCAATGTTGATCTCCGCCGTGATCCCGCGCTGGACGGCAATCGTGACATGCCGGCCATCTTCGGCAAGGCACTGAAGATTGCGGGGCACATAGTCGCCGCCGACCATGTCGAGGATCAGCTGCACCCCCTTGCCGTCGGTCAGCGTGGCGACCTCCGCCACAAAGTCGGCCGCACTGTAATTGATCGCGTGATCCGCGCCGAGGGCGCACGCGGCGGCACATTTGTCATCCGAACCGCAGGTCACGATGACGGTGAGACCAAAGAGCTTGCACAACGCAATCGCCATCGTGCCGATCCCGCTGGTGCCGCCATGGATCAGGATCGTTTCGCCCGCTTTGGCATAGCCTCGCTCAAACACGTTGGTCCACACGGTGAAAAGCGTCTCCGGCATGGCGGCCGCCTCTTCCATCGACAGGCCATCGGGAACGGGCAGGCACTGGCCCACGGGCGCGGCGCAATATTCGGCATAGCCGCCTCCCGCGACGAGCGCGCAGACCCGCGTGCCAAGGAGCGCCGGCTCGACTTCGGGGCCGACCGCGACGATCTCGCCAGCGACTTCAAGGCCCGGCACGCTCGGCGCACCTGGCGGCGGCGGATACATGCCACGGCGCTGCAGGACGTCGGGGCGGTTGACGCCGGCTGCGGCCACCTTGATCAGCACCTCCCCCGCCGCCGGAACCGGCAACGGGCGTGTAACAGGCTGGAGAACCTCGGGGCCGCCGGCCTCGGCCGGGTCGATACAGGTCATGGTGGCTGGCAGGCTCATGCAATGCTCCCTTGTTGCGGGACTGGTAGGGGCAGTGCGGGGGCGCGGTCAACGCATCTTCCGTAAAGTCACCGGCTTGACTTCAAACGCCTTTCGAAGGACGTTTCGGCAATGGATCTCGATGACCTTCTTGCCAAGCGACCGGACGATCCGCTCACCCAGTTGGTGAAGCAGGATCTCGACCCCCTGTCGGTCGAAGAGCTGACCACGCGCAAAGAGGTTTTGCAGGCCGAACTGGCCCGCATTGAAGGCAAGATTGCCGCCGCCGTTAACTTTCGGGCAAGCGCAGACGCCCTATTTCGGAAGTAAGCGGGAGACGTCGGCCTTGATCTCGGGTCACTGGCACCCGACATGGGGGTCTTAAGGAGCGTTTGAATGCCGTCTTTTGCCCGAGAACTGGAAACCACCCTGCACAATGCGCTGGGTGCGGCCGCGAGCCGCAAGCACGAATATGCGACGCTGGAGCATCTGCTCCTCGCGCTGATCGATGATGCCCACGCGTCCAAGGTGATGATCGCCTGCGGTGTGGACACGGGCGAACTGAAAGACACCGTCACCCATTATCTCGACACCGAGCTTGAATCGCTCCGGCTGGAGGGTGAATCCGACCCCTCGCCGACCAGCGGGTTCCAGCGCGTTGTCCAGCGCGCGATCCTGCACGTGCAGTCGTCCGGCCGCGATGAGGTGACCGGCGCCAACGTGCTCGTCGCGCTGTTTTCCGAACGCGAAAGCTATGCCGTCTATTTCCTCCAGCAGCAGGACATGAGCCGCCTCGATGCCGTCAGCTATATCAGCCACGGCGTCGGCAAGGGCAGCGAGGTGCCCGAGCAGAAGAAGGCGGAAAGCCCCGAAGAGCGCGAGGACAAGAAGCAGCCCGCCGATGCCAAGGGCAAGCAGGAATCGGCGCTCAAGCAGTTCTGCGTCGACCTCAATGAAAAGGCGAAGATCGGCAAGGTCGATCCGCTGATCGGGCGTGGGCCGGAGGTCGACCGCACCGTCCAGATCCTGTGCCGCCGGTCCAAGAACAATCCGCTGTACGTCGGCGAGCCCGGCGTCGGGAAAACCGCGATTGCCGAAGGGCTCGCCCGCAAGATCATCGAAGGCGACGTGCCCGACGTGCTGAAGGAAGCCGTCATCTACTCGCTCGACATGGGCGCGCTTCTGGCGGGCACCCGCTATCGCGGCGATTTCGAGGAGCGGCTGAAGGCTGTCGTCAACGAGCTGGAAAAGCTGCCGCACGCGATCCTGTTCATCGACGAGATCCACACGGTGATCGGCGCGGGGGCGACCTCGGGCGGGGCGATGGATGCCTCCAATCTGCTGAAGCCCGCGCTGTCGGGCGGCCAGATCCGCTGCATCGGCTCCACGACGTACAAGGAATTCCGCAATCATTTCGAAAAGGATCGCGCGCTGCTGCGCCGGTTCCAGAAGATCGACGTCAATGAGCCGACGATCGAGGACACGATCAAGATCCTGACCGGCCTGCGCTCGGCCTTTGAGGACCATCACAAGGTCAAGTACACGCCCGAAGCCATCAAGGCGGCCGTCGAGCTGTCGGCGCGCTACATCAACGACCGCAAGCTGCCCGACAAGGCGATCGATGTGATCGATGAGGTCGGCGCGATGCAGATGCTGGTGCCGGTCAACAAGCGCAAGAAGACGATCACCGCGAAGGAAATCGAAGCCGTCATCGCAACGATGGCGCGCATCCCGCCCAAATCGGTGTCGTCCGATGACAAGAAGACGCTCGAGACGCTGGAAAGCGATCTGAAGCGCGTCGTCTTCGGGCAGGATGTGGCGATCGAGGTGCTGTCGAGCGCGATCAAGCTGTCGCGCGCCGGGCTGCGCGATCCCGACAAGCCCATCGGCAATTATCTGTTCTCCGGCCCCACCGGTGTCGGCAAGACCGAGGTCGCGCGCCAGCTCGCCTCGATCATGGGCATTCCGCTCCAGCGCTTCGACATGTCCGAATATATGGAACGCCATTCGGTGAGCCGCCTGATCGGCGCGCCGCCGGGCTATGTCGGCTATGATCAGGGCGGGCTTCTGACCGATGCCATCGACCAGCAGCCGCACTGCGTCCTCCTGCTCGACGAAATCGAAAAGGCGCATCCCGACCTGTTCAACATTCTGTTGCAGGTCATGGACAATGGCCGCCTGACCGATCACCACGGCAAGACGGTCGACTTCCGCAACGTCATTCTGATCATGACGACCAATGCCGGGGCGTCGGACATGGCGCGCGAGAGCATCGGCTTTGGCGACATCAGCCGCGAGGATGCGGGCGAGGACGCCGTGAAGAAGCTCTTCACGCCGGAATTCCGCAACCGTCTCGATGCCATCGTGCCGTTTGGCTATCTGCCGCCGCAGGTCGTCAGCCGCGTGGTCGACAAGTTCATCCTGCAGCTCGAGCTGCAGCTGGCCGACCGCGACGTCCATATCAAGCTCGACCAGGCGTCGAAGGACTGGCTGACCGAGCGCGGCTATGACAAGCTCTATGGGGCGCGCCCCATGGGCCGTCTCATTCAGGAAAAGATCAAGCAGCCGCTCGCCGAGGAACTGCTCTTTGGCAAGCTCGTCCATGGCGGCGAAGTGAGCGTCCACCTGAAGGAGGGCGCGCTGACCTTCGAGATCGTCCCTGCCCCGCCCAAAAAGGGCAAGAAGGGCGGCAAGGCCGGGGCCAAGGCGAGCGCCTGACGGCTCGTGCACGCGTGCGGCACCTCAGCTCAGGCTGGGGGTTTATTGAGCTGTCCCTTTCCTCGTCATCCTGAACTTGTTCAGGATGACGATGGGTGGATTGTCTCAAAGATACTTTTTGAAATGCGCGAGCGCCCGTGACCAGCCGTCACGGGCCGCCGCTTCATTGTAGCTGGGCCGATAATCGGCGAGAAAGCCGTGGTCCGCCTCCGGATACAAATGGATCGACGAGGGCTTCTTCGCCGCCTTGAGCGCCGCATTCATCGCCTCGACATCGGCCACGGGAATGCCCTTGTCGCGTGCGCCATAGAGACCAAGGACCGGCGCATTGATCGCGGAGACCAGCTCGATCGGGTTCTTCGGCTGAAGCTCCGTCGCGGCGCCTTTCACGCGGCCATACCAGGCGACGCCCGCCTTCAGCTTCGGGTTGCGCGCTGCATAGAGCCAGGTGATCCGGCCGCCCCAGCAATAGCCCGTGATGCCGATCCGCCGGGCATTGCCACCGTCCTTCCCGACGAACTGGGTCAGCGCGTCAAGGTCGGCCATGACCTGCGCATCGGGCACCTTGGAGACGATCTCGGCAAACAGCTGCTTGAAATCCGCGACCTTGGTCGCATCGCCCTGCCGCTGATAGAGATCGGGCGCGATGGCATAATAGCCCGCCCTTGCAAAACGGCGGACGATATCGCGGATCCATTCATGCAGGCCGAAAATCTCCTGCACGACGATGATGACAGGCAGGTTGGCCTTGCCCTTGGGCTTGGCGCGATAGGCGCCCATCGCAATGCCGCCGGTGGGAAAGCTGACCATCCCGGCATCGAGCCCGTCGGCGGACGTGGCGATGGCGGTTGCCGACAGCGGCTGGGCGGCAAGTGCATAGCCCGTTGCAACGACCGTTCCCGCGAGCGCCTGCCGCCGGGTCACTCCCTTGTCCAAGATCCAGCTCTGGTCAGGCGGAAGCGGCGTATCCTGTGCGTCATCCATCACGAATCTCCTTTGCCGTCATGCTAGCGTCAGCGACCGCACGCACAATCTCCTTGCAATATTGTTCTATTTTTGTTCCAATCTGGTGGAAAGGGAGATTCGACGATGGCTGAGGCACTGACCTTCTACACCAACCCGCAATCGCGCGGGCAGATCATCCGCTGGCTGCTTGAGGAACTGGGCCAATCTTATGAGACGGTGATCCTCGATTACGGCACCACGATGAAGGGGCCCGACTATCTGGCGATCAATCCGATGGGCAAGGTACCTGCGATCACCCATGGCGATCAGGTCGTCACGGAATGCGCGGCCATTTGCGCCTATCTCGCCAATGCCTTTCCCGACGCCGGGCTGCTGCCCGCGCCCGCGCATCGCGGGGCCTTCTACCGCTGGCTCTTCTTCGCCGCCGGGCCGCTGGAATCGATCTTCACCGTAAAGGCGATCGGCTGGACGCTGCCCGAGGACAAGCAGGGCATGGCAGGCTTCGGCAATATCGATCTCGCCATCGATACGATTGCGGGGGCGGTAGATGGCCGGGCCTTCATCGCAGGCGATGCGTTCAGCGCGGCGGACGTCTATGTCGCCTCGCTGCTCGACTTCATGCTGAACTTCAAACTGCTGGAGCCCCGGCCGGAGTTCAACGCCTATCTGACGCCGCTGCGCACGCGCCCGGCCTATGTCCGCGCCAAGGAGATCGATGCCGGGCTGATTGCGGCCAACGGATAGCGGTTCTGGTCGTCGCCCCGGCGCAGGCCGGGGCCGCTCGAAAAATGAGGTGCAAAAGCTGGCGGGCGCTCCAATCGCGTCCCAAACTTGCGCAACGGCCCCGGCCTTCGCCGGGGCGACGTGAAAGCGCCTCTGCGCGAACAAATCCGCTTCTAACAAAAGGGCCCGGCGGATCGCTCCACCGGGCCCTTCTTTTTCCTTCGATCAACGATGATCAGTCGCGGTTGCCCATGAAGCTGAGCAGGAACTGGAACATGTTGACGAAGTCCAGATAGAGCGACAGCGCGCCCATGATTACGGTCTTTCCGACCATGTCGGTGCCCGCAACATAGGCGTACATCGACTTGATGCGCTGCGTGTCATAGGCGGTGAGGCCCGCGAACAGCAGCACGCCGACGAAGCTGATGACGAGATTCATCGTGCCCGACTGCAGGAAGATGTTGATGATGGAGGCGACGAGCAGCCCGACCACGCCCATGATCAGGAAGGTGCCGAAGCCCGACAGATCCTTCTTCGTGGTGTAACCCCACAGGCTGAGGCCCGCGAAGGCCGCAGCGGTTGCAAAGAAGGTCTGCGCGATCGAGGCGCCCGTGTAGACGAGGAAGATCGTCGACATCGACAGGCCCATGACCGTGGCAAAGCCCCAGAAACACGCCTGCAGCGCAGCCGTGGACAGACGGTTGAGCCCGAAGTTCATCACCATGACGAAAGCCAGGGGCGACAGGATGATCACCCACTTCAGAATGCCGGGGCCGAACATGATGTTCTGCGCCGCGCCCGAAGAGGCGAACAGCAGGGCGACAATGCCGGTGAGCAACACGCCCGAGGACATGTAATTGTAAACAGACAGCATGTAGGACCGCAGGCCCGCATCGACCGCGGCGCCACGCGCCCCGACATCGACTGCCGGAGCCGCGCCCACCGTACGGGGGTCTGACCAGTTAGCCATCGTAACTCTCTCCAATAACAGACCGGCACAATAGCCGGATGAGACAAAATATCGTGCTTCCCGCGCGAAATTCAAGCAAAACACGACATATGCACCGTCTGTTCGTCGCCTGCGTCCCGCCCGCCGGGATACGACGCTCGCTCCTCGACCGGATGGGCGGCGTCAACGGCGCCCGCTGGCAGACGGACGCGCAGCTGCATGTCACGCTGCGCTTTGTTGGCGCGGTCGATGGCCGGACGGCGGACGCGGTGGCCGAGGCCCTTGCTGCCGTCCGTGCGTCAGCCTTTGACGTCGCCCTGCGCGGGGTCGGCCTGTTCGAAAAGAAGGGCAGCGTGCACAGCCTTTGGGCGGGCCTGAGCCCGGTCGAGCCGCTGGCCGCGCTGCACGCCAGGATCGACCGTGCGCTCGTCGCGATCGGGCTGCCGCCCGAACAGCGCGCCTATCGGCCGCATGTCACGCTGGCCCGGATGGCACAGCCTGCGGCCGCCGTCGCGCCCTTCCTCGGCCGTCATGCCGACCTGTCCTCGCCGCCATTCACGGTCGAGGCCTTTACGCTTTTCGAAAGCGTCCCCACGTCCGAGGGCAGCGTCTATCGACCGGTTGCGACCTACGGGCTGCTGTCCCCATCAAAACCGCTTTGAACCGACACCAATCCCTGTAAGGTCGACGCGAACACGTGACGACGCGGGGAGACGCATGGCTGGGACGGCATACCGCACATATGTGCTGATCTTGTTGATGGTCATTTATGCCTTCAACTTTCTGGACCGGCAGGTCGTCACCATCATTGCCCCCTATCTGAAGGAAGACATGGGCGTTTCCGACGCCCAGATCGGCCTCCTGTTCGGCACGGCCTTTGCGCTCTTCTATGCCGTGTTCGGACTGCCCCTCGCCAAGCTGGCCGACGGGTGGAACCGCGTGCGCACCATTTCCATCGGCCTTGGCTTCTGGTCGATGATGACCGCCGTCTCGGGCCTGTCGTCCAACTTTGCGCAGCTGGGGTCGGCGCGGATCGGCGTCGGCATCGGGGAGGCGAGCGCCTCACCGGCCGCCTATTCGCTGCTGCAGGACTATTTCCCCAAATCGGTCCGCGCGACGGTCCTCGCGCTCTATTCTTCGGGCATCTATCTGGGGTCGGGCGCGTCGCTCGTCTTCGGCGGTGCGGTGATCGACTATTGGGCGACGCACTATACGGCGGACACCGCGCCTTTCGGGCTGTCGGGCTGGCAGGCGACCTATTTCGCCTTTGGCCTGCCGGGGATCATCCTTGCGTTCCTGATGTGGTTTACCGTGCGTGAGCCGGTGCGCGGCGCGATTGACGGCATGCCGACGCCGGGCAATCCCCGTCCCTTCGCCGCCGTCCTTGGCGAATTTGCGGCGATGCTGCCGCCGTGGAACTGGCGCGGCTTTGCCCGCATGGCACCGGGCAAGGGGCCGCTCACCATCAACCTGATCCTCTTTGCCGCCGTCGTCCTCGCAGCGACCGGAGCCGTGATCTTCACCGACGGGCTGCTCCGTCCCGAAAAGCGCGCCGTCGTCGCGGCCTTTGGCGATGTCCACATCACGACCAACATGGTCCAGTGGGCGGCGATCGGAATCGGCCTCTATTGCGTCGGTAGCTGGATGCAGACAATCCGCCTGCGCGATCCGGCGAGCTTCGCTTTGGTCGCCAACCCCGCCTTCATCTCGCTGACGGTGGCCGGTGGCCTCATGTCCTATATCAGCTACGGCCTGTCGCCCTTCATCTTCCTCTACGCCAAGACACAATTTGGCGTCGGTGCAGAAGCCGGCATCACGCTCGGCGCGATCACGGCGATCGGGGGCGGCCTCGGCACGACCTTTGGCGGGATTCTGGGCGACTGGCTGCGCAAGCGCTTTGCGGCCGGGCGCGTGATGGTGATGCTGATCGCCGCACTGGGATCGGCCGTCACGATCATCGGCGCCTATAGCGCGACCGACCTCACCACCTTCTACGTGCTGTCCGCGATCAACGTCTTCGTCCACATCATGTGGCTCGGCCCCTGCGCGGCCTCGGTGCAGGATCTCGTCCTCCCGCGCATGCGCGGCACGTCAACAGCGGTGTTCTTCCTCGGCACGACGATCCTCGGCCTCGGCCTTGGACCCTATCTCGTCGGGCTGTCGAGCGATGTGACGGGCGACCTGCGGCTGGCGCTGATGGGCGCCATCATCGTGATGCCCATCATTCTCGCCTGTATCCTGACCGCGATGCGCGCGGTGCCCCGGCTCGAACAGACCGTGGTCGAGCGGGCGCGGGCCGCGGGTGAGCCGGTCTAGCGCAGGCGCAGCACGCCGCACAGGACGCGCTTGCCGCTCTTGCCCGACGGATCGGTCATTTCGTCATCGGGATCGGCATGAAGCACCACCGCCGCCCCGTCGGCGTCGAGCAAGGGCGTGGCCCCGCCCGAAATCATCCCGGCACCCAGCCAGGTCTTGAGGCGTCCGCTGCCCTTGGCATTGGCGATCAGGTTCGGCGCATCCCCGGCGTGCGGGCCCTGCGGGTTCTTCTTGCCATGCTGGTGCGCGGTCGGGTTCCAATGCCCGCCCGCCGACGCGAAGTCGGGCGCGGTGCAGGTGCCGACTGCGTGGACATGCAGACCATGTGCGCCCGGCGTCACACCCTTGACGGACACGTCGAGCCACAGGCCATCGGCCGAGTCCCGAAGGGTCGCGCTGCCCGACGCCTTGCCCGATGCATCGAAGAGGTCGGCGACAGCCGTGCGGCCACCCGAAGCCGTGGTGGTCTGCGCACAGCCGGTGGTGAGAAGCATCCCGGCGGTCAGGATCGCTATGGTGGTCGGTTTCATCTCAAGTCTCCCTTGCATCGCTCGACACATGGTTTCGGCCAGATTTTACCGATACTCAAGACGCGCTATGCATAAGCGCGATAATGTGGCCCCGTGCCACATTGGAAAAAGGATTTCAGATGGCCATCATCGTGACCGGGGTTGCCGGGTTCATCGGCTCGCACGTCGCGCGTGCCCTGCTGGCGCGGGGGGAGCGCGTCGTCGGCATCGACAACCTCAACGACTATTATGATGTCCAGCTCAAGCGCGACCGGCTCACCGACATCGCGCATCCGCACTTCGCCTTCCACCAGATCGATTTTGCCGATCATGTCGCGCTGGACGACGCACTGCGCGGCGTGGAGATCGACACGATCGTGCACCTCGGCGCCCAGCCGGGTGTGCGCTACTCGCTCATCAACCCGCGCGCCTATCTGCAGTCAAACCTGGCCGGGCATCTCAACATGCTCGAAATCGCGCGGCACCGGGGCGTGCGGCAGATGGTCTATGCGTCCTCCTCCTCGGTCTATGGCGCCAATCGGGACCTGCCCTTCCGCGTCAGCGACCGGGTCGATCACCCGATCTCGCTCTATGCCGCGACCAAAAAGGCCGACGAACTGATGAGCGAAACCTACGCCCATTTGTTCCGCATTCCGCTCACCGGACTGCGCTTCTTCACCGTCTATGGGCGCTGGGGCCGGCCCGACATGGCCGTGTGGGGCTTTGTCGACCGCATTCTGAACGGCCAGCCGATCACCGTGTACAATCAGGGACAGATGCGGCGCGACTTCACCCATGTCAGCGACATTCTGGCCGGCATATTGGCCGCGATCGACCGGCCCGTTGCGGATGACGGCGAGCCCAAGGCGGGCGGCAGCGTGTCACCCCACCGGCTGTTCAACATCGGCAACAATCAGTCCGAAGAGCTGATGAAGCTGATCGCCGTCATCGAGGACGCCTGCGGACAGAAGGCGCAGATCGACTTCCAGCCGCTGCAGCCGGGCGATGTGCTGGAGACCTATGCCGACATCTCGGCGATTTCGGACGAGCTGGGCTTTGCGCCGACGACACCAATCGAGGTCGGCATCCCCGACTTTGTCGACTGGTATTGCCGCTATCGCGGACTGGCCGCTTAAGCGGGGTCAGGCCGACCGATTGAGGAGTAGCGCAGGCCGTAACGCCGTGCTTCTTCGGGCTTGTAGACGTTGCGCAGGTCGACAAGGACGGGCGCGTGCATTGCGCCTGCGATACGCGCCAGATCGAGCGCGCGGAAGGCATCCCATTCAGTCACAAGCGCGAGCGCGTCGGCGCCTTCGGCAACCGCATAGGGGTCCGACCGGAAGGTGACGCCCGGCATCACCGCCTTGGCCGCCTCCATCCCTTCGGGATCATAGGCAACGACCTTTGCGCCTGCGTCCTGCAGCGCCTGTGCGATCGCAATCGAGGGGGCGTCGCGCATGTCGTCGGTATTCGGCTTGAAGGTCACGCCGAGCAGGCCGACCGTCTTGCCGCGCGCATCGCCGCCCATGGCATGGATGATCTTGCGGCCCATGGCGCGCTTGCGGCTGTCATTGACCTGCACGACCGCCTCGACGATGCGCGACGGCACGTCATGGTCCTCGGCGGTCTTGAGAAGCGCGAGCGTGTCCTTGGGGAAGCAGGATCCGCCATAGCCGGGTCCTGCGTGCAGGAACTTGGACCCGATGCGGTTGTCGAGCCCGATGCCGCGCGCCACGTCCTGCACATCAGCCCCGACGGCCTCGCACAGGTCCGCCATCTCGTTGATGAAGGTGATCTTCGTCGCGAGAAAGGCGTTGGCGGCGTATTTGATCAGTTCGGATGTCCGGCGTTCGGTAAAGAGCAGCGGCGCCTGGTTGAGATAGAGTGGGCGGTAGATTTCCTGCATGACGGCCTTGGCGCGTTCATCCGAGGTGCCGATCACGATCCGGTCGGGCCGCTTGAAGTCGGTGATGGCCGCGCCCTCGCGCAGGAATTCCGGATTGGACACGACGGCGACGTCCGCGCCCGGCGCGGCTTCGCGCAGGATGCGCTCCACCTCATCCCCCGTGCCGACCGGTACGGTCGACTTGGTCACGACGACGAGCGGGCCGGTGATCGCAGCGGCAATGTCGCGCGTTGCCTGATAGACATAGGTCAGATCGGCATGGCCGTCGCCCCGGCGGGACGGCGTGCCAACCGCGATGAAGACGGCGTCAGCGCCAGCCACCCCCGCCTTGAGATCGGTCGTGAAGGACAGGCGCCCGGCGGCGACATTGCTCGCCACAAGCTCAGCCAGACCGGGTTCATAGATGGGCATGATGCCGCTGAGCAGCGCGTCGATCTTCGCCTGATCGAGGTCGACACAGGTCACGCTGTGTCCGAAATCGGCAAAGCAGGTGCCCGAAACCAGTCCGACATATCCCGCGCCGATCATCGTGATTTTCATAGCTGCCTATCCATCTGGTTGACCGGCGGTTGCGGCCGGCGCGCATCGTTTAGGATCGAGACGTTACTGTCTCACCCTAAGCACAAAGAAAAAGGGGCCAGCCCGAAGGCCGACCCCCAATTCATGATACCCGAAGGTGTCAGGTCGATTACTGACCCGAACCCGGACCGTAGGTGATTTCCACACGACGGTTCTGCAGTTCGCGAACACCGTCTGCGGTTTCGACGCGCGGGGCGCCTTCACCGAAGGCCTGCGTCGAGATGACGCCGCTCGGAATGCCCTTGCCTTCAAGATAGGCGCGGACCGACGTGTTACGACGCTCGGACAGGCCGAGGTTGTACTTGGGCGTGCCCGACTTGTCGGCGTGGCCAGCAAGCATGACCTGCGCATTGCCGCAATCGCCATAGGCGGTGACAGCGTTGTCGAGGATCGATGCAGCTTCAGCCGTGACGTCCGACTTGTCCCATTCGAAGAAGACAATGTACGGCCCCGGTGCGCACACAGCCTGTGCAACCGGCGGCGGAGGCGGCGGCGGCGGGGGAGGCGGCGGCGGGGGAGGCGGCGGGGGCGGCGGAGCCGCCGGTTCGCCGAAGTTGTAGATCAGGCTGCCGAGCAGCGAGTGCGTGCGCATCGTCGTCGACGTTGCACGACCGATACGATCGACCAGATCGACATTGCCCTGGTTGAACAGGCGATACTTGAGGCCAATGTCCCAGTGCGCGCTGAGCGGTGCGCGGATACCCGCGATCACCTGCCAGGCAAGACCCGTGTCCGAATCGTCCAGGAAGCCCGGACCCGCCGGATCGATCGAGAACGAGGCCTTGGTGCGGGCAACACCGGCACCACCGCCGACATAACCCTGCAGGCCGTCATTGTCGCCGAAGTCGAGCAGGCCGTTCAGCATGAAGCTGAGGGCGCTGGCCTTGCCACCGGCACCGTTATAGATGCGGGCGGGAGACAGGGCAGCCGTGGCACCGGCGGGTGTCGTCGTCTGCGAAGACCAGGAGTCGATCGACGCCTGCTTGTAGCCGACTTCCGCTTCGAGGCGGAAACCGCCGAAGTCATAACCGATGATGCCATCGACATCATAGCCGGTCTTGAAGTTAGCAGCGGCAATATTGTCCAGAGTCCCGATATCGGTCTTCTGTTCTTCAAAAAGCGACGGACCAGCTTCGACACCAATGTACCATGCATCATCACGCGCGAGCGCGGGAGTGGCCATGGCGGTCGAGGCGAGCACTGCTACGAGAGCAAGCTTCCGCATTGTAAATCCCCTTTCTCAATTGTCACTTGGGACAGCCTGTCGGTCCTAACGGATGCAATTCTGCCGTGCAAGGGCACATTGCCGGGAAGTGTTGCGTAAAAGCCTCAGTCTTAGTGGAATAGTATTGCGCCAGTTTAGTTTGCAATCAGCCCATGCGCTTGCAAAGCCGCCAGAATTGCCACCACGGCGGTTCGGCACTCCGTATCCGCAATCGCCCCGCCGGACGGCGCAGAAATGCCGCTCTGGCGCGCCCCTATGATCTGATTGCCTCCGATTCGCACCTGTGTGACGGAAAGTGCCGCGGACCATTCCCCGCCGATATGGCGCAAAGCGAGGCCCTGCGCACGATGCCACACAGCCATCCCCTCAAACGGGGCCGCATAACGCCAGCCCCCGCCCGTCCACTGGACAATTGCGCCGTCCTGTCCGGCCCATTCCCTCGCCGCCGCTGCATCGACGAGCCAGCATTGCCCCGGCTGCGGCGCGGCCGGCGGGGTTGCGCGGCGGTCTTCGACAACCGCCTGCACATATAAGTCGATCCGCTGGAGCGCCTCGTTGTGCGTCAGTTCTTTCTGCGCCTGTCCGGCAAAGAGAAAGGGAAGTTCAAGTCGCGGCGTTGTATCCGTCATCAATTGCTCCTGCGATTATTATAGATGGACTGTGATGTGTCCCGGCGGCGACAGCGCGAAACGGCCAACCTGGGACACGGCAACATTCAGCCGGTCATCGCCCTGCGTGCGCCGCGCCGCGAGCCATGCGGGGTCCAGCCGCAGCGTCGGGACGGTCGCGTCCCATAGCGTCTCCTGACCCGACGGCTGACCGGTCACGCGCACGCGGTACTGCTCCGTCTCCTCCCCCAGAGGGGCGTCGACGCCATCAAGCCAGGACCAGCCCGCCCGGCTTTGCCGAACCCAGCGCAGTGCAACGCTCCCGTCGGGCTGCGCCGCTACTGAAAGGTGAACTGGAGGCAAGGGAACAAGCGCCCGTCCGGGTGCCGTCAGCATGGCCGCCACCGCGTCGGGATCGCCGACGCCCTTTGCCAGCACCGACACCGCATCGATGCCCACAGGCACGGCGAGCGGCGTTACCTGCGCCTGTTCCAGAAGGAGGAAACGTGCCCCCGCGCCATGGCCGCCAACCGGTGCTCGCGTGCCGCGCCGCGCCCGCAGCAGACGCGACAGCCGCCACAGGCGCGGCCCCAATTGCGTGGCCTCGCCAAACTGCACTAGCTCCTCACCGATCAGCGCGAGATTCTCGCCTGCCCAAAGTGCGGCCTCGTCGGCACTGAGGAGCGCCATGCCGTCGTGCAGCAGCTCGATCTCGACGCTGCTGTCGAGATCGACGAGATGCGGTGCGGCGGCCGCCAGCGCGGTGCGCGTCGTGCCCATGATGGCAGGGCCAACCGTCGCGCCAATCTCATTCCAGGTGCCAGCCTGCCCGTTACGCTGGAGGCGCGCGGCGGACCGCCAGCCCGCGCCGGTTCCCGCAGCGGCCACAATGACCTGTGGCGAGATTGCCGCGTCGTCGCCCAAAGGCGGCAGATCGGCGAGCAGGAGAACGGTTGCCCCCGCAACATGATCTGCCTCACGCAACGCCCGGCCCCCGTCCGCCACCGCTGCGGCGGAGGGCAGCACCATGTGCGGCGTCAGTGTGCAGACAAGACACATCGCCTCCAGCCGGACCGACCGCACCCGCCAGAGCGCGCCGTCGATATCGAGCAGATCGGCCGACCAGGCGGACAGGCCGCGCCAGGGAAGGCGCACCTCCAGCTGATCGGCATCGCGGCGCAGCGCGAACAGCCGGTCGCGGGCAAGCAGCGCTGCTGCCGGCGCACCGAGGACGACGGGCACCTCCATGCGCTCCGTCCGGCCCGCGATGCGCAGATCGACGGCCTGGACGCCGGGCTGATAATCCCGGGCCGGGTCGGCAAAGCCGATCTCCACGCGTGACGGTCGCGCAGCGGCAGCCGCGCGCTGCAGGCGGGACCGGGGCTCGGCGCGCTGGTCCGGACGTGCGCCCAGATCATGCGGGGGGATGATGTCGGGCACCGGTTCCGGTGGCGTGACGCGAATAACGCCGCCTGTATCCCGCCATGCGAGGTCAAACAGCCGGTCGAGCGGATCAAGCGCGGCGCGGACCGAGGTGCCGTCCGCCACGAAGCCGTCGAACGCGCCACCCCCCTCTGCGCGCACCGAGGGGCCCGCGAGTTCACCCAGAACGCGCGACGCCGTGACCGGCGCAGCGTCGGCAAAAACCTCGAAGCTCAGCATGGGCAGACGGTTGCCGAAGCTATCCAGCGCCATGTCCTCGAACACGGCATAGGCCCGCCCGCGATAGGCCGGCGCTGCCGCACCCTCGGCCGCCGCGATCAGCGGGTCCGGCGGCTGGTCCGGCGCGCCCTCATACAGGCGAAAGCCGGTTTCGATCTTGAAGTCGCCTGCCGCACCACGCAGCAGCTTGCCGTCGGCCCAGATGCGCCCGACGCCGTTGATCCGCCGCGCCGACAAAAGCACCGCGAACGAGGCGGAATAGCTGTAGACCGTGGCCTTGGGCCGCCCCTTGCCCTGCGAGACGCGCGTCCGCTCTTCCCGCAGATCGGTCGCCCAGATCACGGTGCCCGCCACGCGCGTATGTCCGAACAGGCGGGGGATGCTGCTGCCATAGCTGGAGGACTGAACCGACAGATCCGCAAGCCGTGCCCCGCTGCGCCCGCCGGGGGAAAACAGCGCCTGATCGACCCGCTGCCCGGCCAGCGCGCCGACCGCGCCACCCAAGGGTCCAGCGATGGCCGATCCCACCGCCGTGAGCAAAAGTGTCGCCATGGTCAGCGTTCCCCCAGATACCAGATGCCGATGATCCCGTCCGGCAGGCCGGGCGTCTCCACGACGCGCCGCAGGCCGGCATGGGCGTGAACCATCCCCGCGCCCGCCCAGAGCCCGAGATGGAGTTGCGCGGGCCCCGACCGGAGCAGGAGGACGTCTCCGGCCTCCGGCCTCAAGCCGGACCGCGCGCGAAAATGTGCCGCCAGCAGCGCCTGCGCGGTGCCCTCCGTCGTTCCGCGCAGGCGATAGGCGCGGGGTGCGCTTTCCCGAAGTTCATAGGCGGTAGCGATAAGACCCACGCAGTCGAGGCCCCACCGGTCGCGGCCCTGCAGCCGGAAGGGCACGCCCAGACAGGCGCGGGCGCGGGCGATGATCGTGTCGGGATCAGCTGCCATAGCGCGTCAGCAGGTCATTGCCGGGCAGATGCGGTTCGCCCTGAAAGTTGATGGCATTGCCAAAGCGCGCGGTGCAGGCCGTCAGCGTCCGGTCGCAGCCCTCCAGAAGGTCGACGCGCACCCCGACCATCGCGTCCGCAATGGCATCGGCCAGCGTGATGCAGTCCCCGTCCTGCCCCAGCACCGGCAGCGTCTGCCCGGCGCGCGGTCCGGTCAACATGCGCAGCTGCCCAAGGGCGAAGCGCCCGTCGGAAAAGGTCGTATCCAGTTGCACCGTGTGGCCATCGACCGCGACGATGCGCGCCATGGCCCGGCGGCCGCGCAGATCGACCCGGCAGCGCGCATCGCCCAGCGCGGCGCGACATTGCGGCGTCGTGACCTCGCTCACCGGCTGATCGAGCGCGGCAAGCACACCCGACAGTTCGACCGCAAAGCTGGTCCCGGCAGACTCGACCGCGCCCAATTGCCCGCGCACGAGAAAGACCGGTGCGATGTCCGGCGCCTGCCAGTTGACGGCATGGAGCGTCAGACGCGCCGCATCCCACAGGCCGGCGGCGAGGTCCGCCTCGGTCAGCAGCGCGGAGGTGACCGCGCCTTCCAGGTCCACGCTCGCGGCTATCATGTCGCGGTGCGTCTCGATGGCGGACGGGACCATGCCGGGCGCGGCATGATGGCGCAGGTCGCGAAACCAGAGGTCGCGATCATGGCTGGTGAGGCCGACCGTCACACCATCGCGTCGGTCAAGCCGCCAGCAGAAGGTGAGCGTGGTCAGCTCGGATTGGAACCAGCTCATCCCTCGCGCACCTCGATCAGCGGGACGTGCGGCACGTCTCCCGCTTCGGGGCGATGGCCCGCAATGTCGAGCCGGTCGGCCTCAAAGCGGACGGGGACATCGAACAGAAAGCCCGCCGTGACGGAGACGCCTGCTGCGGGGGCGCCGTCAAACAGGATCGCCCCGTCCGCAAAGCGCCAGCCCGTGACCTGTTCGGCCCCGCCCAGCGCAACGCGGATCGACCCCGACACCGGCCGCGTGATCGGCCGCACCTCCGCATCGTCGCCCTCGCCATAAAGCTTGACGAGGTCGAAGCGGACGCGTGCGCCATCGCCCTCGCCCAGCACGACATCGCCCGGCGTCGGCGGGCCTGTCATCGCGTTGGAGCTGTGGTCGAGCGGGTCGCGGAAGCGGAAGGCCTTGGCCGCGCCACGCCGGGCGCGGAAAAAGGCAAGGAGTGTCTGCACATCGGCTTCGGAGCGGACGCCCGGCCCGGCATCGAACCGCAGCCGCCCGCTCGCCCAGGCGGCGTTGCGCTGCTCATGGCCAGAGGCCGTGGTCACGACCGCCGTCGAGAAGGTGGGTGACACTTCGGCGCCGAGGCCGATCGCCAGCGGGAAGTCGACATCGTCAAAGGCATCCATGGGTGCGTCTCCGATCCTGAAATGGGTGAAGCCGTCGCGCATCACCTGCGGGAGGGCCCAGATGAAGGTCTCCGCCGCGTCGTGCGCGTCGGCCGCGTCATCGATGGCACGCCAGTGAAGGCGGTCGGCGGGGGAAAGCACGAAACCGGCGAGGTAGTGGCGCTGCGCTGCCGGATAGCCGAGCCGCGCCACCATCGCCGCTGCGCCCCGGCGGCTCGCCTCGGTCTGGCCCGCAGTGACCCAATCATAGTCCTCCAGCTGGAGGATATCGAAGGCAGGCGCCGCCCAGCCGGTGGGCACATTGGCGCGGACAAGGTCGGGCGCGGCGGCATCAAGCACGGTCGGCAGATAGACGAGGATCAGCCGCTCGCACGCCGGATGGTCGGCGCGCACCGCTGCGACCAGCGCCTGTGTGGAGGCCGCCAGCAGTTCTCCCGCCGCATCGAGCAGCGCCTTTTGCGGTGCGGTCAGCGTCGCGCTGCGGACGCTCGCGATCTCGACCGGATTGCCGCCAAGGGCCGCCTTCGCCGCCGCATCATAAAGGCAGATGCGCCCGTCGGGCATGACCCACCACCAGGGTTCCCCCACCTGAAAGCGGGGCGCCTGCCCGGCGACAACGGCAAGCCCGACAAAGGCGCGCGCGACTGCCTGAAGATAGGCCATGGCGTCACCATGCGCGGGGGAGAGCAGCGCCGACGGCGGCACCCAGCCGGTCCGTGCCGGTGCCCCGTCATAGGCCCGCTGCTGCCACGCGTCCGGACAATGCGCGGCCAGAAGTTCGTAGGACAGCGACAGGATGACCGACAGGTCCAGCGCCTTGGCGCGCGCCAGAAAATCGGCATGCCAGCGCGCGCACGGGGCGTTGAGGGGCCCGCCCGTCCGCGTGACAAGGCCGCCGGTGTCGAGCCGGAAATAATGGCTCATCCCCACATAATGGTTGATCGATCCGCGATAGCCGAGGTGCAGCGCGTTGCGCAGCAGCCGCTCGGGCGTCAGGTGATAGCTGTCATCATAGCCGGTCGCGATGGCGCGACCATGCGGCGGCACCATGACGTCACCCAGCTGCAGGACCGACGCAGCGCCGTCGCAGACCAGACCATCCAGCTCGACCCAGCCCTCCACGGGCGCAACCAGCGGCGCGTCAACGCCGGTGTAGCCCTGCGGCACCATCGAGACGAACAGCCGGTCAATGTCCCCCGCCCAGACCGGGTCGGCCTCCGCCGGGAGGACAAAACCCCCGGCCAGCGCATCGAAGTCGAGCGTCACGGTCGCGTCCTCGGGCGTACCCTGCGCATAGTTCCACAGCCGGACATACCAGGCGCGCGGTATGCCTGCGGCATCGCGGCCCTCAATGGTGAGCGTCGGCCCATTCACGGCGTCGAGCGGCAGCACCCCCGCCGACCGCCAGCGGAATGACAGGGTCAGTCCGCGATAGTCGCGGCTGGTTTCATAGGCGAGGAGCGGATGGTCCGCCCTATCCTCCGACGCCCAGATCAGACCCGCCAGATCATTGGCGCGGTAGAAGGCGGCATCGACGCGCAGGCCATGATCGCCTTGGGTCACGACCGAGGCCATCATCGGGCGCGGGAAATTGACCGTCCAATAGGCGGGATCAAACCGCTTGAGCGGGGCGTGCTGCTGCGCATCGCCGGGCGTCGCAAACCAGAAGGCCATGTCAGTTGCCGTCGCGCATCGCGTTGCGGACCGCGCGGGCGATCTGGCGGCTTGAGCGCGCCAGCATGTCGGGGGCCGCACCCGCCGGTGCGTTCACGTTGATCGACACGCGCACATCGCGTGCCCCGGCGGGGCCGGGGGTGGTGATCTGTCCGCTCGCGGTCGGGACAAAGACTTCGGGCCCGCGTTCGCCCACAAGATAGCCCCGCCCCGGCGCCACGGGTCCGCCGGTGGCCCGGCCCGGCAGGCCCAGGAGCGACCCAATAAGCGTCGTGCCGAGGCCGAGCAGGCCGCCGCCTGCACCGCCTCCGATCGTCCCAAGACCGGTGCGCAGCGTGTTCGCCGCAATCTCCGAAAGGACAGAAAGCGCCACGCGTTTCAGATCCTCGAAGCCGAGCTTGCCGGTCCGCAGCGCGCGGACCAGCGTGCCTTCGAGCATCCGCCCCGCACGCTCCACACCATCGCCAAAGGGCCCGGTCAGCGTGCCGCGCATTTCGGCCACGTCGCGGGCAAAGCCTTGCGTGTCCGCGCGCACGGCGACGACCAGCCGTTCGATTTCCTCATCCATCGGGATACATCTCCTTCAGTCGCGCGAGCTCCGCCGATCCCGCCGTGTCGGGGGCGGGGCAGAGGGCGGTGAATATGGTGGCCAGCTCCGCCGGGGTGGCCGTCCAGAAGGTCTCCGGTGGCCAGCCGAGCACGGCTCCGGCCAGCCCCGCCAGCCGGGCGGAGGCCGCCTCGAACGTCATTGCCCTTGCAGGATCTGGCCGAGCAGGGTGCGCAGCGCCGGCGTGGCGGCAGCAAGGCCACCCTGCACTACGGCCTCGGCCAGCACCTCGCGCCGCAGATCCTCCTGCACGCGGCAATGCCAGAAGAGCGCCACCATCTCGGCAAGCGCCAGCCGCCCGTCCGCCGCGCGCTCGACCAGCGCGAAGAGCGGACCGAGTTCGGCCTCGGCGGCGACAAGTGCGGCAAAGGTCGGGCGCAGGACGTGACCGGCCACCATCGCTTCGCCGCGCGCGGGGTTGGCGCCGCTCACAGGCTGGTCACCGCGCCCGAGCTTTCCAGCGCGAGCGTGTAGGTGCGCTCCCCGTTGAAATCGCCCGCATAGTCGAGCCGCGCGACAAGGAAGCGGCCGCGCAGCCGCTCTCCGCTTTCAAAGCTCAGTTCATAGTCATCGAGCACGCCCGACAGCGCATTGGCCTTGATCCGCGTCTCGGCGGCCGAACCGGTGAAGATGCCCGCGCCCGACACCGAGACCGAACGGACGCCTGCCCCGGACAGCAGTTCCCGCCAGCCGCCCGACCCCTTGTGCGTGATGACCACAGTCTCGCCATTGATGCTGAGCTGCGTGGTCCTGAGGCCTGCGACGGTCTGATAGGCCGGTGGCGTTGCGCCATCGCCCACTTTCAACAGGAAGGCGCTTCCCTTTTCGGCTGGCATATTAAATCTCCTGATCTTGAAGGATGCGGATGCGGTGTTCGACAAGCCCCGCCCAGGGGCCCGCCGGATCACGCGTGATGAGCGTGCGCAGGAGCACGAGGCTGGCGATCGATGCGCCGTCGAGCGCGCGCGGGAGGCGGGCCATGGCGGCTTCGGCGGCGGCCACCAGATGGTGCAGGCGCGCCGGGCTTTCCCCATCGTCCCAAAGAGTGAGGGCAAAGCGGATCTCGCGCCCGCCGTGTGACTTGGTGCTCCAGTCGGTCACCAGGCCGTCGCCGATCGCCGCATAGGGAAAGGCCGCGCGCGGCGGAGGCCCGTCATGGACGTCCGTCAGCGCGGAAAGACCCGGATCAGCCGAGAGATGCGCGACGACCGCCTGTTGCAGCGCGATGGCGATGCTCATCGTCCGAAACTCCGAAGCGCCGCCTCGGTCAGAAGGCGGTGGCGCAGCCGCTGGCCCGACAGGACGACCCCGGCCTCGTTTCCGGATACCGTGATGCCCGGCGGGACATCGGCCCGGGCGAGCCGGTCGATCAGCGCGGCCCGGCGCTGGTCTGCGATCCTTGTCGCGCGGGCAAAAAGAGCGTCGAGCATCAGCGCGTCTCCTCACAGGTCAGGATCATCCGGGCAGGTTCGCGCGGGTCGCTGATGCAGCCGCGCACCTGCAGATAGCGGCCGCGCCAGACGAGGCGGGTGCCGGGCAGGATGCCTTCGCGCTTGCGCAGCGTGACCGACCAGCGCGGCAGGGCCGACAGCGCGCCTGCGACCCCAGCGTCTGCCGCAAGCAGCGGCGAGACTGCGGCCCAGGCCGCGCCATCATAAAGAAACCCGCCGGTCCGCCCGCCCAGCGCATCGCGCGCGGGGTTGGGCTGCTCGATGGTCACGCGCTCACGCAGCGCGCCGGAAAACTCCCCGCTCATGCCAGACGCAGCCGACGCCAGGGGCGGAGCAACGCGGCGACGGCCGCAGGCGGACCGACATCATCGGCGGCATCTCGGTGTGTGTAGAGATGCGCGGTCAGCCGGATGATGCCAAGCCGCACCGGCTCGGGCAGTCCCGCCCAGTCGGTGGAGAGCCCCGCGCGCAGCATCACGCGGATGCGCCCCGCCGCACCGGGAGTGGAGACCCGCACCCAGCCCTGCCCATGCGCATCGATATCGATCGCATAGCTGCCGACGGGCAGCGGGAAAGGCCCGCCCTCGGCCGGCACGCCCTCTACGCCTGTGATGCTGCGCACCGGCGCGCTGGACAGGCGTTGCCAGCCCGAACCGGCGCCCAGTGTTTCGACGACATCGCGCTGCAGCAGCTGCTGTGCGGTGAACGCTTCGGCCAGCGCAGCGGCATCGGCGATCAGCTGGTCAATCTGCGCGTCTTCCGCGCTCTGGTCGATCCGCAGATAGGTCTTGGCCGCATCGCGTGCGGGCGCCAGCAAGGGTGCCGGAATCGGCGCCGGTTCGATCATGGTCGTGTCCCCGTTGGTGAGAGTGGATCAGGCCGCGACGCGCATCGCGCCGGTGCGCGACAGGCGCACGGTGGCGGCGACAGTCTGCGTCGCTGCGGTCAGGTTGCGGAAATCGAGGTCGGCGCGGATCTGGATCTGGCTGATGTCGGCCTGCGCCGCCATGTTCTGCCCGAGCGCGACCTTGCCCGGATCCTGAAAGTCGAGAACCTCGGTGCAATAAGGCAGCCAGGCGCCGTCATAGGCTTCAAGAAAGGCCGGCGCCGACATGTTGATGACCGAGCCGCCGCGCCCGGTGAAGCCGGTCAGATATTTGGCCGTCGTCGGGCTCTGCACGATCAGCGAGAGCGAGGCGCCGCTGAAATATTGGGCGCCCGGCTCCACCTTCATCCGCGCCACGCCGCGCAGCTTGTCGTTGATCGTCAGCCAGTTGCTGGCGAACAGGGCGGCGAGCGGGGCAAGCTGATAGACTTGGATCGTGCAGCTGCTGTTCGCCGCCAGCGTGCCCGAGATCGTCAGCTTGAACACCGGATAGCCATCGGGATCGGTCTCGACACCCTTTTCGGCCGTGCAGCTGATCCCCGCGCCGGTGCCCGACATGAACACGGTCCAGCCTTGCGGAATATTGGCCGCGACCGGGGCCGTGCCCCAAGTGCCGAGCACGCTCCCCGCCGTTCCGGGCGTGAAGATCGGGTTGGACATGATGCAGGGTTGGGCCGCCCCAAGGCTTGCCAGACCATTGGCAGTCGGCAGCGTGATCTGCGGCGGAAGCGCGCCCCAGCCCGGCCAGATGGCGGACAGCCGCTCGATGATCTTCGCCGCGATCCGCTTGGACCCATAGCCCGTGCAGTGCAGCCCGTCGCGCAGATAGCCGCGCTTGTTGCGGTAGAGCGTACCGGTCGCCGCATCGACAAATTCGCCCCAGGTGTCGACGACGATCACGTTGGCCCGGGCATTGGCATGGCCCGAGGCATGGTCGAGCGTCAGCAGCCAGTCCGAGAAGGCCTTGAAATTGGCGCTGACCGTCTGTCCGCCCAGCGTGCCATTGTCGTTCACGCCCTTGGGCAGCTCATTGCAGACGACCCAGACCTTGGCGGGCGCCGCGTTCAGGATGGCAACGATGTTGGTCCGCGATGCGGCCAGATAGCCGGCATCGGAGACGATCTGGTCATTGGTGCCATAGAGCAGCACGCCAATCCCCGCCTCATGCGCATTGGCAAAGTCCGCGCCCTTATTGTCGGAGAAGTTGACCGCGCCGTTGGACCGCCAGGCATCGCCCGGCGTCACAACCCCGTTCGCGTTCTGGCGGGGGAGCGCCGCGCCCTGATAGGTGGTTGAGGCCGGCACCGCGAAGTTCGCATTGCGCGCGATCCGCAGCCGATAGCCCGACAGCAGCTCCAGCCAGGGCGCATAGCCGAGCGACGCCGTGCCCTGAATAAGGCCGCTCGTCCCGTTGGACGTCGTCTTCCCGTCATCGGTGCGGCTGTCGCCATAGAGGAGGAAGCTGTAATTGGCGGGCACCGGCGCGACCGGCCCGGCGGGGCCGCCGCTGCGGCGCTGCGCCAGCGCCAGCCCGGCCTCAAAGCCGAAGCTCGTCATCAGTAGAGCGCCAGGATGTCGGCGGCGGTCGTCCCTGTCGCCCGGACAAAGCCAGGACGGACGGGCAGCACGGACCCGCTCGGCACGTTGCGGAAGGTGACGTCCGCGCTGCCATTGATGCCGCGCAGCACGATGTGGCCACCCGTCCCGACGAACAGCGCCTTGGGGGTGGTGACGACAGGATTGGTGTCATGCGGGACAAGTGCTGCGGCATCCTCGGCGGGCGAGGTGACGCTGTCGGCGGACGCGGCAAAGGGATCGGGCATCGGGGCCTCCGTTCAGATGGACAGGAAAGGGGGGTGGTCTCCCCGCGCTGGCGCGAGGAGACCGGCCAATCAGCTCGCCGAGAATTTCAGCAGCTTGATCGCCTCGGAGTTGGACACGCTGCCGCCCACGCGCTTGGTCGCGTAGAAGTTCACGAACGGCTTGTTGGTGAAGGGATCGCGCAGCACGCTGGTTTCGGCGCGCTCGGCGATCAGATAGCCCGCCTTGAAATTGCCAAAGGCGATCGACAGGCTGTTGGCCGCAATGTCGGGCATGTCCTCTGCCTCGATCACCGGATAGCCGAGCAGCGTGTTGGGCTGCCCTGCGGCAAGCCCCGGCTGGAAGAGGAAGGCGCCGTCGGTCGTCTTGAACTTGCGGATGGTGGCCAGCGTCGCTGCATTCATCACCCAGACCGCGCCCTGGCGATAGGGCGCGCGCAGCGTGTGGACGAGGTCGACAAGCTTGTCCTGCGGGTTGGTCGCAAAGGCGCCCGCTGCGCCCGTGGGCACATATTGCAGCACGCCAAAGGCGCGGCCCGCATCGCCGGTGATGACAGGCGTCCCGGTCAGAAAGCCCTTGGGCCGGTTGACGCCGCTGCCGGCGACAAACGCCGTGCCTTCCGCCTTGGCAAATTCGGCCGCGATCTCGCCCGCGAGCCAGCCTTCGACATCGAATGCCGCATCGTCGAGCATCGCCTGCGTCGCCGACGGATTGGCATAGAGATCGCCAAAGCTCGGCACGACCTCATTGAAGATCGGCGTCGCCGTTTCGGGCCGCGCCTGCGTTTCGGAAGCCCATCCCGATGCGACACCATTCTGCGTCACCAGCTTGCGATACCCCGCAGAGCCCACGCGCACGACATTGGCGATCTGGCGGATGGGGGAAGCGGCCTTCAGCAGCGCGTCGATCGTGCCGTCAATTTCGCGCGGGACGGCAAAGCCGCCTTCCGGCCCGGTCGCCCCGGAGAAGCTCTTCAGTTCGACGTCGGCACCACGGCGCACATAGCCGTCGATGAATGCGGCGCGCGCGGGGTCCGCCGTGCGGGCGCCGGACAGCGCCGGGCGGTGGGCAACCACGGGCGGCAGATCTACCGCGTCAAATGCCGCGTCGAGCGCGTCGGCCTTCACTTCATAATCCATGCAGTTTCTCCTGTTGGGGGTTCGGCAGAGTCGGGGTGTGTTGCGATGACGCGCGCGAGCGGTTGCATCGGGTGCGCGACAAGGCTGACTTCGATGAGGTCGAGCGCGGTCAGCTCGCGATAGGGCCCGGCCGTGCCTGCGGCCTGGACGCGATAGCCAAAGGACAGGCCCTGCCCGACGGGGACGGCGCGGCCATCGACGACGGCGGTCACCCGCAGCCCGCGATCATCCTCGGCAAGGCTGTCGACCGTGCCGATGCGGCGGGTGACGTCATGAGACCAATAGACGGGGAGCCCCGCTTTTGCGCCGGAAAAGGCGCCCTTGCGGACAATGTCCCCGCCCCGGTCGGGATGGTCGAAGATGGCGGCATAGCCGGCGAAGCGGACAGGGCCGGTCACTCGATCACCAGCCCGGCAAGCCCCAGTTTGACGGCGAGGCCAAGCAGCAGCAGCGCCAGCGCCCCGCGCACCAGCCAGCCGAGCACGGCCTTGCGCACCGTCGTCTTGGCATCGCGCCAGGCCGACAGAAGCTCCCGCAGTTCGGCCATGTCCTTGGCGGCATGATCGTCCGACAGGCCAAGCCGGGCGAGCGCGCGGAGCGCCCCCAGATCGGACGCCTCCTCGATCATCGCACGCAGCGTCACGAGGTCAGAGCCGCGCGCTTCGGCCTGCGCCGCTAGGTGGATGAGCATGTTGGAATTGGTCATTGGTCGGCTCCGGTGTCGGAGAGAGGGGCAAGCCCCACGAGCGCGCGCTTTTCATCGGCGGTCAGGAAGTCGGCGGCGGTGACCTGTGCCCAGAGGCGTTCGCGGTCCTCACTGAGCGCCGGGACGCGATCGGCATCGACGCGCAGCGTCAGCCCGGCAAAATGTCCCGACAGCCCTTCGGCGATGGCGTCGAGAATCTTCGTGGCCAGCGGAAGGATCGACTGGCGCCACAGCGCACGATTGGCCTCTCGGTAATTGGCATAGGTCGCATCGCCGGGCAGGCCGAGCAGCACGGGCGGCACCCCGAAGGCGAGCGCGATGTCGCGCGCCGCCGCCGCCTTGAGCGTTGCAAAATCCATGTCGGCGGGCGTCAGCGAGAGCGCCTGCCATTTGAGCCCGCCTTCGAGCAGCATCGGCCGCCCGGCATTGCGCGCGCCGGTAAAACCGCTGTCGAGTTCGGCCCGCAGCCGGTCAAACTGGTCGGCGGACAGCGCCTCTGCCGCGTCGTGCACCAGCGCGCCGGAGGGCCGCGCCGCATTGTCGAGCAGCGCCTTGTTCCAGACCGTTGCGGCACGGTGGACGGCCATTGGCCCGGCGGCGGCATCAAGGCTGCCCAGCCCATAATGGTCGTCAAGCGGATGGTGCGTGCGGATATGGATGACATGATCCGCCGGAAGCAGCGTCGCGACCTCCCCCGCCTTGTAGCGATAGGCGACCGGCCAGCCGCGCGCATCGGCCTCCACCGACACGCGTTCCGGGCGAAGGGCAAACAGCTCGACCGGACGCCCTTCGGGATCGGGGAGCAGCTGGACATAGCCATTGCCGTGAAGCAGCAACTGCGTCGCCAGCGTCTCCAGCAGCGCCTGTCCGCCCGAGGTGGCCGACACCATCTGTCCGGCCGCCGCATCGCGCGCGACAAAGGGGATCGACGCCACGCCTTCGGCCACCAGCCGCACCGCGCGCTGGGCGATGGCGCAGCCCAGATAGAGCTCACGCAGCTGCACCTCATAGGCGCGCGGCCAATCCCCGCTGATCCAGGGTATTCCCTTCGTCAACGCCGGGCGCACCGGGGCCTTGGCGGCCGATTTCCAGCCAAAGAGTTTCATGAGATTCTCCAAATAGGTTTTTGATGCACAGGCCGTCTGACCCGCGCTCGCTCTGCGCCTGTCGACGAGCGCGTTGTCTGCGTCGCCGTTTGCCCTGAGCTTGTCGAAGGGCTGTTTTTGTTGTTCTTCGAACTTGGGCGCCCAGTAAGGCCACCCTTCGACAGGCTCAGGATGAGCGGCGTTGGGGGCTCCAAATACTTACAGCACCCGTATCCGAGGTTGTGGCCCACTCTGTTTCAACATCATCTCCGTCACGGCCCAGACGAGTGCATCCGCCCGGTCTGGGGATCGCCCCGGCCCGTGATAGGCCCCGCCCGTGCACAGGCCGCACAATTCATCTTCGAGCGCGGGAAAGCGGTCCGCGTGACGGACCTTGCCGCGTTCACAGAGCGCCGCGACCGGCTCGGCCCGGGCGGTCTTGCCGCGTGCGGCGTGCACGAGCCGGACGGGCAGGCCGGGGGCCGCCCCGCGCAGGACGCTGGCCACCATGTCGCCGCCATTATTGGCCTCGGCGATCACGCGGTCGGCGCCATGGGCGGCCGCACTTTCGGCGACCTGGCGCGCCCAGCCTTCGGGTGACGCGCCAGAAAGACTCGCATCGTCAAGGACATAGGCGGTGCCATCCGCGCCAAGGCCGACGGCAACGATCCCGCAGGCATCGCCCTTGGTTCCCGCCGGGGGATCAACCCCGATCACGACGCGCACAAGACCCGGCAGCGCCGCCGTTCGCGCGGCCTCGATCATCGCCCGCGTCCACAGCGCGCCGTCGACATCGTCGATCAGTTCCCCGTCAAGTTCCTGTCGCCCCAGTCGCGTTCCGGCATAGACCGTCCGCATCGCCACCACGAAGGGCGCGGCGAGGTTGAGGGCATTGTCGGCCGTCCGACCGCGCGTCGTTGCAACCCCGGCTTCGGACAGCAGCCGCCGGATCAGCGGGACCGGCCGGGGCGTGGTGGTGGCAACCACCTGTGGCTGCGATCCGAGACGCAGCGACATCGCCAGATTGTCCCAGACGGTCGACGCGTTATCCCATTTGGCACATTCATCGGCCCAGGCGATATGATGTTCGGGGCCGCGCAGCCCTTCGGGTTCGGCGGCGGAATAAAGCTTGGCGATCGCGCCATTGGGCCAGACGAGCCGCTGGAGCGAGGGTTCAAAAATGGGCCGGGTCGCATCGGGCGCGATCGACAGGAGACCGCTTTCGCCCTCCACCATGATGGCGCGTACGTCGGCCATTGTCGCTGCGACCAGCGCGATGCGCAGCCGGCCATCGGCCTCGGCCCGGGCGCGGACCCATTCGGCGCCGGTCCGCGTCTTGCCGAACCCGCGACCGGCGAGCAGCAGCCAGCAGCGCCAGTCGCCCGCCGGTTCGGCCTGATCGGGACGCCGCCAGAACGCCCAGTCAAAGGCGAGCGTGGCCAGCCTTTTGCCATTGGCTTTCAGCCATCTGGCAAAGGCGGCGTCACTCAGGTCCGCGACCTTGAGCGCATGGTCGATGGGATCAGCCTTGCGCGTCATGGGCCTTCAGCCGCGCCCGCATGTCGCGCAATTTTTCCTCGACACGCGCGGCGAGGGCCGCGCTCTGGTCGGCGCGGGCTGGCGACTTGGCCGGTCCGCGCACCGAGGCCCGGTGCATCGCGAGCAGGGCCAGCGCCAGGCGGTGCTTCTGCGCCCGCGACTTGAGTGTCGCGTCGGACACCTTGCCCGAAATGGTGCGCAGCGCCTCGGCCAGCAGCTCGGCCTCCAGCCGGGCAAAGCCCTCGCACAGGGCGGCCTGCCAGTCGCGGGCAAAGTCCGCATTGCGGCGCTTCAGCGCATAGACTCGCGAGGAGGGCACACCCGCCTTGCGCGCCGACGCGGCCACGTTGGACGTGAGCGCCAGATGTTCAAGAAACAGCTTGCGGGCACGCGCATCGAACCCCGACGCAGCGCCTTCCGCGTCCACGCGCGGTGCGGCAAAAGCCATGGATCGTCTCCGGAATAAGGGGGAGGGCGGGTGGTTCGCTGGATCAGCGCCGAATCGTCCGCGTCAGTCCCGGTGATGTGCCAGAGACTGGTTAAAATGTCAAGGTATTTTTACCTATTTGGTAATTTGCGCCCACCCCAACCGCTCGCCCTGAGCTTGTCGAAGGGTGGTCCTTACTGGGCGTCCAGGTTCGAAGCACAACAAGAACAGCCCTTCGACAAGCTCAGGGCGAGCGGTAAGGCGTTGTGGCCGCGGCGTTGGCGCCGCCTTTGCCTACTTTTGTCATGCTGAACTTGTTTCAGCATCCATTGGCATCAAGGCGGCCAAAGGAAGTGCCTAACCTTCGCCGTCGCAGTGTTCATGGATCCTGAAACAAGTTCAGGATGACGGGAAAGGAGGGTCGCCCCAGACTATCGCCTCCGTGTGAGCCCTGCCCTCGACTTCGCTTAGGGCGCGCGGATAAGATAGGCCCATGAAATCCCTCCTGATCCTCTATCACAGCCGCACCGGCGGCACCGAAGCGATGGCGCGCGCGGCGCTTGAGGGGGCGCAGGCGGAAGCGGGCGTCGTCACGCGCCTCCTGACGGCCGCAGAAGCGCGTCCGGACGACCTTATTGCGGCCGACGGCGCGATCTTCGCGTCTCCGGAAAATCTCGCCACCATGGCGGGCGTGATGAAGGATTTCTTTGACCGGGCCTATTACCCCGCGCTCGGCCGGATCGAGGGGCGGCCCTATGCGACGATGATCTGCGCGGGCTCAGACGGCGAGGGCGCGGCGCGACAGATGGCGCGGATTGCGACGGGCTGGCGGATGAAGGCTGTGGCCGCGCCGCTCATCATCTGCACCCATGCGCAGACGCCGGAGGCAATTCTCGCGCCCAAGACGATTGCAGCGCCAGAGCTTGCCCGCTGCCACGACCTCGGTCAGGCCATGGCAGCGGGACTTGCCATCGGAATGTTCTAGCTGGCGGGAACGGTTTCCGCGACCGACAGATCGACCGAGCTGGCCGGCTGGATCTGGCCTGCCGAGGTGTAGGGGATCGAGATGCAATAAGCCGCGAGACCCAGGAGTGTCAGCATCGTGATGAGCGTGCCGACCGTCCGGCCCTTTGCAAGTGCACCGCCATCCATGCCGAGGCCATGCGCCACCCGGCCCAGGAAATAGAGCGCGGCCACGATCCACAGCCAGCTCGGCGCGGCGCCCGGCGTCTTGGCCAGTTCGATCGCGGCGATCATGGCAAGGACGAACGGCGTGTTCTCGATATAGTTGGCGTGCGCGCGCATGCGCCGGATGACGGCTTCATTGCCGCCATCGCCGATCGAAACCTTTTCACTGGTGCGGGCCTGGCCACAGCGGATGGCGAGCCAGAGATTGATCAGGGCTGCGACCCCTGCGAACGTCAAAGTTACGGGTAAAATCATTATCTTCTTCCCCTCCTGTTGGGTGGCGGGAAGGTGCCACGCGGCGCACGTGCTTGCAACCGCGCGAATTTTGGCTATACGCGCGCCTTCGCTTGGACGGCCCCGGATTCGTTTCGGGTCGGCCAGGATATGTGATCACTCAATCGAACAAGGTGCCGAGATGGCCGTCCCTAAGAGAAAAACCTCGCCTTCGCGGCGGAACATGCGTCGCAGCCATGATGCGCTGACGGCCACCACGTTTCAGGAATGCCCGAACTGCGGCGAACTGAAGCTGCCGCACAATCTTTGCCAGGCCTGCGGTCACTATAACGGTCGCGAAATCGTCGCAGCTGCCGACTAATCCTGTCGCCTGAAACAGGGAGACGGGCAGGTGGCCGAAGCGCCGCGCATCGCAATTGACGCCATGGGGGGCGACGAAGGGCTGGCAGTGATGCTGGCCGGCGTTGCCCTTGCGCGCCGCCAATGGCCCGGCCTGACCTTTGATCTCGTCGGCGATGAAGCCGCGATCGAGGCCGCGCTCGACAATCATCCGAATCTGCGCGCCGCGTCGGAGATCATCCACGCCCCGGAAAAGATCGACGGCAGCGAGCGTGCGGGACAGGCGATCCGTCGCGCCAAGACGACGAGCATGGGCCTGGCCATCGACGCCGTGAAGCAGGGCCGCGCCGGCGCCGCCGTCTCGGCGGGCAATACCGGCGCCCTGATGGCGATGGCCAAGCTGGCGCTGCGCACCATGCCGGGCATCGACCGGCCCGCGCTGGCCGCCCTCCTCCCCAGCCTTGGCGAAAAAGACTTCGTCATGCTGGATCTGGGCGCCAACACCGAGTGCGAGACCCGCAACCTCGTCGAGTTCGCGATCATGGGTGCTGCCTATTCGCGCATTGCGCTTGGCATTGAGCGTCCGCGCGTTTCGCTCCTCAACATCGGCACCGAAGACCAGAAGGGCACCGACGAGATCCGCGATGCAGCGACTGTGCTCCGCGAATCCGGTCACCTGCACATGAGCTTTGAGGGCTTCATCGAAGGCGACAAGATGGCGCGCGGCCTGACCGATGTCGTCGTGTGCGATGGCTTTTCGGGCAACATCTCGCTGAAGACGATGGAGGGCACCGCCCGCTTCGTGACCGACCTGTTGCGCCGCGCCTTTACCAGCTCGATCCGGTCCAAGTTCGGCTTCCTGATCTCGCGTCCGGCGACCGAACTGATGCGCCACCATCTGGACCCCGACAATCACAATGGCGCGGTTTTCCTCGGGCTCAACGGCGTCGTCGTGAAAAGCCATGGCGGGGCGAGCCCGAAAGGCGTAGCAAATGCTGTCGGCGTGGCCGCCAAGCTGGTCGACGCCAATATTACCCAGCGGATCACCGATGATCTCGCGCTCATCAAGGCGAACGGCAAGTGACAGTACGCGCGGTCATTCTCGGCACCGGATCAGCACTTCCCAAGCAACGCGTTTCCAATGAAGACCTGGCCCAGCGGGTCGACACGTCCGACGAATGGATCGTCGCGCGCACGGGCATCCGATTCCGCCATATCGCAGGCGAAGGGGAAACGACCGCCACGCTTGGCGCCGATGCCGCTGCCAAGGCGATCGAAGCTGCCGGGATCGAGGCCGCCTCGATCGACCTGATCATCCTTGCAACTGCAACGCCCGACCAGACCTTCCCCGCCAGCGCGACCAAAATTCAGGCGCTGCTCGGCATCAACGACTGCATCGCCTTTGACGTCGCGGCGGTCTGTTCGGGCTTTCTCTATGCGCTGTCGGTCGCCGACGCGATGCTGCGCGGCGGCAATGCGAAGCGCGCGCTCGTCATCGGATCGGAAACGTTCAGCCGCATCCTCGACTGGGAAGACCGCACGACCTGCGTCCTGTTCGGTGATGGCGCGGGCGCCGTCGTGCTTGAGGCGCAGGAGGGCGAGGCCGGCATTCTTGCGACCAGCCTTCACGCCGATGGCCGCCACAATGAACTGCTCTATGTCGATGGCGGGCCCTCCACCACCGGCACCGTCGGCCATGTCCGGATGCGGGGTTCGGAAGTGTTCCGCCACGCCGTCGTCAATCTGGCAACGGTGATGGGCGAAGTGCTCAAGGGATCGGGGCTGACCGCCGCCGATGTCGACTGGGTCGTCCCGCATCAGGCCAATGCCCGCATTCTCGATGCCACCGCCCGCAAGCTCGGCCTGTCGGGGGACCGCATCGTCGTGACCGTGGACCAGCACGCCAACACGTCGGCTGCCTCGGTGCCGCTGGCGCTCGACACCGCGGTGCGTGACGGACGCATCCAGCGCGGCCAGCTTCTGGTGCTGGAGGCGATGGGCGGCGGATTTACGTGGGGTGCAGCGGCCGTCCGCTACTGATCCAGGCGCGTGGCAGCGCAATTGACGTTTTGTGCCAATCCGATAAGAAGCAATCCATCCATCACTTGAGAGGGGGAGTTGCGTAATGGCGGGGGAAGGTACTCTGACACGAGCCGATCTTGCTGAATCTCTTCACAGGAATGTCGGCCTGTCCAAGGCAGAATCATCAAAGCTGGTTGAATCGATCCTCGATCACATGACCGGCGCGCTCGCCCAGGGCGAGAATGTCAAGATTTCGGGCTTCGGCAGCTTCCTGCTGCGCGACAAGGGGGCCCGGGTCGGCCGCAACCCCAAGACCGGCATCGAAGTTCCGATCGCCCCGCGCCGTGTGCTGACGTTCCGCGCCAGCCAGATGATGCGCGCGCGCGTCGCGAACGAGGGCTGATTGACGGACATCGCCGATGGCTGACAAAGCGCCCGGAGCGTTGCTGACCATTGGCGAGCTGTCCGCTGACCTCGGCGTTCCGCAGCATATCCTGCGCTATTGGGAAACCAAATTCACCCGCCTGCGTCCGCTGACGCGGGCGGGCAACCGCCGTTATTACCGGCCGGATGACGTCGCGCTGGTGCGGCGTATCCACCATCTGCTGAACGTTGAGAGCTATACCGTCAAAGGCGTGCAGAAGGTGCTGTCGGGCAAGGCCGCAGCGCCTGAGGCCGCGGTTGAGGCCGCCGCCCCCGCCACACCGAGCCCGGCCCCTGCGGCGCAACCCGCGACACCGGCAGCACCGCCGCCCCCGCCGCCGAGCTATATTCCCGATCTCGTCCTGATCCGTGACCGGCTGAAAGCCGCCCTCGCCGCCGAACGCGGCTAGGCCGCCCAATCCTCCCCCGATGGGGAGGATTTCAACTCACTCCCTGTCCATCTGCGGGCCCAGATTCGGGTCCAGATCACGCGGACGGATGAGCCGGGTGAACTTCGCCTTGCCCGTCGTCACCGCGCTCCAGCTGTCGGCCTCGAACTGCAGCTCGGCAGCAGCGGCGGTCGGGAATTTGGTTTCCACTTCGTCGCGCAGCGCATCGCCCGCCACGTCGGGGACGAGCATCAGGATCAGATCCTCCAGACCCGGATTGTGGCCGCACATCAGAACCGACGAAACCTCATCCGGCAGGTCCTGAACGACGTCGAGCAAGGTCGCGCCCGAGGCGAGGTAGATGCGGCGGTCCCAATTGGGATGGAGGATTTCACCATAGCCTTCCCAAAGCGCATCGAGCGTTTCCGTGCAGCGCACGGCCGGGGAGGAGATCACGTAATCGAACGTCCAGCCCTTGGTCCGCAGATGGCGGCCCATCAGCCGCGCGCCCTTGATCCCGCGTTCGTTGATCGGACGGTCAAAATCGCGCGAGACGGGCGCGTCCCAGCCCGATTTGGCGTGACGAAAAAGCGTGAGCGTCTTCATGGCTGTGCTTCATGCGGCAAAGCGGCTTGGGTGGGAAGGGCGGATTGCGCCTTTGCGACCTCGGCCACCGCCTCATCCAGAGTCATCCGGCGCACCGGCGTGCCGGGCGGAAAGGCGGTCAGCAGCCGCGAGGGGACAGCGGAGGACAGGAGCACGAAGATGCCGCGATCTTCCTGCCGCCGGATCAGCCGGCCGAACGCCTGCGCCAGCCGCGCACGGATCAGCCGGTCGTCATAGAGAGATCCGCCGCCTGCGGCCCGCCGCGCGGTGTGCAGCACGGTCGGCTTGGGCCAGGGCACGCCCTCCATCACGACGAGCCGCAGCGAGTCGCCCGGCACGTCCACGCCGTCCCTCAGGGCATCCGTGCCGAGCAGGCTGGAACGCGGATCATCGCGGAAAATATCGACGAGCGTGCCGGTGTCGATGGGGTCCACATGCTGGGCGTAAAGCGGCAGGCCATCGCGCGCGAGCCGGTCCGCGATGCGGGCGTGGACTGCGCGCAGCCGCCGGATCGCAGTGAACAGGCCGAGCGTCCCGCCCTGGGCCGCCGCGACCAGCCGGGCAAAGGCGTTGGCCAGTTGCGGCACGTCGCCCCGCTTCACGTCGGTCACGATGATCACTTCGGACTGAGCGGCATAGTCGAACGGGCTTTCCGCCTCGAAATGCACGGGCGGCGCCGCAAGATGCAGCGCCCCGGTGCGCGCATCGGCGACGTCCCAGCCTTCCCCGCCCTTCAATGTCGCCGAGGTGATGAGCGCGCCGTGTGCGGGTTTGAGCACCGTCGCGGCAAAGGGACGGGTGGGGTCGAGCCAATGGCGCCTGAGCCCGATATCAACCTCGCGGCCCTCGATCCGGTCAACCGTGAGCCAGTCGACAAAGTCGGGATCAACCGGCCCGCCGAGCCGCGCCAGCATGGAGAGCCACGCCGCAATCGTATCGGCCCGCCAGCTCAGACTCGCCCGCGCGCCTTCGACGCGCGCCCGCGCCTGCCCGTCGAGCCAGTCCGGTCCTTCCTCCATCACGGCCTCCAGCCGCCGCCCGAGCGCGACGAGCGGGCGGAGCAGCGCATCGAGCGCCTGACAGGCGGGTTCCACAGCGGTGAGCAGCGGCCCATCGAGCTGCGCCGCCTCAGTTTCCAGCCCATAGCCCGCATCGCCATCGGCCGAGCGCGCGAAGACGAGACCCCGGACCGCCGCCAGCATCGCCTCGATCGGCCCGAACGGCGCCCCTTCCGCAAGGCGCTGCAGCCAGCCATCAGAGGGCAGGGCCCCTGCGGCCGACGCCGCTGCCGAGATCGCCGCCGCCCCTTCGGCATCATAGCTGGCCACATCGGCAAGCCGGGCGGACAGGCCGCGCCTGCGCCCGCGTGACTTGCCTTCGGGGCCGATGATCCAGCGGCGCAGCTCAATGGCTTCCTGCCCCGTGAGCGCGGCTGCAAACATCGTGTCGGCAGCATCAAACAGATGATGCCCTTCGTCGAAGACATAGCGCGTCGGACGGGTGCCTTCCTCCCGCCCGCGCGCGGCATTGACCATGACGAGCGCGTGGTTCGCGACGACGAGATCGGCCTGCGCCGAGGCGCGCGCGGCATGTTCGATGAAGCATTTCCGGTAATGCGGGCACCCGGCATAAACGCACTCGCCGCGCCGGTCGGTCAGCGCGGTCGATCCGTTGCGCCGGAACAGCGTGGGCAGCCAGCCGGGGAGGTCGCCGCCGACCATATCGCCGTCGCGGCTATAGGCGGCCCAGCGCGCAACGAGATGGGCAAGGATCGCCGCGCGTCCCGCAAAGCCACCCTGAAGCGCATCCTCAAGGTTCAGAAGGCAGAGGTAATTTTCGCGGCCCTTGCGAATGACGACCTTGCCGCGTGCTGCCGCTTCGCTGCCATAGACGCGCGCGGTTTCCGCCGTCAGCTGGCGTTGCAGTGCCTTGGTGTAAGTCGAGATCCAGACCGGACCGCCCGCCTGTTCCGCCCAGAGCGAAGCCGGGGCCAGATAGCCGAGCGTCTTGCCGATGCCGGTGCCCGCTTCGGACAAAAGAAGGCGCGGCTCATCCCGCATGGTCCTCGGCTGAAAGGCGGAGACGGCGGCCCGCGCATAATCCTGCTGGCCCTGCCGCTGTTCGGCACCGGCCCCCGTGATGCGGGTCAGCCGGTCGAGCACGTCCCGTTCATCCAGGCTGATCGTACGCGGCACGGGGCGGGCGGGCGCATCCTCCCATTCGGGGAGCTTTGAAAAGAGCCAGCGTTCGTCGCGCTCGGGTTTGCGCAGGCGGTCGAGCACTGGCTGCGCCCAGGGCCAGCGCAACCGCGCCAGCGCTTGCGCCGTCGTCCACGCACCTTCGCGTTCCGGCCACGCGCCCGACAGGGTGTCGAGCAGCTTGGCAGCGGTCTGCGCAAACATCGCCGCCGCGCCACCTTCGTCTTCCGGCACATCGAGGCCGGCGATGCGCGCCAGCCCCTTGACCGTCGGCACCATGAACCGCGCCGGATGGACGAAGGCGAAGAGTTCCAGAAGGTCGAGCCCCGACAATTCGCCATAGCCCAGACGCGCAGCGACGAGCGGCGCGTTGAGCATGATGACGGGCGTTTCGGCCGCAATCGAGATCGCCTCGCCGCGCCCGACCGCGCGCGTCCGCCCATCGGGCGTCGCAATCCAGATGCCGCCATGGCTTGCATGCAGCGCAGGATAGGGCAAAGGGGCGGAAGCAGTCATGTCCACACGCCCGAATAGGCGATTCCGGAACGAAAGAGCAACACGAAGTGAGCGAAATGCGCGACGCAGCGATGGTTTCCAAGGCCTGGCCCTTTGAAGAGGCGCGCAAGGTGCTGAAACGCTACCCATCGGGCAAGCCCTCGGGCCCGGTGATCTTCGAAACCGGCTATGGTCCGTCGGGCCTGCCGCATATAGGCACCTTCAACGAAGTGCTGCGCACGACGATGGTCCGCCGCGCGTTCGAAACGCTGTCCGACGTGCCGACCAAGCTCATCGCCTTTTCCGATGACATGGACGGCCTGCGCAAGGTGCCCGACAATGTGCCCAATCAGGACATGCTGCGCGAACATCTCGGCAAGCCGCTGACGCGCATTCCCGACCCGTTCGAAAAGTTCGACAGCTTTGCCGCGCACAACAATGCGATGCTGCGGGAGTTCCTCGACCGCTTCGGCTTTGAGTATGAGTTCATCTCCTCGACGACCCAATATGAGGGCGGCGTGTTTGATGAGGCGCTGAAAAACGTCCTGCGCAACTATCAGGCGATCATGGACATCATGCTGCCGACGCTGCGCAAGGAACGCGCGGCGACCTATTCCCCGGTCCTGCCGATCAGCCAGAAGTCGGGCATCGTGCTGCAGGTGCCGGTCACCGTCGTCGATGCCGAAGCCGGCCTTGTCAGCTTTGAGGATGAGGGCGAGACCGTCACCCAGTCGATCCTCGGCGGCCTGTCGAAGCTGCAGTGGAAGGTCGACTGGGCGATGCGCTGGGTCGCGATCGGCGTCGACTATGAAATGTACGGCAAGGACCTGACCGACAGCGGCATCCAGTCCGGCAAGATCGCGCAGGTGCTGGGTGGCCGCAAGCCCGAGGGGCTGATCTACGAGATGTTCCTCGACGACAAGGGCGAGAAGATTTCCAAATCGAAGGGCAATGGCCTCTCCCTGGAAGACTGGCTGTCCTATGGCAGCGAGGAGAGCCTTGCCTTTTACGCCTATCGCGAACCCAAGAGCGCCAAGCAGCTGCATCTGGGCGTCATCCCGCGCGCGGTGGACGAATATTTCCAGTTCCGCGGCAATTATGCGGCGCAGCCTGTGGAACAGAAGCTCGGCAATCCGGTCCACCACATCCACAACGGCAATGTGCCCGCCGATGTGCCGCCGGTGACGTTCGGGCTGCTGCTGAACCTCGCGGGCGTCATGGGCCCGCACGCGACCGCGCCGCAGGTCTGGGGCTATCTCGCCAACTATGTGCCCGATGCGAGTGCGGCGACGCACCCCGAGCTCGCCAACCTCATCACCCTGGCGCTTGCCTATAACCGCGATCACGTCGCGCCGACGCTCCAGCGCCGCAAGCCCGAGGGCGTCGAAGTGGCCGCGCTCCAGCGGCTCGATGCCGAGCTGGCCGCCTTGGCAGCCGACACGCCCGCCGAAGACATCCAGAACATCGTTTACGAGATCGGCAAGACTGGCGGGTTCGAGAACCTGCGCGACTGGTTCAAGGCGCTGTATGAGACTTTGCTCGGCTCGTCAGCGGGTCCGCGCATGGGCAGCTTCATCGCGCTCTACGGGATTGCGAATACGCGGAAGCTGATTGCCGAGGCTTTGGCCTGATTCCCGTCGCCCCGGCGCAGGCCGGGGCCGCTGCGTGGGTCAGCGCCGCGGATTCCCGAACCCATTTCCTGAACCGTCAAGCGGCCCCGGCCTACGCCGGGGCGACGGCACATCCTACTTCGACGCCGCGATCCAGGCGTCGATCTTCTTTTCCAGCACCGCAAGCGGCAGCGCGCCGGTGCCGAGGACCTGTTCGTGGAAGGCGCGGATGTCGAACTTGGGGCCAAGCTGGGCTTCCGCCTTTTTGCGCAGCCGCTGGATGGTGAGCGCGCCCACCTTATAGGCGAGCGCCTGGCTCGGGATCGCGATATAGCGCTCGACTTCGGCGGTCGCGTCGGTGCGGCCCATGTCCGAATTGGCGAGCATATAGTCGATCGCCTGATCGCGCGTCCAACCCTTGGCATGGATGCCCGTGTCGACAACAAGGCGCATGGCGCGCAGCATTTCGTCCGACAGCGTGCCGAAGCGCTGATAGGGGTCCTTGTAGAAGCCCATCTCATAGCCCAGCGTTTCGGCATAAAGTCCCCAGCCTTCGACATAGGCGGTGTTGCCGCCAAAGCGCATGAACTTGGGCAGCTTCTCATTTTCCTGCGCGAGGCTGATCTGGAAGTGGTGCCCCGGCGCGCCTTCGTGGAGGTAGAGCGTCGTCATGCCCGGGGTCGTCCGGCTCGGCAGGTCATAGGCGTTGAAGTAGAAGGTGCCCGGGCGCTTCCCGTCGGGCGTGCCCGGTTCGTAGGAGCCGCCAGCCTCATACTTCTCGCGGAATTCCTCATAGGGCTGGATCTTGAGCGGCGCCTTGGGGAGAACCGAGAAATAGGTGCCGATCTTCGCATCGACCTGCTTGCCGATGTCGTAATAGCCCTGCGTCAGCGCCTCACGGCTCGTCATCTTGAACTTGGGGTCGTTGCGCAGATAGTCGAAGAACTCACCCAGCGTGCCCTTGAAGCCGACCTCGGTCTTCACCTGCTCCATGCCGTCCTTGATCCGGGCGACTTCGGACAGGCCGAGCTTGTGGATCGTCTCCGCGTCCATCGCCACGGTCGTCGTGTTCTCGATGGCAATCTTGTAGAGCTGGTCGCCGCCCTTCATATATTTGAGGCCAACGCCTTCGCGCGCGACGGGCAGGTAATCATTCTTCAGGAAGTCGCGAAGGCGGCGATAGGCCGGGTAAATGCCCTGCTCGATCGTCACCTTGTAATCGGCGGCAAGCCGCGCCTTGTCCGCGTCCGAGAAGCTCGCCGGGAAATTCTGCACCGGCCCGTAATAGGGCGACTCCTCGGTCTTCTGCGCAAGCTGGGCATCGAGCTGCCCGATGACGTTGTTGATCGTCAGCTTGGTTTCGACGACGCCCGACTTCATCCCTTCGCGGAAGCGGCCGATGGTCCGGTCGAGATAGATGATGAACTCGCGGTGGCGCTTCAGCGCATTGTCATAGTCCTGCACCGTGTTGAACGGCGCGCCGCCCTTCCCGCTCGAAAAGGTCGGGTAGAAGGTGTGGAAGCCGAAGAAGTGGTTGAGCGGGCGCACGGCCGTCAGTTTCAGGATGTCGGGCCGGAACGAGATCGCGGTCTGCTCGGCATTCCATTTGAAGACGTCATAGGCGATCTGGTCGGTCGCGCTCAGCTGCGCGCGGTCGATCTTCTTGAGACGCGCCATGTCGCTGTCGTTCGCGCGCTTTTCGGCGGCGTAATAGGCGTCCGAAATGAAGTCGCCGAACCGGTCGGCATAGCGCAGGTCGCCCCGGAAGATCGCGAAGAGCGGATTGCGCCGCTGCGACCCTTCATCGCTGTCTTCGAACAGTTTGTGCAGGTCGCGCGTCGCCTGGTTCTCGGCGGCGGCGGACGATGTCGTCGCCTGCGCCATGGCGGGCGTTGTCATCGCGATGGGCGACAGGGTGGCAAGAAGGATGACGGAAACGGCACGGCGCATGAAATGGTTCCCCTTTGGAGGATGAATGCGTCCGTCCTATCAGCGTGCGGCCCCGCGCTCCACCCCGTTCGACCAAGGAAGGGCGCGGATCGACCAAGCGCACAAAAAGCGGCCCGGGCCCCCGAAGGAGCCCGGGCCATCGCCCCTGTGCGAAGGGCGACAGGTTTAACGCCAACAGGGAACACGCGTCACATCAATACGCGAGCGGTGACGCGGGCACCCTTATCGGGGCGCCGCGCTGAACGGACCCGGAATGGAGTTGTCAGGAAAGAGAAAGGCGCGTTTATCCGTCGTTCAGACTGACGTCATGACGGCAGTGTGCGGATCACGAAAAGAAGCAGGATTGGTGCGCGGTCGATTTGCCTCGCCCCTTCGCGGTCTTTGGTCCTTCGCGATCTTCGCGTGAACCCTGATGTCACGGTTTCACGCGAAGGCGCGAAGAAGAGAAAGGCCGCGAAGGCCAGAACCGGTGACGAAACTCAAGGCATTCAAACCCAGAATTTTTCCCGGAACCACTTGGTCACGATGTACTTGGTGCCCGCAATCACCGGCAGACTCGCATGGAGCGTGGCCGGGTTGGGCGTCCCGTCGGGCTGCATGTTGTTCCAGAGCACCAGCATCGCGCGGCGCGGCGTCACTGTCATGCCGGCAATCGGGAATTCGGTCTGCCCACCGGCCGCGGGTTCGTTCAGATAGATCATCGCGGTCCAGCTGCGCTGCCCGCCCTGCTTCATCATGTCGTCCCAGTAGATCGAGCCCTTCATGAAGTGGTCATGATGCGCCTTGAACTGCTGCCCGATTTCATAGACCTGCCCCTGCAGCGTCTCGCCATGGCGCGGGTCGAGGCCCATCAGGGCGCAGATGCGGTTTTCGATCTTTTCGACGAGCGGATCATAGGGCGACAGGTTGCAGCTGTCGCTGGTGCGGAAATCCGGGTCGGAATGCTTGGCGAGCAGGCCCGAGGGCTGGCGCCCCTTGTCGATGAGCGCGATCAGCTCCTCGCATTCGGTGGGCGTCATGAAATCCTGCACGCAATAAAGGGCAAGATTGTTCTGCTCCACGATCTGGGCGCGACCCGAGGCCTTGAGCTTGCGGGAGACGATCCGGCCAAAATCGGCCAGGCGTTCCTGCGGGGTCTTCAGCTTGAACTTCGCCACGGCTGCGCTCCGTCAGTCGATGATGCGGCCGCGGGCCATGACAAAGCCCACCTTTTCAAGCGTGCGGACATCGGTCAGCGGATCGCCGTCGACCGCAATGATGTCAGCGGAATAGCCGGGCGCCAGCCGTCCGATCTCCGTGTCCTTGTCAAGCAGCCGCGCCGCAACCGTCGTCGCACTCGCCAGCGCCTCGCGCGGGGTCAGGCCGCCCCAGTCAACCATCAGCGCAAACTCGCCCGCATTGCGGCCATGATCGAACACACCGGCATCGGTCCCAAAGGCAATGGTCACGCCTTCGGCCTTGGCGAGCTTCAGCGCCTTACCCGCCTGCGCAACGGCCTCGCGGCCCTTGGCCTCGACCGTCGGGGTGTAGATGCCCTTGCCGAGCCGTTCCTTGACGCCCGCGAGCGCCATCAGCGTCGGGACCATCGCCATCCCGCTCGCCTTCATTGCCTTGACGGCGGCGACATCGGCAAAGGTGCCATGTTCGGCCGTATCGATCCCGGCACGGGCGGCCGACTCAACGCCGCGCGCGCCGTGCGCATGGGCGGCGACGCGCAGGCCGAGGCTGTGCGCGGTGTCGGCAATCGACTTCAGTTCGGCATCGGTAAAGTGCTGGCCCAGGCCACGGCCTTGCTGCGACAGGACGCCGCCCGTTGCCGTGATCTTGATGACGTCGGCGCCATTCTTGGATGCTTCGCGCACACGCGCGGCGCACTGGTCGGCACCGGTGCAGGTGTTCTTGCCATCGAGCGCGGCGTTCACTTCAGGCCGGAAGCCCGAGACATCGCCATGCCCGCCAATGATCGAGATGGCCGTGCCCGCCGCGACAATGCGCGGTCCGGGGATGAGGCCCTGCGCCGTCGCATCGCGCAGCGCAAAGCCACCGCGAGGGGCGGAGCCGAGATCGCGCACCGTGGTGAAGCCCGCACGCACTGTCGTCAGCGCATTCCGGGCGCCCATCAGCGCCAGATAGTCATCGGTCATGACCGCTTCGTCGCGATAGTCCCCGCCGGGATTGCTCTCCAGATGGACGTGCATGTCGATCAGGCCCGGCAGTACCGTCTTGTCGCGCAGTTCAACCACGCGCGCGCCTGCAGGCGCCTCTGCAAAGCCATCGGCAATGGCGACGATCTTGCCGTCGGTCACGGTGATCGTCGACGGACCCGAAGCGGGCTTGGCCGCATCGGTGATCACGCGCCCGGCATGGATGACGATCGTGTCCGCATGGGCCGCGCCCGAAAGGGCGCTTGCCGCCAATAGACCCGCCAGAAAGACTCGCATTGCATTCTCCCGAATATCGTTGCGTTCCAATTGCGCAGGGCAGGCGCGCCTTGCAAGCGGCAATCGTCTCAATGCGTTTCGACAGTCAGCGCCTCGATCTCAAGGATGACGCGGTCGCCATCAGGGCGCTTGCCGGTGACCACCAGATCAGCCACCAGATGGCCGGGCAGATCAAACTCGGCCTCAGGCAGCGCTGTCGCGACCGTCTCGGCGCGGGCCGGGCCGACCGAGAGCGCGAACCAGTGGCGGGCGCCGGTGAAGGTGACACTCGCCCAGGGGCGTTCACGGGTGGCGGCCATTTCGGCAGGCGTGGCGAGCTTGAGCAGTGCCGCACGGAGCGCACGGTGGGCATTGGCAATCCTCAGGTCAGTCATCAGCGGGTCTCCTTCTGGGCGTCCTGCGCCGCAATGAAATCGCGCACGCGGCGGGCGAGCGTGGCGCGCATCTCCCGGCCGGCACGCACGTCGAACACCAGCCGGGGGTCACGCGCCGCGAGCCGCCCGAACCGGGCCGGACGCATCCCGGACCGTCGCAGGAAAAGCTCGATTTCGCGTCTGATATTCACGTTTTGTTCTCCACATCTGTCCGGTCGAGTCGCGCGCCGCCTCACCTGTTTTCCTCTTCAAATCCTACTTGTCTAGGATTTTTCCTATCGTTATGAAGCGGCATGGAAAATGTGCGCGACACGCTCGACAAACTGATTCGGGACCGGGGGGAAGACTATGCCGCCTTGTCCCGGCTGATCGGGCGCAACCCCGCCTATATCCAGCAGTTCATTCACCGGGGCAGCCCGCGCCGCCTGGCTGAGGACGACCGCAGGCGGCTCGCCCGCTATCTGGGCGTGGACGAAGCAGTGCTTGGCGGGCCGCCGGCAACGCCCGCCGCCGGAGACCTGATTTCAGTGCCGCGTCTGGCCGTGGAGGCCTCGGCCGGGCCGGGTGCCCTTGCGGCGCGTGAGGACATGCTCGCCCGCTTTGCCTTCGACGCGCGGTGGCTGCGCGGCATCGCGTCGGCGCCGCACAATGTGTCGGCGATTGCGGTGCGCGGCGACTCGATGCTGCCGACGCTGTCCGAAGGCGACGAGATTCTTGTCGACCGGGGCGATGCGGCCGCGCGGCTGCGCGACGGGATCTACGTTCTGCGTGTGGAAGATGCGCTGCTCGTGAAGCGCGTGGCGCTCCACCCGGCGGGCGCGGGCGGGCGGCGGCTGTCGATCCGCAGCGACAACCCGGCCTATCCCGATTGGGAGGATTGCGACCCGGCGGGTGTGGAAATCATCGGCCGCGTCCTTTGGGTCGGCCGTCGGATGAGCTGACGCGGCTCAGCGTTTCCGATCGACCAGCCAGAAGGCGATGGCAACGGCAGCGCCCAGCGCCGATCCGGCGAGCAGCCCGATGGTCGACTGCTGATAGACGACGCCAATGGCGCCCCCGGCAAGGATCGAGAGGGCGAGAATGCCCCCGGCAGCGCGGGGTGCAGGCTTTTTCGGTTCAGTCATGCGGCGTTCCTGCCATTGCCCGTCGCGAAAAGCCACCCTTGCCAGTGCGCGCCTGCCCTTTGGGACATGGTGAACAGACCCTTCACCCCATTTGGGCACGGCCTGCAAAGCCCTTTGCGGCAAAGGGTTTTCCCCCGCCCAGCCGCCACCGGAGCCAAACCGCCAATGTCCCATGTCTTTGTCGATCGCGCCGGGGCCGATCTTGCGACCGAGTTCATGGCGCTGTTCGGTGCGCAGGCCTCCAGCGAGGCCGCCGCCCGGGCACGCCGGTCGCGCGATCGTGGCAATGTGCCCGGTTACTGCCGCTGGCGACAGGTGGAACGGCTGATTGCCGCGCTTGAAGACGGGGCAGAGGCAACCCGCCACTAGGCGCCGCCGCGCGAAATCCTGATCCATGTGAGCCGTGCCCGAACGCGGCGCTTCCGCTTGGCCAATCGACAGGATAGAGCAGGGACATGAAGTCCGGCCTCCAGTGTCGTGTTGCGCCCCTTGCCCTGGCGGCCGCGCTGTTGGCAGCAGCCCCCGTCGCTGCGCAGGACGCTGCCCCGCCGCCCGCTGCCCCGGCCGACGCACCGATGCCGGCAGGTGACGCGCTCGACCCGGAATCGCCGATGGCGGACTTGCCCGATATCGGGGTCGAATGGCCCGACCTTCCCGCCGAGGAAGCGGGCGAACAGGCCGCCGGCGTCGACAGCACCGATGAACAGGGGCGCCGCTATTCGGTCGTGCTCGCAGGGGTGCCAAGCGAACCCGCCAACCAGATCACCGACCGGTTCAACGCGCTCTCCGCCCTCAAGGCAGGCGGCAACAAGACCGCCAATGTCGCGCAGATTGACCGGCGCGCGCGGGATGACGCGGCCCTCCTCAATGAACTTCTGCGCGCCGACGGATATTATGACGCGCAGGTCGACTCCGCGATCGAAGCGGTCGGGGAACGGCTGGCCGTCACGCTGACGGTCGAGCCGGGGCCGCTCTACACCTTTGACGCCATTCGCGTGTCGGGCCTCGATGAAAATGGCGCGCTGCGCGACGCCTTCAACGTCAATGTCCGGGACAGCGTCGACGCCGACAATGTGACGCTCGCCGAAGGCGCGCTCAAGGCGACGCTCGCCAATGAGGGCTATCCCTTTGCCAAGGTGACCGAACCCGATGTGGTGGTCGATCACGACACCCGCACCGCCACGATGGAGGTCCATGTCGAGACCGGTGGCAAGCGCAGTTTCGGCCAGATCCTGGCGCGTGGTGAGAGGATGCCCTTCGGGGCGAAGCATATTGGCGTCATCGCCCGCTTCAAGCCCGGCGAACCCTATAACCAGACCGATATCGACGATCTGAAACGCGCGATCATCGCGACCGGCCTCGTCTCGTCGGTCGATGTGAGCCCGGTGGACAGCGGCGATCCCCAGACAGCGGACATCGCCGTGACGATGACCCCGGCCCCGGTGCGCACGATCGCCGCCGAAGCAGGCTATGGCACGGGCGAAGGCTTCCGCGTCTCGGGCAGCTGGACGCACCGCAATCTCATCAAGCCCGAAGGCGCCGTCACGCTGAGCGGCGTGATCGGAACGCGCGAACAGTCCATCGGCGCGTCGCTGCGCCAGTCCAACTGGCAGAAGCGCGACTGGATTTTGAACGCACGGGTCGCGGCCAGCAACATCCAGCGCACGGCCTATGCCGCACGCACCTTTGAGATTTCCGGCAATCTTGAACGGCAGACCAACATCATCTGGCAGAAGAAGTGGACGTGGAGCACGGGCTTTGAACTGCTCGCCTCGGACGAACGCGATATCGTGGCACGCGGCGGGACGCGCTCCACCTACTTTATCGGCGCCCTGCCGGGGACGCTGGCCTATGATGGGTCGAACGACCTGCTCGACCCGACCACGGGCTTCCGCCTGAGCGCCCGCGTCTCCCCCGAAGGCTCGCTGCGCGGCGGCTTCAACGGCTATGTCCGCGCGCAGATTGACAGCAGTGCCTATCTGCCGCTCGGCGATCGCATCGTGCTCGCCGGCCGCGCGCGGCTTGGGTCAACGTCGGGCACGAAGCTTGCCAACATCGCGCCGTCGCGGCGCTTTTATGCGGGCGGCGGCGGATCGGTGCGCGGCTACAGCTATCAGGAAATCGGCCCGCGCGACGCCTTTGGCGACCCCGTGGGCGGGCGCAGCCTCGCGGAATTCTCGCTGGAGGCACGCGTCCGCTTCGGCACGTTCGGCGTCGTGCCCTTTGTCGATCTGGGCAACATCTACACAAGCAGCGTGCCCCGGCTCGACAAGATGCGGATCGGCGCGGGCATTGGCGGGCGCTATTATTCCAGCTTCGGCCCGATCCGCATCGATGTGGGCACCCCGATCAACCGGCGGCCCGGTGAGGCGCGTCTGGCCGTCTATGTCTCGCTGGGGCAGGCGTTCTGATGCGGGTGGCGAAGGCCCTTCTGGCCGGGCTGCTCGGCCTGCTGCTGCTGGTGCTTGCGCTTGCGGGACTGGCCGATACCGGGCCGGGCCATCGCTTTCTGGCTGACCGGATTGCCCGGCTTGAGCCGCGCTCCGGCCTGCGGATCGAAATCGGCGCGATTGAAGGCTCGATCTATTCCAGGGCGCGGATTCGGGGCCTCCGACTGTCCGACCCCAAGGGTCTGTTCTTCGACGCGCCGTCGGTCGACCTCGACTGGTCGCCCTTTGCGTGGTTCGGCAACCGGCTCGAGATCGACCGGCTCCATGCCAAGGTCGCGCGGCTCCACCGCCTGCCCAAGCTCAATCCCGGCCCGCCAAACGCCCCCATCCTTCCCAGCTTCGACATCCGGATCGGCGCGCTGGCGATTGACCGGCTTGAGATCGGGAAGGCCGTCTCCGGCGCGCCAAGGGTCGGGCGGCTGGCCGGGCGGGCCGATATTGCCGACGGGCGCGCGATCATCGACCTGACGGCGGATGCCCAGCAGGGTGACCGGCTTGTCCTGAAACTCGATTCGCGTCCCGACGACAATCGCTTCGATGTCGATCTTGCGCTCGATGCGCCCGCCCGCGGCGTCTTTGGCGCGATGCTCGGCACCCCCCGCCCGATCACGCTGCGTGTTGCAGGCGACGGCAGCTGGAAGACCTGGGCCGGGCGGCTGTCGGCGCAGGTCTCCGGCAAGGAGACCGCACAGGCCGATCTGACCGCCCGGTCGGGCCGCTACACGCTCGGCGGCATCATCACTGCCAGCCATCTGCTGACGGGCCGTCTCCAGCGCCTTGCTGCGCCGCGCGTGCGCCTGTCGGGCGAAGCAACGCTGCGCAACCGGCGGCTCGACGGGCAGATCAGCCTCGCGTCGGCCGCGCTGGCACTGTCGGGTACGGGCGGCGTCGATCTGGGCAAGAGCAGCTTCCGCGACGTCCTGCTGACCGCCCGCCTGCTGGACCCTGCCGCGATCATGCCGACGATGCGCGGCCAGAATGTTCAGCTGAAGATGCGTCTCGACGGGCCCTTTGCCCAGGCCGGGTTCGATTATCTGCTGACAGCGCCGCGTCTCGCCTTCGATGCGACAGGGCTGGAGGATGTCCGCGTGTCGGGGCAGGGCCGCCTGTCCAAGGCGCCGGTGAAGGTGCCCGTGCGCTTCACCGCGCGCCGCATCACGGGAGTCGGCGACGTGGCGGGGGGCATCCTTGCCAACATCTCGGTGGACGGTGTTCTCCTTGCCACGCCCTCGACGCTGGTCGGGGAAGGCCTGCTGCTGAAATCCGACAAGCTGTCGGGGCGGCTGGCGCTGCTCGTCGATTTTCGCACGGGCCGCTATGACGTGGGCCTTGCCGGACAGCTCAACCGCTATCTGATCCCAGGGCTTGGCATCGTCGATATCCGCAGCGAACTGCAGGTCGTGCCGGGCCCCAACGGGCGCGGCACGCGCATCGTCGGGCGCGGGGAGGCCTGGGTCCGGCGGTTCGACAACGCCTTCTTCGCCGGGCTCGCCGGTGGTCTGCCCCGGCTGGAGACGGCGCTCGAACGCACGCCCGACGGGCTGCTGCATTTCTCCAATTTGCGCATCCTGTCGCCCCGGCTGCGCCTGACCCTGTCGGGCATCCGCCGCCGCGATGGCAGCTTCCAGCTTTCGGGGAGCGGCACGCAATCGACCTATGGTCCGCTGCGGATTTCGATCGACGGGCAGATCACGCGGCCGCGCGTCTCGCTGGTGCTCGCACGCCCCAACGACGCGCTGGGCCTTGCCAATGTCAATCTGCTCCTCACCCCCAATGCCGGGGGCTTTGACTGGGCGGCGAACGGACAGTCGCGTCTGGGGCGGTTCACCGGACAGGGCGATATTGCCCTGCCGCCGCGCGGGCAGGCGCGCATCCGCATCGCGGATTTCAACGCCTCGGGTCTGCGCGCCACCGGCCTGCTGACGCCCGTAACCGGCGGGCTGGCAGGATCGATCACCCTGTCGGGCATGGCCAGCGGCACGCTCGACATGGATGTGGCAGGCGGGCTGCAGCGGATCATCGCCAAGGTCGAGGCCCGCGATGCCCGCTTTGAGGGGCCACCCCAGATCGCCATCCGGCGCGGACGGTTTGACGGCACGATCCTGCTCGATCCCACCGGAACCTCGGTCAACGGCACGGTCGTCGCGCGCGGGGTGGACTATGGCGGCATGTCCTTTGCGCGACTGGCCGGCAATATCGACCTGAAGGGCGGTACCGGCGTTCTGAAGGGCGCGATTGCCGGGTCGCGCGGCGGGGATTTCGATCTGCAGACGCAGGTCCAGGTCGCCCCCGACCGGCTCGTAATTTTGGCCAGCGGAACGCTGGAACGGCGCCCGCTGCAGCTGGATGCGCCCGCTGTGCTTGTCCGCGAGGGCGCGGCCTGGCGCCTCTCGCCGACCGAACTGACCTATGCCGGCGGCAAGGCCTCCCTTTCCGGCCTGATCGGTGGCCCGCGTCCGGAGCTGACCGGAACGCTCTCCGCCATGCCCCTGTCGATCCTCGACACCGTGTCACCCCGTCTGGGTCTTGGCGGGCGCGCAAGCGGCTCCTTCTTCTACAGCGAGGAAGCGGGCGGCGAGCCGACCGGGCGCATCGACATGAAGGTGCGCGGCCTGTCGCGCGCGGGTCTGGCGCTGGCCTCAAAGCCGATCGACCTTGCCGTCATCGCAAGCTTCGGCGGCGCGCGGGCGGGCGCGCGGCTCGTGGCGGCAGCAGGCGGCCAGACGATCGGGCGCGGGCAGATCCAGCTGAGCGGTCTCGCCGGGGGTGGCACCCTTGCCGATCGGATCACCAACGCGAACCTGTTCGGCCAGCTCCGCTTCAATGGCGATGCCGGAACTCTGTGGCGCCTTACCGGCGTGTCCACCTTTGACCTGACGGGCAATGTTGCCATCGGCGCCGATGTCAGCGGTCGTCTGGCCGACCCTGTGATCCGGGGATCGGTCCGCACCGCATCGGCTCGCGTGGAAAGTGCGGCAGCCGGGATGGTGCTGACCGGCGTTGCGGCCAATGGGCGGTTCAACGGGTCCCGCCTCGTGCTTGACAGTTTCGCGGCCAATGCCGGCAAGAATGGGCGGCTGACCGGCACCGGGACGATCAGCTTCGCCTCTGGCGCACCGGGCATCGACCTCACCGTGCAGGCGGAAGCCGCGCAGCTCATTGCACGCGATGATCTTGGCGCGACGGTCACCGGCCCGCTGCGCATCCAGTCCGACGGGAATGGCGGCCTGATCAGCGGCAATGTCCGCGTCGACCGCAGTAGCTATGTCCTGGGGCAGAGCGCTGCCGTCGTCGCGGTGCCCAAACTCAAGGTGCGCGAAATCAATGGCAGCACCGATCAGCAGATCGCCGCCGTGGCGACGCGGCCCTGGATGCTCGACATCAAGGCCGCAGTGCCAGGCCGGATGATGGTGACCGGGCTCGGCCTCGACAGCGAATGGCGCGGCGACCTGAAAGTGACCGGCTCGATCCTCGCCCCCGCCATTCTGGGGAGCGCCGAAGTCGTGCGCGGCGGATATGAATTTGCCGGACGCCGGTTCGAACTGGAACGCGGGGTCATCCGCTTCCGCGGGGAAAGCCCGCCCGACCCCATTCTCGACATCGTGGCCGCAGGCGACACGCAGGGGCTGAGCGCCACAATCCGCGTCGGCGGGACCGGGCAGAAGCCGGAGATCACCTTTGCCAGCGTGCCCGCGCTGCCGCAGGAGGAACTGCTGTCGCGCCTATTGTTCGGCACATCGATCACCAATCTCTCGGCGCCCGAAGCGCTCCAGCTGGCCGCCGCTGTCGCCTCGATGCGTGGCGGGGCCGGGCTCAACCCGATCAACGCGCTGCGGCAGGCGGTCGGACTGGACCGTCTGCGCATTCTGCCCGCCGATGCGACAACAGGACAACGGACGGCGGTAGCCGCCGGCAAGTACATCTCCCGCCGCGCCTTTGTGGAAATCATCACCGATGGGGCCGGCTATTCAGCCACACGCGCCGAGTTTCAGGTGACCCGCTGGCTGTCGATCCTGTCGACATTGTCCTCGGTCGGGCGTCAGAGCGCCGCGATCCGCGTGTCCAAGGATTATTGAGGCACCCTCCAGCGCATAAAAGAGGGGCCGGAGATCGCTCTCCAGCCCCAGCTCTGCCCCGGATGGGAAATGTGGATCAGGCGGTGGCGCGCGCCATGGTCGGGCGACGCCGCATGGCGAGACCAACCAGACCGAAGCCCGCGAGCATCATCGCCCAGGCCGCCGGTTCCGGAACAGCCGTCACCGGCGTGCCGGATGCCGAGCCGCCCCTGATCGCCAGCGTCTTCGAATCGATGCCCTGGAAGCGGACCGTGAAGTCCGACAGCATCAGCTTGGCCGGAAGGCTCGCGAAGTTCAGCTTGAAGCTGCCGCTCGTCAGCGCGCCGATGGCCAGACCGCCGCTCGCGCCTGTGCAGTTGTTCGCCGGGCCGAGGTCCTTGAAGCACACATCGATATTTGCGAGGCCATTGGGCTGATTGCCGCTCGCGATGACGTTGAACAGATCGCCGGCACCGACGCTGACGCTGCTCACATTGGGATCGGTGTTGAACCCAAAGATTGTCAGCCGCGACGCATCAATCGGTGCGGTCGACGTGTTCTGCATCGAATAGCTGAACTTGTAGCTCTTGTTCTCGGTGCCGAGGAAGCTGAACGTGATCTTCGCGCTCAGCCCCGGGGTCGCCGGAGCGCCATTGCCAGAATAGCCATTGTAGGTGTTCGTCCAGGAGAAGGGGTCAGCCTTTTCCAGGGAAACGGTCGTCGCGGCACCTGTCCCCGAAAGGAAGGAAACGGCCTGCGCCGGACCGGCGAGGGTGGCGAGCGCGATGCCCGCGAGAAGGATGTGAGAAGACTTCAGCATTTCAATTTGCCCCGCAAAAGGATGGACCGATATGTTTCGGTTTCGCGACCCTTCTGATCAGGCTCTGATAAAGACCCATTTCGGTTTCAAGTCGAGTCCTAAATTCACATTGGTGTCAACATGTGTCATTCTGGCACGAGGTTGAATTCGAAGGTGAATTCAGGTTGGCCGCGCAATTTGCTTGACTTGGGGCGGCCCGCCTCTAGACGCGGCGCCGGGCCACGCGGTCCCAACGCCGCGCGTGCTCTCTGCAAGGAGACGCATTACATGACTGTGACCAAGCCGACGCGCAAACCCGCGCGCCCGTTCTTCTCTTCTGGCCCCTGCGCGAAGCCGCCGGGCTGGGAAGCCTCCAAACTCCAGACCGAATGCCTCGGCCGCTCGCACCGCGCCAAGATCGGCAAGTCGCGCCTGCAACTGGCGATCGACCTGACGCGCGACGTGCTGCAGGTGCCCCACACGCATCGCATCGGCATCGTTCCGGGATCGGACACAGGTGCCGTTGAAATGGCGCTCTGGTCGCTGCTCGGCGCGCGCGGCGTGACGATGCTGGCTTGGGAAAGCTTTGGTGAGGGCTGGGTCACCGACGTCAACAAGCAGCTGAAATTGAACGCCACTGTGCTGAACGCGGCCTATGGCGAGATCCCCGATCTTTCGACGGTCAACTGGGCCGACGATGTCGTCTTCACCTGGAACGGCACGACCTCTGGCGCGCGCGTCCCCAATGGCGACTGGATTGCCGACGACCGAGAAGGTCTCTCGATCTGCGACGCGACCTCGGCGGTGTTTGCCTATGACATGCCGTGGGACAAGCTCGATGTCGTCACCTTCTCCTGGCAGAAGGTGCTGGGCGGTGAAGGCGCGCACGGCGTCCTGATCCTCGGGCCGCGCGCGGTCGAACGCCTCGAAACGCACACGCCCGCATGGCCGCTGCCGAAGGTCTTCCGCCTGATGTCGAAGGGCAAATTGTCCGAAGGCATCTTCAAGGGCGAAACCATCAACACGCCGTCGATGCTCGCCGTTGAGGACGTGATCTTCGCGCTCGAATGGGCGAAGTCGGTGGGCGGTCTCGAAGGCCTTATGGCGCGCAGCAATGCCAATGCCCGCGCCTTGAACCTGATCGTCGAAGGCCGTTCCTGGCTCGACCATCTGGCGGTGGACCCGGCCACGCGCTCGACCACGTCGGTCTGCCTGACGGTCGAAGGTGCGGACGCAGACTTCATCAAGAAGTTCGCCGGCCTCCTCGAAGCCGAAGACGCCGCCTATGACATCGCCGGATATCGCGACGCCCCGCCGGGCCTGCGCATCTGGTGCGGCGCGACCGTCGACACCGCCGACATCGAAGCGCTTGGTCCCTGGCTCGACTGGGCCTGGGCTTCGCTCAAAAACTAATCCTGCACCGTTTGTCCTGAGCTTGTCGAAGCCCCGTCCTCTTACTGCTGGCAATACGCGCAGGAAGGACGGGGCTTCGACAGGCTCAGCCCGGACGGGTTTCTGAATTCCTTTGGAGTTTCCTGACATGACCAAGCCCAAAGTCCTCATTTCCGACAAGATGGACCCCAATGCCGCCGCGATCTTCCGTGAGCGTGGCTGTGAAGTCGATGAAATCACGGGCCTCACGCCCGACGAGCTGAAGGAAATCATCGGCAAATATGATGGTCTCGCCATCCGCTCCTCGACCAAGGTGACGAAGGACATCCTCGATGCCTGCACCAACCTGAAGGTCATCGGCCGCGCCGGCATCGGCGTCGACAATGTCGATATTCCCGCCGCCTCGTCCAAGGGCGTCGTGGTGATGAACACGCCGTTCGGCAACTCGATCACGACCGCCGAACACGCCATCGCACTGATGTTCGCACTCGCCCGCCAGCTGCCCGAGGCCAATGCGCAGACGCAGGCAGGCCTGTGGCCGAAGAACGGCTTCATGGGCGTGGAAGTCACCGGCAAGACTTTGGGCCTCATCGGCGCGGGCAATATCGGCTCGATCGTCGCCAGCCGCGCGCTCGGCCTCAAGATGAAGGTCGTCGCCTTCGATCCGTTCCTGACGCCCGAGCGCGCTGTCGAAATGGGCGTCGAAAAGGCGGACCTCGACACGCTGCTCGCCAAGGCGGACTTCATCACGCTGCACACGCCGCTGACCGACCAGACGCGCAACATCCTGTCGAAGGAAAATCTGGCCAAGACCAAGAAGGGCGTACGCATCGTCAACTGCGCGCGCGGCGGCCTGATCGACGAAGCGGCACTCAAGGAGGCGCTCGATTCGGGTCATGTCGCGGGTGCCGCACTCGACGTGTTCGTGACCGAACCGGCCAAGGAGTCTCCCCTGTTCGGCACGCCCAACTTCATCTGCACGCCGCACCTTGGTGCGTCGACCACCGAAGCGCAGGTCAATGTCGCGCTTCAGGTGGCGGAACAGATGGCCGACTATCTCGTCAATGGCGGCGTCACCAACGCGCTCAACATGCCGAGCCTGTCGGCGGAGGAAGCCCCCAAGCTGAAGCCGTACATGGCGCTCGCCGAAAAGCTCGGCAGCCTTGTCGGTCAGCTCGCGCATGACAACCTCACCCAGATTTCGATCGAGGTCGAAGGGGCGGCCGCGCAGCTCAACATCAAGCCGATCACGGGCGCCGTGCTCGCCGGCCTGATGCGCCGCTATTCGGACACGGTGAACATGGTCAACGCGCCGTTCCTCGCCAAGGAACGCGGGCTCGACGTGCGCGAGGTGCGCCATGACCGCGAAGGCGTGTACCACACGCTCGTCCGCGTGACGGTCGCCACCAGCCAGGGTGACCGCTCGGTCGCGGGCACTTTGTTCGGCAACACCGCCCCGCGCCTCACCGAAATGTTCGGCATCAACATTGAGGCCGACCTTGATGGCCACATGCTCTACATCGTGAACGAGGACGCCCCCGGTTTCATCGGCTCCATCGGCACGCTGCTCGGCAAGAACGGCCTCAACATCGGCACCTTCCACCTCGGCCGCCGCAATGCGGGCGGGGAAGCGGTGCTGCTGCTGTCGATGGACGATGCGATCCCCGAATCCGTGCTCGACGAAGCCCGCAAGCTGCCGGGCGTGAAAACGGTGAAGGCCTTGAAGTTCTGATTGTGCAGGCCCTCCCCCCAACCCCTCCCGGAAGCGGGAGGGGAGCGAGACTTGATGGACAAGGTCCAGCTTAGTCGCAGCGGGGAGGGCAATCCGGCCAATCAGTTATTTCCTTCTGGCCATAAATCGCTCTAAGGGCCGACCCATGACCACTGGACTTCTCCCGACCGGATTTCGTGACCGCTTGCCCCCCGAGGCCGATGCCTCGGCACGGCTGGTGCGTGCCGTGCTCGATACGGTGGCGTCCTTTGGCTATGAACGGGTGCAGACCCCGCTGGCCGAGTTTGAGGCGAGCCTGACCGGCGCGCTTGGCACCTCGTCGCGCGATCTGCTGCGCTTTGTCGATCCGGTGTCGGGCGAGACGATGGCGATCCGCTCCGATATCACCGGGCAGATCGGCCGGATCGCTGCGACGCGCATGGGCCATCACCCGCGCCCCGTCCGCCTGAGCTATGGTGGTCCGGTGGTGAAGCTGAAGGCAACGCAGCTGCGCCCTGAACGCGAGATGATGCAGGTTGGCGCCGAACTGATCGGCCTCGACAGCGTGGCGGCGGCAACCGAAGTCGTCACCATCGCGCTTGAGGCGCTGAAGGCGGCGGGCGTGAAGGATCTGACGCTCGATCTGACCTTGCCTGACCTGATCGACACCCTGCTTCCCGGCACCGACACCGCGGCCCTGAAGGCGCGGCTCGACGCCAAGGACATTGCGGCGGTCCCGGCTGACTTCCAGCCGCTCGTGGCGGCCGCTGGCCCCTTTGCAGAGGCAATTGCCCGGCTGCGCGCCTTTGATGCCAGGGGCGTCCTCACCGACAGGCTCGATGCGATCGACGCCGTGGTCGCCGGGCTTCCCGCCGACGTCCGCGTTACGCTGGACCCGACCGAGCGGCACGGCTTTGAATATCAGAGCTGGTTCGGCTTCTCGATCTTTTCGGCACACACTTCGGGCGAGATCGGCCGGGGCGGCAGCTATCGCATCGGCGGCGAGCCTGCGGTTGGCTTTTCCGCCTATATCGATCCTCTGATCGATGCGGGCCTCGCCCAGAGCGAACGCCGCCGCCTGTTCCTTCCGCTCGGCACGCTGCCGCAAAAGGCGGCCGCCTTGCGCGCCGAAGGCTGGGTCACGGTTGCCGCGCTCCATGACGGCGACAGCGCCGAGGCGCAGATCTGCACCCACATCCTGTCGAACGGGCGGCCCACGCCCATCGCCTGATCAGCGCCGAAAGACGCGTTCCAGCCAGGCATCGACGACCGGCGTGGCCGGATAGGCCGGGTCACCCAGCCTGCGGTTGATCTCGGCATGACCCTGCAAGCCGCGTCCGTCAAAGCCCTTCACCTCGACATCTGTGCCCGCCTGCTCAAGGGCGCGCGCCAGCGCGCGCGACTGTTCGGTCCCGTCCCGGCGCTGCACATGCAGAAGGAGGAAGGCGGGCGCATTGGGCGCCCCGGCCTGAAGGGTGGGGGAGAGATCGCGCTGCCGGTCCGGGTCGCTGCCGAACGCCTGCAGATAGGTGTCGTGCATGAACTGGCCGCCCTCGGCGATCTGCTTCGGCACATCATAAGCGGCACCATCCAGCGGGATTACGCCGCGCAAGTCATCCATGCTCAGACCCGCGTCCTGAAGGTATCCCGGATCGGTGCCGACAAGTGCCGACAGATGCGCGCCCGCGCTATGCCCCATCAGGACAATGCGCCGCCCGTCAAAGCCGAGCCGTCCGGCATTGGCCTTGAGCCAGGCAATGGCGGTCGCGATATCGGTCGCCTGCTCTTCCACGGTTGCTGCAGGCACAAGCCGGTAGTTGAGGCTCGCAAAGGCATAGCCGCGCGCGGTAAAATGCGTCACCTTGTCGGCGCCGGTCGCGTTCGTCTTGTCGCCGCGCTTCCAGCCGCCGCCATGAACGAAGATTACAAGCGGCGCATCGCGGCCGGGGCCTGCCCAGAAATCGAGTTTCTGCAGGGGGTCGCGGCCATAGGCATATTCGCGCCCGCCCTGTGCGGGGGCCGCACGCCCCTCGCGCGCCGCCCAAAGGCGGCCAGATGTCGGGCGCTCGCCCATCCGCGCCTTCAGCCGGTCCCGCAGCGGGCCTGCCTCCACAACCGACCCGGCGAGCAGCGCGGTCATGCCCGCGATCAGAAACCAATTGCGCATCTTTCCTCCCGTAAAGAAGCTTTGGGGTGGACGTGGTGCGTCCATCGCAATAACGCACGGCGCGGCGAATCCCTTCGCGGAGAGTTCCCTCTGCCGGAGGAAAAGGCCCGACATATCGGGAAACTCGAACATGGCGAATGTCACCGTGATCGGCGCCCAGTGGGGTGACGAAGGCAAAGGCAAGATTGTGGACTGGCTGGCCAGCCGCGCGGATGTGGTCGTCCGTTTTCAGGGCGGGCATAATGCGGGCCATACGCTCGTCGTCGGCGAAAATGTCTACAAGCTCTCGCTGCTCCCGTCGGGCATTGTCCGCGGCACGCTGTCTGTCATCGGCAATGGCGTGGTGCTCGATCCCTGGCACTTCCGCGATGAGGTCGCCAAGCTCAAGGGGCAGGGCGTCGACGTCAATCCGGGCAATCTCCACATCGCCGAGAACGCACCGCTGATCCTGCCCTTCCACCGTGACCTTGATGGCCTGCGCGAAGCGGCCGCTGGCGCCGGCAAGATCGGCACAACCGGACGCGGCATTGGCCCCGCTTATGAGGACAAGGTCGGCCGTCGCGCGATCCGCGTGTGCGATCTCGCCCACCTCGATGATCTCGATGCCCAGATGGACCGCATTTGTGCGCACCATGACGCGCTGCGCGCGGGCTTCAACCAGCCGCCGATCGACCGGCAGCGTCTGCTCAACGATCTCGCCGAGATCGCCGAATTCATCCTGCCTTTTGCCAAGCCTGTCTGGGTCACGCTCAACGAAGCGAAGAAGCGCGGCGACCGCGTGCTCTTTGAAGGCGCACAGGGTGTGCTGCTCGACGTCGATCACGGCACCTATCCGTTCGTCACCTCGTCCAACACGATTGCGGGCACCGCCTCGGGCGGGTCGGGCCTTGGCCCGTCCTCGGTCGGCTTCGTCCTCGGCATCGTGAAGGCGTACACGACGCGCGTCGGTTCCGGTCCGTTCCCGACCGAACAGGAAAATGAGATTGGCCAGCGCCTGGGCGAACGCGGCCATGAATTCGGCACCGTCACCGGGCGCAAGCGCCGCTGCGGCTGGTTCGATGCCGTGCTCGTCCGTCAGTCGGCCGCCGTCTCGGGCATTACCGGCATCGCGCTGACCAAGCTCGACGTGCTCGACGGGTTTGAGACGCTCAAGATCTGCACGGGCTATCGCATCGGCGACAAGACCTATGACTATCTGCCGCCGCACGCCGCCGATCAGGCGCGGGCCGAGCCGATCTATGAGGAGATGCCCGGCTGGTCCGAAACGACCGCCGGCGCACGCAGCTGGGCCGATCTGCCCGCGCAGGCGATCAAATATGTCCGCCGCATCGAAGAGCTGATCCAGTGCCCGGTCGCCTGCGTCTCGACCAGCCCGGAGCGCGACGACACCATCCTCGTGCGAGACCCGTTCGCGGACTGACACGAAACCGGGACGGCCTGTCGCGGAACTGAAATCTTGCGCCCTTAGCCCCGCATGAAGGGGTCCGGGCCGCCATGGCCCGGCGCGCGAGAGGACAGTTCAAAGGGATGACAAGCCGCAACACCACGTCTGCGCTGGCGCGGGCCGACGCCATCACGGTCGAACGCACACCGGCCGACTGGGCGCGGCTGCTCGGCTTTGGCGCGGTGCAATGGCCGTGGCTGCTCAAGAGCCTCTATGGCGGGCGCAAGGCGGACAAGGCGACGCTCCTCCAGCGCCTGTCGCTGCCCGATGACGCGCTGCCCCATCTGGGCAGCTGGAAGGCCGATACCGGGCTGTTGCACCATATTGTCGATACGATCCTGCGGGAACGGCCGGGCGTTGTGGTGGAACTTGGCGCGGGCGCCTCGACGCTCGTCGCCGCGCAGGCGCTGAAGCTGGCGGGCAGCGGCGGGCGCCTTGTCAGCTTTGACCAGCATGGTGAATTTGTCGGCGCCGTGCGCGACTGGCTGGCCGATCACGATCTGCGCGCCGATGTCCGGCACGCGCCGCTCGTCGCGCATGACGGGCGCTGGTCCGGCCTGTGGTATGATCTCCACGGCATTCCCGACACGATCGATCTTTTGCTGATCGATGGCCCGCCCTGGGCGCTGGGCCCGACGATCCGCGCCGGGGCCGCACGACTCTTCGCGCGCGTTCCGGTGGGGGGCATTGTGATGCTCGACGATGCGGCCCGCCCCGGGGAACGCCTTGTCGCGCGGCACTGGCGGCGGGACTGGCCCGGTTTCGACTGGCAGCTGATGCCCGGGATCAAGGGGACGCTGGTCGGCGTCCGGCGCTTCTAGCTGGCCAGCGCCGCGTTCAGCCGCTTCGACGCCCGCCACAGCAGAAACGCGGGCACAAGCCCGAGCCACGCCGCCCCGTAAAGCACCCAGCGCACGCTATCGCCCCCGGCCAGCGGCTTGAACGCGTCGGAGAGCATTCCGAAAAAGAGGGGCCCGAGGCCGAGGCCGATCAGGTTCTGCCCGAAGACGACGAGCGAGGTCGCCACCGCGCGCTGCCCCGGTGCAACAAGCTGCTGCGCAAGCGCATAGCAGGGGCCGTAATAGAGATAGTTGAGCAGCCCCGGCAGCATCAGCAGCACGATCGCCCAGCGCCAGTCATCGACATAATAGGCCGCAAACAGGATGGGCGCGGCGAGCGCCATGCCGAGCGCGGGCGCGGTCAGGATATGCCTTTTGTCCGCCGCGCCATATTTGTCGGCCAGAAAGCCGCCCAGCCAGGTGCCGAGCATCGAGGAAAGCCCGCCCGAAATGCCGAGCCAGAAGCCTGTTTCCGCAGCACTCAGCCCGAAATCGCGCTGGAACAGAATGGTGACCCAGACGCCCTTGCCATAAGACAGAAACGCCGTGAACGACGCGCCGAGCAGCACGAGCACGAAAGCGCGCGACGACAGGATCTGGGCGAGCGCCTCGCCAAAGGGTTGCTGCGGTGCGGCCTGTTCGCCGGGAGGCGCCTGACGGCCCGGGTCCTTCAGAAGGAAGGGCAGGATGAACGCGAAGAGGACGCCGGGCAGGCTGACCGCGAGGAAGGTGTTGCGCCAGCCGACAACGTCCGCAAGCGCACCGCCGACGACCATGCCGATCAGGCTGCCAATCGGAATGCCCAACCCGTAAAACGCGATGGCCGAGGCGCGCTTTTCCTTCGGCACAGCATCGGAGATGAGCGCATGGGCGGCCGGCGTACAGCCCGCCTCCCCCACGCCGACGCCGATCCGGGCGAGCAGCAGCTGGACAAAATTCTGGGCGAGCCCGCACGCCGCCGTCATCAGCGACCACAGGCCAAGCGAGATGGTGATGAGCCGCGCGCGGTTGGTGTGCGGCCGGTCCGCATAGCGCGCAATGGGTATGCCGAGAAAAGTGTAGAAGACCGCGAAGGCGAGGCCGGTCATCAGACCGATCTGCGTGTCCGACAGCTTCAGATCCCGACTGATGTCATGCGCGAGGATGTTGACGATCTGGCGGTCGAGAAAATTGAAGACGTAGATGATAAGCAGCGTCCACATCAGCAGCCGGGTGGACTGCGGGCGGACGGGTGTCGCGGGGGTGGCTGTCATACTCTCCTGTCAGCCCGCCTGTGTCGGTGCTGTCAGGACTGTGTGCGGAAAAGCGCGCGCGGGGGCAAGCGCGGTTTACGAAATCGTGATCAGTGGCTTAGCCGCACTGGGCGCGGTGGAGCAGCTTCTGGTCGGCGAGCACGAGCGCCATCATCGCTTCGACGACGGGCGCACCGCGGATGCCGACGCATGGATCATGGCGACCCTTGGTGATGATGTCGGCTGCTTCGCCCTCCCGGTTGATCGTGTCGACCGGGATCAGGATCGAGGAGGTCGGCTTGAACGCCACGCGCACCACAACCGGCTGTCCGGTCGAAATGCCGCCTGCAATGCCGCCGGCGTTGTTCGCCAGAAACTGGGGCGCATTGGTGCCGGGGCGCATCGGATCGGCATTTTCCTCGCCACGCAGACGGGCGGCGGCAAAGCCTGCGCCGATCTCGACGGCCTTGACCGCATTGATGCTCATCATTGCAGCCGCAAGTTCGCTGTCGAGCTTGGCATAAAGCGGCGCGCCCCATCCGGCCGGCACGCCCGTCGCCACACATTCGACGACCGCGCCGAGCGACGAGCCCGCCTTGCGCGCCTCATCAACCAGCTTTTCCCACCGGCCCGCGGCGGCCTCATCGGGGCAGAAGAACGGGTTCCTGCCGATCTGGCTCACCTCAAAATTGTCGCGGTCAATCGCGTCGCCACCGATCTCAACGACATAAGCGAGGATCTCGACCTCGGGGATCACCGCACGTGCAACCGCCCCCGCCGCCACACGCGCCGCCGTTTCGCGCGCCGAGGAGCGACCACCCCCGCGATAGTCGCGGAAACCGTATTTGGCGTCATAGCTGTAATCGGCGTGCCCCGGGCGATAGGCCTTGGCGACGTCCGAATAGTCCTTGGACCGCTGATCGACATTCTCGATCATCAGGCTGACAGGCGTGCCCGTCGTCCGCCCTTCGAACACGCCGGACAGGATACGGACCTGATCGGGCTCCTGCCGCTGCGTCGTGAAGCGCGACGTGCCGGGGCGGCGCTTGTCGAGGAAAGGCTGGATGTCGGCTTCCGACAGCGCGAGCCCCGGCGGGCAGCCATCGACGACGGCACCCAAAGCCGGGCCATGGCTTTCCCCCCAGGTGGTGAAGCGGAAGACGCGGCCGAAGGTATTGAAACTCATGGGCCTGCGATGCCGCCATTTGCCGCCCATTGCAAGGCGGGGGGATTCACACCCCTTTCCGCTTGTCCCGAGCAACGTCGAGGGACGTCCCCCCGACTTTGCTCAACGTGTCTCGACTGCGCTCGACATGAACGGATTTCGGTGCCGTCGACCCAGCCTTACGCCAGCGCGATGTCCGGCGCGTCTTCGGCCTTCATGCCGACAACGTGATAGCCGCAATCAACATGGTGCGTTTCGCCCGACACACCCGAGGACAGATCCGACAGGAGATAAAGGCCCGCACCGCCCACGTCCTCGATGGTCGTGTTGCGCTTCAGGGGCGCATTCAGTTCGTTCCACTTCATGATGTAGCGGAAGTCGCCAATGCCCGAGGCGGCAAGAGTCTTGATCGGGCCGGCCGAGATCGCGTTGACGCGGATATTGTCGCGGCCAAGGTCGACCGCCAGATATTTGACCGACGTCTCCAGCGCGGACTTGGCCACGCCCATGACGTTGTAATGCGGGACGACCTTCTCGGCGCCATAATAGCTGAGCGTCAGGAGCGCGCCGCCATTGGGCATCATCGCGGCCGCCCGCTGGCAGACGGCGGTGAAGCTGTAGACCGAGATGTTCATCGTCATCAGGAAATTGTCGAGCGTGGTGTCGCAATAGCGGCCGCGCAACTCATTCTTGTCGGAAAAGCCGATCGCGTGGACGACGAAGTCGATCGTCGGCCAGCGCGCCGCAAGTGCTGCAAACGCCTTGTCGAGGTCGGCCATGTCCGACACGTCGCAGTCGATCAGGAAGTCGCTGCCCAATTCTTCCGCCAAGGGGCGCACGCGCTTTTCCAGCGCCTCACCCTGATAGGAGAACGCCAGTTCCGCGCCTTCCTCACGCAGCTTCTTTGCAATTCCCCAAGCGAGGCTTCGGTCGTTGGCAAGGCCCATGATCAATCCGCGCTTGCCAGCCATATATCCAGCCATCAGCTTTTCCCTTCGTCGTGTTGCCCAGTATGTCGCGGTTCTTTTGGGGCCGGGTTGGCCAATGCCGCGTTGAGATGGGCGCCAATAACAAGACCGAATCCGACTATCCAGAAAAACAGCAACGCCACGATCACACCGGCAAGGCTGCCATAGGTCAGCGCATAGCCGCCAAACAGCGACAGAGCGGGCGGCAGCAGCGCAAGCGCTCCGCTCCACCACAGGGTTGTGACCAGCGCGCCCGGCCATTTGGGAAAGGCCCGCCCGCGATAGGCAGAAGGAGCCAGTGACCAGAACAGCAGGAAGAGCCCGGCAAAAATCGCGACCGACGTCGAAATCCAGCCCACCTCCATCGACATCAGCCGCTGGGCCGCCGGAATGAAGCGGAACACGATCTCCTCGATCGCGGTCACCGCCAGCTGCGCGGCCAGCCCGAAGAGGAGAAGGAGCACCGAGAGAAAGGCAATCGCCATTCCCGCCAGCCGATATTGCCAGAAGGGGCGACCATAGCCGGTGCCATAGGCGCGGCGCAGAATATCGCGGATCGTCTCGATAAAGCTGCTGACGGTCCACAGCCCGACCAGCGCGCCGAACCACAGCAAAGGCCCGGTCCGCGCCAGCAGCATCTCGCGCGCCGCCCCTTCGATCATCGTCGCCACGCCGGGCGGCAGGGTGCCGAGCATCGAGCGGATCACCTGCAGATTTTCCTCAGGCCGCCCCAGCAGCTGCGTGATTGCCGCCATGACGATGAAGAATGGAAAGACCGTCAGAAGCGTCAGATAAGCGAGGTTGCCCGCATGGAGGAATCCGTCGCTATAGACGCCGACCACAACACGGCGCAGCACCTCGAACGGGCGCGACCCCGGCCCCACCAGCCCCCGCAAGCCCCCGACACGCGGATGCGCATCCGGATGCCTGCGGCGGGCTTCAGGCGTTTCCGGAGAATGCGGGCGCATGAGGGTTAGACGCCGAGTTTCGCGCGCGGGTTGCTGGGCAAAGTCTTCGGCGCTGCACTCCGAGCGTTTGTGGGAAATGGGGTCATACCGACAAACTAGACAAACGCCGAGCAGGCGTCAAAAATCCTTGCGCTCGTAGAATTGACAATCGCGCGGCGCGCCATTCAAATTCGTGTGCGGAAAATGCTTCTGGGTGAGGGTGTGATGCGCGAACTGGAATCCTTGTTGGACATGGCTCAACTCCGCATGGAACGCGCTGTCTCAACGTGCGCGTCCGCGCTGAAATCAAGTTCCGATGTTTCCGTTGACGAATTCGATAGATCAATTCGGAGAATTGTAATTGCAATCAACACTGTGGCCCAAGCCCTAAAAAAATCGGACCCTGCCGATCCTTCGATAGCACAGGCTGCGGACATCTTGTGGTACCTTGGCGAAGGCCTTCAAATGGCGACCGATGGGGCGCGAAATTGACCATACAATGCCTCTTCGAGCCCATCGAAGAAATCTTCACGGTCGCCGCTTTGCTCCATAAAGCTACCGAGGCGCATCTCGCGGGCGACTTCCAAGAAGCTGAGCAACTCTTTAAACGCGCAGATGACCCTGTTGTTTGGGACTTTACCGACATTGCGTGGGGCAAAAGGGGGAGGAGGCACCACAAATTCGTGATGTCCGGAAATCCTCCCAGACTGCCGCTGCCGTCGCGGCCCATGCCAAGAATGCCGACAGCTCTCGTCCGGCACGAGCTGGTCAAGCGAGACGGCCATCACTGTCGATTTTGTGGAGTTCCGGTCATTGATCCGCAGATTCGAAAGCTGATGAGTCTCCAATACCCAACAGCCGTTGGGTGGGGGCGAACGAACAACACCCAACATGCCGCTTTCCAGTGCATGTGGTTACAGTTCGATCACGTCCTTCCAAATTGCAGGGGTGGAGACAGTTCTCTGGAAAACATGGTCATCACGTGCGCGCCCTGTAATTTCAGCCGGATGGACCTGACAATTGAAGAGGCAGGACTGGCGCACCCGCTTTCGCATCCGACCCCTGTGAAATGGTCCGGATTTGCGGAATGGGATGGGTTGGAGCGCCTCCGTAAAATGCGCAACGCCCCTTAAACACCCATCTTCGCGCGCGGGTTCCGGCTGTCGGTCCAGCCTTCGACAAATTTCTGGAGGGCATCGTCGTCGGCGGGCAGATCGACGATGAGCGTGACGAGCTGGTCGCCGCGTTTGCCGCCTTTGCCGGTGAAGCCGCGTTCGCGCAAGCGCAGCGTCTTGCCCGAGGTTGCGCCCTTGGGGACGTTGAGCATCACCGCGCCGTCGACGGTCGGCACCTTGACCGGGCCGCCCTTCACCGCCTCAGGGAGCGTGATCGGCAGATCGAGCCGGACATTGTCGCCATCGCGCGTGAAGTGCGGGTGGCTGCCAATCTCGATCGTGACAATCGCATCACCCGCACCGCCGGGGCCGGGCTGGCCCTTTCCGGTGAGCTTCATCTGCGTGCCCGATTCGACGCCGGCGGGCAGTTTGAGGTCGATCGTCTTGCCATCGGACAGGGTGATGCGCTGCGGCTTCAGCGTCGCCGCATCCTCGAAGGCGACCTGCAGGCGGTAGGCGACATTGGCGCCCTTGGGCGGAGGCGCCTGCCGCCCGAAGCCGCCCGGCCCGGCGCGACCGCGACCACCGAACAGGCCGTCAAAGATATCGCCAAAATCCATGCCTTCCGCGCTGAACCCGCCCGGACCGCCACGGAACCCGCCGCCGCCCTGACCGAACGGATTGCCGCCCCCGCCGAACGGGCTGCGCGGCTGGCCATTCTCATCGATCTCGCCACGGTCGAACTGGGCGCGCTTGTCCTTGTCGGACAGGATGTCATACGCCCCCGTCACCTGAGCAAAGCGCTCGGCGGCCTTGGGATCGGGATTGGTATCGGGGTGCAGCTCCTTGGCCAGCTTGCGATAGGCCTTCTTGATCTCGGCCTCGCTCGCGCCCTTCGCCACCCCCAGAGTCGAATAGGGATCTGCCATCGCCATCTAGCTAGGGAGTGGAAGGGCGTTCGGCAATGGGATGCGGCTAAATCCTCCCGCGACCCGGGAAGGGCCAGCCGGTTTCCACGTTCCGTCATGCTGAACTTGTTTCAGCATCCATGAACACGGACGGTCGATGTTTATGCGTTTCCCCGTCGGCAAGGAGACAATGGATCCTGAAACAAGTTCAGGAGGACGATGGCGCCCTAGCTCCCGTTCTTGATCTTCTGGTGGTGCCGGATCACCTCATCGATGATGAAGCGCAGGAACTTTTCCGAGAATTCGGGGTCGAGCTTCGCATCGGTGGCGAGTCGGCGCAGGCGTTCGATCTGGCGCTTCTCACGACCGCCATCGGCGGCGGGCAGGCCGTTCTTCGCCTTATGCTCACCCACAGCCTTGGTGATCTTGAAGCGCTCGGCGAGCATGTAAATGACGGAAGCATCGATGTTATCGATGCTGTCACGGTAGCGTTGCAGGGTTTCGTCGGTCATTTCGCTTCCAGTTTCGTCAAAACGATCCACTTGCAACCCTGTTCTGCTTGCGTTTGCGACGAGCCGCCGTCTATGCGCCGCATATGACGGCCTCCATCCACAGGTTAACCGGAAACGCAGCCCCATCGCTTGATCCGATGATGGCGCTTGTGGCCTCCGGCATGAACCAGGTCAACGCCGTTATTCTTGACCGGATGCAGTCGCATATCCACCTGATCCCCGAACTGGCGGGTCACCTGATTGCCAGCGGCGGCAAGCGGATGCGCCCGATGCTGACGCTCGCGACCTCGGCTTTGCTCGATTATCCGGGCACGCGGCAGTACAAGCTCGCCGCCTCGGTCGAGTTCATTCACACCGCCACGTTGCTGCACGATGATGTGGTCGACCGGTCGGATCTCCGGCGCGGGCGCAAGACCGCCAATGTCATCTGGGGCAATTCGGCGAGCGTACTCGTCGGCGATTTCCTGTTCAGCCGCGCCTTCGAACTGATGGTCGAGGACGGCAGCCTCAAGGTTCTGAAGATCCTGTCCAACGCCAGCGCCGTGATTTCGGAAGGCGAGGTCCATCAGCTGACCGCGCAGCGCCAGGTTGCGACGACCGAGGACCGCTATCTCGACATTATCGGTGCCAAAACGGCAGCGCTCTTTGCCGCCGCCTGCCGCATCTCGGCCGTCATCGCCGAACGCGACGAGGCGACCGAACTTGCGCTCGACAGCTATGGCCGCAATCTGGGCATCGCCTTCCAGCTTGTCGACGACGCCATCGACTATGCCTCCGATGAGGCCACGATGGGCAAGTCGCGCGGCGACGACTTCCGCGACGGGAAGATGACGCTCCCCGTCATCCTCGCCATGGCGCGCGGCAGCGACGAAGATCGCGCCTTCTGGAAGGATGCGATGGAAGGACGCCGCGTGTCCGACGACGATCTGGCGCATGCCAAGAGCCTGCTCGATGCGTGCAACGCGCTTCCCGACACCTTTGCCAAGGCCCGGCTCTACGGCCAGCGCGCCATCGACGCGCTCGGCCCCTTCCCGCAATCCTCCGCCAAGGCCGCGCTGGTCGAAGCCGTCGAATTCGCGATCGCAAGAGCTTACTAAATCCTACCCCTCCGGAAGAGGTGGCAGCCGCTTGCGGCTGACGGAGAGGGAAGGCACCGCACTGGCTAATGTGAGCGCGTAGCGCCCTTTCCTGTCTTCGCGACCTTGCATTCTTCGCGGTCTTCGCGTGAATCTGAGCCATTTCGGTTCACGCGAAGACCGCGAAGACACGAAAGCGCGCGAAGGGGGTGCCGACTATCGTTTCGTCGGATCACATCCATAGCAATCCACATCCCCCGTCTCAATCTGCACCGTCACATGGTCGATGTCGAACCGGTCATGCAGCATCTCTGACACGGCCATCAGAAACGCATCGCCCGGATGTCCCGCCGGCATGACGAGGTGTGCGGTCAGCACATTTTCCGTCGTGCTCGACGGCCAGATGTGGAGATCATGCACGCGCGCCACGCCCGGCTGGCCGGCAAGCGCGTCGGCCACGGCGTCATAGTCGATCCCCTCGGGCACGGCACCCAGTGACATAGCGACCGACTGCTTGAGCAGGCCATAGGTCTGCCAGAAGATCAGCGCGGCAATGGCAAGGCTCAGCACCGGATCGATCAGGGTCTCGCCGGTCCACAGGATCGCGAGCCCCGCAATGACAACCGCCGCCGAGACGGCTGCGTCGCCCGCCATATGGAGGAAGGCGCCGCGGATGTTGATGTCGCCCTTGCGCCCGCGCGCGAAGAGCAGCGCGGTCAGCCCGTTGATGAGAATGCCGACCGTCGCCACCGCCATCATCGTGGGGCCGGCGACGGGCTGCGGATCGGCGATGCGTTCGATGGCCTCCAGCGCAATGGCGCCGAGCGCCACCATCAGCATCAGGCCGTTCAGCATCGCAGCAAGGATGGAGGAGCTGCGCAGCCCCCAGGTGTAACGCTTGGTCGGCGGGCGCGCGGCGAGCTTGGCCCCGCCCCAGGCGATGGCGAGACCCAGTACGTCGGAGAGATTGTGGCCGGCATCGGAGAGGAGCGCGGTCGAATTGGCGCGCAGGCCATAGAGCACCTCGACCGCGACAAAGATCAGGTTGAGCGCAATGCCAATGGCAAAGGCGCGGCCGAATCCACCATGGTCATGGCCATGATGGTGGTGGTCATGATGATGATGCGCGCCCGACATGTGGTTTTCCCTTGGCCTTCCCTTGGCTTGGGGCACCCGCTAGCAGAAGCGCCCAATGGATGACCAGAGCAGCATCAATTTGCACAGACCTCCCAAGTCCGTTCGTGTCGAGCGAAGTCGAGACACGCCGTGCCGCGCCCCGTCCCTCGACGTCGCTCGGGACGAACGGTGAGTGTTGTGGTCTAATGAACGAATGACGCTTCCCGTCCACGCCGTGCTGCCTGATCTGCTCGCCTCGCTCGCGCAGCGGTCGAACGCTGTGCTCGTGGCGCCGCCGGGGGCGGGCAAGACGACGACGGTCGGTCCGGCCCTGCTGGCGGAAAGCTGGTGCACGGGTCGCGTGCTGCTGCTCTCTCCGCGCCGTCTCGCTGCACGCGCGGCGGCGGAACGGATTGCCGAACTGATGGGCGAGCCCGTGGGCCAGACGGTCGGCTATGCGACGCGGATGGAGAGCCGGCAGTCGGCAGCGACGCGGCTCCTTGTCCTGACCGAAGGCATTTTCCGCAACATGATCCAGGCCGATCCGGAACTCGCGGGCGTCTCGGCCGTGCTGTTCGATGAGGTCCATGAACGCAGCCTCGATTCCGATTTCGGCCTCGCCCTCGCTCTGGATGCACAAGCAGGTCTGCGACCCAATCTGCGTATCGTCGCCATGTCGGCAACGCTCGATGGCGCGCGCTTTGCCCGGCTGCTCGACGCGCCGGTCATTGAGAGCGAAGGCCGGATGTTCCCGCTCACGCTGCGCCATGTCGGACGGCGGGCCGAGGCGCGGATCGAGGACGAGATGGCCGCCACCATCCGCCGCGCGCTGGGCGAGGAAGAGGGCGACCTGCTCGCCTTTCTGCCAGGCGTGGGGGAGATAGAGCGGACCGCCGAGCGGCTGGAGGGCATTGCAGCACAGGTCCACCGCCTCCACGGCAGCCTCGACCCCGCGGAACAACGCGCGGCGATCCGCAAGGGCGATGCGCGCAAGGTCATCCTCGCCACCTCGATTGCCGAGACGAGCCTGACCATCGACGGCGTGCGCATCGTCGTCGATTCCGGCCTTGCAAGGCGCGCGCGCTATGACCGGGCGGCGGGGATCGCGCGGCTCGTGACCGAACGCGTCAGTCAGGCCGCCGCCACCCAGCGCGCCGGTCGCGCCGCGCGTCAGCAGCCGGGCGTCGCCTATCGCCTGTGGGAAGAAGCGGCGACTGCAGGCCTGCCGCCTTATGACCCGCCCGAGATTCTGGAGGCGGACCTCTCCCCCTTGCTGCTCGACTGCGCGATCTGGGGTGTGGCGGACCCGACGCAGTTCAGCTGGCTCGACGCACCATCCGCTGCCGCCCTGTCCGAAGCCCGGACGCGGCTGAGCGCGATGGGTGCGCTCGATGCCGATGGCCGCCCGACCGCCCATGGCAAAGCCGTTGCGCGCCTCCCCATGCCGCCGCGTCTGGCGCACATGCTGATCGACGCGGCCGCGCGCGGGCTGGGCGGGATTGCAGCGGACGTGGCTGTCCTGCTGTCCGAACGGGGGCTGGGCGGGACGGATGTGGACCTCGACCGCCGCCTGTCGCGCTGGAAGACCGAACGCGGCAAGCGCGCCGACGCCGCACGCCAGCTCGCCCGCCGCTGGGCCAAGCTGGCCGGGGACGCGGGGGGCGACGCCGATGCGCTCGCCGAGGTCGTCGCCCTCGGCTTTCCGGACAGGATCGCCAAGCGCCGCGACGCCTCAGGCGAAAACTGGATCAGCGCGGGCGGGCGCGGCTTCCGGCTCGACCCGACCCATCCGCTCGCCCGCAAGGACTGGCTGGCGGTGGCCGACATTCAGGGCGCAGCCGCGGGCGCCCGCATCCTGTCCGCCGTCGAGATCGACCTCGCCACCATCGAGCGCCTGTTTGCCGACCGGATCGAAACCGGCGCCAACATCCGCTTTGACCCCGCAACCGGCGGCGTGAAAACCGAAAGCGGGCGACATCTGGGCGCCATCACCATCGCCAAGGGGCAGGACGCGAAGGCCGATCCGGCCGCGATTGCCGCCGCCCTGATCGAGGGTGTGCGCGAGCATGGCCTGTCAGTGCTCCGCCTGCCCGGCAGCGCAGAGCAGCTGCGCGACCGCGCGGGCTGGGCCGGGCTGGAGGCGCTGACCGACGATGCCCTCCTCGCCGCGCTCGACGAGTGGCTGGCCCCGCTCGTCGCGGGCAAGCGCCGCCTGCCCGACATTGACGATGGGGCGATGCTCGCCGCGCTCAAGGGGCGCCTCGGCTGGGATGACCAGCAACGGCTCGACCAGCTGGCGCCTGCGCACTTCACCTCGCCCGCCGGGACGACGCACGCCATCGATTATGCCGCTGCTGCCGGCCCCACGGTTGAGCTGCGCGTGCAGGCGCTGTTCGGATTGGCGAGCCATCCGGTGGTCGGGACGGCGCGGACCCCGCTGGTCCTTTCGCTCACCTCACCCGCCGGTCGCCCGATCCAGACGACGCGCGATCTGCCCGGCTTCTGGGCGGGCAGCTGGAAGGACGTCGCCAAGGACATGCGCGGCGCCTATCCCAGGCATCACTGGCCCGACGATCCAGCCAGCGCGGCCGCAAGCCTCAAGACCAAGAAGAAGCAGGGGCTTTGAATCCGCTTGAATCGGACCGGCGAATCAGGGAAAGGGCGGCCATGACACAGGCACGCATCGTCCAGAAGGCAAAGAACGCGCTCCAGTCCGGCCGCTATGGCACGGGCAAGTGGATTCTGGAGTTCGAACCGAAGGACGCCCAGCGCGCCGACCCGCTGATGGGCTGGGCCGGATCATCCGATACGCGCCGTCAGCTCAACCTGTCCTTCCCGACGCTGGAAGCCGCCAAGGCCTATGCCGACAAGAACGGCATCGACTATCACGTCGTGCCCGCCGCCGAACGCGTGCTGAAGATTCAGGCTTACGCGGATAATTTCCGCTAAGGTCTGTCATCCCGAACGTGTTTCGGGCTTCAATCAGATGCGCTCAGGCTGAGCTTGTCGAAGCCTGATTTGGCACCGACACCCTTCGACAGGCTCAGGGTGAGCGCAGAGGGCGCTAAACCAGCCCCAGCAGCATCAGCAGCTTGGCATCCATGGCACAGCCCGCCGCGCGCTTGGCGGCCATGAAATCGGCCACACCGTCCAGCGGCACGCGGTGGACGGTGATGTTCTCGCCGTCCACGCCGCCGCCTTCGCCGGTCTTCACCAGATCAAGCGCGCGCACGAAGAAGAAGCTCTCGCTCACCATGCCGGGCGAGGAGAAGAACTCACCGATCAGTTCGATGCGCCCCGGCCGGTAGCCGGTTTCCTCCTCCAGCTCGCGCGCGGCGGCCTCTTCCATGATCTCATTGTCGGTCTCGTCGCCGATCAGACCCGCCGGAAGTTCGAGACAGGGGACGCCCAATGGCACGCGGAACTGTTCGACCAGAAGGACATGGCCGTCATCGACCGCGAGGATCACCGCCGCCTTGATGCCGCGCGCGCGGCTCACATATTCCCAGCTGCCCTTGGTCTTGGTGGTGATGAAACGGCCCTGCCAGACGATGGTCTCTTCTTCGGTATCGGTCATTGCCACTCCGTTTGCCCTGAGCCTGTCGAAGGGCGGCCCTTCCCTGTTCACCGTTTGCCAAAGAAAAGTACAGTGCTTCGACAAGCTCAGCACAAACGGCGCCGGGAGGTCTTCGGCCTAAAGTTCAATCAACCGGTCAGGCAATTCGTTCCGGTCATCCTCGGCGCGGGGGAAGTGCTCCGCGAGCACCGCGCCCACGTCGCGGACCGCCGCGACCATGCCGTCGGCGATGCGGCCTTCGCGGACATGGGCGATCATGTCGGCCATGGCGTCGCCCCATACTTCATTGGCAACGCGGGTGTGGATGCCCTCATCCGCGACGATTTCGGCGCGGTGTTCGGCCAGCGAGAGGTAGATGAGAATGCCCGTGCTGCCCGTGGTCCGGCGCTCGGCGCCGACCTTGAAACAGCTGACCGCCCGGCGGCGGACGCAATGGGCCTTGATCGCCCGCGGTGTCAGCGCAAGCCGCAGCGGCCGCCACAACAGCAGCAGCCAGCTGCCGACGAATTTGAGGACGGTGATGGTGAGCGCGAGTTCCAGCACCTCGTGCGTGGTCCAGGCGATGGTCCAGCTGCCCAGCAGGTCGGACACCATGCGCGTGTAGAAATCGGCAAAGACCGTGACCCAGCCGAGCGCGAAGATCGCGATGCCCGTCGCCCACCATAAGGCGACATCGTCATAGCCGTCCGAATGATCGGCGATGATGGTGACAATCTCTCCGCTGGTGTGCGCCTCGGCCGCATGCACGGCCTGGCTGATGCGGGCATGTTCACCGTCGGAGAGTGTTGCGGTTCGTGCCATCACCAGCTCCCCGACGATCCGCCGCCGCCGAAGCTGCCGCCACCGCCTGAAAATCCGCCAAAGCCGCCGCCACCACCGCCGCCGCCCCAGCCACCGCCGGAGCCACCGCCCCAATCGCCCGGACCCCAGATGATGACAGGCCCCATGCCACGGTGGCGCCGCCCGCCATTGCCGCGCCGCAAAGCGGGCAGGATGATGAAGAACAGGACGATCATCCAGAAGATGAGGGCTATGGGAATGCCCCCGCCCTTGCCGTCTGCCGACGTCGTCCCGGCGGCCTTCATCCGCGCGGCCGCCTCTTCGGGTGTCAGCTTCAATTGCGCGATCATCGCATCGGTCCCGGCATTGATGCCGCCGACAAAGTCGCCCGCCTTGAAGCGCGGCAGGATCTGCGTGTTGACGATGACGCTCGAATAGGCGTCGGTCATGATCGGCTCCAGCCCGTAGCCAACCTCGATGCGGACCTTGCGGTCATTGGGCGCGACGATCAGGAGCGTGCCGTCGTCCTTCTCCTTGGACCCGATACCCCAGGTCCGGCCCAGCCGATAGCCATAGTCCTCGATCGGATAGCCTTCGAGGCTGGGGATGGTCGCGACCACCATTTGGCGGCCGGTCTCTTTCTCATACGCCGCGAGCTTCGCATCGAGCGCGCTTTCCTCGGCGGGCGGCAACAGATTGGCCGCATCGACGACGCGCGTGTTGTTGGGCTTGGGGAACGTCTGCGCCTGGGCCGGAGCCCAGATGCACAGGAGGAGAAGCAGCGTTGAAAGCCAGCGGCGCATCAGGTCAAAACTCCGTTCGTGTCGAGCGCAGTCGAGACACGGCACTGGCGTCCCCCGTCCCTCGACGTCGCTCGGGACGAACGGAGGATGGGGAAACGCATTATGGCCCCTAGAACTTTACCGTCGGCGCGCGGTCTGCATTGGGGGCGGTCGCCTGATAGGGCGTCATCGGCTTCGCGCCATAGAAGACCTTGGCACCGATCGCGTCAGGGAAGGTGCGGATCGTGGTGTTATAGGCCTGCACCGCCTCGTTATAATCCTTGATCGAGATGTTGATGCGGTTCTCGGTCCCTTCCAGCTGCGACTGGAGCGCAAGGAAGTTCTGGTTGGACTTGAGATCGGGATAGGCCTCCACCGAGGCGAGCAGCCGGCCGAGCCCCTGGCTCAGCGCACCCTGTGCCTGCTGGAACTGCGCGACCTTGGCCGGATCGGTCAGGTCATTGGCGGTCACCTGCACCGAGGTCGCCTTGGCGCGCGCTTCGGTCACCTCGACCAGAACCTTTTCCTCCTGCTTGGCATAGCCCTTCACGGTTTCGACAAGGTTGGGGATCAGGTCGGCGCGCCGCTGATAATCGGCCTGCACATTGGCCCATTTGGCCTTCGCATTTTCCTCCTGCGTCGGCACGGAGTTGAGGCCGCAGCCCGAAACGGCGAGCGCGGCGGGGGCAAGGGCGAGGGTGGCAAGGCGAAGACGGCTGGTCATGGGTGGTCTCTCCCGTGGATCGATGAAGGGAAGATAGGTGCGGCTCCGGACCGGCGCAATAACCTTGCAAAATGACACCATTCTGGCAGTTTTGCGGGCGGCCAAAAACCTGATGGGGAGTGTGCGTATGTGGCAGGAATTCAAAGCCTTTGTAAACAAAGGGAATGTGCTGGATCTGGCGGTGGGTGTGATCATCGGCGCAGCGTTCGGGAAGATCATTACATCCTTCACCGATGACCTGCTGATGCCGGTGATCGGCCTCGCAACCGGCGGCGGTGTCGACTTTTCGAACAAGTTCATCCTGCTCGGCGATCCCGGCGACAAGGTGATCACGACGCTGGCCGAAGCCAAGGCAGCCGGCATCGGCGCCTTTGCCTATGGCAGCTTCATCACCGCGCTGATCAACTTCCTGATCATGGCGTTCGTCATCTTCATGATCGTGCGTCAGGCGAACAAGATGATGAAGCGCAGCGACGAGGACGCAACGCCCGAACAGGTGCTGCTGCTCCGCGAGATTCGCGACAATCTGAAGAAGTAGGCGCGGCGGGCTACCGGGCGAGCGTCGGAAACGCCGCCCGGAACGCCTTCACCTTCGGCACGTCCCAGCGGACGATATAGGGGTGGCCGGGATTGTTGGTCATGAAATCCTGGTGATAGCTTTCCGCCGGAAAGAAGCGGCCATCCTCGACCTTCGTCACGATCGGCCGGGAAAAGCTGCGCGCGCGGCTGAGCTGCGCGATATAGGCTTCGGCCATGGCGCGCTGGGCGGGCGATTGCGGGAAGATGGCGGAGCGATAGCTCGTCCCTGAATCCGGCCCCTGCCGGTTGAGCTGCGTCGGATCATGCGCGATCGAGAAATAGATGCGCAGGAGCGTGCCATAGCTGATCTTGGCGGGATCATAGGTGATGCGGATCGCCTCGGCATGGCCCGTCCGTTCGCTTGAGACCGCATCATAATTGGCGGTGGCCGCCGTGCCGCCCGCATAGCCGGAGACGACCGCGCGGACACCCTTCACCCGCTCGAAAACACCCTCCATCCCCCAGAAGCAGCCCCCTGCCAGCACGGCGACGGCGGTCTTGCCCGCCTCGAGCGTGTCGAGCTGCGCGGGCGCGATGTTGACCGCCTTTTCGGCATAGGTTGCGCTGTTGACGAAGGTCAGGCTGGCAAGCGCGAGCGCACCGCCCACGAGAAGCGCGCCGAAATGGACCGCGCGGCTCATGCCGGCACGAAGTCGAGGGCGACGCCGTTCATGCAATAGCGCTTGCCCGTGGGCGGCGGCCCATCGTCAAAGACATGGCCCAGATGCCCGCCACAGCGCCGGCAATGCACTTCGGTGCGCGCATAGCCGAGCTGATAGTCGCTCTTGGTACCGACGGCATTGGGCAGCGGACGGAAGAAGCTGGGCCAGCCCGTCCCGCTGTCAAACTTGGTCGCCGAAGCGAACAGCGGCAGCGCGCAGCCTGCGCACACAAAGGTTCCTTTCCGCTTTTCCTTGTTGAGCGGGCTGGTGAAGGGCCGCTCGGTCGCTTCATGGCGGAGCGTCTGATAGGCGGCGGGGGAGAGCTTCGCCTTCCACTGCGCATCGGTGAGCGTGTACGCGAAGCTTTCCTTGGCTTCGCCTTTGCTGCCGCACCCCGTCAGCCACAGCGCGGCACTTCCCAGAACAAGATGGCGGCGCGACAGGTGCATGACGACTCTCCGATAATGAGCGTCTAATCTAGGAAGCGTCGCGCGCCTTTGCAAAGCGCATCAGCCCGGCGGCCAGATCGGCGATCAGATCATCGGCATCCTCCAGCCCGACGCTCAGGCGGACAACGGGGCCTTCGGCCTGCCATGTGGTCGCGCTGCGATATTTCTGCGGGTCGACCGGCAGGGCAAGGCTTTCATAGCCGCCCCAGCTATAGCCGATCCCGAACAGCGCGAGCCCGTCGATCAGAGCGGCGCGTGCCGCCTCATCGCCGCCGTTCAGGACAAAGCTGAACAGCCCGCCCGCGCCCGAAAAATCACGTGCCCATAGTTCATGCCCGGCCGATCCGGGCAGTGCGGGGTGCAACACCCGCGCCACCTCCGGGCGACTCCCGAGCCACGCGGCGATTTTGAGCGCGCTGGCCTCATGCTGCTGCATGCGGAGCTGAAGCGTGCGCATCCCCCGCAGGACAAGGAAACTGTCATCCGCGCCGACGAACTGCCCCAGCACCTGCGCCGTGCGCCGCAGCGCCATCCAGCGCGCCGCATTGGCCGTGACCGCGCCGAGCATCACGTCGCTATGCCCGCACAGATATTTGGTCGCCGCCGTCACGACGAGATCGACGCCATGGGCAAGTGCCTGAAAATTCAGCGAAGTGGCCCAGGTGTTGTCGATGAGCGTTGCGCAGCCATGCGCCCTGGCCACAGCGACGATGGCGGGCACGTCCTGCACCTCAAAGGTCAGGCTGCCCGGCGACTCCATGAAGATCGCTTTGGTGTTCGGCTGGATCAGCGCCGCAATCTCCCCGCCCAGAAGCGGGTCATAATAGGTCGTCTCGACGCCCCAGCCTTTGAGGAAATTGTCGCAGAAATTCCGGGTCGGATCATAAGCGGAATCGACCATCAGCAGATGGTCCCCCGGCTTCAGGACCGAAAGCAGCGCGCCCGTGACCGCCGCGACGCCCGAAGGGTAGAGCATCGTGCCTGCGGCCCCGGGTTCCAGATCGGTAATGGCCTCGGCCAGCGCCCACTGCGTCGGCGTGCCCCGCCGTCCGTAGAAGAGATCGCCGTCGCGGTTGGTCGTCGTGCCGCGCTTCAGGTGCGCGACGTCGTCATAGAGGATCGTCGAGGCGCGCCAGACCGGCGGGTTGACGATCCCGCCCTTGCCATCACCCAGCCCCGTCCATTCCGCCCGTCGGCCGCCATGCACAAGGCGCGTGGCGGGCTTCGTCTTCTTCTCGTCGCTCATCGGGCCGTCGTAAGCTCTGTCATGACGAATACAACCGTTCGTCCCGAGCGAAGTCGAGGGACGTGTCTCGACTTCGCTCGACACGAACGGTCGATGGTCTCAAGCAGCGCCGGTTGCCTTGGGCGTCTCAGGATCGCTGCCCCAGTCGGACCAGCTGCCATCGTAAAGCGCCACATTCTCCATGCCGAGCAGATGCGCGCCGAAGACGATGCTCGATGCCGTCAGGCCCGAGCCACAAGTGGCGACGAGCGGCTTCGTCAGGTCGATGCCCGCCGCCTCGAACACGGCCTTCAAGTCTTCGCCGCGCTTCCATGTGCCATCGGCATTGTAGACGCTGCTGTACGGCAGGTTGCGGCTGCCCGGGATGTGGCCGGAGCCGACATTGGGCCGGGGATCGGCTTCTTCGCCTGTGAAGCGCGCCACCCCGCGCGCATCGACGACCTGTTCGGCGTTGCTGTCGATATTGGCGCGCATCTGCGCCTTGTCGCGCACGACCTTGTCATTCTTCCACGCCGTGAAGTGCCGATGGCGGATCGTCGGCTTGCCACTTTCGAGCGGGCGGCCTTCCGCCGTCCATTTGGCGAGCCCGCCATCAAGCACGGCCACGACGTGCGCACCGAACACCTGCGAGAGCATCCACCAGGCGCGGGGCGCGCTCTTCCACGGGCTGTTGTCGTAGATGACGATCCGGCTGCCATCGCCGAGGCCCAAGGACTGCATCCGGCTCGCAAACTTCTCCGCGCCCGGCAGCATCATGGGCAGCGGATTGGCGGTGTCGACGATTTCCGACAGGTCCATGAAGACGGCACCCGGAATATGCCCGGCCTCGAACTCGGCCACAGCGTTCCGATTGTCGCTCGGCAGGAACATGGTCGCATCCACCACGCGCAGGTCCGATGCGCCAAGTTCATTGGCGAGCCATTCGGTTGTGACAAGCTGGTCCATGATGCCGAGTCTCCTTGTTGATCCGAGGCCAGCCTAACCTGACCCAAGAGGCAGGTCGAGACGGGTGTGGCCAAGGCGGGGCGCCTCGCCTAAAGGAACGCCATGACGATGAAGCATCTGGGGCAGGTCAGCGCGCTGCCTGCCACGCCCGAAGAGGCGGTTCTCGACTATCCGGCCAATCCGCGCCCCGGGTCGCCCTATCTCGTGCGCTTCGTGTCGCCGGAGTTCACGTCGCTGTGCCCCGTCACCGGACAGCCCGATTTTGCGCATATCGTGATCGATTATGTGCCCGGCGACTCGATTGTCGAATCGAAGTCGCTGAAGCTTTTCCTCGGGTCGTTCCGCAACCATGCCGCCTTTCATGAGGACTGTACGGTGGGAATCGGGCAGCGGCTGTTTCAGGAGATGTCTCCGATCTGGCTCCGCATCGGCGGATATTGGTATCCGCGCGGTGGCATCCCCATCGACGTGTTCTGGCAATCGGGTGAGCCTCCCAAGGGGGTTTGGGTGCCCGAACAGGGCGTGCCCGGCTACCGCGGACGCGGTTAGCGCACATCCTTAACGCCTCCGGTTCGACAAGTATCTGAGACACCCCCGTAATTTGACGGAGTTGAGGTGCGGGCCGCGCCGCCGCAGCGTGTTTTCAACAGGGGGAAGAACCATGTTGGACACCGCATCAATGCCGAGCCGGATTGCAGAAGGCCCCAGCCACAGCCTGGGCACGCACGCAGCGCACCTTGTGCCGCTTCTTCTGGCGCATATCGGCGCTCTTGGCGTGTTCGTCCTGGGCCTTGTGATGGGCCGCAGCCAGCTCCTCCTCGCCTCGGCGCTGCTCTTCGTCGCCGCACTTGTCCTGTTTCGCCTGTCATCCCGACGGGATTCGGTCCGCATCGACGGCACCGAGGACGCCGCGTCCGCCTCCACGACCCAGCCCCCCCCCGCCGAGGCACCCGCGCTCACCATTGAGGCCCGCCTGCAGCAGGACCTGTCGGCTGCGCTTGGCCATGGCGAGCTGCGCCTTGTCTATCAGCCGCTGGCGCGCCTCTCCTCGGGCAAGACGATCGGTTATGAAGCGCTGCTGCGCTGGGATCATCCGCAGTTCGGCCTGATCATGCCGACGCGCTTCGTTGAGGCGGCCGAAATGTCCGGCCTCATCGTCCCCGTCGGGGCCTGGGTAATGGCCGAAGCCTGCCGCGAAGCCGCCAATTGGGACAGCAGCCTGTTTGTCTCGGTCAACGCCTCCGCCGTCCAGATAACAACGCCCGGCTTTGTCGATATGGTCCGCGCCGCGCTGGCCGACAGCGGCCTCAGCCCGGCGCGCCTTGAGATCGAAGTGACCGAGACCGCGATGCTCGACGACAGCGGCACTGCGCGCGATACGCTGAAGGCGCTGCGCGACATGGGCATCCGCATCGCGCTCGACGATTTCGGCATGGGCCATGCCTCCTTCGCCTATCTGCTCGCTTTCCCGTTCGACAAGATCAAGATCGACCGCAAGTTCATCTCCGAGATCGCCTGGCGCCCGGAAAGCCGCACCATCGTCGAAGCTGTGGCCGGCATGGCGCACAAGCTCGGCATCGAAGTGCTCGCCGAAGGGATTGAGGAAGTCGACCAGCTCGTCATCGCCAAGCTCGCCGGGTGCGAACTGGGGCAGGGCCTGCTGCTCGGGGAGCCGCGCCCCGCCGACGAACATTATCGCCTGCGGGCCAGAGCCGCCGCCTCCGCCGCTGTGCCGCTCGCCGTGGCGGCCTGATCAGGCGGCCTTGAAGCGGATTGGCAGGCGCTTCAGCCCGCCGACGAACACCGACTCGACGCGCGCCGGTTCCCCGGTCAGTTCCACCGACGAGAGACGCGGCAGCAGCTCTTCCATCAGGATGCGCATTTCCATCCGCGCGAGGTGCTGGCCAAGGCAGACATGCCCGCCAAAGCCAAAGCCGATCTGCGTGTTGGGCGCGCGGTCCGGATTGAAAGTGAAGGGGTCGGCAAAGACCGCTTCATCGCGGTTGCCCGACGCGTAGCAGAGCATCATCCAGTCACCGGCCTTGATCTTCTGTCCGTTGAGTTCGGTGTCCTCGACGGCCGAGCGCATGAAGTGCTGCACCGGCGTCGTCCAGCGGACCGCCTCTTCGATGAGACCCGCCTTATCCGTCTCCGCCGCGCGATAGCGTTCGAACAGCGCCGGGTTGCGCGCGAGTTCCATCATCGCGCCCGCCGTGGACGCCGACGTCGTGTCATGTCCGGCAGTGGCCACGATGATGTAATAGCCATTGAGTTCGCGGTCGGGGATCGGCGCGCCATTGACGGTCGAATTCGCAAGCACGGTGGCGACGTCTTCCTGCGGAGACTGGCGGCGGCTGGCGGTCAGATCCTTGAAGTAGTTTTCAAAGTCCGCGATCACGTAGCGCAGCATCTGAAGGCCCGCGACGGGATCGGTGATCTCTGCCTTGTCGCGGTTGAGTTCAGGATCGGTCGATCCGAACAGCTGCTGCGTCAGCATCAGCATCCGCGGCTCATCCTCGCGCGGGACGCCCAGAATGTTCATCACGACGCGCAGCGGATAATGCAGCGCGACGTCGCGGGCGAAATCGCATTCGCCGTCCAATGACAGCATGTGCTCCACCGTCTCGCGCGCAATCTCGCGGATGCGGTCCTCAATCAGGCGGAGGTTCTTGGGCATGAACCAGGTCTGCGTGAGCAGCCGGTATTTCATGTGGTCGGGCGCATCCATCTGCACCAGCGATTTGACCAGATGGCCGTCGGGAATCTGCGAGCGGACGAGCTGGTCAATCGCGCGCATGGTCAGCGTCGTCTGGCGCACCCCCGAGGCGAAAAGCTTGTTGTTGCGGCTGACCTCCATGATGTCGGCATGGCGTGTGACCGCCCAGAACGGGTCGTAATCGGGCACCTCCGCCACCGCGAGCGGCGCATTGGCGCGCGCCCAGGCGAACTTTTCGTGGAGCCCGTCCCATTCGCCATAGGCCTTGGGATCGGTCAGCGCCTTGGCGACATCGCCCGGCAGGACAGGTGCAGACACCACATCTTCTCCTTGAAGTCTTTTCTCTTTGACCCGAGGGGATGAAGTGGAAGGCGGTGCAGATCAAGGCCGATCTGCGCCGCCTGTCAGTTTCACCAGCCTATTTGAACAGGCCGCCCAGAATCCCGCGCAGCAGCTGCCCACCCAGGTTGCCAGCAATCTTGCGGCCCACCGACGTCGCAGCAGAGCGCGCGGCGGATTCGACCATCTTTTCGGCAAAGCTCGGCTTGGCGGCTTCCCGCGCGGCGCGCGCCGCTTCGCGTTCCTGCTCCTTGGCGATGCGGGCGGCCTCGCGCGCGGCGATGGCATCGGCCTTGGCCTGTTCCTTGGCGGCCAGCGCCGCCTGCTTTTCAGCCTCGGTCGCAGCGGCGGCCTGCGCGGCGGCGGCATTGGCCTGTTCGCGTTTGGCAAGGATGATTTCCTCGGCCGACTCGCGGTCGATCAGCGTGTCATATTTGGCGCCGACGGCATCGGTCTGGATCATGATCGCACGCTCCTGCGGCGTAACCGGCCCCACGCGGGAACAGGGCGCCTTGATGAGGGTGCGCTCGACCGGCGTCGGCGAGCCATCGGCCTGCAGGACGGACACCAGCGCTTCGCCGACGCGCAGTTCAATGATCGCCTTCGCCACATCGACATCGGGGTTGGCGCGGAAGGTTTCGGCGGCCGACTTGATCGCCTTTTCATCCTTGGGCGTGAAGGCGCGCAGCGCATGCTGCACCCGGTTGGACAGCTGGCCTGCAACCGATTCCGGGATGTCGATCGGGTTCTGCGTGATGAAATAGACGCCGACGCCCTTGGAACGGATCAGGCGGACGACCTGTTCGATCTTTTCCACCAGCGCCTTGGGCGCATCGTTGAACAGAAGGTGGGCTTCATCGAAGAAAAAGACGAGCTTTGGCTTGTCCGGATCCCCCACTTCGGGAAGCGTTTCGAACAGTTCGGACAGCAGCCAGAGCAGGAAGGTCGAATAGAGCTTGGGGCTCGCCATCAGCTTGTCGGCAGCGAGGATGTTGATGATACCCCGGCCCTTGTCGTCGGTGACGAAGAAGTCGTCGAGGTCGAGCGCGGGTTCGCCGAAAAACTTGTCGCCACCCTGGCTGCGCAGCTGGAGGAGCGAGCGCTGGATCGTGCCCACGCTCGCCTTGGAGACATTGCCATAGGTCACCGCAAGCTCATCGGCGCGGTCCGCAATGTTGACCAGCATTGTCTGGAGATCATCCAGATCGAGGAGCAGCAGCCCTTCCTTGTCGGCGACGTGGAAGGCAATGGTGAGCACACCTTCCTGCACTTCGTTGAGGTCCATCAGCCGTGACAGGAGCAGCGGCCCCATTTCGGACACCGTGGTGCGGATCGGGTGACCCTGTTCCCCGAACAGGTCCCAGAATTGCACCGGGTTGTCGGCATAGGCCCATTCGGTATCGCCGATCTCCGCCGAGCGCGCGGCGAAGATCTCGTGCGTCTTGGTGGTGGGTGATCCGGCCATCGCCATGCCGGAGAGATCGCCCTTCACGTCGGACACGAAGACAGGCACGCCCGCCTTGGAAAAACCTTCGGCCATGCCCTGGAGCGTCACCGTCTTCCCGGTGCCCGTCGCCCCTGCAATCAGGCCGTGGCGGTTCGCCCGCTTGAAGTTGATGACCTGACGCTGACCGCCGCCAACACCGATGAAAAGACCCTCATCCGACATATACGCACCTTTCCTGACACTCGCGCGCGGCAACCTAATCGCAAAGCCGACAGTTTCAAAGTGGTGGAATCTTCGCGCCAGACTGCCGCCGCTCCCGCGCCAAGCGCACGGAAAGCCTTGCTCTTGCGCCCAAGCGGGATTAGATCGGCGGCATGTTACCGGCCGCTCCGAAAGGGGCGGCCCTCATTTTTTCGGGAGAATCCCCTTGGCCCAGCCACTCATGCCCCACGCAACGGCCGCCTGGCTAGTTGACAATACGGCGCTGACCTTTGAGCAGATCGCCCACTTCTGCGGCCTGCACATTCTCGAGATTCAGGCCATTGCCGACGAAACCTCGGGCACCAAGCTGATGGGGCGTGACCCCGTGCGTGCCGGTGAAGTGACGATGGCGGAGATCGAAAAGGGCCAGAAGGACCCGAATTACAACCTCGTCATGGTCAAGGCGCCCGAAGCGCCGACCCGCACCAAGGGCCCGCGCTACACGCCGGTGTCCAAGCGTCAGGACAAGCCCGATGGCATCGCCTGGCTGATCCGCAACCATCCCGAACTGTCCGATGGCCAGATCGGCAAGCTGATCGGCACGACGCGCACGACGATTCAGGCGATCCGCGAACGGACGCACTGGAACATTGCCGACATCACGCCGAAGGATCCGGTGGCGCTCGGCCTTTGCTCGCAGCGCGAACTCGACGCGACCGTTGCCAAGGCTGCCAAGATGAAGGGCATCAAGGCGGTGGAAGACACGCGCCTCGAAGGCGATCGTGCCGCCCTGATCGAAGAGCTGCGCGCCGAACGTGACGCCGCCCACCGCGCAGCTGAAAAGGCTGCGTCCGATGCGGAGGCCGAGCTTGGCGGACAGTCCGACGCCTGAGTTCGATTCCCCCGATGCGTCGCTGACCGCCGATGAGAGTTTCACGGCGACCAGCAGCGCGGGGCTGACCTATCCCTGGGGCACATTTGCGCCGGGGCCGGGCAAGATTCGCCGGATTGCCAACGGCATCAGCTGGGCGCGCATCCCGATGCCCGGCTCGCTGGGTCATATCAACAGCTGGCTGCTCGATGATGGCGACGGCGTCGCCGTGGTCGATTCGGGCATGCTGCTGCGCGAATGCAGCGATGCGTGGAAGGCGCTGTTCGATGGCGACCTGAAGGACCGGGCCGTCACGCGCGTGTTCGGCACGCATCTGCACCCCGACCATATCGGGCTGGCCGGATGGCTCGCCAAGCGCTTCGACATTGAAGTCTGGATGACGCGCGGCGAATGGCTGACTGCGCGGATGCTCGCGGCAGACGTCCGCGATGCGGTGCCCGAAGAGGCGCTGGCGCTCCAGCGCGGCGCCGGCTGGGGTGAGGACATCCTTGCCCAGCAGTCCGCCAAGGGGTGGAGCCGCTTTTCGCGGATGCTGTTCCAGATGCCGCTCAGCTATCGCCGGATCAAGGATGGCGACGTGCTCGATTTCGGCCGCCACCAATGGCGCGTCGTCGTCGGCTCCGGCCACAGCCCGGAACATGCGTGTCTGTGGAACGAGGCCGAAGGCGTGCTCGTCTCCGGCGATCAGGTTCTGCCCCGGATCAGCTCCAACGTCTCGGTCAACCTGTCCGAGCCCGAAGCGGATCCGCTGGGCGAATGGCTCGACTCGATCGACAGGTTGCTGGCGGTGCTGCCCGACGACCTTCTCGTCTGCCCGGCGCATGGCGAACCGTTCAAGGGGCTGCACACGCGCCTCATTGCGCTGCGCGACGAGCATCGCCGCCGGCTGGATGATGTCCACGCCGCGCTCAAGGCGACGCCCTTGCGCACGATCGACTGCTTCGGCCTGCTGTTCAACCGGCAGATCGGCGACGCCCACCGCGAACTCGCAACAGGCGAAGCGATTGCGCATCTCCACCGTCTGATGGCCGAGGGCCGCGCCCGGCGTGAGATGACCGACGGCGTCTACTGGTATTCCGCAGCCTAAGGCATTGGCGCTGACCCCAAGGGTCGGGCGCGATCAGCCGTCCTCGCGCAATTCCACATCCAGAATCGCCGACTGATAGAGCAGGCGCCGCGCCGCCATGCGCGCGACGCGGAGCGTTTCGGCGCGGCGGCGGGATCCGGCAAGCGGCGCGTGTGCGGGGTCGCGCAGGACCGCCGCGTCATAGCGGTCGGCCACGATCAGCCCGGTTGTGTCCGGGGCCAGTTCCGGCCGCTGGAACAGGTCCAGATCGAAGCCCTGCGGCACCGCCCAGAAATAGCGGTCGCAATAGTCGAGGTAGAAGGGCCATTTGCCGTCGCCCAGAAGGTCGGCGCGCGAGACCTTGATCTCGATGATCGTGACCTCACCCTTGGGCCCCAGCGCCATGATGTCGGCCCGACGCCCATTGCCGAGCGGCACTTCGGCCACGGCAATATAATCCTGCCGGTACAACAGGCGGGACACGCCGCGCAGAACATCGGCGGCAACGATGCGTTCAGCAGGACAGTCCATGCCGAAAGCCTAGAACATCAGGGGAACGAAAGGGAAGGGTGAACTTCACCCTTCGCCTCTGCGCCGCACTTAGCGGTAGAAAACGTGGTTGCCGACCGAAGCGACCTTGCGCATCCGCCAGCCCGGATTGACCCGGCGGGCGTGGAAGTAGAGTGCGTCATCCACGCTCGAGTCCCAAAGATCGTTGAGCGCGATGTGCGTCAGGGCAACGGCATTCTTCCAGTTGCGGCTGTTGCGCGAGATGGGCGGGAAAGCCCCGCCGCGCACGAAGGAGAACTGGCCCGGCTGCATCACGACGCCGCAGATCGAGGCGGGGAAGCGCCCGGACCGCGTGCGGTTGAGAATGGTCTTGGCCACCGCGAGCTGACCGTCGAGCGGTTCACCCTTGGATTCAAAATAGATAGCCCCGGCCAGGCACTCGGCATCCCGGTCGGCCAGCTGGGTTTCGGACAATTCGGACACGAGTTCCGCGAGCGACGCCGCTTCGGGGGCATCGGCTTCGACGGTTTCGGGAATCTGGATTTCGTCGAGCGCCTGGTCTTCGGTCTGGGCCTGCTCAACCACCGACTTGGGGAGCAGATCGGACTGGACCGGTCCGGGCGTTTCATTGGCCCAGGCTGCAACAGCGGGGCCGAAGGCGACAAGGGCGCCAAAGGAAGAAAGTGACAGCGCCGCAGCGGCAGCGGTCAGAAAAGAAGAACGCATTGAAACTTCATTGTGGGCAGAAGTCTGAAACCGGGCCGCGCAAAAACCGGTGCGGCTGTCTCATTCCCCTGTCTGCGTTCGCGCCCAAAGCCCAATTACGCGGGTGGCGGCACGGCGACGCGCTTTAACGTGGAGGCGCAATCGTTGTGCAGCGCATCATTGTCAACGCGCGCCATCCATTTCCACGGCGAACCGTGCGGCGTCCGCGATATCCAGTTCCACGATCCACAGATCGCGGTCAAAGCTGCGTCGTTTTGCGCAGAAATCCGTGATTTCTGCTTCGCTTTGCACATTTTGCGTCGCAATCGGGCGCCAAAGATACTCACCGCTGGGCGTGAGCACTCGTTCCAAGATACCGGAATATATGCCCTTTTCCCGCGTCACGATCAGGAGCGCGCCGGACGTCGCGTCGCCCTTGGCGAGCACCATCGCCATGCCACCGGCCTGGTTCACGCGCCGGATGAGCGCATTGACATAAATGCCCGTGGCAAGCCGCGGCGTCATGCCGAACAGGCGGCCGGATCAGGCAGCGTCGCGCGCTTCCGACGCCGCGAACAGCGCGTAGATGGCATCGGCCGAGCCAGCGCCGCGCAGCTTGGCGACAAAAGCGCGGTCGCGCAGCCAGCGGCTGACCTGCGCCAGCGCCTTCAGATGTTCCGACCCGGCATCGGGCGGCGACAAAAGGCAGAAGACGAGATCGACCGGCAGATCGTCGATCGCCTTCACGTCGACCGGCTGGGCGAGCTGCACGAACAGGCCGACAACGTGGTCGAGCCCGTCAATCTTGCCATGCGGGATGGCAACGCCGCCGCCAAAGCCCGTCGAGCCAAGCCGTTCGCGCTCGGTCAGACGGTCGACGACCTCTGCGGCAGCCATGCCATATTCGCGCTCGGCGACCTGCCCCAGATGCTGGAACAGGGCCTTGGACGTTGTGATGTTCGCCGCCGCGGCGACGGCGCCGGGGACGAGAAGAGAGCTGATCTCTGTCATAATAGGTCCAGAATGGGAAATTGGTGGCGCCTTTAGCAGAAAGCCGCCGTCCCGCAAGCGCCGTCTGTCCGCACGCCCTCAGGCGTGCGGTTCAACCCAGCCAATTGTCCCATCATGCCGACGATAGACCATATTGTAGGTGCCGGTGCCCGAATTGAGGAACAGCAGCGCATTGGTGTGTCGCAGATCGAGCATCATCACCGCATCGGAGACGCTCGCCTCTGGCACGTCGACGCGGGTTTCGGCGATGACCACGGGGTGATCGCCCGGGGCCACCTCTTCGTCGGCCAGCGGCTCGAACACGACATAGCCGGCATTGTCTTCCGGGGGAGCGACGCCATTGGGGCCGCTATGGTCATCGCGCAGGCGGCGCTTGTAGCGGCGCAGCTGCTTTTCGATCTTGTCGGCGGCGCCATCAAAGGCCGGGCGCGCTTCCTGCGCGGTGTTCGACGCCTTGAGAACGACGCCTCTGACGACATGCATCACGATGTCGCAGCAGAACCCGTGATCATGCGGTCCTTTGGAGAAGGTGGCCTGTGCCGAATGAGTTCGCTGGAAATATTTGTCAGCGATCCCCTGTAACCGGTCGCCCACATGTGTCTGGAGAGCATCGCCTGTATCAACTCGGTGGCCGGAAACGCGAATGTCCATCATTTTCTCTCCTTCACAATGTAGGTAGGGTGGAACGCCTCCCCGTCAACTCATGCGGCAGCCAGACCTTCTCCTTCCTTGTCCAGAGTCCACAAGGGGTCGTTGAGTTTTGCGATGAAGGCGGCGTGGCGTGCCAGCTCTTCGGGCGTCGCATCATGCGGACGGGGCGGACGGGCCACGCGCGCCGCCGTCATCGTCCGTTCGGGCTCGCTCGCCAGCGTCGCCGGTGCATCGGCGAGGCCGAGACCGATCTGCCGACCGCCGGTCAGCTCGACATAGACCAGCGACAGCAGCTGCGCATCGAGGAGCGCGCCATGCTTGATGCGATGCGACCGGTCGATGCCGAAGCGCGTGCACAGCGCGTCCAGGCTGTGCTTGGCGCCCGGAAACTTCACCTTGGACAAAGCCAGCGTGTCGATCATCCGCGCCTGGGCGATGTCGGGCCGGTTGAGCCGCGACAGCTCCTCATTCAGGAAGGCGAAGTCAAAATTGGCATTGTGCGCGACCAGCGGACTTTCGTCGAAAAAGTCGAGCAGATCCTCGACGATGTCCGAAAAGAGCGGCTTGTCCGCCAGAAAGGCGTCCGACAGGCCGTGCACCGCTTGGGCTTCAGGATTCATCGGTCGTTCGGGGTTGATATAGGCGTGGAACACACGCCCGGTCTCAACCCGGTTGACCAGTTCGACACATCCGATTTCAACCATCCTGTCGCCATTCGCGGCGCTCAGTCCGGTCGTTTCGGTATCAAAAACGACTTCACGCATCAGCAGGACTATCGGCGCTTCCGGTTGCGAAGGCAAGCGATCAGACGACGAACTTCGGCACGCGTTTCCCGCATCGACTGGCCGGTATCGATCACAAAGTCAGCACGTTGCCGCTTGACGTGGTCGGGCACCTGAAGATGGCGGATGTGCTTCAGCTTGGCCGGCGTCATGCCCGGTCGACGCAGCACGCGGCGGGTCTGGAGAAAGGCGGGGGCCGACACCACGACCGTCACATCGACCTGCTTTGCGCCGCCCTTTTCAAACAGCAGCGGAATGTCGAGCACAACCATCGGGCGGGCGCGGTGCCGCATCAGGAAACGCAGGCGGGCATGATAGACCGCCGGGTGGACGATATGTTCAAGTGCGCGCAGCGCGTCGGGCTTGCCGAGCACGGCGGCGCCCAGTTTCTGCCGGTCGACGCCCTGTGGACCTGTCGTTCCCGGAAAATGGGCCTCAATCCGCGCAACCAGCGCACCGCCCGGCCCTTGCAACCTGTGCACCTCGGCATCGGCATCGAACACCGGCACGCCAAAGCTGCGGAACATCGACGAGACCGCCGATTTGCCCATGCCGATGGAGCCGGTGAGGCCGATCCGGATCATGCGAGCAGAAGCTCCCGCAGCTCTTCGTCCCGCTCGCGCGGCGGGGCCTGCCCGAAGAAGATTTCAAAGGCGATCGCCCCCTGGCCGATGAGCATCTCCAGCCCGTCGACCGTGGCGAGATCACGCGCCTCGGCCGCCGCGAGCAGGGGCGTCACAAGCGGGGTATAGACGATGTCATAGACCACCGCGTCTTCGGGCAGCGGCGACAGATCGGGCACGAAGGCGTCTTGCCCCGCCATGCCAAGCGAGGTCGTGTTGACAAGGAGGGCCGCCGGGGGAAGTGCCGCATCGAGAGCGCGGACATCGCCCTTCAGCCCGAACCGGGTGAGCAGCGCTGCGCCTTTGAGCGGGTTGCGGGCGAGCAACGTCACCGGCCCGACGCCGACACGCGACAGGGCAAAGAGCACGGCATGCGCTGCCCCGCCTGTGCCCGCAACGATCACCGGCGCGCCGTCGAGCGGGACATCGGCAATCGGGGTGAAAAAGCCACCGGCATCGGTATTGGTGCCAAAGAGCGCACCCGATGCATCGCGCGATATGGTGTTCATCGCCCCGATCGACGCCCGCACATTGCCCGGGTCGGCCACCAGATCCATGACCGCAATCTTGTGCGGCAAGGTGACATTGCAGCCGCGCCAGAGCGGGTCCGCCGCGCGCTGTTCCACATAAGCGGGAAGCTCGGCCGCCGTCACATGGACCGCGCGATAATCGGCCTCAATCCCGCACTGGGCGAGCCAGAAACCATGCATCTTGGGAGACTTGGAATGAGCAATCGGGTCGCCGATGACTTCGGCATAGGGTCGGGTCATGCAGATACCACTCCGGCCTCGCGCAGAAAGGCCAGCAGCGGAAGGAGCGGCAAGCCGATGATGTTGAAGTGGCTGCCCTCTATCCGCTCGAACAGCTGAATGCCACGCCCTTCAACGCGGTAGCCGCCAACGCCCGACAGAAGCCCTTCGCCTTCGTGTGCGAGATAGTCGTCGATGAAGGCGGCGCTGAGCGGACGCATCGTCATGCGTGCCTCCCCGACATGCCGCCACAGCCGTTCCCCGTCGCGGACTGCCGCGATGGCCGCAAACAGGCTGTGCGTCCTGCCCGAGAGCTGGCGCAGATGGTCGGCCTGTTCCGCGAGCGTCCGGGCCTTGTCGAACATCGTGCCATCATCAAGCGCAAGCGTCTGGTCACAGCCAAGGACGATGGCGCCGGGGCAGACTGCAGACGTGGCCATCGCCTTGGCTTCGGCAAGGCCCAGCGCCAGCGCGCGCGGGTCCGCGCCAGCCGCCTTCAGCCGCGCTTTTTCGGCCTCTTCGTCCAGCGGTGCCGTCATGACGTCATGCGGAACGCCGGCATGAGCAAGAAGCGTACGGCGGCCCGCGCTTTGCGAGGCGAGGATCAGCTTCATACCTTTTGTCCGCGATGTTCGGCATGAAGGTTGATGATTGCGGCGGCGGCTTCCTCGATCGAACGGCGCGTCATGTCGATCACCGGCCAGCCATTGTCGGCAAACATGCGCCGCGCATAGGCCGCCTCGCGCGTCACCGCCTCCTGATCGACATAATCGGTGTCAGGTGTCTGGTTGAGCGCGAGCAGGCGGTTGCGCCGGATCTGCACGAGGCGTTCGGGATTGGTGACGAGCCCGACGACCAGGGGATGCTTCAGGTGAAACAGAAGGTCGGGCGGCGGGCTTTCGACGACGATCGGGATGTTCGCCGTTTTGAAGCCGCGATTGGCAAGATAGATGGACGTCGGCGTCTTCGAACTCCGCGACACACCGGCAAGGATGATGTCCGCCTGTTCCCAATTTTCCCAGTTGAGGCCGTCATCGTGCGCGATGGTGTACTGGATCGCCTCGACGCGCGCGAAATAGGCATCGTCGAGCAGGTGCTGCAGGCCCGGCCGCGCCTTGAGCGGCTTTCCAAGCACGCTCGACAGCGCCTCAAGTACCGGATCGATGGCGCCGACATGCGGCAGGCCCAGGGCGGCACAGCGCTGTTCGAGCGCGGTGCGCAGATCGGCATTGACCATGGTGAAGAGGACAAGGCCGGGATTTTGCGCTATCTCCGACATGATGCGTTCGACATGACCCGGCGTGCGGACCATCGGCCAATAATGGCGGATCGCCTCCACATCGTCGAACTGCGCGAGCGCGGCTTTGGCAACGGTTTCGAGCGTCTCGCCCGTCGAGTCCGAAACCAGATGCAGATGCAGTCGCGACACGCCTCGTCCGATACGCTGTGGAAAACCCTGTGGGAGGGGCTAGCGGAAAGCGGTTGGCGACTGCAAGCATGACGATTCCGCGACATCGTCCGGCAACTGTCCACAGACCTGCCAACAGGCGACCGATCTTTTCCAAACATGTGGATAATGGGGACACAGATTCCGAATCCCGACCGCTGCGGGAGTCGTCCGGAGTCAAGCTGTGAGCAGATTCAGGCCGGGCGCTTAATCCACGCGACCCGCGCGCCTACTACTATCAACAACCTTTAAGATTCCTATTTTATTGAATAGGGGAGCGGACATGGATCATGTGACGAAACCCCTGCTCGCGACGCTCAAGGGCGCCAAGTTTGACCGACCGCCTCTGTGGCTCATGCGGCAGGCGGGCCGGTATCTTCCCGAATATCGCGCGCTGCGGGCGGAAAAGGGCGGGTTTCTGGAACTGGTGCACGACAGTGCGGCGGCTGCGGACGTCACGCTCCAGCCGATCCGTCGCTTCGGTTTTGACGGCGCGATCCTGTTCTCGGACATCCTCGTCATCCCCCATGCGCTCGGCCAGGACCTGTGGTTCGAAACGGGCGAGGGGCCCCGGCTTGCCCCCAAGCTGGTCGACACCGCGCTCAAGACCCTCACAGCGGCCCCTGAGAGGCTCTCACCGGTGATCGAGACCGTCCGGCAGGTCGCAGCCGCCTTGCCGTCCCAGACGACCTTCCTGGGCTTTGCAGGGAGCCCCTGGACTGTCGCCACTTACATGGTTGCAGGGCAAGGCAGCCGTGAGCAGGGCGAGACCCGCCGCTTCGCCTATCGCGATCCCAAGGCGTTCGAAGAAATCATCAACGCGATTGCCGATGCGACCGTGACCTATCTGATCGACCAGATCGATGCGGGCGTGGAGGCGGTGCAGCTGTTCGACAGTTGGTCGGGCAGTCTTTCGCCCGCGCAGTTCGAACGCTGGGTGATTGCGCCGACGGTGCGGATCATCACCAAACTCAAGGCCGCGCGTCCGGATGCGATCGTGATCGGTTTTCCAAAGGGCGCCGGCGGCAAATTGCCCGCTTATGCGCGTGAGGTCGGGGCCGATGCGATCGGGCTTGATGAAACCGTCGATCCCGTCTGGGCCAATGCCAGCCTGCCCGACGGCCTGCCGGTCCAGGGCAATCTTGATCCGCTCGCGCTGATTGCGGGGGGTGCTGACCTCCTAACGGCGGTCGATCACGTCATTGACGCCTTTGCGGGACGTCCCCATGTCTTCAATCTAGGCCACGGCATCCTGCCCGACACGCCTATCGCGCATGTCGAGCAGCTTGTGGTGCATGTAAGAGGGTAAGACGGCCATGATCGGCATTTTGGGCAGTGCCTATCTCTGGGTGAAGGCGGGGCACATCATCTTCGTCATCTTCTGGATGGCGGGCCTCTTCATGATGCCGCGCTTCTTTGTCTATCATCAGGAATGCGCGGCGGGCAGCGACGAGGAAGCGCGCTGGATCGAGCGCGAGGACCGGTTGCTGCGTATCATCCTCAAACCCTCGATCATCGTCGTCTGGCTGTTCGGTCTGGCGCTCGCGCTCGATACCGGCGCATTTGAACAGGGCTGGTTCCACCTGAAGCTGGCGGTCGTCCTGATCCTGTCGGGCTATCATGGCTGGATGGTCGGCTATGCGCGCAAGCTCAAGGCGGGGCAGCGGACGCTGTCGGGACGCACGCTGCGCATCGTGAACGAAGTGCCGGGCATGGCAGCGGCCATCATCGTCATTCTGGCCATCGTAAAGCCGTTCTGAGGCCCGCCTTGTCCCGCCAGATCCGTCGCGGATCGGCTTGACTTGGGCCTTTGGCGGGCCTAACCGGCGGAAACCGCTGGGCCATTCGTGCCGTCTTTGAAGCAGCGCAATCACAACATCCGTTGCTGTCGCGGTTTCCCACCCCCGTTCCAACCGGATCACTATCCATGATGCACTTAAAATCACTCAAGAAAATGAAGCCCGCAGAGCTCGTCGAAATGGCGGAGGAATCGGGGGTCGAAGGCGCGTCGACGCTGCGCAAGCAGGATCTGATGTTCGCCATCCTCAAGGTCGAAGCCGAAAATGGCGAAGAGATCATCGGCGAAGGCACGATCGAGGTTCTCTCGGACGGCTTCGGCTTTCTGCGCGCGCCGGAATCCAACTATCTGGCCGGGCCGGACGATATTTACGTCTCGCCCAACATGGTCCGCAAATATGGCCTGCGCACCGGTGACACCGTTGAAGGCGAAATCCGCGGGCCGAAAGACGGCGAACGCTATTTCGCGCTGACGACGATCAAGTCGATCAACTTCGACGATCCCGATGTCGTCCGCCACCGCGTCAATTTTGACAATCTCACGCCGCTTTATCCCGATGAGCGCCTGAAGCTCGATACGCTCGACCCGACCGTCAAGGACAAGTCGGCGCGCGTCATCGACATCATCTCGCCGCAGGGCAAGGGCCAGCGCGCGCTGATCGTGGCGCCGCCGCGCACCGGTAAGACCGTCCTTCTCCAGAACATGGCGAAGGCGATCACCGACAATCACCCCGAAGTCTTCCTGCTCGTTCTCCTCGTCGACGAACGTCCCGAAGAAGTCACCGACATGCAGCGTTCGGTGAAGGGCGAGGTCATTTCCTCGACCTTTGACGAGCCCGCCAGCCGCCACGTGCAGGTCGCCGAAATGGTGATCGAAAAGGCGAAGCGTCTCGTCGAGCACAAGAAGGATGTCGTCATCCTGCTCGACTCCATCACGCGCCTGGGCCGCGCCTACAACACCGTCGTGCCGAGCTCCGGCAAGGTGCTGACCGGCGGTGTCGACGCCAATGCGCTCCAGCGTCCGAAGCGCTTTTTCGGTGCCGCACGTAACATCGAAGAGGGCGGGTCGCTCTCGATCATCGCGACCGCGCTGATCGACACGGGCAGCCGCATGGACGAAGTCATCTTCGAAGAGTTCAAGGGCACCGGCAACTCCGAAATTGTGCTCGACCGCAAGGTCGCCGACAAGCGCATCTTCCCCGCCCTCGATGTCGGCAAGTCCGGCACACGCAAGGAAGAGCTGCTGGTCGAGAAGGACAAGCTCACCAAGATGTGGGTGCTCCGCCGCATCCTCATGCAGATGGGCACCGTCGACGCGATGGAATTCCTCCTCGACAAGATGAAGGATTCCAAGACCAACGACGACTTCTTCGACAGCATGAACCAGTAAGGGATGGGCGGCGAAGGCTGCCCATCTGCCATTTTATAGAGGCGGGGCGACGTGTTGAATCTTGATCTGGCGGATGTCTTTACAGCCGGGGGGCTGACCACGCTCTTGGGCGTGATCCTGATCGATCTCACCATGGCGGGCGACAATGTCGTCATCATGGGCACACTCGCCTCGGGCCTGCCCGCGCGCGACCGCCAGCGCGTCATCATGGTCGGCGTGTCGATGGCGCTCGTCTTCCTCATCGCCTTTGCGCTGATGGCAACCTGGCTGCTGCAGCTGACCGGCCTGTTGCTGGCAGGCGGTCTCCTGCTGCTGTGGGTTGCCTACAACATGTACCGCGAGCTCCGGCCTGCACCGGCGCCGGTCATTGCCGATGACCCGGAGACCGTCGAGATCGAAGGGCCGAAGGCGACCAAGACCTTCATGCAGGCGGCCGTCCAGATCACGATTGCCGACCTGTCGATGAGCCTCGACAATGTGCTCGCGGTCGCCGCTGCTGCGCGCCAGCACCCGACTGTCCTGTTCTTCGGCCTGGCGCTGTCGGTGACCCTGATGGGTCTCGCCGCCAACCTTGTCGCAAAGCTCGTCCAGAAATATCACTGGATCGCCTGGATCGGTCTGGTTGTTATCCTTTATGTCGCCCTCAAGATGATCTGGGACGGCTGGTTCCAGGTCGCGCCATTCGTCATCGGGAGTTAGAATATGGACGCCGGGTTCGTTTCCTCAGCGCTCGATATGTCGGGCGGTCTTTCGGCCATCTGGGGCGCGATTGTTCATGATTTTTCGAACATCACCCAGCCGGGTGCGCTGGCCGCCTTCATCCAGGTGCTGCTGATCGATCTCGTGCTTGCAGGCGACAATGCGATTGTTGTCGGCGCGCTCGCAGCGGGTCTTCCTGCGGAACAGCGCAAAAAGGTCATTCTCATCGGCGTCATTGCGGCGCTGGTTCTGCGGATCATCTTCGCGCTGACGGTCAGCTGGCTGCTCGGCATTGTCGGGCTGGTTCTGGCCGGCGGATTGCTGCTCTTATGGGTGGCGTGGCGCATGTACCGCGACATCCATCATGGTGCCGCGGGCGAATCTGCCGGCTCGCCGGAGGTTGCAGGCGATGAGGGGTCGGGCATTCCCGCAGCCAAGAGCTTCGCCGCCGCCGCCTGGTCGGTTGCAATCGCCGACGTGTCCATGAGCCTCGACAATGTGCTTGCTGTGGCCGGGGCCGCGCGCGAGCATCCGGGCATCCTCATCGTCGGCCTGATTTTCGCGGTCGCCCTGATGGGTATCGCGGCCAACATCATCGCCCAATATATTGAGCGCTATCGCTGGATTGCCTGGGTCGGTCTCATCGTCATCCTCTATGTGGCGCTGAAGATGATCTGGGAGGGCTTTCATGAGGTTCACCCCCATCTGCTCGCCTTTGCCGGGATGTGACGGATAAGGGGGCGGCATGAGCGATCCCTGGACCGATCTGCCGCACCTGTCTGGCCAGCATGTGACGCTGCGCCCCATGGTGCGCGGAGACCGCGATGCCATTGTCGCGGCGGCCTCCGACGGCAAGCTGTGGGAACTGTTCTACACCGCTGTCCCGTCCGAAGCATCGATCGACGTCTATCTCGACACGGCTGAACGTGAGACAGCCTATGGCCGGGCCATGCCCTTCGTGGTGCTGGATGCGGCCGGAAAGCTCATCGGCTGCACGCGCTATATGCGGATGCACAAGGCGGCGCGGCGGCTGGAAATCGGGACGACCTTCTACGCGGCCTCGGTGCAGAGATCGCCCGTCAACACCGAGGCGAAGCTGCTGCTCCTCACCCATGCGTTCGAGGTGATGGACGCATCCTGCGTGCAGTTCCGGACCGATCATTTCAACCACGCCTCGCAGCGTGCAATCGAGCGGCTTGGCGCGAAGAAGGATGGCGTGCTGCGGAACCACGCGATCCTCGATGGGCGCGTGCGCGACACTGTCGTCTATTCGATCATCGCCAATGAATGGGACGGCGTGAAGCGCAACCTGCAGTTCAGGCTGGCGCGCGGCTGATCCCGCGCATTGCCAGCGCCGGTGCCGCGGGATAGCCTTGGCCGCATGAAGACTCGACTCTGGATGGCGATGATCGCCCTCTTTGCCCTGCCCGGCCTTCCGGCGCAGGCAGCGCCCGCCAAGGTGACGGGGTTCAAATATGAATGGCCCAAGGCGCTTGAGGCGACCCCTGCCCTGATTGCCTGGCTGAAGAAGGATCGCGCGGCCGTCTACAAGGACTATGCGCCGCTGTTTAACGAGGCGCCGGAGGCCGGGCCCGGGCTCGACAGCTATGAAAATGGCACCAGCTGGACGATCCAGACGCGTCTTGCGCCGCTCATCGTCCTGACGGCGTCGCGCTGGTCCTATACCGGTGGCGCCCATGGCTATGGCTTTACCGACAGCCTCATTTGGGACGCCGGCGCCTCGGTCGCGGTGCCCTTTGCGGGCCTGTTCACCAATGCACGCGCCGCCGAAGCGCTGTTGACGCCGCTTTACTGCCGTGCACTCGACAAGGCCCGGATGGAAAAGCGCGGCGAGCCGACCGCGAGGGACGACATGTTCGGCGATTGTCCCAAGCTGTTTGAATCGGCCAAGATCTGGCCCGACAAGCCCGTTTACGCCAAGTTCAGCCGCATCGCGATGTCCCTCGGCGCCTATACGGCAGGGCCTTATGCCGAGGGCAGCTATGATCTGGAGATCATCATTCCCAAAGGGCTTAAGCCGCTCGTGAAGCCGCAATATCGGGTGTTGTTTCCGGGCTAAGGCCCCTTTGGTGTCATCCCCGCTTTCGCAGGGATGACACAGAGCGACTACCCCAGATGCGCGTGGAAGAACGCTTCGGTCCGCCCATCGGCGAGCGCGGCGCCGGCGTCATCGCGGCGGTTGCCCATTTCGGCGGCAAAGCCATGGTCCAGCCCCACATAATCGTGGAGCGTCACCTTGGGGTGATCGTCCAGTCCGGCGTGGATCGCCGCCTGCGCCTCGGGGCCGACAAAATGGTCGGCTGTCGGGATGTGGAGCATCAGCGGGTTGGCGATGGCATGCGATTCGCCCAGCATCTGGTCGATCATCACGCCATAATAGCCGACCGACGCGTCAATATCGGTGCGGGTGGCGGCCATATAGGCCAGCCGTCCGCCAAGGCAGAAGCCGACGCAGCCGACCTTGGCGACGGGGGCCTGTCCGGCAATGCCGTGGCGGATCGCCTTGATGACGGTTTCGATATCGAGAACGCCGTCATTCGCGTCATATTGCTGGAAATAGCCGAATGCCTCGTTCAGCTCGGCTTCGACATCGGGGTTGAGCTCGACGCCGGGTGCGAACCGCCAGAAGATGTCGAGGGCGACGGCCAGATATCCCTTGGCGGCCCAGCTGTCGCACTTGCGGCGGATGCCTTCGTTCAGGCCGAAGATTTCGGGAATGACGATGATGGCAGCGCGCGGGGCAGCGGCGGGGGCCGCCACATAGATGGTCATGTCGCCCAATGTGGTCGTGGTCATAGCAGTCGTGTCCTCTGGTCTGGGGGAAGGTTGGAATATTCGAAATCGATGAGCCAGCTTTTGGTGCGCGGACCATCGCCGGCGGAGTAAAATTCGGGTCCAGCCGCCGAGGTGACGCGGTGGCAGGGGACGACAATGGGGAAGGGGTTGGCCTTGCAGGCGCCGCCGACCGCGCGGGCGATGGAGCCGCATCGCGCCGCCACATCCCCGTAAGTCATTGTATTACCGTAAGGAATATCAGAGATGGCACGCCGGAGCAGGGTTGCCTCCTCGGTCGCCGCCGGAGCAAGGGGGAGGTCGAACGCTTGGATCTCGCCCTGGAACCAGGCGGTCAGCTGCCGGGCAGTCGCCGCAATCACCGGATGGTCCAAATCGCCCGACGTCGCCCCGGCGTCGCTCGGGCGTGGCACGCGGATACCGATCAGATGCGCGTCATCGGCCGTGAGCAGCAGCGCGCCCAGCGGGCTTTCGACTCTGGCGGTTGCGGTTGGGCGGCGCATGGCGCACAGATGGAGCGTATTCGCGAACGGCTCAAGGGAGTTGGCCCCATGAAGTTCAATATCGAGGTGGATTGCACGCCCGAAGAGGTCCGGCGGCTCGTCGGCCTGCCCGACTTGACCGAAGTGCATGAGGTGTATCTCGGCCGCATGAAGGATGTGATGACCACGGGCCTGACCCCGGACATGGTCGATACGATGGTGCGCAACTGGGTGCCGGGCGGCGCGGCCGGCATGGATTTCGTGCGCGATCTGGTGAAGGGCCTTTCTTCGACCGGCGCGCCGAGGCCGAAGGACTGAAGACCGCCCGTCGTCGATCATGGTGCCTGACACGATCTTTGCCCTGTCGAGCGGCCTGCCGCCTGCCGGGATTGCCGTGGTTCGCGTGAGCGGGCCGCAGGCGGGCGTCGCGTTGACGGCGCTGGCGGGTCCACTGCCGGAGCCACGCCGGGCGCGCGTGCGCCGGTTCCACACGGCAGATGGCGCGCTTCTGGATGAAGGGTTGGCGCTGTGGTTTCCGGGGCCCCGGACGGCCACGGGCGAGGATCTGGCCGAACTGCACCTGCACGGGGGCCGGGCCGTGGTCGCGGCCGTTCTCGATGCTCTTGGCGCGGTGTCCGGCTGTCGTCCGGCACAGGCGGGCGAGTTCACTCGGCGCGCCTTTGAGAACGGGCGGATCGACCTGACCGAGGCGGAAGGGCTGGCGGACCTGCTGGCGGCCGAAACCGACCTGCAACGCCGGTCCGCGCTTGCACTGGCGGAGGGCGGTCTCGGACGGCTCGTGTCGGGCTGGGAGCAGATCTTGCTGCGCGAATCGGCGCGGATCGAGGCCGTGCTCGACTTTTCGGATGAAGGCGATGTGGGGGACGACCTGCCCGATGCTGGGCCGCTGACGAGCCTCGCGGCGGATATGGCCGCGCTGCTGGGGGCGCCCCCGGCGGAGCGTTTGCGCGATGGCGTCCGCGTCGTTCTGGGCGGGCCACCGAATGCGGGGAAATCAAGTCTTTTCAATGCGTTGGTCGGACGTGATGCGGCGATTGTCACCGAGATTGCAGGCACGACGCGTGATCGGATCGAGGCGTCGGTGGCGCTGGATGGCGTCCCTTTGCTGGTCATCGATACCGCCGGGTTGCGGGCGGACGCGACCGATGTCGTCGAGGCGATTGGCATTTCGCGCACCGAAGCCGCGCTTGAGACCGCAGATGTGATCCTCTGGCTGGGTGATAGCGCGTCGGCGCCTGCGGGGGCGTTGCAGATCGCGCCCAAGGCGGACTTGCCCGGCAATCTTGATGGTCTTGCCGTCTCGGTCAGGACGGGCGAGGGGCTTGATGCCTTGCGGGCGGAGATCGTCCGCCGTGCGCGCGCGCTCCTCCCGCAACCTGGGGCGCTGGCGCTTCATGCGCGTCACCGGGCCGTGCTGGCGGAAGTCCAGGGGCATATTGAGGACGCGGCGCATGCGCGCGACCCGTTGATCCGCGCCGAACTGTTGCGGCTCGCTCGCGGGACGCTCGACCAGCTGACAGGGCGGACGGGGGTCGAATCGATGCTCGACGCGCTGTTTGGCGCATTTTGCATCGGCAAGTAGCGCGCCGTTTCACGTGAAACGGATTTGACCGACTCTGCGTCACGGCGTAGCGGCAAGGACATCATGAACCAGCGGTTTGACGTGATTGTGGTCGGTGGGGGCCATGCCGGGTGCGAGGCAGCGGCGGCGGCGGCGCGCATGGGCGCGCGGACTGCCTTGGTCAGTTTCCGCCGCGACATGATTGGCGCCATGTCGTGCAACCCGGCCATTGGCGGGCTCGGCAAGGGGCATCTCGTCCGTGAGGTCGATGCGTTTGAAGGGATTCTCGCGCGCGCAGCGGATGCGGCGGCCATTCATTATCGGATGCTCAACGCGTCGAAAGGTGCAGCGGTGCAGGGGCCGCGCATCCAGGCAGACCGCAAGCTGTTCAAGGCGGCGATCCACGCACTGCTCGACGCGCAGCCGGGGCTGACGATTCTTGAGGGGGAGGCGCAGTCGCTGGTCCTTGAGGGCGGGCGGGTTGCCGGTCTGCGGCTCGGCAATGGCGACGTTCTGGACGCCGCGGCCGTGGTGCTCGCGACGGGCACGTTCCTCAATGGGCGGATGTTCTGCGGCGAGTCGCGCAGCGAAGGCGGGCGCGTGGGCGAAGCGGCGGCGCGCGATCTCGGCGAACAGCTCCGCGCGCTGGACTTACCGATGGCCCGCCTCAAGACCGGAACGCCGCCGCGCCTTGATGGCCGGACGATCGACTGGGCGCAGCTCGATGTGCAGGAGTCGGATGGCGGCGACTGGACGTTCTCCGACATGACCCCTAGGCGGACCGCACCGCAATTGTGGTGTGCCATCACCCGGACCAATACTGCGACGCATGAGGTGATTCGCGCTGCTCTTGACCGGTCGCCGCTCTTCTCGGGCGCGATTGAGGGGCAGGGGCCGCGCTATTGTCCGTCGATCGAGGACAAGATCCATCGTTTTGGTGACCGTGATGGGCATCAGGTGTTTCTGGAGCCCGAAGGGCTCGACGACCCGCTCGTTTACCCCAATGGCGTCTCCACATCGCTCCCCGAGGATGTGCAGTTGGCATTCCTGCGGACGATGCCGGGGCTTGAAGCGGTGGAGATCGCGCAGCCCGGTTATGCCGTGGAATATGACCATGTCGATCCGCGCGCGCTCCACAACACGCTGGAGCTGCGGGCGCTGCCCGGCGTGTTCTGTGCAGGGCAGATCAATGGCACGACGGGCTATGAGGAAGCTTCTGCGCAAGGGCTGATGGCGGGCCTCAATGCGGCGGCGCAGGCCTTGGGCAAGGCGCCTGTCGTGCTCGACCGGGCATCTTCCTATATTGGCGTGCTGATCGATGACCTTGTGCTGCAGGGGGTGACCGAGCCGTATCGCATGCTCACAGCACGCGCCGAATATCGTTTACGGCTCCGCGCCGACAATGCGGGGACACGGCTGACGCCGATTGCCATCGCGGCGGGATGTGTCTCAGATGCGCGGCGGGACGCGTTTGTTTCACGTGAAACGCTGCGCGCGGACGCACGGGCAGTGTTGGATCGCCTTTTCAGCGCGGCTGAGCTGCGGGCGAACGGTATTGCGGGCGCCAGTGGCGGCGGCGAGCGGCAGGCGCTGTTCGAATGGCTCCGGTTCGTCGACATGACGGCTGCCGACATCAAGGCGCTCTGCCCCGCGTTGGAGGCGACGCCGGTTGCCGTCCTTGACGAACTTCGTGAAGACGCTCGCTACGCGCCCTATATTGCGCGGCAGGAGGCCGAGATCCGGGCGATGCGCGCCAATGAGGGGATTGCGCTTGGCGGCGTCGATTTCCGCACAGTGCCCGGCCTGTCCAATGAGATGGTGGAGCGGCTGGAGGCGGCGCGGCCCGCGACCTTGGGCGCTGCCGAGCGTGTGCGCGGGATTACACCTGCCGCGCTGGCCGCCATCCTTGTCCAGGCGAAGCGGGTGGCAGCATGACCGAGGATGATGCCCGCGCCTGGTTGCGCACCACGCTCAATGTTTCACGTGAAACGCTCGACAAACTTGAGCGCTACCGCCAGCTCGTCATCGAGGGCGCGGCGGAGCAGAACCTCATCGCCCGCTCGACCTTTGACGTGTTCTGGACGCGGCACATTGTCGATTCGGCGCAGCTTTTGCCGCTATCTGAAGGTGTGGGACCGGGCGACTGGCTCGATCTCGGCGCAGGGGCGGGAATGCCGGGGATCGTGGTCGCGATCCTGTCAAAGCGGCCGGTCCATCTGGTGGAGGAACGGCGCGGACGGATTGCATTCCTCAATCGGGTGATCGAGGTGTTGGAGTTGCCCAATGCACAGGTCTTTGGCTGCAAGGTGCAGGCCCTGAAGCACAAGCCCGCGACGATCATCAGTGCGCGCGCCTTTGCGCCGCTTCCCAAGCTGTTTGACCTCGCCCACAGCTTTTCCACACAAAAAACGCTGTGGTTGCTGCCGAAAGGGCGTTCTGCGCGTGAAGAAGTGGAATCGGCGCGCGAAAACTGGCAAGGTACGTTTCACGTGAAACAGAGTTTGACGGATTCCGAAGCGGCCATCGTGGTGGCGACGGGCGTCAGGAAGGTCGCAGGACGATGATCCGCATCACCGTTGCAAATCAGAAGGGCGGCGTCGGCAAGACGACGACCGCCATCAATCTCGCGACCGCCATGTCGGCCATTGGCTGGCGCGTGCTGCTTGTCGATCTCGATCCGCAGGGCAATGCCTCGACCGGGCTGGGCGTCGGGCAGGGGCAGCGCACCAATTCAAGCTACGATGTCCTCATGGGCGCCGCGTCGATTGCCGATGCGGTCATCCAGACCAAGGTGCCCCGGCTCGATCTGGTCGCAGCGACTGTCGATCTCTCCGGCGCCGAAATCGAGCTTGTCGAGGTCGAGCACCGGGCGCAGCGGCTGAAGAATGCGCTGGATTCGGTGCCTGAGGGGCGCTGGGACGTCGTCCTGATCGATTGTCCGCCGTCGCTGGGCCTGTTGACGATCAACGCGCTTGTCGCGGCGCAGTCGCTGCTCGTGCCGCTGCAGTGCGAGTTCTTTGCGCTGGAAGGGCTGAGCCAGCTGCTGCAGACGTTTGAGCGGATTCGCGGCAAGTTCAATCCGGCGCTGACCATCCTCGGCGTGGTCCTCACCATGTATGACCGGCGCAACCGCCTGACCGAACAGGTGTCGGAAGACGTTAGGGCGTGCCTGGGCCATGCGGTGTTCGACACGGTCATTCCGCGCAATGTCCGCCTGTCCGAAGCGCCGAGCCATGGCCTGCCGGCGCTGATCTATGATCACCGCTGCGCCGGGTCCGAAGCCTATATGGCGCTGGCCCGCGAAGTGATTGGCCGCCTGCCGGCCCTGAAGGTGGCGGCATGAGCGACGAACAGGGCGGCGCCCCGAAGAAGCGCCCATTGGGGCTGGGGCGCGGGCTGTCCTCGCTGCTGGGCGAAATCCAGACCGAGACCGCTGCTGCGGTGCCGAGCCGGGCCGACAGTGGCACGGCGGTGCCCGACGGCGTGCGGCTTGTGCCCGTTGCCGATCTGCAGCCGCTGCCCAACCAGCCGCGCCGCAATTTTGACGACGCCGCGCTTGAGGAGCTGGCCAAGTCGATCACGGCGCTTGGCGTGCTCCAGCCGATCGTCGTGCGCGACATGGGCGGGCATTACCAGATGGTCGCCGGTGAACGCCGCTGGCGCGCGGCGCAGCGCGCACATCTGCACCAAGTCCCTGTAATTGTTAAACAATTTGACGATCGCACGGCGCTGGAAATCGCGCTGGTTGAGAACATCCAGCGCGAGGAACTCAACGCCTGGGAAGAAGGCGAGACCTATCGCCGTCTGATCGAGGAATATGGCCACAGCCAGGAAGAGCTGGGGCGGATTGTCGGCAAGTCCCGCAGCCACATCGCGAACCTGATGCGTCTGCGCAATCTGCCGATGCGCGTGCATGGCTGGCTCGTGTCGGGGGAGCTGACCATGGGTCATGCCCGCGCGCTGCTCCAGTGCGAGGACCCGGAGGGCATTGCCCGGCAGGTGATCGACCGTGGCCTGTCGGTGCGCGATACCGAGCGCCTGGCCAAGCGCGCCAAGGCGGGCGCCAAAACGCAGGCCAAGGGCCGCACAGGCCGTGACCCCGATCTGGAGGCGCTCGAACGCCAGCTGGGTGATATCCTGGGCCTCAAGGTCCACATCGTGCACGGCGCACGCGGCGGGACAGTCACGCTCGGCTATTCATCGCTCGATCAGCTGGATCTGATCTGCCAGCGCCTTTCGGGCGAGCATATCTAGGATCAGATTGGACCGGCGGCGGCCTTTGCGGGCTTGGCGTCCTGCAGCAGCTTCAGGATGACGGCGGCCCTGCTGTCGCGCGCGGCATAGTCCATTGCGGACAGGCCAGCGGCGCGGTCGGTCTTGCGCGGATTGGCCCCGGCGGCGAGGAGCAGGCGGACCATCGCCACATCGCGCTGCTGCGTCGCGACGATCAGCGGCGTTTCCCCGCGCGAATTGGTGGCATCCACGGTCGCGCGGCGCTTCAGCAGCAGGTCGGCACCCTCGGCAAAGCCCATCTGCGTGGCGACGATGAGCGGCGTATTGCCTTCCACGTCCTTGATGTCGGGCTTTGCGCCCTTGGCCAGCAGGAAAGCGAGCCAGGTCGTGTCGCGGCGTTTGGTCACGATGTGGAGCGCGCTTTCGCCCGACGAGACATCCTTGGTGTCGACGATAACGCTGCCCGGCTTGTTCAGGATTTCGGTCGCCTTCGCGCCGTCACGGTCCCGCACCGCCTTCAGGAAGTTGTAGCCATCCGAAAACTGCGCGCTGGCCACGGTCGGCCAGAGCAGAACGGGTGCGATCAGAGCCGTCAGGATCTTCTTCATGGTATACGCCCCAAAAGTGCGGGATTTCGTCCCTTGCGTGTCGCCGCGTAGCAGAGCAAAGCTAGCCGGGCCATGAACAAATTCAAGATCATCGCCGCCGGGCTTGCCCTGTCCCTCCTGTCCGCCTGCGGTGGGGCGCCTGCCGAAGCACCGCCGCTCGCCGGTGCCAAAATGGGCGGCGCCTTCCGGCTGACCAATCAGGACGGCAAGACCGTCACCGATGCCGACTTTGCGGGCAAATACCGCCTTGTCTACTTCGGCTACACCTTCTGCCCGGATGTCTGCCCGGTCGATGTGCAGATCATGGGGCAGGGGCTGAGCGCGTTTGAAAAGGCGGATCCCGCCCGCGGCGCAAAGGTGGTCCCGATCTTCATCACGGTCGATCCCGCGCGCGATACACCGGCGGCGATCAAGCAGTTCGTCTCCAACTTCCATCCCCGCATGGTCGGGCTGACGGGGCCGGTGAAGGACATTGACGCCGTGGCGCAGGCCTATGGCGTCGCCTTCATGCGCCAGCCGCCCAACGCGCAGGGCGCCTATCTCGTCGATCATGCTCGCATGGTCGTGCTCTATGGCCCCGCTGGAGAGCCGATCGCGATCATGCCACAAAATGCCAAGCCCCAGCAATTCGCGGACGAGCTGGCCCGCTGGGTCAAATAATGGCGGGGGACCGCTATTGGGAGGACCGGCCGCTGGCCACGCTGGACCGGGCGCAGTGGGAATCGCTGTGCGACGGGTGCGGCAAATGCTGCCTCCATAAGCTTGAGGACGATGACACGGGGGAAATCTACCCGACCAATGTCGCCTGCCGCTTGCTGGACCGGAAGACCGGCCAATGTTCGGACTATCGCAACCGCTTTGCGCAGGTGCCGGACTGCATCCGCCTGACGCCCGCGCGGCTCGAGTCGATGGACTGGCTGCCCGAGACATGCGCCTATGTCCGCCGCGCGAACAATCTGCCGCTCCCGGACTGGCACTATCTCGTCTGTGGCGACCGGGAGGAGATCCACCGCCGGGGCATGTCGACGCGCGGCTGGACCGTGTCTGAAGTCGATGCCGGAGACCTTGAGAACCACATCGTCGACTGGCCCGAGGAAAAGCCGAAGGATCCATGGACCCTGTGATCGAGGGGCTGGAGATCGTCCGCAAGCGGGAGGCCCGCCGGATGAAGCTCACCGTCGATCCGCGCAGTGGCGCCGTGCGCCTTGTCCTGCCGCTGCGCGCCGCCCTTGGCCCGGCGATGGACTGGGTGGAGGCGCATCGCGGCTGGATCGCGCGGCAACGCGCCCGCCTGCCGGACCCCTGGCCGATTGTCCCTGGCATGACCGTGCCCTTTGCCGGACGCGACTATCGGCTCGACTGGTCGGAACTCCATCCGCGCAAACCCGCGCTGGAGGGCGATGTTCTGCGGATCGGCGGGCCGCATGACGTCATGGCGTCTCGCCTGTTACGCTGGATGCGCGCAGAGGCGCAGGTGCTGCTCGATGCCGAAACCCGCGAGATTGCGGGCGCCGCCGACATCAGCGTTGCCGAGGTGTCGGTCGGCGATCCCCGCGCACGCTGGGGCAGCTGCTCGTCCAGCGGCAATATCCGGTACAGCTGGCGCCTGATCCTCGCGCCCGACCATGTCCGCCGCGCAACCGTGGCGCATGAAGTCGCGCACCGTGTCCACATGGATCACAGCCGGGCCTTTCACCGGCTGGTCGCCGAGCTGTTTGGCGCAGACCCGACCCCGGCGCGGCACTGGCTGCGCACGCACGGGGCGCGGCTTCACTGGTTCGGGCGGGACTGACTGGTCCGGTTGACGGGCGGCCGCGCCGGAGGTGTCGCGGCATCGCGCTTGGTCGCTTCGTCCAGAATACGCTTATACTCGGCATCTTCGGCGGCCGGATCATAGGTGTCGGGCTGGGCTTCTTCCACCGGATTGCCATTTTCATCGACAAAGGCCGGGTCGGACATGTTGCTCTGGTCGCCCAGATAGGCTTCCTCATCGGACTCGAGCATCCAGTCGGGCAAGGTCACTTCGGTCTCAAACTTTTCGACCGGCCGCTTGGCGACGGCTGCGCGCATGAAGGCGGCAAAGGCGGTCGCGGGCGCGCGGCCCCCCTGCAAGTCGCGGACCGGGCGCGCATCGTCGCGGCCCATCCAGACGCCCGTTGTGATTCCGCTTGAAAAGCCGAGGAACCAGCCATCCTTGTTGGAAGAGGTCGTGCCCGTCTTCCCGGCCACCGGGCGGCCGATCTGGGCGGCGCGCCCCGTGCCTGCACTGACGGCGGTCTGCATCATGTCGGTCATCCCTGCCGCGACCCAGGGGTCCACCAGCTGGAGATCCTGATCCTTGGGCCGCTGATAGAGCAGCTCGCCCGAGGCGGACGTGACCTTCACGATGCCATAGGGTGTGACCGACTTGCCCTTGGCCTGAATGGTCGCAAAGGCGCGCGTCATGTCGATGAGGCGGACATCCGACGTGCCGAGCACCATGGACGGCTGCGTGTTGATCGGCGTCGTGATGCCCAGACGCCGCGCCATGCCGGCAATGGCGGGGGTGCCGATTTCCTGCCCGATCTGCGCGGCGATGGTGTTGATCGAATAGGTGAAGGCGGTACGCAGCGTCATTTCGCCGAGATTGCGCCCGGTGCTGTTGCGCGGGCTCCACCCGCCAATGTCGACGGGCTGGTCGACCATCTTGGTCTCCGGCGTCATGCCCGATTCGAGCGCCGCCAGATAGACGAACAGCTTGAAGGCGGAACCCGGCTGCCGGACCGCCTGCGTGGCGCGGTTGTAGATCGAACTCACATAATCGCGCCCGCCGATCATGGCGCGCACCGCGCCGTCGCGGTCGAGTGCGACAAGCGCGCCCTGGGCACCCGATGGCGCATAGGTGCGGATCGCGGTGTCTGCCGCCGCCTGCATGCCAGGGTCCAGCGTCGTCCAGACGTCAATCGGGGCCGAGGTTTCCTCGATCAGCCCGTCCAGCTGGGGCAGCGCCCAGTCGGTGAAGTAGCGCACGCTGTTCTGCTGCTGCGGGGCGGCGAGTTTCACGCTCTCGGGGCGCGCCATCGCGGCCTGTTGCGAGGTGATCACGCCCGCATCGGCCATCACGCCCAGCACCACCTTGGAACGGCCAAGGGCGGCCTGCGCGTCGGCGGTCGGGGAATAGTTGGACGGCGCCTTGACGAGGCCCGCGATGATCGCCGATTCCTCAAGGCTCAGCTTGGTCGCGGGATGATCAAAGAAGCGCCGCGAAGCCGCATCGATGCCATAGGCCCCGCCGCCGAAATAGACGCGGTTCAGATACAGCTCGAGGATCTCATCCTTCGAATATTTGGCCTCCATCGCCAGCGCGAGAACAAGCTCACGCCCCTTGCGGCCAAAGGTGCGTGTGTTGGTGAGGAAGAGGTTACGCGCCAGCTGCTGCGTGATGGTGGAGCCGCCCTGCGCCCAATGGCCGCGCGTCAGCCGCACCTGCACCGCGCGGGCCAGGCCGATGGGGTCGACGCCGGGGTGCATGCGGAAGCGGCGGTCCTCGACCGCAACCATCGCATTGACCATGACGTCGGGAATGTTGTGATAGTCGATCCACTCCCCGTAGATCGGGCCGAGCGACAGGATGACCTGTCCGTCCGCCGCGCGCACACGGATGACCTGGCCCAGCGTTTCACGCGTGCGCAGTTCGGGGAATTCGGGCAGCGAGGAATAGGCAAAGCCGATGGCCGACATCAGGCCCACCATCACCACGCCGCCAAAGACGAGGGCCCAACGGAACAGGCGGGATATCAGGCCGCGCTCTTTGGGGGTCGGGCTGGGTCTGGGTCGCGTGCGGGCCATGTGTCGGCCTTCTTAGGCGGCGTCGGGACTCGCGGCAAGGCGTCAGCGTTGCCGCACCGGGATCAGTCGGCGGAGTCGCCCTCAAAATCGAGCGAGACGCTGTTCATGCAGAAGCGCAGGCCGGTTGGCTCAGGCCCGTCGGGGAAGACGTGCCCCAGATGCCCGTCGCACCGCCCGCAGCGGACCTCGACGCGCGCCATGCCGTGCGACCGGTCCTCAACCATCGTGACGGCATCGTTGGCGACCGGCGCGTAAAAGCTCGGCCAGCCCGACCCGGAGTCATATTTGGTGTCCGACAGGAACAGGTCGGCGCCGCAGCCAGCGCAGCGATAGACCCCGTCTTCCTTGTTCTCGTTGAGCGCGCCGGAAAAGGCGCGTTCGGTGCCGGCCTGACGCAGCACATGATATTGGGCGGGGGTCAGGCGCGCGCGCCATTCGTCATCGGTGAGGAGCAGCTTTTCCATCTCTGCAATCTGGGCCTGAACGACCGTCGGTTCAAGGATCAATCCGCGTCGCGCGGGCAATGGCCGGGGCAAGGCCGGGCAGCAATCTCAGCGCCAGCGGGATCAGCCCCCGGCCCAGCGCCAGTTCTGACGCACGCCAGATGGCGGTCGCGACGCCGATCGGTCGTCGGCTTTGCCGCGCAAAGCCGGCTTGCCAGGCGCCCGCCGCAGCGGTTCCGCCCGCAAGATAGGCCCTTGCGGCGCTCCGTCCGCTGGCAAGCGCAATGCCATTGCCTTCCCCGGCAAGTGACGGAATGACGCCACATTGATCGCCGACGCGGAACAGGCCGGGGGACGTGTCGTGCGCGCGCCATCCATAGGGCACACCTGCCACTGCATCGACCGGCATCGTGTCGACAAAGCCCTCCAGCCGCGCACCAAAGGCGGGGTGGGCCGCACCCAGGTCGCGCAGCAGGCGGCGCGGATCGCGACCATGATCGGCGAGCAGCGACTTGCGCAGCGCAAGGCAGATATTGGCGCTGCCATCCTCCTGAAGTTCGATCCCGGCATAGCCACGGTCAAAGGTGTGCAGCTCGATCGCGGGGCCGATCAGCCGCGTGAGCGCGCGGGAGGCGGGCAGGCGCAGGCGCAGCCCCATCGCTGGATCGCGCGCCGTGCGCGGTCGCTCGACGCCTTTCAGGTCATATTTGCCCGTGGCGAGAAAGACGGCGTCGGTGCGGTCCGTCAGATCGTCGAGATGCCGGACCGTGACGCCACGCTCCAGACCGGCGCCAGCGGCAACCGCAGCCTTGGCCAGCGCGCTGTCCATGGCATGACGCGACAGGCCCTGTGCCGGGGCGGGGAGCGGGGCCTCAACGCTTCGCCCGGCGGAAAAAACGCGCAGCTCGGTGACGACATGGCCCTGCGGCGCGATGCCGAGTGCTTCCAGAGACTGGAGCGTCCGCCAGCTCAGAAAGCCGCCGCACAGCGCATCGCCAACCTCGGTCGCCTTTTCGAGGATCAGGGGCCGTGCCCCGCCGCGCGCCAGCGTGATGGCCGCCGCGCACCCGGCCGGCCCGGCGCCGATGATTACCGGATCGCTTCGACGCATAGCCGGAAGGGAAAAGTGCGGAAGACGCGCGCGCCCGTGATCCCGGCCTCGGCCAGGATCGGCGGCCATTCGGCGGGGCGGTAGGATCGGGCGATCGACAATTGTCCGTCTTCCCGGACAATACGGTGCCATCCGGCGAGCCGGGCGAGCAGCGGATAGCCGATATAGGAAAAGCTGTGGCGGTGCAGATCGTTGATGAACCAGCCGCGCTGCGCATGCGCCTCCATGAAGCGGAGGAAGGCAATCAGCTGGGCGTCGCTCATATGATGGGCAACAAGGCTCGACAGGATGACGTCCCAGGGCTCCTCCGCCAGATCGGCATAGTCGCCCGTCCGGTAGTCAATCGTGAAATTGGCGGGCGTTGCCGCGGCGGCCACCTCGCGGCTGCGCGGGTTGAGATCGATCCCGACCAGCTCCACGGCCTGTCCGCGCCTTTTGGCCCGGGCGGCGATCCGTCGGAGCATGTCGCCATCGCCGAAGCCCACATCAAGGATGCGCAGCGCCCCGCCGCCCCGTTTTGCCACGCGGTCGAGAAAGGAAAGTGTCGGGCGGCGCGCCATGGTCACGGTGTTGACGCGTGCCAGATCGGCCAGGACGCGAGCATAGACGGCCGGGTCCAGATCCGGCGCATCCATCTGCTCTTCGGCCAAGGCGCGCGTCGCGAGCATCATGCGACCGACCGGAAGCGAAAGCCCTCGGCGGCGAGGCCCGGGCCAAAGGCGAGCGCAACGCCGCGTGTGACGGGGCGCCCCATCATGCGTTCCAGAACGAACATCAGCGTGGAGGACGACATGTTGCCGCCTTCGTGCAGCACGGCGCGCGACTCGGCGAGCGCATCGGGCGTGAGCGACAGGCCATGTTCGACCGCATCCAGAATCGAGCGGCCCCCGGCATGAACCGCCCAGGCATCGACATCCGCAGGCGCGCCGCCCGCCAGCGTTGCGACCAGCGCCGGATCGCGCAGAGCTTCGGCAATGCGGCCCGGCACTTCGCCGGACAGGTGCATCAGAAAGCCGTTGTCGCCAATGTCCCAGCGGATCAGCGTGTCCGATTCGGGCAGGGTGGTCGCAAAGGGCGCTTCGACCGACAGCCCGACGCCGTCCGCCTGAACGAGCGCAGCGGCGGCGCCATCGCCAAACTGAAGCATGGCGAGAAGCGATTCGAGATTGCCCGTCCGGTTGAGATGCAGCGAGGACAGTTCCACCGTCACGACGAGCACGCGTGCCTCGGGGGTGGAGCGGACGATGTGCGCGGCGCTGCGCAGGGCGGTCACTGCCGCATAGCAGCCCATGAACCCGACCAGCAGCCGTTCGACCGACGGCACCAGCCCCAGACGGCGCGCGATGATCTGATCGACGCCCGGCGCGACAAAGCCCGTGCAGCTGGCCACGACGAGATGCGTGATGCTCTGCGGATCAAAGGACAGGCGGCCAATCGCAGCCAAGGCGAGCGCGGGGGCGTGTTCGGCATAGAGCGCCATGCGCGCGGCGGTGGATGGGTCGTCCCCGGCATAAAAGCCACCCGGATCGACGGGGGAGCCGCCATCGGCGGTGGGTGGCAGGACCGCGAAACGGTGCGCAATTCCGGCGCGACCCGCCATCCGGCGAAACAGCGCGCGTTCGCGCGGCTGCTCGATCCGCTGCTCGGCCCAGTCGATAAAGGCCGGGTGGACATCCTGTGGGGGGCGTGCCGTGGCGAGCCCCACAATGCGAGGCAAAACGTCAGTCAATCAATCCTCGCTCCGCGTCTCTTCGCGCGTGTTGGCCAGATGGCGCTTTGTGGTTAGCAGTTTCTTGAAGCTTCGTCCTTATGCAAAGTTTCATGATACGGATCAGCATCTTGTCCGCATTGCTCATCCTGCCGGCGGTGCCGCTGGCCGCCGAATCGTGCCAGTTGTGCCGCGCCGCGCCTGAACGCCTGTCCGAAGGCGGACGCCCGCAGCTGCCGTTGCGCATCGAAATCGAGACCGCGCTCGACATGGGCCGCGTCGCCCAGGGCGCAGGCGGCGGCGCCGTGGAAATCGATCCGCGCACCGGCGCCCGCCGGGTCGCGGGTGCGCTGGCGGATCTGGGCGGCATGGCGCTGACGGGCAAGGCAACTGTCACCGGCACGCCCTTTGCCCGTGTGCGAATCGAGCTGCCCCGCCGCGTCCGGCTGATGTCGACGAGCGGCGATTCGGCCGAAGTGGACCAGTTTCAAAGCAGCCTTCCGGCCGCCCCCATGCTCGATGCCGATGGTCGGCTCAGCTTCACCTTCGGCGGCAAGCTCGTGCTCAAAGGCTCGGAAAGCGGCGTTTTTCGGGGCTCTGTCCCGATCAGCGCCGACTATGAATAGGGCAGGCTCCCGCCCCTTTCCGCCGCGTTAACCAAGCGCGGAAGGACATATTCAAACCATTGTGGATCAAAAGGCACAGCGGAGTGGGGCAAGGTTTCACTCGGGAAGAAGCGTGTTTTTCAAGGGGACAACACAATGAACATTCGTACTCTGAAGGCAGTTGCTGCCGGTTCGGTCCTGGCAATCGGCCTGGCTTCGGGCGCGGCAAACGCTGCAACGGCCGACGGCACGGCGCGTGCCACGATCCTGCAGCAGGTCACCGTCACCAACACCTCGGACCTTCAGTTCGGCACCGTTGCCATCGGCACGGGCGGCGGCGCGGTCACGGTGGCGACGGGCGGCGGCCGCACCTGTGCGGCGACGCTCGTCTGCTCGGGTGCCACGACCTCGGCCGGCTTCTCGGTTTCGGGCGCAACCGGCATGAACGTTGCGATCAGCGTTCCGGGTTCGGTCACGCTGACGGAAACCGGCGGCGGCACGATGGCGGCCACGCTCGCTTCGAGCGCCACGTCGCTGACGCTGGCGGGCACGGCGGCGGACGCCTATGCCGGGACCTTCACGGTCACCGTCAACTATCAGTAATTTCTCGGAAGACCTGAGGAGGAAGGGCTCGTCGGCACGTCCGGCGGGCCCTTTTTCTTTCCGGGGTCCGTCCAATGCACCCCATGGTTAGCAAAGATGAAACCATAACGGATGTATGCCGGGGGCCGGGCGGGTCGCGTTTTGCCCGCAGTTACATTCGGGGGATTTTAATGCAGTTGCCGAAGTTGATCACCGGTCTGGGCCTTGCCGCTGTTGTGGCGATGGGGCCTGCGCAGGCGGCGGGCGACCTTCTGGTCGCGCCGACACGCGTCGTCCTGGACGGCAACCGGGGCACCGAAGTCATCCTCAACAATATCGACAGCCAGCCCGCGACCTATCGTGTTTCGCTGGAGGTGCGCCGGATGAATGCGTCGGGAAACCTTGATGAGATCGCGCCCGAAAAGGCGACTGCTGCCGAACAGCAGGCGCTCGGCATGATCACCTATGCGCCGCGCCGGGTGGAGTTGGCGCCCAATCAGCCCCAGGCGATCCGCATCGGCGTGCGTGCACCGGCCGACCTGCCGGACGGCGAATATCGGGTGCATATGCTGTTCCGTGCGATCCCCGATGCCAAGCCGGTCACCGAGACGACGTCGGCCAATAGCGGCTTGTCGATCGCGCTCACCCCGATTTACGGCGTCACCATCCCCGTCATCATCCGCAAGGGTGCGCTGAAGGCGACGGCGGCGATCGGCGATGCGCGCATTGACCGGTCCAGCGGCCAGCCCGAGCTGGCGCTTTCGCTGTCGCGGGATGGCGCGCGCTCGACCTATGGGCGCATCCGCGTCCTCAAGCCGGGCAAATCCACCCCGGTGTTCGAGGTGCGCGGCGTCGCCGTCTATCCCGAGGTCACGAAGCGCAGCGTCAGCTTCCCGCTCGATCCGCAGGTCGCCGCCGCGCTCGTCGGCCCGGCCACCGTCCAATATGTCGAAGAGCCTGAAGCCGGTGGCCGCGTGATCGCCGAAACGCAGACGGTCATCCGGTAAGCACGGGCCCGGCCGAGACAGATCATGCGCCCCCTGCTTCCACGATTGAGACGCTGGATCGCGACGCTCGTCGCGCTCGGTGTCCTCGGCCAGCCCGCGCTTGCGCGGGCTGATGCCGTTTGGAAGCCCAATCCCGATGACGCCGTGCTGTTTGAACTGCGCCTGGGCCAGTACCGGCTGGGCGACGGCGTGCGTGGCTATCAGACGCCCGCCGGCGTGTGCGTCGACATGGCAGACATGGTCATGGCGCTCGATCTGCCTGTGCGCGTCGACAAGAAGTTGCGCCGCGCAACAGGCTGGATATTCAACGAAAGCCGGACGCTCGTCCTTGATCGCGAAACCAATACGGTACAAATCATGAACAAGACGACGAAGCTCCCCGCCGGGGCGATTTATGACGCGCCAGAAGGCTGGTGCGTCACCACGGGCCAACTTTCCAGTTGGCTTGGCGTCTCGCTCAACCCCGATCTGTCCAACGCCGTTCTTGTAATCAAGTCTGACACCAAATTGCCGGTCGAACTTTCGGCGGAACGCCGTGAGCGCGCGGCCAAGATCCGCCCGGCCTCCACCTTTGACCTGCGCGCGCTGCCGCAGAGCCGTGTGGCCTATCGCGGGATCAAGACCCCCTCGGTCGATGCCAACATTGCCATTGGCGGCCTGCGCGAGCGCGGTGACAAGGCGCGGACCGACGTCCAGTTCGAACTCTATGCGAGCGGCGAGGCCGGGCCTGTTGCCTATGATGCGCGGCTCGCCTCCAACCGCAAGGGCGCGCCGGAATCGCTGCGCCTGCGTGGCTATCGCTATGACCCTGACGGAAAGCTGCTGGGTCCGCTGCGGGCGACGCAGATTGCCGTGGGCGACGTGCTCGGCCTGTCGACGGGCATTTCGGCGCAGTCCTCCATCGGGCGCGGCGCGATGATCACCAACCGTCCGCTCGACCGGCCGGAGAATTTTGACCGGACCGACTTCCGCGGAGAGCTGCCGTCGGGCTGGGACGCCGAACTCTATCGCAATGGCCAGTTGCTGCAGGTCGCGCTCAACCGCGCCGACGGGCGGTATGAGTTCCTCGACGTGCCGCTGCTCTATGGCCAGAACCGGTTCGACATCGTGCTCTATGGGCCGCAGGGCCAAGTCCGCCGCGAACAGAAAGTGCTGTCCGTTGGCCCCGACAGCATTCCGCCGCGCCAGACCTGGTACTGGGCCGGCATCAATCAGGACGGGCGCGATCTGATCGGCCTGCCCAATGGCCCGCAATTCGGCACCGACCGGTGGCGCGGCTCGTTCGGGGTGGAACGCGGCCTGTCCACGCGCACCTCGGTGTCGGCGAGCTACAGCAACCTGTTCGTGAAGGAAGTTGGACGGCGCAACTTCGTCGAAGCGGCGGTCCGGCAGGCTGTCGGGCCGTTCCTGGCGCAACTTTCCGGCGCAACTGATCTTGTCGGCGGCAGCGTTCTCTCGGTCCAGATGCTCGGCAATCTCGGCGGCACCTATATCAGCGCGGAGTCGACCAATGTCATGGGCGGCTTCCGCTCCGACCGGATCCAGCGCGGCGTGGATGGACTGCACGGAATCTCGGTCGACCATGGGCTGAAGCTGGGCCGCTCGGTCATGCCGATCCATGCCGAGGCGCGTTACACCACGCGCACCAACGGCAATGATACGCTCGAACTGGGCGGCCGCATCTCCTCCAGCTTCAGCCGGTATTCCATTACCGCCGAAGTCGACATGCGGCATGACAAGGTGCCCTATGGCCCCGATCCGCCGACTGCGATGGATGCCGGAGTCCTGCTCAATGCCCGCGTCGGCCGCTTCCGGCTGCGCGGCGATGCGCGTTTTGAGGTGTCGCCGGACGCGCGCTTCCGCAGCTTTGGCCTGATCACCGAATGGGCCGGTCGGGGCAACGGGAAGAACGCGTCGCAATGGCGGGCCGAGCTTGCCTATGACAAGATGATGGACCGTGCGCGCGCGGGCCTTGGCTATGCGCGCCAGTTCGACCGGCTGTCGCTGTCGGGCAATGCCGAGGTCGCGACCGACGGCTCGGTCGCCGCCAGCCTTGGCCTGACCTTCAGCATCGGCCCAAATCCGACGAAAAAGGGCGGATTTAGAATGACTTCGGCGCGTCTGGCGACGCACGGACAGGTTCTTGCCCGCGTCTTCCGAGACAATAATTCAGACGGTGTGCGCCAGCCCGATGAGCCGCTGGAGCGCGATGTCCAGATTGCCGCCGGGCGCGTGCCGGTGGACCGGCTGACAGACGACCATGGCGAAACCGTGATTGACAGTCTGGAGGCGTTCCGCCCCGTGCTGATCGGGGTCGATGCAAGCTCGCTGCCCGACCCGCTGGTGTCGCCGGCCGGCCCCGGCGTGGTCGTGACGCCGCGCCCCGGTGTCATCGCGACGGTCGAGCTGCCGCTCACGGGCGCGGGGGAAGTCGATGGCACGCTGGTCAAGGGCGGCGGCGCCACGCTTGAGGGCGTCGATCTCGAACTGGTCACGGTGCAAGGGGTGGTCGTCGCGCGCACGCGGAGCGACTTTGACGGCTATTTCCTGTTCGAACGCGTGCCCTACGGCCAATATCGCGTCCGAATCGCCCAGGCTTCGGCCGCAGCGGCGCGGCTCCATGCAGGGCTGGCCGGGGATGTTCAGGTCAGTGGTACCAGCCCCAGCGTCCATCTGGGCGCGACAGCGGCCGACCCGGATGAAATCCGGACTGCTTCCGTGTCGTGATGCTGGGGATGTCCGTTCAAACCTGAAAATGGTGCGGTCGAGAAGACTCGAACTTCCACGAGCTTTCGCCCACAACGACCTCAACGTTGCGCGTCTACCAATTCCGCCACGACCGCACATTTTCAGTGTATTGCCGCACAGCCATAGGCTCCGGGCAACGGACAGGAGCGCGCCTCTAGCAGAGGCTTTCGGGGCAGGCAATGGCTTTAACCCATTAAGTGATCTGCGCGTCCCGCCGCGTTTTACTTGGGGCGGCAAGCGGCTAATGCGACAGATATGGACACACAGGCCGAGCGCTGGAAACCCGAAGTGCGGCGCATCGCTGCGCTCGCCTGGCCGGTCATGCTCACCAGCCTCAACTGGACCCTGCTGCAGGTCACCGATGTCGTCGTCGTGGGGGAAGCGGGCACGCATGAGGTCGCGGCCTTTGGCGGCAGTCGCGCGGTCACCTTCGTCACGCTGATGGCGGCAATCGGCTGGCTGTCGGGCGTTCTGGTGTTCGCCGCCCAAGCCGATGGCGCGCAGGACAGGCCGCGCACCGGCGAGGTCTATCGCGAAGGCCTGCTGCTCGGCGCGATGATCGGGCTGGCCGGCGGGCTGGTTCTGTATATGTTTGCCGAAGGTCTGCTGCGCCTGCTCGGCGTGTCGGACAATGTCCTTGGCGTCTCGGCGGATGTCGTGCGCGTCATGGCCTTTGCCTTTCCGCCCCAGCTCATCCTGATCGCGGCGAGCAATTTCCTCGAAGGGATCAGCCACCCGCGACGGGTGATGGCGGTGAATCTGCTTACCCTTCCGCTCAATGCCGTGCTCGCCTGGGCGCTGGCGACGGGGCGGTTCGGCCTGCCGGCCCTCGGCGCCGTCGGTGCGGCGCTTGCGACGACGCTGTCGCTGTGGATCGGCGCAGCGGCCATCCTCTGGAGCGCCGCGCATGTCCCCGATCAGGCGGCACGCGGCGTGCGGCATATGGCCTGGGCGGCGTGGCGCCGGGCGATCCCCGGGGCCGTCGCGCTCGGGCGGTTCGGGCTGGTGCCCGCGCTCGCCTCCGGGCTGGAACTGGCGGGATTTTCCTGGCTGATTGCGCTGTCGACGCAGCTGGGCGACGTTACCAGCCATGCCTTCCAGATCGTCTTTTCGATCCACAACGTCACCTTTGGCGTCGCGCTCGGCTTCGGGTCGGCGGCGGGTGTACGGGCTGGCAATGCGGTGGGCGAAGGGCAGCCCTGGGCCGCACGTCATCGCACAATGGTCGCCGCGCTCCTGACGGTTGCGGTGATGAGCGGGCTGGTGCTGATCCTCTATCTGTTCGGCGGGGTGATTGCGCGCGCCTTTCCCGCAGAGGCGCCGGTGCACCTCCTTGCCGTTGCGATGCTGGCGGTCTGGGCGCCGTTCATCCTCTTTGATGGCCTGCAGGTCGTCTTCATGTTCGCGCTGCGCTCCATCGGCGATCAGGTGGCGGCCGGGATCAACGGCATCCTTGCCTTCTTCGTCGTGACGGGCGGGCTGGGCTGGTGGCTCGTGCAGCTGGGCTATGGGCCCCATGCGCTCGTCTGGGGCTCGGGCCTTGGGATGATGGCCGCCGCACTTCTCAATTCAGGCCGCTTTTTCTGGCTGATGCGCGCGCGCCTCAGTGCCCCGCAAAGCTCAGGTTAAGTTCCTTCGCGCCGCGCGGCACGTTCACTTCAGCGCTGTTGAAATCAACCGAGCCCTTGGCCGGAACGGTCCGCTTGGGCGGGGTGATCGTCCAGCCATAGACGACGCGGCCCTGTTCATCGCGCAGCTCTGCCAGAATGTCGGGCACGCGCTGTTCGTCGCTGGTCGGGTTCACGACCTTGCCTGAAATGGCAAACAGCTCATTTCCGCTTTCGAGCAGGCGACGCTCGGGGCGGCGCGGGACTTCCAGCAGCAGCGGCACTTCTGCCGTCGCGCCCGAAAGGCCAAGCTTGCCCGCAATATTGGGCGTGCCGAAATACTGGATCGCGCCAATCCCGGCGAGGAGGAGGACGGCGGCACCCGCCGCCGCAATGGTCCAGCGCTTGGCCGGATTGCGCCGGGGCCGGAAGGGAGCTTCGGGCGCGAACATGTCCACGCTGTCGCGGCTTTCGGCCATGCTTTCGGGGGCAGGCTCGGGTTCGGGCCGGGATGCGATCGGCGGTGGCGTATCGGGCAGGTCGCGCGCGCCGCTGACGGGCGGAGCGGGCGTCACCGGCATTTGCGGCGGCGCTGGGGGCGGCAGCGGCAATTCGGCAGACGCGGCCTGCACCGGGGTCGGCGCGGGCTGGAACCAGCTGTGCTTGCATGACGCGCAACGGACCTGACGCCCGGCACCGGTGATCGCGGTATCCGGAACGAGATAGCGCGTCGAACAGGCAGGGCAGGTCAGGATCATGGGCCGGGCGGTTCCAGAATGATGAGGATCGCTTCTAAGCACCCTTTACGCCGCCCTTGCAAGAGTCTGGCGCGGTAAACGGGACTGGATCGGCAGCAAGCCGTGCTCTACTGGACCTTGAAGGGCGGGCAACAAGGCGTAAACCGGGCAGATGGCGCACATCATCCAGTTCGAAAATGTGGGGCTGCGTTACGGCACCGGTGCGGAGACCTTGTCCGACATCACCTTTTCGCTGGCGAAGGGCGGCTTTTACTTTCTGACCGGCCCGTCGGGCGCGGGCAAGACCTCGCTTTTGAAGCTGCTTTACCTCGCCCAGCGGCCCAGCCGCGGCCTTATCCGCCTGTTCGGCGATGACATGGTAACGATGCCGCGCGACCGTCTGCCGCAATATCGCCGGCGCATCGGCGTGGTGTTTCAGGATTTCCGCCTCGTCCCGCATCTATCGGCGTTCGACAATATTGCGCTGCCGCTGCGCGTGTCGGGCGCATCGGAAAAGGACATTGACCATACGGTGCGTGAGATGCTCGCCTGGGTCGGGCTCGGCGACCGGGCGACCGCCCGGCCTGCGACGCTTTCGGGCGGGGAGCAGCAGCGCGTCGCCATCGCCCGCGCTGTCATCACGCGCCCTGATGTGCTCGTCGCCGACGAACCGACCGGCAACGTCGATCCGGACATGGCTGCGCGTCTGCTCCGGCTGTTCGATGCGCTCAACCAGCTGGGCACGACGATCGTCGTCGCCACGCACGATCTTCATCTGCTCAGCCGGATTCCGGGGGCGCACATCATGCGGCTCGCCGACGGGCATCTGCCCGACCCGACGGGCACGCTGCGCAACCCGCCGATGCGCGAACCGGTCAGCGCATGAAGCTCGATCTCGCCCGGATTGAGGTGCCCTTTCTGAAGGCGCCCCCGCACGAAGCGCGGCTTCTGCCCGAAGGGCGGATGGCCGGGCCGATGCCCTGGGTCATTGCGATCATCATGTTCCTGACCGTGCTGTCGGCGGCCGCGGGCCTGTCGCTTGCACGCTCGGCCAACGGGCTGGATGCCGATCTTGCCGGGCGGGTGACGATCCAGATCGTGGAGGCCAACAGCACCCGGCGCGCGGCGCAGACCCGCGCGGCCGAACAGGAACTGGCCCGTCTGGCGGCGGTCGAAAGCTTCCGCCGCGTGTCCGATGCCGAGGTCGCGACCCTGCTCCAGCCCTGGTTCGGCAGCGAACCTTTGGGCGAGGATCTGCCGGTGCCGACGTTGATCGATGTCACGCTCGACACGACAACGCCCGGCGCGCTTCAGACGCTTTCCGGCAGCATCGCCGCGGTCGCGCCCGCCGCGCGGGTGGAGGCGCATGCCCAGTGGCTCGGCCCGCTCACGCGGCTGCTCGGGTCGCTGACCTTCCTGTCATGGATGCTCGTCGTGCTGATGGGTGGGGCGACGCTTGCCATCGTGGTGCTCGCGGCCCGCAGCGCGCTCAACACGCACCGCGCCACGATTGAGGTGATGCATCTCCTGGGGGCCACCGACATGCAGATCGCGCAGCTGTTCCAGCGGCGCATCGCGCTCGACGCGCTGTTCGGGGCCGGGCTCGGCCTTGTCGCCGCGCTGGTGACGATGCTGCTGCTGCGCGGGCGACTCGCGGCGGTTGGCTCGGAACTGCTGGGCTCGGTCGGCATTGGCTGGCTGGGGTGGCTGTTCCTGCTGGCGACGCCCCTGCTCAGCGCCGGCCTTGCCACAATTGCCGCGCGCACGACGATCCTTTCCGCGCTAAGGCGCATCCTGTGATCCGCCGCCTGCTCGCCTTGCTGTTCGTTTTCTGGTTCCTCGGCCTGGTCTGGTTCGCCGTGTTCCTGCCGGGTCCGACCGACGTCCGGAAGACCGATGCCGTCGTCGTGCTGACTGGCGGCACGGGACGTTTCGAGCGCGGCCTTGCCACGCTGGAGGCAGGCAAGGCGACGCGCATGCTCGTCTCGGGCGTCGACCCGAGCGTGCGCCGCGAGGAGTTTGAGGTGCTGCGCCGCGTGCCGCCCAAGATCTCGCGCTGCTGCATCGATCTCGACAAGGCGTCGGTCGACACGATCTCCAACGCGCGGGAAACGGCGCGCTGGGTCAAGGCCCGGCATTATCGGACGGTCCGGCTCGTCACGAGCGACTGGCACATGCGCCGCGCCAAGATGGAGCTCGACCATGTTGTCGGGCCGGGTGTCGAGGTGATCGGCGACGCGGTGCGGAGCAACCCGAGCCTCACGCAACTGTTCAAGGAGTATAACAAGCTGGTCGCACGCTTTATCGCGCTTGAAGCGGGGGAACGCCTGTGATCGCGCTCATCCGTTCCCTCCTCTTTGCGCTGGTCTTCTACCCGGGCAGCGTGATTGTCGTCGGCGTGGCCGCCCTGATGGTCCCGTTCGGCGAGCGGGCGACCGTGCGCGGCGCGCGCAACTGGGCACTGTGGCACCGGCTGTGCGCGCGCTGGATCCTTGGCATCCGGACACAGGTTATCGGCACGCTCGACGACCAGCAGGCGCTCTACATCTTCAAGCATGAATCGATGTACGAGACGGTCGAGACGCTCGCGCTGTTTCGCAAGCCCGTCGTCGTGATGAAGCAGGAACTGCTCGACCTGTTCGGCTGGGGCTATGCGGCCCGCGCGCACGGGTCGATCGGGGTTGATCGCGAGGCCGGCGCGGCCGCCATGCGCCGCATGATCGTCGAGGCCAAGCGCGCCAAGGAATCGGGCCGCCCGATCATCCTCTTTCCCGAAGGCACGCGCGTCCCGCATGGTGAAAAGCCGCCGCTGCGCGCGGGGCTGGCGGGACTTTACAAGATCCTTGGCCTGCCCGTCATTCCGGTCGCGCTCGATTCCGGCAAGGTCTGGCCGCGCGGCTTTGTGAAGCATGCCGGGGTCGTGACCATGAAGGTCGGGGAGCGCATCCCGCCCGGCCTGCCGCGCGAGGAGATTGAGGCGCGGGTGCACGCAGCGATCAATGCGCTGAACGATTGAGGGCCTGGCCTTATTGTCCACACGCCGCGCTCACCCTGAGCCTGTCGAAGGGTGATTGTTCGCAGTCCGGATCAGGCTTCGACAAGCTCAGCCTGAGCGCGTCTTCGTCTCTCAGTGATCCGACCGGCCAAAGTCGGGCCGGGCATCATCCTGACCCTCTTCGATGATCGACCGGCGCACCGCGCGGGTGCGGCTGAACAGGTCGAACAACGCCTCGCCATCGCCCCACCGGATCGCACGCTGCAGCGCGGTCAGATCCTCCGAAAAGCGCTGGAGCATTTCGAGCACCGCATCCTTGTTGGACAGGAACACGTCGCGCCACATCGTCGGGTCGGACGCTGCGATGCGGGTGAAGTCGCGGAAGCCGCCCGCTGAATATTTGATCACCTCGGACCGCGTGACAGATTCGAGATCGGATGCCGTGCCGACGATGGTATAGGCAATAAGGTGCGGCAAATGGCTGGTGACCGCCAGGACAAGGTCATGGTGCGGCGCGTCCATGACGTCCACATTGGCGCCCAGCCGCTCCCAAAAGGCGGACAATTGCGCGACCTTGTTGGGGTCGGCGTCGGCAGGCGGCGTCAGGATGCACCAGCGGTTGTGGAACAGCGAGGCAAAGCCCGCTTCCGGCCCGCTGCGCTCCGTGCCCGCCACCGGGTGCGCCGGAATGACGGCATGGTCGGGCAGCGCTGCCTGCAGGGCCGCCAGGATCGCCGCCTTGGACGATCCGACATCGCTGATGATCGCTTCGGCGGGCAGGTCGGCGCGCATCTCGGCCGCGACCGCGCCCATCGCGCCGACGGGCACGCACAGGATGACGAGTTCGGCGTCGGTCACAGCGCCGCCGGGCGTGTCTGCCATATCGTCGACGAGCTTGAGCGCCTTGGCCGTCTCGCGCGTTTCGGGGTCGGCATCATAGCCGGACAGGACGACGCCCGGCATCCGCTCACGCACCGCGCGCGCAATGGAGGAGCCGATCAGCCCGAGACCGATGATTGAAACGCGCGCAAAAGGAAGCATCAGGCGTCGGCCCCGACAATCTTGCGGAGCGCCGTGATCAGCCCGCGCGTCTCCTCTTCGGTGCCGATCGTGATGCGCAGACCATTGCCCAGCCCCTGACCCGGCAGCCAGCGCACGATGAAGCCATGGTCCATCAGGTCCTTATAGGCCTGCTCGGCGCTGACGGCGCCTTCGAACGTCACCAGCTGGAAATTGGCCTTGCTCGGAACGGCGCGCAGCCCGGCATTGCCCAGCTTGGCAATTTCGTCGGCAAACCAGCGGAGCCACACGTCATTATGGGCCCGGCTGCGCGCGACAAATGCGGTGTCCTGAACGGCGGCGATGGCCGCCTCCTGCGCTGCGATCGAAAAGCTGAAGGGCGCGCGGATGCGGTGCATCGCGTTGATGATGTCCGCCGCGGCATAGCCCCAGCCGACGCGTTCCGCCGCAAGGCCGTAAATCTTGGAGAAGGTGCGCGTGACGAGCACGTTGGACGCGGTCTTCGCCAGATCCATACCGCCATCATCATCTTCGGGCGAGAGATATTCGGCATAGGCATGGTCAAGGACGAGCAGAACGCCTTCGGGCAGCGCGGCATGGAGACGCGCAATCTCGGACCGGGGCGCATAGGTGCCGGTCGGGTTGTTGGGGTTGGCGACAAAGACGACGCGCGTCCTGTCGGTCACGCACGCCAGAATCGAATCGACGTCGGTCGCATAGTCCTTGTCGGGTGCGATGACGGGGATGGCGCCCACGCGGCGCGTCGCGATCTCGTACACGGCAAAGCCGTATTTGACGAAGATGATCTCGTCGCCCGGCCCGGCGAAGGTGCCCGCGGCAAGGTGCAGCACCTCGTCCGATCCCGTGCCGTAGATGATGCGCGCCGGATCAAGCCCATGGGCCGCGGCTATGGCTTCGCGCAGCTCGGCGGCGCTCGCATCGGGATAGCGTTCCAGATCGTGCGTGTGGCGCGCAAAGGCGGCGCGCGCCGCGTCGCTGGTGCCGAGCGGGTTCTCGTTGGAGGACAGCTTGGCGACCTTGCGGCCGTCATCGGTTTTGGACTTGCCCGGAATATAGGGGGCGATGTCCATGATCCAGGGCTTGGGCTGAGGTGCAGTCATGGGCTGCGCCCATAGACTTGTGCCGGGGGCCGGTCAAACCGGGCGGGTGGCGCGCTGTTGACAATGGAGGCCCTGCGCCCCTAGCCCCGCAGCCCATGTCGGATGACGCGCGTTTCGGCCTTGATCGCCACCTTGTCCTGCCCGGGCCGCTTGCGCTCGACGGCGGCGGCATGCTCGCGCCCGTTGAACTGGCCTATGAGACCTATGGCACGCTCAACGCCGATGCCTCGAACGCGATCCTGCTCTGCCATGCGCTGACCGGCGACCAATATGTTGCCTCCAACCACCCGATCACCGGCAAGCCCGGCTGGTGGACGCGTATGGTCGGGCCGGGAAGGCCGATCGATACCGACCGCTATTTCGTGATCTGCCCCAATGTCATCGGCAGCTGCATGGGTTCCTCCGGACCGGAATCGCTGGCGCCAGACGGCCAGCCTTATGCCATGCGCTTTCCCGTCATCACCATCCGCGACATGGTGCGCGCGCAGGCGATGCTGCTCGACCATCTCGGCATCGGGCGGCTTTACGCGGTTGTCGGCGGATCAATGGGCGGGATGCAGGCGATCACCTGGGCCGCAACATACCCGACCCGCGTCGCATCGGCTGTCATCATTGCCTCGACCGCGCGGCATTCGGCGCAGAACATCGCCTTTCACGAGGTCGGGAGGCAGGCGATCATGGCCGATCCGAACTGGCGGGGCGGCGACTATTATGTCGATGGCAAGGGCCCCGATGCGGGCCTCGCTGTCGCGCGTATGGCCGCGCACATCACCTATCTGTCGGAACAGGGGCTGACCGAGAAATTCGGCCGCCGGCTGCAGAACCGCGATGCCAAGACCTTCGGCTTCGATGCGGACTTTCAGGTCGAAAGCTATTTGCGGCATCAGGGGCTGAGCTTCACCGACAGGTTCGACGCCAACTCCTACCTCTATATCACCCGCGCGATGGACTATTTCGATCTGGCGGAAGAACATGGCGGGCATCTCGCCAATGCGTTCCGGGGGGTGGCGACGCGCTTCTGTCTGGTCAGCTTTGACACCGACTGGCTCTACCCCACGTCGGAATCGCGCAACATCGTCCATGCCCTCAACGCCAGCGGCGCGCCGGTCAGCTTTGTCGAGCTGTCGGCGCCTTTTGGCCATGACAGCTTCCTGCTCGACGTGCCCGATCTCAACCGCGTGGTGGACGGCTTCCTGAAAGCGGGCGGGCTGTGAGCGCGCCCATGAGCCCCCTGCGACCGGACCTCGCGATCATCGCGCGCGAAGTGACGGCGGGCGCCCGTGTGCTGGATGTCGGCTGCGGAGATGGCGCGCTGATGGCGGCGCTGCGCGATGAAAAGCAGGTCGATGCGCGCGGCATGGAGCTTGACCCGGCCAATGTCGCCGAATGCGTGGCGCGCGGGCTGTCGGTCATTCAGGGCGATGCCGATACCGACCTGTCGGACTATCCCGAAGCCGCGTTCGACTTCGCCATTCTCAGCCAGACCTTGCAGACGACGATGCGGCCCGATCTGGTGGTGGACCAGCTGCTGCGCATCGGGCGCAAGGCCTTTGTCTCCTTCCCCAATTTCGCGCACTGGCGCGTGCGGCTCTCGCTGCTCTGGGGCGGGCGGATGCCGGTCACGCGGCTGCTGCCGGTCGCCTGGTATGAGACGCCTAACATCCACCATGTGACGATCGATGATTTCCGCGCGCTGGTGCGGGATCGCGGCATCACTGTCGAAGGCGCGTGGTTCCTGAGCGGAGACCGGCTGACCAGCGCGGCAGCGGCCAATTTCCGCGCCGAACATGCGGTGTTCCTGCTCTCGCGGTAGTTGAACTGGAAATCCGTTCGCCCTGAGCTTGTCGAAGGGCTGTTCTTCAACTGTGCGACAAAGTGAAAATACAGGGCTTCGACAGGCTCAGCCCAAACGGGTTAGGAAAGCCTGATCGCGGCTATCCCTTTTTCAGCTTGTCCTTAAGCGAGGCGAGCGCGCCAAAGGGGCCAGCTTCTTCTTCTGACAGGATCCCGGCTTCCTTGATCCGGGTGTCGGCATCGGGGACGCGGGGATAGGGGTCGAGCGCAAGGCCGAGTGTCTGCGCGATCGCCTCGCCCAGATCGATCATCTGCCCGTCATGCTCCATGATGTCGCAATCCTCGGCGTCGAGTTCGACTTCCTCGCCGGCCGGGGCCAGATCTTCGGGGACGAAGCGGATGGTGAAAGGCTGGTCGATCATGGCGGGCACCGGCTCCCCGGTGATGACGCAGGACTGGATCGCCTTTGCCTTCATCCGGCCCTTGGCTTCGATGCCGATGGCGACCGGATGCAGCGTCGCCATCGCCGACAGCAGATCGAGCGATTGCAGGCCAAAGCGTCTGGCCAGTGCGACGCGCTCCTCCGGCTCGGCGGCAATGTCCACCTGCCGGTCAATGCCGAGCGCATCCAGCCGCCAGATTCGGGAAAATTCGGGCGTCATGGAAAGACCCCTGCCAGCACGGCATCGTCGGGTTGCTGCAGCAGGGACTGCCAATGGGCGCGGACGCGCGCGGCGGCGAAGGCGAGGGGCGCAGCGCCGGGGTCTTCCCCGCGATAGAGGTTGCGCACCAGCGCCTCTTCCAGCGTGTCGCCCTCCAGACCGGCGCGATAGGCGGCGATCCGGCCACCCAGCGCAGACATCATCTTGCCGATATGCTTGCCGACGACGATGTCGCCAATCCCTTCCTGCCGCAGCTGCCCGTCCATGTCGTCGACGAACAATTCGGTCAGCATCACGGCGGCGACCTTGCCTGCATCGCCGGCACGGTCGAGCCGGAGAATGGCCATCGCCGTCAGCGCGGCCACCGCTTCAAAGCGGTGATCGACGGTATCGGGCAGTTTCCCGTCCAGATACCAGGCGGGATTGCGCGCCTCTGCCACCACGGCATTGTAGAGCGGGACGAGCGCATCGCGCCCTTCGTCCCGCCGGAATAAGGTCTTCAAAAAGCTGAATGCCATGCGGCAAATGTCCTGACCGGCTTGTTGTTCTGATGTACCCGGCATATTGGGGGTTCCGGCCCGTTCAGCAAGGGGTCAGATGGCGTAATGGAAAGGTCCCCGTGCATGAACCGCAAACTCGCAACCGCTGTGGCGCTGACAGTCGTCTTGCTGTCCTCCTCGGCCTGCACGCGCATCCGGGGGCATCAGGGCTTTGTGTCGGATGCGACGCTGATCGATGCGATCCAGCCCGGCGTGGACAATCGCGAGTCGGTTGAAAAGACGCTTGGCCGTCCGACCTGGATCAGCGAGTTCGGGCAGAAGGACTATTATTACTTCGCGCGTGAGACGAAGCAGTATGCGTTCAACCTTCCCAAGGCGTCGAACCAGCTTGTGCTGCGCGTCCGCTTTGACGAGGCCGGCAACGTCGTCGGCGTGGACCGCCGCGCGGGAGAGCAGATCGCCCGCATCAACCCGACCAACCAGAAGACGCCGACCCTCGGCCGTGAACGTGGCTTCCTCGAAGAGCTGTTCGGCAATATCGGCTCGGTGGGCGCGGTCGGCGAATCGGGCGGGACCGCCGACAACCCCAACTGATCCAATCTCCGTTCGTCCCGGGCGACGTGTCTCAACGTCGCTTGAAACGGACGGATGAAAGCTGCCTAGCGCGCGATGCCGCTTGCCGCGAGGACGGCGAGCGTGACCAGTTCTGACGCGGTCGACACCATCGGCGCGACCTGCACGGGCTTTTCCATCCCCACGAGGATCGGGCCGATCATCGAATCGCCGCCCAGTTCACGCAGCAGCTTGGCCGACAAATTGGCGGACTGCAGCCCCGGCATGACCAGAACATTGGCCGGGCCCGACAGGCGGCTGAACGGATAGGCTGCGGCCAGACGCGGGTTCAGGGCGACGTCGGGGGACATTTCGCCTTCAAACTCAAAGGTCACGCCGCGCTGTTCAAGGATCGCCACCGCCTCGCGGATCGGTTCCAGCCAGATGCCCGGCGGGTTGCCGAAGTTCGAATAGGACAGGAAGGCGACGCGCGGTTCATGGCCCATGCGACGGGCAACGGCGGCGGTCGATTCGGCGATATCGGCCAGCTCGGCCGAGGTTGGCCGTTCATTGACGGTCGTGTCCGCCATGAACACGGTGTGATGCTGTCCGACAACGATATGGATGCCAAGCGGGATGGTCCCGTCGCGGGGATCAAGGACGCGCCGCACTTCGCGCATGGTCTGGCCAAAGCTGCGTGTGACGCCGGTGATCATCGCATCGGCCTCGCCCAGCTTGAGCAGCAGTGAGGCGAAGATGTTGCGGTCCTGATTGACCAGCCGCTCACATTCGCGGCGCAGATAGCCGCGACGCTGCAGGCGTTCATACAGGGTGTCGACCATCTTGGGGACGAGCGGCGAGACGCGGCTGTTGTGCAGCTCATAGCCTTCGGGATCGACGCCGAGCGCGGCCAGCTTTTCGCGGACATCGTCACGACCGACGAGAACCGGCGTGCCACAGCCACCTTCCTTGAAGGCAATGGCGGCGCGCAGCACGACTTCTTCCTCGGCTTCGGCAAAGACGACGCGCTTGGGGTGCGCGCGGGCGCTTTCATAGGCCATCGTCAGCACCGACGTCGTCGGGTTCATCCGCGCGCGCAGGGTGTTGCGATATTCGTCCATGTCGAGGATCGGACGCGTGGCGACGCCCGAGTCCATCGCCGCCTGGGCAACGGCTGCGGGCACGACTTCCATCAGGCGCGGGTCGAACGGCGCGGGGATGATATAGTCGGTCCCGAAGCTCGGTGTCGAACCGCCATAAGCAGCCGCGACTTCTTCCGGCACCTGCTGGCGTGCCAGTTCGGCTAGCGCGCGGGCGGCCGCAATCTTCATGTCCTCGTTGATCGCCGTCGCCCGGACGTCGAGTGCGCCACGGAAGATGAAGGGGAAGCCGAGGACGTTGTTGACCTGGTTGGGATAGTCCGACCGGCCGGTCGCCACGATCGCGTCGGGGCGCACGGCCTTGGCGGCCGGCGGCGTGATTTCCGGATCAGGGTTCGCCATGGCGAAGATGATGGGATTGGGGGCCATGGTCTTGACCATGTCGGGCGTGACCGCATCCTTGACCGACAGGCCGAGGAAGACATCGGCGCCATCCATGGCTTCGGCCAGCGTGCGGCGGTCGGTCTTGACCGCATGGGCCGACTTCCACTGGTTCATGCCTTCGGTGCGGCCCTGATAGATCACGCCCTTGGAATCGCACATCAGGACATTGTTGTGCGGCACGCCGACGGCCTTGATCAGTTCGGTGCAGGCGATGGAGGCCGCACCCGCGCCATTGACGACGACGCGCACATCCTTGGCTTCCTTGCCGGTCAGGTGCAGCGCGTTGATCAGGCCCGCGGCCGCGATGATCGCGGTGCCATGCTGGTCATCGTGCATGACCGGAATGTTCATGCGTTCCTTGAGCGCCTGTTCGATGATGAAGCATTCAGGCGCGGCAATGTCTTCGAGGTTGATGCCGCCAAAGCTCGGCTCCATCAGCGCGACGGCGTTGATGAAGGCTTCGGGGTCTTCGGTCGCCAGCTCGATATCGATCGAGTCAACATCGGCGAAGCGCTTGAAGAGGACGGCCTTGCCTTCCATCACCGGCTTGGACGCGAGCGCGCCGAGATTGCCGAGGCCCAGAATGGCGGTCCCGTTGGAGATCACGGCGACGAGATTGCCCTTGGCCGTATAGTCATAGGCGGTGGCGGGATCCGCCGCGATTGCCTTGACGGGGACGGCGACACCGGGCGAGTAAGCGAGGCTGAGGTCGCGCTGGGTCGCCATTGGCTTGGAGGCGATGATTTCGATCTTGCCCGGCCGACCGGCCGAATGGAAATGCAATGCCTCGCGATCCGAGAACTGAACCTTAGATTCGCTCATTGTGCCCCTCACCTTTTTCCCACGATTTCCACAGGCGCTTAGGCTGATATTGGGACGACGGGAAGCAGGGATTGCTCCCAACGTGGAAAGCGTTATCGCGAAGCGATGGCGGATACGGGCACAACTTCGACCACGCCCATGATGGCACAATATCTCGCACTCAAGGCAGAGGCAGGGGATTGCTTGCTCTTTTACCGCATGGGCGATTTCTTCGAGCTGTTTTTCGACGATGCCAAAGCGGCCGCGTCCGCTCTCGATATCGCGCTCACCGCGCGCGGTGAGCATCAGGGTCAGCCGGTCCCGATGTGCGGCGTGCCCGTCCATGCAGCCGAAGGCTATCTCGCCCGGCTCATCAAGGCGGGCTTTCGCGTGGCGATTGCCGAACAGACCGAAACGCCTGCCGAAGCCAAGGCGCGCGGATCCAAATCGCTGGTCGCCCGGGGCATCGTGCGCGTCGTCACGGCCGGAACGCTGACCGAAGAGGCGCTGCTCGAGGCCCGCAGCGCCAACTGGCTCGCCGCCCTGGCCCCGGTTGGTGACGTCATTGGTCTCGCGGCGGCAGACATCTCGACCGGACGGTTCGAGCTGTGCGAGGTTGTGACAGGCGGGCTGGACGCAGAACTGGCGCGGCTTTCGGCCTCCGAAATCGTCGCGCCGGACGCGCTCGTCGAGGCAGCAACGGTCCGGCCACGTGCTGACTTTACCGCGCCTGAGGGCGAGCGCCGCCTGAAGGAGCTTTTCGGCGTTGCCACGCTCGACGGCTTCGGGCAGTTCACAAAGGCCGAGCTTGCCGCCTGTGCGGGTCTGCTCGCCTATCTGGACCATGTCGGGAAAGGAAATCTGCCCTTCCTGTCGCCGCCCGTGCGGCTCGCGTCCAGCGATCACATGCTGATCGACGCGGCGACGCGCGAGAGTCTGGAACTTGTGCGGTCACAGGGTGGATCGCGTGCGGGCAGCCTGCTCGATGCCGTCGACCGGACGGTCACAGGCGCGGGCGCGCGGCTGCTGGCGGCGGACATTTCAGCCCCGCTCATGCATGTCCGCACGATCGAGGACCGGCTCGATCTGGTCGCATGGTTTGCCGACAGCGGGTCAGCGCGCGACACAATGCGGGCCAATCTGCGCGCGCTGCCCGACATCGGCCGGGCCCTGGGGCGGCTGGCGGCCGGGCGCGGCGGTCCGCGTGATCTGGGGATGCTGCGCGACGGGCTGGGCGAGGCGCGGATGATGCGCGAGCGGCTGGCGCGCGGGGGCGACGTCCCGCCGCTCATGGCGTCATTGCTGCCCGCGCTGGACGGGCATGGTGCGCTTGTGGACCTCTTGTCGCGCGCGCTGGTGCCCCACCCGCCGCTCGATGCCGCCCAAGGCGGTTATATCGCCGAAGGCTATGATGCAGCGCTCGATGAACTGCGCGGCATGGGGGGCGATGGGCGGCGGGCGATGGCGGCACTTGAGGCGCGCTATCGCGACCAGACCGGGATTTCGGGCCTCAAGATCAAGCACAACAATGTGCTCGGCTATCATATCGAGGTCTCCGCCCGGAATGCCGATGCGCTGATGACGCCCGACTCGGGCTTCACCCATCGCCAGACGCTGGCTGGCGTCGTGCGCTTCAACGCGCCTGAGCTGCATGACCTGGCGGTCAAGGTGACGCAGGCGGGGGCCCATGCGCTTGCAGCCGAGGCCGCGCATCTGGAGGAGCTGACGGCGGCCGCACTTGCCCGGTCGCGCGAGATTGCGGCAACAGCGGATGCGCTCGCGCGCTTTGATGTGGCGGCCGCCCTTGCCGAACGCGCGATTGAGGGCAATTGGGCGCGCCCCGCCTTTGCCCCCGATGCGCGGTTTGAAGTGTCGGGCGGGCGCCATCCCGTCGTCGAGGCCGCCATCGCCAAGGACGGCGGGCGCTTTGTCGCCAATGACTGCCGCCTCGTGCCGGACTCGCGGCTCTGGCTCGTGACAGGCCCGAACATGGGCGGCAAATCGACTTTCCTCCGGCAGAATGCGCTGATCGCGGTGCTCGCGCAGGCGGGCTGCTATGTGCCTGCGACGTCGGCGACGCTCGGCCTGGTCGACCGGCTGTTCAGCCGCGTCGGCGCGTCGGACAATCTGGCGCGGGGCCGCTCCACCTTCATGGTCGAAATGGTCGAGACGGCGGCGATCCTCTCGCAGGCGACCGAGCGAAGCTTCATCATCCTTGATGAAGTGGGCCGGGGCACCTCGACCTATGATGGCCTTGCCATTGCCTGGGCCGTGGTCGAATCGGTCCATGAGGTGAACCGCGCACGCTGCCTGTTCGCCACCCACTATCATGAGCTGACCCGCCTTGCAGAGAAGCTGCCCGCGCTGTCGCTCCACCATGTCCGCGCGCGGGAATATCGCGGCGATCTCGTGCTGCTGCACGAACTGGGCGAGGGACCGGCCGATCGCAGCTACGGCATTGCCGTGGCGCGTCTTGCGGGTCTGCCGCCCAAGGTTCTGGCGCGCGCCAAGGCGGTGCTCGACAAGCTGGAGGCCGGGCGCGATGCGACCGGCGGGCTGGCGGCGGGACTTGATGATCTGCCGCTTTTTGCCGCGACCAAGGTCGAAGAGGTGCGCGATCCGCTGCGCGATGCGCTCACGGCGCTCGACATCGATGGCCTCAGCCCGCGCGATGCGCTCGACCAGCTTTATGCGCTCAGGCGGATCCTGATTGAGGATAAAGGCTGACGGCCTCGTACAGCGCGGTGAGCGCCTTGACCTCGTCGGCGCTCAGCTCGGGTCGCCAGATTTCGAACAGCAGGATGACACGGACGTCGTCGCTGTCGTTCCAGGCCTCATGTTCGATGCTGTCGTCAAAGATCAGCACCTTGCCTTCCTCAACCGTGCGGCTGTGGTTGCCGACGCGCAGGCGGCACCCGTCCGGCACGATCAGCGGCAGGTGGCAGATGAGGCGGGTGTTGAACATGCCATTGTGCGGCGGGATATGTGTGTGCGGCTCCAGAATGGAAAAGATCGCCATGGGCGACCGCGCCTTGATCTGCGGCAGGGGCAGGCGGGCGATGGCATTGACCGTCGCGGGGCAGCGTGCGGCGTTCGCTTCGAAGAACTGGCCATTTTCCCAGAAACGATAGGCGCTCCATTTCGGGTTGTTGGTCAGTTCGTGCGTCCGGTCGGGAAGGTGGTCCTCCGCCTGGACATAGGGGCTCGCCCCTTCGCGGCTGGCCAGCATGGCAAGCGCTTCGGCCCGGATCGCCGGATAGGCCGCCTCAAGGTCCGCCACCCAGTCAAAGCGCGACGTGTCGTAAAAGGCGATATGCGGCAGACCCGGATAGAAGAAGGTCTTCGGCTCCTGATAAAAGGGCTGCTGGCGGCCGGTCAGGATGGCCAGCGATTCGGCAAAGCGCGGATCGAGCGTCGCGGTATCGATGCCGGCATCGGCCACCGTGGTGGCGAGATGGGTTTCGAACCCGGCCGTCAGCGCGACGCGGCGTGCCTCGGCATGGGCGAGCCGGTTCTGGATGGTCGGCGACAGGCCAGTGGCCCCTGCCGCGAGCGCGGTCGCCCGCTGATACCAGGCAATGGCATTGCGATCCTCGCCTCTGGCCGAGAAGATGTCGGCGCGCAGGATGATGGCGGGAATATTGTTCGGGTCATCCGACAGCGCCCGGGTGAGCGAGGCCTCTGCCTCGTCGGCGCGGCCAAGGCCAAAAGCGGCATCGGCATGGAGATACCAGATCGGTCCGCTTGCAGCACCCGCCCGGATGATCTCGGCGAACCGGTCATAGGCGGATCTGAAATCCTGCTGCTGCAGGGCGGCAAAGCCCTGCTGCGCGATTGACTGGAGTTTCTGGCTGTCCACGCTCTTCCCTCACCCCCTGCCTAGCGGTTTGTCCGCGCAGCGCCAATCGTCCTTGTGCGCAAAGGCACGAATGCGCATATCGGCTGAGCCATGACGCAACTATTTGATCTCGTGCCGCAACGGCGCGCCATTATTGAGCGGCGGTCGCTGTCCGACGCGTTGATGGCGCTGGAGGGCACGGACGCGACAAAGCTGCGTGCGGCGTCGGTGGCGCTGCTCAAGCCTGCACTGGAGGCCGGGCGCGACGTTATTGCGCGGCGGCTGGAGGCGCGGCCCAGCCAGGGGCGGGAAGCGGCCGCCAGCTATGCCTTCCTCACCGATCAGGTGCTGCGCCTGATCTATGATTTCACGCTGCAGCGCCTCTATCCGCTCAACAACCCGACCGCGTCGGAGCGGATCGCGCTCCTCGCTGTGGGGGGCTATGGCCGTGGCGAGATGGCGCCGCAGTCCGACGTCGATATCGCGTTTCTGACGCCCTACAAGCAGACGGGCTGGTCGGAGCAGGTCATCGAATCGATGCTCTACACGCTGTGGGATCTCGGCCTGAAGGTCGGGCATTCCAGCCGGTCGCTCGACGAGATGATCCGCATGGCAAAGGAGGATCTGACGATCCGCACGGCGCTCCTGGAAGGGCGCTATGTCTGGGGCGATGAGCGGCTGTACGAGGAGGCCTCGGCTCGCTTTGCCGCCGACGTCGTGGCAGGCACCGCGCGCACCTTCATCACCGAAAAGCTCGCCGAGCGGGATGAGCGCCACAAGCGCATGGGCGACAGCCGCTATGTCGTGGAGCCGAACCTCAAGGAAGGCAAAGGCGGCCTGAGGGACCTGCACACGCTCTTCTGGATCGGCAAATATCTCTTCCGCGTGACCACCGTGCCCGAACTGGTCGACAAGGGCCTGCTGACGGCGGGCGAGCTGCGCCAGTTCCAGAAGGCGGAGAATTTTCTCTGGGCGGTGCGCTGCCACCTGCATCTGATTGCCAAGCGCCCTGAGGAGCGGCTGACCTTTGACGTCCAGCGCGAGATCGCGACGCGGATGCGGTATAATGACCGTCCCGGTCGCTCGGCGGTCGAACGCTTCATGCAGCATTACTTCTTGAACGCGAAGGTCGTGGGCGACCTGACCGGCGTGTTCCTCGCGCATCTTGATGATGCCCATGCGACCAAGGGACGGCGCTTCACGCTGCCGAGCCTGTCCGGGCTGCGGCGCTCGCCCAAGAAGCTTAACGGTTTCGTGCTGGATCGCGGTCGCCTTGCACTGCCGCACGACGGCTTTTTCGCCGAAGACCCGGTACGGCTCATCGAGATGTTCGCGCTGGCGGATTCGCAGAATGTGGAAATCCACCCGCAGGCGATGCGTGTCGCGGCGCGCGATGCCAAGCTGATCGACGCGAAAGTCCGCAGCGACCGCCGCGCCAACGCCTTGTTTCTTGACGTTTTGACGTCACCGCGTGACCCCGAAACGGTCTTGCGCTGGATGAACGAAGCGACGGTGTTTGGCCGCTTTGTGCCCGACTTTGGCCGTGTCGTCGCGCAGATGCAGTTCGACATGTACCACCATTATACGGTGGACGAACATTCGATCCGCGCGATCGGCCTTTTGTCGCGGATTGAAAAAGGTGCGCTGGGCGAGGACCATCCGCTCGCAACGGTGATCCTGCGGCAGGTCGTGTCGCGCCGGGTGCTCTATGTTGCGGTGCTGCTGCATGACATCGCCAAGGGGCGCGGCGGCGACCACAGCATATTGGGGGCGGAGATCGCGCTCAAACTGTGTCCGCGCTTCGGGCTGACGGCGGCGGAAACCGAAACCGTGTCCTGGCTCGTCCGCCAGCATCTGCTGATGTCGGCGACCGCGTTCAAGCGCGACCTGTCGGACTTCAAGACCGTGCTCGACTTTACCGGCATAGTGCAGTCGCCAGAGCGGCTCCGCCTGCTGCTGGTGCTGACCGTGGTTGATATCCGCGCAGTGGGGCCGGGCGTCTGGAACAGCTGGAAGCGTCAATTGCTGTCTGAACTGTTCGAATCGGCCGAAGAGGTCCTGCGTCTGGGCCACAAGCAGCGCGGCCGTGCCGACCGTGTCCGGCTGAAGCAGGAACTGCTCGCCGAGGCGCTTGCCTGGCCGCCCGCCAAGTTCAACGCCTATACCAAGCGTCTGGCCGAACCCTATTGGGTGGCAGAGCCCGACGACGTTCTGGAAAGCAACGCCCGCCACGTCGACAATGCGGGCAAGGCCGACCTGTCGATTGCGGCCACCGTCTACCCGTCGCGCGGCGCGACACTCGTCACCGTCTACGCCGCCGACCATCCCGGCCTGTTCTACCGCATTGCGGGCGGCATCCACCTCGCCGGGGGCAGCATCATCGACGCGCGCATCCACACGACGCGTGACGGCATGGCGCTCGACAATTTCCTCGTGCAGGATCCGATCGGCCGCCCGTTCGACGATGTGCACCAGCTCCAGCGGATCGAACAGGCGATTGCCGATGCACTCGCCAACCGGGCCAAGCTGGTCGAGCGGCTCGCCGCCCGCCCGCTGCCGCGCGCGCGGGCCGAGGCGTTCGACATCGCGCCCAACATCCTGATCGATAACCGCGCGTCCAACCGCTACACTGTGATCGAGGCCAATGCCCGCGACCGTCCCGCGCTGCTCTACGATCTCGCTTATGCGCTGTTCGAGGCGAAGGTGACGATCCATTCGGCCCATATCGCGACCTACGGGGAACGCGCGGTCGATACCTTCTACGTGACCGATCTGACGGGCGACAAGATCACCAGCAGCACGCGCATCGCAGCGCTTGAAAAGCAGCTGCTCGACGCGGCCTCGGGTCCGCGCAAGGCGGCAAAGGCAGCCTGATCAGGCCCGCAGGTGCGGGACGAACCCCCGTTTGTCCCGAGCGAAGTCGAGGGATGGAGACACCGGACAACGTGTCTCGACTGCGCTCGACACAAACGGACTTCAGGTGCGGTTTCGTTCCCGGTCGGGCGTTCAGGCCCGCCGCACGGGTGGCAGGCTGACCATCGCGATCAGGCAGGCGCCTGCGGCATAGGCAAAGGCGCCCGCCAGCTGGAACATCGCGTAGCTGCCGGTGAGGTCATGCACCTTCCCGAAGCTCAGCACGCCCGCAATGGTGGAGAGCCAGGCCGCGACCTGGATCCAGCCATAGATCGCCCCGTAGCGGACAAGGCCAAAGCGGCGCGCGACGAAGAACGCAAAGACATCCACCTCCGCGCCCTGCTGCACGCCGATGGCGGCGACCGCGAGAAAGGCGACGAGCGGGCTACCCGTCAGGTGCCACAACAGGAAGCAGCCGATGGCAGGTACGAGCGTGAAGAAAAAGGCGACGCGCTGGGGATGCGCGCGATCGAGCAGATAACCGCAGGCGAGCCGCCCGGCGACCTGCCCGGCGGCAAAGGCCGAGATGCCGAGCGCTGCCGTCCGCGCGCTGATCCCTTCTTCCAGCATCATGGGGACCATCTGGCTCAACATGCCCGATCCCGGCAGGTTAAGGCAGAACATGCTGGCGACCAGCAGCCAGAAGGCGGGGGAGCGCAAGACCGACGGGTCGGTGTCTTCGGGGTCGGCCGGGGCGTGGCGCGGATCGGGCGTCCCTTTCAGAAGGAAGAGGATGGCCGGCACGCCGATAAGCCCGCTCAGTGCGGCGAGCAGGACATAGCCCGCGCGCCAGCCCTGCGTATCGATCACCAGCCCGAACAGCGGCGGCATCAGCACGGCGGAGAGCGACAGGCCGGTGGCCGCGAGCGCAAGCGCCATGCCCCTGTTGTGGTGAAACCAGCCCGCGACCGCGCGGGTATAGGCCATGGACGACGTCCACACCCCGATCAGCCCGGTGATGAACACCATGACGCCAAACAGCGTCGGCACGAAGGGCAGGACGGCGATGGTCAGGAACAGCAGCGTCAGCATTGCCATGCCCATTGCATAGACGGGGCGCACGCCGTGGCGGTCCATCGCCCAGCCGACGGCGGGGGCCGTCAGCGACCCGAGCCCGACCAGCGCCTGCAGCTGGCTGAACTGCCCGAGCGTCCATCCGGTCTCTTGCTGAAGCGGCGGAATGAAGATGCTGAAGACGTAGTAGAGGAGGTTGATCCCCGTCGCCGCGGCAAGCGCTGCGCCTGCCACAACCGGCCAGCCCCGGCGCCACTCGTCCATGTGCATCTCCCTTTCGGGCATATCCCGCAAAATAGCGCGTTGCCCCGATTGACGTTAACGTCAACTGTTCCTATCCGTTCGTCAAGAGAGGTTACCTGGAGTCTGTCCGATGAATCTTGAATTCAGCCCCGAAGAGATTGCCTTCCGCGATGAGGTCCGCACCTTCATTGCGGAGAACTATCCCGCCGAACTGCGTGGCAAGCAGGATGAAGGCGATGAGCTTTCCAAGGAAGATTTCCTGAGCTGGCACAAGGTGCTGGCCAAGAAGGGCTGGGTGGCCCCGGCCTGGCCGGTCGAATATGGCGGCACCGGCTGGACGCCGACGCAGCGCTACATCTGGTCGGAAGAAACCGCGCGGGCGGACTGCATCCGCCTGATGCCGTTCGGCCTCACCATGGTCGGCCCGGTCATCTACACCTTCGGCACGCCCGAACAGAAAGCCAAGTTCCTGCCCCGCATCCTGTCGGGCGAGGACTGGTGGTGTCAGGGCTATTCGGAACCCGGTTCGGGCTCCGACCTCGCCTCGCTGCGCACCAAGGCGGTCCGCGATGGCGATCACTATGTCGTCAACGGCCAGAAGACCTGGACGACGATGGCGCAGCATGCCGACTGGGGCTTCTTCCTTGTCCGGACCAATCCGGAAGGCAAGCAGCAGGAAGGCATCAGCTTCCTCCTCGTCGATATGAAGACGCCGGGCATCGAAGTCCGCCCGATCATCACGCTCGGCGGTGAGCATGAAGTCAACGAAGTCTGGCTCGAAGACGTGCGCGTTCCGGTCGAAAACCGCGTGTATGAGGAAAATAAGGGCTGGACCTGCGCCAAGTTCCTCCTCGCGCACGAACGCTCGGGCATTGCCGGTGTTGCCGCCTCGAAGCGCGGTGTCGAACGGATCAAGGAAATCGCCAAGACCGAGATGGACGATGATCGGCCGCTGCTCGCCAATCCGTTCTTCCGCCGCAAGGTGGCCGAACTGGAAATGGATCTGACCGCGCTCGAATATACCGAACTGCGCACGCTCGCGGGTGAGGCGTCGGGCAAGGGCCCGGGGCCGGAATCGAGCCTCCTCAAGATCAAGGGGTCCGAAATCCAGCAGCGCATCACGGAACTGACGCTGGAAGCGGCGGGCCATTATGGCGCGCCCTATTTCCGCGGCTTTGGCGAAGGCGACAATGAGCATCCGATTGGCCCCGAATATGCCAATCGTGCAGCGCCCAGCTATTTCAACATGCGCAAGACCACCATCTATGGCGGGTCGAACGAGATCCAGCGCAACATCATCGCGAAGATGGTGCTGGGGCTTTAACAACCTTCTCCCCTCCCGCCTGCGGGAGGGGACAGGGGTGGAGCAAGCGCAGCCCGTATTTGGGCGCCACAAGTCCACCCCCAGCCCTTCCCGCGGGAAGGGACCCTGATCTGGAGAGAGGCAAGACATGGATTTCAACTATACCGACACGCAGGACATGCTGCGCGACACGCTCGCCCGTTTCCTCGCCGACACCTATGATTTTGAAACGCGCAAGAAGATGATTGCCAGCAGCGCCGGCCGTGATCCGGGTATCTGGCGCGCGCTTGCGACTGAACTCGGCATCCTGTCCGCGCCCTTTTCCGAGGAGCAGGGCGGCCTTGGCGGCGGTGCGCTTGAAAACATGATCATGATGGAAGAACTGGGCAATGTCATCGCGATCGAGCCCTATCTCCAGACGGTCGTGATCGGCGGCGGGGCTCTGAAGGCGTCGGGCGGCGCACTGGCCGATGCCGTGATCCCCGAAATCATCGGCGGCAACGTCATCATCGGCTTTGCCTATGCCGAGCCGAAGGGCCGCTACAACCTCGCCAATGTCACGACTACCGCGAAGAAGGACGGCGCGGGCTATGTGCTCAACGGGCACAAGTCGGTCGTCTATGCCGCCCCCTGGGCGACGCATCTGCTCGTCACCGCGCGCACCGGCGGCAGCCAGCGTGAGCGGGCCGGCGTCGAGCTGTTCCTGATCGACGCGAACACGCCCGGCATCACCCGGCGCGACTATCCGACGGTTGACGGCTTCCAGGCGTCGGAAGTCTATTTCGAAAACGTCGCCATCCCCGGCGATGCCCTGCTGTCGGGGGGCATCGACCTCATCGAAAAGATCGTCGACGAAGCGACGGTCGCTGTGTGCGGCGAGGCCTGCGGCGTCACGCGCAAGCTGCATGAAGGCACGCTCGACTATTCGAAGCAGCGCCAGCAGTTCGGTCAGCCGATCGGCCGCTTCCAGGTGCTCCAGCACCGCATGGCGGACATGTTCCTCGAAGTCGAACAGATCATGTCGATGACGCTGATGGCAACGCTGAAGCTCGACCTGCCGGCCGAAGAGCGCAAGGCGGTCGTCAGCCTCGCCAAGGCCAAGGTGTCGCGCTCGGCCAAGTTCGTCGGGCAGAATGCCATCCAGACGCATGGCGGCATCGGCATCACGCAGGAACTGGCGATCGGCCATTACTTCAAGCGGGCGACGATGATTGAGGGGCAGTTCGGTTCGGCCGACTGGCACCTCGACCGTTATGAAGCCCTGACGCTTCCGACGGCGGCATGATCGTCTATCGGGCGCCCGCCGCCCATGAGGCGGCGGCGCTCGCGGCGCTTGGACGCAACAGCTTTGTCGAGACCTTCGGACATCTCTATCGCCCGGAGGATCTCGCCGCCTTTCTCGAAGACGTCTACGCGCCCGACGTCGTTGCCGCGCAGCTCGCCAGTCCGCGCTATCTGTTCCGCGTGGCGGAGGCGGACGGGCAGCTGGTCGGCTATTGCAAGCTCGGCCTTGATGTCTCGCTCGACTATCATCCCGGCGACCGCACCGTTGTCGAGCTGAAGCAGCTCTACCTCATGGCGACGCATCAGGGCGCAGGCGTTGCCCAGGCGCTGATGGACTGGGTCCTTGTCGAAGCCGACGCGCGCGCGGCCGATGAAATCATCCTTTCGGTCTGGGCCGAAAATGCGCGCGCGCAGCGATTCTACCACCGATACGGGTTTGAATGGATCGCCGACACCTATTTCATGGTCGGCAGCCACCGCGACGACGAGTTTCTCTATCGCCGGAAAATGGCCTGAAACTGGCGGTTTGCGCCGCAATCTTTCAGTTATGTTGCAGCGCACAAAAAATGCTTGCACATCGGCGGCACTTCGAATATTGTGCATCGCAACATGACGACTTCCGTACCAGATAAGGGGGCAGCGAAAGCAGCCAGCCGTCGCAAGGCGGCAAGCGGGGCCAAGGCTCCGAAGCCTGTCATTTCAGGCGCAGACTCGCCCGTGCCTACGGCACCGGCCTCAGAACAAGGATTTGTGACGATGACCGAAGAAACCACCAACACCACTGCCGACATGGGCGCCAAGGCTGCCACCATGTTTCACGACATGACCGCCAAGGCGAAGACCGCTTTTGAAAAGAGCGGCGAACTGTCGAAGGAAGCGCTCGAGTTCCAGAAGGCGAACCTCGAAGCTGTCGTCGCGTCGGGCAAGGCTGCAGCCAAGGGCCTGCAGGACGTCGCCCAGCACAATGTCGAACTCGGCAAGAAGAACTGGGAAGCCACGACGACGCACATGAAGTCGCTCGCCGCGATGCAGTCGCCGGTTGACCTGATGAAGGCGCAGGCCGAATTCGCGCGCAGCCAGTTTGACGCCGTCGTCGCCGACTTCTCGAAGTCGACCGAGTTCTACATGAAGCTGGCCGGTGAAATCGCCCAGCCGCTCCAGAACCGCTATGCGGCGGCAACGGAACAGCTCAAGGCGCGCTTCGCCGCCTAAGCCGACCCAATCCCTCTCCCGAGGGAAAAGGGGGCCGCGCCGGGAAACCGGGGCGGCCCTTTTTCGTTCGTTATCCATAGCGGCGGCTTGCCCTTGGGCCGTCACATGCCATATTCAAAGAAGACCATGCGCACGATCATGTCAGATACGCCCGACAAGGATGGAAACGGCACCGGCCTCGGCGTCGCGACCAAGACGCGCGACAAGACCAAGAAGCCGCAACCCTATCGCGTTCTCATGCTCAACGACGATTACACGCCGATGGAATTCGTCGTCCATTGCCTGCAGCGCTTCTTCAAAATGGATCTGGAACAAGCCACCCGCGTGATGCTCCACGTCCATCAAAAGGGCGTCGGTGTGTGCGGCACCTTCACCTATGAGGTCGCCGAGACCAAGGTCAGCCAGGTCATCGACTATGCCCGGCAGAACCAGCATCCCTTGCAGTGCACGCTTGAGAAGGCCTGACAGCCGAAGCGCGTGACCTGACCGTCCTTCGTTGCTACCCAAGGCGGCGAAGGAGAGTGCGATGGCCAAAGCCGCCCTGATTGTCGGTGCCGGAGATGCGACAGGTGCGGCCGTCGCGCGGGCGTTCGCCGCCGAAGGCTATGTCGCCTGCGTCAACCGCCGCGCCCGCAATGCCGACCAGCTTGAGGCGCTTGCCCAATCGATCCGCGAGGCGGGCCATGAGGCGCGCGCCTTTCCCGGCGATGCCCGGATCGAGGACGAAGTCGTCCAGATGGTCGATACGATCGAGGCCGAGATCGGGGCTATTGACGTCGCCGTCTTCAACATCGGCGCCAATGTCCGCTTCGGCATCCGCGACACGACGGCGCAGGTCTATCGCAAGGTCTGGGAAATGGCGGCCTTTGCCGGCTTCCTGATGGGCCGCGAGGCCGCGCGCCACATGGTCCCGCGCGGGACCGGGACGATCATCTTCACCGGCGCCACGGCAAGCCTGCGCGGGGGCACGGGCTTCTCCGCCTTCTCCGGCGCAAAGGCCGCGCTGCGGATGCTCGCCCAGTCGATGGCGCGCGAACTGGGGCCGCAGGGCATCCATGTGGCGCACAGCATCATCGATGGCGGGATCGACACCGAATTTGTGCGCGGTCTCCGCCCCGACTTTGACGCGCTGAAGGCAAAGGACGGCGTCCTCTCGCCCGATGCGATTGCGGCGGCCTATGTGACGCTCCACAAGCAGCATCGCAGCGCCTGGACGCATGAACTTGACCTCAGGCCCTGGACCGAAAGCTGGTGACCCAATGACCAAGATGTTTGAATTTCTCTTCGATGTGGCTGGGCCCAATGGCTATCTCGTCCACCGCGTCCTCCCGGACTTCTGCGCGCAGACCGGGGCGGCCGCCGTCTATGTGCCCGTCCTGCTCGGCGGGCTGATGAAGGCCACGGGCAACCGGCCGCCCTGGATGGTCTATGCGGATGTCCCCGCCAAGGTCGCTTATGATCAGCTGGAGTTTCAGCGCTTCATCGACGCGCACAAGCTAACGAAGTTCCGGATGAACCCGCACTTCCCGCCCAACAGCCTGACGGCCGTCCGCGTCATGACGGGCGCCGCGCGGCTGGGCATCCAGCCGGCCGTCATCGAAACGCTGCTGACGGCGATGTGGGAAGAAGAGAAGAACCTGTCCGACCGTGATGTTCTGGCGCAGGTGCTGGAGACGGCGGGCCATGACAGCGTGGCGCTGCTCACGCTGGCCGATTCGGATGACGTGAAGGCCGACGTCATCGCCAATACCGAACGTGCCGTCGCGCGCGGCGCTTTCGGGATCCCGACCTTCTTCGTGGGCGATGAGATGTTCTTCGGAAAGGAGCGCCTGCCTCAGGTCGCTGCCGCGTTAGCGCAGCGCGGCTGACGTGGTTTCCCGTTCGTCCCGAGCGCAGTCGAGGGACGTACTTGCGGCACGAGGTGTCTCGACTTCGCTCGACACGAACGGACGTCGTTGGATACCTCTCAGACGTTGAGACCTAACGCAGCGCGGCTGACACCATCGGCTGGATGCGCCGCACGATGATGGCGACACCGGGCGCGGTCGGGTGCAGCTGGTCCTTCAGAAGGAGCGCCCGGTTGCCGGCCACGCCTTCCATGAAGAAGGGATAGAAGCGCACCCGGTGCTTTCTGGCGAGCGCAGGATACATGCCGTCAAACTGCGCGCGGTAGGTCTTGTCGAGGTTGAACGACGCCCGCATCCCGGCGAGCAGCACAGGCACCTTGCGCTTGTTGAGCTCGGTCAGCATCGCATCAAGGTTCGCCCTCGCCTGTGCGGGCGGCAGGCCGCGCAGCATGTCATTGGCGCCGAGTTCGAGGATCACGAGATCGGGCTTCACCTTGAGGCTGGCGAGCACCCAGTTGAGCCGGGCCCGGCCTGCCGCTGTCGTCTCACCCGAGACCCCGGCATTGTGGACGCGCACCGAAAGCCCCTGTTTGCGCAGGGAAGACTGGAGCTGGGCGGGGAAGGACTGGCCTGCCGCCAGACCATATCCGGCGGTCAGACTGTCCCCAAAGGCCAGGACGAGCTTTTCGCGCGCCATCGCCGGGCTGGCGAAAAGAAGAAGCAGCGCTTGGAGAAATGCCCAAGCGGACCCATATGTTGCGAAACGCTTCATCAGAAAGCTCTTCCGTGCCTGAAACCGAAACCGATGCTTCTCCCCATATTGTGATGAATGCGCGCAATGTCACCCTCTCTCTGGGGACGGGGGAGGCGCGCGTCGACATTTTGAAGGGCATCGACCTTGATGTCCGCAAAGGCGAGACGGTCGCGCTGCTCGGCCCTTCCGGGTCAGGCAAGTCGTCGCTGATGGCAGTGCTTGCCGGTCTCGAGCGCGCGACGGGGGGCACGATCGAAACCGGCGGTCAGGATTTCGGCACGCTTGATGAAGATGGGCTGGCCAAGGCGCGGCGCGGCCGCATCGGGGTGATCCTGCAGGCCTTCCACCTGCTGCCCACGATGACTGCGCTGGAAAATGTGGCCGTGCCGCTTGAACTTGCCGGGCGCGACGATCCGTTCGGGCGCGCGGCGGCTGAGCTGGAGCGGGTCGGCCTTGCCGGGCGCACGGGCCATTATCCGGTGCAGCTGTCGGGCGGGGAGCAGCAGCGCGTGGCGATCGCCCGCGCGCTCGCGCCGCGCCCGGAAATCCTGTTCGCCGATGAACCGACCGGCAATCTTGATGCACATACCGGGGCTGCGATCATGGATCTGCTGTTCGCCCGTCAGGCCGAGACGGGCGCGACGCTGTTCATCATCACGCATGATGCCGGGCTGGCCGCCCGGTGCGCGCGCGTTGTGGAGATGCAGGACGGTCACGTCATCTCCGACACGCGGGCCGCCGTTCGATGAAGCGCGGTTGCGCTTCGACCAATGTCAGGTGCGCGTCCGCCCTTTTGCGCCGCAGTTGCTAGGACAGGGTCATACCATGAAGGAGATTTCCATGCGTCGTTCGCTCATCGCCGTATCCGTTCTCGCCCTGATGTCTTCCCCGCAGCTGGCCTTTGCCCAGCATGATCACAGCGCCCATATGGCCGCGGCCTCCGCACCGGCCGCGACGCAGGATGCCGAACTGAAGGCGTTCTTTGAAAAGTTCGATGCGGATCAGCTGGCCCGCTCTCCGCTGTCCAAATCCTATCGCGGGATCAAGGATGCCGATTATGGCAAGTGGGATGACTTTACCGACGCTGCCGAAGCGCGCGACCATGCAGCGGAGATGGCGGCGCTCAAGGAGATGCGCACGCGCTTTGATCCGGCCAAGCTCTCGCCTGAAAGCCGCCTTTCCTACCGCCTGTTCGAAAAGGTCCGCGAACGGTCGGACGCCAGCTATAAGTATCGCGGCTATGGCTATGTCTATGACCAGATGAACGGCGCGCAGAGCGAGCTGCCTGCCTTCCTTATCAATATTCACCGCGTCGACACGAAGGCCGATGCCGAGGCCTATGTCAGCCGCCTGAAGGGGCTGGGCACTGCCCTGCGTCAGGCGACCGAACAGTCCAAGGCGCGCGCGGCGCAGGGCATCATGCCGCCCAAATGGGTCTACCCCTATGTCATCGCCGATGCGAAGAACGTCGTCTCCGGCTTCCCGTTCACCAAGATCGCGACCGAGGCGCCGCTTTATGCGGACCTGAAGGAAAAGGTGACGAAGCTCAACATTCCGCAGGCGGAAAAGGACGCGCTGATCCAGGCCGGGGCCGATGCGCTGCTCACGTCCGTGAAGCCGGCCTATGTCGAGCTCGTGACCGAGATGGAGCGGCAGGAAAAGCTCGCCGGTACCGATGACGGCGTGTGGCGGTTCAAGGATGGCGCGGGCTATTACGCCCAGCTGCTCAAGAACTATACGACGACCGACATGACGCCCGATCAGGTCCATCAGCTGGGCCTCGATCAGGTCGCGCGCATCCATGGCGAAATGCGCGAGATCATGAAGAAAACGGGCTTTCAGGGTGACCTGTCGGCCTTCTTCAAGTTCATGCGCGAGGACAAGCGTTTCTACGCGCCCAACACCGAGGAAGGCCGCGCGCAATATCTCGCTGAAACCGAAAAGGCGAAGGCGGACGTGACCGCGCTGCTGCCGCAATATTTCGGCATCCTGCCCAAGGCGCCGCTGGTCGTGAAGCGCGTCGAGGCGTTCCGCGAAAAGTCGGCGGGCAAGGCCTTTTATCAGGGTCCGTCGCCCGACGGGTCGCGTCCCGGCACCTATTATGCCAACCTCTACGACATGGCGGACATGCCGCTGACCGAGGTTGAGGCGCTGTTTTATCATGAAGGCCTTCCGGGCCATCACCTCCAGCGCACGATCCAGACCGAGCTGACCGACATGCCGCCCTTCCGGCGCTTTGGCGGCTTCACCGCCTATACGGAGGGCTGGGGCCTCTATTCGGAAAAGCTCGCCAAGGACATGGGCCTCTACAAGGATCCCTATCGCGATTTCGGGCGGCTTCAGCTTGAACTGCACCGCGCGATCCGGCTCGTCGTCGACAGCGGCCTGCATCACAAGCGCTGGACGCGGGAACAGGCGATCAAATATGTCGAGGACAATTCGGCCGACGCACCGGGGGGCATCGTCAAGGCGATCGAGCGGTACATCATCTATCCGGGGCAGGCCACGGCCTACATGGTCGGCCGCCTGAAGATCAGCGCGCTGCGCGACAAGGCGCAGGCGGCGTTGGGCGACAAGTTCGACATCCGCGGCTTCCATGACGTCGTGCTCAAGAACGGGCCGGTGCCGCTCGATGTGCTCGAAGAGCAGGTCGACGCCTGGATCGCCTCCAAGAAGGCGTGAGCCTGATCTGGCGCCTTGCGCTGCGTGATCTGCGCGGCTCCCGGGCGGGCTTGCGGCTGCTGGCCGTCTGCCTGTTCCTGGGGGTCGCCGCTCTTGCGGGGATTGGCAGCCTGTCGAGTGCGATCCTCGGCGGCCTGTCCGAACGCGGGCAGCTGATCCTGGGCGGTGACGTGCAGTTTGAGGCGGCCCAGCGGCAGGCCGACCCGGCCGAACGCGCGACCTTTGCCAAGCTCGGCACCGTGTCGGAAGTCGTGCGGATGCGGGCGATGGCGATCCGTCCGGAGACGGGCAATTCGCTGCTGTCGGAACTCAAGGGCGTCGATGCGGCCTATCCGCTTTATGGCCAGCTCGCGCTCAAACCCGGCGCGGTTGCTGCGCGTCCTAAGGGCCGTGACGTTGCCATTGCCGAAGGGCTGTCCGAGCGGCTGGGGCTCAAGCCTGGCGACCGCTTCCGCATGGGCGAGGCGGATTTCCGGGTCATCGGGATCATTGATGAAGAGCCTGACCGGTCCGGTTCCGGCTTCACCTTCGGCCCTGCCGTCCTTGCCGACATGGACGGTCTCGCCGCAACGCAGCTTGTCCAGCCGGGCAGCCTCTTTTCCGCAAGCTATCGCATCCGGCTGAAGCCCGGCGTCACGCCCGATGCGGCCGCCCAGACGATCAACACGCAGTTCAAGGGCGCGGGCTGGGAAGTCCGCGACCGGACCAACGGTGCGCCCGGCACGCGGCGCTTTGTCGAACGGCTCGGGCAGTTTCTGGCCCTCGTCGGGCTGACCGCGCTCGCGGTCGCGGGCATCGGTGTCGGCAATGGCGTTGCCTCCTGGCTTGATGGCAAGCGCGGCAGCATCGCGACGATGAAGGTGCTGGGTGCGGACAGCCGCACGATCTTCCTCGTCTATCTCGTGCAGATCGTTGTCGTGGCGGGCCTTGCGGTTGTGGCCGGTCTTGTTGTCGGTGCGCTCACGCCCTTTGCCATTGTCCGCTTTGCCGGAGACGTGCTGCCCGTGCCGCCGCGGCTGGATGTCTATCCACTCCCGCTCGCGGTAGCGGCCGTCAATGGCCTGCTGATCGCGCTGCTCTTTGCGCTGGCCCCTCTGGCCCGTGCCCGCGCGGTGACGGCGGCGAACCTGTTCCGCACCGGCGTCGAAGGGTCGGGTCGGCCCGGACGGCGCGTCCTGCTGGCGATGTTCGCGCTCGCCGCGCTGATCGCCGCGCTTGCCATTGCCAGCGCGCGGGAACCTGCCTTCGCCGCGATGTTCGTGGCCAGCGTGATGGGGCTGCTGGTGTTGCTGACGCTGCTGGGCGGCGCCATTCGCGGCATTGCGGCGCGGGTGCCCCGGCCCAGGGCGCCACTTGCCCGGCTGGCGCTCGCCAATCTGCATCGCCCCGGTGCGCAGACGGGGCGTCTCGTTGTCGCGCTTGGCCTTGGCCTCACCCTGTTTGCGACGCTCGCGGTCATCCAGACCAGCCTCAACGGGCAGATTGAAAGCACCATTCCCAAACGCGCGCCGAGTTTCTTCGCGCTCGATATCCCGAAGGAGGATGCCCCGCGCTTCCGCGCGCTTGTCGACCAGAAGGCGCCGGGCGCGGATATCCAGATGGTGCCCAATCTGCGCGGCCCGGTCGTCGCCATTGCGGGCCGACGCGTGGCCGACATGAAGGATATCCCCGACAATGCCTGGTTCCTGCGCGGAGACCGGGGCCTGACATTCGCGACCGATGTGCCACCGGGCAGCCGGGTGACGGCGGGGCAATGGTGGCCCAAGGATTATGCCGGGCCGCCGCTGGTCTCGATCGATCAGGAGGCCGCGCACGCCGCCGGGCTGAAGATTGGCGACAGCATCATCGTCTCGGTTCTGGGGGTCGAGGTTGAGGCGCGCATCGCCTCGTTCCGGGAGATCAACTGGGACACGCTTGGCTTCAACTATGTGCTGGTGTTCGATCCGGCCTCGCTGCAGGGCGCGCCCTATACCTATGCGGCGACACTCGCCATGCCGCTCGCGCGCGAAGCGGCGGTCAGCCGCGCCGTGGCGGCCGATTTCCCGGCGGTGTCGATGGTGCGGATCAAGGATGTCATCACGCAGGTCGGCGATCTCCTCAACCAGCTGGCAACGGCGATTGCAGTTGCGGGTTCGGTCGCGATTCTGGCGGGGATTGCGGTCCTGATCGGCGCGATTGCGGCGGCCCGCCGGGCGCGCAGCTATGACGCCGTGCTGCTGAAGCTGCTCGGCGCCACGCGCGGGCAGGTGCTCCTTGTGCAGGCGATCGAATATGCGGTTCTGGGGTCCGTGCTCTCTGCCCTCGCCCTCGCCATCGGCAGCACGGCGGGCTGGTATGTCACCACCCGCGTGTTCGAGCTGGACTGGACGCCCGACTGGCCGGTCGTGATCGGCACCGTTGCCGCCGGTGGCTTCGGCACCTTGCTGATGGGTCTGATCGGGGCGGTGCCAGTACTCCGGGCACGTCCAGCGGAGGCGCTGCGGACGCTCTGAGCCCCGCCGGGAGTGCAGCAGCAAGGCCACAGCTGTGACGCAAATGACGACGGACCGGGCCGAATCCTCTTCCCGCGCGGCCCGATTCGCGATAGATCGCGCGCACTCGAGATCAACAATGGAGTTTTGCTTATCCCTCCGATGACCCCCCGGCGCCCCATGGGCCCTGGCCCTGCGCCGATGAACGGACCGCGTTTCAATCAATTCATCGTGTCGCCCAAGGTGCGCGTGATTGACGAGAACGGCGAAAATCTGGGTGTGATGTACACCCGCGAAGCGATCGAACAGGCAGCCGAAGTCGGCCTTGACCTGGTCGAAATCTCGCCGAACGCGGACCCGCCCGTCGCGAAATTCCTCGATATCGGCAAGTTCAAGTACGAGGCCCAGAAAAAGGCCAACGCCGCGCGCAAGTCGCAGAAGACGCAGGAGATCAAGGAGATCAAGATGCGTCCGAACATCGACGACCACGATTATGAAGTGAAGATGCGCGCGATGCACAAGTTCATCGGCGAAGGTGACAAGGTGAAGGTCACGCTGCGCTTTCGCGGTCGCGAACTGGCGCATGGCCAGCTCGGCATGAAGCTCCTCCAGCGCGTGCAGGAAGACATGGCCGAAGAGGCCAAGGTCGAACAATATCCGCGCATGGAAGGCCGCCAGATGCTCATGGTGCTGGCGCCGAAATAAGCCCGACGCGGCTTTTCGGACTGTAACGAAAAAGGGTGGGCCAGCACGCGCGGGCCTGCCCCTTTTTGTGCCCGGATGTCTTGCTGACAAACTGTTGCATATCTGCCGCAATGCGGCGGAAATCTCCGGAAAATGCCCTTTGGGCCACTGGCAATCCTGCCGAAGCGGACTATCTGGGCCGCACAACAGAACACATTGTTTCAACCCCCTTTTCATCTGAGGATGTCCACAATGAAAAAGACTATCTTGCTGGCGTCGGCAGCCTTTGCCGCGCTTTCCGTTCCCGCATATGCGCAGGACGCGGCCACCCCGCCGCAGGCTGACGCCGCGACTGTTGATGATGGCGAAATCATCGTCACGGCCACCCGCCGCGAACAGCAGCTGTCGGACGTGCCGCTTGCCGTGTCGGCGGTGGGCGCAGAGACGCTGGCCCGCTCGGGCGCATCGGACATCCGTCAGCTCAACCAGCTGTCGCCGTCGCTGCTCGTCTCCTCGACCTCGTCCGAAGCGGCCGGTGGCGGTGCGCGTATTCGTGGCATCGGCACGGTCGGTGACAATCCCGGCCTCGAAAGCTCGGTCGCGACCTTCGTCGACGGCGTTTACCGCAACCGTGCGGGCGTCGGCCTGACCGAACTTGGCGCGATTGACCGGATCGAAGTTCTGCGTGGCCCGCAGGGCACGCTGTTCGGCCGCAATGCGTCGGCCGGTCTGATCCACGTCATCACCGCCAAGCCGTCGAACGACTTTGGCGGCGTGCTCGAAGCGACCTATGGCAATTATGACGCGCTGCGCGTTGTCGGCGGCATCACCGGCCCGGTGAGCGACACCGTGTCGGCCCGTCTGGACGGCATCTATTCCAAGCGCGACGGCTTCCTGACCGACGTCGTTTCGGGCCGCACCGTCAACGGGCGCGACCGCTATCTGCTGCGTGGCCAGATCATGTTCGAACCGTCGAGCGATCTGTCCTTCCGCCTGATCGCCGACTATTCGGACCGCAAGGAAGAATGCTGTGCGGCGACCTATTACCCCGCCTCGCTGGTGACGGCAGGGGCCGGTGGGACGATCAACCGTACAGCGAGCCCGATTGCGGCGGTCCTGCGCGGTCTGGGCGGCATCATCAATGACAGCCCGTTCGTCCGCAACACCTCGATCACGACGGGCCAGTCCTATCGCGGCGACGTGCGTGACTGGGGCGTGTCGGGTGAACTCAACTACGATCTGGGCGGCGCCAAGCTGACCTCGATCACCGCCTATCGTGACTGGCGCTGGCTGCGCGGGCAGGACGCCGACTTCAACAACCTCGACATCCTCCACCGCGAAGATGACGGGACCGCCAACCAGAAGTTCTCGACCTTCACGCAGGAAGTCCGCCTGCAGGGCAATGCCTTTGCAGACAAGCTCGACTGGCTCGTCGGCGGCTATTTCGCCAATGAAGACCTGACGCTCAACGACAACCTCGCTTATGGCGCGGACTATACGCGCTATGCCGATGCGCTGACGCGCCTCTCCAGCCCGACCTTCCCCGGCTATGCCGTGGTCGGCGCGCTGCTGAGCCCGACGGCCCCGCTGACGCTGCAGGGCGTGCAGGTGCGCGACAGCTACAAGCAGAACAGCCGCAACTGGGCACTGTTCACGCACAACACGCTGAGCATCACGGACAAGCTCTCGCTGACGGTGGGCGTGCGCTACACCAACGAAAAGAAGACGCTCGACGCGTCGTTCAGCGACAACAACGTCATGTGCCGCACGCTCTCGGCGCTGCCGACGGCGCACCCGCTTTACGGCACGGGCCAGCTCGCCTGCATCATCCCGTCGATCCCGAACGGCAGCTTTGCGCAGGACAATGCAGTCAAGAAGGAGAACAAGTTCACGGGCACCGCCGTCCTCAGCTTCAAGCCGACCGACGACGTGCTGACCTATGCGAGCTTCTCGCGCGGGTATAAGGCCGGTGGCTTCAACCTTGACCGCAACAGCCTCTATCGCCTTGGCCGCACGGGCAATGCGAACGGCAACCGGGCCATTGATGGCAGCGTCATCAACACGCAGGCGCTGACCTTCGAACCCGAAACGGTCGATGCCTATGAAGTCGGTTTCAAATATGACGGCCGCAAGTTCGACCTGAACGTCGCCGCCTTCTACCAGAAGTTCGGCAGCTTCCAGCTCAACACGTTCAACGGCGTCAACTTCGTCGTCGAAAACGTGCGCGGCTGCGACACGCTGTCGGGTGGCAATGCGTCGGATTCGGATGGCATTGCCGGCAACAGCGCCTGCACGGGCAAGGAAAAGGCCGGGATCATCTCCAAGGGTCTCGAATTCGAAGCCTCGATCCGCCCGGTCCGCGCCCTGTCGGTCAACCTTGGCCTGACCTATGCCGACACGCGCTATGCCGACAATCTGTTCGGCAACACCAACATCACGAACACGACCGGTTCGCTCTCGCCGGCCTTCTTCCAGCTGCCGGGCGCGCGCATGTCCAACTCGGCACAGTTCGTGACGACGGGTGCGATCACCTGGACGCCTGAACTCGGTTCGAGCGGCCTGACCGGCCTTGCCTATGTCGACTTCCGTAACACCAGTGATCTCAACACCGGGTCGGACCTCGACTATGAAAAGGCGCAGGACGGCTACACGGTCGTGAATGCCCGTCTCGGCGTCCATGGTGCGGACAATGGCTGGGGCATCGAATTCTGGGCCCAGAACCTGTTCAACGTCGACTACCAGCAGATCGCCTTTGACGTGCCGCTTCAGGGCAGCGGATCGACCAACGGCGTGCGTCAGGGCCTCGCCGCTTCGTCGAGCCAGCTCTATGGCTTCTTCCTCGGCGAACCGCGCACCTATGGCGTGACCGTCCGTCGCAAGTTCTGATCTGATCGGACCTGCCATTGGAAAGGGCCCGCTCCGGACGTCCGGGGCGGGCCTTTTTCGTTGGACAGCGAAGCGAGCGCTCAGGCTGAGCCTGTCGAAGCCTCGGCGCCGACACCCTTCGACAAGCTCAGGGTGAGCGCAGGCGTCGAGAGAGAAGGTGGGAGAGTTTACCGCCGCCGCGTTGCCGCGCGCGCAATGGTGATGAGTTCGGCCTCGGCGAGGATCTCGCCTGCGGAGCCCGACGCCTTCAGCGCGCGTTCGGTCTGGAGGATGCGGTCGGCCAGCGTGGCGAGGCGGGCGCTTGTCCAGCGTCCCGCCTGATCGGTGATGGCTGGCTTTTCCTTCCAGAAGATCGCCTTGCCGCGCGCTTCGACCACGTCTGCGGGGTCACGCCCGGTTTCGACTTCGCGGCGCAGCGACATCAGCAGCGTCGCCCGCTTGAACAGCGAACGCAGGATCGGGATGGCCGATGATCCCGACTGGGCAAGGCGGCCCAGCTCAGCGGCGGCGCGATCCGGGTGTCCGCCCATCACGCCGTCGACCACCTTGGAGAATTCGCCTTCGACATTTTCGGCGCTGATCGCGGCGAAATCGGCCTCGGTGGCCTCGGTGGGCCGGTCAGGTGCGGCGTCCAGATACAGAGCGAGCTTTTCGATCTCCTGCGCCATGATCGACCGGTCATTGTTGCACGCAGTGACGAGCGCGCGGCTCACGTCGCGCGACAGGCGCAGACCCGCCTCACGCGCCAGCGCATCGGCAATCTGGAGAATGTCCTTGAGCTTGGGTTCATAGCTCTGATGCGCCAGCGCCGCCTTGCTCGCCAGCGCCAGCTTCACCAGCCCGGAGGTCGGCCGCAGCGCCCCGGCAATGGCGACGACGGGGTTGCCCGCGACATCGGCGTTCAAAAGGCCTTCGACGGCGGCCAGAATCTCGTCCCCGGCGGGCTGGATGCGGATCCACCGCTTGCCGCCAAACAGCGAGATGCTCGCCGCCTCATCTGCGAGACGGGAGGGATCGGCCTTCAGCGTGGCGGCATCAAGGTCGATCCGTTCGGCGTCAGCGCCCATGGCGCGTTCAAGCCGGCGCGACAGGGCGATCGAGCCCGCTTCATCGGGGCCGTACAACAGGAAGAAACGAAAGCGCGCGTCGGCGGAATCGAGCGCGCGCGGGGTTTCGGTCTCGGTGCCCTTCACTTCGCGCCGGACGCCGCCGCCTGCTGTGCCAGCCGCGCGACGATCTGGTCGGCGACAATGTCGCTCAGCCGTTCGAGCGCGGTGTTTTCGGCGGCGACGGTTGCATATTCGGACGAGACCACGTCGATCCCGGCGTCCGTCCCCGCTGTCGCATCCAGGACGACGGTGTCGCTCGCCAGATCGACAAGCTTGTAACGGGCGCGCAGCGAACGGCGTTCGCGCGTGACGACATCGTCGCGGCGCACGCCAAAGCCGGTGATCTGATCATCGAGTTCGACATCAAGCCGGTAACGCTTCTGCCCTTCGGCTACAGCGCCAAGCCGTCGTACGAGCGAATCGCGCATCAGCCATCCGGCCTTGCCCGGAATGGCAGGCACCTCGACAGCGCCGAGCAACTGGCCCGCCGCGCCCTGAGCGCCACCGCCGTAAAGCGGCTTCAGCCCGCAGGCGGACAGGAACAGCGCAAAGGCAAGGACGACAAGGCGGCTCATGCGACGATGTTAACGAGGCGCCCCGGCACGACAATGACTTTCTTCGGGCTCGCGCCATCGAGCGTGCGGATGATCTTTTCCGAGCCCAGCGCCAGCGCTTGAAGCGCGTCCTTATCCATGTCCTTGGCGACCGTCAGCGTATCGCGCAGCTTGCCATTGACCTGGACCGCGATGGTCACCTCGTCATCGACGAGCAGCGCGGGGTCATGGTCCGGCCAGGGCTGCGTTGCGACAAGGCCTTCGCCGCCCATCTTCGCCCAGCCTTCTTCGGCCAGATGCGGCAGCATCGGGGCGATCAGGCGCGCGAGTGTGCGGATGGCGGTCGTGCGCGACGCGCTGGACGGGGCCTTTTCGATCGCGTTGACCAGCTCATGGACCTTGGCGACCGCCTTGTTGAAGGTCAGCGCCTCAATGTCGGTGGCGATCCCGGCAATCGCCTTGTGGAGCAGCTTGTCGATGGCCTTGTCGCCGCCCGTCGCGTCCTCGACCGTGTCGAACAGGCGCCAGATGCGGTTCACGAAGCGCCAGGTGCCCTCGATGCCGCTTTCCGACCATTCCAGATCGCGCTCGGGCGGGCTGTCCGACAGCATGAACCAGCGCACGGCGTCGGCGCCGTACTGATCGAACATCGGATCGGGATCGACGACATTCTTCTTGGACTTGGACATCTTCTCGATGCGGCCGCGCGTCACCGGCGCGCCGTCGAGCGTCGTCACGACCTCGCCGGCGATCCTGACCTCTTCAGGGCTCAGCCACGCGCCTTCGGGCGATTTGTAGGTCTCGTGCGTGACCATGCCCTGCGTGAAGAGCGCGGCGAAAGGCTCGGTGATGCCGATCTTGCCGATCCGTTCCAGCGCGCGCGTCCAAAATCGGGCGTAGAGCAGATGGAGGATCGCGTGTTCGATGCCGCCGATATACTGGCCAACGGGCAGCCAGGCCTCGGCCTCTTCGCGGTCGAAGGGCTTGTCGTCGGGCTGGCTTGCAAAGCGGATGAAGTACCAGCTCGAATCGGCGAAGGTATCGAGCGTATCGGTCTCCCGCCGCGCCGGTTCCTTGCAATTGGGGCAGGGGACGTTCTTCCACGTCGGATGCCGGTCGAGCGGATTGCCCGGCACGTCAAAGGTGACGTCCTCAGGCAGCTTCACCGGCAGCTGGCTGCGCGGCACGGGCAGCACGCCGCAGAAGTCGCAGTGGATGATGGGGATTGGCGTGCCCCAGTAACGCTGGCGCGACACGCCCCAGTCACGCAGGCGATATTGCGTCTGGCCTTCGCCCCAGCCTTCATGCTGCGCCTTGGCGATGACGGCGGCCTTCGCCTCATCGACCGTCATGCCATTGAGCCAGTGCGAATTCACGATGCGGCCCGGCCCGGTATAGGCCACATCGCCGTCAAACGTGATGTCGTCATTGTCGCCTTCGGCCACCACGCGGCGCACCGGCAAATCATATTTGCGGGCGAAATCAAGGTCGCGCTGGTCATGCGCGGGGCAGCCGAACACCGCGCCCGTGCCGTAATCCATCAGCACGAAGTTCGCGACATAGACGGGCAGATGCCAGCTCGCATCGAGCGGATGTTCGACCGACAGGCCGGTGTTGAAGCCCTTCTTCTCCGCCGTTTCGATCTCGACGGCGGTCGTGCCGCCTTTCTTGCAGTCCTCGATGAAGTCCTGAAGGCGCGGCGCATTTTCGGCGAGCGCCTGCGCCAGCGGATGGTCGGCCGCAATGGCGACGAAGCTTGCGCCATAAAGCGTGTCGGGCCGCGTCGTATAGACGTCGATGCCGTCGGCACCACCGACCAGATTGAAGGTCAGGTTGAGGCCCTTGGACTTGCCGATCCAGTTCTCCTGCATCAGGCGGACCTTTTCGGGCCACTGATCGAGCGTCTCCAGCCCTTCCAGAAGCTCATCGGCAAAGTCCGTGATCTTCAGGAACCACTGGTTGAGCTTCTTCTTCTCAACGAGCGCGCCGGAGCGCCAGCCGCGGCCGTCAATCACCTGCTCATTGGCGAGCACGGTCATGTCGACCGGGTCCCAGTTGACCGTCGATTCCTTGCGGTAGACAAGGCCCGCCTTGTACATGTCGAGGAACAGCGCCTGTTCCTGCCCATAATAATCGGGCTCACAGGTGGACAGCTCGCGGCTCCAGTCGATCGCGAGGCCGAGGCGCTTCAGCTGCTTCTTCATTGCTGCGATGTTGGATCGGGTCCAGTCGCCGGGGTGGACCTTCTTTTCCATCGCCGCATTTTCGGCAGGCATGCCAAAGCTGTCCCAGCCCATCGGGTGGAGCACGGCATGGCCGGTCATCGCCTTGTAGCGCGCCAGCACGTCGCCCATGGTGTAGTTGCGGACGTGACCCATGTGGATGCGGCCCGACGGATAGGGGAACATCTCCAGCACATAGGCCTTGGGGCGCGGGTCGCTGGCCGGCGGGGCGGTGAAGACACCGCCATCTTCCCAGACCTTCTGCCAGTGGCCATCGGCCTTGAAGGGGTTGAAGCGCGTGGACATAGATCAACAGCCTGACTTGGGGGCGAGACGATGGTCCCGCTCAATAGCGGTCATCGCCCGCGTGTAAATGCACAACGCAGGGGCAAAGTGCCGAAGCTGAGCGGAAAATCAGCCCGCGATGGCGGCGCGGCGCAGGTCGCGGGCCTTGGTGAGGATGATTTCCTCAAGCTTCTGGATCGTCGCGGCCTGCATCGGCGCGTCGACCCAGCTTCCGTTCTGGTTGACCTGGCGGCTGCCCGCGACGCGCAGCGCGTCGGCGCGCAGATCCTGATCGAGGATCGACACGGTCAGCTTCATGCGCTCGCCCGCATTGTTCGGGTTCGAATACCAGTCGGTCACGATGACGCCGCCGTTCGAATCGGCCTGAAGCAGCGGCATGAAGGACAGCGTGTCGAGCGAGGCGCGCCACAGATAGGCGTTGACGCCGATCGTGGTGACCTTCGACGCCGCGAGGTCCGCCTTCTTGCGGGACTTTTCCTGATTCTTGCCGCCGCCGCCGACACCCTTGGACAGGTCTTCCTTCACCCATGCACAGCCGGGGAGCGCGACGAGGAGCGAAAGGGCAGTGGCAACAGAAAGGGCGCGACGCATGAAAATCCTCGTAAAAACGCAGGGAACCGGGCCCGCGTTATAGGCGGATTGCCCGTCTCCGCAAGGTGGAGCGGCGACAGGTTGTTGAACTCTTGCAACAGCCCTGCAATATTTGTCGGGCAACGGACCTGCACACCCTGATTCTTGTAGGGTGCTGCATACGATTGTGCCATGGAATGAAAATGATGAGTCGAGGGGGCAAATTTGGGGTGATGGGTGCAGCCGCTGCTGCGCTGTGCCTTGCCTTGTCTCCGGCGCTTGCGGCCAGCCTGCAATCCAGCGCACCGGCCCCCATCAAGATTTCGCGCACCGGCTTTGGCAGCTTCACGCCGGCGGCTGCCGATCCCAAGCTTGCAGCCGCCTTTGCGCGCAGCACCCTGTCCACCTCGGGCTTCCGCTTCACGCCGTCGAGCTCGGTGTCGAAGGCCAACCGCAAGGTGACGGTGGCCGTCCGGGCGCGCACGACTGCGACGCTGCCGTCGGCCGATCGTCCGGCGGGTACGGCCGCGCTGCTCAACATTGCGCCGGTTGCATATAATCTCGGCGTGTCGGTCGGCTGGAAGCGCTTTGCGATTTCGGGCGACGTTGCCACTGCAGACCTTGGTCTGGCGCAGGGGCGTCGGCAGGCGGCCGATGTCGGCCTGAGCTACACGGTCAAGAAATGGACCACGCGCGTCCAGCTTGCGACCGAACGTCCGGTTGGTGCGGAGCCGCGCCTCGTCGGTCCGGGTGAAAGCGTCGCGGTCGACTTTGGCGGGTCGTACAGCCTGGCCCGCAACATCGACGTGACGGCGGGCGTCCGCTACAAGTCCGAACGCAACAATCGCCTTGAAGCCCTGCAGGACAACCGCCGTGACAGCCAGGCGGTCTATCTGGGAACGGCCTTCCGCTTCTAAGCGCGCCTGACGGTCAGTCCGTCAATCGCCGCCCATCCGTAAATTCCGCTCTGCAGCAACGCCCGGAAGCGTGCGCTCGTCATGCCGCCCAAGGCGATGACGGGGCGGCGCGTCTGATGTGCGAGCTGCATCAACCCGAGGCGACCGATCCCCTTGGCCCCCGGATGGCTGCGCGTTGCAAAGACGGGGGACACGAAGAGCAGCCGCGCGCCCAGCCGTTCGGCCTGCCGCAATTCCCGCAGCGAATGGACAGGCGCTGTCATGCTGCCCCGGTGGCGGCCATGCGTGCCGTCCGCCCCCCAGGCGCGCGCCAGGGCCGGAGGGCCTGCCAGCAGCAGCGTGTGGCGATGCCGCCGCGCCGCCGCCTTCACCTGTTCGAAAAGGACGCGCCGTGCCTGGGGCGCGGTCGCATAATGGCGAAAGATGATGCCGGAGCCCGGCGGCAAAGCCCGCACCGCGTCGATCAGACCATCGCCCAGACGCTCATCGGTCATCAGCCAGATCCGGGGCCCGAACGGGCAAAAGGCGTGGTGGCGCTTTCGCATGGTCGCCCCTATAGCGCGCGCATGACGAACGACGCAAAGCAGCGGCTGGCCGACGTCCGGGCCGCCATCGCCAAAGCGGCCAGGACGGCTGGCCGCGATCCGGCCGATATCGAGCTGATCGCCATATCCAAGACGCACGATGCCGATGCGATCCGCCCGCTGATCGCGGCGGGGCAGCGGCGCTTTGGCGAAAATCGCGTGCAGGAAGCACAGGGCAAATGGCCCGCCCTCATTGCCGAGACGCCTGATATCGAGCTGCACCTTGTCGGGCAGCTCCAGTCCAACAAGGCCGAGGATGCGGTGCGGCTGTTCGATGCCATCCACGCGGTCGATCGCGCCTCGCTCATCGACGCGCTGGCGAAGGCGCAGGCGAAAACGGGCGCGACGGCGCGCTATTTCCTGCAGGTGAACATTGGCGAGGAAGCGCAGAAGGGCGGCTGCGCGGCAACCGATGTGCCGGCGCTCCTGGCGCATGCGCGTGGGGCAGGGCTGGACATCGTCGGGCTGATGGCGGTGCCGCCGGCCGAGACCGAGGCGGCGCCCTATTTCGCGCTGCTCGCCAAGATCGCGCGGGACAATGGCCTGACACAGCTCAGCATGGGCATGTCGTCCGATTTCGAGGCGGCGATCATGCTCGGCGCGACGCAGGTGCGGATCGGCACCGCGCTGTTCGGGGCGCGCTGATGCGGTTCGACGGGATCATCTTCGACTTTGACGGCGTGCTGATCGAAAGCGAGCATGTGAGCACGCAGCACATTGCCGCGCTGCTCACTGCGCTGGGTCATCCGACCAGCTATGATGAAGCGCGCGCGCAGTTTGTCGGCGTGGGCGGCCCCGCCTTTGTCGAGGCCGTCGGCGACTGGATTGGCGGCGATATTCCCGACGCCTTTTTCGCTGCGCGCAAGGCGGAGGATGACCGCGTGATGCGCGACGGGCTCGACGCCGTGGACGGCGCCATCCGCTTTGTCGAATCGCTCCCGACCGGCTTTCCGCGCGCCATTGCCTCGTCGAGCACAACGCACTGGATCAGGACGCACCTCGCGCATCTGGGCCTCACGGACGCCTTTGGCGACCATGTCTATTCCGGGCGTGAGCACGTGACGCGCGGCAAGCCCGCGCCCGACATCTATCTGCACGCGGCACAGGCGATCGGCATCGACATTTCGCGCGCCGTCATCCTTGAGGACTCGCCCGTGGGGGCGATGGGCGCCGTCGCATCCGGCGCGTTTGTCATCGGCCTCGCCGCCGGGCGGCATTGCGCCGATGGGCATGACCAGCTTCTGCGTGACAAGGGTGTCCATGCGGTGGCGCACAGCTTTGACGAAGTTCTGGCGCTGCTGGCTTAGCGAGGCGCCTGTCTCCCAAACCGCTGATGCTGAGCGTGTCGAAGCATCGTCCTTTTCCGCTCTCCTGGGTTCACAGAAAGAACGGTCCTTCGACAGGCTCAGGATAGACGGTCGTTTATCCAGATGTCCGGTCTGCGCTCAGGCTGAGCACGGAGAATTGGGGCTAAAGCGCGTGGCCGGTCCGGTCGCGCTTGGTGTCGAGATAACGGGCATTGTGCGGGTTGGGTGGCAGCTTGTGCGGCACCCGCTCGATCACGGTCACGCCTTCGGCCTGAAGCCGCGCGACCTTTTCCGGATTGTTGGTCAGCAGCCGGATCTGGTCCTGACCCAGAAGCGTCAGCATCCGCGCCGCCACCGAAAAGTCGCGCGCGTCGATGGCAAAGCCGAGCCGCGTATTGGCGTCGACCGTGTCAAACCCCTGATCCTGCAGCGCATAGGCGCGCAGCTTGTTGATGAGGCCGATGCCGCGCCCTTCCTGCCGCAGATAGAGGAGGATGCCCCAGCCATTGTCCGCCATCAGGCGAAGCGCGGCATGGAGCTGCGGGCCGCAATCGCATTTGAGGCTGCCCAGCACGTCGCCAGTCAGGCATTCGCTGTGCAGCCGCACGAGCGGCGGCTGGCCATTGGGGCTGCCGACCAGAAGGGCCACATGCTCCAGCCCGGCTTCGGGCGTGCGGAAGGCGACGATCTCGCACTGCTCGGCGGCCTCCACGGGAAGCCGCGCGCGGGCGACGATCCGCAGGCGGTCCGACGCCTCATAGCCGTCAATGTCGGCGATGGACGCCGCCGTCGCACCGGCAAGGGTGCCGGGCAGGACAAAGAAAGCGGGCAGCAGGCCGGCATGGCGCGCCAGCGTCAGCGCAGCGCGGGCCGCGTCGGGCGTGGCGCAGTGAATGGCTTCGAACGGGCCCTTCATCGGGGTTGCCAGATCAAGCGCGGGGTCGGCAAGCGCGGTGGCTTCGGCCAGGCCAAGCCAGCTGCGCCGCGCCACCAGCACCGGTGCGTCTGGCACGGCTGCCTCGATCTGGTTGGCGAGCTTCAGCGTGAAGGCGCGCCCGGCGGAAATGAGAATATCCGCCCGGCCGTCCGGATCAAAGGCGGTCAGCGATGCGCTGTCGGCGGTCTCGATCGACAGCAGCGTGATCTGGCCGTCAAGCGCGACCGGCCATCCGCGCCGCAGCGCGTCAATGGCCCGGGCCGCCTGCGCCGCCTCGCTCAAAGGCGGAACTCCGTGACGAGCGGAATGTGGTCGGATGGCTTTTCCCAGCTGCGGCAGGGTTCAAGGACGCGGTGCGCCTGCGCCTGCGCGGCGACGGCGGGCGATGCCCACATATGGTCGAGCCGCCGGCCTCGGTCCCCAACGGTGTGGTCCTTCGCGCGGTAGCTCCACCAGGTGTAGAGACGCGCCGGGGCCTCGATGAAGTGGCGGCCCAGGTCCACCCAGTCATGGCTCGCCCGCAGCCGGTCGAGCGTCTCGATCTCGATGGGCGTGTGGCTGACCACATCGATCAGCTGCTTGTGGCTCCAGACGTCGCACTCGAGCGGTGCGATGTTGAAATCGCCGGTCAGGATCGTCGGGTCCTTCAGCGTTTCGGACCAGCGCGTCATGCGTTCCAGAAAGTCGAGCTTCTGTCCGAACTTGGGGTTGACCTCCCGGTCGGGGACATCGCCGCCGGCGGGAACATAGACATTCTCCAGCCGCCAGCCATTGGGCAGGCGCACGCCGACATGGCGCGCCTCGCCATTGTCCTGCCAGTCGTGGCGCAGATCTTCGGTGATCGGGATCCGGGAGACGGTTGCAACACCATGGTGCATCGGCTGGCCGTGCAGGACGATGTGCTTGTAGCCGAGCCGGTGGAACAGCTCGCGCGGAAAGACGTCGTCCACCGCCTTGGTTTCCTGCAGGCAAAGGATGTCGGGCGACTCTTCGGTCAGGAACTTCTCGACAATGCCCTGCCGGAAGCGGACCGAGTTGATGTTCCAGGTCGCAATGGAAAGCGTATCAGCCATAAAGGGGCTCTAGTGCGCGATTGCGAGCGCGGGAACCCCAATATTCGCCCCGGCTATGCGACGCGCAACTGGTCTCCGCCGTCGGACACATGGCTGCGTGCCACCGACATCCAGATGAAGAAGGGCAGGGCCTCATCGGTGAAGCGATAGACCGTGCCCGACACGCCCGCCGTCTGTTCAAGCAGGCCGCCCAGATCGCTGATCCGCTTGAGCTCGGCCAGGATCGCGGCCTCGCCCGTCTTGGCAGACAGGTTGGATTTCACATCCTCCAGCGTGAAGCTGCCGTCGGGCGTGGAGGCGCCGCGTGCAATCGCGCCGAGGACGGCGACATCCTTCGTGGCGAGCAGGTCCTTCTGGCGGCCGCGCGCGATGGGCGACAGGCGGTTTTCCGCTTCCTCGACAATCTCGTCCAGGCCGCGGTTGATGTCGGCGATATCGACATCCAGCCGCCCGTCGTTGAGCGCATGGATGCCCGCATGGTGGCAGACAAGGCGCGCCAGATAGGGGGAGCCATTGCTCAACAGGTCGATCGTGCCAACGGCGCGCTGGCTGAATTTGACGCCCGCCTCGCGCTCGCCAATGTCGATCAGCGCCGCGATCTCCTTGCTGTCGAGACGGGGCATCGGCAGGCCGACGACGTTGCGGCGGATGGAGGGGATATAGCCGACCAGTTCCTGCAGGTTGGCGGCCACACCCGCGATGACGAGCTGCACGCGCGCCGCACGGTCGGACAGGTTCTTCACCAGTTCTGCAATGCTCTGGCGGAAGGCCGGATCCTGGATGCGGTCATATTCGTCGAGGATGACGAGCACGCGCGTGCCCGTGATCGTCGCACAGATATCGCCCAGATGGCGGGCGTCGAAGGTGCCGTCGGGGAGCAGATCGGCGAGCGTCGCGCCGCTTTCGACATCGCGTCCCGCCGGGTTGGCGTTCTTCGTGTAGAGCATCGGGATGTCCTTCAGGACGCCCCGGAAAATCTCGTCAAAGCGCGATCCGGACCCGCAGGAGGCATAGGCCACATGGTAGCGCGACTCGCGCGCAATGTCGGCGAGGATATGGACGAGCGAGGTCTTGCCGATCCCGCGTTCGCCATAGAGCACGACGTGCGCGCGCTGGTCTTCCAGGATGGAAATCAGCCGGACGAGCACATCCAGACGCCCGGCAAAGCGCGACCGCTCGGTTACCGGCTGGGCCGGGGTGAACACTTCGTTGAGCGCCAGCCGCGCGGCGGAATAGGATGGGCCGCTGTCCTGCGGGCGATCAATCGCCGATGCGCGGAACGTCGGGAAGCTCGGATCGATGCCGCCGCGCCGCCGCCGCTGGATCGACACCACGTCATCCAGCGCGATCGTCCGCTCGACCGGGTCGCCATAGTCGGCGTCCTGATCGTCGGTATGACCGCGCAGGCGATTCCAGATCGAACGGAAGATTCCCATGACGTGCCTCTGTTTCTGTCTCTTGCCGCCGGATAGCGCCGGTGATCCGGCACCATGCTATCGGGCGGGTTAATTAATTTTCAGGATCGTCCGGCGAATGGCTTCAGCACGTACCAGCAATAGACGAGCACGCCCGCAATCATCGCGATGGCGATGGCGTCATGTCCCTTATTGCCGAACTGGTTGGCAACCGCACAGCCAATGGCCGGGGGGAAATAGCTGATCAGCGAGTCTTCGACGTCGCTGTCGCCGACCGATCGCTGAAGAAAAAGGACAACAATGCCGGCGAAGATGGCAACCGTGATCCAGTCATACGGTGTCTGCATAGTTTAAACCGCTCCATTGGTAAGACAATGGCGCGCCCCCTCTTGTCTGATCCAGTCGATGTGATGGGTTCATCATAGGCCGAACCGGAGCATTATTGCAGGTTAAACATTGTTCATGATGCCCCCTTAAACGTGGGTTTCGCGGGGTTTGTACGTGGTGTGCGGCGGGCCATCGCATTGCCTTGCCACCATTATGGCGATAACCCCCGGCCACTTGGCCTCACGGCCGACCAGGGAGACTCGGGATAATGACACGTCGCACCTCTCAACTTGGGCGCTTCTGGGCCGGGCGGCATGCCGGGCTCAATGCCGCGCGTGCGGGCATGGCGATCCTCGCCACATTTCTGGCCGGACAGGCCCGGGCACAGGGCGCCGCCGACGCGCGCGACCCGCGCCAGATGGACATCGGCGTCGATGTCTCCGGATCCTATGACAGCGACGTGCTGCGTGGTGACACCATCCGCCGCGTCCGGCCCGATGCGCGGAATGAGGATTTCGTGATCACGCCCCGGCTGACGGCGGACATCGTTGCGCCCATCGGGCGGCAGAGCGCGTTCCTCAATGGCCAGGTCGGCTATCAGTTCTACCAGAACAACAGCTTCCTCAACCGCGAGTCGATCAATGGAGAGGGCGGCTTTCGTCTGCGGCCGATCCGGAACTGCGTCGCGACGGTCACGGGCCGCTACACCCAGCAGCAGAGCCAGCTTTACGACATCATCGACGGCTTTGATCCGACCAATGTCGAAAAGATCGGGGGCGTTTCGGCCGATGTCGGTTGCCAGACCGCGAGCGGTCTTGCGCCTTCGTTCAGCGCAGGCCGCACCCGGGCGAAAAACAGCTCGATCGTGCGCAAGTTCAACGAATATGTGAGCGACAATGTGCAGGCCTCGCTCGGCTATTCGCGGCCGCAGCTCGGCACCCTGTCGGTCTATGCGTCGATCGCGAAGTCACGCTACCCGCTGCGTCGCGCGCTCCTGCCCGGCCTTCCGGCCGATGGCGCCGACGTCTATTCAACGGGCGTCGGCTATGAACGCCAGATCGGCACGCGGCTCACCGGAAAGGCCAACCTTGGCTATACCCGGGTCAACCCGCGCCTGCCCGGCACGCCGGATTTCAAGGGCGCAAGCTGGAATGTCGACCTGACCTATGACAGCCGCAACCGTTTCCGGGGCACGGTGAGCTTTGCGCGGTCGGTGGAACAGTCAAACCTGCTTGGTGACACGTACGGCATCAATACTTCTCTGCGACTGAACGGTGAATACGCGTTCAACGACCGGTTTAGGTTAACGGGCGGCGTCGCCTATATTCGCAGAAAACAAGAACAATCCCCGCTTTTTCAATTACCAAACTTTAACTCGCGGGACCGCACCGTCAGCGTTTATTCCAGACTGACGGCGGGCAATGTCGGACCGGTGGGAATCGCGTTCGACGTCAGCCGGGAGCACCGCAAGTCCGTGGTGCCCATTTACAATTACGGGTCCACCCGGTTCGGCGTCACCGCCACTTTCAGATGGGGGCGCGGCCGGTAAGGGCAAAACAAGGGTAGGTCTGTCATGACGAGTGCGCGGCGTTTCATCCTGTCGGTTCTGGCGGTTTTCGCATGGCCGGCACTCTCATGGGCCCAGACAGCAGCGCCGGCGCCGGTGGCTCCATCGGTCGCCCCGGCCACCGTCACGGCGGTTCCGGTCACACCGTCCACCGCTGCTCCGGCCCCCACCCCTTCGGCCGATGACGGCTATATCATCGGGCCGGAAGACGTGATCGAGGTCAATGTCCTTGGCCAGCCCGAGTTCCGGACGCAGGCGCGCGTGGAGTCGGACGGTTCGATCGCGCTGCCCTTCCTCGGCAAGCAGCAGGTCAGCGGGCAGACGCCGCTGACGCTCGCGGCGGCCGTGACCTCGCGGCTCAAGGCGGGCGGGTACTACACCAATCCCGTCGCGACCGTGACCGTGACGTCGTTTGCCAGCCGCTATGTCATCGTGCTCGGTGAAGTCGCGCAGCCGGGCCTTCAGCCGGTCAACCGCTCCTATCGCGTGTCGGAAATCATCGCGCGGTCCGGCGGCATCAAGCCGAGCGGCGCGCCTTATGTCGTCGTCCGCCGGGTCGACGGCAAGGAACTGAAGCTCGACTTCAAAAAGCTCGCCATCGGCACCGAGCAGGATGATCCCTTCGTCTATCCGGGCGACAAGATCTTCGTGCCCGAAGCCGAAACCTTCTTCATCTACGGTCAGGTCAATGCGCCGGGCACCTTCGTGATCCAGGAGGACATGACGGTGCGCAAGGCGCTCGCCCGGGCCGGTGGCCTGACGCCGCTCGGCAGCGACAAGCGCGTCCAGGTCTTCCGCAATGGCCAGCCGGCAAAGGTCGCCCTCGAAAGCAAGGTTGGCCCGGGTGACGTGATCGTGGTCGGCGAGCGTCTGTTCTGACGCACCGGCACTACAGGGGTAAAGTCATATGAGTCTCGTCCAATTTCTCAGGATGCTCTACGCACGACGGATGATCGTGCTGGCCACCCTGCTCAGCTGCGTCATCACCGCCACGTTGACCGCCTTCATCCTGCCGCCGCGCTATGAGGCGCAGTCGCGCCTGATGCTCGACGTGCTGAAGCCGGATCCCGTGACCGGCCAGGTCATGTCGAACAACTTCATGCGCGCCTACACCGTCACCCAGATCGAAATGATCAAGGGCTCGGCGGTCGCAGGTCGCGTCGTCGATCAGCTCGGCTGGGCGGAAGACCCCGCCATGCTGGCGCGCTATGAAAAGGAAAACACCGATCCCGGTGCCGATGCCCGCCTGTGGCTCGCCCGTCAGGTCAGCGATAACATCAAGGCTGACGTGATGGAGGGCAGCAACATCCTCGAAATCACCTATGACGGCCCGTCGCCCGAAGCCGCCAAGCAGATGACCGACCTGATCAAGGCGGCCTATAAGGATGAGGCGCTTGAGGCCAAGCGCAAGTCGGCGAGCGAAGATGCCGAATGGTTCCGCATTCAGGCCGCCAAGGCCAAGAAGGCGCTCGAGATCGCCGAGGCGGAACGCACCGCTTATGCCAAGGCCAACAACATCGTGCTCCAGCCGGGCAATGTGGATCTGGAAAGTGCAAAGCTCGCCACCCTCAGCCAGCAGAGTGCAGCGGCTGTTGCCACGCCCACCATCACCGGTGGCGCGGGGATGAACCCGGCGCAGACTCAGCTGGAAACCATCAACCAGCAGCTGGCGCAGGCGGCGGCGACGCTTGGGCCGAACCACCCGACCTATCAGGCGCTGGAGCGTCAGAAGAAGCTGTACGAATCGTTCGCGGCCAAGTCCGGCGGACCCTCGGCGGTCGGCGGCGGCGCGGCGGCGATCGAAAGCGCCTATGAACGCCAGCGCGCCCGCGTTGTCGGAGACCGCGACAAGGTCGACCAGCTGCAGCGCATGGAAAGCGACGTTGCCCTGAAGCGCGACCAGTATCTGAAGGCGGCGCAGCGCTTTGCCGACCTCCGTCTGGAAGCCGACACGACCAATGCGCAGATCACCGACATGGGCCCGACGACGGGATCGACCACGCCGTCCTTCCCGAAGCGTCCTCTCATCATCGGCTCGGCGACAGCTGCCGGCCTCGGCCTCGGCATCCTGCTCGCTCTGCTGGTTGAACTGCTCAACCGCCGCGTGCGGAGCGAGGACGACCTGAACGGTGCAGCCGGTGCGCCGGTCTTTGCCACCGTCGGCGCCCACAAACGCAACTGGCTCCTGACCCGCCTCCTCCACATCCTTGAGGGGCGCCGCAAAGCCAAGGACCCCGGCGATGGCCGGGACCTCACACCGGAGGCCGCAGAATGACCGAGACCGCAACCCTGGAACCCGCCGTTCTGTCGCGCCGCACCTCCGCCCTTCTGGTGGTTGATCCGGCCAGCATTCAAGCAGAAGCCCTGCGCGGTCTGCGGACCCGCGTCATCGCCCAGCATGTCCGCGAAGGCCGCCGCGCGCTCGCCATCTGCACACCCAATGAAGGGGCGGGCTGCACCTTCATCGCCACCAACCTCGCCATCGCCATGGCACAGGTCGGGGTGAAGACCGTGCTTGTCGATACCGATCTGCGTGGCGGCACGGTGGGGCAGGTGTTCGACTGCCCGGCGGACCGGCCTGGGCTTGGCGCCTTCCTGTCGAATGACGGCGTCCGCTATGGCGACATCGTCGAAAGCGACGTCATCCCCGATCTGTCGATCATTCCGGCCGGACCCCCGGCGGACAATGCGCAGGAACTGCTGTCCTCGGCCCGCTTTGCGGCCTTTGTCGGGCAGCTGCTGCGTGAATATGATCTCGCCATTTTCGATACGACGCCGGCCAACACCTGCACCGATGCGCAGCGCGTGGCGACCGTTGTCGGCTACAGCCTGATCGTCGCGCACAAGGACCAGACCTATTTCAACGACGTGAAGGCGTTGGCGGAGCTGCTGCGCGCAGACAAATCCGCTGTTGTCGGCACGGTGCTGAACGACTTCTGATCATGGCCACGCTCGCCGCGCCCCAGCCTGCGCTTCGGCAAGGCCTGCCCGCCGAACGCTGGGTGCTGATCCTCGGCCTGTCCGTGCTGATCGGCCCGACGCTGGTGCAGCTGGCCGAACAATTCTGGTCGCAGGAAGCCGGCGTCCACGGCCCGATCGTGCTCGCGACTGGCATCTGGCTGCTCATGCGGCAGCGTCAGGCGCTGCTCGACCTGAAGGCGCCGGGCAATCCGCTGATCGCCTGGGGCGGCTTTGCCCTGATGCTCCCCATCTACATCTTTGGCCGGGCATTCGACTTTCTGAGCATCGAGGTTGCGGCCCTGCTCGGCATCCTGCTCAGCGTCTTCTACAATTATTTCGGCTACCGCGCGTGCAAGCACGTCTGGTTCCCGCTCTTCTACCTCGGCTTTCTCATCCCGCCGCCGGGCTGGCTGATCGACATCCTGACCGCCGGGCTGAAGACCTTCGTGTCCTGGGCGGCCACGCACCTGATCGACTGGATGGGCTATCCGGTCGCGCGGATCGGCGTGACGCTTTACGTCGCGCAGTTCCAGTTGCTGGTTGAGGATGCCTGTTCGGGCATGAACTCGATCGTCAGCCTGACCTCGGTCAGCCTCTTCTACATCTATCTGCTGCATGCGACGTCGTGGCGCTATGCGCTGTTCCTGACGCTGTGGATCCTGCCGATCGCGATTTTCGCGAACGTCATCCGCGTCCTGATGCTGGTCCTCATCACCTATCATCTGGGCAATGAGGCGGCGCAGGGCTTCCTCCACAATACGGCTGGCATGGTGATGTTCGTCATCGCCCTGCTGGGCATCTTCGCGGTGGACCGGCTGCTTGCCCCGGTCTTCCACAAAAAGGGGTGGATGTGATGGACCGGCGCGGTTTCCTGATCGGTGCAGGCTGCCTTGCGGCTGCGGCGAGTTCCTATGCGATGAAGCCGCGGGAGCGGATCTCGCTGATGGGCAAGCTGAAGCTGGAAGACGCCATTCCCAAGGAATTCAACGGCTGGAAACAGTACGACACCAATCAGATTGTCGCGCCCGAGAGTGAAAACAGCCTCGCCCGGCAGCTCTACAGCCAGTCGGTTGGACGGCTGTATGTGCGCGGCGAGGAAGAATTTGCGATGATGCTCATCGCCTATGGTGACACGCAGAGCGATACGCTGCAGCTCCACCGGCCGGAGGTCTGCTACCCGGCCTTTGGCATGGAGATCCGGGAGAACCACCCCGTCGGCATTCCGCTGTCAAAAAGCGTGTCCATTCCCGGGCGGGAACTGGTCGCCGTCAATGCCGAGCGCACCGAATATGTGACCTATTGGACGCGGCTGGGGCAGGCGCTTCCGACGACGGGGAGCGAACAGCGTGCTGCGAAGTTAAAGGATGCGTTCGCGGGCATCATTCCCGATGGCGTGCTGGTCCGGTTCTCGACAGTCATGGATGGACCCAAGGTGTCCTTTGCGGTCAACCGGCGCTTTGCCGCCGACCTGATGGCCGCCGTGTCGCCGGCAGTCCGGCGCGTGCTGGTCGGGGACGCGCCGATGGCGGCCATCGGACGGGATCTCGGCGGACAGGCCTGAACGCGATGGAGCAACAGGGCATGGACAAGCTCAAGGACATGGTCTTCCCGGTTGCCGGTGGCAGCGGTGATGCGCCGTCCGCGGCGGCTGGTCCCCGCCCGATGCGGACGTCCGGGCCGGTCGAGACCGATCATGTCCGCGCGCCTTTGCTCCTTGATCTGACGACTGTCTTCATGCGCGCGGCAGAACCGCTCACGCTCCTGGCAGCGGGGCTCGTCATGCAGCTTGTCCTGTCGGAACGGATCGGGCCTTCGGCCTCGCCCATTTATCTGCGCGCGGCCCTGCTCGGCGCGATCTTCTATGCCGGCGTGGCCGAAGCCATCGGCGCCTATGACATGGACGTCCGCTTCTCGATGCGGCGTGCGACCGGGCGGGTGCTGACCGCATTGTTCGCGACCGCCATGTTCGTGATGACGGTCGGCTTCTTCCTGAAGGTCTCCGAAGACTATTCGCGCCTCTGGGCGGTCAGCTGGTTTGCAGCGGGCGCCGCCTCCCTCTCGCTGGGGCGTCTGGCGCTGACGGGCTGGATGCAGGGCAAGAAGCGCGAAGGGCTGTTCAACCTGCGCGTCGCCATCTTCGGCACGGGCGAACAGGGCCAGCGGCTCGCCCAATATATTGAGGGCAATGAACGCCTGACGATCGACCTGGTCGGCTTCTTCGATGATCGGGAACCGGCGCGCATCACGGGCGTGTCGAGCGACCTGCCCTTGTGCGGCAATCTCGATGAGCTGGTGTCGCTCGTCCGGCAAGGACGGATCGATCAGGTGATCATCGCGCTGCCCTGGTCGGCCGAGCGGCGCTTGCAGGACATCGTCGCTGCGCTGGCCGTCACGCCGGTGCGCATCCGGCTCGCGCCCGATCTTGCGAGCTTCGCCTTTGCGCAGCGCCCGATCGTGTTGCTCGGCGACCTGCCGGTGATGACGCTGTTCGAACGCCCGATCACGGGCCTCGATCAGGTGATGAAGAAGTTCGAGGACCTTGTCCTTCTCGCGATCATCCTGCCGCTCGTTCTGCCGGTGATGGTCCTCGCCGCCATCGCGATCAAGCTCGACAGCCCCGGCCCGGTCTTCTTCAAGCAGGAGCGTGAGGGCTTCAACAACCGCAAGTTCCACATCTGGAAGTTCCGTTCGATGCGGACCGACCGGCTGGAGTTCGACAATATCCAGCAGGCGTCAAAGCGCGACCCGCGCATCACGCGCGTCGGGGCGATCCTGCGCAAGACCAGCATCGATGAGCTGCCGCAGCTGATCAACGTGCTGAAGGGGGAGATGTCGATCATCGGCCCGCGGCCCCATGCGCCGTCGACCCGTGCCGGCAACCGCTTCTTCAACGAGATTGTGGACACTTATGCCGCGCGCCACAATGTGAAGCCGGGCCTGACCGGCTGGGCGCAGGTCAATGGCTGGCGCGGCGAGACCGATACCGAGGACAAGCTGATCCGTCGGCTGGAGCATGATCTCTTCTATATCGAGAACTGGTCGATCGGGTTCGACCTCTACATCCTGATCCGCACGGTCTGGGCCGTGCTCGCGCCGCGCAACGCCTATTGACCGTCAGGTCCGCGCCGCGACCTTTTCGATTTCGGCCGCCAGAAAGGCCCGCAGTTCGCCCGGATCGGTCGTGGCGAGCGTCGGCGTGCGGGTGCGTGCGGTGACAAGCGCGTCGGCCATCGCGGCCGTATTGCGCGCTGCGAGGATCAGCCCGCGTGCGACGAAGGCGTCGGTGATTTCGGACTGGTGATCGTCATAATGCTCCTTGCGCGCAAATTCGCGCGGCATGGCAATGACATTGCAGCCGGCCCGCAGCGCGGTGATCAGCGAGCCCGTGCCGCCGTGCGTGATGACGATCCGCGCCCGCTGGAGCAGCGCCTGCACCGCATCAAAGGGTAGGTCCCGCACCAGTTCGACATCGTCGCCCAGCCCTTGCGGGAAGGGGCCCGAGCCGGTCTGAAACACGACGCGCTCGGGGATGTGCCCGTCGCGCTTGAGCTGTGCCACCGTCTCGATCATCCGCTCAAAGCCGAGCGTGGCGCCGACCGTCACGAAGATCAGATCCTCCTTGGGCGGCGGCGGGGTATCGAGCCGCTTGAGCGGATCGAACAGCAGGGCATCGGGCCAGACCTTCTTGAGCGCCGCCGACTGGACGACGACGGAAGTCGCAAAGGGCTTCGCCATCCGGGCAAAGGCTGACGGCCTGTCGAACCGGGCAAAGCTGTCCACCGATATGAACGGCGCGCCCATCGCCCGCGCGGTGAGGCAGGAAAAGAGCACGGCACCTGCGCCCGTGCTGATGACAATGTCGGGCCGTTCGGCACGGATCGCGCGGATCGATTGCCCCAAATTGCGCCAGCCGGACGCCACCATGCCCAGCGGATGGCCGAGCTTGGCCTGGCCCAGCGCGAAATGATCGACGAAATGGGTGCGGTGCTTTTCGGCAATGCTGCGGCCGAGCGACGTGTCCTCGGTCACGAAGAAATGGTCGTGGGCGCCCCAGACGGGTTCGAGATCGAGCAGCTGGCGCACATGCCCGCCGCCTGACGCAGCGAGGCAGATCCGAACGCCGCGGCGCGTCTTGTCCAATGCCGTCACTCCCTGTCCGGGCGTGCACGCCGCCGCCCTCAGCCTTCTGCCTTAACGCGCGCGGCTTACCCCTGCGTGGCCGCAACCTTGCATTTCGGTAACGGGGCAAGCGCGGGCCCACTCCGCCGGGCGCGTCCGTGGAACTACTGAACCAGAATCCGCCGTTTCGGCGCCATGACGTCAATGTGGTTCGGCGTCTGTTAACCTTTTTTTGCGAGAGAAAAGCGCGCTCGTCGAGGCTTCTGTCGGTCTTGGGCGATGTGAGGAGATATCCTGTGCGATTGACTGACCCCGCGAAGGAAGTGCTGAAGTTCTACCGGTTCGAAGACGGTGTCGAGCTTCCCGACGCCGAGTGGCATTGCGATGATACCGGGCTGGAGGCGCTCGTTGCCCTGCTTGCGGTGCACGGCCTTGCGGCCGATGCGCAACAGCTGCGACATGAGTTGGGCCATGGGGACCCCGCCACAGCGGAGGACCTTCTGCTGCTTGCCAAGCATCTGCCCGGCATGCGGGTGAAGTTGCTGACCGACCAGAAGTCGCGCCTGTCGCATGTGCCACTCCCTGCGCTCGCTTCAGGCCCTGAAGGCTGGTTCCTGATCGGAGCCCTGGCCAGCGATGGCGTTCTCATTCACCGGCCGGGCCGAGATATCGAAAAGGTCGATCGCCAGACGCTGGACCAGCTCTGGTCGGGCGATCTCATCCTCCTCACCCAGCGCAAGGCAGCCAGTGCGCTCGCCAATTTCGACATTCGCTGGTTCATTCCGCAGGTCGTGCGTTACCGTAAGCCGATTGGCGAAGTGCTCCTAATCACGCTCGCGCTAAACCTTCTCGGGCTTGCCTCGCCGCTCCTTTTTCAGAATGTCATCGACAAGGTGCTGGCGCACAACACCATGGCCACGCTGCTGGTGCTGACGGTCGGCATGATTGCCGTCGCACTCTGGGAAGTCGCCTTCAGCTGGATCCGCACCCGCGTCTTTTCGGAGACGTCGCAGAAGATCGACGTGGAACTGGGCGCGCGCATCTTCCGCCACATGCTTGCGCTGCCGCTCACCTATTTCGAGCAGCGCCGCGTGGGGGACACGGTCACCCGCGTCCGCCAGATCGAAACGATCCGGGAGTTTCTGACCAACGCCTCGCTCTCGGTGCTCGTGGATCCGGTCTTCACGCTCGTCTTCCTCGTCGCGATGTTCTTCTATTCGCCGCCGCTCACGCTGATCGTGCTGATCAGCCTTGTCGCCTATGCCGCCGTCTCGCTCACCATCACGCGGCCGATGCGCGATGCGCTGGATGAGAAGTTCAATGAAGGCGCTGCGTCCAATGCGCTGCTCGTCGAAAGCGTCTCGGCGATGCAGACGGTCAAGGCGAGTGCCATCGAACCCCAGTGGCAGCACCGCTGGGAAAAGCAGCTCGCCGCCTATAGCGTCGCCAGCCAACGCGCGATCAATGTCGGCAATCTGGGGTCCGAATCGATCCAGCTCATCTCCAAGCTGAGTTTTGTCGCCATCCTGTTCTTCGGCGCGCAGGCGGTCATCGCAGGCGCGCTGTCTGTCGGCGGCCTTGTGGCGTTCAACATGTTCGCCCAGCGTGTGTCCGGCCCGGTGATCCGCATGGCGCAGCTGTGGAGCGAGTTCCAGCAGGTCCGCGTTGCCGTCGAACGCATGGGTGATCTGCTCAACGCCGCGCCGGAACCGCGCCCGGCGGGCGGCGTGCCGATGCCGCAGGTGCAGGGCAACATTGCCTTTGAAAATGTCTCCTTCCGCTATGTCGATGGCAGCCCGCGCGTGGTGGATGGCATCGACCTCGCCATTGAGCCCGGCACGATGCTTGGCATTGTCGGCTCGTCGGGGTCGGGCAAATCGACGCTCACCAAGCTGTTGCAGCGGCTCTATCTGCCGGAGGAAGGGCGCATCCTGGTTGACGGGCTCGACATTGCCCAGATCGATCCCGCCCAGCTGCGGCGGCAGATCGGCGTCGTCCTGCAGGAAAACGTCCTGTTCAGCCGGACGGTGCGGGAGAATATCGCGCTCGCCAATCCGGCGATGCGGCAGGCCGACGTGATTGCCGCAGCACGGCTCGCCGGGGCGCACGACTTCATCATGAAGCTACCCCAGGGCTATGACACGCTGATCGTGGAACGTGGCAGCAACCTGTCGGGTGGCCAGCGGCAGCGCATCGCCATCGCCCGTGCGCTTGCGGTCAACCCGCGGATCCTTGTGCTGGATGAGGCGACCTCGGCGCTCGATGCCGAAAGCGAAGAGATCGTGCAGAACAATCTGCAGAAGATCGCAACCGGACGCACCGTGCTCATCGTCGCGCATCGTCTGTCGGCCGTGCGCCAGTGCGACAAGATCATCGTGATGGAAAATGGCCGCATCGCCGAATCGGGCAGCCATGAGGCGCTGCTGATGGTCGGTGGCCGCTATGCCGAACTCTACAACCGCCAGATGGGCGTTCAGAATGGAAGGAAAGCCGCATGAGCGCCTATGCCGATACCTGGGCCAGCATTCGCGAAGCCCTTGATGAGGAACGCAAGCGCGAAAAGCGTGACGGCGTGTCCGAAACCGACTTCCTGCCAGCCGCGCTTGAGCTGGTGGAAAAGCCCGTGTCGCCGCTTGGACGGCGCAGCGCTTATGTGCTGCTCGCCGGGCTGGTCGCGCTGATCCTCTGGCTCGTGCTCGGCTCGGTCGACATCGTCGCGTCGGCACAGGGCAAGCTGTCGCCGCAGGGCAGCATCAAGATGATCCAGCCCGCCGAAGCCGGGATTGTCCGCCGCATCTATGTGAAGGACGGGCAGAAGGTGGCGAAGGGCCAGCTTCTGGTTGAGCTTGATCCCACCGTTTCGGGCACCGAGCTGGGGCAATCGCGTGAGGCGCTGCTGGTCGCCGAACTGACCGTCGCGCGGGCGCGGGCGGTGCTCGATGCGCTGGATGGGAAGGGCTTCAACTTTGTGGCGCCGCTTGGTGCGACGCCACAGATGATTTCCGATTACAGCAGCTATGCGCGTGCACAGCTGTCGCAGATCCAGTCCCAGTCGGGCGAGCAATCGGCCTCCAGCCGGGCAGCGGCCCTCGCCGCCGCCGAAGCCCGCACCCAGGCGCGCAAGATTTCCGAAAGCCTGCCGCTGCTCGACCAGCAATTGCAGGCAAATGAGAAGCTGCTCGACAAGGGCTATGTCTCCAAGCTGCGTGTCCTTGAAATGCGGCGCCAGCGCCTCGCGGCCGAGCGCGACCGGGAGGCGGCGCTGCAGACAGCCGCGCGTGCCTCGGCGGAAGCGGGTGCCGCGCGCAGCCGTGGGGTCGGGGCCAGCGTCGGCGGTCGTGCCGAACTGCTGCAGACCCTCATCGCCGCCGAAGCCGATGTCGTGCAGCGGCGCGGCGAACTGGCCAAGGCTGCGCAGCGCGCGGGCTTTGGACGGATCGTGGCGCCTGTTGACGGCACCGTCTCCCAGCTCGCCGTGCATACCGAAGGTGGCATGGTGGAGGGCCTGCGCCCGATCATGGCGATCGTCCCCAATAGCGGGCTGACGGCGGAAGCCATGTTGTCCAACAATGATGTGGGCTTTGTCCGCGTTGGGCAGGTCGTCGCGCTGAAGGTCCACGCCTATCCTTACAGTCGCCACGGGACGCTGGCTGGCCGGGTCGTCTCGGTGGGGGCGGATGCCGTGCAGGATGAACATCAGGGCCTTGTCTATCCGGTCCGCATCGCGATCGACGCCAAGGACGCCAAGCGGTTCACGCTGCGGCCGGGCATGGAGATCACGGCGGATATCCGCACCGGATCGCGCCGTCTGATCGACTATCTGATCAGCCCGATCGAGGCGGCGCGGACAACGGCGGGGCGCGAACGCTGACGCTTCTGTCAGGGGCAGGGTGTCCGGGGCCATTCTTCTCTTGCGCCGGACCGGCAGTTGACTTTACGGAAACGTAAAGCCGGAAACTGCCGGTCCGACCGCAAAGAGAGGAAGCCTAAATGTCCGATCCTGTCCTGACTGAAGTCCGTGGCAATGTCCTGATCGTCACGCTCAACCGCCCCGAAGCGAAGAATGCCGCCAACAAGGCGCTGGCCGAAGGCGTTGCAGCCGCGATGGATCGGCTCGACAGCGACAGTGACCTGCGCGTCGGCATCATTACGGGCTCGGGCGGCACCTTCTGTTCGGGCATGGACCTCAAGGGCTTTCTGGCGGGCGAAACCCCGCAGATTCCGGGCAAGGGATTTGCCGGCCTCACCGAAGCGCCGCCGGCCAAGCCGCTGATCGCCGCGGTCGATGGCTATGCGCTCGCCGGCGGATTTGAGATCGCGCTCGCCTGCGACCTGATCGTCGCCAACAAGGACTCCAAGTTCGGCATTCCCGAAGTGAAGCGCGGTCTGGCCGCCGCTGCCGGTGGTCTCGTCCGCCTGCCGCGCCAGATCCCGCAGCGGCTCGCCATGGAACTTGCCCTGACCGGTGAGTTCGTGTCGGCGCAGCGGGCCTATGAGATGGGCCTTATCAACCGCATCGTCGAAGGCGTTGCCCTGGAAGGTGCGCTGGAGCTCGCCAACACGATCAGCGCCAATGGCCCGCTCGCTGTTGCTGCCTCCAAGCAGGTGATTCGCGAACAGCAGGACTGGTCGCAGGCGGAACAGTGGAAGAATCAGTACGCGTTAACCGCGAAAGTCTTCTCCTCGAACGATGCGCGCGAAGGGGCGGCGGCCTTTGCCCAGAAGCGGGCTCCGAACTGGACCGGCTCCTGACAGTACAATCACTTACGTGTTTCTACGGCAGTAGTTCCACCATATTGGCGTGAAATGGCCTCAATACGGCCTCGGTTCCGGGGCCTGAAAGGGCCAAAATTTAGACTCTGGTAACCTCGGTGAACGCACTTCCCACCTGTCCGGTTCGGACGGAAACAGGTGGGCAAGTCGAATGATGCAGGTCGCAACACGCGGAAAAATTGAGGTTCTGGAGGACGATGGGCTGATCGTGGGCAATAGCCCGGCGATCCGCGCGCTGCGCCAGATCATTGCCCGGGTCGCGCCGACCAGTGCATCGGTCCTCATCACCGGGCCGTCCGGGGCGGGCAAGGAACTCGTCGCGCAGGCGATCCATGCCGCCAGCAGCCGCGCGGCGCAGAACTTTGTCGCGCTCAATTGTGGCGCGATCCCTGCCGAGCTGATGGAATCCGAACTGTTCGGGCATGAACGTGGCGCCTTCACGGGCGCGGCCACGCGCCGCATCGGCCGCTTTGAAGAAGCGAACAAGGGCACGCTCTTCCTCGATGAGATCGGCGACATGCGCTTCGACATGCAGGTCAAGCTGCTGCGCGTTCTGGAAGACGGTCTCGTCCAGCGCGTGGGCGGCGGCGCGCCGATTGCGGCCGACGTCCGCATCATCTCGGCCACGCATCAGAACATCGACGAAGCCATCCGCGAAAACCGCTTCCGCGAAGACCTTTACTTCCGGCTGGGCGTCGTCCCGATCAGCGTGCCGTCGCTGGCCGAACGTGTGGAGGACATTCCGCTCCTCATCGAACATTTCCGCAAGACCCGTGGCGGTCCGGCGCGCGCGCATTTTGATCGAGACGCGATGATGCGCCTGATGGACCATGAATGGCCGGGCAATGTGCGCGAACTGCGCAACGTCGTGGAGCGCGCGGACATCCTGTTCGGCGGCATGACCATCGGCTCGGACGAAGTCGAACAGCTCCTTGGCCTCCGCTCCGGACGCCCCCTTCGCATTGTTGACCTTCCTGCGCGCGCGGAAGCCATTTCGCGCGCTTCGGAAACGCCTGCGCCGTTCTCACCGTTCCCCTTGGCGGCGGCGCAGGCGTCCAGTTCCCCGACCAACGTGGTGTCACTGCCGGTGGATCCGCACGCGCCCATTGACCTCAAGGTTCTGGTCGAAACGATGGAGCAGGAACGCACCCAGATGGCGCTGGAAGCCGCCGACGGTGTGATCTCTGAAGCTGCGCGCCTCCTGACTCTGAAGCGCACCACGCTCATCGAAAAGATGCGCAAATATGGTGTCGGACGGCAGGCCGCCTGATCAGGCAATAAAGCCGAGCCGCCGCGCGGCATTTTCCAGACGCTCCATTCGGTCTGGTGCCAGCCGGTTGGCCCGCGCGGCATAGGCCGCCACCGTCTCCGGCCCGGCGCCTTCGGGCGATCCGGCCGAAAAGGGCGGGGCAGGATCATATTCAAGCGCGAGCTGGATCGTCCGCGCCGCGTCGTCCCCGGCGATCTTTGCCACCAGTGCGAGCGCAAAATCGATGCCCGCCGTCACGCCACCGCCCGTTGCGCGGTTGCGGTCCATCACCGAGCGCGCCTTGACCGGCGTTGCGCCGAACAAAGCGAGCCTGTCATGCCAGGCCCAATGCGTCGTCGCGCGATAGCCCTGGAGCAGGCCAGCCGCCCCGAGGATCAGCGCACCCGTGCACACACTCGTCACCCATTGCGCCTCGGCCCCCGCGCGGCGCACCCATTGGAGCGCTGCATCGTCGTCGATCACATCGGCAATCCCCATGCCACCTGGCACGCACAGCAGGTCGGGCGCGGGCAGGTCCGCAAAGGTCGCATTGGGCAGGATCGAGAAGCCGGCATCGGTCGGTACCGGGTCAAGGCTGTGCCAGACGAGATGCACCCGCGCGCCCGGCAGCCGCGAGAGCACCTGAGCTGGCCCGGTCAGATCAAGCTGCGTGACGCCGGGGAAGAGGAGAAAGGCGAGGTCCATGACGGCGGCTCCTATTCGGCGGCGAGAAGTTCCTCCGCGCCGCCCAGATCGACCGACACAAGCTTGGAGATGCCCCGTTCGATCATCGTCACGCCGAACAGGCGGTGCATCCGGCTCATCGTGACGGCATTGTGCGTGACGATCAGATAGCGTGTGTCCGTTTCCTTCGACATCACGTCGAGCAGCCCGCAGAAGCGTTCGATATTGGCATCGTCGAGCGGCGCGTCGACTTCATCGAGCACGCAGATCGGCGCCGGGTTGGTGAGGAACAGGCCAAAGATCAGCGCGACCGCCGTCAGCGCCTGCTCCCCGCCCGACAGGGGCGTCAGTGACTGGAGCTTCTTGCCCGGCGGCTGGGCAAAGATTTCGAGCCCGGCCTCCAGCGGATCGTCGCTGTCGATCAGCGCGAGATGCGCCTGACCGCCGTTGAACAGGGTGGTGAACAGCCGCTGGAAGTGTCCGTTGACCTTCTCGAACGCGTCGAGCAGGCGCGCCCGGCCCTCGCGGTTAAGGCTGCCGATCGAGCCGCGCAGCCGGTTGACCGCTTCGATCAGCTCATCACGTTCGGTGACGGACCGGCCATGCTCGCCCTCAATTTCGGCCAGCTCGGTTTCGGCGACAAGATTGACCGGACCCAGCCGCTCCCGGTCGGCCACCAGCCGGTCATGGTCCGCCGACTCGGCCTCGGCCTGCCGCACGGTCTCGGCATCAAAGCCCGCCTTCTCGGGAAGCAGCGGCGGCGGACATTCGAACCGCTCCCCGGACACGCGTCCCATCTCGATGCGGCGCAGTTCCTGATTCTCGGCGCGCGCCACGGCGCCGGCGCGCGTCTCGCGAACGGCGGCCAGTGCCTCGCCGGCTTCGGCGAGATGCGCCTCGAGCTTGCGCAGTTCCTCTTCGGCCCGGCGTTCAGCGGCGATGGCCGCATTGGCGGCCTCGGTCAGCGTGGCACAATCGCTTTCCAGCGCGGCGATCTGGGCATCAAGCTTGGCGGGCGCATCGGCCAGCGTCTGCGCCTCGGCTTCGGCCGCCTTGGCGCGCTTGGTCATTTCATCGATCCGGCGAGCGGCTTCCCCGGCGCGCGATTTCCAGCTGCGATGTTCGGCCTGCGCCGACTCGAGCCGCGCCCGGTCTTCGCCGATGGCGCGGTCCAGGCTCGCGCTTTCGGCCTTCAGTTGCGCCACCGCCCCGCGCGCCGTCTCGGCGGCGGTCTGCAGGGTGGCCACGCGCTGCAGCGTCTCGCGGCCATCGGGCAATGCCAGACGCGCGGCGTGCGCGGCGCGGGTCTCTGTCTCCGCTTCGGCCTTCTCGGCGACGACGCGCGCCATGCGTTCGCCCATTTCGGCCTTGCGCGAGGCGAGGCGTTCCAGCGCCTGCTGCGCTTGATCGGCGTCGCGCATCGCCTGCCGCGCCCGGCCTTCGGCTTCGGTGACCGCGCGTCGGCCGGACTCGGCGGCGGCGCGCGCCGCGTCCATCGCCTGCTGCGCGGCAGTGACTGCGCCTTTCAGCGCTTCAGCCGCCTCTTGTGCTGCGGGATGTTCCGCCTTCAGTGCGTCGAGCCGGTTGAGCCGTACCAGCCGTTCAGCCGCGGCCGCGCCCTGATCGCGGGCGACATAGCCGTCCCAGCGGCGCAGGCGTCCGTCCTTCGTCACGATCCGCTGGCCAACGGCGAGCGGTGCGCCATCATCCTCATCGACCACGCCAACCTGCGAAAGGCGGCGGGCGAGCGCGGCCGGTGCGGTCACGCGGTCGGCAAGGCGCTGCGCCCCGGCGGGCAGCTTGGGGTCGCCCGGCAGGATGTCGGCACCGGCCCATCCGCGCGCGCCCTCCGCGCCAAGCGCGGCATCAAGGTCATCGCCCAGGGCCGCGGCCAGCGCCTGTTCAAAACCGGGCTGCGCCTTGATGGCATCCAGAACGCGGTTGCCGCTGCTTCCCTGTGCCACGGCTTTTTCAAGCGCGCGGATTTCGCTGTCGAGCGCGGCAAGGGCGGCCTGTGCTGCGGCCAGATTGGCCTGTGCGGCATCGCGCGCGGCAGAAGCGGCCTCGCGCGCGGCATCGGCATCGGCGACCGCCTTATGGGCGGTTTCGGCATCCGCTTCGGCCTCGGCGCTCGTCAGCTGGGCGGCGTCGCGCGTGGCGCGCAGCGGCGCGTCATCGCCAAGCGCGGCCATCTGCTGTTCGATCTGTGCGGCCTCGCGTCCGGCGCGCTCCAGCCGTTGGGAGGCGGCGGCCATTGCCGCGTCGGCAACGCGCGCCTCGGCCTGTTCGCGGGCCTGGGCGGAGAGCGCCTGCGCCAGTTCGACTTCGGCATCGCGGCTTGCCGCTTCTGCCGTCGCCAGTCGCGCCGCCAGTTGCGGGCGGCCTGCTTCTGCCGCCTTGATCCGGGCATCGAGCGCCTTGGCTTCGGCGTCCAGGCGCTTGAGCGCGTCGGCCGCGTCATTGGCAAGCTCCCCTTCGCGGGCCCGGTCGGCCTCCAGCCGCTCGGTCTGGGCGGCGAGGTCCGCGATGCGCCTGTCAAGCGCCGCACGTTCGGTGCGCAGTGCGGCCAGCCGGTGGCCCGCTTCGTTCGCCTTGTCGCGCGCCGAGATGGCGGCGACGCGCAGGTCGCCGAGCGTCTTGACCGACTGCGCCTGATAGGCGGCCGCTGCGCGCTGGACCTCAGCGGCCTTCTGCACTGCCTCTTCGGCGGCGGCGGCTTCCGCCTTGGCCTTGTCGGCGGCGGCCGCCGCATCGCGCCAGCGGGCGAAGATCAGACGGCCTTCGGCGACCCGGATATCGGCGGAAAGCTTCCTGTAGCGTTCGGCGGCGCGTGCCTGACGGCGGAGCGTGCCCGCGCGCTGCTCCATGTCGGCCAGCACTTCGTTCAGCCGGTTGAGATTGGTCTCGGTCGCCCGCAGCTTCTGCTCGGCGTCCTTGCGGCGGACGTGGAGGCCCGAAATCCCGGCGGCCTCTTCCAGCATGACGCGCCGGTCGACGGGCTTGGCCGCGATGACCGCGCTGATCTTGCCCTGGCTGACCAGTGCCGGGGAATGGGCGCCGGTTGCTGCATCGGCAAAGAGCAGCGCGACATCCTTGGCCCGCACGTCGCGCCCGTTGATACGATAGGCGGAGCCGGCCCCGCGCTCGATCCGGCGGACCACCTCCAGCTCGCGGTCGTCATTGCTGGCGTCGCGTTCGGCGAGGATCGAGACTTCGGCAAAGTCGCGCGACGGGCGCCGTTCGGTTCCGGCGAAGATAACGTCGTCCATCGCGCCGCCGCGCAGCGACTTCGCGCTGCCTTCCCCCATGACCCAGCGGATCGCCTCAAGCAGGTTGGACTTGCCGCACCCGTTGGGCCCGACAATGCCCGTCAACCCCGGCTCGATCCGAAGCTCGCTCGGATCGACAAAGCTCTTGAAGCCGGTCAGCTTGAGGCGCTTGATCCGCAATGCGGCGTCCTTACGCCCCGGCGTCGATCAGCTTGGGCTTGAGCGCATCCCAGCTCGCCGTGTTTTCCTGCGTCACGCCATTGATGACGAAGGTCGGCGTGCCCTGCACCTTGAACTCGCGCACGCCCTTGTCAGTCAGCGCGACAAGCGCGTCGATCGCCTTGGCATCGGCGAGACAGGCCTTGGCCTTTTCTTCGGGAATGCCGCGCTGGCGCACGAAATCGACGAGGCCGAGCTTTTCGGCGAGCGCGGCCGGCAGCTGCACGGGCGACATGCCCTGAAGCTGCTTCTGGTCTTCCGGCGTGAAGGACTGTGCCTTGCCCAGCCAGTCGCGCTGGGTGGCAAACATCTGTTCGGCGATCGGGAAGAACGGCCCCGCACCGCTGCACCGCGCGAGCAGCGCCGCCGGCACGTCGAGCGCGTTCAGCATGAAGGTGCGGAATTCATAGGAGACGGTGCCCTTGTCGACCATGGCCTTGAGCTCGGTCGAGGACTTCTCCGAAAACTCGGCGCAATGCGAGCAGGTGAGCGCGCCATATTCGATCAGCTTCACCGCTGCATTGGGGTTGCCCATCAGCATCCCGCCATCGGGCGTGACCGCCGTCGTTTCGCTCCACTTGGTGCCTGCCGGGGCCGCGACCGTTGCGGCGCCCGAGGCAGACGCGCCCTTGTCCGCCGCCTTGTCATTGCAGCCGGTGACGAGCAGCAGGGCCGATGTCGCGAGAAGCAGTTTCTTCATGTGCATTTCCTTTAGCGAAGGCCAAGCGCAGCGCGCAGGGCCGTGTCCATGGAATCCCAGGTCGAGCCCTGCGGGCCGGGCCGGTTGTTGAGGAGGAAGGACGGGGTTGAATTGATCTTGCGGACGTCGACGGCGTCCTTGGTCATTGCGATGACGGTCTTGTGCATCTGCGGCGCGGCCAGACACGCATTGGCCTGTGCGGCGGTCACGCCCTTGGTCTGTGCCAGCGCGAGCAGGCCGCTTTCCTTCGCGATGGTCTGGAGCTGCTGGATGAGCGGCATCTTCTGCAGCGCCTCGCCCTGCTTTGCGACGAGCACCTGCGCATCGGCCATCCAGACCGGCTGACGGTCCATCATCGCCTCAGTAAGCGCAAAGACGCGCGTCGGACCGCCGCAGCGGGCGAGCAGCGCGGCCGTCAGGTCAAAAGGATCGCGCACAAGATTGCGCAGTTCCACTGCGACCAGCCCCTTGGCCACATAGTCCCGCTTGAGCGGGGTCGCCGCCTCTTCGGTGAAGTGCGCGCAGTGGGAACAGGTGTAGCTCAGATATTCGACCAGGCGGACCTTCGCCTTGGGGTTGCCCATCACATAGGCGCCGGCGGGCGTCGTCGTGAACATGGCCGTGTAATCGGTGGCCGCACGCGCGGTTCCCGACAGGCCGATCAGCAGCAACAAAAGGGTCAGAACGCGACGGATCATTTGACTTTCCCGAGGACTGGAATGCCGACTGGCGGGCTGTTGGCCACGCCCTGGGCAAGCGAGGAGAGAACGGCGCGCAATTCCGGATCGGCAATCTCGCGCAGCGAATCCCCAAGCTCTGCGGGGACGGGGCGAAGCTCGGGCCGCTTGGGCTTGGCGGCGTTGCGCAGGAGGCTGCCCTGTTTGAGCGTGATGCGCGCGACGGCGGCATAGCCGAAGAAGCGGTTCACCCGTTCGATGATGACGGGCTCGACATGCTGCATCATCGGGCCAAAGGCGCGTTCGACGAGCAGGGTCAGCGTGCCGTCCGATTTCTTGCCCTGCGGAAAGCGGATCGATTCCGGCACCGAGACATCGGCATATTTCGCGCCGGCAATCTCCGTCCAGCGGCTGACGATCGAGGACTGGATGAAGCCGAAACGACGGAAGGCGGCCTGCCCGACACCGGGGACAAGCTCTGCCACGCGGCGGGCGGGGCCCCCGCGCGGCCGTTCTGCGACGGGCGAACGCTGCTTGTCTTTTGCCATCGGCCACCCCATGCCAGAGCCAGCCATGCACGTCGAGACTGCCCCCTCAATTACCAACAAGATTCTGGCGCATTACGATGCCCATGCGCGCATCCTGCCGTGGCGCAGTCCGCCCGGCGCGCCGCCGCCCGACCCCTATCGTGTCTGGCTGTCGGAAGTGATGCTGCAACAGACGACGGTGGCGGCCGTGAAGGCATACTTCGCGCGGTTTACGGAACGCTGGCCAACGGTTGCCGATCTGGCAGCGGCGGACGATGCCGACGTCATGGCCGAATGGGCGGGGCTCGGCTATTATGCGCGCGCCCGCAATCTGCTCGCCTGCGCCCGCGCTGTGGCGGGCGATCTTGGCGGCATCTTTCCCGACACCGAAGACGGACTTCGCCGCCTGCCCGGCATCGGGCCCTATACGGCTGCGGCCATCGCCGCGATTGCCTTTGGGCAGCGCGCCGTGGTCGTCGATGGGAATGTCGAGCGGGTCATCACCCGGCTTTATGCCATTGAGACGCCATTGCCCGCCGCCAAGCCCGAGATCGCGGCGCGGATGGACGCGCTGACCCCGGCCGCACGGGCGGGCGATTTCGCGCAGGCGGTGATGGATCTGGGTGCCACGATCTGCACCCCGCGCAGCCCGGCCTGTGCGATCTGCCCGGTGGCCCGCGACTGCAAGGGCCGGACGGATGCGGAGCGCTTTCCCGTGAAGGCGGCCAAGGCCGCGAAGCCCGAACGGTCGGGGACAGCCTGGTGGATCGAGCGAGGCGGTGATGTCCTGCTCGTGCGGCGGCCGGACAAGGGGCTGCTCGGCGGGATGCGCGCGCTGCCCGGATGCGACTGGCGTGGCACGGGCATCGCCCCGCCGTCGGGCCTCAATATGGAAGGCGTCGGGCAGGTCATCCATGTCTTCACCCATTTCCGTCTGACGCTGTCGGTGGAACGCGGAACGGCGGACGGGATTGATCCGGACGTGCCGGGTGAGTGGTGGCCGATTGACCGGCTCCATGAAGCAGGACTACCAACAGTGTTCGCCAAGGCCGCGAAGCTGGCCATGAGCAGGAGAGACATGTGACCTTGAACCTGAGCCGCCGCCATTTCCTTGGATCGTCCGTCCTCGTTGCCGGGATGGGCGCAGCCCCTGCCCTTGCCCGGATGCCGCTTGTCCCCAAGGCATCGCCCTGGTCGCCCGTGCTGGCGGCGATGCAGGGTTTTGTGGACAAGAAATATGTGCCGGGCGCTGCTGCTGCCATCGGCCGCGCAACCGAAGCGCCCGAATTTCTGTTCACTGGCGCGCTCGCCTTTGACAATCCGGCGGCGGTGACATCGGATTCGCTGTTTCGCGCCTATTCGATGACGAAGCCCGTCACCGGCATGGCGGCGATGATGCTGATCGAAGATGGCAAGCTGAAGCTTGATCAGAACATTGCCGATTTCATCCCCGGCTTTGCCAGCCCCAAGGTGCTGACCGATCCGGAAAAGAGCCTCGACAGCCGGCCGGCCAAGGCGCCGATCACCGTGCGCAACCTGCTCACCCATACGGCGGGTCTCGGCTATACGATCGTGACCAAGGGGCCGCTGCTGGAAGCTTATGTGAAGCTTGGCATCACGCCGGCCTCCGCCTCCCGCAAGCCCTTGCCCGGCCAGCCCAATGTGCCGACGGCGCCGAGCCTTGCCGAATTTGCCGACCGTCTCGCAACGCTTCCGCTGATCGCCGATCCGGGGACCAAATGGAGCTATTCGGTCAGCCTCGACCTGCTGGGCCGCATCATTGAACTGGCGAGCGGGCAGGCGTTTGACGCCTTCCTGCAGGAGCGCATCTTCCGGCCGCTCGGCATGACGAGCAGCTATTTCCGGGTGCCCGAAAGCGAGATGAAGCGGCTGACGACCAATTACTTCCAGGCGCCGTTCGGCGCTTTCCCGATCGATCCGGGCAATGACAGCGTCTATCTCGACAAGCCCGCCTTTCCCTTTGGCGGTGCCGGGCTCGTCACAAGCCCGCGTGACTATGATCGGTTCCTCGCGATGCTGATGGGCGAAGGCGCGCTCGGCGGGACGCGGATCATGAAGACAGAAACCGCAAGGCTCGCCATGTCGAACCTTGTGCATCCCGACACCAGGATGGAAGGCTTTGTTGCGGGCCAGGGCTTTGGCGCGGGCGGACGCGTGACGATCAATCCCGGCAAGAATGGCGAAGGCATCGGCACCTTCGGCTGGGGCGGTGCGGCCTCGACAATCGGGTGGGTGGACCGGACGCGCGGCATCCGCGCCTCGGGCTGGTCACAGATCATGACCATGGGGGATCAGCCCTTTACCGACGGGTTCAGCAAGTCGGTCTATGAAAGCATCAAAGGCTAATGCCCCATTCCCGTTCATCTGCCCCCGGTTTCACAGGCTCCCCGCTCAATCGCGTCGATCATATCCGGCAGGATCTGGAGGCGTTCAACCGCCTGCTCAATGACTGGCGCGGGCGCGTGCTCGGGCTGGAAGGGCTCGACCCGATGGTCTCGGGTGAGGGGACGCTCGTCTGGCAGTCCATGGCCGAAGTGTCGCTGGATGTGGAACTCATCCTCCTGGGCCTGCATGACGACAAGCCTCATTTCGTGCCGATCGTCGAAGCCAAGGGCGGGCCGCCGCGCTCGCCCGCCGTATGGCGCGCGCTGGCCACGTTGCCGGCCGAAGACGCCGCCATTTACGGCACGGCGCGCAGCCTGATCGACTGGCACAACAGCCACCGGTTCTGCGGCCAGTGCGGGTCCGAGACCAAGACGTTCCGCGCGGGCTGGGGCCGTCAGTGCGGCAATTGCGGCAAGGAGCATTTCCCCCGCACCGACCCGGTCGTCATCATGCTTGCCGAATATGAGGGCAAGGCGCTCGTCGGGCGGCAATCCGCCTGGCCCACGGGAAACTATTCGGCGCTCGCCGGATTTCTGGAGCCGGGCGAGAGCATCGAAGAAGCCGTGCGCCGTGAGATCCATGAGGAAGCCGGGGTAACCTGCGGCGCGGTGCGCTATGTCACCAGCCAGCCCTGGCCCTTTGGCGGATCGCAGCTGATGATCGCCTGCATTGCCGAGGCGACCAGCAGCGAGATCGTGATGGACACGAACGAGCTGGAAGATGCGATGTGGGTGACGAAGGACGACGTTCGTGCGGCTCTGGCCGATGCGCCCGACAAGAAGTTCGGGGCCCCGCCGCCGTTCGCCATTGCCAACACGCTGCTGCGCCGCTGGGTGGCGGAGTAGATGAAGCGTCGCCCCGGCGCAGGCCGGGGCCGTTTCAAGGATAAGCCACTAAAATCGGGTTTTCTCCCGATCTTTACACGAACGCTCGAAGCGGCCCCGGCCTGCGCCGGGGCGACGCAATTGGATTTACCCCCGCTTGCGGGCCTGCGGATAGGTGCCGAGCAGGCGGACCGAGCGCGAATAGAAGCTCAGTTCCTCCAGTGCACGGGCGACGGCGGGGTCGTCGGGATGGCCCTCGATATCGGCGAAGAAGGTTGTCGCCGCAAAGCTCGCGCCGCGCTGATAGCTTTCGAGCTTGGTCATGTTGACGCCATTGGTCGCAAAGCCGCCCATCGCCTTATAGAGTGCGGCCGGCACGTTCTTCACCTCAAAGATGAAGGTCGTCATGACCGTGCCTTCATTGGGCACCGGCGCGCCGGAGCGGGCCAGACGGACGAAGCGCGTCATATTGTCGTCCGAATCCTCCAGCGCCTCGGCGAGCGTGTCGAGGCCGTAAATCGCAGCGGCGCCCGGCGGTGCGATCGCGGCCACGGCCGGGTCCGCCAGTTCGAGCGCACGCGCGGCGGCCCCGGCGGTGTCGGGGAAGGGAACGGGCTCAATGCCGCGGCTGCGCAGCCAGTGGCGGCACTGGCCCAGCGCCTGCGGGTGGCTGATCGCTTGGCGGACGCTGTCGAGCGGGCCCGTGCCCATCAGCGCATAGCGGATCGGCAGGAAGAATTCCCCGGTGATCGACAGCCCTGATTCGGGCAGCAGGAAATGGATGTCGGCGACACGGCCGTGCAGCGAGTTCTCAATGGGGATGAGCGCGCTGCCTGCCTGCCCGTCGCGCACGGCATCGATGGCATCTTCAAAGCTGTAACAGGGCAGCGGCAGCGCCTCGGGCGTGTCCTGCAGCACTGCGATGTGCGAATTGGCGCCCGGCGCGCCCTGAAAGGCCACGGCGCGCTGCGGGTCTGCGGCGGCGGCGGCTTCCATTGCGGCGACAATGGGCTGGGCGGGGGCGGGATATCGGTTCATGGCGCGCATCCGCTTAGGGGTGTGCCGTCCATGCTGCAAGCGTGCTTGCGGTGCGCGCATTGGACGGCTAAGGCGGCGGCGATTCCATTTTCGGGCCAAAAGATCAGGGGTTTCGACGGGCATGAGCGATCAATTCAACACCATCGCAGGCTGGACGCTGGCGGCAGGCATCGTGGCGCTGGGCGGCACGATCGTGACGGGTCAGATCTTCAGCCACCATCCGGTTGAATCGGGTGGCTATGCCGTGGAAAGCGCCGAAGGCGGTGCTGATGGCGGCGCTGCGAAAGACCCGCCGATCGCTGCCCTGCTGCAGACCGCCGACGCCGCCAAGGGCGCCGAAGTCTTCAAGAAGTGCGCATCGTGCCACACGATCAACAGCGGCGGTGCCAACGGCATCGGCCCGAACCTGTGGGGCACGCTGGGCGAGGAAATCGGCAAGGGCAAGGGCGGCTTCGCCTTCTCGCCTGCGCTTTCGGGCCATGGTGGCAAGTGGGACTTCGAATCGATGAACCAGTGGCTGAAGAGCCCGAAGAAGTTCGCCGATGGCACGAAGATGAGCTTTGCTGGCCTGTCCAAGCCGGAAGACCGCGCCAACGTCATCGCCTATCTGAACGCGCAGGGCTCGAACCTGCCGCTTCCGGCTGCTCCTGCCGCTGACGCTGCTCCGGCGGCAGATGCGGGCGCGGCCAACGCCGCTGCTCCGGCCGAAGCCAACGCAGCCGCACCGGCGCCCGCTGCCAAGTAAGCGGTTCTCCAGACGAATAGAGAAAGGGCCCGGATTTCCGGGCCCTTTTTCGTTGTGCGGCGTCGGATGGTGAATCCCCGTTTGCCCTGAGCTTGTCGAAGGGCTGTCCTTCTGTCTATCGCTCAGCTGTCCAGAAGGGACGGGGCTTCGACAAGCTCAGCCCAAACGGAGTTGTTGTTAACTGGGTTCTGGAACCTACTCCGTCTCGTAGAATTTGCGGATGCAGTCCCACGCCTCTTCGGCGCTGGAGACGTAGTGGAACAGGTCAAGGTCCTTTTCCCCGATCACGCCGTGCTTCACGAGGGCCTTGAAGTCGATCACATCCTCCCAGAAGTCGCGGCCGAAGAGGATGACGGGGATCGGCTTGATCTTGCCCGTCTGGATGAGGGTCAGCAGCTCGAACATCTCGTCAAACGTGCCGAACCCGCCGGGGAAGACCGCAACCGCGCGCGCGCGCAACAGGAAGTGCATCTTGCGCAACGCGAAATAGTGGAACTGGAAGCTCAGCTCGGGTGTGATGAACAAATTGGGCACCTGTTCATGCGGGAGCACGATGTTGAGGCCGATTGAATCGGCAAGGACATCGTTCGCACCGCGATTGGCGGCTTCCATGATCGACGGACCGCCGCCCGAACAGACGACGAAATGACGGCAGCCATCCTCGTCGCGCGGGATGCGGCTGGCGATTTTGGCGAGCTTGCGCGCTTCGTCATAATGCGGCGACAGCGCTTCGAGATTGGCCGCGATCTCCGGATCGGGATGTGACGAGGCGACGCCCGGTTCCGGGATGCGGGCCGAGCCATAGAAGACCAGAGTCGATTTGATCTTGGCCTCATCAAGCAGAAGCTCGGGCTTCAGCAGTTCGAGCTGGAAGCGGACGGGACGCAGGTCTTCGCGCAGCAGGAAGTCGTCATCCTGAAAGGCGAGCTTGTAGGAGGGGCTTTCGGTCTGCGGGGTGGACAGCGTCTTGCGGGCGGTCTCCGCGTCCTGCGCGGCATGCGCGAAAACACGCGCTGGTATTTTTCTCTCTGTCATTTGGACCGTTTTATGGGGCGGCAGCGTCAGCGGCAATAGGGGCCACGCCCCATGTCGACATGAAGATGGTCGCGATGCGCGAAATTATAGTCGGGGCTGAGGACGGTCTGGAACCGCTTGCACGCCGCATTGCGGATCGCGCGCAGGAAGTCCGCCTCGTCATTTGCGCCCAGCCAGCCGGTCACCACCGTCACGCGCCGCCCATTGGCGAGCACAAAGCCCGACACGTCGATTGCGTTGGCAAAGGCGTGTTCGGACAGCTTGGCAGACGCGACGCCCTTGACCTGACGGCAGCTGTAGCTGCCCATGGTCTCGACGCGCACCACGGGTGATCCGAAAATTTCCCGCGCACTTTCCTGCACCGGGCCGCGTATCCACCCCGCAAAGGCGCGCGCCAGTGGGCATTGGGTCGCGCGCAAATTGGTGATGGAAGGGCCGGCACCCGTCATCAGGACGGCGTTGATCGCTGAACATCCACCGGTGCCCACATAATCGGGCAGGACCGAGAATTTGGCGCCCAAGCGCGACAGGTCCGCCACGCACTGGCGCATCATCTCCCCATTGGGGCGCGGCGGCGCGTGCGGTGCGGTCGTGTGCCGGTCCGAGGGCGGGCCGACGCACCCGGCGAGCAGCGCGAGGGCAAGAAAAAGGGGGCCATGGCGAACCATGACCCCCTGTGTTTCAGGACGGATGAACACCGCCTTGATCGCCTCAGGCGGGAAGACCGCTGATTGCCTTGACTTCCATGAAGTCGCGCAAGCCGAAGATGCCGGCTTCGCGACCATTGCCCGACTGCTTGTAGCCGCCGAACGGGGCGCCCGGCGACGGGCCCCAGTTGTTGATCGCGACATTGCCAGCACGCAGCTTCGGCGCGACTTCCGCAGCCTTGGCGGGGTCGCCCGAAATGGCGGCCGACAGGCCATATTCGGTGTCGTTGGCGATCTCGATGGCTTCATCAAGGTCCGCATAGGTGATGACGGCTGCGACCGGGCCGAAGATTTCTTCCTTCGCGATGCGCATGTCGCGCGTCACGCCGGAGAACACGGTCGGCTTGATGTAATAGCCACGGTTGACGTTCGACGGCAGGCCCGTGCCGCCAGTTTCGAGCTTGGCGCCCTCATCGATGCCCGACTGGATCAGGCCCTGGATCTTCTCATACTGCGCCTTGTTGACGACCGGGCCGATATGGCCGCCTTCGGACAGCGGGTCACCGACCTGGATGCTTTCCATGATGCCCTTGATGACGCCGATGGCTTCGGCTTCCTGATCCTTGTGGACGAGGATGCGCGCCGGGCTGATGCAGCTCTGGCCCGAGTTGATCCACACGCCGGAGACGGTCGCGGGCAGCGTCGCGTTGAGGTCGGCACCCGGCAGGACGAGGTTGGGCGACTTGCCGCCGAGTTCCTGGTGGACGCGCTTGACGGTGTCGGCTGCCGCCTTGGCGACGAGGATGCCCGCGCGCGTCGAGCCGGTGAAGCTCACCATGTCGATGTCGGGGTGCGAGGAGATCGCTTCGCCCACGGTCGGGCCATCGCCCTGCACGAGGTTGAAGACACCGGCGGGGACGCCGGCCGCGTGCATGATCTCGGCAAAGATCGCTGCGTTGCCGGGGCATTCTTCCGACGGCTTCAGGATCATCGTGTTGCCGGCGGCGAGGCACGGCGCGACCTTGAGCGCGATCTGGTTGAGCGGCCAGTTCCACGGCGTGATCAGGCCGACGACGCCCATCGGTTCATAGACGACCTTGGCGGCACCCGCCTGCTCGGTGAAGTTGAACTCCTTGAGCGCTTCGAGCGTGCCCATGAAGCCGCCAATGCCGGCGCCGACCTGTGCGGTGGACGCAAAGCTCAGCGGCGCGCCCATTTCCTTCGACATGGACAGGGCCAGGTCGCCCGCCCGCTTCTTATACTCTTCCACGACGCGCTCCATGAGGGCGATGCGCTCCTCACGAGTGGTCTGGCTGAAGGTCTTGAAGGCTTCCTTGGCGGCCGCGACGGCGGCATCGACATCGGCCTTGGTGCCAAGGACGATTTCGGTGCAGGGCTCTTCGGTCGAGGGCGAAATGACCTGATGGCGCTTGCCACCGATGCTGTCGACCCATTGGCCGTTGATATAGTTCTTCAGATAGCTGTCCATGTCACTCTCCTTGAATCTCTTATGCGGGGTCTCGTGAGTCGCCCGACCGGGGGATCGAGTTTTGATTTGGGACTTTTTACGTGAACGTCAACGTTCAAGTCATCGCTTTTCACGCGAAAGGCGTGACATGATGATGGCAGCGCGCTTGGCCTGCGTCTTGATGCTGAGCAGGTCGACGGTTTCGCCCGGCGCATGGTCGCCCCGGCTATAGGGGCCAAGGCCCGCAATGCTGTCGACATCATCGGCGACGAAGGAGATGTCGCCCGCGCCGCGTTTCAGCGGGTCGAGCACGGGCATTTCGGGCAGGCCCATGTCCTTGTTGACGATGTTCAGCCGGTCGAGCAGCGCCTTGTTGCCGGGCGTGGGCGCCATGGCGGGATAGCCGCCGGGCTCAAAGGTGATCGTGGCCGCGGTCAGCGGCGCGTGGGTGGCGACGATGGCGCTCATCTTCGCCTTCACCCGTTCGGTCTGCGCCTGGGAAAGCGTGCGGAAATCGCCGCGCGCAATCGCGATGCCGGGGATGATGTTGGTCTTCCCCTTGGCCGTCGCGCGCACACCATCGGCATCAAGGCTCGCTTCCTGTCCGCCCGCGATCAGGCCGACATTGAAGGTGAGGTTGGGTTCGGGCAGGTCGCTGCGGAAGCGGCTGATGATGCGGGTAAGTTCATAGATCGCGCCGTCGCCTGCACTTGCGCTGAAGATGCCGGAGCTGTGGCCCGATTTGCCCGTCGCGGTCAGCGTCCAGCTGTTCGAGGAGCGGCGGGCGATCGATCCCATGTCCTTGCCCTCTTCGCGCACCAGCCCTTCAAAATCGAGCGCGGCGTCCGCGCGCTTGCCCGCCGCGATCAGATCGGCGCGGGCAAGGGTGATCGGGTCGCCTGAATCTTCTTCATCGCCCGTCATGTGGATTTCGATATTGGCGGCCTTCAGCGTGCCCGCCGCCTGCATCGCGCGCAGGGCCGCCACGATGGTGACCAGCCCGCCCTTGTCGTCGCCCGCGCCCGGCCCCTCGGCCTCATCGACGCCGTCTGCGGTGCGTCGCTTGAAGCTCTGGAAGGGCGAGTCCTTCTCAAACACCGTGTCCAGGTGCGCGATCAGCAGCAGGCGCTTGGTGCCCGCCTTTCCCGTCTTGGTCGCGATCAGATGCCCCGCGCGCTTCGCCGCCGCCATGGGTTTCCATTCGACCGTGAAGCCCAGCGGCTCCAGCTCGGCGCGCATCATGCGGCCGACAATTTCGACGCCGTCCAGATTCATCGAACCCGAATTCTGATCGACCAGCTTCTGCAGCAGGCCAACCGTGCGCTCATATTCGGCGTCGATCGTCGCGGTCATCTTTGTCTCGGCCGGCGTGAGCGCAGCCGAAGCCGGCGCTGCCATGCCGAGCAGCAGACCGAGAAGGAGAGGGCGGGCGAATGTGGCGGTCATGTGGATCTCCGATGTGCGTTGCCACTGTGTGCCGAGACGAAGGAGATGAAACAAGGCCTTGGCGCCCAAAACAAAACGCCCGGAGGTTTCCCTCCGGGCGTCCTGCTGTCCGTTGGACGGATATGTGCGCTATTTGTTGAGACCATGATTCACGCCTGAGGCTGAGCCAGCCTCGGGCGATCAAGGTCTTACGCGCTGTAGTACATGTCGAATTCGACCGGCGACGGGGTCATTTCCCAACGCGCGACTTCGCCCATCTTGATTTCGATATAGGCGTCGATCTGTTCCTTGCTGAACACGTCGCCCTTCAGGAGGAAGGCGTGATCGGCTTCGAGCGCTTCGAGCGCCTCACGGAGCGAGCCGCACACGGTCGGAACCTGGGCCAGTTCTTCCGGCGGAAGATCATAGAGGTTCTTGTCCATGGCATCGCCCGGGTGGATCTTGTTCTGGATCCCGTCGAGGCCCGCCATCATCAGCGCGGCATAGCACAGATAAGGGTTGGCCATCGCGTCGGGGAAGCGGATTTCCACGCGCTTCGCCTTGGCACCGGCGCCGTACGGAATGCGGCACGAGGCCGAACGGTTGCGGGCCGAGTAGGCGAGCAGAACCGGCGCTTCATAACCCGGGACCAGACGCTTGTAGCTGTTGGTCGACGGGTTGGAGAAGGCGTTGATCGCCTTGGCGTGCTTGATGATGCCGCCGATGAAGAACAGGCACATTTCCGACAGGCCGGCATAGCCGTTGCCGGCGAAGAGCGGCTGACCCTTTTCCCAGATCGAGAAGTGGGTGTGCATGCCCGAGCCGTTATCTTCCTTGATCGGCTTCGGCATGAACGTGGCCGTCTTGCCATAGGCCTGGGCGACCATGTGGACGACATACTTGTAGATCTGCATGCGGTCGGCCGTCTGCGTCAGCGTGCCGAAGGTGAGGCCGAGCTCATGCTGGGCTGCCGCCACTTCGTGGTGGTGCTTGTCGCAGGGCAGGCCCATTTCGAGCATGGTCGAAACCATTTCCGCGCGGATGTCCTGCGCCGAATCGACCGGTGCCACCGGGAAGTAGCCGCCCTTGGCACGCGGACGGTGGCCAAGGTTGCCGCTTTCATAGTGCGTGCCGGTGTTGGTCGGCAGTTCGATATCGTCGAGCTTGTAATAGCTGGTGTTGTAGCCGTTATCGAACTTCACGTCGTCGAACATGAAGAATTCGGCCTCCGGGCCGACATAGACGGTGTCGCCGATGCCGGTCGACTTGAGATAGGCTTCGGCGCGCTTGGCGGTCGAACGCGGGTCACGCGAATAGAGTTCGCCGGTCGAGGGTTCCACGATGTCGCAGAAGATGATCATCATCGGCGTCGCGCTGAACGGATCGACATAGACGGCGTCGAGGTCCGGCTTCAGGATCATGTCCGACTCGTTGATCGCCTTCCAGCCTTCGATCGACGAGCCGTCGAACATCAGGCCGTCGGTCAGCTCATCTTCGCCCATCACGCCGGCGCACATGGTCAGGTGCTGCCACTTGCCCTTGGGGTCGGTGAAACGGAGGTCGACCCACTCGATCTCCTGATCCTTGATCTGCTTCAGAATGTCTGCCGGAGTGGCCATGTTGTTGTTACCTTCCTTGATTGAAGTCCGTTGATGGAGTGTCCGCTGCCGCGCGTCCGCGCGGACGGGGCGTGCGAGAAATCAGATGGCGTCATTGTCCTTTTCGCCGGTGCGGATGCGCAGCGCGCTCTCGACCGGAATGACGAAGATCTTGCCGTCGCCGATGCGGCCGGTCTGCGCGGCGGCCGCGATGGCTTCGACGACACGGGGGGCCAGTGCATCCTCGACGACGACTTCCAGTTTCACCTTGGGCAGGAAGTCGACGACATATTCGGCGCCACGATAGAGTTCGGTATGGCCCTTCTGGCGGCCAAAGCCCTTCGCTTCGGTCACGGTGATGCCCGACACGCCGACTTCGTGAAGCGCTTCCTTCACATCGTCGAGCTTGAACGGTTTGATGATCGCTTCGATCTTTTTCATGGCCTGGCTGTGCCCCTCTGATTGCGCTTTCGCTTTCAATAATCGTGCCAAACCAAAAGGCGCAAGCGACACGCGAAACCGGCGGGAAAACTGTCCGGAAAGCAGGCAGTGTCCGTGTGCACTGCCTGTTTTATGGGCACAGCGCGCTCAAAAAATAGTCAGATATCGATCGCGCGCAATTTTATTACGCGACGGGCCGCGTGCGCGTCTTGGCGCGAATCAGGCCGGACGATGCGGCAGGTCGAGTCCCGCCGGGCTCTTGGTGAAGATCTCACAGCCCGTTTCGGTGATGCCGATCGTGTGTTCGAACTGGGCCGAGAGCGTCCGGTCGCGCGTCACCGCCGTCCAGCCATCGTCGAGCACCTTGCAGTCCGGGCGGCCGATATTGACCATGGGCTCGATCGTGAAGAACATGCCGGGCTTCAGTTCCGGGCCGGTGCCGGGGCGGCCGACATGGACGACCTCAGGCGCGTCGTGGAACAGGCGGCCAATGCCGTGCCCGCAGAAATCGCGCACCACGCCAAAGCGCTGCTTTTCGGCATGAACCTGAATGGCGTGCGAAATGTCGCCCAGATGGTTGCCGGGCTTGGCCTGTTCGATGCCGAGCATCAGCGCCTCGAAGGTGGTTTCAACGAGGCGCCGCGCCTTGATCGGCACGTCGCCGACCAGATAGGTGCGGTTGGTGTCGCCATGCCAGCCATCGACGATGGGCGTGACGTCGACATTCACGATGTCGCCGCTCTTCAGCGCCTTGGGGCCGGGAATGCCGTGACAGATGACATGGTTGATCGAGGTGCAGCAGCTGTGCGTATAGCCCCGATAGTTGAGCGTCGCGGGCACGGCACCCGCATCGAACGTCATCGTGCGGACCAGATCGTCAATCGCCTGCGTTGTCACGCCCGGCTGGATGAAGGGGACGAGCGCGTCGAGGATTTCGGCGGCAAGCCTGCCCGCCTTGCGCATGCCATCAAACGCTTCCGGCCCATGCAGCCGGATCGCGCCGGAGCGCACGGGAACGGAATCATCGGTCACGATCTGATATTGAGTCATGCGGCGGATATAGGCGGGATTGGGGGTGGGCGCAAACGGAGGACTAAAGTCCAAACCGCGTCATGCTGAACTTGTTTCAGCATCCATGAACACCGAATCGTCGAGCAGAGGCGCTTCGTTCGGGCGCATGGATGCCAATGGATCCTGAAACAAGTTCAGGATGACGAACGGAAGGGACGGGACCGACGAAGTATAAATCCTCCCCCGCCGGGGGAGGGGGACCGCGCAGCGGTGGAGGGGGCGTGGGGCCAGGTGCGCGGTCGACAAACGTGCCGTGCACCCGGCTCCCCCTCCGTCAGCCCTGTGGGCTGCCACCTCCCCCGTCGGGGGAGGATTTGGTTGCGTCCTCACTCCTCGAGCAGGGTCTTCCGGTAGAATTGCAGCGCGGACCAGAAGGCGTAGTCGTTATTCTCCTTCTTGCCCCAGATGTGGCCCTCATTGGTGGCGAGCAGGTGCCAGACGGTGCCGCCCTGGCTGCGGATCGCCTTCACCACCTGTTCGGCTTCGGACGCGGGGACGCGGGGGTCGTTGCCGCCGGTCACGGTGAACATCGGCTTCTTCATCTCCTTCACGCGTTCCAGCGGGGAGATGGCGAGCAGCTTGGCGCGCTGCTTGGGGTCGCGCTCATCGCCATATTCGACGCGGCGCAGATCGCGCCGGTAGCTCTGCGTCGTCTCAAGGAAGGTCACGAAGTTGGAGATGGCGACGACGCAGTGCGTGCTCTTCAGCTTGTCGGCAAACCAGACGGCGGCGGCATAGCACATATAGCCGCCATAGGACCGACCGGTGAGCGCAAACCTCTTGGCATCGAGGGCAGGGTCATTCGCCAGCGCGTCTAAGAAGGCGCCCATGTCCTTCACCGAATCCTCGCGCTTGAACGGCCCGTTGTCGAGGCCGACAAAGGTCTTCCCATAGCCCGACGAGCCCCGGACATTGGGGTAGAAGAGCGCAATGCCGAGTTCGTTCACGAGATAGTTGTACGCGCCGATAAAGGCCGGGCGGCTCTGGCTTTCCGGGCCGCCATGCACCCACATCAGCATCGGCCGCTTGCCGGGGAATTTGGAGGCGTCGGGCCGATAGAGGAAGCCCGACATCTTGAGCCCGTCAAAGCTCTTGATCTCGACGAGCGCGGGTTCGGCATTCTTCGTCGCATCCAGCCCGCCGGTCTCGCTTGCCGTCCAGCGCGTGACGGCGAGCGTGTCCGGGTTGATGCTGTACGCATCGGACGGGCTGCGCGCCGAGGAGAGGCCAAGGCCGATCTCGCCATCATCGGCCACTTCGATCGATCCGACCACGCCGGTCGGCAACGCCGACACGGTCCGCGCCTTGCCGGTCGCCGGATCGAGCAGGCGGACACGGCTGACCCCGGCTTCGTTCACGACATAAGCGATGAAGCGGCCGTCGCTGGACATCTTGAACGCCTCGACATCCCAAGGTTCGGCGGGTGCGCGGGCGGTGAACCTGCCGGTGGCGGGATCAAGCGTGCCGAGGCGCTGCACGTCCGATCCCTCGTCGCTCAGCACCCACAGCGTGCCATCGGGGGCATAGTCGACCTGATTATAGGCGATCTCGCGCGCGGTGTTGCCGATGGGCGTCATCGCGCCGGTCGCGAGATCGAGCCGGTAGAGATCGACATCGGTGATCGACCGGTAATTTCCGACAATGGCGGTCTTGCTGTCAGGCGCGAAGGTGGAGATCGCCCAGCCGCCGCCCTGCACCTGCGCCACCATCCGCGCGCTTGCCGGGTTGCGCGGGTCCATCACATAGAGGTCGCTGTCGGTGCCGTTCCGCTTGGTCGAGCTGTAGGCGATCAGCTTGCCATCGCCCGACCAGGTGGAAAACTGGTTGCGGCTCTTGCCATCGGTGAGGAGGGTGAGCTGCCCGTCCTTCAGCGTATAGAGCTGGTAGAACTCGCTGCCGCCGACATCCTTTTCGACGACGAGGACGTCGCCCGTCTTGGGCGCCCAGCTGCCACCGGCCACGGGTTCGGATTCAAAGCTCATCTGCGTGCGGGCGCCCATGGGCGTGGCGACGCGGTGGATCTGCGCGGTGTTGCCGAACCGCGTGGCAATCAGCATCGACTTGTCGGTCGGGTGCCAGCCGAGGAAGGTCGCGGTGCGATATTCCATATAGGGCCGCGTCGCCGTCGCCAGCTCCGCCGGGACGGGGGGCACGCCATCGACGATGATGGCCGCAGGCTTTTCGACGGTCTGCGCAAAAGCAGGGCCTGCGATCAGGAACGCGAGGGCGGCAAGGGATGTCAGACGCATGGAAACCTCTGGGGTAAAATGAAATGGCGTCATGGGTAGCGCCCGCACCATCCTCTATCAACAGCAGGGCACTGGCATTTCGGGTGCTGTCCTGCCAATAGCCGCGCATGGCAGGCCGGCTCCCCGACAGTCCCTTCGTCCTTCTGGATGATGCGCGTCCCGGCCGCGCCGCCCCCGCCCGTCTCTACCGCGATCCTCTGGATATGGTGACGGCGCATGACGCCGCCTCGCTCACTGCACTTCTTGCGCGCCTTTCGGGCGGCGGCCACTGGGCCGGGTTCCTGACCTATGAGGCCGGGCTTCTGCTTGAAGACCGTCTGGCTGACCGCGCCACATCGACCGCGCTGCCGCTCGCCTGGTTTGGCCGGTTTGCGGGCTTTGAGGAGATGGCGGCCGAGGCGGTTCCCGCGCTGCTGCCCCCGGCCGACGGCGGCTGGGCGGGCGCGCCGCGCGTCTGCCTCACGCGTGCCGACTATGACGCTGCCCTTGCCCGCGTGCAGGGCCTGATTGCGGCGGGCGACATTTATCAGGCCAATCTCACCGTGCGGGCAGATGTGTCCACGGCCGGTCATCCGCTCGCCATCTATGCCGGTCTGCGGATGCGGGCGCAGGCGGGCTTTGGCGGCGTCGTCTGGACGGGGCAGGACTGGCTCCTGTCGCTGTCGCCCGAACTCTTCTTCGCGCTGCACGATGGCAAGGTCACGACCAAGCCGATGAAGGGCACCTCGACGCGCGGCGGCACGGCGGAGGCGGATGCCGCGCTTGTCGACCGGCTGCGCACCGACCCCAAGCAGCGCGCCGAAAATCTGATGATCGTCGATTTGCTGCGCAATGACCTGTCGCGCGTGGCCGACGCCGGGTCGGTCGAAGTGCCGCAGCTCTTCAAGGTGGAAACCTATCCGACGGTCCACCAGATGGTCTCAACCGTCACCGCGCGTCTGGCGCCGGGCAAGGGTGCGGCAGATCTGATCCGCGCCATTTACCCCTGTGGGTCGATCACCGGCGCCCCCAAGATCCGCGCGATGGAAGTCATCGATGAGGTGGAGGCGGGGCCGCGCGGCATCTACACCGGCAGCATCGGGCGCATCGATCCCGATGGGGATGCCGCCTTCAATGTCGCCATCCGGACGCTGCATTTGCAAGACGGCGCGTCCATTGCCACATTGGGGCTTGGCGGCGGCATTGTGGCCGACAGCCGTGGTGCGGAGGAATGGGCCGAATGCCTTGCCAAGGGACGATTCGTGGCTGACCAGCGGCGCTTCGACCTCATTGAGACGATGCGGTTCGACCCCGAACAGGGGATTGAGCGGCTCGACCTCCATCTCGCCCGGATGCGGGCCAGCGCACAGGTGCTCGACTTCAGTTTTGACCGGCACGCCGTGCGCAACGAACTTCAGGCCGCCACCTTCCGCCTGCGCGAGGCGAAGCGCGTCCGCCTGCTGCTCGCCAGAAGCGGCGCCGTCGCTATCGAGATTTCGGCCCTGCCACCCCCGCCGCCCGGCCCGGTGGCCGTCGCGGTTGTCCCGCTTCCCGTCGACGTCACCGATTTCCGGCTGCGCCACAAAACCAGCGACCGCGCCTTTTACGATGAGGCCAAAGCCGAGGCAGGGACGTTTGAAGTGCTCTTTGCGGATGCACAGGGCTATCTGACCGAAGGCAGCTTCACCTCGCTCTATGTCGAGCGGGACGGCTGCCTGCTCACCCCGCCGCTCTCTCGCGGGCTGTTGCCCAGCACCCTGCGCTCGGAACTGATCGAGGCGGGCCGCGCCAAGGAAGCCGACCTGCGCGTGGACGATCTGGCCCATGGCTTCTTTATCGGCAATGCCATCCGGGGCATCCTCCCCGCACGGCTGGCGTGACGGGAAACTGCGCAGCAGCGGTTGCCCCCATTGCCGCGCTTGCCTATAGGCGCACCGCACCGCAACATTCTTGCCCTCTTTGACAGAAAGCGCCCTGCCCATGCGCACGACTTCCGCCGCGCTCGACCGAATCCAGCCCTCCGCCACGCTCGCCATGACGAGCCGTGTGCTCGACCTGAAGGCAAAGGGCGTCAATGTCATCGGCCTGTCGGCGGGTGAACCGGATTTCGATACGCCCGATTTCGTGAAGGACGCGGCGATCGAGGCGATCCGCAAGGGGCAGACCAAATACACCAATGTCGATGGCACGGCCGAACTGAAGGCCGCGATCCAGGCCAAGTTCAAGCGCGACAACGGGCTGGATTACACGCCCGCCCAGATCAGCGTGAACGTCGGCGGCAAGCACACGCTCTTCAACGCGCTCGTCGCAACGATCGATGCGGGCGATGAAGTCATCATCCCGGCGCCCTATTGGGTCAGCTATCCTGATATCGTCGCCTTTGCGGGCGGCACACCGGTCTTCATCGGCGCGCCGGCCTCGCAGAACTACAAGATCACGCCCGCGCAGCTCGAAGCCGCGATCACGCCGAAGACGCGCTGGGTTCTGCTGAACTCGCCGTCCAACCCGACGGGGGCTGCCTATAGCGCGACCGAGCTCAAGGGTCTGGCCGATGTGCTCGTCCGCCATCCGCAGGTCATGGTGCTGACCGACGACATGTATGAGCATGTCTGGTATGCCGACACGCCCTTTGCGACGATCCTGCAGGTCTGCCCGGAGCTGTATGACCGGACGCTGACGGTCAATGGCTGTTCCAAGGCCTATTCGATGACCGGCTGGCGCATTGGCTTTGCCGGTGGTCCGCAATGGCTCATCAAGGCGATGGCGAAGCTCCAGTCGCAGTCGACGTCCAATCCCTGCTCGATCGCGCAGGCAGCGGCAACCGCAGCGCTCAATGGCGATCAGTCCTTCCTCAAGGACCGCAATGAACGCTTCCGCGGCCGCCGTGATCTGGTGGTGAAGATGCTCAACGAGATCGACGGCGTGCACTGCCCGACGCCCGAAGGCGCCTTCTACGTCTATCCCGACGTTTCGGGGCTGATGGGCAAGTCGACCCCGGCGGGCAAGGTCATCGCGACCGATGAGGACCTGATCGATTACTTCCTCGATGAGGTGCAGGTGGCGGCCGTTCATGGCGGCGCCTTCGGCCTGTCGCCGGGCTTCCGCATCTCCTACGCGACGTCGGAAGAGATCCTGACCGACGCCTGCACGCGGATGCAGACGGCTTGCGCAAACCTGCGCTGACTGTTGCGTTCGCGCAACGATCAGAGCCAGATTGCAACAAACGTGTCATTTTTTTGTTGTGCGTCGCACAATGCGTCGTCATGAGTCGGGCGTCGCCGTGACTGCGGCCCCCTGACCTTCGGGTCAGAGAGAGGCATCAGACGGCAACGCAGGCGGAACGACGCAACAACTTTCAAGGGGTATACCCATGCGCACGTTCCTTCGCCCGACTTCGGGCCTCCGTCCTCTCTTGGGCCTCGCTCTCGCTGCGGCTGCCACGCCGGCCATGGCGCAGGATGCCGATACGCCCGCCATCACCGTCAGCGGCTCGGTCGCCGTCGTGACCGACTATCGCTTCCGCGGCATTTCCCAGACCGACAAGGACTTTGCCGTGCAGGCGGGCCTGACCGTGGCCCACGAATCGGGGGCCTATGTCGGCATCTGGGGCTCGTCGGTCGATGATTACATCGCGGCCGGTGGCGATCAGGAAATCGATCTCATCGCGGGCTATAAGAAGACGTTCGGCGGCACCACCGTCGATATGGGCGGCCTTTATTATTACTATCCCGGCTCGTCGAAGATCGTGCCCGGCACCAATTCCGACTTCCTTGAGCTCTATGGCAGCGTTGCGCACACGCTTGGCCCGGTGACCGCCAAGCTCGCCGCCAATTACGCGCCGAAGCAGGCCGCGCTGTCGCTTGGCAATGGCAAGGAAGACAATCTTTACCTGAACTTCGGCCTGTCGGGCACGGTGCCCAACACGCCGATCGGCCTGAGCGCCGCGGTTGGCCGCACCTTTACGAAGAGCTTCCTGTCGGGTGGCTCCAAGTACACCGACTGGAACATCGGTGCCTCCTACACGCTCGGCAAGTTCACCTTCGGCCTGAACTATGTCGACACCAGCTATGCCGGTGGCGCGATCCTAAGCCCCTCGGGCAAGGACATCGCCAAGGGTGGCCTGTTCGGCTCGGTTGGCGTGTCGTTCTGATCGGTCCGGGGCCGGGTTCGCCCGGCGCCGTCCTGTGCAATGAAAAGGGCGGGCGCCACATTCGTGGCCCCGCCCTTTTTCTGTGTCCGTGACAGACGCGTTATTGCGGGGTTGACGTCCGCGCCGACTGGCCATCGCCTTCGGGCGCGGCGAGGATGTCACGCGTGGTCGATCCCTTGTCGACGACATCGGTCTTCGGGTCGCCCGCATTGGAACGGATGCCCGGCTGCGCGCGGCCTGCGCCGGCTGCGTTCAGCGCGTTGACTTCGGCGCCCGAACGGGCGGCCGGGCCGCCGAACATCGCCTGCAGTGCCTGGGTCGAGCTGTCGGCCGCCTGTGCCTGCGGGCTGCCGGCGGCGGGCGGGACGAGCGCGAAATCGGGCGGAACGACCAGCGGCGCCAGACGCGTCACCTGAAACTCATCGGGAGACTTGCGGTTGAACAGCCCGCCACCGGCACAGCCCGAAAGCAGCGCACTGACTGCCACAACACCCAAAACCTTACGCATTATCAGTCTCCGTTTCCGCCTTGGCATCGCGCGTGAAAAAGGCACGGGCGAGAAGGATCAATACACCAATGGTAATCGCCGCATCGGCAAGATTGAAGACCAAAAAGGGTCTGAACCCGCCAATGTGGAAATCGATGAAATCAACGACGTAGCCCAGCCGGATGCGGTCCACGATGTTGCCGAGCGCGCCGCCGAGGACGAGGCCAAGCCCCATCACGTCGATGCGGTTCTTCTCGCGCGTGATCCAGACCGAGACAACGCCTGCGATCAGGCTGGTCACGCCGACCAGCACCCAGCGTTCGGTCTCATGGCTCGCCCGGAACATGCCGAGTGCGACGCCATAATTCTCAACCCAGGTCAGGTTGAGGATCGGCAGCAGATAGATCTGCCGCGCGGCCTGCAACGCCAGCGGGCCGACCATGACCGCCTTCAGCGCCTGATCCGCAAGGAACAGCGCGACTGCCAGACCAAAGCCAAGCCGCAGATGGCGTTCAGCCATTCACCACCCCGTCACAGCGCCCGCACAGCGCGCCGTCTTCCGCCACTTCGGGCAGATGCCGCCAGCAGCGGCCGCATTTGGGATCGGTGGAGGGGGCGACAGTCACGTCCGCGCCTTGCCCGCGCGTCACTGTCCCGGTGATGAACAGCTCGGCCAGATCGCCTTCGGGCGCATCGGCAGGGACGGTCACGGTCGCTGCAAGGCTGGAGCCGACGATCTTCTCGCGGCGCATCGGCTCGATGGCTTCCGACACTTGGGCACGCAGTGCCCGCAGCGCGGCATAGCGTTCAGCGAGCGCCGGGTTCTGCCAGTCGGCGGGCAGCGCATGGAGTTCCTGCAGGTGGATGCTGCCGCGGTCCGGGAAGCGCGTCGTCCAGACTTCCTCGGCCGTGAACACCAGCACCGGCGCTGCATAACGGATCAGCGCCTGGAACAGGATGTCGAGCGTCGTGCGATAGGCGCGGCGCTTCGGATCGCCCGGCGCATCGCAATAGAGGCTGTCCTTGCGGATATCAAAGAAGAAGGCCGACAGGTCTTCATTGCAGAAGTCGATCAGCGCGCGGGTATATTCGTTGAAGTCATAGTCCGCGATCGCCTGACGCAGCGTCGCGTCGAGGTCCGACAGCAGATGGAGCACATAGCGCTCCAGCTCGGGCATGTCGGCGGAGTCAACGCCTTCGCTGGCATGGTCATAGCCATCGAGCGCGCCGAGCAGATAGCGGAACGTGTTCCGGAGCTTCCGATACTGGTCGGAGACGCCCTTCAGGATCTCGTCGCCGATGCGGTGGTCTTCGGTGAAGTCGACCGACAGCGCCCACAGCCGGATGATGTCCGCGCCGTACTGCTCCATCACCTTCAGCGGATCGATGGTGTTGCCCAGCGACTTGGACATTTTCATGCCCTTTTGGTCCATCGTGAAGCCGTGGGTGAGGACCGCCTTATACGGCGCATGGCCACGCGTGCCGCAGCTCTCGAGCAAGCTCGACTGGAACCAGCCGCGATGCTGGTCGCTGCCTTCCAGATAGAGGTCGGCAAGCGGGCCGGTATAGCCTTCGGGCCGCATCAGATCGGGCCATTTGCCCGATTCGAGCACAAAGGCGTGCGTCGATCCGCTGTCGAACCAGACGTCCAGAATGTCGGTCACGCGCTCATAGTCTTCAAGCGCGTAGTCGCTGCCGAGATAGTCCTGCGCGCGCGCATCGGACCAGGCGTCGACGCCCTGCTCCTTGATGCCCGCGACGATGCGCGCGTTGACGGCCGGGTCGTTGAGATACTGGCCCGTCTTGCGGTTGACGAACAGCGTAATCGGCACGCCCCAGGCGCGCTGGCGCGAGAGCACCCAGTCCGGGCGTCCCTCGACCATCGATCCGATACGGTTGCGGCCCTTTTCAGGCACGAACCGGGTTTCGGCGATGGCGCGCATGGCGGCCTGGCGCAGGGTTACCCCTCCACCAGCCTGCGGCTGGTCCCCCTCCCCGTTTCGGGGAGGTGTCGCACCGTCCAGAACCTCCCCGGCACGGGGAGGGGGACCGCCAGCCGTGAGGCTAGTGGTGGAGGGGTTGATGGGCTTATCCATCGGCACAAACCATTGCGGCGTGCAGCGGAAGATGACCTTGGCCTTCGACCGCCAGCTGTGCGGATAGCTGTGCTTGTAATCCGCGCTCGCGGCGAGCAGCCCGCCGGCTTCGCGCAGGGCGGTGCAGATCGGGCCATCGGGCGCGTTGAACTTCGGGTTGATGACACTGCCTTCGCCGCCGAGCCACGCCCAGTCGTCGCGATACTTGCCATCGCCCTGCACCGCGAAGACGGGTTCGATGCCATGCGCCTTGCACAGGTCGAAATCGTCCTCGCCATGGTCCGGCGCCATATGGACAAGGCCGGTGCCGCTGTCGGTCGTGACGAAATCGCCCGCGAGCAACGGACGCGGCTTGGCGAAGAACCCGCCGAGATGATGCATCGGGTGGCGGGCGATGGTGCCGGCGAGGTCGGCGCCTTTGCCAGACCAAACGACTTCCCAGCCGCCAACTTGCGCCCGTGCACAAGCATCGTTTGCGAGAGCCTTTGCAACAATGATAGTGGAAGGAAAGCGGCGCTGCTCTGCACCGTCACGAGCCGCCCAGTTCAAACGGAGCGCAACGTACTCAACCTCCGGCCCATAAGCGATCGCCTGATTGACCGGGATCGTCCACGGCGTCGTGGTCCAGATCACTGCATGCGCGCCGACCAGTTCGGGGATCGGGCTTTCCACAATCTCGAACGCCACATCGATCTGCGTCGAGACGATGTCCTCATATTCCACTTCAGCTTCGGCGAGCGCGGTCTTTTCAACCGGCGACCACATCACCGGCTTGGCGCCGCGATAGAGCTGGCCGCTTTCGGCGAACTTCAGCAGCTCGGCGACAATCGTCGCCTCTGCCTGAAAATCCATGGTGAGGTAGGGATTGTCCCAATCGCCATTGATGCCCAGCCGCTTCAGCTGCTCACGCTGGCGGTTGACCCAGTTCTGCGCATAGGCGCGGCATTCGGCGCGGAATTCCTCAACGGGAACTTCGTCCTTGTTGCGCTTCTTCTTCCTGTATTCTTCCTCGACCTTCCATTCGATGGGCAGGCCGTGGCAGTCCCAGCCGGGCACATAGGGCGCATCCTTGCCGAGCAGGCTCTGCGTGCGGACGACCATGTCCTTCAGGATGTGGTTGAGCGCATGGCCGATATGCATGTCGCCATTCGCATAAGGCGGGCCATCATGCAGGATGAACTTCTCGCGGCCCTTCCGCGCCTCGCGCAGGCGGCGGTACAGGTCCTGTTCCTGCCACTTGGCCAGAATCCCCGGCTCCTTCTGCGGCAGGCCGGCCTTCATGGGAAAGTCGGTCTTCGGCAGGAAGACGGTCTCGCGATAGTCGGGGGCGTCGGGGCGCGGTGCTTCTGTCATGACCGGCGGGCCTTACGGGATGCGCGCCCGCAAATAAAGCCTTTCGGCCAACTCAAGTCCTGCAGGGTCCGGCCTTTCCGTTCGTCCCGAGCGAAGTCGAGGGACCTCAGTGCGCACCCGCGTGTCTCGACGTCGCTCGACACAAACGGATTGGGGTGGCGGCGCCCCGGGTGGAGGACACTCCTAATCCCGCAGGGCCGGGCCGATCGTCGCAATATCCGCCACCCACAACGCCCCCTTATAGTCGCGCGGGATGTCCGGGATCTGTTCGACCGCAGTGATCCCGCCGGACTTGGCCGGGCCGGTCAGGATCATGCGCGTTCCCGCCGCGCCCATGCGGGTGGCAAAGCGGTTGGGCCAGCCCCAGGTTGACCATTGCGCATCAAGCGGGACGAGGACGGTCCGCCCCGCGCAGGAGGCCGGGATCAGCCCCGCCCAGCCGCGCCACATATAGTCGCTGTGGCAGGTCCTCGCCGCCTCCAGATCGAATGCCCAGATGCCGGGCGCGGTGGCGCGCGCATGGGCGGCGACAGCGTCCGCCGCGAGGATCGCATGGCGGGGCCCCAGCGCCTGTCCGGCGGCGTCATAGCCCGCCTTCAGCGCGAGGAATGCGCGGTCATCGGCACCGACGTCAAAGACGAAGCGGCGCAGCGGATATTGGCGGGCAAATCGTTCGGGCGTCGGCGCGGCTGAGGCATCCTCAAAGCAGGCGGCCAGCGCGGGCAGGACGATGCGGAATGTCTCGCCCGACCGACGAACCGACATGACGACCCGGTCGGCGCGGTCCATGAACATCCGGTCGACCGCGCCGAAGATGGTCGTGCTGTCGCAGCGCGCTGTCGCCGCAACGCCGCGCGAAGACCCGGCGGCGATCAGTTCCAGCGCGCCCCGCCGTACGGGCGCGATCCACGAAGCATTGATCAGGGAAACGGAAATAATGCCGAGCGCAATCAGCCAGCGGACAAGGGCCCCGATGCGCATGATGTCAAAATGGTCCTGGCCGTGTCACAGTCACGGGCCATCTGCTCCATCAATTCATCCAGAGTGTCAAACTTTTTCTCCGGACGTATGAAAGCATGAAACGCCACCTCTATGATCTGTTCATAAAGGTCTTCTTTGAAATCAAAGAAATGGGGCTCCAGAATTTCTTTAGGCGGATCAAATGTCGGACGAATGCCAAGATTGGCTGCGCCATCGACCACGCGTCCATCGGGCAAATGACCGCGCACGGCATAGATACCATAAAGCGGGCGCAAGTAATGGGCCATGTCGATATTGGCCGTCGGAAAGCCGAGCTTGCGCCCGTTCTTGTCGCCATGCTGGACACGGCCTTCCACCGCAAAGGGGCGGGTGAGCAGGCGGGTGGCCGTGGCGCAGTCCCCGGCCTTCAGCGCGTCGCGGATGCGGCTGGATGAAATCGGGCCGTCGGCATCGCAGATGGGGCCGACCGCTTCGCACGCCATGCCGCGCCGCGCCGCCAGATCGCGCAGCACGGCAACATTGCCGCCGCGCCCCTTGCCAAAGGTGAAGTCCTCGCCGGTCACGACGCCGGTCGCGCCGAGATGGCCGCCCAGCCAGTCGGTTACAAAATCTTCCGCGCTCACCCCGGCGAGCAGGCCGGAAAAATGAAAGACGACCATTGCATCGACGCCGAGTTCGGCCAGATGGCGCTGCCGCTGGTCGAGCGTCGTCAGCCGGAAGGGCGGCGTTTCCGGCGCGAAATGGCGGACGGGATGTGGATCAAAGGTGGCAACAAGTGCGGGCACGCCACGCGCGCGGGCCATGGCGACGGCCGTGCCGATGACGGCCTGATGCCCGGCATGGACGCCGTCAAAATTGCCGAGCGCGACGATGCCGCCGCGAAAGGCGTCGTCAATCGGGGCGTTGCCATCCAGTCGCTTCATGGCGGCGGGCTATAGGAACGCCTTAGCGCGGCGGCAAGACCGCCTTCAGGACACGCAGCACGTTCCCGCCCATCACCTTGGCAATGTCGGCATCTGAAAAGCCCTCATCGATCAGCGCCTGCGTGACATGCGCGAGGCCCGCGGTGTCGAACGGCGTCGTCGTCGCGCCATCAAAGTCGGAGCCGAGCCCGACATGGTCAATGCCCACCAGATCGCGGACATGGCGCATCGCCTTGGCAATGGCGCGCGGGTCGGTGGAACAGATCGCCGCGTCCCAATAGCCGATACCGATCACGCCGCCGGTGCGGGCGACGCCCCGGATCTCGTCATCGGTCAGGTTGCGGTTGACCTTGCACGTGGCCTGCACGCCGCCATGGCTGGAGACGACAGGGCGCTTTGCGGCGGCGAGGATTTCCGCGACGCATTGATGGCTGCAATGCGCGATGTCGACGACCATGCCTTTGGCTTCCATGTCGGCGAGCACCTGTCGGCCGAGCGGGGTGAGGCCGCCCTTCTTCATGCCGTGCATCGAGCCCGCGACTTCATTGTCGAAGAAATGGGCAAAGCCCGCCATGCGGAACCCGGCCTTGAACAGGACGTCGAGATTGGCGCGCTTGCCCTCCAGATTCTGGAGGCCTTCGATCGACAGCAGCGCGCCGACAGGCACGGGCTTGGCGCCGCGCGTCTGGACGAGGCGATCGAGATCGGCGCCGCTGCGGACGATCAGAAGCGCGCCCTTGGAGTCGGCTTCGGCGCGCTTCAGTTTCTCGGCGTGCCACAGCGAACGTTCGAGCAGCGAGGTCCAGGTACGCGGCGGCTGCATCTGCCCGATGGCGAGTGCGGTGATGTTGTCGGTATCGGACGGGTTGGCGTCGTAATTCTGGCCCTTGGGCGTCTTGGTGACCGAGGAGAAGACCTGCAGCCCGACATGGCCCGCCTCCAGCCGGGGCAGATCGACATGGCCGCGCATCGCGGGATCCAGCAGGCTGCGCTTCCACATCAGCGTGTCGCTGTGCATGTCGGCAATGAACAGCGTCTTGTGGAGCGCCTCAGCCCGCGCGCTGATCTTTTGGGAGGTCGGAACGACCTTGTTCATCGACTCTTCGGCCAGTTTCGGCGCGAACAGGAAAAAGGCTGCGACTGCCACGAGCAGCAGCAGCGCAAAACCACCAGCAATCCGACGCATCATCCCCTCCGTTTGAGCGTCACGAAATCAAAGGCGGGGCGGTCGCCCTCCGCCGCATGGCTGGCGCGCGCAACTTCGGCCCAGTCAGGTCCGAAGGCGTCCAGCTTTGTGTCGCCCGCTGCGTCCAGATGAACTTCGGTCAGCTCGATCCGGTCGGCATGGGGCAGGAACAGGTGGTAGATCTCGGCACCACCGATGATGGAGACGTGCGGCGCATTGGCCATGCGCATCGCTTCCTCCACACTGTGCGCCACCTCGGCGCCATCCTCGGCCCATTCGGTGTTGCGCGTCAGCACGATATGCCGCCGGTCGGGCAAAAGACCGGGCAGGCTGTCAAAGGTCTTGCGCCCCATGATCATCGGCGCGCCCAGTGTCAGCTGCTTGAAATGGCGCAGATCGGCGGGCAGGTGCCAGGGCAGCCGCCCGTCAACGCCGATGATGCCATTGTCGGCACGCGCGACGATCAGGACGATTTCGGGATGATTCATACCGCCACCGGCGCTGCGATGTGCGGATGGGCGTCATAACCTTCGATGGCGAAGTCCTCATAGGCATAGCCGTCGATGCTGTCGGGCGTCCGCTTGATCACGAGTTTGGGGAGTGGCTTCGGATCACGGGACAGCTGGAGCCGCGCCTGATCGAGATGGTTGGAATAGAGATGGCAGTCGCCGCCGGTCCAGATGAACTCGCCCGGCTCAAGCCCTGCCTGATCGGCGAGCATGTGCGTGAGAAGCGCATAAGAGGCGATGTTGAACGGCACGCCCAGAAACACGTCGGCGCTGCGCTGATAGAGCTGGAGAGACAGCTTGCCATTGCCCACCCATGTCTGGAATAGGCAGTGGCACGGCGCGAGCGCCATCTGCCCGATCTCGCCGGGGTTCCATGCGGTGACGATCTGGCGGCGCGAGGCGGGGTTGGTCTTCAGCTGCTGGACGAGCTCCGCAATCTGGTCGACCGCCGTGCCGTCCGCCGTTTCCCAGTGACGCCACTGCTTGCCGTAGACCGGGCCAAGGTCGCCCTTTTCATCGGCCCATTCGTCCCAGATCGACACCTTGTTGTCATTGAGCCAGCGGACGTTGGTGTCGCCCTTCAGGAACCACAGCAGCTCATAGATGATCGAGCGCAGGTGCAGCCTCTTCGTCGTGACGAGGGGGAAGCCTTCGGACAGGTCGAAACGCATCTGGTGGGCAAAGACGCTCAGCGTGCCGGTGCCGGTCCGGTCCTTCTGTTCGACCCCATGGTCGAGTATGCGTTGCATGAGGTCATGATAAGCGCGCATCGGCTTACGCTTATGGCGCCGCCGCCGGTCGGCGCAATTGAAAATCGCAGGGCTGGTCCGTTTTCGCGCAACTCTGGACGGAAACGGACAGGGTTCGCCTCGCATGGGCACAGTTTTCCCGGCATTTTCCGGCGTCATGGATCTGGCCTTCCCTCTCCAGCGCGACGTGGAGCCTGCCTATGCCGCCCTGTTTGCGCCCTATCTGGCGATGGCGGCGCAGGAACGGCTGGCCATCGCTTATTTCGATACGGCGGGAACGCTCCTCGATCTCGAGGTCTCGACCGCGGGGCGACACGATGCGGTCGGCTTTCCCGTCCGTCAGATCGTGCGCACGGCGCTGGGGCTGGAGGCGGCCGCGCTCATGCTGGCGCACAACCATCCCAGCGGCGACCCCGCGCCGAGTGCGGCCGACCGGCACATGACGCGGCGGCTGGCCGCGGCGCTGCGGCCGCTCGACATCCGGCTCATCGATCATCTCATCTTTGGCGGGGCGGTCGTTATGGGCTTTCGCGCGCGCGGGTTGGTCTGATCGCTCAGCGCGCGGGCCGACCGAGCGCGCAGGGCTTGATCGCGGCAGGCGCAGGTCGTTTGGCACCTGCATCAAAGGCCGCGAAATAGCCGCCGGCAAAGGCCGTCTGCTGGAATTCGACAAGGCGGAAGCCGACCGCCTCCATCTCGCATTGCAGGAGAAGCGGCGGCGTGCCGTGATCCTGCGTGGCGCGGTCGGCATCGACGATGATGACCCGGCCCCCGGCCTTGAGCGCGGGATGCAGGTTCCACAGGAACTGATATGGGTCCGAAATCTCGTGGTACATGTGGACCAGAAGGACGCGGTCAAAGCTCTTGTGCGGCAGCATCGGATCGCCCGGCTGGCCAAGTTTCACGCTGACATTGTCGAGCCGTTCGCGGATGACGCGCTCGGCCAGCCGGTCCCGTACCGCAGGCACGATATCCTGCGCCAGCACGCGCCCCTTATGCCCGACGCGCTGCGACAGGCGGATGGTGTAATAGCCTTCGCCCGCACCGATATCGGCCACGGTCATGCCGGGATCGATCCCGGCCAGGTCCATGATCTTGTCCGCCTCGTTGACGCGGTCGCGCGTTTCCTCGTTCGACCAGCGGCTGGAGACGATCGGCGCGACGGGCCGGTCGGCGGGCGGGAAAGCGGGCTTCTCCTTGGCCGCGCCATTGCATCCTGCAAGGGCGAGTGCGGCAAGGAGAAGCGCGCGCCGCATGATCAGTCGATATCCTCCACGACAACCTTCTCGCCCGTCACGCGCTGCGACAGCGCGGCGGCCATGAACTTGTCGAGATCACCGTCGAGCACATCGCCCGGTGCAGTGGAGGTCACGCCAGTGCGCAGGTCCTTCACCAGCTGATAGGGCTGCAGCACATAGGACCGGATCTGGTGGCCCCATCCGATATCGGTCTTGGTCGCATTGACGGCGCTGGCCTCGGCCTCGCGCTTTTGCAGCTCGGCTTCGTAGAGGCGCGCCTTCAGCTGCTTCATGGCTTCGGCGCGGTTCTTGTGCTGCGACCGCTGGTTCTGGCACGCCACGACGATGCCGGTCGGGATGTGCGTGATGCGCACCGCCGAGTCGGTCGTGTTGACGTGCTGACCGCCCGCGCCCGACGCGCGATAGGTGTCGATGCGCAGTTCGCTTTCGTTCACTTCGATGTCGATGTCATCGTCGACGACCGGATAGACCCAGACGCTCGAAAAGCTCGTGTGGCGGCGGGCGTTCGAATCATAGGGGCTGATCCGGACCAGCCGGTGGACGCCGCTTTCGGTCTTGGCATAGCCATAGGCGTTCTCGCCCTTGATCATCAGCGTGGCGGACTTGATGCCCGCCTGTTCGCCGCCATGATAATCAACCAGCTCGACCTTCATTTTGTGCCGTTCGGCCCAGCGCGTGTACATGCGCTGGAGCATTTCGGCCCAGTCCTGGCTCTCCGTCCCGCCGGCCCCGGCGTTGATTTCGATATAGGTATCGTTGGCGTCGGCTTCCCCGGCCAGAAGTGCTGCAACCTTGTCGGTTTCGGCACGTGCGGCGAGTTCGCCAAGGCTCGCCACGGCTTCGTCGGCGAGCGCGGTGTCGCCTTCCTCTTCCGCCATTTCCAGCAGCTCGACCGTGTCGTCGCGCTCACGCTCGATCTTGAGCGTGGCGTTGATCGCTTCATCGAGACGACGGCGTTCGCGCATGACTTCCTGCGCGGCCTTGGGGTCGTTCCAGAGCGCCTGATCCTCGACCTTGGCGTTCAGGTCTTCCAGCCGTTTCACGGCACGATCCCAATCGAGGAAACGCCGCAACAGGGCGACGGCCTGATTGATCTGATCGACGTGGGACTGCGCTTCAGCGCGCATTTCAATTCTCCAATTTCAACGGGGTAAGTTTGCGCAAAAGAGGGCGTTAGTAAATCCCGCCTTCGCGCTGCAGGAAATCGCTGTCGCCGCGCTGGCTGCCATTGCCAGCGTTGGCGTTCGCGGCTTTTTCGACCTTCTTTTCGGTTTTCTCGATCTCGTCGCGGCGGATGGTCCGGCGCGGTTCGCTTTCGGGCTTGAAGGCTTCCCAGATCACGGCGGCTTTGGGATCGCTCGTCGGCCAGGCACCATAGACGCGCTTGCCCGAGGTGCGGTCGATGCGGATCATGCGGATGCCCGGCGGCGCGCGGAATGGCACGATCGGCATGTCGGCCATGGCCTTGGTCGCAAAGGCCTTGAAAATCGGCACGGCGAGCGTGCCGCCCTGTGCATAGCCACCCATCGAACGCGGCTGGTCAAAGCCCATATAGACGCCCGCGATCAGGTCCGGCGATCCGCCGACGAACCATACGTTTGTCGGGCCGCTCGTTGTGCCGGTCTTGCCGAACAGCGGGCGGTTCATGTCGCGCAGGCCGACAGCGGTGCCGCGCTGGACGACGCCTTCGAGCATGTGGACGACCTGATAGGCGGTCAGCGGGTCCATGACCTGCTTGGTGCGCGCGGGTGGCCGCGGCATTGCCTTGCCGTCCCAGTCCGGCGCATTGCAGCCTTCGCAGCGGCGGTTGTCGGCACGGAACCGGACCTTGCCGTCCCGGTCCTGCACGAAATCGATGAGCGTCGGTGTGCGTTCCCGCCCGTTGGAGGCGAGGATCGAATAGGCGTTGACCATGCGTAGCACTGTGGTCTCGCCCGCGCCGAGCGCGATTGAGAGAACTGGCGGATAGACCTGGCCCGGTGCGCTGATGCCGACGGCAGCGGCCATCTTCACGACGCGGTCCATGCCGGTCTGGGAGGCGGCGCGGACCGTCATCAGGTTCCGCGACTGTTCCAGGCCCCAGCGCATCGTGTGCGGGCCGGAGCCGCCGCCGGTGAAGTTGCGGAAGCATTTCCGCCCGAGCTTGGCGGACTGATAGACGCAGAACGGGCCGTCGATGATGATCTCGGCCGGCGTCATCCCGCCGTCGAGCGCGGCGGCATAGACGAACGGCTTGATCGAGGAGCCGGGCTGGCGCAGCGCCTGCGTCGCGCGGTTGTAGGAGGCGAGCCGGACGTCGAAACCGCCCTGCATGGCAAGCACGCGGCCGGTGTGCGGGTCCTGGACGACCATGCCGCCCGAAATTTCGGGGATGTTGCGAAGGACATAGGCATTGCCCTCCCGCTTGACGGCAATGATGTCGCCCGCCTGCATCGCATTGAAGGCGGCGGTCGCGGTGCCGCGCTTGGGCATGACTGCGCCCGAGGCGGGCAGGACGCCCGTCGTGCCGTCGGCAAAGCCGATCTGTGCAGCGGCCCCGGCCTTCCCAAGGACGACAGCGATGCGCCAATCGGCATAGCCTGCGCCCATATTCTGTGCGGCCAAGCGGCCCGCCCAGCCGGGACCGGCGTCGATCGTCGCAATCGGGCCGCGCCAGCCCTTGCCGCTGTCATAGCGCACCAGCCCGTCGCGCAGCGCCTGTTCGGCATAGCGCTGATAATCGGGATTGAGCGAGGTGCGCACCCACAGCCCGCCATCATAGACCGAATAGGGGCCCGATTTGGCGTTCTCGCCGAACTGGCCGATCAGTTCGCGGCGCACCTCTTCCAGGTAATAGCCGCCCATGTTGAGGTTGGAGGCCGTGACGGCGCGGGGCAGAATGCCGAGCGGCGCGGTGTGCGCGGCGTCATACTGGGCCTTGGTGATGAATTCATTGTCCAGCATTTCGCGCAGGACGTAGTCGCGCCGTTCCAGTGCACGCGCCTCATTCTTGGCGCGGCCATAGGTCTCGGGCGCCTTGGGCAGAATGGCGAGGAACGCCATTTCGTTGAGCGACAGATCGGCCACGTCCTTGTTGAAATAGGCACGCGCCGCCGCCTGCACGCCAAAGCTGTTGCGGCCGAGCGGGATCTGGTTGAGGTACAGCTCCAGGATCTGCTGCTTGGTCAGCACCGCCTCGATCCGGCGGGCAAGGATCGCTTCCTTGATCTTGCGCGTGATCGAATATTCATTGCCGAGCAGAAGGTTCTTCGCGACCTGCTGCGTGATCGTGGAGCCGCCGCGCGCGCGCTCACCCGACCCGATCTTGCTGACATAATCGAACACCGCGCCGACCAGGCCGGGAATGTCGATCCCGCCGTGTTCGAAGAAGGTCTTGTCTTCGGCGGCCAGAAAGGCGCGGACGAGAAGCGGCGGATATTCGTCATAGCGCAGCTCGACGCGCCGTTCGCGCGCATAGCTGTGGACCGGCTCGCCATCGATGCTGCGGACATAGGTGGGCAGCGGCGGCTGATAGGTCAGCAGCTTTTCGGCCGAAGGCAGGTTGCGGGCAAAGACCAGCCAGAACAGCGCATAGATGAGGAGCAGCACCCCGAGGATGCGGACCACCAGACGGAAGCGGGGCTGGGCGTAATTGGTCCGGAACCAGGCCAGCGCACCGCTCGCGTCGCGTCTCAGACGCAACGACAGGCGGGACATTTGGGCGGGCAGATCATCGGCCATGGCGGGCGCATCTAGCCTGAAACCAAAGGGCAGGGAACCGCTTTTCCACGGACGGCCTCAGCGTGTCGCCATTTGCTTGGCGAAGTGGATTTCCACCGCGCGCCTGAGGCCGATGGCGATATTCCTCTGCCCTTCGGTGGACCGGATCCGCGCCGCATCCTCGCGGTTGGACAGATAGCCAAGCTCGACAAGGATGGCGGGCATGTCCGGTGCCTTGAGCACCGCCAGCCCGGCCATGCGCAGGCCGCCCGTGCGAAAGGGCACGAGCCCCGCGCTTTCGCGCCGGACAAGCTTTGCGAACTCGAGCGAGGCGGCCATCGTCTCGCGCTGGGCAAGGTCCACGAGAATGGAGGTCACGTCGCCACTCTCGCCCGACAGATTGACGCCGTTCAGGATGTCGGCGCGGTTTTCCCGCTGCGCCAGCGCATGCGCCTCCCGGTCGGAGGCGACCTCGGACAGGGTGTAGATGGTGGACCCCGTCGCCTGTTCCCCGGCGGAATCGGCATGGATCGAGATGAACAGCTTTGCACCGAGACTGCGCGCGACAGCCGTACGCTCACGCAGGATCAGGAAGGTGTCGTCCTCGCGTGTCAGCGCGACACGCACCCGGCCCGAGGCGAGCAGTTCATCACGGACCAGCTTTGCCACCGACAGCGTCAGGTTCTTTTCCTTGGTGCCGCCAAAGGGCGAGATCGTGCCCGGATCATGCCCGCCATGCCCTGCGTCGATGACGACGAGCGGGCGGTCCTTGGGCCCGAGGATGCGGGGCTGGGGCACGCCGCGCACGACTGGGTCGAGCGGGATGGTGATGCTGTACCGGCTGCGCGGAGGCTTGGCACGGGCCGCCTCGGGTCGCGCGCGGGCCTGGGCCATCCGCTCAAAGGCGGGGTCGGCGGGCGCCATCCGCGCGACAGGATAAGGGTTGCCCGTTGCCGAACCCAACACAGCCAAAGCAAGAAGAGCGGCCACCATGCGCTGCCTCATGCCCCGAAATCTGCCTGCGGGTCCAGCCTTGATCGGGCGCCGGAAGGGCGCGCCAACGGGTCGCCGCCTGTCACCGTTCTTTAACAATATGTTAGCCGTGATGCGTCCAGACGGGGTCTGCACGCCATGCAAAGCTGTTGCCGCTCCGGCAATGCGGTGCTAGCAGCATGAGGTCGCCGGGACTCTTTCCGGCATTCACGGGCCGGTCCCCTTACGGAACCCGGTCGTTCCAGGTTGACGTTGCATGATGCATGTTTCTCCCGTCCTGCGCCCTTCCGCCTCTTTTGGCGACGCGCTGGCAGGAGCTTTTGATTCGGCGATGATTGCCGGTCCTGCATCTGCGGCAGAGGCACTTTCACCAAGACCAAACGGCATGGAGCGCATGCTCCGCCGGCAATTTGACGCGCCAGTCGCCCTATGCGGCGGCTCCGGACGCGCACGGAGATACGATAATGACAATGCGGATGTTGATCGACGCCCGCCACCCGGAGGAAACCCGGGTTGCGGTCGTCAAGGGAAACCGGATTGAGGAGTTCGATTTCGAATCGGCGGAGCGCCGCCAGCTTAAAGGCAATATCTACCTCGCCAAGGTAACCCGGGTTGAACCGTCGCTCCAGGCGGCGTTCGTCGACTACGGCGGAAACCGGCACGGCTTCCTTGCCTTTTCGGAAATCCATCCCGACTATTACCAGATCCCGAAGGAAGACCGCGAAGCTCTGCTCCGCGAAGAGGCGGAACACGCCGCCGAGGAAGCCGCCCTGCGTGCGGCCGAAGGCGATGACGACATTCTGGACGGCCATCATGATGATGACGGGCAGGATCATGATCGCCCCGACGCCGATCTGGAAGACGACGGTGACGGCGAAGCGCCCGCACCGGAATCTGCTGGCGGCAATGGCCATGACGATCATGCGGCAGAAGATTTGCGCCGCCGCCGCATGGCGCTGCGTCGTCGCTACAAGATTCAGGACGTCATCCACCGGCGTCAGGTCCTGCTCGTGCAGGTCGTCAAGGAAGAGCGCGGCAACAAGGGTGCGGCGCTGACCACCTATTTGTCGCTGGCGGGCCGCTATTGCGTGCTCATGCCCAACACGACGCATGGCGGCGGCATCAGCCGGAAGATTTCGAACGCGTCGGACCGCAAGCGTCTGAAGACGATCATGGCCGAACTGGCCTTGCCGCCGTCCATGGGCTGCATCGTCCGCACAGCCGGGCTCCAGCGCACCAAGACCGAGATCAAGCGCGACTTCGACTATCTGGCGCGGCTGTGGGACGAAATTCGCGAAAACACGCTCAAGAGCCAGGCGCCTGCGCTGATCAATGAGGACAGTGACCTCATCAAGCGCGCGATCCGCGACATCTATAATCGCGACATTGATGAAGTGATCGTGGAGGGCGAGCGCGGCTACAAGCAGGCGCGCGACTTCATGAAGCTGCTGATGCCGAGCCATGCGAAGAAGGTGAAGGCCTACGCCGACGCAGTCCCGCTCTATCAGCGCTATGGTGTCGAGGATCAGCTCGAGGCGATGTACCATCCCGTCGTCCAGCTGAAATCAGGCGGCTATCTGGTCATCAACCCGACCGAAGCCCTCGTCTCGATCGACATCAACTCGGGCCGGTCCACGCGGGAGCACGGGATCGAACAGACCGCCGTTGCGACCAACCTCGAGGCTGCGCAGGAAATTGCGCGCCAGCTGCGTCTGCGCGACATGGCGGGTCTCGTTGTCATCGACTTTATCGACATGGAGTCCAACTCCAACGTCCGTAAGGTCGAAAAGGCGATGAAGGCCGCGCTCGCCAATGATCGTGCGCGCATCCAGGTCGGCCGGATCAGCCAGTTCGGCCTTCTGGAAATGAGCCGCCAGCGCCTGCGCACCGGCGTTCTCGAAGCGTCGACGCGGGAATGTCCGCATTGCGAAGGCACGGGCCTTGTCCGCACGGCCTCGTCCGCGGGTCTTTCGGCGCTCCGCATGCTGGAGGAGGAAGCCGCAAAGGGTCGTGGCAGCCAGCTGACGCTGCGCGCCAGCCAGGAAGCTGCCTTCTACGTCCTCAACCGCAAGCGCGGCGAACTGGGCGAAGTCGAGGAACGCTATGGCGTGATGATCGACGTCCAGTCTGACGGGCAGCTGGAAGGCGCCCGGATGACCGTCGAATCTTCCGGTCCCCCGCCCGCGTTCCGCCCGAAGTTTGAGCCGATCGTTGATGACGAGCCTGATTTCGACATCGATGAGATGGACGATGAGGCCGAAGAGGAAGAGGCCGACGCCCGCGAAGAACGGGAAGAACGCGAAGAGCGGGGCGATGGCGATGGCCGTCGTGGCCGCCGCAGCCGTCGTCGTCGGGGCCGTCGTGGCGGTCGCCGCGATGAGGCTGAACAGGGTGAGGGCGCAGCCGAAGGCGAAGCGGAGACCGGCGAAGAGGACGAGGCCGGTGACGTGTCGCCCGCGAACAGCGCAGAGTCCCGCGAAGATCGCGAAGGCAATCGTCGTCGTCGGCGTCGTGGCCGTCGCGGTGGTCGCCGCAGGCAGGAAGAAGAGGCTGTGTCCGGTGAAGAGGGCGGTTCGGCGGATGCCGAGGCAGCTCAGGCCGACACTGTGGACGCCGATGCGCCTGCTGAGGTCGCCGTCGAGGCCGAAGGCGCTGCTGACGCGGCCCCCAAGAAGCCGCGCCGCCGTCCGAGCAAGGCCAAGGCTGCTGAGGCGGTCGAGACCGTAGAAGCGCCCGCCGCGCCTGTTGTCGACGCACCTGCTGTCGAAGAGGCTGTGGCGGAAAAGCCCAAGCGCACGCGCAAGAAGAAGGTCGAGGCCGACGCGCCTGCCGAGCCGGTTGAGGCGCCTGCGCCTGCGCCGGTTGCGGAAGAGGAAGCTCCGGCCAAGCCCAAGCGGACGCGCAAGAAGAAGGTTGAGGCGGACGTCGAAGCCGCAGCGGATCCGGCGCCTGCCGAAGCCAAGGCCGAAGAGGCCCCGGCGGCTGATCCGGATGCTCCGGCCGAGCCGCCGCGGCGTGGCTGGTGGCAGCGTACCTTTGGGGATGGTGTCTGATCGCGTCTTTTCAGCGCGCGTTCAGCTAGGGGAGGAGACAAGCATCCCGATGCCATTCTCCTCCCGCTTTGCCCGGTCCCTGTTCGGTCGCTGTGTCGCGCTGCTTCTGGCGATCGTCCTGTCGGCGCAGCCGGCCATGGCGCAGTCGATGCTGCGCGATGCCGAAACCGAGGCGCTGTTCGCGGACATGTCCGCGGAGATCATCAAGGCCGCCGGACTGCAGCCCAAGCATGTCCAGATCGTCCTGTTGCAGGACAAGGAAATCAACGCCTTCGTCGCCGGCGGTCAGATCGTCTACGTCCATTCGGGGCTGATCACCGCAGCCAAGAACGTGAACGAAGTGCAGGGCGTGATTGCGCACGAGCTTGGTCACGTTGCGGGCGGCCACATCATCCGCAGCAGCGAAGGCATCAAGCAGGCGACCGGCATCACGCTCCTCAGCCTTCTCCTCGGCGCGGCCGCCATTGCGGCGGGCGCAGGGGATGCGGGCGCGGGCATTCTTGCAGCCGGACAGCAGGCTGCCATGGGCAAATTTCTGGCGTTTACGCGCACGCAGGAATCCTCTGCCGACGCTGCCGCCGCCAGCTATCTCGCCAAAGCGGGGATCAGCGGCAAGGGCCTGATCAGCTTCTTCAAGACGCTGCAGAATGTGGAGTTCCGCTATGCGATCCCGCAGGAGGACAGCTATGGCCGGACCCACCCGCTGACCGGAGAGCGGATCGCCGCGCTTCAGGAAGTGGTGCAGAAGGACCCGGCCTGGAACAAGCCGATCGACCCCGTGCTGGAGGCGAAGTTTGAACGGGTGAAGGCCAAGCTCACGGGCTTTGTGTCCGAACCGCGCCAGACGCTGCTCACCTATCCGGCGACCGACACCTCGATCCCGGCGCGCTATGCCCGTGCTTATGCCTGGCATCGCAGCGCCTATCCCGACAAGGCCCTGGAAGAAGCGGACAATCTGCTCCGCGCGGTCCCGCATGACCCCTATTTCCTTGAACTGAAGGGGCAGATCCTGCTCGAATCGGGCCGCCCACAAGAGGCACTTCCCGTGCTGCGCGAGGCGACCGACCTGACGCGCGCCCAGCCGCTCATCGCCTCGCTCTTCGGCCATGCCCTGCTCGCGACCGAGGACAAGGCCAATCTTGCCGAAGCGACGCGCGTGCTGAAGGCGGCGGTCTCCAAGGACAATGACAATCCCTTTGCCTGGTATCAGCTGGGCGTCGTCTATGAGCGTGAGGGCGATCTGCCGCGCGCGCAGCTGGCGACGGCCGAACGCTACAGCCTGATGGGCGAGGCCGGGCGCGCCCTTGCCAGCGCGGAAGCGGCGATGGGCGGCATCGCAAAAGGATCGCCAGACTGGATTCGCGCGCAGGATATTGCCATGGCGTCGCGGGCCGAAATGGAAAACGACAAGCGAAAGCGCCGATGAACGGGGGACTGAAATCCATGGTGTTGCCAATTCTGGCGGGGGCGATCGGGGCCGGGGGCGCAGCGCTCTACATGGCGTCGGCGGAACCCGTGAACACCACCGACCGCGCCGCGATCGAAAAGATCGTGCGCGAATATATCCTGACGCATCCGGAAATCCTGCCGCAGGCGATGGAAAATCTGCGCGCGCAGGAACTGACCAAGGTCGTGGTGCAGAACCGCGCCGCGATTGAGACGCCGGTCGGCGATGCCTGGGAAGGTGCGGCGGATGCCGATGTCACGCTTGTTGAGTTTTTCGATTATGCCTGCGGCTATTGCAGGGCATCGATCGCCGATGTCGACCGGCTGCTGGCGGAGGACAAGAAGCTGAAGGTCGTTTACCGCGACATGCCGGTGCTGGGCGAAGACAGCGTCGAGGCCGCCCGGCTCAGCGTCGCTGCCGCCATGGCCGGCAAGTTCAACACGATGCACAAGCCGCTTTATGCCAAGGGCCGCCCGACGCCGGACGCGCTGGCCGCGGTCCGCAAGGAGATCGGCATCGACAAGGCGGCCATTGCCAATCCCGCCGTCGATCAGGAATTGACCAAGAATTTGCAGCTCCAGCGGCAGCTCGATCTGTCGGGAACGCCCGCCTGGGTCGTTGGCAACAAGGTGCTGGTCGGGGCTGTCGGCTATGATGCGCTGAAGGCAGCCATTGCCGAAGCGCGTGCCGCCAAGGCCTCGCGCTAGGCTGCATTTTTCCCCTTGGCAGCGCACAGGCTTGTGCCATTGTTCTGCCATGACACAACGCCCCCTGATTGCGGCGCTCGCCGCGCTCCTGTGCGGACAGGCGGTTCTCGCCGCGCCGCCCAAGACCGTTTCCAGACAGAAAGCCTCCATGACCGAGACCGCCAAGCCGCCCGTCGCCGCCCAGAAGCCCCATTTCTATGAACGGCACGGCGTCCGGATCGACGACCCCTATTTCTGGCTCAAGGATCCGAGCTACCCGACGGTCGATGATCCGGAGGTGCTCGACTATCTGAAGGCCGAAAACGCCTATTTCGAAGCGCAGATGAAGCCGTTCGCGCCGCTCGTCGAAACGATCTTTCAGGAAATGAAGGGGCGGCTGAAGGAAGACGACAGCTCGGTCCCGCAAAAGGACGGCGCCTATCTCTATTGGCGGCGGTTTGAGCCGGGCGCCCAGTACAAGCAATGGATGCGCAAGCTTGCCAGTGGCGGTGCAGACGAAGTGCTGCTCGATGAGGCCAAGCTCGCCGAGGGCAAGGACTATTTCCGCCTGTCGGGCATCACCATCACCGACGATGATCGCCTGATGGCCTATGCGACCGATACCAATGGGTCGGAACGCTACACCATCCGCTTCCGCGATCTGGTGACGGGCAAGGACGTGCCCGAGGAAATTCCGGGCACGCTGGGTGACTTCGTCTTTTCGAGCGACGGCAAGCACCTGCTCTACGGACTCGTCAACGATAGCTGGCGCGTGGAGAAGATCCTCGTCCACACGATGGGCACGCCGGTCTCGGACGACAAGGTCATCTATCATGAGCCCGATCAGGGCTTCCAGACCGGCGTCGGCATGACGCACAGCCGCAAATGGCTCGTGGTCGCCACCGGCGACAATGAAACGAGCGAGGTCCGCCTGCTCCCCGCCAATGATCCCTTCGCCAAGCCCATCCTCGTGCGCGAACGCAAGAAGGGCGTCGAATATGATGTGGAGGAGCATGACGGCACGCTCTTCATCCACACCAACGATACGAGCACGCAGTTCCGGCTCGTCACCGCACCGATCTCGAAGCCCGGCGAATGGACCGAGCGCATCGCGCCGTCTTCCAGTTTCTACATGACGGGCGTCACAACCTTTGCCGATTTCTTTGTCGTGGAAGGCCGCGACAACGGCCTCGATCAGGTCGAAATCCACCCCTATCGCGGCGGCACGCCGAAGCGGATCGCCTTCCCCGAGGCGAGCTATTCGGCCGGCCTCGACGAGAACCCCGAATATAAGGTCGCCAAGCTGCGCCTGTCCTATGAATCGATGGTCACACCCGACACCGTCACCGAATATGATGTGTCCTCGGGCAATATGACGACGCTCAAGGTGCAGGAAATCCCGAGCGGCTACGATGCGAGCCAATATGCAACCGAGCGCGTCGAGATCACCGCGCGCGACGGCACAAAGGTGCCGGTCTCGGTCGTCTACAAAAAGGGTTTCAAGAAGGACGGCAACGGCCCGCTCTACCTCTATGCCTATGGCGCCTATGGCTATGCCATTCCGCCCAATTTCTCGACGCTGCGCCTGTCGCTCCTCGATCGCGGTTTTGCCTATGCCATCGCGCATATCCGCGGCGGCGACGATCTGGGCCAGCAATGGCAGCTGGATGGCAAACTCACCAAGCGGACCAATACGTTCAATGATTTCGTGGACTCGGCCAAGGGCCTGATCGAGCTGGGCTTTGCAAAGCCGGGCCGCATCGTCGCGGCGGGCGGTTCGGCGGGCGGCGAACTGATGGGCGTTGTCGTCAACACCAATCCCGAACTCTGGGGCGCGGTCGCGGCGCACGTGCCGTTCGTCGATGTGCTCAACACCATGCAGGACGAGACGCTGCCGCTCACGCCGGGCGAATGGCCCGAATGGGGCAATCCCATCACCGACAAGGCCGCGTTCGATCTGATCCGCAGCTACTCGCCTTATGACAATGTGACGGCGCAGGCCTATCCGCCGCTGTTCATCACCGGCGGCCTCAACGACCCGCGCGTGACCTATTGGGAGCCCGCCAAATGGGCGGCGAAGCTGCGCGCCACCAAGACCGACCAGAATGTGCTGCTGCTCAAGACCAACATGGGCGCCGGGCATGGCGGCAAGTCCGGCCGGTTTGAAAGCCTGCGCGAGGATGCTGAGGAATATGCATTCTTCCTGTGGCAGCTGGGGATGGTGAAATAGGCACGTGGGGCAGGACTATCGCCTCGCCATCACGCCCGCGCCCGAGGACATTGATGAACTCGGCCATGTCAACAATGCGGTCTGGGTGCGCTGGCTTCAGGACATTGCAACCGCGCATTGGGATGCCGTTGCAAGGGATGAGGACAAGGCGGCCTATGTCTGGGTCGTCGTCCGTCACGAGATCGACTATCTTGGCAATGTCGGCCCCGGCGAGGCGGTGACAGCGCGGACCTGGATCAGCGATCCGCCCAAGGGCGCGCGCTTCGACCGCAATGTCGAGTTTCTGAATGCCAGCGGCAAGGTCGTCGTGCGCGCCAAGACAACATGGGCGATGATCGACAAGGCCTCGGGCCGGATCGCCCGTGTGCGCGATGAGATTGCGGCGCCGTTTTTCGCATAGCCGAAGCAACCCGCTCGCCCTGAGCGCGAGGGGACGGTCACGCGGAGATGCGGACGAAATAGAAAGAGAATGCGTGCTCCGGCCTCGAGCCGGAGCCCAGATAGGTGCAGGCGATTGCGCCGGGGCTTAGCTTCTGGCCAGCGCCGCCAGCATCGCCGCCAGTGCGTCAGGCGCGTTGACCATCGACAGATGGCCGCAGCTGACCTCGATCGTCCGGTCATGCATATGGGCTTCGCCGCGCGCCGCATGGGGCGGGATGATGCCGTCGCCCGATGACCAGATGGCGATCGTCTCCACGGGCGGCTTGGTCTCGCGGTCGACCGCGACGGGCAGGCGGTCAACCGGATGCCCACCAACCCATTCATAGGCGCGCCAGGCCCGATTGTGGCGCGGGTCACCCGCAATCGGGCTGCCGAGCGTCACGACCTTTTCCACCTTTTCAGGCGCCAGCTTGGCATATTCGCGGGCGATAAGGCCGCCGAGACTCCAGCCGACCAGCGAAACGGGGCCGCCCTCACGCGCAATGACTTCATCGACGCGCTGGCCAAAGCGTGGCAGCGTGTCTTCCGTGACCGGAAGGGCAAAGCCGAGGCCCCAGCCATAAGCGCGATAGCCTGCCTTGCGCAGCACGCGGCGGGCCATCGCCGTGCGGGCGTCGCTGGTGAACAGGCCCGGCAGGACGATGACGGGGCGGCCCCCACCATCATGGCCGGCGACAAGATCATCCTCGGCAAGCCAACCGCGCACGATCTCGTTCAGAAGGCGCGCTTCGCCAAGATAAGTCCACAAAGAGGGTAAGGCTGTTGTTTCCATCCGGCCAAGATATGATCTAGGGGAACGCTATGCCACCCCAAGCCCCCGTTTCTGCCGAGAATGACGGTCTCGACTTCGCCGTGATGCGGCGATTCATCCCCTATCTCTGGCCCAAGGACATGCCAGGCCTGCGCCTGCGCATCGTCATCGCGCTCACGCTGGTGCTCGTGTCCAAGGGCATTCAGATCAGCATGGGCTTCCTCTACGGCGCGGCGATCGACCGGATGAAGCCTGGGCTGGAGGCAGGTGTCACGCTCGCCATCGCGCTGGTCGCGGCCTATGCGGGGGCGCGCTTTGCGGGCGTGCTGTTCGACAATCTGAGGAACGTCGTCTTTGAACGCGTCGGGCAGGATGCGACGCGGCGGCTCGCCGAACATGTCTTTGCGCATCTCCACAAGCTGAGCCTGCGTTTCCATCTGTCGCGGCGGACCGGTGCCGTCACCAAGGTCATCGAACGCGGCACCAAGAGCATCGACGTGATGCTCTATTTCCTGCTGTTCAACATCGCCCCGACGGTAATCGAACTCGCCGCCGTCATGATCATCTTCGGCACCAAGTTTTCGATGGGGCTGGTGATCGCGACGGCTGCGATGGTCGTGACCTATATCTTCTTTACCCAGCGCGTGACCGACTGGCGCAACGCCCTGCGCGCGGAGATGAACGATCTGGATACGGCGACGGTCTCCCGCTCGGTCGACAGTCTTTTGAACTATGAGACGGTCAAATATTTCAACGCCGAAAAGCGCGAATCCGACATCTACGGCAAGGTCGCGCGGCGCTATGCCGATGCGGCAGTCAAGTCGGAGAACTCCCTCGCCTGGCTCAACATCGGCCAGTCGTTCATCACCAACCTGATGATGGCGGGCGCGATGGGCTATACCGTCTGGGGCTGGTCCAAGGGTGAATTCACTTCGGGCGATGTCGTCCTCGTCAATACGCTGCTCGCGCAGCTGTTCCGGCCGCTCGACATGCTCGGCATGGTCTACCGGACGGTCCGGCAGGGGCTGACCGACATGGCGGCGATGTTCGACCTCATCGATACCGAGGCGGAGATCCGTGACCGGCCGGGCGCGCAGCCGCTCGTCATTTCGGGCGGTGCGCTCGCCTTCGAGGATGTGAGCTTTGCCTATGAGGCGGACCGTCCAATCCTGAAGGGCGTCAGCTTTGCCGTGCCGCCGGGCAAGACGCTCGCCGTTGTCGGGCCGTCGGGCGCGGGCAAGTCCACGCTCGCGCGGCTTATCTACCGCTTTTACGATGTGTCGGCCGGACGGATCACGATTGACGGGCAGGACCTGCGCGACGTGACACAGGCCAGCCTGCGCGCCGCGATCGGCATCGTCCCGCAGGATACCGTGCTGTTCAACGACAGCATCGGCTATAATATCGGCTATGGCCGCGAAGGCGCCTCACAGGAGGAGATTGAGGCGGCGGCGCGCGGGGCGCAGATCCACGCCTTCATCGCCGCACAGCCCCAGCAATATGAAACGCAGGTCGGTGAGCGCGGACTGAAGCTGTCGGGTGGCGAAAAGCAGCGCGTGGCGATTGCGCGCACACTCCTGAAGGACCCGCCGCTCCTGATCCTTGATGAGGCGACAAGCGCGCTCGACAGCCGGACCGAAGCGGAAATTCAGGCAACGCTCGAACGCGTGTCCGAAAAGCGCACGACCGTGGTCATTGCCCACCGCCTGTCGACCATTGTCGATGCGGACGAGATCGTCGTGCTGGAGGCGGGCCGCGTGGCCGAGCGCGGGACGCATGCCGACCTTCTGAAACAGGGCGGCCTCTACGCCGAAATGTGGGCGCGCCAGCAGGCCGAAGATGATGAGGAAAGCGCGGTGGCGGCGGAATGAGCGGCGCGGGCGTGATCGATCTGACCGCCCTTGACCTGATGGTGCGCGGCGGTTCGGTCACGCTGTTCCTCCTGTGGAGCTGGCTGCTCTGGCGCGATCATCGCACCGCGCTGGCCGCGCGCATGGCCATCACCATGAACGCGACGATCATCTGCTATGTGGTCTCCAGCCTGTTGTGGACTGCGCATCCCTTCGGCCTTCTGGCGATGATCATCGATGCCGTTTCAGTCACGGCGCCCGCCGCTTTCTGGCTGTTCGCGCATGTCTGGTTTTCGGATTCAAAGCAGATTGGCTGGCGGCGCTGGGCGCTGGTTGCGGCCTTTGCGCTGCTGCCCGCCTATCAGATTATCCATATCCATCTGACCGGGCAATTTTCGATGGCCTGCTGGATCGCGGTGCGCATCGGGATGATCAGCTTTGCGGGCGCTGGCCTCTGGCTCGCCTGGGCCGACCGTGACAATGATCTGGTCGAACCGCGCCGCAGGTTCCGCAAAGGCGTCATCTGGCTGATCGGCGGCTTTGTGATGTGGGTGAACATCATCGAGATGGTGGCCGACCGGGATGGCGGCGGGGCGACGCTGCGCACCGTGACCGAGTTTGCAATCCTTGTGTCGACCTTTCTGGTGTCGGCGGCGCTCTATGGCTTTGCCAATCCGGAGCTGTTTGCCGCCCCCGCAGCGCCGCGCGCGCCGGGCACACCGGCCTCCGCATCATCGCCCTTGGCCACGCGGCTGCAGACGCACATGACCCACGAGCGGCCCTATCGCACCGAGGGCCTGACCATCGCTGCGCTCGCCGCGCAATTGGGTGAGCAGGAATATCGCCTCCGCCGCCTCATCAATGGCGAACTGGGGTTCCGGAACTTTACGGCCTTCCTCAACAGCTATCGTCTGGCTGAAGTGCGGGAAGCTCTGGCCGATCCGGCACAACGCGAGGTCCCGATCCTGACCATCGCGCTCGACGCCGGGTTCGGGTCGCTCGGGCCGTTCAACCGCGCCTTTCGCGAGGCCGAAGGCATGACCCCGAGCGATTACCGCACGCGCGCGACTGCTTGATTCCGGAATCGGCTAGCCGGATTTGAAATCCGCCGCGCCCGCGTCGCGTGCGGCGGCCACAGCGCTTCCAGTCCACGTGAAGGAAGCACCGCATGACACTGACACCCCATAGCCTCATCGAGATCGCGCAACACCGTGCGCTCGACATGTTCACCTTTGACCTCGCGCGATACGTGATCGGCGCAGGCCTCATCGCGCTCCTCGTCTGGGCGCTTCGGCGGACCAGCTGGGCCTCCCGCAAGATCCAGAAGCGCGAGGCGACGGGCGCCGACATCCGGCGCGAAGTGTTCGCCTCCATCCGTACGGTCATGGTCTACACCGTGGTCAGCGTGCTCACCGTCTGGGGAATCCAGCGCGGATATCTGAGCGGGCTGGAGGCGAGCCGGGGCTGGGCGGTCGACCTTGCGATCCTCGCGGGCCTGCTGCTCGCACACGATGCCTATTTCTACTGGGCGCACCGGGCGATGCACCACCCCCGGCTCTTCAAGACGTTCCACCGCTTCCACCACCGGACAATCACGCCGACGCCCTGGACCGCGTACAGCTTTGCGTTGCCCGAAGCGGTCGTGATGGCGGTGTTCATGCCCGCATGGCTCGCGCTTGTGCCGACGCCGGGCTGGGTGACGTTCAGCTTCCTCGCCATCATGATCCTGCGCAACTGCATGGGCCATGCGGGGCTGGAACTGCACGCGCGCGGCTGGGCCAGCCACCCGGTGCTCAAATGGATCAGCACGACGACGCACCATGATCTGCACCACGCCGGCAGCTTCAACCATAATTTCGGCTTCTACCTGACCTTCTGGGACAAGGTCATGGGCACCGAGCATCCCGACTATGTCGCAGTCTATGACCGGGTGACAGCACACCGGCCCAAGCCATCCACGGAACTGGCCCCATCTCCCGTTCTGTGATCCCTGCAGGGCGCGGGACCATCCCGCCCGCGCCCTGCCTTTTCCACCACAGCCATGCGCAGAGGTGCGGCCGCGCTCGACAGGTGACGCCCAAGCCGTCAAAGCCGCTGGCGTGTCACCCCTCCTCGATCAGCTTCATGCGACCTTCGGCTTCTCCGCCTTTCGCGGCGTGCAGGACCAGGTCATCGCGCGCGTCATGGCGGGCGAACGGACGCTGGCCGTCATGCCGACGGGGGCGGGCAAGTCGCTCTGCTATCAGCTGCCCGCCGTCGCGATGGAAGGGACGTGCGTCGTCATCTCCCCGCTGATCGCGCTGATGCATGATCAGGTGCGCGCCGCCGATGCGGTCGGCATCCGGGCGGCCACGCTGACGTCTGCCGATGATGACCGGGCAGCGACGATGGACCGGTTCCGTGCCGGGCTGCTCGACCTGCTGTACGTGGCCCCCGAACGCGCCTCCTCGGGCGAGTTCCGCAATCTGCTGCGGCAGGGCAAGATCACGCTCTTTGCCATCGATGAAGCGCATTGCGTCTCCGAATGGGGGCATGACTTCCGGCCTGATTACCGGATGCTCGCGCCGTTGATGGACGAGTTTCCCGATGTGCCGCGCCTCGCGCTGACGGCAACAGCGGACGCGCACACGCGCGGTGACATCCTCGCGCAGCTGGGTATCCCGGTTGGCGGGATGATCGTGTCGGGCTTTGACCGGCCCAATATCCGCTACGCCATCGCGCCGCGCGACAATGGCCCGCGCCAGATTGCGGACTTTGTGGCGACGACGCCGGGGGCGGGGATCGTCTATGCCCGGTCACGTGACGCCACCGAGAAGCTGGCCGCCTCGCTCGCCAAGACGGGTCGGCCGGTGCGCGCTTATCATGCCGGGTTCGACGCTGATGTGCGCAAGCGCAACCAGGCCGATTTCGTCGCCTCCGAAGACATGGTGATGGTCGCGACCATCGCGTTTGGCATGGGGATCGACAAGCCCGATGTCCGCTTTGTCATCCATGCCGGGCTGCCCAAGTCGATCGAGGCCTATTATCAGGAAACGGGTCGCGCAGGCCGCGATGGGGACCCGGCGCTCGCGCAGATGTTCTGGGGGGCGGAGGACTTTGCCCGCGCGCGGCAATGGCTGTCCGAAGTCGAACCAAGCCGCCTGCCGGGCGAACGCGCGCGGCTCGCCTCGCTCGGCGCGCTTGTCGAAACCGGGGGGTGTAGGCGCGCCATTCTGCTCCGTCATTTCGGCGAAACGCCCCGCGACTATTGCGGCAATTGCGACAATTGCCAGAGCCCGCCGGCGGCCATTGATGCGACCGAAGTCGCGCGCAAGCTGCTCTCTGCCGTCTACCGCACGGGGCAGAGCTACGGCATGGGCCATATCGAAAATGTGCTCACCGGCAAAAGCGATGAGCGCGTGGTGAAGCAGCAGCATGACCGGCTGTCGGTCTTTGGCATTGTGACGGCAGAGGACGCGCCCTTGCTCAAGCCCGTCGCGCGGTCGCTGACCCTGCGCGATGCGCTGCGCACGACCGATCATGGCGGGCTGATGCTCGGGCCGGAGGCGCGCGCGATCCTGAAGGGGGAAGCCGATGTGCGGCTCGTCCTTGCGCCCAAGCGCGAACGGCGGCGGCGTGGCGGGGACAGCCCCAACCCCGTCGGCGATCCGATCTTCGATGCGCTGCGGGCGTGTCGGCGCGATCTGGCGGCCGAGGCAGGCGTGCCGCCCTATGTCATCTTCCATGATGCGACGTTGCGCGAAATGGCACAGGTCCGGCCCAAGAGCCTGCGCGACATGGCGCTGATCACGGGCGTGGGCGACCGCAAGCTCGAAGCCTATGGCGATGCGTTTCTTGCTATATTAAAGCAGTTCTAGAAGGAGTGGTGTCATGTTCCGCAAGTTGACCAGCGACATTTTTGTCTCGCCTCAGATCGGCGTCGATGCCGTAGCGGAAGCCAAGGCACTGGGCGTCACGCTCGTCATCAACAACCGCCCCGAAGGCGAATCGGACGATCAGGTGCCGGGGGCCGAAATCGAGGCGGCGGCGCGCGCCGAAGGGCTCGATTATGTCGCGATCCCGATCACCCATTCCGGCTTCAGCCAGCCGCAGGTTGATGCAATGGTCGCCGCGCTTGAAAGCGCGCAGGGCAAGATCCTCGCTTATTGCCGGTCGGGCACGCGCTCGACGCTGCTCTGGGCGCTCGCCGAAAGCGCGCAGGGCGGAGACCCGGATGCGCTGACCAACATGGCCGCCAAGGCCGGCTATGACGTGGGGCCGGTCCGCCCGCTCATGGACATGCTGAAGGCGCAGGCCTGATGACGGTGCTGCTGGTCAAGCTCGGTGGGTCGCTCCTCGCGATCCTTGGGCTTGCCTGGCTCGCCAAGCTGCTCAACCTCGGCGGTGACCTGCGCATCCGCGACGCGGCGCACGCGCGCGAGATCGCGAATGAGGCTGTTTACGGCTTTGACGCAACCGACATCGTCATCGACCGGGCGGGGATGGGCGCGCTTCTGAAAGACGTGCAGGGCCGCCAGATGCTGATCCGCCGCCACGGCGCGGGTTTTGTCGGCCGCCTGCTCGACCAGAATATCGAAGCCCGGCTCGATCAGAATTTCCTGACGATCGGCACGGGGGAGCGGACGTTCGGGACGATCACGCTCAATCTGGGTGACGCCGCGCAATATTGGGCGGCGGGGCTGAGGCATCTGCCCGCATGACGCCCGATCTCCCCAATCCCGTCGATTTCGCCATCCCGGCCTTTGTGCTTCTGATCGTCATCGAGATGATCTGGGCGAAGCGGCGTGCGCCCGAAAAATATGAGCCGAAGGACACGCTGACCTCGCTCTCCTTCGGGCTGGGCAGCACGGTTGTTGGCCTTCTGGTCGGTGGCCTTGTGCTCGCCATGTCGTTTGCGGTCTACGACGTTCGCCTGACGACGATCCCGTTTGCGTGGTGGGCGTGGATCATCTGCTTCGTGCTAGACGATCTGGCCTATTACGCTTTCCACCGCTCCGCCCACCGCGTCCGCTGGTTCTGGGCGAGCCATGTGAACCATCACTCCAGCCAGCACTATAATCTGTCGACCGCGCTGCGGCAGACATGGACCGGCTTTTTCGCTTTGGGGTTCATTTTCCGGATGCCGCTGATGCTGATCGGCTTCCATCCGGCGATGGTCGCCTTTGTCGGCGGGGTGAACCTCATCTACCAGTTCTGGATTCACACCGAGGCGATCGACCGCTTCCCGCGCTGGTTTGAGGCGGTGATGAACACGCCGAGCCACCACCGCGTCCACCACGCGACCAACCCGCGCTATCTCGACCGCAACTATGCCGGCGTGTTCATCATCTGGGACCGGATGTTCGGCACCTTCACGTCCGAGGTGGCCGATGAGCAGATCCGCTACGGCATTGTGAAGCAGCTGGGCACCTTCAATCTGCTCTGGTCGGTCTTCCACGAATGGGTGGGCATTGCGAAGGACGTCTGGACAGCGCCGTGGCGGCACAAGCTCGGCTATGTGTGGCGCCCGCCCGGCTGGACGCATGACGGCAGCCGCGAGACCAGCGATACAATCAGAGAGCGATGGCAGGAAAGACAGGGATGGAAGAGTTCGACATCGTCGTCATTGGCGGCGGATCCGGGGGAAGCGCAGCAGCCGGCCGGCTGAGCGAGGACGGCAAGTTCAGCGTCTGCGTGATCGAGGCGGGGGGTGCCAACACCAGCTGGCGCGTCATTGCGCCGGGGATGCTCCCCTTTCTGCCCAAGCCGTCCAACTGGCGGTTCGAGACGGTTCCGCAAAAGGGCCTTAACGGTCGCACGGGATATCAGCCGCGCGGCAAGGGGCTGGGCGGATCGTCGGCGGTCAATGCCATGCTCTATGTGCGCGGCTGCGCCTGGGATTATGACAATTGGGACGCGCTCGGCGCCAAGGGCTGGCGCTACAAGGATGTGCTGCCCGTCTTCCGCCGCGCCGAGGGCAATGTGCGCGGCAGCGATGACTATCACGGTGCGGACGGCCCGCTCTCGGTCAGCGATCAGCTCTGGCCCAATCCGGGCAGCGTCGATTTCGTGGAGGCGGGCGCCGAACTGCAACTGCCGCGCAATCCCGATTTCAACGGCAGGCAGTTTGAAGGCGTCGGCCTCTATCAGGTGACGCAGCGCGGCGGCGAACGCTGGACGGCGGCGCGGGCCTATGTCGCTCCGCAAAAGGCGGCCGGGCGGCTCCATGTCGAAACCGGGGCGCTCGTCGAAAAGATTCTGATCGAAAATGGTCGCGCCGTGGGCGTCCGCATCCGGCAGGGCCGCAGGACGCGCACCATTCGCGCGCGGCGCGCGGTCATCCTGTCGGGCGGTGCATTCGGCACGCCGCAGACGCTGATGCTGTCGGGCATTGGTCCGGCGGACCATCTGAAGGCGCATGGCATCGATGTGGTGGTGGACCGGCCCGCCGTCGGGTCCGACCTGCAGGACCATATCGACTATGTCGCGAGCTTCCAGACCGGTGGCGATGTGTTCAACGGGACGACGCTCTCGGCCTCGATCCGGTTCCTGAAATCGGTGTTCGAATGGCGGTCCAAGCGCACCGGCACGCTGACCACGCCCTATGCCGAGGCGGGCGGCTTTGCAAAGACGCGGCCCGATGTCGCCATCCCCGACGTGCAGTTCCATTTCGTGTCCGCGATGCTGGAGGATCATGGCCGCACCTCGGTCAGCGGGACGGGCTATTCGATCCATGTCTGCGTGCTGCGGCCCGAAAGCCGCGGCACTGTCCGGCTCGCGAGCGCCAATGCCCAGGATGCGCCGCTCATTGATCCCAACTTCCTCGCCGATGATCGCGATCTGGAGGTGCTGCGCGCCGGGGTGAAGCTCGTCCACCGGATCAACGCGGCCCCCTCGCTCGCCAAGCACAAGGGGCGCGACCGGCATGATACGCCGCTGCATGACGATGCCGCGCTGGACCAGATGATCCGCAACCGTTCCGACACGGTCTATCACCCCGTCGGCACCGCGCGCATGGGCTCGGACGCGGACGCGGTGTGCGACCCGCACTTGCGCGTGCGCGGGGTGGAGGGGCTTTACATTGCCGATGCGTCGGTCATGCCCCGGCTTGTTTCGGGGAACACCAATGCGCCCTCCGTCATGATCGGAGAACGCTGCGCCGACTTTGTCCGGGCGGATTTGGGGTAGGGCACCAAATCGCCCTCGCCAAACTTCCAACCCGTTTGGGCTGAGCTTGTCGAAGCCCCGCACTTCCTCTTGCGGCAAACAGGTAAAGGACGGCCCTTCGACAAGCTCAGGGCGAGCGGGGTTTTAAGTCGCCTAACCCGCCAGCCCCGTCAGCATCGCGGGTGTCAGCACCTGCGGCAGTTCCTGCGGCTCGGCGGCCCCCTTGGGGTAGAAGAGATAGAGCGGGACGCCCGAACGGCCCCGTGCTTCGAGGAAGCGGCTGATCGCCGGGTCGGCGTTGGTCCAGTCACCGACCATGATGACGATGCCCTTTCTGGCGAAGGCCTGCGTGACCTCGGCCCGCTCGATCGCGGCCTGTTCGTTGACCTTGCAGGTCAGGCACCAGTCGGCGGTGAAGTAGAGGAAGACGGGCGTGCCCTTGGTGCGCAGTTCTGCGAGCCGGGCCTCGCTGAACGGGATGCCGGACACAGTCTCGGCCTTGCGCTGCACCAGTGCCGACGCCGGGGTGAGCGCCACGAATGCCGCGCCGGTGACAAGGATGCCGGTGCCAAGAAACGCCGCTGACCTGCCCGCTGCCTGCTGCCGCCCCAAGACGAAGAGGAAGCCCGTGAGGACGGCCACCGCCACAAGCCCGAGCGTCAGGCCGCTGGTGCCCGTCTGGCGCCAGAGCAGCCAGCCGAGCGCAAGCGCCGTCAGGAACATCGGGATCGACAGGATCGTCTGGAACCGCGCCATCCACGGGCCGGGCCTTGGCATCCGGCGGCGCAAAGCGGGGACGAAACCGATCAGCAGGAAGGGTAGCGCGAGACCGAGCCCGAGCCCGCCAAAGATGGCGAGCGCAGCAGGCGTCGGCAGGACGAGCGCGGCACCCAGTGCGGCCGCCATGAAGGGCCCGGTGCAGGGCGTGGCGACGAACGCGGCAAGCACGCCGGTCCAGAAGGAGCCCGCGGCCCCATCCTTGCCCACCAGCGCCTCGCCGCCGCCAAAGCCGCGCAGGTGAAACACATGGGCGAGGTTCAGCGCGATCGCGGTGACGAGCAGAAGGAGGAGCAGGATCACGCGCGGCTCCTGTAGCTGGAACGCCCAGCCGATCGTCGCCCCGCCCGCGCGCAGGGCGAGCAGCAGCCCGCCAAGCGCAAGGCAGGTCAGGATGACGCCTGCGGTATACGCCAGCGCCTCACGCTTGGCGGCACGTTCATCGCCCCCCGCGCGGGCAAGGCTCATCGCTTTGAGGCTGATGACCGGAAAGACGCACGGCATGATGTTGAGGAGAAGGCCGCCCAGCAAGGCGCCGGCGAGCGCGGCCAGTACCGTGCCGACGCCGCCTGCGGGCGTCACGCTTGGAACGGTGCCCGGTGTCGCGCTGATCTCAAACCCGCGCCCGTCGCCCGTGGCGACCACGCCCTCCAGCCGTGCGGGGGCGTTGCCCTTCGCTTCGGTCTCGATGATCAGGCGGTCGCCGACCCGCCCGGTCGTTTGCGGTGCCGCATACGTGATCGCGTCTTCGGTTGCGGCGAAGAACCATGGATCAGGCGTCGCGACACTGGCAGGCAGCGGCACCGAGAGGCGCATCCTGTTCCCGTCGCGCTGGAAAAGCGCCTGTCCGCCAAGCGGCACCGCCAGTCGCGCGCGCCACGCGTCAAAACGCGCCCGGTCGGCTGCGCTGACGGTGCCGTTTCCGACGGTCAGGTTGAGCGTCAGCGTTCCGCGTTCGGGCACGCAGATCTTGTCGGTACAGGCGAGCCATTGCGCGTCGGCACGGACCGGCAGCTGCGTTCCCGGCGCAAGTCCTGCCGGGATGCGCAGCGGGAGGAGCAGGGCATGATCGCCGTTGAACACATGGTTCATGAGGCCCGCCACGACCAGCTTTTCGGGCACCGGCCAGCGCATCGCGCCGAGTGTCGCGCCCTTGGGCAATGTCCAGTCGAGCGCGATGCCGACGCCCGCATCGCCGGGGTTGCGCCAATAGCCGTGCCAGCCGGGCTTGGGCTGCATGTCGATGGCCAGCATGACTGTCGATCCGGCGGCCGGCGTCATGCTCTCCGCGGCGAGGCGCGCGGTGATGTTGGTCTGCACCTGCGCCTGAGCGGGGGCGGCCAGTCCGAAGATCAGCAGCACCGTCATCATCATGTCGCGCAGCGTTGGAATGGAAAGGCCTTGCCCGGTCATGACTGGCTCTATAGCCATGAATGGCATCCGGAAAACAGGAGGAACTTTTCGATGGCACTCGCACGCTGGCTTGCGGCCGCTTCTTTGATGGCAACGGCGCCTGCGCTCGCCCAGCCGACGCCCCCCAAGCTGGTGGTGGCCATTTCGGTCGACCAGTTTTCCAGCGACCTGTTTTCCGAATGGCGCGGCAAATATACGGGCGGTCTGAAGCGGATGACGCAGGGCGTCGTCTTTCCCGGTGGCTATCAGAGCCACGCCGCGACCGAGACCTGCCCCGGCCATTCGACCATCCTGAGCGGCATCCGCCCCGGCCGGGCGGGCATTGCCGCCAATGACTGGTTCGGGATGCGCGGCGACAAATATGACGAGATCTACTGCGTCGAGGATGAGGACATCGCCGGGTCCACGCACGACAATTATGTCGTGTCGCTCAAGCATCTGAGCGAGGACTGGAACACGCTGGGCGACCGGATGAAGTCGGTGCCGGGCAACCGCACGCGCGTCTTCGCGGTGTCGGGCAAGGACCGTGGTGCCACGCTGATGGCCGGCCGCAAGGCGGACCAGACCTGGTGGTATGATTGGCGCGCCAGGGGCTTCACCACCTATGACAAGGCGGACCGGTCGGGCGCCGATGCCGCCATTCCCGCGCTGAAGACGGTCAATGCCCGCATTGCGCAATGGCTGTCCAAGCCCGCCATTCTCCCGCTGCCCGCGCAGTGTGCTGCGAAGATCAATCCGGTTGCGGTCGGCAAGCTGACGATCGGTGACGGGGCGGAAGACGCCCCGCGGATGGACAAGCCGGAAAACACGGCGAAGGATTTCCGCTACACGCGCGCCATCGACACAGCGACGCTCGACATTGCCGAAAGCATGGTCGCCGCCAACCGCCTCGGGCGCGGTGCTGGGACCGACGTGCTGGCGATCAGCCTGTCGGGCACGGACTATATCGGCCATGCCTATGGCACCGAAGGGCCGGAGATGTGCGGCCAGATGCTGTCGCTCGATGCGCGGCTCGGCCGGTTCTTTGCCGCGCTCGACCGGCAGAAGATTGACTATGTCGTCGCGCTGACGGCGGATCATGGCGGGTTCGATGCGCCGGAACGCCATGACATTCACGCCTGGCCCGCGGCCGACCGCGCGCCGCTCTCGCTGGCGTCGAAGAACCTGTCGGACATGCTGGGCCGTCAATTTGGCTGGCAGGGCACGCTGGTCGAGAACCGCTCGCTTGGCGGGGATTACTGGTTCACGCCCGCCGTGCCCGGCAACCGCCGGATCGAGGCGGCCGCCTGGCTCAAGGCAGAGGTCACCCGCCAGCTTGGTGACCAGATTGCCGCCGTCTTCACCAAGGCCGAAATTGCGGAGCGTCCGCTGCCGACGGGCAATCCCGCGCTGTGGACGATGGCGGACCGCGTCCGCGCCTCCTTCGTGCCGGACCGGTCGGGCGACATCTATGTCGTGCTCCGCAATGGTCAGCAGCCAATGCCTGCGGGCATTCGCGGTGCTGTCGCCACCCATGGCAGCCCGTGGGATTATGACCGGCGCGTGCCGATCCTGTTCTGGCGCAAGGGCATGACCCCGTTTGAACAGCCCCAGCCGGTCGAGACGGTCGACATCCTGCCGACGCTGGCCAGCCTCATCGGCCTTGCCGTGCCGGCGGAGACCGTGGACGGGCGCTGCCTTGACCTTGACGCCGGGGCCAGCAGCACCTGCAAATAAGGTGGGTGTCTAGCGCTGGTCGTAGGGCTTGAGCCCGGCGCCGAGCTGATTGCCGGTCAGGCGGATCGCCTCGTGCGTCCAGTCCGCGACGAAGGTCGACGTGCGCTGCACGCCCGGCGCAATGGCGGCGCGGTTGGCGCTGACGGTCAGTCCGGCGGACGGGTTGGTGATCGTCTCGGCGCCCACCGCGATAAAGGCGGAGTAGTTCTCCTTGCTTCGCCCCTGCACGAATTCATTGTGTGCAATCGTCCCGGTCGCGCCTGACGGCAGGTCGATCATGTAGTTGGTTTCAGAGCCGTGCGTGTCGTCAAAGCTGTTGTCGCTGATGTCCGCGCGCGCCGCCCGGCTTTTGACATAATGGCCGCCCGTGCCGCGTTCAAAGCGCGACCGCGTGACGATCAGCCGGGCATTGTCGTTGACGTAGATCGAGTGCGAACACATGCCGTCGGGGCAGCCGCCAAGCCCGCTGAACGTCGACCGATCAATCGAGACCGTCGCGCCTGGGTCATTGTTGGTGAGGATGCCCTGCTCCGAATTGCGGAACACGCTGTTGACGACGCTAAGATCGCCCTTTTCCAGCCGGATGCCAGAGCCGTTGCGGTCGGGCACCTGAAAGTTCTGGAAGACAAGACCTTCGACATGCGCCGCCCGGCCGCGCAGGACGAGCCCGCCTTTGCCTTCGCACGATGTCCCATCGAGGATGACGGTGCCTGCCTCGCGAGCGGTATAGGCGATCCGCCCCTGCGTCTGCACGGCGCATTCGCGGTAGTTGCCGGGCGCGATGACGATCGTGCCGTCGCCATCCCCGATTGCCATCACCGCATCTTGCAGGCGGGCAAAGCTGCGGCCGGTCTCCGTCACCGTGAAGCGGCCGGACGCCGATTGCGCGGACAGGGGCGTCCCCAAAAGCAGGGCAAGGATGACAATTTTGCGCACGCGGGACATGCAGGCCTCGGCAGGTGGTTTCCACCGTTCTGGCGGCATGTGCGCCCCAGAGTCGAGGTGGATTGAGGGTTAACCCGCAGTTCTGCGGTCCGCAATTCTACCTAGTTTGCTTAGAAATCGGGCTTTTTTGATTGCGCCCTGTTCGGCCTTTCCTGTACCGAAGGGTTATGTCCGATTGTGATACATGCCTCGTCCGCAACAGGGCAATTTGCGCGGCGCTTTCGCCGGACGAACTGGGGGCATTGTCCAAACTGGGCCGCAAGCAGATGGTCACGCGCGGGCAGACGCTTGTCTGGGAAGGCGATGAAGCTCTGGTCGTCGCCAATGTCATCCAGGGCGTGCTCAAGCTGTCGGTGTCGACCGCCGATGGCCGCGAACAGATCGTCGGCGTGGTCTTTCCATCGGACTTTATCGGTCGTCCCTTCGGCAAGGAAAGCCCCTATGGCGTCACCGCGCTGACCGATGCCGAAGTGTGCATCTTCACGCGTGCGTCCTTTGACGGCTTTGCCAAGGATCACCCGGATCTGCAGCACAAGCTGCTGCAGCGCACGCTCGATGAGCTGGATCGCGCGCGGCAATGGATGATGCTGCTTGGCCGCAAGACGGCAAGCGAACGCATCGCGACGCTGCTGCTCGAGATCTCGAACCGGCTGGGCAGTTCAAGCTGCTCTGCCATCACTCCGTTCCTCGATGAATTCGAACTGCCGATGGACCGCCAGCAAATGGGCGATGTCCTTGGCCTCACGATTGAAACCGTCAGCCGTCAGCTCACCAAGCTGAAGGATGCGGACATGATCGAACTGCCTGACCGGCGCCGCGTCGTGATCAAGGATCGCCGCCGGTTGGAGAACATTGCACTCGCTGCGTGAGCCTTTTGACCTAGGTCAATGTTGCACCGCACCCGGGCTGCGATGGGGGCAACAGGGATAAGCCGCATGGCGCGGCGTCTCGGGGAAAGACCATGGAAGAAGTTATCCTTCGCGGCGGGGCCTATTACCTCGTTGCATTCATTGCTTTTTTGGCAGCGGTCACCGGCGTCGACACGGGCTTTTCGGTCCATATGTGGATCGTCACGGCGGCCGCGCTGCTGGCGGCCTTCGCGACCAATCGCGGCTTTGACTACAAGGCCGGCCGGTTCCCGGCGCTAAGCGCCGAAACGCTGTCGCATTATGATGATGATCCGATCCGCTGGGGGGCGATCGCGACGCTGTTCTGGGGCATGGCGGGCTTCCTCGCCGGGCTCTACATCGCGTTGCAGCTGGCATTCCCCGCGCTGAACCTCGGCTTTGAATATACGACTTTCGGGCGGCTTCGGCCGCTTCATACGTCGGCGGTGATCTTTGCCTTTGGCGGCAATGCGCTGATCGCGACGAGCTTTTACGTCGTGCAGCGGACCTGCCGCACGCGCCTCGCTTTCCCGGGCCTCGCCCGCTTCGTCTTCTGGGGCTACCAGCTCTTCATCGTCCTCGCCGCCACCGGCTATCTGATGGGCGTGACCGAGGGCCGCGAATATGCGGAGCCCGAATGGTATGTCGACCTGTGGCTGACCATTGTCTGGGTTGCCTATCTGCTGGTCTTCGGCGGCACGATCCTGCGGCGCAAGGAGCCGCACATCTATGTCGCCAACTGGTTCTATCTGTCCTTCATCCTGACCATCGCGATGCTGCACATCGTGAACAATCTGAGCCTGCCGGTCAGCCTGGTCGGGTCAAAGAGCTATTCGGCCTTTGCCGGGGTGCAGGATGCGCTGACGCAATGGTGGTACGGCCATAATGCGGTCGGCTTCTTCCTGACGGCGGGCTTCCTCGCGATGATGTATTACTTCGTCCCGAAGCAGGCCGAACGTCCCGTCTATTCCTATCGCCTGTCGATCATCCACTTCTGGTCACTGATCTTCCTCTACATCTGGGCGGGGCCGCACCATCTGCACTACACCGCGCTGCCCGACTGGGCGCAGACGCTGGGCATGGTCTTTTCGATCATGCTGTGGATGCCGAGCTGGGGCGGCATGATCAATGGCCTGATGACGCTCAACGGCGCGTGGGACAAGATCCGCACCGACCCGATCATCCGCATGATGGTCATGGCGCTCGCCTTCTACGGCATGTCGACCTTTGAAGGCCCGATGATGTCGGTGAAGGCCGTGAACAGCCTGTCGCACTATACCGACTGGACCATCGGCCACGTGCACTCGGGCGCGCTCGGCTGGAACGGGATGATTACCTTTGCGTGCCTCTATTACCTGTTCCCCCGCCTGTGGAACCGCCCGCGCATGTATTCGCTGCGCATGATCAACTGGCACTTCTGGCTCGCGACGATCGGCATCGTTTTCTACGCCTCGTCCATGTGGGTTGCCGGCATCATGCAGGGCCTGATGTGGCGGGAATATGGGGCCGATGGCTATCTGGTCTATTCGTTCAGCGAAACCGTCGCGGCGATGTTCCCGATGTACCTGATCCGTGCGGCAGGCGGGGCGCTCTACCTCTCCGGTGCGGTCATCATGGTCTACAATGTGTGGATGACGCTCGCCGGCAAGGTCCGCGCTGAAAAGCCGATGACCGAAACCCCCTACAATCCGGAAGCCGACCGCCCTGCGGTCGCCGTGCCCGCCGAATAAGGAGCGCAGAAGATGGCTATCAAGGCACTCGACCACGGCAAGCTGGAACGCAATGTCGGCCTGCTGGGACTGCTCGCGCTGCTGACCGTGACGATCGGCGGCATCGTGGAAATCGCGCCGCTCTTCTGGATCGATTCGACCATCGAGAAGGTTCAGGGCGTGCGCCCCTATACCCCGCTCGAACTGGCGGGCCGGAACATCTACATCCGCGAAGGCTGCTATGTCTGCCACAGCCAGATGATCCGGCCGTTCCGCGACGAAGTGGAACGTTATGGCCATTACAGCCTGGCGGCGGAATCGATGTACGACCATCCGTTCCAATGGGGCTCCAAGCGCACCGGGCCTGATCTGGCCCGCGTCGGCGGCCGCTATTCGGACCAGTGGCACCGGGAACATCTGAAGGACCCGCGTTCGGTCGTGCCGGAATCGGTGATGCCGCCTTATGCCTTCCTGGCCGAAAAGGACCTGAAGGCCGGTGACATGACCGCGCATCTGAAGACGCTCAATGCGGTTGGCGTGCCCTACACGAAAAAGGACATTGATCAGGCCAATGCCGATCTCGCCGCGCAGGCCGATCCCGATGCGGACGCCGGCGACCTTCTGAAGCGTTATCCCAAGGCGCAGATCCGCGATTATGACGGCAATCCCGGTCGCCTGACCGAGATGGACGCGCTGATCGCCTATCTGCAGATGCTGGGCACGCTGGTCGACTTCAAGGCGGCCGAGGCGCAGGAGCAGGCCAAGTGACCTATGATGCGCTCCGGCATTTTGCGGACAGCTGGGGGCTCGTCCTCATGGGTGTCGCTTTCCTGACCTTTGTCGGCTGGGCGTTCCGTCCGGGATCAAAGGACATCAGCGCCGAAGCCGCCAACTCGATCTTCAAGGAAGATGACAATGGCTAAAAACGTCAAAGACAACGGGCCTCGCGTCGACGAGCCCACGGGCACCGAATTTGTCGGCCATGAATGGGACGGCATTGAGGAACTCAACACCCCGCTGCCGCGCTGGTGGCTGCTGACCTTCTATGCGACGATCATCTGGGCGATCGGCTACACAATCATGTTCCCGGCCTGGCCGATGATCAGCGCCGCAACGGCGGGCGTCACCGGCTGGACGAGCCGGGGGCAGCTCGAAGCGGAAATGAAGGCCCAGACCGCCAAGCGCGCGCCGGTGCTCGCTGCAATCTCGGCGACGCCCATTGAGGCGCTGCCCGCCCAGCCGCAGCTGATGAGCGCGGCGGTCGAAGGCGGGAAGGCTGCCTTCAAGGTGAACTGCGTCCAGTGCCATGGATCGGGTGCCGCCGGGTCAAAGGGGTATCCGAACCTCAACGATGACGACTGGCTGTGGGGCGGCGACATGAAGTCGCTCGAATATACGATCACCCATGGCATCCGGAACCCGGACCATGCCGAGACCCGCGTGTCGCAGATGCCCGCCTTTGACGGCGTGCTGAGCCCCGCAGAAATTTCGGCGGTCGTCGCGCATGTCCGCACCATCTCGGGCCAGCGCAAGGGCGATGCCCTGTCGCAGCAGGGCGCCGCGCTCTTCGCCACGAACTGCGCCGTGTGCCACGGCCCAGAAGGCAAGGGCGGGCGCGCCGTTGGCGCCCCGAACCTGACCGACGGCATCTGGCTGTATGGCGGCGATGCCGACACCATTACGGAAACGATCAAGAAGAGCCGACAGGGCGTCATGCCGCGGTGGGGCCACAAGCTCGACACGGCAACGATCAAAATGCTCGCGGCCTACGTACATTCGCTGGGCGGAGGAGAGGCGACCCCGGCACCTCAGGAGGTCGCGGTTTCCAATGTCCAGCCCAAGTAGCGCCGACAACAGCACGTCTCTTTATGAAAAGCGGAAGGCCGTCTACCCCAAGGCGGTCGACGGCCCCTTCCGCCGCCTCAAATGGGGCATCATGATCGTCGCGCTGGCGATCTATTACATCACGCCCTGGCTGCGCTGGGACCGTGGTCCCTATGCGCCCGACCAGGCGGTGCTCGTCGATCTGGCCCATCGCCGGTTCTACATGTTCGCCATCGAGATCTGGCCGCACGAATTCTATTATGTGGCCGGCCTGCTCGTCATGGCGGGAATCGGGCTATTCCTCGTCACCTCGGCGGTCGGCCGCGCATGGTGCGGATATGCCTGCCCGCAGACGGTCTGGACCGACCTTTACCAGCATGTCGAACGCTGGATCGATGGGGATCGCAATGCCCAGCTCCGGCTGGACAGGGCGCCCTGGGGTCCGGCCAAGATCGTGCGGCGGCTGTTCAAATGGAGCGTCTGGCTGCTGATCGCGGTGTCGACGGGCGGGGCCTGGATCTTCTACTTTGCCGATGCGCCGACGCTCGCGCAGGATTTCGTGACCGGCAATGCCGCGCCCGTGGCCTATTCGACGGTCTTCGTCCTGACGATGACGACCTTCATCTTCGGCGGCTTCATGCGCGAACAGGTCTGCATCTACATGTGCCCCTGGCCGCGCATCCAGACCGCGATGCTCGACGAAAAGTCGCTGCTCGTCACCTATAAGTACTGGCGCGGCGAACCGCGCACCCATGGCATCAAGAAGAGCGCCGATGACGGGGCGCTGAAGACTGGCGACTGCATCGACTGTCTCCAGTGCGTGTCGGTCTGCCCGACCGGTATCGACATTCGCGAAGGGCCGCAGATCGGCTGCATCACCTGTGCTTTGTGCATCGACGCGTGCGACAAGGTCATGGCGCAGATCGGCAAGCCGCGCGGCCTCATCGACTACTGCACCCTCGACGATGCCGAGATCGAAAAGAAGGGCGGGCAGGGCACACCGCTTCTGAAGACGATCTTCCGCCCGCGCACGCTCATCTATCTGGGCCTCTGGTCGTCGATCGGCTTTGCGATGCTGTTTTCGCTCGGCGCCCGCACGCGGCTGGATCTCAATGTCCAGCATGATCGCAACCCCGTCTATGTGCAGCTGTCCGACGGGTCGATCCGCAACAATTATACCGTCAAGGTCCGCAACATGGAGGCGCGTCCGCGCGATGTCGAACTGATCGTCGCGGGCCTGCCCGGCGCGGTTGTCTGGACCGCCGATACCGACCGCGTCGAGGGACGCACTACCGTTGACCTGCGCGTCGCGCCTGACAGCATCCGCAAGGTCCGCCTGTTTGTGGCCGCTCCGGCCAAGGGCGCCGAACGCAGCGACTTCTCGATCACGGCAAAGGCCAAGAGCGGCAATGAAAAGGGCGATACCGACGAGGTCGTGTTTGAACGGCCCGAAGGATCCACTGGCGAAGGAGACGAGGAATGAAGGCCCGCAAGTTCACCGGCTGGCACATGACCGGCATTCTCGTGGCCTTTTTCGGCGTTGTCGTGACCGTCAACATCGTCATGGCGCGCGCCGCCATCGGGACATTTGGCGGGACGGTTGTGGAGAACAGCTATGTCGCCAGCCAGAAGTTCAACGGCTGGCTCGATCAGGCCAAGGCGCAGGACAAGATGGGGTGGACGGTCGATGCCCGCCTCGATGCCGGGCGGCACGTGATGGTGGCGGCGGGGACGACGTCTGGCCCGCTCCATGGCGTGACGGTTGAGGCGCTGGTCCGCCATCCGCTCGGCCGGGTGCCGGAACGCACGCTGCGCTTCATCGCGACAGGTGAGGGGCATTGGACGAGTACGGAAACGCTTCCGGCGGGCCGCTGGCTCGTGCACCTGAACGTCCGGCGCGGCGGCGATGCCTATCGCAAGGTGGAAGAACTGCTGTGACCCTGACGACGGCGCGCCCGCACGACATGCAGAACCATCCGGAAACGCTGTTTTCGGTGCCGGGGATGCATTGCGCGGGCTGCATCGCGAAGATCGAACGCGGGCTTGCCGAAACGCCGGGGATCGACAGCGCCCGCGTGAACTTCACGGCCAAGCGCGTCACGATCAGCCATGAAGACCGGCTGACCGTTCCCGACCTTGTCGCGGCCATCGGCCAGCTCGGCTTTGAGGCTCAGCCCGTCATCGATCCTGCGGCCCTTGTGTCGGGTGAGGAGAGCAAGGCGCTGCTGAAGGCGCTGGCCGTCGCGGGCTTTGCCGCGATGAACATCATGCTGCTGTCGGTTTCGGTCTGGTCCGGGGCGGAGGGCGGCACGCGTGACCTGTTCCACTGGCTGTCGGCGATGATCGCGCTGCCGACCATCGCCTATTCGGGCCGCACCTTCTTCCGCTCGGCCTGGGCGGCGCTGCGCCATGGGCGCACCAATATGGACGTGCCGATTTCGATCGGGGTGATCCTCACCGGCGCGCTCAGCCTGTTTGAAACCATCGTCCACGGTCCTCATGCCTATTTCGACGGCGCCGTCATGCTGCTCTTCTTCCTTCTGGGCGGGCGCTATCTTGACAGCGTCATGCGTGACCGCGCCCGCGAAGGTGTTGCAGCACTCCTCAAGCATACCGCCCCCGGTGCGCTCATTCTGGACAGGGACGGCCGGTCACACTGGGTCGATGCCAAGGATCTGGCGCGCGGCATGACGATGCTGGTGGCCGCCGGCGAACGGCTGGCGGCCGACGGCGTCATCACCAAGGGCGAGACGCGCTTTGATCTGTCGCTGCTGACCGGGGAGTCGGCGCCGGTCGCGCTCGGTGTCGGTGAGACTGTTCATGCAGGCACGCTCAATCTGCTGGCGCCGGTCGAGGTCCGCGTGACGGCAATCGGGGCCGATACTGCCATTGCCGACATTGCGCGCATGATGGAGGAAGCCGGCCAGTCCAAGTCGCGCTACGTACGGATCGCCGACCGCGCCGCGCGCCTTTATGCGCCCGCAGTCCACACGCTCGCCGCCTTGAGCTTTGCCGGATGGATGATCGCCGGGGCCGGCTGGCATGAGGCGCTGCTGATTGCGGTGGCCGTGCTCATCATCACCTGTCCCTGCGCGCTCGGCCTTGCTGTGCCTGCCGCGCAGATCGTGGCGGCTGGCGCGCTCATGAAGAAGGGCGTTCTCGTCAAAGACGGGTCAGCGCTTGAGCGGCTGGCCGAGGTCGATGTGGCGCTGTTCGACAAGACGGGCACGCTGACGCTTGGCCGTCCGGAGCCGACCAATATCGATGCCTTGCGGGGCGAAGATGCCGGACTTGCCCTTGCCCTGGCACGCGCGAGCCGCCATCCGCTCAGCCAGTCGCTGCGCCGTGCGCTTGAGACGCGCGGGGCCACCGCCGCCAGCGTGGACGCGATTGGCGAGCTGCCCGGCTTTGGCGTGCAGGGGCTGTGGGGCGGCCACGCCGTCTCGCTCGGCCGTCCGGCCAACAGTGATGCGACAGCGGCGATGGCGGTGGAGTTCCGTGGCACATCTGCCCCTGTTCTTCTGACCTTTGAAGACCGGCTGCGGCCCGATGCGGCAGCGGTCATTTCCGGGCTTCAGGCCGAAGGGATCGCGAGCGCGATCATCTCGGGGGACCGCGCCGCTGCGGTCGCGCCGGTCGCCCGCCATCTGGGCCTGACGGCGCAAACGGCGATGCACCCGGAAGACAAGCTCGCCGCCATCGCGCGGCAGACGGCAACGGGACACAAGGTCCTGATGATCGGGGATGGTCTCAACGACGGCCCCGCGCTCGCGGCCGGACACGCCTCGCTCGCCCCCGCCTCGGCCAGCGATGCAGGCCAGAACGCGGCGGACGCCGTCTTCATGGGGGACAGCTTGCTGCCCGTTTTGACCTCGGTGCGTGTCGCCCGCGCGACGCAGCGCATCGTGCGGCAGAACTTCATTCTCGCGATCGGCTATAATGCGGTCGCGGTCCCGCTGGCGATTGCCGGGATGGTCACGCCACTGATTGCGGCCGCCGCCATGTCGGGCTCGTCGCTGATCGTTGTGGCCAATGCCCTGCGGCTGAAGGGCGCTGCCCGATGACGGGCATTGCGTTCCTCATCCCGATTGCGCTTGGCCTCGGCCTTCTGGGCCTGGTCGCCTTCTTCTGGTCGCTGAAAAGCGGGCAGTTTGAGGATCTGGACGGCGCCGGGATGCGCATCCTGATCGACGATGACGACGCAGGGCCAAAGGCATGATCTTCCTGCGCGCCCTGACGCCGGTCTTTGCCCTGGCGATCATGCTGCCCGCGCCCATGGCGCAGGCACGCGTGATCGAGGTCGGCATGTGCAATGGCGGCACCGAACGCATCGTCCTGCCCAATGGCCGTGGCGGGCCCATGCCTGCGGACGATCACGAATGCTGCCGCAAGGGCTGTCACGCCGGGTCCGACCGGCGCAAGAAGGCCAACCAGCTCGACGACAGCTGCTGCTGACACGTCCCAAGCACGTCTGAACCGCAGGCGCCTCCGCTAGCCCCAGCGCCCGCTCTGGCGTGCCGCGGACATAAAAAGGCGGGGCCGGCACATGCCAGCCCCGCAGGGGAGGAGCTCTGAAACTCTGGAAAAATCTTAGAGGCGGAAGCCGACGCCGACGCCGAAGACGAGCGGATCGAGGCTGACCTTGACCGACTGGGTGCCGAGGTTGGTGGTCACCAGCGTCGCCCTGGTATCGATGTCGATATATTTGACGTCGAGATTGAGGAACATCCGCTCATTGAGGTCGATATCGACGCCCACCTGACCGGCCCAGCCGAAGCTGCTCTTCATCTTGACGTTGGTCTGCCCGGCGGCGGCTTCAAAGGCGTTGGTCGCCTTTTCCGAATAGAAGAGCGTGTAGTTGACGCCTGCCCCTACATAGGGACGCACCTTTCCAGACGGCGCGAAATGATATTGCGCGGTCAGCGTCGGCGGCAGCACCCAGGTTGAGGCGAGCTTGCCGATGCCGCCGGTCACGCCAGTGACGCCGCTTGCGGTATGCTTGGTGGTCGCCGCGATCAGCTCAAAGCCGATATTGTCCGACACCATCTTTGTGATGTCGACTTCGGGCATGACGGAATTGTTGACCGACACGGTCTCGGTTGGAAGCGCGGGGAGGATGCCGCCCGACTTTTCGTTCGGCGCCACCATGATGGCGCGCACGCGCACATAGGTGTCGCCTGCCGCCGCCATGGCGGGCGTTGCAAAGGCGCCCATGGCGGCCGCTGCCAGCAGAAGTTTCCCCTTTGGAATGCTCATGAGTTATCTCCTTTGATGAGCAGTGAAATTGTTGGATCGCCTCACCGTCCGAGAAGGACGGGGATGCGGGACTGGGTCGCCAGACGGCGGGTGACGCCGCCCAGAAGCGTTTCGCGCAGCCGCGAATGGCCATAGGCACCGATCAGGATGGCGCCCGCGCCAAGCTCTGCGGCGACGCTCTGGAGGAGGGCATCGGCGGCGCCGTCTCCTTCGGCAAAGGTGCGCAGATCGGACCCGACACCGTGCCGCGACAGATAGGCCGACGCATCGGTGGAGGGGTAATCCTCGCCCTCTTCGCCGACGCTGACGAGCGTGACAGCGGCGGCGAGCTGCAGCGCGGGAAGCGCGTCGCGAATGGCCCGCGCGGCTTCCTCCGACGCGTTCCAGCCGACAACGACCGGCGCCTTGGCATCATAGCGGTTGACGCCCGTCGGCACGACGAGGACTGCGCACCCGGCATTCACCGCCACCACATCGACAATCGGCAGCGGCGTGGTGGCCGACACGCGGTCGCGGCCCGCCTGGCTCAGGATGACAAGGTCGGCGAGCGAGGAGGCGGAGATGAGCGTCTGGGCCGGGTCGCCATCGAAGGACTGCCAGTCCCAGCGCACATCCTCATGCGCGAGACGGCTTTCCACCTGCGCCCGCACGCGGTCTTCGGCCTCACGCAGACTGTCGACCAGCGCGCTGCTCGTGAACACGCCGCCCATCGGGTCAAGCCCGACATAAGAGGCAAAGGGCGTGACATAAGCACAGGTCAGGTGCGCGTCATGCGCACGGCAGACATCCAGCGCGACCGACAGGCGGTCGTTCAGAGCTTCATCCTCGAATATGTGGAGCAAGACCGATTTCATGGCCGCTTCCTTTCTTGTTGTGTCGCAGCGTCACGATGCGCGCCCTCGACCCCGCTATCATTGACCGGACGCAAGAAGTTTGTTGATCGAGGTCAAAGCGGCTGCGCGGCGGATTTCCTACCCCTGTGCCAATGTGGCCTTACCTGCCCCACCTGATTGAGCGGCCCGTTCCGCGCTACACGAGCTATCCGCCCGCGACGGCGTTCCGCGAGGATGTCGGGGCGACGGATCAGGCGCGCGCGCTCAATGGCGTGGCAGCTGGCACACCGCTCTCGCTCTATCTGCACATCCCTTATTGCCAGCAGATCTGCTGGTATTGCGGTTGCAACACGGGTGCGGCGGGCAAGGCCCACCGGCTTGCCGCCTATCTCACCGCGCTTGAGGCGGAGATCTCGCTCGTCGCCAAGATGCTGGGCGGGCGCGGGAAGCTGCACCGGATCGCCTTTGGCGGCGGCAGCCCCAATGCGATTGCGCCGATTGATTTCGTGCGCATCGTGGACCGGCTCGTGACGATCTTCGGGGCAGGCGCCTCGCCCGATGTCTCGGTGGAGATCGATCCGCGCGCCTTCACCCGCGAATGGGCCATGACGCTCGCCATCGCGCAGGTGACGCGCGTCAGCTTTGGCGTGCAGAGTTTCGACCCTGACATTCAGGCGAATATCGGGCGCATCCAGCCCGTCGACATGATCGAGACCTGCATGTCAGCGCTTAAGGCCCGGGGGATCAAGGCGGTCAATTTTGACCTGATGTACGGACTGCCGTTCCAGACCATCGAAAAGCTGGATGCGACGCTGGATGAGGTCATCCGCCTGCAGCCCAGCCGGATCGCCCTGTTCGGCTATGCCCATGTGCCGCAGATGTTTCCGCGTCAGCGCCGCATCGACGTGACGGCGCTGCCCGGACCGCAGGAGCGCTTCGAACAGGCGGCGCATGGGCATGAACGGCTGGCCGCGGCTGGTTATGTCCCGATTGGCTTTGATCACTTTGCCCTGCCCGATGACCCGCTGGCGCTGGCTGCGACGCAGGGCCGCGTCCGGCGCAATTTTCAGGGCTTCACCGAAGACCAGGCCAATGTGCTCATCGGGCTCGGCGCCAGCGCGATCAGCCTCTTTCCCGATGTCATCCTCCAAAATGAGAAGAACCCCGGCGCCTATCGCGAACGGATTGCAGGCGGCAGCCTTGCCGCCGCGCGCGGCGTGCAGCTTCGCCCGGAGGACCAGCGGCGCGGCGCGCTGATCGAACAGCTCTTGTGCCAACTGACCGCCCGGCTCGACCCCGATCTGCTGGATGAGGAGCTGACCGCGCGGCTTTCGGACTTCGCCTCGCTCGGCATTGTCGAGCGCACCGGGGACCGGCTGGTCATCACCGATCGGGGGCGCCCCTATGCGCGCAACATCGCCGCGGCCTTTGATCGCCATGCCCAAGCGGACAAAAGTGTCGGAAATCTTTCATAATACAAAGATAGTGCTAATCTGTTTGTTCAACAGTTTGGCATCCCATGACCGCAAGCGTATCGACCACCCGTACCGCCACCACCGAAAAGCCCGCCACCATTGGCCGCTATTTCAACCGGGAAGTGAGCTGGCTGAAGTTCAACCGCCGCGTCCTTGAAGAGGCGCAGAACCCGCATCATCCCCTGCTGGAGCGGATGCGCTTCCTGTCCATCTCGGGCGGCAATCTGGACGAATTCTTCATGGTGCGCGTGGCGGGTCTGCGCGGCCAGCAGATGCGCGGCATCGAGGAAATGTCGATCGACAGTCTGAAGCCGGCGCAGCAGCTGGAACTGATCGGGCAGGAAGCCGACCGGCTGATGGCGGACCAGCAAGCGCTCTGGCGGGAGCTTCGCGTCGAACTGGCCGCCCAGGGCATCCGCGTGCTGTCGGGGGCAGACGTGCCACAGGCATCGCGCGCCGCGCTCGAAACCTATTTCCGCGACGAGATTTTCCCGATCCTGACCTTGCAGGCGCTTGATCCCGCGCACCCGTTCCCCTTCATCCCCAATCTCGGCCTGTCGATGATCTTCGACCTGAAGCGCCAGTCGGATGAGGAGGAAATCCGTGAGCTCATCATGATCCCGGCGACCCTGCCGCGCTTCGTGCGCGTGCCGGGACAGTCTGAAACCTATGTCACGATCGAGGAAATGATCCGCCTGCATGCGGCGCTGCTCTTCCCCGGATTTGACCTGCTCGGGTCGGGCCTGTTCCGCGTCATCCGCGACAGCGATATCGAACTGGAGGAAGAGGCCGAAGATCTCGTCCGTTTCTTCCGCAGCGCGATCAAGCGCCGCCGCCGTGGCCGGGTGATCCGGCTTGAGGCCGAACATGACATGCCTGAAGCGCTTGAGGTGCTGATCCGCAAGGAACTGGGCGGCGAGGAAGTTACGATCGCCGAAACCGACGGGATCCTTGGCATTGTCGCGCTCAGCCAGCTGGTCGACGAGGACCGGCCCGACCTCAAATTCCCGCCCTATTCGCCGCGCTTCCCCGAACGCATCCGCGAACATGATGGCGATTGCTTCGCCGCGATCCGGCAGAAGGACATCGTTGTCCACCATCCTTATGAGGCGTTCGACGTCGTTCTCGCCTTTCTGAGCCAGGCGGCGGCCGACCCCAATGTCGTCGCCATCAAGCAGACGCTCTACCGCGCGGGCAAGCAGTCGGCGATCGTGCGCGCGCTGTGCGATGCGGCCGAAGCCGGCAAGTCGGTGACCGCCGTCGTCGAGCTGAAGGCGCGCTTCGACGAGGAACAGAATCTGCAATGGGCCTCGCAGCTTGAACGCTCGGGCGTGCAGGTCGTCTACGGCTTCATCGACTGGAAGACGCACGCCAAAATCTCGATGGTCGTCCGGCGCGAGGGGCGCAATTTCCGGACCTACTGCCACTTCGGCACGGGCAACTATCATCCGGTCACGGCACGCATCTACACCGACCTCAGCTATTTCACGGCGGACCCGGCGCTGGGCCGCGATGCAGCACAGGTGTTCAATTACATCACCGGCTATGTCGAGCCGCCCGAACTCAAATACATCACGATCAGCCCGAGCCACTTGCGGGCCAAGCTGATCGGTCTGATCGACCGCGAGATCGCCAATGCGCGCGCCGGGAAGACGGGCATGATCTGGGCGAAGATGAATTCGCTCGCCGACCGCGCGGTGATCGACAAGCTCTACGAGGCGAGCACCGCTGGTGTCCGCATCGAGCTGATCATCCGCGGCGTGTGCTGCCTGCGCCCCGGCGTCGAAGGCCTGTCCGAGAATATCCGCGTCAAGTCGATCGTCGGGCGGTTTCTGGAACACAGCCGCATCTGGGCGTTCGGCAATGGCAATGTGCTGCCCAACAACAAGGCGGAGGTGTTCATCTCCTCGGCCGACTGGATGCCGCGCAACTTTGACCGTCGCGTCGAATATGCCCTGCCCATCCGCAACCCGACCGTGCACGATCAGGTGCTCGATCAGGTGATGGTCGCCAACCTGATCGACACCGAACAGAGCTGGTACCTCAAGCCCGATGGCAGCTATGAACGCGCCGCGCCGGGGGATGAGCCCTTTAACCTGCATCGCTATTTCATGACCAACCCGTCGCTTTCCGGGCGCGGGGCGGCGCTTGGCAGCACTGGCGCCGTGCCCAAACTCGTCCTAAACGGGAAACGGTGAATGGGAATCAGCGCAGAGCCGTAATCGACATCGGGTCCAACTCCGTCCGCTTGGTCGTTTTTGGGGGCGCCCTGCGCGCGCCTGTCGTTCTCTACAATGAAAAGCTGTCGGCCGGGCTTGGCGCGGGTGTCGTCAAGGACGGGCGGCTGCATGACGATGCGATCGGCATGGCCCTGCGCGGGCTGGAACGCTTCCGCCTCATCGCCGAAGCCTGGGGCGTGGGCTGGCTGCGCGTGGTGGCCACAGCAGCCGTGCGCGAGGCGAGCAATGGCGCTGCCTTTCTGGACAGGGTCCGCGCGCTCGGGCTGAAGGTCGAGCTCCTGTCGGGGAAGGAAGAGGCGCGCTGTTCGGGCTATGGCGTGCTCTCCGCCATCCCCGATGCCGATGGTCTGGTCGCTGATCTGGGCGGGGGCAGCCTTGATCTGTCGCGCATCGAACATGGCGACGTCACCGAAACCGGGTCGATCGCGATCGGCGCGATCAAGGCCAAGGCGCTGGCTGAATCGGGCCGGACCGCGCTTGAGGAGGCAGTCCGCAAGGGGCTGCGGCCGATTGGCTGGCTGGACGCGTGCAAGGGGCGCCCGCTCCATCTCGTCGGCGGTCCGTGGCGCGCGCTGGCCCGCGTGCACATGCAGGCTCATGGCTATCCGCTGCCGGTGCTCGCCCGTTATGAGATTGCGCCCGCGCATGTCGCGGGGCTCGCCGAGACCATCGCGGGCATGTCGGCGGCGGAGCTCAAGGCCATTCCCGAAATGCCGTCGGCACGCGTTCCGCTTCTGCTCGCCACGGCGCAGCTGCTCCTTGTGCTCTCGATGCTGCTGAAGCCGTCGACGCTGGTGATCTGTCCGTTCGGCCTGCGTGAAGGCCTGCTGTTCGATGCACTGTCGCCCGCGCAAAAGGCGCTCGATCCGCTGGCGGAAGGGGTCGCCTTTGCGACCGCCGATCACCAGCAGCCGCCGGGCTATGGCGATGCGATGGCCGACTGGCTCGACGTCCTGTTCGATGCCGAGCCCGCGCCGCAGCGCCGGTTGCGCCGCGCCGTCTGCCAGATTGCAGGCGTCGGCTGGTCCAGCACGCCCGCCTTCCGCGCGCTGACGGGCGAGGAAATGGCACTCCACGGCAATTGGCTTGGCGTGACCGCAATCGAACGCGCGACGATGGCGATGGCGCTGCATGTTGGGCTGGGCGGCGATCTTCAGTTTCCGCCGTCGCTCCTCGCGCTGGCGCCGACCGCCGAGCTGGAGGCGGGCCGCAACTGGGGCCTCGCGATCCGGCTGGCGGATCGTCTCGCCGGCGGCTCCACGGCGGTGCTCGCCCGCAGCCTGCCCCGCATCCGCAATGGCCAGCTGATCCTGCACCTGCCGCCGGATCTTGCCGCACTTGATGAACCGACCCTGCGGCGCCGCCTGCAGCGACTCGTCAACGGTCTGGGCCTGCGGTCTGGCACGGTCGAAGCCGCGCGCGATCTCAGTCCTGCCGCCTGACGCGCGTCCAGCCCGTGTCGCGTGACGGGCGCGCGACGCTGAGGCACCACAGGTCCGCCCCGATCGCCACCTCATAACGCACGGCGTCAGTGGCCGGATCGTTCCAAGCGGCGGGCGTCATGGGGGTGCCGTCGCCATCGACCCAGACGCCGCCTTCGGGAAAGGCATGGGCCCAGCCATGCGCTGCGGCACGGGCACGGCTCAGCGCGGCGACATCGTCCTCCAGCGCCCGATCGCGTCCGGCCCAGTCGAGCCAGCCAAGCGCATTGTCCTGCGCATAGGCATTGTTGTTGCCCTGCTGGGTGCGGCCGAATTCATCGCCCGCCGTAAGCAGGATCGTGCCGGTCGAGGCGAAGAGGGTCGCCAGCATCGCCCGCACGTCGGCCCGGCGTCGCGCGAGAATGGCGGCATCGTCGGTCGGCCCTTCCACCCCGCAATTCCAGCTGAAATTTTCGGCATGGCCGTCCCGGTTGGCTTCGCCATTAGCCTCATTGTGGCGCGCGGCATAAGCGACGGTATCGGCGAGCGTGAAGCCGTCATGCGCGGCGAGGAAATTGACCGTGCGCGTCGCACGGCCGAACACATCCGACGATCCGGCGATGCGGGTGACAACCGCGCCGATCCCGCCATCGCCGCGCCAGAAGCGGCGGACATCGTCGCGGTAACGATCGTTCCATTCGAGCCAGTTGGCCGGGAACAGCCCAAGCTGATAGCCACCGGGGCCGCAGTCCCAGGGCTCGGCGATCATGATGCGGTCGCTGAGCAGCGGATCGTTCGCGATCTCGGCAAAGATCAGGGCGTCGGCGGCAAAGCCCGGCCCGCGCGCAAGGATGGTGGCCAGATCGAAGCGGAAGCCGTCGACGCCGCACTGCGCGACGAAATGCCGCAGGCTGTCGCACGTCAGGCGCCGGACATGGGGGTTGGCAAAGTCGAGCGTGTTGCCGCAGCCGGTGTCGTTGATGAGGCTGCCATCTGGCGCGCGGGCATAAGCGTCATTGTCGAGACCACGCAGCGAGAGGACGCCGCCTTCGACATCGCTCTCGCCCGTGTGATTGAAGACGAGATCGAGGATCACGCCGATCCCGTCGGCGTGGAGCGTGGCCACCGTCTCGCGCAGCTCGGCAACGCCGCCGGGGCACAGGCCGGGGTCGAGCGCCATCGGGACGACGGGGTTATAGCCCCAGGCATTGGCGAGCCCGAGCGGCGGCAGATGCCGTTCATCGATCCACGCGACGATCGGCATCAGCTCAATGGCGCTGACGCCGAGCTTCTTCAGATGCGCACGGATCACCGGGTGGGCAAGGGCTGCAACCGTCCCCCGCACATCAGGAGGGATGTCCGGGTGCAGCCTCGTGAAACCACGCACGTTGATTTCGTAGATCAGCCCGCCGCGCTGGAAAAAAGGTTCGGTGCGCGGCGCGTCCGGACACGATGTTGGCACGATCGCACGCGGCACAAGGTGCGCCGTGTCCGTGCCAAAGCTTGCGAGATCAGGATGCTGGATGAACCGCCGGTCGAGTTCCACCGCATAGGGATCGACCAGCAGTTTGGCGGGGTCAAACCAGAGCCCCTCCTGAGGTGCCCAGCGGCCCTCGGCGCGATAGCCGTAAGGCTGTCCGGACAGATCGCGGGCGACCTCCGCCCCCCACGCGTCGCCATGGCGCGCCATCGCGATCCGCCGTTCTTTGCTGCCCTCAAACAGGCACAGCCAGAGCGCTTCTGCCTTTGGGGCGCGGACGCAAAAGGTCGTCGTGTCGCCCGAAACCTGCGCGCCGTATCGCTGCGTCACGTCACCACGTCAGGCGCGGTGCGGCCGGTGTGGCGCGCGATGCCCGCAATCGCGTCGGCGGCGGCGATCAGGTCTGCCAGCATGGCGGGCGTCGCCTCGTCCAGCCGCCCATCGGCGGGCTCATAGCGTTCCAGATAGACGCGCAGCGTCGCCCCTTCCGTGCCCGTGCCCGACAGGCGGAAGACGACGCGCGACCCGCCCAGAAACAGGATGCGCAGGCCCTGATTGCGGCTGACTGAACCGTCGACCGGATCGTCATAGGAAAAGCTGTCGGCGGTCTCCACGACGAGCGGACCAAAGGCCTTGCCGGGCAGTGTGGGCAGCGCCGCCGTCAGCTCGTCGATCAGGGCGTTGGCCGCCTCGGTCGGCAGCGCCTCATAATCGTGGCGGGCATAATAATTGCGCCCGAAGCGCGCCCAATGTTCCGCGGCGAGCTCCGCTACCGAAATCTTGCGGACGGCAAGGATGTTGAGCCAGAGCAGCACTGCCCAAAGGCCATCCTTCTCGCGCACATGGTCAGACCCGGTGCCGGCACTTTCCTCGCCACAGATCGTCGCCATCCCGGCGTCGAGCAGATTGCCGAAGAACTTCCAGCCGGTCGGCGTCTCATAGGCCGGAATGCCGAGCGCCTCGGCCACGCGGTCGGCGGCGGCACTTGTCGGCATGGAACGGGCAATGCCCTTCAGACCGCCGGCATAGCCCGGCGCCAGATGCGCATTGGCCGCGAGCATGGCGAGCGAGTCCGAGGGGGTCACGAAACAGCCATGCCCGATGATGAGATTGCGGTCGCCATCGCCATCGGAGGCGGCGCCAAAGGCGGGGCCCCAGTCGGACATCATCAGATCGTACAGGACCTTGGCATGGACCAGATTGGGGTCAGGGTGGTGCCCGCCAAAATCCTCGAGCGGCGTACCATTGCGCACAGTGCCCGGGGCAAAGCCAAGGCGGCGTTCCAGAATTTCGGTCGCATAGGGGCCGGTGACCGCATGCATCGCGTCAAAGGCCATGGTGAAGCCATCCCGCACGGCGGCGCGGATCGCGTCGAAATCGAACAGGCTTTCCATCAGCGCGGCATAATCGGCGACCGGGTCGATCACCTGCACGGTCAGGTCGCCCACCTGCGTTTCGCCGAGCGTGTCGAGGTCAACATCGGGCGCGTCCACGTCCAGCCAGCGGTCGATCGTGCCCGTGCGCGCGAAGATCGCCTCAGTCACGCCTTCGGGCGCGGGGCCGCCATTGGCGATGTTGTACTTGATGCCAAAGTCTTCGTCGGGTCCGCCGGGGTTGTGGCTGGCGGACAGGATCAGGCCCCCGCTTGCGCCATATTTGCGGATGACATGGCTGGCGGCCGGGGTGGAGAGGATGCCGCCTTGGCCGACGAGCACGCGCGCATAGCCATTGGCGGCGGCCATGCGGATCGCCTGCTGGATCACGGTGCGGTTGTGAAAGCGCCCGTCGCCACCCAGCACGAGCGTCGCGCCTGCGGGACGCGGCACGACGTCAAAGACCGACTGGATGAAGTTTTCGGCATAGCCCGGCTGCTGAAAGACGCGCACCTTCTTGCGCAGGCCGGACGTGCCGGGCTTCTGACCATCGAACGGTGTTGTCGCGTGGGTCCGGATTGTCATGACGTGCCTGTCAGCTCCCTGAAGAGATTGGCATAGGCAGCGCCACTGCGCGCCCAGCTGAAGTCCGCTTTCATGCCGCTGCGCTGCAGCGCGGTCCAGACCGCACGGTCCTGATACAGGTGAACCGTGCGCGACACGGCTTCGGCGAGCGTGGCATAATGGACGCCGGTGAACTGTACGCCGGTCGCTGCGCCCGCATCAATCGCGGCAAGGTTCGCGTCGATGATCGTGTCGGCAAGGCCGCCCGTGCGCGCCACGACCGGCACGCAGCCATAGGCCAGGCCATAAAGCTGCGTGAGGCCGCACGGCTCGAACCGGCTGGGCACGAGGATCGCGTCGCCCCCCGCCTGCATCCGGTGCGACAGCGCCTCGTCATAGCCGATGCGGATGCCGATCTTGCCCGGATGGCGCTTGGCGGCGTGATGCAATGCCTCGGCAATCGCGGCGTCGCCGCTGCCCAGCAGGGCCAGCCGCCCGCCGATGCCGACCAGATGGTCAAGCACCTCGATGAGAACGTCCATGCCCTTCTGCCAGGTCAGCCGGCTGACCGCGATGAAGAGCGGGCCATCATCCTTGTCCAGCCCGAACTCGGCTTCGAGCGCCCGCTTGTTGGCGCGCTTCTTGGCGAGCGTCTTCGCCGTATAGGTCTGGGCGATGTGCGGATCGGTTGCGGGGTTCCAGTCGTGCGTGTCGATGCCGTTCACGATGCCGCGCACGCGGTCCCCCCGGCTCTGGATCAGGCCTTCCAGCCCCATGCCGAATTCGGCGTCGCGGATCTCGCGCGCATAGGTCGGGCTGACGGTGGTGATGGCGCTGGCGGCTTCCATCCCCGCCTTCAGAAAGCCGACGCCGCCATAGCTTTCGACGCCGTCGAGCGCCCACGCCTTTTTCGGCAGGCCGAGCTTGGGAAAGACGCTGGCGTCAAAATAGCCCTGGAACGCCATGTTGTGGATCGTCATGACCGACGGCGGAACCGGCGCGTCCTTGGGCACGGCAAAGCGCAGATAGGCAAGCGTCATGCCCGCCTGCCAGTCATGGGCGTGGATCAGGTCGAACGACTGCCCCTTCACTTGGCCCGAGGCGAGATCGGCGGCGGCGCGCCCGAAGGCGGCAAAGCGGCGCCAATTGTCGGGCCAGTCCTTGCCGGACGCATCGCCATAGGGGCCGCCCGCACGGTCAAACAGGCCGGGGGCATCGAGGATGAGGAGCGGGTGGCCGTTGAGCTTGGCCGACAGCAGCCGCGCCGGTTCACCCAGCAGGCTGTCAAAGGCGTGGACGGCCTTTGCCCGCTTTGCGGCCGCCATGACCGCGGGATAGCCGGGCAGCAGCGTCGTCAAATTTACCCCATGCGCGGCGAGCGCGGCGGGCAGGGCGCCCACCACATCGGCAAGGCCGCCGGTCTTGACGAGCGGCACGGCCTCGGACGCCACGGACAGGACGCGCAGGCTCATGCTGTCAGCCGGTCAATCATCGGCTTGGTGATAAGGCAGACGCCGTTTTCGGTCCGGCGGAAGCGCTTGGCATCCAGGATCGGGTCTTCGCCGACGACAAGGTTTTCGGGAATGCGCACGCCGGAATCGATGATGACTTTGCTCAGCCGCGCGCCGCGGCCGATGTTCGAATAAGGCAGGATCACGCCTTCGCTGACGCTGGAGAAGGACCCCATCTTGACCCCGGTGAAGAGCAGGCTGCGATGCGCCGTTGCGCCGGAGACGATGCAGTCCTGGCTGATCAGCGAGGAGATGGCGTGACCCCGGCGGCCTTCCTCATCGTGCACGAACTTGGCGGGCGCGGCGACGACCTGATCGGTCCAGATGCGCCAGTCGCGGTCATACATGTTGAGCTTCGGGACGACATCGGTGAGGTCCAGATTGGCCTCGAAATAGGCGTCGAGCGTCCCGACGTCGCGCCAATATTCCTCGATCTCCTCGGCCGCGCGGATGCAGCTGTCGGTGAACTTGTGGGCGACGGCCTTTCCGTGTTTCACGATGTACGGAATGATGTCGCCGCCAAAATCGCGCTTGGAGTCCGGCGTCTCGGCATCGCGGCGGAGCTGGTCGAACAGGAACTGCGTCTCAAAGACATAGATGCCCATGGAGGCGAGCGCCATGTCGGGGTTGCCCGGCATGGCGGGCGGATTCTTCGGCTTTTCGACAAAGTCGGTGATGACGCTGTTCTCGTCGACCGCCATCACGCCAAAGCCGCTCGCGTCCTTCTTCGGCACGACGAGGCAGCCGACCGTGACGTCCGCGCCCGAATTGACGTGCTGCTGCAGCATCAACTCATAGTCCATCTTGTAGATGTGGTCGCCCGCCAGGATGACCATATATTTGGGCGCATAGCTTTCGATGATGTCGATGTTCTGGAACACGGCATCGGCCGTGCCTTCATACCAGTGCATCTCATCGATGCGCTGCGAGGCGGGCAGGATGTCGAAGCTTTCGTTGCGCTCGGGCCGCATGAAGTTCCACGCACGCTGCATGTGCCGGATCAGCGAGTGGGCCTTGTACTGCGTCGCGACACCGATGCGACGGATGCCCGAATTGATCGCGTTGGACAGCGCAAAGTCGATGATCCGGCTCATGCCGCCAAAATAGACCGCGGGCTTGGCGCGCCGGTCGGTCAGTTCCATCAGGCGGCTTCCCCGGCCACCCGCCAACACATAGGCCATGGCATCACGCGCCAATGGCGACTGTCTCTTCACATCCATCTTCCGCACCCTCCCAATCGGCGGTTATCCCTCAAATTCCAGCATGATCGTCGCCAGCGGCGGCAGGACGACATGCGCCGCGCCTTCCTGCACCGTGACGGTGCCCATATTGCCCTGTCCGCTGCCGCCATAGAGCGCGGCATCGGTGTTGATGATCTCGCGCCACAGCCCGTCATGCGGCAGCGGCAGGCGGTAATGATCGTGCAGCACCGGCGTCATGTTGGAGATGATCGCGATGGGCGCCGCGCCCGGTGCCTTGCGCAGCCAGGCAAAGACCGACGCCGCCGCATCATCGACGACGAGCCACTCAAAGCCGTCGCCCTCGCAATCGCGGGCGTGGAGCGCGGGCCGGTTCGCATAGACCCGGTTGAGGTCGCGCACGAGCAGGCGCACCCCCTCATGTGCGGGGGCTGAAAGCAGATCCCAGTCGAGCGCGCGCTCTTCGCTCCATTCGCGGCGCTGGGCGAACTCCTGCCCCATGAAGAGCAGCTTCTTGCCCGGATAACCCCACATGAGGCCGTAATAGGCGCGCAGATTGGCGAATTTCTGCCAGTCATCGCCGCTCATCTTGGTAAGCAGGCTGCCCTTGCCATGGACGACCTCGTCATGGCTCAGCGGCAGGACGAAATTCTCGCTGAACGCGTACATCAGGCCGAAGGTGATCTCGTCATGGTGGTGCTTCCGGTGCGCTGGGTCACGCGCCATGTAGGTCAGCGTGTCGTGCATGAAGCCCATGTTCCATTTGAAGCCAAAGCCCAGATTGGTTGCAGCTTCCTCCTCATGCGCGGGCAGGGTGACGCCGGGCCAGGCCGTGCTTTCCTCGGCAATGGTGATGACGCCGCGGTGCAGGCCATAGAGCGCCCGGTTCATGTCGCGCAGGAACGCAACCGCTTCCCAGTTCTCGCGCCCGCCTGCCTCATTGGGGATCCACTCGCCTGCCTTGCGGCTGTAATCGCGGTAGAGCATCGACGCGACGGCATCCACGCGCAGCCCGTCGACATGATATTGTTCGGCCCAGAACAGCGCGTTGTTGACGAGGAAGGACGCGACCTCGCGCCGCCCGAAATTGTAGATCGCGGTGTTCCAGTCAGGATGGAAGCCGAGCCTTGGGTCCTCATGTTCATAAAGCGCGGTGCCGTCGAACCGGGCCAGGCCATGCTCATCGGTCGGAAAGTGCGCGGGCACCCAGTCGATCAGGACCGACAGGCCCGCCCGGTGCGCGCCATCGACGAAGCGGGCAAATCCGGCCGGATCGCCAAAGCGCGCGGACGGCGCATACAGGCCGGTCGTCTGATAGCCCCAGGACGGGTCATAGGGGTGTTCGGACACCGGCATGAACTCGATATGGGTAAAGCCCATGTCGACGACATAAGGGATCAGCCGCTCGGCCATTTCGTCCCAGTGCAGGAACCAGCCATTGGCGTCGCGCTGCCAGGATCCGGGATGAACCTCATAGATCGACATCGGTGCGCGGCGGGGGTCGGTGTTCGCCCAATGCCCCTTGTGCGCGTCATCGCCCCAGTCGGGCTTGCCCGGACGCGCGGTGACCGACGCGGTCTTGGGGCGCAGTTCGGCCGCAAAGGCATAGGGGTCCGCCTTGAGCGGCAGGACGGTGCCGTCTGCGGCGACGATATGGAACTTGTAGGCGCGGCCAAGCCCCAAATCGGGCAGGAAGATTTCCCACACGCCAATGTCGGTGCGGCGGCGCATCGGGTGGCGGCGGGCGTCCCAGTCATTGAAATCGCCGACAAGACTGACGAGCCGCGCGTTGGGCGCCCAGACCGCGAAGTGGATGCCGGTTGCACCCTCATGGTCGATCAGATGCGCGCCCATCTTGTCGAACAGGCGGAGGTGCGTGCCTTCGTTGATCAGGAAATCATCCATCGGGCCAAGCACGGGACCGAAGCTGTAGGGGTCGGTCACCCACCATTCATGGCCATGGCCCCGGCACCGATATTTGACGGGCTTGGGCTTGCCCCGGATTTTGCCCTCGAACAGCCCGCGCGGATCGACCTGAGTCAGGCTGCCGAGCGCGGTGCCGCGCAGCGTAAAGGCACTTGCCTGTTCGGCGCCGGGCAGGATCGCGCGGGCAAAGCTGCCCTCCGGCCCCTCATGCACGCCGAGCAGCGAGAAGGGATCGGCGTGGGTCCCGTCCAGCAGCGCGGAAATGGCCTCTCCCGATGGTCTCACAGCACCTTCCAGATGTCGCGGGCATATTCGCCGATGGTCCGGTCCGAAGAGAACCAGCCGACATTGGCAATGTTCTTGATCGCCGAGGTGCGCCAACCGGCAGGGTCTGTCCAGCGCCGGTCGACCTCGCGCTGGGCGGCCGCATAGCTGTCAAAATCGGCCGCGAGCATGAACCAGTCGCTGTCATAGATGCCGCCCATCAGCCCGGCATAGCGATGCGGGTCATCGGGTGAGAATACGCCCGAGGCGATCGCATGGACCGCTTGGCTCAACTCGCGCGAGGCTTCGATCGCCGCGCGCGGGTTGTACCCATTGGCCCGCTTTTCGGCGACTTCATCGGCGGTCAGGCCGAAGATGACGATGTTCTCGTCGCCGACGCGGTCCTTCATCTCGATATTGGCACCGTCGAGCGTTCCGATGGTGAGCGCGCCATTGAGGGCGAACTTCATATTGCCGGTGCCGGAGGCTTCCATACCCGCGGTCGAAATCTGTTCGGACAGATCCGCTGCCGGGATGATCCGTTCGGCAAGGCTCACATTGTAATTGGGCACGAAGACGACCTTCAGCAGCCCGCCGACCGAGGGGTCGGCATTGACGCGCCGGGCAATGTCGTTCGCCAGTTTGATGACGAGCTTGGCATTGTGATAGCTCGCCGCCGCCTTGCCGCCGAAGATCTTCACGCGCGGCACCCAGTCCTTTTCAGGATGACTGCGGATCTGGTCGTAGAGGGCGACCGTCTCGATGAGGTTGAGCAGCTGGCGCTTATATTCATGGATGCGCTTGATCTGGACGTCGAACAGCGCGTCGGGATCGAGCCTTATGCCGGTCAGGTCGCGCAGGTGGTTGGCGAGTGCCACCTTGTTGGCACGCTTCACCTCGGCAATGCGTTCACCCAGCGCCGCGTCCCCGGCCAGTTTGTTGAGGTCCGACAGGCGGTCGGTATCGTCCAGGAAGGCATCGCCAATCGCTTCGCGGACGAGGCCGGTCAGCGCAGGGTTGCACTGCTGCAGCCAGCGGCGCGGCGTGACGCCGTTGGTCTTGTTGTTGATCTTGGCGGGATAGAGCGCGTGCAGGTCTGAAAAGACGGTGCTCTTCATCAGCTCGGTGTGGAGCGCGGCGACGCCGTTGACGCTGTGCGCGCCGACAAAGGCAAGGTTCGCCATGCGCACGCGCCGGTCGCCGCCCTCATCAATCAGCGAGATGGCGGCGACGGCTGCATCATCAAGGCCGTTGCGCCGCGCGTCGCGCAGGACGCGGCTGTTGATGGCGTAGATGATCTGCATGTGGCGGGGCAACAGCCGCTCGAACAGCGGCAGCGGCCAGCTTTCCAGCGCCTCGGGCAGCAGTGTGTGGTTGGTATAAGCGATCGTCTGGCGCGTGATCTCCAGCGCCTCGCCGAACTCGATCCCCTGTTCATCGACCAGCAGGCGGATCAGCTCCGCCACGGCGACCGCCGGGTGCGTGTCGTTCAGCTGGATCGCCGCATGGTCGGGCAGGGTCCGCACATCGCCCTGATATTGGACGTGGCGGCGCACAATGTCCTGGATCGAGGCGGCGGTGAAGAAATACTCCTGCCGCAGCCGCAGTTCCTGCCCTGCCGGACTCGAGTCCGCCGGATAGAGCACGCGCACGAGCGAGTCCGCACGCACCTGATCGGCGAGCGCGCCGAAATGGTCGCCCGCATTGAAGGCATCAAGCCGCAGCGGATCAAGCGCGCTCGCGGTCCACAGGCGCAGCGTGTTCACGCGCTTGCCGCGCCAGCCGACGACAGGCGTGTCGACGGCAGTGGCCTCGACCTGTTCGGCCGGGATCCACTGCGCGCGGTCATCCTCGGCCACCACCTCGCCGCCAAAGCCGATGCGATAGGCGCTCTCGCGGCGTTCAAATTCCCAGGGGTTGCCGTGCGCCAGCCAGTTTTCGGGGAGTTCGACCTGCCAGCCATCCTTGATGCGCTGCCGGAACATGCCGTTCACATAACGGATGCCATAGCCATAAGCGGGGATGTCGAGGCTGGCCAAGCTTTCCATGAAGCAGGCGGCGAGACGCCCCAGGCCGCCATTGCCGAGCGCAGCGTCGGGCTCCAGTTCTTCCAATCGCGCCAGATCAAGCCCGTGATCGCGCAGCGCCTGTTCCATCTCGCGCGTGAGGCCAAGATTCGACAGGGCATCGCGCAGCAGACGGCCGATCAGGAATTCGAGGCTCAGATAATAAACGCGCTTGCCCTGCGCGGCGTAGGTGCGCGTCGTCGATTCCATCCAGATGTCGATGATTTCGTCGCGGATGGCGAGGACAGCGGCGGTGAACCAGTCATGTTCCTTGGCGGCCAGCTCATTCTTGCCGACGCGGTGGCGCAAGATGTCAAGGATGCGCGCTTCAAGCTCGGCGGCCTTGGCGTTCGGGTTGGCTGTCACGATGTTTACTCCCCCTGGAACATCCCGGCGCAGGACGCCGGCTGGTCAATCCGTTCCAGCCACCTCTCCTTTTTCCAGGTGGTTATGACGCGTACGCACCCGATGGCAACAACGTAAAGTCTGCTGCAACCGTATTCATGGACGGGGCGTGACCGTCGGCATCGCGCCGGTCGGGAACAAATGCCCGCTTGGTGCGCTCATGCGGCATGGGTGACGCGCCTCTCGATTGCCTCATCGTCGGTGGCGGCCCGGCGGGGCTGACGGCCGCCATCTATCTCGCGCGCTTCCACCTCAACGTCAGCGTCGTCGATTCCGGGCGCAGCCGCGCACTGTGGATTCCCTGCACGCACAATCATGCGGGCTTTCCCGACGGGATCAGCGGGGCCGATCTGGTCGCGCGGATGCAGGCGCAGGCCATCCGATATGGGGCACGGATGGTGCAGGGCACTGTCACCCGCGTGGAGCAGGCGGGAGCCGGGTTTCTGGCGGAATGGGGCGGTGGCGACGTCGCTGCGCGTTCGCTGCTGATGGCAACGGGCGTGACCAACCGTCGGCTCGACATGGACCCTGCCGAACATGAGGCGGCGGTGCACCAGGGGCTCATCCGCTATTGTCCGGTGTGCGACGGCTATGAGGTCACGGATCGCCGCGTCGCCGTGGTCGGCGCCGGTGCGCGCGGCTTGGCCGAGGCGGTCTTTCTGCGGTCATTTACGGCCGACGTGACGCTCTATCACCCGACGGGGCCGCACGTGCTGACGTCTGATGAGCAGGCGCGCGCGGTGGCATTCGGCATCCGCCTGCGCGACGGGCCGTGTCGTGCGCAGCCGGGCGAAAGGACGATCGCTCTCGAGGCACCCGGGGGGTCTCGGACCTATGACAGTATCTATCCCGCCTTGGGGTCAGACACGCATGTCGAACTGGCGCGGCAGCTGGGCGCGCGGATCGCCGAAGACGGCACGCTGCCCGTCGATACGCACCAGCGGACCAGCATTGCAGGCCTCTATGCGGCAGGCGATGTCGTGCTTGGCCTTGATCAGATCAGCCATGCCATGGGCGAAGGCGGAGTCGCGGCGACCACGATCCGCAATGATCTGGCCGAACAGGCGCCGCTGCTGCGCGCGCCCTGCGCAGAGGCGGGTCAGTCGACGACGCCGTGACCGTAAATATCGTCAAACCCGGCCGGTCCGGCATCGCGGGCTGCGGCCTGGAGCCGGGCCTTGCATCCGGTCACGGCCTCGCCTGAACTGCGGCAGCGCGCGATCCAGGCGGTGATGTGCGGGGTCGCAAAGGACGTGCCGTCGAAACGGGCGAGCCCGCCCTTGGCCTGTGCCGCGGTCACATCGACGCCGCGCGCGGCCACGGCAATATAGCGCCCGCGATTGGCGTAGCGGTAAATCCGTTCGTCCTTATCGACGGCGGTCACTGCGATGACGCCGGGCAGGGCCGCCGGATAGGCCGGGGGTGCAGTCGGGCCACCATTGCCGGCGGCGGCGACGACCTGCAGTCCTTTGGCAGAGGCATCGCGGATCAGGCGGTCGAGAATGGCGTTGCGCGGTCCGGCAAGGCTCATGTTCACCGTCCCGACCTTTTGCGACAGCATCCAGCCAATGGCCTCTGCAATGACGTCCGCCGAGGTGAAGGGACGGTCCGCGCCGCCCCGGAAGATGTTGGCGGCGTAGATCGTGCTGCTCCCTTCGCCCGCCAGCAAGGACGCGACAGCCGTGCCATGCTCGGTGGGGGCCGCACCGACGGCGCCGTCGCTCCAGGTCACGATGCGCGCCGTCTGAAGCGAAGGGTGGCGCGACACAGCGGTGTCGATCATCCCCACCGTCACATTGCCCCGCCGGGCGGGCAGGGCGGCGCTGGCCTTGTGCACCGGGCGCGCGTGCGTTCCGGCCATCATGTTGAGACCGTAATAATGGACCAGATCGACCACGGCCGCCGGGTCGACGCGTCGCAGCTCGGCCTTGGCGTCCATCGCCGCCACGCCACGTGGTGCGGCCAGCCGGACGATCTCCTGTCCCAGATCCTCGATCTTGCGGCGTTCGACGATCCGGTATCCCTTGCCCATCATCGTCTGAAGCGTGGCCGGGGCCAGATCGAGCGCGACGACTTCGCCGCGCCGGACCGGAAAGCCGTCGGCGTCATGCTCGGCATCCTCGGCCTTGCCGAGATCGCGCATCTGTTCGCTGTGCTGTGATTCCGATCCATGGTCTTCAGCATCGGCCGTCGCCTTGGCCACGTCCTCGGCAAAGTCGTCCTGGGCCTTGGTCTGGTCTTGCGCGATCTTGTCCTGCTCGCGTGCGGTGTCGGCGTCCAGCTTGGCAAGGTCACCGGCGGCCTTTTCGGGATCCTTGATGGCGTCGGCCTGGATCTTCAGCCGCTCTTCCGCCGTGCGGACCTCAAGCTGCTGCGCCCGCTCGGTCGTGCGCTGGAGTTCGCGGTCAAGGCGCTCTTGCGCGCGGACGCTGTCGCGCATCGGATCGGGGTCGCGCGCTTCGACGGTCTGGCTCAGAAGTCCAAGCGCAAGGGCTGTCCCAACAAGTCCGGTATGGCGGCGCACAATCCTGCTCCCAAATCCAAGCTGGTCTTGCCAGCTATACAGGTCAATTCTGCCACTATAACGTGCGTTTTGACAGTTTATTCCCGGGCGGTGCGACCAATGCCGTGCGGGGTGCGTAGATAAGCCGAGGGAATAATGCGGCGAACAGATCGTTGTGGCAAAGACTATGGACGGGCGTGTGCAACGCCGGGGCGGCAAAGATGAGGCGGATGATCCTCGACGCGCTGCCCCGCCTGCGCCGGTTCTGCCACGCAATGGCCGGAAATCCGGCGGATGGAGACGATTTGATGCAGTCCACGGTGGAACGGGCGCTGGCGCATGAAGATCAGTTTCGTGTCGGCACCCGGGTCGACAGCTGGCTGTTCCGCATCGCGCAGAATCTGCAGATCGATCAGGTACGCGCCAAGGCGCGGCGCGGCGTGGCCGTGCCTGTGGAGGATGCGTTCGATCTTGTGGGGGACAGCGGCGAAACCGTGTTTGACCGGGATGAGCTGGCGGCCGCAAGCCGCGCCCTCGCGACCGTGCCGGGGGACCAGCGCGCCGCCTTCCTCCTCGTTGTCGTGGAGGGGATGAGCTACCGCGAGGCGGCGGAGGCGCTCGAGGTTCCGGTCGGGACAATCATGAGCCGCATCGCCCGGGCACGTGGACGCATCGACACGGCCCTGGGCCGCACCGGAATGGCAGGGGAATGACCGTGACGCCCGACGAACGCCTGGCCCTTTATCTCGACGGCGAAATGGATGCCGCAGCGGTTGCGGCCTTTGAGGCCGAGATGGCCCGTGATCCGGCCTTGGCCGAAACGGTCGCGGCCTGGCGCACCAATGACCGGCGTATTGCGACGGCCCTTGGCCCGATTGCCGATGCCCCGCTGCCAGCCGATCTCGTCGCGATGCTCTCTGCGGCGCCGGACAGGGCGGCAGACCCGATACCGGCGGCCAACGACAATCCGGTCTGGTGGCGGCGCTTTGCCGTGCCGCTGGGCGGGGCGGTGGCCGCAGGGCTGGTCGCGGTCTTTCTGGCAGGGCCGCTGGGCGGGCCGGGCCGGGAAGGCACTTTGGACTATGCGCTGGAAACAGGCCGATCGCTTCAGGCCGTCCAGCTCGCCGATGGTCGTACGGTCACGCCGACGATGACGGTGCGCGCCGCCGATGGCCGCTTCTGCCGTGAATATCGCATCAGCGACATGGTCGGTCTTGCCTGCCGCAGCGCGGGCAAATGGTCGGTCGAAGCGCAAGGCAAGGGCGCTGGCCCGGCCGGTCAGGACACGATCATGACGGCAGGCGGCGCCGATACGGCGGCGCTTGAAGGCGCCTATGCACGCCTCGGGGCGTCGGACCCGCTGGGGGCCGATGAAGAAAACGCGCTGATTTCCGGAAAATGGGCGACGCGCTGAGCGCGCGCATCGAATGCCGAAATAGAAAGCGGCGCGGGCGGATTTGGTCGCCCGCGCCGCAGATCTCAGAGCCGGTAGCTGAGCGTCAGGCCGCCCGCAAAATCCGCGCTGTTGGTGGTAAAGCCGGTCGATGCATAGACCTGCATCCGGACCTGACGCGACAGGCCAAAGCCGATCCAGCCGGTGACTTCGCTGCTCGGGCCTGTTCCGACGGCAGACCCCTGCTGCCAGTCATAATCGGCGCCGATCAGCGTGCCGCCCGAAAAGCGATAGCTGGCCCCGCCACCTGCGCCCCACACGTCGCGCAGCGTCGAGCCTGCGGGCTTGCCGGTGAAGCGCCGGCGTGCCCCGGCATAGAGGCTGAAATCGCCGATATCCTGCACAAGGTCAGCGCCGACGGTCACGTCGACCTTGCCCGTTCCAAGCTGCTTGGACTTGGACGCGGTCGGCGCCTTGATGCGTCCGGTCATGTCCAGATAGGTGGTCTCCCCCAGGTCAAACGAATAGCCAAGCGTCACAGAGACATCGCCGATGCCGCTGCGCCGCCCGGTTGTGCCGCCATTGGGATTGATATTGCCGCCGGGCGACCCATCGTCGCCGCCGCGTCCGGAACTGCCCGACCCGCCGGAGCCCGATCCGCGGCCCGAATTGGACCCGCCGCCGCTCACATCGCGTCCCTGCGGCGTGTCGAGCAGGCTGCCGGGCCCTTCGATGCTGACATAAGGCAGCGAGACGCGCACGGAGAAATTGCCCTGGCGATAGCGGACCGCCACTGGGGCAGAGATGACCTTTGTCTCGGTGACGTCGCCATAGTCACCCTGCGAATAGTTGGCGCCGACGCTGACACGCCAGCTGCCCTTGTCCTTCGCGGGGACGGCCGCGGAATCCTGCGCATAAGCGGCTGACGAAAAAGAGAAAATTGTGGCTGCGGCAACTACAGTTGCAGCACGCTGGACTCTGACCATGGGTACCCCCGCCAATTTGAATTCTCCGCCCCAGTCATTCGCACGGCAGCCGTGCCGAATTTGTGACGGTTCTCTGCCGATAACGACGGCAGGATTAACATATTCCCGAGAGGCGTGAAGAAATAAATGCCAATGTGGCGGGAATAGACGTCTGGTGCCCTCGTTGTCTGTCAGTCCGGGAAGCCGGGCCTAATGAGGAGGATGAAGTCATGCGTGTTCTTGTCAAAAAGTCAGTGATCCTTGCGGCTGTTGCAGCCGTTGCCGCAACTTCGGCGCCCGCTTTTGCCCGTCGCGGTGCTGATGATCCCGCCGGTCACATCCGGCAGGCGCGCGGTGCCGATGATGCGGTGCCGGAAGTGCGTCAGGCGCGCGGTGCGGACGATGCCGTTCCGGAAGTTCGTCAGAGCCGTGGCGCGGACGATGCCCCGGGTGACGTGCGCCGTGGCCGTGGTGCGGACGACGCAGCAGCCACCGTCGATGATCGCGGTCAGGGCCGTGGACGCGGCCAGGGCCGTGGCCGTGGCGGCGACGACGCGCCCGGCCACGATTGATCGGTCCGACCCGCAAGACGGACGAGAGGGGCCCCGCCCGGCGCAAGCCGCGGCGGGGCTTTTTTCGCGATGTCGGCGGCACAAAATGGCGCCGGGTCACATCAGCGCCCGGCAGGGGGGCGTGTTGGTATGCGGGCGCCGCCGGACGGTGAATCGCCCCGGCCAATTCATCCCCAATGCAGACCCGATGGCAGGTCCTTTTCCCTTGGGTTTTGGCGGGCGGTTCCGTATAGAATCGTCATGACAGACGAAACCACGAATACCCCCAACACTTCCGAATATGGCGCTGACTCGATCAAGGTCCTCAAAGGCCTTGATGCGGTGCGCAAGCGGCCGGGGATGTACATCGGCGATACCGACGATGGATCGGGCCTGCACCACATGGTGTTCGAGGTTTCGGACAATGCGATCGACGAGGCTTTGGCCGGTCATTGCGACAAGATCATCATCCAGCTGAACCCCGATGGATCGGTCTCGGTCGAGGACAATGGCCGCGGAATTCCGACGGGCATCCACGCCGAAGAAGGCGTGTCGGCGGCCGAAGTGATCATGACCCAGCTCCATGCGGGCGGCAAGTTCGAGAACACGTCGGACGACAATGCCTACAAGGTGTCGGGCGGCCTGCACGGCGTGGGCGTCTCGGTCGTCAACGCGCTGTCGATCACGCTCGATCTCACCATCTGGCGCGACGGCGAAGAGCATTACATGCAGTTCCGCCATGGCGATGCGGTTGCGCCGCTCAAGGTTGTCGGCCCGTCCAATGGCAAGAAGGGGACGCGCGTCACCTTCCTGCCCAGCCCGGAAACCTTCAAGATCACCGAGTTCGATTTCGAAAAGCTCGAGCATCGCTACCGCGAGCTCGCCTTCCTCAATTCGGGCGTGCGTCTGTTCCTGATCGACGCGCGGCACGAGGAGAAGAAGGAAGTCGAGCTCTATTACGAAGGCGGCATTGCGGCCTTTGTGAAATATCTCGACCGCGCGAAGACGCCGCTCTTTCCAGACCCGATTGCCGTCTCCGGCCAGCGCGATGGCATCGGCATAGATGTCGCGCTGGAGTGGAATGACAGCTATTATGAAAACGTCCTCTGCTTCACCAACAACATTCCGCAGCGCGATGGCGGCACCCACCTCGCTGCATTCCGCGCCGCGCTGACGCGCACGCTCAACAACTATGCGGACAAGTCCGGCCTGCTGAAGAAGGAAAAGGTCAGCCTGACCGGTGAGGACATGCGCGAGGGCCTCACTGCGATCGTGTCGGTGAAGCTGCCCGATCCCAAATTCTCATCGCAGACCAAGGACAAGCTCGTCTCGTCCGAAGTGCGCCAGCCGCTCGAAAGCCTGATGGCGGACAAGATGGCCGAATGGCTTGAGGAAAACCCCGCCAATGCGCGCGCGGTCGTGCAGAAGATCATCGATGCGGCCGCCGCCCGCGAGGCTGCCAAGCGCGCGCGGGAACTGACGCGTCGCAAGGGCGTGATGGACATCGCCTCGCTGCCCGGCAAGCTCGCCGACTGTCAGGAACGTGATCCTGCCAAGTCCGAACTCTTCCTCGTTGAAGGGGACTCGGCAGGCGGTTCCGCCAAGCAGGGCCGCAACCGCCACAATCAGGCGATCCTGCCGCTGAAAGGCAAGATCCTGAACGTGGAACGCGCGCGGTTCGACAAGATGCTGGCGTCGAAGGAAGTCGGCACGCTCATCCAGGCGATGGGCACGGGCATTGGCCGCGACGACTTCAACATCGAAAAGCTGCGCTACCACAAGATCGTCATCATGACCGACGCAGACGTCGACGGCGCGCACATCCGTACGCTGCTGCTGACCTTCTTCTATCGCCAGATGCCGGAGATCATCTCGCGCGGGCACCTCTACATCGCGCAGCCGCCGCTCTACAAAGCGGCGCGGGGCCGGTCCGAAGTCTATCTGAAGGACGATGCCGCGCTGGACGACTATCTCGTCGATGCGGGTCTTGCCGCGGTCGCGCTCGAAACGTCGGGCGGCACCCGGTCCGGTGCTGACCTCAAGGTCCTGATCGACCATGCCCGCCGCACGCGCAGCCTGATGCGCTATGTGCCCAAGAAATATGACCCCGCGATCATCGAAGGCCTCGCCCTGATCGGGGCGCTCGATCCTGCCGCGACACCCGAAGCCCGCGCGCGGGCGATTGGGCTCACCGCCGAATGGCTCGGCCGGGCCGACCTTGAGGCGCGCTGGAGCGGCGTCGTCAGCGAAGAAGGCGGCTATCATCTGCAGCGCCTGTGGCGCGGCGTGACGGACCATCACGTCATCGAAGCGAGCTTCCTGCAAAGCCAGGAGGCGCGCCGCCTGCACAGCCTGATCGCCGAACAGGCAGAGGCCTATGCCCATGTCGCCCGGCTCGTGCCGATCAGCAAGACTGCGCGCGAACCCGTCGCCGAAGGTGATGAGGACGCGCCCGTTACGCCCAGCAAGGCGTCGACCATGGTCTCCCGCCCGTCCGAACTGCTCGACGGCATTCTCGCCGCCGGCCGCAAGGGCCTCTCCATTTCCCGCTACAAGGGTCTCGGCGAAATGAACGCCGAACAGCTCTGGGAAACGACGCTCGACCCGGACAACCGCTCGCTGCTGCGGGTCGAAGTGGCACAGGCTGACCTTGCCGACGAGATCTTCACCCAGCTGATGGGCGATGTCGTCGAGCCGCGCCGCGAATATATTCAGGAAAACGCGCTCAACGTCGCCAATCTCGATATTTGATCCGGCCTCGACGCCAACTGGTTTCAATTGCAACCAGTTGGCGCTAATCTGGCAGCATGTCGGCTGCCACGCATATCCATGAGACCCCGCCGCCCGGTGCGGCGGCAGACTGGACGATCCCGCAGGATTGGGGCCAGTTCTCGGCCGACGAACATGCCATGTGGGACCGGCTCTTCGCGCGCCAGTCGGAGATGCTGCCCGGCCGTGCCGCCGACGCCTTTCTGCACGGGCTGGATGTGCTGCGCCTCTCCCGCCCCGGTATTCCCGATTATCGCGAACTCAATGACCGGCTGTCGGCCGCCACCGGATGGTCCGTTGTCGCCGTCCCCGGTCTCGTGCCCGATGCCGTCTTTTTTGAACATCTCGCCAACCGCCGCTTTCCCGCCGGCAACTTCATCCGCCGCCCTGAGCAGATCGACTATCTGCAGGAACCCGATGTCTTCCACGACGTCTTCGGCCATGTGCCGATGCTCGCCGATCCGGTCTTTGCCGATTACATGGTTGCCTATGGCAAGGGCGGCCTGCGCAGCCTTGGCTTTGGCGCGCTCCACAAGCTCGCCCGGCTCTATTGGTATACGGTCGAATTCGGCCTGATCGAGGAGGGCGGGCAGCTGCGCACCTATGGCGCGGGCATCGTCTCCAGCCATGCCGAAAGCCTTTTCGCGCTTGATGATCCAAGCCCCAACCGGCTTGGCTTTGATCTTTTGCGGCTGATGCGTACCGACTACCGGATCGACGATTTTCAACAGACCTATTTCGTCGTGCCCAGCCTAGACCATTTGCTGAAGGTGACGGTGGAGACCGATTTCGCGCCGCTCTACCGCGATCTGGAGACGGCGCCGGACCTTGGCGTTGCCGACATCCTGCCCGATGATCGCGTCTATACGCGCGGGACGCAGGCCTATGCGCGGGGCCGCGCCCTGCGGCACTGAGCCGAGGCGGATATGAGAAGGGCCGCAGAACCTGGCGGTTCCACGACCCTTCAGCATGGTCAGCGATCGGAGGTGTAGAGCCTGCCAAATGTGGCGGGCTTCCGTTTCTGCAGAGACCAAAGGCTGCGATCAGTCGCGCCTAGCTGCGGATCACCCTTTCCGACCTCTTAGCTGGACCATGAGACATCGGATCACCTCCTTTCGCTGCGTTGCGCTCCGCGAACCGGCCGGTTCGCACGCACAAAATGAGTCATGCGAATCGCGTATTCAAGACTTGAATTGATCTAATTTGCTGTCAGGATCAGAACTTCGGGCCGACCAAAAGGCAAGGCTAGTTGGCCGCCCGGCAATCCTCCACCACCCGCGAAAATTCGGCCCATGTCGGGACGACAAGATCGTCGGCGCCGCGCACGGTGATGACGAATTTGCCCCGGCTATACGCCATCGCGTCGAGCAGCCGGTCCGATGCGAGCAGTTCGGACGCGATGTAGGGCGGGCTCTCATTGCTGTTGCCCGCTGACAGCGTGCGCACGGTGCTTGAGGTGCGGACCGTCATCTGGCCCGACTGGCCGACCGGAAAGCTGCCGCTGCGTGACATATAGATGCGCGCCGACGCCTGATCGCAGCGGACGACGAACAGCGCGTTGGTCCCCGGCTGCCCAAACAGGGCAATCGATCCGCGCGCATCCTTGCGATAGCCCCAGTCGCCGGGCGTGGCGCGCCAATCCTCCCAGTTGGAGGATCGGGGTGCTGACACAGAAGGTGGAGGCGGGGCCGCGCGTGTCGGCGGCGGTGGCGGCGCGACCGCTTCGGGTGCAGTGGCGCACCCGGCCAGCGCCAGCGCGACAAGGGCCATCGACAGGATACGCGTCGTCGTCATGACCCCTGTGTGCGGGGAAGCTGCCGAAATGGCAAGGCCGGTGGACGCGTTCGCCCACCGGCCCGGCGTCAGATCCTGACCAGCATCTTGCCCGTATTCGCGCCCGAGAACAGGCCAAGGAAAGCGTCAAAGGTGCTGTCGAGCCCCTGATGCACGGTTTCCTGCATCTTCATCTCGCCCGACAGGACCATCGGCGCGACCTCTGCCAGAAACTCGCCCATATGTTCGGCATAATCGGTGAAGATGAAGCCCCGCATGTTGATCCGCGCCGGGATTGTCCGGAGGATGTATTTGAACTCATGCCCCTGATCGGCCTCATTATATTTGTCGATCATCCCGCAGATCGCAAAGCGGGCATAATCGCGCGCCAGGGCAAAGGCGGCATCCAGATGGTCGCCACCGACATTGTCGAAATAGACGTCGATCCCGGCCGGTGCGGCTTCCGACAGCTGCGCCAGAAGGTTGCCCGACTTATAGTCGACACAGGCATCCGCGCCCAAGGACTTGACCCAATCGCACTTGGCCGCACCGCCCGCCGATCCGATGACGGTCATACCCTTCTTCTTCGCAATCTGGACGACGGCAGAGCCGACCGCACCAGCCGCTGCTGACACGAAGACGATATCGCCTTCCTTGGCGGCGGCCGTTTTCATGAGGCCCATATAGGCGGTCGCGCCGGTGAGCCCCAGATTGTGGAGGAACGTCTGGATCGGGACGTTAAGGGGTGGCAGCTTCTGCGGATCGGTCGGTGCGCCGCCGCCCACAATGTCCACCAGCGCCTCGTCGCGCCAGCCATTCATGTGCATGACCTTGTCACCAACGGCAAAACCTTCGGCGGTGCTCTCGATGACTTCGCCCACCGCGCCGCCCGTCATCGGCTGATCGACCTCAAAGCCGGGCACATAGGATTTCACGGTCGTCATCCGCCCGCGCATATAGGGGTCAACCGACAGATATTCGTTGCGGACACGAATCTGGTTCGGGCCAATGTCTTGCGGCGGCATCTCGACCAGCGCGACATTGTCGCGCGTGGGCAGGCCTTCGGGGGTCGATTTGAAATACCAGGCACGGGCCATGGCGCAGCTCCTCTTCTTTTTGGTTTGTCCCGCCCCTTCTATTTGAAAGCAGCGCATGGGCAAGCGTTCCCCATTGCAAGCCGCAAATCTCGCCGCTAATGCGCGAGTCCGAATGCGGGGCTGTAGCTCAGTTGGTAGAGCGCATCGTTCGCAATGATGAGGTCAGGGGTTCGATTCCCCTCAGCTCCACCATCGCATTCCGGCTTCCACAAACATTCCGACAGTGACCGTGTCTGGGAGACATATGACGGATTTTGCCGTTGTGTGCGCACCCGACGCCAAGCGCTGGATGGCAACGTCCTGTCACCCGGTGCCCTGCCGGAGATGCTCTTCCCGCCAATGCCCGGGCGTCGTCTTAAACTGCGCCTGAAAAAACCGGATGAAGGCGGACGGGTGAGAATAGCCGAGCCGTTCGGCGACCGCCGCGAGGGGGAGGGTCGGATCGCGCAGGAGTTCGGCCGCGAGGGTCTTTCGGGCGTCGGCCAGGAGGGCGGTGAAGTCTCCGCCTTCGCGCGCCAGATCGCGCTGCAGGGTACGGACGTTGCGCCCCATGCTGGCTGCAACGCGCTCAATTGTGGCGCCGCCCATGGGCAACAGTGCATGGATAAGCCGCGTGACCATGCTGGTCGTGGCATCCCCGTGTAGCACCGGGAGCGTGTCCAGCAAGGACGCGGCATAGGCGGCAAGCGCCGCATCTGCCCTGGGGTTGACCCGGTCAAGGTCGGCCGTCGGGCATTCCAGCCCGTCAAGTGTGCTGCCAAACTGCACCGGACACCCGAAAAAGCGCTGGTGCAGTGTCGCACCGCGTGGCGCGGAATGGGAGAAGTGGACGGTCAGCGGCGCCCAATGTTCGCCGTGGAGCAGGCGGAAGAGGTGCACATAAGCGGCAAGCGCCAGCTCCCGCGACTGGCGGCCCGGCGCGGAGGCCGCAATCGAGACGCCAAGGACGAGCGTCGCCACGTCGCCATCACCGCCCTCGATGTGCAAGCTCAGCGCATTGCTCAGCAGATGGCTGTATCTGTCGGCCATGGCGAGCGCATCGCGCACCGTCGGCTGCTGACCGAGCACAAGACCTGCGACGCCCATATTGGCGAGGCGGCGGCGCATGGCGATGCGGATACCGAGATCGGCCAGACCGGTCCGTTCCGCCACGCCGTCGAGCAGCCACGCCACGCGGTCGGTGGGCAGCGTCAGATCGGGGCGAGACAGGCTGGCGGGATCAATTCCGGCCTCCCGCAGCGCCGCATAGGGATCGATGCCCGCCTCAAGCGCGACGGCAGGAAAATCGAGCAGGGCGGTGGCGCGGACCTGGGCAGTGACCGTCATGGCATCCCTCCTGTCGCCAACTGTTTATCATCTGTCGTCAAATGGCAATCGAATTCCAAAGTCCACTGATACGCTTGCCCCATAACAAAAGCTGTGAGGAGAGAATCGATGCTGGAAGTCCGCGACTATTCCCAATTCCGCGTTGTGCCCCGTACGCCCGTGATCGGCGGCTGGATTGAAGGATGCAATCTGGCCGATCTGGATGACGCAGGGCTGGCCGATCTGCGTGCGGCGCTCTGGGACTATGGCGTCCTGTTCGGCCGGAACCAGCATCTGTCCTTTGATGCGATGAAGCGCGTCGCGCTCGCTTATGGCGATCAGCTGGAAAAGCACACCTTTGCACCCACCAAGGCCGATGAAGGCCATCCCGAAGTCGTCGTCATCCAGCGCCTGACCACGGACAAGACGAAGGCGACCACCGACCTGTGGCATCATGACGTGCTGGCACGCGAGCACCCCAACATCATGTCCATCCTGCAGGCCGAGCAGGTTCCCTTCGGCGCAGATACCATGTGGGCCAGCATGTATGCCGCCTATGAGCGCCTGCCCCACGCGCTGAAGCAGCTGTTCGAGAATATCGAGATCGAACACGACTCGCTTTACCTGATGCTGCGCCACGACTTTGGCGATCCCGCCATCATCAGCCGCATCATGGAGAATCGTGAACATGCGGTGCATCCCGCCGTCGTACGGCACCATGCGTCCGGGCGCCCCTGCCTGTTCGTGGGCGACGCCTATGTGCACCGGATCAAGGGCTATGAGACGATCCATTCCGAAGCGCTCATCAAGCTCGCCAACGAGATGTCCAAGATTCCCGAGATCCAGGTCCGCCACCAATGGGAACCAGGCGATGTTGCCATCTGGGACAATTTTTCGACCAGCCATTATGGCGTGACATCGAACGTCAGCAACGAACTGCGCCGTCTGTACCGCGTCGCGGCCTGGTCCGAAAAGGTGCGGCCGCAGCCTTATGCGGTGGCGCCGCTGGCCGAGGCCGCGGAGTGACCCCGGACACGCCGGACAGTCTGCGCAGCGCAGCCGCCACGCGCACGACACCATGGGGGCTGCTGCTGTTCTTCCTGATGCTGCACGTGCTCAACCAGATTGACCGTCAGCTCGTGGCGGGCTTCGCCAGCGATATCATGCGCGATCTGGAGCTGAGCCGAAGCCAGTTTGCGCTGATCGCCGGGCTTGCCTTCAGCGGCGTCTACGCCATTGGCGCGGTCGCGGCGGGGCTTTTGGCAGACCGGATCGGCCGCGTGCCGGTGCTGACCACGGGGGTCGGCATCTGGAGCCTGTTCACCGGGCTCGCGGGGCTGGCACAAGGCTTCTGGACGATGCTCGGCGCGCGCCCCTTCGTCGCGGCGGGCGAGGCAACGCTGGTCCCCACGGCCACCAACATCATCCTGGCCCGCACACCGGACGGCAGCAAGGCTGCCGCCATCGGGCTCTTCTTTGCGGGCATTCCGCTTGGCATTGGCGGCAGCTTTCTGATTGCCGGGCTGCTGGGGCCGACCTTGGGGTGGCGCGGCTGCTTCCTCCTGATGGCCGCCATCGGCGTCCTCGCGACCCTTGCCGTTGCGCGCGTGAAGGACACGACCCCGCGCGAGCAAAATCTCCCGACCATGGGCGGACAGATCGCCGAATGGTGGCAGATGGTGAGCGCGAACGCGCGCCTGCGCTGGGCGTCGCTCGGGCTCATTGTCCTCCACGCCCATGTCGCGACGAGCCCGTTCGTGCTGCTCTGGCTGGTCGAGGACAAAGGGTTGGCCAAGGCGCAGGCCAGCAGCCTTTATGGCGTCATGTTCATGATCTTCGGGCTGGCCGGTTCGGTGGGCGCAGGCCTCCTCGCCGATTGGGCGCAGCGCCGGTTCGCCATGGATCGCGCGCGGTCCAGCCTTATCACCCTCGCGCTGCTCGTGCCCTTTGTCCTTGCCTATCGGCTGCTCCCCGCAGGCAGTCCGCTGTTCATCGCCGGCATGGCCGCCTCCATCCTGTTCATGACAATGATCTATGCGCCGCTCTTCTCGGTGATCGAAGAGGAGCTGCCGCCGCATCTCAAGGCGACGGCAGTCGGTATCAACATCCTCACACTCAACATCCTGATGATCGGCGGGCTCGCGCTCGGCATCGGCGTGATGAGCCAGCATCTGGCGGACACTGGCTCGACGCAGAGCTGGACGCTGCCCCTGCTGATGGCGGACCTGATCGCCTTTTCCGGGCTCCTCATGGTCTGGCGCGCGACGCGGGCCGTCCCCGCATTCCACCTCAGATCCGCTCAAGGAGAAGCTGCATGAACGTCGAACCTCTCACCTGCGCGCTCGGCGCCCAGATCAGCGGCATTCGTCTGGCCGACGCCGGGACCAATGATGACATGGCCGGTGCGATCAATGATCTGTTGCTCAAGTACAAGGTGCTGTTCTTCCGCGATCAGGACATGACCGATGCCGAGCACGCCAGCGTCGCACGTCGCTTTGGTGAACTGGAAGACCATCCCCTTGCCAACAGCGCCGAGGGTGAACCCGGGATCATCCATATCTGGAAATCGCCGGAAAGCCCGCCCGAGCGCTATGAGAACAGCTGGCATACTGATGCCACCTGGCGGGAACTTCCGCCGATGGGCGCTGTGCTGCGCTGTGTCGAATGCCCGACGGTCGGCGGCGACACGATGTGGGCAAACATGGAATTGGCGTGGGAACGCCTTCCCGACCGCGTGAAGCAAGACATTGCCGATCTGCGCGCGCGCCATTCGATGGAAGCGAGCTTCATGGCGGCCAAGCCGACCGAAGACCGCCTCGCCATGAAAGCCCGTTATCCTGATCCCGAACATCCCGTTGTGCGAACGCACCCGGTCACGGGCAACAAGTCGCTGTTCGTGAATGGCTTTACGACCCACTTCACCAATTATCACACCGCCAGCCGGGTGCGCGTGGGGCAGGACTTCACCAATGGATCGGGCGAACTGCTGCGCTATCTGACCAGTCAGGCCGCCATTCCCGAATATCAGGTCCGCTGGCGCTGGACTCCGGGCTCGGTCGCCATCTGGGATAATCGCTGCACCCAGCATTACGCCGTGATGGATTATCCGCCCTGCGTCCGCCGCATGAACCGCGCGACCATCAAGGGCGACCGCCCCTTCTGATCCACACTCAACCAAGGAGAGAGCAATGACCTTTTATTCCGACAGCGTCGGCGCCCATATGATTGACGTCGATGCGCTGCCCTGGGTGCCGTTCCTGCCCTATTCGGACCAGCTGCACCTGAAGATCATCAAGCTGAACCCGATCAACGGGGAGTGGACAACCTTGCTGCGCGTGCCCGCAGGCATGGAAATGCCCAAGCACCATCATGCCGGCACGGTGCATGTCTACACCATTCAGGGCGCCTGGCGGTACAAGGAGCATGACTGGGTCTCAAAGGCGGGAAGCTTCGTCTATGAGACGGCAGCATCCGCGCACACCCCGGTCGCCGAACCCGGCGAAGACGTGATCACGCTCAACATCGTCCTCGGCGACTGGAACGTCCTCGACGAGAATGACAATATCCTGGCAGTCGAGAACTGGAAGTCGATGCTCAAGCGCTATGTCGACTATTGCGCCGCCCATGGCTTGGCGCCGGTCGACGTCACCAGCTTTCAGGGCAACTGACGTAGCATGTCGGGCATCGCCCATCATTTTGCGGATCTGACGGACGTCCGGCTGCATTATGTGACAGCGGGTCAGGGGTATCCGGTCGTGCTGCTGCACGGCTGGCCCCAGACCTGGTATATGTGGCGGGACGTCATGCCGCTGCTCGCCCCGCATTTCGCGCTTGTCGCACCGGACATGCGCGGCCTTTGCGACAGCAGTCGGCCAGAGGGCGGCTATGACAAGAAGACGGTCGCCCGCGACATCGCCGAATTGATGACCGCGCTCGGCCACGCCCGCTTCCGCGTGGTTGCGCATGATTGGGGCGGCCCGGTTGCCTTCGCGCTCGCCGCGCAGTTTCCGGAGCGGGTACAGGCGATGGCGATCTTTGACGCGCCCGTGCTGGGCGATGGCGGACCGATCGAACATCATGGCCGCTGGCACTTCGGCTTTCACGGCCTGCCGGGTCTGCCCGAAGCCCTGACCGAGGGCCGCGAGGACATCTATCTCCGCTTCTTCTACCGCTTTGCAGGGGCGAAGCCCGACGCGATCAGCGAAAAGGCGCAGGCCGAATATGTCCGCGCCTATAGCGCGCCGGGCGCGATGACGGCCGGGTTCAACTATTACCGTGCCGTGCCGCAGGACATTGCCGACACAGAGGCCTTTCGCGCAGCGGGCAAGCGCCTGACCATGCCGATCCTCGTCTATGGTGGCGATCCGGCGACGCGCGGTCGCGGCATGACGGCGATGGAAAGCTGGGCCCGCGTGGCCGACCATGTGACGGGCGGGGTCGCCAGCGACTGCGGCCACTGGATCCCCGAAGAACGCCCCGACTTCGTCGCCGCCGAAGTCCTGAAGCATTTCACGCAGGCCTGACATCATGCACACTGTGAACGACCCCGCCTCTTTCACGCATCGCATGGTCGAGGCCAACGGCATCACCATCCATTATGTCGAGGAAGGCAGCGGGCCACTCGTCATCCTGCTGCATGGCTTTCCCTACACCTGGTTTGAATGGCGTCATCAGGTCGCAGCGCTTGCAGCGGCGGGCTTCCGGGTGGTCGCGCCCGACATTCGCGGCTTTGGCGAAAGCTCGAAACCCGCGGCAGTCGAGGATTATACCATCCTCCAGAGTGCCGACGATGTTGTCGCCCTGCTTTCCGCCGTGGGAGAACCCCGTGCGCTGCTGGTCGGACATGATCTGGGGGCCTGGGTCGCCAACGCCGCCGCCCGGTCGCGGCCCGATCTGTTCCCGGCCCTTGCCCTTGTCAGCACCGTCGTCGGCCCGCGCGAGGCGCAGCGCCCCAGCGACGTCTGGGCGGCGATGGAGGCGCAGACCGGCGGGCGCTTCTATCACCATTATTTCCAGCAGCCGGGCCTCGCCGAGGCAGAGCTGGACCGGGATATCGCGGTCTCGCTGCGGTCGATCCATCACGCCATTTCGGGCGAAGCAAAAGGCGATCAGCGGTGGCGCCTGTTCGTGATGCCGGGTGAAACCGTGCTCGACACCTTGCCCGATCCGGGCATCGTCCCCCGCTGGCTCGGCGATCAGGCGTTCGGAGAATATGTCCGGCAATATGGCAAAGGCGGCTTTGCCGCGCCGCTCGGCCATTATCGCTGCCGCGACCGGAATTGGGATCTGACCGCCGATTGGGCGGGACAGCCCGTGCGCCAGCCCTGCCTCTTCATCGGCGGCGCATTGGACCCCGCGCTGCAAATCATGCAGCCGCTATATGACGGCATGGATCAATTCTATTCGGGCCTGGTGGCCAGGCATCTTCTGGAGGGCGTCGGGCACGGGGCGCCGGAAGAGAGCCCGGAGGCGGTCTCGGCGCTGCTGATCCCCTTCCTCAAGGCGCAGGCGGCGCACCTGTAACCCGCGTGGGGCGGACGTCCGCTTCGTCCGCTGTACGCACTGGCGAGGCCTTGTCCAAATTGCCGGAGGCCACCTGGCAACGCCCTCGCGCTGCCAGGTGGCCTCTGTTCCGCGTCAGAACCGGATCGTGGCCGATGCCCCGAATGTACGCGGTTCATTTGCCTGGATGCGGTTGGCCGTGCTGCCGGGGAACACCGTGTTGTTCAGCCCGAGGGCGCCGCCCAGCGGCTGGTAGACCGACAGCGGCCAGTAATGCGCCGAGCAGCGCATAGCCATCGGCACGCGATTGCGGGTTGGCGTCATTGACGGTGCCGACGAACTGGTCTGACACGAAGCTGACATTTGCGTTCATGGCCACGTTCATACCACTCGCCCCCAGATCACGCGTCCAGTCCAGCGCAACATTGCCTGACCATTTGGGTGAGAAGGTGTTCGGCTTCCCCGTCAGGTTCTGCGTACCGGGAAGCCCGGGCAGGTTGGAGGCATTGGCGAAGCGGGTGAACTTGGAATCAAGATAGGCGAATGAGCCTGTCACCGAGAGATCGCGCGACGGTGCCATCGTCAGATCGACCTCGGCGCCCTGCTGGCGCAGATTGCCTGCATTGCGGACAATGAAGCTGACGCCATCAAAGGCGCGATCCTGAAAGCCCGCAATGTCCATGCGATAGAACGTCGTGTTGAACTTCAGCGCGCGGTCGAGCCAGCTCGACTTGAAGCCCAGTTCATAGTTCTTCACCGTCTCGCGGTCGAAAAGGCGGCGGGTGGCGACGAGGTTGCCATTGGCATCGAAGGTCGACAGCGACGGCGTGCCGCCGCCGGAGTTATACCCGGCCGACTTGTAACCGGTTGAATGGTTGGCAAAGATGAGGACATCCTCGGTCGGCTTGTAATTCAGGCTGACACGATAGGTGAAGCGGCCTTCGCTGATCCCCGGATAGGTCAGGTTTTCGGTCGCGCGCAGCGCCTGCGTGAACGGGCTTGAGGCCTGCCGGTAGGTGCCGCGCTTCTTGTCGTTGGTCCAGCGTCCGCCGAGCGTCACGGTGAACTTGTCCGACAGATGGAGATTGCCCTGACCATAAAGGGCAATGCTCTTCACATTCTGGAAGACGTCCTGATTGGTCGCAGCGACGCCGCCAGTCGTGGTGTAATAGCTCGCGCAGGCCGTGCGCCCGGGGCCTGCCGGCACGAGGACGCCGCAGAAGCTGCTCCCCATGTTGAGCTGCTCGCCCAGGCCGAAATCTTCTTCGAAATAATAGGCTCCGGCGACCATGTCGAACTTGCCGCCCAGCCATTGCTTCTCCGGCGAGATGAACTGCAACTCATGGTTCTGGCTCTTGGAGTCGAACAGGCTGCGACGCGATGCGAGGCTGATCGGCAGGTAGATGACGTCGCCATCGAGCTGATCATTCTTCCACACGCGATAGCTGTCGATCAGCTTCAGGGTTGAGGCGCCGACATCCAGGGACGCGGTGCTGGAGACCCCCCAATTCTTGTCGACAAGGCCGGTGGCCATGAACTGGTTCATGTTGCGGTCTTTGAGGTTGGTATCCGGACCGCCTGCAAAGGCCGCTTGGAGAAAGGCGAGGCGTGCCGGGCTTACCGAGGCGGGGTCAAAGTCGAAATTGGCGACGCCATCGCCGTCGAGCTTTGTATAGTCCGCGCGCAAGACCCACTCGACCCTGCCAAGATCGGCCTTGAGGGTCGCGCGGAACGCCATGTCGTCAGATCCGCCATAACGTTTGCCATCAAGCTTGTTGTGCCAGGGCCCCTTGTACCACTGGCCCATGCCAGCGACCCGCAGGGCGAGATTGTCCGCCAGGGGCACGTTGACGTGGCCCGACAGCTTGTACCTGTCAAACGACCCAAGTTCGGCACTGACGGCGCCTGAGAATGTGTCCTTGGGGAGCGCGCTGCGCAGCGACAACGCGCCCACGCTCGCGTTGCGGCCGAACAGCGTGCCCTGCGGTCCGCGCAGCACTTCGACGCCTTCAATGTCGAGGAATGACCCGAGGATGGAGCCGGAGCGCGGGACATAGACGCCATCCATGAACACCGCGACGCTCGGTTCGATGAGCGTGTTGGCCAGCGATCCGACGCCGCGAATGCCGATCCGGGTCGAGCCTGTGTTGGACGAGCGGACCGACTGGAAGTTGGTTGCAACCTTGCCGAGGTCAAGAATGGTGACGACGCTCGCCTTGTCGAGCGAGGCGCCGCTGAACGCCGCGATCGAGATCGGCACGGCCTGGACGCTCTCGGCGCGCTTTTGCGCCGTGACGATGATTTCGCCACTGTCCGCGCTCGCATCGGCGGTGCTGGCGTCCTGCGCACGGGCTGGTGCATGGCACATGAGGGCGGCGGAAATGGCGAACAGGCTTGCGCGCTGGGCGCGTGACTTCAAGGACATGATGGTACTCCTCCCCTAAATTTAGGTGCGCCGGAAATAGGCGGGTCCGACCATCATTTTTTCACATTTGGCGACACAGTTTTTGCAATCCGTGTCACACCAGCCCTGTCTTTAGCAGGATCAGAACTGCGCCTGCGAGCAGCACGGTTTCGATCGCCATGAGGATGACGGGCTTCAGCCCGACCTTCACGATTTCGCCAAGCTGCGTCTTCACGCCGATCGCCGCAATCGACGTGACAAGGCACCAGCGGGAGAGGTCATTTCCGAAATCGGTGACGGGCTTGGGCAAGGCGACGACGCTGTTGAGAATGACGAGCGCGATGAAAGCGACGACGAACCAGGGCAGCAGCGGCGGGCGGGTGGTCCCTTCCGCGGTTGAGCTGCGGGTGATCTGCCCGGCGACGAGGATCACGGGCAGAAGCATCGCGACACGCAGCAGCTTGACGATGGTCGCAGTGTCACCCGCATCGGTGGAGATGGCATAGCCTGCGCCGACGACCTGTGCGACATCATGGATCGTCGCCCCGATGAAGACACCGGCCTGATGATTGGAAAGGCCCACCGCATGGGCGATGACCGGGTAAGCGATCATGGCAAGAGTGGAGAAGGCCGAGACGCCGATCACCGTGAACAGGGTCGCCTGTTCCTTGCGCTCATGCGGAGGAAGTGCGGCGGACAGCGCCAGCGCCGCCGAAGCGCCGCAAATCGCGGTCGCACCGCCCGACAGGAAGCCGAACAGCGGATTGAACCCCATGAGGCGGGCAAGGCCGACCGACACGAGGATCGTCCCGGCAACCAGGGCGACGACCATCAGCACCGGCCCAAGGCCAAGCGACGTCACCTGATCCCAGCCGATCCTCAGGCCGAGCAGGGCAACGCCGATCCGCAACAGACCCTTGGAGGCAAATTCGATCCCGCCGCGCGTGCGCTCGGCTTCGGTCACGAAGTTGAAGGCCATGCCGAGCAGCAGGGCATAGAGCATCACCGGCGCGGTATAATGCTCCGACAGGAACGTCGCCGCCGCCGCAATCACCAAAGCGATGCCGAGACCAGGCGCCAAACCGCGCGCTGTGGTTGTGACATTGTCCATATTATTGGTCCTTTGAAGCGGACGTGGGCAGGTCTGCCAGATAGCTGCGCCGCATGGCGGCATAAGCGAGGGCTGCAGCGATACAGGGGATCGGCAGCAGCTGCAGCGCGTGGAGCAGGCCGGTGCTGTCGGCAACGCGCCCGGTCAGGATCGGGCCGGGCGCAAGGCCAAGGAGGTTGTTGGCCAGCGTCAGCGTGGCAAAGGCCGAGCCATGGACGACCAGCGGCGTCAGGTTTGCGACCATTGCGCCGGCGGGGCCTGTCGTGCCCGCCACAAGAAACATGCCCAGCCCCAGAAGGATGAGTTGCGCGATGCCGGGCGGCAGCTGGAACGACAGCCCGATGCAAAGCGCCGATCCAAGGCTGTAGCCCATGGCAAGCGTGATCTTTTTCTCCGGCGCGTCGCGGGCGATCCGGTCGCTCAGCATCCCGCACAGGATCATCCCGGCACCGCACATCAGCAGAAGCAGCGCAGACAGGCGACCGGCCTTGTCGACCGGAAGGGCATAATAGCGGTTGAAGAAGCTCGGAAGCCAGGCGGGCAAGGCGCCTGCGGCAAACATCTGCAGCCCGCTGCCGATATAGGCCAGACGCACCGAGCGCGAGGCGACAAGCGCACGAAGCGCTGCGGAAAGGGGAAGCCCTTCTCTTTCCGGATTGAAACCGGCGAGCGCCTGCACCCGCCGTTCCCGCACGAACAGCGGATAGGCAATGCCCAAAGCGAGGCCGCTGGCGCCGATGACAAGAAAGGCCTCACGCCAGCCATGGCTGGCCGCAATCTGCGCGCCAATTGCGACGCCCAGGATCTGCCCGAATATGCCGCCGGCCATGAAGGCAGCCGACAGCGTGGCGCGCAGGCGGCGGGGAAAGACGCTGACCACCACGGCAATCCCGACGCTGCCATAGGCGGCCTCCCCCAGACCCACGAGGGCGCGACCGGCCAGCATCGGATAAAAGCCCTGAGCATAGGCGCAAAAGAGTGTCGCCACGCTCCACAGGATCGCCATCAGCGTCAAGCTGCGGACGCGTCCCCATCGGTCGGCCGCAAGCGATATCGGGAAGGTGAACAGGCCAACCATGACGGCGACAACGCCCGACAGCAGGCCAAGCTGACTGTCGAGCAGGCCCCATTCCGCCTTCAGCAGGGGGAAGACGGCATTAAGCACCTGCCGGGCCATATAGTCGGAGATCAGCAGGCCGAAGCTCAGCGCAAATACCAGCCAGCCATAGGCCGTCGGCGCAGCCGGACCTTCTCCTGATCCTTCAAGGTTGATCGGCGCTGCCATTGGTCCTCCCCTTGCGGCCCGCTCTATCCGGCGAGCTTCGCGATCAGTCCCAGTCCCTCCGGCCAAGGGCCGAAACCGGCTGGCGGATTGAGATGGCCGATCTCGCCGCCGTCCTGCAGCGTTGCGCCCCAGTCCTGCGCCAGTGCGGCGATACGTTCAAAGCTGCCGAGCGGATCATTGCGGCTTGCGACCACGATCGCCGGAAAAGGCAAGGTCGGCCGCGCGATCGGGCACCAGCCGCCATCGGCCAGCTCTGCCGACGTCGGATAGCCCGGCGGAAGGGGGTTTTCGACGTCGGCCGGTGTCGCCAGAAGCGCCCCGCGAATGCGCCGCGTCGGGTGCTCTGCCCAATGTGCGACCATCAGGCATCCGGCACTGTGCGCGGCGATCACGACGTCGCCCTCAATATCATTGAGAGCGGCATCGAGCGCCGCCACGCGGGCGGCCCGGCTCAGCCGGTCCGCCGTCAGCGGCGCGATCGTGACCGACCCGGGCAGCGCCCGTGCGGCATGGGTCTGCCAATGGTCCTCGACATGATCGCGAAGACCGGGGACGAACAGGACGGTCACGTCCCCGGGCAATTCCAGCGTCATGTCAGGCAGCGCTGCGCAGCGGCACGCCCATCTGGCCGCGTTCACGGTTCGGGGCCATTCCGAGCTTGGCGAGCGTTTCCTCGGTCGAGTTATACTGCGTGCCGATCCGGTAGATCTCGCGTGCTTCCTTGCCATTGGCGATCTCACGGCCCAGTTCGCGCGAAATGCGGACGAGCTGCTCGATCTGGGCCACGGAGCCCATCTTGTTGCCATGCGGCTCGTAGATCGTGTCCTCGATGCCGCAGCGGCAGTGCATGCCGAGTGCGATCGCGATGGTGTTGATCGGCAGGACATTGCCCATGACGCTTTCCAGCGTCACGGTCGAGCCGTCGGGTGCCCTGCGGATAAATTCCATGAAATTCGCCGGGTTCGGGCCGTCAAAGCCCCCGCCAATGCCAACCCAGGTCAGGTTGAGCGGGCCCTTGTAAAGGCCGCGGCGGACGAGGCGCTCGACCGTTTCCATGTCGGGCATGCAGGTGAGCTGGAAGTGCGGCTGGATGCCGCTGCCGGTCAGCCGCCGCAGATGTTCCTCGACCCAATGCGGGCCGGCCGGGACCACCATCTCACGATAGGCATGGTACAGGGCAGGGCTGGCAATGCTCGTGTCCTGATATTCCCAGTCCTCCATCAGATCCATGATGTTCATCTGCGTCGTGTTGACGGCGATGGTCACCTGTTCCGGGGCCGGGGTAAGATCGGCGAGCATGTGGCGGACTTCATCCGACAGCCATTTGGCCTCGGCACCGTCCTCTTCGCTTTCGGGCGCGAACGAGATGGAGCCGCCCACCTGAATGATCATGTCCGGAACCGCCGCGCGGACCTTGGCGATCAGCTCGTTGAACATCGACAGGCGCTTGGAGCCGTGGCCGTCCAGTTCGCGGCAGTGCAGGTGCAGCACCGTGGCGCCCGCATTGTAACAGTCGACGGCCTTCTGGACCTGCTCCTCCATCGTCACCGGGATGTCTTCGGGAAAGTCCTCCGGCATCCATTCCGGGCCATAGGGCGCGGCGGTGATGACCAGCTTGTCCTGGTTCTTGGGCAGCAATGAATCGTCGAGGAATTGCATGGGATTTCTCCTTTTCTCGTGTTCAATACGGGCGGTCGCCGATGATGCCGGCCCGCTCCATCCGGCGGACGGTGGGGGCATAGTCCATCACGGCGTAATGCTGGGTGCAGCGGTTGTCCCAGATGGCGACCGAATTGGGCTGCCAGCGCCAGCGCACCTGATATTCCGGGATGGCGGCACGGCTGATCAGATGTTGGAGGAGCATCGCTCCGCCCGGCGCATAGTCCTGACCGTAGCGGACGTTTTCGGCCGTGTGGAAGTTCGTGAAATGCGTCGTGAAGCCATTCACGAACAGGACCTTCTCCCCCGTTTCGGGGTGGGTGCGCACCACGGGGTGTTCGGCATCGGGATATTGCGCCTTCAGCGCGAGCCTCTGTTCCTCAGGCATGCGTGCGCCAAAGGTCGCCTCGATCGAATGGCGCGCCTTCAGCCCGTTGATCGTCGCCTTCACATGCTCCGGCAGGTCGGCATAGGCCTTGGCCATATTGGCCCACATCGTGTCGCCGCCGACGGCTGGACAGGCGACACAGCGCAGCACACAGCCCATCGGTGGCGATACCCGCCAGGTCGCGTCGCAATGCCAGGAATTTTCGTAATGGTCGGGCGGCGAGCTTTCGTCCTTGTAGATGCGCACAAGGCCGGGATGATCCGGGTCACTGCCCGCGACGGGGTGATCCTCAAGCGAGCCGAAGCGCTCGGCAAAGGCGACATGGTCGGCCCGGCTGATGTCCTGATCGCGCAGGAAAAGCACCTTGTGGTCCAGCAGCGCCGCACGGATCGCGTCGAAAAGCGCATCATCCTTCGCCGCATCGGCGAGGCTGACACCGGACAGCTCGGCCCCGATATGTGTCGTCAGCTTCTCGATCTTCATGGCGCTGGTCTCACAGGACGAAGATGGAAGACCCGATGGTCTTGCCGGCTTCGAGATCGCGATGCGCAGCGACGCAGTCGTCGAGCGCGTAACGCTGCCCGATCTCGACCTGGATGCGCCCGGCGGCGAGATGGCCGAACCACAGGCTGGACAGCTCGGCGCGTTCGGCCGGGTCCGCGTAATAATCGGCAAAGGCCGGGCGCGTGAAATAGACCGAGCCCTGCAACATCATTTGGAAGGCATCGATGGGCGGAATCGGGCCGGAGGCCGTGCCGCAGCCGACCAGCACGCCGCGCCGCTTGAGCGACTTGAGCGAAGCCTCAAACGTGTCCTTGCCGATGCTGTCAAACACCGTCTCGACGCCCTGGCCAGCGGTCAGGTCCTTCACCCGTGCGGCGACATCTTCGCGCCGGTAGAAAATGATCTCGTCGCAGCCGAAGGCCTTGGCCTTTTCGGCCTTCTCCTCGCTGGAAACGGTGCCGATGACGCGCAGGCCCATCAGCTTTGCCAACTGGATGGCCAGCAGGCCGACGCCACCTGCGGCTGCATGGAGGAGGATGGTGTCGCCCGCCTTCATGCGCGGGTTCGTCTTGGCCAGCCAATAGGTGGCGGACAGGCCGCGCATGGTGGAGGCGGCGGCGTCTTCAAAGGAAATCGCATCGGGCAGCTTGAACAGCGGGGCTGCCGGCATCACGCGTTCGGTCGCATAGGCGCCGAGCGGACTGCCATTATAGGCCACGCGGTCCCCCACCGAAAAGCCGGTGACGCCATCGCCCACTGCTTCGATCGTGCCGGCGCCTTCAACGCCGATGCCGCAGGGCGGCTGAACCGGATAATAGCCGGAGCGGAAATAGGTGTCGGCGAAATTGCAGCCGACCGCGTGATGACGGATGCGGACCTCGCCGGGGCCGGGCTCACCGACCTGAACGTCCTCGACCCGCAGGACCTCGGGCCCACCCACTTCATGAAATCGGACGGCTCTGGCCATCGGCTTTCCTTCTCCTACATCTCTTTGCCTGTCCCTATGCGGGTTCGGCATTGTCTTTTTCACATTTCGTGACATTGTTTTCTCATTCGACGCCAAGACGGGCGCAACTGAGGAGACGGGATGTGGTGGAGCTTGTCCGCGCAGCGGCACTCTCCGGCTATTTTGAGACGATGGGCAGCCTCGGCGTCGATCCCCGGCCGCTCCTGCGCGAACAGGGGCTCGCCCCGGAACTGCTGTTCGATCCTGCGCAGATGATCCCCGCATTGTCCGCCGTCCGGCTGCTGGAGCGTAGCGCTGAGGCAACAGGATGCATGACCATTGGCCTGCGCATGGCCGAAGGGCGCTCGCTTGCAAATCTGGGCGCGACGAGCCTCCTGATCGCGCATCAGCCCACGCTGCGTCTGGCGCTGGAGACGCTGCGCGAATTCCGGTCGCGCATCAATTCCACGCTCGTCCTGCATTATGAGGAGCTGGACGACGAGGTGATCCTGCGGGAGGACTTTTCGCTGAGCCGACCCGAGCCGACCCGGCAGTCGACCGACCTTGCGCTCGGCGTCCTTGTGCGCCTGTGCATGACGGCGCTGGGGGACATCTGGGCGCCGCGCATGGTCTGCTTCTCGCATCAGGCCCCGCCAGAGGCCGAATTGCCGATCTACACCCGCGTCTTCCGGTGCAAGCCCCAGTTCAACAGCGAGTTCAACGGTGTCGTGATCCGCCGCGATGACATGGACCGGCCCAATGAGCGCGCGGACCAGCAACTGGCCCTGCACGCGCGGCAATTGCTCGAATCGGTCATGAACCCGGCCGCGCGCAGCTGCGCTGCCGATGTCGAGCAGCTCATCAAGATCCTGCTGCCGGCGGGGCGGGCCTCGGTGCAGGTCTGCGCCGCGTCGATGGGGATGACGGTGCGCACGCTACAGCGCACTCTGGATGCAGAGGGCGAGACGTTCAGCCATCTCCTCAACCGGGCGCGGATGCACCTTGCAACGCAGTATCTCGCCAACCGGCGGATGCGCATCACCGATATTGCCGATCTGCTTGGCTATAGTTCGATTGGTGCATTTACCCGCTGGCATAGCCAGGCATTTGGATGTTCCCCCAAGACGGCGCGCGGCCAGGCGTCATCGAAGACCTGATCGCCCGCCTCGGCTGACGGGCCGACGCGCTCAGTCGACGGCGCGCGCCTTTTCCTCGGCGACGAGTTCCTTGCGGCTGAGCTTGCCGACCAGCGTCTTGGGCAGCGCGTCGCGGACCTCGACGGCGATCACGCGTTCGTGCTTGCCGAGGTGCGGGTTGAGCCAGGCCATGAGCGCTGCGCCCGTCTCGGTCGCGCCGGGCTTCAGCGTGACGAAGGCCTTGGGCCTTTCGCCCGAATAGCGGTCAGGCACGCCGATCACGATGGCTTCGCGGACGGCGGGGTGCTTGTAGAGCTGGGCCTCGACGACGCTGGGGAAGACCTTGAACCCGCCGACCGCGATCATGTCCTTCAGCCGGTCGACGATCCGGATGTAGCCATCGGCATCGATCTGCGCGACGTCGCCCGTGCGCAGCCAGCCATTTTCAAACACCTCGGCATCGGCCTCGGGCCGGTTCCAATAGCCCTTCATCGTCTGCGGTCCGGCAAAGGCGAGTTCGCCCGGCTCACCCTCGGGCGCGGGCTTGGTCGGGTCTTCACGATCGAGGAGGCGGACGTGCGTGCCAGGCAAAGGCTGACCAATGGTGCCGGGCTTGCCCTGGCCTTCATAGGGGTTGGTCGAAATGACGCCTGCGCTTTCGGTGAGGCCATAGCCTTCGATGAGCCGGGCACCCGTCACCTGTTCAAATCGCTGTTCGACTTCGGCGGGCAAGGGGGCGCCGCCCGAAATGCAGACGCGCAGGCTCGAAAAATCGGTGCGGGCGGTCTCCGGGTGGTCGAGCAATGCTTGATACATGGTCGGCACGCCGGGGAGTGCGGTCGCCTTCACCCGGGCGATGGTCTGGAGGGTCGCCTTCGCATCGAAGCGCGGCAGCATCGCGATCAGCCCGCCGGCCACGACCGTCCGGTTGAGGACGCAGGTATTTGCAAAGACATGGAAAAAGGGGAGGACGCCGACAATGCGGTCGCCATCTGCGCTGCCGGGGTCGATGGCGTGCACCTGCCGGGCATTGGCCGTCAGATTCTGGTGCGTCAGCATCGCGCCCTTGGGCGTGCCGGTGGTGCCGCCGGTATATTGGATCAGCGCCACGTCCCCGGCCCTGGGCGGCGGCGCGGTGCACGATCCATCATTGGCGAGCAGCGCGGAGAAGCGCGTGACTCGGGCGTCGGCTGGGCGTGGCGCTGTCTCTCCGCGTTTGAACAGGCGGTAGGCGATCGACTTGAGCGGTGGCAGCACCCCCGCAATCGATCCCACGACCAGCCGTTCGATCGCGCCTGTCTCCAGCACCTTGAGCGCTGTCGGGAGAAGTGCCGCCGCAGACAGCGTGACGATCAGCCGCGTTCCCGAATCGCGCGCCTGCGCCGCCAGTTCATCGACGGTGTAGAGCGGCGAGAAATTGACGACGATCGCGCCGGCGAGGAGCGCGCCATAATAGGCCGCAACATAATGCGGGACGTTGGGAAGGAAGAGGCCCACCCGGTCGCCGGGCCTGATGCCCAGCGCGGCAAAGCCAGCGGCCGCATGGCGCACCGCCTTTGCGACCTGGGCATAGCTGTAGCGGCGGCCCAGAAAGTCGAGAAAGGGGGCCTCGCCCAGACGCGTCGCGGCCTCCAGAAACATGTCGGGCAGGGTGAGCGGCGCAAAGTCCTGATCCCACGTGGTGGGGTGGCTGTAGCGCGTCCGCCAGACGTCTTCGCCCATGTGCATGTCCCTAAAATAGGAAGGCCCGCTTGACGGTGCAAACGGGCCTTTCAGTGTCGCTATGTCGTGTCGGTCAATATTGCGTGAGTTCGACCTGCATCGACTTGTACCCGTGGACGAAGCTGGCCGGGACGCGGACCGGTTCGGCAAGCACGTTCACGCGCAGGCGGCGCTTCTGCATTTCGGAAATGAGCGTCGTCAGCTGCAGTTCAGCCACGCGGGCACCGACGCAGCGGTGGATGCCATAGCCGAAGGACAGATGACGGCGGGCATTCTCACGATCGACAATGATCTTGTCGCCATCGGGGAAGACGCTCTCATCGCGGTTGGCCGAGCAGTACCACAAGGCGAGCTTGTCGCGCTTCTTGATCTGGTGGCCGAACAGTTCAGTGTCCTCGGTCGCCGTGCGGCGCATGTGCGCCAGCGGGGTCTGCCAGCGCAGCAGTTCGTGCATGGCGTTGACCGCGAGATCATGGTCGTGGTTCTGCTCCAGCTTGGCGCGCTGGTCGGGAAACTTGTCGAGGCCATAAGCGAAAGCCGACATCGAATTGCGCGTCGTGTCATTGCCGCCGACGATCAGCAGGATGAGGTTCCCCATGAATTCCTGATGGCTCATATGCTTCATGGCGTCCGACTGGAGCATGATCGAAATCAGGTCGTGCGTGCCCGGATTCTGCGCCTTGCGGTCCCAGAGCTGCTTGAACGCGGCGCCCATTTCAAACGCGGTCGCGAGCCGGTGCTGGCGCGCCTCGAGCGAGCCGAAGCCTTCAATGTCACCGAGCACGTCGGACCAGTAGGTCAGCTTGTGCCGTTCCTCGAAAGGAAAGTCGAACAGGATGGCGAGCATCTGCGTCGTCAGCTCGATCGAAACCTTCTCGACCCAGTCGAACGGCGTGTTGAGCGGCAGGCTGTCCAGCACCGCCGCCGTGCGGGCGATCGTGTCAGCGCGCATGCGCTCGACTTCGGTCGGGCCAAAGGCCGGGGCCACCGTGCGGCGCTGCGCGGTATGCTGCGGCGGGTCCATGGCGATGAACATCGGCATCGGGACATCGCCTTCCTGCAGATGGTCGATGCCGTCACCGGCAACGGTGATGCCGCCATATTCCCAGCTGGACGAGAAGATCTGCGGCAGCGCCTCGACATGGACGATCGGCTTGTAGGTGGTGATCGACCAATAGGGGCCGAACTTGGACTCCGGGCAATAATAGATGGGCGAGGTTTCGCGCATCTGGCGCATCGGCTCCTGCCAGACGTCGTTGGCAAAGAGGTCCGCGCGGGAAACGTCCCACGGGTTCACTTCGGCCGGTTGTTCCTTGAGCACGGTCGCCATGCCAGTCCGCTCCTGTCGTTTTATCAGAATTGGGTTGCAGTCTGCCACTGTTTACATTGATGTCAATGAGATTCGCGCAGGCCCTGCGATGGCCCGAAGCGGGGTGCGACGAACCGAGCGGCGGCCTTAGCGGCGGCGGCGCAACAGGGTCATCAGTCCGGGACCGGACTTCAGGACGCCGCGCCGGAACAGGCCTGCCGACAGCCAGATCGTCAGCCCGACCCAGAGCGCCTGCCAGCCGAGGGCCAGGACGTGCGGCCACAGCTCCGGCGCATTGGCGGCGCGCGCCGCCATCGCGAAGGGAGAGCTGAACGGGAAGACTTCGGCAAAGCGCGCAACCGGACTGTCGGGCGCGCTTGCAGCGGACGAGGCCAGCCCGAACATCGCGACCTGAAAGATCGTGATGGGCAGCGACATCATCTGGATTTCGCGCATGGTGGACGCCTGCGCCCCCACGCCCAGAAAGATCGCGCCGAGCAGCATGAACGACATGGTGAAATAGAGGACACACAGCCCGGCAAAGGCCGGCATCCCGACCGCCGCCGTCAAAGCGGGCAAAGGAATGGCGCCTGCAACCAGCGACAGCGCCACGCCCGCAAGCCCCGCCCAGAAGCTGACGAACAGCAAGGCGACACCGAACATCCCAACCAGCTTGCCCAGGAAGACCGCTTCAAGGGGTGCGGCGGCGGCGAGGATTTCGATGACCTTGTTGGACTTTTCCTCGGCCAGCATCCCGACCGATTGCCCGGCAAGAAGGAGGGTGAGGAAGAATATCCCGAACACGGCGGCATAGCCGGTTACATGCTGGTTGCTGGTGCTCGGCCCGGTGTGGCGTGTCTCGGCGGTGGCGGCCATGCTCAGCCGGGCATCGGGCGCGATACCGGCCTTGCGGTCGCGCAGCACCTGTTCGGCAAGGGTCGCCAGATAGGCGGAACGCCTGCCGTCTTCTTTCAGGATCATCGGCCGGTCGAGCGGCCCATAAAGGATCGCGACATAGTCCGGATCGGGGGCCGCGAGCAGCGCACGGGCGACCGTCGCATCATCGCCGCCGTGCGGCGGGATGACGACAAGCTGCGGCGGCATCAGTTCCCCGGGCAGCAGCGCGCGCAGCCGGGTGTCGGCGGCGGTGACATAGGGGCTGTCGGCAGGCGACGCGATGACGCCGATGCGGCGCTTGTCCTGCGAGGCATCGGCAAGGTGCGCCGCACCGGTCACACCCAGCAGGCTCATGAGGATCATGAACAAGGGGGCCAGCAGAAACAGGAGGAAGGTCGGCGTGGCGACGACGGCGGTGAAATCGCGGCGGGCGACGACGCCCACCTGGCGCACGAAACTGTTCATGCCGCGGCCTCCGCATCGGCGCGCTTTGCATCGGACACGATGCGGACAAAGGCATCGTGCAGGCCCGGGCGCTGCATCGTCAGCCCGGCCACGCCGTGTCCGGCAGAGATGAGCGCCATGAGGAGGGCTTCGGCCCCGCCATCGGGCACGGTGAAGCGCCATGCGTTGCCATCATGGACGGCGTCGGGCGGCAACAGGCGCCCGGCCTCTTCGGCGCGGTCGCACGGCACATAGGCGGCCTGCATCGGCAATAGGCCGCGCGCTTCGTCCACGGTGCCTTCAAACCGGCGTCGCCCGCCCGCGATGACGGCCAGCCGCTCGCACAGCCGCTCGGCATGGCTCATGACGTGCGTGGAAAAGAGGATCGTCGCCCCCCGATCCCGCTCAGACCGGACGAGTGCTTCCAGATGTTCCTGATTGACGGGATCAAGACCCGAAAAGGGTTCGTCGAGGACGATCAGCTCGGGCCGGTGGACGATGCTGCCCAGAAGCTGGACCAGCTGCGCCATGCCCTTGGACATCTGCCGGATCTTGCGGTCGACGGCATGGCCGAGGCCCGCCGCCTCCATCATGTCGCCTGCACGCCGGCGGCCCTCATTCCAGTCGAGTCCGCGCAGCGCGCCCATGAAGGCAATCGCTTCGCGTGCCTTCATCGCGGGATACAGGCCGCGTTCTTCCGGCAGATAGCCGACGCGGTGGCTCACCTCGCGCGGGGATGCATGGCCAAGCAGGGTGCGCTGCCCCCGATCAGGGTCGATGATGCCGAGAATCATGCGCAGCGTTGTCGTCTTGCCCGCGCCATTGGGGCCGAGCACGCCGTAGATCATGCCGCGCGGCACGGAGAGGCTGACGCCCTTCACCGCCTCGGTTCCGCCGAATGTCTTGACCAGTCCTTCGGCCCAAACGGGCATGTCCTCGTTCAACGTCGCATTCCCTCGTCGTTCTTCGCGTGGTAGCGATCCCCCGGCATGCCTAGCAAGTCCTCCCCTACGAAAGCGCTAACGCCGCATGCGCTGACATCGGCCGACGTGAAGGCAGAGGCGGCGCGGCTGGGCTTCGTCGCCTGCGGCATCACCCATGCCGCGCATGATTTCGGCCCGCGCCTGCGGGAGTGGCTGTCGCTTGGGTCGCATGGCCAGATGGGCTGGATGGAAGACCGGGCCGATCAGCGCGCCGGGCCGCAGGCGCTGTGGCCCGAGGCGCGCTCGGTCATCATGCTGGGGATGAGCTATGCGCCCGCATCAGACCCGCTGGCGCTGGCCGAGTTTGCCGACCGGGGTCGCATCTCGGTCTATGCGCAGGGGCAGGATTATCACGACATCGTGAAAAAGGCGCTGAAGGCGCTTGCCCGCTGGATGGTGGCGCAACGGCCGCATGAGCTGAAGGTCTTTGTCGATACGGCCCCCGTCATGGAAAAGCCGCTGGCCGGGCAGGCGGGCCTTGGCTGGCAGGGCAAGCACACCAACCTTGTCAGCCGCCAGCATGGCAGCTGGCTGTTTCTCGGGTCGATCTACACCACGCTCGATCTGTCGCCCGATGCGCCGGAGGCCGATCATTGCGGCCGGTGCACCGCGTGCCAGACGGCCTGTCCGACCGATGCCTTTCCCGCGCCCTACCGGCTCGATGCGCGGCGCTGCATCTCGTACCTGACGATCGAGCATAAGGGGCCGATCCCCGACGAATTCCGCCGCGCCATGGGCAACCGCATCTATGGCTGCGATGATTGCCTTGCTGTCTGCCCGTGGAACAAATTTGCCGCGTCCGCAGCGGCCAACCGGGCCTTTGCCGCGCGCGCCGAACTGGCGATGCCGCGTCTGGCCGATCTTCTGGCGCTCGATGATGCCACCTTCCGGCAGGTCTTTTCGGGCTCCCCCATCAAGCGGATCGGCCGCGACAGGATGGTGCGCAATGCCGCCATCGCTGCCGGGAACAGCGGGGACATGACGCTCACGCCTGTGCTTCAGTCGCTCCTTGCCGATGAGGATGCCGTCGTGCGCGAGGCGGCCCAATGGGCGCTCGCGGAACTCAGCGCCGGACCCGAAGCGCGCTGATGCAGCTGTTGCGTTCGGCCTCGCGGCCATCCGCCACGCGCGCCGCCACATAGGTGACGATCGGGTCCTTCCCGTCGGTCGGCGCGTAAAGATAGGCGTCGAGGATGCAGTCCTTGCTCGCGAACTGAAGTTTGCGCGCGGTGGCTTCGCGCACATCCTGCGCGGGGGGGCCGAACAGCTGGATCAAGGTCCGCGCCTCCTTGCCCATGACGCGCTCCAGCTCGTTGGTGATGCGGGGCGGCTCGGCCTGCAGCGGCGTCGTGCGGACCGTCTTCTTCTGCCCTTCGGTCGGCTTCTTCTGCGCTTCGGCCTGCTTTTTCTGGGCGCGAAGTTCCCACAAGGGTGTGGCGGCAGAGGCCGCCTGTCCGGCCGTTACGGCGAGGCACAGGCCCGCCATTGCCCGCCATACTGGTTTTGCCCGCTGCATGCCGTCCGATTGCGCGATGTCGCGGCGTGCGTCAATCACTGTGGCGCGGTGCGCGACTTGAGCCGCCAGCGGCGCGGCTCCGGGCCGATGTTGAACCGCCGCGTGATCGTATAGTCGATCGTCGAAAACAGGAACCAGGCGAGGAACCAGCGCAGCCGGCGGAAGGGGCCGGAGGCGGTCTTGAGCCAGTGCGGAGTGATCTCCTGCGCCGCGGCCATCTCTGCACGGCAGAAGGCGCGCATCCGTTCGGCAAAAGCGGGATCCTCGACGCGCAGCATGATCTCCAGATTGAGGAACAGGCTGCGCGTGTCGTAATTGGCAGAGCCAATATAGACCACGTCATCAGCGACGATCAGCTTCATGTGCAGCTTGGACGCCCGATACTCATAAAGCCTCGCGCCGCGGCGCAGCAGCAGGCCGTAACAGTGGCGGGCCGCACCAATGGTTGTGGTGTTGTCCGACAGCGCGGCCGTCATCAGTCTGGCATCTCCGCGCCGGGCGACCCGCCCGAGACGACGCAGATAGGTAAATTCGGGCGCAAAATAGGCCTGGATCATGTCGACCTGCATGGCGGTCTCAAGGTCGGTGCGTAGCGCGCGGGCATAAGGGCTCAACCGTGCAAAGGGGCCACCGAGCTTCCACCGGAGCGGCCCTGCATGGTCGCTGCCGCTGGCGAGCAGCCCCTGCAGCCGCCGGATGCCCTGCTTCCGGCTGCGCATCCACGCCTGAAGCGCATCGAAATAGATGGCCAGCTCGGCCGCCTTGGGCCCGTCGATGCGCAGGACAAGATCATGCCACTGCGCGCCGTCGACCGGCTGGTAATAGTCTTCGGCAATATTGGCGCCGCCGATCAGAGCTGCCGCGTCATCGGCGATCAGGATCTTCTGGTGGTTGCGCAGCAGATAGCTGCGTCCCATGCGCGGCAGGAAGCGGTCAATGACGGCCCCGGCGTCGCGCAGCGGCGCGAGGAAGGCGTCGGGCAGCGTCGAACTGCCGAATCCGTCGAGCAGCAGGGTGACGGCCACGCCGCGCGCGCAGGCGGCGGTCAGCGAGTCGCGCACCGTCCGGCCGACCGGGTCATCGGCAAAGATGTAATAGCACAGCCGCAGCGTGGATCTGGCTTCGTCGATCAGCCGCAAAAGCGCGGCCAGCCGCGCCTTTCCGTCGATGTGGACCGTCAGCCGGTGGCCGTCCACCGTCAGGGTCTGCGAGTCAGGAAAGCGGGGGGCGTCCATGTGCCTGTAAGGCCAAAATCTTGACAGCGATGCAAGCGGCTGTTAGCGGCACCCCTTTCCCGACATACGGTTTATGGAGGCGCTCGATGGCGCGCGTTACTGTTGAAGATTGCGTGGACAAGGTTTCCAACCGGTTCGATCTGGTTCTGGTCGCCGCGCAGCGGGCCCGCCAGATTTCGGGCGGTGCCGAACTGACGATCGATCGCGATCGCGATAAGAACCCGGTTGTCGCTCTGCGTGAAATCGCGGACGAAACGGTCAGGCCCGACGATTTGCAGGATGCCATTGTGTCCAGCCTGCAGCGTGTCCGCATCGACGATGAAGTCGAGTCGGATGAAATGACCTCGCTGTCGAGCGCAGCTGAGGCGCTTCGCCTCACGGCTGCTGCGCCGCCGCGCAACCAGAATCTGGGTGGCGACTACGACGGCTAGGCCGCGATCCACCTTGGACAAAGAAAAGGGCCCGGCGCTGATGCGACCGGGCCTTTTCTTTGGCGCGACGGTGGAAAAGGATCAGGCGACAGCCTGAAGCCGCGGTGTTTCCATCGGCTGGATTTCGTAGGCGTGCTTCCAGCACATGTCGCCCAATTGCAGCTCGCGCCCGTCATGCGACAGGATCATGACCTTGCGGATCGGCTGTTCGTCGCGCTGGTCCACAAGGACCGGCGTGGACGGCGTGCCGGTTTCCCAGACTTCGCCCCATTGGCGCAGCGCGATCATCGCGGGGAGGAGGGCGGCACCCTTTTCGGTCAGGCGGTATTCAATCTTGCGCCGGTCATCGGGCATGGGCTGACGCGCGAGAATGCCGTGATCGACCAGACGCCCGAGCCGGTTTGCAAGGATGTTGCGGGCAATGCCCAGCGTCGACTGAAACTCTTCAAAATGATGCAGGCCGTTGAACGCCGCACGCAGGATCAGGAAGGACCAGCGTTCGCCCATCGATTCCAGCGCGGCTGGCAGGCCGCAATCCAGGCCAAGGTCTTCCTTTAACTCACCCATTGGAAAATCGACCTCTCATCCCATCTATAACGCGCAGGCTATCGCATATTTCCTGCAACGCAAAATAATTTAAGTTTCGAGTTGCAACTTGCAATCTAATCGGGTAGGTAGTGATTCGCAACTTAAAAACGAAAGGACCTCCCCCTATGCGTACCCTCGTCGCTCTCGCAGCGCTTGCCACCTCCGCCACGCTGTTCGCAGGTTCTGCGACCGAAGCTTTCGCTGGCACGCCGGGCTATCGCCTGGTTCCCGCAACGGCCTTCAGCGCCGCCAACACGGTCGTCGCCCGCGACGTTCTGTGGAAGTGCGCCGGTGAAGCCTGCGTCGCCACCAAGGCCACCAGCCGTCCCGAAGTCGTCTGCGCCTCGGCCGCGCGTGAAATCGGCAAGATTTCGGCCTTCTCGGCCAACGGCACCGAGTTCACGGCGGAACAGCTGGCCAAGTGCAACGAAAAGGCCCGCTAATCCGGCCTGCACACAGACATGTGACACAGACTGAATAGCTCCCGCCCGAAGACACTCCCATCTCTCATCGGGCCAATGAAAGGCAGCCGCGCGGACATCCCCCGCCCGGCTGCCTCTTTTTTGATCGCGCCGGAACGGGTGTGTCATGACCATGTCATGGCGGAACCGCACAAAATGGGGGCGACCCCGAGGTGCTGGCTTGAGTCGAGTTGTCGGCACCCAAACAACTTGGCGTCCCGTGCGGCCTCGCCCGGGACGCCGCAATTTTCAGGCGTGGATATTTTCGCCGCGTCGCACGGGCGTGGGCCGGGCGTCGAACGCGGTGAAGCGGTCCCGGACGCCCTGCGGGATCGGCTTGGGCGTATGCGTCGCCAGATCGACATTGACCTGCACTTCGCGGATGATCGCGCGCAGGTCATCGCCCAGGCTGTCCGCGCCGTGCAGTTCCATATGGACCGTCATCGAGGTCGTCCCGAAGCGGTCGATCCGGCACCAGATGTCGATCAGCTCATCGGCCTTGATCGGCTTGCGGTAAGTGACGTCGGCATGGGCAACGTGAAAGTCCATCGGCCCCGCGCCGCCTTCGCCCCGGAAATCGACTGCGCGCCAATATTCGGTGATGCCGAGATCCCCATAATCGAGATAGCGCGCGTTGAAGACGACGTTCTGCGGGTCCACCTCTGACCAGCGCACGCGAAAACGGTAGCAGAACGCAAACCCCTCCATGTCCGCGCTCAGTGCCCGGCGGCTGGCGCGTTCACGCCCTTGGACTGGAGATATTTGCGGATGTTGCGCGCGGCCTGACGCAGGCGCTGCTCGTTTTCGACCATCGCGATGCGGACATAGCCTTCGCCGTCCTCGCCATAGCCGACCCCGGCGGCGACCGCGACCTTGGCCTCGGTCAGCAGCTGCTTGGAAAACTCCAGGCTGCCCATCTCCTTGAGCGCGGGCGGCAGCGGCGCCCAGGCAAACATTGAGGCCTTGGGGCTCGGGATGTCCCAGCCGGCGCGGCCAAAGGCCTCGACCATCACGTCACGGCGCTTCTGGTAGAGTTCGCGATTGGCCGCGACAATGTCCTGCGGACCGTTGAGCGCCGCGCAGGCTGCAGCCTGAATGGGCGTGAAGGCGCCGTAATCGAGATAGCTCTTCACCCGCTTGAGGGCGGTGATCAGCTGCTTGTTGCCGACCGCAAAGCCGACGCGCCAGCCGGCCATGGAGAAGGTTTTGGACATCGACGTGAACTCGATCGCCACATCCTTTGCGCCCTGAACCTCAAGGATCGAGCGCGTCGGGTTGCCGTCGAAATAAAGCTCGGAATAGGCAAGGTCCGAAATGATCCAGACCTTGTTCTCCTTCGCCCAAGCGACGAGCCGCTCATAAAAGGCGAGGTCCACCGTCTCGGCGGTCGGGTTGGACGGATAGTTGACGATCAGCACCGACGGGCGCGGCACCGAATAGCGCATGGCCCGGTCGAGCGATTCCCAATAGCGCTCATCGGGCGTGGTCGGGACCGAACGGATCGTGGCGCCCGCGATGATGAAGCCGAAGGTGTGGATCGGGTAGCTCGGATTGGGCGCGAGCACGACGTCGCCGGGCGCAGTGATCGCGGTCGCAAGGCTCGACAGGCCTTCCTTTGACCCCATCGTCATCACGACTTCGGTTTCGGGATCGAGATCGACGCCAAAGCGGCGGCCATAATAATTGGCCTGTGCGCGACGGATGCCGGGAATGCCCGAGGACGCCGAATAGCCATGGGCATCGGGCTTCATCGCAACTTCGCACAGCTTTTCAATGACGTGCGCAGGCGGCGGCAGATCGGGATTGCCCATGCCGAGGTCGATAATGTCCTGTCCCGCCGCACGGGCTGCTGCACGCATCGCATTGACTTCGGCGATGACGTAAGGCGGCAGGCGCTTCATGCGGTAGAATTCTTCGGACATTGGCTTCTTTCGGTTGCAGGATTTCGGCGCTATGCCATCCAAAGGCCGCTGCCGCAACCAATGCTCCGACGGGACGACCCATGACGCAAGACATGCCAAAGCCTGACTTTCCCGTCGATCCGCAGGGCGCCTATCGCCAGATGATGGACACGATCGGCCAGATGCTCGCCCCGGTCGCGCAAGTCGCGGCGGACAGGATCGACCCCAAGGACCGCCGCTTTCAGGGCGCGGAATGGGATCACCCCCTCTTCGCGCTGATGCGGCAGGGCTATGCCGCAATGTCCGAGCACATGATGTCGCTCGTCGATGCGATCCCTGTCACCGATGACCATGAGCGCGCGAAGCTGCGCTTTGCGATGCGCACCGTCGTCGATGCGATGAGCCCCGCCAACTCCCCCTTCACCAATCCGGTCGCGCTGCAAAAGGCAGTGGAGACGAACGGTGCCAGCCTGATGGCGGGGATGCAGCACATGATGGCCGATCTCCAGAACGGCCAGCTGACGCATACCGACCGTCAGGCATTCCGGCTGGGCGAGAACATCGCCACGACACCGGGCAAGGTCGTCTATCAGACGCCGCTCTTCCAGTTGATCCAGTATGCGCCTGCGACCGAGACGGTGCTGGCCACGCCGCTCCTCATCTTCCCGCCCTGGATCAACCGCTTCTACATCCTCGATCTGACGCCGCAGAAAAGCTTCATCAAATGGTGCGTCGATCAGGGGATCACCGTCTTCGTCGTCTCCTGGAAGTCGGCCGACGCGTCGATGGCCGATTATGTTTGGGACAATTACATTGCGGGCCAGATCGAGGCGATCGACACCGTGCGCGACCTGCTCGGCGTGAAGGCCGTCCACACCATCGGCTATTGCGTCGCAGGCACGACACTGGCGGCGACCCTCGCGGTGCTCGCCGCCACGGGGCAGGCGGAAAAGGTCAAATCGGCAACCTTCTTCACGGCGCAGGTCGATTTCACAAAGGCGGGCGACCTGCTCAATTTCGTCGATGATGCCCAGATCAAGCTGGTCGAGGGCATGGCGACCGACGGCTATCTTGATGGCCGCATCCTTGCCGCCACGTTCAACCTGCTGCGCGGCAATGACCTCATCTGGAGCACGGTCGCCAAAAACTATCTGATGGGCGAGCCCTATCCCGCGTTCGATCTGCTCCACTGGAATGGCGACGTCACCAACCTGCCCGCCAAATGGCACAAGAGCTATCTGTGCGACCTTTATCGCGACAATCTGCTCTCCAAGCCCGGTGCGCTGTCGGCGCTGGGCGTGCCTATTGATCTGACCAAGGTGAAGACCCCCAGCTTCATTCAGGCCGGCCGCGAGGACCATATCGCACCTGCCGAAAGCGTCTGGGAAATGCGCAACTGCTTTACAGGGCCGATGACGTTCCTGCTCGCTGGCTCCGGCCATATCGCGGGCGTGGTCAATCCGCCCTCGGCGCAGAAATACCAATATTGGACCAATGATGCCGAAGTCGGGTCGTTCGAGGCGTTCGTGGCGGGCGCGACCGAGACCAAGGGCAGCTGGTGGCCCTATTGGCAGACGTGGCTGACCGAGCAGGCACCCAAGACCGTCAAAGCCACCGGCGCGCGCGTGCCGGGTGAGGGCAAGCTCGCGGCGATCGAGGACGCGCCGGGGAGCTATGTGAAGACGCGGTGATGTATTTTGACGCATGCAATATTGGGTAACGGATGAGTTTCAGACCCCTCAGTTATGATCATAGAGTGGAAACGTGGACGTTCTCATTCTTCTGCTGCATTGCATCAGCTGCGTACCTTCTGGGATATATCCCCGCAAATAGGACGCTAGTGATAAATACTGGATTCATTTATTACTGGGTCATTGTCTTATTTTATAGTTTCAATATTGATGATAAAGAAGAAACTTTTCCTGCCGATAAATTTCTAGATTGGCGGTTGTTCTGGACGGGCAGCGTTCATCGAGTAAACCGAATCATCTTTCTTTTCGGTGCATGCGCGGCAGTTTTCGGACAAATTTCAGGAAAAGATTATGTCGGTATGTCTGTAGTCTATGCTGCATCCGCTGTGATGATTTTTACAGGTGGGCAAACGCTGCTCCAGTTTGAGCGGGGATGGTGGCGCTAGGGTGTTAGGAGAAAAAGGGCAGCTGGTGGCCTTATTGGCAGACGTGGCTGACGGAGCAGGCGCCTAAGATGGTGAAAGCCACCGGCGCGCGGGTGCCGGGTGAGGGCAAGCTGGCGGCGATCGAGGATGCGCCGGGGAGCTATGTGAAGACGCGGTAGCGAATATTCAGTTCTCGCGCCTTATCATCCATTTGCGAACAACGATCCAAGCCAACGCGCAATAGTAGATGGCGATGGTTCCAACGAGGGTGGCAAAGGTGACGATCAATGCCAGTCCAAGGCCTGGAGGTCCGTCGCCAGTGTCTCCCGTAGCATAGAAAATACTATTGGCTGAAAGCCATTCTAACCCGACTGCCGCTGGCAAGAAGATTGAATGCGCAATCCACGGCTGGATTCGCTTGCTCAAGCCATGCCAAGACCAGATGGCCAGTAGTGGAGGACCGCACCAGGCGATTAACCAAGCCAGCGTGAAAAGAAGTCCACTTGCCATGCCCCACACCTTATCATTGATCTACCATGCTTACCTTGTGACGAGGTAGACATCTTGCGCAAGGGAGGAGGCAGGAGATTTTTGGTCACGGACTAACCATCCGTTTGTGCTCAGCTTATCGAAGCACTGCCCTTCCTCACTGCGGTGTCCAGAAAGGGACGGGGCTTCGACAAGTTCAGCCCGAACGGGATGGGGTTGGGCCGGTTGAACAAGTTCGCTGCCCCTCCATCGTCGCCCCGTGCTTGACACGGGGCTTGGCTATGCTTCCTCGGATTTCGGCACTTTGCTGGCCGGATAGCCATGTTTCCAAAGAGCCAGTCATCCTGACCAACGGGACGGACCAGGCAAAGCCCAGCCCCGTGTCAAGCACGGGGCGACGGAGAGGGGTTTAGGCCATTGTCTTTGATCCCACCGCCTGCCGCACCATCCACTCCGCGCGCACGATCCGCTGCCGGAACAGCGTCACCGTTCCCCGAACCCGCTCGCCCACACCATTCAGCTTCGGGCTGCCCCACACCGTCACGCTATGCGGCACCGCTGACAGCAGCACGGCCACACTCCGCACCGCCCAACGCGCCTTGCTTCCCCCATCGGCCAGATGCAGCGCGAAGCTCTCCTCGGTCAGCCGCAGCCACTTCTTGCGGAGCGCGGGCCAGTCGCTGCGGGTCGGGTGGGAGACGGCCATCGCGTCGACATAGACAAGGGTGAACCCCGCCCGGACGGCGCGCTGGCACCAGTCTTTGTCTTCGGAGAGGCCGACGCGGAAATCGCCGACGGCCGCGAAGACGCGGCGTGTCGTTGCAAGATTGGCGGTGACGGCAAAGCCCTGCTTTTCGATATAGTCCTTCTGGCGGAAGGCGAAGACCGTCTCAAACGCCTGCGCGCCGGTGCGGGGCGCGCCCTTTCCAGCTGGCCCTTCGTCAAAGGTATCGACGCGGCCCGAGACGATGTCGCCCTTGGGCAAGGCAGCGAGCGACTGCGCCACCCAGTCGGGCGCGGGCACGCAATCGGCGTCGATGAAGAGCAGCGTCTCCGACGTCGTCTCGCGCACGCCCCGGTTGCGCGCGGCGGCGGCGCCTTTTTCCGGCTCGGTCACGAAGCGCGCCCAGGGGTGTGCGGCCTTCATCGCGGTGAAATCCAGCCCGCTGTCATTGTCGACGACGACCGCGTCGAGCCCATGCACCTGCGGAGCCAGGCCGGTCAGGCACCGGTCGAGCCGCTCCATATCGCGATAATGCGGGATGATGATGCTGGCCGTCATGCTCAATGGGGCAGGTCGGACGGCTCAAACACCTGCGTGCGGCTGCCGACGACGCGGGCCGGAGAGCCGACCGCGAGCGCGAAGGGCGGGATCTCTCCCTTCACCACGCTCCCCGCGCCGATGACGGCGCCGTCGCCGATGCGCGTGCCGGGCAGGATGACCGCGCGCACGCCGATCCACACGTCGCGCCCGATGATGATGTCGGCCTCGTCCATCAGCTGCTTGGTGACGGGCGTCCCGTCATTGTAGCGATAGGTCGCGGCGGTCACCATGACCTCCGGGCCGAACAGCACGTCGTCGCCGATGACGATGCGGCCGGTCGAGGGCCCCGCCCAGATGTGACAGCGTGAGCCGATGCGGACGCGGTCGCCGATGGTGATGCGGTCGGGGTCGGCAAAGACGGCATCGGGGCTGATCGCCAGATCGCGGCCCTTGGCAACGCGGCGCAGCGGCTGGACGTGCGAATAATTCCAGTAATTGAGCATCTTGATGCCGTGCAGATAGATGCGCGGATCAAGGAAGGACGCGATCAGGCGGACCGCCTTCTGCATCCTGGAGAGCTGATTCTTGCGGACCGCCACGCGCTTCGCCCCCTGATTGGTCTTTCTGTGACGCAGAAAGACCCGCACGCGCCGTGGCTCAAGTTAATTCGCCGTCATCCGCTGCGTCGGCCGGTGTCTCGCCGCGCCCCTTGAAGCCGGTGGCGATGACGTACCATTCGGACGAATCCTTGCGGCTCGCGGGCGGCTTGGCGTGCTTGACCGAGGCGAAGTTGCGCTTGAGTTCGGCGACCAGATCATTGTCGGCGCCGCCCGCCAGCACCTTCGCGACATAGACGCCGCCGGGGCGCAGCACCTGACAGGCAAAGTCCATCCCCGCCTCGACCAGCCCCATGGTGCGCAGATGGTCGGTCTGCGGATGGCCGACGGTGTTGGCCGCCATGTCGGACAGGACGATGTCGGCCGGGCCGCCCAGCGCCTCGGTCAGCCAGGCGGGTGCTGCATCGTCCATGAAGTCCATCTGCGCGATGATGACGTCGTCAATCGGATCAACGGGCAACAGGTCGATGCCGACGATGTGCGCCTTGGGGCAGACCTTGCGGACAACCTGCGTCCAGCCGCCCGGCGCGATGCCGAGATCGACGACGCGCTTTGCACCTTTGAGGAAGCCGAAGCGTTCATTGAGCTCGATGAGCTTGTAGGCCGCGCGGCTGCGATAGCCTTCGGCGCGGGCCTTTTTGACATAGGGGTCGTTCAGCTGCCGTTCGAGCCAGCGGGTCGAGCCGACCTTGCGCCCCTTGGCGGTCTTGACGCGCGTCTTGCCGCCGGAACTGGTGCTCATCGTCTTTCCCCTGCGGTCATCAACTGGCGCAAAATGCCCTCCCGGATGCCCCGGTCGGCGACACCGACCAGCGGCGCGGGCCAGGCGTCAAAAATGGTTTCAAGGATCGCGCAGCCCGCGACCACGAGGTCCGCCCGCTCCGGCCCGATACAGGCGAGCCGGGCGCGCTCGCTGACTGACTGGCCCGCAAGCTGGCGGCAGATGTCGCGCATGGCGGGCACCTCAACGCGCAGCCCGTCAACCAGCCGCCGTTCATAATGGTGGAGGCCCAGAAAGACACTGGCGAGCGTCGTCACGGTGCCGCTCGTGCCCAACAGGCGCGGCACGGCGGGGGCCGCACTGGCCAGCCGGTCGGTAAAGCTCGCCATGGCGCTGCGGACCTTGTCGCGCATCACGTCATAGGCCGCGGCGCGCGCGTGCGCGTCATGGCTGTCGTGTGGCACGCTTTCGCTCAGCGACACGACGCCCCAGGGCAGGCTGCACCAGTCGATCGTGCGGGGATGCTCGCCACTCGTGTCGACGAGCACAAGCTCGGTCGAGCCGCCGCCAATGTCGAAGATCAGCGCCGCGCCGTCGCCTTCCTCCAGAAGGATGTGGCAGCCGAGCACAGCGAGCCGCGCCTCTTCCTGCGGGGCGATGATGTCGAGCTTGATGCCGGTTTCGCGGTAGACGCGCTGGACGAAGTCGGGGCCGTTGGCGGCGCGGCGGCACGCCTCGGTCGCCACCGAGCGCGCCATGTAGACGTTGCGCTTCACCAGCTTGTCCGCGCAGACCGACAGCGCCGAGAGCGCCCGGTCCATCGCCGCCTGGCTGATCGCGCCATGTGTCGCCAGACCTTCGCCCAGCCGCACGATTCGCGAAAAGGCATCGACCACGGTGAAGCGGTTGCCCTCCGGCCGGGCGATGAGGAGACGGCAATTATTGGTGCCAAGGTCGAGCGCGGCATAGTTGCGGCGCGGGGGCGCACGGTCACGCGCGGCCGGCTTGGCTGCTCGGGCTATGGGCGCCGCACCCACCCTCCTGTCTTCCCGGTGGGATGGCGATATCTGGGTGGGCTGGTCCACCATCGATCGCAAACTCTTTATACTTCCGGTCCGGGAAATCCCCGGCGGTACTTGCCGATGAACCTAGGGCGAGAGGGCGCAACCCGCAAGCGTTGCGCAGTGAAGTTGCGCGACCGTTGACAGAATCAGGTCAACTACCTATCTGCGCCGCCTCATTGGTGCCCCGTCGTCTAACGGTAAGACTACGGACTCTGACTCCGTCTATTGAGGTTCGAATCCTCACGGGGCATCCATTTTCCAGCAATGGTGATCCCGACAGGGCCGGACGCATGGCATCCGGCCCGTTCTTGGTTCAGGCCGTCTGACGCGACAGCGTGGCGCGCAGCCAGAGCAGCAGGCCGATGGTGACGGCTTCGACGAGGATCGGCTGAAGCACCGCAGCACCGCCGCCATCCATGAGGAGGCCGACGAAGCGGCCGGTGATCGCGACACCGACGAAGACGAGCGTCGCATTGACCCATTGGACGCCGCCGCGCAGCACCGCGATCAGCATGCAGATGCCCATGCCGCCGAACAGCCCGGCAATGTCGGCGCGTACGGTCGCGCGGCCGACAAGGCCGCCGGCAAGATCGGTCGTCGAGATGCCGAGGGCTGGGATGACCTTTTCCTGGCCGAGCCACAGGCCAAGCGCGAGGATGATCGAGCCGAGTGCGGCAATGCCGACCAGAATGCGTGGAATGATGTTCATGAGACCCCTCCTGTTATGTGGTGGGACAGGGTCTGCCACAGGCCGTCGCGCTTGGCAAAAGCCGCGTGACGCGCGCGTCTGCGCCCTTTGCGGTGGAAAGCAGCCGGGGAATCGCGTAGGCTGAAAGCTTATGACACGTCGGCAGACTCGCAACATGGACTGGGGCTTTCCCCGCTGGCGCGGCTATGGCGCCGAGAGCGAGGCCGTGAAGGTCCGTCTGTGCGACCGCCATGGCTGCGGTCTGCCCGGAGACCGGCCCGCGCCCAAGGCGCCGAACAGCCCGGAAAAATGGTGGTTCTGCGAAACCCATGCCGGGGAGTACAACAAGAACTGGGATTATTTCGCCGGGCTGTCCGCCGAGGAAGCCGCCGAGCGGGAGGCCAATGAGCGGCGCGACGCCTCCGGCTATCAGGAAGCCAAGCATTATGGCTGGGGTGGGCCGGGTGACGGTTCGCGCAGCCGCGACGAGATGCGCGCGCTCGACCTGTTCGGGCTCGACGCCGATGCCGAGTTTGAGGCCGTGCGCGTCGCGTGGCGCAAGCTCGCCAAGGAAAACCATCCCGATGTGAAGCCCGGCGATGCCGAGGCGGCCGAACGCTTCCGGCAGATCCAGGCGGCCTATGACGTTCTGAAGGCGGCGGAGGACCGGCGGCTGGCGCTGTAACGCGCCGACGCTTATTCCTCGAGGCTGTCGGGGACGGGCGGCTTTCCCGAAATCTTGAGCGCGAGCTGTTCGCTTTCCGGAAAGCCGGTGAGCCCGGAAATCTCAAGCACGCCGCCCGCAATCGCCTCGCGGACCATGGGCGCCATCAGTTCCTTCCCGTCCAGCATTATCGGCAGGGACTTGCCGAGCATCGCTTCGGTCAGCTTCTTAAGGCGCGGGGCGGCTGCTTCGGTCAGCGTGATCATGACCACAGGCGTGCCATCGGCGGAGGGCAGCGCGCGCGCATCGAGAATGTCGTTTTCCGCGAAGCGTTCGGTCCCGATGCGGAAATCGCGCGCGGCATAGGCCGGAGCGGCAAGGCCGAGAGAGGCAGCAAAGATCAACAGCGCGCGCATGAAAGGGTCCTGACGAACGGGTGGCCTATCGTTCCGGCGTCGCGCCGCTGCTGTCAACCCGCGTAGCGCGCGGCGGTATCGCGGATCAGCGCAATCATGTTGGGAATGCCCTGTGTCCGGTTGGAGGAGAGCTGGTTCTTGAGGTCAAAGGGCGCGAGGGCCGCCTCGATGTCAGTGGCGAGAATGTCCGCCGCCGTCCGGTCCTGCACCGTCTTCAGGACAAGCGCGATGATGCCCTTGGTGATCGCGGCATTGCTGTCCGCGAGGAAATGGAGGTGCCCGTCGGCCTCGGCCGCGGGATAGACCCAGACGCTGGCCGAGCAGCCGCGCACCAGCGTCGCATCGGTCTTGAGCGCATCGGGCATCGGCTCCAGCGCACGGCCCAGGTCGATGAGGAGGCGATAGCGATCGTCGGCGTCGAGGAATTCATATTCCTCCTGAATGTCGGAAAGGCTGGTCATAGGTCCTAGTGTGCGGTTTCGACGAGGATCTTGTCGATCTTGCGACCGTCCATGTCGATGATCTCAAAGCGGTAGCCCTGATCGATGAAATGATCGCCGGTGGCCGGAATGCGCTTCATCCGGTCGAGCACGAAGCCCGCGACGGTCGCGAAATCGCGGTCTTCCTCAAGGCTGATGCCGATCCGTTCGGACAGGGCGTCGGCGGTCGCCCAGCCAGAGACGAGCAGGCTGCCATCCTCGCGCTCGAAGATCGCGGGTTCCTCGCCATCGTCCTGGTCCGAGGCGAAGTCGCCCGCAATGGCGGACAGGAGGTCAGCCGGCGTCACAATGCCTTCGAAATGCCCGTACTCGTCATGGACAAGCGCGACGGGCACATCGGCGTCGCGCAGCACCTCCAGCGCGTCCATCGCATCGACCTGATCGGGAATGATCGGCGCACGCTTCATCAGCGCCTTGAGGTCGAGTTTCTTGCCGGTGAGTTCGGCGCACAGCAGGTCGCGCGCCGCGACGACGCCGACAATTTCGTCCACCGATCCGCGCGCCACGAGCAGACGGCTGTGGGAGGAGGCGAGCATCGCCTGATGGATCGCCTTGGCATCTGCTTTCTCGTCGAGCCAGTCGATCTCCGTGCGCGGGGTCATCACTTCGCGCACCGGACGGTCGGCGAGGCGCACCACGCCCGAGATGATCGCGCGCTCGCTTTCCTCGATCACGCCGGACTTGGAGGCCTCCGCCACGATCAGGTGGAGTTCTTCGGCGGTCACATGGTTTTCCGATTCGCGGTTCATGCCAAGGATGCGGAAGATGAGCGCGCTCGTCCGGTCGAGCAGCCAGACGAGCGGCGCTGTCACCTTGGACAGAACCACCATCGGCACCGCCATGGCGACCGCGATCGGTTCGGGCGCGCGCAGCGCGAACTGCTTGGGCACCAGTTCGCCCACGATCAGCGAGGCAAAGGTCGTCAGCCCGACGACCGAGGCGAAAGACACGTCGTCCGCCCAACCGGCCGGGACGCCCAGCAGCACCATGCGCTCGGCGACCGGCCCGCCAAGGCTCGCGCCGGAATAGGCGCCAGCGACAATGCCGATCAGCGTGATGCCGATCTGGACGGTCGACAGGAACTTGCCGGGATTGGCCGCAAGGTCGAGGGCGGTGCGCGCGCCGCGCAGCTGGCTTTTCTTCGTGATCGATTCGAGCCGCGCCCGCCGCGCCGACACGATGGCGAGCTCAGACATCGCAAACACGCCGTTGAGCGCGATCAGCGCAAGGATGATCGCGACGTCACCCCATGGGAACGGGGACAGGTGGTGGGAAAGGGCAGTGGCCATTGGTCGGGCCGCTTATGGCAGATAGAGGGCCCGTCGCTCAAGCGTTGCTGCAGACGCTATCGCTTTGCGGCGAAGAAGGCGCGCAATTGGGACGATGCCTGGTCTTCGCCCAGCCCCGAATAAACCTCGGGCCGGTGGTGGCAGGTCGGCTGCGCAAAGACGCGCGGGCCATGATCGACGCCGCCGCCCTTGGGGTCGGGGGCGGCATAATAAAGACGGGCGATTCGGGCATGGGCGATCGCGCCGGCGCACATGGCGCAGGGTTCCAGCGTCACCCACAGGTCGCAATCTTCGAGCCGCTCCTGCCCCAGACGGCGCGCGGCTTCCCGGATGGCAACCATTTCGGCGTGCGCGGTCGGGTCCTTCAAGGTGCGCATGGCATTGGATGTGCCCACGATTTCCACGCCTTTGCGGACAATCACGGCGCCGACGGGCACCTCGCCCGCATCGGCGGCCTCTTGCGCCAGTGCAAGGGCACGTTGCATGAACGGGGAAAGCGGAATCTCCATGTGCCCGCCATAAGCCCGCCTTTGGCTTGACGAAAGCGGCATCCACCGTTAGGTGCGCAGCCTTTCCGAATTCATTGATTCAATTTCAGGACGAACAGACATGTCGCGCATTTGCGAACTGACCGGCAAGGGCCGCCAGGTGGGCAACAACGTTTCCCACGCGAACAACAAGACCAAGCGGACTTTCCTGCCCAACCTGCAGAACGTCACGCTGATCTCCGAATCGCTCGAAAAGAGCGTTCGCCTGCGCGTGTCGACCAATGGTCTGCGTTCGGTCGAGCATGTCGGCGGCCTCGACAACTGGCTGCTCAAGACCTCGGACGAAAAGCTGAGCCTGAAGGCCCGTCGCCTGAAGCGCGAAGTCGCCAAGAAGGCGACCGCCGCTTAATCATCCAGCGCAAACTTCAGCAGGTACGACCTCTGAAGTGGCCAGAAATTATCATCGGAGGCGAGCCAGATAATGGTTCGCCTCTTTTCTTGTGTCACGGTCAGCGCTTCGAAATTGTCGACCAGCCAGGGCGCTTCCAGCCGCGCAATCTCGCGGCCGCGGAACAGCATTGCGGGCCGGAACCGGGCGGGCACATCGAAGATGTAGAGCCGGTTGCGGAACCACTGCTTCACAGAGAACAGCCGATAGAGGACGAGCAGACGTCCATCGGGCAATTGCGCGGCATCGACCGGCTGATAGCCCTTGGGCCGGTCAAGGATCACCGTCACCGGCTTGAGCCGGGGGTCGAGCGGATCGCCCTTGAACACCAGAACCGGGGTCAGCTTGCCCGAATCCTCGGGATCAGCCTCGGCAAAGACGAGGAAGCGCCCGTCGTGCAGCTTCACCATGGCTTCGGGCCCGCGCGTGATCTGCCAGTTGCGCATTTCGGGTCGGGCGATCGACACCGCGCGCCCGTGATCGCCTGCAAAGCGGCAGATGCGGTTGATGTTTTCCAGCCCGATCCAGCTCTGCCCGCTGACTGGATCGACCGTCAGTGATTCGGAATCCTGCTTTTCCTTGATCCAGTGAAAGCCGCAGCCTTTGGGGATTTCCGAGATGCGTCCGGTGACCGCCGCGCCTGAGGGAAGCGGCATGTCGAGCAGCGCGCCGGCATCCGACATCAGCCGCAGCCCGCCTTTGTGCGGCACCATCGCCGACCAGCCGCCAAAATCGGGATGGTCCGCCCGCATCGCCCAGCCGGCGAGGTAAATAAGTTTCCCCGTGCGCCGTAAATGCTTCGGGTCGTTCGATAAATTCGTTGGCTCAAGGGTGATGCGTATCAATTCCGGTGCAATGGGCAGCTGGCCGATCCTGGCCGATGACGAGCAGAAAAGGAGCGCACAAAACAGCAGCAAAAGGCGGGTCCGGCGCAGCATCACGTTCGCCCATAGCGCAACCGCGTGGTCTGCCTAGCCCCGTTCAAAGCTGAACAGCAGCTAACGAACACATTCAGCATCGGTCCAATGACGCGCCTGCATAAGGCCAGTGTCGACGACGCCGGGATGCTCCCGACACCGCCGGCGGGTTTGGTGGATGCAGACGCGTAAAGTTGGAGATGTCAGATGAGCAAGAAGCTGGTGAATTTCGGGACGGCAGCGGCAATGGCCTTGACGGCCCTCGTGCCCGCCGCGCCCGCCTTCGCGCATGACGGGCCGTATGAGGAAGACGGCTATTATCGCGATCGTGGCTATGGCGACGGCTATTATGACCGGCGCGGCTATCGCGGCAGCCGTTATGATGATCGGGGTTATTATCGGGACCAGTCCTACCGCTATCGCGGACAGCGGTGCGGCAAGGGCACGACCGGCCTGATCATCGGCGCAGTCGCCGGCGGACTGCTCGGACGCTCGATCGTCGGATACCGCGGTGACCGGACGGCGGGTGCCATTGTCGGGGCAGGGGTCGGCGCACTCGCCGGTCGCGCCATCGACAAGTCGGACGATCGCGGGCGTTGCTAATTCAAAGTTCCTGATCCCTTCCGGCATGGTGGCCCGAGTAGCATAGGGGCTTGCGTATCATGTGCCGGGAACTGGTCCGGTCCGTCCTTGGGCGGGCCGGACCCTTGCAGCACGGACGAATGGACGGACTGCAGGAAGGGAAGGACCCCAGGGTCGCGTTCTTGGGGGGGTAGGGGCCGGACCGGAGTAATGGTCCGGCCCTTATTTTTGTGACCTATGGCGCAGGCATGGGCCCGGCGAGTGTCTGCGGGTCGATCCGCTCCTCATTCCACTTCATCCCCCAATGGAGATGCGGCCCCGTCGCGCGGCCCGTCGCCCCGATGGCGCCGATCAGCTGGCCCTGCCGGATGACATCGCCCGGCTTCACATCGATCCGCGACAGATGGAGGAAGGCGCTGTTGAGCCCGCCGCCATGGTCGATCATCAGGAGGTTGCCCTCCAGCGTGAACGGGCTTTCTGCGGCGAGCGTGACAACGCCGTTTGCGGGGGCATAGACCGGGGCGCCCGCGCCACCGGCCACATCGACGCCATTATGCGGCGCGCCGGGCTCACCGGCATAGATACGCTGCGATCCGAACACGCCGCTGATCCGGCCCCTGGCGGGCCAGATGAAGGCCTGTCGCCACCCGTCCGAGTTGACCATCACCCGCCGTGCGGCGTTGATCTGTGCGAGTTCGCCGGGGCGGCGCGCCTGAAACTCGGCCGAGGGCTGCGCAAAGCGCGGCAGCGTCTTCAAATTCTCGATCCGCCAGGCGCGCGGCGCGACGTTGATCTTGTCGGTGATGGCCCGTCCGTCGGAGAGGAACGCCGTTATGGTCGCCGTCGCCTGATGATCGCGGCCAAAGCCGATGCCGAACCGGCCATCGCTGGCAAAGCGCGCCTCCGCCCCTTCGATCACGAGCCGGACGGTCCCCCTGGGCACCCAGCCCAAAGCATAGCCGCCCTGCTGCGCGGGACGGTCAAGCCGGAAGACGCCGAGGGCTGTGGGGGCCGGTTGCGGCGCGGGCCTTGGCGGGGTCAGGGTCGGGGGGGACTCGGTTGCCTCAACCCGGCCCGATGGCGCGCCGATACAGCTGCCCGGGATGGTGCCCAGCACCAGGGCGATCAGCGCGGTGCGCGGCAAGGTCATGCCTCAACGGCGGCGTGCGCGGCGATCTCAGCTGTGGAATAGGGCTCCTGCTTCGCGACGCTCCAATAACGCAGCGCCTCCAGCGGGATGGCGTTGCCGGTCTTTGCGCACACCACATGGTCTCCCTGCGCCAGCACGCGGAATCCGTTCGCCATGTACAAAAGGCGGGCGGGGCGACCTTGCGACATCAACATCTCACTTCCTTCGTTCAGAACAGATCGGGCTGTTCGGGCTTGTCCTTTACATAAGGGGCTGATCCGGCGCGCTCAACCCGCGCGTCGACCGCGCCATCGGCAAAGCGCAGGACAAGCGCACCTGCGGCCTTCGCATCGGCTGCCGAGATCACTGTCCCCCCGGCGCGCCGTTCGACACGGGCATAGCCGCGTTCGAGCACGCGGTCGGGATTGAGCGAGGTTGCCACGCGCCACAGCTGGTCCAGACGGCCGCGCGCATGGTCGAGCCGCTGGGTCAGCATCGCCGGACGCAGCGCCCCGGTGGCGCGGGCCAGTTCGCCGCGCGCATCGGCGACGACATGGGACAGGCCCCGCTTCAGCCGTTCGCCCATCTCATCGACGCGCTGGCTTTGCGGGCCGAGCAATGTTTCGGGCGTCGGCAGGCGGCGCGTCGCATTGTCGAGTTTCTCGGCCGCGCGCTCGCGGTAGCGCTGGACGCAGCGCAGCGCCCGTGCCCCGGAGGTCTGAAGGCCCGCCAGAAGCTCTGCGCGGACCGGCACGGCCATTTCGGCCGCCGCCGTGGGGGTCGGCGCCCGAACGTCGGCGGCATGGTCACACAGCGTTGTATCGGTCTCATGCCCGACCGCCGAAATGATGGGGATGGAGCAGGCCGCGACCGCGCGGACGACGACCTCCTCATTGAAGCCCCAAAGGTCCTCGATCGAGCCGCCGCCGCGCGCGACGATGACAAGGTCGGGCCGGTCGCGTCCTTCCATCGCCGAAAAGCCGTTGACGGCGGCGGCCACCTGTTCGGCCGAGCCCTGGCCCTGCACCAGCACCGGCCACACGATGACGCGCGTCGGGCAGCGGTCGGCCAGCCGGTGTAGGATGTCGCGGATGACAGCCCCGGTGGGCGAGGTGACGACGCCGATGGTGCGCGGCAGGAAGGGGAGCGCGCGCTTGCGCTCAGCCGAGAACAGGCCTTCGGCCGCAAGCTTGGCCTTCAGCTTTTCCAGCAGGGCCAGCAGCGCGCCTTCGCCCGCAATCTCCATCGTTTCGATGACGATCTGATATTTGGACCGGCCGGGATAGGTGGTGAGCTTGCCGGTCGCGATGACCTCCACCCCGTCCTGCGCCTGAAAGGCGAGGCGGGCAGCACCACCTTTCCACATCACGCCATCAATGACGGCATTCTCGTCCTTGAGCGCAAGGTAGAGGTGGCCGGAGGCCGCGCGCTTGAAGCCGGAAATCTCGCCTCTTATGCGGACGTGCGAAAAGCCTTGCTCGACATGACGCTTCAACAGGTTCGATATTTCGCTGACCGAGAGCGCGCCCGCATTGTCGCCCGCGCGTTCGCCCGCTAACAGGCCCATCTTGCCTTCGGGCGCATCATCAAAGGGCATTTCGGCGGGCATGAACATCCTTCTGATCGGTAGCGGCGGGCGCGAACATGCGCTGGCATGGAAGATCGCGCAATCGCCTCTCTGCGATACACTCTACGCCGCGCCCGGCAACCCCGGCATTGCCGAAGAGGCGACGCTGGTGGCGTTGGATGTGACGGATCACGCCGCCGTCATCGCCTTCTGCGCGGAGAAGGAAGTCGGCCTCGTCGTCGTCGGCCCGGAAGCGCCTTTGGTTGACGGGCTGGGCGACAGTCTGCGCGCGGCGGGCGTGCCGGTGTTCGGCCCCAATGCCAAGGCCGCGCAGCTGGAAGGCTCAAAGGGCTTCACCAAGGACCTGTGCACCCGCGCCAACATCCCGACCGCCGGCTATGCGCGGCACACCGACAAGGCGGCGGCGCTCGCTGATCTGGCGCGCTTTGGCCTGCCTGTCGTCATCAAGGCGGATGGGCTCGCCGCGGGCAAAGGCGTGATCATCGCCGAGACCGCAGCAGTCGCCGCTGCTGCGATCGAAGACATGTTTGATGGCAGCTTCGGCGATGCGGGCACCGAAATCGTGCTCGAAGAGTTCATGACCGGCGAGGAAGCGAGCTTCTTCGCGCTGACCGACGGCAAGAGCGTTGTCGCCTTCGGTTCTGCGCAGGATCACAAGCGCGTGGGCGATGGCGATGTCGGCCCGAACACCGGCGGCATGGGCGCCTATTCGCCCGCGCCGGTGCTGACGCCCGAACTGGAAGCGCGCGTCATGCGCGAGATCGTGGAACCCACGGTCGCGACGATGGCGGCGGAGGGCAATCCTTATTCAGGCGTGCTCTATGCCGGGCTGATGCTGACCGCCAATGGCCCCAAGCTGATCGAGTACAACGCCCGCTTTGGCGACCCCGAATGCCAGGTGCTGATGTCGCGGTTCGAGGGCGATCTGGCGGCGCTGTTGCTCGCCATCGCCAAGGGCGAACTGGACATGGCGGAAGTCCCGCGCTTCTCGGATGACACGGCACTGACGGTCGTGATGGCGGCCAAGGGCTATCCCGGCACGCCGGAAAAGGGCGGCGCGATCACGCTGCCGGACGCAGCCGATGCCAAGATCTTCCACGCAGGCACCGCGGTGAAGGACGGCCAGCTCGTCGCCAATGGCGGGCGCGTGCTGAACGTCACCGGACGCGGCAAGACGGCAACCGAAGCACAGGCCAAGGCCTATGCCGCTGTCGATGCCATCGGCTTCCCCACCGGCTTCTGCCGCCGCGACATCGGCTGGCGCGAGGTGGCGCGGGAACGGGGGGCTTAGGCGTGGCGGACAGTTCGCGAATCCAGCGAAAGGCCACTATTTGCAATTTACGTCCAAGTGCAGCCCGTCCGGACACGACATCATTGCGGACGTATTTGGAAGTGCATAATCTTGAAAAATGGAACTCTGGCAGGTCATCAAATTTGAAGTGAAGGAGCGTATCCCGACCAACGATTGGATGTTTTGGCGATACGATTTCTGGTTTCTATTGCTGATACCCGCGTGGCCCTTCCTCTTTTCGGTGGCGGTCACAGGCGATGTTGCGCAGTGGCAAGCGGTTCTAGGTGGTCTAACAGCGGTTGTGCTTGTACCTTGGGGGGCTACCATTTTGGCATTGAGGCGGCAGAAGAAGCGAAACTGGGTTGAGCCCGAAAGATATTCTGAGACCGACCTTGGGGGCGGCTTTTAAACGGGCCGTCGAGATATCTGCTCGCCCCAACATTGCTGACGCTCAATTGAACAGCCATGACAAGCGAGAGTAGGCAATCATTCACACCCGCGTCGCCCCGTGCTTGACACGGGGCTTGGCTCACTTCCGTCCAGCCTTACCCCCTCGCTTGCTGGATACCATTTCTCCCAGAGATCCGGCCCTTCGGGCATCGTGCGAAACGGAAATGTGCAGAAATAGCCAAGCCCCGTGTCACGCACGGGGCGACGGAGAGGGTTTTGGGGCTTGGTGACCTCTCACCCCTCGCGGTGATAGGGGTGTCCGGCGATAATGCTGGTTGCCCGATACAGCTGCTCCACCAACATCGCCCTCGCCAGCATATGGGGCCAGGTGGCCTTGCCGAACGCGATGGAGGTTGTGGCGGACGCGCGCTCTTCCGGAGTCAGGCCATCAGCCGCGCCGATCAGGAAGCGCAGCTCGCGCGTGCCGGTGTCGCGCCAGTGTTCGATCTTCTTGGCAAAGGCGGATGAGGTCAGCTGTTCGCCGGTTTCATCCATCGCAACAATCAGCGTACCCAGCGCAACCGGCGGCTGCTTGCCGCCAGTGTCCGGCAGTTCGGTGATCTGGAACGGCCAGGTGATGCGCTTGGCATAGCGCTCGATCAGCTCGGCTTCGGGGCACCGCCCGATCTTGCCGCGGGCGATGATGTGCAGCTTCAATTGGCCGGCGGGGCGTCGCCAAACGCCCACATGCGCTCCAGATTGTAGAAGCTGCGCACTTCCGGGCGGAACAGGTGGATGATGACGTCGCCGGCATCGATCAGGACCCAGTCAGCGGTCTGCAGGCCTTCGACCCGCGCGATGACGCCGAACTGTTCCTTCATCTTCTGCTGCAGCTTCTGCGCCATGGACGCGACCTGCCGCGTCGACCGGCCGCTGGCGATCACCATATGGTCCGCAATCGCGGATTTGCCGGCGAGCGGGATCGAGATCGTCTCCACCGCCTGATCGTCTTCAAGCGACTGCAGAATCATCTTGTGCAGGGCATCGACCGAATCGGTTTGGGCGGCGGCCTTACGTTTGGGAGAAGCGGGCAAAACGGGTCCTCAATAAACCATGCGGCGCGTCACCGCGTCGCGTGTCGGGGTCTTGGAAAAGGAAAGCGCCCAATCGGGATGGTCCCGTCGCAGCGCCGTTGCGGAGTGTTTGTCGGGGCGAAAGCGCAGCAGCACGAGCGCCGGCGGTCTCCACGTCGTCCAATTGCTTGCAGCTGATCGGGGGCGGACGAATCCCCGAAGCCATCCCATAGCGCGGCTCGTACGGGCAGCCTGATCATAGCCGGGGCGCGCCAGAACTGCAATCGGCATCGTCCGGGCGATCCGGCGCCAGTCGCGCCAGGCATCGAACTGGGCGAGATTGTCCGCCCCCATCAGCCAGATGAAGGCGCGTTCGGGGTGCTGCCGCTGGAGCGCGGCCAGCGTGTCGACCGTGAATTGCGTGCCCATATGCTGCTCGATCGCAGTCGGGCGGATGATGCTGCCCCGCGCGGCTGTGCGGGCGGAGCGCAGGCGGACGGCAAGCGGGGCCATCCCGGCCTTGGGCTTTAGCGGATTGCCCGGCGAGACCAGCCACCAGACCTCATCCAGCCCCAGCGCCTTTGCCGCGAACAGGCTGATATGGCGGTGCCCCGCATGGGCCGGATTGAAGGACCCGCCGAGAAGTCCGGTGCGGATCAGGGTCGCGTCTGCCCGGTGCCGCGGACGACCCATTTGTAGGTCGTGAGCCCTTCCAGTGCGACCGGGCCGCGCGCATGAAGGCGGCCTGTCGCGATGCCGATCTCAGCCCCCAGGCCGAATTCGCCGCCATCGGCAAACTGGGTGGACGCATTCAGCATCACGATTGCTGAATCGACGCCGTTCAAGAACGTCTCGGCCGTGGCCATGTTCTCGGTGATGATTGCATCGGTGTGGTGAGAGCCATGCGTGTTGATGTGCGCGACCGCAGCACCGACGCCGTCGACCATCGCGACCGAACAGATGGCGTCGAGATATTCGGTGTCCCAGTCCTCGGCGCTGGCCGGCTGGATGCGGTCGTCGAACGCCATGACTTCGGCCGTGCCGCGCAACGCGCAACCGGCGTCAAGCAGGGCGGTCAGCACCGGACGCGGGTCGTCGAAATGGCGGTCGATCAGCAGTGTCTCGGTCGCGCCACAGATACCCGTACGGCGCATCTTGGCATTGAGGGCAATGTCGCGCGCCTTGGCGGGATCGGCGTCGCCATCGACATAAGTGTGGCAGATGCCGTCCAGATGCGCGAGCACGGGGACGCGGGCTTCGTCCTGCACGCGGGCGACAAGCGCCTTGCCGCCGCGCGGGATGATGATGTCGATGAGGCCGTGGGCCGCCAGCATCGCGCCGACCGCCGCGCGGTCCTGCGTCGGAACAAGCTGGACCGCATCTTCGGGCAGGCCGCCCTTGATCAGCCCCGCACGCAGCGCGGCGTGGATCGCGCGGTTGCTGTGCACCGCTTCCGATCCGCCGCGCAGGATCGCCGCATTGCCCGATTTGAGGCAGAGGGCGGCGGCATCCGCCGTCACGTTCGGGCGGCTTTCATAGATGATGCCGATGACGCCGAGCGGCACCCGCACGCGCGACAGATGGAGGCCATTGGGCCGCACCGCCTCGTCGATGACCATGCCGACGGGATCGCGCAGGACAGCGACGGCATCGACTGCGCTCGCAATGCTTTCCAGCCGTTCCGGCGTGAGGCGCAGGCGATCGAGCATGGCGGGCGTCAGCCCGTTCTTCTCGCCTGCTTCCAGATCGAGCGCATTGGCGGCCAGCACGTCATCGGCGCGCGCGCGGAGTTCGGCGGCGGCCAGATTGAGGGCGTCTGCCTTGCGCGCGGTGGGTACGGCAGCCAGTGCGGCGCTCGCGGCCCGGGCCTTGGCGCCCATCTCGGCAATCAGCTGCCGCGCTTGATCCTCGCGTTCCTGCATGGCCGCCGGTTAGCAAAGCGGGGTCCAAAACGCAAAAGCGATGACAAGCGCCGATCCGGCTGTAATAACGGGCCCATGCCGGGTGATATCGAGGCGATCGGAGATGTGGTGACGGGCGGGCTGCTGGCGCGCGCGGTCGAACCGGGGGCAGGCGGCGCGCATGAGAGCGGCACCGGCACCTGCCTGAACTGCGGCGCACCCGTATCGGGCGCCTTTTGCAGTGCGTGTGGCCAGAAGCTGCACATTCACCGCACGCTGGGCGAGTTCTGGCATGATCTGGCGCACAGCGTCTTTCACTTTGACGGGAAGATCTGGCGCACGCTTCCGCTGCTCGCATGGAACCCGGGCCATCTGACGCGCCGCTACATCCATGGTGAGCGCGCCAAATTTGTCTCGCCCTTCGCGCTGTTCCTGTTCAGCGTCTTCGTGATGTTCGCGGTGTTCAGCTGGGGGATGCCCAAGGGCGATGCCACGACCAAGCTCGTCACGCCCAGGGAGGCTGTGGCGCAGCTGGATCAGGACCGGCAGGCGCTGCGCAAGAAGATCGATGATCTCGCCGCGCTCCGGCGCGATGCGGAAGCGCGCAAGGCGAAGACCGACTGGATCGACGGGGAGATCGGCCGCACGCGCGCCTTGCTCGGCCAGCTTGAAAAGGACCGGAACATCGACGTGTCGGCCAAGGCGATCAGCCAGCGGCAGGTCCAGATCAACCGGCGCAAGATGGAAATCGAGATCGCGCAGCTCGAAGCGAAAAAGGCAGAGGCGCAGAAGCTTGGTCAGCCGACCGCGAAGGTTCAGGACGATCTCAATGCCCTGAAAACGGGTCTCGCCGTCATGAATGCCGCATCGTCAAACCTGGAGGAGGGCGCGTTCGAGATCCAGGATGTGAACCTTGATTTCGGCTGGCCCGCCATTCAGGAGGCCATCAGGCATGCGTCGAAGAACCCCCAACTGCTGATCTACAAGCTGCAGTCGAACGCCTATAAGTTCAGCTGGGCGCTGATCCCGCTGTCGACGCCGTTCCTGTGGCTGCTCTTCTTCTGGCGGCGGGAGTTTTATCTGTTCGATCACGCCGTGTTCGTGACCTATTCGATTGCGTTCATGATGATGCTCGCCACGGTCTCGGTCGTTGCGATCCAGTTTTCGGCGACCGAGGTGATCGGCGGTTTCCTGCTCACGCTCTATCCGCCGTTCCACATGTATCGGCAGTTGAAGCAGGCCTATGGCCTGACGCGCTTCGGCGCGATCTGGCGCACATCCCTGCTGCTGGCCTTCGCGGTCTCGTCGCTGATGATCTTCCTTGCGCTCATCCTATCCATGGGCCTGTCCGGATAGGATCCGCATCTTGAGGCGGCCCGCATTCATCATCGGGGTCACGATGGCCGCCATCCGTGCCTGACGGTTACCGGGCAAAGCGCGGGTGAAGAAGGTGTTGGCAATGACATCGGCTAGTTGCAGGCCGGCCGCCCGGTGGCTCAGCTCCAGCCGTGCGGTGCCGCACGGGCCGACGAGCGCGCCAATGTCCGACCGGATCATCGCCAGCGTGTCCGCCCCGTAGCGGCCGTCATCGATGATGACCTGCGTGCAGTCGCCGCCCTCCTGCAGCATGGCGCCCACCACATCCTCCAGCAAGGCGGCGTAGACATCGACGTCATGGGCGCCCCGGTCCTGCCCAAGGGCGGGCCGCGTGGCGGACAGGGCAATGCCGATGGTGGCGGTCGCGTCTGTCTTTTCGAGAAGCTCGAACAGCAATCCGCGCTCGCCAAGCTCGATGCGACTGCCCTTGATCTCGCCATCGATGCCGGTCACGGCGCGGAAGCGGGCGATGATGTGTTCGGCGTCGGCCTGCGCGATGCGCAGCCCGGCCAGCGTCATGGCATTGCGTCCGACGCCGCCGGACTCATCGCAGTAGATTTCCGGCAAGGGGCGTTACGCCCCTTCGGCTGCCGGTCCGCCGACATTGGTCCGGCGCGTCTTGGGAACCGACGTGCCTGCCGTCTTCACGGGGCGGGGGGCGTTGCGGTCATGCCCCGACCGGTCGGGCCGGGTGCCGTCCGCCAGCAGCGCCTTGATCTCGTCACCCGACAGCGTCTCATATTCGAGCAGGGCCTCGGCCAGCGCATGCAGCTGCTTCTTGTGCTTGGTCAGCAGCTTCTTCGCCTGATTATAACCGCCCTCGACGATCCGCTTGATCTCCTGATCGATCATGACGGCGGTCTCGTTCGACATCTGCCGCGCACGGTTCATCGAATAGCCGAGGAAAACTTCCTCATCGGCTTCGGCATATTGCAGCGGGCCGAGCACGTCGGACATGCCCCAGCGCGTGACCATGTCACGGGCGAGACCCGTGGCATATTGGATGTCCGACGATGCGCCCGACGACACCTTGTCATAGCCGAAGATCAGTTCCTCAGCGACACGGCCACCCATCGCCACCGACAGGTTCGCGTACATCTTGTCGCGGTGGTAGCTGTAATTGTCACGTTCCGGCAGGCGCATGACCATGCCGAGCGCACGGCCGCGCGGGATGATCGTCGCCTTGTGGATCGGGTCCGACGCCGGTTCGTGGATCGAAACGATGGCATGACCGGCCTCATGGAAGGCCGTCATGCGCTTTTCGTCCTCGGTCATGACCATCGACTTGCGCTCGGTGCCCATCATGACCTTGTCCTTGGCCTCTTCAAACTCGGCCATGGCGACAAGGCGCTTGCCCTTGCGGGCCGCCGTTAGCGCGGCTTCATTGACAAGGTTGGCGAGGTCCGCACCAGAAAAGCCGGGCGTGCCCCGCGCAATGACGCGGGCATCGACGTCGGGTGCCAGCGGCACCTTCTTCATGTGGACAGCCAGGATCTTTTCGCGGCCCTCAATGTCCGGGCGCGGCACGACGACCTGACGGTCAAAGCGGCCGGGACGCAGCAGGGCGGGGTCGAGCACGTCGGGACGGTTGGTCGCGGCGATGATGATGATGCCCTCATTGGCTTCAAAGCCGTCCATTTCGACCAGCAGCTGGTTGAGCGTCTGTTCACGCTCGTCATTGCCATTGCCAAGGCCTGCGCCACGATGCCGGCCGACGGCGTCGATTTCGTCGATGAAGACGATGCACGGTGCAGATTTCTTGGCCTGCTCGAACATGTCGCGCACGCGGCTGGCGCCGACGCCGACGAACATTTCGACGAAGTCGGAACCCGAAATGGTGAAGAAGGGGACGTTGGCTTCGCCTGCAATCGCGCGGGCAAGCAGGGTCTTGCCGGTGCCGGGCGAGCCGACCAGCAGCGCACCCTTGGGGATCTTGCCGCCCAGACGCGAGAACTTGCCCGGGTCCTTCAGGAAGTCGACGATCTCCTGCAGCTCTTCGCGCGCCTCATCGATGCCGGCCACATCGTCAAAGGTGACGCGGCCCTGCTTTTCGGTGAGCATCTTCGCGCGCGACTTGCCAAAGCCCATCGCGCCGGATCCGGCGCCCTTCTGCATCTGGCGCATAATGAGGAAGCCGATGCCGAGGAACAGCAGGATCGGCAGCGACTGATAGATCAGGAACTGCAGGAAGCTCGGGCTTTCCTCAGGCTGGCCGGTGAATTCCACGCCGCCATCGATCAGGCGCTGCGCGAACTGCGGATCGGGCACGGCATAGGTGCGGAATTCTTCGCCATTTTTCAGCGTCCCGGTGACGACATCGCCGGCCTGCACGACGGATTTGACCGAGCCCTGCTCAACGCGCTGGACGAAGTCCGAATAGGCGATCACGTCCCCCGAGGTGGACGGGCCGCGCCCTTCAAAGATCGAAACAAACAGAGCGAGCGCCGCGAGGATCGCGACCCAGATTGCGAGGCTCCGCATCCACGGGGACATGTTGGGGCCCTTGTCATCATCCATTGGTCAATTCCGCCTTTCGTGCGGCCAAGATAGGCGCGGCAAACTTAATAACAATGCAACGAATCGCCAAACGCGTCAGTTTTTGCGACGCGGGGGGGCTTTCTGGAACGTCCAGAAGTCCCCGCCCGAGCATTTCACCTCTGCCAGGGTGCAGGTCTTGCCGGTCCGCAAGGCCAAAATAAGGCGGTCCAGCTCATCGCTGCGCGGGGCCGCCTGCGGCAGCACATGTTCCATGCACTTGAGGACGATCCGGCGCAGCAGCTCATGCGGGAGCCCTTTGGCATCGAGCGACACGATATCGGCGGCGACCGCGCCGCGCCGTGACAGATAGTCGGCGGCAGCCCAGTCGAGCGCCTGATCGGCAGACGCCAGGGCGATACTGCTCCGCACGGCCGCAACGGGATCGAGCCAGGTGGCCTTTTCGAGCGATTTGCGAAGGCGGGCGCGATCATAGCGGTCGTCATGGTTCGACGGGTCGTCGATTGCTTCGATGCCATGATCTTCCACCAGGCGGATGAGTTCGGCCTTGCGCCAGCCGAGCAGCGGGCGGGCAATGCGCCCGCGCATCGGGCGGATGCCGGCCATGCCGCCAACGCCCGCCGCACGGTTGAGGCGCATCAGCATCGTTTCCAGCTGGTCATCGGCATGATGGGCGGTCAGGATCAGGTCGAGGCCCAGCGCGTCGGCCCATTGTTCGAGCACGGCATAGCGGTTCCTGCGCGCCCAGGCCGAGACATTCCCCTTCGGCTTGGGCGGCAGCGTCAGGATGCTGTGCCGGACGCCCAGCATCTTTGCGATGCCGGCCACATATTTCGCTTCGGATGCCGCCTCCGGGCGCAGGCCGTGGTCGACGGTCGCGGCCTCGACATGGTCCAGACTGTCCGCCGCCAGCAGGAGCAGCGCGAGGCTGTCCGGTCCGCCGGAGACGGCAAGGCCGACGCGCTTGGTGCCCGGCCCGGCAATGGTCCGGAAATTCTGCAGAAAGCGGGCAGACGAGGCTTCATCAATGGCGCGGACCTGATTCACATTGGCGAGTGTGCCAAGGCAGCAGGGGGCCTGTCACCTGCTTTGTGTCAGCGCCCTGAATTAAACGTGTCTCAGGCCGGGCAGCTCGCGTCGGTGCGTGCCTTGGCCACGCGCGCCTTGAGGTCACCAGGGGCGCTCGCGCCATAGACATCCTTGAACTCGTCAAAGACCTTGCACGCGTCAGGCAGCTTCTTGAGGCGGGTCAGCGCCACGCCCAGGAAATAGAGGCTTTCCGAGGCGCGCTCGCCCTTTGGGTTCTTGGTGTAGTTATCGTAAAACGCGACCGATGCGAGCGCGGGCTTGCCTTCGTCCAGATAGGCACGGCCGAGCAGGTTCTGGGCATAGCTGGCGCGCTTGTGCTTGGGATATTTGGCCGCAAACTCCTTCAGCTTCACCTGCGCCTCGGGATAGAGCTTGGCCGTCCACAGGCGGAACCCATAGGTATAGGCGTCTTCCGCCGCATCGCCCGTCGCGGGGATCTCCACGGCATCGACCAGCGCCTTGCGCTTGGGATCGTTCTTGGCCGGAACAGTCGGCTTTGTCGTTGCGGCGGCGGCCGGTGCGTCCACCTTGGGTTTTGCCGCCACGGGCTTGGGCGCTTCCTTGGCGGGTGCGAGAGCGGGCGCCGGGGCTGGCGCGAGTGCGGCGGGCTTGGCCGGCACAGCAGCTGCGGCGTCATCGGTTACGACCACGGCCGGAACGGGCGGCTCCAGCGCCTTCAATCGGGCATCGGTCGCCGTCTGATAGGCCTTGAAGGCGTCTTCCAGCTTTTTCAGGCGATTGCCGTCCATTTCGGCCTGTCCGGTCAGCATCTTGAGCTGCGCCTCCAGCGCATCGACGCGCGAGGTCAGGTCGGTCAGCGGGGTCGTCGCGGGGGCCGCGCCGGCATCGCCGGTGTCGAGCGGGCCAATCTCCGGCTGGACGGGAACGCCGCCGGGGAAGACCTTACGCTGAACGGCCTTCATTTCCTTTTCGAGCTTGCCGACCCGGAGATCGACACTGTTATCCTGCGCCGCCAGCGGGGCAGTCGCGACTGCCGACAACAGAGCGATCGAAATCAACGCATGACGCATGGCTGCTTATTCCCCTCGCGACCTAATGGAGTGACCTCTGGACCAGAGCGATCCGGCAATCAAGGCTGCGCCGGTGCGGTGGTCGCGGCACTGGCGGCTGGCGCGGCAGACGGCACCGGACGTGCGACAAGACCCGCCGCACTGATGACGACATCCTTCACCGTGGTCTCCGCCGGGCCCAGCGTGGGCACGGGCCGACCGCCGACCGTCACGGCAATCTGGTCTGCCCGGCCGGTGCGGATCATCGGCGTATCGGCATCGGCGGGCACCAGATAGGTTTCGCCCTTCTTCTTTACGCCTTCAAACAGCACCTTATCGGTCTTGTCATAGACGCGGAACCAGACATCATCCTGCGCGGTGAGCACAACAGGGCCAGCGGCAGGCGTCGGCGTCGGGGCGGGCGCAATGGCGATCTTCTTGACGGGCGCAGGCACCTCGGTTGCCACCGGTTCGGCACCAGTGTCGAACGTACCGGTCCGCCACAGGCCGTATCCGCCCGCGATCAGAAGGACGATGATGGCCGCCGTCCAGGCGAGCCAGCGCGGCGGAACGCGCGCGGGGTCAGCGATTTCGTCCTCCGGCTGGGCGTAGCGCGATTCGCTTTCGTGCCCCAATTCGCTCCGGAGCATCCGCGCGAGCGCGACTTCGTCCGCGCCGACGGCACGGGCATAGGCCTTCACGAAGCCCACCGCATAAGTGATTGAGGGCAAAGCCGAATAGTCGCCTGCTTCGATGGCTTCGAGATGGCGCTGCGGGATGCGCGTCTTGGTGGCGATATCTGAGAGGTCGGCTCCGGCGGACATGCGCGCCGCGCGCAGCCGGTCGCCCACACGTTCGTCTATGAGCGCGTCCGACGCACCCTCGGCTTCGGTCATTTTACACTCCCCAACTACGCAGGCCCCTATGGCAGCTTTCCCAAGCTTGAAGGCGGGTGTCAATGCCCTGCCAAGATGGCACTAAGCGATCTCGATCTTTTTCGCGCGGGCCCAATCGGTCAGGGCGAGACGGATGTCAGCCGGGGGCTTGGAAAGCAGCCCCGCCATCATCTCCCGCAGCGCCGACAGGTCGAGCGAGCGGATCATCGCCTTGACCGGAGCCACCGCCGCCGGCGTGATCGACAGGCGTTCGATGCCGATGCCCAGCAGCGCCATGGCCTCGAGCGTCCGGCCCCCCATCTCGCCGCAGACCGTGACGGGTACGTCGGCTGCCTGACAGGCCAAAGTCACGCGCCGGATGAAGCGGAGAATCGCGGGCGACAGCCAGTCATAGCGCTCGGCCAGCTTCGGATTGGCGCGGTCGGCTGCGAACAGGAACTGCGTCAGGTCATTGGTGCCGATCGACATGAAGTCGAGCTTGGGCAGGATGATGTCGAGCGTTTCGGCGAGCGCGGGCACCTCCAGCATCGTGCCATAGCGGATGCGCGCCGGGGTCTGGCGCCCCTGCTTCAGCATCCAGTCCCGCTGGCGTTCGAAGATCGCCTTGGCCTCGTCAAACTCCCAGGGTTCCGACACCATCGGGAACATGACGCTCAGTGTGCGTCCGGCCGCCGCCTCCAGCAGCGCGCGGGCCTGTGCCTTCATCAGACCGTCGCGTTCCAGCGCGAGGCGCAGCGCGCGCCAGCCCATGGCCGGGTTCTCTTCCTCGCCAGTGTCGAGCCGCAGATAGGGCAGCGCCTTGTCCCCGCCGATATCGACTGTGCGAAAGACGACCGGGCGCTCACCGGCTGCATCCAGAACATCGCGGTACAGACGCTGCTGCCGCTCACGCTGCGGCATCGTGGCCGAGACGAGGAACTGGAATTCAGTGCGGAACAGGCCAATGCCGTCCGCCCCTGTCACATCAAGCTGCGCCACATCGTCGCGCAACCCGGCATTGACCATCAGCGTGACGCGGACATCGTCCTTGGTCACCGCCGGCTGGTTGCGCATCGCGGCATAGGCGGCACGCCGCTTCTGCGAGGTGGCCAGGCGCCCTTCAAAGGCCTCTTCCATCGCCGCGCTCGGGCGGACGAAGGCGGACGCCTGTCCGACATCGAGCAGGACGAGATCGCCTTCGCTGACCATACGGCGGATATTGCGAACACGGCCCAGCACCGGCACACCCATTGCGCGCGCGACGATCGTCACGTGCGCGGTCAGCGACCCTTCTTCAAGGATCACGCCCTTCAGGCGGCGCCGATCATATTCGAGCAGTTCCGCCGGGCCGAGATTGCGGGCGATCAGGATCGTGTCGTGGCGCAGACCCGCTTGCGCAGCGGACCCGAGCTGGCCGGAGACGATGCGGAGCAAGCGATTGGCCATGTCCTCCAGATCGTGCATCCGGTCGGCGAGCAGCGGATCGTCGATCTGGCGCATCCGCATCCGCGTGCGCTGCTGCACGCGCTCAATGGCGGCTTCGGCGGTCAGCCCGCTGTCGATGGCTTCGTTGATGCGCCGACGCCAGCCTTCGTCATAGGCGAACATCTTGTACATCTCGAGCACTTCGCGATGCTCGCCCTCGACGCCGAACTCGGCCTCGCTCGCCATGCGCTCAATCTGTTCGCGCATCTTGTCGAACGCGGCATAGACGCGGTGGCGCTCGGCCTCGATGTCTTCGGCAACGGTGTGCTCGATGGTGACGCGCGGCTGGTGGAAGACCGCCCGGCCAGAGGCCATGCCATCGACCAGCTTCAGGCCGGACAGCGTCTGCGCCGATGTGTCCTGCACCTTGGACCCGCGCCGTTCGGCATTGTCGATCAGCCCGGCATTGGCGATGAGCTCGGACAGCACCATCGCCACCGTCTGCAACGCCTCAATCTCTTCTTCGGCATATTTGCGCGGGTCGACATGCTGCACGCAGACGACGCCAACCGCATCCTCCTTGCGGATGATGGGGACCCCTGCAAAGCTGTGGAACAGGTCTTCACCCGTTTCCGGCTTATAGGCAAAGTCGGGATGGCTCGTCGCTTCATCGAGGTTGAGCGTCGAGACCTGTTCGGCAATCGTGCCGACCAGACCTTCGCCCAGCGCCATCTTGGTGACGTGAACGGCCTCCTGTTTCAGGCCCTTGGTGGCGAACAGCTCCAGCAGGCCATCGCGGCGCAGATAGATGGAGCAGACCTCGCTCTCCAGAACGTCAGCAATGATTCCAACGACTTGGTTGAGCTTTGCTTGCGCGCTCGTCCGCGCCGCCATCACCTCGTGGAGGCGGGTCAGGATTTCCCGTGATGCGGACGCGGCACTCGTGGGCATGAATGTCCGCTAGCAGTTTGTGCAGGCGGATGCCAACCGGAAGAAATCGTATGCCGTGTTAACGCAGCGCGGACAGGCAGCCGGTTTCCTCCAGAATCGGGTCGATCCCGGCGCGGACCGCGGGATCCAGCCCCGCATAGCGCGCCCTGAGATCGGCGAGACATTTCACCTGATATTTGAAAACCCCCTGACTGTAGGGCAGGCCATCGACCTCCATCGCGAATGTCTCCTGCCCGGCGCCCAGTGCGGCGGCATTGGCGCGCAGGAAGGGCATGTAGACCTGCCCCGCGACGCGCAGGATCTGTTTCACCACCGGCCTGATTGCGCCGGGGGCATCCCAGTCCCCGTCGATACCCGACAGGTCGTCGATATGGCTGAGCCAGCGATAGGTATAAGGGAAGTCGGCCCGCATCATGGCGTCGGGCGTCGGGTCGGTCGCAAGCTGCGACAGCTGGCCATAGATGCCGAATTCGGCAAGACTCGGCCGCGTGCCGAACAGGAAGTGCGCATCGGTCACATGTGCTTCGAGCGCCGCGAGGACGTCGCGCGTCGTCGACTCGATCAGCGGGAAATTCTCCCGCGTGCAGCCGACAATCGCCATGCGACCGACCTGCCGCGCGCGGAACATGTCGGCAAAGCCCTGGCTCGTTTCCAGCCCGCCGCCCTTCATTGCGTCAAAGGCGAGCCAGCGGCTCATCTGGATCTGGTCAATGTCCTCCAGCCAGCGATAGCCGAACATCGCCTTGGTCAGCCATTCGTCGGCAAAGTCTTCGATCAGATGGGCAAGGAATGCGGCTGCGGGATCGGGCGGAACGATCGACCGGCCATCGTGGCGCGCTTCCAGATCGTAGATCAGCGGGGTCGAATCATTGTGGTGGGTGCCATCGGGATAGGCGACGACCGGGATAACGGGCGCGCGGACCTGCTTGAGCGCCGCGGCCGTCGCCGCATGGCCGTGCACCCAGAGGTGCGGGATCCGCCGGTAGCGCATCACGGCCCGGACCTTGAGCGAATACGGCGATCCCAGCGCGCCATAGAGTGTGTACATCGTCTCTCCCCCTTGCCGGCGTGCGGTCAGCTGCCGTCGCCGTCTTTCTCGTCCCCGTCGGTGCCTGTGTCCGTGCCACCCGGCAGCGCCGGGGTCACGGGCCGCTTGGGCAGCTTGCCGCCATTGCACGCATAGATCATCGCCTGTTCGACGAGCGATCCGGGCGCCACCGGTTCATATTTGGAGGCGATGTCCGCCCCGATCCAGTCGTGCGACTTCCGGCCATTGACTGCGCGGTAATAGGTCAGCGTCGCGAGCGTCCGGTTGCGGCAGTCAAAGCTGTAGCGGACACGCTCCACGCTGCCGCGCCCGGCCGGGCTGCGCATTTCGACATAGACCTGCATCGCCGTGAAATCGCGACTGCCATAGACCGGCGGGGAGGCCCTGAGGCTCGTCACATCGACCAGAATCTGCCGCCCGCTTTCATTCTCCCCCAGCACGACCAGCGCCTGTGCAAAGGCGGGTGCGGCAAGGCTTGCAAGGACAGGGGCGAGCAGCGCGCGCCTCATGCGGCTTCTTTGGATCGTCCTGCAACGGGCAGGGGGTTGCCCTTGGCGGCGGCGCGCTTCGCGCCCTTGGCCAGTTCCTTCTTCAGCGCACGGCAATAATGGTCGAAGTCGAGCTGGATCGTGTGCCGCCGCGCCGCATAATATTGGCCGGTATAATAGTCCTCATCGGCGCGGATGACGCGGTGCATCTCGGCCTCGTCGGGCGGCAGATAGTGCCCGGCGAGATAGGCGGCGACGAGCTTGGACTGCTGTTCGGCAAAGTTGACGAGCGTCGGCAGCGGCTGGGCCAGCCCGATATAGAAAAGGTCGGGCACGCCGGGCTTCATGATCCGCTTGTAGAGCGGCGGCGGCCGGTTGTCGGCATCGGCCATCAGCCCCGGATCGTCGAAGAAGGGGAATTTGATGTCATAGCCCGTCGCCCAGACGATGATGTCGATCGCCTCTCGGCTGCCATCGGTGAAGACGACGCCATCCTTCTCCAGCCGGTCTATGCCCGGCTTCATGCTGAGGTCGCCCGAGCCTGCGCGCAGCAGGAACTCGCCAGAGACGGTCCCATGGCTTTCGAAGGGGCTGATCTCGGGTTCGGGCAGGCCATAGTCGCTCATCTTGCCGACCAGCCCCTTGATCATCTTTTCGCCCAGCTTCTGGCGCAGCCATTTGGGCATCCAGGCCGGGGCCGGATTCTTGTCGAGCGGCTGGCCCTTATAATATTTGGGGAACACCCAGACGCCGCGCCGGGCAGAGACGAAGAGTTTCTCCGCAATCGGGCGCTGCGACAGTTCGGACGCGATATCCATCGCCGAATTGCCCATGCCGACGACGAGCACGCGCTTGCCGACACAGTCGACCGGCTCGAACGGGCTGCGATAATTGTGCGAATGGATCTGTGGGCCGTCAAACTGGCCCGGATAATGCGGGATGCGCGCGGCCCAATGGTGCCCGTTGCAGACGGCGAGCGCGTCATAGTCGCGGACCTCACCGGTCGACAGCGTGACCGTCCAGCCGCCGCCCGCCTTGCGCACGGCCTTTTCGACGCGGGTGTTGAAGCGGATGTGCTTCCTGAGGTCGAAATGGTCCACATAGTCGTGGAAATATTGAAGCAGCTGCGCGTGGTGGGGATAATCGGGCCAGTCCTCCGGCACCGGATAGTCTTCAAAGGCCAGCCGCCATTTGGACGTGTCGATGTGCAGGCTCTTGTAACAGGCCGACATGCCATTGGGGTTGTTGTAATACCAATTGCCCCCGATGTTGTCGGACGCTTCGAAGATTTCGAACGGAATGCCGAAATCCTGAAGCCGTTTGGCGGTGGTAAAGCCGGAGCAACCGGCGCCGATGATGCAGACAGTGGGTAGGGTCATGCACGCAGAATGCCGCAGCCCTGCCGGATTGCAACCTCTCAGCCGTCACAGTGTCCTTAACGGTCGGGCGCTGTCCAGTCCTCGGGCGTGTGGCGCCCCTTGAGGCGGCGCAGGACAAGGCCGAGAACGACGCCCGTGCCGATGGCGATGGTCAGGTCCGCCAGCACGGTGAGCACCAGAGTGAGCGCGAGCAGCGCCAGCTCATCCTTGGGCAGTTGGAGAAAGCCGCGCCAGCGGTGGACCTCCATCATGTTCCACGCCGTCACCAGGAGGAGTGCTGCGAGCGCCGGCATGGCGAGCCGCCCGGCAAGCCCGGCAAAGGCCAGCATGACGATCAGGATCGTCGCGGCATGGACGAGCCCTGCAACCGGCGTCCGGGCGCCCGCGCGGATGTTGGTGGCCGTGCGCGCAATGGCACCGGTTGCGGGCAGCCCCCCGAAAAGTGCCGAGCCGATATTGGCAAAGCCTTGCGCCAGAACCTCGGCATTGGGGCGGTGCGACCCTTCGATCATCCGGTCGGCCACGATTGCGGAGAGGAGTGATTCTACACCCGCCAGAAAGGCGATGACGATGGCGGAAGGCAGCAACTCGATGAGCCGGGCCAGCGTCACCGGCGGGAAGGACGGCAACGGCAAATGGGCGGGCAGATCACCATAACGTGCACTGATCGTGTCAACGGGCAGAATGAGCGCAAGCGCCGACGTCAGTGCCACCGCGACGATCAGTCCGGGCAGTTTGGGGGCGGCTTTGCGCAGGCCGACAATGAGGAGAACGGTGGCCACGCCCACGCCCAGCGCCGCCGGGTTGAGCGATGCCCGCGCCGCCCAGAGCGCCGCCATCTTGGGCAGGAATTCCGACGGCAGCGCCGCGATGTTGAGGCCCAGAAAATCCTTCAGCTGGCTTGCGCCGATGATGATGCCGATGCCGATCGTGAAGCCCGAAATGACCGGCTCGGGCACGTGTTCGATCAGCGCACCGGCGCGCAGCAGGCCCGCCAGCACAAGCAGCCCGCCCGCCATCAGCGTGGCCAGCACCAGCCCGTCATAGCCGTGCGCTGCAATCACGCCGTAGACGACGACGATGAAGGCGCCGGTCGGCCCGCCGATCTGCACCCGGCTGCCGCCCAGAAGCGAGATCAGGAACCCGCCGATGATGGCAGTGACCAGCCCCTTGGCGGGGTCCGTACCCGACGCGATGGCAATCGCGATGCTGAGCGGGATCGCCACCATCGCGACCGTGATCCCGGCAAGGGCGTCGGCCCGGAAGGCGGCGCCCGTATAGGCCGGAAGGGTCGTCAGCAGCTTGGGCTTCATGGCCGCACGCTAGGACCCTGATGCAACGCCTGCAATTGGTCAGATCGCATTGACGGGCAGGCGCAGATAGACGTGGCCGTCCGGGGTGGCGGGCGGCAGGTTGCCCGCCCGGATGTTGACCTGCAGCGACGGCAGGATGAGCAGGGGCGCGGCGAGCGTTTTGTCACGGGCTTCGCGCATCGCGACGAACATGTCCTCGGTGATCCCGTCATGGACGTGGATATTGGCGGCGCGGTGCTCGGCGACGGAGGCCTCCCAGGCCGGGGTTGGCCGCGTCTCGGGCGGATAGTCATGGCCGGTAAAGAGCCGCGTTTCGGGTGGCAGGGCGAGGATCTTGCGGATCGAGCGGTATAGCGTGCGCGCATCGCCGCCGGGGAAGTCGGCGCGCGCGGTGCCATAATCGGGCATGAAGACGGTATCGCCGACAAAGGCCGCATCGCCGATGACATAGGTCACGCAGGCCGGCGTGTGGCCCGGCGTATGGAGCACCTGGATCATCAGGTCGCCGAGCGGCAGGGCATCTCCGTCCGCGACCAGACGGTCAAACACCGAGCCGTCGCGCGCCACATCGTCGGCTTCGAACAGGTCGGCAAAGATCGCCTGCACATCGATAATGTGCCGCCCGATGACGACCGGGGCACCGGTCTTTTCCCGGATGTGGTGGGCCGCCGACAGATGGTCGGCATGGGCATGGGTTTCGAGCACATATTTGAGGTCGAGGCCCTCCGCCCGGACATGGTCGAGCAGCGCATCGGCCGACGCAGTCGAGACTCGTGCGTTGCGGGCCGAAAAGTCGAGGACCGGATCAATGATGGCCGCGGCCCGCGTCGCCGGGTCGTGGACAATGTAGCTTACCGTGCTGGTCGCCGCATCGAATATGCCGTGAACATGGGGATGCATGAGGTGGGGCTCCTTCTGCCGATGGGTCATATATTAGCACTTGCTAATTTAGAATCAACTGATATATTTGGCCCATGTTTGATCTGGAACGTTTCGAGCTTTCGCTCTTTGAAGCCAGCGCCGGACGCGCGGCGGCCCTCATGCGCCTTCTGGGCAATGAGCGCCGATTGATGATCCTGTGCCAGCTCCTCGAAGGCGAATTGTCCGTTGGCGAATTGCAGCCGCGGATCGGCCTGTCGCAATCCGCCCTGTCGCAGCATCTGGCGATCCTGCGCGAAGACGGCGCGGTGGCCACACGCCGCGACGGCCAGATCGTCTACTACCGTGTGGCGGACCCGGCGGTTCTGCGCGTGCTTGAAACGCTCGCCGACCTCTTCTGTCCGCCAGAAATGAGGACGCAAATATGACTGCCACACTCACCCCCTTGTCGCCCGAAGAGGTCAAGGCGCGGCTTGATTCCGGTCGGGCGACGCTGATCGACATCCGGGAACCCGATGAATTTGCCCGTAGTCACGTGCCCGGCGCGCAATCCTACCCCCTGTCCGGCTGGGAAGCCGCGCATCTGAAGGTTGATCCCGAAGCAGACGTCATCTTCACATGCCGTTCGGGCATGCGGACGGCGGGCGCGTGTGACCGGCTTGCCGCGCGCGTGAACGGGGCCGCCTATGTCCTGTCAGGCGGGCTCGATGGCTGGACAAAGTCGGGCCTGCCGGTCGCGACGGATGCCAAGGCGCCGCTGGAAATCATGCGGCAGGTCCAGATTGCGGCGGGCACGCTGGTTCTGCTGGGCGTGATCCTGGGCTTTGCGGTCGCACCCGCCTTTTTCGGTCTTTCGGCCTTTGTCGGCGCAGGGCTGACCTTTGCGGGCGCGACCGGTTTTTGCGGCATGGCGCGACTTTTGATGCTGGCGCCCTGGAACCGCAGGGCTGCCGCCTGATGGATATGGCGCACCTCCTCGCATCGCTCGGCGGGCTGCTGGTCGGTCTGCTGCTGACGGTCTTCGGCGGCGGCGGCTCGGTGCTTGCCACGCCGTGGCTGCTCTATGTCGTGGGGGTCGCCAATCCGCACATCGCCATCGGCACGTCGGCCGCGGCCGTCGCGGTCAACGCCGCGACAGGCCTTGCGGTGCAGGCGCGCGCCGGGCGGGTGAAGTGGCCGTGCGCCGTCGTCTTTGCGGTCGCCGGTCTGGCCGGGTCGCTGATCGGCGCACACCTCGGCAAACAGATGGATGGGGCGCACCTCGTCAAATGGTTCGCCGTCGCCATGATCGCCATTGCGGTCTCGATGGTCCTGCCCCGCAAGTCGGAAGGTGACCCGTCGGTCCACCTGCAGCCGAAAATGGTTTTGAAGCTGGCCCCTGTGGGCCTGGTCGCGGGGCTCGCCGCCGGTTTCTTCGGGATCGGCGGCGGCTTCCTCATCGCGCCGGGCCTGATGGCTTCCACCGGCATGACGCTGGCCAATGCGTCGGCCTCCTCGCTCGTCTCGGTCACGCTGTTCGGCGGGGCGACCAGCGCGTCCTACGCGGCATCCGGGCAGGTCGATTGGGGGCTGTTCGCCGCCCTTGTCAGCGGTGGCGCCATCGGATCGCTGGTCGGTGCGCCCGTCTCGCGCTGGCTGTCGTCGCGCATCAAGGTGGCGCGCTATGGCTTTGCGGGCTTCGTCGTCGCGGTGGCCGTCTACATCCTGCTGCGCTGACTGTCAGCGGACGACGCTGCCGCCCTTGATGACGCCCGCCATGGTTTCCAGCGCGCGGACGTCCTTCAGCGGATCACCGGCGACTGCGATCAGATCGCCGAACTTGCCAACGGACACGCTCCCAACGTCCGTCTCGCGCATCATGACCTTGGCGGCGTCCAGTGTCGCCGCGCGGATCGCCTGAAGCGGCGTCATGCCATAGCGCACCATATAGGCGAACTGCCGGGCATTTAGGCCATGCGGATAGACGCCGCTGTCGGTGCCAAAGGCGATCGGGGCCCCCATTTCCACGCCTTTCCTGAACATGTCGCGCTGGATCTGTGTCGTCTCGCGGTTCTTGCGCAGATATTCGGCGGGCCAGCCTTCCTTGGTGCCGACTTCGTCGATCCAGTCGCCATTATAGACATCCATGACGAGCCAGACGCCCTTGGCCTTGGCGAGCGCGAGGCCTTCCTCGTCGATGAGGCTCGCATGTTCGATGGAGCGGACGCCTGCGCGGATGGCGGCCTTGATGCCTTCGGCGCCATGGGCGTGGGCGGTTGCATAGCTGCCGTGCGCCTTCGCCACTTCAACCGCCGCGCGCATCTCAGCCTCGGTCAGCTCGGGCTGGCCGGGTTCGGTGCCGATGGCAAGGACCGCGCCGGTCGCGATCAGCTTCAGGAAATCGGCCCCGCCCTTGAACAGCGCCTCGGCCTTAGCGCGTGCCTCTTCGGGGGTTCTGACGACGCCGAAGCGCATTTCGTCGGGGACGGTCCCGGGGGGCAGGCCGTTGATCTCCCCGCCCCCGCCGGGGATCGTCAGATAGGTGCCGACAACCGCCATCCGGGGCCCGGGGATCAGCCCCCTGTCGATCGCGTCGCGCAGCTTCACGTCGGAAAAGACGCGGAACGTCCCGACATCGCGCACGGTTGTGAACCCGGCCCGCAGTGTGTCACGCGCATTCTTCGCGCCGATAAAGGCGGTTTCGGCCGGACCCGTCTTGATCGGTTCGGCAATGTCCGCGCCCTGGCCGACATCGGCCAGATGCGTGTGCAGATCGATCAGACCGGGCAGGACGGTGTATTTGCGCCAGTCAACGACCGTCGCGCCTTTGGGTGCGGGCCCGCACTGTGCGACCTGCGTGATCCGCTCTGCGACGATCGTGATGCACTGGCCGGTGCGGACCTTGCCCGTCTCGACGTCGAGAAGGCGGCCCGCCCGGACATAGGTGGTCCCCGCAGCGGCGCTGGTCGCCATGAAGGCGGCCAGCAGCAGCGCTGAGACCAGCCGCCTCATGCCTGTTCAAGCACCTTGCGGCCCGGACGGACGGCCATCCTGGCGCTCGGCTTCGTCCGCAGCGACAGATCCTTGACCGTGTCCATGAACACCCATTCGTTGGTCGCCGCCTTCTGCGTGAGCGACAGGTGCATATAGCCGCGGTTGGACGTGTCGACCCAGCGCAGCTCCTGCTTGTTGCGCGCCAGAATATCGGCGGCGACCCGCTTGGGATCGACGCCGACAGTTGAGGATTCAAGCCCCGGAGAGCTTACGCTGTGGCCGCCAAATTCGATCCCGGCGGGCTTGCCGCCTTCGGGCAGGTCGAACGCCCAGGCATTGTGGCTGTCGCCGGTGACGACGACGAGGTTGAGGTCATTCTTCTGCGCGGCGGAGAGCACACGGCTGCGCGCCTGCGGATAGCCACCCCAATTGTCGAAATTATAGGGGAGCCCGGCCTTGGCGGCGGCAATGCCCTGGCGCGCATAGTTCTTCCGATAGTCCGGCGCGTCGGGCGCAAACCAGTTGAGCGCCTCTTCGGGCGTGTAATTATAGCCCATGTTGGTCCCCACGCCGAGGATGCTCCACAGCGCCTTGGTGCGTCCGAACTGATGGTACAGCCAGCTTTCCTGTTCGGTGCCGAACATGGTCGAGGATGGATCCTGCCACGCGCCGTCCCGGAACTCGGCGAGCGCCTTGGCCGGGTCAGCCGCGCGCAGCAGATCGCCTGCCCAATAAGGCTTGGACCGTGCAATTTCCCGCGTATCGGTGCGGAAATAGGTGGCCAGATCGCCAATCTCATACGCCTTCCACGGCTGTTCGCCGACGGGCAGCCATTCGCGCCATACCTGCATCGCGGCATTGCGACGGACAGGCCAGTCGCCTTCGTCCGGCGTGTGGTTCTGCGCGCCGCCTTCCCAGCTGTCATTGGCGGTTTCATGGTCGTCGGTGTTGGCGATCATCGGGAAATTGGCATGAAGCGCCTGCAGCTGCGGATCGGCGCGATAGCTCGCATAGCGCAGGCGATAATCGGCCAGCGAATAGCATTCGCCGGCCGGGAAGAGGCGCGCGGCAAATTTGGCACCGCCATCATAGCCGCCGCGGCCATATTCATAGATATAGTCGCCCATGTGGAGCGTCAGGTCGATGTCGTCGCGCGCTGCGGCATGGCCATAGGCGTTGAATTCGCCGAAGCCGATGTTGGAGCAGGAGAAGATCGCGATGTTGAACTTGGACGTCTTGCCGACGGGCAGCGTCTTGGTCCGCCCGATGGGGGAGAGCGTTCCGTCAGGCGCGATGAAGCGGTAGAAATAGGTGCGGCCGGGCTGGAGACCGTCCACCGTGATCTTGACGGTGTGGTCGCGCCACGGGCCGGTGATCATCTGACCGCCGGTCACGATCTTGGCAAAGTCGCGCGTCTCGGACACTTCGGCCCGCACCTTGGACGGGCTGCCGGTCACGCTGACATAGCGGGTCCACAGCAGCATCGTATCCGGTCCCGGCTCGCCCGAGGCCACATTGTGCGTAAAGCCGGTCAGGCCGAGCAGCGCCTGTGCCGCCAGCTTCCCGCCGGGCAGCAGCAGGCCGCCAAGGCCATAGCCTGCGGTCGCGATCAGAGCGCGGCGGTGAATGCGAAAAGTCATCTGGTTCAATCCCCTGTGGCCATGTCGCACCTTGCGACGATCCGGACGAGCCGGTCAACATCCTCTTCGTCATGATAGAGGCCAAAGCCGATCCGGAGCACGTCGCCGCGCACGTCGGTGACGACGTGCCGGGCGGTGAGCTGCTGCTGGAGCGACGCGGCCTTCGTCCCCCGATAGGCCAGAAAGCGCGCCTGCGCGCCGTCGCCAACGGGATTGAGAAGAGAGAAACCGGGCATCGCGGCGCTTGTCGCGAACTGCTGTTGCAGCGCCGTGACATGGGCTGAAATTGCTGCGGTCGTCAGCCCCTCTTCCGCGAGCCTGCGGCGCACCGCGTTGAACCGGTACAGGCCCGATGGGTCGAAGGTGCTCCCAAGGAAGCGGCGGCCATCGGGCGCATAGCTGACGCCGCCGCCGCTTTCGGACAGCGCGTCAAAGGCCGCGTACCAGCCGGTGATTTCGGGCCGTGCCGCAAAGCCCGGCGGCGCGTGGAGAAAGGCGACGCCTTCGCCCGCCATCGCATATTTGTAGCCGCCGCCCAGGTAGAAGGCGTGCGCGCCCGCATGGGACAGGTCGGTCGGCAGCGCCATGAAGCCGTGATAGCCGTCGATGACGACCCACGGCCCTTCGGGTCGCCCGAGGCTCGCCAGCAGATCGAGATCGGCAATGACCTCGCCCGTGCCGAACAGCACCTGGCTTGCAAAGATGAGATCATGTCCGCCCGCCCAGGCAGCCGTCATCAGATCCGGCGGTGCGACCAGATCGAGGATGACCTCGCCTGCCTCCACCCAGCGCGCCATCTGGCGGGAGAAGCTGTGAAACTCCCCATTGGTGGCCAGCACACGCACCGGCCGGTCGGGCAGCGAGGAAACAAGCCGGACAAGGAAGTCATGCGTGTTGGGCGAAAAACAGATGCTCGACGGATCGGGCAGCGACAGCTCGGCGGCAATGTGCTGCTGCGCCTCTGCCCATATGGGGCCCATCACCTTGTCCCATTTGTGATCGGCCAGCGAAGCGGCATCGCTCCAGCACGCCATCTGCCCGTCAAAGCTCGCATCGGGCCAGAGATGGTGGCTGTGTGCGGCAAAATGCAGCCGCTCCGGGGCTGCGGAGAGGGACCGGGTGAAGAGGTGTTTGTAGCTGGTCATATTTACTCTTCCGTTCAGGCTGAGCTCGTCGAAGCCTCGTCCTTCCATCTTGGCCAACAACAAGGGCAGCCCTTCGACAGGCTCAGGGCGAGCGCGCCTTTCTCAAACCTCACAACCGTGTCCTCAAACTCCACAGTTCGGGGAAGGCCCGCTTCGCGAGTGTGCCTTTGAGGTAAGACGCGCCTGCCGTGCCGCCGGTTCCCGGTTTGCCGCCAATCACGCGCTCGACCGTCAGGATGTGCTTGTGCCGCCAGCTGGCCATTGCGTCGTCGAGATCGACAAGCTTTTCAGCGAGCTGATAGAGATCCCACCAGCGTTCGGGCGCGCGATAGACCGCAAGGAAGGCTTCTTCGACGGCCGGATGGGGGGTGTAGGCCGCCGTCATGTCGCGGCCGAGCAGGTCGGCGGGAAGGGCAAAGCCCGCGCGGGCGAGCGCGGCGATCACATCGTCCCACAGGCCCGGTTCCTCCAGCGCGCTCCGCATCGCGGCCTGCGCCACCGGGCGGTCCTCCTGAAAGCGCAGGAAGCTGCCGTCCTTGATCCCGAGCAGATATTCGACCGTGCGGAACTGGTCCGACTGGAAGCCCGAACTTGGCCCCAGCACGTCGCGAAACCGCGTATAGTCGCTGGGCGTCATCGTGGAGAGGACATCCCAGCTCAACGTCATCACCGCCTGAATGCGGCTGACGCGGGCGAGCGCCTTGTAGGCGGGGACGAGCTGGTCCGCCTGCACCTGTGCCTTGGCCAGCCGCAATTCGCGGATGATCTGCTTGAGCCAAAGCTCTTTGGTCTGGTGAATGATGATGAACAGCAGCTCGTCATCGGCATCCGAACGCGGGTGCTGGCAGGCGAGCAGGTCATCAAGCGCGAGGTAGCGCGCATAGGTCATGGCTGAGTCTGTCATGACCCAGCCTAACGCTGCGCGCCGCCCGGCGGAAGCGGCCTCGTTGCGCCGAGCCCCTAGTTGCGGAAGCTGGGGTCGATCCGGTCGAGCTTGCGCAAGAGGGCAGGCCAGGCGAGGTGATCGGCGACCATGCTCATGCCCGGGCCGTTGGACTGCGACTCGACCTTTTCCGGCGTGCCCTGCGGCGGGTTGTAGAGCCCATCGCGTCCCGCGCTCAGCATCTTCACCTGCGCTTCACAGGCGCGCTCGAGGAAATAGAGGCGCAGGAAGCATTGAGCGACGGTTTCGCCCACGGCCAGCGTGCCGTGGTTGCGCAGGATCATGGCGTTCTTGGTGCCCATATCCTCGACCAGCCGCACGCGCTCCTCAAGGTAGGTCGCGATGCCTTCATACTCATGATAGGCGACATCATGCTGCGCGATCATCGCCGTCTGCGTGTGCGGCAGCAGTCCGTCCGCCATCGCGCTCACCGCCTGACCATGCGGCGTGTGGAGGTGCATGACGGCATGCGCATCCTCGCGCGCCATGTGCAGCGCGGAATGGATGACGAAGCCCGCCGGGTTCACCGGGTGCGACGTCGGCACGACCGGCTGGCCCTCGACATCGATCTTCACGAGCGAGGAGGCGGTGATCTCCTCAAACATCATGTCATAGGGATTGATGAGGAAGTGATGCTCCGGCCCCGGCACGCGGGCGGACAGGTGTGTGAAGATCAGATCGTCCCAGCCATAGAGCGCAACGAGGCGGTAGGCGGCGGCGAGATCAACGCGGACGGCCCACTCCTCGGCACTCACCGCGCCCCGGATATGGTCGTCATTGGCGACGCTGTTGGTCTGGATCACTGTGGCCATCTCATCTCTCCCATGAATCTTGTGCTCTGAATTATCATGGGTGCCTTATCGGATGTAAAGCCATTGGGAAATCACCCCCGCGGCCTTATCTTGGGTCCATGGATCAGGTTCGACCCGCCATCGCTGCGCGACAGGCCCGCCGGGACGCCGCAGAGGCGGTCGGCGTCGATGCGGCCTATATCGCCCTGCTGGTCGACAGCTTCTATGGCCGCATCCGGAAAGACGCGGTGCTCGGTCCGATTTTCAACGCGCGCATCACGGACTGGCCCAAGCACCTGCATCAGATGAAGCATTTCTGGGCCTCTGTGCTCCACGCCAGCGGCACCTTCACCGGCAATCCGATGGCCAAGCACATTGCCATTGCCGACATTGAGGCGCCCGAGTTCCAGCGCTGGCTGATGCTGTTCGATGAAACGCTCAAGGCGATTGAGCCGCATCCCGACGCGTCGGAAATGGTGGCGGCGCGGGCGCGGCAGATTGCCGACAGCCTGTTGACGGGCATCCGCATTCACCGGGATGGCAAGCTGGCGTGACGGCCTTTCTCCCTTTGGTTCTGCCAAACTCCGTGTGTGTCGAGCGACGTCGAGACACGCTTGTGCAGAGGTCCCTCGACGTCGCTCGGGACGAACGGGGTTGGTTGGTCAACCAGGGATCAGCGTCGCCAGCCACCTCCGCGCGAGTGCCGTTGCCTCGTCCGGCGTGAACGGGGCATTGCCCAAACTCAGCTCCAGCCACAGGCCGTCCACCAATGCCGTCAGCGCGACGGCGGACAGGCGGTGGTCGGCCCCCGGCGCATAGGCATCGAGCAGCTTCTCCAGCGTGATCCGGTTTTCGGCGTAAATCTCATGGTGCAGCCGTGCGATCCCGGCGTCGGTGCGCGTCAGGCTCCAGAAGGCGAGCCAGGTGGACAGCAGGTCGGCATCGGCAATGGGTGGCGCGAAGCTCGCAGCGAGATAGGCGATCAGCCGCGCTTCGGGGGTGGCGTCGGCGGCATCCACCGCATCGTTTAGCGCCGCCTGCACCCGTGCGCCGACGACGCGATAGGTCTCGGCGACCAGTTCATCGATGCCCGCATAATAATGCCGGAGCAGACCGGGTGAGACGCCAGCCGCCGCGCAGATTTCGCGGACCGAGGTGCCATGCGCGCCCTTTCTGGCCAGCGTCGCCGCGCACGCATCGATCAGCGCCAGCCGCCGCTCATCGGCGGGGGCGCGGTGGAATTGTGCCCGTGGTTCCTTGGCTTGCGTGGCGTTCACAGACTTGTTATACAATCGTATAACAGGGAAACGCAATGGCCACCGCATACACGCCTTCAAATGAAAATGACGATCTGGACGGCTGGAGCCTTCCGGCCTGGACCTATCATGATCCGGAGTTTGCAGCGCTTGAGGTGGATCGCGTCTTCCGCCCGAGCTGGCAGGTCGTCTGCCATGTCAGCGATGCGCCGAATACGGGGGACTGGCACAGCCTCGACTATATCGGCGAAAGCGTCATCGTCGTGCGCGGGACGGACGGCGTGGTGCGCGCCTTCACCAATGTCTGCCGCCATCGCGGGAGCCGCCTTGTGGATGGGTCGTCGGGCTGCGCGAAGAAGCTGATCTGCCCCTACCACGCCTGGACCTATGAGCTGGACGGCCGCCTGACGGGGGTGCCCGACAGCGCGACCTACCCCACGCTCGACAAAGGCAAGGCCGGGCTGGTGCCGGTCGAGTGCGAGATCTGGCGCGGCTTCATCTTCGTGCGCCTCGAAAGTGGCGGGCCAAGCGTGGCCGAGATGATGGCGCCCTATGAGGCGATGGTTGCGCCCTATCAGTTTGAAAAGCTCGAGGCGCTGGGCCGCGTCACGCTGCGTCCGCGCAGCGTCAACTGGAAGAATGTCGGCGACAATTATTCGGACGGGCTGCACATCCCCGTCTCGCATCCTGGCCTCACGCGTCTGTTCGGCAAGAGCTACGGCGTGGAGGCGCAGCCGCATGTCGACCGCATGTGGGGGGATATGGAAGACCGCCCCTCGTCCAACTGGTCGGAACGCCTGTATCAAAAGCTGCTGCCGCCGGTGCCGCATCTGCCCGAGGCCAGCCAGCGCCACTGGCTCTATTTCAAGCTCTGGCCGACGGTCGCGTTCGACATTTACCCCGATCAGGTCGATTTCATGCAGTGGCTGCCGACAGGCCCGACCAGCTGCCTCATCCGTGAAATCTCCTACGTTCTGCCGGATGACCGGCGGGAGATGCGCGCGGCGCGTTACCTCAACTGGCGGATCAACCGCCAGGTCAATGCGGAGGACACCGCCCTCATTTCGCGCGTGCAGGAGGGGATGGCGAGCCAGACCTTCTCGATTGGGCCGCTCTCCGACAAGGAAGTCTGCCTCAAGAGCTTCTGCCGGAAGATGCGCGAGATCATCCCCGAAGCGCGGCTGGAACAGCGTCCGCCTGTCGGGTGGAGCCAGAGATAAACATGTACCCCAAACTGCTCGCCCTGAGCCTGTCGAAGGGCCGTTCTTCGCTTGGCGCCAAGGCGGAAGGGCAGGGCTTCGACAAGCTCAGCCCGAGCGGAATTTGGGACGCGAGGAGGAATTGAAATGACCACCAAGTACGACGCCGTCATCATCGGCGCGGGCCATAACGGCCTTGTCTGCGCCTTCTACCTCGCCCGGGCCGGGCTGAAGGTCCGCATTGTCGAGCGCCGCGATGTCGTGGGCGGCGCCGCCGTGACCGAGGAGTTCCACCCCGGCTTCCGCAATTCGGTCGCGAGCTATACGGTCAGCCTGCTGCAGCCGCAGGTCATCCGCGACATGAAGCTGGAGGACGAAGGCTATCGCGTCATCGAACGGCCGATCTCCAACTTCCTGCCGCAGGAAGATGGCGGCTATCTGAAGCTCGGCGGCGGGCTGGAGCGGACGCAGGCGGAGTTCCGCCGCTTCTCCACGCACGATGCCGATGTGCTGCCTGACTATTATGACTCGCTGGAGGTCGTGGCCGACGTGCTGCGCGATCTCGCGATGAAGACGCCGCCCAATCTCGGCGGCGGGATCAAGACCTTGATCGATGCTGCCATGCAGGGGCGCAAGCTGGCCGGGCTTTCGCTCGAACGGCAGCGCGACGTGCTCGACCTCTTTACCAAGTCGGCGCGCACCCTGCTCGACAGCTGGTTTGAGAGCGAGGCGGTCAAGGCCGCATTCGGATTTGACGCGGTCGTCGGCAACTATGCTTCCCCCGACACGCCGGGCAGCGCCTATGTCCTCCTCCACCACGTCTTTGGCGAAGTGAACGGGAAGAAGGGCGCCTGGGGCCACAGCATTGGCGGCATGGGTGCGATCACGCAGGCGATGGCGCGTGTCGTCACCGCGCTGGGCGTCGAGATCAGCCTTGAGGCGCCCGTCGCGCGCGTGCTCGTCAACGGCGGCAAGGTCGCGGGCGTGAAGCTCGAAAGCGGCGAAGAGGTGATCGCCGACCGCGTCATCTCCAACGTCGGCCCCAAGATCCTCTACGACAAGATGTTTGCAGACGGCGATCTGGCGCCTGAATTCAAGCGCCGCATGAAGGGCTTCAAGGTGGGGTCAGGCACGTTCCGCATGAACGTCGCGCTGTCCGAACTGCCGAAGTTCACCTGCCTGCCCGAACCGGGCGAGCATCACCAGTCGGGAATCATCATTGCGCCGACGCTTGATTACATGGATCAGGCGTTCATCGACGCAAAGGCCTATGGCTGGTCGAAGAAGCCGATCGTCGAGATGCTGATCCCGTCGACCGTCGATGACAGCCTTGCGCCTCCGGGCCAGCACGTCGCCTCGCTCTTCTGCCAGCAGTTTGCGCCGGTCCTGCCCGATGGGCGCGACTGGGATGCGGAGGAAGGCAAGGCCGCCGACACGATCATCGATACGGTGGAGGCTTATGCCCCCGGCTTCCGTGCCTCGATCCTTGGCCAGCAGGTGCTGTCGCCCAAGGGTTTGGAGCGCAAGTTCAACCTCGCGGGTGGGGACATCATGCACGGCAACATGTCGCTCGATCAGCTCTGGTCCGCGCGGCCGATGCTCGGTCATGGCGCCTATCGCGGGCCGGTCGACGGGCTCTACATGTGCGGGGCAGGTTCACATCCGGGCGGCGGCGTCACGGGGGCGCCGGGCCACAATTGCGCGCAGGAAGTGCTGTCGGATCGCAGCTTCTTCGGGCGGATATTCGGGTAAAACGGCGGGGCGCGCATCCCAACATCCGTTTGTCCTGAGCCTGTCGAAGGACTGCCCTTTTCTTTGCACCTTTGTAAAAAGAGGAAGTACGGCCCTTCGACAGGCTCAGGGCAAACGGAGCAGGCGTTAGTGCGTGCGCAAAGCGGCGCGCTCAGGCTGAGCTTGTCGAAGCCTGTCCCCCAACACCCTTCGACAGGCACAGGGTGAGCGCGGCGGTCTACCCTGCCAGCGCCTGCCCGACGACTTCGGATAAGGTCGCTGCGGTAAACGGCTTGGGCAAAAGCGGCCAGCCGCCAAAGGCTTCAGGCGGCGTGTCGCCGATATCGCCGCTCATATAGACGACACGCAGATCAGGGCGTTCGGCGTGGGCGCGGGCGACGAAATCCGGCCCGCGCATGCCGGGCATCAGCACATCAGTCACGACGAGCTTGATGTCGTTGCGGCTCGAACAGATGGTGAGGGCTTCGGTGCCGTCACAGGCGGACAGCACCTCATGCCCCATCGCTGAAAGCGCGCCCGCCGTGGCAATCCGGATGCGGGCGTCGTCGTCGACGACGAGGATCATTAGGAAAGAATACCCGTCGCCCGGCCCGCCGCAGCGAACCGTTTCAGAATGTCCTGCACCTGCTCGGCCGTGTGTTCGGCGCAGAGCGAACAGCGCAGGAGGGTCATGCCCGCAGGGGTTGCCGGCGGGCGGGCGAGGTTGACGTACAGCCCGTTGTCGAGCAGCGCCTCCCACATCATCGCGCCGCGTTCCAGATCGGGCATGATCACCGCAATGATCGCGCTTTGCGGCGTTTCGGTGCCCAGCTGGAAGCCAAGGTCGCGCAGGCCCTTGTGCAGGGTCTTCGAATTTTCCCACAGATGCGCGCGCTTGTTGCTGCCGTGCATCAGTTTGCGGATCGAGGTGGCCGAACTTGCCATCACGCTGGGCGGGAGCGCCGCTGTGAAGACATAGGGGCGGCAGACGAGGCGCATGACCTCAAACTTCGGGTGGTTGGACACGCAGAAGCCGCCAACGGTGCCGACCGATTTTGAGAACGTCCCGATGATGAAATCGACATCGTCGATGACGCCCTGTTCCTCGGCGACGCCGCGGCCATGTTCGCCGATAAAGCCCATCGAATGGGCTTCGTCGACGAGCACCATCGCGCCGGCTTCCTTGGCGATGCGGACCATCTCCTTGAGCGGGGCCACATCGCCGAGCATCGAATAGACGCCTTCCAGAACGACCAGCTTGCCGGCTTCCGGGGGCAGGCGCTTCAGCCGCTTTTCGAGCGCTTCCACGTCATTGTGGCGGAAGGCCACGACTTCGGCATCGCCCATCTTGCAGCCGTCATAGATGGACGCGTGGCTGTCGATGTCGAGGATGATATAGTCACCCTTGCCCGCAATCGTCGAAATGATGCCGAGATTGGCCTGATAGCCCGTCGAGAACACCATGGCATGATCCATGGCGTAGAATTCCTTCAGCGCCTCTTCGACATCACGGTGGTCGCGAAAGGTGCCGTTGAGCACGCGGCTGCCTGTTGTCCCGGCGCCGAATTCGTCAAACGCCTTCTTGCCCGCCGCGATGACGTCGGGGTCAAAGGTCATGCCCATGTAATTGTATGTGCCGAGCAGGATGGTCTCGCGGCCGTTGCACACGGCGACGGTCGGCGACTTCACCTCTTCCATGACCAGCGAGAAGGGGTCGCGCACGCCGGTGGCGAGCAACCCTTCGCGCTGCTGGATCAGCGGATCAAACTTAGAGAAAAGATCAGTCATTTTCTTTCTTCCCGTTGCGTCGTGCCGACTTGGCCCCCGGCACCCTGTCCGCCAGACTCCCGTTCTGGCTGACACGACCCCGGAAGCACGCCCGGGGCGACGGAAAACGCTTGCTTAACTGCCCAGCTTGATCACCGCGTCGATCAGCTGGCCCACATTTTCGATTTCGGCCTGCATGTTCATCGTGATGATGATGTCGAACTCATCCTCGACCGCTGCGACAAAATCCATGACGGTCAGGCTGTCCCATTCGAGATCATGCTGGAACGTGGTCGCATCGCTCAGCGCGACACCCTTTTTGTTGAAGGGTTCAATCAGCTCTGCGACCTTGTCGAACGTTGTCTGTCGATCTGTCATGTCTCTATCCTTAACGCGTCATGCGTCATTGCCAAGCGATTGCGGCGCAAAGGGGGCAGTTTCCGGGGAACGAGGGTACCCCGGCATGCCATTTGGCCTCATTTCGTCGCAGTTCTGGAGGGCTTGGCTCAGTCGCCCGCGCCGGGCTCGGCAGAGAAGTACTTGTCGTACTTGCCCTCTTCGCCCTTGTGATCGTCAGCGTCGGCCGGCGTCTGGTCGCCCTTGCGGGTGACGTTGGGCCAGCTGGCCGAATAGGTGGAGTTCAGCTCCAGCCACTTTTCAAGGCCGCTTTCGGTGTCGGGCAGAATGGCTTCGGCCGGGCATTCCGGTTCGCACACGCCGCAATCGATGCATTCATTGGGGTTGATGACGAGCATGTTCTCGCCTTCGTAGAAGCAGTCGACAGGGCAGACCTCCACGCAATCCATATACTTGCACTTGATGCAGGCTTCGGTCACGACATAGGTCATTGCGGGTCCTCCGGAATGTGTAGTTTCCCGGTTCGTTAGAAGGCGGCAACGGCGCCGTCAATCGGCTGTGGGGGCGCAAGCTCTCGATAAGTGCCTCTTGCTTCTTCCGCAGGTCCCCGCCTTTGGGGCAGCGCCTCCACCCGGATGACATGCACCGCGCCGTGCAGGGGGATGGTGATGACGCTTCCCGGGCCCACATCGGTATGGGCGCGCGTCACATTCTGGCCGTTGAGGCGGATCCGGCCTTCTCCCACGATTTGCTGTGCAAGCGTGCGGGTTTTGGTGAGCCGGGCGAAGAAGAGAAATTTGTCGAGCCGCATAAACTCCTATCGCTTCAATTGGCCGAGCACGGCGAAGGCCGCATTGACCGGGGTGGGGGGGCGGGTCCGTCGCGGGCGTCCGCGCCAGCGCCACTGATTGGCCTGCGCATCGCCCACGGGGTGGAAGCCAAGCGCGCGCATGAGGCGCGCAAAGGTCGCGCCGCCCACGCCGAGCGAGACGGCAAGTGCGGGATCGACCGCCGTCGTCCGCTCCTTGCCGCGCGCATCATGCGCCGCGCGGGCGATGCGCTCGACCAGATCGACGCGCAGCATCTGATCGCCAAAGCGGCGGAAACCGGCGCGGAGTGCGGCCTCGGCGAGCGTAGGGGCGGGCTTGTCGAGCAGGCCGAGGCCGGGCAGCGGCAAGGGCGGCATGGGCTGCCCCTTGCGGACCGCCCAGAGCGCAAGCCGCAGCCGCGTCGGCTCGGGCTTCAGCAGCACCGGCAGGAACAGATCGAGCGCGCCCAGCGTGACGCCGAGACGCTGGAGCGCCTGGCGGTGCGACCGGTCGAGGGACACAAGGGCTTCATCCACGCCCGAACGATCCAGGACGCCGCCATGTTCCGCAAGCTGGGCAAGGATGCCGCGCAGGCTGGCGGGCGTCTGCGGATCGGTCGAGGCGGCGGCGATCCTCCCCAGAGCGGCCAGACGCGGGGCAATCGTCCGGTCGAACCACAGGTCCAGCCTGTCCTCGATCAGCGTCCGGCTCGCCGGATCCAGCCGCGAAATCGAAGGCGGGAGCGCGAGGCGCGGGGCGAGCAGCGTCTTGCCCGGCTTCAGCTGCGCAATCTCGACCCGGTCCCACAGGATGCGGACGGGCGTGCCGGGTTCGGTCACGAGCGCAAAGGCACCATCCGCGGACTGGGCGAGCTTCTGTGCGCGGCGCGCCAGTTCCTTGGGCAGACGAAGGTCGGCCGCGGCCAGAAGCCGCTTATGGTCTTTGCCGCGCGCGGCGGCATCGGGGGTAAAGGTGAAGCCCGACAGCGTGCCGATCATTTCCTCATCGACAAGCACGCGGCCATCGGCGTCCACCTGCACGTCGAGCAAGGCGGGATCATGGCCGACGGTCTTCATAAGGACCGAGGTCCGCCGGTCCACGAAGCGCTCGGTCAGCCGCGCATGGAGCGCATCCGACAGCTTCAGTTCCAGCGTGCGCGTCCGTTCCGCCCAGAGGGGGGCGTCTGCCAGCCAGTCGGCGCGCTGCGCGACATAGGCCCAGGTGCGCACTTCCGAAATCCGCGCGGCAATCGTTTCGACATCGCCCTGAACCGTGTCGAGCCGCGCAATCTGCTGCGCAAACCAGGGGGCGGGGATCTGCCCTGCGCCTTCTGACAGGAAGGCAAAGATCTGCCCGACCAGCCGGGCATGATGGTCCGCGCCGACCTTGCGGAAATCGGGCAGGCCACAGGCAGCCCAGAGCCGCTTCACCATGCGCGGGTCCCGTGCGCGGTCCTGCACCGCCCGGTCGCGCGTGAGGAGGCGCAGCACGGCAAGATCAATCGCCTCGGGCGCCGCACGCAGAATGGGGTTGTCGGGCTTGACCTCCAGCGACGTGGCGAGCCGCTCCAGCGACCCGAAATCCAGATCGCTGTTCCGCCACATCAGATGGTCGAGCGGGTTGAAGCGATGCTCCTCGATCCGTTCGATCTCCTGCTCGGAAAAGGCGGCTTCATCCGGCCCACCCGCGAGCACGCCGAACGTCCCGTCGCGCTGGTGGCGCCCGGCGCGCCCCGCGATCTGTGCCATTTCCGCCAGATGCAGCCGCCGCTGCCGCTTGCCGTCAAACTTGGCGAGGCTCGCAAAGGCGACATGGCCGACATCCATGTTGAGACCCATGCCAATGGCGTCGGTCGCCACGAGATAGTCCACCTCGCCCGCCTCATACATCGCGACCTGCGCATTGCGCGTTGCAGGCGACAGCGCGCCCATGACGACGGCGCAGCCTCCGCGCGTCCGGCGCAGCATTTCGGCGACCGCGTACACATGCTCGGCCGAGAAGGCGACGATGGCGGTGCGCGGCGGCAGGCGGGACAGCTTCTTGGCGCCCGCATAGGTGAGCTGCGAAAAGCGGGGCCGCGTGATGATCTCTGCATCGGGCAGCAGCGTGCGGACAATGGGCTTCAGGCTTTCCGAGCCGAGGATCATTGTTTCCTCGCGGCCGCGCGCCTGCAGCAGGCGATCGGTAAACACATGGCCGCGCTCGGCATCGATGCCCAGCTGCGCCTCGTCAAGGCCGACAAAGGCGACGTCGCGGTCGGTCGGCATCGATTCCGCCGTGCAGAGAAGCCAGCGGGCGTCGGGCGGCAGGATGCGTTCCTCGCCCGTGATCAGGCCGACCTGTTTCTCCCCCTTGATGCGGACGACGCGGTCATAGACCTCGCGCGCCAGAAGCCGCAGCGGAAAGCCCATGATGCCTGAAGAATGCGCACAAAGCCGCTCAACCGCGAGGTGCGTTTTGCCCGTGTTGGTCGGCCCGAGCACCGCCGTGATGCCGGAACTGGCACGTTGGCTCATTGGTCCCAGATTGCCACACCCAACCGGTTTCGCAAGGGCAAAACGTGCCGGGTCGGGACGAATGGCGTCGGTTCTTCCGCAATTTCGCACAGATGGGCGTGATGCCACGCATCCGGGTCAATCATAAGTTTGACATTAACCAATGGTGTTTACAGGAGACATAACGGGATCGCGGTCGGGAAGGGCCTCACACACCTTGTTTGAACGGAATGAGCAGGGCCTTGGCGCGTTTGGCGCGACGATGGCGTTGTCGCTTGACCATGCCATGCCGGTGCCGCACGACCTGTCGACCTGGCGCGGCCGGATCGATCACGCGCTCGACCGGCTGCATCACCTTGATCTCGTGCCTGATCTGGGCGCCGACATCGGCACCGCGCGCTGGTTCCGGGGCGTTGCAACCTGCCTTGCCCTGTGCGCTGCGACCATCGCCATGGCGCCGGGTCTCCACCCGCTCGTCGGCCGGACACCTGCTCCCGTCACCGGCAAGGCCCGCGATGAAGCCCGTGCCCAGGCCATCGCCCCGCTCGCCTTCGGGGCGAACAGCGGCAAGCGGATGGCGGCTAACGACCTTGTCGTGCCGCTTCAGGACGCCCCCGAACGCCCGACCATCGAACTGACGACCACCATCGGCCAGGGCGACGGCTTTGCCCGTGTGCTGGAGCGTGCGGGCGTTTCGCCGGGTGAAGCCAGTCGCGCGGCAAGCCTCGTCGCCTCGGTCGCGCCCCTGTCGGGCATCGAGCCGGGGACGGTGATGCCGATCGTGCTCGGGCCGCGGGCCTCGCGCAACATCGCACGCCCGCTCCAGTCGCTCGATGTGCGCGCGCGCTTTGATCTCAATGTCCGCATCGCCAATGTCGGCGGCCGCCTGCAGATGGTGCAGATGCCGGTCCGCGTCGATGCAACGCCGCTGCGCATCGTCGGCCGGGTTGGTGACAGCCTTTATCGCTCGGCGCGTGCGGCCGGCGTCCCGTCGGGCGTGGCGCAGGCCTTTATCCGTGCGATTTCCAGCAAGGTCGATTTCGACCGGGACCTCAGTCCGGACGCCCGCTTCGACCTGATCGTCGAACATCAGCGCGCCGAAACCGGTGAGGTGAAGACGGGCCAGCTGCTCTATGTCGGCATCCATCGCGGCAACCGCGCCATCCGGATGATCCCCTGGACGATTGGCGGCCGGACCGACTGGTATGATGCCGCAGGCGTCGGCCAGCGGCGCGAAGGCATGGTGCGTCCGGTCGCGGCCGCGCGCATCTCCTCGGGCTTCGGGATGCGCTTCCACCCGCTGCTCGGCTATTCGCGCTTCCACAAGGGGACGGACTATGCCGCCGTCACTGGCACCCCCATCCGCGCCGTCACCGATGGCACCGTCACGCTTGCGGGCTGGGCCGGGGGTTATGGCAATATGGTCAAGCTCGCCCATGCGGGCGGCCTTGGCACCGGCTATGCGCATATGAGCCGCGTCGCCGTGCGCCCGGGCGAGCGCGTCGTGCAGGGTCAGGTGATCGGCTATGTCGGTACGACCGGCCTGTCGACTGGGCCGCATTTGCATTTCGAGGTCTATCGCAGCGGCATGGCCGTCAGCCTCAATTCGGTGAATTTTGCGGCGTCCTCGCTCCTGTCCGGACCGGAGCTCGACGCCTTCCGCGCCAAGCTGCGCGGGCTTCTGGCGACGCCGGTCAGTGGCGGCAGCCGCGACTTCTGACGCCCTAAAGCGCTGATTGTTGAGGGGTGTGACGGCCGTCACAGCCCGAATCACATCCCACCAATATGGAGGAGAGGCGACCCAAGGCGCTTCCCTTTTCGGTCATTTAGGGGGCGCCCCCTCCTGGACGGCCCGGCAACTATCCCTGTCGGGCCGTCATTTTTACTGGATCGGCGTTAGCGGACCGCGCCCTGCCGCAGCAGCTTTGGCACAAGGAAGAGCGCCGCGATCAGCGGATGCCGCCGCTGCCAGGGCTTGATCACGATCTGGGTGCCGGCGTGCCGGTTGATCTTCCAGGCGAGGTAATCGATCCCCCCTGAAAAGGTCAGGCTCGCCTTGGCCAGCCGGAGGACGCTCGCGCGCTTTCCGTTCCGCCGTAGCCGCCGCCAGATCCGCTCGGCCGCCGGGCGCGTCATCGTTGTCGTCAGCGGAATGGCAGCGCCGAAGCGGGCATAACGCTCCGGATCGGCGTCCACGATCGATCCCGACCGCGTCGTCTTTTCCGCGCGCAGCTCACACTGATAGGTGCGTGCAAAGCCCTCCTGCCAGACCGCCATCGGGTCGAGCGAGGGTGCGACGGGGCGGGCGAGATCAAACAGCGCAGGCGCGGCCAGCGCGACGGCATCCACGGCGGCCTCGCGGGCCGCCTCGTTGCGTGCCCAGACGAGGCGGGAGGGCTGCGCAAATCGCGCCCAGACCGACACCGTGTCGGCATCCGCCCGGTTCAGCGCGCGAAAATCCGCCTCGCTCAGCACCGCATATTTGGCGGCCAGCCCGTCCTTCGCAAAAGGAAAGACGTTGGGCGGGATCAGGCGGTTGGCCGTCGCCAGCCAGCCTTTGTCATAGGCTGACGGGTAGTCGGAGACGATCAGGTAGAAGTCGAGCATCAGCCCGTCGAGCCGCGCCTCGCGCAGGCAGGACCCGTAGAACAGGACGGCGCGCGCGGCCTCGCCATGACGTGCGGCAATGGCTGCGGCCATATCGGTGACCTGGGGAAGGACGGGGTGCGCCAGCTCGCTTTCGACCAGCGCGCGCAGGTCGCTCACACCGCCAGCTTGACGAACGGTATGGGCGGTGTCGACCGCAGCACGATGGGCCGACCTTCCACGGCACGGAAGGTTTCGCCGTCGAGGATCACGCTCGTCCCCGTGCTTTCGATGCGGATCAGGTCACCCTGCTGCACATGGACGCCGCGCACCGGCTCGCGCCCGAGCTTGCCGACAATCGCCGCCCAGAGGGCGCGAGCGAGTGCCGGGGGGGACTGCTCAATCGCGAGCAGCTTGAGCCCGGCGGCACCGACGGCGCCGGTGCGGCTGTTGAGCAGAAGCTTTTCAAGCGTCGTCACGATCAGGAAGGAAAAGCGGCGCGTCGCCTCCCCGTCGCGGATCAGCGAGACCGACACGGGGTTGGGCGCAGGCGGCAGCAGGCGGCCATGCAGGCCGGACAGCATCGCAAAGACGGCGGCAATCCCGGCGAGCACGTGGCACAGCCCGTTGGGCAGGCCGAGCGGGTAGAGCTTTTCGCGGCAATAGAGAATGGTGTCGGCCAGCCCCGCGCCACCGAGGAACATGCCCAGCACCGGGCGGTTGCTATGTTCGCCTTCGGTCAGTGCGATCAGCTCGCGCTGGACGACATGGTCCTTGAGATCATGCCGCGCAATTTCCACAATGCGCTCCAGCAGGCCGATAGGGTCGCCATCGGCGCCGAGGTCAAGCGCGATCAGGTTGGTCTTGCCATTGGGCAGCACCGCGACCGGCGGCGGCGTGTCGCCAAACTGGCCGCCATGATAGAGTTCGGTGATCGCGGCCTGAACGGTGCCGTCGCCGCCATTGACGACAAGCACGCGCGGCCGCACCTGCGCAATCGAGGTCAGCGCAGCGCCAATCTGGCTCGCATCCTCGACTTCATAATGGAACACCTCGGGATGCTGCGCGCAAAAGCAGCGGATGCCCGGCAATATGGCGCGGTTGCCCGTCGAATTGGGGTTCGAAAGAAGGGCGACCAACGCCATCGCCTAGAGGTACCGGACCATGATCGGGACAACCGTCGTGCCGCGCGCGACCGTCACCTGCACTTCGCGCGCCGGCGGCTTGCGACCGAACAGGATCGACATCAGCGAAATCTTCGGGTTGCCCGAGGCGCCGATGCCATCAGCCCGGTCGGTATCGCCATTGCCATTGATGTCATGGCGCACGTCGATCGCATAGACCCCCGGCGCGCCGACAGGCACGCAGATTTCCACCGGGCCACTGGCCGGCACGCCATATTCCAGGCGCTTCTGTGCGAACTTCTTGTTGAAATAGGTATCGGGGCTGCCGGTGAACGTGCGGACGCGGACCGTGCCTGCCCGGTTCTTCAACCCGGCCACCCTGACAAGAATCGTGGGCTCGTCGCTTCCCGAACACAGGGAAGGGTTGGGGCCCAATGCCTGTGCTGCGCTCAGCCCGGGCAATCCCAAAGTCGCTGTCGCCAGCACCAGCAATCCATTACGCAGTTTCGCCATCACTCTGACCACCTTGAAAAATGCATCCGGCCGTTTGCACTCGCGCCCGGACTCACCTAATCCACGTTGGCACGATCCATCTGAACTTCATTTGCGGCCAAATCATGGTCAGGACCCGACCGAAATCAGAAACACGATGTTGACCTCGACTGACCGTTACATCGCGCGACTGATCGCTCTGCCGCTGTTCTCGACGCTCGTGATCGCCGCGATGCTTCTGGTGCTGGACAAGATGCTGCGCCTGTTTGACTTCGTCGCGCAGGAAGGCGGGCCGGTCAGCGTCGTGTGGCGGATGCTTGCCAATCTGCTGCCCGAATATCTCTCGCTCGGCATCCCCATCGGTCTGATGCTCGGCATCCTGCTGGCCTTCCGCAAGCTTGCGACCACGTCGGAACTCGACGTCTTCCGTGCGGTCGGGATGAGCTATGGGCGCCTGCTGCGCGTGCCCTTCATCTACGCAATCGTGCTTGCGGGCGTGAACCTCGCCATCGTCGGCTATGTTCAGCCTTATGCCCGTTACGCCTATGAAGGCCTGCGCTTCGAACTGCGCTCGGGCGCGCTCGGTGCGTCGATCAAGGTCGGCGAATTCGCCCGGTTCGGCAAGCGGATGACGATGCGGATCGAGCGGTCGGAAAATGGCGGGCAGGACCTGCACGGCATCTTCGTGCGCGCGGTCTCAAAGGACAATCGCGCTCTCTCGGTCACCGCCGAGCGTGGCACCTTTCTGGCCACCGATGATCCCGACGTCATCATCCTGCGCCTCAAAAACGGTGTGCTGGTGCATGACGGCCCTGAGCGTCAGGAGCCCCGCGTGCTGACCTTCACCGCGCATGATCTGCCGATCGACCTGCCCAAGATCGAAGCGTTTCGCGGGCGCGGTGACAAGGATGGGGAGTTGACCATTCCGGAACTCGTGCGCGTCAGCCAGGATGCGAATTCGCCGCTTGAACTGCGTCATCAAAGCCGCGCCAATTTCCACTTCCGCCTTGTCGAAGTGGCGATGATGCTTTTGCTGCCCTTGCTCGCGGTCGCGCTGGCGGTGCCGCCCAAACGATCGTCCTCGGCGCTTGGCGTGTTCCTGTCGATCGTGATGGTCGTCACCTATCACAAGATCAACGAATGGGCCGAAGGCATGGGCGCGCTTAACCGCGTCGATCCGTTCTTTGCGCTTTGGACTCCGTTCCTGCTTTTTGCCCTCCTCATCTGCTGGATGTACTGGACGCTGGCGCACAAGCCGGGCGGACAGCCGATCGGTGCGCTTGAAAAGGGCTTTGCCGTGCTCGGCAAGTCGATCCGCAACCTGCTCACCCGCAAGCAGCCAACCCCTGAGGCCGCAGCATGAGCGCGCAATTCTTCCCGTCGCGGACGATGTCCTTCTATATGGCGCGGATATTCCTCGTCCGGAGCGCGGCCGTACTGGCGGCGCTGGTGCTCGTCCTTCAGGCGCTCGACCTGCTTGGCGAATCGGAAAAGATCCTCGCGGCGGCTGGCAACGACAATGGCGATCTCTGGCGATATGTGTCGATGCGCACGCCGCAGATCATCCAGCGCTTCCTGCCTTTTTCGGTGCTGCTCGGCACGCTCATCACGATGGTGACACTCAATCAGAACAGCGAGGTCATCTCGATGAAGGCCTCGGGCCTGTCGGCGCATCAGGTGCTGGCGCCGCTGATCGTGGCCAGCCTTGGCGTTGCGGTTTTCACCTTTGCCTTCAACGAACGGATTGTGACGCGCGCGACGGCCACGCTCAACCGCTGGCAGAAGGTTGAATATGCGCCCATTCCCATGGACAGTCGCGTGCAGTCCGACATCTGGGTGCGCGACGGTTCCAATCTCATCAACGCAGGCACCGTCGAAGGGCGGGGCGCGCAGACCCGTCTGGGGGACGTAACCGTCTATGACCGGGCCGGCGGCGAACTGAATGCCGTGATCAAGGCGAAGACGGGCCGACCGCTCGGCACCGGCTGGCGGCTTGAGGGCGCAAGCCGCTTCGACGTGAAGCGCGGCGTGCTCGAAAATCTCGGGTCGACCACCGTCGCGGCCGGCGTCATGCCGGACCAGTTCACGCTCGCCAGCGTCGATCCCGATGGCCTGTCCTTCGTGCAGCTCTGGAGCGCGATCAGCGATCTGGAACAGGCGGGCCGCCCGACGCGGTCGCTCAAGGCCTCTCTGTGGCACAAGATTTCGGGGCCGCTGTCGACGGTGCTGATGCCGCTGCTCGCCGCCGTCGCCGCCTTCGGGGTAGCCCGCTCAGGCAAGCTCTTCGTCCGCGCGGTTATCGGCATGGCGCTTGGCTTTGCCTATTTCGTCGCGGACAATTTCGGCCTCGCCATGGGCGATCTCGGCGTCTACCCGCCGCTGCTCGCGGCCTGGGGGCCGTTCTTCCTGTTCCTGCTGATCGGCGAATACGTCCTCATCAAGACCGAGGAATAGGGGGGGGCGTCTCAATTCCTCCCCCATCGGGGGAGGTGGCAGCCTTCAAGGCTGACGGAGGGGGCGACGGGCGCACGCTGCACGTGTCAATTGCGCACTTTGCCCCAAACCCCCTCCACCGCTTCGCGGTCCCCCTCCCCCGACGGGGGAGGATAAATAGTGCGCGCGCGCGTCCCGCCGGTCCTTCAACGCCCCCGCTGGAAGGTGCTCCTGACCAGCGTGGAGACGAGGCCCGGCAGTCCGTCATAGCTTGCGGCATGATAGCGTGAGGTCTCAGGCAGTGCCGCCACAAGCCGGCGGTGCGCCTCACCCAGCGCGTGATAGGGCAGGCCCGGCAGCAGATGGTGGAGCGCATGGTAGCGCAGGCCAACTGGCGCCCAGAGCGCGGGCAGCAGGCCCGGCGGCGGCACGTTGACGCTGTCCAGATACTGGCCGGTCACGGTCATGACCTCGCCGTCATTCTCCCACAGGTGCGCGACAAGCGTGCGGACCTGATTGACCATGACGACACCCGCATGGATCGCCAGCGCGATCAGGAAGGCGCGCAGCGGGATGACGCCCGTGGCGACGAGGGTGAGGAGCGTAATCGCCCAGAGGCTCGCCGCTGTCTCCTGCGCGATCCACATGCGCCGGAAATCGCCTTCGGGCATCCGGCGGCGATAGTCGGGGTTGATCGAGAGGCTCGAATAGCGCTCCACCACCGTGCGACGCAGCGACGATGACAGCAGCGACAGCGGCGACAGCAGGGCATAGCGGAACAGCAGCGCAATCGGGCCGAGCGCCGACACCAGCACAAAGACCGGCACCGTCCACGGCTTCATCAGCGCGAGCGGCAGATATTCGGGATCGTCCTTGGTGCCATAGCGCGTCCGCGCATGGTGCAGGCTGTGCACCCCTTCATACATGAAGGACGGGACAAGGAGCGGCACGCCGACCAGCGCATTCCAGGCGAGACGGAAGCCGGGGAGTGCCTGCGGCCGAATGTGCGTCAGTTCATGGATGAACAGGCCTGCCCGGTACAGCGTCAGCATCGCAAGCGCCGCCCAGCCGAGCAACGCGACGGTGCTGTCCGCCATGATGGCGAGCGCAAGGGCTGCATAGCCAACCAGCGTGCAGGCAAGGAAATCAGGCCAGTAATATTCCGGCCGTGCGGTCGACAGGTCGCGCGTCAGTTCGGCGGCCGCGCGGATCATGGCCGCGTCGTCGGGATGCTGCGACAGCGGGATCGCCGCCGCCTTGCGCGGGGTCGCCAGCGGCGCATCGTCTGCGGAAAGGAGCGAACTGTTCATACCAATTCCATTTCTACGTCCGGCCTTAGACGCCATCATCGTGGCAGGATGATGGCGGGTGCGCGACCCGTCCGATCGGGAAGAGTGCATATGGGTTGCCTTGACATCGCTTCAAGAAGGCGGGACTTGGGGCGCTCCATTCGCGTGGCAGAGGGACCAGCGCATTGACCCAGATCAGTTTGAACGTCCGTCCGGTCAAGAGCAGGGCGGACCGCAAGGCGTTTGTCGACCTGCCTTTCCGCCTCTACGCGAACGACCCCAATTGGGTGCCGCCGCTCAAGGATGAGGTCTATGGTCTCATCACGCCGGGCAAGAACCCCTGGTTCGAACATGGCGAGGCCGAGCTGTTCCTTGCCGAACGTGACCGCAAGGTCGTCGGGCGCATTTCGGCGCATATCGATCAGCTGGCACTGGCGCAGCCGCCCGAACAGGGCATGGGGCCGGGCGTCGGCTTCTGGGGCTTTTTCGAGGCAGAGGATGAAGCGGCAGGGCAGGCGCTGCTTGATGCTGCGGCAGACTGGCTGCGCGCCAATGGCATGAACCGTGCCATGGGGCCGTTGAGCTTCTCCTATTGGGATGAGATCGGCCTCTTGGTCGATGGCTTTGAAGCGCCGCCAGTTGCGATGATGGGCTTCAACGCCGCCAGCTATCAGGCATGGATTGAAGGTGCGGGCTATGGCGGGGCGCAGGACCTCTTCACCTATGCGGTGCCGATTGCCGCAGGCTTCCCCGAACTCGTCAACCGCATCGTCGCGATGGGCGACAAGAGCGAGCGCATCCGCATCCGCCGCGTCGACAAAAGCCGCTTTGACGCGGAAGCCGCGCTGATCATCGGCATCCTGAATGACGCCTGGTCGGACAATTGGGGCTTCGTGCCCTTCACCCCGGCCGAGATCGCCTATGCGGGCAAGAAGCTGAAGCCGCTCGTCTATGAGGACCTGATCCGCGTCGCCGAAGTCGATGGGGAGCCGGTGGCCTTCATGATGACGATCCCCGACATCAACGAACAGCTGAAGGGGTTCAACGGGTCGCTCCTGCCGTTCAACTGGGCGAAGCTCCTCTGGTGGCTGCGCGCGCCCAAGGTGCGCACCATGCGCGTGCCGCTGATGGGCGTGCTCAAAAAGCATCAGGCCACCCGTCTCGCGAGCCAGCTTGCGATGATGATGATCGAATATATCCGCCGCGATGCCGTGTCGAAATTCGGCGCGACCGAGGGCGATTTCGGCTGGGTCCTGGCCTCAAACAGCCCGATGCGCTCGGTCGGCGAAGCCGTGGGCGGCACGGTCAACAAGGTCTACCGGGTGTACGAAAAGGCGATCTGAGGCGACCGTCAATCCGCGATGACCAGCCGGTAGCCCGCATCATAGGTTTCGGCGTCGAGCAGCTCTGCATGGCGCGCCTGCCACGCGCCGGACCTGAGGTCTGCCTCCAGCCGGTTCAGTCCCTCATCAAGATTGGGCAGCGCCCAGAAGGACGAGCTGCCAGACCGGATCACCGGATCGAGATAGGCTGCGGGCCGCCGCCAATAGGCATAGAGGAAGCCGTCGCTACAATCATGTGGCACGGGCACCGGCGCAATGCGGACCGGGCCGAGCCAGCGCGCATAGTCGGATAGGGCGGGCATGTTGGCTTCATCCAGCGTCGCGAGTTCGGGCAGATAGTCCGTCAGCCATGGGCGGCTTGCCGGGTCGAACGTCAAAAGGACGATGGGGCCGCGCGTCACGCGTCGGAGTTCACGCAGGCCCGCGGACTTGTCGGGCCAATGATGGATCGTCAGGACCGCCATCGCCGCATCGAAGGCGCCGTCGGCAAAGGGCAGATCCTCGGCACTGGCCTGAACCGCTTTGGCTGCGCCGCAGGCGCGCTTGGCGATCATGGCGGCCGAAGGCTCGACAGCAGTCACATGCCGGTGGGCCGGTTCGTATGACCCGGTGCCTGCACCGACATTCAGCACGGTCCGCGCGTTGCCCAGCGCCGCGTCGATGACCGCCGCAATGCGCGGGTCGGGGCGCCGCAGGTCCTGATAGTTGAGGCCGATGGTGTCGTATAAAGCTGTCATGCGGCGGCCGCCCCGTCATCCTCCGCGGTGCGCCCGACAATGTGCGGCAGTGCTGCGGCCAAGGTCGAATAGTGGCTGCCGTCCATGATCTGGCGGACGCAGACAATATGGGGGAGAGCCTGCGCCAGCGCCTCGGCCATCTCCGGCGGCACCCAATTGTCGGCAGAGCCATACCAGAGCGTGGTCGGCGTGCGGACTTGGGCCAGCCGGTCGGCCCACGGGCTCACATAGGCCGAAAGGGCAAGGCGATAGGCTGCGTTGCCGCGCGACAGGCAGCGCGCCGCCATCATGGCCCAGCTGTTGCGGAAGGTTGGGTCCGCGACCAGCGGCACATCCTTGCCCTGCGCATGGGCAAAAACCTGCCGCGCGAAGAAGTCGGGGGCGATCTGCGCGGTGATCGCCTGAACCCGCGTGACGATTCGGAACAGCCATGAATGGTCGCGCGCCATGCGGAAGATCGGGCCGCCCGCCATCCGGCCAAGAAAATCACCGAGCTCCAGCGGCGCAGCCGGTGCAATCAGGTGCAGATGCGCGATCCGCTCGGGATGGTCGGCGGCCAGGCGGAGCGCTTCGGCTGCCCCGAGCGAAAAGCCGATCAGCGTGACCGGCACTTCGCCAAAGTGCGTGAAGATCTGGTCAGTGACCGAACCGTCGGTCAGGTCCGGCGCAAAGACGGCATCGGCCAGGTCCGACACCAGCGACACTTCGTCGGGACCACCGGGCAGACCATGGAGGTAGACGAGCGGGGCAACGCCGCTCAATCCAGCACCGCCCAGGTCGGGGCGTGGTCGCTCGCCTTCTCGCGGCCGCGATAGTCCTTGTCGACACCCGCATCGACCAGACGGTCGGCGGCTTCGGGGGACAGCATCAGATGGTCGATCCGGAACCCGGAATCGCGCTGCCACGCGCCGGCCTGATAATCCCAGAAGGTCCACAGCCGCCCCTTGGGATGCCGCGCCTCCAGCGCATCGGTCAGGCCAAGCGCCGACAGACGCCGGAAGGCCGCGCGGCTTTCCGGCTGCATCAGCGCATCGTCCATCATCGTTTTGGGGTTGGCGATATCCGCATCGGTCGGGATGACGTTGTAATCGCCCGCCAGCACGACCGGAATCTCAAGCGCCATGAGGTCCGTGGCGCGCGCGATGAGGCGGTCGAACCAGCGCAGTTTATAGTCGAATTTCGGCCCCGGCTGCGGGTTGCCATTGGGCAGGTAGATGGAGGCGACACGGATGCCGAAGACCTCTGCCTCAATATAGCGGCTGTGATCGTCTTCCGGGTCACCGCCCAAACCCTTTTGGATTTCGGCTGGCATCTCGCCGCGTGCGAGGATGGCGACGCCGTTAAATCCCTTCTGCCCGTGCCAGACGCCGTGATAGCCGGCGGCGGCTATATCCGCGACGTGCAGCGTCTCGTCGCTCGATTTCAGTTCCTGCAGGCAGACGATCTCGGGCTTCTGCTCGTCCAGCCATTCGAGAAGGCGGGGAAGGCGGGCCTTGATGCCGTTGACGTTATAGGTCGCGATCCGCATCAGACGGAGAAGCTGGCGCCACAGCCGCAGCCCGAGGCCGCATTGGGGTTGGTTACGCGAAACGCGCTTCCGCCGAGCGATTCGACATAGTCCACATGCGACCCATCGAGCAGGTCGAGGCTCATCGGATCAACGACCAGCTTCACACCGTCGGTTTCGGTCACAAGATCCTCGGCGTCGATGCCGTCGGCCAGCCCGAAGCGGTACTGAAAGCCCGAACAGCCGCCGCCTTCCACCGACAGGCGCAAGATGGCGGGTTTGCCCTGCTTGTTCGCAATGAAGGACACGCGAGCGGCGGCGCTGGGGGTCAGGTCAACAGTCTGCATGGCTGACAGATAGGCGCGGCAGGCGCAGGCGGCAAGGCAAGCTGAACGATGAAGCCGGTTTGTAAATCCTCCCCCATCGGGGGAGGGGGACCATGCGCAGCATGGTGGAGGGGGCCCAGGGCCAGGTGCGCAGGTGAAAAGCGCGGCGTGCGCCCGATACCCCCTCCGTCTGCTCTGTGAGCAGCCACCTCCCCCGCCCGGGGAGGATTTAGATTTCAGCAACTGTCGGCAGTATCGGAAAAAGCGTCAGGCTTTACTCGGCCTTGGCCGGGCCACCCAGCGCGACATTGCCGGCGGCGCGGCGTTCCATCGCGAGCAGGTAGCCGTCGGTGCGCAGGAAGGGTGTCGGGTTCACGGCGCGGCCGTCGAGCCGCACTTCATAGTGCAGGTGGCTGCCCGTGGAACGGCCGGTCGAGCCCATCAGGCCGATCAGCTGACCGCGCTTCACGCGGCTTCCGGCCGTCGCGACGATCGAGGACAGGTGGCCATAGCGGGTCTGGATGCCCTTGCCATGGTCGATCTCGACGAGATTGCCATAGCCGCCCACCCAGCCGGTGCGGCCCACGACGCCGTCGGCGGTCGCGTAGATCGGCGTGCCAATCGGGCCGGGAATGTCGACGCCGGCGTGCATGGCAGCACCGCCGCGGAACGGATCGGACCGGACGCCAAAGCCGCTGGTGAGCGCAATGGCGAAGGACACGGGCTTGGCCGACGGAATGGCGACCATCGCCTGATCGAGCTGGTCGAGACGCTTCCAGCTGTTGAACAGCGCGCGGAACTGCGCATCGGTCTTTTCGGCGGTCGGCGCCTTATAGTCCGCCGGAACGGGCTCATACGGGCCGCCCATGGCGAGGCTCAGGCGCTTGGGATTGAGGCCGAGCTTGGCAACGGCCCCCGCCTTCAGGCGATACTCATTCTCTGTCGCTGCCAGGAGCTTGCCCGCAACCACGTTCTGCTTGGCGACAATCGGCGCATAGGCGGCGGCAATGTCGGCCGACTTGGGCGAGCCCGCGGTTTCAGCCGGGAGCAGGGCGGCAAGCGTCTTGGCATCGCCCTTGCCGGCGAGGACGCTGGCGAGGAAGGCCTGACGCTTTTCAAGGCGATCGGCGTGCGCGCGCGCATCCTTGCGGATCGTCGCGACTTCCGCCTGAAGCGAAGCCACGCGCTGTTCCATGGCGGATACGGCGTCGGCACGCTCGGCATAATTGGTGATGGTCGAAGAGACAGCGGGGGCGGAAATCGCCACGCCAGCCGCCCCGGCAATGCCCGAGGTCGCACACAGCGCAAGGCCGGCGACAGCGAAGATCTGGGTACGGGTGCTCAAAGCCACGCGACGCATGCCTTTGCCGTCGTGGTAGAACAGCTCTTTCGGTCTGAAAAATTCACGCACGCGCTCCACTATCCCGGTCGCAGCCGTGAACGAAACGAACGTCATTATTGACGACCCCCAAACATTTCGACCCCGGCCCGTCCGACTTTCGGTCTTTCGGCGGACCCTTGAGTGAGGGTGAATGCTTAACGCGGACCTATCCTGCAAGTTCGGCGTAATATTCCCGCGTTAGACCGGCTTGGTTGCGCGCTGAGTCGTTGAATGGTGGCTTCAAAGGCCCGGAAAAGTGCGTTCGGACGAGCGATTTCCAATGGTCGGCGGGCGAAAATCCGCATGATTCGCTGATTTTCACGAACCATTTGGAACCAAAAGCGACATGGCGAATCTCGTCGGTGTAGATCCGGTTCAAAATGGTGGCACTGCGCGTGTCGCCCATATTGGCGAGGCGCGCGATGGTCGCCGGGCTGACGTCGAGGCCCCGTGCCTCCAGCACCATCGGCACGATCGCGAGCCGCGCCAGCACATCATGGCGCGTGTCCTGTGCGGCGCCCCACAGGCCGTCATGCGCGGGGAGCGCACCGTAATGGCTCCCAAGCGTCCGGAGCCGCCGTTCAAGCAGCATGAAGTGCATCGCCTCATCCGCGCCGACCGACAGCCAGTCATCGATGAAGTCGCGGGGCAGGCCGCCCCCGAATCGCCCGGCAATGTCGAAGGCGAGGTCGATGGCTGAGAACTCGATATGCGCAAAGGCATGCAGCATCGCGATCTTTGCCGCGAGCGACCCTGCCCGCCTGCGGTGCGGCATCTTGTTGGGCGGCAGCAGCGGCGGTTGGTCCGGCCGACCGGGGCGGTCGGGCATCGCCACGTCGAAGACATGCGCCAGATGGCCCGCCCGCCAGTCCCGCGCAACGGCCCGGGCGCGCTGCACCTTGTCGCGCGGCTGCGCGGCTTCGAGCACCGATCGAATGGCAATGGCGATGCTGGTCATGACCAGAGCTGTGCAGCCTTCATGAGGTAGAAGGCGCCGATGAGCGTTACGATCCACGCTGTCCAGCGCTTGAAATGGGTATCGCTCATCCGGTCGAGCACCCAGCCGCCCGCGGCTGTGCCGAGCATCGAGGCAGGGATGGCGAGCGCGAAGACCCAGAGCGGCGGCAGCGCGGCTGTCGTGCCCGCAAGGACCAGCGGCGCGCCGTAGACAAGGATCTTTGCCAGATGGCTGAACACCTGCGTCGCGGCCTTGGTCGCGACGATCTGGTGGCGCGTGAGGTCGGTCCGCACGAAAAAGATGTCGAGCAGCGGTCCGGCCACGCCCGCCGTCAGGTTAAGCGCCGTCACCAGAAAGCCCGAGACGAACGCATGGGCCGGGCGCCCCGCATCAAGCTGCACCCAGCTTTTGGGCAGCCAGACCAGCATCGGCACGAGGCCGAGCAGCAGGAAGAGGAGCGGCCTGGAGGGCGCAAAGGACACCAGAGCCACCACTGCGCCGGCAACGGCGGAGGCGATGGCGTAGTTCAGCAGGATCGGCCAGGCGATGTGCCGCCGGTGCAGGACTGCGCGCCAGCCATTGGCGACAAGCTGCAGCAGGCCGTGGGTCACAAAGGCGGCCGAGACCGGCAGGACAAAGGCCAGCGCGCCCATCAGCACAAGCCCGCCCGCCATTCCGAATATGCCCGACAGCGTTGCCGTCAGGAAGGCCGTGACGATCAGGAAAGCGGCGAGCAGCGGCGCCATCAGAGCGCCTTGGCCGCCTCCAAGACCTCGGCCGCGTGGCCCGGCACCTTCACCTTGCGCCAGACGCGGGCGACCTTGCCCTCTGCATCGATCAGGAAGGTGGCGCGCTCAATGCCCATATATTTGCGGCCATACATCGACTTTTCGACCCAGGTGCCGAACGCCTCGCACACCGCGCCATCGGTGTCGCTGCCCAGTGCGACCTTCAGGTCATATTTGGCGGCGAACTTCGCGTGGCTCGCGAGGGAGTCCTTCGATACGCCGACGACTGTCGTATTTGCCTGCGCGAAATCACTGGCCAGGGCCGTGAACTCCTGCGCTTCCCTGGTGCAGCCCGACGTGTCGTCCTTCGGATAAAAATACAGCACAACGCTATTGGTCTGCTTCTCCAGATCAAGGCTGGTCCCGTCGCTCATTGCGATTTTCAGATCTGGTACCTTGTCGCCTTCGTGCATCGTGATTTCCTAACTAGTTGTTGAGCTTGAACTTCGGCCGATGACAGTATTTCACCTTGTGGGTGGGGGCTGCATAAGGATCAGTGGGAATAGAATGGTGCAAAACGTGACAGCAAGCACCAAGCCGAGGATGAGTTGCTGACGGACAGCACGTTGGTGGTCGTCCGAAGCGGGGCCAGCGAGCAGAACCGAGGCAAGCCACGCAGTCAAGAAAATGACCGCATCTGGAAGGGCAAAGATCATAAGTTCACCGCGGGACGTCGGACGGTCAACCAAAGGCGTGAAGAAGATGCCGACATTCACGAGCAGCGAGAGCAGGAGCGCCGCTTGAGGCCATCTCCTGCCGGGAAAAGCGGTCTGTCCGAGATGATAAATGGAGACGAGGCAAGCGATAGCCAAAGCGACTCTTAGCGTCGTCTCCGAAGGTAGGCCGAAAGCGCCTTCCGTCCAGAAAGCGAGCGCGAGTAACAGGACGATGCCAAGGAACACAAAACTCGCGAGCCGAATTCGTTTCTTAAAAGCATTCTCCACGGGCCGCTCAGTCTCCCTTTGGGGCCACGATGGCCATCCAGCTTTTGGCGACCCTCTGCCGCGTTGCGTCGAGCTCCGCAAGGAGGGCTTCCCAATTGGGCATACCGCAGGCGCGCGCGATCACGGGCCTGGTGATCTCGGGCGGGATGTCGAGTGACGGCGCCATCAGCCGGACCGTGACGAGCATCCGCGTCATCAGCGCATGCGCGTCAATCATGAAGGGTTCCAGATGACCAAGCGCCACAAGCGCGCGGATGGCGTCGGCGAGCTGTGGTTTGAGCCCTTGTCCGGTGCGCAGCTGGGTCACGTGTGTCACGAATTCCACGTCGACGAGGCCGCCCGGCCAGAGCTTAACGTCAAGCGGGCCTTTGGGTGGCTTATGGGCCGCCATGTCGCCGCGCATCTTGCCCGCATCGGCGATCAGCTTCGCCGTGTCGCGCGGTGCCGCCAGTACCGCGTCGATGATCGCCTGGGTGGCGGCGCGGGCGTCGGGCGATCCATAGACCGGCCGTGCCCGCGTCAGCGCCATATGCTCCCAGGTCCACGCATCTTCGCGCTGATATTTGGCAAAGCCTTCAAGCGAGACCGAGAGGGGGCCGTCCGTGCCCGATGGACGCAGCCTTGTATCGACCTCGTAAAGTGGCCCTGCGGCGGTCGCGACCGACAGGCCGTTGGTCACGCGCTGCGCCAGCCGGTTGAAATAATGCACCGCGCCCAATGGCTTGGCGCCGTCGGACTCCGCTGCAAAGTCGCCGGTGAACAGATAGATGAGATCGAGGTCGGAGGCATGGGTCAGCTCCGCCCCGCCCATCCGGCCGAGCGCGAGGATGATGAGCTCCCCGCCGGGCACCTTCCCGTGCACGCGTTCATATTCCGCAACGGTCGCATCGGCGACGACATTGATCGCGGCTTCGGCAATCCGCGCATAGCCGCCGGCAACCTCCAACGCATCATGCACGCCGCCAATCAGCTGGACGCCAAGCGCGAAGCGCATCTCGCCGACGATCCGGCGGACGCGGTCGAGCCGGTCCTCCAGCGTCTCGCCGCCGCGCAGCTGATCGGCAATCTCGGCGACCGAGCCCGGCGCATCGAGCGCGGAGGCATCGATCAGCCGGTCGAGCATGTCGGGGCGGCGGCCCAACTGCTCGGCAAGCGTGGGGGCATGGCACAAGATGTCCGCCAGCATCGCGAGCAGGGCGGGACGCGCCTCCAGTAGGCGGAACAGGTTGATCGCGCTCGGCAGCCGCTCAACGATCGTGGAAAACTGGTTGATCGCATGGAGCGGATCGGGCGCCTTGCCGAGCCCTTCGATCAGCTTGGGCAGCACCGCTTCCAGCGCCTCGCGCGCGGCGGGCGTCCGGAGCGCGCGGACGGTGCCCGACCGCCAGTGGACCACGCGCTGGGCTGCGGACGCGGCATCGGTGAAGCCGGCTGCGCGCAGCATCGCCTCCAGGCTTTCTTCCTGCTGCGGCACCGCTTCGCCGGGTGTGCCATCAAGCCCGTCATAGAGCGTGCTGACGGCCGTGATGTGCGGGGTGAGCAGCGCAAAGAGCGTGTTGGCGGTGTCGAGTCCGTGCAGCCGGGCGACATTGTCGAGCGCGGCTGGATCCTTGGGAAAGCTGTGCGTCTGCTGATCATCCACCATCTGCAGGCGGTGCTCGATGGTGCGATACAGCCGGTAGGCCGCGATCAGCGTGTCGGCCTCATCGGCGCCGATATGACCGGCATCGGCCAGCGCGCGCAGGGCATCCACCGTGGCCGGGGTGCGCAGCGCGGGATCGCGCCCGCCATGGATCAGCTGATGGATCTGCGCGAAGAATTCGCATTCTCTTATACCCCCACGCCCGCGCTTCAGATCAAAGCCGGGGCCGAAGGCCTGTCCGCTCGCATAATGGTCGCGGATGCGGTGGGAGATGGAGCGGATCTCCTTGATCGCCCCGAAGTCGAGGCCGCGCCGCCAGACGAAGGGTTTGAGCGCATTGGAGAAATACTGGCCCAGCGCCTGGTCGCCCGAACAGGGGCGGGACCGGATGAAGGCCGCGCGTTCCCAGGCGACGGCCTGCGATTCATAATAGGTGATTGCTGCGTCGACCGGCATCACGATGGGCGTCACCTCCGGCGTCGGGCGCAGCCGCAGGTCGATGCGGAACACATAGCCGTTCTCGTCGCGCGTCTGCATGATCTCCACGACGCGCCGCCCGATGCGGACCGCCGCCTCCACCGGATCATCGCGGTCGCGGCAGGGCAGCGTCTGCGGGTCGAACAGCAGGATCGGGTCGATGTCCGACGAATAATTGAGTTCGCGGCTGCCATGCTTGCCGAGCGCAATGGCGGCGAGGCCGCGTGGGTCGGCGCCGGGACGATATTGCGCGATGGCGGCGTTGATGGCGTGGTCGAGCGCGACATCGGCAAAGTCGGACAGCGCGTGGGTCACCGCTTCCAGATCGAGCAATCCCGCCAGATCGCCAATGGCGACGGCCAGCGCCAGCTGCCCCTTGGCCCGGCGCAGCGCGCGGCCGATGGGTTCCTCAGGATCGATCGGAGCCTTGTGGAACGAAAGGGCGGCCTCAAGGTTTCCAGCGGCGAGCGCATCGCGGACATCGGCGTGACGTGTCATCAGCAGGCGCAGGTGCGGCGCGTGCGCGTCGGCACGCTGGAGGGCGTCGTTCAGCTTATCGCAAGATACGGACGTCATTCTGGACGCATAACCCGCTCAGCGAACCTGACAAGGAGATAGAGACATGATGCGCAAATGGACGATCCTCGCCCTGACGGCCACCGCGCTGATGGTCAGCGCCTGCAACACCGTGAAGGGCCTTGGCCGCGACATCGAGTCGGTTGGCAAGGCTGGCGAAGAAGTGGTGAAGTAAACTCGCGACGCTGTTTGCGCGCACTCTGAGCCTGTCGAAGAGCGAGCGCCAATAGGCTTCAACCGGCTCAGCCTGAGCGGAGGTTTGGAACTGCGGCTACTCCGCTGCGGCGGCGGCTTCTTCCGCCTTCTGTTTCCGCCCGGTGATCATGATCGCGATAATGGCCAGCTCGTAGAGCATGTACATCGGCACGAGCAGCAGGATCTGCGACATGATGTCGGGCGGGGTCAGCACGGCGGCGACGGCGGCGATCCCGACCACGGCATAGCGGCGCCCGGACCTGAGCTGGTCGAGCGTCAGGATGCCAACCCGCTCCAGCAGCATCAGCAGCACCGGCAACAGGAAGGCGACGCCAAAGCCGAACAGGAACTTGGTCGCAAAGCTCAGATAGTTGCCGACGCCCGGCAGTGCCTCCTGCGACACGCCGCCGACATCGCCCGAATAGCCGAGCAGGAACTTCAGCGCGACGGGCATTGCCATGTAATAGGCAAGCGCCGCCCCGGCCGTGAAGAGGATGGGCGTCATCAGCAGGAACGGCAGAAACGCCTTCTTTTCCTGCGCATAGAGGCCCGGCGCAACGAAGCGCCACATCTGCGTCGCGATGACGGGGAAGGCGACCATGGTCGCCGCAAAGAACGCGACTTTGATCTCGACGAAGAAGGCTTCGAAAATGTCGGTGTAGATCAGCTTGCCTTGCCCTGCGGCCAGCAGGGGCTGGACGAGAAAGGCGAAGATCGGCTTTGCAAAATAAAGGCAGACGCCAAACGCCACTGCCAGCGCAAAGACGCACCAGAGCAGCCGGTTGCGCAGCTCGATCAGGTGATCGAGCAGCGGCATCTTGGTTTCGTCGAGGTCGCTCATGGCTGGGCCGTGCCCTTCGCCGGGGTCTCGGGCGGAAGCACCGGCGTCGGTTCGCCTTCGGGCGGCGGGATGGCGGGATGCTCGCGCATGATCCGCTCATTTTCCGCGCGCCATTTCTCTTCCATCTCGCGCAGTTCGGATTCGCGGATCATCTCGTCAAAGCCGGACCGGAACTGCCGGGCCACGCCGCGGGCACGGGCGACCCAGCGGCCGACGACGCGCATCACGCGTGGCAAATCCTTGGGGCCGATCACGACAAGCGCGATGACCGCCACCAGCAGAAGTTCCGTGGGCGCGACGTCGAACATTTCTCAGGCCTTCAGGCTTGCTTGTCGGCCTGCTTCTCCGCCTCGATCACGGTGGGCGCCGGGGTCGATTCGATGCGCGGCGCCGGGGCGGGCGTCGGCGTATCGTCTTCGGCCATGCCCTTCTTGAAGCTCTTGATGCCCTTGGCGACGTCACCCATCATGTCAGAGAACCGGCCCTTGCCGAACAGCAGCATCACAAGGATGCCAACCACCAGCCAATGCCAGATGCTGAAACTACCCATTTGCAGACTCCCAGAGAAGAATGGCCCGTCTAGACCAGCCGGGCGCTGCCGGACAGCCCCAATCTAGGCGCTTTCATCATCGCTTTCCAGTTCCTCTGGCTCCGATCCGGTTTCGGGCAGCTCCATCGCCTCGAATGCGAGATCGACCGGGTCGAGGAGCCCTGCGGCGCGCAGATCATCGATGCCGGGCAGGTCACGGCGCGTCTCCAGCCCGAAATGGGCCAGGAAAGCGGGCGTCGTTGCAAAGGTCAGCGGACGCCCCGGCGTTTCCCGCCGTCCGGCGGGCCGCACCCAGCCGGCCTCCATCAGCACGTCGAGCGTGCCCTTGGAAATCTGGACGCCACGGATCGCCTCGATTTCAGCGCGGCTGACGGGTTCGTGATAGGCGATGATGGCCAAGGTCTCGATTCCGGCGCGGCTGAGTTTGCGCGTCTCCTCGCGCTCCCGCCGCAGGATATGGGCAAGGTCCGATGCGGTCTGGAAATGCCATTTGCCGCCGCGCTCCACCAGATTGACGCCGCGCGTGGCATAGAGCGCCTGAAGCGATTTGAGTGCCGCTTTCACGTCAATGTCGGGGCCGACATAGGCGGTAATGTCCTGCGGCGACAAAGGCTCGGCCGCGGCAAAGAGCGTCGCTTCCACGGCGCGGGTGACGTCGGCAGCGGGATCAGGCGGGGTGAGCGGTTCGGTCATGCGGCACGGACGTAAAGGGGGGCGAAAGCTTCTTCCTGGCGGAGCGCGATCCGGCCCTGGCGTGCCAGTTCCAGCGTGGCGAGGAAGCTGGAGGCCAGCGCCGATTTGCGGAACTGCGGGTCGTCGCTCTCGGGCAGGAAGCGCTGGATGACCGTCCACTCAATCGCCGCGCCCACCAGTTTCGACACGCGGGCAATCGCCTCTTCCAGGGTCAGCACATTGCGCTGATGGACGACGTGGAGCGGCGGCTCGGCCCGCACCTTCACATGGCCATAGGCCTGAATGAGTTCGAACAGGCTCGCATCCCAAAGCGCCTTACGCACGACGCGCAGACCTTCGGGCGCGGGCCGGGCGAAGACGTCGCGGCCCAGACGGTCGCGGCCCATCAGCCGGGCACCCGCATCACGCATCGCGTTCAGCCGCTCAAGCCGAAGCTGGAGCCGCAAGGCCAGCTCTTCCGGGCTCGGCTCGATTTCGGGGTCCTTGGGCAGCAATAGGCCCGATTTCAGATAAGCGAGCCATGCCGCCATCACGAGATAGTCGGCCGCAATTTCCAGTTTCAGCGCCTTGGCGTCATTGATGAAGGCCAGATACTGGTCAACGAGCGCCAGGATCGAAATCTCCCGCAGATCGACCTTTTGCGACCGCGCGAGCGTCAGCAGCAGGTCAAGCGGGCCTTCCCAGCTTCCGAGATCGACATTCAGGCGATCCTCATCGACGGCCTGTGGCAGGTCGAATTCGTCGAGGACCAGCTGTTCTGCCATCAGGCCAATGCCAGCAGCGCATCGCGCTTTTCGGTGAGGGCCGCGATCCGTTCGACATGATCGACCGGTCGGATCGTCGCCATTGCGGCATCAAGGCGTGCACGGGCGGCGGGCGTGATGTCCGGCAGAAGGGCGGCAATCGCCATCATCTCGTCAAACCGACCCCAGCAATTGAGCGCCACATCACATCCGGCGGCCACGCAATCGGCCGCGCGCTGCGGGACATCGCCCTTCAGTGCCTTCATGTCGAGATCGTCGCTCATGAGCAGACCGGTAAAGCCGATGCGGCCCCGGATGATGTCGGTGATGACGGTGGGCGACATGGTGGCGCAGCGGTCCCGGTCCCATGCCTCGAAGACGATATGGCCGGTCATGCCCATCGGGGCGTCCTTCAAGGCGGCGAACGGGGCCAGATCCTGCGCCAGTTCGGCGTCGCTCGCGGTGACGGTCGGCAGCTCATGATGGCTGTCGACCACGGCGCGCCCCTGACCCGGCATGTGCTTGACGATGCCGACGACCCCGCCGGCGCGCAATCCCTCAATGACGGCGCGGCCAAGTGCTGCCACGCGCAGCGGTTCGCTGCCAAAGGCGCGGTCGCCAATGGCGTCGTGTGTCTCCGGCACGCGGACATCGAGCAGCGGCAGGCAATCGACGGTGATGCCGACTTCGGACAAGGTCAGGCCAATCGCCTCGGCATTGGCGCGCGCCGCCTCGATCGCGGACATCGGCGCCTTGTCATAAAGCGCATCAAATGCGCCGCCCGGCGGGAAGGCCGGCCATATGGGCGGCTGCATGCGGGAGACGCGCCCACCTTCCTGATCGATCAGGATCGCCAGATCATCACGCCCCGACAGCGCGCGCAGATCATCGGTCAGCGCGCGCAGCTGCGCCCGGTCAACGATGTTGCGCTTGAAGAGAATGTAGCCGGCGGGATCGGCGTCACGGAAAAAGGCCCGCTCCTCGTCGGTGACACGATCCCCGGACAGGCCGAAAATGACGGGCTTCATAGCGTCCCAATAGCGACGGGCGGCCCCCTTGTCGAAGGGGGTGCCGCCCGCGTGCCCGATATTTGGGGATTACTTGACGACGATGCAGTTCGCGCCGCCGGCTTTCAGCTTGGCGCAGGTGTCGTTGGCCTGTGCGCCCGCCGTCACACGCAACCGGTAGAACGTCGTGCCGCCGACGGTCGCCTGCACCACCGACTTTGGCAGCGTGCCAAGGAAGGCGTAACGCTGCGTGAGTGCGCTCCACGCCTGATTGGCGCTCGCTTCTGACCCATAGGCGCCGAGCTGGATCAGGCCGGTGCCCGTGGCGGCCGCACTGCCGGGCGCGGGTGCAGCCACGGGCTTGGGGGCCGGAACGGTCGGCTTGGGCGCAACGAGCTTGCCGCCGGTTTCCACCGCCGCGCTGGCCTTCGGACCGACGGCCACCGGGGCGGCAGGCTTCACTTCGGTCACGCGCTGTCCGTCAATCGGGGCTTCGGGCTGGCTGGCGACGTCGAGCTTGCCATTGGCGTCAGCACCTTCGGAGGCGGCAAAGGCGGCGTCGCCCTGACCTTCGACCTTCATCCCGCCGGTGTCGTCGGGTTTGACCTTATAGTCGCCTTCGGCGGCGGCGATCAGGCGGCCATCGCCTTCGGGGGTCTGTTCCTGGCTGCGCAGCCACCAGATGCCGCCAACGATGACGCCCAGCGCCAGCAGCGCGGCGACGACAAAGCCGATGATCTTGCCGGTATCAACGCCGGGTTCGGGCTCTTCGCTTTCGACGGCTTCCAGCCAGGGCAGCCGGTCTTCATCGACCAGCGACAGTTCGTGTTCCCCGTTCTGTTCGGTGTCCCCCACCATACGCCTACATCTCCACTGCGGCCGTCACCCCCATGATCGACAGGCCGTTGGCGATGACTTGCCCGATTGCGGACGCCAAGAAAAGACGGGCGGATGTGGTTTCCACCGAATTAACTACTAAAATGCGCCGTTCCGGATCATCATTGCCCGCATTCCAATAGGCATGGAACGCAGCTGCGAGGTCATAGAGGTAGAAGGCGATGCGATGCGGCTCCCGCGCGGCCGCCGCCGATTCGACGATTCGCGGGAACTGCGCGGCCAGTTTTGCGAGTTCGAGATCGATCGCGTCGAGCTTCGAGACGTCAGGCGTCGTCGCGTCAATTCCGGCTTCGGCAATCTTGCGCTTGAGCGAGCAGATGCGCGCATGGGCGTATTGCACGTAGAAGACGGGATTGTCCTTTGACGCTTCGACGACCTTGGCAAAGTCAAAGTCCATCTGCGCATCGGCCTTGCGCGTCAGCATGGTGAAGCGGACGACATCCTTGCCGACTTCGCGCACGACATCGGCGAGCGTCACGAAATTGCCCGCGCGCTTGGACATTTTCACGGGCTCGCCGCCACGCAGCAGACGCACCATCTGCACAAGCTTCACGTCGAACGGCTTGGTGCCTTCCGTCAGCGCCTCGACCGCCGCGCGGATGCGCTTGACGGTGCCCGCATGGTCGGCGCCCCAGATGTCGATCAGCGCATCGGCCCTCTGCGCCTTCTGGAAATGATAGGCCATGTCAGCGCCGAAATAGGTCCATGTCCCGTTCGACTTCTTGATCGGCCGGTCCTGATCGTCGCCGAACTGCGTGGAGCGGAACAGCGGCAGCGTGACCGGCTCCCAATCGGGGTCGACCTCGCCCTTGGGCGCCTCAAGCTCGCCGTCATAGACAAGGCCGCGTTCGCGCAGAAAGGCCTCGGCGGCCTCGGGCTTCTTTTCCCGCTGGACGACAGCTTCGGACGAGAAGACATCGTGATGGATGCCGAGCAGCGCAAGGTCGGCGCGGATCATGTCCATCATGTCGGCGACAGCGGTTTCGCGGAACAGGACCAGCCAGTCGCTTTCCGGCGCATTGACGAACTTGTCGCCATGATGGGTGGCAAGCTTGTGCCCGACGGGCACCAGATAGGCCCCCGGATACAGCCCTTCCGGGATCTCGCCAATGTCCTCGCCCAGCGCTTCGCGGTAGCGCAGATGGACCGAGCGCGCGAGCACGTCGACCTGTCCGCCCGCATCATTCACATAATATTCGCGGATGACCTTGTGGCCGGCATATTCGAGCAGCGAGGCGAGCGCATCGCCAACGACAGCGCCGCGGCAATGGCCCATGTGCATCGGTCCGGTCGGGTTCGCCGACACATATTCGACGTTGACCGTCTTGCCCGCGCCAACCGTGGAGCGGCCATAGGCGTCCGCTGCGGCGGTGATCAGCTTCAGTTCCGACCGCCAGGCCTCTTCGGTCAGCTTCATGTTGATGAAGCCCGGCCCTGCAACATCGACCGAAGCGACCTCATCCAGCGCCGAGAGCTTGGCCGACAAGGCTTCGGCGAGCGCGCGCGGGTTGGTCCCGGCGGGCTTGGCGAGCACCATGGCGGCGTTGGTCGCGAGGTCGCCATGGCTGGCGTCGCGCGGCGGCTCCACCGTGACGTTGCGGCGGTCGACGCCGCTTGCCAGAACGCCGTCGGCCTCCAGGGCATTCAGGGCGGCATCAATGTGCGCAGCAAAGCGGGCGTAGAGCGTGGTCACGGGCAACAACTTCCAACAGGATCGGGAAAGCGGGCGCTTTAGCGTTGCTTGGCCCATCGGGCAATGTGGTTCACCGGTCAGGCCCATCTTGCCCGGATCGGCGGATCGGCTAAACGCGCCTGATGGCCAGCAAGACCCGCCGTTCGACCCCCGCCCGTGTCGCCGCCTTTTTGGGCAAGGCGTTGCTCTGGTTCGTGATCGTGTCGGTCGTCTGGGTCGTCGTCTACCGCTTCGTCCCGCCGCCCATGACCATGACGATGATGGGCGATGTGGTCGCCGGACGCGGGCTCGACAAGGACTGGATGAGCCTTTCCGACATGGACCCCGACATGGCGCGCGCCGCGATTGCGGGCGAGGATGGCAAATTCTGCTTGCATGACGGCTTTGACCGCGACGCGATCGCCAATGCCTTTAAGCGTAACCAGAAGGGCGGGCGCATCCGCGGTGGCTCCACGATCAGCCAGCAGACCGCGAAAAACGCGTTCCTCTGGCAGGGCGGCGGCTATGTCCGCAAGGCGTTCGAGGCGTGGTTCACCGTCCTCATTGAGAACATCTGGGGCAAGCGCCGGATCATGGAAGTCTATCTCAACATCGCCGAAACCGGCATCGGGACTTACGGCGCCAATGCCGGTGCGCAGCGCTATTTTGGGCATGACGCATCAAAGCTGACGCCGGTTGAGGCTGCGCGGATCGCCGCGGTCCTCCCGCTTCCCAAGCGGCGCGAGGCAGCCAGCCCCTCAGGCTTCACGCGCCGCCACGGCAACCGGATTGCGGCCAATATCGGTGTGGTGAAGCGTGACGCGCTGGACGCTTGCCTGCGCTAGCGTCCGCCGGATCAGAAGGGCAGGTTGAACCCGGGCGGCAGTGGAATGCTGCCCTTCATCTTGCCCATCTCTTCGCTCGACACGGCATCGGCCTTCGCCCGCGCATCGTTGAAGGCAGCGGCGATCAGGTCTTCGAGCATCTGCTTCTCGGACACGTTCATCAGGCTGTCGTCGATGGAAACGCCGATGATGCGGCCCTTGGCTGAGGCCTTGACCTTGACCAGCCCGCCGCCGGACGCGCCTTCCACCTCGATGGTATCAAGGTTGGCCTGCGCCTTTTCCAGCTCTGCCTGAACATTCTGCGCCATCTTCAGGATGTCGTCGATCGACTTCATTTCGAAATGCTCCGTTGTGGGATCACCGGCTCCGCGCCTTCCTCATAGTCGATCAGCTCGGCTTCGGGAAAGGCGTCCATCGCCGCTTTGACAATCGGCGTCGCCAGAATGCGTTCCTTCGCTGCCGCCTCGCGCGCCTGTTCCTGCTGCAGGAGCGAGGGCTGCGCATCGGCATCGCTGATGCGGACGTCCCAGGCCATGTCGGTCAGCGATTTGAGCGCGGCGGCAAGATCGCGCGTGAATTCGCCGGGCAGCGGCTTGACCGGGCGGATTGCCAGTTCGCCCGGCGAATAGTGCACCAGCCCGGCATAGTCGTGCAGCTGCTGCGCCATGTGGATCTTGCCCCCGGCGTTGAGCGTCTCGATCAGCGCGGGAAAATCGGCGGGTGCGGTGCTCTGCGATGCGGCAGGAGCCGCCGCTGCGGGGGCGGATGGTGTTGCGGCAGGGACGATGGCCAGCGGCGCGCCTGATTCCAGGCGGCGGGCCAGCTCGCCCGGATCAGGCATCTGGCTGGCGTGAATGATGCGCAGGATGGCCATATCGGCGGCCTCTGCCGGGTCGGCGGCGCGCACCACTTCGTCATGGCCCTTGAGCAGAAGCTGCCAGATGCGGTGGAGCAGCTGGAAGGACAGGCCGGCTGCCCAGTTGGCATAATCGGCGCGTTCCTCGGCTGACTGGGAGGGGTCTGCCGGGGCGCCGACCTTGGCCAGCGTGGTGCCGTGGCAGGTTTCCAGAAGCCCCTTGAAGATCGCGGCCGGTTCGACGCCAAGGTCATGCTGGTCGCGAAGTGCGGCAAGCGCGCCGGGTGCGTCGGCCTGCAACAGCACGCCGAACAGCCGGCGGACGGCGCCTCGGTCGGACAGGCCGAGCATTGCGCGCACCTGTTCCCCGGTGACGATCCCCGCGCCTTCCATATCGGCATGGGCAATCGCCTGATCGAGGATGGAGAGGCCATCGCGCACCGAGCCTTCGGCCGCCCGCGCGACCAGCGCTAGCGCCTCGGGTTCCGCGACAACCTCCTCCGCCTTACAGACATTGCCGAAATGCTCCGCGAGGAGATCGGCAGGGATGCGGCGCAAATCAAAGCGCTGACACCGCGACAGGACGGTGACGGGCACCTTCTGGATCTCGGTCGTCGCGAACAGGAACTTCACATGCGGCGGCGGCTCTTCCAGCGTCTTCAGCAGGCCGTTGAACGCGGCCTTGGACAGCATGTGGACTTCGTCGATGATGTAGATCTTGTAGCGCGCGGAAACCGCCGCATAGCGCACGGATTCGATGATTTCGCGGATATCGTCGATGCCGGTGTTGGACGCGGCGTCCATCTCGATGACGTCGATATGGCGGCCTTCGGCGATCGCGCGGCACGGTTCGCACACGCCGCACGGGTCGATTGTGGCGCTGCCCTGTCCGTCCGGCCCGACACAGTTGAGCGCCTTGGCGATCAGCCGCGCGGTGGAGGTTTTGCCGACCCCGCGCACCCCGGTCATGAGGAACGCATGGGCCAGGCGACCGCGCTTGATGGCATTGCCCAGCGTCGTCACCATCGCATCCTGTCCGATCAGCTCGGAAAAGCGCTGCGGCCGGTATTTGCGGGCGAGAACGCGATAGGCCTGCGCGGTGGCAGGGGCTGCCGCCTTTACGGGCTGTTCGGGCACACCAAGGTCGAAACCGGGGCCATCATCGTCGTGAAATTCATCGTCCTCGGACATGGGCCCGCTCTAGCCGCGTTGCATCGGCTTGTCGAAGGGATAGTCGCTGAATGAGGGAGAAGGTGGGAGCCGGAACGACCCGCGGCGAATTCGTTGTGGCTGCTTCCTTCCGGACCTGACCAGGTTGGCGAAGACCACGTCCGCCCGACTCCCGATGGCGCATATGGCGATGGCGTGGCCGGAAATCAACGGCCCTGCATGTTATGGCTTTCGGGCGGGATGCGCACCGTCAGCCCGTCGAGGCTCTCATCGAGCAGGATCTGGCAGGACAGGCGGCTGTGGCGCGTCACGTGCGCGGCAAGATCGAGCATGTCTTCCTCATCTTCGCTCGCGCGCTTCAGCGTCTCGAACCAGTCGGGCTCAACGATCACATGGCAGGTCGAACAGGCCATCTGGCCCTCGCACGTTCCTTCAAGCGGCATGCCGCAATTCTGCGCGACCTCCAGCAGAGACTGGCCGCTTTCGGCCACGGCCTCTGTCCGCTTTTCCCCGTCAGCGCCAATGAAATGGACGCGAATCATGATGTTGGTCGCCCTTGTTCCCGTGCCGCCCCGCATATCCGGTTAAGGGCGTCACGCAACTCTTCTTCGGTGGTATAGCGTCCAAACCCGATCCGTATGGACGATTTTGCGGCGGCATCGGATAGGCCAAGCGCGCGCAACACGTGGCTCGGCCGTCCCGAACCGCTGGCACAGGCCGAGCCAGCCGAAAAGGCGATGTCGCGCAGATCGGAGATCAGCCGGGCGACGTGCACCCCGTCGCACCGGATATTGAGATTGCCCCGATAGCGCGCGGTGACCGAGCCGTTGATCGACCAGCCGTCAGGCAACGTCTCAAGCGCCGCATCCCAGAGGCGGGCGACATGGGCGGCATCGTCTGCCTGACGCTGGGCGGCGAGCCGGGCGGCTGCCCCGAACCCGGCACATAAGGCAGGCGAGAGCGTTCCAGACCGCAAGCCGCCTTCCTGTCCGCCGCCATGGAGCAGCGGGGTGATGGCGACGCCATCCTTGACCCAGAGCGCGCCAATGCCCTTGGGTCCGTGGATCTTGTGCGCGCTGATGGCGATGAGATCAGGTCCTGCGGGAACATCGACCCGTCCGAAGCCCTGCACCGCGTCACATAGAAACAGCGCGCCTGCGGCATGGGCTGCGTCCGCCAGCGCCGCAATCGGCTGGATCACGCCAATCTCATTGTTGACGAGCATCGCCGCTGCCATCCCCGTGCCCTTCGGAAGCGTGGCTGCCGGGTCGGCAAGACCGTCTGCGTCGACCGGCAGCAGCTGGACGTCGCGCCCCTGCGTCCCAAGCCAGAGCGCAGTGTCGCGGACCGCCGCATGTTCGGTGTCGAGCACGGCAAGGCCGCCCTGTCCCGCACAGCGCAGCGCCCAGTTGAGCGCCTCAGTGGCGCCGCTGGTGAAATAGACCTGCCCGCCGGGCGGCAGCAGCGCGGCCACCGCATCGCGGGCGACGGAAACGGCGGCGGCGGCCTCCCGACCCAGCCGGTGCGGCGAATGCGGGTTGGCAAACTTGTCTTCCAGCCAGGGGCGCATCGCCGCCAGGGCTTCCGGGGCGAGCGGTGTCGTCGCCTGATAATCCAGATAGGTGGTCATCCGCGGATGCGCTGCCAGGTTTCCAGAAAACGGTAGACGTCAGCGCGGCTGGTGTCCGGCCCGAAGCTGACGCGGACCACTTCGTTGGCGGCGGCCTCGTCCAGTCCCATGGCGGTCAGGACGCGGCTCGTCTTGAGCGTGCCGGAAGAACAGGCGCTACCGGCCGACACGGCGATCCCGGCCATGTCGAACTGGATGAGTTGCGCGGAAGAGGCCTTGCCCGGCATGCGATAGCCCGCGATGGTCGGAATGCGATCGGCGGCCTTGGCGATGATCTGCCCGCCGGCCGCCTCAATGGCTGCATCCATATGCTGTCGCAGGTCGGCGGCGCGCGCCATCCAGCCGCGCCCCGCCTCGGCCGCAACGGCAAAGCCGACGGCGCCGGGCAGGTTCTCGGTCCCCGCGCGATAGCCCTTTTCCTGACCGCCCGAGGGCGAGATCAGGGCAAGGTCGCGGATCAGCAGCGCGCCGATGCCGGGCGGGCCGCCAATCTTGTGCGCGGACACAGCGATGAGGTCCGCATCGGGCAGGTCGATCTTGCCCGCCGTCTGGGCACAGTCGGCAATGAGGATGCCGCCCTTGTCGCGAATGACCTCGCCCAGCGCGTCGAGCGGCTGGACTACGCCCGTTTCGTTGTTGGCCTGCTGCACGGCCACGAGCGGCCGCTTTGCACCGAGCGCCGACAGCCGCCCGAAAAGCGCGTCGGGCGCGACGCGGCCGTCGGCAGAGACGGGCAGGCGATAGGCGTCGGGCACGGGACGGTGCACCGCATCATGTTCGACCGTCGAGACCAGAATGGCGTCGCTCTGCGTGCGTCCGAGCGCGATGGCGAGCGCCTCGGTCGCGCCGCTCGTGAAGATCAGGTCGTGCTGCCACCCCAAGGCGGCCTTCAGCCGGGCGCGGGCGTCTTCGAGCGCGGCACGCGCCGCCCGGCCTTCGGAATGGGGCGAGGAAGGGTTGGCCCAGCGCGTCAGGGCGTCGGCCACGGCCTCCCGCACGACGCCCAGAACCGGCGTCGTTGCGGCGTGATCAAAATAGAGCCGGTCAGCCAAGTGCGTACCCAATGATTGCGAAATCGCTGGCCCTTCCTATATAGGCCGCGACCAAGGCGCAAAGGTTGCGCCGCCCCTTCACACGAATTTCTTTGCGAGACCCATGCCTGAAGTCATTTTTCCCGGACCGGAAGGCCGCCTCGAAGGGCGCTTCAACCCCGGCCCCCGTCCCCGCGCGCCTGTCGCCATGATTCTCCATCCCCACCCCAAGGCGGGCGGGACGATGAACAACCGTATCGTGCAGGCGCTGTACCAGACGTTCGTCCGGCGCGGCTTTGCCACGCTGCGCTTCAACTTCCGCGGCGTCGGCCGCAGCGAAGGCACGTTCGACAACGCCATCGGTGAGCTGTCGGATGCCGCCGCCGCGCTCGACTGGGTGCAGTCGATCCATCCCGAGGCACAGCAGACCTGGGTTGCCGGGTACAGCTTTGGCGCGCTCATTGGCATGCAGTTGCTGATGCGTCGCCCGGAGATCCGCGGCTTCATCTCGATCGCGCCGCCCGCGAACATGTATGATTTCAGCTTCCTGGCGCCTTGCCCGTCTTCGGGCATCCTCATCCAGGGGACCAGCGACGAGGTCGTGACGCCGAGCGCTGTCCAGAAGCTTGTCGACAAGCTGCGGACCCAGCGCCACATCACGATCCATCATGACGAGATCAAGGGCGCGAACCACTTTTTTGAAAGCGAAATGCCGGAACTGATGGGGTCGGTCGACCGTTATCTCGACTTCCGTCTCGATCCGGCCTGCACGATCCGCTAGACATCCGGCGCGGCGCGGGTCGTGAAGGCCCGTCCCGCGCACAGGCATCGGGAGTAGGCATGAATACGCCGGGTGAGGAAAAGACGGTCCTGAATCTCTTTACCGAGATCGCGATGGTCGAGCATCTGCTGCGCAACCGATATGACAAGGCGACGCCCGCCGGCATGACCACCGGGCAGTTCGGCGTGCTCACCCATTTCATCCGCAACGGCAAATCGCGAGAGCGGATGTCGCTGCTCGCCTGGGCGTTTCAGGATGACGATGCCTATATGGCGCAGAAGGTGAAGGCGCTCGCCGACCGCGACATGGTGCGCACGACGCCCGTCGACGGTGCGGATGGCGATCTCTGGGTCGATATCACCGATGACGGCCGGGAAGCCCATGCCCGCGCGCTCGATGAGATCGGTCCGGAAGTCGCGCAGTTCATCGAAGGCATTGAGCCTGCCGAACTGGACACCGCCCTGCGCGTGATCCGCGACATCCGCCGGACGCTCGACAATCTGCCCGACCGTTAAGCCTGTCAGGGCTTAATAGCCCATCAGGCTCATCACTTCCTTGCGCGTCTTGGAATCCTCTAGGAAGCAGCCGAGCAGGCGGCTCGTCGTCATGGTGACGCCCGGCGTGCGCACGCCGCGCCCGGTCATGCAGCCATGCGTCGCCTCAATGACGACCGCCACGCCGTGCGGCTGCAGATTGTCCCAGATGCACTTGGCCACTTCGGCCGTCAGCCGTTCCTGAACCTGCAGGCGGCGGGCATAGCCGTGGAGGACGCGCGCCAGTTTCGAAATGCCGACGACACGGTTCTTGGGCAGATAGGCGATGGCTGCCTTGCCCACGATCGGCGCCATGTGATGTTCGCAATGCGACTGGAAGGGGATGTCGCGCAGCAGCACGACCTCGTCATACCCGCCAACCTCGTCAAAGGTGCGCGACAGGTGAAGGCCGGGGTCTTCGTCATAGCCGGCACAATATTCCTTCCACGCCCGCGCCACGCGCTTGGGCGTGTCCAGCAGGCCCTCCCGCTCAGGATCATCGCCGGCCCATTCGATCAGCGTCCGGATAGCGTCCGCCACATGATCGGGCACAGGAACCTTCTGATCGTCGGACACCATCGCTCTCCCTTCAATTGCGGGTTTCGCTATGGCCAACATGGCCGGAGGCGACAAGTCGGCAAATCCTTTTGCGGGTGGTGCAAAATCGTCACACCCGCGCAGAAGCCACGATTTCCCTTACGTCATTGGGTGAAAACTTGACCTGAACGTCAACCTTAACGCGCAACTTGGCTGTTTTGCTGCGATTTCGAGCATTGACGGAAGGCGAATCGCAACGCAGACTGCCGAATGACAAGCGCAAAAATGCGCTCAAAATGGGCCGGACCTCCGGCGCAAATGGATGGGAGATGGGGATTATGAAGGGTTTCTACGTCACCAGTGTGTCCGCGTTCGCCATGTTGGCGGCCACACCCGCACTGGCGCAGACGGCACAGGCCGGCGAAGGCTCGTACGCTGCAGACGAAATCATCGTCACCGCGCAGCGCCAGGCACAGAGCCTGCAGGAAGTGCCGATCGCGGTTTCGGCATTCTCGGCCGAAGCGCTTGAAAAGCAGCAGATCGACAACTCCTCCGACCTTCAGCTGACGCTGCCGAACGTGACCTTCTCGAAGGGCAACTTCACCGGGTCGAGCTTCACTATCCGCGGTATCGGCGACCTGTGCGTCGGCGTGTCGTGCGATTCCGCGACCGCGATCCATCTCGACGGGACGCCGCTCCTCGGCACCCGCCTGTTCGAAACCGAATTCTTCGACATGGAGCGCATCGAAGTGCTGCGCGGCCCGCAGGGCACCCTGTTCGGTCGCAACGCGACGTCGGGCGTGGTCAACTTCGTGCCGATGCGCCCCGATCTCACCGGCTTCAAGGCGTCGGGCGAAATCGAATATGGCAATTATAACTCGCTCAAGACCAAGGGCATGGTCAACGTCGCCCTCAGCGACACGCTGGGCGTCCGCGCTTCGGGCTTCTACCTGAAGCGTGACGGCTACACCGAAAACCTGTTCGACGGTTCGAAGCTCGACGGTCGTGACATGTACTCGGTCCGTGGGTCGCTGCGCTGGCAGCCGACCGACAGCACCACCATCGACCTGATGGGCTCCTATTTCCGTGAAAAGGACAATCGTCTCCGTATCCAGAAGCAGCTCTGCCAGCGCGACCCCACCGGCGTGCTCGGCTGTCTGCCGAACCGTCTGGAATATGGCACGACCAATGCCAACTCGACCTTCACGGGCGTGCTGAGCTCGCGTGAATTCCTCACCATCCGCGGCATTCCGTCGGGTCTGGGCCTGGGCAGCCTTTATGGGGCTGACCCCTATACCGGCGTCGTGAACCCCGCCAACGTCCGTCAGGTCAACACCGACTACGGGTCGAGCTACTTCACGTCGGAGCAGCAGTATCAGGCGCGCATCGATCAGGAACTTGGTGCGATCAACCTGCAGCTGACCGGTTTCTACCACAAGGCTGACGTTGACTCGTCGCAGGACTACAACCTGTCGGTCCAGAACCGCGCGGGCTTTGCAACGGGTCTGGCAACGCTGTCGGCGCTGGCCGGTGGCGCTGGCGGACCGCTTGTCGCGTCCTACCTGTCGCCTGTCGCCGCCGCGATCATCCCCAATGGTCCGACGGGTGCGCTCTGCACCTCGCTGACTGAAGAAACGGGCACGGGTTCCTATGGTGGTCACAAGTTCTGCTCGGCGACGCCGCAGGACTTTGACCGGTCGAACCAGACGAGCAAGGACTGGTCGGTCGAAGCCATCGCGACCAGCAAGTTCGACGGTCCGTTCAACTTCCTGTTGGGCGGTATCTATGTCGACTCGAAGCTGGCCGAGAACAGCTATTACGTGAACGCGTTCGCCATCGACTATGTCACCGGCGTCCTCGGGGCCTTCACCGGCATCGGTTCGCGCGTCGATGCCAACGCTGCGAACGATCTGCCGCCGGGCTATCTCGGCACGCCGTTCTTCCGCAACAACACCGACTTCCTGCACGTGAAGTCCTACGGCATCTTCGGTGAAGCTTATTATGAGTTCAGCGATGCCGTGAAGCTGACGGTTGGTGTGCGCTACAACAACGACAAGAAGTATGTGCGTGCCCGCTCGACGCTCGCCAGCTTCTATGTTCCGTTCGGCACGGCCAATGCGTTTGACTCGCCGTATGTTGCGGCGTTTGACGCGGATCCGGGCACGACGGGCAACCAGCTGTATCAGGAACGCAACGCCAGCTTCGGCGAGTTCACCGGTCGCGCCGTGCTCGACTGGAAGCTCAGCGAAGACAATCTGCTCTATGCGTCCTTCTCGCGCGGCTACAAGTCGGGTGGCATCAATCCGCCGCTGCAGCCGATCTTCGGGGTTGACGAAAGCTTCAAGCCGGAATTCGTGAACGCGTTTGAAGTTGGTTCGAAGAACGTCTTTGCCAATGGCAAGTTCGTTCTCAATGCAACTGCCTTCTACTATCAGTACAAGTCGCTGCAGCTGAGCCGTATCGTTGCCCGCACCTCGGTCAACGACAACGTCAATGCGGACATCTACGGTCTTGAGCTGGAAAGCATCATCCGCCCGTCGCGCGCCTGGACGATCAACATGGGCGCAAGCTACCTGCACACCAAGGTGAGCCAGGACAAGTTCCTGTCGAACCCGCGTGATCCGTCGGGTGGCCGTGCCGATGCCGTCATCATCAAGGACATCACCAACGGCTCGAACTGTGCCGCCGTCTCCAAGTCGGGCAGTGTCGCTGGCGTCAACGGGTTTGTTGCGGCAATCAACGGTTCGCTGGGCCTGCGGGCACCCGCCACCTTCGGTGCGGACAGCGGCGTTGCGGCAAATGGTGCCTTCGGCATCTGCTCCGTGCTTGATGCACAGGCTCGGACCGCCGTTGGCGCGGCCTTTGGCGGTGTCGATGTCCTGACTGCCGGTGTGGCCGTCAACATCAAGGGCAACAAGCTGCCGCAGGCCCCGAACTACAAGTTCTCGGTCGGCACGCAGTATGTGTCTGAACTGTCGAACGGCATGACGCTGACCCCGCGCGTCGACCTGACCTACACGGGTGACAGCTACGGCAACATCTTCAACGGCCGCATCAACAAGGTTCAGGGCTATGCGCAGGCAAATGCCCAGATCCAGCTGAACGGTCAGGAAGACAAGTGGTTCGTCCGCGGCTTCGTCCAGAACATCTTTGACAGCAACTCGACCACCGGTCTGTACATCACCGACCAGTCGTCGGGCCTGTACACCAACATCTTCACGCTTGAACCGCGCCGCTACGGTATCGCTGCCGGCTTCAAGTTCTGAACCGAAACCTCAAGGGGAGGTTGCCTGACCCCGGTGCAGCAATGCACAGGGTTTCTTTTTGGCTTTCCCCAAAGTCCACGACGCTCGCCACAATAGCGTGTGGCATTCGGACGCGACCTCCCCTATGGGGCGGGCGATAGGGTCCATTCAGCCAGGGGTGCAGGCGTCCAGATGCGCATTGCCATTGCTTCCGATCATGCCGCGCTTGAACTGAAGGCCGCGCTTGTCGCCTGGCTGGCGGAGGCGGGCCATGACGTTGCGGACCTCGGCCCGCATGACGGCGCCAGCGTCGACTATCCCGATTATGGCTATAAACTCGCGCAGGCTGTCGCTGCGGGTGAGGCCGAACGCGGCATCGCGCTGTGCGGCTCGGGCATCGGCATCTCCATTGCGGTCAACCGCAACCCCGCCTGTCGCTGCGCGCTCGTTTCGGAACCCCTTTCCGCCACGCTGTGCCGCGAACATAATGATGCCAATGTGCTGGCCATGGGCGCGCGCCTTGTCGGCATTGAAATGGCCAAGGCCTGCGTGTCGGCATTCCTCGCCACGCCCTTTGGCGGTGACCGCCACGCCCGGCGTGTCCAGAAACTTTCCAACCCCGTGCTGAACAAGGAAGACGCATGAGCAGCCGACCCACCGATGCCAACCCCGCCCTCGCCGACGGCTTTTTCACCCGTGGTCTGGCGGAAAGCGACCCCGAAATTGCGGGCTGGATCGGCAAGGAACTAGGTCGCCAGCGCGACAAGATTGAGCTGATCGCCTCGGAAAACGTGGCCTCGCGCGCCGTTCTTGAAGCGTGCGGATCGATCCTGACCAACAAATATGCCGAAGGCTATCCGGGTCGTCGTTATTATGGCGGCTGCGAATATGTCGATGAAATCGAAACGCTGGCCATTGAACGCGCCAAGAAGCTCTTCGGTGCCAATTTCGCCAATGTGCAGCCCAATAGCGGCAGCCAGATGAACCAGGCCGTCTTCCTTGGCCTGCTCCAGCCGGGCGACAGCTTCATGGGGCTCGATCTCGCCGCCGGTGGCCACCTGACGCACGGATCGCCCGTCAACATGTCGGGCAAGTGGTTCAAGCCCATCCCCTATACGGTGCGCCCCGAAGACCAGATCATCGACATGGACGAGGTTGCCCGCATCGCGCGCGAGAACAAGCCCAAGCTGATCATCTGCGGCGGCACCGCCTATTCGCGTTTCTGGGACTGGGCCCGTTTCCGTGAGATTGCGGACGAAGTGGGGGCCTATCTCCTCGCCGACATGTCGCACATCTCCGGCCTGGTGGCCGGTGGGGTCCACCCCAGCCCCGTGCCGCACGCCCATGTGACGACGACGACGACGCACAAGTCGCTGCGCGGTCCCCGGTCGGGCATCATCCTGTCGAACGACGAAGCGATCGCCAAGAAGATGAACAGCGCGATCTTCCCGGGGCTGCAGGGCGGGCCGCTCATGCACATCATCGCGGGCAAGGCCGTGGCCTTTGCCGAAGCGATGAAGCCCGGCTTCAAGGTCTATGCGCAGGCGATTGCCGACAACGCCAAGGCGCTGGCCCAGTCGCTGCAGGAACAGGGGCTCGATATCGTTTCGGGCGGTACCGACAACCATCTGATGCTCGTCGACCTCCGGCCCAAGCAGGCCAAGGGCAAGCATGCCGAAAAGGCGCTCGATCGCGCGTCGATCACCTGCAACAAGAACAACATTCCCTATGATGATGAAAAGCCGGCGCTGACGTCGGGCATCCGTCTGGGAACGCCCGCCGGGACGACGCGCGGCTTCGGCACCGAAGAGTTCCGCCAGATCGGGCAGATGATCGCCGAAGTGGTCGATGGCCTGCGCAAGAATGGCGAAGCCGGCGATGCGCAGATCGAGGCGCATGTGCGTCAGCGCGTGGAAGAACTCTGCGCCCGCTTCCCGGTCTACGAAGGGCTCTGATCCTTGCGCTGCCCGTTTTGCGGACATGACGACAGTCAGGTCAAGGACTCGCGTCCGACCGAGGACAATGCGGCCATCCGCAGGCGGCGGCAGTGCGAAGCGTGCGGTGCGCGCTTCACGACCTTTGAACGGATCCAGCTGCGCGAACTGACAGTCGTGAAGTCCGAAGGGCGGCGGCAGGCCTTTGAGCGCGAAAAGCTTGAGCGGTCGGTCATCATTGCCTGCCGCAAGCGCCCGATCGACCCCGCCAAGATCGAACGGCTGGTGTCCGGCATCCAGCGCCAGCTGGAAACCTCGGGCGAGAGCGAAGTCAGCGCGTCCACCATCGGTGAGCTCGTGATGGAAGGGCTCAAGCGTCTCGACGGCGTCGCCTATATCCGCTTCGCCTCGGTCTACCGCGACTTCACCGAGCCGCGGGACTTTGAAGACTTTGCCGGCAGCATCGCGGAAGCCGCGCGGAAGTAGCCGTGCAACCCGTTTTCGTCCTGGTCCGGCCGCAGCTTGGTGAGAATATTGGCAAGGCCGCGCGTGCGATGCTCAATTTCGGGCTGGCGGAGATGCGGCTGGTCGCGCCGCGCGATGGCTGGCCCAATCCGTCGGCCGGTCCGGCGGCCTCGGGCGCGGACATTGTGCTCGAGCGCGCGCGCGTCTTTGAAACGGTGGCCGATGCAGTGGCCGATTGCGCCAATGTCTATGCGACGACGGTGCGCAAGCGCGGCCTCGTCAAGCGCGTCGTGACGCCTGAAGTCGCCGCACAGGAGATCCACGCCGCACAGGGGCGGACAGCGATCCTGTTCGGCCCTGAACGATCCGGTCTTGAAACCGATGATGTCGCGCTGGCCCGGACCATCCTGACCGTGCCGATCAACCCTGAGTTCGGGTCGCTCAATCTTGCGCAGGCCGTCATCCTTGTGGCCTATGAATGGTCAAAGCATGTCGCGCTGGAAAGCCCGCCGCGCGTTGAGCTGGATCCGCCCGCGCCGCAGGCCGAGCTTGATGGTCTTGTCGCGCATCTGGAGGGCATTCTGGACAAGACCGGCTACTTCTTCCCCCCGGACCGCGCGCCCGCCAGCAGGCTGACCTTGCGTTCGGTACTGACCAAGCCGGCCTGGAACGCCAATGAGGTGCGCACCCTGCGCGGCGTCCTCAGCGCGATTGAAGGGCCCACGCGGCGGCGCTGACGCGATTTTCCAAGCGTATCGGCTGGAGCCCGCGTCGTCCTGCTGCTATGCGGCGGCGCATAAATTCATCCAAGGATCTCCCCAATGACCTTTTCTCTCATGGCCCTGACGCTTGCCATGCTGACGCAAGATGCCCCTAATAGTGCTCCGGCGGACGCCACGCCGCCGGCTGCAACGCCTGCTCCCGATGCGCCGGTCGAGCCCCGGATTGTCTGCAAGAACATCGAGGTGACCGGCTCCCGGTTGGCCAAGAAAAAGAAGGTCTGCCTGCCCGAAGGCGAATGGAGTGAATCCGCGCGACGGAACATGAAGTCCGGTTCGGGCGGCAAGCGTTAAGCGCTTTCGTCACGAAAACTTGACTCTTTCGGCCGCGCCGCTATCAGCGCGGCCTTCCGCAATTGACCCTGCACTCCGGTGAAGCAGGTGTCCGGCCGGGTTTTCCCCGGTTGCGCGGTTCCGGAAATTGAAACGAAACGCAATTGGAGTAAGAATATGTCGAAGCGCCATAGCGCCAAGCACAAGCTCGATCGTCGCCTGGGTGAGAACATCTGGGGCCGTCCGAAATCCCCCGTGAACAAGCGTGAATATGGCCCCGGCCAGCACGGTCAGCGTCGCAAGGGCAAGACGTCGGACTTCGGTCTGCAGCTGCGCGCCAAGCAGAAGCTCAAGGGCTATTATGGCGACGTGACGGAAAAGCAGTTCAAGGCCTGCTATCAGGAAGCGGACCGCATGAAGGGCGATACCTCGCAGAACCTTATCGGTCTGCTTGAGCGCCGCCTCGACGCCATCGTCTATCGTGCCAAGTTCGCGCCGACGGTGTTCGCCGCGCGCCAGCTCGTCAGCCACGGCCATGTCCGCGTGAACGGCGTGAAGTGCAACATTGCCTCGCGTCGCGTGGATGTTGGCGCGGAAATCTCGCTGAGCAACAAGGCGCAGGAAATGGCGCTCGTCATCGAAGCACAGAGCCTCGCCGAGCGCGACATCCCCGACTACATCGCGACCGACGGCGCCGCGAAGGTCACCTTCACCCGCGTCCCGACGCTGGATGAAGTGCCCTATCCGGTGAAGATGGAACCGAACCTGGTCGTCGAATTCTATTCGCGCTGATTTCGGTCTCACCGAAGCCTTCGAAAGGGCGGTCCGTCTGGGCCGCCCTTTTTCGTTACAGCCCGAGGCGCTTGGCGAGGAACTGGGAGCTCCGCGCGAGCATGTCGCGCCGGATTGCGCTGTCCTCCATATAATGGTCGAGGTCCGGCACTTCCATGTACTCGGGGGCCTTGCCCGCATCCTTCAGACGGTCAACCATCAGGCGTGACTGGTTGATGTTCACGTTGATGTCGTTCAGGCCGTGGACGATCAGGACCGGCGCGGTAATCTGGACCGCATTCTGGGCAGGCGAGCCTTCCCGCAGATGGGGCCCTGATCCGATATAGTCATCGAGCAGGCGGCGATTGGAATAGCCGACGCCCTCCAGTTTCAGTTGATTAAGGTCTGTGACGGGCGCGACCGCGACGATCGCCTTGAACAGGTCGGGCGCGACCACGCCGGACTGGAGCGCGGCATATCCGCCATAGGACCAGCCAAAAATGGCCAGCCTTTTCGGATCTGCGATGCCCTGCTGGATCAGCCACCGCCCACTGTCCGTCACATCGCCAATCGCGGTCTTCCAGCATCGGAAGCCATTTTCCTGATACCATTCATCGCCATAGCCGGACGACCCGCGATAGTTGGGCTGGAGGACGGCGTAGCCCTGATTGGCGAAATATTGGGCAAGCCAGTCAAAGCCCCATTCGTCTCGCGCGCTTGGTCCGCCGTGCGGCATGACAAGGGCGGGCAGGTTGCGTCCCGTGCTGCCCGGAGGAAGCGTCAGATAAGCAGGCACTTTTGTGCCGTCCGCCACGGTGACCTCGATCGATTTCACCGATGCAAGTTTGTACCCCTCAAGCTCCGGCCGCGCGGAAAAGAGGGGGCGAAGAGCGTTCGTCTTCCGGTTCAGGATATAATACTCGCCGGGCACCGTGTCGCTCGACGCCTGAAGGAGCAGAACGCTCTCATCTTCACTGGAGTCGAGAAAGCTCACCTGATCGATGTTCGGCAACGCGCGCTGCAACTTCATTCGTAGAGCTTCGAGGTCCTTGTCGAAATAGACAACGTTCCGCCGGTCGGTCGCGTAGCTCACGCCAACCGGTCGCCGACCGCGGCCGATGGTCTCAATCTGGTCCACATCAACCTGGTCATGCTTGAACACGAGTGATTTCTCGCCCGTGCCGTCCAGCTTGATCCTGAAAATGGCGCTGCGACCGTTCACCTTTTCGAACCCGAGCACCGAATTGCTCGCCGCGTCGATTTTGGCGGGATAGAACCCGGCGCGGTTTGGATAGTCATAGTCTCCCAGCGGCACCCATTCGTCTGACCCGGCGGCGCGGAAACGATATTTGATGATGCCGGTATCATATCCGGCCCGATAGTCTCCGAGCCCCATGACACGGACATGTCCGTTGCCATCGGACAAGAACTCGACGGCGTCCGCAACCGGCTTTACCAAGCGTGTGGAGCGGAGTGTGATGCTATCCACTTCGTCAACGCCAAAGCCCTCTCCCTTCTTGTTGATGAGAGTGCCGGCCTTTTCCTCCGGGACGTAGAGACGCGCCATCAAAACGCGACCGTCGTCGCCGCGGAGGGCCTCAAGAACGCCGCCTCCGGAATAAGCCGTGTAGTTGGCCGAGCTTGTCTGACGGTTGCTGAGCATCTTGAGCTGCTTGCCGTCCGCATCAACAGCAAAGACGCGGCTCAAATAGTTCCGGCTCTGTCCATCGGTGACCACGCCGTAGACCGTGCAGGCAAGCCGCGAGTTTGAAATCCATCCGCAATTGCCAAGCCGGTCCGGCTTGCCTGACGAGGTCAGGGCGACATAGGTCTTGCCGTCGCCGTTCAGGTCGATGGTGAACAGCTGGCTCGCCTGCCCTTTCGCCGGGGCCACATAAGCAATCTTGGTGCCATCGGGGGAAAGCGAAATGTCTTCTATTGACTGGCGCGCGCCAAATGCGGTGGCTGCCTCAATCTTTTGCGCATTTGCTGGATGTGACAGAAAAACGGAAACAACAGCAATAATATGGGTACGCATTACTTTCCCTGACTCAGTTGCGGGCGCGAGTGTTAGCTTTTGACTTGGCGTTTTCAACCCGTTTCGCGTGCTCTTGCGGATGGCCGTGGTGAATGCCATTGCAGCGCCAGTCACAAATGCCCGGAGTTCCCCATGACGCGCGCCTCTCTCGCCTTGCTTGCTGCCCTGCTCTCGGGCACCGCCCTCCACGCCGCCGACCCCGCGATTTCGGTCGGTACGCTCAAGGAAGTGACGCGGACGCTGTCGTCCGATACCTTTGAGGGTCGCGCGCCGACGACGCCGGGGGAAGATAAGACGATTGGCTATGTCGCGGGGCGTTTTGCTGCGGCGGGCCTGCAGCCTGCGAACAAGGGCAGCTGGTTCCAGGACGTGCCGATGGTGCGGATGACGGTCAATCCCGCGACGTCGATGAAGGTGACCGGCGGCAAGGCGCCCCTTGATCTTGCCTACAAATCCGACCTCGTGATCAACAGCTATCGGATCGTGCCGAAGACCGAGATCAAGGACAGCGAGCTGGTCTTTGTCGGCTATGGCATCAATGCGCCGGAAAAGGGCTGGAACGATTACAAGGGCGTCAATGTAAAGGGGAAGACCGTGGTCATCCTCGTCAACGATCCCGATTATGAGGCGAAGGACCTGAAGGGCCCCTTTGGCGGCCGCGCGATGACCTATTATGGCCGCTGGACGTACAAATATGAGGAAGCCGCGCGTCAGGGGGCGGCCGCCGCGATCATCGTCCACGATACCTATCCCGCGGCATATCCCTGGGGCGTTGTCGTCTCGAGCTGGACGGGCGCGCAGATCCACATGGACGCGGCTGATGGCCATATGAACGAAACGCAGGCCAATGGCTGGATCTCGAACGAGGCCGCGCAAAAGCTGATGGCGTCTGCGGGCAAGGATCTGGCCCAGCTGTCGGCGGCGGCGAAGAAGAAGGGCTTCAAGGCCGTGCCTTTGGGGCTGAAGGCATCACTGTCGTTCGAAACCGAGATCAAGCATCTGGTGTCGAAGAATGTCGTCGGCGTCCTGCCCGGCACGACGCGGCCAGATGAATATGTGCTCTATTCGGCGCATTGGGATCACCTCGGCATTTGCGAGCCGGTGAACGGTGACAATATCTGCAACGGTGCGCTCGACAATGCGACCGGGACCGCCGGCCTCGTCGCGCTGGCCGAGGCGCACGCCAAGGCGGGGGCCGCCGCACGCTCGCTCGTCTTCCTTGCGGTGACCGCCGAGGAATCGGGCCTGCTCGGCTCTGAATATTATGCGGCGAACCCGGTCTTCCCGCTGGCGAAGACCGTGGGCGGCATCAACATGGATGGCCTCAACGTCGCCGGGCGGACGAAGGACGTGACGGTGATCGGTGGCGGCAAGTCCGAGCTGGAGCCGATGCTCGACCAGTTTGCCAAGGCGCAGGGCCGCCGCGTGGAGCCGGAACCGTCGCCGGAAAAGGGCAGCTTCTATCGCTCCGACCATTTCAGCCTCGCCAAGCTTGGCGTGCCGATGCTGTATTTCGATTCGGGCGAGGACTTCGCGAATGGCGGGAAGGTCGCCGGTGCGGCCGCTGCTGAGGACTATACGACCAACCGCTATCACAAGCCGCAGGACGAATATCGTGAGGACTGGGTCTGGGACGGCGCGGTCGAGGACCTGACGCTCAACTATCAGATCGGCCGCGCGCTCGCCGATGGCAACACCTGGCCCAACTGGTATCCGACCGCCGAATTCCGCGCCGCGCGGGACAAGAGCCGGGGGACGAAGTGACGCTTTACCAGCCGCCCGAATGGGCTCCGCATGACAGCGTCTGGATTGGCTTCCCGTCGGCGGCCGATCTGTGGCTTGAGGATCTGGACGGCGCGCAGGCCGAAGTCGCCGCGTTCGCCAATGCCGTCCATGCGGAAGGGGCAGGGGAGACGGTGCGTCTCGTCTGCGCCAATGGTCTGGCCGAGGAAGCTGCGCGTGCGCTGGCGGCGCCCGGCGTGGAGATCGTTTCCGCGCCCTTCTTCGACATCTGGCTGCGCGATACCGGGCCGATTGTCGTCGCCGAAGACGGCGCGCCGCTTGCGCTTGATTACAGGGGCAATGGCTGGGGCGGGAAATATCCCTCGCCGCTCGACGATGATCTCGGGCGCGTGCTGTGCGCGCAGGCGCGGCTGGAGCGCTCCGCGAGGGACTGGGTGCTGGAAGGCGGCGCGATCGACGTCGACGGGGCCGGGCTGTGCGTCACGACTGGCCAGTGCCTACTGAACCCCAATCGCAACCCGAGCCTGTCGCGCCGCGACATTGAGGAACGCCTGAAGGTCGATCTTGGCCTGAAGGATGTGTTGTGGCTCGGCGTCGGGCTGCTCAATGACCATACGGATGGCCATGTCGACAATCTCGCGCGTTTCGTGGCGCCGGGCGTGCTGGCGCTGCCCGAACCCTTTGGCGCGGATGATCCCAATGCCGGGGTCTTTGCCGATGCGCTGGCGCGGGCAAAGGACTGGCCGGTTGAGATCGTCACGATCCCGTCTGCCGGGCTGCACATTGACGAGGATGGCGAGCCGGTTCCCGCGAGCCACATGAATTTCTACATCGGCAATGCAGTTGTCGTCGTGCCCACCTATGGTGGGCCAAGCGATGCCAAGGCGGTTGAGGCAATTGCGGCGCTCTTCCCCGGACGGCGGACGGTGGGCCTGCCTGCCAACCACATCCTGACCGGTGGCGGCAGCTTCCACTGCATCAGCCAGCAGGTCCCGACGCTGTGACGCTGGCGTTCATCACGCGCGCGCTTCTGTCGGGCGTGATCGTCGCGGCCATCGCGCTTATTGCGAAGAAGAGCCCGGCGGCGGGTGCGCTCGTCGCGTCGCTGCCGCTGGTCTCGATCCTCGGGATGCTGTGGCTGTGGCGCGACACGCAGGATGCGATGCTGATGGCGAACCATGTGGAGGCGACCTTCTGGTACGTCCTCCCCTCGCTGCCAATGTTCCTCGTCATCCCGATGCTGCTGCGCAATGGCGTCGGGTTCGCGCTGTCGCTGCTGATAGGCTGCGCGCTGACGGTGCTGCTCTATCTGGCGATGATCGCGGTCGCGGCGCGCTTCGGGGTGCGGCTTTAATCCAGATAGCACGCCAGCACTTCGGCAGCGAAAACCATTACTGCTAACTTGAATGTAAAACTGTCGTGACTTATGCCAGTCTAGATGGGGGCAATAATGTCATTCGGATTAAGACAGTTATCAACAGCAGAACGGGCCGATGTAATCCACAAGCTCTGGCAGACACAGCAGGGCTTGTGCTTCATTACCGGGAAAAAGATTGATCTTGCACTCCACGCGGATAGCTTGGACGTCGATCATATTGTTCCGACGCGAGATGGCGGGAAAGATGATCTAACGAACTGGGCTCTGACTTTTGCCAGCGCAAACCGTTCCAAGCAGGCGGCGAACCTTCACGTAGCGCGCGTTCTCTCAAAACTGGATGACATCCGTGCCTCGGTTGTTGATCCTCGCGGTCTGAACTTGGGGCATATCCTAACGGATCGAGGCGGCGCTAAGCATGCTTTAGCAAATCAGCAGCAGGACGCGGATTTATTTGAATACAGTCTCGCGTCCACCGGTGAAACGGATGTCGTGAAAGTCCCTATATGGCGCGATCGTTTGTCAAAACTTCGCTATGTTTTTGTGCTCCTTCCGAAGGAATATCTCTTCCATGACGACCGGCTTAACCCACGTGGTATCGGCGCAAACATTCGGGGATTAATAGAGGAGTTTCATAAAGGATATCCGCAACTCCATGTTCCACTCGCGTGGATCGACACATGCGAAGTGGGCGGCTCAAAGGTCCGTATTTTTGACGGCCAACACAAGGCGGCGGCCCAACTTCTTCTCGGGGAAGAGCGCCTGCCGATTCGTCTTTTTATCGACCCGGACCCAGACCTTTTGCTGACCGCAAACAACCATGCAGGAACGACTCTGCGGCAGGTGGCATTTGATAAAGCTACACAGCGCCATATGGGCGCAAGCATTTATCGGGACCGCGTGGAACGTTTCCGAGCCGAACGGGGCCATCCACCGGACTACTCACAGTTTACCGAGCAGCAGCTCGTCGACCATTACAAGGGCGAGCAGGCTCAAATGAAGCGTTACGTTATCGATAATCAGCGCAACGCCATTCTATATGACCCAGAAAACAGGCTGCGTGATTACGTTGAAATGGGCGGCAAAGGAACGGATCGTCCGGTGTCCTACAGTGCAGTTGAGAAGGCGATATACTCTCAGCTCATTTCGGGCGCGATGCTCGAAACGCCCGATGACTACAAGCTCGAAGAGGGCGATAATCCGCGCGACCTTGAGCGACGACAGATTGTCCGCCTGCTGAACATTCTGGCGGACCGAATCTATATAGGGAAATATGATTTCGAGGTTGGCAGCGGGAAACTTGAAAGCAAAGTTCAAAAGGGCGAACCGGTAGCGCCAGAGCATTTGCGCGCACATCGGATAGGTCGTGAGGAGGTTCTGCACGCCTTGTTCGGCCTGGTGCTGGACGTATGTCAGATGTCCGTTGTTTCAGCTGGAACCTATTGGGATAAGGATAGCCCGTTGCAGCGCCGACTTCCTGAAGCAGCTTGGACGACGCTCGACAATTTCATCCGCAATTTTGGCGAGTTGTCGGTTTGGAAGAATCAGAGCCTTTCGTCGACGGTATTTGGCGGCAAACAGAATTTTCAGTTCTGGAAAGATGCGTTTAAGACAGGGACGGCAAACGGGGTTCCAATTTTGGGCGGCCAGCCGCTCAATCTCTTGGATCTCATGAAGTCTCCTGACAAATAATCGACTCTAAACCTTCGTCACGCGCCTGAGCATCGTCCAGAAATGCGGGCCGCCGCGCGGCACGTCCCATTCGGACAGGATCTCAAAGCCGAGGCTTGTGTAGAGGCCGACATTGCGGGGCGTGGCGGTTTCCAGAAGGGCAGGGAGGCCGGCCGCGTCGGCGCGCGCCAGCCCGGCGCGGATGGCGGCACCGCCCCAGCCCTTGCCCTGTTGGTCCGGCATGACGCCGGCATAATGCAGGTAGAAATAGGTGATCCCCTTGGGATGGTGCGCGTCGATCGCTTCGGAGATGGCCAATGCGCGCAGGGTCGCCGCGCCAAAGGTGCTGAAGACGGCGGGCAGCAGCCGGACCAGATCGAGCATCCCGGTGTGCGGCTTGCCGGGGGACCGCCACAGTGTCACCGCCTCGCCCGCGGATGATCCAAGCGCGAAGCCATCGCGCAGGTCGAGCGGGGTGATGAAATCAAACATGTGCGGCAGGCGGATCCTGCGCTGCGCCGCATCTGGCAGGATCCAGCTGAGGGCCGGGTCGTCCTGAAACGCGCGGGCGAGCGTCGCCACGATCTGCGCGCGGTCATGCACCGGGCCGATGGGCCGGGCGTCGGTCAACAGCGCCAGCCCTTGGCCACCGGTCCCGGCTCCAGCACGCGATAGGCGTGTTCGACAAATTCGCAGAGCAAGGGCCGCGTGTCGCGCGGGTCGATAATGTCTTCGATGCCGAACTTCTCCGCGGTGCGGAACGGGCTGCGGACGTCGTTGAGACGCTTCTGGATGTCCTTGAGCAACGCCTTGGGATTGGCGGTTGCCTCCAGGTCGGACTTGTACGCTGCCTCCAGCCCACCCGAGATGGGGAGGCTGCCCCAGTCGCCCGAGGGCCAGGCATAGCGCCATTTGTGGCGCGAGAGGTTGGCGTGTGCGCTGCCCGCCATGCCATAGGCCTTGCGCAGGATGACCGCGCAAATCGGTACCTTTGCCTGATAGATGGCCATCATCGCGCGGCTGCCGAAGCGGATCGTGGCCTCGTCCTCGGCCTTCCTGCCGATCAGGAAGCCGGGCACGTCGGCGAGGTGGATGACAGGCAGATGGAAGGTGTCGGCCAGATCGATGAAGCGTTCGACCTTGCGGGAACTGGCAGCGGTCCAAAGCCCGCCCAGCACCATCGGGTCCGACGCCATGATCGCGACGGGATAGCCATCCATCCGCGCAAAGCCCGTGACCACGCTCGGCCCGTGCTGGCGGCCGATTTCAAAGAAGCTGCCTTCGTCGACCACCGCCTCGATGATCGGGCGGATCTTGTAGAGATGCCGCAGGTCGCGCGGCACCGCCTCGATCAGGCCCGGGTCGCGCCGGTCGGGGCGGTCCCGGGGTGCAATGCGGGTTGGCAGCTCATGCACTGAGGAAGGGAGGTAAGAAAGGAAGCGCCGGGCCTTGGCAAAGGCATCGGCCTCGCTGTCGGCCTCATCGTCGATGGCGCCGTTCTTCGCATGGATGGCGGAGCCGCCCAGTTCTTCCTTGGTCCGGTTCTCGCCGACAGCGGCGACAACAGGCGGCCCTGCCACGAACATCTGCGACAGGCCTTTCACCAGCACCGAATAATGCGCCATGACCTGACGGCCCGCGCCGAGCCCCGCGACCGGACCAAGGCCCAGGGCCACGACGGGAATCGTCGAGAGATTGTCGACCATCAGCTCCCAGCCCGGCACTTCGGGCACATAGGTATAGCCCGTCGTCTCCAGCGTCTTGACCGAGCCGCCGCCGCCCGTGCCTTCAATCAGCCGGACGAGCGGCATCCGATATTCATGCGCGAGCTTTTCGGACTGGATGAGCTTGCCGTGGAGCGAGGCATCGGCCGCACCCCCGCGCACGGTGAAGTCATCGGCCTGCACGACGACAGGACGCCCATCGATCCGCGCGCGCCCGAACAGGATGTTGGCGGGGAGGAAGGAGGCCAGATTGCCCTTGGCATCATATTGACCGACACCGCCCAGTTTGCCGATCTCGCGGAACGACCCCTTGTCGACCAACGCGGCGATGCGTTCGCGCACATTGAGCTTGCCGCCGTCCTTCTGCCGTTTCAGCTTTTCCGGGCCGCCCATGCCTTCGGCAAGCTTCTGCCGCCGCTTGAGCTCCTCGACTTCCTTTTCCCAGCTCATACACCCTCTCTTGTGGGGGACTCCGTTCTCATCTTTGCCACCCCGTCTGTGCTGGGCTTGTCGAAGCACCGTCCTTCTGGGGGCCGCAGCGCAAAGTAGAACAGACCTTCGACAGGCTCAGGGCAAACGGCGGAGTCTTAATGCGGGTGCCCTTTCGTGCATCGTCCACGCACTTGCCGTAAACGTCAAGCATGTGCGAAGAGGCAAGCATGGGGAAGATCATGATCGCGCTTGGCATTGTTGGGCTGGCACTTGGGGCGCTCGGCTATGCGAGCAAGTGGAGCCAGGTCGGCCTGCTCAACAGCGTGGATGCGCTGCTGTCGGCGCGCGCGCCGGCACGCAAGGTTGCCAGCGGCATCAGCTTCGGGCCGCTCGCCCGCCAGAAGCTGGATATCTGGGCCCCGGCGGACATGCGGGCCACGCCGCGCGATGTGATCGTCTTCTTCTATGGCGGCAGCTGGAACAGCGGCGACCGGGAGCTTTACGGCTTTGTCGGTCGCGCCCTTGCCGCCCGTGGGTTCATCGTGGTTCTGCCCGACTATCGCCTCGTCCCTGAAGTGCGCTTCCCCGGCTTTGTGGAAGACGGGGCGGCGGCGGTCGCCTGGGTGGATCGCAACATCGCACAATATGGCGGCAATCCAGCCCGCGTGCATGTCAGCGGCCATTCGGCGGGGGCGCATATCGCCGCCCTGCTGACGCTCGACCCGCACTGGCTGAAGGCGGCAGGCGCCCCGGCGCATGGCATCCGCAGCTTTGCCGGGCTCGCCGGTCCCTATGACTTCCTGCCCTTCACGTCGGACGCGTCGCGGGCGGCCTTTGGCCAGATGCCTGATCCCAAGCCGAGCCAGCCCATCACCTTTGCGCGCAAGGATGCGCCGCCGATGCTGCTGCTGACGGGCAGCGCCGACACCACGGTCAAGCCGCGCAACACCGCAGCACTTGCCTCCGCGCAGACCAAGGTCGGGGCCGTGGCGCGGACGATCCTTTATCAGGGGTTGGGCCATAGCGACATCATCATGGCCGTCGCGGAGCCTTTCCGCACCAAGGCCCCGGTGATTGACGATCTGGCCACATTTTTTGATGGGGTTCGCTGATCGAGCCCTTATATGGGGCGCATCATGACCCAGATGCACGTTGCCGCCCTTCAGCAGTCGTTCTCCGACGACATCGACACCAATATCGACCGCGTCGAGGCGCTTGTGCGCGAGGCCGCGTCGCGTGGCGCGAAGGTGATCCTGCCGAGCGAGCTGTTTGAAGGCCATTATTTCTGCAAGGTGCAGTCAGAGGCCTTTTTCGAGCGTGCCCAGCCCGTCCACAGCCACAAGGCCGTCCTTGCCATGCGCACGCTCGCCAAGGAGCTGGGTGTCTATATCCCGACCAGCTTCTACGAGCGCGACGGGCAGCATTATTACAACAGCCTCGCCATGATCGACGATGCGGGCGAGGTCATGGGCGTCTATCGCAAGAGCCATATTCCCGACGGCCCCGGCTATTCAGAGAAATTCTATTTCCGCCCCGGCAACACCGGCTTCAAGGTCTGGCCGACGCGATACGGTACCATCGGCATCGGCATCTGCTGGGACCAATGGTACCCCGAAACCGCGCGGGCGATGATGCTGATGGGCGCGGACGTTCTCTTTTTCCCGACTGCCATCGGGGATGAGCCTGAGGCCGAAGACCTCGACACGTCGCGGCTGTGGCGTCGCGCAATGATTGGCCATGCTGTGTCCAACGTCGTGCCCGTCATCGCCGCCAACCGCGTCGGCACCGAAGGCGAGATGAGCTTTTACGGCCACAGCTTCATCACCGATGAACGCGGCGATTTCGTCGCGGAGTTCGGCGATGGCGTGGAAGGCGTGCTCGATGCCGTGTTTGATCTGGACAAGATCCGCAAGCACCGCGCGACCTTCGGCTTTTTCCGGGATCGGCGGCCGCAGCTTTATGGGCGGCTGACGCAGGATATATGAGTCCGCACAAATGGAGCGGGTTCGTTGCAGCAAAGGCGGCGTAGACACGTTCGCCTTTCCATCCGCGTCGCCCCGTGCGTGACACGGGGCTAGGCTACCTACGACCGGTAGCCGTCCGCCGCTATGATCGGCAGAATAAGCCAAGCCCCGTGTCGAGCACGGGGCGACGGAGAGTCTTCAGGGATAGTTGTCCGCTGTCCCGACGCGAATTGGTCCTGGCCGCTTAACTCTCCACGATCTGTCGCGCGCTCATGACGACGACATGGACCTGATAATAATATTTGCCCGTTGGCTTTCCGGCATCGTCGGTGAAATCGATCCGCACGCGGCGGGCCAATCCTTCCACGGCAATGCGCTTGCCTTTGAAACGCTGCTCCAGCGCGGCCACATCTGCCGCGCCGGCGAGAGACCGGGCCGCTTCCGGTGACAGGACGACCGTCAGGCAGTTCCGGTCGCGATAATCGGCTTCGGAATTGAGGAAGAAGCGGCCCCGGCTCGTGCCCACCGCCTTCACCGTCATTTCAAATTCGGCCGCCACCGCCGCGCGCGGGGCGAGGTAGTTGGCGTAGCTGATCGCTTCGACGGGATTAAGGCAACCCCGCAGGCAGGGCTTGCGCGTCTCCGCGGGCGCCGGCCGCACGACAGGCGTTTCGACCGGCTTCGGGTCGCCTGGCATGTCGTTCGGCAGGGCAAGCGACATACTGGACAGCAGCCCGGCTGCAAGAATGACGATCTTCACACGCGCTCCTGTGCCGCACCAATTCGGCGCAGACTGTGCCATCAGCCAAGCGCGAGCGCAAACACCTCGTCGAACATCTCTTCGGTGATCCGCCCGGTATTCTGGTTGTATCGGGACGTGTGATAGCTGTCGATCAGCGTGCGGCCATCGAGCAGCTTGTGCACTGCGCCATGCGCGAAACGGCGCTTGGGAAGCTTTTCACCGCAGGCCTTCACGGCGGACTGATGCGCGACCTGACCGAGCGCAAGGATGGTGGTCAGCTTGGGCAGCGCATCAAGCGCGGCCTTCAGATGCGGGCGACAGTTGCGCAATTCGTCGGGCGTCGGCTTGTTCTCGGGCGGCAGGCATTTGACCGCGTTGAGGATCATGACGCCGTTCAGTTGTGCGCCATCGTTCTTGAACCCGCCGTAAAGATGCTTTGGCTCCGGTATCTCGTCATGTGAGAGGAACCCGGCCTTGGCCAGCGCGGCGAACAGCATCTGGCCCGAAGGATCCCCGGTAAAGGGGCGGCCGGTGCGGTTCGCGCCATGCTTGCCGGGGGCAAGACCGACAATGGCGAGCCAGGCGTCGGGATCGCCAAAGGCGGGGACAGGTGCGTTCCAGAAATTGGGGAACTCGGCGCGGCAGGCATGACGCGCATCGACAAGGCGCGGGCAGAGCGCGCAATCGAGCGACGGTTCGGTGGCGGGCAGGGGGCTGGTGATGATCGCGGGGAAAGACATGGCGGCCCTATCCCGCTTGTGCGCAGCAAAGTCGAGCGGATAAGGGGAGGCGTGTCGCACCTCTATGCCCTTGCCCTTGGGTCCAACCAGCCGCATCCGCGCTTTGGCGGGCCGCGCAATGTGCTCGCGGCCGCGCGCCTCGCCCTGAACGAGGCCCCGCTGCGGCTTCTTGCGGCGTCTCCCCTCCTCTCATCGCGGCCAATTGGTCCCTCCATCCGCTGCTATGCCAATGGCGCTGCGGTGGTGGAGACCGATCTTGCCCCCCGCGATCTGCTGGATCACCTGAAATCCATCGAACAGAATTTCGGGCGAAAGACGGGAGGCCAGCGCTGGCGCGCGCGCGTGCTCGATCTCGACATTCTGTTCTGGCTGAACGGGGCCTATGTGGATGAGGCGCTGTGCATTCCCCACCGCGAGTTGCGCAAACGATCCTTCGTGCTTGATCCGCTGGCGGCCATCGCCCCCGACTGGCGCGATCCGCTGACCGGATTATCGGTGCGCCAGCTCAAGGCGCGCCTTGACCGCAAAGCCCCCGCCGCATAGGGACGCCCCCAAGGTCGGGCCGTTAGCTCAGTCGGTAGAGCAACTGACTTTTAATCAGTAGGTCGCTGGTTCGAATCCAGCACGGCTCACCACCTTCCAGCCCAGCCGAGGCCCACGCATGACCCACATCTTCGACAAGTCCAAGCTTCCCAGCCGCCATGTGTCCGTGGGGCCGGAGCGCGCGCCGCACCGTAGCTATTATTATGCGATGGGGCTGACCGAGGAAGAGATCGCGCGGCCGTTCGTCGGGATCGCATCGGCGGGCAATGATTCGGCGCCCTGCAACACGACGCTTGACCATCAGGCGGACATTGCGCGCGTCGGCGTTGAAGTCGGCGGCGGGATGCCGCGCCGCTTCAACACGATCACCGTGACCGACGGCATTGCCATGGGCCATCAGGGGATGAAGTCCTCGCTCGTCAGCCGCGAGGTCATTGCGGATTCGGTCGAGCTCTCGGTGCGCGGCCACTGCTATGACGCGCTCGTCGGCTTCGCGGGCTGTGACAAGTCGCTGCCCGGCATGATGATGGCGATGCTGCGCCTCAACGTGCCGTCGATCTTTGTCTATGGCGGCTCGATCCTTCCCGGCCGCTATCAGGACCGCGACGTGACCGTCGTCGATGTGTTCGAAGTCGTCGGCAAGTTCGCGGCGGGCACCTGCCCCATTGAAGAAGTCCATGCGCTCGAAAAGGTCGCCTGCCCCGGTCACGGCGCCTGCGGTGGCCAGTACACCGCCAACACCATGGCGTGCGTGGCGGAGGCCATTGGCCTGTCGCTCCCCAATTCCAACATGGCACCCGCGCCCTACACCACGCGCGACCAGATCGCCCATGCCGCCGGCGTGCAGGTGATGGACCTGCTCGCCAGGAACATCCGCCCGCGCGACATCTGCACGATCGAGGCGTTTGAGAACGCCGCGCGCGTCGTGGCCGCAACCGGCGGCTCGACCAACGGCGCGCTGCACCTGCCGGCCATGGCGCATGAGGCAGGCCTTGAGTTCGACCTGTTCGACGTCGCCGAGATCTTCAAGACGACGCCGTACATGGCGGACCTGAAGCCGGGCGGAAACTATGTCGCCAAGGACATGTACGAAGCCGGCGGCGTCTACATGCTCATGAAGTCGCTCCTTTCCGAAGGGCTGCTCCACGGCAACTGCATGACGGTGACGGGCAAGACGCTCGGCGAGAATATCGACCAGATCACCTGGAACCCCGACCAGAAGGTCATCCACCCGGCCACCAAGCCGCTGTCGCCCACGGGCGGCGTCGTCGGCCTGAAGGGGTCGCTGGCCCCCAATGGCGCCATCGTGAAGGTGGCGGGGATGCACCGGCTCCAGTTCAAGGGCCCGGCCTTGGTCTTTGACTGCGAAGAAGATGCCTTTGCTGCCGTCGAAAAGCGGGAGATCACCGAAGGCTCGGTCGTCGTCATCCGCTACGAAGGCCCCAAGGGCGGCCCCGGCATGCGCGAGATGCTGTCGACGACGGCGGCGCTCTATGGCCTTGGCATGGGCGAGAAGGTCGCGCTCATCACCGACGGTCGCTTCTCGGGTGCGACTCGCGGCTTCTGCATCGGCCATGTCGGCCCCGAAGCCGCCGAATGCGGCCCGATCGCGCTCGTCGAAAATGGCGATCTGATCGAAATCGACGCGGAAAAGGGCACCATCGACCTCCTGGTTGATGCCCAAGTCCTTGAAGAGCGGAAGAAAGCGTGGACGCCGCGCGTGTCCGATTATGGGTCAGGCGCTTTGTGGCGCTATGCCCAGAATGTCGGTCCTGCCTATAAGGGTGCGGTGACGCATCCGGGGGGCAAGGCCGAGACACATGTTTACGCGGACATCTAGCACGCTGTTTTTGGCGCTGGCGCTCGCCGCGTGCGGCGGCGCTTCGCCCAAGGATGAGGCCAAGCTTCCCGCAGCCAGCTCGCTGGCCGAAGCCGAAAAGGCGGCGGCGGATGCGGCGGCGGACAATGGCCTCATTTCCTGCGCGGTCGGCGGCGCGACCGTCTTTGCGGCGCGGTGTCAGGTGGAAACCGCGCAGACAAAGAACGGGCTCGTCCTTACCTTGCGGCACCCCGATGGCGGGTTCCGCCGCCTGCTCGTCGTCAAGGACGGGCGCGGCGTGATCGCAGCGGACGGGGCTGACCCCGCCATCGTGAAGCCGATCGCCGACAACCTCATCGAAGTGGCGCTCGCGGGCGACACCTATCGCCTGCCCGCGACGGTCAAGGGCACCGCCAAGCCCTGAAAGTCTTTCCCGCGCCGCGGTTTTTGACGTAAGCGCTGTCGCCATGCTGCCGCCCCTGTCCGGACCTGTATTGACCGCTGCTGAAACGCGCGCTGCCGAAGAGGCGGCGATGGCGGCAGGCACCAGCGTCGATGCGCTGATGGAGCGCGCGGGCCTTGCCATTGCCGAGGCCGTCTGGCGCTTCGGTGGCGGCCCGACACTGGTTGTGTGCGGCCCCGGAAACAATGGCGGCGACGGCTATGTCGCGGCTCGCATCCTGAAGGCCCGCGGCCTGGATGTGCGGGTTGCCGCGCTGGCCCCGCCTGCTACCGATGTGGCCCGCCGCGCGGCGGCGGGATGGACGGGCGCAGTTGCGGCGCTGGCGGACGCGGCACCGGCTCCGGTTGTTGTCGATGCCGTCTTCGGCACCGGCCTGTCGCGTCCGCTGGATCCGGACCTTGTCGCGACCCTCCGCCGCCTGCGGGCCGCCGCCCGCATGGTCATCGCCGCAGATGTGCCGAGCGGGGTGGAGACCGACAGCGGCGCTGACCTTGGCGCGATTGCAGCAGATGTCACCGTCGCGCTCGCCGCATTGAAGCCCGCCCATCTCCTCCAGCCTGCAGCCAGTCTCTGCGGGCATGTCATGGCCGCCGATATCGGCATTTCAGCGGAGGCATCGCGCCGGGTCATATCTCGGCCCCAACTCTTGGCACCGACGGCCATCGACCACAAATATACACGCGGCCTCGTCACCATCGTCTCGGGCGAGATGAAGGGGGCGGCGCGTCTTGTCGCCACGGCGGCGGCGCGCAGCGGGGCGGGCTATGTCGTTCTGGCCGGCGATGCGGATGGCGATGGCACGCCGCTGTCCATCGTCCACCGTCCGGTGGCCGTTGCGCTCGCCGATGCCCGCACGTCAGCGATCGTGATCGGACCGGGCCTCGGCCGGTCGTCGGCTGGCGAGGCGCTGGTGATGCAGGCGCTGGAGACCGCCCGCCCCATCGTGATCGACGCAGACGGGCTGCACCTCATCCGTCCCGGCCAGATCGCCCGCCATGCGGCCCCGGTCGTCCTGACGCCGCACAAGGGCGAGTTTGACGCGATGTTCGGCGCGCTGCCCGGCAGCAAGATCGATCAGGCTCTGGCAGCCGCCACCGCGAGCGGGGCGACCGTGATCTTCAAGGGCGCCGACACTGTGGTCGCATCGCCCGATGGCCGCGTCGGCTTGTCCGCGCACAGTTCTGCCTGGCTGTCGAGCGCAGGGACGGGCGACGTGCTGGCCGGGATTGTCGGAACGATGCTGGCGCGCGGGCTGGATCCGCATGCGGCGGCCTGCGCGGCCGTCTGGCTCCACACCCGCACGGCGCATATTGCGGGGCCTGCGCTCCTCGCCGATGATCTGTGCGCGCACCTGCCTGCGGCGCTGGCGGAAACCCTATGACCGACGAACCCATTGTCCGGATTGCTGCGCGCGGCGATGGCATGACGGCATCGGGCCGCCATTCGCCTTATTCCGCGCCGGGCGATCTGCTCGCCGTTGACGGCACGCTGACGCACGGGCCGCATCATGTTGACCCGGCCTGCCGCCACTTCCCCGCCTGCGGCGGCTGTCAGCTCCAGCATATCGACGACGAGAGCTATGCCGCCTTCGTTGTCGACCGGGTGGCGAGCGCGCTGGCCGCGCAGCGCTTTGCCGATGCCGACATCCGCACGCCGCATATCTCCCCCCCGCACACGCGCCGCCGCGCAAGCCTGACGGCGGAACGGCGGGGACGGCAGATCCTGCTCGGCTTCAACGCAGGCCAGAGCAACCGCATCGTCGACATGATCCAATGCCCAGTCCTGCACCCGGCGCTTGAGGCGCTCGTGAAGCCGCTGCGCGGTCTGCTCCTGCAACTGATGGCGGACAGGAAAGCGGCCACGGTACAGATGACGCTGGCCGATCAGGGCGTCGATCTGCTCATCGCCAATGTCGAAGCCGACGGCCTCGACGCGGTGATGGCGCTGACCGACTTTGCCCAGGCCCATCGCCTTGCGCGGCTGTCGATCGATGAGGGCTATGGCCCGACCGTCCGGTGGGAGCCGGAGCCGGTGACGATCACGCTTGGCGGCCTGCCGGTTGCGATGCCTGAAGGCGCCTTCCTGCAGGCGACAGCGGACGGGGAGGCGGCGCTGGTGGCGGCGGTGCGCGCAGCCGTGGGCACGTCCGAAGCCGCCGCCGATCTCTTTGCCGGGCTGGGCACCTTTGCGCTGGCCCTGCCGGGGCAGGTCGTCGCCGCCGAAGCTGCGCGCGATGCCATCCTGTCGCTGCAGATGGCCGCCAACCGGTCCGGGCGGACCGTCAAATGCGAACACCGCGACCTGTTCCGACGTCCGCTGACGGCCAAGGAACTGGCGAAGTTCGATGCCGTGGTGCTTGATCCGCCCCGTGCGGGCGCACGTGAACAGGTGGCGGAGATTGCCGCGTCTCCCGTGCCGCGTCTGGCCTATGTCAGCTGCAACCCCGCGACCTTTGCGCGCGATGCGAGCATCCTGGCCAATGGCGGCTACCGGCTGGACTGGGTCCAGCCGGTGGGCCAGTTCCGCTGGTCAACGCATGTGGAACTGGCCGCCGCTTTTTCACGAAACTGAGGTGCGACCCTAAGACTTTGGGCCTGAACTCGGCCCGAACTCAGTGTGCGAATGCAATCAAGACCGTGTGCGCCACCAGCATGATGAGCACGAGGCTCGACAGCGCGAAGATCAGGAAGCGGACCATCACCTTGTTGACAGTTGCCTGCACGATCGAGTGCAGGATGCGCAGCCCGACATAGATCCAGGCCAGCTGGGCGTTGAAACCGTCGCCCGCACCCATGAAGGCCAGAGCGAGCGCGACCGCGTAGAAGACGGTCGGCGCTTCGTGCAGGTGGTTGTAATTGTGCGCCTTCCACTGGATGTTGGCGGGCAGGATGTCGTCTAGGCTCTTGCCCGTGCCCCCGGTCAGCGAGCCCGTATCAATGCCGGCCTTGTTCATCGCCGGGATGCGCGTGGCGTACATCCACAGCCACATGAACATCGTCCAGGCGGCAAGGACCGCCATCGGCTTCAGGATTTCAGCGTGCATTTCCATTTCAGATTCCCCCCGTATTTGCGGCCATCGCGGCCATCAGTGCATGGATTGCCAGTGCGAACAGGCACAGCGTCGACACTATGAACAGCCCGAAGCGGACCGGAATGATCGTGTTGACCGTCGCCTGCCAGATGCTGTGGACGATGCGCAGGCCCACATAGCCCCAGGCCAGCGCGAGATTGAGGTCATTGTCCTGCCCCAGCAGCGCCAGCACGATGACCGTCGGATAGAAGATCGTCGGCTGCTCCATCAGGTGCGCGTAATTGTGCGATTTCCACTGCACCTTGTCCGGCAGGACGCCGTCCAGATTCTGGCCGCGCCCGCCCGGCGGCACATTCTTTATGTCCATTCCCGATTTTGCGATCGCCGGAAAGCGCGTCGCGCCCGTCCAGACCAGCATCACCAGCGACCAGATGACAAGCACCATCGCCGGCAAGAACAATTGCGTTCCCATGTTCCCCTCCTCGATCTGTTTTATCTCGAGATTTCAAGGCTGCCCGAGCCCGAGTCGGGGGTCAAGAAAATTGGTTGCGACGCGCAACCGAAGGTCTGGAAGTGGAGGAAGTTGAGGGCATCTGACGCGCGGAAAACCGGGATTTGTAGGAAAAGGGCAACTTCCGGGTCGGATGCGATGTGCGACGACTGTTCATGACGAAGAGCGAAGCAACTGAAGTCCTATTTTGCAAGTTTGACGCACAGCAAGAACGGGGCTTCGACAGGCTCAGGGCAGACGGTGTGGGGCGGCGTAACCCTCTGCGTTTGTCCTGCGCTTGTCGAAGGACCGTCCTTCCGCTTAGCTTCCGGCTCATGACGTTCTGGACGTACCTGCTGCACTGCAGGGGTGGCGCAATTATGTCTGACACACCGACGATCTGGAGCGGCGCATCGCGCAGCATCAGACCGGCGCGATCCCGGGTTTCACGGCAGACCGCCTGCCCGTGATCCTCGTCTGGAGTGAGTCCTTTCAGACGCGTGACGAAGCCCGTGAGGCGGAGCGGCGGATCAAGGGGTGGGGCCGGGCGAAGAAAATGGCGTTGATCCGGGGAGATTGGGAAGGGGTGTCGGCGCTTTCCAAGAGCGGGTGAACAGGAAAAGAACGGTCCTTCGACAAGCTCAGGACGAACGGAGAAGGTGACAGGCTCACAACACACCGTTTGGGCTGAGCCTGTCGAAGCCCCGTCCTTTCTGGCCGCCTCAGACTGATGCTTGTCGTTGCCCCCATAGAAAAAGCCCCGGCCTTTCGACCGGGGCTCTTCCCATTTTCAATCTCGCAAACCCTTAGGCGAACAGCTTCGCCCAGGCGCGCTTGTCGCGGGTTTTCCAGTGGCCGCGGTGATAGGCGTCGGACGCGAGCAGCGGCATGACGCTGCCGGCTTCGGCGAAGACCATCTGTTCGATGCCCGTGTTGACCTTGCCCCAGCTGGCCGCTTCCTGCAGCGTCGAGGACGAGCACGCCCCGTCGCGCACGTCGGCGACGGTGATCTGGACGGCGTACTTGTGCACGGCGACATCTTCATGGCCGAGGATTTCGGCGCAGACGACGGTGTCCTGGATGAAGTTCTTCGGCACGCCGCCGCCGACCATCAGAAGGCCGGTTTCGCCCGCCTTGATCTTGATGTCGGTCAGTTCGCGGAAGTCGGCGATCGCGTCGATCATCATGTAGGGCTTGCCTTCCTTGGCGCGGTCCACCTGATGCTTGACGAGGCCGAAGCCAGCCGAGCTGTCGACAAAGGCCGGGCAGAAGATCGGCACGTCATGCTCATAAGCGAGCTTGACGAGGCTGTTCTCCTTCTTGCCGTGTTCGGCGAGATACTTGCCCATTTCGCGGATGAAGGCACGGCTCGAATAGGCCTTGGGCTCCAGCTCGTTCGCGATCTTGTTGATCGTGAAGTCGCAGTCCTGAAGCTGCTCTTCGTCGATGTACGTGTCGTAGATGCGGTCGATGTAGAGCGAGCGCAGCGTGTCATCGTCGGGGATTTCGAGCGCCTGATAGTGCTTGTGGCCAAGGCCTTCGAAGAAATCCATGTCGACGATGGTGGCGCCCGTCGCGACAATGCCGTCGACCATGTTGTTGCGGACGAGCTCGGCATAGAGGTCCATGCAGCCGCCCGCCGAGGTCGAACCGGCGATCACGAGGAAGATCGTGCAGTCCTTGTCGGCCAGCATCTGGTTGTAGATGCCGGTGGCGCGCGCGAGATCGCGGCTGGTGAAGCTCATCTTGCCCATCTGGTCGATGATCGGGCGGGCGTCGAAGCTCTTGATGTCGATGTGCTCGACCGTGGTCGACAGCAGTTCCGCCTTGCGCTGGGCGTTGATCTGGGGGCTGGTCATCATTCTTCTCCGAAAAACAATCAGTTCCCCTCCCGCTTGCGGGAGGGGTTAGGGGAGGGCGTGAAAGAGGTTGGGAGAGGTCATGCCCTCCCCCGGCCCCTCCCGCAAGCGGGAGGGGAGACTAACGCTTCACGACGCGCGCGGAAAGCGCCTCATCGGCATCGTCGCCGTACAGCGTCGCCATGGGTGCGTCGGTCACCGCGTGGGTGGCACCGTTGGTGAAGCCGTTGAAACCGGTCCGCATCGCACAGCCATAGGCCCCGAGCATCCCGATCTCGATATAGTCGCCCGGCTGCACGTCGGCGGGCAGCAGGAACGGGCCGGCCATATGGTCCATGTCGTCGCAGGTCGGGCCGTAGAAGCTGAACGGCATGTCGCGGGTATCCGACTCTTCGGTCCGCAGCAGCTTCACCGGGAAGCGCCAGCCGACATGCGCTGCATCGAACAGCGCGCCATAGGCGCCGTCATTGATGTACAGCTCATCCCCGCGCCGTTTTTCGACGCGCACGATCAGCGACGAATATTCGGCGCACAGCGCACGGCCGGGTTCGCACCACAGTTCCGACGAGTAGCTGACCGGCAGGCTTTCATAGGCCCGGGCGATCGCTTCGAAATAGGCTTCGAGCGCGGGCGGTTCCATGCCGGGATAGACGCTCGGGAAGCCGCCGCCGACGTCGATGACGTCCACGGTGACGCCCGAGGACACGATGGCCGCGCGCACGCGCTCCAGCGCCTCGACATAGGCCGACGGGGTCATCGCCTGGCTGCCGACGTGGAAGCAGATGCCGAGCGCGTCGGCGACCTGGCGCGTCGCGATCAGCAGCTCGCGCACTTCGGACGGATCTGCGCCGAACTTGGAGGCGAGGCTGAGCTTCGCATGTTCGGACGAGACGCGCAGGCGGACGCACAGCGTCAGGTCGGTCGCGCCGCTGGTGGCGCGCACGATCTTGTCGAGCTCTTCCATGCTGTCGAGCGAGAAGGTGCGCACGCCATAGTCTTCATAGGCTTCGCGGATCGCTTCTTCGGCCTTGACCGGGTGCATGAAGCACAAAGTCGCGTCAGGCGCATTTTCGCGCACCAGCTTGACCTCGGTCAGGCTGGCCACGTCGAAATGCGAAATGCCGCTCTCCCACAGGAGCGTGATCAGCTCCGGCGAGGGGTTCGCCTTCACGGCATAGAGCGACTTGCCCGGAAACTTCTCGACAAAGAAGCGGGCAGCACGCTGTGCGGCATGCGGACGGGTGAGCGTGACCGGCTGGACCGGTCGAAGGGCAGTAGCTAGCCCCAGCGCGCTATCGTGCTTGTGCAACTCAAGGGACCTCCAAAAGGTAGTTCAACGTCAACGGCTGCCTTGCGGTTATTGGAAGTCCCCATGGGGCAGCGGAGGGCGCGTATATGAATTGCGTTTCCTGATGTAAAGAGAATCCGGGCCAGTTTTTTGTGACAGGGTAAGGCAGCGTGGAAGCAGGCAGAAAACCGTCATTTTCCGGGGTTGAGGACGCGTTGCGCAAAGTGGCGGAAGTGGTGGCGCCGACACCGCTCGTCCCGCTCGCTCACGGCGAATCAATCCTGTGGTGCAAGTGCGAGTCGGAACAGCCGATGCGCGCCTTCAAACTGCGTGGCGCCTGGCACCGGCTGACCGACCTGGCCGAGGCGGAACGCGCCGGTGGCGTCGTCGCCTTTTCCAGCGGAAATCATGCGCAGGGCGTCGCCTGGGCGGCGCAGCGGCTGGGGATGCCCGCGCTCATCGTCATGCCTGCCGACGCGCCTGAGGTGAAGGTTGCGGGCACGCGCGCGCTGGGGGCCGAGATCGTCTTTTATGACCGGATGACGGAGAAGCGCGAAGTCATTGCCGCAAGCATCGCTGCAGACCGGGGCGCCACGCTCGTGCCGAGCTTCGATGACCCCTGGGTCGTCGAAGGGCAGGGGAGTGCGGGGCTTGAGGCAGTCGCACAGCTGGCGGCGCTGGGCAAAGAGGCGCCCGACCTTGTCATCATGCCGTGCGGCGGCGGAGGCCTTGCGGCGGGTCTCGCGCTCGCTTTGCCCGACGCGCGTGTCGTCGTGGTCGAGCCCGAAGGCTGGGACGATATGGGCGAGTCCCTGCGGCGGGGCGAGATTGTGCCGGTCGGCCCTAACCCGCCCCCGACGAGTTGCGACGCGATCCAGACGCTGCGCGTGGCCCCGATCACCTTTGATATCCTGAAAGCGCGCGGCGCGACGGGCGTCGCTGTGTCGGAGGAGGAGACCTTTGCCGCGATGCGCCACGCCAAGCGGGAACTGGGGCTGACGATTGAACCCGGCGGGGCGGTCGCGCTCGCGGCGATCCTCTCTGGCAAGGTCACGCCCGGTGCGCGCACGCTCGTGCTTCTGTCGGGCGGCAATGTGGATCCCGCCTTGTTCAACCGCGTGATGGCGGGCTAGGCAGTTGCACAAAAGCTTCGTTCCAGCCGCGTCGCCCCGTGCTTGACACGGGGCATGGCTTTTCCCGCCCCTCCATTTTGGTATCTGGCGCGAAGGGCAAGCATGGCAGAAGCTTAGCCTAGCCCCGTGTCAAGCACGGGGCGACGGAGGATCTTTTGGGGTTTTTGTGATCCTCTCTCGCCAACCATTCTGACGTCCGACCCGTTCGCTCGGGACAAACAGGGTGGTTCATTGGCCGATTATCGGCGTATAGGCGCTTCATGTCCGATGCTATCCTCTCGCTCGCGGTCATTGCTTCGGCCGCGCTTGTCTGGGGTGGGGTTCGCCTGATCCGGGCGGCTCACGAGACGCGCAAGGGCTGGCTGATGATTGCGGCCGCCGCTGTCATGCTTGGCAACGTCCTGATCGTCGCCTGGCCCTGAGGCCGGGCCCATCGGGCGCGGTCGCGCGGAACAAGTCCGCTGCCTCTTCCGTTCCTCTTTCACAGTCCGCCAAGCCGGACGTCGGATGAAGGAGTAGGATGATGCGTATGATCCACAAGACCGGTCTGGTCGCGCTGGCCGCCCTCTCGCTGGGCGCCTGTGCGGAATATCGGAACAATGATACGCTGCGTGGCGCGGGCCGGGGGGCCGCCATCGGTGCCGCAGGCGGCGCGGCTGTCGGCGCAGTCGTGGGCGGCGTCAGTCCCGTGGAAGGCGCTGTTGCCGGTGCCGTCGCCGGCGGCGCGGTCGGTGCTGTCACCGCCAAGGACCGCCGCTGGTCGCGCGACGATCAGGGCTATTGCTATTACATCAACCGGAACGGCGACCGCGTCTATGATCGCAGCCGGAGCTGCTAGCTGCTATCCCGTCATCCCGAACTTGTTTCGGGATCCATTGCCACCCGTGTTCCCGGATGGAACGGGTCGGTGTTCATGGATGCTGAACCAAGTTCAGCAAGACGATTTGGGATATCAGGCCGCCGTGCCCCCGACGGTAAGCCCCTCCACGAGCAACGTCGGCTGGCCCACGCCAGCCGGCACGCTCTGGCCGCCCTTGCCGCAGATGCCCACGCCTTCGTCGAGCGCCATGTCATTGCCGATGCCGGTGACTTTGGTCAGCACGGTCGGACCATCGCCGATCAGCGTCGCGCCCTTGACCGGTGCGCCGATCTTTCCGTCCTTCACCAGATAGGCCTCGGTGCAGGAGAAGACGAACTTGCCCGACACGATGTCGACCTGCCCGCCGCCAAAGCTCTTGGCGAAGATGCCGTTCTTCACGCGGCTCAGCAGTTCGGCGGGGTCGTCCTGCCCGTCCTTCATATAGGTGTTGGTCATGCGTGGCATGGGAGCATGGGCATAGGATTCGCGGCGGCCATTGCCCGTGGGCGTGACGCCCATCAGGCGGGCGTTCAGCCGGTCCTGCATATAGCCTTTGAGAATGCCGTCCTCGATCAGCACGGTCTCGCCCGTCGGCGTGCCCTCATCATCGATGGAGAGCGACCCGCGCCGCGCCTCCAGCGCGCCATTGTCGACAACGGTGACGCCGGGCGCGGCGACGCGTTCGCCGATGCGGCCCGAAAAGACGCTGGTGCCCTTGCGGTTGAAATCGCCTTCCAGCCCGTGGCCCACCGCTTCGTGCAGCAGCACGCCCGGCCAGCCGGGGCCGACGAGCACGGTCATTTCCCCGGCCGGGGCGTCGATGCTCTGCAGATTGACGAGCGCCTGTGCCAGCGCCTCATCGATGCAGCGGTTCCAGGTCGCCGGTTCGAACAGCTTGTCATAAAGATAGCGCCCGCCAAGGCCATGGAAACCGCTTTCGCGCCGCCCATTTTCCTCGGCAACGATGCTGACATTGAGGCGGACGAGCGGGCGGACGTCATGCGCGACAAAGCCGTCGGCGCGGACGATCTCGACAACGCTCCAGCTGGCCGACAGGCTGACCGACACCTGCACCACGCGCGGGTCACGCGCGCGGGCGGCCGCGTCGATCTGCTGGCACAGCGCCACCTTGTCGGCAAAGGGGATGAGACCCATCGGGTCGCCATCAGTGTACAGGTGCCGGTTGTTCTGGCGCGGGGCAGCGGTCATCGCACCCTTGGCCGGATCCAGCAGAGTCAGCGTCTCGCCCGCACGGCGGATCGCGGCTTCGCTGATTTCATTGGCATGGGCAAAGCCCGTCATCTCGCCCGAAACGCCGCGCAGGCCAAAGCCCGCTTCGGTCGAATAGTCGGCGGTCTTCAGCCGGCCATCGTCAAAGCCGAAGCTCTCCGACGCGCGATATTGGAGATAGAGTTCCCCGTCGTCGCAGCGCGAGAGCAACTGTGCCGTGACACGCTTTGCGGTGTCGGGGTCCAGCTGACCGGCGTGATAGAGAAAGCGGCGGGGGTCGGTGATGAGCGTCATGGCCCCGATATAGGGGCGCCCGGCCGCTATTGATAGACGGCGGTGAGCGTGAATGTGCCCTGATATTCGCCGGGTACCTGCGCTGCGCCAACGCGCAGCGTGGCGCCCACGGGCAGGGTGAACAGCCCGTTGCTGGAAATGATCCGCCATCGCCCGCTATTGCCGAGCTGATTGAGGCCGCCCAGCGTGGACGGGCCCAGCGTGAAGCTGTCGGCGAGCATCGTCTCGGTCCCGTTGGCGCGCGTGAGCACGACCGACGGGGCGCCGAAGGAGAAGACCACGATCTGGTTGCGCGTGCCAAAGCCGGTGAACGATCCGGCCGAGACCGTGCCCCCCGCCAGCGTCGCACCGCCGCCCGCCGAGCGCGCACCGGTCGGCGTGACGGTGACGGAGCCGGCGGCCGTGCTGCTCGCCATGATCTGCCCGAATTCAAGGTCGGTCGTCTTCACCAGAGACAGGCGCGGAACGATTGTCGTGCGCACCGTCCCGCTGGTGGACTGCGGATAGGCAGCCGACCCCGGGGCCAGCAAAAGGGCCAGGGCCAGGGCACGGGAAAGGGTGGTGCGGACGCGTTCCATTTGATCCCTTATAGCGCAAGGGACGTAACCACTGCCTCACCTTAGATGGTTAAGGCGCGGTAAAACTGCGTAAACGAAGATCAGTCGTGGTCAGCCGGGCCGTGCACCAGCACGAAGCGCTTGTCGCAATAGCTGCACTCGACAAAACCCTTTTCGTCGATCTCAAGCCAGACGCGCGGATGGCCGAGCGCTGCCCCGCCGGGAATGTCGGTTGCGCCATCGCAGGACACGCGGTGTGTCGTCACACGGACAGTTTCAGGAGCAGTGATCATGGTGTGTCCGATAGCAATCACCGCCACGGCTTGCAATGCGTGGCAGGCGGCGCGCTATTGATAGACGAGCGTGATGCGGAAGGTGCCCGTATAGACGCCGGGTGCCTGATTGGCCCCGACGTTCAGCCGCGCGCCGACCCCGAACTGGAACACGCCCGTGGCCGATCCGATAACGAACTGGCGGACTGTCGTGGTGAGCGGCTGGGTCGGAGTGCTGCCGATGACGAAGGTGTCGGCGACCATCGTCTGTGTGCCTGTGGCCCGGCGCAGCGTCACGGTGTTGGTGGTCATGGAAATGGCGAGATTCTGGTTGGGCGCCCCGCGCCCGCCGAACTGCGCCTGCTGGAAAGCGCCTCCCACCACGGTCACAGGACCGGTGGTGGTCCGCACCCCAAAGGGGGACACCGTGACGGTTCCTGCAGTCGGCCCTGCGATGATGTTGCCAAAGTCCAGATCGTCGATCTTGATGAAGGACAGGGTCCGCAGCACCGCGATTTCGGCGCGGCCATTCGCCTGCCCGGCATGTGCACTGCCGGGCAGGACGAGGCCCCCCAAAGCCGTCAAAACACCGATGTAGAACCGATTTGGATGTATCAAGATGTTCGTTCCCCGCCGTTTCTCTAGCGCAGGAAGGTAAACAAACCGGCAAGGCTGACCGAAAACATCATTTCGGATGCAAATTGGCGGCGGGTGCGTGCCGCAGAATATCGCGTCGGCACTTTCTCCCGCCGACGGGAGCGGCTAGAGCCTTTTCGCATGACCGAAGCAGCCATTGTGATCGACAAGTTCGAAAAGACGTATGCGGGGGGAAAGCAGGCCTTGAAGGGGGTCTCCTTCGACGTGCCGCGCGGGTCCATCTTCGGGCTTCTCGGCCCGAATGGTGCCGGCAAATCCACGCTCATCAACATCCTTGCCGGGCTCGTCACCAAGACGGCCGGACGCGCCAGCATCTGGGGCTTCGACATTGACGCGCATCCGCGCAACGCGAAGAACTCGATCGGGATCGTGCCGCAGGAGATCGTCTTCGATCCCTTCTTCACGCCGTTCGAGACGCTGGAGAACGTCGCGGGCCTCTATGGTGTGAAGAAGGCCGACCGGCGGTCGATGGAGCTGCTTGAGGCGGTCCATCTGGCCGACAAGGCCCATGCCTATGCGCGCACGCTGTCCGGCGGCATGAAGCGGCGCCTGCTCGTGGCCAAGGCCATGGTCCATGCGCCGCCGATCCTCGTGCTCGATGAACCGACGGCCGGCGTCGATATCGAACTGCGCCAGCAGCTGTGGGAATATGTGCGCGACCTCAACCGGCGCGGTGTGACCATCGTCCTCACCACCCATTATCTCGAAGAGGCCGAGGAGCTGTGCGAGCGGATCGCCATCATCAACCACGGACAGGTCATCGCCAACAAGCCGACGCGTGAGCTGGTCAACATGGCGCAGGAAAAGATCGTCGAGGTGACCGTCGACCGCGACGTGGCCACGCCGCCGCGCTCACCCTTGTTCCAGAAAGTGGAACTGAAGGGCGACCGCGTCCTTGCGATCACCTATTCCAAGGCGACGGCCAATGCCGGCGACGTCCTGGGTGCGGTGCAGGCGGCGGGCTTCGGCATTGCTGACGTGTCCACGCGTGAGCCCGATCTGGAACACGTCTTCCTCAACCTGACGCGCGCGGCGTGAATATCCTCCCCTCCCGCCTGCGGGAGGGGTCGGGGGAGGGCCTGAACATGACTCCCAAACGGCCAATTTTCCGGGCTCGAGACACCGAACGCGCGCGAGAGCTTCGGGCTGCACTCACGCCGGCCGAACGTCAACTCTGGTCAGTCCTCAGCCGACGCCAAGTGGACGGCTTCCATTTCACCAAGCAGTTTCCGGTTGGGCGTTATTTTGCCGATTTCGCGTGCCGTAAGGCAAGGTTGGTTGTGGAACTGGACGGCTGTTCGCATAATGCCCGCCTTGAACACGATGCAGCCAGAGACAGCTGGATGCAGGGCGAGGGATACACGGTGCTGCGCTTTTCGAATGAGGACGTAATGCGAAATCTGGAAGGGGGCGTTGTTGCGATCCGCGCGGCCCTTTCAGACACGCCCTCCCCCGGCCCCTCCCGCAAGCGGGAGGGGAGAGACAAGTGAGCGACTTTCGCACCTTCAGCCCGAACCCTGCGCTGGTGCATCTCGTCACCGGCGGGACAGGCGCAGGAAAAACGCATTACAGTATGGCTTTGGCTGAAAAGCTGCGCGCCATGCGCTTTTCCATCGACGACTGGATGACGCGGCTTTTCTGGAGCGATGCACCGCAACCGCCCAGCTTTGAATGGGCGATGGACCGCATTGGCCGGTGCGAGGCGCAGATTCGGGCCGAGGTGCAGGCGCTCGCGGCATTGGGCATCGCGTCTGTCCTCGATCTCGGCTTCACCAAAGCAGACCATCGCGAGGCCTTCGCCGCGTTCGCCGACGAAATTGGTGCGGGTGTGACTCTCCACTGGGTCGATCGTCCGGCGGAGCTGCGATGGGAACGCGTCCAGCAACGCAATCGGGAACGCGGCGCCACCTATGCAATGGATGTGGATCGCGCCATGTTCGACTTCATGGAAAGCGAATGGGAAGCGCCCTCGGCAGAGGAACTGGCGCGGTTGAATGGGCAGATCACCAGCGAATGAACAGTGACGTTCTCATCATCGGCTCCGGTGCCGCCGGGCTGACTGCCGCGCTTGAACTCGCGCAGGACAAAAAGGTCATCGTGCTGGCGAAAGGCGCCATCTCGGACGGCGCGACCAGCTGGGCGCAGGGCGGGATTGCGGCGGTTCTGGAGACGACCGACACGTTCGAAAGCCATGTCGAAGATACGATGGTGGCCGGCGCCGGGCTCAACAACCGAGAGGTCGTGGAGCACGTCGTTGCGCATGCGCCCGAAGCCATCAAGCGACTGGCCGACCTTGGCGTCCCGTTCGATCTGGGGGATGACAAGCACTGGCATCTGACGCGCGAAGGCGGGCATTCGCACCGGCGCATCGTCCATGTCCATGATGCGACCGGGCTGGCTGTGCAGCAGGCGCTCGAAACCGCGGCGCGCGACCACCCCAACATCACGCTCGTGCCTGATCGGGTCGCCATCGACCTCATCATGGGTCGCCATCAGGAGCGCTTCTCGACCAGCGGCCGCATCCACGGCGTCTATGCGCTCAACCGCAAGACCGGAAAGGTCGAGACCTTCACGGCGCGCGCGACGATCCTCGCAAGCGGCGGGGCCGGACGCACCTATCTCTATTCCACAGCACCGCGCGGCGCGACGGGGGACGGCATTGCGATGGCCTGGCGGGCCGGATGTCGCGTGTCGAACATGGAATTCATGCAGTTCCACCCGACCTGCCTGTACAATCTGGAGGTCAAGAACTTCCTCATTACAGAGGCCGTGCGCGGCGAGGGCGGGCAGCTCAAGATCCCGACCACGGGCGAACGCTTCATGCCGCGCTTTGACGCGCGTGCCGAACTTGCGCCGCGTGACATTGTGGCGCGCGCCATCGACCATGAGATCAAGCGCCTCGGCCTCGATTTCGTCCATCTCGACATCAGCCACAAGGACCCGGATTTTGTCCGGGGGCATTTCCCGAACATCTACGACAAGCTCCTTGGCCTTGGCATCGACATCACGAAGGAGCCGATCCCGGTCGTCCCCGCGCAGCATTATACCTGCGGCGGCGTGGTGGTGGACATTGACGGACGGACCGATGCGCCGGGCCTCTATGCCGCAGGCGAGGTGACGCAGTCGGGCCTCCACGGCGCCAACCGGCTCGCGTCCAACTCGCTGCTCGAATGCCTTGTGTTCGGGGATGCCTGCGCGGCGCATATCGACGCCAATTGGGACCGGCTGCCACCCCCGCCCGAGGTCCGCCCCTGGGATGCCAGCCGCGTCACCGACAGCGATGAGGAAGTCGTCATCCAGCAATGCTGGCGCGAGATCCGCCACTTCATGTGGAATTTCGTCGGCATCGTCCGCACGACCAAGCGGCTCGAACGCGCCAAGCACCGCATCGACCTGCTGCGGCAGGAGGTGGAGGATTATTACAGCCACTTCCGCGTGACGCCCGACCTGATCGAGCTGCGCAATCTGGTGGAAGTCGCCGACCTCATCATCCGCTCCGCGCTTCAGCGCAAGGAAAGCCGTGGCCTGCACTATACACTGGACTACCCCAGGACACTTGCGGTGGCGCAGGACACGGTGCTGGTGCCGTAAGAGCGACCGTTTGCCCTGAGCCTGTCGAGCCGAAGGCGACCGAAGGTCTACGGCCGTTCTTGCTGTTCACCAAAGCGAAGGACAGGGCGTCGACAAGCTCAGCCCAAACGGATGAGAGGCACAGGCTCAGGGCTTACTCACTCGCCTCGAATATCTCCTCGATCCTGGCCTCGAACAGTGCGGCGATCCGGAAGGCGAGGGGGAGCGAGGGATCATATTTGCCCGTCTCGATCGCATTGACCGACTGGCGGGAGATGTTCAGGCGCTCGGCCAGATCCTGCTGGCTCCACCCGCGCGCGGCCCGAAGCGGCTTGAGCTGGTTTTTCACGCGCAGGGCCCATCCGCGCCGGTGATCCGGTTCCAGGCCGCCCCGAGCCCCAGACCTACGAACCAGAAAAAGGCTGCCCCGAAGCCGCCATTGCCCGCCGGGACGACCTCATAATTCTGGAGGAATTCCCAGACGGTCATGATGGAGAGGCAAAAGGCGGTCGCGAACAGCGACTGCTTCACAAACAGCATGCGCATATACTCGTCGGTCTCTTCGACAAGCAGCCGATAGATCGTCCAGACCACGCCGAGGATCGGCAGGGCGGGCAGGATCGCGATGGCGTAGGCCAGCGGCTTTTCGGGCGGCATGTGGCGGAAGATATAGCCCGCCGCGAAGATCAGGACGATGTAGACGCCCATGAAACCCGACAGGCGGCGAAGATAGCGGCGAATGGCCGGTGACTGGGACATGATCAACTCCTCAGCAGGACTGAATGTAAAGCTAACTTGACATGATCGGCAATAATGTCAAGCACCCTTTACATCGCCATGCGCCCCTGTCCCTTGCGGGCGCGCGCACGGGCTGGCAAAGGGCGGCGCAGCACCATTTTCGAGAAAGCATGTTCTTCCGATGAGCGAGATGATCCGCGTCACCCTTCCCGATGGCTCCGCCCGAGACGTCGCGCGGGGGACCACGCCGGCGGATATTGCCGCCGCCATCGGCCCCGGCCTCGCCAAGGCGGCGATCGCCGCGCGCGTGAACGGGGAACTGCGCGACATCACGCGGCCGTTCGACGGGGATAGCGACCTCGCACTGGTCACGACCAAGGATGAGGCCGACGCGCTGGAACTGGTCCGGCATGATTATGCGCACGTGCTGGCCGAAGCCGTGCAGGCGCTGTTCCCGGGCACGCAGATCACCTTTGGTCCGTCGACCGATGATGGCTTTTACTACGACTTCGCGCCGCAGCGGCCCTTCACCGAGGACGACCTGCCCGCGATCGAAGCGAAGATGCGCGAGATTATCGCCGCCGACAAACCGCTTCGCCGCGAGGTGTTCAGCCGCGCCGATCTCATCGCGCGCTGGCAGGCCGAAGGTGAGACGTTCAAGGCTGAATGGGCCGCCGAGCTTCCCGAGGGCGAGGAACTGACCGTCTATTGGTCGGGCGACACGTGGATGGACATGTGCCGCGGCCCGCATCTGGCCTCCACCGGCAAGCTCGATCCGCAGGCGTTCAAGCTGACGCGCGTGTCGGGCGCCTATTGGCGCGGCGACCAGAACAATGCGCAGCTGTCCCGCGTCTATGGCACCGGCTGGCTCAGCAAGAAGCAGCTGGACGCGCATCTGACGCGGCTTGAGGAAGCGGCGAAGCGCGACCACCGTCGTCTGGGTCAAGACCTCGACCTGTTTCACCTGCAGTCCGAAGCGCAGGGGTCGGTCTTCTGGCACCCCAAGGGTTATGTCATCTACCGTGCGCTTGAGGATTACATGCGCCGGGCGATCCAGGCTGCAGGCTATCAGGAGATCAAGACGCCGCAGCTGATGGACGTGCGCCAGTGGGAACAGTCAGGCCATTGGGGCAAATATGCGGAAAACATGTTCGCGGTCCCCGACATCGTCCCCGATGGCGAAGGCGGGGCGCCGACCGTGGCCGCCGATGCCGACTGGATGGCGATGAAGCCGATGAACTGTCCCGCGCACGTGATCGTGTTTCGCCAGGGCATCAAGAGCTATCGTGACCTGCCGCTGCGTCTCTACGAAAACGGCTGCTGCCACCGCAATGAGGCGCATGGCGCCCTTCACGGCATCATGCGCGTGCGTCAGTTCACGCAGGACGACGCGCACATCTTCTGCCGCGAAGACCAGATTGTGGAGGAAGTGCAGGCCTTCTGCGCGCTCGCCGACCGTATCTACAAGGATTTCGGCTTCAAATATTCGGTCAAACTCGCGCTGCGCCCTGAAAAGCGCTTCGGGTCCGACGCGGATTGGGACAAGGCGGAGCAGGAATTGCGCGATGCCGTCGCGCAGGCGGGCCTCGCCACGCCCGAATATGGCTGGGAAGAACTGCCGGGCGAAGGGGCCTTCTATGCGCCCAAGCTCGAATGGCATCTGACCGACGCCATCGGCCGCACCTGGCAGGTCGGCACCATTCAGTCGGACCGCGTTCTCCCCGAACGCCTTGATGCGAGCTATGTGGGTGAGGATGGCGAGCGGCATCGCCCTGTCATGCTCCACCGCGCGATTTTCGGGACCTATGAACGCTTCATCGGGATCCTGATCGAGGAATATGCGGGCCGCTTCCCGACCTGGCTGGCGCCGGTGCAGGCCGTCGTTGCGACCATCGTGTCGGATGCGGACGGCTATGCCAATGCGGTTGCCGAAAAGCTCGCGGCCGCGGGCATCCGTGTCGAGACCGACTTGCGGAACGAAAAGATCAACTACAAGGTGCGCGAACACTCCCTTGCCAAGGTGCCGCATCTGCTGGTGGTCGGCATGCGCGAGGCCGAGGAGGGCAAGGTTGCCATCCGCACGCTGGGTTCGGACGGACAGCGGATCATGACGCTGGATGAAGCGATTGCGATGCTGAAGACGGAAGCAACGCCGCCGGATCTGCGGAGCGCTTAAGGGCGCACCGCGCCGTTGCGCGTTATCCTGAACCCTGTTCAGGGTCCCTGTCGGTCGTGTGTGCTGCCCCCGCGCCGCCGGGCGCGCTGACTATTGCGCGGTCCAGCCGCCATCGACGACCATGTTCGCGCCCGTCACCGCGCTTGCCTCATCACGGCACAGGAACAGCGCCATGGCGCCGATCTGGTCGGGCATGACGAACTGCTTTTGCGGGATTGCGCCCAGAAGGACATCGTTGATGACCTGTTCGCGCGTCATGTTCCGCGTCCGCATCGTGTCGGGAATCTGATTTTCGACGAGTGGCGTCCAGACATAGCCGGGCGAGATGCAGTTGACGGTGATGCCGTTGCGCGCGACTTCGAGCGCGGCGGTCTTGGTCAGGCCCATCAGCCCGTGCTTGGCTGAATTATAGGCCGACTTGTTCGGGCTCGCGACCATCGAGTGCGCCGATGCCGTCGAGATGATCCGGCCCCAGCCCTTTTCCTTCATGAAGGGAAGCGCGGCGCGCATCGCGTGGAACGGCGCGGAAAGCAGCAGCGCGATCAGCATGTCCCATTTTTCGATCGGGAATTCGTCAATGGGGGCGACATGCTGGACGCCTGCATTGTTGATGAGGATGTCCGGCCCGCCCAGCTGGTCATGGCAGGACTGCACCATCGCGGCGATCTCGTCGGGCTTGGTCATGTCGGCACCGGACCAGAGCGCCTTGGCGCCGCTCAGCTTTTCCAGTTCCTGCCGCTGCGCCTCAATGGCGGCGGGGTCGCCAAAGCCGTTGATCATGACCGAGGCGCCCTCGGTAGCGAGCGCGGTCGCGCAGGCAGCGCCGATCCCCGAGGTTGAGCCAGTGATAAGCGCGGTCTTGCCCTTGAGGATCATGCGGAACTCCCGTTGGTTAGCCGCCTGCGATTGCAACAGCGGCGCCTGCGGTGCAATGTCTTTCGCGACGAATATGGGAGCGAGTCATGCGGCTGGACGATATCGACACCTCTGGCGTCGACGTTGAGGATCAACGCGGGTCGGGCGGACGGGGGTTCGGCTTCCCCAGAGGTGGCGGCGGGATGCTCCCGCTCGGCCGGGGTGGCATGGGGTGCGGCACGGTCCTCCTGATCCTTGCGGTGTTTCTCATCGGGCCCAAGCTCGGCATAGACCCGTGGCAGGTCATCGGCGGCGGTGGACAGATCGTCCCGACCGAACAGACGCAGCAGGCCCCTGCGGGCCAGACGGGCGCGCAGGGTTGTGAGGCCAATGCCGCCAGCAAGTTCAGCTGTCAGGTGCTGGCCTCTGCCAATGACACCTGGGCCAAGGCCTTCCCGCCCGGCAAGTACACCGAGCCCAAGATCGTCTTCTACACGCGGCAGGGCTCATCGGGCTGTGGCGCCGCGCAATCGGCGATGGGGCCGTTCTACTGCCCGGCGGATCAGGGCATCTATCTCGACACCGATTTCTATGCCGAACTGTCGCAGCGCTTCGGCGCGGCGGGCGATTTCGCGCAGGCCTATGTCATCGCGCATGAGGTGGGGCATCACATCCAGTATCTGACCGGCATTGCCGATCAGGTCCGCCAATATCAGTCGCGCGCAAGCGAGGCCGAAGGCAACAAGCTGCAGGTCGCGATGGAGCTGCAGGCGGACTGCTATGCCGGCGTCTGGGCGGCGAAGAACAAGGAACGGATGGATCCGGGCGATGTCGAGGAAGGGCTGCGCGCCGCGCACCAGATTGGCGATGACGTGCTGCAAAAGGCGGCGCAGGGCCGCGTCGTGCCCGAAGCCTTCACCCATGGATCGGCGGAACAGCGCATGGCCTGGCTGAAGCGCGGCCTTGAAACCGGCGATCCGGACAAGTGCGACACGTTCCAGACCGTCCAGCTCGACCGGTAGGACAGGGCGTTGCGCATCGGCATTGTCGCGCCGTCCTGTCGGCTGGAGGAAGCGGTGGCGGAACAGCTGCCGGGCGTGATCGCGTCGGCTTTGGGCGGTGCCGCACCGGAGCTGGTCATCCATCCGCAATGCTTCCTGTCCGAAGGCCATTTTGCCGGGCCGGATGCAGCGCGCGCCGACGCGTTCGTGGAGCTGGCCAATGATCCCACGATCGACGCCATCTGGTTTGCGCGTGGCGGCTATGGCGCCAACCGCATGGCCGAAGCCGCGCTGGCCCGCCTGAGGTCAGCGGCGGGTGACAAAAAATATCTGGGCTATTCCGACGGCGGCTTCCTGCTCGCCGGTCTCTATGCGCGCGGCATCGGGCAGGTGGCGCATGGCCCTATGCCGAGCGACCTGAAGCGGACTGGCGGCGCTGCAGCTGTTCTGCGCGGGCTGGACTGGCTGATGACGGGCGCGGTCCCCTCCGACCCGCCGCCTTCGGGCAGCAACAGCGTCAACATCGCCCCGCCGCTGACCGGGGCGCCTGCCAAGCGTGTGGCCTTTAACCTGACGGTGCTCAGCCAGCTGCTTGGGACCTCGCTCCAGCCCGATCTCACCGACCATATCCTGATGGTGGAGGAGGTCGGCGAATATATGTACCGCATTGACCGCAGCCTGTTTCACGTGACGGGAAATGCCGCCGTCCGCGCGGTCGCGGGGTTGCAGCTCGGTCGGTGCAGCGATGTGCCCGACAATGATCCGGACTTCGTCCTGAATGAAGAAGAGGTCGCCCGGCACTGGTGCGCGACGTCGGGCATCGCCTGGCTGGGCCGCGCCGATATCGGCCACGACGTCGACAACAAGGTTGTGCCGTTCGGGTGACCTCTCTCCCGTCCTCCTGAACTCGGTTCAGGATCCATTGGCGTCAATGCACCCGGATTTGGTCCCATTCGTGGCCACGTTGGTGTTCATCGATGCTGAAACAAGTTCAGCATGACGCAAGGCGAGTTGGGCACGGCCGAACGAAAAAAGGCGGCAGGATCGCGCCCGCCGCCCTTATTCGTAATATGTCCGTCGCTTACTTGAACTTTACCGCGACATAGCGGGGCGGGTTGTTGCCGCGCTGGACGAAGAGCAGCACATTGTTGCGGCCCGCGCGCTTGGCAGCAGTGGCGACTGCCGTCAGGTCGGCTGGCGACAGCGTCGGCTGCTGGTTGGCGGACAGGATGATGTCCCCGCGCTGCAGCCCCTTGCCACCCGCGTCGCTCGACGGATCGACGGCGCTGACCACGATGCCCTTGGGTGCCGGGTTCAGCCGCAGCGCCCGGGCAATGTCTGGCGTCAGCGCCTCGACCGCAAGGCCGAGCGATTCGCGCGTCGCATTCTGCGCGGTCTGGTCATCTTCAGGGTCGAGACCCGGATCGCCCTGACCCAGCGTGGCCAGCCGGTCTTCCGACGGGCGCTCACCGAGCACGGCGGTGAAGGTCTGGCGCTTGCCGCCACGGATGACTTCAATCGGCACGCGGGCGCCCACCGGGCTGTTGGCGATCAGATAGGACAGCGTCTGGTCGGGCGTCACCTCGGTGCCGTTGACCTTCACGACGACATCGCCTTCGCGCAGGCCGGCCTTGGCCGCGGCCTCATTGGGCTCGACGCGTGCGATCAACTCGCCCCGGTTCTTCGGCAGGCCCAGGGCTTCGGCGGCACCATCGTCGAGCGGCTGGATGCCGACGCCGAGATAGCCGCGCTTCACCCGGCCACCGGCCTTGAGCGTGTTGACGACCGGCGCTGCAACTTCGGCCGGGATGGCAAAGCCAATGCCGATATTGCCGCCGGTGGGGGAGAAGATTGCGGTGTTGATGCCGATGACGTTGCCGTTCATGTCGAACATCGGGCCGCCCGAATTGCCCTGGTTGATCGAGGCGTCGGTCTGGATGTAGCGGTCCGAGGGGCCGCCATTGATGTTGCGGTGGAGCGCCGAGACGATCCCCGCCGTCACGGTGCCGCCCAGACCATAGGGATTGCCGATGGCGACAACCCAGTCGCCGACGCGCGTGCGGGCGCTGTCGCCGAATTTGACGAAGGGCAGGTTCTTGCCCTCGATCTTCAGGACGGCGAGGTCCGACGTCGGGTCACGCCCGATGAGCTTGGCGGGATATTCGGTCCGGTCGGGGAAGGTGACCGTGATCGAGCTGACCGCAGCCCCGCGCTGTCCGGGCGAGACGACGTGATTGTTCGTGACGATATAGCCGTCCGACGAGATCACGAAGCCCGAGCCGAGCGACTGCGCCTCACGCGTGACCGGGCGGCCGCCATTGTCACCCCCGCCGAAGAGATCGCCAAAGGGCGTGCCGGCGAACGGATTGTTGTTCGCCACCTGCACCTTTTGCGTGGTAGAAATGTTGACGACCGCCGGCTGCAGCCGCGCGGCCAGATCGGCAAAGCTCATCGGCGCGCCGGCGCGCGGGGCATTGGCCGCCGCGATGGTCCCCGGCTCGTTCTGGGCTTCCTGGGAAGAGGCCGGCGATTGCAGCGCGAGGGTGGCGGCAGTCCCGCCCAGCAGCATCGCCGCAGTCATGGCATAAGCGTAACGCACTATGGAATTCCTCCTATGATTTTCGCGTTCATCACAACATCCCGCATCGGGCATGAAGCGATGGGTCTGAACCGAAATTGAACGGCGGGGTCGCCGATCACCCGGTCTTATTGTCCCCCACGAAACTCCCTGAGATAATCATTGCCCGGCGACAGGATGAGGCTGGTCGATCCCGTCTGCTTGGTCCCGTCGACGCCAAAGGTCGTCTTGTAGGACTGCATCGCGCGGTAAAAGTCATAGAATTGCGGGTCCTTGCCGAAGGCGGCGGCATAGATTTTCGCGGCTTCGGCATCGGCGGTTGCCCGGATGACCTGGGCGGCCTTCCAGCCTTCGGCGCGCTTGGTGCCGGCTTCCTGCTGGCGGCGCGTCCGCATCCGTTCAAAGGCGGATTCGAGCGTCGCGCCCTTGGGCAGGTCGGCCCGCTTGATCCGCACGTCGATGACCTCGGCACCATATTGGCGCGCCTCGCGGTTCAGGCCGTCCTTGATGTTGGCCATCACCTGCCCGCGTTCGGGGCTGAGCAGCGCGGCAAACGGCTCCTTGCCGAGTTCGTTGCGCAGCGCCGAGCCGAGCAGCGGGCGCAGCGCATCGCCCAGACGTTCCTCGGTGCGGGCCGTCTTGTACATCTTGAGCGGGTCAACGATGCGGTAGCGGGCAAAGGCATCGACCTGCAGACGCAGCTGGTCGGTCGACAGCACTTCCTGCTCGTCCATGTCGATCGACTGGACGCGCTTGTCGAGCCACTGGATCTTTTCGGCGAACGGGATGCGCACGATGATGCCCGCCCCCGTGCTGCCGAAATTCTCGCCCTTCTTGTACGCGTTGATGATGCGCACGGGCTCCCCGAAGCGGACGACGACGCCCTGGCGGGTTTCCGGCACGAACGACACGGTCGAGCCGATCAGGATGACGACGGCGAGGACGAGGAAGGCGAGCCCCGCCGGGTTGCGGATCAGACGTTCGATCATCGGGCGCCTCCCTGCGTGGCGGCAGGCGGCTCCGGCGCCCGGCGCGCGGCCGACGGCAGCGGAAGATAGGGCATCACACCCGGGGTTTCGACAATCGTCTTGTCGAGCTTTCCAAGCACCTGTTCCATCGTTTCATAATACATGCGGCGGCGCGTCACGCCGGGCGCGAGCTTATACTGTTCATAGACCTTGTCGAACGCCTGCGCCTCGCCAAGCGCGCGCTGCGTCACCTGCTGCGAATAGGTGTTCGCCTGGTTGATCATCGACTGGGCTTCCTGCTGGGCGGCCGTCACGTCCTTGAACGCGTCGATCACCTCGGCGGGCGGGTCCGCGCGCTTGATCGCCACGCCTTCGATGCGGACGCCCGAGCGGTAGGCCGCGAGGATCGAGCGCATGCGCTGTTCGACATCGGCTTCGATCTGACCGCGCTTTGCACCGATCGCACCGATCAGGTCCACGCGTGAAATTGCCGCGCGCATCGAGCTTTCGGCGACTTCCTTGATCGTTTCCTCAGGGTCGGCCAGCTGGAACTGGAAGAGTTCCGGGTCGGCAATCGACCAGCGGACCGAATAATCGAGATCGATGATGTTCTGATCGCCGGTCAGGATGAAGTTCTGCGTCCCGCCGCTCGCCGGAATGTCGATGGTGCGGATTTCGGCGACGTTGAGCTTGCTCACCTTCTCGATCGGGGCAGGCAGCGTGAGGCCAATGCCCGATCCGAGCGTGCGCGAATAGGCGCCGAACGTTGTCACGACGGCGCGCTCCTGCGGGCCGACCGCGTGAAAGCTGGTGAGGAGAATCCAGACGCCGAGGATGATCGCACCGCCCAGCCGGATCATCGGCCAGGGCGTGCCGCCATCGCCGCCGCCACCAAACTGGTCGCGCAGACGGCGCATCAGTTCATCCAGCGCGGAAGGGCCACGCGGACCGCGCGGCCGACCGCCGCCACCGCCGCCCGGGGGGAGGTTCCAGGGATTGCGTGGCCCGCCGCCGTTGCCGCCGGACCCGTTGCCGCCCGATTCACCGCCGCCGCGCTTGCCCCAGGGGCCGCCCGCGTCGGCCAAAAGCACGCGTCCGCGTGCCACCCAGCCTGTTTTTCCGCTCATGAACCCGCATATAGGGGGCGCGTTTCACGAAAAACAGTGGCGCGGATGAATTCTCACCTTAAATCGCGGCCATGTCCGATATCGAAACGCTTAAAGCGGCGCTCGACGCCATTCCTGATCCCGCTGGCAATGGCGGGCTGATCGCCTCCGGTCGCGCCGCCGCCCCGCGTCTTGCGGATGGCCGGGCGGGCCTGATCCTCGATGTGTCCGGCCTGCCCGTCGCCGTGCGCGACGCGCTCGCCGCCGATATCGAACAGCGGCTGAAGCAGATTCCCGGCGTCAACGAAGTGCGCATCGCGATGACGAGCCAGCGCTCGCAGCGCATGCTGATTGCGGTCGCGAGTGGCAAGGGCGGCGTCGGCAAGTCGACGGTGTCGACCAACCTTGCGGTCGCACTCAAGCGGATGGGGCTTCACACGGGCCTTGTCGACGCGGACATTTATGGCCCGTCGCAGCCGCGCCTCACCAATTCCGAAGGCAAGCGCCCCGAAGCCAAGGGCGAAAAGCTCATCCCGGTCGAGACGCCCTATGGCGTGCCGCTCCTGTCGATGGGGCATCTGGTGAAGCCGGGGCAGGCGATTGCCTGGCGCGGGCCGATGGCGGGCAATGCGCTTGGCCAGCTGATCGATGCCGAATGGGGCGATGCCAACATCCTCGTGGCGGACATGCCGCCGGGGACAGGCGACGTGCAGCTCTCCATGGTGCAGAAGCACAAGCCCGTCGGCGCTGTCATCGTATCCACGCCGCAGGATCTCGCGCTTATTGATGCGACGCGCGCGATCGACCTGTTCAATTCGGCGGACGTGCCGATCATCGGGATTGTCGAGAACATGTCGGGCTATGCCTGCCCGCATTGCGGCGAGATTTCCGATCCGTTCGGCAGTGGCGGGGCCGAGGCTGCGGCCAAGGAGATGGGCGTGCCCTTCCTCGGTCGCATTCCGCTTGCCATGGATATCCGTGCGAACTCGGACGCGGGCACGCCGCCCGCCGCCGGGAACGGACCGCATGCCGATGCGTTCACCCGTATCGCCGAACAGCTCGCTGCCTGGATTCGCCAGCACGGAGGGTAAGATGCCCCTGACCCGCAAGGAAGAGATTGCCGACCTCCTCACGTCCGTCCGGACCATCGCTGTTGTTGGCGCGTCCAACAATCCGGAGCGTCCGAGCTATGAGGTGATGAAGTTTCTGATCGATCATGGCTACACGGTGATCCCGATCAATCCCGGCCTCGCAGGGCAGGTGATCCATGGCGCGACGGTCAAGGCGACCCTTGCCGATGCAGGGGGCGTCGACATGGTCGACATCTTCCGCAATTCCGAGGCAGCGGGTGCGGTGGTGGATGAAGCGATTGCGACGGGCGCAAAGGCCGTCTGGATGCAGCTGGGCGTCGTCAACGAAGACGCCGCCACCCGCGCCGAGGCCGCAGGGCTCAAGGTCGTGATGGATCACTGCCCCAAGATCGAGATCCGGCGGCTGGGGCTGGCGCGGTTGGGGTGAGGTCCGCGCCTATCCATCTCCGTCATCCTGAACTTGTTTCAGGATCCATTGGCCGCGCAGCAGAAATCAACGGCTCAAAACCGAAATCCACCGCCAGATCATGCCAGTCGAGATTGTCCTGTTCGATCAGATTGATTTTCCAGGCGCGGCGCCAGTTCTTCAGCTGCTTCTCGCGGGCAATTGCTGAGAGCATGTCCGGGAACTGTTCGTAGCGAACCAGTCGAGCGACGCGATGTTCCTTCGTAAATCCGTCGGCGGTGCGCGTTCGATGTGCGTGAAGGCTTCCCACTAAGTCGCTTGTTACGCCGACATAAATGGTGCCGTGCCGCCGGCTCGCAAGAATGTAGACGCACGGCTGTTTAGGCATACCCCCCAAGGTAAGGTTTTCATGGATGCTGAAACAAGTTCAGCATGACGGGTATGAGGAGGGCGAACGCGATATGAGGAGATCTACCGCACCGACAGGGTGCGCGCCCGTTCTTCCAGCCGGGCAACCGCCGCCGCGTGGAGCGCGGTTCCCGTGGCGAGCACGCCAAAGGCCTCGCCCTTGGTGGAGTTGAACCGCAGCGGACGGCCATGGGCGTCGGTCACCTTGCCGCCCGCTTCCTCGGCAATCAGCGCTGCGGCGGCGATATCCCACTCATTGCCCCAGCGCAGCGCCGCGACAAGGTCCGCCTCGTCGGCGGCGACCATCGCGATGCGCAGGGCGATGGAATTGGGCTTGTGCACGGGCACCAGATCCAGGTCGGCCTTGGGCAGGACATCGGCGGGGACGCGTGCACCGGGCAGGTCAGCGCGCGTGCTGGCGCTGATTGTCGTGCCGTTGCGGACGGCGCCCTGACCGCGCGCGGCGCGCCAATGTTCGTTGCGGGCCGGGGCGTCGAGCACGGCAAGCGTCGCCCGCCCGCCCTCGACCAGTGCGATCGACACTGCCCAGCCGTCGCGTCCGCGCACATAGTCCCGCGTGCCGTCGATCGGGTCGACCACCCAGACGCGGGGGAGGAGCAGGCGTTCCGCATTGTCGGCGGTTTCTTCGGACAGCCAGCCGGCATCGGGGTCCAGCTGCTTCAGCGCGTCCTTCAGGAAACGGTCGACGGCGAGGTCGACTTCGCTCACCGGATTGCCGGGGGCCTTTTCCCATTGTTCGAATGCGCCGCGAAAGCGCGACAGCGCAAGGGCCCCGGCCTCGCGCGCAATCTCGCTCAGGGCATCAAGGCGCGCTTCAGTCACCGGCGAGGGTCATGCCTTCCAGCCGCAGCGTCGGCGCGTTGGTCCCGTGCCGGAACTCAAGGTCATTGGCGGGCACGAGCGTGTGGAACATGTCCTTCAGATTGCCCGCAATCGTGACTTCGGCCACCGGCCCCTCGATCTGGCCGTTGCGGATGACGAAGCCCGACGCCCCCCGGCTATAGTCCCCGGTCAGGCCGTTGACGCCCTGACCGATCAGATCGGTCACGTAGAAACCTTCCTTGATGTCCGCCATCAGATCAACGGGGGAGACGCTGCCCGGTTCCATGTGGAGGTTGGTCGCCCCGGCCCCCGGCGGGCCGCTGACCCCGCGCGACGCATGGCCGGTTGGTTCGAGGCCGAGCTGACGCGCGGACGCCGAATCGAGCAGCCACGTCGTCAACCGGCCCTTCTCGATGATGGCGCGCTTCTGCGTCGGCAGGCCTTCGCCATCGAACGGCTTGGAGCGCAGCCCCCGCCGCCGGTGCGGATCGTCGATGATGGTGATGCCGCTTGCAAACACTTCGGTGTCGAGCGCGTCGAGGAGGAAGCTCGTCTTGCGGGCGATGGCGGCGCCTGTGATCGCGCCGATCAGATGGCCGATGATGCTGCCCGCCACGCGCGGATCGAAAATGACGGGCATCGGCCCGCTTTTGAGACGGACGGGGTTTAGCCGCGCCACTGCGCGCTCACCGGCTTCGCGGCCGATCTTGGCGGCATCATCCAGATCGCCCAGATGCCGCGTGGAGTGCCAGCTATAGTCGCGCTGCATGTCGGAGCCTTCGCCCGCCAGCACGCTTGCTGATACGCCGTGGCTCGACCCGGCATAGCTGCCCGCAAAACCGCCGCTGGTCGCGAGCGCAATGAGCGCGCGGCCTGCACTGGCGGAACCGCCCTCGCTGTTGGTGACGCCACTTACGGCGCGCGCAGCGTCTTCGGCCCGCATCGCGCGGTCGCGCAGATCCTGCGGAGACACGTCGCCGCCATCATCAATGTCATAGTCGGCAGGGGCGCCGGTCATCAGCCGGTCCTGCGGGGCAAGGCCGGCATAGGCGTCCTCGGGGGCCTGACCCGCCATGGCGACGGCGCGCTCGGCGAGCTTGGCCATCGCATCGACCGACAGATCGGAGGAGGAGGCGCTGGCCGACTGCCTGCCCACGAAGACGCGCAGGCCGATTTCTTCGCCTTCACTGCGCTGGACGTCCTCCAGCGCGCCAAGGCGCACCTGCACGCCGGTGGAGGCTTCGGCGACATAAATGGCATCTGCGGCGTCAGCACCCGCCTTGATGGCGCGGGCGACGAGATCGGCGGCGCGGTCCCGCGCCTGGTCAGTGGTCAGCATGACCCCCGCTTAGGCGCTCAGGCCAAAAGGCTCAAGCCGAAGCGCCGACCGTGAGCATCGCCAGCGCCACAAGCAGCCCGGCGAAGCGGTTCGACCGGAATTTGGCGAGCGCATCGCCGCCATCATCGACCCGCAGCGTCGTGACCTGCCAGACGAGATGCGCCGCCGCCGGAAGCAGGGCGACAAGCGCCAGCAGCTGCGGGCGCACCTGCCAGATGGCCGCGGCCCAGAGCAGCAGCGCGAGCGCATAGAAGGCCGCTACGCCGGGCTTCACACGGCCGCCGAGCGCACGGGCCGAGGAGCGGATGCCGATCAGCGCGTCATCGTCACGGTCCTGCAGCGCGTAGATCGTGTCATAACCGATCACCCAGAAGATCGACCCGGCATAGACGAGCAGCATTGGCAGCGCGGCGTCCGCCACCACCATCCAGCCGACCAGCGCTCCCCAGGAAAAGACGATGCCAAGCCACGCCTGCGGCCACCAGGTGATGCGCTTCATGAAAGGATAGGCGGCAACCGGGGCGAGACTGGACAGCGCGACAATCTGTGCCACCCCGCGCAGTTGCAGAAGAACGATGAGCCCGATCAGCGCAAGCGAGACGAGCCACGCCCATGCCGTTTCGACGCTGACCGCGCCGCTTGCGACCGGGCGGTTGCGCGTGCGCTCCACCTGCGCGTCAAGATCTCGGTCGACAATGTCGTTGTAGACGCAGCCCGCGCCGCGCATCGCGATCGCCCCGAGCAGCATCCACAGCGCAAGGTCCCAGCGCTGCGGCACGCCGCCGGCCAGACCCAGGCCGTACACACATGGCCAGAAGAGCAGCCACCAGCCAATCGGCCGGTCCAGTCGGGCGAGCGAGGCATAGGGGCGGGCGCCTTTGGGCAGGACACGCATCAGCCCGGTCAGTTCAATATCCGGGACCGCGAAGCTGTCAGACGGCGGTGTTTCATTCGGTCGCGCGTTCATGCTAATCGCCCTTATGCCCGCAACACCGGCCTGGCCACCCCAATCCACACCCCGCCTCTATGTCGAGGACGTGCTCGCCGACGGCGTCGACGTCCGCATTGCGGGCGGACAGGCGCATTATCTGTCCAATGTGATGCGCCTGAAGGACGGCGCGCCGGTCAAGCTGTTCGATGACCGGACGGGGGAATGGCTCGCCGAAGTCAGCGCGACCGGCAAGCGCGACATGGTGCTGCGCGTCGTGGCGCAACTGCGGCCGCGCGAGGCGGTGCCGGACCTCTGGCTGCTGGCCGCTCCGGTCAAGAAGGCGCGGCTCGACATGGTCGTCGAAAAGGCGTGCGAACTGGGTGTGGCACTCTACCGGCCCGTGATCACGCGCCGGACGATCATTGAGCGCCTCAATATGGACCGGCTGCAGGCAACAATGGTCGAGGCGGCGGAACAATGCGGGCGCACGGCGCTCCCCCGGATTGAAGAGGCGGTGAAGCTTCCGGCCTTGCTGCGGGACTGGCCTGAGGCACGGACGCTCTATTTCGCCGATGAGGAAGGCGGCGTGCCTTTGGCCCGCGTGGCCAAGCCCGGCCCGGCGGCAATCCTTGTCGGACCCGAAGGCGGCTTTGACGCGGAGGAGCGCGCCGCGATCAAGGCACTGCCACAGGCTGTCGGCGTCTCGCTCGGCCCCCGCATCCTGCGCGCCGAAACGGCCGCGATTGCCGCGCTCTCGGTATGGATGGCCATAGCCGGGGATTGGTCGGCGGGGGGAAGGCTCGGTACGTAAATCCTCCCCCGTTGGGGGAGGGGGCCGCGCAGCGGTGGAGGGGACCCGGGGGCAGGTGCGATGCTGACACGCTCGCCGTGCGCCCGGCTCCCCCTCCGTCAGCCCCTCGGGCTGCCACCTCCCCCGGTGGGGGAGGATCATGAGCCTCTTTGTGTCTGCGACCAGCCGCGCTCAGCCTGAGCGCGAAGGAGTGGACTAAGGCCGGATCACCACCCCCGTCTCCGCGCTCTGCGTGCCCTTCAGCGTCGCCTGAAACACGTCGATCGCCGGTTGCAGGCCGTCCTTGTGCTCGACCTGCATGAAGCCCTTGGTCGCGGCGACGAATGACATCCAGGCCGCACCAACGGCCTTGGCAAAGCCTGCCGGGCCGAGCGCCTTGATCGTCTCCAGTGCCTCGGTGGGCGCGAAGAAGAGGACGGGCTGCGGACCGGGGAGCGTCTCCAGACTGCCTGCGGCGCCGACATGCGTTGCGCCGACGGTGCTCGAATATTTGAGCGTATCGCCCAATCGGCTGTGGATGGCGTGGAGGACCCCTGCATTGCCGGCAAAGTCCACGGCGACGCTGGGTTCGATCGGCAGCGTCGCGACATCGCCATAGGCGACAACATCGTCATACAGCCCCGTTGCCTTCACGAAATCGACATTGCCGGGGGAGGTCAGGCCGATGCGGCGGATCGCGGGGGACGAAAGTTTCGTGCAATGCGCCAGTGCCATGGCCGTCTTGGACGAGGCGCTGGTCATGACGAGTGCGCCAGCGCCGAACCAGGCGTTGCGGCGGTAGAAGTCCTCGATCAGGAAGCCCGTCTTGAACAGCGGACCAAAGATCATGCGGGCATCTTCATTGGCCGGATCATGCTCGGGATCGGCGGCGAGGCGGCTATACTGGTTGTAGAACACGCTCATCGGCTGGCGGTGCGCCGCCATGTCGGTAAAGCCGCCCGGCGTGATCTGGCCCGGCTGGACATCCAGCTGATCGCCCATCGGCAGATAGCCATAGACGCGCTCACCCTCTGCGATGTCCGGGCAATTGGACTGCGTGACGCGGGCATGGCCCCACATCGGCACCACGCCCCAGCCGTCTTCGGCGGGAAAGAAGTTCCAATACTGGAACATGTCGCCCATCACGGCATAGGTGACGTTGTTGGCGGTGACGGCAAAGCTCTCGACCGCCAGGCGGACGGCGCCGGGGGCAAGGTCGGCGGGCGCCGTGTCCACGACCTTCATCGTCGTCAGATCGTCGCGCTTGGCCCAGACGGTGTGCATGGATAGCCCTCCTGTTTATTTGGCGCCACGCTATCGTCCGGCGACGGATCGCGCATACGCACGCGGCTTGCGCCCGTGGATAGAATCTCGTAGATGATTTAACCATATTGGTTTTCGAAAAGGTCTCGCCATGATCACGCGTATCCGGGAAGTGCGCCGCGCCAAGGGGCTCACGCTCGCCGACGTGGGCGCGCGCTGTGTGCCCCCGACGACTGCGCAGACGATCGGTCGGCTGGAAACAGGCACGCGGACCGTGTCGGTGGACTGGCTCAACCGGATCGCCGACGCACTGGGCGTGGAGGCAGCGGACCTTGTCCAGCTGCCCGAGCGGGCCGACCTGCCGGTCGCCGCGATCCTCGGCGGCGATGGCGCGGCCGCGCCGCGGCATGAGCAGGTCATTGCCGCACCCGTGCCCGAGGCCGGAGCCGTCAGCGTGCTGGTGGAGGCGGGGATTGGCGATTACCGCGCAGGGGACCAAATCTGGTGTGCCCGGATTGCCCCCGATGCATTTGCAGGGGCGCTCAACCGCGACGTGCTCGTCCCGCGTCCGGCGGGCCGCTATGTCTTTGGCCGGTTGATCGGGCGACAGGGCGCCCGCATTCAGGTGCTGCCGCTCGGCGCGGGGGCAAAGCAGCAGATCTTTGATGACCCGGCCTGGCTGGCCGTCGCGACGCGGCTCGTGCGCGCGCTTTAGGCGGGCGCATGACAGGAATTTAAGGCGCATTTCATTTGCTGTGGACGGGGGTGCGGTCTAGCCCGATGCCATTCCGGTCCGGCGGCATGTCCGGTCCATCGAGGGGAGTAATAATGCGCAAGACCTTTTCTTTCATGCTTCTGGCATCGGCGGCGATCGGCCTGGCCGCGTGCGGCAACAGCGGATCGAACAGCATCCCGGAAGGCCAGACGGTCGCCCGCGTCGATGGCAAGGATGTGACCATCCATGAACTCAATTCCGAACTGAGCGGCGCACAGCTGCCGACCGGCGACGCGCGCAAGCCCTTTGAGCAGGCCGCGCTGCAGCGCATCATTGATCGCCGGATCCTTGCGGATCTCGCGCGTGAAAAGAAGCTCGATGACACGCCCGAATTCGTCCTCCTGAAGCAGCGCGCCGAAGAACAGGTTCTGGTCGAACTGCTGCAGAAGAGCATCGCGACATCGGCCAAGAAGCCGACCGTGCAGGAAGCCAAGTCGTTCATCACCGCGAATCCGACCCTGTTTGCCAACCGCAAGGTCATGGCGGTTGACCAGATCGTCTTCCCGCTGCCCAAGGACACGCAGAAGCTGAAGGAGCTCGCCCCGCTCAAGACGCTGACCGAAGTGGAAAAGTGGCTGATCGACAACGGCATCCAGTATCGCCGCCAGCCGACCCAGCTCGACACGCTGCAGGTTCCGCCGGAAATGGCGTCGAAGATCATGAGCCTGCCCGCCGGTGAAGTGTTCGTGGTCCCCGCCAATGGCGCGGTGTCGGCGAATGTGATCACCGACAGCAAGGCACAGCCAGTTTCGGGCGACGAAGCCACCAACATTGCCATGCGGATGCTCGGCAACCGCGCCATTCAGGCTGCCGCCTCCAAGGAGCTGGAAGCCGAAGTGAAGAAGCGGCGCGACGGCGTGACCTATCAGGCCGGCTTTGCGCCGCCCAAGGCCCCGGGCGCGCCGAACGCCAAGCCCGCCGGTTCGGTTCCGGCGAAGCTCTGACCGATTTGGGGACCGAAGGGGCGGGGGTGCGCGCAAGCGGCCTCCGCCCTTTCATTTTCAGGCACAGGCACCCTGCATGACGGACGCTCCTCCTGATCTGTCCATCCTGATGGTCAACTGGAACACGCGTGACATGACGCTCGCGTGCCTGCGTTCCGTCTATGCCGAGACGCGCGAGACCAGCTTCGAACTGGTCCTTGTCGACAACGGGTCTGCCGATGGGTCTGCCGACGCCATTGCCGCCGAATTCCCGCAGGTGAAGCTGCTGCGCGAAAGCGAAAATCACGGCTTTGCCAAGGCCAACAATATCGCGGCCCAGGTCGCCCGTGGCCGCTACCTCCTCCTCCTCAACACCGACACGGTCGTGCTCAACGGTGCGATCGACAGGATCGTCGCCTTTGCCCGCGCGCATCCCGCGGCAAAGCTGTGGGGTGGCCGCACGCTCTGGGAAGACGGGACGCTCAACCCGACCTCTGTGTGGAAGCGGATCACGCCGTGGAGCGCCTTTTCGTTCGCGGTGGGGCTGCGCGGAGCGCTGTCGCGGTTTGAGGTCTTCAATCCCGAAGGCATGGGCCATTGGCCGCGCGATACGGTGCGGGAGGTGGACATTGTCGCGGGCTGTTTCCTCTTGATGGAACGCAGCTTCTGGAACGCGCTGGGCGGGTTTGACGCCCGCTTCTTCATGTATGGCGAAGAGGCCGATCTGTGCGCGCGTGCACGGGCGGCGGGGGCGCATCCGCTGATGACGCCGGATGCCACGATCATTCACTATGGCGGGAAGAGCGCGGCCAGCCATTCGAGCAAGATCGTTTATGTGATGGGCGCGCGGATCGGGCTGGTGCAGAGCCAGTCGGGCCCGATGGGCGGGGCCTTTGGGCGGCTCGCCTGCATCGCCCATGTCGGCATACGCGCCTTTGCCTACGGCCTGCTCGGCCGCCTGAAACCTGCGCGCTTTGGGGCCAATGCCCGCGAATGGGGGCAGGCCTGGGCGCGCCGCGCCGAGTGGCGCAACGGGCCGAGCGCCGTCGAAGTGAAGCGATAGGAGCCGCGCATGACCATGACGCATATCATCCTCACCCGCTTCAACGTGCCGACCAAGGGGCGCGAGGCCGAGATCCGGTCACGCACCGGCTGGCTGGAACGGCGCTTCGACATTTTTGAGCAATATTGCCTGCCCGCCGTTGCGGCGCAGACGAACCGTGACTTCACGTGGGTCATCTATTTCGACGTGGCGACACCCGCGCCGTTCCGCGACCGCATCGCGCGCTGTCAGAAGGAATTTCCGTTCGTCGATCTTTACCGGGAGGACATGCCGCTCGACACCGTGGTCGATGACGTCCGCGCGCTGCTGAAGCCCGGCAGCGAGACCGTGCTGACGACCCGGCTCGACAATGACGATGCGATTGCGCGCGACTTTGTGGACCGCCTGCAGACGGCGGCACATGCCGTCCAGCCGGGCACTGCGCTCAACTTTCCGGACGGCGTCTCCTGGCGCGATGGCTGGGTGTTCAGCGCGCGCGACGAGAGCAACCCGTTCGCCTCGGTGCTCGAGAAAACGGCGGATTTCCGGACGATCTGGGCGCGGCCCCATGCCTTGCTGCATGAGGCCTTTGCCATGCACCAGATCGAGGACGGGCTCGGCTGGCTGCAGGTCATCCATGGGGAAAATGTGACCAACCGGGTGAAGGGGCGGCAGCGGCCGGGATCGGTGCTGGGCGACGCTTTTGCGATCCGTCCGGGGAGCGATGTGAAGTCGCCGGGGCCCGCCGACGCGCTGGTCGAAACCCTCGTCCGCTATCCCGCGCGGCTGGCGCGCGAGACGGCGGTCAAGCTCATAAAACCGTTCCTGAAGGTCGTGCGCTAGCCGACCGCGCGGCCCACCAGGCGGCGAGGGTGGCGAGGCCATAAGCGAACCAGGCAAGCCAGGTCGTGTTGGCGTCCACCTCTGGCGCGACCGGTCCGAACCAATTTATCCCCTGCAATATCAGCAAGATGCCGGCCAAAACGCCGATGGACAGGCGTAGACCACCCGTCGCCCGGGCGTAGAGCCAGAGTGCACCTATGGTGAGCGCAATTTCCAGCGGCATTTCGATGGCGGGGTGGTTCCACAGCCCCAGACCGAGCTTGGGCGGGCTGCCCGCCAGCGTCAGGTCGGGCACGTGGACCAGAAGATCGAGCAGCCAGTGCGAGACCACAACCGCAAAGCCGATCAGCGCGCCTGTCCGGTTGCGCGTGGCAAGCCAGATCAGCGCTGCAAAGGCAAGTCCGAACCCGACGCTGCCGATGAGGCTGTGCGTATAGGGCATGTGGTAGAGATCCATCGGGTTCATCGCGCTGATCCCCGGTGAGAAGCGCATCTTTTCCGCCCCGGTCAGCAGCAGCCCGAAAAAGGCCCAGTCGACCAGCTGTCCGCCGATGAAGAGGACGGGAAGCGACGGCGCGTCCCTGTGCGTCGCGGCGACCATGGCGGGCGCGAAATGACCGATGAACATGGACGGGCCTCCCCTCTTGCCCGCCAGCGCGTACGAGCGCCTAGCGGTCCTTTTTCTTGTACATGGCGAGCATCCGCTCGGTCACGGCAAAGCCGCCGAAGATGTTGACGCTGGCGAGTGCGACTGCGACCAGCCCCAGAATTTTCGCGACGCCCCAGTCGCCTGCGGGCGATGCCGCGATCAGCGCACCAACGATGATGACCGAGGAAATCGCATTGGTCACCGCCATCAGCGGCGTGTGGAGCGCAGGCGTCACCGACCAGACGACGTAATAGCCGACAAAGCAGGCCATGACGAAGATCGACAGGATCGAGATAAAGTCCATTTAACGCTCCGCAGTCCAGGGCAGGACGAAATTGCGCCCCTCGGACCATGTCTGCCCGATCATCTTGCCATCCACAAGACAGGCCGAGCTGTGATAGAGCCCCTTGCCGTCAGTCGTCCGGAACGCGACGCACTTGCGATCCTGCCCGCGCCCGACCCGGCCGGCAAGAATCTCGCTATTGTAGAAGCTGCCCGTGACGCTGCCATCTTCGGCGACGGTGAGCACCATAGGCTGGGAGTAGGGTGCATCGTTGAGCGAGACGCGCAGATCGACTTTCCAGCTGCCGGCAAGCGGGGCGTAGCGCTCGACCACCGTTTCGGCGGACGCGGGCGCAGCGAGGAGGAGAGCCGCGAGGAGTGTGCGCTTCATGATGGCTGCCCGGTCCCGCCTGTTATCGATGCGATGTGGTGCAGGACACCGTCCGGTTTGGCAAGTGCATCCTCAAATCCTCTCCCTCGGGAGAGGTGGCAGCGCGCAGCGCTGACGGAGAGGGGCCCGAATAACTCAGTGGGTTTCCCCCTCCACCGCTTCGCGGTTCCCCTCCCCCGGTGGGGGAGGATTTAGGACTGTCCGGTTTTGCACGGACCTTTCTGCGTGCGCAATAACATGACGCAGGACGCCTTCCAGATTGGCAAGGACATCTTTGGCAGGGATGCGGAGGGCTGTCAGACCTTGCGAGGACAGCCATTGGTCGCGTTCGGCATCCCGCTCGGGCCGGTCGCCTCGATTATGGATTTCGCCGTCAATTTCCACGAGGAGCTTGGCGGCATCGCAATAGAAATCGAGGATGTACCGGCCGAAGGGGTGCTGACGTCGGAACTTGAGTCGCTTGGGTCGCTTCTTCAGTTCGCGCCAAAGGAGCACTTCTGGAAGCGTCATGGTTCGCCGCAGCTCTTTGGCGCGCACCTTTGTCTGCGGCAAATGTGTCCTCAAAATCCTCTCCCCTCGGGAGAGGTGGCAGCGCGGAGCGCTGACGGAGAGGGGGCGTCAGGACTCAATGCCAATTTCCCCCTCCACCGCTTCGCGGTTCCCCTCCCCCGGTGGGGGAGGATGCGTCACCCCAACAACCGCGCATTCACCACTTTGCCGCCCTGGGTCAGGCGGATGGCGGCGGTGATTTCGTCGTCGTCGGGGAGGACGGGTTTGCCCGCGTCCTTGTCCCAGAAGGCGGAGAGGAAGTTGTAGAGGTTGCGCGCGAACAGGGCCGAGGCGTCGGCGGCGAGGTGCGCGGGGGTGTTGGCATAGCCGATGATCTTTACGCCGTGCCGGACGACGACCTCATCAGGCTTCGAGCCTTCGACGTTGCCGCCTTGGGCGACGGCCAAGTCGAAGATGACCGAGCCGGGTTTCATCGTCGCGATCTGTGCGTCGGTGATGAGGCGCGGGGCGGCGCGCCCCGGGATCAGCGCGGTCGTGATGACGATGTCCTGCTTGGCGATGTGCGACGAGATCAGCTCGGCCTGTGCCGCCTTATATTCGTCGGACATTTCGGTCGCGTATCCGCCCGCGCCTTCGCCTTCGATGCCTTTGACGGCTTCGACGAAGATCGCCTTGGCGCCCAGCGACTCGATCTGTTCCTTGGTCGCCGAGCGGACGTCGGTGGCGGAGACCTGTGCGCCGAGGCGGCGGGCGGTGGCGATCGCCTGCAGCCCGGCAACGCCCACACCCATGATGAAGGCGCGCGCGGCAGACACGGTGCCCGCCGCGGTCATCATCATCGGGAAGGCGCGGCCATAGGCCGAAGCCGCTTCGATGACGGCCTTGTAGCCCGACAGGTTGGACTGGGAGGACAATATGTCCATCGACTGCGCGCGCGTGATGCGCGGCATGAATTCCATCGCCAGCGCCTCAACGCCGGCTGCCGCATAGGCGTCGACGCGCGCGCGCTGCCCGAACGGGTCAAGCCCGGCGACGATCCACGCGCCCGCCTTGACGGGTTTCAGCGCCTTGGGGTCGGGCCCCTGCACGCCGAGCACGATGTCGGCGTCCTTCAGCACCTCGGCGGCCGTGCCGACCGTCGCGCCTGCCGCCGCATAATCGGCATCGGCGATCGACGCGCCAGCCCCGGCGCCTGCCTCGACGGCCACCGTCGCGCCAAGCGCGATGAACTTCTTGACCGTTTCGGGCGTGGCCGAAACGCGCGTCTCGCCTGCCGCCGTTTCGCGCAGGACGGCGAGCCTTGTCACCTCAGGAAATCAGGATGACGACGAGTGCGGCCAGGGCAGCCGAGGCAATCGTGCCCCACTTCAGAAGGCTCATCACGCCTTCATAGGTTCCCACATGTGCCTTCATGTCGTTGTCGCTGGCCATGGCCCTCAGTCTCCCGTTGAAAATTATGCTCCGGCTTTAATCGGGGACGGGGCGGTCCTCAAGAGGCCATTCGGCTTTGCCTGCCTAAAGCCGCCGCTGTGTCCGCCGTCACAGGTTTAAGCGCATATTTACGCTTAATGCCTAAAACCGTCCGATATTGGGACAAGATTTTGGGGGCACGATGACGCCAACCGGCATGCGCATGGTCATGCTGATCGACGATGAACCGGCGCAGCAGCGGCTGGTGTCGGCGCTCGCGGCGCGTGCAGGCTGGCGCACGATCTTCGCGTCCGATTCGGAAACCGCCATCGCCCAGCTCGGCACCCGCGACGGGATGATGCTCGACGCGGTGCTGATCGATCACTCCATGTCCAACAGCGAGGCGGTTGCCCTGATCCGGGAGATCAAGGCGCGGCGTCAGGCGCTGCCCATCCTGATGCTGACGCCGGTCAGCGATGTCGGCATCGCGGTGGAAGCGATGCGTGCCGGGGCCACCGACTTCCTGGTGAAGCCGATCGCGCCCGACCGGCTGATCGCGGCGCTTGACGCGACGCTGGACGAACGCGTTGCCGCAGGCGAACTCCGTCCGCTCACTGAAAAGATTTCGGCGACGCTGGGCTTTGAGGACATTGTCGGGTCCGCGCCCGATTTCCGGGCGGCGCTCGCCATTGCGGCCAAGGCCGCGCGTTCACGCCTGCCGATCCTGATCGAGGGCGAACCCGGTGTCGGCAAGGAAGTGGTGGCCGAAGCGGTCCACGCGGCATCGCCCCGGTCCAAGCGCGCGATGATCTCGGTCAATTGCGGCGCCATCCCTGCGAACCTCATCGAATCGCACCTGTTCGGCCATGAAAAGGGTGCCTTTGCGGGCGCCTTTGCCCGGCATGTCGGCAAGATCGTCGACGCCGATGGCGGCACGCTGTTCCTTGATGAGGTCAGCGAGCTGTCGATGGGCGCGCAGGTCAAGCTGCTCGGCTATCTGCAGACGGGCGAGTTCCTGCCGATTGGCGGGCGGCTTGCGCAGGAGGCCGATGTCCGCATCGTTGCGGCGTCGAACACCAAGCTGACGCAGGCGGTGGAGGCCGGGACCTTCCGCGAGGACCTCTATTACCGGCTCAACGTCGTCCAGCTGACCATTCCGCCGCTGCGTGAACGCTTGGGCGATATTCCCGCGCTCTCGCGCCATCTGCTGTCGCGCATCGCAAAGCAGCCGGGCCTGCGCGATCTCGGCATCACCGACGCCGCGATGGAACTGCTTGTCAGCTATGACTGGCCGGGCAATGTCCGCCAGCTGCAGAACGTCCTCTTCCGCGCGGCCGTCCTGTGCGAAGGCGATGCGCTGACGATCGGCGACTTCCCGCAGGTCGCCAGCAAGACCGCGCCGCGCTCCATGCCCGATGCGGCCAACACCAATCAGGATTCGGGTGTCACCCTCTTCATGGCGGACGGGCATATGCGCCCGCTCGACGATATCGAGGCCGACATCATCCGCCTTGCCATCGGCCATTATCGCGGCCGCATGACCGAAGTCGCGCGGCGTCTCGGGATTGGCCGGTCCACGCTTTACCGCAAGCTCGCCGAACTCGGCATCAGCGAAGTGGCTTGATCGCATAATATTCCCGTCGCCCCGTGCTCGACACGGGGCCCGGCTTTTTGGCCTTTCCCATTTGGTATGATCTCTGACGTTCCGGGTCTCCGGGATTATTCATGTCCGGCAAGCGAGGGCCTGGCCCTGATCAAAGTCAGCCAAGCCCCGTGTCAGGCACGGGGCGACGGGGAGGTGAAGGCGAATATGTCCGCGCCGCCTAGCCTCCGACGCACATCGCGCTATGAGGTTGCATGGCTGGTGACCTTTTCTCGCAAATTTCAAACGACTCGATTCACGACCGGACGTTGGCGCGCGCGGATGTCGTGGCGCTTTTGCGCGGCAAGACGCCGCTCCACCTCATCGATTGCGACCTGGAAGACGCCGACCTGTCGGACCTCGACCTGTCGGGCGCCGTCTTTGAGCGCTGCACCCTGCGCCATGCCAAGCTGAAGGGCGCGCGGGCTGAGAGCGTGCGCTTTACCTCGTGCCGCGGGGCCTTTGCCGATTTCGTCGGCGCGTCGATGCCAGAGGGGGTCTTTGCGTCGAGCGACTTCAACAATGCCTATTTTCGCGGCGCCACGCTCGGTTCAGCCAGCATCAGGGGCTGCAAGCTGACCGGGGCGGATTTCACCGATGCGCGGATGATGGATGTGCGTTTCGAGGAGACGCTTCTGATCAACGCCAAGCTGCCCGGCCACAGTTTCCGCAGGCAGGCGCTGGTGCGCGTCGATTTCAGCCAGGCCGACCTGCGCAAGTGCGACTTTCGCGAGGCGGTGTTCGACGTCTGCTCGCTGCGCGAGGCCAATGTTGCGGCGTGCCGGTTTGAAGGCGCCGATCTGCGCGGGGCGGACCTTGGCGGGCTTCGGCTGATCGACGCCGGGCTCTATCGCGGTGCCACCATCTCGCGCGAACAGGCTGGGCAGCTGCTTGCCGAACTCGGGCTGAACGTCCGCTAGCTCAGTTCTTGCCCAGAATCGCCGTTGTCGCCCACCAGCCGACGAGCGAGGCGCTGCCGGTCAGGCATGTGCCCCACAGAATGTCGAGCACGGTGACCTTGGTGCTCCACAGCTTGAGCGTCGCCTGATTGGTGAGGTCATAGGTCGCATAGCACAGGCAGCCCAGCACGGCGCCTTGGATCAAGGCGGTCTGCCAGCGGCCATTGGCGAGCGCGGGGCCGACCGCGAACCAGATCATGCCCGCAATGTAGAGCAGGTAGAAGGCGACGGCCGGGCCAAGCTTCAGGCTGCCGAGCAGTGGGCCGAGTTCGGGCTGGTAGAGGCGCGTGTACATGGTGCGCAGCCAGATGCTGTCGATGAGCGCAAAGGCGATCCCCGTCGCCAGATATCCTACGGCATATTTGGCCAGCATCTGTCTTCTCCCTGGTTCAGCGCGGGCTGAGGGCCGCGTCCCTATGGCCGCGCCAGACGCGCAGCGCCTGCACGGTTTCAAATACATCATGCACGCGGATGATCTGCGCGCCCTGTTCTGCCGCCTTGAGCGCGAGGGTGAGCGAACCGCCCAGCCTTTTGTCCGCCTGGGCCTCGTTCGACAGCGCGCCGACGATCCGCTTGCGGCTCGCGCCCAGAAGCAGCGGCACGCCCAGCCCGTGGAACAGCGACAGGCCGTTCATGATCTGGAGATTGTCCATCACGCTGCGCTTGCCAAAGCCGATGCCGGGGTCGGCGATGATGCGCGCCTTGTCGACGCCTGCGGCGGTAACGGCGGCGATACGGTCTTCCAGCCAGTCATAGACCTCGATCAGCGGATCCGAATAAGCGTCATTGCCGTGCGGGTCGGTCGGCTTGCCGGGATAGTGCATCAGGACGACAGGCGCGCCGGACTTGATGACCACGTCGAGCGCGCGGTCGTCATAGAGCAGCGCGGACACATCGTTGATGAGGTGCGCGCCCGCCGCGAGGCCCGCTTCCATGACGGCGGCCTTCCGCGTGTCGAGCGACAGGGCAAGGCCGCTGCTGCGCAGGAGTTCGACCACGGGGACGACGCGCTGGATCTCATCCTGCTCCCACACGTCGAGCGCGCCGGGCCGGGTGGACTCGCCGCCAATGTCGATGATCGCAGCGCCGTCTTCCGCCATCCGGATCGCGAGCGCGGCGGAGCCCGCCGGATCGTCGAGATGCGCGCTGCCGCCCGAAAAGCTGTCGGGCGTGATGTTGAGGATCGCCATGACATTGGGCTGGTCGAAGCGGATTGTCCGGGTGCCGAACTGCATCGCGCCGCGCGGGGCGGTGGCCGCCGTCATCATTGTGCGCAGGCGGATTTCCTGCTGCGGCGTGATCGCGGCGAGGGCTTCATCGACGCGGTCGACGGGTACGAGCGTCGCGCCGATGCGCCTGCCGCCATCGGTCGCGATGATCTCCCACGCGCCGAAGAATTGGAGCCCGCCGGCCAGCCGCTCAAACTGCCCGTCAAAGCCGAACGGGGCGTCGATGAAGGCGGTCGGCCGGGCGTAGAGCGTTGCGGTCGGTGTCGAGCGGATCATGGCTTTCGTATAGCGCGCTCAGGCTGAGCTTGTCGAAGCCTCCTTGGCCCCCTGCACCTTTCGACAGGCTCAAGGTGAGCGCGGTGCGGAGACAAAGCGCCTTCCCTTAAGGCTGCGTCGCCAAGAGATAGGTCTTGCGGACCTCGTCGATCGGCTTGAGCACGCCATCGGCCTCATAGTGCCAGAAGGTCCAGCCGTTGCAGCTGGGCGCGCCCTGCAGCGCGGCGCCGAGCTTGTGGATCGAGCCGGAGCCGCTGTCATGGATCAGCGAGCCGTCGGCGCGAACCGTGGCAGACCAGCGGCGCTTGATGTCGAACACCTGCAGGCCGGGCTTCACATAGCCCGTTTCGACCAGCGTGCCGAAGGCGACGCGCGGCGGCGCGGTATCGGCCTGCATCGTCTTGAGCATCGATTCGTCGAGCGGCAGGGCGGAGTCGATCCGTTCCTGCGCGACGTCGACATAGGAGGCTTCGCGCTCCAGCCCGATGAAATGGCGGCCCAGACGCTTGGCGACCGCGCCGGTCGTGCCGGTGCCGAAGAAGGGATCGAGCACGATGTCGCCCGGCTTCGTGCAGGCGAGAAGGATGCGGTAGAGCAGCGCTTCGGGCTTCTGCGTCGGGTGCGCCTTGGTGCCGTTGCGCTTGATGCGTTCCTGCCCGCCGCAGATCGGGAACGACCAGTCCGAGCGCATCTGGAGTTCATCATTGAGCGTCTTCATCGCGCGATAGTTGAACGTGTATTTCGCGTTCTCGCCCTTCGACGCCCAGATCAGCGTCTCGTGCGCATTGGTGAAGCGCGTGCCCTTGAAGTTGGGCATCGGGTTCACCTTGCGCCAGATGATGTCGTTGAGGATCCAGAATCCCTCATCCTGCAGCACGGAGCCCACGCGGAAGATGTTGTGGTAGCTGCCGATCACCCAGAGCGTGCCATTGGGCTTCAGGATGCGGCGCGCCTCGGCGAGCCAGGCGCGCGAGAACTCGTCATAGGTCTTGAGGCTGTCGAACTTGTCCCAATCATTGTCGACCGCATCGACGCGGCCGCCCTCGGGCCGGAACAGGTCGCCACCCAGCTGAAGATTATAGGGCGGATCGGCAAAGACCATGTCGATGCAGGCGTCGGGCAGGGCACGCATGTTTTCGATGCAATCGCCCATGATGATCCGGTCCAGCGGCAGCGCGACAGCCGTCGTCGGCGCCTTCCTGACCTTCTCCATTACCCCCATGAAACTACCCCTTTTAAAGCACAGAATGCCGGTGGTGAGTCAAAGGGACTCCCGCGTCAAGCCTCGGAGTCTGGCTTGAATCCTTGGGATTCGGCTTTGGGAGAGCGGAACGAAACGAGTCCCACACGATATGTGGCGCAAAGTTATCCACAGGGACTCAAGCCCTAGTGGTGTGGCGCTGAGGACTCACAGGTCAAAAAAATGTTGGGCGACGGGGGCAAAGGAGCGTCGATGGAGCGGCGTCGGCCCCTTTTCGCGGAGAGCTGCCATGTGCGATGCCGAGCCATAGCCCTTGTTCGACGCCCAGTCATAGCCGGGGTGGTCCGAATCGGCGGCGATCATGATCCGGTCGCGATGTTCCTTCGCGATGATGCTGGCCGCCGAGATGCACGGATGAAGCGCATCGCCGCCGATCACGGCTTCGGCGCTGTAGGTCCATTTGGGCAGGCGGTTACCGTCCACCAGGATATGGGCGGGCCTATGCGGCAAGGCCTCCACCGCCCGCGTCATGGCAAGGAACGTGGCTTGCAGGATGTTGATCCGGTCGATTTCCTCCACGCTCGCCACGCCGATCCCCACATGGCACCGCGCGAGGATGATCGCCTCCAGCTCGGCGCGGCGTTTGGCAGAGAGCTTCTTGGAATCGTCGAGGCCCGCAATGCCGTCGGGACAGAGAATGACGGCGGCGGCGACCACAGGCCCGGCGAGCGGCCCGCGGCCCGCTTCGTCAACGCCGGCGATCACCATCAATTCCCCTCCCGCTTGCGGGAGGGGTCAGGGGAGGGCGCGAGTCCCGTCTCATCGGCGTGCGGCGTCATTCCGCGCTGGCCCTCCCCCGGCCCCTCCCGCTCGCGGGAGGGGAGAAGCTGGCCTGCTCCACCGCCTGATGCCCCATCGGCCCATGCCCGTTGCCAAGCCCCGGTGCCGCCAGCAGCGCCGCGCGCACAAAGGCGCGCGCGCGGGTGATCGCGTCGATGAGCGGCAGGCCCTGACCCAGTCCGGTCGCAATCGCGCTGGCCAGCGTACAGCCGGTGCCATGCGTGCTGCTCGTCTCGATGCGCGTGTCTTCCCAGCGCATGACCTCGCCCGAATGATCGACGAGGCGATCGACGAGCGTGTTGCCCTCGGCATGGCCGCCCTTGACCAGAAGCGTGCCGGCATGGGCCACGGCCTGTGCCTCACCGCCGAGCGCTGCGAGTTCGGGCAGATTGGGCGTGGTGACCGTCGCCATGTCCATCAGGCGCGTGAAGACGGCTATGGTGTCGGCATCGGCCAGCGCCGACCCGCTGGTCGCGATCATCACGGGATCGAAGACAATCGGAACCCCGTCGCCCCGGCGGAGGCCGGGGCCGCTGCGTGAATCTGGCGCGTCATCTCCAAGCGGCCCCGGCCTGCGCCGAGGCGACGTCATATTGGAAAGGTAATCCGCCACCGCATTGGCGGTCTCTGCCGATCCGATCATCCCGATCTTGATGGCATCGACGCCGATGTCGGACACGACCGCATCGATCTGCGCGATCACCATGTCGGTGGGGATGGGATGGACGGCGGTCACACCCAGCGTGTTCTGTGCGGTGATCGCCGTCACCGCCGTCATGGCGTGGCCGCCGAGTATCGTCACCGTCTTGATGTCGGCCTGAATGCCCGCGCCGCCGCCGGAATCCGAGCCCGCAATGATGAGGATGCGGGCGGTCATTCGTTCCCCGCGCTCACCCTGAGCTTGTCGAAGGGTGATGGCTCCGCAGGCTTCGACAGGCTCAGCCTGAGCGCGGTGGGGAGGCTGAAAAGGTTCATCCCTTGTGCTTCCGCGCCGTCGACGCCGGAAATTTGTCCAGCATCTTGCCCACCCGCGTCGGGCGGTCGAGCAGTTCGCCGCCGCAATTGGGGCAGCGTTCATCAAGCGCATCGGCACAGTCGGCGCAGAAGGTGCATTCGAACGAGCAGATGAACGCGCCGCCTGTATCGGCTGGCAGGTCCGTGCCGCAGCGTTCGCAGTCGGGGCGTATCTCCAGCATCAGGCCGCCGCCGCCTTCACCGCGTCGCAAATGGTGTCGACAACGCGCTCGACCTGTCCGGCATCGTCGCCTTCGGCCATCACGCGGATCACGGGTTCGGTGCCCGACGGGCGGATGACCAGACGGCCCGACCCGTTAAGTTCGGCCTCCGCATCGGCAATGACGCGCTTCACGCTGTCGGCCTCCAGCGGCTTGCCGCCGGAGAAGCGGACATTCTTCAACAACTGCGGCACGGGCTCAAACTGGTGGAGCACCTCGCTTGCCGATTTGCCGGTGCGGACGAGTTCGGCGAGCACCTGAAGTGCGGCCACAAGGCCGTCGCCCGTGGTGCCATAGTCGGACAGGATCATGTGGCCGGACTGTTCGCCGCCGACGTTGAAGCCGCCCGCGCGCATCCGTTCCAGCACATAGCGGTCGCCCACGGCGGTGCGCTCCAGCGTCAGGCCCTGACCTTGCAGGAAGCGTTCCAGCCCCAAGTTGGACATGACGGTCGCGACGACGCCGCCGCCCTTCAGCGTGCCGCTGCGCGCCCAGCTGGCGCCGATCAGCGCCATGATCTGGTCGCCATCGACCACGCGGCCGCGTTCATCGACGATGATCAGCCGGTCGGCATCGCCATCCAGCGCAATGCCGATATCGGCCCCACTCGCGACGACCGTCTCCTGCAACAGCTCGGGGTGCGTCGAGCCGCATTTGTCGTTGATGTTGAGGCCATCGGGCGTGACGCCCAGCGGGATGATGTCGGCGCCCAATTCCCACAGGGCCGACGGCGCGACATTGTACGCGGCGCCATGCGCGCAATCGATCACGATCTTGAGGCCGTCGAGCCGCAGGTCTTCGGGGAAGCAGGATTTGGCGAAGTGGATATAGCGCCCGCGCGCATCCTCGACGCGGCGCGCACGGCCGATCTTGTCGGGGGCCGCAAGGCTCGGCGTGCCTTCGATCAGCGCTTCGATCGCATGTTCGTCGGCATCGGACAGCTTGTAGCCATCGGGGCCGAACAGCTTGATGCCATTATCGTGATAGGGATTGTGGCTGGCCGAGATCATCACGCCCAGGTCCGCGCGCATCGACCGGGTCAGCATCGCGACGGCCGGTGTCGGCATTGGCCCGATCTGCACTACGTCCATGCCGACCGAGGTGAAGCCCGCGACGAGGGCGTCTTCGAGCATATATCCCGACAGGCGCGTGTCCTTCCCCACCACGACGCGGTGACGGTGGTCGCCGCGCACGAAATGCGCGCCCGCCGCCATGCCGACCTTCATCGCCATTTCCGCCGACATGACCTTGCTGTTGGTGAGGCCTCGGATCCCATCGGTTCCGAAAAACTTGCGGCCCATGCTCTTACTCCCCGACAACACACACCGCCGCCCTTTGCGCCAGATCCGGGCGATTGAGAAGCCCTGTTGAGGGGAGAGATATGTGTAATTCTCCGCGCTCAGGCTGAGCTTGTCGAAGCCTGCCTTGGCACCTTCACCCTTCGACAAGCTCAGGGTGAGCGCAGAGATGTCGGCTGCTCGGCAGGCTTCGACAGGCTCAGCCTGAGCGCGCGCGGGATGCTGCGGCTCACCCGGTTCATCGGCAATTCACCCGAACAGGCATAGCCCTTCGTCTCGTCGATAGACCAATATTGAAGGGGATGATCATGACACCGACCTTCCGTCTCGCTGCGCTGGCCAGCGTGCCTGCGTTTCTGCTCGCTTCGGCCCCTGCGGGTGCCATCGATCCCAATGTCACCGTCGCGCCGACGGTCACGCGCACCAGCGCCGTGGCCGAAGAGGATGCACCGCGCCGTTCGGGCATTGGCGGCATCTTCGGCTGTTCGGCCGATGGCAACAAGCAGACGACGGCGGCGGTGATCGGCGGCGTCGTTGGCGGCGTTCTCGGGAACCGCATTGCCGGTCGCGGCAACCGGACGCTCGGCACGCTTCTGGGCGGTGCGCTGGGCGCGGCCGGCGGGTCTGCGCTCGGCTGCAAGCTCCAGAAGAATGATCAGGCCAAGGCCGAACGCGCCATGGAAGATGCGCTTGCCAAGGGCGAGAGCCAGAGCTGGGAAAATCCTGAAACCGGCGCCTCGGGCCGCGTCGACATCTCGTCGGCGGCGAGCGGTGCGACGCTGTCGGGCCTCAAGTTTGCCAATGGCGTCGAACCCTGGAGCGGCTATCGCAAGGTCGGCGGCGCGTTCGTCACGACCAATTCGGCCAATGTGCGGTCGCGGCCCGGTCTCGACGGGCAGATCGTCGGCAAGATCCCGGCGGGCGCGCGCGTCTGGGTGCCGGCGGCGACCGAAGGGGCGCCCTGGTATCTCATCTCCGACAATGGCGTGGCGCAGGGCTATATCTCCAACGCGCTCCTGAAGCGCGCGTCGACCGAGACGGCGTCCAACTGCAAGATGGTGAAGCAGACGGTGGCGCTCGCCAATGAGGGCAGCGAGTCCGAAACCTTCCAGGCCTGCAAGGACAATGCAGGCCAGTGGGTGCTGACGCGGGTTTGAGAGAAAAGGCGAGGAAGGTTCGTCTTTTACTCCCGTCGCCCCGTGCTTGACACGGGGCTTGGCTTTTCTTGAACCGATTGATCTGAATCGATGCCCGGCGAAAGCTAGCCTAGCCCCGTGTCAAGCACGGGGCGACGTGGGAGGCTGACCCAGTGGAATTGACAGCCGCACCTTCAGGCCCGGTGCGGCGTCGCCCAGTTCGATGGTGCCGCCGTGCAGCCGCGCGACGGCGCCGACGAGGGAGAGGCCCAGGCCCGCGCCAAAGCCGGTGCGGGACGGATCGAGACGGCCAAAGCGCCGCAGTGCTTCTGCCCGCTGATCTTCGGGAATACCGGCCCCCCGGTCCGACACCTCGATCCAGGCGAGGCCGGCATCGGTGCCGGTCGCGATGCGGAGGCTCTGCGCCCCATATTTGAGCGCATTGTCGATCAGGTTGCCGACGGCCTGCCCGATCAGCTCGCGGTGCATCGGCACGATGGGTCCGCTCGGGCAGGCGACCTCCATGGTGAAGCCCCTGTCCTCAACGAGCGGCTCATACAGTTCGGCAATGTCGGCGATCATCTCGCCAAGATCGGCGGCCACGAAATGGTCGCGCCCGATGCCCGCCTCGGCGCGGCTGATCTGGAGCGCGGTCGTCAGCATGCCGAGCAGCCGGTCGGTCTCCTCACCGGCCAGAGTGATGGCGTTCCGCAGCGACGCCTCATCATCCTCGACCTGCGCGCGTTCCAGCCGCGCCTTCAGCCGGGTGAGGGGGGAGCGCAGATCATGCGCCAGACCATCGGTCACGATCCTGAGTTCGGAGATCAGCGCCTCGATCCGCTCCAGCATGGCGTTCAGCGTCGCGGCCAGCCGGTCAAAGGTGTCGCCGCTTCCGTCGAGCCAGACGCGCTGCGACAGCTGGCCGGCGCTCACCGCGCGCGCGGTTTCCGAAATGTCGTTGACGCGCGCGTTGATGATGCGGACGGCGGCAAAGGCGGCAAAGAGCGCGAGCGGCAGGCCAAAGATCAGCGCGGTCCCGGTCGCCCGGTCGACGATCCGCGAGAGGCGCCGGTCATTCTCGATGATCTGCCCGGTCAGGAGCCGTGTGCCGTCGGGCAGGCGGGTGACCAGCACCCCCATCTGTTCGGGCGTGGCCGAGCCGTTGCGATACAGCTCGATCTCGCTCCAGCCCGCGTTCAGCCCGGCGGGCCAGCCCTGCAGATTGCCTGCAATCGGCTTGCCCTTGGCATCGGCGAGCAGGATGACTGTCGCGCGTCCTTCGGAAAAGAGCACGCGCAGCGCCGCAAGCTTGCGGAAATCCTCCGGCCCCTGCCGCAGATAGAGCGGGGCGAGTTCCCCCGTCAGGCGCCCGGCATAATTCTGCGCATCGCGGGTGAGTTCGGCGCGGGTCAGCGTCCGCAATGTCAGCGTCATCCCCGCCGCCAGGATCAGTTCGATCCCGAAGACGAGGGTGATGAACCGTGCGGTCGAAGAGCGCCAGAACTTGAGCACTGGCGCGCGGCTATTCGCTGGCGCCGAGCCGGTATCCCGCGCCACGCACCGTATGGATCAGCGGCGGATCGCTTTCCCCGTCGATCTTCTTGCGCAGGCGGCTGACATGCACGTCGATGACGTTGGTACCGGGATCGAAATGATAGTCCCACACGCCTTCCAGAAGCATGGTGCGTGTGACGACCTGTTCCTTGTGGCGCATGAGATATTCGAGCAGGCGGAATTCGCGCGGCTGCAGGTCGAGCGTGCGCCCGCCGCGCTTCACCTTGCGCGACAGGAGGTCCATTTCGAGGTCATGGCAGGTCAGCACGGTTTCCACCGCACTTGCAGGGCCTGCGGTCGCCCGGCGCATCAGCAGCTTCAGGCGCGCATGAAGTTCGGCAAAGGCAAAGGGTTTGGTCAGATAATCGTCCGACCCGGCGGTCAGGCCAGCGACCCGGTCTTCGACCGCGCCGAGTGCGGACAGGATGATGACGGGCGTCGTGATCCCGGCGGCGCGGATCGCCCCCAGAACGGCCATGCCGTCCATGCCCGGAAGCATCCGATCCAGCACGATCGCATCATAGGTGCCGTCGGTTGCATGGAAGAGGCCGTCGCGCCCGTTATTGGCGTGATCGACGGCAAATCCCTGTTCCGACAGGCCTTTGACGATGAAATCGGCGGTCGTGGTGTCGTCTTCGACGAGCAGTATTTTCTGCGTCATTTTGGTTGCATAGCCTTTACCAACGCGTCGGCCCAAGCGGAAAGTGGGCGCAACGCGATTGGGGCTAGCAACTGTCGGTAAAGATTGGACTAATTCAGTTAAGTCTCACGCAACCAGTTCGCCGCGGAGCGCCTCGCGCCGGGCGGGCGACATGCCCAGCACGCGGTCGCAATAGGCGTCGATATCCCCGATCTCGGCCAGTGCGGCGTCGAGAAACTCAGGATGAACGGACATCAATGTGCGCACGGCATCGTCCTCCATCTCCGGCCCGAAATTGGCGCGTACGGCCTCGGCCCCGGCGGCGATCCGCTTTTCCATTTCGCCCGCGACATTCGTCAGCAGATAATCCTCGACAATGTCGTCATGATGGACGCCCAGCTGGTGCTGGACGAGCGCGACCGCAAGTCCGGTGCGATCCTTACCGGCCAGACAGTGCACAAGGCTGGGTCCGTGGCCATCGAGCAGCCGGTCAAACATCATGCGATAGGTCTGCGTCAGGATCGGCCGGAACGGCATCTTGCGGTACAGATCGACCATCGCGGCATGGGCTTCGGCGGCGGTGCGCACGCCGGCCGCCGCGTCGACGTGCGACCCGGCCCCCAGCGTGTTGCCGGGTGCAAAGACAACCTCCGCCTGATGGTTTTCGGCACGACGGCAAGGATAGAGTTCCCGCTCGCTGTCGCTGCGCAGGTCGACGATGGTGGCAAGGCCGAGGCCTGCGACAACCTCCAGATCCTCGGGCGTCGCATCGCGATGCTGGCCGGACCGGTACAGCACGCGATCCTTCAGCCGCCCGCCATAAGTGGTTGTATAACCCCCATAATCGCGGAAATTGTGGATGCCGGACAGGTCGAGAATGCGTGTTGTCATGGGGGTCCGTCTAAGGCCGTCGTCAGAATAATCCATCGATAATAACAGGGCCACGCGGCGGCAAAATGACGAAACTGTCCCTGATCGAGGTTAATTGACACCGACTCGCAATTCGGGACCATTCCGTTCAGCAAGGGCGGCAGAAATGCGGTCAAGTCCGCGCCCAGCAGGGGATGTTGATTGCCGTCGTTCAGCAATGTGTTCCACCCTGCCGGTGGATTGCCTTTTCCGTCTGCGCCTGACGCGCAGGGCACGCCAACCTTCCCCGACGGCTTTTCTACGCTGGTGGTGGAGCAAAGTTCCGACTGCGTGACCTTTTCGGATGCGGCAGGGCTCCTGCTCTATGTCAATGCGGCGGGGCGACGCATGCTGGGGATCGCGCCGGATGAGGCGGTGCGCGGCACGCACTTTGCCGACTATCTCTCGCCCGAAAGCGGCGCCCTGTGCGTTGAGACGGTATTGCCGACGGCCGCACGTTTCGGGCGGTGGGAGGGCGAAATGGACCTCGTCAACCGGGTGACGGGCGGGCATGTGCCGGTCCATCGTTCGGTCATCGCCATGCGCGACGGCGATGAGCGGCTGGCCGGCTTTGCTGCCATGTCGCGCGACCTGAGCGTGCAGAAAGCCGCTGAACGCGCGTTGATCGACAGCCGGGAGCGGCTCGAATTCGCGCTGCGGGCGGCCAATATGATCGCCTGGGAATGGGAGCCGGTGGCCGATCGGGTCGCCCATACGCGCAGCACCGACCTGTCGCAGGCCCGCACGATCACCGACCGCCGTGATTTTCTGGCGATGATCCACCCTGAGGACCGGGACGCCGTGCGGGCGACCTTTGAACGCTGCTTTGAGCAAGGGACGGATTACCGGATCGAATATCGCCTGACGGGGGAAGGCGACCCGATCTGGATCCAGAGCGTCGGACGCGCGGTTGTCGAGGCCGACGGGCGCAAGCGGATGCGCGGCATCATGCAGGACGTGACCGCGCGCATCGAATCCGAACGTGCGCTCAAAGCAAGCGAGGAACGGCTGGCGCAGCAGTTCGCCGAGCTGGAGGCGCTCTATGAATCCGCGCCGGTGGGGCTTGCGGTTCTGGATGCCGATCTGCGCTTCGTGCGGATCAACCGCCTGCTTGCCGAAATCAACGGCATCCCGGCGGAGGCGCATATCGGGCGCACGGTGCGCGAGGTGGTGCCCGATCTTGCGCCCAAGGCGGACGCGACGCTGCGCGCGATCCTCGAAACGGGACAGCCCGTGTTCAATATGGAGCTGACCGGAGAAACGCCCGCCGCACCCGGCGTGACGCGTGCCTGGCGCGAAAACTGGGTGCCGTTGTTCGATGCGGAGCACCGCGTGATCGGCATCAGCATTGCCGCGATCGAAACCACCGAGTCAAAGCGCGTCGCGGATGAGCTCCTCTCGCTCACGGCCGAGCTTGAGGCGCGCGTCGAGCAGCGCACCCGCGCGCTCCGCCACGCCAATGCCCAGCTGGCCGCCGAGATCGAGCGGCGCGAGGCGGCGCAGGCGGCACTGGTGCAGAGCCAGAAGCTTGAGGCGCTTGGCCAGCTGACGAGCGGCGTCGCGCATGATTTCAACAATATCATCGCCGCGATTTCAGGCGGGTTCCGCGTCGTCCAGCGCCGCACCGACGATCCGACGCTCGCCGAAGTCGCCCGCCACGGCGCCGATGCGGCCGAACGGGGCGCCGCGCTCGTCTCGCAGCTTCTGTCCTTCGCCCGGGAACAGGTGCTGGAGCCGACGACCGTGAGCCTTGCCGCGCTGCTTGAGGAATGCAGCGTCATGATCCGCCAGTCGGCGGGGCCGGAGGTGACGGTGGAGATCGACGTGCCGGCAGACCTGCCCGCCGTGCGGATCGACCCCGTCCGGCTGGAAGCGACGCTCGTCAACCTGACCGTCAATGCGCGGGACGCGATGGGTGGCAAGGGACGACTCGACATGCGGGCGCGCTTGGCCGACCCTGCCGATCTTGACCGGCCGCCGGAGCTGAACGGGATTGATGCCGTGGAGCTGTGCGTCACCGATACCGGCTGCGGGATGGATGCCGACACGTTGCGCCGCGCGACCGAGCCCTTCTTCACGACCAAGCCGCCGGGCAAGGGCACCGGGCTGGGCCTCGCCATGGTGCATGGCTTCCTCCAGCAGTCGGGCGGGGCGCTGCGCCTGTCGAGCACGCCCGGCGAGGGGACGACCTTCCGCCTCTATCTGCCCAAGGAAGCAGGATCGCCCATGATCAGGGCCAAATCACGCGCGCCGCAGGAGGCCCGGGCCCGTCATCCCGCGCGGCTGCTGCTGGTCGACGATGATGACGCCGTCCGCGCGGTCACGGCGGCGGTGCTTCACGATGTCGGGCATGAGGTGCATCAGGCGGGCAACGCCGTGGCCGCGCTGGCGGCACTGGACGAAGGGGCCTTTGACGCCGTCGTCACCGATGTTGCGATGCCGGAAATGGACGGGCTCGATCTGGCCCGCGACATCCGTGCGCGCGGGCTCGACGTGCCGATCCTGTTTGTCTCCGGCAATGCCGATCATGACCGGCTGCGGGGCGAAGCGGTGCTCGACAAGCCCTTCACGCACGACAGTCTGGCCCGCAAGCTCGACGAACTGCTGGCGGGCAGGCCTCCGGCCCATAGGCGCGCGGCCGAATGCCGCTAGAACAGACATGTGCGAAACGACCCGAGCGGTGTCGCGAACAGGGGCACCTTCAGATGACTGACGCCCCCCTAAAGGGCGTACGTGTCTTTGTGGCGGAGGATGAATTCCTTCTCGCGCTGGATTTGTGCGACATCCTGAATGAGGCAGGTGCCGTCGTGGTCGGCCCTGCCCGGTCGCAGCGCGATGCCCGGGCGCAGCTGGCGGCGGCAGGTGCGGTGGACGTGGCGCTGCTCGATCTCAATCTGGGGGACGAATCGTCGGCGGCGTTCGCGCTTGAACTGCGCGCGCGCGGCGTTCCTGTCATCCTGACGACGGGCTATGATGCCGAAGACGTGCCTGAGGCGCTGCGCGGCCTTCCCGTCTGCGTGAAGCCGCTGTCCGCGGGTGCGATCCTGCGCGCGCTGCGCCGGGCATTGGGGCGAGACTGATCGCTGGCATTGCTCTATGTTCGTCTAATAATCGACTAAGTCGATCATAGAGAGCGGACAATCCAATTGGCCTTGTGCGCGCCGGTCTCCTACATAGGCTCCACGGCCCGCGTGCCGACCTATCTTCGACACCAATATAAGGACAAACTCCGATGGCGCTCATCAACACCGAGATCAAGCCGTTCACGGCGCAGGCCTATAAGGACGGCAAGTTCATCACCGTCACCGACGCCGACGTGAAGGGCAAGTGGTCGGTCTTCTTCTTCTACCCGGCCGACTTCACCTTCGTGTGCCCGACCGAGCTGGAAGACCTCGCCGACAATTATGCCGAATTCCAGTCGATGGGCGTCGAAATCTACAGCGTGTCGACCGACACGCACTTCAGCCACAAGGCCTGGGCCGACACCTCGCCCGCCATTGGCAAGATCCGCTACACGATGATCGGCGATCCTTCGGGCGTCGTGACCAACAACTTCGACGTGATGCGTCCGGGCGTTGGCCTTGCTGACCGCGGCACCTTCGTCGTCGATCCGCAGGGCGTCATCCAGGTCATGGAAATCACCTCGGAAGGCGTCGGCCGCAACGCGGTGGAACTGCTCCGCAAGATCAAGGCCGCGCAGTATGTCGCAGCGCATCCGGGTGAAGTGTGCCCGGCCAAGTGGGAAGAAGGCGAAAAGACGCTGGCTCCCTCGCTCGACCTCGTCGGCAAGATCTAAATACCCCCCGGCTTCGCCCCTGGCTCCCTTTCGGGCGAAGCCACCCCGGGACCGGCCATCGGTCGGTCCCGGCCCCCTTTTCCAATCGTCGCCCTCTCTTCACGGAATGATGACCCATGCTTGACGCAAATCTGAAGCAGCAGCTGCAAACCTACATGGCCAACATCACCATGCCTGTGGAGCTGGTGCTGTCGCTCGATGACAGCCCGAAATCGCGCGAGCTGGAAGAGCTGGCGACCGAAATCGCTGCACTGTCGGACAAGGTCACGACGGTGCGCCGCGATGATGACAAGCGCCGCCCGAGCATGATGATCCGCCGCGCCGGCACCGATATCGGTGTGCGCTTTGCCGGGATCCCGCTCGGCCATGAATTCACCTCGCTGGTGCTCGCGCTTCTGCAGGTGGGCGGTCACCCGTCCAAGGCCGCGCAGGAGCTGCTGGAGCAGGTCCGCAATCTGGACGGCGACTATGCCTTTGAAACCTATTTCTCGCTCTCCTGCCAGAACTGCCCCGATGTGGTGCAGGCGCTGAACCTGATGGCGGTCCTCAACCCGCGCATCACCCACACGGCGATCGATGGCGCGCTGTTCCAGGATGAGGTCACCGACCGCAAGGTCATGGCCGTGCCGATGGTGTTCCTGAACGGTGAGGTCTTCGGCCAGGGCCGGATGGAGCTGGAACAGATCGTCGCCAAGCTCGACAGCGGCGCCGAAGCCAAGGCGGCCGAGAAGATCGCCGCCAAGGACGCGTTCGACGTGCTCGTCGTGGGCGGCGGCCCGGCCGGGGCGGCGGCGGCCATCTACGCAGCGCGCAAGGGCATCCGCACCGGCATCGTCGCTGAACGCTTTGGCGGGCAGGTGCTCGACACGATGGGCATCGAGAATTTCATCTCGGTCTCCCACACCGAAGGGCCAAAGCTCGTCGCGCAGCTGGAACAGCATGTGCAGGACTATGACGTCGACGTCATGAACCTGCAGCGCGCCGAAAAGCTCGTGCCTGCCACGCGCGAAGGCGGCCTGCACGAAGTCGTGCTGGCGAACGGCGCCACCGTGAAGGCGAAGGCGTTGATCCTCTCGACCGGCGCCCGCTGGCGGCAGATGGGCGTGCCCGGCGAAGACGAATATCGCAACCGGGGCGTGGCCTACTGCCCGCACTGCGATGGCCCCCTGTTCAAGGGCAAGCGCGTCGCGGTGATCGGCGGCGGCAACTCCGGCGTGGAAGCTGCGATCGACTTGGCCGGCATTGTCGCCGAGGTCACGCTGATCGAGTTTGACAGCCAGCTGCGCGCCGATGCGGTGCTTCAGCGCAAGCTCCACAGCCTGCCCAATGTCCGCGTCATCGTCTCCGCGCTGTCGACCGAAGTGCAGGGCGATGGGGAGAAGGTGACGGGCCTCAGCTACAAGGACCGCACGACCGACCAGCTGCACCACATTCCGCTTGAAGGTATCTTCGTGCAGATCGGCCTTGTCCCCAATACCGAATGGCTGAAGGACGTGGTGGCCCTGAGCCCGCGCGGTGAGATCGAGATCGATGCCAAGGGCGCGACCAACATCCCCGGCGTGTTTGCAGCCGGCGATGTGACGACCGTGCCCTATAAGCAGATCGTCATCGCGATGGGCGAAGGCTCAAAGGCGGCGCTCTCCGCGTTCGACTATATGATCCGCCTGCCCGCCGAACAGGCCGAAGCACTGGCGGCCTGATCGTTCAGGCGCCTGCGAACAGGAACCAGAAGAACACCGCGGTCGCCGCAGCCATCACGGCGGTCGCACCCCAACCCCAAAGGGTCGCACGATGGGGGAGCACCAGCTCCCCCATCGCTTTTTCGTTGCGGACGATGAGCATCATGACGGCCATCAGCGGGGCTGCGAGTACGCCGTTGACGACAGCCGCCCAATAGAGCGCCTTCGCCGGGTCGATTCCGCCCATGTTGACCAGCCCGCCGACCAGTGTCGTGGCGGCAATCGCGCCATAGAAGAACTTGGCCTGCATCGGCTTGGCGGCAAGGCTGCCGGTGCGGCCCATCATCTCGGTAATCGCATAGGCCGCAGACCCGGCCAGAACAGGAACGGCAAGCATCCCGGTGCCGATGATACCGAGCGCGAACAGTGCAAAGGCAAGGTCGCCCGCAATCGGGCGCAGCGCCTCGGCCGCCTGCGCAGATGTCTGGATGTTGGTGATGCCACTGACATGGAGCGTGGCGGCGGTCGCAAAGACGATCGCCAGAGAGATGAGCGAGCTGAACGCCATGCCGGTCAGCGTGTCGATGCGGATGCGCTCCAGCTCCGGCCCGGCGCTCGCGGGCGTGCGGAACAGCGGCTTGGCGTGGTGGCGGTGTTGCTCTTCAATCTCCTGCGCGGCCTGCCAGAAGAAGAGATAGGGGCTGATCGTCGTGCCAAGGATCGCGACGAGCGCGGTCGCATAGGCCGGGGTCCATTCGATGTCGGGGACGACCAACCCCTTGAGCGCCTCGCCCCAGGGGACGCCCGCCACCATCACCACCGCGACATAAGTGAAGAGCGACAGCGTCGTCCATTTGAGGACATTGGCATAGCGCGCATAGGGCATGACGACTTCGAGCACGACGCAGATGATGCCGAAGGCGAGCGTGAAGAGCGCCGCATTGCCGCCGGTCAGCAGCTGGAGCGCCGCGCCCATCGCACTCAGGTCGGCGCCGAGGTTGATCACATTGGCGATCAGCAGCAGCGAGACGATCCCGAACAGAAGGCTGCGCGGATAATGGATGCGGACATTGGCGGCGATGCCGCGCCCGGTCACGCGCCCGATCTGGGCTGCGACCTCCTGAATGACGACCATCAGTGGAAAGGAGAAGATGAAAGTCCAGGCCAGACCATAGCCGAATTCGGCCCCCACCTGGCTGTGCGTGCCGATGCCCGACGGATCGTCATCGGCTGCCCCTGTGATGAGGCCGGGGCCAAGCCGGGCGAGGAACCCCTTGGACTTTGGTGTTGGTTCGGTGGTCATGGTGACGTGATGCCACCCGTGAACCGGCGGCGCCAGCAAACAGTTCCGCCGACGCTGCGGCTTGCGTCGCATGTCAAATCCTGCAAACGCGCTGGGCCAATGGCTTTTACCCTTTTGCCCAAGCAATTTGCGCAGGTGCCGCACCTCAACTGGGTGCGCGGCGCGCTGGGCGCGTTCTTCGGGATTGCGGCGACGGGGTTCGTCTGCCGCCTCTGGCTCGGCGCGTCCGTCGGCGATCTGCCGCTGCTCATCGCCCCGCTGGGCGCGTCCGCCGTTCTCGCCTTTGCGCTCCCGGCGAGCCCGCTGGCGCAGCCCTGGTCGGTTGTCGGCGGCAATTTTGTCTCAGCGCTGGTGGGTGTCGCGGCGGCACAGTTCGTGCCTGATCCGCACCTTGCCGCAGGGCTGGCGGTCGGCGGTGCGATCACCGCGATGGCGCTCGCGCGGTGCCTGCATCCGCCCGGTGGCGCGGTGGCGCTGACCGCCGTGATCGGACCAGCGGCCATTCATGCGGCGGGCTGGCACTATGCGCTCGTGCCCGTGGCGCTCAATTCGACGATCCTTGTTGCGCTGGCCTGGCTGTTCAACAACGCGTCGGGCCACAGCTATCCGCACCGGGCAACGCCTGCCCCGGCGCAGCCGCGCCTGCAGGTGCAGGCCGAGGACATTGCGGCGGCGCTCGCCGATTATGACGAGCTGATCGACGTGAGCGGGGAAGATCTGCTCGCGCTGTTTCAGGCAGCAGAAGCCAAGGCCGAAGCACGCCGGGGCTGACCCGCGTCACAGCGGCTTGGGCGCAACTTTCAGTATCTGCGCGATGAACCCCTTGGGGTCATCTTCCTGAATGAAGTGGCCGCCGTGCAGCGTCGTGTGCGGCTGGCCCATGGCGCCGGGCACGCGCGAGCGGAACATCGCGTCGCCGCCGCGCGTGATGGGGTCTCCATCGCTGAACGCGCAGAGGAACGGCCGGTCGAAGGATTCGAGCACCGCCCACGCCGCCAGCTGATCGGGCACGGCCGGGTTGTCTGCCTCAACCGGCACGAAGCCCGGAAAGGCACGGGCGGCAACCTTGGACGCACGCGTCGGGAAGGGGGCGTCATAGGCAGCCAGCTCCGCTGGGGACAGGCGACGCTTGGTGCCCGTCTGTACGATCTTTGCAATGGGAAAGACCGGGCTGTAGCGCGAAAAGGCCCGCCAGATGCGAAAGGCACGCGCATCGACATTGCCTGCGGGCAGCCCGCCATTGGACAGGACGACGCCGGCAAAGCGATCCGGCATGGCCGCCAGAAGACGCAGACCGATCAGCGAGCCCCAGTCCTGACAGGCGAGCGTGATCTCACGCAGGTCGAGCGCCTCGATCCACGCCTGCATCCATGCGACCTGCTGCGCATAGCTGTAATCGCTGCGGGCCAGCGGTTTGTCCGATCGTCCAAAGCCGATCAGGTCGGGGGCGACCGCGCGATAGCCGGCGGCGGCGACCGGGCCGATCATGTGGCGATAGAGGTAAGACCAGGTCGGCTCGCCATGCAGCATCAGGACGACGGGCGCGTCGCGCGGGCCTTCATCGACATAATGGACGCGCAGGCCGGGGGAGAGATGATGATAATGCGGACGAAAGGGCCAATCGGGAAGATCGTCAAACCGCTCGTCCGGCGTCTGGTACACCTGCATTGTCTCGTCCCCCGATATTATGCTTTATTTCATGGGGATAGGGGCCGTGTCCCGCAGCCGTAAAGTAGGGATGCGACACGAAGGGCCTTGCTCAAGATCCTCCCCCGCCGGGGAGGGGGAGGATCCCGGACGCGGTTATCCGCCGTCGGCCAGCCTTATCCCCGACATCTGCCAGCGCGCCTCGGGGGCGAAGAAATTCCGGTAGCTGCGGCGCGGGTGCCCCGCCGGTGTCAGCGCGCTGCCCCCGCGCAGGACCATCCGGTTGATCATGAACTTGCCATTATACTCGCCGATCGCCCCTGCGCCGGGGGCAAAGCCGGGATAGGCGGTGTAGGGGGACGACGTCCATTGCCAGGCGGCGTCGAACAGCTGTTCCATACCCGTCAGGCGCGCGGCGACCTCCCATTCGGCTTCGCGCGGCAGGCGGCGTCCGGCCCAGCGGGCAAAGGCATCGGCCTCATAAAAGCTGGCATGCGTGACGGGTTCTGTTGCTGTGACGGGCACGCGTCCGCCGAGCGTGAAGCGCGTCCAGCCCGGCCCTTCCTGGCGCCAGTAGAGCGGGGCGTCCCAGCCATGGGCCTGAACGCAGTCCCACCCATCCGACAGCCAGAGCGCGTGCTTCCGATATCCGCCATCCTCGATGAAAGCGATGAAGTCGCCAGCGGTCACGAGGCAGGAGGCGATCCGGAAGGGGTCGAGCCATACGGGGTGGCGGGGGCCCTCACTGTCAAAGGCGAAGCCGCTGCCATCATGCCCGATATCGACAAGCCCGCCCGGATGCGCCAGCCAGTCGAGCGGCTGGCGCGCGGGTGCGGGGCCTTCGCTTGCCGCGTAAACGCCTTCGATCGGGCTTTGGGCGAGCATGTGCTTGACGTCGGTCAGGATGAGTTCCTGATGCTGCTGTTCGTGCTGGCAGCCCAGTTCCACCAGCGCGGCCCAGCCTTCGACCGGCGCTTCGGCCATCAGCCGCTCCATGCCGGCATCCACCCAGCGGCGATAGGTCAGCACGTCGTCGATCGACGGACGGGACAGAAGGCCGCGCGCGGGGCGGGGGTGCTTGTTCCCCACGGCGTTGTAATAGCTGTTGAACAGCGTCGCGTAAGCCGGGTCGAACGGGACATATCCCGCGCGCGGGGCCAGCACGAACGTGTCAAAGAACCAGCTGGTATGCGCCAGATGCCATTTGACCGGGCTCGCATCCGCCATCGACTGGACCTGGCAGTCGTCGGCGCTCAACGGTGCGGCGAGTGCTTCGGTCACGGCCCGGATGCGGGCAAAGCGCTCACGCGCCATTTGCGTGGGGGATTTGGGTGCCGGTTCGTGCCTCATGGCTCCAGCCTGTCGGGCGGGCACTGCCAATATTCGATCGAGAAGAGATCGCGCGCGTCCGTCCATCGTGCCATGGGCTCCCACCCGCCCGCGCGCGCCAGAAAGGCGGCTTCCTCGGGCCGGAATTTGTAGCTGTTCTCGGTGTGGATTGTCTCGCCGCTGCGCAGGTGAAAGCGGTGGTCCGCCGCATCGAAGGTCACATCGCGCAGCGCGACCAGATGCATCTCGATGCGCCCCAGCCGGTCGTTCCACACGGCGCGGTGATCAAAGGCATCGGCGGGGATGTTGCCGCCCAGTTCGGCATTGATGCGCGTTACGAGGTTCAGGTTGAACGCGGCCGTCACCCCCTGTGCATCGTCATAGGCGGCTTCCAGCAGGCGCGGATTCTTGCGCGTGTCGATCCCGATGAGCATCCGCGCGCCGGGGCCGAGCGTGTCGCGCAGGCCGCGCAGGAGATCGACCGCCGCGCGCGGGCCGAGATTGCCGATCGTCGATCCCGGAAAGAAGGCGAGGACGCGCGGGCCATGCGCCGCCGGCGGCAGGGCAAAGGGATGCATGAAGTCCGCCTCGACCGGGTGGACCGCCAGCCAGGGGAAGAGGGCGGACACATTGCCGGCGGCCGCGCGCAGAAAGTCCCCGGCGATGTCGACCGGGATGTAGGTCTTCATGCTGGTCGCCCGCAGCACGAGCGGCGTCTTGCGGGAGGACCCGGACCCGAGCTCGACCAGCGTGTCCGCCCCGGCCGAAAGCCGGGCAATGTCGCCCGCATGACTCTCAAGCAGGCCGGTCTCGGTGCGCGTCGGATAATATTCGGCCAGCTGGGTGATCTCCTCAAACAGTGCCGAGCCCCGCGCGTCATACAGAAAGCGCGCGGGCACAGTCTTTTGCGCCGCCGACAGCCCGAAAAGGACGGCGGCGCGAAAGCTGTCGGTGTCAGCGGTCACCGCGGCGGACGATGTCGCCCACCCTGTCTCTGAAATGGCCATGAGGGCAGAACCGGACAGGTTCAGCGGGGTTCCGTCCTCTTGCGCGACCTGCGGCAGTTCAGAGATCGATTTCGAAATGATCGAGATTGAGGGACCCGCACTGGCCGAATGCGCAGTGGGTGCGTCAATATGATACGCAAAGTGTTGTCAGCCCATGTCAATTTGCTGTTGACGACCCTGTCTTTTGTTAGCAGTCTCCCAATCCGGAGTTGGCAAAGCCGACCCGAGGGATGGGAGAGGGCCAGGGATGGTACGCCTTCGCAGCGAAGAATCGACGCATCTGCGTCTGGTGTCCGAACAGCTCGGCCGGGCCGAGTCTGCGGACGAAATGAAGCATTTCGTGATGGGAATGATCGCGGTCGCGATGGTCCTGTGCGTCGTCATCGGCAGCGTGCTGCTGTCTGACGTGCTGCGCATCATCGCTGCCATGGTCTGCGACACGTTCGAGCTGCCGACACTCGTCAGCTTCCACTAAGCGTTCGTCGCGCGGGCACGGCCGGTTGCGGTGAGGGGGCCGCAACCGGTCGGCCTTGCTTTAACGATCGTTGGCGAGGCGAAGCCTTGGCGCAGCTGCGCCGCCGCCTTGCGACATATCGCCCTTGCCGACCCGGAACTTGCCGACGAGCGCCACTGCGCTGTCGGTTTCCGATGACAGTTTATAGGCGACGCCCCTGCCTTCCTCCGCCATGGCGGCGTTCTGCTGTGTGACGCGGTCAAGGTCCGCAATCGTCTGGATGTGCGTCGCGATGCTGTCCAGCATCGTGCCCGTTTTCCGTCCGGCGATACCGCACCCGTCCTTGCGCGCTTCACTTTCGCTGCATCAAGTGCATATAGCCAGCGCCCAGGCCCAAAGGGCGGTGTCAGCGCCTGTCGCGCGCGAGTGTTTCCAGCGACTGGCGCAGCTCGGCCATTGCGGGCGCGGACAGAGGCGCCAGCAGCCATTGCTCATGCGCGCCGACAATGGTCTTGGCCCGGGCGAGCAGGTCCACCCCGGCGTCCGAAAGGAAAAGCCCGAAGACGCGGCGGTCATCCCGGTTCTGTTCGGCGCGGACCAGTTCGCGCTGGATGAGCGCCTTGATGACGACGTTCACCGAGGACCGTTCAATGCCGAAAAAGCGGGCGAGCGCGGCCTGCGGAATGCCGGGATTGGCATTGATGAGCCACAGGCAGGAGACTTCCTTGGGCGTCAGGCGCAGCGGGGCAAGGTCGCGCTCCAGCTGAAAGGTGAGAAGCGCATAGACCCGCGCGATGTGGAGGCCGATGATATCGTCGAGCCCATCGAGATGACGGGGCTGCGCGCGATCCTCCTCGGGCGGCGGCGCGGCGGCTTGTGCGGCATCGAGTTGCGTTGACACGTCGTTCGGGTCCCCTGTCCGGCCAGCGCACGCGCGCGGCGGGCGTCATAGATATCCTTTTGTTCGCTTGGTCAATCTTTGGAAATGGGTGCTGCCAGTCCGGCAGGAATTAACTTCGTATCAACCAAATTCCTTCATGAGGGCGGGAACTTGATTTGTGGGGGAACCGAAATGGACCGCTACGGGACCTACGGCCAGCAGGACGATGACAACGTCTACGAACTGACACAGGACGCCGCCGTCGAGGCGCCGCCCGTGATCGGCACCGACGAGCGCCGCATGCATGTGCGCGCCTATAATTACTGGGCGTCGCTGCTCCATGGCCGCACCTATCCGTCGATCGAAGACCTTGATCCGGAAAATCTGTCAGACTTTGGCCCGCATTCCGTGCTGCTCGACTTTTCGACCGGCGGCGACAATCCGGCGATTGCCTATCTGGGCGGCAAGCTGCGCGAGGAATGCAACCTGACCGTGGACGTCCGCACGGTGGCCGATGTGCCGTCGCGCTCCCTGATTTCGCGGCTGACCGACCATTATCTCCAGATCATCGCCAACAAGGCCCCCATCGGCTTTGAGGCGGAGTTCATCAATCACAGGGGCAACAATACGCTCTATCGCGGCATCCTGATGCCGTTCTCGTCGGATGATGACACGATCGATTTCATCTATGGCGTCATCAACTGGAAGGAAATCGCCGACGAGGCGCTGACCAACGAGCTGAACGACGCGGTCGAACAGGCGCTGGCGCAGCAGCCGGTCCGCCATGCCCCGACCGCCCCCGTCTGGGCCGATGGCCCGAGCGCCTCGATTGCCGATATCGACTTTCCCGAAGAAGGGTCGGTCCCGCCGCCGTCGCTGATCCCGCCAGTCGGAGGCGCTGCCTTTGACCTGGACGAAGATGAGGATCTGGACGACGACGTGCCGGTCCTTGATGGCAGCGAAGGCCTGGGCGATCTGCTCCATGCCGCGCGCACCGGCGCGGACATTGCCAAGCACGCCGAAGGCCGCAGCCGCGCCAAGCTCTATCGTGCGCTTGGCCTTGCCTATGATTTCGCGCTCGTGGCGGATGCCCGGCCGGACGAATATGCCGAACTGCTCGCCGATAGCGGCCTGAAGGCGCAGGACCGTGCGCCGATGACGCCGATTGTGAAGCTCGTTTTCGGCATCGACTATGACAAGACCCGCCTGGCCGAATTCGGTGCGGCGCTGAGCTATGCGCGCAAGCAGGGTCTGGGCGTCGGGGCGTTCACGCCCTGGCTCGAAGCTTTCCCCGGTGCCCTGAAGGGCATCGTTGCGGCCGAACGTGCCGAGCGCAATCCGGCCCGCAAGATCAAGGCGGTGGAGCCGGTCAATGTCGACAAGGCCCGCACCATGCCCGCGCTGGGCGTCATCCAGATGGAGGCGGATTCGGAATTTGTCGTGCTCGTGGCGCGCCGGATCGACGATGGCCATGTCGCTGTCATCGGCCGTGCGGGGGACGATGCGCTCGTTGATCGCGCGTTGCGCACGCTTTGAGGATCAAGGTTAGCGAACCGTTGAGATTGCCCGCCTTCGGGGGTTGAGAAGCGCCAGAGGCGGGCGCATAACTTTTCGCATGACGCGCCATGACGGCGCACCCCAAGATCATGCGAGACCGACATCATGGCGAAAAACGCCGAACCCAAATCATCCGACTTCATCCGAAAACTTGAAAAACTGCTCGTCGATGGCGCCCTTCCGGGGGAGCTGGAGGGCTTTGGCCCGCGTGAGCGCAGGTCGGCGGCCGACTTCCTGATCGCGCTGCTCAGCCACCGGCCGGCGAGCACGCCCGTCATCGCGCTGGAGACCATTCCCACCGACACCGCGCACCGCCAGATGCGGCTTGGCATCGTCAATGATGACATGCCTTTCCTCGTGGATTCAGTTGCCGCGGAAATCGCGGCGCACGGCCTGTCGATCAGCCGCGTGCTCCATCCAGTCGCCGCCGTTGCGCGCGACGCGCAGGACCAGATCGCGTCGATCGGGCCGCGCGCTGCGGGCGGCAATGAATCGATCATCTACATGGAGATCGAGCGCGCCGAGGCGCGTGTCCGGCGTCAGCTGGAAGAGGGCATTGCCAATCTTCTCGCCAAGGTGCGGGCCGCCGTGACCGACTGGTCGGCGATGCGCGCGCAACTTGCGTCCGATGCGGACGGGCTTGCCGATGCGGAGGGCGCGGCGCTGCTCCGCTGGTTCGGCGACAACAAGCTGACCCTGCTTGGCCATGCGATCTATGCCGCCGATGGCCGTGTCACCGACCCGCTCGGCATTGCGGTCTCGCTCGGTCAGGAGCTGCTGTCCCCGGCGGCGCGCAAGCGGGCGGCCGACTGGTTTGCGAAGGGCGGACATGCCCCGCTGCTGCTCAAGTCCAATGTCATCTCGCCCGTGCATCGCCGCGTTCCGGTCGAACTCGTCGTGGTGCCGCGCGGGGCGGGGCTGTCGATCCATGCCGGGCTGTGGACCAGCGCGGCCATGAATGAGCCGCCGATGGAGATTCCGGTCCTGCGCGAACGGCTGGGGCGGCTTCAGGCCAAGCTCGGCTTCGATCCGGTGGGCCATGCCGGCAAGACGCTCACCCATGCGGTGACCTCGCTCCAGCGTGACCTGCTGATCGCGATGGATGACGCCGCGCTGGAATCGGTCGCGCTTGCGGCCATGTCGCTCGTGGACCGGCCCCGTCCGGCCATTGCGATCACGCGCAGTCCGCTTGCACGGCACCTCCATGCCTTTGTCTGGCTTCCGCGCGACGAACTGTCGACGAGCCGCCGTCTCGCCATCACAGACATGATCTCAAAGGCAAGCGACGCGCCCGTGCTGAGCTGGGCCATGGATCTGGATGACAGCGGGATCGTGCTCATCCGCTTGACGCTGGATATCCGCGACGGCGGCGGCCTGCCCGATGTCGCGGCGCTCAATATCGCGCTCGAGACGATGGTGCGCGGCTGGCGCAGCGCGGTGGAAGAGGCGCTGGCAAAGCTCGACGGCGTCAATGCGACGCGCATGGCGCTGCGCTTTGCGGATGGCTTTCCGGCAGCCTATCGCGACGGCGCCGGTCCCGAGGAGGCCGCGCACGATATTTGTCGTCTGGCACCGCTCCACGCGCCGACCGAACGGCGCGCGCGCCTCTATCGCAATGCCGGCGATGCGGAAACGATGCTCCGCCTCAAGGTTTACAGCCTTGGCCCCGTTGCCCTGTCGGACGCGGTGCCCGCGCTCGAGAATTTCGGCTTTCGCGTGCTTGAGGAACTTCCCACGTTGATCGGGCCTGGCGGGGAGCTGGGCCATATCCACCGCTTCATCCTGCAATTGCCGGACGGTCAGGCGGCGGACGCGCTGGTTCACCGGGCGTCGGTTCTGGAAGCCGCATTCGCCGCGGTGCTGGAAGGATCGGCCGAGAATGACCGGTTCAACCAGCTGATGGTGTCGGCGGCGCTTGACCAGCGTTCGGTCATCCTGTTCCGCGCGCTGTTCCGCTATCTGCGCCAAACGGGGATGCCCTACAGCCTTCAGACGGTTGCCGACGTGCTGCGCCGTGCCGCGCCTATTGCGCGCGATCTGGTCGAGCTGTTCGATGCGCGGCATGACCCGAAGCGCAAGGGCAATGCAGAGAAGGCGGCCCATGCGGCCAGCAGCGCGATCGAACGCGGGCTGGCGGGCGTGTCGGCGATTGATGATGACCGCATCCTGCGGCTCTTCCAGGGTGTCATCAACGCAACGCTGCGCACCAACATGTTTGCAGGCGCCGCTGCCGAGGCGCTTGCCTTCAAGCTGGACAGTGCGAAGGTGCCGGGCCTTCCCGATCCGCGTCCATGGCGTGAGGTGTTCGTCTATTCGCCGCGTGTCGAGGGCATCCACCTGCGTGCCGGCCCGGTCGCGCGCGGGGGCCTGCGCTGGTCCGACCGGCGCGACGATTTCCGCACTGAGATCCTCGGCCTGATGAAGGCGCAGCGCGTGAAGAATGCGGTCATCGTGCCCACGGGCGCGAAGGGTGGTTTCTATCCCAAGATTCTGCCCGATCCGTCCAACCGCGATGCCTGGCTGGCGGAAGGGACGGAGAGCTACCGCATCTTCATCCGCACGCTCCTGTCGATCACCGACAATCTGGTGAAGGGCAAGGTCGTCCATCCGTCAGACGTCGTCATCCATGATGGCGATGATCCCTATTTCGTCGTTGCGGCGGACAAGGGGACGGCGACCTTCTCCGACGTCGCCAACGCCATCGCGCTGGAGCGCGGCTTCTGGCTGGGCGATGCCTTCGCGAGCGGTGGTTCGGTCGGTTATGATCACAAGGCGATGGGCATCACGGCCAAGGGCGGCTGGGTCTCGGTCGTTCGTCACTTCGCCGAAATGGGCATCAATGTGCAGAAGGAGCCGGTACGCGTCGTCGGCTGCGGCGACATGTCGGGCGACGTGTTCGGCAACGGGATGCTGCTGTCCAAGGCGATCAAGCTCGTCGCGGCATTCGATCACCGCCACATCTTCTTCGACCCCGATCCCGATCCGGCAGCAAGCTGGAAGGAACGTGCGCGGATGTTCAAGCTGCCGCGCTCCAGCTGGGCGGATTATGATGCGAAGCTGATCTCCAAGGGCGGCGGCATTTTCCCGCGCGCGGCCAAGTCGATGAAGCTGACGCCGCAGATCAAGGCGCTGCTCGGCGTGACGGACAACGAGATGGAGCCTTCGGCCATCATCTCGGCGATCCTGAAGGCGCAGGTGGACCTCATCTGGTTTGGCGGCATCGGCACCTATGTGAAGGCGCGCAGCGAGAGCAATTCCGAAGTCGGCGACCGCGCCAATGATGCGCACCGCGTCAATGCGGAGGACCTTCGTGCCGCAGTGATTGGCGAGGGCGCCAATCTGGGCGTGACGCAGGCGGCGCGTATCGCCTTTGCGCTGAAGGGCGGACGCATCAACACCGACTTCATCGACAATTCGGCGGGCGTCGATTGTTCGGACAATGAGGTCAACATCAAGATCGCGCTCAACGCCGAGGTGGCGGCGGGCAAGCTCAAGATGCCCGCCCGCAACGCACTGCTGGCCAGCATGACCGACGATGTCGCGCACCTCGTGCTGGAGGACAACCGCCTCCAGACGCTGGCGCTGTCCATTGCGGAGCGGGGCGGGGCCGATGCGCTGCCCTCGCACATCCGGCTGATCGAAGGCTTTGAGGCGGCCGGCAAGCTCGACCGTGCGGTTGAAGGCATTGCGGGCAATGAGGAGCTGTTCCGGCGCGCGGCTGATGGCCGGGGCCTGACGCGCCCTGAACTTGCCGTCGTCATGGCGACCGCCAAATTGTCGTTGCAGGATGCAATCGAGCATTCGCCGCTTGGCAGCGACAAGGCCGCTTTGCCCGATCTGGTCGCCGCGTTCCCGCCCGCCATGCAAAGCGCGCATCGCAAGGCGATCGAGACCCACCGGCTGCGCGGCGAAATCATCGCGACCAAGCTCGCCAACCGGATCGTCAACCGGCTGGGCCTGATCCACCCGTTTGAAATGGCGGAGGAAGAAGGCTGCACGCTGGGCGACATGGCGGAGGCTTTTGTGGTGGCCGAACAGGTGTTCGACATTCCAGCGCTGTGGCGCGCCATCGAGACTGCGGACATGCCGGAGGCCACGCGCCTGCTGCTGTTCGATCAGGTTGCCTCTGAAATGCGCGCCCACATGGCCGATGTGCAGCGCAATTCGGTGGCTGGACGCACCAATGACAAGGCGGTCACCGCCTATCGCGCGGCGGTGGATCGGCTGGCTGGAGCCCTGGGTGATATCCTGCCGCCAGAGGCCGCACGGCAGACACGCGCCTTTGGTGACCGGCTTCTGGCCGCAGGGGCGCCCAGGAAGATCGTCGACCGGCTGGTGCGTCTGGCCGAACTCGACGGGGCGATTGGCGTTGCGGCGCTCAGCCATCGGACCGGCGTCGACGTGCTCGTGACGACGCGCGCCTTCACCGCGCTTGGCGAAGCGCTCGGGCTCGATTGGGCACAGGGCACCGCGATGCAATTGTCGCCGCGCGATCCATGGGAGCGGCTGCTGGCCGCCGGGCTGTCGCGGGATTTTCAGGCGATGCGGCTCGACTTCCTTGCGCGCAATGGGGGCAAGAAGCCCGTCGATTCGGTGGCCAAATGGGAAGCGGCCAATGCCGCGCGTGTTGCCGGGTTCCGCCAGATGATCGACCGGGCCCGGATGACGACCGCACCATCAACTGCCATGCTCGCCCAGCTGGCGGGTCAGGCGCGCGTACTGCTCAACCGGGCGTAGAGCCACACGCGGATCGCCGAAGCGAGGTTGGGCGGATCGTCACTGGCGATCCGCTCTGCATCGATGCGGGCGACGAGGGCGTTTACCGGCAGCCCCTCCTCGCCCGCCGCATCGCGCAGCGCGGCCCAGAAGATCGGTTCAAGGCTGATCGAGGTTTCGTGACCGGCGATGGTGACGGAGCGTTTGACGGGGCCTTGCATGCTCAACCTTTTGCACGTCCCAACCCGTTTGTCCCGAGCGAAGTCGAGGGACGTCCGAGCGGTACAAGGGTGTCTCGACTGCGCTCGACACGAACGGGAGGAGTAAACTCTCCATCCCGCTTTCGTCCGTCAGTACATGTGCTGGCCGCCGTTGATCGACAGCGTTGATCCCGTCACGAACCCGGCATCCTCGCCGCACAGGAAGGCGACACCGCGTGCGATCTCGTCGGCCTGGCCCAGACGGCCCACGGGCACCTTGGCGACGATCTTGGCGAGCACGTCCTCGGGGACGGCGGCGACCATGTCGGTGTCGATATAGCCCGGTGCGAGCGCATTGACGGTGACGCCAAATTTCGCGCCTTCCTGCGCCAGCGCTTTCGTAAAGCCGTGGATGCCCGATTTGGCGGCGGCATAGTTCACCTGCCCATATTGCCCGCCCTGTCCGTTGATCGAGCCGATATTGACGATGCGGCCCCAGCCGCGCTCGCGCATGCCGGGGAAGACGGCCTTGGCCATGTTGAAGCAGCCGCCCAGGTTCACGCGCATCACCTCATCCCACATGTCGTAGGTCATCTTGAGGAGCGTCGCGTCGCGGGTGATCCCGGCATTGTTGACGAGGATGTCGACCGGGCCAACGTCGTTCGCGATGGTTGCACACGCAGCCTGACAGGCGTCAAAATCCCCCACATCCCACTTCTGCACGCGGATGCCAGTCTCGGCCTCAAAGGCCTTCGCTTTTTCATCATTGCCGGCATAGTTGGCGACGACGGTGACGCCCATGTCCTTCAGACGGCGGCTGATCGCGGCACCGATGCCGCGCGATCCGCCGGTGACGATTGCAATGCGTGCCATGCGCTCTCCCTTCCCAGAATCACTCCGGAACAGAGCTATTGGGCCGGAAGCCAGCCCGCAAGTTCACGCGAAAGTAAGGTCTTGAGCATCGTGATGCCCTCCTCCCCGGCGTTGAGACAGGGGAGATAGGCAAAGTCCGTCCCGCCCGCTTCGACAAAGGTCTCCTTGCCACGGATCGCGACCTCTTCGAGCGTCTCCAGATTGTCCGCCGAAAAGCCGGGTGCGATGACGACGAGGCGCTTCACACCCTTGCCGGGCAGCGCGGCGAGCGTGCCGTCGGTTGCCGGTTCCAGCCACTTGGCGCGACCGAGGCGGGACTGGAAGGAGACGAGCACCTCACGCCCCAGCGCTTCGGAGAGGAGGCGCGCCGTCTTCTGGCAGTGGCAGTGATAGGGATCGCCCAGATGCAGCGTGCGTTCCGGCATGGAATGGAAGCTCGCCAGAAGGGCGTCGGGCACGAAGGGCAGATCGCGCAGACCAGCCTCCACCGAGGCTTTCAGCGCGCCGATATAGGCCGGATCGTCATGATAAGCGGGCAAGGTGCGCAGCGCCGGTTGCCAGCGCATCGCGCCCAGCACGCGCGCGACCTCGTCAAAGCCGGTCGCAGTCGTCGCGCCGCTATATTGCGGGTAGAGCGGCGCAATGAGGATGCGGTCGCACCCGGCAGCCTTCATCGCGGTCAGCTTCTCTTCGACCGACGGATTGCCATAGCGCATCGCCCAATCGACCATCACGCGGTCGCCAAAGGCCGCCTGCACGGCCGCCGCCTGATCGCGCGTGACAACAGCGAGTGGGGACCCCTCGGGCGTCCAGATCTGGCCATAGGCATGGGCCGACTTTGCAGGGCGCGTCGTCAGCACGAAGAGGCGCAGGATCGGCTGCCAGATCAGCGGCGGGATTTCGACCACGCGGCGGTCGGACAGGAACTGCTTGAGGTAGCGACGGACGGGTCCGGCCTCTGGCGCGTCGGGCGTGCCGAGGTTCATCAGGAGCACCCCGATCCGCTTCGGGGCAACAGGGGGGTGGTTGGCAGGCAGGGTCATTCAAAGGATTCCGGGTAACAGCGGCAGCGACCGATATCGCCGTCCGCTTGCGGCCCATAGGGCGTTGGCAATGGCGGGCGCAACAGCGGGCACGCCAATTTCTCCAAGGCCGCCAGAGGGTTCGCGGCTCGGAATGATCTCGATTTGGATGTCGGGCATGTTGGCGAGCCGCGGCAGCCGCAGCCCGCCCAGGGTCCGCGATGTCGGCAGCCCGCGCGCCACGTCCACATTGTTGCCCAGCGCCATTGCCAGACCGAAGATCAGGCCGCCCTGGATCTGCTGGAGGGCGATGTCGGGGTGGAGGATGCGACCGACATCGGCGACCGCGTAGAGGCGCGGGACGACAATCTGCTGGGTATCGTTGACAAAGGCTTCGGCAAGGACGGCGATGTGGCTGCCCTGCATGGAATGACAGGCAAGGCCCTGCTGCGTTCCTTCCGCGCCGCCTTCCCATTTGCCGAGGACAGTCACCTTGGACAGGCAGGTGGCCAGACGCGGATTGCCGCCGAGCATCGCCATGCGGAAGGAAAAGCCCTCAACGCCGCTTTCCTTCGACAGTTCGTCGATAAAGGCTTCGCGGAAGAAGGCGTTGGCAACATCGGCGCCACCGCGCAGCTTGCCCGTTGGCACGCCGATGTCTGCGGGATGGTGCACGATGCTGACATTGGGGAGCGCATAAGGCGGCAAGGCACCCGACGTGGCGGTCGGGTCGCCCGATCCGGCATGGCCCTTCTGCGCATCCTGGGCCGAGCGGCCATCCACCAGACGTGCCTTGGTCTCCGCCATCGCCGCCGGGGCCGCGATGCGGGTGCGCCATGCCTCGATCTGCCCGGCCGGGCCCATGCGGGCAAACAGGCGCGCGGCGGCCGGCGGACCGAACCGGTCCTGGACCATGTCTTCGCTGCGGGACCAGACCAGCTGCACCGGCCGTTCGATCTCAAGGGCGATCTGCGCCGCCTGCACGGCGGCATCGAGTTCATGGTTGCGCCCGAACGATCCGCCGATGATCATAGGATGCAGGATGACGTCCGCTTCCGGCAGGTCGCAGGCCGACGCAATGGCGGAGCGGGCGAGGCCGGGCGCCTGCGTCTGCATCCAGATTTCGAGCTTGCCATCGCGCGGGGCGGCGGTCGCGGTCAGCGTCTCGAGCGCGGCATGGGCGCGGAACCCGGCGGCGTAATCGGCGCGCACCAGCTTGGCATTGGCAAAGAGCGTATCGACGTCGCCGATGCCGGCCTGTTCCGTGCCCTCCGCCTCAAAGGCCTGTTGCAGCGCGCGACCGACCGATGCGCTGTCGGGGAAGGGCCCCTGCGTTGCAAAGCGCGGGCGTGCGGCATCCAGCGCGGACTGCGCCGCCCACCAGGTCTTCGCAACCACCGCAACCCAGCGCTCGCGCTTGATGACCCGCAGGACATCGCGGCTCTGCATCACGCGCGTTTCATCAAGGGCGGTGAAGCGCGTGTCGCCCAAGGGGCCGGCGCGCACGGCCGCATGGACCATGCCGGGCAGGCGGATGTCGCCTGCAAAATTGGCCGATCCATCGACCTTGGAGGGCGCATCCAGACGCGGCACCGACTGGCCAAGCAGACGGGTCTCGCGCCCGGTGCGCAAGGGAAGGTCGTCAGGCAGGTCATGGTCGGCGGCGTCTTCGGCGAGCTCCGCAAAGGCGAGCCGGTCATTGCCGAGCACGACGAACCCGTCCTCGGTGTCGCAGGCGCGCCAGTCGGCACCCCAGCGCTTGGCCGCCGCCTGGCACAGCAGGGCACGGGCGGCGGCCCCTGCATCGCGGGCGCGCGCCTCGAATGTCATCGGCGCAAAAGCTTCATCGGTCAGCTGCGGCGGCGGGGCATCGAAGGGCGAGGTGGACGCCATGTCGGGCCAGCCCTGCCACGCGGCCGCATTGCCATAGAGCGGATTGATCGGGGCGGCTTCCACGCCGATGGTCCGCCAGTCGGCGCCCAGTTCGTCCGCTATGATCTGTGCGAACAGCGTATAGGCGCCCTGACCGGTCTCAACCTCTGGAACCGCGACGGTCACCTGGCCGGTCTTGGCAACCTTCACATAGCCGTTGAGGATGAACTCCCCCTCGGCTGCGGCGAGATTGGGCGCATAAGCGCGCGGCCAGACGGTCCAGGCAAGCAGCAGGCCAACGCCTGCGCCTCCCCCGATCAACAGTCCCCGCCGCGATAGGCGCCGCGGCCGCTCCCCAAACGCAAGGATCGTCATCGATCCGTTGATAGGGAAAGCTAGGCCCGCCTGCCAGCCATCAATTTGCGCGACAGGCCATCGACCTGACGCATCGCGGAGAACACCGATGTGTCGAGTGCGGGCGCCCCGGTCTGCCCAAGCGCGTAGAGCTGGGCATAATACCAATATTGGACGCCAAAGCCGGCAATGGCCTTGACCGCCTTGATGCCTTCCAGCCAGCGCAGCCAGCCGGGGAGGAGGTGGAGTTCCGCCTCAAACCGGCGGATTTCCGGCGCGCCCGAGAGCAGCTTGTTGCAGGCATCGGGATCACCGCAGAGGGGGCGCCCAATACCGATCAGGTCGGCGGAACCGGTGCCGAGCGCGTGTTCCATCGCCGCGCGGGTGCGGAATCCGCCCGTCACCATCAAGGGCATGGTCTTGAGCTCGGCCTTCATGGCCTTTGCAAAGTCGACGAAATAGGCTTCACGCGCGGCGGTGGAGGCGGCGACCTTGGGCCGTTCGGCAGGCTCCATCCCGTCCATGTCCATCATGGCCGGCTGCTCATAGGAGCCGCCCGAGATTTCGAGCAGATCGACCCCGGCTTCTTCGAGCCAGCGGGCCACCTGCAGGCTGTCCTCAAAGGCAAAGCCGCCCTTCTGGAAATCGGCGGAGTTGAGCTTGACCGAGACCGGGAAAGCAGGCCCGACGGCGGCGCGCACGCGGCGGACTGTCTCCATCAGGAAGCGGGCGCGATTCTCCAGGCTGCCGCCCCATTGGTCGCTGCGCTGGTTGGACCGGGGGCTCAGGAACTGGGAAATCAGATAACCGTGCGCGGCGTGGATCTGGACGCCGGTGAAGCCCGCTTCCTTGGCCGCCGAAGCGGCGATGGCGAAGCGACCGATCAGGTCTTCAATCTCCGCTTCGGTGAGCGGCACAGGTTCCCCGAACTGACCGCCGGGCAGGCCGAGCTTGACGGCGGACGGGGCCTTGGGCGTCTTGTTGACGAGCACCTGCGTCTGCCGTCCGGCATGGCTGATCTGCATCCACAGATGGTTGCCGGCTTCCGTCCCGGCCTTGGCCCATGCGACGAGCGCGGCCTTCATCGCCGCGTCGGGCGCCCGGTCGATGACGACATTGCCGGGGCGTTCCAGATGGTCGCGGTCGATGATGACGTTGCCGGTCAGGTGCATCCCCGCGCCCCCGTGCGACCAGCGACGGTAGAGCGTCTCGAGCGCAGTGGTCGGAACCCCATCGGGCGTCGCAAGCCCTTCCGTCATCGCACCCTTGGCGAGACGGTTGGGGAGCGTTGCTCCGCACGGCAGGCGGAGCGGTTCTGATATGTTCATGCGGCGACGGCTTCCTGCCAGAGCGCGCGATATTTGGCGCGCAGCGAGACCTTGTCGATCTTCTCCGTGCCAAGGCGCGGCAGGTTCTGGGGCTCGAACCAGATCTTTTCGGGCACCTTGAAGCCTGCAATCCGGTCCTTGAGGAAGGCGGAAAGCCCGGCCTCATCAAGGTTCTGGCCCGGATGGCAATAGACGACGGCGCCCGGCATTTCGCCCAGCCGTTCATCGGGCAGGCCGAAGACGCAGGCCTCGGCGACGGCCGGATGCTCGTAGATCGCGGCTTCGACTTCCTGACAGCTGATGTTCTCGCCGCCGCGGATGATGATGTCCTTCTTGCGGTCGACGATGAAGAGATAGCCGTCCGGGTCGAGATAGCCGATGTCGCCCGTGCGGAAATAGCCGTCCTCGGTCATGCAGGCGGCGGTCGCATCGGGCCGGTTCCAATAGCCCGAGAAGAGCGCGACCGAGCGGATCGAGACCTCGCCCCGCTCGCCCTGCGGCACAGGCTTTCCGGCATCGTCAAGGATCGCCATGTCCACCAGCGGCTTGGAGGGCAGACCCGTCGAGTTGGGCTTTTCGAGATAGTTGGTCGAAAAGATGCCCGCGCCAACGCCATTGGTTTCGGTGAGGCCATAGCCCAGCGCCGGTGGCGCGGTCGGGAACTCGTCGGCAATGCGCTTCACATGCTCGACCGGACGCGGTGCGCCACCACCGGCCAGACCCTGCAGGGTCGACAGGTCATATTTGTGCCGGTCGCGGTGCGTGAGAAGTTCAAAGCTCATCAGCGGCACACCGGTGAAGTTGGTGATCTTTTCCTTCTGGATCAGCTCCATCGCGTGCACGACGTTCCACTTGGGCATCATCACGATCTTGCGGCCAATGGCGAAGCTGACGAGCATCACGGGCACTTCGCCGGTGACGTGGAAGAGCGGGACGGTGAGCAAGGTCGCGTGCTGCGGACGGTCGGCCGAGACGGTGCCGTCTTCGGTCGCCAGCTGGAGCATGACGAGCGCCTGCGCGATATAGTTGAACGTGCCTTGCACGACCGCGCGGTGATTGCAGAAGGCCCCCTTGGACTGGCCGGTCGACCCCGAGGTGAAGAGGATCGTCGCGAGATCGTCCCCGGTCATTTCGGGCAGCGTCACATCCGACAGATCGGCGTCGCCGAGCACGGGCTCGAGCGCCTTTTCAAGGTCCAGAGCAATGTCGAGGCCGACGATGCGGGCACCGCCTTGATAGCCGACTTCGGCCAGACGTCCGGCGCGCTGCGCGTCGGCGAAGACGAGCGTTGCCCCCACATCCTCGATCCCGGCGGCGAGTTCGGCTCCCTGCCACCAGCCGTTGAGCAGGGTGGCACAGCCGCCCGCCATGAGGATGCCCATGTACAGGACGATCCAGCTCGGCGCGTTGCGCATCGCAATGCCGATGCGGTCGCCCTTCTGGACGTTGTAATTCTTGAGCAGCGCCTTGGCGACGCGGTCGGCCGCCGCATAGGTTTCGGCAAAGCTCATCCGCTGATCGCCATCGACGATGAACGGCGTGTCGCCATGCTGGGCGCAGAAATAGGCAAAATATTGCGGGAGCGCGGGCGGCGCTGTCGCAATCATCGGCAAATCAACGCCATAGGCCCGGTGCGTCGTCAGCGCCATCGGGGCGCCGGGCGCGGTCAACATCTCGGTCGCCCTGGCGAGGCGGAGGTCCAATTCAGAGGGCACGCGAATCTCTCCCTTTGTCTTCTCGTTGTGCGCCTTTATGTAGGCCGAAATCCTGAGGGGAAAAGCCTTGATCCTTGCGAGCCTCGTTGACGCTACGTCTGCCGTGCATTGGGAAAGCCTTGGTCTGAATCCGGTTGCGGTCGACCTCGGCTTTTTCAAGATCCGCTGGTACAGTCTGGCCTATATCACCGGCATCATCGTCGGCTGGTGGTATCTGGCGAAACTCTGTGCCCAGCCCGGATCGCCCATGGCCAAGCGCCATGTCGATGACTTTGTTTTCTATGCAACGCTCGGCATCATTCTGGGCGGGCGGATCGGCTACATCCTCTTCTACAAGCCGGAGATGATCTCGCAGCCGGCCAGCATGCTGAAGCTGTGGGAGGGCGGCATGTCCTTCCATGGCGGTCTGATCGGCGTGATCGTAGCGATCCTGTGGTTTGCCCGGGCGAACAAGCTCAACTGGCTGCGCGTCCATGACTATGTCGTGGTCGTCTATCCGATCGGCCATTTCCTCGGCCGGATCGCGAACTTCATCAATGGCGAGCTCTGGGGCCGCGAAACGACAGTGCCCTGGGGCATGATCTTCCCCGGCGGCGGCGATGTCGTGCGGCATCCGAGCCAGCTTTATCAGGCGGGTCTGGAAGGGATTGCGCTCGGCCTCATCCTGTCCTTCCTCTTCTGGAAGACCGATGCCCGTTACAAGCCGGGCTATCTCGCCGGGCAGTTCCTGCTCTGGATGGGCGTGTTCCGCTTTGCGTCGGAAACGGTGCGGGAACCCGATGCCGGTGTCTATGGCCTGTTCGGCATGACGATGGGACAGACCCTGTGCGTCCCGCTGATCGTGCTGGGGCTGTATCTTATCTTCACGGCCAAGGGGCGCCGCGAGCGGGTGGAAAGCGTTGGCGGACAGCAAAGCGTCGCCTGAGCCGCTGCTCCCCGAACGGCTGGCCCGGGCGATCACGCTTGGCGGGCCGATCCCTGTTGCCCAGTTCATGGCGGCGGCAAACGCGCATTATTATGCGACGCGCGATCCGCTGGGGGCGGCGGGGGACTTTGTCACCGCGCCCGAGATCAGCCAGATGTTCGGGGAAATCATCGGCCTGTGGCTGGCCGATCTGTGGGACCGGGCGGGGCGTCCGGCCGTGCATTATGTCGAGCTGGGGCCAGGACGCGGGACGCTCGCCAAGGATGCGCTGCGGGCGATGGCCAAGGCGGGGCTGACGCCCGATGTCCATTTCGTCGAGACGAGTGAGGCGCTCCGCGCGGCGCAAAAGGCGGCCGTGCCGGAGGCGACATGGCATGACGATGTGACGACGCTGCCCGAAGCTGCGCCGCTGCTGATCGTCGGCAATGAATTCTTCGATGCGCTGCCGGTCTATCAACTCGTCCGGCGCGCGGAGGGCTGGCACGAACGGCTGGTCGCCTGTCAGGACACGATGTTCCTGCCCATTGCCGGAAAGCCGGTGCCCGAGGAGATCGTGCCGGCGCCGCTGCGCGATGCCGCGCCGGGCAGCATCATCGAAAGCTCCCCCGCTTCGGTCGCGGTCGTGCGGGCGCTGGCCAAACGGCTGGCGGCGCAGGGCGGGGCCGGGCTGATCGTCGATTATGGCTATGAAGGCCCGGCGGTCGGCGACACGCTTCAGGCGGTGAAGAGCCATGCCTTTGCCAATCCGTTCGAGGCGCCGGGCGAGCAGGATCTGACCGCGCATGTCGATTTTGCGACGCTTGGCGGCATGGCCGAATTGTCGGGCGCCAAGGTCTTCGGACCGGTGGCGCAGGGTGACTTTCTGGGGCTGCTGGGCATTGCGGAACGGGCCGGCGCGCTCGCCCGGGCGCATCCGGATCGCGGCGCAGAGCTTGCCGAAGCGCACCGCCGCCTGACGCACCCGACGGAGATGGGATCGCTGTTTCAGGCCATGGCGCTGATCGGCCGCGACTGGCCCGATCCGGCGGCGATGGGGTGACCCTTTCATTTCCGTTCGTGTCGAGCGAAGTCGAGACACGTTGGCGCAAAGGTCCCTCGACTTCGCTCGGGACGAACGAGTAGGGGGTGAGCCATGGTCATCGACGTCTTCAAAGCCACAGCGCTCGCGCCGCTTCCTCATGGTTTTCTCGGGCGCCGGGGTGGCGTTTCGACGGGCATTCATGCGGGCCTCAACGTGGGCGTTGGGTCGGACGATGATCGGGATGCCGTGCTGGAGAACCGGCGGCGCGCGGCAGACGCGGTGCTGCCCGGGGCGACGCTGGTGACGGTGCATCAGGTGCACTCCCCCGACGTCGTGACCGTCACGCAAGCAATCCCGCTTGAGGCCCGGCCGCCTGCGGATGCGATGGTCACCGACCGGCCGGGTCTCCTCCTCGGCATCCTGACGGCGGACTGCGCACCTGTGCTGCTTGCCGATCCGCAGGCGGGGATCGTCGGCGCGGCCCATGCCGGGTGGAAGGGCGCGATCGGCGGCGTGACCGATCAGACGATTGGCGCGATGGTCGCGCTTGGTGCTGACCGCAGCCGGATTTGCGCCGCCATCGGCCCCTGCATCGCGCGGGCCTCCTATGAGGTCGATGCCGCATTCGCGCAGCGCTTTCAGGCGCACGACCCGGAGAATGAGCGCTTCTTTTCCGCAGGCCGGCCCGACCATTTCCAGTTCGATCTGGAAGGCTATGTCGCCAGCCGCTTGGCGGCCGCGGGCGTGGCGCGCGTCGAAATGCTCGGGCTCGACACCTATCCCGATGCCGCGCGATTCTACAGCTTCCGCCGGGCGACGCACCGGGGTGAGCCCGGCTATGGACGGCAGATTTCGCTGATCGGCCTGCCGGCCTGATGGCTTGCGCCCGCAGCGATGCTTGCCTAGCGTCGCCGAAAATCGGGGGAGCGTTTTGAACACCACACAGAAATGGAGCCTGTTCGGCGGGCTTGCCGTCTTTGCACTGATGCTGCTGGCGCCTGCCCCGACAGGGATGACGCCGCTTGCCTGGCACACCGCCGCGCTCGTCGTCCTGATGGCGGTGTTCTGGATGACCGAGGCACTGCCGCTGACGGTCACGGCGCTGCTGCCTTTTGTCATCCTGCCGTTCATCGGCGTGATGCCGGCGGACAAGGTGGCGGCGGCCTATTATTCGCCGATCCTCTTCCTCGTGCTTGGCGGAGCGTTCATCGCACTCGCCATTGAGCGGACGGGGCTCCACCGGCGCTTCGCGCTGGCAATTCTGTCGCGCAGCGGGCGTTCGGCCGGATCGCTCCTGATGGCCTTCATGATTGCGACCTCCTTCATTTCCATGATCGTGTCCAACACCGCGACTGCGCTCATCATGATGCCGATTGCCGTCGCGGTGCTCCGCGCCAACGGCACGGCAGAGGGTGACACCGAAGGGCTGGCAGGCGCATTGCCGATGGGCATTGCCTTTGCGGCTTCCATTGGCGGGCTTGGTACGCTGGTCGGGTCCCCCACCAACGCGATTGCGGCGGGCCTCATCGAAAAGAGCGTCGGCTATTCGATCAGCTTTCTGACCTGGTCGGCTTATGGCCTCCCCATTGTCCTCATCGGCATTCCGGCGTGCTGGCTCATCCTGATGAAGGTGCAGAATGTCGCGGCGGGGGGCTTTGATGCCACCGCTGCCCATGCGAGCATTGGTGAGGCGCAGCCCTGGACCATGGCCGAGATGCGGCTGGTTCCCCTCATTGTCGCGGTCGTCGCAGGCTGGGTGGGGCTCCCGCTGCTGGCCGAACGTCTGCCTGATGGCATGGTCGAGGATGGGACGGTTGCCATCCTTGTGTCGCTGCTCCTCTTCATCGTGCCGGACGGGACCGGCCGGCCGCTCCTCACCTGGAAGGAGGCGGATCGCGCGCCCTGGGGCGTCATCATGATGTTCGGCGGCGGGCTGGCGCTTGCGGCGGGGATCAGCGCCTCCGGGCTGGCCGGGTGGCTGGGTGAGGTCTTGCGGCCGCTGGGCGGCGTGCATCCCGTCATCGTCGCCATGGTGCTGGTTGGCATCGTCATCATCGTCACCGAATTTGCCTCCAACGTCGCGACCGCTTCGGGGGTGATGCCAGTCGTTGGCGGGCTGATCGCGGCGACGGGGGCCGACCCTGCATTGCTGGCGGTCACAGCGGCAATGGCGGCCAGCTGGGGCTTCATGCTGCCCTCGGGCACCGGCCCCAATGCCATTGCCTGGGCGACCGAACATATCGCGCTGCCGCGCATGCTGAAGTCAGGTTTCCTCCTCGACATTGTCGGCATTCCGCTCATTGTCGGGACGGTGTGGATCATCGGAACCATTTTGGGGTAAAAGTAACAATCTTTCCGAATCGTGAAAGGATGTTGCATGGTTGATCCGACGACTCCCCGCCGCCGTCCCAAGAAGGACATCCTCGAAATCGGCGGTCGGCGGCTCAAGCCCGCGACGCTGATGATGGGCCACGGCTATGATCCTGCCCTGTCCGAAGGATCGCTGAAGCCGCCGATCTTCCTGACGTCCACCTTCGTTTTCGAAAATGCCGCTGCGGGCAAGCGCTTCTTCGAAGGCGTGACCGGCAAGCGCCCGGGCGGCGCCGAAGGCCTCGTCTATTCGCGCTTCAACGGCCCCAATCAGGAAATCCTCGAAGACCGGCTGTCGCTCTGGGAAGATGCCGAAGATGCGCTGACCTTTTCGTCCGGCATGTCGGCGATCGCGACAGTGCTGCTGACCTTTGTCCAGCCCGGCGACGTGATCGTCCATTCCGCTCCGCTCTATGCCGCGACCGAGACATTCATCGGGCGCATCCTCGGCAAGTTCGGCGTGCAGTGGATGGACTTCCCGGCCGGGGCCACCGAGGACGACATCGCCGCTGTGGTCGAGGCCGCCAAGGCCAAGGGGCGGATCGCGCTCATCTATCTGGAAAGCCCGGCCAACCCGACCAATGTCCTTGTCGATGTGGAAGCGGTCGCCAAGGTGCGGGACCGCCTGTGCGGGACCGGAGAGGACTGTCCGCCGGTCGTCATCGACAACACTTTTCTGGGGCCGCTCTGGCAGCAGCCCCTGAAGCAGGGCGCGGACATCGTGCTCTACAGCCTGACCAAATATGCGGGCGGACATTCAGACCTTGTCGCAGGCGGTGCGCTGGGCGCGCGGGCGCTGATGGACCGCATTCGCCTGATGCGGAACACGATCGGCACGATCCTTGATCCCAATAGCGCGTGGATGCTGCTGCGCAGTCTCGAAACGCTCGAGCTGCGGATGACGCGCGCGGGCGAGAATGCGGCCCGCATCTGCAGCTGGCTCAAAGACCAGCCCAAGGTGGAGCGCGTCGTCTATCTGGGCTTCCCGTCCGACGCGCGGCAGCAGGACATTTATGACCGACACTGCACCGGCGCGGGGTCGACCTTCTCGCTCTATCTGAAGGGCGGAGAGGCGGAGGCCTTTGCGTTTCTCGACGCGCTCAAGCTTGCCAAGCTCGCGGTCAGCCTGGGCGGGACGGAGACGCTCGCCAGCCATCCGGCGGCGATGACACACCTGTCGGTGCCCGATGAGCGCAAGAAGGCGCTGGAGATCGGCGACAATATGGTGCGCATTTCGATTGGCGTCGAAGATGCGGATGACCTGATCGCGGACTTCGAACAGGCGCTCGCGGCGATTTAGGGCCCCTCGATCCGTTCACCCTGAGCTTGTCGAAGGGCCGTCCTAAATCTGTGCGTCCAAGTAACAGGACAGGGCTTCGACAGTCTCAGCCCAAACGGTTCGGGGGGTCTGTTACGTCCAATCCACCACGTGCCAGCCGCGTTCGGCCGCCAATGTGCGCAAGGGGGCGTGCGGGTTGGTGGCGACCGCTTCGTCCGCCCATTCCATGCACGGCGCGTCGGAGACGTGATCGGAAAAGAAGCGGATATGGACGGCCGCGCGATCGATGCCCTGCGCCGCCATCCACGCCGTGACCATGCGCAGCTTGGCCGGGCCATAGCAATTCTCGCCGTCGATCCGTGGCGAGACGGTGCCGCCCATATCGGTGGTCCGGGTGGCGATGACGTCGCCAATGCCGAGCAGGGCCGCGATCTCCCGCACGTAAAAGGCATAGGATGCGGTCGCGAGGACCACGCGTCGACCGGCCGCGCGTTCGGCCTCGATGCGGGCCAGTGCGGGCGCCAGACAGTTTCTGGCCAGCGTCTGTCCCGCAAAGCCTTTTGAAAGCGCCGCAAGCCGATCGGCGTCGATGCGGCGGCCGAGCAAAAGCGACAGGTTGATTTCTTTCAGACGCCCCCGGCTGATGATCCTGGCCAGAAAGCCAAGGCTGGTCAAAAGGACGAGTGGCAGAAGGAGCGCCCGCCAGCGTGCGTGACGCGGCACGGCGTATGCGAGGAACGGCCCGAACGTCGCCGCGCGGGTGATCGTCTTGTCCATGTCGAAGATTGAAAGCGGCTGCATCATGCCGCCTTAGGCGCAATCCTGCTTGCCGATCCAGCGCTTATGCACCACACAGTCTGGCAATGGCGAGCATGGCGGACTTCACCGAAACGCAGGCGGAGGCGGGCAGGACGTTGCGCGTGACCGGGCGCATGACGCTGTCTGGCCTTGCCGATTTTCCGCAACGGTTGGACGCGGTCGAAGCGCCCGTCGCGGCCATCGACATTTCGGCGCTCGACAGGATCGACACAGTGGGCGCCTGGATCGTGCACCGCTTTGCCGCGCGGACCGGTGCAAAGATTCTGGGCGCGAGCGATGAGGCCGCGCGGCTGATGTCGCTGGTCAGCCGGTCCGAAGAAAGCGTCCGCGTCCGCCCGGAAGCACCCAACCCCGTTGTCCGCGTCGTCACCGAAATCGGCGATGCGACCGTTGTCGCACTGCGCACGCTCGCCGGCCTTGTCGCCTTTTTTGGCGCGATCCTCGTCGCGACGTGGGACATCATGCGCCATCCGCGCCGCCTGCGCATCAACGCGATCGTCCACCGGTTTGAACTCGTCGGCGTGAAGGCGCTGGGCATCATCGGGCTGATGAGCTTCCTCATCGGGATCGTGATCGCGCAACAGGGCGCCGTGCAGCTCCAGCAGTTCGGGGCGGAGGCACTTACCGTCAACCTTGTCGGCCGGATTACCACGCGCGAACTGGGCGTGCTGATGACCGCCATCATGGTCGCGGGCCGTTCGGGTTCGGCCTTTGCCGCGCAGCTGGGCACGATGAAGCTGACCGAGGAAATCGACGCGATGCGGACCATCGGCGTCTCGCCCATTGAGGCGCTCGTCATTCCGCGGATGCTGGCCGCCATTGTCATGATGCCGCTGCTCGGCTTTTACGCGACCGTGGTGTCGATCTTTGGTGGCGGCCTGTTCTGCTGGGTGTCGCTCGACCTGCCGCCGATCACCTTCGTGCAGCGGCTTCAGGAAGTCATCCCGATCACCGACCTGTGGGTCGGGTTGCTCAAGGCACCCGTATTCGGTGCGATCATTGCGCTGTCCGGCTGCTTTCAGGGCATGCAGGTGGAAAGCAATGCCGAACAGATCGGGTTGCGGACGACTTCGGCGGTCGTGCAGGCCATTTTCCTCGTGATCGTGCTCGATGCGTTTTTTGCGGTCTTCTTCTCGCAGATCGGGTGGATCTGATGGACCTGAACGCCCCCATCGCGATCCGCGTGCGCGGCATCTGCAACAGCTTTGGCGACCAGGTGATCCATGACGGCGTCGACCTTGATGTCCGCAATGGGGAGATCCTTGGCGTCGTCGGCGGCTCGGGCACGGGTAAGTCCGTGCTGATGCGGACGATCATCGGGCTGCAGCGGCCCATTGCGGGCGAGATTGAAATCTTCGGCGAACCAATGACCGAGGAAGACAGCGATGCCCAGCTCGACCTGCGGCGGCGCTGGGGCGTCATGTTTCAGGGCGGGGCGCTGTTCTCGACGCTGACCGTTGCTGAAAATGTGCAGGTCCCGCTGCGCGAATTCTACCCCGGCCTCACGCCGCAGCTGCTTGATGAGATTGCGGCCTATAAAGTCGTGATGGCAGGCCTTCCGGCCAATGCCGGTCCCAAATACCCGTCCGAACTGTCGGGTGGGATGAAGAAGCGTGCGGGCCTCGCGCGGGCGCTTGCGCTTGATCCCCGGCTGCTCTTTCTGGATGAGCCGACCGCAGGGCTCGACCCGATCTCGGCAGCGGCGTTCGACGAACTGACGATGAGCCTGTCCAAGACGCTTGGCCTGACCGTCTTCCTGATCACGCACGATCTCGACACGCTCTACGCAATTTGTGACCGCGTGGCAGTTCTGGCGGACCATAAGGTTGTTGCGGTCGGCACGATTCCGGAGCTGCTGGCGACCGATCACCCGTGGATTCAATCCTATTTCAATGGACCGCGCGGGCGCGCAGCGCAGACGGCTGTTGATCGGCACATGGCAAAGGGGGCATGAAGGCCTGATGGAAACCCGGTCCAACCATTTGCTTGTCGGCAGCGTCGTCCTCATCCTGCTCGCCGGGCTGCTCGCCTTTGCGCTCTGGATCGCAGGCATGTCGCGCGGCGACACCAAGGAATATGACATTTTCTTCCGCCAGTCGGTCGACGGTCTGGCCAAGGGCGGCAGCGTCAGCTTTTCGGGCGTGCCGTCGGGCCAGATCACGGCGATCGAGCTGTGGAAGAACGATCCCCAGTTCGTGCGCGTGCGCGTGGCGCTGAAGGCCGACACGCCGGTGCTTCAGGGCACGACTGCAACGATCCAGGGCAGCTTTACGGGGCCGTCGACCGTCGTCCTCGACGGGGCGATCCGCGGCACGCCGCCACTGACTGAGCCCGGCCCCGGCCCGGGCGGTGTCCCGGTCATCCCGACCAAGGCTGGCGGGCTTGGCGCGCTGCTCAACAATGCGCCGCAGCTGCTGGAGCGTCTGTCGACGCTGACCGAGCGTCTGACCGAATTGCTCTCGGACCAGAACCAGAAGTCGTTTTCGAACATCCTTGCCAACACGGACAAGCTGACCGGCCATCTCGCGCGGGGCGGCCCTGATCTGGAGGCGAGCATCAAGGAAGCGCGCATCACCATCAAGGAAGCCGGCATTGCGGCCAAGCAGCTCGGCGAAGTGGCGGGAACGACCAACGGCCTCCTCAATGATGAGGGCCGCCCGCTCATTGGTGACCTGCGTCGCACGATCCGTTCCGCCGAAAAGAGCATGACCGCGCTCGATGAGGCGCTGGCGGACGCGAAGCCGGGCATCCAGACCTTCTCGACCCAGACCCTGCCGGAGATTGGCCAGCTGGTGCGCGATCTGCGCGGCATGTCCGAAGCCTTGGGGTCGGTTGCGAACAAGATTGACCAGCAGGGGGCAGGCGCGCTGATCGGCGGGCCGAGCCTGCCGGACTATAAGGGGGATAAGGACGGCAAATGACGCGCACGACCCTCATCATCGGTGCCGCAGCGCTGCTCGGCGGATGCAGCCTTGGCCTGTCGACCAAGGCTCCCCCCTTCCTCCTGACGCTGTCGGCCGCCAATGTGCCGTCCGCCAATGAAGGCGTTCTGGTACAGGCGGGCGATGCCCTGTCGGTGTCGGTGCCAATCGCGCCGCAATCGATCGCCACGACGCGCGTGCCCGTGGCACAGGGGCAGACGGCGATTGCCTTCATCAAGGATGCGGTCTGGGCCGAGCCGCCGCCGCGCCTGTTCCAGCGGCTGTTGTCCGAAACGATCCGTGCCAAGAATGGCCGCACGGTTCTCGACCCGCGTCAGTTCAATGCCGGGCCGACCGCCATTCTCTCGGGGCAGCTGCTCCGGTTCGATATTGAGGAAAAGGGCGCCCGCGCCGTCGTCGTCTATGACGCGACCATCTCGGGCGAGAAGGATCGTCCGGTGCGCAGCCGCCGGTTCGAGGCCCGCGTGCCCGCTGGCACCATCGACGCCCGAAGCGCAGGCGAGGCGCTCAACCGTGCCTCCAACGACGTGGCAGCGCAGGTCGCCGACTGGCTGAAGAGCTGAGCGTCAGTACTTCGGCACGGCGGACCCGCGCGCCTTAAAGCACGCGTGGCCCCGTGCTTGACACGGGGCTGGGCTGACCTGTGTCCGGTCCCAGTGATCTGGAAATTCGGACATCCTGCCGAACGGGAACATCCAAGAATAGCCAAGCCCCGTGTCAAGCACGGGGCGACGGTCAGAATGTTCCAGCTTGCGGCGTATCGGGAGCGGGCAATCTGTCAGGCCCAGCAGACCGGCGGACAGAAAAAGGGGCGGGAAGCTCACGCTGCCCGCCCCTTCTTGCTGTCCGGACTGATGGCCGGGCTTAGTTGCCCTTTGCCTCCAGCGCCTTGTCCTCATTGGCGCGCTTGATCACATACTGGCGGATATTCTCGATCTGCTCCGCCGTATATTGATCCTTCCAGGCGACCATGCCGTTCTGCGACAGCGCGCCGTCATGGACGACCTTCTGCCACATCTTGGGATCGCCAAGGATGGCCGAGTGGCGCAGATCGGGGTTCAACCCGCCAGCGATGGCTGCATCGCCGTGGCAGACGCCGCAGCTGTTCTGATAGGGGCTTGCACCAGCGGCGACCTGTTCCGGCGTGCCGGTGAAGGGCGGCGGATCCAGCACGCGCTTGGCTTCAGCGGGCGGCGGCGGCAGCACGGCCTTGCCCCCAACCTTGAAGACGAGCAGGCGGCTGATGTTGCGCACCGAACCGGACTTGCCGGCCAGGATTCCCGGCGCCACGTCATAGACGCCGCCCCAGCCTGCGAGGATGGCGACATATTGCACGCCCTTGACCGAATAGGTCATCGGCGCGGCGATCACGCCCGTCTGGGTTGCGAAGGACCACAGCTGCTTGCCGGTATCGGCCGTATAGGCGCGGAACTCGCCACCGGCCGTGCCCTGGAACACCAGATTGCCGGCCGTGGCGAGCGTGCCGCCATTGGACGGGCCGGGATGTTCGACGCGCCAGCGCGGTTTGCCTGCAATCGGATCCCACGCCAGCAGCGAACCGGTCGTGGCGGCAGCGGCTGCCTTGCGGATATTCGGGTCGGCCGGCATGCCGAGCTGGCCGGTATCGAGGCCAAGCTGGAACCCGACCTTGCCGGGCTTCCAGCCCTTGGCCGCAGCATTATAGGGCTGCGACACTTCGTTGGCGGGGATGTACACAAGGCCCGTCTTCGGGCTGTACGACATCGGCTGCCAGCTGTGCGCACCGAGCGCACCCGGCCAGCCGATATAGGGCTTGCCAGTCTGTTCGTAGCGCGCCTCAGGATTGACGATCGGCTTGCCGGTAACCGGGTCGAGACCCTTGGCCCAGGTGATCATCTTGGCAAAGGGTTTGCCCGAGATGAACTTGCCCGTCTTTGCATCAAGGACGTAGAAGAAACCGTTCTTCGGTGCGTGCAAGATGACGCGCGTCACCTTGCCGTTGACCGGCATGTCGGCGGCGATGATCTGCTGGTTCGAGTCATAGTCCCAGCGGTCTTCCGGGGTTTCCTGGAAGTGCCAGACATATTCGCCCGTGTCCGGTTTGATGGCGACGATCGACGCCGTGTAGAGGCTGTCGCCGCCCTTGCCACCGCGCGCATTGGGGTTCCACGGCTCGGCATTGGCCGTGCCGAAATAGACGAGGTCGGTCTGGGGATCATAGGTGATCGAATCCCACACCGTGCCGCCACCGCCGCTCTTCCACGCATCGGGGGCCCAGGTCTTGGCGGCCGCTTCCAGATGCTTGCCTTCGAACGGCTTCGACGGATCACCGGGCACGGTGTAGAAGCGCCAGGCCTGCTTGCCGGTTTCGGCGTCATAGGCGGCGAGATAGCCGCGCGTGATATATTCGGACCCTGCCGAGCCGATCAGCACCTTGCCCTTCACGATGCGCGGTGCGCCCGTGATGGCCATGTGCGATCCTTCGGGGATCGTCATCTTGTCCCACAGGACCTTGCCGGTATCGGCGTTGAGCGCAACGAGGCGGCCGTCGAGCGTGCCGACATAGACGCGGCCCTTATAGACGGCGACGCCACGGTTGACCGCGTCGCAGCAGACTTCGACCAGCTTTGAGCGCGGCACCTTGGGGTCATATTCCCACAGCTTCTTGCCGGTGGCGGCGTCATAGGCCTTCACCATCGACCAGGCCGTCGAAATGTACATGATGCCGTCGACGACGATCGGCGTGGCTTCCTGTCCGCGCGCGGTGTCGAGATCGGACGACCATTCAAGGCCGAGCTGGTTGACGTTGGTGTCGTTGACCTGCGTCAGCGGCGAGAAGCGCTGCTCATCCATGGTGCGGCCATAAGAGAGCCAGTTGGCGCCATCCGGACTGCCTTCGACAAGCCGAGCGTCATCGACATTGGCATTCTTGCCGCCCTTTTCGGCGCAACCGGTCAGTGCCGTCGCAGTGAGCGCGATGGCAGTTCCCAAGACAAGCGAACGCATTTTCATTTCGGAAACAACCCCTCCAACATGCGCCGATTTTCCGGCGGCGAACTACATATCCCGCGGAGTCTGTGACTCTCAACTGTTGTCCTTGCCAGTGAAGGACGGCGGATGCGAGGGGAAAAATAAGGGGGCGGAAACAACTCCGCCCCGTTTCACTCAGTAATCGACGCCGGCGGCAATGGCTTCCAGCTTGCGCAGCCGTTCCTTGAGGTCGGCGATCTCGATGCGGTTGGTCGCGCTCGGAACGCCGCCTTCATGGCCGCGATGGCTGTCTATCTCCGACCGCTTCAGGTCGATCCACTTGCCGAAGGCGGCGAGACCCACAAAGGCGGCGAGCGCGAGGCCTGCAAGGCCGGTCAGTGCGAGGATGAGTGTCGATACATCAGTCATGTCGGTTCTCCCTGGCGAACCTGCTGCTGGTCAGCGCAGCTTTTCGATTTCACGGTCGAGGGCGACCGCGCTGTTATTGTCGGTGACGAGCCGCTCCAGAACCGCAATGCGTTCCTTCAGCTGCTTGATCTCATCGCGAAGCTGGCGGCTTTCGGCGTCGTTGGGGACGGCGATGTCATTGCCATGGCGGTCCTTGCGGATGCCGTGCTTGGCGCGAATGATGCTGCCGATGGTCACGATCGCGACGATCAGGACGACCATTTCAAACGGGTTCATATCTTGTCTCCCTGCGCGTTCTTGTTGTGGTTCAGTTGACCGGCGTGGTGCGAAGGCTTTCGATCTCGTCCGAAAGCGCGACGCCCTTGTCGGTGATGATGCGTTCCAGCACGCGGACCCGTTGTTCCAGCCGCTCGACATGGGCGGCGTATTGGGCGGCCTTTTCGGCGGTCATGCTGGTCTGCACCTGAAGCTGCTTTTCCTTGAGCTCGACCATCTTGGTGACCGTGCGTGCGCCGATGGCGACGATCGGGATCAGCAGGGCGAGGATGGGGATGAGGGCGAAAAGTCCGTCCATCGTCAAAGTCCTTTCAGTTCGCCTTGCCGCGGAGCTGTTCGATCTCGCGGTTGAGGGCATGGGCTTCATCGGTCACGATGCGTTCGACATTGGCGAGGCGGTCCTTGACCGAGCCGAGTTCAGCACGCAGCTGCGCATTTTCCTGGCTCAGGAGCTTGATGCGTTCCAGCTCTTCAGAGGTCTGGCGCGGGTAGATCGCCTTGCCCCAGCTGTTCTCCAGCGGATAGCCGTTCTTGATGCGCAGCCAGGTGGTGAAGATCCAGCCGACAGTGCCGAGGAGGCCGATCGCGACGCCCATCAGGGCGAGATAGGGCACGAAGGGGGCGATTTGCGTGGCGGTGTCCATTGGTTCTGTCCTTATTTCAGGCGTTCGATTTCAGCGGTCAGGCGGGACGGCGCGTCGGTTGCGATGCGTTCCAGAACCGCGATCCGCTCTTCCAGGCGGCTGACCTGTCCGGTGAGACGCTCGTTCTCCGAGGCGAGCAGGGCGATCTTGCGCTCTGCATCGGGGTCAGACCGGGTGACGGTCCCGCCCCATTCGCCTTCCACCGGATAGCCGTGGCGGGCGCGGATCCAGCTGGTGGCGATCCAGCCGATGGTGCTGATGGCGATGATGGCCAGGACGAATGTTGGTCCACCGAAGTCCATGATGCGTCTCCTCCCTCGACCGCGCCGCTTACTTCAGGCTGTCGATTTCATCGGCCAGGCGGCTGTTGCGGCTGGTATAGTGCGCTTCCGCGGCCGCCATGCGACGGTCGATGTCGCGCAGCTTGGAGCGGACGTCGCGGGTCGTGCGGGCCGGCGACTGGCGCACGCCCTGCCAGAACTCGGATTCGGCCTTGTCGGTATAGAGGCCGTACGGCTTGGCTTCGGCGATCCAGCCAATCACGAGATAGGCGATGATCAGGAAGCCCGAGCCGAGGATGGTGCCGAGCACGGTGCCGACGCGTACCCAGGTGACGTCGATGCCGGTGTAGTCGGCGATCCCGGAGCAGACGCCGAGCCATTTGGCGTTCTGCTTGTCGAGGTAAAATCGGGTGCGGCTTGCAGACATGTTTCTTACTCCTGTGGCGTTTCTTGGAGGCGCTCTCAGGCGCCCTTTTTCCAGTCGGGATCGTCGGCAGCGATGATGCGTTCGATCGTGTTCATCCGGTCTTCGAGGCGGCGGGCGAGGTCGTACAGCTCATCGAGCAGGTTCTCGTCCTCGCGGGTCAGCGTCGCGGCTGTCTTCCACCGGGTCATGTAGTGGAGGATCAGCCAGGGCAGCCCGATGAAGAGGATGCCGACGACGAGCGGGGCGACGATGATGTCTTCCATCGCCTCAGCCCTTCTTCACGGCTGCCTTGAGCGCTTCCAGCTCGGCCTCGACCTTTTCGTTCGACTTCAGCTCGGCGATTTCCTCTTCGAGCGTCTTGGGTGCGGCGCCCAGGCCGAGCGCATCGGCGCGGCCTTCGGCCAGATCGACGCGGCGTTCCAGCATGTCGAAGCGCGAAAAGGCTTCGTCGACCTTGGTGCCGGCATAGGCTTCACGAACGCGGATGCGGTTGTTCGCAGCTTCCAGACGGGTCGTGATCGTGTTCTGGCGGGCGCGGGCCTCGCGCAGCTTGCCCTGCAGCTTGGAAATGTCTTCCTCATTGCCGCGCAGCGCGTCGTCGAGGACAGCGATTTCGCTGCGGAGCTGTTCGGCCATGTCGGCGGCCTTCTGGCGTTCGACGAGCGCGGCCTTGGCCAGGTCTTCGCGATCCTTGGAAAGGGCGAGTTCGGCCTTTTCCTTCCAGCTTTCCTGCAGCGTCTCCAGCTTTGCGATGTGGCGGCGCAGTTCCTTCTGGTCGGCGATGGTGCGGGCCGCAGAGGCGCGCACCTCGATCAGCGTCTCTTCCATTTCCATGATGATCATGCGGATCATCTTGGCGGGGTCTTCGGCCTTGTCGAGAAGGTCGGTGACATTGGCGGCGATGATGTCGCGGGTGCGCGAGAAAATGCCCATCTTGTGAAACTCCTGACTGTGTGACGCGGGGGTAGAAGGTGAGAGGGGGCCGGGGAGGGTGGGGGATGGAACCCTCCCCGGCGGGGTCTCCGGCCTTGGGGGAACGGCCGGTAGGGTGTTACGCAAGCGGGTAATCCGCCTGGGTCTGGATCGTTGCCGCGCTGACATGGCCAACGGGGCCGGCGGCGAAGAAGAGGCTGCTGGTGCTGACCAGGATCGTGGCGATGATGGCGAGAACCGAGCTGCGGAAATCAAAAGCGTTGTAGCGGGTCATGTTGTGTCTCCCTGAACCTTGGCGTTGAATTGTGTGCCGCTTGTTTGCGGTATGCCAATGGTACAGCACGGACCGTGCCAATTGCCGGAGATGGCGCATTTCCGCCATTTCATCACCAAAATGGCATGATTTTCTTCATGAACTCTTGCTGAACATTAGGAAAATGCGCTAATATTTGGGAATGGAGCGCGACAACCAGTTCATCGGCCAATCTCTGGCCTTTCTCGACAGCGTGGAGCGGGTCAGCCGCGCGGCACAGCTCAACCGGCCGGTGCTGGTGATCGGGGAGCGCGGGACCGGCAAGGAACTGGTGGCCGAGCGCCTGCACCGGCTGAGCACGCGGTGGGATGGGCCCTTTGTCGCCATGAACTGCGCCGCGCTCACCGAGACGCTGATCGAGGCGGAACTGTTCGGGCATGAAGCCGGCGCCTTTACCGGGGCGACGCGGGCGCGGACGGGTCGCTTTGAGGAAGCCGATGGCGGCACGCTCTTCCTCGACGAACTGGCCACGCTGTCGGCGGGCGCGCAGGAACGGCTGCTGCGCGCGGTCGAATATGGCGAGGTCACCCGCATTGGCGCCAACAAGCCGGTGCGCGTCGACGTCCGCATCGTCGCGGCGACCAATGAGCATCTGCCTGCTCTGGTCGACAAGGGGCGTTTCCGGGCCGACCTTCTTGACCGGCTGTCGTTCGACGTGATCACCCTGCCGCCGCTGCGCGCCCGCGAAGGCGATATTGCCCAGCTGGCGGACTTTTTCGGGCGGCGCATGGCAGCCGAACTCGATTGGCCACGCTGGCCGGGGTTCGAGACGGAGGCGATGGCAGAGATGGAGGCGCATCCCTGGCCGGGCAACATCCGCGAACTGCGCAACGTCGCCGAACGGGCCGTCTATCGCTGGGACGATCCCAGCCTGCCCGTCGGCAACATCGTGTTCGATCCCTTCGTATCGCCGTGGCAGCCGGTGGCGGGACAGGGCGTGGCCGTTGCCACAGCTGCGCCCGAAGCGCCCGCCAATGATCCCGGCCCGGCCGTCCCGCTCAGCAAGCCCGGCGACTTCCGGGCCGCCGTCCACGCCTATGAGCGGTCACTTCTGGAAGAGGCGCTCAAGCGCCACCGGCACAACCAGCGCGCGACGGCCAAGGCGCTGGGGCTCACCTATGACCAGCTGCGGCATTGCCTGAAGAAGCACGGGCTGCTGGAGGCGGCGGCGTAAGGGCCGTCCGAATACAGCGCTCAGCCTGAGCGCGGGGATGTGCTTCCCGTCATGCTGAACTCGTTTCAGCATCCATGAACACAGGCTTCGACGAGCAGATATCCATATTTGGATATTACGAAGCTAGTGGATCCTGAAACAAGTTCAGGATGACGATTTGGTATCCCCCTCCGCCTGCGGGCTGTGGCGCAGGATCATCGGCACGTTGAGCGCGCCGAACAGCAGTGTGAGCGGCAGCGCCCCCCACAGCTTGTAGCCAAGCCAGAAACCGGTCGAGCTGTGCCGCCAGACGATTTCGTTGAGCACCGCCATGCCGAGGAAGAACCAGCCGAAGTTGCGGGTCAGCAGGTGCCAGCCGCGCTGGCTCAGTTCGGGATAGGCGTGCGACATGACCAGCTCGAGCGTCGGCTTCTTGGTCAGAGTCCCGAAGAAGAGGATGCCTGCGACCATCACGTAATAGAGCGTCGGCTTCATCTTGATGAAGGTTTCATCGTGCAGCCAGATCGTCAGGCCGCCGAAGAAGAGGACCATCACGCCCGAAAACATCAGGAGGATGGAGACCTTACCGTGTTTCAGGCGCGACCAGATGAGCGCGGCAAGCGTCGCCACCATGAAGGCGCCGGTCGCGACCCAGACGCCGGCGAGCCAGTAGGTCAGCAGAAAGATGCCGAGCGGCCCCAGATCAACCAGAAGGTTTGGCGCGGGCTGGCGCGCTGCCTCGGTGGGCTGTTGGTCGGTCATGCCCGGTCGGCTCCTGCAATGATGTTTGCGACTTCGCCTGCATCAAACGGCCGCAGGTCCTCAATGGTTTCGCCAACGCCGATGGCGTGGATGGGCAGGCCGAACTTTTCGGCGGCCGCAACCAGCACGCCACCGCGCGCGGTGCCATCGAGCTTGGTCATGACGAGACCCGTCACGCCCGCCACTTCCTTGAAGATTTCGATCTGCGACAGCGCGTTCTGGCCGGTCGTCGCGTCGAGCACGAGGACGACGTCGTGCGGCGAGGCCGGGTTGATGCGCCCCAGTACGCGCCGGATCTTGGCCAGTTCATCCATCAGCTCGCGCTTGTTCTGAAGGCGGCCGGCGGTATCGACGATCAGCACGTCGATGCCCGTTTCGGTCGCCTGCTTGACGGCGTCAAAGACGATCCCCGCCGCGTCACCGCCTTCGGGCCCGGACACGATAGGCACGCCCAGACGATCCGCCCAGACCTTCAACTGGCCGATGGCAGCGGCGCGGAAGGTATCACCCGCTGCCAGCATGACGCCATAATCCTGTTCGAGGAACAGATGGGCGAGCTTGGCGATGGTCGTCGTCTTGCCGGAGCCGTTGACGCCGATGACGAGGATGACCTGCGGGCGCGGGAAAGCGACGATGTCGAGCGGCTTGGCAACGGGCGCCAGCACGTCGCGGATTTCGCTCGCCAGTACTTCGCGCACGCCCGCTTCGTCGATGCCGCGTTCATAGCGGCTGTCGGCCAGCCGGTCGCGGATGCGGTGCGCGGTGGCCGGGCCGAGGTCCGACACGATCAACGCCTCTTCGATCTCGTCGAGCGTTTCGGCGTCGAGCTTCGCCTTGGTGACGAGGCCGGTCAGGTTCTCGCTCAGCCGCTCCGACGTGCGCTTGAAGCCGCCGAGCAGCTTCTTGTGCCAGGGGGTGTTCTCGGTGTCGCTCATGCGGGAAGGCCGGACAGCTTGGTGCCATCGCTGGCGGTGAGGGTCAGGGTCATGATGCGGCCCTTTAAGGCATCGGGCGCAAAGCGGAAATCCTCTGTCGCGGGAATTTCGACCGAGGCGTGGTTTTCGGCATGGCCGGTCCGCCCGTCGCGCTCGATCAGGACGCGCTGCTGCGTCCCGATCAGGCTGTCCAGCCAGCGCGCCTTGCGGGCCTGCGCCGCCCCGCGCAGCCGGTCGGCACGCGCCTTGATCGTGCCGCGGTCCAGCTGCGGCATCCGCGCCGCCGCCGTACCGGGCCGCGGGCTGTAGGGAAAGATGTGGCCGAAGACGATGTCGCAGTCCTCAAGCAGCGCGACGCTGTTGGCAAACATCGCCTCGTCCTCGGTCGGGAAGCCAGCGATGATGTCCGCGCCGATGGCGAGGCCGGGGCGCTTTGCCTTCAGCCGCTGCACGAGCCGCACGGCATCGGCGCGCAGATGCCGCCGCTTCATGCGCTTCAGGATCATGTCATCGCCGGACTGCAGCGACAGATGCACATGGGGCATGACGCGTGCTTCCCCGGTGATGAGGTCGAACAGGCGGTCGTCGATCTCGATCGAATCGAGCGAGGAGAGCCGCAGGCGTGGTAGGTCTGGCACGTGCGTCAGGATGCGTTCAACCAGCAGACCAAGCGTGGGCTGGCCGGGCAGATCGGGGCCATAGCTGGTCAGGTCAACGCCGGTCAGGATGACTTCCTGCTGACCCGCATCGACACGCGCCTTGATGGCGTCGATGATCGCGCCAGCGGGGACCGAGCGGCTCGCCCCCCGGGCAAGGGTGGTGACGCAGAAGGTGCAATCATGGTCGCAGCCGTTCTGCACCTCGACAAAGGCGCGGGCATGATCCGCGCCGGAGATGGCGGGGGCTTCCCATCCGTTCGTGTCGAGCGCAGTCGAGACACCATTGGCCCGTCCCTCGACTTCGCTCGGGACAAACGAAGAGTAGGATGAAAGGCGACGCTTCGCTTCATTCCCGACAACCGCATCGACTTCTACCATGGCGGCGAGTTCCGGCCCGATGGTTTCCGCGGCACAGCCTGTCACGATGATCCGGGCATCGGGCCGGTCGCGCTTCGTGCGGCGGATGGCCTGGCGGACCTGCCGTTCGGCCTCCGCAGTCACGGCGCAGCTGTTGAAAATGACGAGATTGTCCTGATCGGCCGCCGCCGCCCGGATCGCTTCGCCTTCGGCAATGTTCAGGCGGCAGCCGAAATTGACCACCTCCGGTCCGCTCATCCGAAGCGGCTCCAGTCGGTTTCGCCGGTGAAGACGAGCGTGGCGGGGCCGGTCATGCGGATGCGTTCGCCCGGCGCCCATTCAATTGTCAGGTCACCACCGGGCAGGGAGACGCGCACGGGCGCGGTGACCAGCCCTGCGCGGATCGCGGCAACGGCGGTCGCGCAGGCGCCCGTTCCGCAGGCGAGCGTCAGGCCGGCGCCGCGTTCCCAGACGCGCAGCTTCAGATGATTGGGGCTGGCAAGGCTCGCGACGTTGACGTTGATCCGTTCGGGAAAGATCGGGTCAGTCTCGATTATGGGGCCGAGCCGCGCGAGATCGACGGCGTCCGCATCGGACACGAAGAAGATGACATGGGGGTTGCCGACATTGACGGCGGCCGGATGCTCGAGCATCTCCCAGCCGACCGGCATGTCGCGCGTGTCCATGGCGTAGGCGAGCGGGATGGCATCCCAGTCAAAGCGGGGCGCCTCCATCTCGACGCGGGCGGCGTCGCCCAGCGCTTCGAGCGAAATGGTGCCCCCCAGCGTCTCGAGCGTCGATGTCCCGCCCAGCAGAAGCGCCACGGCGCGAAAGGCGTTGCCGCATGCGCCGACTTCGGTGCCGTCGTGATTGAAGATGCGCATCTGCGCATCGGCGCTGTCGGACGGGCCGAGCAGGATCAGCTGGTCACAGCCGATCCCGGTCTGCCGGTCGGCAATCGCACGGGCGCGCGCTTCGGTCATGTCGACCGGCGCCTTTCGCCCGTCGATCACGACAAAGTCGTTGCCCAGACCATGCATCTTGTAAAAGCGGTCGCCCATGCCCGGCCTTTAGGCGGGCACGCGCCACGAGTCCAACCCCGCTCGTCGGTCCGCCTCAGGCGAGGCGGCGCAGTTCCTCGTCGAAATCGGGAAGCAGGCCTTCGACAGGCTCTTCGCTCTTGGCGCTCTGACGCGCGGCGGGCAGCAGGTTGCGCTCGGCCAGAAGCTCGCGCACCGAGGTCATCGGCAGCGGACGGCCATAGAGCCACCCTTGGCCCTTATGCACGCCAAGCTGGCGCAGACGCTCCTCGATTTCGCCCACCTCAATGCCTTCTGCCGTCACCGGCATGGACAGGTTGTCGCCCAGGCGTGCAATCGCGTTGACGATGGCGGCGCTTTCCGGATTTTCGATCAGCGAGGTCACGAAGCTCTTGTCGATCTTGATGCGGTCGAACGGCAGCGCGCGCAGGTGTGCGAGCGAGCTGTAGCCGGTGCCGAAATCATCCAGCGCAATCTTGATGCCCTGGTTCTTGAGGCTGCCGACGATCGACTGGGCGAGCGAGAGATTGTCGAACAGCGAGGTTTCGGTGATCTCGATTTCGAGCCGATTGGCCGGGAAGCTCGTTTCGACGAGCAGCTTCACGACCTTCTGGGCGAGCCACGGGTCGCGCAGCTGGGTCGGCGAAATGTTGACCGAAATGACGAGCGAAGGGTCCCAGTCGCGCGCTTCGGTAAGCGCCTTGCGGATGACCGAGAAGGACAGATCGGCGATCATGCCCGTTTCCTCCGCGATCGGGATGAACCGGTCGGGCGCAATGATGCCCATCGTCGGGTGGTTCCAGCGTGCCAGAACCTCAAAGCCCTGCAGGCGGCCGGTCGTCAGGTCGATCTGCTGTTCGAAATAGGGTTCGAACTCGCCGGCCGGAATGGCGCGGCGCATCGAGACTTCGAGTTCGGTGCGTGCCTGAAGTTCGCGTTCCATCGACGCGTCGAACCAGGCGAAGCGGTTCCGGCCCTGATGCTTGGCGGCATACATGGCGATGTCCGCGCGACGCATCAGCGAATCGACAGTGTCGCAATCGATCGCCGAATGGGCGAGGCCGAGCGAGATGCTGGTGTGGATGAAGGTGCCATCCGCGCTCAGCGGCTGGCCCAGGCGGGAGACCATGGCTTCGGCGATGCGGTCGACAACTTCGGGGTTGGCGACGTCGAAGACGAAGGCGACGGCAAATTCATCCCCGCCCAGACGGGCGGCGAGCGCATTGGGCGGCATCAGCTTGGTGATCTCGGCGGCGACCGCGCGCAGCAGGCCATCGCCAACGGCATGGCCATGGATATCGTTGACGTTCTTGAAATGGTCAAGGTCGAGCATCAGCATCGCGAGCTGCTTGCCGCGCTTGCCGGCGCGGGCCAGCATTTCGGCGCCCTGCTCGGCGAGCGAGCGGCGGTTGTGAAAGCCGGTCAGCGGATCGCGCATTGCGAGGATCTGCGCGCGCTCTTCGGCCGCCGTGCGTTCCTCGACCTCATTCTGCAGGTCGATATAGCGGCGCCAGCCAAAGAGGATCAGCGCAATGTTGAGCAGGAGCGCGACGACGAGCACATTGTCCGAATGGCCGTTCTGCCCGATGAGCGTGCGGAACGCGCTGATCATGGCGCTGGAGCCGGTGCCTGCGAACAGGACGATCGCGGCCACCATGATGCCGCCCATGACGATATCGCGGCCGGCGGCCTTTGCGATGGAATTGGATGCGGACTTTTCCCGCTGGATGACTTCAGACACCGAGCTCATGCCCCCTTGCACATGCCGTTTCAGCGTGCAGTTGATGCGGACAAAGCATGAAGATCGCGTTAAGTCCGCCTTTGAGCTTGGGTTTCGGCAGGACGCATCCGGGTCGCAGATTGACCACGCGGCGGGAATCGGCTAGGGCGCACTCGCTTTCCACACTGAAAAGCACAAAATTGGCCGCCCAAGGGCGTACGCTGGCCGACGAGTTTTCGTCCGCCGGCGTCTTCTGTTTGGGCTATTTGATGGAGCGAACGCATGTTCGAAAGTTTGAGCGAAAGGCTTGGCGGCGTCTTTGACCGTCTGCGCGGCCGTGGTGCGCTCAACGAATCGGATGTCCGCGAAGCGATGCGCGAAGTCCGCATCGCGCTCCTTGAAGCTGACGTTGCGCTTCCGGTTGTCCGCACCTTCATAGACAAAGTGACCGAACAGGCCGTCGGCCAGTCGGTCCTGAAGTCGATCACGCCAGGCCAGCAGGTCGTCAAGATCGTCAACGACGCGCTCGTCGAGATGCTCGGCAGCGAGGCGAGCGAGCTCGACCTCGCCGTGACGCCGCCCGCCATCATCATGATGGTCGGTCTGCAGGGCTCCGGTAAGACGACGTCCACGGCGAAGATCGCGAAGCGCCTGACCGAAAAGGACCGCAAGAAGGTCCTGATGGCTTCGCTCGACGTCAATCGTCCTGCCGCACAGGAACAGCTGGCGATCCTTGGCGAGCAGACGGGCGTTGCAACGCTGCCGATCGTCGCGGGGCAGCAGCCGGTCGATATCGCCAAGCGCGCCATGCAGGCCGCAAAGCTCCAGGGCTATGACGTCCTGATGCTCGATACGGCGGGCCGACTCCATGTCGACGCGCAGCTGATGGCCGAAATGAAGGCCGTGGCAGATGTGGCGAGCCCGGCGGAAACGCTGCTCGTTGTCGACAGCCTGACGGGTCAGGACGCGGTCAACGTCGCCAAGAACTTCTCCGAACAGGTCGCGCTGACCGGCGTCATCCTGACGCGCATGGATGGCGATGCCCGCGGCGGTGCGGCGCTTTCGATGCGCGCCGTCACGGGCAAGCCGATCAAGTTCGTCGGCACCGGCGAAAAGCTGGATGGGCTGGACGTGTTCCATCCCGGCCGCGTCGCGGGTCGCATCCTTGGCATGGGCGATGTCGTCAGCCTTGTGGAGCGGGCCGCCGAGACGATCCAGCAGGACGAAGCCGAAGCGCTTGCGGCCAAGATGGCCAAGGGTCAGTTCGACATGAACGATCTGCGCGCCCAGCTGCAGCAGATGCAGCGCATGGGCGGCCTTGGTGCGCTGGCAGGCATGCTCCCGGGCATGAAGAAGATGCAGGGCGCCATGGCGCAGTCGGGCATTGATGACCGCATTCTTGTCCGCATGGATGCGATGATCTCGTCCATGACCAAGAAGGAGCGTGCCAAGCCCGAGCTGCTGCAGGCCAAGCGCAAGATCCGCATTGCCAATGGGTCCGGCACGACCGTGCAGGAAGTGAACAAGCTCCTGAAAATGCATCAGGAAATGTCCACCGCCATGAAGAAGATCCGCAAGATGGGCGGGATGAAGGGTCTGGGCGCGCTGTTCGGCAAGGGCGGCGGTCTGGGTGGCCTTCTGGGCGGCGGCGGCCTTCCCGGCATGCCGGGCGCAGGCGCTGCAGGCGGCGGGATGCCCAATTTGCCGCCGGGGTTCGAGAATTTGTTGAAGAAGAAATGATGGCCTTCGGGCCGCAGGTTTGAGTTTAGATTTGGAAGGAAGATAAAATGGCAGTTTCTATTCGTTTGTCGCGTGGCGGTTCCAAGAAGCGTCCCTATTACCGCATCGTCGTTGCTGACGCCCGCGCGCCGCGCGATGGCGCCTTCATCGAAAAGGTCGGCACCTACAACCCGATGCTCGCCAAGGACGACGCCAACCGCGTCACGCTGAATGCGGACCGCCTGAAGCACTGGCTGGGCGTTGGCGCGCAGCCGACCGACCGCGTTGCCCGTTTCCTCGATGCCGCTGGCCTCAAGGAACGTGCTGCCCGCCTGAACCCGAAGAAGGCGGAACCGGGCGAAAAGGCCAAGGAGCGCGCAGAAGAGCGTGCGCAGAAGATCATCGACGCGGAAGAAGCGGCCAAGGCTGCTGCTGAAGAAGCCGCTGCTGCTGCCGCGGCCCCGGCCGAAGAAGCTCCGGCTGAAGAAGCTGCCGCTGAAGAGGCCCCTGCCTCTGAAGCCGCTGCCGAAGAAGCCCCCGCTGCTGAAGCTGCCGCTGAAGAAGCACCGGCCGAAGACAAGGCTGAGGGTTAATCCTTGGCTGATCGCTCCGTCACCCTTGCCGTCATCATTGGCGCGCATGGCGTGGCGGGCGAAGTCCGCCTGAAGCTGTTCACCGATACGGTGGACAGCCTGAAGGCGCACAAGACGTTCAACGGTGGCGCGCTGACCCTGAAATCGGTGCGCGCCGGAACCAACGGCGCGATTGCGCGCTTTGCCGAAATCGCTGACCGGACCGCCGCCGAGGCGGCACGCGGGCGGGAACTCACCGTTCCGCGCGATGCGCTGCCGCCGCTGGCGGACGGCGAATATTATCACACCGATCTCATCGGCCTGCCGTGCGTCTCCGCCGAAGGTGCTGCCATCGGCACCTGCATTGCGGTCGAGAATTTCGGGGCGTCCGACGTGCTCGAAATCGAGCGGCCAGACGGCAAGACCTTCATGGTCCCGATGACCCCGGCCGCCGTCCTCGACTGGTCGGACGCGCGCATCCTGATCGAAGCCGCCTTCGCCGCGTAGCTTCCCCGTCGACACTGGCGCGCTTTGCGCTATGCCTTGCGCATGAAACGCGCTGTCCTCACCTTCGCCGCCGCTTTTCTTCTCGCAGCCCCCGCGTCCGCGCAGACGCTTGCGCCGCTTCAGCCCGATATTGATGCGATCTTCGCGCGCTTTCAGGCGGAGGCGCATGTCCCCGGCATGGTCTATGGCGTCGTGCAGGGCGGGCGGCTCGCTTATGTGAAGGGCATAGGCGTGCAGGATCTGGAGGCGAAGCGCCCCGTGACGGCGGACAGCCTCTTCCGCATCGCCTCCATGACGAAGGCGTTCACGGCACTCTCCATCCTGTCGCTTCGGGACAAGGGCAAGCTGCGGCTCGACGATCTGGCAGAAGACTATGTGCCGGAAATGAAGCACTGGACCTACCCGACCAGCGACAGTCCACGCATCCGCATCCGTGATCTGCTGTCGCATGTGGGGGGCTTTGTGACCGACGACCCCTGGGGTGACCGGCAGCAGGTTCTGTCGCAGGAAGATTTTACGAAGATGCTGAAGGCGGGGGTGCCATTCAGCCGCGTGCCGCAAACGGCGCACGAATATTCGAACTTCGGCTATGCCATCCTCGGCCGGATTGTCGCCAAGGCATCGGGGATGCCGTATCGTACCTATGTCGAGCGCACCCTGCTCAAGCCGCTCGGCATGACGTCGAGCGGCTATGACGTGACCGATGCCCCCAAAGATCGCCGCGCGATCGGCTATCGCTGGGAAAATGACGCCTGGTCCGAAGAGCCGACGATGCGCGACGGCGCGTTCAATGCGATGGGCGGGCTTCAGGTGAGTGCGAACGACTATGCGAAGTGGGTCGCCTTCCTGCTCTCGGCCTGGCCGCCGCGCGACGGGCCGGAAACCGGCCCCGTCAAGCGCGCCACCGTGCGGGAAGTGGCGCAGGGCCTGAACTTCGTCAGCGTCGCCCAGCGCACTGGCGCAAGCGGCCCCACGGCCTGCCGTCAGGCACTCGCTTACGGCATGGCCTGGCGCGTGGCGCAGGATTGCGACCTGGGCCTCACGCTCGCCCATGGCGGTGGCTATCCCGGCTATGGCTCACACGTGATGCTGATTCCCGATTATGGCGTCGGCATCTTCGCGCTGTCCAACCGCACCTATGCCGGGCCGTCGGCGCCTGCGTGGGACAGTGCGGTGCTGATGCACAAGGCAGGCCTATTGAAGCGCGCAGAGGCGCCGGTGTCTGACGCGCTGGCAGACTTCTACCGGCTCGCAGGGATCGTCTATGCCACGGGCAATGTCCGCGCACTGGACGGCCGCGTCGCAATGAACTTCCCGCTCGACCGGACTGCGGACAATTGGGCGAAGGTCCTTGCCGACCTGAAGGCCAAGTCAGGTGCCTGCACGACCTCTGCACCGATCACGGCAACCGGGGCCATGTCAGGCACCTTTGCGTGGCCGTGCGAGAAGGGCGAGGTGCAGGGCCAGGTCCTCCTCGCCCCGACCAAGCCGATTACGCTGCAGGCGCTACGGTTCGGCTTTGTGGCGAGGCCGTGAGCGTTCTGGTTCTGCTGCTCGCTTTGGCGCTACCGGTGCTCATCGCCCGGTTGCTGGCGACGCGCACGCGTGCGGCGGTCGCACTGCTGATGGCGGCAGGGTTCTTGCCGTTTGTCTTTCTCCTTTGGGGCTGGCTGGCACGTCTTGGCATCGTTTCGAGCCGCTTCCTGATCACCGCTGCCACAGATTTCGCGCGCGCCGAGCAATGGGCGTATCTTATCGGCGGGTGTGCCGTCTTGTTCGCCGTTGGCTTGCCTTTGGCATGGCTGGCCGCGAAGACCACGGGCGGCCGGTAACGTGGCTTGCCGCCGCCTGAGCTGACGTATATACATCGCGTATATACAGGAGCCGATCATGGGTAAGGAATATCGCGCCAAGGTTTTCAAGTCGGGCAATTCGCTCGCGCTTCGCCTGCCCAAGGATCTGGGCTTGAAGGAGGGAACGATCATGCTCCTGCGGGAAGAGCAGGTTGGCTTTCACGTCGAGCCTGACGAAGCGCCGAAGAAGAAGATCGACATCAGCGGGTTTGCCGGAAAGGCACCGGGGATCAGATTGGCGCCGCGAGAGGATTTTGAGGAGAGACCCAGCACGATCGCGGCCAAGAAGGCAGCTGGCCTCTTGTGATCAAATATCTGATCGACGCCAACTCCGCCGTCTATTCGATGGATGTGGGAAATGAGGCGCTTAAGGCTCGGATTGCGGACTGTGATGAGGGGACCCTCGCCATTTCCGTGATCAGCTATGCCGAAGTCGCCTATGGCACCTATGTTGGCAAGCCGCCCGCCCCGGAGGTTCTGGAGGCCTTCATCGCCGCGATTCCACTTCTTCCCTTCGATGAATTGGCTGCCCGCGAATATGCGCGGCTCCCGTTCAAGCGCGCGCGCTTTGACCGGTTGCTGGCCGCCCATGCGTTGAGCATTGGCGCAACAGTGGTGACCAACAATGAATCCGACTTCGCCGATGTGCCGGGTTTGAAGGTCGAGAATTGGACTGTTTGATGAGTGATACACTCGAAAGAGTTATTGCTATCGTCGCTAAGCGAAGCGGTGTTCGACGTGATAGGCTTTCAGCATCGGCGGCCATTGATCAGGATATTGGAATTTCAGGCGACGATATCGATGAACTTGTCGAGGCCCTCGCATTGGAATTTGGCGACGATGTGCAGCAATGGCCTTGGCAACGTTTTGCAAATCTTAGTGAACCGCATTTGCTAACCGGCATCTGGCTCATCTGGCGTTTGCTGACTTGGCCACTGCGCGGCCGTCTCTTCGACCCGTCCCCCTACGAGCGCCTGGAGCTTGGTCACATTGCCAAGGTGATTGATGCAGGCCATTGGCTTGAGCCATGACCTTCCAAGCCACCATCCTCACCCTCTATCCGGAGATGTTCCCCGGCCCCCTTGGCGCGTCCATTGCGGGCCGTGCGAAGGAGGTGGGCAAGTGGGCGCTGGAGACCGTCCAGATTCGCGACTTCGCGACGGACAAGCACCGCACGGTCGATGACACGCCGGCCGGGGGCGGGGCGGGCATGGTGCTGAAGGCGGATGTGCTGGCGCGGGCGCTGGATTCTGTCTCGCCCGGGACGCCCATTCTTGCCATGACGCCGCGCGGCAAGCCGATCACGCAGGCGCGCGTCCGCGAGCTCGCGGCAGGCCCCGGCGTCACCATCCTGTGCGGGCGATTCGAAGGCTTTGACGAGCGGCTGTTCGAGGCGCGGCCCGAAATCGAGCAGGTCAGCATGGGCGACATCATCCTTTCCGGGGGGGAAATGGGCGCTTTGATGCTGCTGGACGCTTGCATTCGGCTGCTTCCCGGCGTAATGGGCGCGGCCTTGAGCGGAGACGAAGAGTCGTTTGAGAACGGCTTGCTCGAATACCCTCATTACACCCGACCTGCTGAGTGGGAAGGGCGCACGATCCCTGAAGTGCTGCGATCGGGGGATCATGCGAAGATCGCCGCCTGGCGGAAACAACGGGCGGAGGATGACACACGGTTACGCAGGCCGGACCTTTGGGAGCGCTATGTCGGTGCTCGGGCCCAGCCTGCCTCTGATGCGCGGCGGAAGACTAAGAAGGACAAGTGAGGCAATGAACCTCATTCAGACGATCGAAGCGGAACAGATCGCAAAATTGACCGCAGACAAGAAGATCCCGGAATTCCGTCCGGGTGACACGGTTCGCGTCGGCGTGAAGGTCGTCGAAGGCGAGCGGACCCGCGTCCAGAACTATGAAGGCGTGTGCATCGCGCGTTCGAATAAGGGCATGGGCTCCAACTTCACCGTGCGCAAGATTTCGTTCGGCGAAGGCGTGGAACGCGTTTTCCCGCTCTATTCGCCCAACATCGACAGCATCGAAGTCGTCCGCAAGGGCGCCGTGCGTCGTGCCAAGCTCTATTATCTGCGCGGTCGCCGCGGCAAGTCGGCGCGTATCGCCGAACGTCGTGACACGCGAATTACCGACGCTGCGAAAACGGCCCCGGAGGCCTGATCCCGCACGTTCGTGTAAAAATCGAACAGCCGAAAGGGCCGGGATCCACACCAGGGTTCCGGCCCTTTCTTTTTGACTTGAAGACCAGGCCCAAGTCCCCGTCATGCCAGCACAGGCCGGCATCTCGGTGCTGAGGCGCCAGCCTTGGCTGGAGCGACGGAACAGGGCGGAGTGAGAGAAGGAATTGAAGATGGGGTATCGTGTCGTTGTCGCAGGGGCCACGGGAAATGTGGGCCGCGAAATGCTGAACATTCTGGCCGAACGCGCCTTCCCGGCCGATGAGGTCGCCGCCGTCGCATCGTCGCGCTCGCAGGGCGACGTCATCGAGTTTGGTGAAACGGGCAAGACGCTCAAGGTCCAGAATATCGAACATTTCGACTGGTCAGGATGGGACATTGCGCTGTTCGCGATCGGGTCGGACGCGACCGCCATCTATGCGCCCAAGGCAGCGGCTGCCGGCTGTGTCGTGATCGACAATTCGTCGCTTTACCGCATGGACCCGGACGTGCCGCTGATCGTGCCGGAAGTGAACCCGGACGCCATTGATGGCTACAAGGCGCGCAACATCATCGCCAACCCGAACTGCTCGACGGCACAGCTCGTCGTCGCGCTGAAGCCGCTGCACGATGCCGCCAAAATCAAGCGCGTTGTTGTCGCGACCTATCAGTCGGTCTCGGGCGCGGGCAAGCAGGGCATGGACGAGCTGTTTGAACAGTCGCGCAACATCTTCGTCGGTGATCCGGCGGAGCCGGTGAAGTTCACCAAGCAGATCGCGTTCAACGTCATCCCGCACATCGACAAGTTCCTCGACGACGGCTCGACGAAGGAAGAGTGGAAGATGGTCGTCGAGACGAAGAAGATCCTCGATCCCAAGGTGAAGGTCATCGCAACGTGCGTGCGCGTGCCGGTGTTTGTCGGCCATTCGGAAGCCGTGAACATCGAGTTCGAGAATGAGATTTCGGCGAAGCAGGCGCAGTCGATCCTGCGCGAGGCGCCGGGCGTCATGCTCGTCGACAAGCGCGAGGACGGTGGATACGTCACACCGATCGAATGCGTCGGCGACTATGCGACCTTCATTTCGCGCGTGCGTGAGGATTCGACGGTCGACAATGGTCTGGCGCTCTGGTGCGTCTCCGACAATCTGCGCAAGGGCGCCGCGCTCAACGCTGTCCAGATCGCCGAACTGCTCGGCCGCCGTCACCTGAAGAAGGCGTAAGCGCCCCACCGGCTTGCAAGCCTCTCCCGCATTCGTCACTGTTGCGCAAACAGCGATGTGGGAGGGGCTTTCAGGCCATGACATTGAGTGCAGACGTTTTCTGGTCGTTCCGGTCGCCCTACAGCTATCTGGCGATTGGCCGCTACCGGCAGATGACCGAAGACTATGATCTGACGATCAACCTGCGTCCGGTCTATCCGCTCGCCATACGCGAGCCCGACTTTTTCGAGCGCAGCCACCCCAATTGGCTGCGCTACACCTTTCGCGACATGTTCCGTGTCGCGCAGTTCCACGGCATCCCCTTTGGCCCGCCGCGCCCGGACCCGATTGTGCAGGACGTGATGACGCGCAAGATCGCCGAGGAGCAGCCCTATATCTTCCGCCTGACGCGGCTGGGGCAGGTCGCCTCGCGCCGGGGCAAGAGCCTGCCTTTCTGCCATGAGGTCGGCATGCTCATCTGGGGCGGTGCCGAGAACTGGCATGAGGGCGACCATCTGAAGGGTGCCGCCGAACGTGCCGGGCTCGATCTGGCAGACCTCGACACCGAAGCCCTTGCCGACGCCGAAGCGCTCGATGCCGAGATCGCCGCCAACCAGCAGGCACTAGAGGCGGCCGGCCATTGGGGCGTGCCGACCCTCGTGTTCGAAGACGAGCCATTCTTCGGGCAGGACCGTATCGAGATGGCACTGTGGCGGATGGAGCAGAAGGGGCTGGCGCGGCGTTAGGGCTTCAGGAACCGGGCGGTATCCAGCACCTTCACATCGTGCATCATGCCGAGATAGGCGTCGAAATAGGGCTTGTGTGAGCAGCCCACGATGGAAAGCACATGGGCGCCCGGGCGATTGCCAAATGCGGATCGGATGTTGGCGACCATCCGCAGGTTGCGCGTTTCCCACCACGCGACATAGTGTCGGCCCCAATGTGGAACGCTCTTGCCCTTGAGCGCGGCACCGAAATCGCCTGAGATCGCTGCGGTCAGGTATTTCGGGCTGTTGAAGGTGCGGTAGTGCTTGAGGATGTCGCCGTCCGATGGCGGCTTGCCGGAGAAGTCCTTCATCCAGGGTATCCGCTTGTTGGAGGCTTCCCAGATGCCCATCAGCGCCTTTTCGAAATCGGGTCCCAACGCCACCGAGATGCTGTCTGACGTGTGGTCATCGGTCGGATAGACCCGATCCAGCCCGAGCCGGACGGCGAGCGGAACGGCGATCTGGTAATTCTCATTGAGCGCGGCTGCGCGTTTGGTGAGCGCATCGACAAGCACGTCGTCAAGGCCGTCGCCCGGGCGTCGCTCGGGCGTGGGCAGGGAGAGCCATTGGACGAGTGCGGATGTCCGGTCGTTGGCGGCACTGAACAGCGCGGCCAGATGCCGCCGCTCCGCAGGCGTGCGTGTCGGGGAGGCCAGCGCCTTCTCCACGGCCGCCATGGCCTCCGGAACAGTGAGCCCGGTTGCCTTGCGCGCCGCTTCCGTATCCCAGCAATATTGGTCCCACACACCGGGATAGCGGGCCGGATAACGCGAAAGCGTTTCACACTCTTCTCCGGAGAGCGCCTCGATCGTGATGATGTCGGGCTTGAAACTGGCCAGCCGGTCCAGAAGCGGCATCAGCCTGGCAGGTGCATAGTCCTTGGGCCATGCCGAAAGATGCGGCGTTCCCAGCACCATGATTTCGGTGCGCGGTCCGGCGACATCTTTCCCCAGAGGGGCAATCAGATAACCGGTCGAGGCTGACAGAGGCGCAGAAAGGGCCGCGAGCAGCGGCAGGATAAAGCGGACGGGTGACATGCAGTCCCTTTCAGTAGTGCGGTTCATCCATCCCTTGAGTGCGTTATTGCGATAACACACCGGACCGTCAAGAGCGTTTGCGGTTCCCCCGGCCCGCGGCGCGGTTTAGGCGTGGACCGGTGGAAGGCGGTCGGGTTAGAGGCGCCAGATTGGTAATGCCCTTTGGCCTGAGCTTGTCGAAGGCACGTCCTTTGCTTCAAAGGAGAAAGACGGCACTTCGACAGGCTCAGTGCAAACGGAGTTTTGATGACCCTTTCCCCCCACTTCTTCGACGCCCCCGACGGCACGTCGCTTGCCTTTTACGAGCTGGGCGAAGGTCGTCCGCTGCTGCTGATCCACGGTTATATCTCGGACGCGCAGACCAACTGGATGAAGTTCACGCCGACGGCGCAGGTCATCGCAGACGCCGGCTACCGCGTGATCATGCCCGATCTCCGCGCGCATGGGGCGAGCGGGAAGCCGCACGAGCGGCAAGCCTATCCGCGTGACATTCTGGCGGATGACCAGTTCGCCCTGATCGCGCATCTCGGGCTCGAGGATTTCGATCTGGCGGGCTACTCGTTGGGCGCACGGACGTCGGCGCGGATGCTCGCGCGCGGCTGCCGACCCGGCAAGGTGATCCTGTCCGGCATGGGTCTGGAAGGGCTGACCATGGCCGACCGGCGCGCAGGCCATTTCCGCCGCATCCTCACCAACCTTGGCCATCACGAAAAGGGGTCGCCCGAATGGATGGTCGAGGCGTTCCTCAAGACCAGCAAGGGTGATCCCGTCGCGCTCAACCTGCTGATCGACAGCTTTGCCGGGGTCGATGAGACAACGATCCGCAGCTGGGATTTTCCGGTCGGCGTCGTGTGCGGCGTTGACGACACCGACAATGGCAGCGCGCCTGCGCTCGCCGATGCCTTGCCGCAGGGGCGCTATTATCCGGTGCCGGGCAATCATATGAGCGCGGTCACCAAGCCGGAACTCGGGGCGGCGATGCTGGAGGCGCTTGGCCCTCCCCGCTGCGACTAGAGCGGGGACCGCTCAAGTCTCGCTCCCCTCCCGCAAGCGGGAGGGGTTGGGGGAGGGCAAGGCATCAACGCTCGTCGAAAAATTCCGTCGGTTCGCTTGACCGGGGGGCAGGCGAGCGCCAGAGTTTGCGCAACAATATTTCTCCGGAGAGTCACATGAAAACCTTCGTTTCCACGCTCGCGCTGGGCCTCTCGCTCGCGCTGTCGACGCCCGTCATGGCACAGCAGGCGGCCCCCGCCCCGACGGCGGCCGACGCCGACAAATTCATCGCCGATGCCGAAAAGGCGCTGGCCGATTTCTCGGTCTACAATGCGCAGGTTCAGTGGATCAACAACACCTACATCACCGATGATACCGATGCGGTCGCGGCGAAGGTGGGGGCCGAAGGCACCGAGATGTCGGTCAAGCTGGCCGGTGAAGCCGCGCGCTACATGAACGTGCCGGGGCTGTCTGCGGACACCAAGCGCAAGCTTGAGATCCTGCGCGGCGGCCTCGTCCTCCCCGCGCCCGCGACGCCGGAAGCCGCAAAGGAACTCAACGACATCGCGACCCGCCTCAATTCGGCCTATGGCAAGGGCAAGGGCACGCTCGAGGGCAAGCCGATCAACGGGTCCGACATCGAAGCCGAAATGGGCACCAGCCGTGATCCCGCGAAGCTCGCCGAAATGTGGGCCAGCTGGCATGACAATGTCGGCAGCCCGATGCGCGGCGACTATGCCAAGCTCGTCGAAATCGCCAATCAGGGCGCGAAGGATCTGGGCTATGCCGATGTCGGCGCGATGTGGCGGTCGGGCTATGACATGCCTGCCGACGACTTTGCGAAGCTGACTGACAAATTGTGGAACCAGGTCAAGCCGCTCTACGACCAGCTGCACTGCTACACCCGCACCAAGCTCAACGAGAAATATGGCGATGCCGTCCAGCCGAAGACCGGCCCGATCCGCGCCGACCTGCTCGGCAATATGTGGGCGCAGGAATGGGGCGACATCTATCCGATCGTGGCACCCAAGGGCGCGGGCGACATCGGCTATGACATTGGCGATCTGCTGAAGGCCAAGGGCTATGACCCGATCAAGATGGTGAAGACCGGCGAGGGCTTCTTCTCCTCGCTGGGCTTTGCGCCGCTGCCCGACACTTTCTGGAAGCGCTCGCAGATCACGAAGCCGGCGGACCGCGAAGTCGTGTGCCATGCAAGCGCCTGGGACTTGGACAACAAGGACGATCTGCGCATCAAGATGTGCACCAAGGTCAATTCGGGTGACTTTGTGACCGTCCACCACGAACTCGGCCACAATTATTATCAGCGCGCCTATAACAAGCAGCCGTTCCTCTATCTGAACGGTGCCAATGACGGCTTCCACGAAGCCATTGGCGATGCCGTCGCGCTGTCGATCACGCCGGAATATCTCGTCCAGATCGGCCTGCTCGACAAGGCGCAGGTGCCGAGCGCCGACAAGGATCTGGGCCTCCTGCTCCGTCAGGCGATGGACAAGGTGGCCTTCCTGCCCTTCGGCCTTCTGGTCGATAAATGGCGCTGGGGCGTATTTGACGGATCAATCCCGACGAGCGGCTACAACAAGGCGTGGACTGACCTGCGCGTGAAGTATCAGGGCATCACCCCGCCGGTTGCTCGGACCGAGGCCAATTTCGATCCGGGTGCCAAGTATCACATCCCGGGCAATACGCCGTACACGCGCTACTTCCTGGCGCGCATCCTGCAGTTCCAGTTCTACAAGGCTGCCTGCGACATCGCGAAGTGGAAGGGCCCGCTCCACCGCTGCTCCTTCTACGGCAACAAGGATGTCGGCAAGCGTCTGAACGCCATGCTCGAAATGGGTGGCTCCAAGCCCTGGCCCGACGCGCTGCAGGCCTTCACCGGCAAGCGCGAAATGGATGGCACGGCGATGATCGCCTATTTCAAGCCGCTGATGACCTGGCTGCAGCAGCAGAACAAGGGCAAGAGCTGCGGCTGGTAAGCCGCGGCGGAACGGATCTGTGCGGTCCCTTGCCGCGCCGTCGCGCGTCCATTGAGGGCGCAGGTGGCGGGGCGGCAATGGGGCGCACTGTCTTTCCACTGACACATTCTGTCCGGCAGAAACACAGGTTGCATGGGGCCCGCTTGGCCGCCAAACATGTTATCCTGTCCTGACCAAGAAGGGGTTGTGATATCCGTCAGATTGCTGCCCTTGCCTATCGCACCGATGGCCCGACGCTGGATGCGCCCCTGCGCGTCCTGCTGGTCACGTCGCGCGGGACAGGGCGCTGGGTGCTGCCCAAGGGCAATGTCGTCGTCGGGCTGAGCCCGCACGCCTCGGCCGCCAATGAACTGGAAGAAGAAGCCGGCGTTTTGGGCCTTGCATGTCCCACGCCGGTCGGGACATACAGATATCGCAAGACGCGCAAGTCCGGCGCGTCGCTCATGGCAGATGTCGATGTCTTTCCGGTTCTGGTTTCCGAAGAGCTTGATCATTGGGAAGAAGAAGCGGTGCGGGAGCGCCGCTGGTTCAGTCTGTCCGAAGCAGCGGACGCCGTCGACGAACCAGACCTGAAACAGTTGATTCGCAAATTCAAGGCGAGCGAGGGGGAGGCGGACAAGCCCGCCCGCCAGCGCGGCCGAACGTCAAACGGGGGAAGTAAAATGTTCGCTTGGTTCCAAAGGCTCCTGCCCAAGCAGGAGAATTTTTTCGAGAAGTTCGAAGCCCATGGCCAGACGCTTGTCGCCGCGGCGGATGCGCTTGCGCGCCTGCTGCAGGGCGGGCCGAACATGGCAGAGCACATCAAGGAAATCGTCGAGCGGGAACATGATGCGGACGAAGTGATCCGCGACGTCCTGTTCAGCGTCCGGCGCACCTTCCTGACGCCGTTTGACCGCGGGGCCATTACCAGCCTGATCGGCTCGATGGACGATGCGATCGACCAGATGAACCAGACGGCCGGTGCGATCGACCTGTACGAAGTTACTCAGTTCGATCAGGAAATGAAGGACATGGCGGCGATCATCGTCGATGCCTCGCGCGTTCTGTCCGAAGCGCTGCCGCTGCTGCGCAACATCACCGCCAATGGTCCGCGGCTCCATGAACTGACCGAACGGCTCGTCCGGATGGAAGGTGAAGCCGACAATATCCATGCCAGCGGCCTGCGCGCGCTGTTCAAAGCGCATGGCGAAACGAACACGCTGAAGTTCATCGTCGAGCGCGAAATCTACGGCCATCTGGAGCGCGTCATCGACCGGTTTGAGGATGTGGCCAACGAGATCGACGGTCTCGTGATCGATCACGCCTGACAAGGGCTGCGACATGGAACCCACTCTCGCTCTCCCGCTCCTCATCGGGCTCATCGCGCTTGCGCTCGCCTTTGACTTTCTGAACGGCCTGCACGACGCGGCCAACTCGATCGCGACGGTCGTGTCGACGCGCCTGCTCTCGCCGGTGGCAGCGGTCGCCTTTGCGGCGTTCTTCAACTTCGCCGCATACTTCCTCTCGCTTGCCTTCCCCAGCCTGCACAAGGTCGCGGAAACGATCGGGAAGGGCATCATTGACGCCAATCTCGTGACACCCGGCGTCGTCTTTGGTGCGCTTGTGGGCGCCATGTTCTGGAACGTCGTCACCTGGGTAAAGGGCATCCCGTCCTCGTCGAGCCACGCGCTGGTCGGCGGCATTGTCGGCGCAGGCGTCGCCCATGCGGGGATGGAAGGGATCATCTGGGGCGGCCTCAACAAGACGCTTATCGCCATTGTCCTGTCGCCCACCATCGGCATGATGATTTCGATGCTGATCATGCTGGTCAGCTCCTGGGCGATGAAGGATGCGCCGGCGCGGCAGGCGGAAAGCGGTTTCAAGTCGCTCCACCTCATCTCCTCGGCCACCTATTCGATCAGCCACGGCCTCAATGATGCGCAAAAGACGATGGGCGTCATTACCGTTCTGCTCTATTCGACCGGCTATCTGTCGGGCGAATTCCATGTGCCGCACTGGGTCGCGATCAGCTGCTACATCGCGATTGGTCTGGGCACGCTGTCGGGCGGGTGGAAGATCATCCAGACGATGGGCACGCGCATCACCAAGCTATCCCACCATCAGGGCTTTGCCGCTTCGGCAGGTGGTTCGATCATGGTCTTTGCCGCGTCCTGGCTCGGCATCCCCGTGTCGACCACGCACACGATCACCGGCTGCGTCATCGGCGTGGGCGCAGCTCGGCGCGCGTCTGCGGTCCGTTGGGGTGTGGCAGGCAATCTGCTCGTCGCCTGGTTCCTGACGGTCCCGGCCTCGGCTCTGGTCGGCGCGGCCTTCTACATGCTCACGCGGCTGTTCTGAGAGAAACTCAAACTCCAAGACTCCGTCTGTCCTGAGCTTGTCGAAGGACGGTCCTTATTTTGCAGCCTGGATGACCAGGTAGTGCAGCCCTTCGACACGCTCAGGGCGAGCGGAGGAGGAGGAGAGTCGGGTCTCAGGCATTCCGCGCCATCAGGCCACCATCCACCGGGATGACGGCCCCGGTGACAAAGCTGGAGGCGGGGAGCGCGAGGTTGAGGGTCATCTGCGCCACCTCTTCGGGCAGGCCATAGCGGCGCAGTGCCGTGCGGCGTTTGGCAAAGACCGCCTTGTCCGCATCGTCAATCCGCGCCGTCATCCCGGTCAGGATCGGGCCGGGACAGATGCAGTTCACGGTGATGCCGTCCTTGCCCAGATCAACCGCCAGCCCGCGCGTGAGACCCGTGACGCCCGTCTTGGCCGCGACATAGGGCGTGTCGCCGGGCGTCGCGCCCAGCCCTTCGGTTGATGCAATGTTGATGATCCGCGCCGCATCGCTCTTGCGCAGCCAGGGGAGCGCGGCGCGCACCATGCGCTGGTGTGCCGTCAGCATGACGGACAGGGCGCGGTGCCAAACGTCTTCATACGCATCGTCATCGAGCGGACAGAAGCTGGACACGCCGGCATTGTTGACGAGGATGTCGATGCCACCAAAGGCCGCCGCCACATTGGCCACCACCTGCTGGATCGCTGCGCCGTCGGACACATCGAGCGGAAAGGCCCGCGCCGTTCGGATGCCGGTCGATGCGATTTCTGCGACGACGGCCTCACATCCTTCGCGCGTCAGGTCGGTGACCGCCACATTTGCGCCTTCGCGGGCGAACAGGTGCGCCGTTGCACGGCCCATGCCTGAGGCCGCACCGGTCACGATGACCGTGCGGCCCGCGACCGATCGGTTCAGATGCTGATAGGGTTCCATGTCCTCTCCTCTTTTGGCGAGAGTATCGGACGCGGACGCCGGTGCAACTGGCGTTTGTGCTTAGCGGAAGGGCGGCTCGTTGAAGGCGCGCAGCTTGCGGCTGTGGAGCTTGGCGCCTTCGGCCTTCAGCTGGCGGCACGCCTCGATCCCGATCAGCATGTGCTCGGCAATTGCCCGCTCATAAAAGCGGTTCGCCTGACCCGGCAGCTTGAGTTCCCCATGGAGCGGCTTGTCCGACACGCACAGCAGCGTCCCATAGGGCACGCGGAAGCGATAGCCCTGGGCCGCAATCGTCGCCGACTCCATGTCGATGCCGATGGCGCGCGACTGCGAGAAGCGCAGCGCCGATTTGGAATAGCGCAGCTCCCAGTTGCGGTCATCGGTGGTGACGATCGTACCCGTGCGCAGCCGCGCCTTGAGCGACTCGCCGGCTTCGCCCGAGACGGTCTCCGCCGCGCGCGCCATGGCGAGCTGCACCTCGGCAATCGGCGGAATGGGGATCTCCGGCGGCAGCAGGTCGTCAAGGACATGGTCGTCGCGCAGATAGGCGTGGGCGAGCACATAGTCGCCAATGCGCTGGCTGGCGCGCAGGCCGCCGCAATGGCCGATCATCAGCCATGCCTCGGGCCGCATGACGGCAAGGTGATCGGTGATCGTCTTCGCGTTGGACGGGCCGACGCCGATATTGACGAGCGTGATGCCGCTCTTGTCCGGCGCGGTCAGGTGCCAGGCAGGCATCTGGTGCCGGCGCCACGCGCTGTCGGCGACGGTGGCAAGCGGATCCTCGGTGCTGTCCGTCACCGTCACGCCACCCGGGCAGGACAGCATCTCATAGCCGCTGCCTTCGCCCAGCTGGCTGCAGGCCCAGCGGACGAACTCATCGACATAGCGGTGATAGTTGGTGAACAGCACATAGCGCTGCACATGTTCGGGCGGCGTGCCCGTATAGTGGCGCAGGCGTGCAAGCGAGAAGTCGGTCCGCAGCCCGTCGAACAGCGAGAGCGGGTGCGGCAGATCGGGATCGCTCAGCAGCAGGCCGTCGGCAATCTCGTCGCCAATATGGGCAAGCTCCGTCGCCGGGAACCAGCGGGCGAGATCAATCGCGCGGACATCGCCAAATTCGGTCCCGGCATCGAGGACATAGGGGAAGGGAATTTCCTGCCGGCCCGGACGGACCTCCACGGTCACATCATAATCGGCGATCAGGATGTCGACCTGTTCGGCAATGTAATCGGCAAACAGCGTCGGCTTGGTGATGCTGGTGACATAATGGCCGGGCGCCGAAAAACGCCCGAAGGAGCGCTGCGGCTCGGCACTGTCGGCGCCGCCGGACCATGTGATGTGGATTTCGGGGTAGGCGAAACTGCCATCGGTCCGCCAATCGGGATCGGGCAATGTGCCATCGGCGATATAGGCCTCTATGGCGTCGCGAAGGCGTCTGACGGAGGCTTTGAAAAGGGTGTCGAGCTGTTCGACAATGGCTCGACCGTTTACGGTTCTTGTCTGTCTATCCATCTTGGATGTTTACACAAACAGCGTGACATTCGCAAGGCGAGCGCCCGTTGTGCGGGCAGACCGTTGATTTTCAGGCAATAAAAAAGGGGAGCGGCAATGCCCTGCCGCTCCCCGCTTTCCTCTCCCAGGAAACTATTAGAGCTGTTCTAGCATGTATTCCGCGGAACTCACACGAAATTCGCCGGGCGCTTCGACAAAAAGGTGCTCGACCGTGCCGTCATTGACGACGAGCGCGAAGCGCTGACCGCGCGTGCCCATGCCGAACTTCGATCCGTCCATTTCCAGACCCACGGCCTTGGCGAAATCGCCATTGCCGTCGGCAAGCATCGTGACCTTGCCGTCGACGCCCGAGGCCTTGCCCCAAGCGCCCATGACGAAGGCGTCATTCACGGCGGTGCAGGCAATTTCGTCAATGCCCTTGGCCTTCAGCTCATCGGCCTTTTCGACAAAGCCGGGCAGGTGCTTGGCAGAGCAGGTCGGGGTGAAGGCACCCGGAACCGAAAACAGCGCAACGCGCTTTCCGGCGAACAGCGCGTCGGACGACACCGGCTGCGGGCCATCGGCGGTGGGCGTTACGAAGTTGACGTTCGGGACCTTGTCACCAACTGAAATCGTCATGGTCAATTCCTCTCAAAAGGGGCCTTTGGCCTATATCAGCGCAAGGCGAGTCTGCAACACGCCATTCAGAGCAAAGCAGTCTGATTAGGCGCACCAGCTCGCGCGCGGTCCGCCCGCATAGGGTCGCGCGAGGCCTTCTGAGACCAGAACGTCGCCGATCGACCGTCCGTCCCGTTCCACGATGCGGAGCTTGCGGCCATAGCGGTCAGTGTCGCGGCGGATGGGCGTCAGCTCAAACGCGCCGGCATTGAGCAGCGCCTGCAGCCGGTCGGTCGCCGCCGTGCCGAGCCGCGCCTCTTCGGCGCACCGCGACGGATGGGTTTCGGGCGTATCGATGTCGGCGATGCGGATCTTCTCGCCATCCATCCAGAACGTATCGCCATCGACGACACAGTTGGTGCCGCCGCCCATGTGGCATTTGGAGAATTGACGCGCGGGGACACTGGCCAGGCCGTCGCGCGAGAGAGAGGCCAGCTGCATGCCGCTCTGTCCATCGGCGGGCGTGGGGAGGACAAAGACGATCCCGACGGTCGCTGCCATGCCGACAAGGCCGATCATCATCTCCCGCGCGGACAGGCCAAGCGGGCGGCGCGTCTTTTTGCGCCGTGTCTTCATATGCTCGCGGAAATCGAAATGCTGCGTCATTTCAAGACCTTCATGCGATGCAATGGTCAAGAAAACGTCAACAAAGGCCGAAATGGACCCATTGAATGGCCGCCGACACGGACCCATCTTGGCCCCAAGGGAAGAGCCAAGGTTTTGAGGAGGATGCCGCCAATGTCAGTTCAGTCTGCTGCCACGCCAAAACGGACCCGTCTGTCCGCGCGCCTCTGGTTCGGCATGGTCGCGCTGCTTGCCTCAGCGTGCGGCACCGGGGCCGACGCGCAGAACAAGGCTTCGTCCGCTGCCCTTCCTTTTGACGTGACCGAGAAGGCCGTCTTCAACGAACCATGGGCCATGGCCTTCCTGCCGGACGGGCGCGCGCTCATCACCGAGAAGTCGGGCAAGCTCAAGATCTGGCGCGAAGGGCAGGGGATCGCCCCCGTGTCGGGCGTTCCCGCCGTGTCCTATGCCGGACAGGGCGGCCTTGGCGACGTGATGCCGCATCCCGGCTTCGCCAAGAACAAGCTCGTCTATCTCAGCTGGGTCGAAGCCGAAGGCGATGTGAAGGGCGCGGTGGTCGGCCGCGCGAAGCTGATCGAGGACAATGCCGGGGCCCGGCTTGACGGGCTTCAGATCATCTGGCGGCAATCGCCCAAGGTGACGGGCAATGGCCATTTCGGACATCGCCTCGCCTTTGGCCCGGATGGCAAGCTCTACATCTCCTCGGGCGAACGGCAGAAGTTCGATCCCGCGCAGGACCTGACCATGAACCTGGGCAAGGTTGTGCGCCTCAATGATGACGGCACCGTCCCCGACGACAATCCGATGGCGTCGCGCGGCGGCGTGACCGCACAGATTTATGCCTATGGCATCCGCAACCCGCTCGGCCTCGATTTCGATCAGCAGGGGCGGCTCTGGGAGATCGAGATGGGGCCGCGCCATGGCGATGAGCTCAACCTCGTCACTCCCGGCGCCAACTTCGGCTATCCGCTGGCCTCCAATGGCGACCATTATGATGGCCGCGACATCCCGGATCACAGGCCCGGCGACGGTTTTGTCGCGCCCAAGCTGTCCTGGGTTCCGGCCATCTCGCCCGGCAGCCTGATGATCTACGACGGCAAGGCCTTCCCGCAGTGGACGGGCGATGCCTTCGTCGGCGCGCTCGGCGGCAAGGCGCTGGTCCGCGTCGATCTTGACGGTGCTGAAGCGAAGAAGGGCGATGAATGGCCCATGGCCAACCGCATCCGCGAGGTGGACCAGTCCCCTGACGGCCATATCTGGCTTTTGGAGGATGGCGAGAAGGCACGCCTCCTCAAGCTCTCGCCGACAAAATAAGCATCAATCTGCCCGGTCTTGCCAAGGCCGGGCAGATTATGTTTAATTCCTGCCGGTTCGTTTTGAAGGGAGCAGCTTCAAGGAAGTGGCAACCGGCAGCACACCCGCCCGCGGCAAGATGGCCATCGCGGAAATGAAGGAATTTGCGGGCTTTCCGCCATCCACCCAACGTTACATCCGGCGGTCGCTCGACATCGCCTTTGAACGCAACGATCCGGTGTCGACCTGGTCGCGCGACATCGTCGAACAGGCGAGCATCAAGGTGCAGCTGCGCTATTATGAGCGCATCCCCGAAATCCGCGACCGCATTCCCGAAAATAGCGGGCTCGACTGGGTCGAACCGTTCATGGCGCCGCTGGTCGCGGTCTCGGCGTTCGATCTCGCACAGGATCGGCTGCCAACCTTCAGCGCCTATCGGTTCCTCTATGAACGGCTGATCGGTGGCGCGGCGCGGCCATGGTTTGTCGGGGCCTTTTGTGCCGCAGCGTCGCTGCCGCACATCTCGCCTACGAAGCGCTATGACCTGCTGACCTCAATCAGCGAGCATGCCGCCACTGCCGCCGGATGGTCGGCCCGTGATCCGAGCTTCTACCCCGCCTGGGTCGACAAGGCCGAGGACGGGTCCGCCGACGACGAAGGCGATACGCCGTCGCTCAACTGAGCCGCGTCACACGCGGATGTAGCGGAAGTACCAGACATCATGCCCGAAGACGTTGCGGGCCTTGCGCTCATAGCGCGTCTCTGGCCAGTCGTCGGGCCGGGTGAGGAAATCGCTGGCGGTCTTTGCCTGCCAGACGAAGTCACGGCGGCGGTCCATCTGCATCATTGCCCAGCGGCAATAGATAGGATGATCGGTGCCGAAGCGGAACTCCCCACCGGGCTTGAGCTTGGCAGCGATCATGTCGATGGGGCCGGGGTTCATCATCCGCCGCTTGGCGTGGCGTGCCTTGGGCCAGGGATCGGGATGGAGCAGGTAGACGCGGTCCAGCGACGCATCGGGCAGCCGGGCCAGCGCCTCCAGCGCATCGCCCATATGCAGGCGGACATTGTCCAGCTTCTGGTCGCGCACATGGAGCATGGCGGAGACGACGCCGTTCACGAACGGCTCGCACCCGATCAGGCCGTGGTCGGGGCGATGCGCGGCCTGCCAGGCCAGATGCTCCCCGCCGCCAAAGCCGATTTCGAACTGGAGCGGCCGATCATCGCCGAACAGCCGGACCGCATCGAGCGGACCTTCGGGCACCGATATGGTCGGCAGATAGTCATCCACCAGCGCCTGCTGTCCCGCGCGGAGCTTGTGCCCCTTGGCGCGGCCATACAGGCGGTTGAGGGTGGTCGGGTCCTTGGCTTTGGGCATGGCGGCGCGGGATAGTGGCAGTAGCGGCGCGGGGCAAGTTGGGTTAAGCGGGCAGCATGGAAAATGCGGCGATCCTGCGCTGGGCCTATGCGGCCAATATCCTGATCCTTGTGCCAGTCTGCTATGGCCTGATCGCGGGCAGCGGCGTGGCGGGCGTGTTTGAGGGCAAGGTCGCGGAAAGCGCGGGCCTGCGGCTGCTGGTGGCAAGCCTTTATGTTGCGATCCTCGTCGCCTCGGTGGCGGGCCTCAAATGGCCGGCCTTTTTCGCGCCGATCCTGATCGCGCAGATCATCTACAAGACGTTGTGGCTGGCGATGTTCGCGGCCCCGCTGGTGCTGGCGGGGCGGAGCGGCGATGTGCCGTGGGGCATCAGCAGCAGCTTCATCGGGATCGTGCTTATTTACCCGATCCTGCTGTTGCGGGCGCAATAGCCGGCGGACCGCACGAGCGGCCCGCCGGACTATCTATCTGCGCTTAAAGGGCCGCCTTCAGGTCGTCGACCAGATCGGTGCGCTCCCACGGGAAGAAATCACCCTCCGGCGTCCGGCCGAAATGGCCATAGGCCGCCGTCTTGCGGTAGATTGGCTTGTTGAGGCCCAGATGCGTGCGGATGCCGCGCGGCGTGAGGCCACCAAGCTTGCGGATGCTCTTGATCGCGGCTTCCAGCTTGTCATCGCCGACGGTGCCTGTGCCGTGCGTATCGACATAGAGCGACAGCGGCTCCGACACGCCAATGGCATAAGCGAGCTGGATCGTGCAGCGCTTGGCAAGGCCGGCCGCGACGATGTTCTTCGCCAGATAGCGCGTGATGTACGCCGCCGAGCGGTCGACCTTGGTCGGATCCTTGCCAGAGAAGGCGCCGCCGCCATGCGGGGCGGCCCCGCCATAGGTGTCCACGATGATCTTGCGGCCGGTCAGGCCGGCATCGCCATCGGGGCCACCGATGACGAAGCTGCCGGTGGGGTTGATGTGGTAGACGGTCTCGGCGCTCAGCAGCGCAGCCGGGATCACGTCGGCCACAACCTTCTTCACATAAGCGTGAAGTTCGGCTTCCTTATCGCCTTTGTCATAGCCTTCGGCATGCTGCGTCGACACAACGATCGCAGTCGCGGCGGCGGGCTTGCCGTCTTCAAAACGGAGCGTGACCTGGCTCTTGGTGTCGGGCTCCAGGAACGGCGCGGCGCCCGAATGGCGGTCGGCGGCCATGCGCTCAAGGATCTTGTGGCTGTAATAGAGCGTCGCCGGCATCAGGTCCGGCGTCTCGTCGCAGGCAAAGCCGAACATGATGCCCTGGTCGCCGGCACCTTCGTCCTTGTTCTCGCTGGCGTCGACGCCCTGCGCGATGTGCGCGGACTGACCGTGGAGGTTGTTTTCAAAGCGCAGCGTCTGCCAGTGGAAGCCATCCTGCTCATAGCCGATGTCCTTGACCGTCTGGCGGACAGTGGCTTCGATTTCTTCCTTGGCGCCCGGCGCCCATGCGCCATTTTCGTACACGCCCTTGCAGCGGATTTCGCCCGCGAGGACGACGAGCTGGGTCGTCGTCAGCGTTTCGCAGGCGATGCGCGCTTCATTGTCCTTGGACAGGAAGAGATCGACGATGGCGTCGGAAATCTGGTCGGAAACCTTGTCGGGATGACCTTCCGAAACGCTTTCAGAAGTGAAGAGGTAGTTGGAACGCATGGTTTTTCCAGTCATTGATTGCTGTATCTGCGTATAAAGAAATCTTTATGTGCGGCTGCGCCCTTAGCGAAGACGCCGCCGTGTTGCAATGGCAAGCGCGGTTAATGCCAGGGCGAAGCCGAGCGGCAATATGTTGCCCAACCGCGCGAAAAGCGTGGGCTGGTGCGCCTCTGGCAGGGTCGCTTCGATATAACCTGCCTTGCGATATTGCACCGAATTCATGATCGCGCCGTTGGCGTCGACGATCGCGGAGATGCCTGTCGGCGTGGACCGGACCACGGGCAGCCCTTCCTCCACGGCGCGCAGCCGCGCCTGTGCCAGATGCTGGGGCGGGCCCCAGCTGCCGAACCATGCGTCGTTGGAGGGGTTGAAGATGAAGGCGGGGCGGTTGGCGCGTTCGACCACCTGCCCCGAAAAGATCATTTCATAACAGACCTGAAATCCGACGCGGCCAAAGCCGGGCACGTCAAAGCTGCGCGGCCCCGGCCCCGGCCAGAAATCGAGATCGCCAGGCACCAGCCGCGACAGGCCGATGGCCGACAGGACCGGGCGCATCGGCAGATATTCCCCATAAGGCACAAGGTGCGACTTGTCGTAGCGCGACGTGATCCGCCCGTCGGCAAGCAGCGCAAAGACGCTGTTGCGCGCGCCGACGAGCTTGCCTGCCCGATCATATTCAAGCGCGACGCCGCCGGTGAGCAGCGCGTCCTTGGGGCCAAGCAGCGAGGCGAGCCGCGCGCGCGCCCAGGGTTCTTCCTGAATGTAATCGGGAATGGCGGCTTCGGGCCACAGGATGAGGCGGGGAGTGCCTTCCGGCGCGCCCGTCATCGCCTCCAGCTTGCGGAAGTTGATCGCGTCGAACGCCGCATTGTGCTTGTCCTGCTGCCCGATATTGGGCTGGACCACGCGCAGCAGCGGGCGCGGTGCCGGGCCCGGCGTCGTTGCGCTCGGCACCAGTCCCGCCACCAGAGCGAGGAGACAGAAAAGGGCAAGTACGCCGCCCTCGCGTCTCTGACGCAGGGCGATCAGCCAGAGGGCACCGCTGCCGATCAGGACGAGCCCGGACAGGCCATAGGTGCCGATACTCCGCGTCACGCCGCTCGCTCCGACCCACACCACGCCGAGCGGGTTCCAGGCAAAGCCGGTGAACACCGTCGCGCGCAGCCATTCGGTCACGATCCATGCGGCGGCGAACAGCAGGACGAACGTCACCCGGTGTCCGCGCCCGTGGCGCCAGGCGAGGCCTGCGGCGAGTGCGGGATAAACGGCCAGGTAAAAGGACAGCGCGACAACCGCGACCCAGCCGAGCCAGGCGGGCATCGCATCCTGATAGGCGAAGGAACCCGCGATCCAGTTCAGCCCGATCGTGAAATGCCCGACCGCGAACCAATAGCCGCGCGCAAGTGCGGCGCGCAGGTCCGGCGCGGTCCGGGCAAGCTGCATCAGCAGGGTGAGGCACAGCAAGGTAACCGGCCACAGCCCGAGCGGCGCAAAGCCGGTGGCCGACGCAAGGCCGGCGACGAGCGCAAGGGTCTTGGGGAAACGCAGCACGGCGGCAGGGCTAAAGTGCGGGCGGGACAAATTCAATCTTTGTCTGAATGCCGACCGTTTGCCACGGCCGCAAAGACAGTTTCCGTTTGCCCTGAGCTTGTCAAAGGGCCGCACTCTTCCGGGGTCAACGCGGAATGGAAGGACGGTGCTTCGACAAGCTCAGCACAAACGGTTAGGAGATGGCCAATCTTTGCGATCAGCTCACACGAGAATCATCATGCGCCCGTTTCATCTCGCCTTTCCCGTCCATGATCTCGCCGCCGCCCGCAGCTTTTATCGGGGCATTCTCGGCTGCGGAGAAGGGCGCAGTTCGGACCATTGGATCGATTTCGATCTTTATGGCCATCAGATCGTGGCGCATCTGTCCCCTGATGCAAAGGCCGTCAGCGTCACCAATCCGGTCGACGGGCATGACGTGCCCGTCCCGCATTTCGGCGTGGTCCTGACGATGGATCAGTGGGAAGATCTGGCGGCGCGGGTCAAGGCTGCGGGCGTGCCCTTCGGCATCGAACCCCATGTCCGCTTCAAGGGACAGCCAGGCGAACAGGCGACGATGTTCTTCCTCGACCCGAGCGGCAATGCGCTCGAGTTCAAGGCCTTTGCCGACGACGCGATGCTCTTCGCGACGGCATAAGCCGTCGAGCCCACACCGAGCCCACCCTGCTTACTTCGCCGCAGCGCTCACCCGCCAGATGCGATTGCCGGCATCGTCCGCCACGAGCAGCGCGCCCGTCTTGTCGATGGCGACGCCCGCCGGGCGGCCCTGCGCCTTGCCGTCGGCGTTGAGGAAGCCGGTCAGCACATCGATCGGCTTGGCCTTGTCGTCAGGAAAACCGCGTTCGTTGAACGGAATATAGACGACCTTGTAGCCCGACGGCGGGGACCGGTTCCAAGAGCCATGCTGGCCGATGAACGCGCCATTGGCGAAGCGATCGCCCAGCTTAGCGTTGCCTGCAAAGGCGAGGCCGAGCGAGGCCGTGTGCGGGCCGAGCGCGTAATTGGGCTTCTTCACATATTGCTGAAGGTCCGGGCGCTGGGGCTGCACGCGGTTGTCGGGCAGACGCCAATAATACCAGGGCCAGCCATAATGGCCGCCGAAGTCGACCGTCGCCAGATAGTCGGGCGGCGTATCGGGGCCGAGCTGATCGCGCTCATTGACCGTCGTCCAGAGATATCCGGTCTTGGGCTCATAAGCGAGGCCGTTGGGATTGCGCAGGCCCGCCGTGAAGATGCGGAACGTCTTTTCCTTGGGGAAGACCTCAAGCACGTTCGCGCGATATTCTTCGGATTCAAGGCCGTTCTCGCCGATATTGCTGTTCGACCCCACGGTGACGAGCAGCGTTTTCTTGTCGGGAGAGGCAATGACGTTGCGCGCCCAGTGATTGTTGGGGACACCGGCGGGCAGCGGCACGATCTTCTCGCCCTTGGCGGTGATCTTGGTGTCGCCCTCCTTATAGGGGAAGGCCAGCAGCGCTTCGGTATTGGCGACGTAGAGCGTGTCGCCGACCAGTTCCATGCCATAAGGCGAATTGAGACCGTTTTCGGCGGTCAGCAGAACGGAGCGCAGATCGACCTTCCCGTCGCCATCGCTGTCGCGCAGCAGGGTGATGCGGTTGGCGGACAGGTTCGAGCCGTTGGCCGACTTCATGATGTAGCGGGCGATGCGGTCTGCGATGCCCAAGGCTTCACGCGCCGGCTGGGTAGATTCCGCGATCAGCACATCGCCATTGGGAAGCACCTTGATCCAGCGCGGATGGTCCAGGTCTCGCGCGAATTCGGCGACCGCCAGTCCGGCTGCCGGGGCGGGCTTTGCGCCGTCCTTCCAGCCAACGATCTCCGCAATGCGGATCGAGGGGAAGCTTTCCTGCTCGAGCTGCGACAGGTCCGGCTTCGGGCCATATTGCCGGGCGAGATCCACCTTCGCGTGATTGGGCGTCGTCAAATACCAATAGCCGCCGGCCAGGCCGATCACGACCAGTCCCGAGATGATCTTCGCGTGCGTGCGCCAGTTCATTCAGCTCTCCATCCGTTTGCTTCAGCGGATATAGAGGGCTGAAAGCGTTCAGCAACCTTTGCCGAGCACGGCCCCCATCAGACTGGGCTTGCACTTCTTCCGGGGCTGCTGCTGCGGCTGATCATCCGCCTCGCTCATGTCCATGCCCATGCCGCCCATCGCACCACCAATCATCCAGCTGGTGAAGGACCGGTAGCGCACACGCGCCGTCCAGTCGGGCGACCAGCTGGCCGGGGCGTTGACGGGCCTTGGCGGGTAGCTGAAGTTCGCCTCCGGCCCATACGCATAGAGATTGCCCATCATGAAATCGGGGGCGTAGGTCTTCACCTCCTGCGGGATCGCGCAGCTCGTCTGCGTCGGCGGCATCACGACCTTTTGCGCAATCAGCTTTTGCACCGTGGCGGGCGGCAACCAGTCCCACAGGCCGCCGCCAAACTCCTTGCTCAGGGAGGATGTCCACCAGACAAAGTCGTGCGGCTCGCCGCCGCCTTCCATCTTCGCGCCCATCGCCCAGGCATAATAGCCCGTCGCCGTCGGCACGCTGTTCCAGCTGAGGATCGTCGTTCCGTTGACGACGGTCGATTTGCCGGTGAGCCCGGCCATATAGTCCTGCGTCAGGCTGAACGCGATTTCGGGCGCATAGTTGGCGGCGATCCGGTGCGCGCCGAGCAGCGATGACCCCGATGAAGGCGGCTTGCCGCTCTTCTTGTTGGGCCATTCGGCATAGGTGCGCGAATTGGCGGGCGTCGGCCCCCGATCGACCGGTACCGTGCTCGAAAACAGGCCGGGCGGGATCTGGCCGGCGGCGAGCTTGGAGAAATCGATGATGACCGGCTGGCCCTTCTGCGCCTTGGCGCCACAGCCCCAGAACAGGATCAGCCGTCCCTTGGGCCGCTGAAACTCGGTCGGCGTCCCTTCGGTTGGCTGCCGTTCGGGGATGAGCAACGGAACCGATTTGCCGAGCTTTGCGGCAGGCAGGAAATAATGGTCGGCAACCGGGCTTGCGGGTGCGGGCGCCGTTGAACCGAGCCGCAAGCGCAATTCGCGCATCTCGCGATTGCCGCCGCCGAACATCATCGACATGGCACCGCCCATGCCGCCGCCCATTCCGGCCATGCCCGTCATGGTGCCGACATCCATCGCATAGCGTGCCTTGGTGCCGGGCGGCGCGGCGGCCGGTGCCGGTTTGTCGGCCCGGGCCACGGACAGGCCCGACAGGACGGTAAGGACGGACAAAGACGCAATCAGCGGAATGGTACGGCGCACAATCTCTCTCCCTGTGACGGGTTGATCTTGAGGGGTGCGACCGATTCTTTTTTGCCCCGCCCCAAGTCTAGCAGCGGTGCGGCAATGGGTAAGCCCTATTTTGCGGACGCGACGTCCGGCAGCGGCGCGTGCAGGCGGACCCGCGTGACGCGGCGTTCATCGCCTTCGGTGATCTCCAGCCGCCAGCCGCTGTCATGCGCCAGCACCTCACCCACCTGCGGCACATGGCCCGCCAGAACGAACGCGAGGCCGCCGAGCGTGTCGACGTCTTCATCGACCTCGCCCAGACGCGGGTCGATGATGTTGGCAACGTCTTCCAGCTCGGCGCGGGCGTCGGCCTCCCAGATGCCGTCCTCGACATTGACGAGCATCTCGACGGGCGCATCGTCATGCTCGTCCTCGATGTCGCCCACGATTTCCTCGACGATGTCCTCGATGGTGACGAGGCCTTCGGTGCCCGAATATTCATCGATGACGATGGCGAGATGGATGCGCTTGGCGCGCATGTCGGCCAGCACGTCGAGCACGCCGCGCGCGGCGGGCACGTAGAGCGGCTGGCGGATGAGCTTGGTGATGGTCGCCGGCGGCTTGCGGTTGCGCGCGAGGATCGCAAACACGTCCTTGATGTGCACCATGCCCGACACATCGTCCAGATTGTCGCGATAGACCGGCAGGCGGCTGTGCCCGGCATCGGCAAAGGCCTTGACCAGATCGGCAAAGCTGATCGTCGTTGGCACGGCAATGATGTCGCTGCGCGGGACGGCGATATCGCCCACCGTGCGCTCGCCAAAGTGCAGCAGATTGAGGAGCATCTCGCGCTCGATGGCAGACAGGTCGCCATGGACGGCGGCTTCGCCATCCTCGGCTTCCTCGATGGCATCCTCGATCTGGTCACGCAGCGATGGCTCGCGGCGGAAAACAAGCGATCTCAGGCTCTGGAACCAGGATCGGCCGCTACTGGCATCCTCCGACATGGCGGTCTGTTTCAGTCTCCATAAGGGTCATCATGACCAAGATCGGCCATGATGCGGCGCTCCAGCGCCTCCATTTCGTGTGCGTCTTCATCCGCTATATGGTCATAACCCAGCAGATGCAAAACTCCGTGCACGATCAGGTGGGTTGCATGGGTTGCAACGGGGATGTTCTTTTCCGCCGCCTCGCGGGTGCAGGTCTCGCGTGCGAGGACAATGTCGCCGAGCATGATCTCGGGCAGGCGCTCATCCTCCAGATCGAGGATCTCTTCGGGCGCATACATCGGAAAGGACAGGACGTTGGTCGGCTTGTCCTTTTCGCGATACTGGCGGTTGAGCGCCTGCACCTCGGCATCGGTCGTCAGGCGGATCGCAATTTCCACCGGCGTGTCGGACCGCGCCAGCCCCGCAAAGGGCGTGCGCGCCACCGCCCAGGCGACGGCGGTCTCGCCGATGCCCTGCCAGTCCGTCGATGTGTCCCAGCCTTCGTCAATGATGGCGGCGTCGATCATCGCGGTGCGCTGTCAGGCCCTTCATACGCCTCGACGATGCGTCCCACGATCGGGTGACGCACGACGTCGGCTGCGTTGAACCGCACGACGGCGACGCCCTCCACGCCCTCCAGACGGCTGACCGCGTCGGCGAGGCCCGACTTGCTCGGATCAGGCAAGTCGACCTGACGCGGGTCGCCGCAAATGACCATGCGGCTGTTCATCCCGAAGCGGGTGAGGAACATCTTCATCTGCGCAGGCGTCGTGTTCTGCGCCTCGTCCAGGATGATGAAGCTTTCGGCAAGCGTGCGACCGCGCATGAAGGCAATCGGCGCGATCTCGATCTCGCCCGAGCTGATGCGCCGCTCCACCTGTTCGGCAGGCAGCGTATCATAGAGCGCATCGTAAAGCGGGCGGAGATAGGGGTCGACCTTCTCCTTCATATCACCCGGCAGGAAGCCCAGCCGCTCGCCCGCCTCAACCGCCGGGCGCGACAGGATCAGCCGGTCGACCGATCCCGAAATGAGCTGCGACACGGCCTGCGCGACGGCGAGATAGGTCTTGCCCGTCCCCGCCGGGCCGAGCGCGAAGATCACGTCATTGCGGACGAGCGCTTCCATGTAGCGGATCTGCGTGGCCGAACGCGGGACGATGGTCTTCTTGCGCGTGCGGATCATCACCGGCGGTGCGTCGCTCGCGTCGTTGCGGATGATGCCGTCGAGCGTGGGTTCGGCCGACATGGAAATGATGCCTGACACCGTGCCGGCGTCGATTTCCTGGCCATGGACGACGCGGTTGTACAGCCCGGTCAGAACATCCCGGGCGCGGCCGATCGAATCTGCCTCCCCCTCGATCTGAAGCTTGTTGCCGCGTGCCGCGATATAGACACCAAGGGCGTTTTCGATGGCGACCAGATTCTGGTCATATTGCCCGAAAACCAGGCCCAGAAGCTGCGGTTTGTCGAACACAACCTCAAGGCGGGCTTTGTCGCCCGATTGGGCGGGTTGGGGTTTACGCGACATTCAGCTCCTTGTCCGCAAGAGAACCCGCAAGGCTGTTGGGCCCGGCAGAAACCAGATCGACGTCGACCATATCACCGATCTGTGCATCGGTCATGACATGAACCGACTGCAGCCAGGGCGATTTGCCAATTTTCTGGCCGGGCAGCTTTCCGTCGCGTTCGAGCAACACCCGGGTGCGCTTGCCGACACTCGCCTGATTGAAGGCCAGCTGCTGTTCGTTGAGCAGGGCCTGCAGCCGCTGCAGCCGATCATCCATCACGTCGGGCGCGATCTGATCGTCCATGGTGGCCGCAGGCGTGCCGGGGCGCGGCGAATATTTGAAGCTGAAGGCCATGGCGTAATTGGTCGCCCGGATGATCTCCAGCGTCTCTTCAAACTCGGCCTCGGTCTCGCCCGGGAAGCCGACAATGAAGTCGCCTGAAATGGCAATGTCAGGCCGCGCGGCGCGGACCTGGTCGATGATGGCGAGATAGGAGGCCGCCGTGTGCTTTCGGTTCATCGCCTTCAGGATGCGGTCACTGCCCGATTGCACGGGCAGGTGCAGGAACGGCATCAGCTTGTCGACTTCGGCATGGGCGCGGATCAGGCCGTCGGTCATGTCGTTCGGATGGCTGGTCGTGTAGCGGATGCGCTCCAGCCCGCTGATCTCGGCAATGGCGTGGATCAGGTGTTCAAGGCCCTGCTGGCCTTCGCGCCACGCATTGACGTTCTGGCCGAGCAGCGTGATCTCCCGCGCACCGGCGTCCACCAGGCCCCTGGCTTCATCGACGATGGCGGCAAAGCTGCGGCTGATCTCGCCGCCGCGCGTATAGGGCACGACGCAATAGGTGCAGAACTTGTCGCAGCCTTCCTGCACGGTCAGGAAGGCGGTGGCGCCGGTCCGCTTGCGGGCGGGAAGCTTGCCGAACTTTTCGAGCCCCGGAAGGTCAAGGTCATGGACGCGCTCGCCCCGGCTGGCGCGGGCGATCATCTGCGGCAAAGCGTGATAGGCCTGTGGCCCGACCACAATATCGACATCGCGAGAGCGGCGGGTGACTTCGGTGCCCTCGGCCTGTGCGACGCAACCTGCCATGGCGATCATCGGGCGGGTGCCGTCCTCACGGCGCTGGCGGCCGATTTCGGAATAGACACGCTCCGCGGCCTTTTCCCGGATGTGGCAGGTGTTGAACACGACCAGATCGGCCTCGGTCTCGCTGCCCGCCGCGACCATGCCCTCCGACCCCATAAGTTCGGCCATGCGCTCCCCGTCATAGACGTTCATCTGGCAACCGAAGGATTTGACGTGGAAGGTCTTGGGGGTGGGGCGAGTCATGCGCTGGCCCTAGCTGACGCCCAGTGCCGCTGCAATCTCGGCACGGCTGTGCGCGGCGATCGCCTTGCGGTCGGCAAAGTCGGCATGGGACAAGGGCGCAAGGAAATGAAGCGTGACGCCAGTGCGCCCGCGTCGCCCGAGAATGCGTAGCGCATTGCTGCCAAAGGACTCGTCGCCCACCCAGGCGATCTCGGGGGCGTTCGCGCCATAGTCGATGGCCACAGGTTGGATCGAAATCTGCTCTGGCGCGGGCGTCACCGCAGCCACCAGCGAGGTGCGGAAGGTGAGCAGCTGACGCCCGTCATTGGTCGTCCCTTCAGGAAAGAGCGTGACCGGTTGGCCCGTCAGCAGCGCCGTCTGCAAGGCGCTGGCCTGATGATGCGCGGTCTGGCGGCTCTCGCGCTCGACATAGACGGTGTTGTTGCTGGTCGTCAGCCAGCCGATCAGCGGCCAGGGCTTCATGTCGGCCTTGGCAACAAAGGCACAGCGCGTGGCCCCGGCCAGCGCCAGAATGTCGAGCCAGCTGACATGGTTGGCGATGTAGAGAACGTTCTGCCGGATAGCCTTGCCCTGGACGCGAACATCGATGCCGGCGATCTTTGCGGCACTTGCCAGAAACAGCCCGGCAATCGGGGACTTCCTGTCAAAGACGCGCCAAAGCAGATGGGGCAGAATGAAAATGGCGAGGACGACGACGATGGCCGCAATTCTCGTCCAGGCCCGCAACGGGGCGGCGTCAGCTCTTGCGATCGAGCGCGACGCCATAGAGTTCCATGCGGTGGTCGACGAGCCGGAAGCCCAGCCGTTCGGCGATGACCTTCTGCAGCGCCTCCAGCTCGGGATCGACGAATTCGATCACGCGGCCCGTTTCGACATCGATCAGATGGTCGTGATGTGCTTCGGCAGCCGCTTCATAGCGGGACCGGCCGTCGCCGAAATCATGGCGCTCCAGAATGCCGGCCTCTTCAAACAGGCGGACCGTGCGATAGACGGTCGCGATCGAAATGCCCGGATCAATCGCGGACGCGCGTTCATGCACCGCCTCGACATCGGGATGGTCGGCGGCTTCGGACAGAACCTTGGCGATGACGCGCCGCTGGTCGGTAATGCGCAAGCCCTTTTCCTGGCACAGCGCTTCCACGTCGATATGTCGGTGCATCAGAAAAACTCGGGGCCAGAAGACTGGGACATGCCCAACCTTCTAGCCCCCAATTCGCGTTGCGGAAAGAATGTTATTTCTTGCGCCGTGCGCCGGGCTTGCGACCCAGGCCGATCTTCACCGCAAGCGTGCGGCGCTGTTCGGCATAGTTGGGCGCGACCATCGGATAGTCCTTGGGAAGACCCCATTTGGCGCGATAGTCATCGGGCGTCATGCCATAGTGCGTCATCAGGTGACGCTTCAGCATCTTCAGCTTCTTACCGTCTTCCAGGCAGACGATATAGTCAGGCTTGATGGAGGCGCGCACCGAAACGGCCGGCTCCAGCTTGGTTTCGGCCGGTGCAACCGGGCCGCCAAGGGCGGACAGTGCGCCATGCACGTTCGAGATAAGGTGCGGAAGGTCGGAAACGGCGACGGAGTTGTTGCTGACATGTGCTGCGACAATGTCGGCCGTCAGCGTGATCAGCGTTTCCTTGAGGTCAGTAGCTTCGGTCATTTAAGTCTCGCTTTCTGAAACTGGATGACCGCCTTTGACGTTGTCACCCAGCATTTGCCAAAACATTATCGACCATTCCGGTTATAAGTGATCGATCGAATAATGTTCAAGACGCTATTTCATATCGCAGTGTTAGTGCGTTGAAATATTCGCCTGTCTTGCCGCGATAGTATTTTTCCCGTCGCCCCACTTGTAGGAAACCGACACGCAAATAGAGAGAAAGTGCCGGATTGCCCTCTCTCACTTCGAGAAAGACCAATTTGGAACCATTTTTCGCAACATCTTCGATGACTGCTCTTGCCAGCTGCGTGCCAATCCCTTGTCCTTGGAAAGACGGATGCGTGGCAATCAAAAGCAATTCTGATTCATCAACGACTGTGCGGGAAAGCGCAAAACCGGCAATAGTTTCGCTTTGACTTGCGACCAGTAATCGCGTGCCGGGGATTGTCAGCATCGCAAGACATTGTCCGGCCGTCCATGCTTCGCCAAAGGCGGGATCAAAGGCGGCCTCCATGATGGGCATGATCTCGTCGATGGAACGAAAGTCACCGACCTTGATGTCGACCGCTGTGTTCACGGATTTGGCTTGGCATCCGGCGCGCGGCCATAGATTGCGGTGGCCGGCAGGCAGCAGAATGCGGGCGGGAGCAGCCGGGCATGGCGGGCATCCGGACCGATCATGATGGCCACATCGGCTGAGACGCGCCCGGCAGCGGACCCGGCGGCCAGCGGACAGGGAGGAACGTCGGCGGGCGGCAGCGACCGGAGCGCATCGCGCGCGGTAAGGGGATGCGCGGTGAAATTCTGAACGAAGACTTCGCCATGTCCGCCCTCAATGGCGATCAGCGCGTCCGGCAGGTCCGGCTGCTGGTCGAACAGGGCGGCGGCCAGCAGGGCGTGGGTGGAATAACCCGTCACCGGCACGCCCCAGGCAAGGCCGAGCGCCTTTGCCGCGGCGAGCCCCACGCGCACGCCGGTAAAGCTGCCCGGACCGCAATTGACGAGGATGGCGTCCGCCCGGCCGCCCTCCGGCAGTTCTGCAATCATCGGGACGAGCCGTTCGGCATGGCCACGCGCCACGTCTTCATGGACGTGCGCGACGACCTGACCGTCGTCGATCAAGGCCACCGAGCAGGCCGTGCTTGCCGTCTCGATGACGAGGATCACGGGGCCTCAGAGGACCGTGTTGAAGCGGTCAAAGCCCGGACGTGGCGACCGCTCGAAGATCGAGGCGGGGTCGCCATAGCCCAGCGTGGAGATGAAGTTCGACTTCACCTTGGTGCCCGCAAAGAAGGCGGCGTCCACTGCGTCGTTCGAAAAGCCCGACATCGGGCCTGTATCAAGCCCCAGCGCGCGGGCCGCGAGCATGAAATAGGCGCCCTGCAGGGTCGAGTTGCGGAGGGCCGTCGCATGGATCATCGCATCGTTGCCGACGAACCAGCTGCGCGCATCGGTGTGCGGGAAGAGTTCGGGCAGCTGCTCGTAAAACTCCATGTCCATGCCGATGATCACGGTCACGGGCGCGTTCAGGATCTTCTCCCCATTGGCGGGCATGGTGAGCGCCGCAAGCTTTTCCTTGGCCTCCTGGCTGGCGCACCAGACAAGGCGGGCGGGCAGGCAGTTGGCAGACGTCGGCCCGAACTTCATCAGTTCCCAGATGGCGTCCATCTGTGCGGTTGTCACCGGCGTATCGAGATAGCCGTTGAAGGTGCGCGCCGTGCGGAAAAGCTGATCGAGCGCCGCATCATTGAGAGGCTGGGCCATGGTCTGTCCTGTCTTGATTTCTGGAGTGGTTCAGATCGCGAGCACTTCGCTCACTTCAGGCACATAGTGCTTGAGCAGCTGCTCGATGCCATTCTTGAGCGTGGCGGTCGATGACGGGCAGCCCGCGCAGGCGCCCTGCATCTTCAGGTAGACACGCCCTTCGCGGAACCCGCGATAGACGATGTCGCCGCCATCATTGGCGACGGCGGGGCGGATGCGCGTTTCGATCAGGTCCTTGATCTGGTCAACGATGTCGGCATCGGCCGGATCCTCGCCATAGTCGGCGTCCTCGGCAGGCACGCTGAACGTCGCCGACGCCGGCTTGAACAGCGGCATGTTGGCCGAGAAATGATCGACAAGGATCGACAGCACGTCGGGTTTCAGATGCGCCCAGGATGCGCCCGGACCGGCCGTGACCGAGATGAAATCGCGCCCGAAAAAGACGCCCTCGACATCGCCGAGCGTGAACAGCGCCTCAGCGAGCGGGGAAGCCTCCGCCTCTTCCGGCGAGGCAAAGTCGCGGGTTCCCGCGCTCATGACAGCGCGGCCGGGCAGGAACTTGAGCGTGGCCGGATTCGGCGTGGTTTCGGTCTCAATCAGCATAGGGTCTATCTGGGGGCTGGGGGCTGCGCGATCAAGCCGCTTTGCGGATAAACACGGTTCCGGCCGAATAGCCGGCACCGAACGAACAGATCAGCCCGATATCGCCCGCCACCAGATCGTCACTGTTCTTGTGGAACGCGATGATCGAACCGGCCGAGCTGGTATTGGCATAGGTATCGAGCACGGTCGGACTTTCGTCAGGCTCCGCCTCATGGCCGAGAACGCGTGACGCGATCAGCCGGTTCATGCCTGCATTGGCCTGGTGCAGCCACATGCGGCGCAGCTGGTCGGCCGACAGCGACAGATGGTCGAGCTGCTGGACGATCATGTCCGACACCATCGGCACGACTTCCTTGAACACCTTGCGTCCTTCCTGGACGAACAGCTTGTCGCGCGCGCCAATTCCCTCGGGGGCCGCCCGGTTGAGGAAACCGAAATTGTTGCGGATGTTGTTGGAGAATTGCGTCTTCAGCTTTGTGCCGAGGATTTCCCAATGTGCAGCGGGCGCCATCGCCTTCTCTTCAACAAGGATGGCAGTCGCCACATCGCCGAAGATGAAGTGGCTGTCGCGGTCGCGCCAGTTGAGGTGGCCCGAGCAGATTTCCGGGTTCACGACGAGCACCGACCGTGCGTTGCCCGCACGGATGAAGTCCGCCGCCGTCTGGATGCCGAAGGTGGCGGACGAGCAGGCGACGTTCATGTCAAAGCCGAAGCCCTGAACGCCGAGCGCATCCTGAATTTCGACGGCGATGGCGGGGTACGCGCGCTGCAGGTTGGAACAGGCGCACAGGACCGCATTGACATCGGCCGCGTCGCGTCCAGCGCGCGCGAGCGCCTGCTTGGCGGCCGCCACGCCCATTTCGGCGAGGATCGACAATTCCTCATTGGGGCGTTCCGGGATGCGCGGGCACATGATGTCCGGGTCGAGGATCGGCGCCTTGGACACGACATGGCGGGCCTTGATCCCGCTCGCCTTCTCGATGAACTCGACCGAACTCGGCTGCAGGGCCTCAATCTCGCCCGCCGCAATCTCCGCCGCATGTTCGGCATTGAAGCGCGCGACATAGGCGTTGAAGCTGTCGACAAGCTCTTCGTTCGAGATGCTGTCGGGCGGGGTGTAAAGACCCGTTGCGGAGATGACCGGAGTGAACGTGCTGGCCAATGTGCGTCCCCTTCTGGCGAATTTTTTCAGTGCCCTAGACGCGCGCGGCGGGGCGCGCAATGGCCGCCGATCCGGCAACTCTGGCGTGCTGTTCGCCGTTCCGGTGCCCTTTCCCCTTGCGCAAACATGCTGCCGTCCGCCACATTGGGCACATGTTGCGTCAGTACGAACTTGTCGAAAAGGTAAAGGGTTACGACCCGGAAGCGGACGAGGATCTGCTGAACAAGGCCTATGTGTTTTCCATGAAGGCCCATGGGACGCAGCTGCGCGCGTCGGGCGATCCCTATTTCAGCCACCCCATCGAGGTCGCGGGCCTTTTGACCGACCTCAAGCTCGATGATGAGACGATTGCGACTGCGATCCTCCACGATACAATTGAAGATACGCTCGCCACGCCCGAACAGATCGAAAAGCTGTTCGGCGCCAATGTCGCGCGGCTGGTGGACGGCGTCACCAAGCTGTCCAAGATCGAGGCGCTGACCGAGAATGAGCGGGCGGCGGAGAATTTGCGCAAGTTCCTGCTCGCCATGTCGGACGACATCCGCGTGCTTCTGGTGAAGCTGGCTGACCGGCTTCACAACATGCGCACACTGCACTTCATCAAGAATGAGGACAAGCGCCGCCGGATCGCGCGCGAGACGATGGACATCTATGCGCCGCTCGCCGAGCGGATCGGCATGTATGAGTTCATGAAGGAGATGCAGACGCTCTCCTTCCGCGAACTTGAGCCCGAAGCCTATGCCTCGATCACCAAGCGGCTGGAACAGTTGCAGGAAGGCGGCGGAGACCGCATTGCGCGGATCAGCTCGGGCGTGAAGATGCTGCTGTCTCGCGCCGGGATCGAGGCGGAGGTCAGCGGGCGCGAAAAGCATCCCTATTCGATCTGGCGCAAGATGGCGGAACGGCACATCAGCTTTGAACAGCTGTCCGACGTCATGGCCTTCCGCGCGATCGTGCCCGACACCGAAGCCTGCTACAACGCGCTGGGCATCATCCACCGTCGCTGGCCGATGGTGCCCGGCCGGTTCAAGGATTACATCTCGACACCGAAGCGCAACGGATACCGCTCGCTCCACACCTCGGTCATCCACAATGAAAAGGTGCGCATCGAAATCCAGATCCGCAGCCGCGAGATGCACGCGCAGGCCGAATATGGTTATGCGGCGCACTGGGCCTATAAATCGGGGATCGGAGAGCCCGTAGCGCAGACGGCGTGGATTCAGGATCTCGTTGAAATTCTCGACCATGCCGAGAGCCCGGAAGAGCTGCTCGAACATACGCGCATGGCGATGTATCAGGACCGGATCTTCGCCTTCACGCCCAAGGGGGAGCTGATCCAGCTGCCCAAGGGCGCGTCGCCGGTCGACTTTGCCTATGCGATCCACACGACGCTGGGCGACACGGCGGTCGGTGCAAAGATCAACGGCCGCGTCGTGCCGCTGCGCACGCCCATCGAGAATGGCGACCAGGTCGAGATCCTGAAATCCAAGGCGCAGGAGCCGCAGCCCGTCTGGCTGAGCTTTGCCGTCACCGGCAAGGCGCGTGCTGCCATCCGCCGCTTCGTGCGGAACAAGGAAGAGGATGAGCTGATCGCCCTTGGCCACAGCATCTATGACGAAATTGCCGGGCGCCTGCCGGGCAAGCTCGGCAAGAATGCGATGACCGAAGCGATCAAAAGGCTCAAGCTGAAAGACGAGGACGAGCTGATGAAGGCCGTCGCGCGGCAGTCGATCACCGATGCGCAGCTGATGGACGCGCTCATGCCCGGGTCTTCGGCCAAGGCCAATGGCAAGCTGCCCGGCCAGCGTCAGGCGATCTCGATCCGGGGCTTGCGGCCCGGCGTCGCCTTCGACCTCGCCCAATGCTGCCGTCCGGTGCCGGGGGACCGGATCGTTGGCCTGCGGCGGCCCGATGAAGCGATTGAGGTACACACGATCGACTGTCCGCGTCTGGCCGACGGGGTCGATGCGGACTGGCTCGATCTCGCCTGGGGCGATGGGTCGGACGGCGGGACCGCGCGGCTCAATGTCGTCGTCCGCAATCAGCCGGGCGGGCTTGCGGTGATGGCGGGCATCTTCGGCCAGAACGAGGCCAACATCATCAACCTGCGGATGGAAAACCGCGACGCGAGCTTCCACACCTTCATCGTCGATCTGGAAGTGCGTGACCTGCAGCATCTGACCCGCATTCTGGCGGCGCTTCGCGCGGCCGATGCCGTTGCGCAGGCGGAGCGGATGTAGCCATGGCCACCGCCGTTCCCCAGCCCGATTTCTCCCGCCAGCTGCGCAATCCGCGCCTCTTGGAAGCCGCCGTCGCGCTCAATGAGAACCGCCTGCACGACGCCGAGCCGCTGCTGCGCCAGCACCTGAAGGCCGATCCGTTCGACGTGGCGGCGATCCGCATGATGGCCGAACTGGCCGGCCGCATCGGGCGGATGAAGGACGCCGAGGCGCTGTTGCGTCGCGCGGTTGAGCTGGCGCCGAACTTCATCCCCGCGCGGTCCAATCTGGCGCTTGTGCTCTACCGCCAGAACCGCGCCAGCGAAGCGATCGCGGAGCTGGAGGCGCTGGCCGCGCTCGACCCCGACGATGTCGCGCATGACAGCCTGAAGGCAGCGGCCAAGGGGCGGCTTGGCGACTATGACGAAGCGATCGCGCTCTATGGCTCAGTGCTGGAGCGGTTCCCCGACCAGCCCAAGATCTGGATGTCCTACGGCCATTTGCTCAAGACGGTGGGGCGTCAGGCCGACAGCGTGGCCGCCTATCGCCGTGCGCTCGACATCACGCCGGCCTTGGGCGAGGTCTGGTGGAGCCTGGCCAATCTGAAGACGGTCCGCTTCGACGATGCCGATATCGCGCTGATGGACGCAGGGCTGACGCGCACCGACATCTCGACCGAGGATCGCTTTCATCTCCACTTCGCGCTGGGCAAGGCGCTGGAAGACCGGAAGGATGCAGACGCCGCCTTCCGGCACTATGCCGAGGGCAATCGGCTGCGCGCGGCCGAACTCGAAAGCCATGAGCGCAACGTTTCGCGTCATGTGACAGCGGCGAAGGCGCTCTTCACGGCGGAATTTTTCGCCGCGCGCGCAGGGCAGGGCTGCGAAGCGGCGGACCCTGTCTTCATCCTTGGTCTGCCGCGTGCGGGCTCGACCTTGCTGGAGCAAATTCTGTCCAGCCACTCGCTGGTCGAAGGCACGATGGAACTGCCCGACATGCCGCATATCGCGGCGCAATTGGGCGGCATCGACCATTGGCCGCGCCGCCTGGCCGAAGCCTCCGCCGATGACCTTCGCCACATGGGTGAGAGCTTCCTTGAGCGCACCCGCATTCAGCGCAAGACGGGCAAGCCCTTCTTCATCGACAAGCTGCCCAATAACTGGCTGCATGTCGGGCTCATCCACCTGATCCTGCCAAATGCGCGGATCATCGATGCGCGACGTCACCCGATGGCGTGCTGCTTTTCCAACTTCAAACAGCATTTCGCGCGTGGTCAGGGCTTTACCTACAGCCTCACCGATATCGGCCGCTATTATGCGGACTATGTGGATTTCATGGCGCATATCGACGGCGTCCTGCCGGGGCGCGTGGTCCGCATGTTCCATGAAGACATGGTCGAGGACAGCACGCGCGAAATCCGGCGTCTGCTCGATGCCCTTGGCCTGCCGTTCGAGGAGAGCTGCCTGCGTTTCTGGGAGACGGACCGCGCCGTGCGTACGGCCAGTTCCGAACAGGTGCGCCGCCCGATCTTCAAGGATGGTACCGATCAATGGCTGATGTTCGAGCCCTATCTGGACGAACTGAAGGCGGCGCTCGGACCCGTTTTGACCGCCTATCCCGAGGTTCCGGCCTAGGTCGAACGGGTGTTGCATTTATGCAATACACCCGTCTGATTGTGGATGTCATCGCACTGCAACATTGACCGCGACTCCGCCAGGGCACATTCTCTCGCCCGAAAACAGAATTTGAGGGAGTCCCACATGACCATTCGTCGCGCGCATCGCGCCGCTCTCGCTGCGCTTCTTGGCAGCACCATGCTGATGCCGGCCATGGCTGTCGCACAGGAAGCTGCAGAGGACTCCAACGACGACATCATCGTCACCGCGCTGAAGCGCGATGAATCGCTGCAAAGCGTGCCGCTCTCCATTCAGGCGATCGGGACTGAAAAGCTCGACCAGCTGCAGGTGCAGGAATTCGCCGACTATGTGAAGTTCCTCCCCTCGGTCACGATCCAGACGGCGGGCCCCGGCTTCAGCCAGGTCTATTTCCGCGCGGTCGCCTCGGGCGAGAACGCCAACCACTCCACCTCGCAGCCGACGGTCGGCATGTATCTGGATGAACAGCCGATCACGACCATTCAGGGCGCGCTCGACATCCATGTGTACGACATGGCGCGCGTCGAAGCGCTCGCCGGGCCGCAGGGCACGCTCTATGGCGCCAGCTCGATGGCCGGGACGATCAAGCTCGTCACCAACAAGCCTGACACCAAGGGCTTTTACGGCGAACTCAGCACCGAACTGAACAATGTGTCGCATGGGGATTTCGGTGGCACCGTCGAAGGCTTCATCAACGCGCCGCTCGCCGACAATGTCGCGGTGCGCGCCGTGGGCTGGTACCGCCGCGATGGCGGCTATATCGACAATATCGCGGGCAGCCGCACCTATCCGACCTCGGGCATCACGCAGAACAATGCCGCCTTGGTCGAGAAGAACTATAACGACGCTGAAACCTATGGCGGCCGCATCGCGCTCGGCATCGATCTGGATGACAACTGGACGGTGACGCCCTCGGTCATGGGCCAGATCCAGAAGACCAACGGCTCCTATGCCGAAGAACGCGGTCTGCGGTACCAGACGATCCAGTACAATCCGGAAGGATCGACCGACAAATGGTGGAATGCCGGCCTCACCATTCAGGGCAAGCTCGGCAACTGGGATCTGACCTACGCCAACGGCTATCTCAACCGCCGCGACAAGGTGCAATCCGACTATTCGGACTATTCCTACTTCTATGACGCCATCGCGGGCTATGGTGCCTATTTCTACGACAATGCTGGCAACCTCGTCAGCCCGAACCAGTATATTGTCGGCAAGGACAAGTACAAAAAGTACTTCCAGGAATTCCGCATCTCCTCGCCGCAGGAAAACCGCCTGCGCCTGATCGCGGGCCTGTTCTGGCAGCGCCAGGAACATAATATCGAACAGAACTACATCATCGACAACATCGCCGATGCGATCACGGTGACCGGCACTGACAGCAACATCTGGCTGACCAAGCAGGAACGCATCGACCGCGACCAGGCGGCCTTTGGTGAGCTGTCGTTCGATGTGACCGACAAGCTGACGCTCACGGGCGGCATTCGCGTCTACAAGTACAAGAACTCGCTGCAGGGCTTTTTCGGCTATTCGGCCGGCTATTCGAGCAAGACGGGTGAGGCCGCGTGTCTCAACACCGATGGGACGACCCGCCGTGCGAACCCGGCGGGAACGCCGGTGCCGATCCTCGTCCCGGGCAGCCCCTGCACCAATGTCGACAAGACGACGTCGGACAGCGACTTCATCCACAAGCTTAACGCGACCTACAAGTTCAATGACAAGGCGCTCGTCTATGCGACCTGGTCGCGCGGCTTCCGTCCGGGCGGTGTCAACCGTCGCGGGACATTGCCGCCCTATCTGGGCGACCAGATCGACAATTATGAACTCGGCTGGAAGACGACGTTCGGGCGCTTCCGCTTCAATGGTGCCGCCTATCAGCTCGACTGGAACGACATTCAGCTGTCCTTCCTCGGCGCCAACGGCCTGACCGAAGTCCGCAACGCCGGTGTCGCGCGCATCCGCGGCATCGAAATGGACATGGGCTATCGCATGGGCGGCCTCTCGCTCACGGCGGGCATGAGCTATAATGACGCCAGCATCCGCCGCGACTTCTGCAAGATCGCAAATGCGTCGTTTGATTGCGCCCTGCCCGGGCCGCAGGGCCAGACGAACGAACTGCTTGCTCCGTCGGGCTCGCGCCTGCCGGTCACGCCCAAGTTCAAGGGCAATGCCATTGCGCGCTATGAGTTCCCGCTGATGGGCTGGAATGGCCATGTGCAGGTGGCGGGCAACCACACCAGCGGCCGCAAGAGCGATCTGCGCATCGTCGAAGGCGGCATCAAGGGCGATCTGAAGTCCTATACGACGGTCGACGTCAGCTTCGGCGCGAAGAACGATCTGTGGACCGCCGAGATCTTCGCGACCAACCTCCTGAACTCGCGCGGGATCGTGAATGTCGGCCTGCAGTGCAACGAGTCGGTCTGCGGTGACGCAGGGGGTGCCACGGCTTCGGGTGGCGTCTTCTACGACACGCTGATCCGCCCGCGCGTCGTCGGCGTGAAGCTCGCCCGCAAGTTCTGATGACTGATCTGCCCCCTCCTGCTTGCGGGAGGGGGCGTCATCGGGCAGACCTGCCGGGATGACATCTTCCGTTTCCAAGCCGCCGCCCGCTGCGGCGCGCGTTGAGGGCCGCAAGCTCGGCCTGTGGATGACGGTCGCGCTCGTCATCGGCAACATGATCGGCTCGGGCGTGTTCCTTCTGCCCGCAAGCCTCGCGCCCTTTGGCTGGAACGCCGTCTTCGGCTGGATCGTAACGATCGCAGGCGCGCTCTGTCTGGCCCATGTGCTCGCCCGGCTGACAGCCGCCGCCGACGGCCCGATTGGCCCTGCCGAACTGGTGGAGCGGAGCTTCGGCCCGGTCGCCGGCTTTCTCATCGGGTTCAGCTTCTGGGTCTCGGTCTGGGCGGGGACGGCGACGATCTCGATCGGCGCGGTCTCTTATGCGGCGAGCTTCCTGCCCCTCCTCGGCGCGCATCCCGCGCTCTCGGCGGCGGGCGTCATCTGGGCGGTCACGCTCGTCAACCTGATGGGCACGCGCTCCGCGGGCGGGTTTCAGGTGCTGACAACGGTGCTGAAGCTGACGCCGCTGATTGTCGTTGCGGTGCTGATCTTCCTCGTCCTCGGGCGGGAGGGGGGTGCTGCGATCAAGCCTTTTGCACCCGAAACGCTGTCGCTCGGCGGCATCAATCAGGCCGCCGCCATCACGCTATGGGCCATGGTGGGTTTTGAGGCTGCGTGTGCGGCCTCGGGCAAGATCGAGAACCCGGCGGTCAACGTGCCGCGCGCGACCTTCCTCGGCGCGCTTTTGTGCGGGGTGTTCTACTTCATCGTCTGTTCGGGCATCGCGCTGATGCTGCCGGCGGACAAGGTCCAGACTTCTAACGCCCCGTTTGAGCTGTTCGTCGCGACCTTCTGGTCCCCCGGCCCCGCCGCCTTTGTCGCGCTCTTCGCCGCGATCAGCGCGGTCGGCGCGGTCAATGGCTGGGTGCTGGTGCAGGGCGAAGTCCCCTATGAAATGGCGCAGCGCCGCCTGATGCCGCGCTGGTTTGGCCGCACCGCGCGGAATGGCGTCCCCGCCGGTCCGATGATCGCGGCAAGCCTCCTCGCCAGCCTCCTCGTCCTCGCCAATAGCAGCCGCTCAATGGGCGGCCTCTTCACCTTCATGGCCCTGCTCACCACCTCGGTCACGCTCTGGCTCTACCTCGCCTGCGCGCTGGTTGCCCTGAAGCGCCGCATCGCCGTCGGCGCAGCGGTGGCCGGCCTGCTCTTCGGCCTCTGGTCCCTCTGGGGCGCCGGGATCGAGGCGAGCGGGTACAGCTTCCTGCTGATGATTGCGGGGCTGCCGGTGTACTGGTGGGCAAGGTCGGAGGGAGCCTAGCGCAATGTGGTCCCTAACTTGTTGCAGCTCTACATGACCACTCGGAAGTTGGCTTCCATCTTACCTGTTTTCCTAGCCATAGGCGGCTGCGATCACGTGGAGCTTAAGCAGTCCCAGGACACGACAAGAATCCTAGGATGCTATGCAGCCATTGGTGGGCCTATGTTCGAGCTGAGCAGAGTTCGGCTTCGAATCGTCGGGTCCAATGTCGCCGTTCCATATGCTTATGAGCGGGCAAAGATTGGCATGGTTATTCGCGCACCTTTGGAACCGAGCATTGCCGAAGGGCCGCCGGAACTGACTAAGGGGGACGAGCACTTTTTCCCTGTCGGTTTTGTTGATGGAAAGCCGATTATATCGATAGCCTTTGGACCACGCGGTGAAGTCCTTACCTTTAGGCGCGCTTTAGTGGGTCGTTGTCAGGACTGATTTGGACTGCCACGCTTCACAAGCCACCCCGTCGCCCCGTGCCTGACACGGGGCTAGGCTTTTCTTGCGTTATTCCGTTTGGCGCGGTGCCCGAATGTCTCGCTCTCCGGGAGCCGTGGTATCCAGCGAGCGCGGTACGAAACCGGACGGAGGTTAGCCAAGCCCCGTGTCAAGCACGGGGCGACGCGGGGGTGAAGGCGCGCTATCCCTTTTTCAAAGCCATCGCGATCACAATGGCGATGCCGACGATGGCCCAGCCTTCCCACGTGCGTGGTCCATAGCCGATCCCGAACCGCTTTTGACCAAACCATTGCCGTGGGTGGTTCACGTGCGTCTCCCCGAGATAGATGCGGCGCGGGCTAGCTGGTTCGGTGTTGGCCGATCCGCTCAGGCCTCTTCTCGGCCTGCGGGACATCCGGATCAAGCATGTCCTGCCCCCTCAATGAAAATCCCGTGACTTTGGAAATATCCTTACATCCCTCGGGTGCCGCATTCTCGGATGTTGCGGGTGGGCGAATTCGTCGGCGCGGCTGAGTTGGGGGTCCAAGCGCCGCTGGTCGGACAGGCGCTCGATCTCTGCGTTCCGTTCGGTGATGCGGTGGGCCATCAGGTGGACGATGCCTTCGGGGCTGCGCTGGACCTCGCCGGACACCTGCATCAGGCGGGATGCCATGACGGCGCGGCGCTGCGTCTCGAAGGTGCGGGCCCACATGATGATGTTGGCGATGCCGCTTTCATCCTCCAGCGTGACGAAGATCGCCTTGCCATTGCCGGGCCGCTGCCGGACGAGGACAAGGCCCGCAACCGTCACGCGCGCACCCGCCTTCGCCAGCATCAGTTCCGCACAGGAGAGGACACGCTCGGCCCGGAAGACGGGGCGGAGCAGCGCCATCGGATGGGTTTTGAGCGAGAGGCGGATCGTCTGGTAATCCGCGACGACATGCTCGCCCAGATGCATGGTGGGGAGCGCCATGTCTTCCTCCGCCCCCAACTCCCTTGCGCGGGCGGCAGCGAACAGGGGCAGCTCATCGGTCGGCGTGCGGCGCACGTCCCACAGCGCCTCGCGCCTGTCGAGCGCGATGGAGCGGAAGGCATCGGCATCGGCGAGCAGCTTGAGCGCGCGCGACGGCAGCACCGCCTTGCGCGCGAGGTCCTCCACCGAGGCAAAGGGGCGGCGCGCGGCAATCGCATCGGCCCAATCCTCGCGAAAGCCGGACATCTGCCGCATGCCCAGCCGCAGGATGAGCGCGCCATCTGCGCGGCGATCAACGACATTGTCCCACCCGCTCTCATTCACATCGATGGGCAGCACCTCCACATCGTGTTCACGCGCATCGCGGACGATTTGCGCGGGCGCATAGAACCCCATGGGCTGCGAATTGAGCAAAGCGGCGGCGAACACCGCGGGGTAATGGTGCTTGATCCAGGAGGAGACCCAGACGAGCCGGGCAAAGGCGATGGCGTGGCTTTCCGGAAAGCCATAGGAGCCGAAGCCCTCAATCTGCTTGAAGCAACGCTCGGCAAACTCCCGCGCATAGCCGCGCCGCGCCATCCCTTCGATCAGCTTGTCGCGAAAGGCGTCAATCGTGCCGAGGTTGCGGAACGTTGCCATCGCGCGGCGCAGCTGGTTCGCCTCGGACGGCGTGAATTCAGCCGCGACAATGGCGAGCTTCATCGCCTGTTCCTGAAAGAGCGGCACGCCCAATGTCTTGCCGAGCACATCGCGCAGCTCATTGGGGTCATGCGGCGGGGCGGGCGAGGGGAAGTCGACCTTCTCACGCCCCTGCCGCCGCCGCAGATAGGGGTGGACCATGTCGCCCTGAATGGGGCCGGGCCGGACGATGGCGACCTGAATGGCGAGATCGTAGAAAGTGCGCGGCCGCATCCGGGGCAGCATGTTCATCTGTGCGCGGCTTTCGACCTGAAACACGCCGATGCTGTCGCCCTTGCACAGCATGTCGAACACGTCGTCGTCGGTATCGGGGATGTTGGAGAGGGTCAGCGGCGGGCCGGGGTGGGCGCGCAGATCCGCGATCATGTCGAACGCCTTCCTGATGCAGGTCAGCATGCCGAGCGCGAGGACATCGACCTTCATCAGGCCCAGCGCGTCGATATCGTCCTTGTCCCATTCGATGAAGGTGCGGTCCTCCATCGCGGCGTTGAGGATGGGCACCGTCTCGTCCAGCCGGTCCTCGGTCAGCACGAAGCCGCCGACATGCTGCGACAGGTGACGCGGGTAATGCAGGATCTTCTGCACGAAATGGTTGAGCCGCGCGATTTCGGGATTGTCGGGGTCAAAGCCGGTCTCGGCAAAGCGCTTGGCATCCATCGTTGAGGAATAGCTGCCCCAGACGGTCGAGGAGAGGCGCTGGGTGATGTCCTCGGTCAGGCCGAGCGCCTTGCCCACCTCGCGCACTGCGCTGCGCGGGCGGTAATGGATGACGGTTGCGACGATGCCCGCGCGGTGGCGGCCATAGCGTTCATAGATGTACTGCATCACCTCCTCGCGCCGCTCATGCTCGAAATCGACGTCGATGTCGGGCGGCTCGCGGCGCTCTTCGGAGATGAAGCGGGAAAAGAGCAGGCTGTGCCTGGCCGGGTCGACCGCAGTGATGCCCAGCACGAAGCAGACGGCGGAATTCGCCGCCGAGCCGCGCCCCTGACACAATATGCCGCGCCCCTGCGCGAACTGGACGACATCATGGACGGTCAGGAAATAGGCGGCGTAATGCAGCCGGTCGATGATCTCCAATTCCTCGGCGAGCAGGGCGGCGAGCTTGGGCGGCGTGCCCTCGGGCCAGCGGTCGGCGCATTTCTGCTGAACAAGCGTCTCTAGCCAGCCTTGCGGGCTGTACCCGGGCGGGACGGGCTCATGCGGATAGTCATAGGCCAGCTGGGAGAGATCGAACTCGATGAGGCTCAGGAGTCGCGTCGTCTCGGCCAGAGCCTCAGGCGCGTCGGCGAACAGGCGCGCCATCTCGCCGGGGGTCTTCAGATGCCGTTCCGCATTGGCCGCGAGTTTCCGGCCCGCTTTGTCGATGGTCGTCTTCTCGCGGATGCAGGTCAGGATGTCCTGAAGCGGCCGGTCCTCGGGCGTTGCATAAAGCGCATCGTTGATGGCGATGAGCGGAACGCCGGTTTCCTTGGAGAGCGCCTTCATCTCCGCCAGCCGCCGCCGGTCGCGCCCGGTGCGGTGCATCGCGATGCCGAGCCACAGATGCGGCGTCCGGTTGGCGAGGAGCGTGAGCTTGGCAGCCAGCGGGGAGCTGCCGAGCGGTGTGGTGCCAACGGGCGCGGGCGCAATCCGCCCGGGCAGGACGATCAGCGCCATCTCTTCGCACCACGCCGCGAGATCGGTGAAGTTGAGCAGGCAGCTCCCCTTGTCGGTGCGCAGATTGCCAATGGTGAGCAGCCGGGTCAGCCGCCCCCAGCCGCGCCGGGTGAGCGGGTAGGCAACGATGTCGGGCGTGCCATCCGCAAAGACGAGGCGGGCGCCGGAGACGAGGCGGAAGTCATGCGCCTCGCCCGCCTCCTGCAATTCCTCCAGCGCGCGCCACGCGCGGACAACGCCTGCCACGCTGTTGCGGTCGGCGATCCCCAGTCCGGTCAGGCCGAGCGCAATCGCTTCCGTGACCATGTCGGCGGGCTGCGACGCGCCGTGCAGGAAGGAGAAGGCGGTGGCCGCGACCAGTTCGGCAAAAGCGGGCCGACCTTCATCCGAACAGGCCATGGAGATACCAGTCGGGGTTGGGCTTCTCGCTGCCATAGAGCCCGTGGCGGAACAGCCAGAAGCGGCGGCCCTGGCTGTCCTCCACGCGGTAATAATCGCGCGTCAGCCCGCCGCCGTCCTTGCGCTTCCACCATTCGGCGGCGATCCGTTCCGGCCCTTCAAAGGCGGTGATGTCATGCGTCTGGCGCCGCCAGCGGAAGCGGCGCGGCGGGCCATCGGGCACCTCGGCGATGACATCGACGATCTGCGGCGGATCAAAGAGGCGTAAGGGCCGCATCGGCGGCTCGCCCGGTGTCGGATGGCTGGCAAGCGGCAGCACCGGCGCATGGGCGGGCACGGTGAAGCCGGCGCATTCCGGAATATGGCTGTCGCCCGCCGCAAAGCGCCGCACCCGCCCTTGCCCCAGCCGCACGCCCAGCCGGTCGGCGAGGAGCGCCACCTCGCGTGCGGGGGCCGTGTTGCGGTCGAGATCGGTCTGGGTGACGGCGAGGGGTTCGGCCACCGGAATGTCGAGGCGGATCAGGTCATAGCCGAAACCGGGGTCGAGCGGATCGGCGAGCGTCTCGATCCGCTCCTGGAACAGCCGCATCACAAGGTCGGCGTCGCGCGTTGCCTGCCCCGTGCCAATGCTGAGGGCATGGACCGTGCCGTCGCTGCGGAACAGGCGGCTGGCGAAATCGCGCCCGCCTGCGCCGCGCCGGGCGAGTTCCGCCGCCCCTTCGCGCACCAGATCAGCCAGCGTTGTGAGGACGAAGTCGGTGCGGGCCACGGGTTCGGCAAAGCGGCGCGCGAAGGAGAGCGCAGGCGGCGTGCGGCGCGGGGTGATCCGCACATCCTCCTCACCCAGCACGCGCGCCAGCCGGGTGACAGCTTCGGGCCCGAAGCGCGCGGCCAGCGGCACGCGCGGGCGGCTGGCAAGATCGCCGAGCAGCGTCAGCCCGGCGCGCTTCAGGGCGGTCGTGCGTTCCTCGGCCAGCCCAAGCGCGGCGACCGGCAGATGATCGACCGACACAGAAGCCGGGACATAGGGCAGGCGTGCCTCGTTCAGTCGATCAGGCGCGATGCGACGTCCGGCGCGCAGCAGCTCGCCACCATGCCGGGCGAGGGCACGCGCCTTGTCGGGCGTTTCGGCAAGCGCGACGCGCAGCGTCATCCCGCCATCGGCCAGCCGGGCGACGAGCGCGCTCACCAGCCCCGCCTCATCGCCCCACAGATGCGCACAGCCCGTGATGTCGAGGATCAGGCCATCGGGCGGGTCGAGCGCGACCGAGGGGGTGTAGCGGTCACAGTCCTCTGCAATCGCCTCCAGCAGGTGCGCATCGGCCTCTGGGTCATGCGGCACCGCCTGCACCTCGGGCACACGGGCGCGGGCATCGGCGAGCATCATGCCGGGCGCAAGGCCGAGGCTCAGCGCGACCTCATCGACCGCCATGACGCGCATGGCGCCGGCCTGCTTCTCGGTGAAGAGGCGAGGGCCCCTGTCTCCTTGGCCAGTCTCGCCGGGATGGTCACGCAACCATCGATCGGCACTCAGCAACGGCAGGAACAGGGCGCAATAGCGCCGGTTCGCTGAAGGCTGTCCGGTCATGATCCCACTCCACACACATGTCGAAAGGACGCGCCCCGCCCCGGTGGCGCACGAGCGAGAGTGACAGGCCGGTCCGCCCCGGTGCCTGACCCGGCAAGGGCACCGAGGGGGCGGCCGCGACCTGCCAGCGTGAGGCGGCTGCACTGGCGATCATCGTGTCGCTGCCGCGCAGGATGAGTGCGGTGACGCCCGATTTTTCCGCTGCCAGCGCAAGGCGGCGGCTGGCGGTGAGGTCAAGCCGCTTGGCGGCCCCGGCCTCGATCACCGCCGCACAGAGCCCGGCGCAGGCGAGGCTGTCCGACGCGACCTTCAGGCCGGCGAGTTCATCGGGCGCGGTCACCAGCATCATCCTGTCGGGGGCCAGCCCCAGTTCGGCGAGGCCGGGGCCATAAGGCGCGCCATGGCGGCGCAGTTCGGCATCGGTCGACACCCACAGGATCGTGCCCGAAACATCCCCGGCGCGCGCGGCCAGCATCAGTGCGAATGCCGCCGCACTTGCCGCATCCAGGCCGCTTGCTGGCAGCACCTCATGCACCGCCCCCTTGGCCAGCCCGCCGCCGAGCCGCGCGTCGAGTGCCTCCAGTCCGAAGGACAAAAGACCCCAACGCCCGCTGGAGGCTGCGGGACCAAGTGCGTCGATCCGGCGTTTAAGCCGCGCAAGCGAAGGATGCGAATCAGTCATGTTCACTCTTTGTTCTATTTCCGCCCGCATTAAATTTCTGTCAAGGCTTCCCCTCGCATGAGCCCGGTTGATAAAGGCCCCCAAGCCTTTGAGGGGGATTACATGCGCAAGGTTCGTAAAGCGGTTTTTCCAGTTGCCGGTCTGGGCACGCGGTTCCTGCCCGCGACCAAGGCGATGCCCAAGGAAATGCTGCCTGTCGTCGACCGTCCGTTGATCCAATATGCTGTCGATGAGGCGCGCGAGGCGGGCATCGAGCAGATGATCTTCGTCACCGGTCGCGGCAAAAGCGCGATCGAAGACCATTTCGACATCGCCTATGAACTCGAACGCACGATGAGCGACCGGGGCAAGGACCTCTCCGTGCTTGAACCCACGCGTCTGGGGCCGGGCAATTGTGCCTATGTCCGCCAGCAGGAGCCTTTGGGCCTTGGCCACGCCATCTGGTGCGCGCGCGACATTGTGGGCGATGAACCCTTTGCCATCTTCCTGCCCGATGAACTCATGGCCGGGTCGCCGGGCTGCATGAAGCAGATGATGGACGCCTATGAAGAGACGGGCGGCAACGTCATTTCCGTGCTCGAAGTGCCGCGCGAAAAGGTGTCGAGCTATGGTGTGATCAAGCCCGGCGAAACGCACGGCAAGATCACCGAAGTTCTGGGCCTCGTCGAAAAGCCGAAGGTGGAGGACGCGCCGTCCAATCTGATCATCTCCGGCCGCTACATCCTCCAGCCCGAAGTCATGCGCATTCTGGAAGCGCAGGAAAAAGGTGCGGGCGGCGAGATCCAGCTGACCGATGCGATGCAGCAGCTGATCGGCAAGCAGCCCTTCCACGCGGTTACCTTTGACGGCACCCGCTATGACTGCGGCGACAAGGCCGGGTTCATCACCGCCAACATCGCGCTCGCGCTGCAGCGGGCCGATATCGGCCCGGCCGTGCGCGCCTGGCTCAAAGACACCAATCTGGATTGAACCCGCTCCGCAAGGGACAAGTAATCCCTTGGAAAAGCGCGAGAAAGCAAAGAATTCTTAAGCCCCTGCAGCGACACTGCAGGGGTGACGCGCCATGATCCGCCCGAACTGATGAAGCCGACGCGCCAGCGTCTGATCCGGCTGGTCGTGCCTGTCCTCCTGCTGTTCTTCGTGACCATCGGTCTGGCGCTCTACCAGACAGTGGCACAGGTCAATCAGGTGGAGGCCCAGCGGTCGCGCGTGGCCGTCTCGGCGGCGGTCAGGGACATGGTCACCCGCCTTGCCGATTATGCGCACGACAATGCCTATTGGGATGATGCCGCGCGCGCCGTCTATTCCAAACCCGTCGACCGTGCGTTCCTTGAAACCACGCTGGGCGCGACGACCGCGGAACAGGTCTTTGCCGACACCATCCTCGTCATCGGGGCGGCCGGCGACACGCAGGCGGCCTTCCGCAACGGACGCCCCCAGACGGTGCGCCTCACGCCCGAGGCGCAGGCGGCAGTCGGCCGTCTCAAGCGCGCCATTGGCCGCGACAATCGCGCGATGACCACGATCATCCCCGATGGCGACCGGCTTGCCATCCTGGCGCTGTCCCCCATCCGTCCGATGAGCGTCCGGATGCGGTCCATCATGCCCACAACGGGGCCATCGTACCTCCTGCTCCTCCAGACCATGGCGGCGGATGACAGCGTCCGGATCAGCCGGTCGCTCCAGCTCGACAATGTCCGCTTCCTGCGCGCGCCCGATGCCGGGCCGCATGTCGCGCTCAAGGATGATCGTGGCCAGACCATCGGCGCGGTCGCATGGGACCCCCCTTATTCGGGTGCGGTGGCACTCGGCCGCGCGATGCCGGTGATCGTGGTGGCGGCCCTTGTTTATCTGATCGTCGCCGCCGTCGCGCTCAACCGGGGCTATGCCTCGCTGCGTCAGCTCGGCTGGCAGGTCATGGCGGACAGCCTGTCCCGCCTGCCCAACCGGCGCGCGCTGCGCTGGGAGATGATCCGGCGCGCGGGGGAACGTGAACAGGCGGGTCTCGCCATTCTCGATCTCGATGGCTTCAAGATGGTCAATGACAGCTTTGGCCATGAAACCGGCGATCAGTTGATCCGCGCGGTCGCGGCCATCCTCAAGGAAGCGGCGGGTTCCGATGCGATTGCCGTGCGCCTGGCGGGGGACGAGTTTGCGCTCCTGTCGATTGGCCCCGGGGCCGCGATACAGATTGAACGGGTCGCCCAGCGCCTGCTGGTGGCGCTCGATGCCCCGGTCATGGTCTATGGCCGCCCGGTCAAGGTGGGCGTCAGCATCGGCATCGTGGCGGTCCGGCTGGGGGAGGTCTCCCCGTCCGAGGCGATGCGCCGCGCCGATGCGGCGATGTATGTCGCCAAACGGTCCGGCAAGCGCCGCATCGTCTTCTATTCCGAAGAGCTCGATCAGGAACATGTCGCCGCTGCACGACTGACCAGCGATCTGCGCCAGGCGATTGAGGGTCGCGAGTTTACCGTCCTCTATCAGCCGATGATCGATTGCCGGTCCGGTCAGGTCATGTCGGTGGAGGCGCTGCTGCGCTGGCCCCATGCCGAACGGGGGATGATTTCCGCACATGAATTCATCACGGCTGCCGATCAGGCCGGGCTCACCGTCCCCATCGGTGCCCTCGCGCTTGAACAGATTGCGCAGGATGCGCGCGACTGGGGCGATGTGCGTCTCGCCGTCAACCTGTCGCGCGGGCAGCTGCGTTCGCCCGGTTTCCTCGCGATGGTGGGGGACCAGCTCCACAGCCTCGGTCTCGCGCCTGAACGGCTCGAATTCGAAATCCGCGAAGGGCTGTTCGTCGAAAACCCCGACTTCGCCGAAGAGGTCGCGCGCGAATTGCGGCTGATGGGATGCCGGCTGGTGCTCGACAATTTCGGGTCGGGCTTTGCCGCGTTCAACACGCTGGAACGGGCCGACTTTGCCAAGGTGAAGATCGACACGGCACTCGTGTCACGAGCCGCGTCCGATGATCGCGGCCTTGTGCTTCTGCAAAGCTGCGTTGCGGTTGCCCATTCGCACGGCGCGCGTGTCGTTGCGCAAGGGGTGGAAACCTTCGCCCAGTCGGAACTGATGCGGATCGTGGGTTGCGACGAGATTCAGGGCTGGACCTATGGGCGCCCAGTGTCGGCCGCCGACATTTCTTCGCTGCTGACGGTCCGGACAATGCCCGATCCTGCGACAAGCGCCTTTGCCTATGAGACGTTGTCGGACGCTGCGACGCTGGAGCGCGCCGGCTCCTAGCGTGTCGTCTTGGCGACGGCGTCCAGCACGCCGTTCACAAAGCCCTTTTCCTTGCGGTCGTAAAAGGCGTGGGCAACGTCGAGATATTCGCTGATCACGCTGCCCTTGGGGATGTCGGCCCGCGCGATGAGTTCATAGGTGCCCGCGCGCAGGATCTGGCGCAGCGGACGGTCCAGCCGGTCCAGCGACCAGCCTTCGGCAAGGTTGGCGCCGATCAGCGCGTCAATCTCGTCGCGGCGGGCATCGACGCCCTTCACAACGTCATTGAAGAAATCGACCTCGGCCTCAGCGAAGGTCGCGTCCTCGATCGTCGCGCCCAACCGGTGCTGGTGAAATTCGTGGAGCAGCACCGCCATCGGCGTGCCTTCCATTTCCTGCTGGTAGAGCGCCTGCACGGCAGCAAGGCGGGCGGCGGAACGGGCGCGGCTCATGTCAGTCTTTCCTGTACGGATCGGGCGTGGGCGGGCAGCCCCTCGGCCTGGGCGAGGGCAACCGCTGCCGGGCCGATAGCGCGGATGGCCTCGGGCGAACAGCCCAGAAAGCTTGTCCGCTTCATGAAATCGAGCACCGAGAGGCCCGATGAAAAGCGCGCGCGGCGTCCGGTCGGCAGCACATGGTTCGGCCCACCCACATAATCGCCCACCGCTTCGGGCGTGTGGCGGCCCAGGAAAATGGACCCGGCATGGCGCACGGCGGCGAACAGCGGCTCGGGGTCTTCGACCGCCAGCTCCAGATGCTCGGGCGCGAGCGCGTCGATGAGCGGGGCTGCATCCATCAGGTCAGCAACGAGGAAGATGGCGCCATTGGCGTCCCAGCTCGTGCGCGCCGTTGCGCCGGTCGACAATGCGTCGATCTGCGTGTCGACGGCAGCGGCGACCGCGTCCGCAAAGGCGCCATCGTCGGTGATCAGGATCGACTGGCTGGTCGGGTCATGTTCGGCCTGGCTCAGCAGGTCGGCGGCGATCCACTGCGGGTCGTTCTGCCCATCGGCAACGACAAGGATTTCGGACGGGCCGGCCACCATGTCGATGCCGACCACGCCGTAAAGCTGACGCTTGGCCTCTGCGACCCAGGCATTGCCGGGGCCGGTGACCACATCGACCTTGCCGATGGTGGCCGTGCCGAAAGCAAGCGCCGCGATCGCCTGTGCGCCACCCACGCGCCACACCTCATCCACGCCCGCGATATGCGCAGCGGCGAGGACGAGCGGATTGATCTCGCCCTTGGGGGTCGGCGTCACCATCACCAGACGTTCGACGCCTGCGACCTTCGCCGGAATGGCGTTCATCAGCACCGAGGATGGGTACGCCGCCCGGCCCCCCGGCACATAGACGCCTGCGGCATCCACGGCCCGCCAGCGCGCGCCAAGGCGGACTCCGGCGGCATCCACCGTGTCGCTGTCTTCGGGCTTCTGCTTTGCATGGTAGGTCCGGATGCGGTCCGCCGCGAGGTCGAGCGCGTTACGCAGCCCGGGCGCGAGCGCGTCATAGGCCGCCCTGCAATCGGCCAGATCGACCTTCCAGTCGAGGTCATGTCCGTCAAACTGGCGGGTCAGGTCCGCAACAGCGGCATCCCCTTCGCTCCGGACGCGCGCGATGATCGCCGCGACATCGCGTGAGACATCGGCATCGGCCTCGCGCCGCGCATTGACGAGCGCATCAAAGGCCACCGCAAAACCGGGCGCCCTCGCGTCGAGCCTAACCATCGACCGCCGCCCGGAAGGCTTCGACGAGCGCCCCGACGGCCGCATTCGTCTTGAACGCCGCGCGGTTGACGATGAGCCGCGCCGAGACTTCGGCGATGACTTCAACTTCGACCAGCCCGTTCTCCTGAAGCGTCTTGCCCGAGGAGACGAGGTCAACGATCCGGCTCGACAGGCCAAGCGACGGCGCGATCTCCATCGCTCCGTTGAGCTTCACGCACTCGGCCTGCACCCCGCGCGCGGAAAAATGCTTGCGCGTGAGATTGGGATATTTGGTCGCCACGCGGACATGGCTCCATGATCGGGGATCGTCTGATGCGGCCATTTCAGCCGGCTCGGCGACCGAGATGCGGCAATGGCCGATGTCGAGATCAACCGGGGCATAGAGTTCCGAATAGTCGAACTCGTCGATGACGTCGGACCCGACAATGCCGATCTGCGCCGCGCCATGCGCGACAAAGGTCGCCACGTCGAAGGCGCGCACGCGGATCAGGCTCACATCGGCGCGGTTGGTCGCGAATTTGAGCGCGCGGCTCTTCCCGTCGGTGAAGGCCGGTTCCGGCACGATCCCTGCGCGCGAGAGCATGGGCAGGGCTTCCTCGAGGATCCGGCCCTTGGGAACGGCGAAGATGATCGGCTGTTGCATGATGCGGGGCCTTTACGAGCCGAGGCTTTGCAGGGCAAGCTGTCCGGCATGACACAACGCATCCGCGACGCCTTCCATCTTCAGGCCCGATATTGCCGGGAGGCGGGTTCGGCGCTGACAGCCGAAGTGGTGGCGGCCCTTGGCGACATGCTCGATCATGGAACACGCACGGGCGCGCGGATTCTCGACTGGCCGGGCGACCCGATTGCCGATGCGCTGCCGCTCCGGATTGCGGGCGGGCTCCATGCGCTTGCCCGATCAGGCCGGGAAGAGCTGCTCACCCGCTATTACACGACGCATGATCTGGAGGCGCACCCCATCCTGCGGCAGGCCCTTGCGAAATGGGATGACTGGCTCTCCCCATGGCTCGACGGGCCGCCGCAGACGAACGAGGTCGCGCGCGCGGGGGCGCTGTGGCCGGGTATGCTGGAGATTGCGCGGCGATTCGGCCCGGACATGGAATGGATCGAAATCGGGTCGAGCGCGGGGCTCAACCTCAACATGGACCGGTTCGGCTACCAGCTGGGTCCGACGCGAACCGGGGATCGCCTGTCGGCGGTTCAGCTGTCACCGGCCTGGACCGGGCCCAGCCCGCAGGCGGTGCCCGTCCACGTGCATGATCGCGTCGGCATCGATCTCAATCCGCTGGATGTGTCAGACCCCGTCATTGCCGAACGGATGATGGCCTATATCTGGCCTGACCAGCCACAGCGTCTGGCCCGCGCCGACGCGGCGATCCGCGTCGCGCAGGCCAATCCCCCGCCACTTGTGAAGGGCGATGCCTGCCTCCTGCTGGCGCCGCTGCTCGCCGAACCGCAGGCCGAAGGGCGCACGCGCGTGATCTTCCATTCCATCGTCCTGCAATATTTCCCGCCCGATGCGAGGGCGCAAGTGAAGGACATGATTGAGGCCGCCGGTGCGCGATCCGATGCGGCCCGACCGCTGGCGTGGCTGTCCATGGAATTTCCGGCGCAGGTTACCGAAGCGCGCCTCACCCTGCGCTCCTGGCCCGGCGATGGCGCGGAGACGGTGCTGGCCACCGTCCACCCGCACGGCGCGTCGGTCAACTGGGTGGCGTAAACCGCCCCAGCACCGGCTCCATCCATGGCGCCCAGCGCTGCCACCCACCGTGGAGCGAGAGCCATTCCCAGATGGCGGTGACGATCAGGGCCGACGTGGCCAAGGCCCCGGCCTGCAAAATGGTCAGGTGCATCCCCCAAGCCAAAATCCCGAAGATCAGGAGCAGGATGAGCCCGACGCCATGCGAAAGCGGCGGCAGGCGCAGGCCGGAGGAAGCGCGCTTGAAGAAGCTGCATCCCCACAGGAACAGCGAGGGTCCGCCAAAGGCCACGGCGAGGAAAGGCAGCGTCACGCGGTTGACCGGGCTTTGCAGCATGATCGCGTCGCCCACGGCGGTCACCACGATGCCGCCCACGATCACGATGTGCAGATAGGTATAGGCATCGCGCGCGACGAGGCCGACCTGTTCCGACTCCGCGATCATCTTTGCGCCGCGCTTGGCGCCGATATCGAAGTAGATCCACCACATGGCAGCGCTGCCGACAAAGCTGGCGAGCAGCGCGAGGGTCGATTCGCGGTCTTGCACCAGCCCGCCATAGGTCGCGCCGGTCACGAGAATCGCCTCGCCCAGCGAAATGATGATGAAGAGCGCGCAGCGTTCCGCCATGTGATGACCGGAAATCCGCCAGTCGGACGGCTGCGACGGCCCGAGGCCCGGCGTCCGGAACCCGCGAAACGGCCCGTAATATTCGATGGCAATGGCAGCCGCCCATAGGCCCAGCCGCCATGCGGGGTCGGGTTTTAAAGCCCCCCAGATTCAGAAGGGCGCCGACAGAAGGAACCAGAAACCGATGCGCATGGAATTGCGGGTGCGCGCAACGCTTTCCTTGCGGGAGGCGACAATCATGAAGACCGATCGCCCGATCTGCATCGCAAGATAGGCCCCGGCAAAGAGCGGCCCGCTGCTGCCGAACGCCTTGGGAATGGCAGAGGCGAGCGCCAATCCACCCAGCATCATGGCCAGAAGCATGAGGCGGACGGCGGCGCGGTTGCAATCGAGCCAGTTGGTCGACCAGCTTGTGTAGATCCACACCCACCAGACCGCGAGCAGCATGACGACGCCTTCCAGCGCGCCAAACAGGCTCAGATGGACGAGCAGATGGTGCGACAGCTGGGTGATGGCGAAGACAAAGACGAGGTCGAAGAACAGTTCGATATGCGTGACCTCAATGTCCGCCGCGTCGCGAAAGAGGTGCGGCTTCTTGTCGCTCACGAAAGCCAGGTCCGCATCGCGTCGGTGACCGCACCGGGGCGTTCCCAAGGGATGAAGTGCCCCGCATCGGCCACGCGCACGACCGTCAGGTCATCGATATGCTCGTCCAGCCCCTCCAGCTGGCAGGGCAGGAGCGCCTCATCCTTCATGCCCCAGACAACCAGCACGGGCATGTGCAGCTTCGGGAAGGTGGCGGCGAGGAAGGGCGTCATTTCGGCCGGGGCGTCCATCGCGGGCACCTGCATCGGCGACGCGCGATACCAGTTGAGCATCGCCGTGAGCGCGCCGGGCTGCGACCATTCATCGAGGTAGGCGGCCTTGTCTTCGGCGGTGATTCCGCTGCCGGTCAGCTTTGCAAAGCGATCCTCGAAGAACCAGTCAAAGCCCTTTGCCGCCACTTCGCCCTCAATGTCGCGCTCGCGGAACTCCTTCATATATTGGGAGGCGCGCCGCTGGCCTTCATCGAACATCAGCGTGTGTTGAAAGACATAGGGGTGGGCGGCATTGCACAGGATCAGCCGCGCGACGCGCGCCTGATCCTTGATGGCAACGGCCCAGGCAATCGCCCCGCCCCAATCATGTCCGACCAGCGTGAAGCGTTCGGCCCCAAACGCATCGGCGAGCGCAAAGACATCGGCGACGAGGGTGTTGACCCGATAGTCCTTCACCTCCGGCAACTTCTGCGACCGCGCATAGCCGCGCTGGTCGGGCGCGATGCAGAAGAACCGGTCGGACAGCGCCGCCATCTGGTGCCGCCATGTGCGATGGGATTCGGGAAAGCCGTGGAGGAACAGGACGGGCGGGCTGGCCGGATCGCCGGCGGTCCAGACGTCCAGTTCGACGCCGGTGGAAAGCCTCATGCGCTGGTGCTGTGCCTCTGCCATGTGCGTGTCAGATCGGGTCGCTGTTGGTGAGCGGGGTTTCGGGCAGGGGAATGAATTCCGGATCGTTGGGGACAGTCGGAAAGCGGCCCTCGCTCCAGTCGCGTACGGCCTGATCGATGCGGGCCTGCCGGGACGACACGAAGTTCCACCAGACGCGCCGCGCGGTCGGAAAATCCTCGCCGCCGAGCAGCATGATCCGCCCGCCCGTCGCCGACCGCAGCGTGCCTTTGACGCCGGGTTTCAGCACGTAGAGTGTGTACAGCTCCATGGCCTCGCCCGAAATCTCGGCCTCGCCACCGACGAGCATCAGCGCGCGTTCATCGGCGTCGGCATCGACGGGGATGGTGCCCCCCTGTTCGAGCATGATGTCGGCGTAGATGGTCTCTGCATGGCACGTCGTGGCCGCCGTCTTGCCCCAGAGCGTACCCATGATGACGCGCGCCTTTGCGCCGCCGCCGGTGAGGATGGGCAGTCCGTCTGATTTCACCTGCTCAAATGCGGGGTCAATTTCCTCCTTGCCGTCGGGCAGAGCGAGCCAGGTCTGCATCCCGTACATCGGGGCGCCCTTGGCACGCTCTTCGGCGGGGGAGCGCTCCGAATGGACGATGCCCTTGCCCGCCGTCATCAGATTGACCTCGCCGGGGCGGATCGTCGCAAAGGAGCCCAGCGAGTCCCGATGGTCGATGGCGCCGTCAAAGATGTAGGTCACGGTGGCCAACCCGATATGCGGGTGGGGCCGCACGTCCATGCCCTGACCGATCTCGATCACGCCCGGCCCGAACTGATCGACGAAGCAGAAGGGCCCGACCATCGTCAGCCCGCGCGCCGGGAGAACGCGGCGGACCTCAAACGCGCCCAGATTGTGGGTGACGGGAAGCAGCGTGCCTTCAACGGGATGCGTCATCGCTTCGTCTCCTAAAGTCGCCTTATTCGCCGGGGGCCTTTGCCTTGATGGCGAGTGCGTGGACGCGCTGACCGGGCAGATCACCCAGAGCGCGGTTGACCATCCGCTGCCGTTCCAGCCGACTGACACCGGCAAAGGCGGCCGCCTCAATCTCCACCGTGAAGTGGCTTTCGCCCGACCCGTCGTCGCCCGAATGGCCGCCGTGCCGGCCGCTGTCATTGGTGATGACGAGCCGCGTCGGTGCAAAGCTCTGGGTGAGACGGGTGGTGATTTCGGATTCGATGGGGCGTTCGGTCATGGCTTTTCTTCTAGCAAGACTGGAGCCATGGGGAAGGGATGCGTGTGACAATCTTCAAGGGCGCGGTGGAGGACCGCATCGTGATTCGCCGGGCCGATGGCTCGGTCGCCGAGACGCGGTTCCCGAAAAAGGGACCGGTGCCGCACGATGCCGTCCATTGGATCGTGGAGGAAACGCTTGGTCTGCGTGACGGTTTCTGGGGGATGATTGCGGGCGGACGCCACCCCGAAGAGGTTCAGGATCTCGCCAAGGCGGCCGGCCATGCCAGCGCCGGGCGGGCCGGCGTGCCCGATGTGTCGATCGTGCAGTTGCTGCAGGCCGAACGGCTCGTCGAATGCTTTGAGGCGGCCTTGTGGTCCGGGGGCAGCGACGCCGCTGCGATCCGGCACATGGGGGAGGCGGGATGCGCGACCTCGCACGTCGCCTTTCCCGATGTGAGCGATGCGCAGCTCGAAGACGCCATGTTGCAGGTGCTCGCGCTGCATGAGGACTGGGCACCAGCGCCCGTCGGGCATGCGATATCGTTCGGCGCGGGGCCTGCATGAGCGAACGCGACAGCCGCCCGCGGGACCGGTTTCACGGCCGCGTGTCCGGGCATCAGCACGACTGTGCCGTGCCGGGCTGCCAGGAAGCCGGGGAGTTTCGCGCGCCACGTCCGGGCGGGCGCGATCCCGGCGCTGATGGGCCGGGCGACTGGCAATGGCTGTGCCTCGATCATGTCCGCGCGTTCAATGCGGGGTATAATTATTTTCAGGGCATGACGCGCGAGGAGATTGAGCGCGCGCAGATGCCGATGGGCGGTTGGGAGCGGGAGACTCGTGCGTTTCGCGCGACAGCCGGCGTCGATGAACCACCGCGCTGGGCCGACTTCCACGATCCGCTCGACGCGATTTCAGCGCGCTTCCGCCAACGCGCCGCCGACGCGATGCCGCGCCAGCGCGCCGATGGAAAGCCGCTCACCCCGGAAGACCGCGATGCGCTGCGGACGCTCGGCCTTGATCCCGATGCCGACCGGAAGGCGCTGCGCTCCCGCTATTCGGAACTGGTCCGCAAATATCATCCCGACCGCAATGGCGGGGACCGTTCGTTCGAGAAGAAGCTGCAAGGCGTCGTTGAAGCCTATCAGCACCTGCGCGGGTCGGCCGCTTTTGCGTGACTTCAGGCCTGCCCGCCGGCCTCCCGCTCGGCGATCTCGGCCAGCTGATCGGCGCAGGTCATCCAGCCATCGACAAAGCCCATGTCGGCATGGCTTTGCATCGTGGCCTCGTCCCAGTGCCGCGCCCAAGCGCGATAGCGGGTGCCCGTGCCCTCGGACTCGACTTCCCAGCCGCCGACCATGAAGGGCTTGGTCGGGATCCAGCCCGCTGCGAATGAATCGGTAGTGACAAAGCGGCGCCCGGGCGTGACCTCCAGGAACACGCCCTCCTGCGGATGCTCCTCGCCATTGGGGCCTTTCATGACCATCGCGGCCCGGCCGCCCGCGCGCCAATCCTGCTCGATGATTTCGGTGCGCCAGGGCTTGGGGCACCACCATTCGGTCTGCCGCTTGGTCATGATCTCCCACACAGCCTCAGGCGGTGCTGCAATGTAGCGGTCGACCGAGAGTTCATAGCCGTTGGTTTGGGTGCCAGTCATTGAAGGTCCTTTCGTTCAATCCCGATCGGGCGCGCCGAGTGGAAACAGGGGGCGATACGGGCGGGCCTCGTCAATGGCCCGCGCAACCGAGGCGCGGGCGATCAGGCGCGCCCGGTAAGCGGCCAGCGACGGCCATTGCGCGGTGATCGGGTGGACCCAATCGGCATAGAAGAGCGACGGCGCCGCTGCGCAGTCCGCCAGCGAGAAGTCGGCGCCCTCTGCCCAGCCGCGCCCGGCCATATGGGCGTCGAGCCAGCCATAGGCCTGTTCCAGCGCAGCCTTGGCCTCGGTCACGGTCGCGGCATCGCGCCGCTCCTCGGGCAGAAGCGCATTGCCGACGATGCGCTGGACGGGCGTCATCACATAATTGTCGAAGATGCGGTCGAGCATCCGGACCTGCTGCGCGCATTGCGGGTCGTCCGGCAACAGCCGTGCCGATTGCGGAAAGGCAACGTCCAGATATTCGATGATGCTCGTCGCCTCCATCACCTGGCGCCCGCCATCGACCAGAAGGGGAAACTTGCCGATGGGCCAGCGCTGGGCAAACTCGGCCCCATAGCACATTGGGAACCGGTCCCTCGAAGGGCTGCATTGCCTTGATGAAGACAAGGGCGCGTAGCGCCCGCCGGCTTCATCAAGGCGGTCATGACCG
>RKSN01000002.1:726451-1026613 GCA_005518185.1 Chakrabartia godavariana | reverse complement strand
CGGTCATGACCGCCTTGATGAAGCCGGCGGGCGCTACGCGCCCTTGTCTTCATCAAGGCAATGCAGCCCTTCGAGGGACCGGTTCCCAATGTGCTATGGTCACCAGTCTGATTGGCGGCGGCAGTCCACGCCATGTAAAGAGTTGAGCCCGCGCTTTCCCGCACCGACAATCTCGTCCGGAACAGCAGGCTAAACGAAATGACGATCTTTAAGATAGTTGAGATAGCTTTCGCTAATGGCTTACTTGCTTGGCGAGGGTCCCTGTGGGCGCGCCGATCGTCGCGACCTCGTCGTTCGGCATTTCCCGCCGCCCCCCTCAATGCCGTCAATGCACTTTAGGCCGCGGAGACGCGGGGGTTTCAGGGGCTTAGGTCAAATCATGGTCTGTCGCCAGCTCGATCTCTGAGGCGAGTAAATAGCCCGCTGAAGCCTGTAACCGACGGAACTTAGGCGACAATAAAAAGTCACGAAGTTATTGAAAATAAATAGATTTGTGAGTGGAGGCCCGAGCCGGAATCGAACCGGCGTGCAAGGATTTGCAGTCCTCTGCGTCACCACTCCGCCATCGGGCCTCGCCTGCGGTGCGGGGCGTCTCTGCGTCGGTCTGGCGGTTCTGTCAACCTTACATGAAATTAAACGGGTTGCGGCTTGGCGCGGGAAAAAGGGACGGCTAAAGCAAAAGTCTCGCTTGGGTGTATTGCGCCCATAAGACAGTTGTGCCACAGGAGCCGATGTGAGCAATCCAGATTTTCAGGCCATGCGCCGCGCGATGGTCGACAGCCAGCTTCGTACGAACGCCGTCAACGACCCGCGCGTGACCGCCGCCATCGAAGCGGTCGCCCGCGAAGAGTTCGTGCCCGCGGACCGCCGGACAACCGCCTATATCGACCGCGCCGTGCCGCTGGCCGGAGGCCGCGCGATGAACCCGCCGCTTGCGACCGCGCGTCTCATCGTCGAGGCGGGCATCGCCCCTGCCGACAAGGTGCTCATCATTGGCGCGGCCTCGGGCTATGCGGCGGCCATCGTCGCCGGGCTTGCCGGATCGGTTGTCGCGCTCGAGTCGGATGCAGACCTTGTCGCGACCGCAAAGGCGCAGCTGAAGGGCCTTGCCAACGTCACTGTCGCCGCGGGTGAATTGACCAAGGGCTGGGCCAAGGGTGGCCCCTATGACGTTATCCTCATCGATGGCGCGGTGGAGGAAGTGCCCGAAGCCTTTGCCCGTCAGCTCGCCGAAGGTGGCCGTCTGGCGACCGGCATTGTCGAAAACGGGGTCACGCGCCTTGTCATCGGCTATAAGGCGGGCGACGTCATCGGCTATGACCGCATCATGGATGCGGAGGCGGTTGTTTTGCCCGGTTTTGCCAAACCCAAAGGTTTTGCGTTCTAAAGCCGGACACGACCAATTGAAGGACGGAACATGTTGCACAGGATCAAGACCAGCCTCCTCCTGACCGGCGCCGCATTGACGATGACGACGCCCGCCATGGCGGAGACGCTGCGTGAGGCCCTGTGGAAGGCCTATCAGTCCAATCCGACGTTGACCGGTGCACGCGCGGCCCAGCGCGCCACCGACGAAAGCGTGCCGCTGGCGCGTGCCAACGGCCTGCCCGACATTGGGGCGACGGGCACGTATAACGAGAACATCCACAGTTCGACCGCCACGCTCAATTCGCCGTCGCGCTTCTTCGTGGGCGGCGCGCGGGTGACGGTGCCGCTCTATCTGGGCGGCGGCGTGAGCAACGCAGTCAAGGGCGCCAAGGCCCGCGTGGAGGCCGGACAGGCCAATCTGCGCGGCACCGAGGCCGATCTCTTCAGCGCGGTTGTCGCCGCTTATATGGATGTCATCCGCGACCAGTCGATCGTGGAGCTGAACCGCACGCAGGTCCGCGTGCTCGGCGTCAACCTGGAGGCGACGCGCGACCGGTTTGAGGTGGGCGATCTGACGCGCACCGACGTGGCGCAGTCCGAAGCGCGCCTTTCGCTCGCGCAGGGGCAGCTGCAGCAGGCCGAAGCGCAGCTGATCGCCAGCAAGGAAAACTACATCCAGCTCGTCGGATCGGAGCCGGTCGCACTTGAATCGCCGCCGCCGCTGCCAAACCTGCCGGCAAGCCCGGAAACCGCCGTTGCGACGGCGCTCAAGAACAATCCGGATCTGGTCGCCGCCGGCAAGGCGCGCGAGGCCGCCCGTTATGACGTGGGCGCCGCCAAGGCCGCGCGGATGCCCCGCGTGTTCGCGGTCGGCGACACGTCCTATACCGACTATCTCAATTCCTCGCCCGCGCTGACCTCAGCCAAGGCGACGACGGCGGGCATCCAGACGACGATCCCGCTGTTTCAGGGCGGAGGTCCTTCGGCGCAGGTGCGGCAGGCGCAGGCCCGCCAGAGCCAGGCGATCGAACAGGAAATCGGCACCGAACGCTTTGTGATTGCGGCCACGCGCTCGGCCTATGCCCAGTGGCAGGCGGCCAATCAGGTTATCGCCTCGTCGCGCGTGGCGGTGGATGCCAACACGCTGGCGCTCGATGGCGTGCGCGCCGAAAACAGCGTCGGCACCCGCACCATTCTCGACATTCTGGATGCCGAGCGTGAACTGCTGAACGCGCAGGTCCAGCTCGTGACGGCGCAACGCAACGCCTATGTCGCGGGCTTCTCGCTGCTCGCCGCCATGGGTCAGGCCGAAGCGCGCGACCTTGGTCTGGATGGCGGCGCGCTCTACGACCCCACCGAAAATTACCGCCGCGTTAAGGGAATCTTTTGGGATTGGGATCAGGGTCCCAGGCCGGTTCCGCAGGCGACCCGTACGGTTGACTCCCGGACCCAGACGTCGGAAACACCCGCAAAGCCGGGGAAATAAGGGGATTCGGGTCCATGGGTGGCGTAACGAACGAACCGTCGATGGAAGACATTCTGTCGTCCATCAAGAAGATTATCGCCGAAGATACCGCCAAGCCCCAGGGCTTTACGCGCGCCCGCGCCCGTCCGGTCGAGGCGCAGCCCGTCGTTGCCGAGCCGGCCGATGCGGTTGTCGACGTCGCCGATTCGGATGACGATATCCTTGAACTCACGCAGAGTGCACCCGCCGACATGCCTGCCGCCCAACAGCCCGCCGAAGCCGCGCCCGCAGAATCCCCGATCGTCTCGACCGTCGCGGTCGAAGCCAGCCGCCATGCGCTCGCTTCGCTGTCGAAGATGGTCGTGAAGCCCGAGGTTGCCGGGTCGGACACGCTGGAAGGCGTGGTCCGTGACATGCTGAAGCCGATGCTCAAGGATTGGCTCGACACGCACCTGCCCGACATCGTTGAACGCATGGTCGCGCAGGAAGTCGCCCGCATCAGCGGACGCTCGGTTTAACATCTTTTCTGCGCTCACCCTGAGCGTGTCGAAGGGTGACGTCACAACAGGCTTCGACAGGCTCAGCCTGAGTGCGGCGGGGTTCTAAATCCCCCATCCGCCTTGCCAGCCTTCCCCATGGCTGGCAAAGGCGCTCGATCATGTCTGAGCTGCCCAAAACCTTCGATCCCGCCGCCATCGAGTCCAAATGGTACGCCCATTGGGAGGAGACCGGTGCTTTCCGTCCCGAGCGTCCGGATGCGGAACCCTATACGATCGTCAATCCGCCGCCGAACGTCACGGGCAGCCTCCACATCGGCCATGCGCTCGACAACACGCTGCAGGACATCCTGATCCGCCATGCACGCCTGCAGGGCAAGGATGCCCTGTGGGTCGTCGGCACCGACCATGCGGGCATTGCGACGCAGATGGTGGTGGAGCGGCAGCTGAACGAACGCCAGCAGAAGCGCACCGACTTCACGCGCGAGGACTTCGTCGCAAAGGTGTGGGAATGGAAAGAGGAATCGGGCGGGCAGATCACGCGCCAGCTCCGCCGCCTCGGCTGCTCGATGGACTGGGCGAATGAACGCTTCACGATGGACGAAGGCTTTAGCCGCGCCGTCCTGAAGGTGTTTGTCGATCTCTACAATGAAGGCCTCATCTACCGCGACAAGCGGCTGGTGAACTGGGATCCGGGCCTCAAGACCGCGATTTCCGACCTTGAGGTCGAAACGCGTGAGGTGAACGGCAAGTTCTGGCACTTCCGCTATCCGCTCGCCGATGGCAGCGGGCATATCTCGGTCGCGACCACGCGTCCGGAAACGATGCTCGCCGATATGGCGGTCGCCGTGAACCCGGAGGATGACCGCTATAAGGCGCTCATCGGCACCAAGGTCCGCCTGCCGATCACGGGCCGCGAAATCCCGATCGTTGCCGACGAACATGCCGACCCCGAACTGGGCTCGGGCGCGGTGAAGATCACGCCGGGCCATGACTTCAACGACTTTGAAGTCGGCAAGCGCGCGGGCATCAAGGCCGCCGACATGCTCAACATGCTCGATGCCGAAGCCAAGGTCGTCCAGACGGCGGACGGCCTCATCCCCACCGACTATCTCGGGCTGGACCGGTTCGACGCGCGCAAGAAGGTGGTCGAGGCCATCGACGCGCTCGGCCTGCTCGACAAGGTCGAGGACCGCGTCATCCAGACCCCGTTCGGCGACCGCTCGGCGCAGGTGATCGAGCCGTGGCTGACCGACCAATGGTATGTCGATGCCGAAACGCTCGCCAAGCCCGCGATTGAGGCGGTGAAGTCGGGCGCGATCAAGGTCGTGCCGCAGTCCTGGGAAAAGACCTATTTCAACTGGATGGAAAACATCCAGCCCTGGTGCGTCTCCCGCCAGCTGTGGTGGGGGCACCGGATCCCGGCCTGGTACGACGCGGACGGCAAACCCTATGTCGCCGAAGACGAAGCGGCCGCGCAGGCGCTGGCCGGCGAAGGCAAGTCGCTGACCCGCGACCCCGACGTGCTCGACACCTGGTTCTCCTCGGCGCTGTGGCCGTTCGGCACGCTTGGCTGGCCGGAGGAGACGACGGCGCTGTCGCGCCATTACCCCAATGACGTGCTCATCTCCGGCTTCGACATCCTGTTCTTCTGGGATGCGCGCATGGCGATGCAGGGCATCCACTTCATGAAGGATGTCCCGTGGCGCACGCTGTACCTGCACGGGCTGGTGCGCGCGGCGGACGGGCAGAAAATGTCCAAGTCCAAGGGCAATGTCGTCGATCCGCTGGGTCTGATCGACCAGTATGGCGCGGACGCGCTGCGCTTCTTCATGGCGGCGATGGAGAGCCAGGGGCGCGACGTGAAGATGGATGAAAAGCGCGTCGAGGGCTATCGCAACTTCGCGACCAAGCTGTGGAACGCGGCGCGCTTCTGCCAGTCAAACGGCATTGGCGCGAGCGGGTCCGTCGCGGCCCCTGCGGCCACGACCGCGGTCAACCGCTGGATCATCGGCGAAGTCGTCGACACGCTCGCCAAGCTCGACAAGGCGTTTGAGGAACTCCGCTTCGACGGGATGGCAGACACGATCTACCACTTCGTCTGGGGCACCTTCTGCGACTGGTATCTGGAACTCATCAAGCCGGAGATCCAGGGTGATGAGGGTGCGGCGGCCGCCGAAACGCGGGCCGTTGCGGGCTGGGTGCTCGACCAGATCCTCGTCATGCTCCACCCGTTCATGCCCTTCATCACCGAAGAGCTCTGGCATGCGCTGGGCGACCGGCCCTATGACCTGATCCACGCGCAGTGGCCGAAGCCCGAAGCAACGGTTGATGTCAGCGCGACCGCTCAGATTGAGTGGGTCCAAAGCCTGATCGCTCAGGTGCGGGCGACGAAGAATGATCTTGGAGTGCCACCCGGTAAAACTGTGACCGCCTTCATTTCTAAGGCTGAGCAGAAGCAGTTTGACTGGCTCAACGCTAACCTTCTCGCAGTCAAGCGCATGGCTCGACTGGACCAGATCAGCGTACGTACGCCTGATGGTTTCAGAGACCTTGGCTTTGAATTGGATGGCGTGATCATTTCCGGTGATTTGGCCGTTGAGGTCGAGGGTGAAGGTCAGGTTCAGCTCGTTGCAGACGGTATAGTCGGATCACTCGATTTCTTCGGTATTGTTGACCTCGACGCCGAACGCGCGCGCATTACGAAGGCGATCGAGGCGGCGATGAAGGAAGCCAAGTCGCTCGAAGGGCGTCTCAACAATCCGGCCTTTGTCGAAAAGGCGAAGCCCGAGGCGGTCGAGAAGGCGCGTGCCGATCATGCCGAAAAGGCAGCGGAGGCGGAGCGGTTGACGGCGGCACTCGCGCGGCTGGGTTAGTGTCGGGGCGTCCCCGCCAGCGGGATCTGACGACAGGACCCGTCGCGAAGACTCTGTTCCTCTTCGCGCTGCCGTCGCTCGGCGTGAACATCCTCCAGTCGGCCAACGGATCGGTCAACGCGGTCTTTGTCGGCCGGTTCCTGGGTGAACGCGCGCTTGCGGCGACCGCCAATGCGAACATGACGATGTTCCTGATGTTCGCGACGATGTTCGGCTTTGCGATGGCGACGACGATCCTGATCGGGCAGGCCATGGGCCGCCGCGACATCGCCGATGTGCGCCGGACCATCGGGGCGGCGACCGGCATGTTCACGCTGCTTGGCCTGTTGACAGCCGTGCTTGGCTGGATCTTTGCGCCCGATATCCTGCACCTGCTGGCGACGCCCAAGGATGCTTTCCCGCTGGCGCTGACCTATTTGCGGATCATCTTCCTCGGCATGCCCTTCTCCTTCCTCGGCGTGCTGCTGACCTCGGCGATGCGCGGGGTGGGCGATGCGGTGACGCCTTTGTGGAACACGGTGCTCAATGTCATTCTCGATGCCGGGCTGAACCCGGTCTTCATCCTCGGCCTGGGGCCGGTCCCGGCGATGGGCATTGCCGGGTCGGCCACAGCCTCGGTGCTGGCGACGCTCATCAGCGTGAGCGTCCTCGTCTGGCAGATCTATCGCCGCGACATCACGATCCGCCTGCGCGGCGAGGAATTGCGCTGGCTCATCCCCGATTTCAAACATGCCCGGCCCATCCTTGCCAAGGGGCTGCCCATGGGGCTCTCGATGATCGTCATGTCGGCCTCCTCGCTGGTGATGATCGGCCTTATCAACCGCGAAGGTGTCGATACGGCGGCGGCGTTCGGCGTGATGAACCAGCTGTGGAGCTATGTGCAGATGCCGGCCATTGCGGTGGGTAGCGCGGTCAGCGCGATGGCCGCGCAGAATATCGGCGCGGGCAACTGGTCCCGCCTGTCGCGCGTCGCCTGGGCGGGCATGGGCATCAATGCCGCGATGTCGGTGACGCTGCTCGGCCTGATGACGCTGGGCATCCACCCCATCCTCTCGCTCTTCCTGCCGGGGCAAAGCCCGGCTGCGCCCATTGCGGTCCACATGAACCTGCTCGTCGGCTGGACGTTCATTGCAATCGGCATTTCGATGGTCATCGGCTCGGTCGTGCGTGCCAATGGCGCAGTCATCGTGCCCTTCGTCATCCTTGTCCTGTCGACGATCGTCATGCGCTTTTCGGTCGGCTTCCTGCTCCACCCGCATTGGGGCGCCGACGCGATCTGGGCGGCCTTTGGCTCAAGCGCGCTGACGTCGCTTGTCCTGACGCTCGCCTATTACGTCCATGGCGGCTGGCGAAAATCGCGGATGGTCACCGCATAGTCCTTCGCACATGCAAAAAAGACTGTCGCGCGCGGCCGTTTCTTGCCATGTGACGCCCCATTCCAAGAGCCTATAAGGGTGATCAGATGACGGCTGGCCTCCACCTTCCCACGCGCATGCGGCGCACCCGTGCCTCGGGCTGGAGCCGTGCGCTCCATGGCGAGACGGTGCTGACGCCCTCGGATCTGATCTGGCCGTTGTTCATCACGGCGGGTGACGCGGAGGAGCCGATTGCAACGCTGCCCGGCGTGTCGCGCTGGTCGGTGAAGGACATTGCCAGGCGCGCGAAGGAAGCGCGTGACCTCGGCATCCCCTGTGTGGCCCTGTTCCCCAACACCCCGCGCGACCTGCGCACCGACGACGGGCGCGAGGCGCTCAATCCGGATAATCTGATGTGTCGCGCGACCAAGGCAATCAAGGACGCCGTGCCCGATATTGGCGTGCTGACCGATGTCGCGCTCGACCCCTATACCGCGCACGGCCATGACGGGCTGATCGACGCCAAGGGCTATGTCCTCAACGACGCCACGGTCGAGGTACTCGTCGGCCAGTCGCTCAATCAGGCGCAGGCCGGGGCGGACATCATCGCGCCCTCCGACATGATGGACGGCCGTATCGGCGCGATCCGGACCGCGCTGGAAGAGGCGATGCTGCCCAACATCCAGATCATGAGCTACGCCGCCAAATACGCGAGTGCCTTTTACGGCCCGTTCCGCGATGCTGTGGGTGCGGCCGGGCTGCTGCAGGGCGACAAGAAGACCTATCAGATGGACCCGGCCAATGCCGAGGAAGCGCTCCGCGAAGTCGCGCTTGACCTGGAAGAGGGGGCGGACAGCGTCATGGTCAAGCCCGGCCTGCCCTATCTCGACATCATCGTGCGCGTGAAGCAGGCGTTTGAAGTGCCTGTCTTTGCCTATCAGGTGTCGGGCGAATATGCGATGATCGAAGCCGCCGTCGCCGCAGGCGCGGGCGACCGCGACAAGCTCGTCCTCGAAACGCTCCTCGCCTTCAAGCGCGCGGGCTGTTCGGGCGTCCTGACCTATCACGCCCTCCATGCCGCGAAGCTGCTGAATGGCTGATTTTGGTTCACGCGAAGGCCGCGAAGGTAACAAGGCCGCGAAGCGTGTCTGAACGTCCAGACATCGAAGCACTGGCAAGCATTGCTGTCGATTGCGGGTTGAAACTCCACCAGCGCCTTGGACCGGGGCTCTTGGAATCGGCCTATGAGAAAGTGCTTGCGCACATGCTGATGGAGCGCGGCTTGAGGGTCGAAACCCAGAAGCTCGTGCCGATCACGGTCGATGGACTTTGCATCGAAAACGGCTTTCGGGCCGATATCCTTGTGGAAGGTCAGTTGTTGATCGAGGTGAAGTCCGTTGACCGGTTCGAGCCGGTCCATGCCAAGCAGGTGCTGACTTACCTGCGTCTGCTCGATATGCCGCTCGGCCTGCTCATGAATTTCTCCTGCGCAACCTTTCGGGAAAGGCTTCGGCGCGTCGTCAACAACCATCAGGAGATCGGCGGTTCGCCGCTGAACATTCATCAATGACGATGACAATTGTCCGGGCCAGCTCTGCTTCCGCAGCCAATGGCGGACCTAGAGCGCCCTTCGCGCCCTTATTTTCTTCGCGACCTTCGCGTGAACCTTTAGAGAGCATCCATGGCTGACTTTCGTCTTGAGACCGAGCGTCTGATCCTGCGGGAGTGGCGCGATGGGGATCGGGTTGCGTTTCACGCGATCAACACCGATCCGCGCGTGATGAAGTTTCTGGGGCCGGCGATGACGATGGCCGATATTGAGGCGCTGGTGGAGCGTCTGCGCGGGCTTCAGGAAACGCTGGGCCATTGCTTCTGGGCGGTCGAGCGCAAGGAGGACGGACGCCTCATTGGCTGGTGTGGCCTCATTCGCGGGGGGAAGGGGACGCCGATCGAGGATCTGGTCGAAGTGGGCTGGCGCTTTGCCTTTGACACTTGGGGGCAGGGCTATGCCCGCGAGGCCGCGAGTGCGGCCATCGACTGGGCCTTTGCGCATCTGCCCGACGATTCCGTGTGGGCGATCACGGTCGACAATAACGAAAAGAGCTGGGGCCTGATGGAACGGCTCGGCATGCACCGGCACGCCGACATGGCCTTCGATCACCCTAATGTGCCCGATGGCAGTCCGCTCAAGCGCCACATTACCTACAGCGTCGACCGCGCCAGCTGGCTGGCTGCACGTTAACCATATTCCAAGGCTCTCCTGTCACTGAAGGGGCAGGACCGACCGGGGAAGGGGAACGACGTTGACCGATTTGGCTTTGCAGGGGCACGCGGCGAGCGGGCGCAACCGGCTGCTGTTTCTGGTGACCATCTGCACAGGGTCGTTCCTGCTGTTCCTGGTCCAGCCGATGATCGCGCGTATGGCCTTGCCCCGTCTTGGCGGTGCACCCTCGGTCTGGAACTCGGCCATGCTCGTCTATCAGTCGCTGCTGCTGGGCGGCTATGCCTATGCCCATGCGCTGGGGCGCCTTGCGCCGCTGCGTCAGGCGATGGTTCACCTCGCCCTTTTTGCCTGCGCGGCGCTCATGCTGCCCATCGGACTGGCGGCAGGCGATCCCCCGGCCGATGGCAATCCCTTCTTCTGGGTGCCCTGGCTGCTGCTGACTTCGATTGGCCCGCTCTTCTTTGTCGTCTCCGCGCAGGCGCCATTGATGCAGTGCTGGTTCGGGCTTCAGGGCGGGGGGGATCCCTATGCGCTTTATGCCGCGTCCAATGTGGGCAGCTTTGCCGGGCTGCTTGCCTATCCGGTCCTCGTTGAACCGTTCCTGCCGGTCGAGGCGCAGAGCAGCTTGTGGTCGGCAGGCTATGTCCTCCTCGCCACCCTCGTTCTCATCTGCGCCGCGATGCTGCCCAAGGGCGCTGCCGCCCAAATGCAGGCTCTGCCCCAGACGCCGCGACCCGAGCTGCGCCGCGTGCTGCACTGGATCGTCCTCGCGGCCGTCCCGTCGGGGCTGATGCTGTCGACCACGCTCCATCTGACGACCGATATCGTGGCGATGCCGCTCATCTGGGTGCTGCCGCTTGGCCTCTATCTTTTGAGCTTCAGCATCGCGTTCAGCGAGCGTCGCGGCGCTGCCGACCTGTTTCAGCGTCTGGCGCCAGTCTTCATCGTCTTTGGCGGCTTTCTCGCCTTCATGGACGCGACGGGCTTTGCCTATGTCGCGGCCGCCGTCGTGCTGACCTGCCTGTTCGGATTGTCGACTGCGCTCCATGCGCGGATGTACGATCTGCGGCCCGCGCCGGACCATCTGACGGCCTTTTACCTCGCCATGTCCGCAGGCGGTGTCGTTGGCGGGCTTTTCTGTGCGCTGATCGCGCCGCTCGTCTTTGACTGGGGCTATGAACATCCGATCCTGCTGATCGCCGCAGCCCTGCTGGTCGTGCAGCGCCCGCTGGAGATCGTGCGGGCACGTCTGGGCGATCTGTCGCAGCTGGCGCCCGCGCGCACGTGGCTGCTGCTCGGTCTGGCGCTGGCCCTGTCGCTGGGCGCCGTGCTCGGGCTCCCGGGGCAGGACAAGCCGGCCGTCATTGCCGTGGGCGGCCTCCTCGCGCTTGGCGCCATCGTTCTGGTCGGCAACCGGCTGCTGTTCCTCGGCTTCCTGATGATGACCATGATGACGGTCAACGGGCTGGAGACGCTGGCACGTTCCTTCCAGCCGGGGGAGCTGACGCGCAGCTATTTCGGCATCTACACCGTCCGCCCGCTCGAAAACCGGGCGATGCTCCTCATGCATGGCACGACGCTCCACGGCGTGCAGAGCCGTCTGCCGGGCCGGGAGACAAAGCCCACCACCTATTATGTCGAAAAGTCGGGCGTCGGCCTTGCGCTGCAGGCCGCGCCCCGGCTCTTCGGGGACAAGGCCCGCATCGGTGTGGTCGGTCTGGGGGCAGGTACGCTCGTCTGCTACGGCACGCCGACCCAGTCCTGGCGCTATTATGAGATCGACCCTGTGGTGGATCATATTGCCCGCAACCCGGCGCAGTTCAGCTTCATTTCGCGCTGCAGGCCCGATCTCAAGGTCGCCATTGGCGACGCGCGCATCGTACTCGCGACTGAGCCTGCTGCGAGTGCGGACCTGCTCGTCGTCGATGCCTTTTCGTCCGATTCGATCCCGATGCATCTCCTCACGCGGGAAGCCTTCGGGGTTTATGGGCGCCACCTGACGGCGGACGGCCTGCTGATGGTCCACATTTCCAACCGCTATTTCGATTTGTCGCCGGTGCTTGCTGCCGCTGCGCGCAATGGCTGGACCGCGCGCATCCGCACCTTCGTGCCAAAGGCGAGCGAATGGCGCGATTATCACCGGACCGCCTCGATCTGGGTCGCCATGTCGCGCAATCCGCAGACCATCGCCGCGCTCGAGGCGGCGAGCGGTGCCGAGCGGTGGGAAAAGCTGCCGCCCGCCCCCGGTTTCCGCCCGTGGACCGACAGTTATGGATCGGTGCTGCCGCTGCTCAAGGTGTTCGACTAGTTGATCCCGCGCACGGCATCGGCCATGACCGGCGGATGCAGGACGTCACGATCATCAGCCTCAACGGCGCAACACCGCGCATCGACCCTTCGGCCTTCATTGCGCCCGGATGCCGCATCATCGGTGATGTGGAGATCGGGCCGGAGGCCAGCGTCTGGTATAATTGCGTGCTGCGCGGGGATGTGAACGCCATCCGTATCGGCGCGCGGTCCAACATTCAGGACGGCACCGTCATCCACTGCGATTCGGACAAGGGCGGCATGGTCGGCTATCCGACCATCATCGAGGAAGACGCGCTGATCGGACACATGGCGATGCTGCACGGCTGCACGGTGCGCAAGAATGCGCTTGTCGGACTGGGCTCGATCGTCATGGACGGCTGCGTGCTTGAGGAGAATTCGATGCTTGCCGCAGGCGCCATGCTGACGCCGGGCAAGAAGATCGAGAGCTATCAGATGTGGGGTGGACGTCCGGCGCGCTTCATGCGGGAGCTCGACGAGATGTGGGCAACCGGCAATCGCATGGCCGTTGCGCACTATGTCCACAACGGGAAGACGCACCGCGCCGCGATCAGCGGCTGACGCTCCTCAGCAGCGCATCCATCGCGTCCGTCTGCTGCGCATCGATCGCTTCAACCGACCGGATCGCCGCCTCAATTCGCGCCAGATCTTCGCCGGGTGGTGCTGACAGCGCCGCGCGCAGCATCCCGTCGAGATCGGACAGCGCCATTTTCACGGGTGCGCTGCTGCGTTCCAGCGCCGAAATCGCCATCTGTGCCGCGATCCAGCTTTCTGAGCCGCTCGCGCCGGCCGCCGCCACTGCAGACCGCGTGGCGGGCAGGTCGCTGTCAAAGGCCTGTGCCCCCGCGCGTGCTGCGGCAATCGCGGCATCGACCTTCGCCTGCACCGCCGGAGTCGCAGGCGCGACAGCGGTCGGCTCGGCCGCCGGTTCGGTCAGCAGGCCGGACGCCTTCCCCTCAATGGGGCGCACGTTGAGCGAGGGGTAGGTCCCCGGCTTGGCGCAGGCCGCAACCGACAGGAGAAGAAGGGGAATAAGGACGTTCCGCATGACAATGCTCTTAGGGTTTGCATTTCCATGTCGCAACGGGGTTGCACTTTTGAAAAAAGGCGACTAACCGCCGCTCTCCAATGCGCGCCCGTAGCTCAGCTGGATAGAGCATCAGACTACGAATCTGAGGGTCGGACGTTCGAATCGTTCCGGGCGCGCCATTTTTTCCAGACATTCTCTTTCCCACTCGCCGTTCGGCGGTGGGTGTCGCTTTGCGAACGCTTCTGTCGAAAGTCCTATCGTGGACCGCGCCAGCTGGATTAGAATCGGCGCATGAGCGGTCCCGACGAAGCGGCCTTCAACGGCCTGAGCGAGGAAGAGGCAGCGCGGCGTCTGGCGGCCGATGGGCCCAACGCGCTTGTGCGCCAGAAGCGGCGCAGCCTGACGCGAATCCTGATCGATGTGATGCGAGAGCCGATGCTCCTGCTGCTGGCCGGGGGCGGGCTGGTCTATTTCCTGTTGGGCGATGTGCATGAGGCGCTGATCCTCCTCGTCTTTGCCTGCGTCTCGATCACGATCACCGTGGCGCAGGAGGCGCGTACCGAGCGCGCGATCGAAGCGCTGCGCGACCTGACGAGCCCTCGTGCGCGCGTCATCCGGGACGGGCGCACGCGGCGCATTGCCGGGCGCGATCTGGTGCGTGGCGATCTCGTCCTGATGGCGGAAGGGGAACGGGTGCCAGCCGACGGCATCCTGCTGGAGAATGACGGGCTCAGCCTTGATGAGTCGATCCTGACCGGCGAGTCGGTGCCCGTCGGCAAGGGGATTGCGGTCGGGCCGCACCCGTCCGACATGGCGCGGCCGGGCGGTGAGGGGCTGCCCTTTGTCTATAGCGGTACGCTCGTGGTCCGGGGGGCGGGGCTGTTCGAGGTGCGCGCGACTGGTGCGCGGACCGAGATTGGCCGCATCGGCCAGGACCTGTCGCGCATCGAGGCCGAATCGCCCCGCCTGCAAATGGAAACGCGTCGGCTGGTCGGGTGGATGGCGCTTCTGGGCGGCGCAGCGAGCCTGTTGTGCGTGCTGCTTTACGGTCTTTTCCGGGGCAGCTGGCTCGATGCCGTGCTGGCGGGCATTGCGCTTGGCATGTCGATGCTGCCGGAGGAATTTCCGGTCGTGCTGACGGTGTTCATGGCGATGGGCGCGATGCGGATGTCGCGCGCGCGCGTGCTGACCCGGCGGGCTTCGGCGATCGAGGAACTGGGATCGGCGACGGTCCTGTGCACGGACAAGACGGGGACGCTCACCGAAAACAGGATGCGGATTACCGAGCTGCGGCTGGCTGATGGACGCGCCTGCGCGACCGCAGGGCCGGACAGGATTCTGGAGGCGGACTTTGCCATGCTCGGCGAACTGGGCGTGCTCGCCAGCGCGGTGCGCCCGACCGATCCGATGGAGCAGGCGTTCCATGATCTGTCCGAAGATGCCAGCCGGGCCCGTTCGGAAGAGGGTTGGGCGCTGCGGCACCATTACCGGCTTGATCCGGGCCTGCTGGCCATGTCGCACGTCTGGGCCCGGGACGGCGCGGACCATCTTGTCGCGGCAAAGGGCGCGCCTGAGGCCATTGCCGATCTGTGCAGCCTTGATGACGCGGCACGCCTCGCCCTGCGCGCGCAGGTGGACGGCATGGCCCGTGCGGGGCTGCGTGTCCTGGGCGTGGCCGAGGCCCGCTGGCCCGAAAACGCGGCCCTGCCCGACACGCACCGGTCCTTCGACTTTGCCTTTCGCGGGCTTGTCGGCCTTGCTGATCCGATCCGCGCGTCCGTGCCCGATGCCGTGCGTCAATGTCGCGCGGCCGGAATTCGGGTCGTTATGATCACGGGGGACTATCCCCAAACGGCGCAGGCCATTGCCCGACAGGCGGGCATTGAGGCGGCCTCCGTCCTGACGGGCGACGCGCTCGCCAGCCTCGACGACGCGGCGCTGGTGGGCGCCGTGCAGGCCACCAGCGTCTTTGCGCGGATCATGCCCGAACAGAAATTGCGGCTGGTCACCGCGCTGAAGGCGGCGGGTGAGCGCGTGGCGATGACCGGGGACGGCGTCAACGATGCGCCCGCGCTGAAGGCCGCGCATATCGGGATTGCGATGGGCGGCCGCGGCACCGATGTCGCGCGGGAGGCGTCGGCGCTGGTGCTCCTTGATGATGATTTTGAATCGATCACCCGCGCCATCCGGCTGGGGCGCCGCATCTACGACAATCTGCGAAAGGCGATGGGGTTCATCGTCGCCGTTCACATTCCGATTGCGGGTCTGGCCCTGCTGCCTTTGGTTTCGGGGATGCCGCTCCTGCTCGGCCCCATCCACATCGCCTTTCTCGAAATGATCATCGATCCCGTCTGTTCGCTGGCCTTTGAGGCGGAGACCGAGGAGGGCGACCTGATGAAGCGCCCGCCGCGTTCGCCAGCGACGCCGATGGTCTCACACGGACTCCTGGGCTGGGCGGCGCTGCAAGGCGTCGCGGCCATGCTGCTCGTGATTGGCGTGACGCTGTATCTCTGGTCCGTCGACACACCGCTGGAGGTGCTTCGGTCGACAGCCTTTGGCGCGCTTGTGCTGTCCACCTTTGTCCTGATCCTGATCAACCGCCGTTTCAGCCCCTCGCTCGGCGCGGCTGTCCTCCGCCCCAATCTGGCCTTGGGGGTGGTGGCGCTGGCCGTTGTCTCCGTGCTGTCCGCAACACAGGCCCTCCCCGTTGTGGGAAGGCTCTTCGGCTTTGCCCCGACGCCACTGCCGCTTCTGGGCATGGTCGTCTTTCTTGTGGTCGGGCTGTTCATCGGCCTTGAAGCGCTCAAGCCGGTCTGGCGCCGACAGATGCGCGCCTGAGGCTGTCGCGGCCCTGCGTGCCGGAAGGGCTCGCATTCGCTTTGAAAATATGTAACTCCCTTATTTAAATAAGAAAAACAACGCAGGGGGGAGCGCCAGGTGGGGGAGTTTCTGCGCACATCCGGCCATTTGTCCGCGCTGGCGCCGAGTGCGTTGGCCGAACTGGCACAGGCGGCCGATCCCTTTGTGATCCGGCGCGGCGACACGCTGTTCCGGCAAGGTATGGCGGCCGACGCGCTCTACATTCTGGGCAATGGCCAGCTGGAGATTACGACGCGCATACCCGGGGACACGGCAGCGACAGTGGGCGTGATCGGGCCGGGTGACGTCGTTGGTGAATTTGCGCTGCTTGACGATGGTCTCCGCTCAGCAGGTGTGACAGCGACGGCCGACAGCGACGGGTTGCGCGTGCCCAAGGCGCGATTCATGGCGCTGCTTGCCGACGGCAAGCCGTGGACGCTGGATCTGATCGATGCCTTGCGGTGCCTTGTTGCATCGCGCACACGCGCCACGTTGTCGCGGATTGCCGCCGCCACGCGCTATGATCTTCCGTCCCTGCGCGCGGCATCGCCGAAGCAGCGCATCGATGCTGCGCCGGATGTGACGCCTCTGTTTTCCGCAATTGGCCGGCTGGCCGATCTCGGCGCCGACGGGGCGGCCTTGCTCACGGCGAAAGGCGTCGGTCTCGCGCTTCGGCGCGGAACCGATGTCGCGGTGACGGAAGCACCCCAGGCGTTGACGCTTGTGCTGCGCGGTGCGCTGCGGGCCTATCTGGCCCGACCGGAGGGCCGCGAACAGATCATGGTCCATGGTCCCGGAGAGATTACGGGCCTGATCAGCCTGTTTGAAGGCGCATCGCTGCCGCTCGGTCTGGAGGCAGCGGAAGACACGATCGCGCTTCAGCTGCCGCAATCGGCGTTCGAGGAGATGCGCCGCAGCCCGGACCCGACCGCGCTCGCCCTCTTTGCCGCGATCGGTCGCCAGCTGGTGCGTGACCAGCGCCGCGCCAACCGTCATTTCGGCCGCGCGGTCTCGCTGGAACTGTTCAACCAAGACAATGGCGGGGACGCGCGCTGATGTGTCGGATACTTTCCTATCTGGGCAGCCCGGTTCTTCTGGACCATTTGCTCTACGCCCCTGATTCCTCGCTCCTCAATCAGACGACTTCCGCGCAGATGCTGTCCATGCTCAATCTTGCCGGGTTTGGCATGGCGGCGTGGGACCCGTCGAGCCATGAGCCGCATCTGCCCTACCGTTATCGCACCACCCAGGTTGCCCTGTTTGATCGCAACCTCAAAGAGCTGGCGGGCAAGCTGCGGGTTGGCGGGCTTTTGGCCCATATCCGGGGCGTCCCGCTGACGTCGACTGTGCAGGTCAATGAGCAGAACGTGCATCCCTTCCGGTTTCCGGAGGTGCCGCTGGCGATGGCGCACAATGGCGATCTCGCCGGCTTTCGGGAGATGCGTTTCGATCTGCTGTCATACGTTCGCCCCGAATTTGCACAGGCGATTTCGGGGTCCACAGACAGCGAATGGATCTATGCGCTGGTGGCGTCTGCTCTGCCGGAGCCACGGGCCATCAATACGCCTGAGGCGATCCTCGCTGCGATCCGCACTGCCTTGTCTGCCATCCGCACGGTCCGGGAGCGGCACGGGATCACGCGCTCCTCTTCGGCCAACCTGATGTTCTGCGATGGCGTCAACCTGGTTGCGGTAAGGTACACATTCGACTTTGGTCGGTTTGACGCGAGCCAGCTGCAGGGCTCGTCAGACTTTTTGTCCATGTGGTACAGCTTTGGCGCCAACTATGGTCTGCATGAGGGCGAGTGGAAGCTGACCGGCGGTGCAGCGCAGGCCGATAGCATCGTCGTTGCCTCCGAACCGCTCACGCGCGACTATGCGACCTGGCTCGAAGTGCCCGAATATTCCGCGCTACTCGTCCGCAATGACGGATCGCGCCGCTATGCCGAAATCCACGCGCTGGACGTTTAGCGGCTGACAGGTCCGCGCTGCGGCGCCGCGGCTTCCGCATATCCCGCCACCGGAAATTCTGGCAGCGCAACCCGCCGGAGTTGCCTTATGTTACACTTGTGTGACAAAAGGCGCGCCAAAGTCACGATCTGGACCGAGGACAGATCGAAGGATCGCCTTGGAGGGTAATCGGTTTGGCAGTTTCGGAAGGCGCGTATTCGGCCTGGGCGGGTCTGCGCGGCGCATCGCAGGACAGGGCGCGCGCGGTCGTGCTGACGCTGTTGTCGGCGTGCATTCTTGCCAGCATCGTCTGGCCGCTCTTCCTCCGGCCCCATGTCAGCCTGGTTGAACTCGGGCTGCTGAACGGCGCCTATCTTGGCCTGTCCTTTCTTGCGGCCGGGATTGTCATCGCCTGCTGGCGCTTGCCGTCGCTGTTCCGCGACACCAGCGACCCCGCCGAACTGCGCACCCGCTGGATGCTATGCGCCGTTCTTGCGACCGGGGTGACTTTGCCCTTGTTCCAGCTGTTCAAGCAGGTTGTGCTGCCCGCGCGCGGCTTTCCGCTCGATGCGCTTATCATTCCGCTCGAACACCGCCTTTTGGGCGGACATGATGGGTGGGAGATCACGCACGCGCTCTTCGGGTCGCTCTGGCCGACGCTGGTGCTGGATGCCGCTTATGCGATCTGGCTGCCGATGATGTTCCTCTTTCCCATGGTGGTCGCCGCCGCGATCCACGATCCCACGATGCGCGGCCGTCTGATCGGTACCTGGGTTGCGTCCTGGGTGGTGATTGGCAGCCTGGGCGCATGGTTCCTCGGTTCCGCCGGGCCATGCTATTATAATGACCTTGTCGGCCAGCATGAGGGCTTTGTGCGCCTGCACGCGGCCTTGCAGGCGATTGACGCTCAGGCGCGGACCTATGGCCTCGCCGTCCGCGCGCTTTATTTCCAGGACATGCTGGAGGCGACGCAGGCGGGCAATGTCGATTTCGCCAGCGGAATTTCGGCCATGCCCTCCATGCACGTCGCCATGGCCAGCCTGTTCGCCATTGGCGGATTTCAGCGCAGCCGCCTTTTGGGGGCGGTCTTCACCGTCTATGCGCTCACGATCTGGATCGCCTCGGTCCATCTCGGCTGGCATTATGCGCTCGACGGCGTGGTCGGCACCGCGATGATGGCGGCCCTCTGGGCCCTGTCCCGACCGATCGCCCGGGTCGTCGCGCGCTAGTTCAATCGCCGGTGAAGACGGGCGGGCGCTTTTCGACAAAGGCGTTGATGGCCTCCCGATTGTCTGCCGTCTCGTGGACGATGGCCTGATAGGCGGCCGACAGTTCGAGGATGTCCGACATGCGGCTGTGCTGTGCTTCCCGCAGCAGGCGCTTCGTCAGGCGCAGTGCGCGCGGCGGGTTGCAGGTGATGCGTTCGGCCAGTGCAATCGCTTCATCGAGCAATCTGTCGTCCTCGACGACCCGGCTGACGAGCCCGAGGTCCTTGGCAGTCTCCGCGTCAAAGCGGTCGCCCGTGAAGAAGAGTTCGGCCGCCTTGGCATAGCCGACGACCTGCTGCAGCGTCCACGCGCCGCCATCACCGGGGACGATCCCGACCTTGATGAAGCTGCACGCGAACAGCGCGCTCTTTGCGGCAATGCGGATATCGCACAGACAGGCGAGGTCGCAGCCCAGCCCGACGGCATGGCCATTGACGGCGGCGATGGCCGGGATTTCGATGTCGAGCAGCGCGCGGGCGACGCGCTGGACGCCGCGGCGGTAATTGGCGCGGGTGGAATCGGGCTGATCGAGCACCCCGATGCCCTGGCGCTGCTGCATCGATTTGAGATTGCCCCCGGCGCTGAAGGCCTTGCCATTGCCGGTCAGGATGATGCAGCTGACGCCCTTGTCGTCGTTGAGCGCCTGCAGCGTGGCGCAAATATCCTCGCAATCTTCGTGCGTGCCGATTGCGTTCATCGTCTCCGGCTTGTTCATCCGGAGGATCGCGATGCGATCGCGGCGTTCGACATCAAGAAATGCGCCCATGTGATTTGTCCTTCCGTTTACGGAAACGTTATTGCAAAGTGCGGCCACGATGCAAAGCTTCACCGTTCATGATTTTGCGCCGCCCGGCGATGTTGCGGCTCTGCGGCAGAATGTCCGCGATTTTCTGGCTCGGCACCAGCCGGACGCCGCGCCGGAAGATCGCGCCAATTGCTGGCAGGTGGCTGACCCGGCGTTCAGCAAGGCGGCTGGCGCTGCCGGCTTCCTCGGTTTCACCTGGCCCAAGCGCTATGGCGGGCATGAACGGCACCTGCTCGAGCGTTATGTTGTTCTGGAAGAGATGCTGGCAGCGGGTGCACCGGTCGGGGCGCACTGGATTGCGGATCGACAGACGGGGCCGCTCCTGCTGCGGTACGGCACCGAGGAACAGCGCGAAAAATATCTGCCCGGCATGGCCGCCGGCACAACCTATGCCTGTATCGGCCTGTCGGAACCCAATGCCGGGTCCGACCTTGCCAGTGTACGCACCGCTGCCCGCCGGACGGACAAGGGGTGGGTCATCAACGGGCAGAAGATCTGGACCTCGGGCGCGCACCATGCCCACGCCATGCTGGCGCTGGTGCGCACGCAGGAAGGGTCCGAACGCAATGCCGGGCTCAGCCAGCTGCTGATCGATCTCGACACGCCCGGCATCACCATTCGCCCGATCATCGATCTGGCAGGCGTGCACCATTTCAATGAGGTCTTCTTTGAAGACGTGCTGGTGCCGCATGGCGCGCTCGTTGGCATGGAAGGCAATGGCTGGGCACAGGTGACGGCCGAACTCGCGCTCGAACGCTGCGGGCCGGAACGTTATCTGTCGAGCCACGCGCTGCTCGTCGCTCTGATCGATGCCGTTGCCGCGCAGCCCACCGAAACGGCGCGCGCGCTGGTCGGTCGTGCGACGGCCGAACTGTGGACGCTGCGCCAGATGTCGATGTCGGTCATGGCCAAACTTGCGGGCGGCGAAGACCCGGTCGTGGAGGCGGCCATCACCAAAGACCTTGGCAACGCCTATGAACAGGATCTGCCGCGCGCCGTGCAGGAGGCGATCGAGATCGACCTGATGGGCGACGATGCCCTTGCCCGTCTGCTGCGGCTGCTGCTTCTGGTCTCGCCCAGCTTCTCGCTGCGCGGTGGCACCAAGGAAATCCTGCGCGGCATCGTGGCACGGGGGCTGGGACTGAGATGAGTGACATGCGCGCACAGCTGGTGGAGACGGCCGCCAGCCTCCTGACAGCCGAGCCGACGCTTGCGGCGTTCGAGGCGGCGGGCTTCGGGCAATTGCTCGTGGCGGAGGCAGATGGCGGTTTTGGCGGCGATTGGGGCGATGCCGAAGCGGTCCTGCGTCTTGTGGGCTATCATGCGCCGGGCCTGGAGGTGGCCGACCTGATCGTCGGGCCAGCGGCGGGTGACCCGCATATGAAATCTGCGCTTGCGAGCGTCGCCGTCATGGGCGGGGCGCTTGAACGCTGCCTCGAACTGTCGATCGACCATGCGAACACCCGGGTCCAGTTCGGCAAGCCGCTGGGCAAGCAGCAGGCCGTCCAGCAGAACCTGGCGATCCTTGCCGAAGAGACCGCCGCCGTGGCGGTCGCAGCACAGGCGGCGGCCAAGGCGATGGACCATGGCGACGCAGACTTCGAAGTGGGCTGTGCCAAGCTGCGCGCCAATCAGGCGGCGGGCCGGGGTGCGGCCATTGCGCATCAGGTCCATGGAGCGATCGGCTTCACGCAGGAATATCCGCTTCACCATTATACGCGGGCGCTGGCGACCTTGCGCTCTCATGCAGGTAACGACGCCCATTGGGCGGACCGCATCGGTGCCGCTGCCCTGCAATCGGGCGGACGGGGTCTCTGGATTGACCTGACCCGGCGGAGCGATGCGCGCCTTGCCACGATAACGGCTGCCTGACCGAAAGTTCATCAAGCGGTTACATGACGTCACGCCGCCGGGGACGACATGTGACGTGTCGTCATGACGTCAAAACCCCAAGCGGGCCGTGACGTGGCCAACCCAAGGCGATCCGAGCGCCTCAAAGGTTAACAGAACCGCTATTAACTTTTATCTCCATGAAGTCACCGTTAACCTGCACGGGTGACCACGGTTTTACGTCTCTTCGCGATAACAGGGCTCATGACGGGTGCATGTCTTGCGATTGTCGCTGGGCCGTCCCCCGTTGAAGCTTTTAGGGGATTACAAATGGCCACCATCCGGGTCACCAATCAGACCGAGCTGAGCGCTGCCGTCAAGGCGGCCAAGGCCGGCGATACCGTTGTTCTCGCGGCGGGGAATTACAAGGAGCTGCTGGTCGACGACAAGATTTCCGCGACCGCCATCACCTTCAAGTCGGAATCCTCGACCAACCCGGCCGTCATTGGATATGTCCGCGCCATCCGCAGCGATGGCGTCGCTTTCCAGGATCTGAAGGTGGGACGTCAGCTCGTCACCGGTGTGGACCAAGACTACACCAACATGGCACTCGTTCAGGATTCGAAGAATGTTGCCTTTTCGGGCATCACCTTCTTCTCGACCGGGGCGGACGAAAAATATCTGGGTCGCGGGATCTTCGTCCGCGACAGCGCAAGCGTCTCGGTCAAGGGCAGTGACTTTTCGCATCTTGCCGTCGGCATGTGCACAATGACCACCGACGGCGTTGTCGTTCAGAACAACAAATTCCACAATCTGCGCATCGACGGCACGGAATTCACGGCGGTGAAGAACGTCCTGATCGATGGCAATGATTATCGCGATTTCAAGTCCTCGGCGATCGATCACCCGGATGCCATCCAGTTCTGGACCAATGGCACCAAGCAGGCGTCGACCGATATCATGATCTCCAACAATGTGATCATGCCGGGCACCGGCGCGGGCAGCCAGGGCATCTTCATTCAGGATGAGATCGGCGGCCTCCCCTATGAACGCCTGACGATCAAGAACAACCTGCTGCTGGACGCCGGCAATTACTGGAACGGCATTGCCGTGCGTGGCGGCAAGGATGTCGTGCTGGAAGGCAATACGTCCATCTCGCCGACGGGCGATGACAAGGTGTTCTACATCCGCATCGACAACGTCACCGGCGTGAAGCTGACCAACAACCTCGCCGACCAGCTTGTGCAGACGGGCACGACCGGAATGACCCTGTCTGGCAACGTGTTCCTGAAGGAACAGAGCAGCTTTGCCAGCAAGATCAGCGGCATCAACCTTGGCACGAATGCCACGGTGAGCAGCCTTGTCGTCTCGGGCGTCGGCTATCAGCCGTCGGGAGGCACCTCCTCCACCTCGACCCAGACGACAACGACGACCAAATCGCTGACAACAGCGCCGCCAGCCCCTGGTGTGACGGTTACCGATACGTCGATTGTGCCGACAACGTCGACCACGTCCACGGCGTCGTCGACCACGACAGGCACGAGCAGCAGCACGTCAGCATCGCTGGTCAGCCTCGCTTCGCTCCAGCCGTCGACACTGGCCAGCACGCTGACACCGATTGCATCGACGACCAGCGCGACGAGCGCGGGCACCCTGACACCGGCGGCCGCCGCCGCGCCGGTTGTCAGCGCCCCGGCCGTGGTCGCCCCGCAGATGACCGCTGCCCAGCAAAAGGCCGCCGCAAAGGCCGCGGCTGCCGCCGCCAAGGCACAGGCCAAGGCCGCCGCCGCAGCTGCCAAGGCCGCGGCGAAGGCCGCCAAGTCGAACAAGTCGGGCACGTCGATCGCGCTGACACCGGTCGTCTCGCAGCCGATCGTTCCGGTTGCTGCCGCGCCGATCTCGTCGTTCACGTCGTCCAGCTTCTTTATCCCGAACAACGGGGCGAGCTTCCTGACGGGCACGATCTGACTGCGGAGCTGACGAAAACGGGGCCCGTCCGGTGATGCCGGGCGGGCCCTTTTTCGTGCCCGGACGCAGGGTCTCCCTTAAAAACTCTTAATGTTTACGTGCATTGCAGGCCATTTGACGCCCTGTATCGTTTGACGCGGTGAATGGAGTCGAAGGGGCGCCGCGTGGCGACCGGATGTTGCAGGAGAAGGTGGCCATGTCAGTTCTCAATCCCGTGATCGAAGGGGACAGTGTCCGCTTCAGTCAGGACGAATGCGTGGCGGCCGGGCAGGCTCAAGCGGCCAGCTATCGTGAGGCTAGTCCTTTCCCGCATATCGCGCTCACCGACTTTCTTCCGGCCGAACCGCTGCGTCGCGTTGCCCGGGCCTTTCCGGACAGCCGGGCGGGGCACAGCTTTTCGCGCGCCCAGGAAATGCTGAAGACGCAATATCACCCCGAAGCCGTGCCGGACGCCTTTTCGCGCAACCTTATTTACGCCTTCAACACCGAACCCTTCATCGCCTTCCTCGCAGAAATGACTGGAATTCAGGGGCTTGTGCCGGACCCCTATTTTATTGGCGGAGGCTTGCATGAGACGCGACGGGGCGGCCATCTCGGCATTCATGCCGATTTCAACAATCACAAGATCATGCGGCTGCGGCGGCGATTGAACCTGCTCGTCTATCTGAACGATGACTGGGACGAGAGTTATGGCGGTCATCTCGAGCTGTGGTCGAAAGACATGAAGCGCTGCGAAAAGCGCGTCCTGCCGGCGCTTGGGAGTTGTGTGGTCTTCAGCACCAATCTCGACTCGATGCACGGGCAGCCGGACCCCCTGACCTGCCCCGATGACCGCTCGCGCCAGTCAATCGCGCTCTATTACTACACCTCGACGGCCGATCTGAACGACCAGCCGGACCGCACCACCAATTTCCAGCCGCGCGCGAACAGCGGGGACAAGAAGGACTATTCCGTCTCCTTCCGTCATTTCCTGAACGAGTGGGTTCCCCCGGCCATCCGCCGGAAAATGGGCCGCCACTGATCGCCGCATCCGCCACCAAAGGACCGTTTATGACGACTGAGACCATCCCGGCCTTCTTCTTTGGCCGCCAGGCAATGCGCGACAAGGCGGCGGCGCTGCGGGAGTCCTTTGATCAGGGCGTACCGTTCCGCCATGTGCACATCGAGAATTTCCTGCCGGAAGATATTGCCCGGCAGGTCGCGGCCGCCTTCCCGCCGCCATCGGCGCCCCTGTGGAATCTCGCCGGTCCGGGCGATGCCAAGCACACCAACGACCCGGATGTCGAAAAGATCAGCTGCCCCGACGAAGACAAGTTTCCGCCGGTGATCCGCCATGTGATCAACCAGTTCGCATCAGGCGTGATGATGGATTTTCTGGAGCGTCTGACCGGCATCGGCAATCTGAGCCCTGACCCTTCGCTGTTCGGGGGCGGGCTGCATTCGACCGGCCGTGGCGGTCGGCTGATGATCCATGCCGATGCGTCGCGCCATCCCAACCCGAAGCTGCATCAGGTGATCAACCTCATCTATTATTGCACGCCGGACTGGCAGGAGGACTGGGGTGGTCACCTCGAAATGTGGGACAAGGACTGCCGCGAATGCGTGAAGCGCGCGACGCCCACGTTCAATTCGGCGGTTATCTTCTACACCGGTACCAACTGCTATCACGGCCATCCGCACCCGCTGACCACGCCGTCGGGCACGCGGCGGAACTCGATTGCCGTCTATTACTACACAACCGACCGGCAGGTCGGGGATGACTATGACGGCCACCGGACTTTCGTCGAATGGAAGCGGACAACGGAGCAGGACAAGGCGCTCTCGGCTTCGCATGTCGCCAAGGAAATGCTCCGGCGCTATGCACCGCGCGGCATGGTCAATGCCGCAGCAAAGCTTGTGCGTTCGATCCGGTCAAAAGCATCCTGATCAATCGGCCTGTCGCGATTTCTGGCCGCCCGTCGTCACCCTGACGGGGCGGCCTTTTTGCGGGCGCCAAACCCGTTTTTCAGGGACAGGGCCGGACGTTCGACAAAGTGCCATGACAGGCCTGCCAGCGCGAAGGTGATCGGCATCGCCAGTGCGACATTGGTCAGCCAGGGGATGGCAGTCTCATTGGAAAAGGGAACGAGCGCCTGCTGCACGGGAAAGGCGTAGATGTAGACGCCGTAAGACAGATCCCCGCGCTGTGTCAGCCGCTTGAACCAGCCCGAAGCCAGGAACGCCGCCGCGATCAGCGCATAGGCACCGAAGATCGCGAGCGCTTCGGTATAGACTGGTGTGAAGGTCGCCGCGACGACCACGGCAAGGCAGGCCAGGGCCGCGGCGCGGGAAACGGGGATATGGTCCCGCAGGACATAGAGCACCATGCCCGCGCCGTAGAAACGGAACAGCCAGACCATCCAGGCGCCATGATAGGCGATGCCATGCTTTTCGAGCGGGTCCCCGATGATGGGCGCGGCCACCATGGTGGCCATCCAGCAGGCGATGACAATGGCCGTCCTGTAGCGCCCGGTGCACAGTAGGAGCGCGCCAAAGACGTAGGACGCCACTTCATATTTCAGGGTCCAGAGGCTGCCATTGACGGCGTCCGAACCGGGCAGACCATCAAACACCCCCGCAATCGCATGGCTGCGCGCGAGGAAGACGACGTTACCGAAAAAGCCGATCGTCTCACTGCTGCCGAAATATTGCGACAGGGGCAGCGTGGTCATGACGGGGCCGAACAGGAAGACCAGCAGCAGGACGCAGACCCAGAGACCGGGCAGGAGCCGCAGCGCCCGGTTCATCGTGAACTTGATCCAGGATTTGCTGCGTTCAAAACTCATCGAGATGAGCAGACCGCTGACCACGAAGAAGGCCGCCACGGCGCCGCGTCCGATCGTGATCTGGCCATCGGACAGTTGGTACAAGGGTTCGGCGCTCTCTTGTCCGCCGACCAGCACGAAGGCGTGCGACAGGATGACCGAGGCGGCCGCAAGCAGCCGGATCGTGTCAAACGCATTGTCCCTGACGGCGGGTCCGCTCAGATAGCTTCCCAAGACGTGGCGTGACATGTCCGTTTCTCCCTGTTCAGCCGGCCTGTTTCAGGTCTTTGAGATGCACTTCGGCTGCCCAGGCCTGGGCAAGCGTCCGCAGGATCAGCGCGCCGCTGATTGCAATGGCGGCGCCCAGCCCGCCATAGGTCGGCACCAGAAGATAGAGCAGCAGCGCGGCGAGCGGCAGCGATCCGACGGCGATCCAGGCGTTGTAATGGCCCTTGTGCGTCATCGTCATGAGCGATCCGGAAGGGCCAAAGGCCGCCATGGCGCAGGTGCCGAGCAGCATCGCGAAAAAGGCCGGACGGGCCTGCAAGAACGCTTCGCCAAACAGGAGGAGCAATGGTTCGGCCAGCAAGGCCATGGAGATCAGCATGCCGACGGCCAGCAGGAAAGACTGGCGCAGCGAAGTCCGGAACTCCTTTTGAAGATCAACAAAATTGCCGGTTCGGTAGAGCCCGGAGAATTTCGGTTCGTAGACCGCCTGGATCGACGCGCCGAGAAAGGACAGCGGCAGGGCAAGTCGGGCTGCGACCCCGAAAATGCCAACGTCTGTCGGAGTGCCGAGCAGGCCAAGCATGACGACGCCGAGGGAATCATTCCCAAGCGAGGCGACTGTCACGACCCAGAGTGGCAGCGCGCCGCGGAACAGGCTGTGGTCGGGCTGGGTCTTGTCCTCCCGCCCACGCGTGATCTGGTTCACGAACAAGGCGAGTGCCAGAAGGGCTGCGAATTGGGCGATGATGAAGGCCTTGACCGCGCCGACATAGCTCTCATCGCGGGTCCAGGCGACAAACACCAAAGTCGCCACGAACGGCACGACCATCGATCCCAGAATGTTTGCGCTCGACTGTTTGCCAAGCCCGCGCAGCACTGCGGCGAGCGCCACCGCGCTGCATCCCGGCGCAATGGCGAGCGCCATCCACTCGAGCGCCGTGCCGGCCCGCGGCTCGCCTTCGAACATGCTGGCGATGCGATCGGCACCGAGCCAGACCGCGCCCGCAAAGACAAGCCCGGCCACAAAGCAGAACAGAGCAGATTGCAGCGCGAGCTGGCGGATGGTGGTCCAGGCGCCGGTCGCCCGTGCGGCGCCCACTTCGCGGACAGTGGACAGCGTTACGCCGCAGGGCGCGGCCGATTCTGAAATGCGATAGACCGAGACGGCGAAGAAATAGATGCCCAGCGCCTCAACACCCAGCAGACGACCAAGCACGACGCTCTGAAGGAACTGGAGCCCGGCTGCCGAGCCCTTTGTAGCAAAGGTCGCCGCAACGCTGAACATGCGCGCGGGAACATGTTGGCGAAGGCGCAGGATGCGGTTCACGCGGCCAAGACCTCAACGTCCCGGCCGGCGCAGGAAACGGTCAAGAAGTCATCGCGGAAAGTCATTGTCATGTGGCGCCCAAGTTCTTCTGACGGGCGACGCATGACACTCGCGTTGGAGGACTACAAGGTCAATCCCCCTGTCTCCGATCAAGATGGACAGGAATTAATGGCGACGCAATGAAGTATATAGTCGCTCCGTCTAGGACGGGGGACGAACAGCGGGTGGACGAATGATCGGCAAGGCGAAGACAGCGTTAGAAACGGTGCGCGACCGGTTTGCGCGCCGGATCCTCGCGCCGCCCTTTCTGGCGCTGGCCCCCTTCCGAAGCCGACCTGCGCCAATGTCCATTGCGCTGCGCAAATCCCTGTTCATCGGGATGTGCATCTTCCTCGGCGTCTTTTACGGATTCTGGGGGACGGTGCTTCCGACGGCTTTCATCATCATCCTGATTATCCCCTATCTCATTCTCGCGTTGCTGATCCTCTGGATCCTCCCTGACACGGGGGATGCGCCGACGGCTACTCTAATGAAACTGCTGCTGGCGTTCACGGCAGTCACCTTTTTGTGGCCCAATTATCTGGCAATTGTGCTGCCCGGCCTCCCCTGGCTGTCGATGCGGCGCATCGTCGGCCTCGTGATGGTGGCGGTCTTCCTCTACAGTCTGGCGACATCGGCCCGGATGCGGCAGGAGATCGTGGAGGCGATGGACTCCATCCCGCTTCTCTGGAAGCTCGTCGTCGCCTTCTTTGCGGTCCAGACGATCGCCATCTTCTTCTCGGTCTATCCCGTGCTGGCGTACAAGCACTGGTTCAACTCCCAATATGCGTGGACGACGGTGTTTTTCCTGTCGATCTATGCCTTTTCCAAGCCGGGCTACATGACCTCCTGGGCCAAGCTGATCTGCTGGGCGGCCGTGATCGTGAGCTTGATGGCGATTGCCGAGCAGCACAACAAGATGGTGCTCTGGGCCAATCACATTCCGCCCTTTCTGAAGATCGAAGACGAAGCGGTCGAACGCATCCTCACGCCGACATATCGCGGGAACGAATACCGCTCCCAGGCCATTTTCGGGGTGTCGCTGGCGCTGGCCGAGTTTCTGGCGCTGAGCTTCACGCTGCTGCTGCACCGCTTCGCGATTACGCGGGACACGCGCGAGCGGCTACTCCTGAGCGCGGGCATGGTCGCAGCGATCGCGGGCATCGCCATGTCGCGGGCACGCGTCGGCTTCATGGGCCTGCTTGTCGGCATTGCGATCTACGGGTTCGTCTGGGGCTATCGGCGCTACAAAGCGAGCCGGACCGACGTCACGGGCGCGGCGCTGACCTATGGATATCCGGCGCTCGCCGCGACGGCCTTTATCCTGATCATGTCTGTCGACGCGCTGCGCCTGCGGATTCTGGGCGGCGGCGGCTCACAGGTGAGCAATGATGCCCGCCAGATCCAGTTCGACATGGCGCCGCCTGTTCTCGCGCGCAGCCCGATTTTCGGCTTTGGCGGCGGACGCGGTGCCGATGCGCTCGGCTTCACGACCCCGGGCGGACAGGTCACGATCGACACCTACATCCTGTCCATCGTGCTTGATTACGGGATTGTCGGCTTCATCATCTTCTACGGGGCGATTCTGGCCGCCGGTGTCATCGTTGGCCTGAAGATTCTGCAAATGACGAACACCGCCACGGACCGCGACAGCGAGGAGATCGGCTATCTCTTCCCGCTCGCCGTCATGCTTGCGCAGTTCTTCGTCATCAAAACCGTGCTCAGCCAGGAAGAGAACCACTCCATCCTGTTCATGATCTATGGTGCGATTCTGGCGCTTTACTGGCGGTTGAAGCAGCGCGAAAAGGCCGACGCGGCGGGACGGCTCCCGTCGGCCTAAGGGCCTGAAACGCGCAAATTCCACGCGCAGATTTTGGTCCATCCCGTTTTGGGACAGGCGCTCCTCAAAAAACTCATGCCAATATGGCTCGTTTACGGTTGACCATTACCGCCATTTCGGTGATTGTTACCAACACATTAACAAAACTCATGAGAGTCGCCCGTTTGCCTGTAGGGGCCTGGATGCAAACGGTAATGCGCAGGCCCGCCAGTAACCAAGGGCAACTCAAATGAAAAAGTTCATTGCGACCACAGCCGCTCTCGCGCTCGCCGGAGCCTCCGCGCCAGCTATGGCGGCGGTCATTTTCAACAGCCTGTCGATCACGGCAGCCACGGAAGCCACCGTTGGCGGCGCAGGCGGCGGCACGGACGCTGACTCGACCACCACCACCTATGCGGTGCTTCCTACGAACGCCTTCAACGTGCAGAGCTCGGCGAAGAACACTGCGAACGGTCAGGCCAACGCCCAGACTTCGGTCGCCGTTGCTTTCGCCACGCCGGGTGATTTCCTGTTTGACGCCACGTCAACGACGTCGATTGCCAACCTCACCAATGGCATCAGCGCCAGCGCAAAGGCCGGCAAATATGTGTTCGATTACCTCTTCACGCTGACCAGCTCGGGCAACCTCACGGCGAACTGGGACCTCTCGGCGCCCAACGCCATTCAGCCCGCTTTCGGCCCCCTCTTTGGCGGTGGTCTTCAGCTCCCGGCGACGGGCGTTGGTTCGGTGTCGCAGGCACTGGGCGCGGGCACCTACCGGTTGAAGATCACGGCTGATTTCCAGGACATGATCGCAAAGACCGGCGCAGGCATTGCCCGCGGCAACAGCAGCGATCACTTCGCCTTCTCGATCACGTCGGTGCCGGAACCGGCCGCATGGGGCCTGATGCTCCTCGGCTTTGGTCTGGTCGGTGCCTCCATGCGTTCGCGCAAGGGCAAGACCACGGTTGTCTACGCCTAAGCGCTCTGACCGCTGACAGAATTGAGCCGCGACGCGCCTGCGTCGCGGCTTTTTCTTTGCCTATGTCACGCCGCCCAAACGCTATCTGACCAATAATTAATGCCCCGTTCGCCTGCCCGGCACCTGCCGCCCCGTACAAGCCTTCGACAGTCAGGGACTCGTGCGACAGGAACGTTGGATGAAGGGCATTATTTTGGCGGGGGGCAGCGGGACGCGGCTGTATCCGGCGACGATCGGTGTGTCGAAGCAGATTCTGCCGGTCTACGACAAGCCGATGATCTATTATCCGCTGAGTGTCCTGATGCTGTCGGGCATTCGGGAGATCCTGATCATCTCGACCCCGCGTGATCTGCCGATGTTCCGGCAGCTGCTGGGCGATGGCAGCCAGTTCGGGATTGAGCTGAGCTATGCCGAGCAGCCGTCGCCCGATGGTCTGGCGCAGGCCTTCATCATCGGTGCGGACTTTGTCGGCGATGACACGGCGTGCCTGATCCTGGGCGACAACATCTTCCACGGCGCGGGGCTGGGCGCGATGTGCCAGCAGGCCGCCGGGCTTGAGACCGGCGCGACCGTCTTTGCCTATCGCGTCGAGGATCCCGAGCGCTACGGCGTGGTCGAGTTCGACCCCGGCAGTTTCACCGCACGCTCGATCGAGGAGAAGCCGGCCGCCCCCAAATCCTTCTGGGCGGTGACCGGGCTCTATTATTACGACAATGACGTGCTCGATATTGCCGCCAACCTGAAGCCCTCGGCGCGCGGCGAGCTTGAGATCACCGACGTCAACAAGGTCTATCTCGAACGCGGCGACCTCAATGTCGTGCCGATGGGCCGCGGATTTGCCTGGCTCGATACCGGCACGCATGACAGCCTGCACGATGCCTCCTCGTTCGTGCGCACGGTCGAGCAGCGGCAGGGCATCAAGATCATGTGTCCCGAAGAGATCGCCTTCGTGAACGGCTGGATCGACGCAGGCGCCCTGCGCGCCCGCGCGAGCGAGATGGGCAAGACCGGCTATGCGCGCTATCTGAGCGCGGTTGCGGACGGGCTCTGATGCAGGTTCGCGCGCTCGGCCTCGATGGCGTCTATGAGATCATCCCCGCGCGCTTCGGCGATGCGCGCGGCTTCTTCAGCGAGACGTGGAAGCGCTCGGCCTTGGCCGAACATGGGATCGACCTTGACTTCGTGCAGGACAACCACTCGCTCTCGGCAGCGGTCGGCACGCTGCGCGGCATCCATTACCAGGCGCCGCCGATGGCGCAGGACAAGCTGGTGCGCTGCACGCGCGGCCGGGTGTTCGACGTGGCGGTCGATCTGCGCACAGGTTCGCCGACGCGTGGCCAATGGGTCAGCCTCATCCTCGATGCCGCGACCGGCAACCAGATCCTCGTGCCCAAGGGGTTCGGCCATGCGTTCCAGACGCTCGAGCCTGATTGCGAGGTCCAGTATAAGGTGACCGCCCCCTATGCACCCGCGTGCGACCGCTCGATCCGCTGGGACGATCCCGCGATCGGTGTCGCCTGGCCGGTGGCCGTCGACCCCGATCTGCTCTCGGCCAAGGATCGCGACGCCCCCCTCCTCAGCGAACAAGTGACAGGCTTTTAAGACATGACAGACAAGACGGTGGTGATGGTCACCGGCGGTGCCGGGTTCATCGGGTCGGCGGTGTGCCGCCATCTTATCGCACAAGGCAGCTTCCGCGTCGTCAATGTCGACAAGCTGACCTACTCGGGCTGTCTGGCGTCTTTGGCCCCCATTGAGGCATCGCCCGACTACGTCTTCCATCAGGCCGACATCTGCGATGGCGAGGCCATGCGCCGCATCCTTGCCGAAGAGAAGGTCGGCCGGATCATGCATCTGGCCGCCGAAAGCCATGTTGACCGCTCGATCGACGGGCCGGGTGTGTTCGTCGAGACCAATGTCGTTGGCACGGTCACGCTGCTGCAGGCGGCGCTCGATCACTGGAAGAGCCTCGAAGGGGACACGCGCGACGCCTTCCGCTTCCACCATATCTCGACCGATGAGGTGTTCGGTGACCTGCCGTTCGACAGCGGCATCTTCACCGAGGAAACCTCGTACAAGCCGTCCTCGCCTTACTCGGCGTCCAAGGCCGCGTCGGACCACTTTGTGCGCGCCTGGAACCACACCTATGGCCTGCCGGTCGTGCTCTCCAACTGCTCCAACAATTACGGCCCCTATCACTTCCCGGAAAAGCTGATCCCTCTGGTGATCCTGAACGCGCTCGAGGAAAAGCCGCTGCCGGTTTACGGCAAGGGCGAGAACATCCGCGACTGGCTGTTCGTTGAGGATCATGCGGCAGCGCTGGTCACGATCATGATGGAGGGCCGCGTCGGCGAAAGCTACAATGTCGGCGGCGAGGCGGAGCGGACGAACCTTGAGGTGGTGGAGACGATCTGCGACCTGCTCGATGCGCGCGTGCCGCCGCGCTCGACCAACAGCCGTCGTAACCTCATCACCTTTGTGACCGACCGGCCCGGCCATGACCGGCGCTATGCGATCGACTGCTCCAAGCTGAAGGCAGAGCTTGGCTGGACCCAGACGGTCGACTTCGACACCGGGCTTGCCCGCACGATCGACTGGTATCTGACGAACGAGGACTGGTGGCGCCCGCTGCGGGACGCGCGCTATGCGGGCGAGCGGCTGGGTACGACCAAGTGAAGGCGCTGATCCTCGGGTCGAGCGGGCAGGTCGCGCATGCGCTGATGCAAAGTGCGGGCGACATTAACGCCACAGCACTTGGTCGGCCCGAGATCGATCTGGCCGACCCGGACAGCGTGCGCGCGGCCATTGCCGCGCACCGACCCGAAATCGTGATCAACGCCGCCGCCTATACCGCGGTCGACCGGGCCGAGAGCGAGGCCGATGCCGCGTTCGCGCTCAACCGCGATGGGCCTGCTGCGGCCGCCAAAGCCGCGCAGGAGATCGGCGCCGCGTTTATCCACCTCTCGACCGACTTCGTGTTCGACGGCACCAAGGCCGGGCCCTATCTGGAGGACGACGCGACTGGCCCCACCGGCGTCTATGGCCAGTCCAAGCTTGAAGGCGAACTAGCCGTCGCCGCCGCGCACCCGCAGGCTGTGACGGTGCGCCTGTCCTGGGTCTACGCGGTTCATGGCGCCAACTTTGCAAAGACCATGCTGCGGCTGGCCGAGACCCGTGACGAGATCGGCGTGGTCCATGACCAGCGCGGCCGCCCGACCGCCGCCGAGGACATCGCGCCCGCGCTCTGGACGCTGGCAAAGGGACTGGCCGAGAACGGCGACTCCCCGAACCGCCTCTATCATCTGGGCCCGCAGGGCGACGCCAGCTGGGCCGAGTTCGCCGCCGCCATCATGGCCGCCTCCAGCGCCGCCGGTGGCCCCAGCGCTACCATCAAGCGCATCACCACCGCTGACTATCCCACGCCCGCCAAACGCCCCGCCAACTCGGTGCTCGACTGCACACGCATCAACGAGGACTGGGGGATCAGGCTGCCGCGCTGGGAAGAGAGCTGTGAGAAGGTGGTGAGGGAAATCGTGCGGGGGTGAATGGCAAAAATGAGTAGTGCTCCGGCCCCCGAGCCGGAGCCCAGGGCCACCTGCTCGCTCTGTCACCCCTAGGCTCCGGATCAAGTCCGGAGCACAACCAATTTTTAGAAGGATGCGGGAAGGCCCTAACTCAGCAACACCACCGGGCTGGTCGGGTGCCATTGCAGCGAGACCTTGTCGTCCCAGCTGAAATCCTCCTGATCCCAGCGCGAAAGGTTGGGGCGTGACACGCGGATGCTGCGGCCACTTTCCAGCTTCACGTCGTAGATGGTGATGTCGCCCAGATAGGACATGCCCTTGATCTGGCCATGGGCCACATTGTGCCCGTCGGGGCTGTCCTTTGCCTTGGCCTTGCCAGCAGGAAGCATCGTGATCTTTTCCGGGCGGATGGCTACCCAGACAGTGGTTTCATGCGCGCCGGTCACGCCGTGGTTGAGATAGACACGACCCAGTTCGGGGCAGTCGACAACCGCCTGCTCGGGCTCATCGACGGTCAGCTTGCCTTCGAAGATATTCACCGACCCCACAAAGTCCGCGACGAACCGGTTGGCGGGATGTTCATACAAATCGGCGGGGTCAGCGAGCTGGGCGACATCGCCCTTGTTCATGACGGCGATGCGGCAGGCCATGGACAGGGCTTCGTCCTGATCGTGCGTCACGGTGACGAAGGTGATGCCGACATTGTCCTGAAGTTCGGCCAGTTCGAACTGCATTTGCGCGCGCAGCTTGGCGTCGAGCGCGGAGAGCGGCTCGTCGAGCAGGAGCACCTTGGGCCGCATGACAAGGCCGCGTGCCAAGGCGACGCGCTGCCGCTGTCCGCCCGAAAGCTGGTCGGGCATCCGCTGGCCAAGACCGCCAAGGCTGACCAGTTCCAGCGCCTCATCGACGCGGGTGCGGATTTCGGGCTTGGCAACGCCCGCGATCTTCAGGCCATACGCCACATTGTCCGCCACCGACATGTGGGGGAAGACGGCATAGCTCTGGAAGACCATGTTGATCGGCCGCTGGTTGGGCGGCACACCTGCCATGTCCTGCCCGCCGATCAGGATCTGTCCTTCGCTGGGCAGTTCGAACCCCGCGATCATGCGCAAGAGCGTCGTCTTGCCGCAGCCGGAGGGCCCGAGCAGCACGAAGAACTCGCCCTCCCGGATGTCGAGCGACACATTGTCGACCGCCACCATATGGCCGAAGCGTTTGGTGACGTTGCGGATGGAGATGACGGGCTGCTTTTCGGTCATGCCGTGGCCTTGGTGAAGTCCTGCAGCTTCAGGGCCACAGTGGTGAGGAGGATGGTGAGGAAGATCAGGATCGCCGAGGCCGCATTGACCTCCGGCGTGACCGAGAAGCGGACCATCGAATAGACCTTCACGGGGAAGGTGATCGTGTTCGGCCCGCTGGTGAAGAAGGTGATGACGAAATCGTCGAGGCTCAGCGTGAAGGCGAGCAGCGCGCCAGCGATGATGCCCGGTTTCATGTGCGGCAAGAGGACATCGCGGAACGCCTGCCATTCGGTCGCGCCCAGATCCTTCGCCGCTTCTTCCTGCTCCTTGTTGAACCCGGCGAGACGCGCGCGGACGACCATGGCCACAAAGGGGAAACAGAAGGTGATGTGCGCGATGGTGATCGCCGACAGGTTCAATGGCCAGGGCAGGTCTGTCGGCCAGTCAAGCTTCGCAAAGAAGACGAGCATGGCGACGCCCATGCAGATTTCGGGCACAACGATGGGCAGCGCCATGGTGCCTTCAACCGCCGCCTTGAACGGAAAGCGGAAGCGCCAGAGCATGACGGCGGCGAGCGTCCCCAGCACGATGCTGATGACGGTCGCGAGCGCTGCGATGGTCAGCGAATTGCCAAGCGCGGCCATCAGCCCGTCATTCTCGATCACCTTGCCATAATATTTGAAGGTAAAACCGCGCCAGACAATGTTGCGCTTGGAATCGTTGAAGCTGAACGCGACCAGCACCAGCAACGGCGCGTAGAGGAAGAACAGGGTCGCCGCGATCCACGCGCGCATCCACAGGCGGCGGGTATATTCGAGCGGGGCGATGGCGGGGCGTTTGAAGAGGTTCACCGGCTGTGTGACTCCAGCTTCGCGAATTCACCCCTCGACAAGCCCAGGGAGCGCGCAGTCCTTCCCGCGCTCAGGCTGAGCCTGTCGAAGCCTTTCCCGAGTTCGATCACGACCGAGCCTCTGCCTTGCGGTTCCGCAAGGCCTGCAGCGCTATGAGGATGAAAGTTGCATACATCAGCAGGAAAGAGAGGGCCGCCCCGAACGGCCAGTCATTGGCGCGCTTGAACTGGCGCTCGATCACATTGGCGATCATCTGGCTGTCCGGGCCTCCCATCAGGTCGGGCGTCAGATAGGCCCCCAAGGCCGGCACGAAGGTGATGATGACGCCGGAAATGATGCCCGGGGCGGCGAGCGGTGCCACGATTTGCGTCAGCGTGCGGAAATGCCCGGCGCCAAGGTCGAGGCTCGCTTCGATAAGCGAGCGGTCGAGCCGGTCGAGGGCGGCGTAGAGCGGCAGGACCATGAACGGCAGGTGCACATAGACCAGCCCGAGGATCACCGCGAAATTGTTGTAGAGCAGGGGCAGCGGCTCCCAGGTTGAGAGCGGCGCCATGCCGACCATGACCTTCAGGCCGCTCGCGCTTTCCCACAGCCAGCCAAGCGACTTGTTCACATAGCCTTCGGTCCGCAGCACCGTGATGAGCGCATAGGTGCGGATCAGCAGATTGGTCCAGAAGGGGAGCATGATCGCGAGCAGCATCCACGGCCGCCATTTGGGCTGTGCGAAGGTGATGGCAAGCGCGATGGGAAAGCCGACGATCAGGCAGATGAGCGTCGTCAGAGCCGCGACCGCGACCGACTTGCCGAAAATCTCCAGATAGAGCGGCTCAAGCGCACGGCCATAGTTGGAGAATGTGCCCGAAATGTCGATCTCGGTCAGCCCGACATTGCGCCCGAAACTGTACAGCCAGACGATGGCGAGCGGCAGGACGAAGAAGGCAATGAGCCAGGCAACGGGCGACACCGCGATCGACGCGAAGGCCGCCTTCTGCCGTTTCCAGTCCTGCATGTCCCCCACCCTGACCGGTCAGGCGGCGCGAACGCGGGTGAAGGCCTCTTCGTAAAGCGGCTGCAGCTTCTCATTGTACGACGCATATTCGCACCTGGCGAGCAGGTCGGCCGCCGGGAAGATGACCGGATTCTTCTTGTAGCTGTCGGGCATCAGCGCCTTGGCCGCCGCATTGGGCGTGGGATAGAGGATGGTTTCGGTGATCTTCTTGCCGGCTTCCGCATCGAGCAGATAGTTGATGAAAGCATGCGCATTCTTCGGGTGCGGTGCGCCCTTGGGGATGCAGAGCGTGTCGGAATTGAGCTGGCTGCCTTCCTTGGGCACGATGAAGTCGATGTCGTCGTCCTCGGTCATGATCTGGGCGATGTCGCCATTATATTCGAGCACGAGATCAACCTCGCCCGACAGCAGCAGGTCCTGCCCATTGTCCTCATGGAAGGCCTTCACATTGGGCTTCTGCTTGATCATCATCGCTTCAATGGTCTTCAGGTCCTCGGGCGTCAGGCCATTGACCGACTTGCCGAGATATTTGCCATAAAGACGGAACATGTCGCCCGCTTCGGACAGGAGCGCGATGCGGCCCTTATATTCGGGCGAATCGAACAGTACCTTCCAGCTGTCGGGCTTCGCCTTTACCTTCGACTTGCGATAGCCGATGCCGAGCAGCAGCCACGTATAGGGCAGCGAGAATTTGCGGCCCGGATCATAAGCGACGTTGATGAAGGCCGGGTCGACATTCTTGATGTTGAGAATCTGCGTGTGGTCGAGCGGCACGAGCATGTCCGCCTTCACCATGCGTTCCACAAAGTCGTTCGACGGGACGATCACGTCAAAGCCGGGGTTGCCCGCGCGCAGCTTCGCGAACAGCTCGTCATTTGTGGCAAAGAGCGACATGTTGACATCGATCCCGCTCGCGCCCTTGAAGTCGCCGAGTGTGGTTTCGCCGATATAGGTGTCCCAATTGTAGAAGTTGAGCTTGGGCTCCTCACCCGTGCCGCCGATCTTTGCCGCCTGTTCCTTGCCGCCGCAGCCTGACAGCGCACCGGCAAAGCTGATCCCGACAGCTGCTGCACCCAGACTTTTCAGGATGGAACGGCGGTTGGCCCGGAACTCTTGAAGCGGAATGCGGCGGTCCATGAACGACTCCCTTTTGTTTTGTCGGCTTTGATCCCCATGCTGCCGTTTAAAATTGCGCGCGCAAGCGGAAATTTTTGCACTGCGGCATCGCTCCCGCGTCACAATGGGTCTTTTGTGTCGGCGCACATTGGCCCATGAAGTGGTCATGACTGACACGACCATTCGCTATTCGCGCACCGCCATGCTCCTGCACTGGGCCGTGGCTCTGCTTCTCATCTTCAATTTCGGCCTGGGTGAACGCACCGAGGATCTGGAGCGCGGCCCGGAACTGTTCTGGGTGATGCAGCTGCACAAGTCGATCGGCATCACCATCCTGCTGCTTTCGGTCTGGCGGCTTGGCCTGCGCCTCTTCACGCCACGTCCGGCCAAGGTTGCGGACAGCAGCCTCGCGCAGCTGGCGTCGAGCGCGGTGCACTGGGGCTTTTATGCGGTGATGATCCTCGTCCCGCTCTCGGGCTGGGTGCTGGTATCGACGGCCAAGGTGCAGATCCCGACCCTGCTGTTCGGGACGATCCCGTGGCCGCATCTGCCCGTGGCCGGGCATGACGTGCACGAAGCTGCCGAAGAGGTTCACGCCATCATCGCCAAGGCGATGCTCGGGCTGCTTGCGCTTCACATCATCGGCGCCGTCCGGCACCAGTTCCTCCTGAAGGACGCAATTCTGGAACGGATGGTGCCCGCGCGCCGCGTTGGGATTTTCGGTTTGCTAGCGCTGCTGCTGTCGCTCGTCGCGTCCTTTGCGCTCGCGATGAAGCTGCCGTCGCCCGACACGCCCCAGCCGGGGCAGGCGCTGCCGGACTTTCAGCAGGCCAAGGCCGATGCGCCGCCCGCTGCCGCCCCTCCGGCAGACGCAGGCGACGCGGTGGCCAACAGGCAGGCCGTTGCGGCCGCCACCGAAGAGGCACCTGCTGCGGTTCCGGCCTGGCGCGTCGCCAAGGGCGGTCGGCTCGGCTTCAAGGTCACCGTCAATGGCGAGGCTGTCAGCGGCAGCTTCGGCAATTGGGATGCCGACATCAGCTTTGATCCCGAACAGCTCGACAAATCGTCGATCAAGGCCACGATTGCGCTCGCCTCGGTCAGCAGTGGCGACAGCGGCCGCGACGACATGCTGCGCGGCGATGACTTCTTCGGCACGAGCAGCCCAACCGCGCGCTTCACGGCCAACCGCATCCGCGCGAAGGGTGGCAATCGCTATGAGGCGCAAGGCGCGCTCCAGATGAAGGGCGTGTCCAAGCCGGTGATGCTGGCCTTCTCGCTCGACATCACCAAGGATCAGGCCCGCGCCGCCGGGACGGCCCGGTTCGACCGCCGCGACTTCGGCATCGGTACCGGGCAGTTTTCGGACACCGGTACGATCTCGGGCGACGTGACGGTCGATTTTGCCTTCCGGGCGACCAAGGTTGAAAAGGCGGGCTGACATGGTCTTTCATCGACGGATTCTGCCGGTTGCGCTCGTCGCAACGGCCCTCGCGGCGTCGCCCGCACAGGCGAGCCCCAAGGGCTGGCAGACGGCGAGTGACATCGGCGTCTATTCGCTGATGGCGGTGTCGATTGGCCTGCCGCTCGTCGAGCAGGACCGGTCCGGCGCGCTGCAGGCGGCGGGGTCGATTGGCGCGGCCACGCTGGTCGCAACCGGCCTCAAGGAAGCCTTTCCCAAGACACGGCCCGATGGCAGCGACCGCAAGAGCTTTCCCTCAGGCCATACGTCCAACGCCTTTGCCGCAGCAGCAAGCCTGACCGAACGGCAGGGCTTGGCGGTGGGTATCCCCGCCTTTGCCGTGGCCGGGCTGGTCGGCCTCGCGCGGGTCGAAGGGAAGAAGCATTATTGGTCCGACGTCGCGGTCGGGGCCGGGATCGGGACGGCCGCCGGATTTCTCATCACGCGGCAACGGCCCGCGGCCCGCGGCATGGCGTTCATCCCCTGGGGGGACACCAAGAGCGCGGGACTGACCGTCGCGGCCCGGTTCTGAAACGAGGGCCGACATGAGCTGGACGCTGGTGATCCACGGCGGCGCGGGGTCGATCCAGCCCGGCATGCTGGACGATACCGAAGAGGCGGCGCTGGTTGCGGGGCTGGAGGCTGCGCTCGCGGCAGGGACGGCTGTGCTTGAACCGGGGGGCTCCGCGCTCGATGCCGTGGAAGCCGCCGCACGCGTCCTTGAGGATGACCCAGCGTTCAACGCCGGGCGTGGCTCGGTGCTGACCTATGAAGGCGCAATTGAGCTCGACGCTGCGATCATGGACGGTCGGGACCGGCACGCGGGGGCGGTCGCCGGGGTCCGGCACGCGCGCAATCCGGTCGGCCTTGCCCGTGCCGTCATGGACCATAGCCCGCATGTCCTGCTGGCCGGCGACGGCGCGGACCGCTTTGCAGCCGAGCAGGGTTTTGAACGTGTGGCGCAGGACTGGTTCGAAACCCCGGCCCGCCGGGCGCAGCTGGAACGCGTTCTCGCCCGGTCGGACAACTGGTTCGACAGCGATGTGAAGTTCGGGACGATCGGCGCGGTCGCGGTGGACAAGGACGGCCATGTCGCCGCCGCCACCTCAACGGGCGGGCTGACGGGCAAGCGATGGGGTCGCGTAGGTGACTCCCCGCTGATCGGGTCCGGGACCTATGCCGATGACCGCGCCTGTGCCGTCTCCGCGACGGGATCGGGTGAGTTCTTCATCCGGGACTGCGCCGCACATGAAATTGGCGCGCGCATCCGGATGCGCGGTGAGGGCGCGCAGGCGGCGGCTGACGCCGTGATGGCAGAACTGGCCGACATGGGCGGTTCGGGCGGCGTGATCTTCGTGACGCCCTCGGGCGAGGGCGGCTGGAGCTTTACCACCAAGAGCCTGTTCCGCGGCCGGGCTCGACAGGGCCAGCCGCCCGAAATCGGGCTGTTTGGGGAAGATAGCTAGACGGCCCGCGCGGGCGTCGGTCCGTGTGACGACGCCTAGAAGCCGAACAGCCGCGTGATGTGGCCCATCTTGCGGCCGGGCCGGGCCTCATGCTTGCCGTACAGGTGCAGGTGCGACAGCGGGTCGGACGCCCATTCGAGCCATTTGTCGGCATCCGCGCCGATCAGGTTGCGCATCTCGACGCCCTGGGCCGAAAGCTTGGTCGATCCCAAGGGCAGGCCGACAACGGCGCGCATATGGTTTTCGAACTGCGACGTGATCGCGCCCTCGATCGTCCAGTGCCCGCTGTTGTGAACGCGTGGTGCCATCTCGTTGAAGACGGGGCCATCCTCGCTGGCGAAGAACTCAATCGCGAAGACGCCGACATAGTTGAGCTTCTCCGCAATTCGGCGCGCGAGTGCGCGGGCGGCAGGCACCTGTTCAATCACCTTGGGGTCGGCGGGCACGGTCGATGTTGCCAGAATGCCGTCCTTGTGGACGTTCTCCGGAGCGTCCCAGAAGGCGACGCTGCCCTGCTGGTCACGCGCAATCAGAAGCGAGAATTCATGCGCGAAGCGGACCATCTTTTCGAGGATCAGCGTCCCGGCGCCCGACAGGGCCGCCCACGCCTCATCCGCCTGCTCGGGCTTCAGGATGCGTGCCTGCCCCTTCCCGTCATAGCCGAAGCGGGTCGTCTTCAGGATGGCGGGCGTGCCGATCTGGCTGATTGCGGCGTCAAGGTCGGCGCGGCTTTCGACCTTGGCCCAGTCTGCGGTCCGCGCGCCGCAATCGGCGGCGAAGGTCTTCTCGCGGATGCGATCCTGCCCGATCTCCAGCGCATCAATCGGCGGGTAGAGTGGCGCGTGCGCGGCAATGCTGCGCAGCGGCGTCGGTTCGACATTCTCAAATTCGAAGGTGACGACGTCAACCTCGTCGGCAAAAGCCGCGAGCGCGGCGCTGTCGGCGAAATCGCCCTGCACCCATTTGGCGCAGACATCCGCCGCAGGCCCGCTCGCTTCGGGGGCAAAGACGTGGCAGCGATAGCCGATCTGTGCGGCCGCCATGCTGAGCATCCGGCCCAGCTGGCCGCCGCCGATAATGCCGATCGTGGACCCCGGCGGGAGCGTCGTCATGAAGGTTCGTTCGCCACGCTGTCGGTCTGCGCCTTGCGCCAGGCGACCAGCCGCTCGGCCAGTGCAGGGTCATTGAGGGCGAGAATGGAGGCCGCCAACAGGCCCGCATTGGTCGCACCCGCCTTGCCGATGGCCAGCGTGCCCACGGGAACGCCGCCGGGCATCTGGACGATCGACAAAAGGCTGTCCATCCCGCTCAGCGCTTTGGATTCAACGGGCACGCCCAGCACGGGCAGCGTCGTCATGGAGGCGGCCATGCCGGGCAGGTGGGCGGCGCCACCGGCCCCGGCGATGATGACCTTCAGGCCGCGATCCTTGGCGGTGCGGGCATAGTCGAACAGGCGTTCGGGCGTCCGGTGTGCAGAGACGATCTTCGTTTCATGCGCGACATGAAGCGCCGCCAGCACTTCGGACGCGTGGCACATTGTCGCCCAGTCCGACTGACTGCCCATGATGATGCCGATTTCCGGCGCGGATACGCTCATTTTCCCGGCTTTGCCTCGCTGCTGCCCCAAGGCCCAAGGGCCTTAGACATAAGGGGCGCCAAGCGCAACGCCGGGGCCGCTGCGGGCGTCATCATTAATTCTTTGTGAGTTGCAACTGATCCTCAGCAAAGATTAAGCTCCGACTCGTACAGACCGCATCAGCGGCGTCTTCAAGAAGCGACCCTTGAGCATGAAGTCATTTGCAGCCGCGCCCAGTGGCGGACAAGACATCATCAAAGAAAATGCGGCCCTTCTCGCCGAAGTCGACTTGCTGCGCCGAAAAATCGTTGAGCTTGAACAGCTTGCAGACACGGACACATTGACGCCGCTCGCCAATCGGCGGGCGTTCTTGCGCGCGGTGGACCGGGCGATCCGGCTGGCGGGGCGGCATGAGACCGAAACCGCGCTCGCCTTTCTCGATTTGGATGGCCTCAAGGCGATCAACGATGCCTTTGGGCACATCACCGGCGATGCCGTTCTGCTCTATATTTCGGAACGGCTGCGCGGCGCCTTCCGCGCGACCGATCTGGCAGCGCGCGTCTCAGGCGATGAATTCGCGATCCTCCTCGACCATGTGTCGGAAGAGGATGCCCGACAACGTGTCGATGCGCTCGCCCGGTCGGTTGCGGGCGATCCGATCCGCGTCGGGCCGAACGAACTCACCATCCGCCTGTCCTGGGGGCTGACGATGATCCGCCCCGACGACAGCGTCGATGTCGCCATGGGCCGCGCCGATGCGGCCATGTATGCGGCAAAGGCGGCTCAGCGCTCCGACAGGTAATAGCGGTCTTTGGCGGTCAGGTCGTCGGCAAGATCGTAGACGATCGGCTGGCCTGTCGGGATTTCCAGACCCGTGATCTCGTCATCGGGAATGTTGGACAGATGCTTGACGAGCGCGCGCAGTGAATTGCCATGCGCGGAGATCAGCACGCGCTTTCCTGCCTTGAGTTCGGGCGCGATCCGCCCTTCCCAATAGGGCAGGACGCGCGCGATGGTGTCCTTCAGGCTTTCGGTCGCGGGCACGGTGATGCCCGCATAGCGGCGGTCCTTGGACAGATCGAAGGCGCTGCCCGGCTCCATCGGCGGCGGCGGCACGTCAAAGCTGCGCCGCCAGATCTTGACCTGGTCCTCGCCATGCTTGGCCGCCGTCTCGGCCTTGTCGAGGCCCGTCAGCCCGCCATAATGCCGTTCATTGAGGCGATAGTCCTTCTCGACCGGCAGCCACAGGCGGCCCATTTCCTCCAGCGCCAGATTGAGCGTCTTGATCGCGCGGGTCTGAAGCGAGGTGAAGCAGCTGTCGAAGTCGAGGCCCTTGTCGCGCATCAGGCGCCCGGCCGCGCGCGCCTCTTCGGCGCCCTTCTCGGTCACGTCGACATCCCACCAGCCGGTGAAGCGGTTTTCCAGATTCCAGGCCGACTGGCCGTGGCGGATGAGGACGAGCATGGGCATCGGCGAGAGTCTCCGGCGTTACAGGTGCGGCGCCTCTACCCAAGCGGCATCGGTCTAGGCAAGCACGTCAATGTGCGTTCTTCGCCACGCTCTCTTCCATGCGGCGCAGCTGTTCATCGCTCGCGGGGAGTTGATGCTTGGCCTTCCAGTCGGCATAGGGCATGCCGTAAACGATTGCACGGCCATCGTCCTTGGACATGCCGGCAGCTTCGGCCACCCAGTCGCCCAGGCAGTTGCGGCAGAAGCCCGCAAGGCCCATCAGGTCTACATTCTGCGCATCGGTCCGATGCTGCAAATGCCGGACAAGGCGACGGAAAGCCTTTGCCGCCGTAGCGTCATCAAGCTGGTCAATATCCATATATGCGGTTTCCTTCATTTGATCGACACCGAATAGCGGCTATGGCGGGCAACGAGAAGTGGAGTGATTTGATTGACTGAATATCTGCCGCCACGCGGCCGCAAGGTGCGCATCCTCGCAACCCTTGGACCCGCCAGCCGCACGCCCGAGATGATCGGCAAGCTGTTTCGCGCCGGGGCCGATGCCTTCCGCATCAACATGAGCCATGGCGACCAGGCCGACAAGGCCGAGGTGATCCGCATCATCCGCGATCTGGAGGCGCTGCACGGCCGCACCACGACGATCCTTGTCGACCTGCAGGGCCCGAAGCTGCGCGTCGGCACCTTCGCGGACGGCAGCGTGACGCTCGAAACCGGGCAGACCTTTTCGCTCGATCTCGACAAGACGGCGGGCGATGCGGCCCGCGTCTGCCTGCCGCACAAGGAAGTTTTCTACGCGCTTGAGGCGGGCTCACGTCTGCTGCTCGATGACGGCAAGCTCGTCCTGCGCGTGCTGGAGATTGGCGAGACCAGCCTGACCACGCGGGTCGAGGTTGGCGGGGTGCTGTCGAACAACAAGGGGCTGAACGTCCCGGATGTCGTCGTGCCGCTGGCCGCGCTCACCGAAAAGGACCGGTCCGACCTCGCCTTTGCGGTCGATCAGGGCGTGGACTGGATTGCGCTCTCCTTCGTGCAGCGGCCCGAGGATCTGGCCGAGGCCCGCCGCCTGATCGGCGGGAAGGCGGCGCTTCTCGCAAAGATCGAAAAGCCGGCGGCGCTCGAACGGCTCGGCGGGATTCTGGAACTGGCGGATGCGGTGATGGTCGCACGCGGCGATCTGGGCGTCGAACTGCCGCCCGAGGCGGTGCCGCCCGCGCAGAAGCGCATTGTCGAGACCGCGCGCGAACTGGGCAAGCCCGTCGTCGTGGCGACGCAGATGCTTGAATCGATGATCAAGGCGCCGACCCCGACCCGTGCCGAAGTCTCCGACGTCGCGACCGCCATCTATGACGGCGCGGATGCCGTCATGCTCTCCGCCGAGAGCGCAGCGGGCGACTGGCCCGAGGAATCGGTCGCCATGATGGACCGCATCGCCCACTCGGTCGAAGCCGATAAGGGCTATTCCGCGCGTCTCCACTTCACCGAGACCAAGGCCGATCCGACCACCGCGGACGCACTGTCGGCGGCGGCCTTTGAGATTGCGCAGACGGTGTCGGCACGCGCCATCATCTGCTTCACTTCGTCCGGGTCGACCGCCCGCCGCGTCGCGCGCGAGCGCCCGGCCGTGCCGATCCTTGTGCTCACCCCGCGCATGGAGACCGCGCGTCAGCTCGGCCTTCTCTGGGGCACGCACGCCGTGCACACCAAGGATGTCGGCTCATTCGAGGAAATGGTCGCCAAATCGAAGCGGATGGCGCTGCGCCACGGCCTCGCCAAGGGTGGGGACCGCGTCATCGTGATGGCGGGCGTTCCCTTCGGCACGCCGGGCTCCACAAATGTCTTGCACGTCGTGCGCCTTACGGGCGATGAGCTGAAGGGATATGACAGCTAGGCCGACGCGGAGGCAGACATCCGGCGCGGCCCAAAGGAGGGACAATGCGCCGTTTCATCACCTTCACCGCGCTCGCGCTCGTTCTGGCGGCACCTGCCATCGGGCGGGAGCCGCCGGCCCCCGGCACCGTCACCAAGGCGACTGCGGAGGCGAATGCGAAGGTGGCCGCGGCGCTGCCGCTCAATGATCCGTCGGACTTTGCCGATGCGACACGCGGTCGGCTGGCGCAGATTGATGGCGGCATCATCCGCAACGCCAAGGGCGAGGTGGTCTGGGATGCGAATAGCTACGCCTTCCTGAAGGGCGAAGCACCCGCCAGCGTCAATCCCTCGCTCTGGCGCCAGTCCAAGCTCAACGCCGAACACGGCCTGTTTGAGGTGACGCCCGGCGTCTACCAGTTCCGCGGCTACGACATTTCGGTGATGACGATCATCCGCGGCAAGACCGGCTGGATCATCGTCGATCCGCTGACCGCAGTCGAAAGCGCCGCCGCAGGCATGGAGCTCGTCCGGAAGACGCTGGGCGACCGACCGATCACCGGCATCCTCTTCACGCACAGCCATGGCGACCATTATGGCGGCGTGGCCGCAATCGCCCCGCCCGAGGTGCTGGCCTCCGGCAAGATCCCGATCATCGCGCCGCATGGCTTCACCGATGAGGCGATCAGCGAGAATGTGATCGCGGGCATCTATATGGGCCGCCGCGCAGGCTTTCAGTTCGGCGCCGCGCTGTCGCGCAATCCGGTCGGCCAGGTCGGTACGGGTCTGGGGCAGGCGCTGCCGCTCAACAACCGAGGCTCGCTTGCCAAACCGACCGTCGAGGTCGCGAAGGGCGCTGCCCCCATCGTGATCGACGGCGTGACCTTCGAGTTCGTCGATGCCGCCGGGTCCGAAGCGCCGGCGGAATTCATGTTCTATCTGCCCGAGTTCAAGGCGCTGTGCTCGTCCGAAGTGGCAACCGGCACCTTCCACAACGTGCTGACCCAGCGCGGGGCCAAGGCGCGCGACACGCTCAACTGGTCGAAGGCGATCGATGCGGCGCTTCGCACCTATGGCGACAAATCGGATGTCGTCTTCGGATCGCACAACTGGCCGACCTGGGGGTCGGACAATGTGAAGACGTTCCTCACGCACCACCGCGATGCCTATCGTTACATCCATGATCAGACGATGCGGCTCGCCAATAGCGGCGAGACCGCGACCGAGATTGCGGAAGAAGTCGGCGAGCCGGCCTTCGCCAAGAGCGATTTTTCGACGCGCGGCTATTACGGCACGTACAATCACAACGCGAAGGCGGTCTTCCAATATTATTTCGGCTGGTGGGACGGCGTGCCCGCCAATTACAACCGCCACATCCCGACCGAGGAATCGAAGCGCTACGTCGCGGCGATGGGCGGGGCGAAGAAGGCGCTGGCTGTCGGCATCAAGGCGTTTGATGCGGGCGACTTCCGCTGGTCCTCAACCGTGTTCAACCACATCGTCTTTGCCGATCCCGCCAATCTTGCCGCGAAGAAGTGGTTGGCCGCGAGCTATGAACAGCAGGGCTTCCAGGCCGAAGCGGGTACCTGGCGCAACGTCTTCCTGCAGGCGGCAGAAGAACTGCGCAATGGCGTGCCGAAGCCGCGCGTCGATGTGGCCGGGGCGGGCGTGATCCGCGCCGTGCCAACGGCTAATCTGATGGATGCGCTCGCCGCGCGCTTCAATCCGGCGAAGTCGACACGACCCAATACAACGGTGCAGCTCGTCTTTACCGACCGCAACGAGGTGGTCGCCCTTCACGTCGGGGAGTCGGTGCTCTTCCCCAGCATGGGCCAGACGCTCGACAAGCCGACCGCGACGCTGACAACGACACGCGCGACCTTCGACGGCCTGATCCTGCAGACGATCGACATTGGCGAGGCGATCCAGTCCGGCGCGCTGAAGTTTGATGGGGATCCGACCGCGATTGGCGCGATGTTCCAGGCGCTCGACAAGCCGGAGATGACTTTCAACGTCGTGACGCCCTAGCCCTGTGCGGCGTCACCTCGTGGCGGGGGTCCAGTCAAAGCTGATCAGCCGGGTCGTATAGTCCGACTTGCGCAGCGACTCGCGCTGCCGGTGCAGGCCCTCGCGCCGGTAGCCGGGCAGGCTGTCGTCGAAATAGCCCATGATGAACTGGCCCTTGGGGTGCTTCTGGTGCCAATAGGCCAGCGTATCGGTCAGCAGCTTCCACGAGGCGCCATTGCTCGATTCGATCGAGCCGCCCTGCCAGTAGTAGAAGGTCGATCCGAACTTGTAGCCGAACAGCGCGGCGAGGGGCATGCCGCCCTGCCGCGCGACGGCAATATGGCAGGCATTGGGCATCGTCAGGAAATTCACCACATAGGACAGCGCCATACGCCAGGCGGCGTGTTCCATGTCGACACGGTCGAGTGTCTGCTGCCGCATCCGGACAAGGTCGGGGATGAGCCTGATCGCGGCAAGACCCTTGGCGCGCACCACCGTGACGGGCGGATCGGACTGCTCGGCGCGCTTCACATTGCGGCGGACATTGTTGCTGATCGCGCGGTAATAGCTGTCCCAGCAGGGCCAGTCGCCAAGATGCACGGAGTGGACGATGATGTCGCGGCAATGGTGCCCCGACGTCCCCGGAACGCGACGGAAGTCCTCGCAGGGCGTCGCCTCCAGCGACCATGTCCAGCCATAGCTGATCCGCCCGGCCGGCAGATGCGGCAAAATTTGCGCGACAATGGCGGGCCGATGCGCCTCATACCCAGCCGCGATCTGCAGCCCGTCTTCAAAGGCGATGTGGCGGCCGCGTACGGAAAGGATGCACTGCGCGATCTTGCGGCGTTGCCCTGCATCGTCCTCGGCAAAGGCTTCAAAGGCGAGCAGGCGGCCTTTCAGAAGCAGGCGGAGCCGCGTCATGCGGATATGGCCGCGTTCCGATCGCCAGGAGCCGCCATTGTCCAGCGCGAAGCGGGCCCAGTCTTCGTCAATCTGCCGGATGCGCAGCGGGCGCACCGTGATTGTCGGAACCGGGCCGGTGTGCGTACTGTCTGTTGACGATACGTCCTCCGACACATCCGGGGGGACGGAACGATCCTGACAATCGCGCTGGGCGTTACGAAGATCATCGAAATCGAGTGGCACGAACGCTTCGCCCCCAGTTAACCCGAGGCAAAACAACGATTTTTTCTGTCATACTGACGGAATAAATCGCTCCACGCCCCCGCGTATCTTTGAATTACAGTAAAAAGGGCGTTATCGATAGACTATAGTAAGTTAACAATTCGACATGTTCGGGCGGGGTTAAAGAAGTCCGGCTGCCGCAACTGCCATTCTCGCCCGCTGGGCGTCGGTGAAGTGATGGCCGACAAAGCCGTTTGCCGTGGCCGCTTCGGCATTGTCCGCGCGGTCATCGAGAAACAGGCCTTCTCCCGGGGCCAGCCCGAAGCGCGTGCGCGCCAGATGGAAGATCGCCGGGTCGGGCTTGGCGAGTTTTTCGTCGCCGGACACGACGATGTCGCGGAAGCGGTCAAACACGCGGGCTTCCTGTGCGCGGAAAGGCGGCCAGAACTCATGGCTGAAATTGGTGATGCCGAAGATCGGTACGCCGGCCGAATCGAGGTCTTCAACGAGCTCGATCATCCCCTCCACGGGCCCCGTGATCGTTTCGTTGAAACGCGGCGCCCACTGCAGGATCAGGTCGCGATGTTCGGGAAAGCGGGCGATCAGCTCCGCGCTGGTGTCCGCAAAGTCGCGGCCCGCGTCATGCTGAAAATGCCAGTCATGGGTGACGACAGTTTCCAGAAACGCGTCAAGCGCCCGATCCTCGGGGATCAGGCGCTCGTACAGAGCTCTTGGGCTCCAGCGATACAGGACGTTGCCGACGTCGAAAACGACGGCGGTCACCGCCACGGGTGATTAGCCCTGGCGCGCCTTGAAACGCGGCTGCGTCTTGTTGATGACGTAGGTGCGGCCGCGACGGCGAATCACGCGGTTGTCCCGGTGACGGCCCTTGAGCGACTTGAGCGAGTTGCGGATCTTCATGATCGCTTGCCTGTTCTGAATTAACGGTGGAAAATGAAGGCTGCCGCCTAATGACGGGCTTGGGCAAAGTCAAGGCAATCTGCCGGGTAAGGAGTCATCTCCCATGCGTTCCATCCTGTTTCCCCTGTCGCTGTGTGCGCTTTCCGCCTGCGCGGCCTCGATTCCGCCTGTGGAAGTCACGCGCTTTCATCTGGGACAGCAGCCGGCCGCCGGGGCGGCGACCATCGAAGCCGCCGAGGGGCTAAATGCCGCCGCGCTGGAATTTGGTACCTATGCCGCCGCCGTCTCCCGCGAACTGATTCGCCTCGGCTATCCGCAGGACGGCAAGGCGGCCTATCGAATCGTGGTCGGCTATGACCGCGGCGCCCGCCCGGTCGCGAAGCGGTCACCCGTCACCATCGGCATTGGCGGGGGCAGCTTTGGCGGCAGCGTCGGCATCGGCGTGGGCACAAGCTTTGGCCTCGGCAAATCGACGACCGAGATCGTCTCCACACGGCTGTCGGTGCAGATGAAGCGCGTGTCGGACGGCGCCACCGTCTGGGAAGGGCGCGCGCAGACCGAAGCGCCTGCCAACGCCCCGGCCGCGCAACCGGGCCTTGCTGCGGACAAGCTGGCGCGTGCACTGTTTCAGGACTTTCCGGGGGAATCGGGACGCACTATCACTGTGCCATGACACTGACCATCTCGTCCGCCTTTGACAGCGGCAACATCATCGTCACCGCGATCGACGGGGACACGGCCAACCTCGAAATCCGCCACGATGCGCATTCGGATTTTTACCAGTGGTTCCACTTCCGTGTGGCGGGCCGGAAGGGGCGTCCGATCACGCTCCGGATCACCAATTGCGGGGGTTCGGCCTATCCCGATGGCTGGGCGAACTACAAAGCGCGCTTTTCCGATGACCGGCAGGACTGGCTGTGCGCGGACACAAGCTATGCCGATGGCGTCCTGACGATCACGCACACGCCGTCGCGCGATGCCGCATGGTTTGCCTATTTCGCGCCTTATTCGATGGAACGTCACCATGATCTGGTGCAGCGCATCGCCGGTGCGCCGGGCGTCTCCCTGATCGCGCTGGGCCGCACGCTTGATGGCCAGCCGATGGACCTGCTGCGCCTTGGCACCGGCCCCACGCAGGTTTGGCTCTACGCGCGCCAGCATCCGGGCGAATCGATGGCCGAATGGTGGATGGAAGGTGCGCTCGACCGGTTGATCGACGCGAATGACGATGTCGCCCGGACGCTGCGGGAAAAGTGCACGCTCCACATCGTGCCCAATATGAACCCGGACGGGTCGGTGCGCGGTCATCTGCGCACCAATGCGGCGGGCGTGAACCTCAACCGCGAATGGGCGGACCCGAGCGCCGAACGCTCGCCTGAAGTGCTGTGCGTGCGCAACGAGATGGACCGCACGGGCGTCCACTGGGCGATGGACGTGCATGGGGATGAGGCGATCCCCGCCAACTTCATTGCGGGGTTTGAGGGGATCCCCAACTGGACCGAAGGCCAGGGCGAGCGCTATTACGCCTTCCGGGATGCACTTGCCGCGCAGACGCCCGACTTCCAGACGCAGATGGGCTATCCCAAATCGGCACCGGGCAAGGCCAATCTCACCATGTCGACCAACCAGCTTGCCAACCGTTTCGCGCATCTCGGCTGCGTGTCGATGACGCTCGAAATGCCGTTCAAGGACCATGACATGAATGCCGACCCGCAGCGCGCTTGGTCGCCTGAACGCTGCCGGCAATTGGGGCGTGACTGTCTGGCGGTGCTTGCCCGGTCGGTCTGATGCGGATCTTCGTCGATGATCTGCGCGGGCCTGACATTGGAGCGCTCCTGCAGACCCATCTCGATGCCATGCGTGACCATTCGCCGCCCGAAAGCATCCATGCGCTTGATCTCGACAAGCTGCGCCAGCCCGACATCACCTTCTGGACGGCGTGGGACGGCGCTGCGCTGATGGGTTGCGGGGCGCTCAAGGAACTGGATGCGCGCCAGGGCGAGATCAAATCGATGCGCACCCATGCAGACCATCTGCGCAAGGGCGTGGCGGCGGCGCTTCTGGAGACCATTTTGCAGACCGCCCGGTCGCGCCGATATGACCGTGTCAGTCTGGAGACAGGGACAGGTGCGCCCTTCGAGCCTGCGCACCGCCTCTATGAGCGGTTCGGCTTTTCGGACTGCGAACCCTTTGGGGAATATCACCCGGACCGGTTCAGCCGCTTCATGACGCTGGAGCTTGGCTAACCCGGGCAAACGTAGGCGTTCGACAAACAATGACCCCCGCTCCGGGGGCGTGGAGCGGGGGTCTAGCTAGCGTTCGTCACGCTGACTTTTGCGGTTGTTATCTGACGAGCAACAGGGGGGAATCTCGTCAGCTGTCCCGCGAAAGCCATGTGAAATTAGGCTTTTCTTCCTGTCGCCAAGATGAATGAATTGTCAGCCGCGCGGCCCTTTCGGCCGTGGGTCGCTCCAATTGAACGTTTTATCGGAAATTGGGCCGTTGAATCGCTGATTCGTCAGGCGAACGGTCGTCCGGTTGTTCTGGGAGTCGATCGACACCCATCCTTCGAGCATCAACCCGGCGGGGGCCGAGTCGTTCTTGCTGAAGGCGAGGGTGATGACGCCATATTCGGGATGCTTCTTGTCGCGCGCCTCGACCAGAGTGATGCGGGGGTTCGCGGCGGGCACCAGCTTGGCGATGCCCGTCAGGTCGCGGTCGGGGTTCAGGAGGACGCCAAGCGGCGTGCTGCCAATCGGCCAGCGCTGCACCTGCCGCACCGAATAGTCGATGAAGGTCAACGCCTTTCCATCGCCCACGATCAGGATGGGCACACCCTTTTGATATTGGAAGCGGACCTTGCCCGGCCGCTTGAGGCTCAGCGTTCCGGCCACTGTCTTGCCCGCCCGGTCGGTCTGGGTGAAGTCCGCCGTCATGGTCGTCACCGCCTTCAGGTGCGCGGACACGGCGGCAAGGCTGCCGGACTGGGCCGGGGCGGGTGCCGCTGCGGTCAGCGCAAGGGCGGTTGCGGCAGAAAGGGGCAGGGCGAACTTCATGATCGTCTCCGATGGGTGCAGGGGCGGACCCTAAGCAGGCTGGCTTTGAACCCGGAATGAACCTGTCGTCGCGCGAGCGTCAGATCGCGTGGCCATCCGGATCAATGAGAACTTCGCGGCGACCGACATGATCCGGCCGGCTGACCTTGCCCTCAAGCTCCATCCGCTCGATCAGTCGCGCCGCCGAGTTATAACCGATGCGCAGCTGCCGCTGGATATAGCTGGTCGAGGCCTTCTGGCTTTCGGCAACCACCTGCAGGGCCTTGCGGTACATCTGGTCTTCGGCCGAGTCCTCGCCCGTGGGCGCGCCTTCCATGTCCCAGCCGCCCTCTTCGGGCTCTTCGGTGACGGCCTGGATATATTCGGGTGACCCCTGCGATCGCCAATGGTCAGCCACGGCCCGCACTTCCTCATCGGACACGAACGGCCCGTGGACGCGGGCGATCTGCTTGCCGCCGGGCATGTAAAGCATGTCGCCCTTGCCAAGCAGCTGTTCGGCGCCCTGTTCGCCCAGGATCGTGCGACTGTCGATCTTCGACGTCACGGCAAAGCTGATGCGTGTCGGCAGGTTCGCCTTGATGACGCCGGTGATGACGTCGACCGAGGGGCGCTGCGTCGCCATGATGAGGTGGATGCCGGCCGCGCGCGCCTTTTGCGCGAGGCGCTGGATCAGGAATTCGACTTCCTTGCCCGCCGTCATCATCAGGTCGGCAAGTTCGTCGACGATGACGACGATCTGCGGCAGCGGCTGATAGTCGAGCTGCTCTTCCTCATAGATCGGCTGGCCGGTTGCCGAATCATAACCCGTCTGAACGCGGCGGCCGAGGAAGGCGCCCTTCTGGTTTGCCGAGCGGACCTTTTCATTGAAGCTGGCCAGGCTACGCACGCCGACCGAGGCCATCATCCGGTAGCGGTCCTCCATCTGCTCGACCGCCCATTTGAGCGCGCGGATCGCCTTGGCAGGCTCCGTCACCACGGGCGAAAGGAGATGGGGGATGTCGTCGTAGATGCTGAGTTCGAGCATCTTCGGGTCGATCATGATCATCCGGCACTGATCGGGCGTCAGGCGGTAAAGCAGCGACACGATCATGGCGTTGAGACCGACCGACTTGCCCGAGCCGGTGGTGCCCGCGACCAGCAGGTGCGGCATGGGCGCCAGGTCCGCGATGACGGGGTCGCCCGCGATGTTCTTGCCCAGCACGATAGGCAGCTGGCCCGACTGTTCATTGAAGGCGTGGCTGGCAATCAGCTCATGCAGGACGACGCTTTCGCGCTTCTGGTTGGGCAGCTCGATGCCGATCACGGTCCGGCCGGGGATTGTCGCCACGCGCGCCGACAGGGCCGACATGTTGCGTGCGATGTCATCGGCCAGCTGGATGACACGGCTCGCCTTGATGCCAGAGGCGGGCTCAAGCTCGTACATGGTCACGACCGGGCCGGGGCGGACCTCGACGATCTGCCCCTTGACGTGGAAGTCATCGAGGACGGTTTCCAGCAGCCGCGCATTGCGTTCGAGCGCGACCTTGTCGAGCGGGCTTGCCGCCGACGCGGGCGCGGGGCTCAGCAGATCGAGCGACGGCAGCACATAACGGTCGCCCAGCGGCAGCGCCGTCTGGCTCGACTTCTCGGCTGCCTTGGGCGCGGCGGGTGCGGGCTTGTCCTGAATGACGGGCTTGGTCCGCCCTTCGTCGATGACCGGCGCCGGGCGGGGTTCCGAAATGGTCGGGCGCTGCGGCTCGGGCCGCGCGGGCATAACATCGTCTTCCTCGTCGAACGGCGCGGGCAGCGCGCGGACCGCATCGTCCTTCTGACGCCGCCGGAACAGCCAGGCGCGCTCATCCTCGTCAAGGCCAAGGCTGCGGGCCCAGATAACGATGCCGCCGAGCGCGATCACCCCCGCCAGACCCCAGCGAACCCATGTCATCCAGTCGGCGGGCGGGGCAAAGGACATCAGCCACTGAAGGATGCCGCCGACCGTGACGCCCACCGTCCCGCCAAGGCCGCCGGGCAGGTTTTCAAATGCGCCGGGGCGGAACAGGGCAAGGCCGGTATCGACGAGCGCAATGCCGGCGAGCGCACCGAGCGCGCGGCGTTTCCAGCCCAGCACTGACACCTTGGCCCAGAGGCGGCGCGCATTGATGAGCATTTGCGGAACGAACAGGCCGACACAGGGGCCGAGCAGCCAGAGCAGGAAATCGGAGATCCAGGCACCCGGAAGGCCCAGCAGATTGTTGACGGGGCCGCCTGCTGCCGTGTTCATCGACGGGTCGCTTGGCCGATAGCTGGCGAGCGCGAGGACGAGGAGGAGTGCGCCCAGGGCAAGCGCGATCGCGCCGATCAGCGCGCCGCTGCGGATTGCCCCACGTTTGACCGATTCACGCCATTCCGGCGCCCGCGATGCCATGCCGCGCCTCCTTGTCCTGCGTGCGCATAATGTTCCGGTTGCCCTCATGCGCCAGCCGCTGACTCGCCGTCAAGAGTCGCGCCGAAAAGCTTGAGTCGTGGCCCGCTTCGGCTATGGCCATGGACCATGGACTCGCATGACATCATCATCCTCGGCGGCGGCCTGATCGGCCAGACAATGGCGCTGGCTCTGGACGTCCACGGCCTTAAATCGGTGGTCATCGATCCGGTCGATCCGGCGGGCACGCTGACGACCGAATTCGACGGCCGCGTGACCGCCATTTCCTCAAGCAGCTGGAAAATGTTCGATGCCATCGGCATCGGCCCCCGAATGCGCGAAGAGGCCTGCCCGATCCGCCGGATCGAGGTGCGCGACGGCGCCGACGGACGTCCGCTCGACTTCGAGACGGACGACATGGCTGACCCGCTGGGCCTGATGCTCGAAAACCGCGTGCTGCGCCGCGAGCTCTGGGCGATGATCCAGAAGGCGCCGCATGTAACGCGCAAATTTGGCGTCACCGCCGAGACGCTCGACCGCGGTGACCATCGCGTGACGGCGTGCCTGTCGGACGGAACGACCGTCACCGCGCCGCTGCTGCTCGTGTGCGAGGGGCGGTACAGCTCGACGCGCGACGCCGTCGGCATCAACGTTGCCGCGTGGGACTATGCTTCGATGAGCATCGTCACCGCGCTCGACCATGCCATTCCGCATCAGAATATCGCGCATCAGATCTTCTATCCCGGCGGACCGGTCGCGCTCCTGCCGATGAACCCCGGCACGCGCTCCGCGCTCGTCTGGTCGCTCCCCGACGATCATGCCAAGGCCGCGATGAAGCTTGGCGACCGCGCTTTCCTGGCGGAAGTCTCGCGGGTGACAGCGGACATTCTGGGCGATTTGAGCTTTGCGGCGCCGCGCGCGCTTTATCCGCTCCATTTCCGCCACACGGCCAAGATGACGGAAAAGCGCCTCGCGCTCGTCGGGGATGCGGGGCACGGCATCCACCCGATTGCAGGGCAGGGGTTCAACTTGGGGCTACGCGACGTGGCGGTCATGGCCGAAGTGCTGGTGGATGGCGCGCGTCTCGGCCTCGACCTCGGCGATGCCCAGCTTCTCGCACGCTATCAGCGCTGGCGCGCCGGGGACGTGATGGCGGTGACCTTTGCCTGCGACAGCCTTGTCCGTCTGTTCGGCCTGCCCGGCAAGGCCGCGCGCGCCGTGCGCCGCTTCGGCCTTGACGCCGTGCAGCGAGCCAAGCCGGTGAAGGATCTCTTCATGTCAGAGGCACGCGGCGAGAGCGGGAATCTGCCGATGATGCTGCAGGGGTTGCGGGTTTAGCTTTTCCTGTTCCTCCCGCACTTCGCAAAACTCCCCCGAAAAGGGAGGATCGAGCGTTCCATTTCGTCATGCTGAACTTGTTTCAGCAACCATGAACACTGGCCTCGCCGGTGTGGTGCCAAGTCCGGGATCATGGAAGCTGATGGAACCTGAACCAAGTTCAGGAGGAGGGTTGGTGATGGGCGGCTAAAGGAGTCTCGCTGCCCGATACCAGTCGGCCGTCTCCCGCAATCCCCTGTGCGTCTCGATCTGCGGCGTCCAAAGCGCGCCATCCGGGCGGGCGGACGGGTTTACGCGCCAGTCGGGGTGGCAGAAATAATTGACCCGGTCGGCGGTGAGCTTGGCCTTGTCGCCGCGTACCAGCCGGTCGATAGCCGAACCCAGCTTCAGCACGGCGCGCGGCGTTGAAAGGACGAGCGCGCGGCGGCACACGGCGTCGGCAATGGCCTTGGCGAATTCGACATGGGTCCAGCCGCCCGTCTTTCCGTCATCGACTTCGTAAATCTGCCCGACCGGCGCGTCAGGGCTGGAAAGTGCCAGCAGCAGCCGCACCAGATCGCCCGCATGGATGACCGAAAGATGCCCGGCCGGCGGCATCAACATGAGGCCGGTCTTGGCCATCTTGAAGATGTCGCGCATCTCCATGTCGCCGGGGCCGTAAATGGCGGGCGGGCGGACCATGGCCCAGTCGAGCCCACTGGCGCGCAAAGCATCTTCGGCCCCCGCCTTCGACCAGCCATAGACTGAAAGGTCCGGTTCGCGCGCGGCGAGCGAGGAGACATGGACGAAGCGCGTCACGCCTGCCGCCCTGGTCGCGGCGATAATGGCCTCGGTGCCCCGGATATTGCCCTGTTCAAAGCCATTGCGGTCGCGCGCGTTGACGACGCCTGCCACATGGATGACGGCGTCCGCTCCTTCGACCAGTTGCGACAGGCTTTCCGGGGTGTCGAGCGCGCCTTCAATCCAGACGACACCGGCGCGCGCGGGCTGCGGACGCCGGGTGAGCGCGCGGACGTTATAGCCCTGCGCGACCGCCAGCGTGAGGAGCGTCGATCCGACAAACCCCGTCGCGCCCGTGACCGCAATCGTCGTCGTCACAGAAGGACCATGTGATCGCGGTGGACGAGCGCGGCGCGCGGCGCATAGCCAAGCACGTCGGCCAAAGCCTCGGTCCGCAGACCGCAGATGCGGCCCGCGTCGGGCGCGTCATATTCGGCCAGGCCGTGCGCCAGCACCTGACCCTCGGCATCCACGATTTCGACGACATCGCCGCGCTTGAAGCTGCCGTCGACGGACTTTGCCCCCGCGGGCAGCAGGCTCGCGCCTTTGGCCAGTGCCCTGGCGGCGCCTGCGTCGATATGGATGCGGCCCTTGGAGGTCAGGCGACCTGCCAGCCAGGCCTTCTTCGCCGCGCGCGTGCCGTCCGCCGTGAAGACGGTGCCGCAGCCGCCTTCGGCCAGCCGGGCGAGCGGGTGGTCATGGAGGCCCGACACGATGACGAGCGCAGCGCCCGCCGCATTGGCGATCCGCGCCGCCTCGATCTTGGAGGCCATCCCGCCCGATCCCATGCCGGACGAGCTTTCCGCCTTGGCGACCGCACGGATGCGCGCGTCGATCCGGGCGACGTGCGGGATGCGTTCGGCCGCCGGGTTGGTTGCGGGGTTGTCTGTGTAGAGCCCATCGACATCGGACAGGAGGACGACGCCCTGCGCCGACGCCGCCTGCGCAATGCGCGCGGCCAGCCGGTCATTGTCGCCAAAGCGGATTTCGGCGGTGGCCACCGAGTCATTCTCATTGATGACAGGCACGACACCGAGGCCGAGCAGCCGTTCCAGCGTGGCAGCCGCGTTCAGGTAACGGCGCCGGTCCTCCAGATCGTCGAGTGTGACGAGGATCTGCGCCGCCGTCATGCCCTTGGCATCTAGCAGCCCGGCCCAGCATTGGGACAGCGCGATCTGCCCCGTGGCGGCGGCGGCCTGCGCATCCTCCAGGCTGGCGCGCCCGCCCTTGGGCAGGTTCAGGCGCCGCGCACCGAGCGCGATTGCGCCCGAAGAGACGATGATGATCTGCTGCCCGGCGGCGCGCCGTGCGGCAATGTCATCGACAACGGTCTGGAGCCAGTCCTGCCGGACGACGCCCGCCGGATCGACGAGCAGCGACGACCCGATCTTGACGACCAGCCGGGGACAATCGTCCGGCGTCAGACGGGAGACCATCCGCTGTCTTCCCCTGACGACGTGCCCTCGATCGGCGTGACCGGACCGATCGCCTCAAGCAGGCGGTCCAGAACCGCGTCCACGCCATCGCCACTCGCGCCCGAGAGCAGAAGCACCTCGGCCTTGCTCGTGCGTTTCAGCTTGGTCGCGAGCTTCTTCACTTCGGCGGGGTCGACGGCATCGATCTTGTTGAGCCCGATCACCTCAGGCTTGGCGACGAGGTCGGCCCCGTAATTCTTGAGCTCCTTGCGGACGACCTTATAGGCGCCGACCGGATCGTCGCCCGAGGCGTCGACCAGATGGAGCAGCACGCGGCAGCGTTCAATATGGCCAAGGAAACGGTCGCCAATGCCGGCACCTTCGGCGGCGCCCTCGATAAGGCCCGGAATGTCGGCGATGACGAACTCGCGCCCATGGCGGGTCGCCACGCCCAGTTGCGGCCGCGTCGTCGTGAACGGATAGGCGCCGACCTTTGCCTTGGCATTGGTGACGGCGTTGATGAAGGTCGATTTGCCCGCATTGGGCAGGCCGACCAGGCCGGCATCGGCGAGCAGCTTCAGGCGGAGCCACACCCACATTTCCTCGCCCGGCCAGCCCATGCCATGTTGGCGTGGCGCACGGTTGGTGGAGGTCTTGTAGCTGGCGTTGCCGCGCCCGCCATCGCCACCCTTCAGGAAGACGCGCTTGACGCCCGGCTCAGTAAAGTCGGCGAGCACATGTTCCTTGTCTTCGGACAGCACCTGCGTGCCGACGGGCACCTTGATGACAAGGTCTTCGCCGCCGCCGCCGGTGCGGTTGGAACCCGCGCCGCCATGGCCGCGCTCGGCCTTGAAGTGCTGGGTGTAGCGGAAATCGATGAGCGTATTGAGGCCGGGCACCGCTTCAAAGACGATGTCGCCGCCCTTGCCGCCGTTGCCGCCATCGGGGCCGCCATATTCGATGAACTTTTCCCGCCGGAAGGACACGGCGCCGGGGCCGCCGGCACCCGAGCGGATGTAAATCTTGGCCTGATCGAGAAAATGCATGGCCTCCCTTTAGGGGAAACCGCAGAAATGGGAAGGGTTGCCGCGTCAGCGCCGCCCGTTCAGGAGGCGAGGCGCGGGGCGAGCCGGGGAGAGGCCTTCAGCTGACGCGTCGCAATCTGGCGCGCCGCATCGCGCGGAAGGCCGAGTGACTTGGCAAGCGGTTCGCCCAGCAGCGCATCGCCCATGGCCAGCAGAACGAGGTGCAGCGTGTCCTCATGCATCGACTTGTCCATCTGCCCCTCGCCGATCTCGTCGATCAGCTCATGGATGGCATCAACGACGGGATTGAGCGCATTTTCGTTGCCCGACAGGATCATCCAGGTGGCGAGCTGCGCCGCGCCCTTTTCGACAAAGGTGTCGAACGCCATGTTGACGACGCGTTCCGGGTCCGGCTCGCTGTCGCGGTTCTGGAGGATGAGGTCGGCGATCGAGTCGCACACGGTCCCCGCCAGATGCGCGGCGAGCGCCATCTGCAGCCCGGCTGCCGATCCGAAATGATGCAGCAGATTGGCATGTGTCCGCCCCATCCGCGCGGCGACCGCCTTCAGCGTGACGGCCTGCGGCCCAGCCTCGATCAGAATTGCGCTCGCCGCGTCCAGCGCAGCGGCGCGGCTTTCTTCGGGGGAGAGGCGCTTTCGATCTATTGACATTCGTGTAAGTAATCCCTTATTTCAAGGCCCAGAGGAGATTCGCGCATGACTGCTGCCGCCATGAAGACCCCGGCCGATCTGACCATCACGCCGCGCGACCGGCGCTTTGGCCGCAACACGGCGCAGGGGCGTTGGTGGGCTGGCGGCGATCCTTTTGCAACGGCTTTCTACAACGCGCTCTCGGTCACCTTCCCCAAGGGGGAGGCGATGTTCATCGAGGCGGTGAAGGCGTTCCGCGACGGCGTGCCGCCCAAGCTGGAAAAGGAAATCCGCGCCTTTGTCAGCCAGGAAGTGATGCATACGCGGGAGCATGTGGCGTTCAACAACCGCGTCGAACAGGCGGGCTATGACATCAGCTTCCTCAACAAGCAGGTCAGCCATGTCATGGATCTGATCAAGTCGCGCCCGCAGATCGTGAACCTGTGCGTGACGATGGCGCTTGAGCATTACACGGCCATTCTCGCCAAGCAGTTTCTCGAAGACCCGCACGCCTTCCGCAATGGGGAAGGCGAGGAAGTCGACCTGTGGAAATGGCACGCGATTGAGGAAATCGAACATAAGGGCGTCGCCTATGACACCTGGCTGCACGCCACGCGCGACTGGAGCCGGTGGAAGCGCTGGCGGATGAAGTCGACGCTGATGCTGCTCGTCTCGATCAATTTCTGGAAGAACCGCTATATCGGGATGCTCAATCTGCTCGCGCAGGATGGCATCACCGGCTGGGCCGCGCATCGCGGGCTGATCTGGTTCCTGCTCGGTCGGCCGGGTACGCTGCGTAAGCTCGTCCTGCCTTGGGCGACCTATTTCCTGCCCGGCTTCCATCCGTGGAACGAAGATGACCGGCACCTGATCGGCAAGTTCGACAGCGACTATGAGGCTGCACGCGCGCCCGTGACGGCGGCCGCCTGATCCGCTAGCAGGGGCGCATGACCCTCGCGCCCACGCTGACCACCGACCGTCTCATCCTCGCGCCCCTCGCGCTCGACCATTGGGAGGCCTATGCCGCGGCATGGGCCGATGCACGGATGACCGCCTTTATCGGCGGCAAGCCGCGCGCCCGTCAGGAAAGCTGGGTGAAGTTCACGCAGGCGGCCGGCCTCTGGGCCTTGCTCGGCTATGGCTATTGGGCCTTTGTTGACCGGCAATCGGGCGCGTTTCTCGGCAATGGCGGTCTCGCCCGCTTTGAACGCGGGATCGACGCGCTGGAGGGGTATCCCGAAGCCGGCTGGGCGTTCGTGCCTGATGCCTGGGGGAAGGGCCTGGCGACTGAAGCCATGGCCGCTGTGCTGCAATGGGCAGACGGTGCGCTCAAGGCCGAAGTGCGCTGCATCATCGATCCCGGAAATGTCGCCTCGCAAAAGGTCGCCGCCAAGATCGGATTTCAACACTTTGCCGACAGTGACGGCGTGATCGGCCCGGTCGGCGTGTACCGGCGGACCGCCCCCGGGGCTGCATAGCATTGCGCAGGTCTTGCCCTTGGGGCGGCTTGCGTTAGAAGCCAATCGATGGACAGGATACTTATTCGCGGCGGCAATCGCCTTAATGGCCGCATTCCGATTTCGGGGGCCAAGAACTCCGCACTTACGCTGCTGCCCTGCGCGCTCTTGACCGATGAACCGCTGACGCTGCGCAACCTGCCGCGCCTGGCCGACGTCGACAGCTTCGGCCACCTGCTGAACCAGCTTGGCTGTTCAACCATGATCGAAGGCGCGCGGCCGGAGGATTTCGGCCGCGTGATGACGCTGCGCGCGGGCAAGGTCACCGCGACCATGGCGCCCTATGACATCGTGCGGAAGATGCGCGCCTCGATCCTCGTGCTCGGCCCGTTGCTCGCGCGGGCGGGCGAGGCGACCGTGTCGCTGCCCGGCGGCTGTGCCATTGGTAACCGCCCGATTGACCTCCACCTGAAGGCGTTGGAGGCCTTTGGCGCCGAGATTGAAACCACCGCAGGCTATGTGACGGCCCGCGCCAAGGGCGGCCGCCTGCCCGGCGGCACCATCGTCTTTCCCGTCGTGTCCGTGGGCGCGACCGAGAATGCGCTGATGGCGGCCGTCCGTGCCAAGGGCACCTGTGTCCTTGAAAATGCGGCGCGTGAGCCGGAGATTGTCGATCTGTGCAACCTGCTCGTCGCCATGGGCGCGCATATTGACGGCATTGGCACCGAAAAGCTCGTCGTTGAAGGCGTCGACCGCCTGCATGGGGCGACCTATGCCGTCATGCCCGACCGGATCGAGGCGGGCAGCTATGCCTGCGCTGTGGGACTGGCCGGTGGGTCGGTTGAACTCGTTGGTGCCAATCCCGATGACATGCACGCAACGCTCGCCGCCCTGCGCGAGGCCGGTGTGGAGGTCGTCGAGCACAAGAACGGTCTCACCGTCTCCTCGGATGGCAAGCTGCGTCCGCTCACGCTGTCGACGGCGCCGTTCCCCGGCTTTGCCACCGACATGCAGGCGCAGTTCATGGCGATGCTGCTGCGCGCCAACGGGACGAGCGTGCTGACCGAGACAATCTTTGAAAACCGCTACATGCACGTGCCCGAACTGGCCCGCATGGGCGCCGACATCCAGGTGAAGGGCCGCACCGCCGTCGTGCGCGGCGTTGAACGGCTGGTCGGCGCGCCTGTCATGGCCACCGACCTGCGCGCCTCGATGAGCCTGATTATCGCGGGTCTGGTGGCGGAAGGCGAAACGCAGGTGTCGCGCGTCTACCACCTCGATCGCGGTTATGAACGACTGGAGGAAAAGCTGTCGGCCGTCGGCGCGGATATCGAGCGCAACAGCGACGGATAAGCCACTCCCCGCTCGCCCTGAGCCTGTCGAAGGACTGCCCTCCCTATGTCTGCCAGGGTCGAAGGAGAAGGACGATGCTTCGACAAGTTGAGCATGAGCGGGTTTCTAGGTGTCGGTGCTTTCTTCCCTTATAGCCACACATCCACCGCATGGATGGCAAGGCCCACCAGCCCGCCGACCAGCGTGCCGTTGATGCGGATATATTGCAGGTCGCGGCCGACCGCGCTTTCGACGCGTTCGGTGACCTTGCCGACGTCCCAGCTGCGGATCGTATCGGACACGAGCTTCACGATCCCGTCGCCATAGCTGGCAGCCGCCCCCACGGCGGCGCGCCGGGCGAAGCGGTTGATCATCGTGCGGAGGCGCGCGTCGGTCTGGAGCGTCTGGCCCAGCTGCCGCAGTGTCTCACCAAGCTTGCCCGCCATGGCCTTGTCGGGATCACGCGCCGCGCGGAGGAGCGCGGCACGCCCCTGCTGCCACAGCCCGTCGATCCAGTTCTGCATCGCCGGATTGGCGATCAGGTCATCCTTCAGCGACTGGACGCGCGCCTGCATCCGATCGTCATGCTGGAGATCATGCGCCAGATCGTCGAGCATCTCGTTAATCTTCAGGCGCAGGGGATGCTCCGGATTGTCGGCCATGTCGAAAGCGAGCTTGTTGAGCCCGGTGATGACGGCGTTGGCCACATTCTCGTCAAGGCCGGTCCAGCGCAGGACCCGGCCCGCGCGCTCATGCACCATCTCGCGGATGATGTCCTCATTCGACGCGATGACAAGGCTGACGCGATTGATGATCCCGTCGAGCAGAGGCACATGGCGCCCCTCGCGCATGGCGGCGGTCAGTGATTGGCCGAGGAGAGGGGCGACGTCCATCCGGCGCAGCCGCTCGGCGATGGCGGACTTGGCCATGCCGCCGAGCCGGTCATCGTCGAGGCTTTCCAGAATGTCGGCGAGCAGCCGCGATGCGCCGTCACGCAACCGGCCCGATCCTCCGCGGTCTTCACTGGCCAGAAAGCGCCCCGCCGCGCCCGCCACATCCAGACCCTTCATCCGCCGCGCGACGACGGCGGGCGTCAGGAAATTGTCGCGCAGAAAGGTCGCCAGCGTGTCGCCGATGCGGTCCTTGTTGCGCGGGATGATCGCCGTGTGCGGGATCGGCAGGCCGAGCGGGTGGCGGAACAGCGCGGTGACGGCGAACCAGTCGGCCAGGCCGCCCACCATCGCGGCTTCGGCAAAGGCCTTGATGAAGCCGATGGCGGGATGAATCGGCCCGATGACCCGCGTCGAGACATATACGCACGCCATCAGGACGAGCATTCCCGTCGCCAGCAGCTTCATCTGCCGCGCATCCGCCGCACCCGGCGACAGACGTGCGGCCGGGCGCTTGAGAAGGCGGGTGGCGGTCCGGGCTATGGCGTCACTCTGCCGGTTCGGCGGCCGGCCCCGATCGGCGGAAACGCGCCTTGAGCTTGGACAGCACCTTCACCGGGAACAGACGGGGCGGGCGACCATGTTCGTCCAGATTTTCCCCGTGCGTCGTCAGGTGATGGCGCAGCCATGGGCCGAGCCGCGCCTCAAGGCCAACAGCGAGGCTGAAGCTGGCGGGCACGATCAGCAGCGTGAGGAAGGTCGACACAATCAGACCGCCGATCACCGTCACGCCCATCGGCTGGGCAAAGGCGCCGTCACCCGTCAGCGCCATCGCCGTCGGGATCATGCCCGCGACCATCGCGACCGTGGTCATGACGATCGGCTGTGCGCGCTTGTGGCCCGCATCCATGATCGCTTCGAACTTCGGCACACCCTTCGCCATTTCCTCAAGCGCAAAGTCGACGAGCAGGATCGAGTTCTTCGCCACGATGCCGAACAGCATCATGACCCCGATCAGCACCGGCATCGAAATGGCAAAGCCGGCCAGCTTGAGCGCGATGAGGCCGCCGAGCGGCGCAAGCAGGAGCGAACCCATGTTGACCAGCGGCGGCACGAAGCGGTGGTAGAGCAGGACGAGCACTGCAAACACCGAGGCGATGCCGGTGATGATCGCGATCATGAAGTTCGAGATCATTTCCTGCTGCCAGCGCGCATCACCCAGCGTCAGCTTCTTCACGCCCTGCGGCAGGTTCTGCATCGTCGGCAGCGCGTCGATGGCCTTCATCGCCTCGCTGTTGACATAGGGCTTCCCGGTCTTGGGATTGACCGCATAGTCCGCGCCGATCGAGATGCGGCGGCTCTGGTTTGACCGCTGGATCGTCGTCGGTCCGGCCCCGAAGGAGATTTCGGCCAGCGTCTTGAGCGGCACCGAGCCGCCCGACGCCGTCGGCACGGGCAGGTTCTCGATCGTCGACAGATTGCGGCGCGAATCTTCGGACAGCGACACCCGGATCGGCACCTGGCGGTCGGACAGCGAGAATTTGGCGCTGTTCTGGTCAATATCGCCAATGGTCGCGATGCGGATCGTCTGCGACAGCGCAGCCGTGGTCACGCCAAGGCTGGCGGCAAGGTCCGCGCGCGGCTTGATGGTCACTTCGGGACGCAGCATGTCGCCGCCGATGCGAGGCGCGGTGATTTCCCTCACGCCGCGCATTTCTTCGGTCAGCTTCTGCGCCGTCTTCTGGAGGAGCACCGGATCGCTGCCGCCCAGCGTGATCGTGATGTCACGGCCGGAAAAGCCGCCGGTCTGCGACTGGAAGGTCACGCGGGCATCGGCGACCTGGGCAAAGCGTTTGCCCCAGGACTTTTCAAACTCGTCCGACGTCATTTTGCGGTCGGGTGACAGGCGCAGATATATGGTCGCCCGCGCGGGCTCGATGTCGGCAAAGGCCGCGACGACTTCAGGGGCCTCATCGCCGAGCGTCTTCTGGATCCGCTCGGCCAGATCCTGCGTCTGCTGCAACGTCGTGCCCGGCACCATTTCGACGCGGATCGAGCTGTAGTCGAAGTTCATCGTCGGCTGGAACTGGAAGGGCAGGATCATGACCATGCCGATCGTCGCCAGGAACGATCCGATGCCGCCGACCACGACCCAGCGCCGGTTGTGGAGCGTCCATTTCAGGATCTCCATATAGCGGTCCATCATCCAGCCTTCGCCGTGCTTGGCCTCGCCATGCGCCTTCAGGAAATAGGCGGCGATCATCGGCGTGATCATGCGGGCGACGGCCAGCGACAGCAGCACGGCGGCCACGACGGTAAAGCCGAAATTCTTGAAGAACTGGCCCGACACGCCGGGCATGAAGCCGACCGGCAGGAAGACCGCGACGATCGAGAAGGTCGTGGCGACCACGGCCAGGCCGATTTCGTCGGCCGCATCGATGGCCGCCTGATAGGCGGATTTGCCCATGCGCATGTGTCGGACGATGTTTTCGATTTCCACAATCGCGTCGTCGACCAGCACGCCCGCAACAAGGCTCAGCGCCAGCATCGAAATGCCGTTCAAGCTGAAGCCCAGCAGATCCATGAACCAGAAGGTCGGAATCGCGGACAGGGGAATGGCGATGGCGGAGATCATCGTCGCCCGGCCGTCGCGCAGGAACAGCCACACCACCAGAACGGCGAGCACCGCGCCTTCGATCATCGCGGACAGCGAGGACGAATATTGCGCCTTGGTATAGTCGACCGTGGTGTAGAGTTCGGTGAAGTGGATCTTCGGATTTTCCTTCTGGATTTTCCGCAGCTCTTCCCACGTCGCGTCATAGACCTTCACGTCCGACGCGCCCTTGGCACGCTGGATGGAGAAGCTCAGCACCTGCCGCCCGTTCATGGTCGATAGTGCGCGCTGCTCGCCATAGAGATCGCGCACCTCGGCGATGTCGGACAGCTTCACGAAGCGGCCGCCCCCCAGCGAGATGTTGGTTTCGCCAAGGTTATAGGCATTGCGCGCGTTGCCAAGGACACGGACCGACTGTTCGGCGCCGGCAATTTCGGTGCGCCCGCCCGCGGCGTTGATGTTGCTCTGGCGCAGCTGGTTGTTGACCTGTGCGGCTGTCACGCCCAGCGACTGGAGCTTGGCAGGATCGAGAATGACGCGGATCTCGCGGGAAACGCCGCCTTCACGCTTGACCGCCGCTGCACCGGGGACGCCCTGCAGGCGCTTGACGACGACGTCATCGACATACCAGCTCAGCTGTTCCAGCGTCATGTCGACCGCCTCGGCGGAAATGTAGGCAATCGGTTCGCCCGTCGTGTCGACACGGTTGACCTGCGGTTCCAGAATGCCGTCGGGCAGGTCGCTGCGTACCTTGGTGAGCGCATCGCGGATGTCATTGACACCGCGGTCGATGTCGGTGCCGATCTTGAACTGGACGAAGGTCATCGACATGCCTTCGCGCACTGTCGAGTTGATCTCGTCAACGCCGGTGATCGAGCGCAGTGCGGGCTCCACGATCTGCGTGACCTGCTTTTCCAGCTCGGTCGGCGCAGCACCCGGCTGTGTGATGATGATCTGTGCGCCCGGAAATTCGATGTCCGGGTTGTTGTTCACGTCCATGCGGCTGAAGCTGACGATCCCCGCCAGCAGCAGCGCCACGAAAAGCACGATCGGCGGAACCGGGTTGCGAATGCACCAGGCCGAAATGTTCCGGAAGTTCATGGGACTTGCCTCAGTTCGACTTGGGACGGACCGGTACGACACTTTCCCCGGGGTTGAGGAAGGCGCCTGCCGTCAGCACAACCTGTTCACGGCCGGTCAGGCCGCTCGAAATCGTGATGCCGGCGTCAGAGACGGAACCGACCTTGACCGGGCGGCGTTCCACCTTGTTCTGCGGCGTCACGACAAACACGTAATTGCCCTGCTCATCGCTCTGCACCGCAGATTCGGGGAGCAGCGGCGCCTGCTGCGCGCCGGACCGGATGGTCGCGGTGGCAAAGCCGCCGGGGCGGATGGCCTCGTTATAGGCAAGCGCGATGCGCACGGCGCCCTGCCGCGTCGACGGGTCGATGACCGGCGGCATCTGCCAGATCTGGCCTGTCAGCGCTTTGGTGGTGCCGACGGGCGTCACCTGCGCGGTGCTGCCGACCGACAGCTTCGCGAGATCAGCCTCGGCCAGCATGGCACGCATTTCCATCTCGCCGCCCTTGGCGATGCGGAACAGGACAGCGGCACCGCCGCCCACAACCTGACCCGGCTCAACATTGCGCGAGAGCAGCAGCCCCGATGCGGGCGCCCGGATGTCGAGGCGACCGATACGGGCACGGTTTTCACCGAACTGGGCGCGGGCGACGTTCAGGCGCGCATAGGCGGCGTCGCGCTGCGCGGTCTTGCGGTCGATATCCGCCTTTGAAATGAAGCCCCGCTCGGCCAGCGTCTTCGCGCGGTCGAGCTCATTCTGGGCGAGGCGTGCATCGGCCTCTGCAACGCGGATCGACGCGCCGAGCGACGCGGACTGCTGCGTCTGCACCTGACGGTCGACGCTGGCGAGCACCTGCCCGGCCTGCACCCAATCGCCGGCGTCCACGAAGACGCGCGTCACCATGCCGCCTTCCCCGACGGCCCCCACGGGCATTTCGCGGCGGGCGGCAAGCGAACCGGTGGCGCTGATCGTGCTCTCGACCATGCTGCTGCCCGGGACGACGACCGTCACGTGCGGCGCCTGTTTCTGGTTTTCGGCATCCGCCGCAGCTCCGCCGCCGCTCATCGTCTTGAAGGCGACATAGGCAATCAGGAGGACGGCAGCGATGATCCCGCCGATGATGAGCCGCTTGCGCTTGCGCACCGCAGCTTCTGTGTCCGCTTCGGACAGATCAACGGGTTCCGCGTGGCGCGCAAAAGTCGTTTCGACGTTCATTCTAAATTCCGCTTTCGCCTGCTTGAGCAGGCCGAGTCTCTGGTCTGGCCGGTGTATTATCGTAATAAGTCACCCGGCACAAGGCTTTGCGGCGCGCCATCCCCATGCCGCCTGCGCTATGTGGGCGAAGAGGCCAAAAATCGCAAGCGCCCCTTGGGGAACATCCGGTCGATTTGGGCTTGCCAGACGCACCATTTGGCAAGACGATGCCATATCGGAGGCAAGTGTTGCTGCTCCGCCACACTCATGGGGAGAGAGTCCATGGAGATTTTTGCCGGACACGGTTGGATCATGACCATCATCATCGGCGGCCTTGCAGGTGCTGTCGGCAAGTGGATTATGCCGGGCAAGGACCCGGGCGGGATCATCGTCACGATCCTGCTGGGGATTGCTGGGGCGCTCCTGACCACGTTCCTCGGCACGCTCACAGGCTGGTATCGTGCCGGTGAGGGCGCGGGCTTTATCGGCGCGGTGATCGGCTCGATCATCCTCCTGTTCATCTACCGCAAGGTCAGCGGCGGATCGGGCGGGACCACGGCCTGATCTGGCGCGCTTATTCATCCACCATGCAGGCCGACGGGTGCACATCGCGCCCGTCGGCCGTGTTGTTTTGGGCCGACCATTTGAAGGAGACCAGATCATGAAGCGTCGTCTTGCGACCCCGATTGCCACCCTTGCCGCCCTTGCGGTGGCAGCGTCCGCCCAGGCCCAGACCGCGGCACCCGCCCAGACCGGGACGCGGCTTGAACTCCAGGCGCGCGGCGAAGTGCGCGTGACGCCCGATATTGCCGTCATATCGGCGGGTGTCGTGACCCAGTCGGCCGATGCATCGACCGCCATGCGGGAAAATGCTGCGCGCATGACCCGCGTGTTCGCAGCACTCAAGCAGGCGGGCATTGCGGAAAAGGACATCCAGACGACCGCTGTCAGCCTTGCACCCCAATATCGCTACACCAACAATGAAGCCCCGGTGATCACCGGCTATCAGGCGAGCAACACCGTCTCGGTCCGCTTCCGCGACATTGCCAAGAGCGGCCAGGTGCTTGATGTGCTCGTCAAACAGGGGGCGAACCAGATTAACGGCCCGATGCTGGAGGTCGAATCGCCTGAGGCGGCGCAAGACAAGGCCCGGCTGGATGCGATCAAGACGCTTCAGACGCGCGCCGCGCTCTATGCCCGGGCGACGGGGATGCAGGTGAAGCGGATCCTGTCGATCAGCGAGTCGGTCGATTATGCGCCCGGTCCTATCCCCATGGCGCGGATGATGGTGTCGGCAGCCCCGGCCGCCGAAAAGACCGACATCGCGGCCGGAGAACAGTCGATCGGCGTCAGCGTCTCAGTCGTCTTCGAACTTCAGTAGAGCTAGCGCGGGCGTCTGTTTCTGAGGAGTTCCAGCAGGGACAAGGCACAGACGGCGCCCGCCACCGCCCCGGCATAGCCAAAGCCCGAAAGGCCGGCATAGAGGCCGTCCCCATTGGCGGTCAGCCCGGCGGCAAAGCTGGCAGCTGCACCCGCCATGATATTGGCCAGCAGCGCATTCTGCCCGGCATGGCGTCGCAAGACGCTCGCCAGCCAGCCCAGCGTCCCGCCAATGGCGAGCAAGACGAGAAAATTGGTCATGGCGCGCTGCCTAGTGGGGCGAGCCGCACCAATCAACCGGCAGGCGGCCGAATCAAAACGGGCGGCACAGGATGACCCTGCGCCGCCCGACTTGTTCTGCCGAAGTGTCGAAAATCAGAAGCGCTGCTGCCGCTCGTACAGGCTCTTATAGTGCTGGATGCGCGTGACGCGCAGGCCCGGCATGCCAGAACGGTCGATGGCGCGCTGCCAGCCGGCAAATTCTTCCAGCGTCAGGCCATAGCGTTCGCAAACCTCATCGACGGTCAGGAGACCGCCATTGACGGCTGCGACGACTTCCGCCTTGCGGCGCACGACCCAGCGGGTCGTCGACGGCGGCGGCAATGTGTCCAGCGTCAGCGGTTCGCCAAGCGGTCCAATGACTTGTGCCGGACGGATTTTCTGGTTTTCGATCATTTTTACCTCAAAGCCGGGCCAGGACCCGATTTGTCTTGTTGCAAACCCAATTAAACACCACCGGTTGAAAGATCGCTAAAATGCCACGGTAAATTTCTCGGTCATATTCATGTGCGCCTTGTTAGGAGATTGGCCGCCAAACGGTTGAAACTTGGTGAATTTCCTTCAGCCGAATCACCCTGAGCAGCAGCGATTGCATCCGTATTGGCAGCGTCTGTGCCAGTCGGGTGCGGGAGGGTCGCGGCCTTGGCCTGAATACGGGCGGTTGGCGTGGTCGCCTGCTGTGCCGAAATGGTTGCAAGCAGGCTCGGCAGTTCAATTTTCTTCGCGCGGCCCTTGTGACGGCGCGCGGTGCGCGGCGGGAAGTCCATGTTCATGGCGCGGCTTTTGTCATAAATGCCTGAATCTCCGGTAAATTCCCCTTTGCTGCTGCAAAATGCCCGGAACCACCCTATGTGCGGCCCACGATGTTCGACCTGTTTCAACTTGATGGACCCGCCAAAGCCCGGCGGATTGTCGTTGCCATGTCCGGCGGCGTGGACTCATCCGTCGTAGCCGCGCTCGCTGCGCGCACGGGCGCCGAAACGATTGGCATCACGCTCCAGCTCTATGATCATGGCGCGGCCGTCAGCCGGGCGGGCAGCTGCTGCGCGGGCCAGGACATTCGCGATGCGCGCGCCGTATGTGACCGGCTGGGCATCGCGCATTACGTCTTTGATCATGAAAGCCGTTTCCGGGACTCTGTGATCGAGCAGTTCGCCGATGAATATATGAATGGCCGGACGCCCATTCCCTGTGTCCGCTGCAACATGGGGGTGAAGTTCACCGACCTGTTCCGGCTGGCGAAGGATCTGGGCGCCGACTGTCTGGCGACCGGTCACTATGTCCAGCGGGTGGTCGGGCCTGAGGGCGCAGAACTCCACCGCGCGGTCGACCCGGCGCGCGACCAGAGCTATTTCCTTTTCGCCACAACGGCGGCGCAGCTGGACTATCTGCGGTTCCCGCTTGGCGGCCTTCCCAAGGCGGAGGTGCGCGCGATCGCGCAGGAGATGGGCCTCGCCGTCGCGCTGAAGCCCGACAGCCAGGACATCTGCTTCGTGCCCAATGGGGATTATGCCAGCGTCGTCCGCAAGGTCCGGCCCGAAGCCGAAACCGATGGCGCGATTGTCGACATGGCCGGGCGGGAGCTGGGCCGCCACAAGGGGCTCATCCATTACACCGTCGGGCAGAGGCGCGGCCTTGAAATCGGCGGTCTTGCCGAGCCGCTGTACGTCATCCGCCTGGAGCCCGAGACCCAGCGCGTCGTCGTCGGCCCCAAGGCCGCGCTCGCCGTGACGGCGGCACGCATTGTGGACCCCAATTGGCTTACCGCCGCCGAAGGCCGACCAGTGCTCGCCAAGGTCCGTTCGCTGGCCAAGCCTGTGCCCGCGCGGATGGAGGGGGACTGGCTGCGTTTTGACACGGCGGAATTCGGCGTCGCGCCGGGGCAGGCGGCGGTCCTCTATGATGGCGACCGCGTGATCGGCGGTGGCTGGATTGAAGAAACCGAGCGTGCCATAGCCCCGGTTGCTGCCTGACAGCCGCCAGGCGAGCGGCGGGGCAAAACAGAGGGGATGTCCATGCCAGCCTTGTCCACGCGCCTGATTTCGTTCGTCCTTCGCAAGACCGGGCTGTTCCGCCGCATGTTTTCAGGCGGGCCAGAGATGACCGCCTTCATCGCCAAGGCCGCGCAGGTGCCAAGCCAGCCCTCACCCAAGCTGCACAAGCATGTGGCGATCACCAGCCGGACCTTTCAGGACGCAACCGTCTGGGATTTTGCGCCACAGGATCGCGCACCGACTGCGACTGTGCTCTACTGGCATGGCGGCGGGTATATCTATGCCGCCGCCGACGCACATTGGGCGTTTCTGGCGCATATGGCCCAGACGCATGGCTGGCGCATCGTGGCGCCGCTTTATCCGCTGGCGCCGCAGCATGAAGTTGGGGCGGTCACGTCCTTCGCGCTCGACTTTTATCGGGACTTTGCCGCTACGCAGGCGGGCGTCCCCTTTGTCATGGCGGGCGATTCCGCCGGTGCCGGATTGTCCGCGGCGACGGCGATGGCGGCGCGCGACGCGGGCCTGCCGCTACCGGCGCGGATCATCCTGATCTGCCCGTGGCTCAATGCCGATCCCGCGCATCCCGATCAGCCCGGCATCGAACGCAAGGATGCGATCCTGACCATCCGTGGCATTCGTGATGCCGGCCAGCTTTATGCCGGTCGCGCCGGTGTCGCCGATCCGCGCGTCAGCCCGATCCATGGCGACTGGTCGGGCCTGCCGCCGATCCTGGCCTTTGGGGGCGGGCATGACATTCTGGTTGTTGACGCCCGCGCGCTCAAGGCGAAGCTGCCGACGGTCGAGTATCAGGAGCTTGCGGGCATGATCCACGACTGGCCCATCTTCACCTTCCCGGAAAGCCGGGCGGCGCAGGCGCGGATGGCGGCGTTCGCAAAGGGTTAGAAGAAGTCGCTGCGTTCCTCGGCGGGGTGCCCGTCGGGGTCGGGGTGAATGATCACCTCGGTGCCGGGAAACTCGGCCATCAGCTGTTCCTCAACCTCGTCCATCACGCGATGGGCCTCGGCAACGGTCATGTCGGGGTCCACCCAGACGTGAAACTGGACAAAGTCGTGCGTCCCGCTGGTCCGCGTCCGGAAATCATGAATGCCGCGCAATTCGGGATGCGCCTCGGCAATCTTCAGGAAGCGTGCGCGCTTTTCCTGCGGCCATTCCCGGTCCATCAGCTGGTCGATGGCGGTGCGCGCGACCTGCGCGGCGTGCCAGGCCAGCCAGAGCGCGATCGCAATGCCGAACACCGGGTCCGCGCCGCGCAGGCCGAGCACCGCGTCGAGCACAAGCGCCAGAATGACTGACACGTTGAGCAGCAGATCGCTCGCATAATGGGCGCTGTCCGCCGCAATCGCGACCGAGCCCGTGCGCCGCACGACGGTGCGCTGATAGGCGACGAGGGCGAGTGTCGTCAGGATCGCAAAGGCCGACACCGCAATCCCCAGCTCGGGGTTTTCGGGCTGGTGCCCCGCGCCAATGCGGGACAGGCCGCGCCAGCCAATGCCGATGGCGGACGTGACGATCAGAAAGGTCTGGAACAGCGCAGCGATTGCTTCGGCCTTGCCATGGCCAAAGCCATGATGGTCATCGGCGGGTTCCGCGGCGAGCCGCACCGAATAGAGTGTGATAATCGATGCAATGATATCGAGCGTGGTGTCGGCAAGCGAGCCAAGCACGGCGACCGATCCCGTCGCAATGGCGGCCCAGAGCTTCAGGCCGATCAGCGTCGCCGCCATCGCCACGCTGGCGGCCGCCGCCCGCGTGGTCAGCCGCCCGCGCTCCTCCATCGACAGCAGCGGGCCGGGGCCCTGCGGATCGGTCATGGGTAAAGCAGCCCTTCGGACCAGCCGTCCTGCTGGCGCAGGAAGATGCGCCGGTGGTGGAGCCGGTGGGCACGGTCTTCCCAGAACTCGATCCGTTCGGGCGTTACGCGATATCCGCCCCAGTGCGGCGGACGCGGCACGTCCTGGCCCTCATAACGGGCGCGCGCATCTTCAAACCGTGCCTCGAACGTCTCGCGCCGGTCGAGCGGCTCGGACTGGAGCGATGCCCAGGCGCCCAGCTGCGAATCCCGGGCGCGCGATGCGAAATAGGCGTCGGCTTCTGCCGCAGTCACGGGCGAGATGGGGCCTTCGATGCGGATCTGGCGTCGCAGCGACTTCCAGTGGAAAAGCAGCGCGACATGCCCGTTTGCAGCGAGTTGCGCGCCCTTTCGGCTGCGCTGGTTGGTGTAAAAGACAAAGCCGTTCGGGTCATGGCCCTTGAGGAGGACCATGCGGACGCTGGGCCGCCCCTCGGCGTCGGCGGTTGCCAGCGCCATCGCATTGGAATCATTGATCTCGGTCTCGCGCGCTTCGCGATACCAAGCGTCGAACAGGTCAAACGGATCGGTCATGCCCCGTGCCTTACGCCGACGGGGCAGCCGATGCCAGAGCGGACGACCTCAGTTTTCGCGTTTGATGCGGAATGCCGTCCGGCCGTTGATGCTCGCCAGATAGCTGCCCATTGCGGCCTTGCGGATCTTGATCTTGTCGCCCGCTTTGGGGGCAAAGATGTCCTTGGCCTCCATCTGACGCCAATAGACCCCGTCGGCGAGCTTGAACTGCCAGTTCCCGTCGGCGAGGCGACGCGCGCTTGTGACGGTCGTCTCAAGCACCCTCATCTCCTCGTCGCCGTCATCATTGTCGTTACCGAACAGAGAGAATTTGGGGAGCGAGAAGCCGAACAGGCTCTTGCGCGCCTGTTTCATCTGCGCCTTGTCGACGACGACGAGTTCCTGCTGCGATTCCGCGCTGTCGATGGCGGCGACCTGCGCGTCGTAACAGGCCAGCCGCGCGGCCGGATCGCTCACGCTGCGGCAATCGACCAGCTTTTGTAGAAGGGCTGGACGCGGTTCCTTCCGGTCAGCGGCTGAGGCGGTCGCGGCGCACAAGATGCACGTCATGCCAGCGATTATTGTAACAATGTTACGCATCAGACCCTCTTCTTGTTCACGGATTGTCGAAGGTCTCTTTTCTGCCGCAAATATGCCTTTTTTGCCAGTGTTGCAGAAACGACACAATTCGCGGCTAACCGTCCATTCTTCCCGGTTTCCCGATTGCTTTGCCGTTCGCTGCGGCGCAATGCAATGCCCAAGCTGACACAGGGGATGGTGTGGGCGCAGCGCGTCTGTGTGTCACCTTCCCTTGAATAAGCGATGATAGCGAAGCGGTCCGTCATCCGGCGGCCGCCATCCAGAAAAGGGACTGGAACGTGAAAAAGATCCAAAAGTTTTCAAGCCTGAAGGCTGGCACTGCACCGGTCGTTCTCGGCCTTGCAATGCTTGCCTCCCCCGCCTTCGCACAGAGCGCGGCTGAAGAAGCACCGGCCGGCGAAATCGTCGTCACCGGTACCCGCATCGCGCGTCCGAACGTTGAAGCGGCAAGCCCCGTCACCGTTGTGACGTCGGAAGCCATCAAGGAATTCGGCGCGACCAAGATCGAAGACCTGACGAACTCGCTGCCGCAGGTGTTTGCGGGCCAGAGCTCGGGCGTGTCGAACGGTGCTGACGGTACCGCCACGATCGACCTTCGCGGCCTCGGGCCGAGCCGCACCGTCGTCCTGATCGACGGCCGTCGCCTGATGCCGGGCAACATCGGCGGTGGTGCCGGTGCCGACTTGAACTTCATCCCCGCCGCGCTCGTTTCGGGCGTTGAGCTGCTGACCGGTGGTGCTTCGGCGACCTGCGGTGCAGACGCTGTGGCCGGCGTTGTGAACTTCAAGATGAACCGCGATTTCCGCGGCGTCCGTCTTGATGCGCAATATGGTTTCTACCAGCACACCAACAACAACGACATCCGCAGCATCGTCAACCAGCGCTTCGTCGCGCCGGAAGGCAATGTCACCACGGGTCAGGCCTATGACGCCACGCTCGCGCTGGGCGCCGGCTTTGACGACGACCGCGGCAACATCGTTGCCTATGCCGGTTACCGTCATGAATCGGCGATCACGCAGGACAAGTATGATTACTCGCTCTGCACGCTAAACCCGGACGGCAACAATGTCGGCTTTGCCTGCGGCGGTTCGGGCACGCCTGCTCGTGCGCGCTTTGGCGGCTTCTCGGCGGCGAACCGTGCGCTTGCCGGTCTTCCGACTGCTTCGGCGTTCACGCTGCTCGATAACAACACGCTGCGTCCGTACAGCGGCCTGACTGACGCTTTCAACTTCGGTCCGGCGAACTATTATCGTCGTCCGTCCGACCGTTACACGGCTGGCGCCTTCGCCGAATATGCGATCAACGACAGCTTCAAGCCGTACATGGACGTCATGTTCATGGACTACAGCACGAAGGCGCAGATCGCGCCGTCGGGTGCCTTTTATGGTGTGCGCACCGTCAACTGCGACAACCCGCTGCTGCTCGCGAACCCGACGCTTGCCACCGCTACCTGCGGCGCAGCTGTCGGTACGTCGACCAACGCGTCGATCCTGATCGGCAAGCGCAACGTCGAAGGCGGCAACCGCTTCAACGATATCGGTTTCAACCAGTTCCGTATCGTGACCGGCATGAAGGGCGACATCACCGACTCCTGGTCGTATGACGTTTATGCCCAGATCGGCCAGATCAAGGTAGCCAACACCTACCGCAACGACGTGTCGAGCGCGCGTATCAACAACGCGCTGCAGGTCGTGAACGTGGGTGGTGTGCCGACCTGTAAGGTCGTTGTCAGCGGTGCTGATCCCAGCTGCGTTCCGTACAACGTGTTCAACGCTGGCGGTATCTCGCAGGCGGCTGCCGGGTACATCGGCATTCCGCTTGTTCTGACGGGCACGACCAAGGAAAAGGTCTTCGCCGGTCAGATCACGGGTGATCTCGGCTCGATCGGTTTCCAGTCGCCGCTCTCCGATGAAGCAGTCAAGGTTGCACTAGGCATCGAGCAGCGGACCGAGTCGCTTGTGACCCAGCCCGACCTTTCGTACATCAACGGCGACGGTGCCGGTCAGGGCGGTCCGACCCTCCCGATCGATGGTCGCTACAAGGTTACGGATCTCTTCGGCGAAACGTCACTGCCGCTTGTGACCGACAAGCCCTTCTTCCAGGACCTGTCGCTTGAACTCGGCTTCCGTCGGTCAACCTATGACGTGCAAGGCAAGAATTCCAAGAACTCGGAAAATACGTGGAAGATTGCCGGCACATGGAAGCCGATCGAAGACATCACTTTCCGTGCGTCGCGTAACCGCGCAGTCCGTTCGCCGAATATCGGTGAACTGTTCTCCGCACCGCAAGTTGCTTTGTTCTCTGGGACAGACCCTTGTGCTGGCGCCGCCCCTACGGCAACTGCTGCTCAATGCGCCCTCACCGGCGTCACGGCAGCTCAGTATGGCAACATTGCACCAAACTCTGCGCAGCAGTATAATCAGTTTATCAGCGGAAGCTTGGCGATTACTCCCGAGAAGGCTGACTCTTGGACGGCAGGTGTTGTGCTGACGCCGAAGGGCTTCCTTAGCGGCTTCACCGCTTCGGTTGATTATTACAACATCAAGGTAAAGAACGCCATTGGTACGCTGGGCGCACAGGTGATTCTGAATCAGTGCGTCTCAACCGGCGATCCTTACTTCTGTGGTAAAATCAATCGTGCGCCGGCCTCTGCAGGGCCTGCAGCTGGTTCGTTGTGGCTGGATGAGTCCGGCTCTGTGAACAACACCACGTTGAACACGGGTTCGTTCTCGTCGTCAGGTGTCGATATCAACGCTGACTATCGTACCACAATTGGAAACAACAAGCTGAAGTGGGAATTTGTCGGAACTTATCTTGACAAGTACATCTCTCAGCCGTTGAATAACGGATTTACGTACGACTGCGCAGGATATTACGGAATTACCTGTGGTAACCCGAATCCGACGTTCCGCTTCAACACCAATCTGAAGCTGACCACGGCCAACGACTTTGGCTTTACGGTCCGCTGGCGTTACCTTGGTGGCGTGACGGTTGACACGCTGAGCCCGGATCCGGATCTCAATGTGCCGGGTGCTGCTCCGACGGTTGATGAGAAGATCAAGGCGCAGTCCTACTTCGACCTGCTCTTCGCGCTTCCGATCAAGGATTCGATGACGCTCCGTATCGGCGTCAACAACATCTTCGATCGTGATCCGCCGATCATCAGCCAGGCGTCGCTGGGCGGCTTCGGGAACGGCAACGTCTTCCCGGGCACCTACGACTATCTGGGTCGCAACATCTTCATCAACCTGAGCGCCGACTTCTAAGTCTTGCACTCAGTCAGATGAAAAGAGGGCGGTGGAGCTTCGGCTCCGCCGCCTTTCTTTTTTGGGCGATCCGGGTGTAACGATCAGACATGACTGTTTCGGACCTAGAACGTGCCGCCGATGCCGCCGCTGCCGCGCGCGATTTTGCGGGCGCGCGCGAAGCTTTGCTCGCCCTCGTCGCGGACCAGCCCGACCACTTTGCTGCGTGGATCAAGCTTGCCGCCATGCACCGCGCGACAGGGCATGGGGCGGACGCGCTCGCCGCGATCGAACGCGCGCTGTCGCTGCATCCCCGGGATTTCTCCGCATTGCTCCTGCGGGCCATGCACTTCCATCAGGCGGGAGACGCCGACCGGGCGGGCGAGGGCTTTGGCCGTGCGCTGGCCAACGCGCCGGACCATGTGCCCGACCATATGGCGCCTGTCCTTGGCCTTGCGCGCGACCAGTATCGCGCGTGGCAGACGCGCCATGCCGATTTCCTGCGCGAGGCGGCGCGCGCCGTTGGGCCGCTGACGCCCCGTCTGGAGCGCTTCATCACCAACACCGTCCGCCTGACCGAACCTGACCGCGACGGGCCATCGCATTATTGCTATCCCGATCTGGAAGAGATCAGCTTCTACGATGACCGCACGCTCTTTCCCTGGATCGGCGGGTTTGAGGCGGCAATCGATGACATTCAGCACGAGTTTGAAACCGTCCTCAACGCCGAAGCCGCAACGCTCGTCCCTTATGTCACCTATCCCGACAGCGTGCCCGTCGACCAATGGGCCGCACTCAACCACAATCGCGACTGGACGGCCATTCACCTGACCCAGCGTGGCCGCACCGTGCCGGAAAATGCGCGCCATTGTCCGGTGACGATGCAGCTTCTCGACGCGGTCCCCCAGCCGCAGGTGGCCGGGGTGGGGCCGAATGCGATGTTCTCGCTTCTGGCGCCCGGGACGGCCATCCCGCCGCACACGGGCGTAACCAACACGCGTCTCCTCTGCCATCTGCCGATGATCATCCCCGAAGGCTGCTGGTTCCGCGTCGGGTCGGACACGCGCCATTGGGACCGGGGCAAGGCGTGGGTCTTTGACGACAGCGTCGAGCATGAGGCCGTGAACCCGACCGATCGCTTGCGCGTGATCATGATCTTCGATTTCTGGCATCCGGCGCTGTCGCCTGAGGAGCAGGCAGGCATCGCTGCTGTCATCAAGGCCGGCGGGAAGCAGGTCCACGCCCTGTGACGGAGGCACTGGAGGCCCGCTATAACCGGCTGATCGGCGTGTTGCAGGCCGAACATGGCAAGGGGCAGATCACAAGCCCCACGCTTGCGGACGCTGTGCGCTTTGCGATTGACGCCAATGAGGCGGGGCGCTCCGACCTGAGCGTCGCGCTGCTGGAGCCGCTGGCGCCGCTTGTGCCCGGTGAGGCGCGCGTCTGGCAGATGCTGGCGCTCGCGCTGCGGCAGGAACAGGATATGGACAAGGCCGCCCAAGCCTTCGCCGTCGCGGCCCGGCTTGCGCCCGCCGACCGCGCGATTGCCAATGGCCATGCTCTGACCTCGCTGGAGTCGGGGCAACCGGCTGCTGCTCTGTTCGAAGCCGCCCGCGCACTGTCGCCCGATGACCTCAACGTCCGCCTGAACCTCGCCGTCGCGCTGGACGACGAAGGGAAAGTGGAGGCCGCCGTGCAACTGCTCGATGCGACATTGGCGGCGCATCCGGGCTGGCTGACCGGGCATGACGCCTTGGCCGCCATGCGGACCGCTGTGGGCGACCCGGACTATGACGCCAGCTATGTCCGCGCGTGCGCCGCGCTGCCCGACAATTTCGACCTGCGGCTCGCGCGCTATCGAGCCATGGCCCGTGCGGGACGCTGGGATGAGGTGCGTGCCTTCCTCGCGGACAGCCGCGCGCGGCTGGGCGACCGACCGGAACTGGATGCGGCGGAGGCCTATACCGCTTCCGAAACGGGCGACCATGCGCGCGCGCAGCAGCTTTACGAACGCTGTTCCGCCGCCCTTGGCCCCGTTGTTGCGCTCTCGCACATCCGCCATTGCCTGCGCACCGGCCGTTATGACCAGGCAAAGGCCATTGCAGAGCCGCTGATCCAGTTGCCCGGCAGCGAGCAGATCTGGCCCTATCTCTCATTGATCTGGCGGTTGCTCGGTGATCCGCGCGCCCAATGGCTTGATGGCGCGCCGCCCTTCATCGCGCAAATGGACCTTGGCTTTTCCGCGCGGGAGCTGGCCGCCATTGCCGACTGTCTGCGCACGCTGCACACCGCGCAGAAGCCTTTCCTTGAACAATCGGTCCGCGGCGGCACGCAGACGAACAAGCCGCTGTTCCACCGGACGGAACCGGAAATCCGCGCGATGCGGGATCGCGTGCTGGAGGCGGTCCGCATCTATGCCGATGCTCTGCCCGCCCCGGTGCCGGGGCATCCGCTGCTCGGCACGCCGCGAGGCAATCTGCGCTTCGCCGGCAGCTGGTCGGTCCGGCTGCGCGCCGAAGGCTATCATGTCGCGCACACGCACCCGGAAGGCTGGATCAGCTCGGCCATCTATATTGACCGGCCGCCCGAAGAGACGTTCGGTCCGCCGCCGGCTGGCTGGCTGCAATTCGGCAAACCCCCCGCCGAACTCGGGATTGACCTGCCCGCCTATCGCGAGGTCGCCCCGATTGCGGGCACGATCGCGCTGTTCCCGGCAACCATGTGGCATGGCACGGTCCCGTTCCGCGCGGGGGAGCGTTTGACCATCGCCTTTGACGTTGCCCGCCCCTGGCGCTGATCTGCGTTATTTTTGTGTGACATAAGCGCCACGCCGGCGCCACCAATCACTGTGAACCGCCTCGTCTCCTGAACCTTGCGCGCCTGTGTCGCGTTGTCCGGTCTTCCCAAGTCGGAGAGCTGCGTGCGTGCGGCTCCCCTGTCTTGGGCAGGCAGTCCGCCTGACAACGCCCATTTTCCAGCTGAGGTGCCCATCGTGCAGATACTCCGTTCTCCCTCCCTTAAAAGTCGTGCCGCAACTGGCTCCGCGCTTGCCGTTCTGGGGCTCGCGCTGATCGCACCGCCGGCCTTTGCGCAGGTCACGACCAGCGGGGATACGTCCGCCCAGGCCGAAGGCTCGCCGTCCCGCGCGCAGGGCGAGGAAATCATCGTCACCGGGTCGCGCATTGCGCGGCCGGAGCTTGAGGCCAATGTTCCCATCGCCGCCCTGCCCGCCGAAGCGCTGGAACAGGATGCCGCGATCAACGTGCAGGACACGCTTTCCGAACTGCCGCAGGTTGGCATCGGCACGAGCCGCACAAACTCCAACTTCCTCACCGGCGCGAACGGCGTGGCAACCGTCAACCTGCGTAACCTCGGGTCCAACCGGACGCTCGTGCTCGTCAACGGCCGTCGCTTCGTCGCGGGCCTTGCGGGGTCGTCGGCGGTCGATATCAACAACATCCCGACCGACTTCATCGAACGCGTCGACGTCGTCACGGGGGGGGCGTCGGCGGTGTACGGGTCCGAAGCCATTTCGGGCGTCGTCAACTTCATCCTGAAGAGCAAGTTCGACGGCATTCAGGCGCGCGGGCAATATGGCATCACCGATCGCGGCGACAATCCGCGCTACATGGGCAGCCTGACGGTCGGCAAGAGCTTCATGGACGACCGCGCGAACATCATCGCCAACTTCACCTATGACCGCGATGCCGGCCTGTTTTCGCGCAATCGCAGCATTTCCGATCAGGACTGCTTTGCGGTCGACAGCGCGGGCGTCGGCATCAGCTCGCCCGATCAGTGCGGCCCGGCCTTTTACAGCTCCTATGCGGCGCAGGGCCGGTTCGAACTGCTCGACGCCAATGGCGCGCGCGTCAATGCGCTCAACGGGCAGGGCCTGTTCACCTTTGACCCGAGCAACAATCTGGTCACGGGCTTCCCGGTCGGCTCGGGCTTCAACCGCAACGCTGCCCGCCGCATCTCGGTGCCGCTCGAACGCTATCTCGGCAGCGCGATTGCCAATTTCGAGATTGCCGACGGCGTGACGCTCTATGCCGAGGGCACCTACGGTCGCGTAAAGTCCAGCTCGCAGATCGAGGCGACCCCGCTCGACTATACCGATCTCTATGACCAGTCCCCGGGCAATATCGGTATCCCGATCACCAACCCGTTCATTCCCGCCGCCGTGCAGGCCGCGATCGCTGCGGCCAATGGTGATGCCGATCCGAGCAATGACGTTTCGGCGCTCGGCTTCCGTCGCCGTCAGAACGAAGTGTTCAGCCGCTCCAACACTGCCGACCGTGAAACCTGGCGTGTGGCCGCCGGCATCCGGGGCAATATCCTGAACGACTGGCGCTATGACATCAGTTATGTCTACGGCCATCTGAAGGACTTCACGGCCAGCCAGGACATTGACAATGCGCGCTATCGCAATGCGCTAGATGCCATTGTCGATCCGGGCACGGGGCAGGTCGTCTGCCGCGACCCGGCAGCGCGGGCGGCGGGCTGTGTGCCGATCAACCTGTTCGGCTTCGGCACGGCCTCGCCGCAAGCCTCGGCCTATGTCCAGTCGGCGATCCCCAAGTCGGAACGCATCACCAACAGCCAACAGGTTGCGTCGATCAACCTGTCTGGCGATCTGCTCGAACTGCCGGGCGGGAAGCTCGCCATCGCGCTGGGCGGCGAATATCGCAAGGAAAAGAGCGTCGATGACCTCGACGAACTGACCAACACGGGGGGCAATTCGGGCAACCAGATCCCCGACACGCGCGGCAGCTTTGACGTGTGGGAAGTCTATGGCGAAGCCAATGTCCCGATCCTGTCAGAGGTGCCGTTCTTCCATTATCTCGGCCTGACGGGTGCGGCGCGCTATTCCGATTATTCGACGGTCGGCAAGGTGTTCAGCTGGAATGCGGGGGCAGAATGGGCGCCGGTCGATGGGCTGCGTCTGCGCGGCGTCTATGCGGTGGCCAACCGTGCGCCCAATATCGGGGAACTCTTCTCGGCGCCGGCCGAGACATTCCCGAACGTGACCGACCCGTGCATTGGCGTGTCGTCAACGGGCTTCAATGCCACGACGACGTCGTCCGCGCAGGCCGCGACCTGCCGTTCGCTGCCCGGTTTCGGTGCGAACGTGGCGGCCAGCCCGACAGGGTCCTTCTTCTATGATCTGGCCGACATTCAGGGCATCAACGGCTTTGACGGCGGGAACATCAACCTGCAGGAAGAAACCGCCAAGACGCTGACGCTCGGCGGTGTCCTCACGCCGCGCTTTGCGCCGGGGCTCGCCATCTCGGTCGACTATTTCCGCATCAAGGTAAAGGACGCGATCGGAACGGTCCCGCGGGACATCTCAATTGGCCAGTGTCTGGAAACAGGCGCGACCGAATTCTGCCAGAACGTCATCCGCAACACCAATACCGGCCGCCTGACGACGGTGAATTCGCAGCTTGCGAACATCGCCGACCTGAAGACGAGCGGGATCGACGTGGCCGTGCGGTACAACCGCGCGCTTGGTCTCGTCACGGATGACCGGCTCGACGTCAATGTCTTCTACACCTACCTGATTTCGCTGCAGAAGCGGGCCTTTGCGGGCGCGCCGCTGGAGGAAAACCGGGGTCAGCTGAGCGGCGACGGACGTCTTGGGGCGGGCTTCAAGCACAAGGCCTCGGCCCGTCTTGGCTACACGTTCGACAATGTGACGCTGTCCTGGCAAGTCAACTATCTCGGCAAGATCGTCGATACGCTCGGCGGCTATGGCGATGCCAATCTCGACGTGCTGAACAATGTCGGCGACCGCTTCTACCACGACGTGCAGGCGCGCTTCGGCGTCGGCGAGGACAAGAAGTTCGAATTCTATCTCGGCGTCGACAATCTGTTCGACAAGGCTCCGCCCTTCCTGCCGAGCGGGTTCGCATCGAACGTGACCGGCACGGAGACCGCTGCCGACACGTACGATCCGTTCGGCCGCCGCTTCTATGCGGGCGCGCGTGTGAAGTTCTAAGTTCCCATCCCTTTCTGGAAACTGGGGGAGCAGGCCAAAACCTGCTCCCCTTTCTGTGTCAGCTGAGCACCAGCTGCCCGTCACCTTCGTCCACATGGACGGTCGATCCGTCGGGCACTTCGCCGCGCAGGATCTTTTCGGCGAGCGGGTCCTGCAGATATTTCTGCACCGCGCGCTTGAGCGGACGGGCGCCGTAGACCGGATCATAGCCCACCCGGCCCAGCCACGCGCGCGCGGCATCGGTCAGGTCGAGCGTGACCTTGCGGTCCTTCAGCAGCTTGGCGACGCGGGCGACCTGAATGTCGACGATGGGCGCCATGTGTTCGGACCCGAGCCGGTGGAACAGGATGATCTCGTCCAGACGGTTCAGGAATTCGGGACGGAAATGCCCGCGCACAATCTCCATCACCTGCGGCTCAACCGACTCCACGCTCTCGCCTTCGCCCAGCCCCGCAATATATTGCGAGCCAAGGTTGGAGGTCAGCACGATGATCGTGTTGGTGAAGTCGACCGTGCGGCCCTGTCCATCGGTCAGGCGGCCGTCATCGAGCACCTGCAGCAGCACGTTGAAGACGTCGCTGTGCGCCTTCTCCACTTCGTCGAACAGCACGACCTGATAGGGCCTGCGCCGCACGGCTTCGGTCAGGACGCCGCCTTCCTCATAGCCGACATAGCCCGGCGGTGCCCCGATCAGGCGGGCGACCGAGTGCTTCTCCATGAACTCCGACATGTCGATGCGGACCATCGCATTGTCATCATCGAACATGAACCCGGCGAGCGCCTTGGTGAGTTCGGTCTTGCCGACGCCCGTGGGGCCAAGGAACAGGAAGCTGCCCAGAGGCCGGTTGGGGTCCTGCAGACCAGCGCGCGCGCGGCGGACGGCGGTCGAGACGGCCTTCACCGCATCGCTTTGCCCGATGACGCGCTTGCCGAGGGTCGCTTCCATCGCGAGCAGCTTTTCCCGCTCGCCGGTCATCATCCGCTCGACCGGAATGCCTGTCCACTTGGCAACGACAGCCGCGATATCGTCGGCGGTCACTTCCTCGCGCAGCATTGCGCCTTCGGCAGCGCCTGCCGCTTCGGCCAACTGCTTCTCGAGGCTTGGGATGGTGCCATATTGCAGTTCGCCCGCCTTGGCCAAGTCGCCCGCGCGCTGCGCCTGTTCCAGTTCCGAACGGGCGGCATCGAGCGCGGTCTTGATCTTGGCTTCGCCCGCGATCTTGTCCTTCTCGCCCATCCAGCGCGTGGTGAGTTCGGCGGACTGCTGTTCCAGGTTCGCCAGATCGTCTTCCAGCGTCGCCAGACGATCCTTCGACGCCTGATCGGTCTCCCGCTTCAGCGCTTCGCGTTCGATCTTCAGCTGGATGATCTTGCGGTCGAGCGTTTCGATCTCCTCGGGCTTGGACTCCACCTCCATGCGCAGACGGCTGGCGGCCTCGTCCATCAGGTCGATGGCCTTGTCCGGCAGGAAGCGGTCGGCAATGTACCGGTTGGAGAGCGTCGCCGCCGAGACGAGCGCGCCATCGGTGATCCGCACGCCGTGGTGCAGCTCATATTTCTCCTTCAGGCCGCGCAGGATGGAGATGGTATCCTCCACCGTCGGTTCGCCCACGAAGACGGGCTGGAAGCGCCGCTGGAGCGCTGCATCCTTTTCGACATGCTTCTGATATTCGTCGAGCGTGGTCGCGCCGATGCAGTGCAGTTCGCCGCGCGCAAGGGCTGGCTTCAGCAGATTGCCCGCGTCCATCGCGCCTTCGGATTTGCCCGCGCCGATCAGCGTATGCATCTCATCGATAAAGAGAATGATATGGCCTTCACCGGCCTTCACCTCGTCGAGCACGCCCTTCAGCCGCTCCTCGAATTCGCCGCGATATTTGGCACCCGCGATCAGGCTGCCCATGTCGAGCGACATCAGCGTGCGGTCCTTCAGCGTGTCGGGCACGTCGCCATTGACGATGCGCTGGGCGAGCCCTTCGGCAATCGCCGTCTTGCCGACGCCCGGTTCACCGATGAGGACCGGGTTGTTCTTGGTGCGACGCGCGAGGATCTGGATCGTGCGACGGATTTCCTCATCGCGGCCGATCACGGGGTCGAGCTTGCCGTCTCGCGCCGCGGCGGTCAGGTCGCGGGCGAACTTCTTCAATGCGTCATAGCGGTCTTCGGCCGACGCGGTGTCGGCGGACTTGCCCTTGCGCAGCTCGTTGATCGCGGCGTTGAGCGCCTCGGCCTTCAGCCCTGCCTTGGCGAGCGCCTTCCCGGCCTCGGTCGTGGAAGCGAGCGTGAGCGCAAGCAGCAGGCGTTCGACAGTGACATAGCTGTCGCCTGCCTTGGTCGCGATCTGCTCGGCCTGATCCAGCACGCGGACCAGATCATTGTCGAGGCCCGGCGCCTGGTTCGCGCCCGATCCCGACACGGCCGGAATCTTGGCGAGTGCGGCATCGGTCTCGCGCACGGCCGACGCGGCATCGCCGCCCGATGCTTTGATCAGCCCGGCGCACATGCCTTCATTGTCTTCGAGCAATGCCTTCAACAGATGCTCGGGCGCAATCCGCTGATGGTTCATCCGGATCGCGACCGTCTGTGCCGACTGGAGAAAGCCCTTTGCGCGGTCAGTGAATTTTTCGAGGTTCATACGTTCCCCCTTCCTTCCTCCCCGAATGTAGTGTGGCATTTTCGCCACACAAGGGGTGGAATGATGGGGGGCGTCTCACATCTTTCGCTGCGCTCTCCCTGAGCGCGGCGGAGCTTGGCCGAAGCCAACGCCCAAAGCGGCGTGGATTTACCGCGCGGCCTTGGGGGCGTCGGGCGCGAAGACCTTGCCGAAGAAGCTGTCCGAATACCATTTGGGCGCTTCCGGCGCATTCGCGATTTCGGTTGCGATCAGCATGTTGATCCGCGCGAACTTGGCCGCCGCGTTCCAGTTGAAGGGCTGAGCCAGATCGTCCGAGACGCGGTGATAATGCGTCTTCAGGAAGTCGGTGAAGGCCTTGGCCCCCGGCCCGGCATGGCCGGTCACGAGGAAGACCGAGGGGATGCCGCGCTGGACGAAGCGGTAATGGTCGGACCGCGTGAACAGGCCTTCTTCCGGCAACGGATCGGGCGAGAGCGCAACGCCGTCCTTCGCGGTTGCCGCAGCCACGATCGGGCCGAGCGTCGAATGCTCCGCGCCGAAGGCGACGACATCGGTGAAGTCATAGGTGAGGATCGGCATGTCGAGATTGACGACGGCGACAACGCGGCCGCCCTCCGGCACGACGGGGAAGCGCGCGAGATAATCCGCGCCCAACAGACCCTTTTCCTCCCCCGTGACGGCGGCGAAGAGCACGGGGCGCTTCGGACGGTCGGGGTTGGCGGCCATGGCCCGGGCGGCCTCCAGCATCGTCGCAACGCCCGAGGCATTGTCCATCGCGCCGTTGTTGATCGCATCGCCCGACGTCACGCCGGGCTTGATGCCGATGTGATCGAGATGGCCCATCATCAGGACATATTCGTTTGCGAGTGCCGGGTCGGACCCGGGCAGCATCGCGATGACATTGGGGCTGGTAAACGGCGTGAGCGTGGACGTGCGCGCGATGACGGCAGTTTTGCCAAGCTCGAACGCCTTGGGCTTGCCGCCCTTTTTGTCGGCCTCGGCCAGAATGTCGGCAAAGCTCTTTGCAGTGCCCGTGAAGAGGGCGTCCGCCGCCGACCGGTCCAGCGTCGCCGAGGCCCGCAGATTGGGGGCGGCATCGAACACGCCGCCTTCCGCATTGGTCCAGCGGACTGAGCGGTTGTCGGCATATTCAAGAACGCGGGTCCAGGGCTGCTGCTTTTCCCGCTCCAGCGAACGCAGCGAAATGAAGCCGATGGCACCGCGCTGCGACAGGATCTTGGCCTTTTCGGCGTTCAGATGCGCACCGACATCGCTCGGCAGACCCTTGGGAAAGCCCGAAAGACAGGCGACAATCCTCCCCTTCACCTTGATGCGGGCGAGGTCCTTCAGGCCATATTCGGGGCGGTCCAGACAGAAGCCGCCAAAGACCACCCGGCCTTCCACGCGCGCGCCGCCCTGGGGCCCTCCGCCGGAAACCACGACGTCTTTCAGCGGGGTGAAGGCGACGCCGTTCACGCTGAACTGGGCATCAGCATTGGGCTTGACCTCAACCATCGGTACGCGCTGATACCAGTCGCCTTTGACCGCAGGCGTCAGGCCTATCCCCGCAAACTGGGTTGCGACATAGCGCGCCGCGATCTCATGGCCCTTTGAGCCGGTGTCGCGCCCTTCCAGAAGGTCATCTGCCAGAAAGGACACATGGGACTTCACGGCATCGGGCGTAATGGTGGCCGGGGCCGCGAGCGCAACGGCTGGAACCAGCGCGAGGGCAGATACGAGAACAGCAGGACGCATTGAAATCTCCGAATAATTCCGCCGCTGCCTTGCCCATCGGCGCGGGGACGTCAATATCGCGCACCACAGGATCGGGCCCGGACCAACACGGGCCGACGCTACAGGGGAGGACATATGAAGACTTGGGCCAAATGGGTCACAGGCACGGTCGCGGGTCTCGCGGTCGCATCAGCGGTGTGGGAACCGCTGACCGCGCATGAGGAAACCGCGCCGCCGCAACGCCGCTATGACGTGGAGATCGCGCGCGACGAATTCGGCGTGCCGCACATCAACGGTCGGACAGATGCCGATGCCGCCTATGGCCTGGCCTATGCCCATGCCGAGGATGATTTTTCGACGATCCAGGAAGTGATCGCGATGACGCGCGGCCGCGATGGCGCGATGACCGGCCCGGATGGCGCCCAGGTCGATTTCGTGGCGGCCTTGCTCGGCGTACGGGACACCGCCCATCGCGCCTATCCCACGCTCTCCCCCGAGGTGCGGCGCGTTGTCGAGGCCTATGCGGCCGGGCTCAACCACTATGCGGACAAGCACCGGTCCGAAGTGCGGCTGGCCAAGCTCTTCCCGGTCACTGGCGAGGATGTGGTGACCGGCTTCGTCCTGCGCGCGCCGTTCTTTTATGGTCTGGACGGTGTCATCGGCGCGCTTGCCGGGGACAAGCCCGCGCCGAAGGAAGGCGCGCTTTCCATGACGCCCATCGGGCGGGAGCCCAGCCTCAACGGCTCCAATGCCTTCGCGCTCGCGCCGTCCAAGATGGCCGATGGCAAGACCTGGCTGATTTCCAACTCGCACCAGCCCTATGAAGGGCAGGTCGCCTGGTATGAAGCCGTTGTGCATTCCGGCGAAGGGCTCGACATGGCGGGCGCGCTGTTCCCCGGATCGCCCTTTGTCCTCATGGGGCACAACCGCAATCTCGGCTGGACCAACACCGTCAACCGGCCAGACCTGATCGACGTCTACAAGCTTGTCCTCGATGCGACCGGCACGCGCTACCGGATGGATGGCAAATGGCTGCCGCTTCAGGAAAAGCGCATCTGGCTGGCCGTGCGGTTCGGGCCCTTCACCCTGCCGATCCCCAAGACGATCTACCGTTCGGTCCACGGGCCGGTAATCCGCAACAAGGCCGGCAGCTTTGCCATTCGGTATGCCGGGATCGATAATGCCAAGGCCGTCGAGCAATATTACCGCAACACCAAGGCGCGGAACTGGGAGGAATGGACCCGCTCGATGGCGATCGGCGGGGTGCCCGCCACCAACTTCATCTACGCCGACAAGACCGGGCGGATCGCCTATATCTACAACGCGCTCTTCCCGCAGCGGAAGCCGGGCTATGACTATACCAAGGTGCTGCCCGGCGACACGTCGCGCGATCTGTGGACGAGCTCAGTGCCCTTTTCCGGTTATCCCAAGGTCGTGGACCCGAAGAGCGGCTTCGTCATGAACTCCAACAACACGCCGTTTCTCGCCGCGGGCCCGGGGTCCGAAATGAATCCGGCGGATTATTCGCCTCTGCTAGGCATTGAGCGTGACCAGACGAACCGGGGCACCCGCGCGGCGGCGCTGCTGTCGGCCGCCGGAAAGCTGACGCCGGAACAGCTGCTCGCAATCAAGTTCGACAAGGGCTATGCACGCGACGGCTGGGTGGGGCACTGGATCCGCCAGGTCCTCGCAGCACAGCTATCCGACGATCCGGCGCTGGCAGAAGCCCAAAAGCTGCTCGCGACATGGGACTGGACGAGCGATGGCCAGGGCCGTGCCGATGCGCTCGCCGAACGGGTCATCCGCACTGCATCGATGAAGAAATGGCGGCGCGAACCGCTCCCCAATCCGCGCGATGCGCTGAAGGAAGCGGTTGGCGATCTCAACGGCCGTTTTAGCCGGATTGACCCGCCCTTGTCCCGGATACAGCGGTTGCGGCGCGGAAACGTCGATCTCCCGATGCTTGGCGGTACTGACACGCTGCGCGCCACGACGGCGTGGGACAAGGAACAGGGGGATCACCGATTGCGCGTCCGGCACGGTGACAGCTTCATCATGCTCGTCCGCTGGGACAAGGACGGGCAGGTCACGTCGGAATCGATCCAGCCTTATGGCGCGGCGACCAACCGGCCCCAATCGCCACATTATACCGATCAGATGGCGCTCTTCGCCGCGCAGAAGTTCAAGCCCGTGCATTTCGAATGGGCCGACGCTGTGCGCCACGCAGAGCGGCGCTATAGACCGTAAGAATGCCGGTCAGCCGCCGTTCATCGCGCAGGATGATGAACAGCGGCTTCCCGCCGACGTGCGCAGAAAGGTGCAATTGTGAACACGCGTTTCATCCGGTCCCTGTCCGTCTCGATCCTCGCTTTGGGTATCGCAACCGCGCCCGTTCAGGCGCGCGAGACGATGCGTCCCGCAACGGTCGCCTCGCTCGTGAAGCAGATCGACATCCCGCATGAGAAATTTACGCTCGCCAATGGCTTGCGCGTGATCGTCCATACCGACCGCAAGGCGCCCATCGTTGCGGTGTCGGTCTGGTATGATGTCGGGTCCAAGCATGAGCCGCAGGGCAAGACAGGCTTTGCGCACCTGTTCGAGCACCTGATGTTCAATGGCTCCGAGAATGCCCCCGGAGACTATTTCGCGCCGATGCAGGAAATCGGGGCAACCGACCTCAATGGCACCACCTGGTTTGACCGGACCAACTATTTCCAGACCGTCCCGACCGGCGCGCTGGAACGCGCGCTGTTCCTCGAAAGCGACCGCATGGGCCATCTGCTCGGCGCGGTGACGCAGGAAAAGCTGACCAATCAGATCGGCGTCGTGCAGAACGAAAAGCGCCAGCGCGACAACCAGCCCTATGGTCTCGTGCAGTACGCCCAGATCAAGGGGACGCTGCCGCCCGACCATCCTTATGGCCACTCTGTCATCGGCTCCATGGCGGACCTCGACAAGGCGAGCCTTGAGGATGTGAAGGGCTGGTTCCGCCAGCATTACGGGCCCAACAATGCGGTGCTCGTCCTCGCCGGTGACATTGATGCCAAGACCGCACGGCCGCTGGTCGAAAAATGGTTTGGCGCAATTCCGGCCGGGCCGAAGCAGGACAGGATCAAGGTCAGCATCCCGACGCTCGACGCGCCCAAGGCCGAGGTGATGAAGGACCGTGTCGCGACCACGCGGCTCTATCGCTACTGGGCGGTGCCGGGCATCGACAACCCCGATGCGGTCGGCCTGCGCGTTGGTGCCCATGTGCTGGGTGGCCTCTCCAGCTCCCGGCTCGACAATGCGCTGGTGCGCGACGAGAAGCTCGCTGTCGGAGTGTCGGCCTATTATTCCGAAGGCGCACAACTTGGCTGGGTCACGGTGTCGGCCGATGTTCGCCCCGGCGTCGACCCGGCCGTGGTTGCCAAGCGGCTCGACCAGCTGGTCGGCGATTTCGTGAGAACCGGCCCGACGGAGGACGAGGTCCGCCGCGTTGCGACGCAGGCCGTCGCGTCGACGATCGAAGGGCTGGAACAGGTCGGCGATTTCAGCGGCAAGGCCGTCAAGCTCGCCGAGGGCGAACTCTATCTGGGGGACAGCAACGCCTATAAGAAGGAGCTGACCGCCCTCGCGACGATCAAGCCCGCTGAAGTGACGCGGGCGATGCAAAGCTGGCTGACCCGACCGGTCTACGCCCTCACCGTCGTGCCCGGCGAGCGCGATGCTTATGAGGAAGCGGTCGCAAAGCCGGCGGCACCGGCTGCGGGGGAGGCCTTGCCCGCACCCAAGATAACGCCGCCCGATGTGCGGCCGGTGGCCGATCTCGACTTCCCCGATGTCCAGCGCGCCAAGCTCTCCAACGGAATTCCCATCGTCTATGTGCGCCGCACCGCTGTCCCCATCACGCAGATCGCGATGAGCTTTGACGCGGGCAATGTGGCGGACCCGCGCGACAAGCAGGGGACTCAGGCGCTGATGCTCTCGCTGCTCGATGAAGGGGCGGCGGGCCGCACTTCCGTCCAGATCGCGGAGGAGCAGGAGCGGCTGGGGGCCGATATCGACCTTGGCGCCTCGCTCGACCGGACGTCGATCAGCCTGACCGCGCCGACGGTCAATCTGGCCCCCGCACTCGCGCTGTTCGGCGATGTCGTGATCCGGCCCGATTTCGTCTCGACCGAGGTGGACCGGCTGCGCGACCAGCAGCTGGCCCGCATTCAGGCCGAATATAAGAGCCCGCAGAGCATTGCGCTGCGCACGCTGCCGCCGCTGCTTTACGGTGCGGCGCATCCTTATGGCGTCTCCTTCACGGGGACGGGCGAGACGGCGAGCGTGAAGGCGCTGACCCGCAGCGATCTGGTGACCTTCCATCGTCAGTGGATCCGCCCGGAAAAGGCGACGCTTTTCATCGTCAGTGACCAGCCGCTGGCGAAGATCCGCAAGGCGCTCGACGGCGCGTTCGGCACATGGACCGGCGAAGGCGCGGCGGGCACAAAGCCGGCCACGGGTCCGATTGCGCCGCCTGCGCCGCGCATCGTCCTGATCGACCGGCCGGGCTCGCCCCAATCCTATATTCTGGGCGGTCAGGTGCTGCCCAGAAAGGGCACCGATGACCTTGAAACGCTGATCACCGCCAATCAGGCGCTGGGCACTGATTTCCTGTCGCGCATCAACACCGACCTGCGGGAAACCAAGGGCTGGTCCTATGGCGTGCGCGCCTCGGTCAGTCGCGTTGCGGGGGATGTGCCCTATCTCGTGATCGCGCCGGTGCAGGCCGACCGGACGGGCGAATCAATCGCCGCGATCAAGGCGAACATGACCGAGTTTCTGACAACCAAGGGTCTGACCGAGGAAGAACGGGCGCGAATCATCAACGGCAACATCCTCGAACTGCCGGGCAGTTTCGAAACCTCGGGCGCGGTGCTCGGCGGGCTGCAACGCAACGCGCTCTTCGGGCGCCCGGACGATTTCTACGATTCCCTAGCGTCACGCTATCGCAGCATGACGCGCGCGCAGCTCGACGCGGCGATCCGCGACGTCCTGAAGCCCGATCAGATGCTCTGGGTCGTCGTCGGCGATGCGAAAATTGTTCGCCCGCAGCTTGAAAAACTCGGCCTGCCGGTCGAACTAATGCCACAGGCGGGTGGAAACTGACCCCCCGTGGCACAAAGGAGAGATATATGAGCGTTGCAGGCACCTATGAATGCGTCGTCAAATCGCCGCTCGGCGACCAGAAGTCGACGATCGTCGTGAACCCCGGTGCGGATGGCACCAGCTGGACCGGCACCAATTCGGGCGCACAGGGTTCGGTCGACATCACCGACGGCAAGATTGACGGCAACACCCTGACCTGGTCGATGAAGATGACGGTCCCGATGCCGATGACGCTGGAAGGCTCGGCCACCGTGGATGGCGACGACGTGACCGGCTCGGTCAAGGCTGGCGCCTTCGGCTCCTTCCCGCTCTCGGGCAAGCGCATCGGCTAAATCGCCCGGACGCTGAACAGAAAAAGGCCTCCGTCGGGACGACCGGCGGAGGCCTTTTCATTGAGCGGTTCTCGCGCGCACCCTAAGCCTGTCGAAGGGTGAACCATCAGGCTTCGACACGCGCAGCCTGAGCGCGTCCCTTTACTGCACCGTTACCGTGACGGCGCGGCGGTTCCGCGCCCAGTCGGCTTCGGTCGAGCCCAGCGCTTCGGGGCGTTCCTTGCCATAGCTGACGGTCGAAATGCGCGCGGCGTCGATCCCCATGGCGGCAAGCGCGTTCTTGGCCGCATTGGCGCGACGGGCACCAAGCGCAATGTTGTAGTCGCGGGTGCCGCGTTCGTCGGCATGACCTTCAATCGTCACGCGCGTGCCGGGATATTTCTTGAGCCACGCCGCCTGGCTGGCCAGCGTCGCCTGATCTTCGGCATCCACGTCCGATTTGTCGGTGTCGAAGTAAATCCGGTCCGCCGTGATGCTGGCGACAAAGTCGGCCTGTGATCCGGGCGTGGGGCCGGCGGGCGTGGCGACCGCACCGGTATTGCCTTCTGCGCCCACGGGCGGCGGCGGCAGGTCCTCAGGCTTCTGCTTCTTGGCGCAGCCGGCGACGGCCATCAGGCTGACAGCCAGCAGCAAAGCGGTGGTGTTCTTTTTCATTTCTGGACTCCTGTCTACATGCCGCCCCGTTGGGAACAGGATTGGCGTTACGGCGCGTCAGGTCAAGTGCCGGGCGCTGCCGCCCGTCCCCAAACATGACTCGATATGGCTCGGTTCCCTTAAGGGAGGATGGGCCCCCAGGCCGGGTCAGACCCGTCCACGGGGGTGTCGATCTTGCGTTCCTTGGCCCCCGTCACATCGACCTGCATCACACTGGTCTTGCCGGAGCCCTGAACGGTGCGGAAGAACTGGATGACGCGGCCATTGGGCGACCAGGTCGGCGCCTCATCCTGCCAGCTGTTGGTCAGCAGCTTCTCGCCATTGCCCGACGGGCTCATCACTCCGATGCGGAAGGCCCCGCCGCCAATCCGCGTAAAGGCGATCAGATTGCCGCGCGGGCTCCATTCGGGCGTGGCATAGGTGCCGCCGCCAAAGCTGATGCGCTGCTGGCCAGACCCGTCGGCGTTCATGACGTAGATCTGCTGGCTGCCGGACCGGTCGCTTTCAAAGACGATCCTGCTGCCGTCCGGAGAATAGCTCCCCCCCGTCTCGATCGCGGGCGTGTTGGTGAGGCGGACGGGCGTGCCACCCGTGACGGGCACGGTGTAAAGGTCGGTATTGCCCCCCACGCTCATCGAATAGAGGATCGTCTTGCCATCGGGCGACCAGCGCGGGCTGAACGTCTGGTTGGGGCTTTCGGTCACCAGCCGCTGCCGCCCGCTTGCAATGTCATAGATATATACGCGCGCACGCCGCTCGATATAGGATACATAGACGATCGACTTGTAATCGGGCGAGAAACGCGGCGTCAGCGCAATCGCCTGCCCATTGGTGATGAAGCGGTGATTGGCGCCGTCCGAATCCATGATGGCGAGCCGCTTGACGCGGTTTCCCTTGGGGCCGGTCTCCGCGATATAGGCGATGCGGCTGTCAAAGAAGGGGTTCTCGCCCGACAGGCGCGAATAGATGGCGTCGGCGCATTTGTGCGCGGCGCGGCGCCAGTCGCGCGGGCCAACGACATAGCCCTGGCGGACCATCTCGGATTTGAGGCTCACGTCATAGAGATAGCAGCCGACCGTCAGCGTCCCGTCGCCATTGTCGCGCACAAAGCCGTGGACAAGGTTTTCCGCCCCGATGCCTTCCCATTCGCCGAATGCCGGTGCCGTGACTTCGGGCATGGCAATCCCGCGCAGTCCGGCGGGGCCCTTGGGCGTGAAGACGTCGGTCGCATTGAGGTCGTTGGAGATGATCTCCGCCACCTTGCGGCCCAGCTCGCCGGTCTGTCCCGCAGACGTCGCCACATCGGCCGGTGTCGCCAGCGGCGGGATCGCGACGGTGAAGGACTGGCTGCCGGTGTCGTCGGTCACCGTGCCGGTGATCTGCGCCGTGGCAGGGGCAGCGCCCAGCAGGGCGGCGGCGAATAGGGTCAAGCCATGGATCAGACGCATCTCAGTTCAACCTCTTGTCGAATGTAATGGGTCCGAGCGACTGCCAGATAGCATAATGCTCGGGCGGAAGGTCAAAGGGCGCGGCGCGGCGCACGGCGTTGATCGCGCGTTCGGCGTGCAACGCCTTCAGGTTCGCATTGTTCTCATTGTCCCCCGACTGGCTCGTGACCGTGATGGTGCCAATGCTGCCATCGGGCTTCAGCGTGACCGTCAGCTGGGTCTTCAGCAGTTCGGCATCGACACCGGTGGGCGCACGCCAATATTTGCGCAGCTTGGCAAACATCGCCTGGATGAAGCTCGCCTCCAGCTGCGCCGCTGTCTTGGCGGCGGGCGTGCCGCTGCCCTTTTCGGCTGTCCCCCGGCCGGTGCCGGGGCGCTGGCTTTCGCTGCTCGCCGCCTGTGACAGTTGCGCCCCGAGATTGCCAAGACGCGACGGACGTGGCGCAGCGGCAGCGACCTTCTTCGAAGGCGTGACCGCAGGCTTCTGGACCGGGGTCGGCGCAGGCTTCGCGGCTGCTTTGGGGGCGGGTGTCGCAACGGCCTTGGCCGGGGCCTTGGGCGCGGGCTTTGGCTGCGGCGGGGCAGCCACCGGCTGTGGCGGTGGGGGGGCTGTGACCGGCGTCGGCGGGGCGGGGGGCACCGCTGCGGGCGCCGCGCTTTCTTCGGGCGGCGCACTCGCCTCCCGGACCGCATCGGGGGCAGCGGTCGTCAGCGCCTTGGCATTGACCAGCGCCACGTCGATGGGCGGGTTGAGCGGCGGCAGTTTCGGCACGGGGCGCATCAGGCTGACCGAGAGCGCGCCGAACAGCAGCACATGCCCGACAAGGGCGATGCCCAATCCTGTGCGCTCGGCGCGGTCCACGGCGTTATTCGCCCTGATCTTCGGTGGTGACGAGCGCGACGCGGGTCAGCCCCGCGCGGTTGATTTCGCCCATCACGCGCATGACCTCGCCATAATCAAGGCCGCGATCCGCGCGGAGGTAGATTTGCGGGCCCTGTGCCGCACCTTTGGCAGCGATGGCGGCGAGGCGCGCGGGCAGGTCGGCGGGGCGGACCTCATCCTTGTCGATGAACAGCCGGCCATCGGTGTCGAGCGAGATCTGGACGGGCTTTTCACCCTGATCGAGCGCCTTCGCGCGGCTGTCCGGCAGGTTGATGGGCACACCCGCGACGAGGAGGGGCGCGGTCACCATGAAGATGATGAGCAGCACGAGCATCACGTCGACCAGTGGTGTGACGTTGATCTCCGCCATCGGCGCGCGCTTGCGGCGCCCGCGCGAGGAGTGGACCGGCCCCATGCTCAGGCTTCCAGCTCACGGCTGAGGGTGGCGTGGAACGTGTCAGCAAAGCGCGTCATGCGCGCCTCGATCCGGTCAAGGCCATGACCGAAGCGGTTATAGGCGATGACCGCCGGGATGGCGGCAAACAGGCCAATCGCGGTCGCGAACAGCGCTTCGGCAATGCCCGGTGCGACGACGGCGAGCGAGGTGTTCTGCTGGGCTGCAATCGCGGTGAAGCTGCGCATGATGCCCCACACGGTGCCGAACAGCCCGACGAACGGGGCGACGCTGCCCACGGTGGCGAGGATGTTGAGCTTTTCGCCCAGCCGGTCGACCTCATGCGCGATGGCGGCGCCCATCGTGGTTGCCAGCCGGGCACGCGTGCCCTCACGGTCGATGCTCGGCTTGCCGGTGGACCGGCGCCATTCGAACATGCCCGCCTGAAAGACGCGCGCGGTCGGGACCTCGCTGTCCTTGTGCTGGCGGTAAAACTCGTCGGTGTCGCCCGCCTTCCAGAAGTCCCGCTCAAAGGCGGCGGACTGCGCGGTGGCCTTGCGCATCTTCATCCAGTGCGAAACGATGATCGCCCAGGTCCAGATGCTGGCGGCCAGAAGGCCGAGCATCACGATCTTCACGACAATGTCGGCCTGAAGGAACAGGGCAAGCGGGGAGAGGCTGGCGGCTTCGGTGGCGAGGGTCATCTTCATTGGGGTCCGGTCTTTTCAGGCAACAGGCGTTCAAATGCGTCGATCCAGGGCCGCGGCTGGCGGCGCGGGCGTCCGTCGGGGGTCAGAAAGGCGGCGAGCACCCGTGCTTCCGCCTTCAGTTCATCGCCCAACATGACTCGCTGCTGAATCAGGCAGCTTGCCGCGCGCACCTGTTCCACCGTCGAGACGATCAGCAGCGCGTCATCGAAATGGGCGGGGCGGTGATATTTGATGCTGAGTTCGGCGACCGCATAGACGCCATCGCCCTGCGCAAAGGCCGTCCGCTGGTCGATCCCCGCCACGCTCAGCATGTCGGAGCGCGCCCGCTCCATGAAGCGCAGATAGGAGGCGTGGTAGACGACCCCGGAGAAATCGGTGTCCTCGAAATAGACGCGCACCGGGAAACGATGTTCCCGGCCGACAAAGCGTCCGCTCTGTGGCGCATCTGGTTGCGAAGCGATCATGGTCCAAGGCTTTAGACCAAGTGAATCGGGAAATGAATCCCGCTGCGCCGATTTGGTAGCAGTCTCTCTAGTGTTTGCCTATTTGGCGTCGAACAGACCGTCCTGCGATCCCGCGGGCGGATTGAGGCCCAGATGCTTCCAGCCCGGCGGATTGAGGCAGCGGCCGCGTGCCGTGCGGGCGATGAGGCCGAGCTGGAGCAGATAGGGCTCGACCACATCCTCGATCGTGTCGCGCGGCTCCGACAGACCGGCGGCCAGCGCCTCCACGCCGACCGGGCCGCCGCGATAGATGTCCGCGATCATCGTCAGATAGCGTCGGTCCATGGCATCAAGGCCGAGCGCATCGACCTCCAGCCGGTGAAGGGCTGCATCGGCAATCTTTGCGGTGACAATCGCCTCACCCGCGACATTGGCAAAGTCACGCACGCGGCGCAGCAGGCGGCCCGCGATGCGCGGCGTACCGCGCGACCGCTTGGCGATCTCATGCGCGCCGTCGGGCGCAATGGCGAGGTCGAGCAGGCCCGCCGCACGGCGGATGACCTGTTCCAGCTCGTCATGCGTGTAGAAGTTGAGGCGCACGGGAATGCCAAACCGGTCGCGCAACGGCGTCGTCAGCAGGCCCTGCCGCGTCGTCGCACCCACCAAAGTGAACTTGGGCAAGTCGATCCGCACCGACCGCGCGGACGGTCCTTCCCCGATCATGATGTCGAGTGCGCGGTCTTCCATTGCGGGATAGAGCACTTCCTCGACAGCCGGATTGAGGCGGTGGATCTCATCGATGAAGAGGACGTCGCCATCCTCCAAATTGGTCAGCAGCGCGGCCAGATCGCCCGACTTGGCAATGACCGGCCCGGACGTCGCGCGGAAGCCCACGCCCATTTCCTTCGCCACAATCTGCGCGAGCGTCGTCTTGCCCAGCCCCGGCGGGCCGAAGAACAGGACGTGGTCCAGCGCATCCCCGCGCGCCTTCGCGGCCTCGACAAAGACGCGGAGATTTTCGCGCGCGGCTTTCTGTCCGACGAACTCGTCGAGCGATTTGGGGCGCAGCGCGGCGTCCACGTCTTCGGGGCGGCGGGTGCTTGAAAGGATTCGATCGGCATCAGTCACGGACGGGCTCTATCCAAAATTTTCGTCATGCTGAACTTGTTTCAGCATCCATGCCGCGAACGATGGGGCTGGCGCCGATGTCGGGCGCGAGGTCTCGCCATTCCGGGTTGTCATGCTCGATCAAATTAATCTTCCAGTCGCGGTGCCAGCGCTTCAACTGTTTCTCACGCGCAATGGCCAGCTCCATCGTGCCGAAGAATTCGTAGCGCACCAGTCGGAGGGCGCCATGCCGGGTCGCAAAGCCCTTTACGGATCGGGTGCGATGCTGGGAAATGCGTTGAACGGGACGAGACGTGACACCGATGTAAATCGTCCCATTGCGCTGGCTGGCGAGAAGGTAGACGCAGGGCTGGAAGGCGGCGTCCAATTGTCAGGCTTTGAGGCATGGATGCTGAAACAAGTTCAGCATGACGAGGTGGAGTTTGGGGTGCAGGCCGCCTGCAGGAAAGCCCGCACGTCGGCGGCGGACTGGTCGGGGACTTCCTCCATGGGGATATGGCCGACCTTGGGATAGATGACCTTCTTCGCGCCCGGAATGGCGCCTGCAAACCAGTCGGCGGCGCGGACGGGGATGAGCTTGTCCTCAGAGCCCCACATCACGAGCGTAGGCATCATCAGACGTTTCAATTGATCGGCGGTCGCTGGTGTCCGCTTCACGTCGCCTCGGTCGCCTGTGGCCTGCCGGTTGCCGGGATAGCGCAGCAATTCCCAATAGCGGTCAATCGCCGCGTCGGTGAGCGGGGCCTTGACCGACATGGTCTGGTCAAGGCTCTTTGCGATGATGGCGCGCGGCGTGAAGACCTTGAGCAGCGGGCGGACAGCTGGCGAGCGCGCCAGCCGAAAGCCGATGGGGATCGCCGTAGGCTCGGAATCCGGCGCGCCCGCTGCATCGACGAGGATCAGCGCGGAGACCTTGTCCGGATGCGCCAGCGCATAGTTCCAGCTGACCCAGCCGCCCATGGAATTTCCCGCGAGCGCGAAGCGGTTGATGCCGAGCTTGGTCATGACGGCATCGACGACGCCGACCGTCGTCGCCACGCGATAGTCGCGCTTGGGGTGGGGGCCGGTGAGGCCATGGCCCGTCAGGTCCAGGCTGACGATGCGATAGTCCTTGCCCAGCCGGGCGACCCAGGGCTCCCACGTGTGTAGCGATGAATTGGAGCCGTGCAGCAGGAGCAGGGGCGCGCCATCGGGTTTGCCTTCGACGCGGACATGGACCTTGAGGCCCGGTTCCACCTCGACAAAGCGGGAGGCGGCGCTGGTGTATTTGGCGCGCATGGCGACCGGATCGGTATCGGGCGTATAGCCCCAGACGAAGAGGGCGATCAGCGCGGCCGCGACCAGGCCCAGCAGCCAGCCGAGTGCGCGCTTCATTTGGCCGCCCTTTTGAGCGCGAGCCGGACCAGCGCGTCGAGTGTGGCGCCGTCGCCCAGCTCCGCCTCCGCCGTCGCCACGGCGGCGTTGGCTTCGGCGGGCTTGAAGCCGAGCCCGGTCAGTGCCGACACGGCGTCGGCCGCATGGCCTGCCGCTGCAACAGGTGCGCTGCCTGCCGTGCCGATGGCGACACCACCGACCTTGTCCTTGAGTTCGCGCACGATGCGTTCGGCAAGCTTGGGCCCGACGCCATTGGCGCGCGCGACCATCACCTTGTCCTGCCGCGCGACGGCCTGTGTCAGCTCCTCAGGATCAAGCGTCGAGAGGATCGAAAGTGCGACCCGCCCGCCCACGCCCTGCACGCCGGTCAGCAGCCGGAACCAGTCGCGCTCGCCCGGATTGCCGAAGGCGAACAGCGTCATTGAATCCTCGCGGACCTGCAATTCTGTGAGGAGCATCACCTGGGCGCCAATCGGGCCGATGGCGGTCAAGGTGCGGGTCGAGGCCTGCACCAGATAGCCGACGCCGTTCACGTCGAGCACGGCATGGTCTGAGGTGCTTTCGACAAGCGTTCCGGTCAGGCGGGCGATCATGTTTGTTCCTTAACCGTTCTCACAGCGCCAAGTCGAGAGGGGATGTTTGCAGCGCGTCAAAGGGGATTCTTGTCGCGCTCAGGCTGAGCCTTTCGAAGCCTGCGGCGCCAACACCCTTCGACACGCTCAGGGTGAGTGCAGCTTGGCTACCCGAGCCGCCGCGCACTCGCCACATGGTGCGCATGGGTGATGGCGACAGCGAGCGCGTCGGCGGCATCCGCGCCCGCAATCTTCGCCCCCGGCAACAGGCGGCTGACCATGGCGTGCACCTGCGCCTTGTCCGCATTGCCAACGCCAACGACGGCCTTCTTGACCAGCCGCGCGGCATATTCGCCGACATCAATGCCGGTGCGTGCCGCCGCCAGCAGGACGACGCCGCGCGCCTGCCCCAGTTTCAGCGTCGATTGCGGGTTGGCGTTGACGAAGACCTCTTCCACCGCCGCGTGCTGCGGCTGATGGGTGAGGATCAGATCGGTCAACGCGCGGTCCAGTTCCAGCAGGCGCGCCGGAAGCGCGTCCTTCGCATTGGTCGAAATCTGCCCATTGGCCAGATGCGACAGCCGGTTCCCCTCCGCCGCGATCAGACCCCAGCCGGTCGTGCCAAGGCCCGGATCGAGGCCGAGAATGATCAGCCCAGTTTCTCCATGATCTCGTCGGAGACGTCGTAATTGCCCCAGACGGTCTGGACGTCGTCATCTTCTTCCAGCGTGTCGATCATGCGCAGCAGTTTGCCGGCATCGTCTTCGCTCACCGCAACGGTGATGGTCGGACGCCAGGCGAGCTTGACGCCTTCGGGGTCGCCGAGCGCGGCTTCGAGTGCCTTGGCGACGGGATGGAGGTTCTCGATCGAGGTCCAGATCGAGTGGCCGTCTTCCGACGATTCGACGTCGTCGGCGCCTGCTTCGAGCGCGGCTTCAAAGACCTTGTCGGCATCGCCTGCGCCCGCGCCATATTCGATCAGGCCGAGCCGGTCGAAGCCATGCGCCACTGACCCGGCGGTGCCGAGGTTGCCGCCATTCTTTGAGAAAGCGGTGCGGACGTTGGTGGCGGTGCGGTTACGGTTGTCGGTCAGCGCCTCGACGATGATCGCGGTGCCGCCCGGGCCATAGCCTTCGTACCGGATTTCTTCGTAATTATCCCCATCGGAGCCGCTCGCCTTGTCGATGGCGCGCTGGATGTTGTCCTTGGGCATCGACTGGGCGCGCGCGGCGAGCACGGCGGCGCGTAGGCGCGCATTGGCGTCGGGGTCCGGCAGGCCCATCTTTGCGGCGACGGTGATTTCGCGGCTCAGCTTCGAAAAGAGCGCGGACCGCTTTTTGTCCTGCGCACCCTTGCGGTGCATGATGTTCTTGAATTTGGAATGGCCTGCCATGGGTCACTTTTGCGTTGGTTGAGGATGGTCTGCGGCCCTAGCGCACCGAGCTTGCCTAGAGCAACCTCTGCCACCACCCGACATCGCGCCAGCGGCCCATTTTCCAGCCGACCTCGCGATAGATGCCAACCGTGGTGAAGCCCATCGCCTCATGCAGGGCGATGCTCGCATCATTGGGCAGGGCGATCCCGGCAAAAGCGGCGTGCAAGCCGCGTGCGGCGAGCAGGGGGAGGAGTTCTGTATACAGCGTCTTGCCGACCCCCTGCCGGGCGAAGGCCGCATCGATGTAAACCGCGACATCGCAGGACGAGCGATAGGCCTCCCGCGTGCGGTGGGGCGAGCCATAGGCATAGCCGACGACCCGCCCTTCGGCTTCTGCCACCAGCCAGGCGTGCGACGCGCCATAGTTGGCAATGCGCGCCGCCATTTCCGCGGGGCTGGGCGCTGTCAGTTCGAAACTGGCCCAGCCGTCGGTGACATGCGGCGCATAGATGGTCGCGCAGCGCGCCGAATCTTCGGCGGTGGCCTGCCGGATGTTCACCCCAGCTTGACCGCAGTGCCCGATGCGGTGACCATCAGCATGGTTCCGCCCTGACCCAGGGTTTCATAGTCGAGATCGACGCCGATGACGGCATCGGCGCCGAGCGCGCGGGCTTCGGTCTTCAGCTCTTCGAGTGCAGTCGCCCGCGCATCGCGCAGCGTGCTTTCATAGGCGCCGGACCGGCCGCCGACGATGTCGCGGATGCCGGCAAACAGATCCTTGAAAATGTTCGCGCCGACGATCACTTCGCCGGTCACGACGCCCAGATAGTCAGCAACGGGGCGGCCTTCGATCACACTCGTGGTAGACACCAGCATCGCACATCTCCTTATAGGGAAGGCGATGCATAAGGCTGCCGCCGCGCCCCGCGCAAGCCCGATCAGTCCAACCCGAGAGCGGCCTTGTAGGTATCGAGAATCGCTTCCATTTCCGCGCGGTCATGGGCTTCCATCTTCCGCAGGCGGACGATCTGGCGCATGATCTTTGCGTCATAACCGCGGGCCTTGGCTTCGGAATAGACGTCGCGGATGTCGTCCGAGATGCCCTTCTTCTCTTCTTCAAGACGCTCAATACGTTCAATCAGCAGACGAAGCTCGTCCGCTGCGACATTCTCACTCATGATATTCTCCGGTCGGGTGGATGCCCCGCGCCGTAGGCCAGCGCGGGGATTCACTCAAGGGCCGACGCCGCCGTTTTTGCAGCGCGTCTAGTTCCCTTGGACGGGAGAGCGGATGTCAGAAATCATCAGTCGAATAACTCTGAAGTAGGCGTTGAGAGCGGCCATGATGACGAAAACCGCCACCAAAGGGATAATCCAACCATTTATATCGCCAGCCGCTCTGACGGATAGATATCCCACAAGAGCATAGGCTGGAACTTTTTGGAGAGCTTCTCTCCTGGAATGACGCCAATACGCAGGATGGAACGGCCTTCCGCTCGACACCCGATAGAGTCTCGCTGTTTGCGATGGAATGATAAATTCAGCTGCTACTACAAAGAATATTACCATCAACATTGATCGCAAGATGATGTCGTCCATCAGCTGCCTCCCAGACTGGCGCTACGGTCGGCCGCTTCAGCAGCAGCTTCGGCTCGCCAAGTTGCGTTAGGCCTTCGCTTTCAGGCTGTCCGCCACCTTCACGCCGTGACGATCCAGCGCCTCGACGATCTTGGCTGCGCCTTCCAGGTCACCCCAGAACATCGGGCCGCCGCGATAGACGGGCCAGCCATAGCCGTAGATCCAGACCACATCGATGTCGGAGGCGCGCTGGGCCTTGCCTTCCTCGAGGATTTTGTAGCCTTCATTGACCATCGGGTAGAGCGTGCGCTCAATGATTTCCTGATCGGTGATGTCGCGCTTGGCGAGGTTCGACTTGGACCGGAATTCTTCGATGATGGCGAGTGCTTCGGCACTGGGCGTGGCGTTGCGCTTTTCGTCATAATCGTAAAAGCCCTTGCCGTTCTTCTGGCCGAAGCGGCCCGCCGCGCACATCGCGTCGCGGATCGTCTCGACGCGCGACGGATCGCGGTGCCAGCCAATGTCGAGCCCCGCGAGGTCGGCCATCTGGAACGGCCCCATCGGCATGCCGAAATCGGTGTGCACCTTGTCGATCTGCGCAGGGGTCGCGCCCTCCAGCAGCAGCTGGTTGGCCGGGCCCTGACGCTGCGAGAGCATCCGGTTGCCGATAAAGCCGTGGCAGACGCCTGCGACGACGGCGACCTTCCCGATCTTCTTTGACAGAGCCATGACCGTTGCCAGCACGTCGAGTGCAGTGGCGTCGCCGCGCACCACTTCCAGCAGCTTCATGACATTGGCGGGCGAGAAGAAGTGCATGCCGAGCACATCGGCAGGACGCTTCGTCGCGGACGCAATCTCGTTCACGTCGAGATAGGAGGTGTTGGAGGCAAGGATGGCACCCGGCTTCACGATGGCGTCAAGCTTGCCGAAGACCTCTTTCTTCACGTCCATGTTTTCGTAGACGGCCTCGATCACGAGATCGCAGTCGGCGAGGTCGTCGAAGCTCAGGCTGTGCGTCAGCAGGCCCATCATCGCTTCCACCTTGTCGGTGGTGAAGCGGCCCTTGGCAGCCGAGGCCTCGTAATTCTTGCGGATCACGCCCACGCCGCGGTCGAGCGCGTCCTTGGCCATCTCGACGATGGTGACGGGAATGCCCGCCTGCAGGAAGTTCATGCTGATGCCGCCGCCCATCGTGCCGGCGCCGATCACGCCCACCTTCTTGATGGCGCGCAGCTGAGTGTCCTTGGGCAGGCCATCGATCTTCGCGGCCTGACGTTCGGCGAAGAACATGTGCCGCTGCGCGGCAGACTGGCTGCCGGTCATCAGCTTCATGAATTCGGTGCGTTCGAAGGTCATGCCCTCTTCAAAGGGCAGGCGCGTGGCGGCCTCGACGCAGGCAAGGTTGGCGTAAGGCGCCTCAAAGCCCTTCCACTTGCGGGCATTGGCGGCCTTCAGCTTTTCGATGGCGCCGATATCGCCGGTGATCGGGCGGTCACGCGTCGGGCGCGGGCCCTTGGCGATGGCGTCCTTGGCAAAGGCGATGGCGTCGGCAGCAAGGCTGTCTTCGCCCGCCAGTGCATCGACCAGACCCAGCTCATGCGCCTTGGCGGCGGGCAGCGGATCACCGAGCGAGACCATCGTTGCGGCGACATCGATACCGACGACGCGCGGCAGGCGCTGCGTGCCACTAGCCCCCGGCAGCAGGCCAAGCTTCACTTCCGGCACGCCGAGCTTCGCGGACGGCACCGCGACGCGGTAATGACAGACGAGCGCGGTTTCCAGCCCGCCACCCAGCGCCGTGCCATGGATCGCGGCAACCACCGGCTTGGGCGCCAGTTCGATCATGTTGAGCACCGCGTTGAAGTCCGGCCCCTGCGACGGCTTGCCAAATTCCGTGATGTCGGCCCCGGCAATGAAGGTCGCGCCATCGCAGCGCAGGACAATCGCCTTCACACCGTCATCGGCGATCCCGGCTTCGAAGCTGTCCTTGAGCCCCTGACGGACGTGCCAGGACAGCGCGTTGACCGGCGGATTGTTGACGATGACGACGAGCACGTCGCCATGACGTTCGGTGGTAACAGATTGCATTTCAGGCTCCAGTTTCTAGGCGGCGAGCGCCGCGTACATCATGGTCCGGATTTCGCGCCGGACGGGGTAGGTGGTCGACGGCATGAGTTGCGTCATGAACACCATCGTGATCTGTTCGACGGGATCGATCGTGAAGGCGGTCGAGAACATGCCGCCCCAGTAGAACTCACCCTTCGATCCCGCGATCGTCGTCGCGGCGGGATCGATGTTGCAGGCAAAGCCAAGACCAAAGCCGATCCCCGCATTTTCGGCCTCGCTGAACAGCGAGCGCGAATGCTGGGTCAGGTCGCCGCCGCCCGGAAGGTGGTTGGCCGTCATCAGGTCGAGCGTCTTGGGGCTGATGATCTGGTGCCCGTCAAGCGCGCCGCCGTTGAGCAGCATGCGGCAGAAGGTGTGATAGTCGGTCAGGGTCGAGGCGAGGCCACCGCCGCCCGATTCAAACTTGCGGGGCCGCGCCCAGCCGCTTTCGGCGCCGGGCTTGTCGAACGGCTTCATTTTCTCGACCGGATGGTAGACGTAGCAGGGCGGAATGCGGTGCGCCTTGTCCGCAGGCACGAGGAAGGTCGTATCCTCCATCCCCAGCGGGCCGAAAATGTGCGTCTGGAAATACGCGCCGAGCGACATGCCGGAAATGCGCGCGACGATAATGCCGACGAGGTCGGTTGCGAGCGAATAATGCCAGCTCGTGCCCGGATCGAACTCGAGCGGAATGTCCTTCAGGATGTTGACGACCTCGTCATTGTCCCACTTGGACCAGTTCTCGACATCGGTCTTCCGGTACGCCGCGTCGACGTTGCTCATTTCCTGGAAACCGTAGGAGAAGCCGGCGGTGTGGCGCAGCAGATCGATGACGCGCAAGGGCGTAGCGAGCGGACGCGTCAGAAACGGCGTGTTGCCGCCACCACCCTGATAGACGCCGAGCTTTTCAAACTCCGGGATGTACTTTGCAACCGGATCGTTGAGCGCGATGAGCCCCTGTTCGACCAGCTGCATCAGCGCGACCGACGTGACCGGCTTGGTCATGGAAGCGATGCGAAAAATCGCGTCCTGCTCGACGCCGGAATTCCAGAGATAGGCGATCTCGTCGCCACGCCCGATCAGCAGCGCGGCATGCGGCAGCAACCCCGTGTCGAGATATTTCTTCTGGATGAAGGCGCCGATCCGGTCGAGCCGGTCGGGGAGGAAGCCGAGTTCGGTGGGGTTGATCGGTTGCAGCATATCAGACCGCCGTTTGTCCTGTAAGTTGACGCGTGACCGGGTGTGAGCTGGACAGCCCGCCATCGACGGCAATCGCCTGTCCGTTGACGTAACTTGCCTGGTCGGAGGCAAGGAACAGCGCGACGTTTGCCAGCTCGTCCGGCTGGGCCGCGCGGCGCAGCGGGTTGAGGCGACCAACCTTGTGCATCACGTCCTTGTCGCGTGCATAGTCGAAGGTCGGCTTGGTCATGCCGGTTTCGGTGAGGCCCGGGCAGATCGCGTTCACGCGCACGCCGGTTTCGGACATCTGCTGGGCTGAGACCATTGCGAGGTTGATGACGCCCGCCTTGGACGCGGAATAGGCCGGGCCGCCAGCGCCGGAGCGGATGCCCGCAACGCTCGCCGTCAGGATGATCGAGCCGCCCTTGCCGCCGTCCATCATCGCTTGGCCCGCATGCTTCACCATCAGCCAGGGGCCGATCAGGTTGACGCGCAGGATTTCGGCCCACTGCTCGGGCGTCAGGTCGAAGATGCCCGCCATGCCGCCGGAAATTCCAGCATTGGCAAAGGCGACGTGGAGGTCGCCATAATTGTCGATGGCAGCCTTTACGAGCTTTTCGACATCGGCTTCGACGCCGGCATCAATCTGCAGCGCGGTGACCGAGCCGCCGGCGTCCTTCACCATTTGTGCAGTCTCATGCACCGCCTCGGTCTTGTCGCCGATCACGAGCTTCGCGCCCTCGGCGGCAAAGCGGAGCGCCGATGCGCGGCCGATGCCGGAGCCAGCCCCGGTAATGATGGCGACCTTGCCTTGAAGTGCACCCATTTTCTTTCACTCCTATCCATTCGTGTCGAGCGAAGTCGAGACACCTGACCAAACGTCCCTCGACTTCGCTCGGGACGAACGGTGAGGCAATTATCCTCCGCTGATGGTCTGACCGCCGTCGATGACGAAGGTCTGGCCCGTGGTGAAGGCGCCCGCGCGCGAGGCGAGGAAGACGGCGGCTCCGGCAATTTCCTCCGGCTCGCCAATGCGGCGCAGCGGCGACCGGGCGGTCGAACGCGCCAGCGTGTCCGGATTTTCCCAGAGCGCCTTGGCAAAGTCGGTGCGGATGAGGCCGGGTGCGATGCAGTTCACGCGCACCCCCTTGGGGCCATATTCATCGGCCTGATTGCGCGCCATCTGCATGTCGGCGGCCTTGGAAATGCAATAGGCGCCGATGACGGTCGAGCCCTTCAGGCCACCAATTGAGGAGACGATCGTGATCGACCCTTCGCCGCGTTCCATCATCTCCGGCGCCACCATGTTGATGAGCCAGTGATTGGACAGGATGTTGTTGTCCATGATCTTGCGGAACTGCTCGTCCTGAATGCCGGCGGCCGGCCCATAATAGGGGTTGGACGCCGCATTACAGACCAGCGCGGTGACCTTGCCGAATGCCTTGCGCGTCTCATCGACCAGGTTCTGGAGCGCATCCTTGGCCGAGATGTTTGCCGCCACCGCAATCGCCGTACCCGCGCCATGCCGCGCGTTGATCTCTGCTGCGACCGCATCGCAGGCATCCTGCTTGCGGCTCGAAATGACGACCTTGGCGCCGTGGACGGCCATTTCCTCGGCAATTGCCTTGCCGATCCCGCGCGAAGACCCGGTGATGAGGGCAACCTGCCCGGTCATGTCGAACAGAGACATGTGTTCCTCCTAATCATTTCGTCCGTTCGTCCCGAGCGACTTCGAGGAACGTGTCTCGACTTCGCTCGGGACGAACGGTTCTGAGGCTAGCGCGCGCCAGCCTTTTCAGCGAAGCTCCACGCCACATCGGCGAGTGGCGAGACGCGTTCCGACATTGTCTTGGCGTGCGCCGAATTGGCGGTGCCATCGATGACGCGCTTCTTGATGCCCTGCATGATGCCGGCGAGGCGGAAGAAGTTATAGGCAAAGTACCAGTTCATGTCCGGCACGCCGTCCCGACCGGTCGCCGCACAATAGCGTTCCACCATCTCTTCGAGCTCGGGGATGCCAAGCACCTTGCGGTCTAGGTCCTGCACGCCCGACCGGCCGCCATTGTCCGTCACCCACGCCATCGCGACATAGGTGAAGTCCGACAGCGGATCGCCCAGCGTCGACAATTCCCAGTCGAGCACCGCGATGACCTTGGCTTCGTCGGGTGCGAAGATCATGTTGTCGATGCGATAATCGCCATGGACGACCGAGGTCCGCGTCTGTTCGGGCAGGGTCGCGGGCAGCCACTCGATCAGCCGTTCCATCACCGGCATATGTTCGGTTTCGGACAGCTTGTACTGCTTGGTCCAGCGGTCGATCTGGCGGCCGAAATAATTTCCCGGCTTCCCGAACTCGGTGAGCCCGGCCGCCTCGATGCTGGTGTTGTGCAGCGCGGCCAGCGTGTCGATCATCGCGTTATAGGTCGCGCGCCGGAACTCGGGCGTCGCCCCCGGCATCGATCCGTCCCAGATCGTCCGGCCTTCGACCATGCCCATGATGTAGAACCAGCTGCCGATGACCGAGTCGTCGGTGCACAGTCCATAGGGCTTCGCCACGGGGAAGCCCGTCGGGTACAGGCCGTTGATGACCTTGAACTCCCGGTCGACCGCGTGCGCGCTGGGTAGAAGCGGGCCAAAGGGCTTGCGCCGCAGGACGTAGGACCCGCTCTTCGCATTGATGCGATAGGTCGGGTTGGACTGTCCGCCCGCGAACTTGAAGACCTCCAGCGGCCCTTCAAACCCGGCGACGTTTTCCGTCATCCAGGCCGTCAGGTTCGCTTCATTGAGGGCGTCGGCGCCTTCGGCCTTGGTGACGCCCGAAAAGGCCGTCTGTGCGTCCATCGCCTGGCTCATTGATCGAATACGATCACGCTGCGCGCGGAATCGCCCTTCTTCATCTTCTCAAAGCCATCATTGATGCCGGACAGCGGAATGCGCTCCGAAATGATGGTGTCGAGATCGAGCATCCCGCGGATGTAGAAGTCCACCAGACGCGGAATATCGACGGGGAAGCGGTTGCCGCCCATGATCGCGCCCTGCAGCTTCTTGCCCGACAGCAGGTCCATCGCCGACAGGCCGACCTTTTCGGCAAGCGGCATCATGCCGAGGATCGTCGCCGTGCCGCCGCGCCGCAGCACGCTGACTGCGAGATTGGCGGAGGCCGGACGTCCGACCGCCTCGATCGCATGGTCGACGCCGCCGCCGGTCATCTCCACGATCTGCGCGGCTGCGCCTTCGGCGGTCGCGTCGATCACGTCGGTTGCCCCCAGCTTGAGCGCAAGCGCGCGTTTTTCGGGGATCGGGTCGGCCGCGATGATGCGGCCGGCGCCTGCGATCTTGGCCGCGTTGATCGTGGCGAGGCCGACGCCACCGCAGCCGACGACGGTCACGGTCTCGCCCGGTGTCAGCTTGCAGGCGTTGAAGATCGCGCCTGCACCCGTCGTGACGGCGCAGCCGATGACGGCGGCACGGTCGAGCGGCATGTCCGGGTTGATTTTCACACAGGCATGTTCGTGCACCAGCATCTGTTCGGCAAAGGCCGACAGGTTGAGCATCTGGTTGACGGTCGACCCATCGGCGCGCGTCAGGCGTGGGGCTTCGCCCGGCCCACGCCGCGTGTCGCCGCCAAGGCAGAGTGACATGCGACCGGTCACGCAGAACTCGCAATGCCCGCAGAACGCGGACAGGCAGGTGACAACGGCATCGCCCGGCTTCACCGTGCGGACTTCGCTGCCGACTGCCTCGACAATGCCCGCCGCCTCATGGCCGGGAACGGCGGGAAGCGGGTGCGGATAGGCGCCGTCGATGAAGTGCAGATCCGAATGGCACAGGCCGCAGGCCGCCGTCCGGATCAGCACTTCGTGCGGACCCGGCTTGGAGATGGTCAGCTCCTCGATTTCGAGCGGCTGACCCGGCTGGATGAGAACGGCGGCTTTCATCGTGTCACCGCCAGATCGCCCGAGGACAGGTCCTTCGGACGCGCGGCGCCATATTTGCCGAGTTCAAGGCGGGCGATGGCGCGGTTGTGGACTTCATCCGGACCGTCGGCGAGGCGCAGCGTACGCTGATGCGCCCAGGCTGAGGCCAGGCCATAGTCTTCCGACACGCCGCCGCCGCCATGGGCCTGAATGGCATCGTCGATGATCTTCAGCGCCATGTTGGGCGCCTGCACCTTGATCATGGCGATTTCGGCTGCCGCAGCCTTGTTGCCGACCGTGTCCATCATCTGCGCGGCCTTGAGGCAGAGCAGGCGCGTCATTTCCAGATCGATGCGGGCACGCGCAATGCGCTCATGCCAGACGGTCTGTTCGGCAAGCGTCTTGCCGAAGGCGACGCGGGAGGTGAGGCGCTTGCACATCTTTTCCAGCGCTTCTTCCGCAACGCCGATGGTGCGCATGCAGTGGTGGATGCGGCCCGGCCCGAGGCGGCCCTGCGCGATTTCGAAGCCACGGCCTTCGCCATAGATGATGTTCTCGGCCGGGACACGGACGTCCTTCAGTTCGATTTCCATATGGCCGTGCGGTGCGTCGTCATAGCCGAAGACGGGCAGGTGGCGCAGGATGTTCACGCCCGGCGCGTCGAGCGGCATCAGGATCTGCGACTGCTGCTGGTGGCGCTGGGCGCCGGTGTCGGTCTTGCCCATGACGATCGCGATCTTGCAGCGCGGGTCGCCAGCACCTGAGGACCACCATTTGCGGCCGTTGATGACATAATGGTCGCCATCGCGCGTGATGCGCGTTTCGATGTTGGTCGCGTCGGACGAAGCGACCTGCGGTTCGGTCATCAGGAAGGCGGAGCGGATCTCGCCGTTCATCAGCGGAATGAGCCACTGCTTCTTCTGCTCGGCAGTGCCATAGCGGTTCAGCACTTCCATATTGCCCGTGTCGGGCGCGGCGCAGTTGAAGATTTCCGACGACATGCCGACGCGGCCCATTTCCTCAGCGCACAGGGCATATTCGACGTTGGTCAGCATCGGGCCGTCAAATTCGACAGTCGTGTCGACATGCGGGTTGGCGCCGACGGGCGGCATGAACAGGTTCCAGATGCCCGCCGCCTTGGCGCGCTTCTTTTCCTCTTCGATGACCTGAAGGACTTTCCAGCGGTCGCCGGTGGCCTGCTCGGCGTAATAATCCTTCACCCGCGGTCGGATATACTGGTCGATATGCGCCTTAACGCGGTCGCGCCAATAACGTTCACGGTCGGTGAGGGTGAAGTCCATCTGAGTCGTCCTCTTCTATGTTTACGTTTACGTCACTGTCAGCTTTCGGGGCGCATTTCCAGCCCCTTCAATCGCCTTTCGGACTTGCCGTTGCGGCAAGCTGCCGCACGCGCGCTTCATGGTCGTGACGGCGGATCGGAAAGCGGATGAAAACGCGCGCGGAGAGCAGCGCCATTGCGACGACCATGGCAATATAGGCCGCCGTCAGCCGGTCAATGACGGCGGGGCTGACGGCATCCGGGGCGGTCTGCACTGACAGCCCGGCCCAGCTGATGATCATGCCCGAAATGAAGATGCCAACCCCCGTTGCGCATTTCTGCACAAAGAAATTGCCGGCGAAGAAGATGCCTTCCGTGCGGCGCCCTGTCTTCACCTGCGCGTCTTCGACGATGTCGGCAATCATCGATGAGGCGGAGATCATCACGGTCACGCCAAAGGCGTTGGCGAGGAAGAAGAAGACGAAGATGGCCGCTGTTGACGCCGGGCTGCCCACTTCGGGCCACAGGTCTGCCAGGCGCAGCAGAAACGGCGTCATCCACAGCGCCATGCTGAGGAGCGTGGCGTAGGCTGCGGTATGGGGCTTGTCCCAGCGCCGGTTGAGCGGGACCACCAAAAAGAAGGCGGCGACCACGCTCAAAAACAGGACGATGGGATACAGGTCGAACGCGGACTGGCCGAACTTCCAGACATAGAGATAGAGGTAGTTTGAAATCGAAAAGGTCGTGCCTTGGCCCACCACGGCGAGCCCGGCCGCCGCCACGAAGATCAGGAAGGCCCGATTGGACAGCGACTGCCTGATTTCGTCAAAGGCATGGCCAATGCTTGTCGGAACAGGCTTCTGGTCGGGCCACCCCGCAACGCGCCGGTGTTGCCCCGCGGCCGACAGGAGCACGGTCAGCGCGATGAGAAGCCCGCCGAACAGGCCATAGTTCCAATAGCCGTCCGGGTTGAGCTGCCCGACATGGTGCCCTTCATCGGGCCGCAGGAAGACGCGATAGGCGAGGAACAGCATCAAGAGCCCGCCGGCCCAGGCGAACAGATAGCGGAACCGCATCAGGCCGGTGCGTTCGTCATAGTCGCGCGTCAGTTCCGGCACGAGCGCGACCGAGGGCACTTCGCAGCAGGACACAAGCGCGCGCACCAGCACCGCCGTCGTCAGCAGATAAAGGAAGATGTGGCCATGCGCCCCTTCGGGCGGCGCCCACAGCAGGAGCCAGGCAAAGCCGAGCGGGATGGGCGCGATGTAGAGCCAGGGAAGCCGCTTGCCCCAGCGCGTATAGGTCCGGTCGCTCATATGCCCGACAAAGGGATCGATGAACGCGTCGATGAACAGCGCGAGCATAAGCGCGGTCGATACAAGCCGCGCGTCCAGACCCAGCACCTGATTGTAGAACAGGAGCAGGAAGGTCGAAAAACCGTTGTCCTTTACGCCATAGGCGATGCTGCCCATGCCGTGGACCAGCTTCAGCCGCAGCGGAAGCCGGTCCTCAGCGGGCGCCGTCATCCCTGCGGCGCGTCGACATAGGCCTGCAGCGCGTCGAACAGACCCGGCGCTTCCGGGTTCCAGCTGTGCGGCTGGCCGGTCGTGATGCCGCCATCGACGACAAAGTGCGTGCCGGTGATGAATCCCGCTTCCTTCGACGCGAGGAAGGCGACCATGTTCGCGATGTCCTCCGGACGCCCGCCGCGCTTTACCGGCTGGGTGTGGTTGGCGATTTCCCAGATGATCTTGTTCGCCTCATCGCGCTTTTCCTCTGGCACCTCCATCGACGATGCGAAGATGTTGGTCTGGATGAAGCCGGGGCAGATCGCGTTCATGCGGATATTGTGCTTGGCAAGGTCGGTCGCGCCGACCTTGGTCAGGTGGATGACGCCGCATTTGGCGACCGCATAGGCAGTGGGTGAATAGCCCGCACCAAGCCCGGCGACACTTGCCGTGTTCACGATGGCGGCCCCTTCACGGCCGATCATGTGCGGCACCGCATAGCGCACGCCCATCGCGACGGAGCGCAGTAGCAGGTCCATCGTCCGGTCCCAGCCTTCGGGCTCGATCTCTTCGATCGGGGCCTTGTCGCCCCCGGCACCCGCATTGTTGAAGACGACGTCGATGCCGCCGGTCTTTTCTGCGGCAAAGTCCATCAGCGCCTTGATGTCGGCCGTGTTGCACACGTCGGTGCGCTTGAAGAAGATCTTGCCATTGGACGTGGCGGCCAGATCCTCGCCGCCCTTTTCGTCAATGTCGCCCGCAATGACGGTCGCGCCTTCCGAAGCGAACAGCAGGCAGGTCGCCTTGCCAATCCCTGAGGCCGCACCCGTGATAACGACGGTTTTTCCCGCGAATCTCATCTCTCTCTCCTTTGTCTTTGCGACTCATCCTGTCGGGCGGAAACGGCTTGGTCAACGCGTTCGGAACTTCCCTTACGGAAAGCACGGGCTCCAAGTTGACGCTTGCGTCAAGCGCCCGCCGCGACTTACAGAGTTGGCCAGAAATAGGAGACGCCGATGACTGATCTCGAAACCTTCCGCACCGAAACGCGCGCCTGGCTGGAGGCCAATTGCCCCGCTGAAATGCGTCAGCCCGTGAAGGGCGATGACGACATCTGCTGGGGTGGGCGTAACTGGGTCTTTTCGTCGCCCGCGCAGAAGCAGTGGCTTGAAGTGATGGCGGCCAAGGGCTGGACCGTGCCCGACTGGCCCGAGGCCTATGGCGGCGGCGGTCTGTCGCCCGAAGAGACGAAGGCCCTGCGGCAGGAAATGGCAAAGCTCGGCTGCCGTTCCCCGCTCAACAGCTTCGGCATCTGGATGCTTGGCCCTGCACTCCTGAAGTTCGGGACGGAAGAGCAGAAGAAGCATTACCTGCCTCAGATCGCACGCGGCGAAATCCGCTGGTGCCAAGGCTATTCGGAACCGGGTTCGGGGTCGGACCTCGTCTCGCTCCAGACGTTTGGCGAAGACAAGGGCGACCATTGGGTCGTCAACGGCCAGAAGATCTGGACGAGCTATGCCGACAAGGCGGACTGGATTTTCTGTCTCGTCCGCACCAACAAGGAAGACAAATATAACGGCATCAGCTTCCTCCTGTTCGACATGACCACGCCGGGCGTGTCGACCAAGCCGATCCTGCTGATCTCGGGCGCGTCGCCGTTCTGCGAGACCTTCTTCGACAATGTCGTGGTGCCCAAACACCAGATCGTCGGTGAACTGAACCGTGGCTGGGATGTTGCCAAATATCTGCTCGCGCATGAGCGCGAAATGATCTCTGGCATGGGCGGCGATGGCGGCATGGCCTCGCTCGGCTCTTTCTATGCCGACGTGCTGGAGGACAATCCCGTGCTGCGCGCGGAAATGGCGATGTTCGAGGTCGAAAACCTGGCCTATCGCGCCCATTCCGAACGCTTCATGGATGAATGGAAGACGGGGCGCGCGCACCCGGCCTATTCCAACCTGATGAAATATGTCGGGACCGAACTGAACAAGAAGCGGCACGAGATCATCATGGCGGCCGGAGGCTCCGACGCGCTGGAATGGGAAAGCGCCCGGACCAATGGCGGCGCCCGCCCGCGCGCCTGGCTGCGTACCAAGGCGAACAGCATCGAGGGCGGCACGAGCGAAGTCATGCTCAACGTCGTGTCGAAACGCATTCTCGAAATGCCGGGGGCCTGATCCATGGGACTGTACCACACCGAAGACCAGACGATGCTGAAAGACAGCGTCGCCCCGTTCCTGGCCGAAAACGGCTCGGTCAAGCATCTGCGCGCGCTGCGGGACAATAAGGACCCGGTCGGTTTCGCGCGTGACCTCTGGTCGCAATTCGCCGAAATGGGCCTCAATGGCATCCTCATTCCCGAAGCTGAAGGCGGCCTTGGCCTTGGCCATGTCGAAGCCGGGATCGTGCTGGAGGAAATCGGCAAGAACCTGACGCCATCGCCCTTCCTGACGACGGCAGTGGCCGCCGTCGAGGCGCTGAAGGCGGCAAGCGCGGACCTGCGCGGGCAGTGGTTCCCGAAGATCGCCAGCGGAGAGGCTGTGATCGGCCTCGCGCTCGAAGAAGGCAAGAAGCACAACCCGGCGGCGACCGCGCTCAAGGCGGAACGTTCGGGCAATGGCTTCAAGCTGAGCGGCACCAAGACCTTTGTCGTCCACGGCCATGTCGCCGACATGCTGCTGGTTTCTGCCCGCACGGCCGGCGCGCCGGGGGAAGAGGCCGGCATCACGCTGTTCGCGGTGCCGCGCGAGGCTGCCGGGCTGACGGCGGAGGCCGACCGTCTGGTCGATTCCTCCATGTCCGCGCGGGTGACGCTGGACGGCGTGCAGGTGGACGCCGATGCTGTCATCGGGGAAGTCGATGCCGGGTGGGAACCGCTGACGCGGCTCCTCAATGCCGGTCGCCTCGGCGCTTCGGCGGAGCTGGTCGGCGTCGGCACCGGCGCGATGGACATGACCTTCACCTACCTCAAGCAGCGCAAGCAGTTCGGCAAGCTGATCGGCGAATTCCAGGCGCTGCAGCACCGTGCCGCGCATCTCTACGGTGAGATGGAAGGCGCGCGTTCGATCGTCCTCAAGGCGCAGCAGATGCTCGATAATGGCGATCCGCGTGGCGAAATGTTCGTCTCCGCCGCAAAGGCCAAGGCCGCAAAATCGACCAATCTTGCCGTCCGTGAGGGCGTGCAGATGCACGGCGGCATGGGCATGACGGATGCCTATGACATCGGCCTCTACATGAAGCGCGACCGCGCGCTGAACGAAGTGTTCGGCGACCTTTATTTTCACGCCGACAAGCTCGCCAAGATGAACGGATATTGATGATGGATATTGCAAAGCTGTTCAGCCTCGAAGGCCGCGTCGCGCTCGTCACAGGCGGGTCGAAGAACCTCGGCAAGCACATCGCCGAAGGCTTCATCGCGCAAGGGGCAAAGGTCTACATCACGTCGCGCAAGGCGGACTCGTGCAACGAGACGGCGGCCGAACTTGGCCCCAATTGCATCGCGCTTCCGATGGACGTGTCCTCGGTCGAAGGGTGCAAGGCGCTCGCCGCCGCCTTCGCGGAGCGGGAGGAAAAGCTCGACATCCTCGTCAACAATGCGGGCGCCGCCTGGGGCGCGCCGTTCGAGGAGTTCCCCGAAGTGGGCTGGGACAAGGTCATGGACCTCAATGTGAAGGGCCCCTTCTTCCTGACGCAGGCGCTCTATCCGCAGCTGAAGGCCGCCGCCTCGCAGGCGCAGCCGGCCAAGGTCATCAACATCGGGTCGATTGACGGCATCCGCCTCAACCCGTGGGAGACCTACAGCTATCACGCGTCCAAGGCGGCGATCCTTTATCTGACCAAGCGCATGGCGGCGCGGCTGGTGCAGGACCAGATCAACGTCACCGCCATCGCGCCGGGCGCCTTTGCGTCGGACATGAACCGTGCGGCGCGCGACCATGGCGATGCGGTGGCGAAGAACATCCCGAACAAGCGGATTGGCATCGCCGAGGATATGGCCGCCGCCGCCATCTATCTTGCCAGCAACGCGGGCAATTATGTCGTCGGTGATACGATCACCGTCGATGGTGGCGTTGCCCACGCCAATATCGGATCAGGCGGGATCGACGCATGAGCGTGCAGGGGTTCGCGCAAGACCGCTTCGCTGCTGTGAAGGAGGTTCTTGCTGCGAACCTCGCCAGCGGCGCCGATATCGGCGCCTCATTCTGCGCGACGATTGACGGGGAAACCGTCGTCGACATCTGGGGCGGCCATGCCGACCCCGAAAAGACCAGGCCGTGGCAGGCTGACACGATCATCAACGTCTATTCGACGACCAAGACGATGACCGCGCTGACGGCCCTGCTGCTGGCGGATCGTGGTGAGATCGACTTCACCAAGCCCGTTGTGCATTACTGGCCCGAATTTGCGGCGAACGGCAAGGCGGGCGTCTCCGTCGCCCATCTGATGAGCCATTCGGCGGGTCTGTCCGGCTGGAAGGAACCGCTCCAGAAGTCTGATTTCTACGACTGGGACAAGTGCACCAGCCTGCTCGCGGCTCAAGCGCCGTTCTGGGAGCCGGGGACGCAGCCCGGCTATCATGCGGTCACGCAGGGCTATCTGGTGGGCGAAGTCGTCCGCCGCGTGACCGGCAAATCGCTCGGCACCGTGTTCCGCGAGGAAATTGCGGCACCGATGGGCGCCGATTTCCACATCGGGCTCGACGCGTCCGAAGACCACCGCGTCGCGGACCTTTTGCCGCCGCCGCCCAATGCCGCGATCGGATCAAGCGGGACGTCTGACCTCGTCAAGAACATGGCGATGAACCCGGGCGTCGACGTTCTGGAAACGCGGACCCGCGACTGGCGCGGCGCGGAAATTCCGGCCGCCGGGGGCACGGGCAATGCCCGATCGGTGGCGGAGATTCACACCATTCTCGCCAATGGTGGCATGGCCAAGGGCAAGCGCTTCCTGTCGGAGGCGGGGTGCCGCAAGCTGCTCGAATGCCAGGTGGAGGGCACCGACCTCATCCTCGGCATCCCCGTCCGCTTCGGGCTGGGCTTTGGCCTGTCGGGCGGGATGACGCCGCTGCCCAATGATCTGTGCTGCTATTGGGGCGGCTATGGCGGGTCGATCATCATCATCGATATGCAGAACCGCGCGACCTACAGCTATGTCATGAACAAGATGGAAGGCACCACGTCAGGCGACGTGCGCGGCTTCGGTCTCGTGATGGCCGTGATGCAGGCGATGGCGGCATAACAATAAGGGGGGAGAAGACATGACTTTGGCAGCACGGATTCTGGTTGGCGTGATGGCGCTGTTCTTTGGTGCGATGGGCCTCGGCTTCTGGCTCAATCTGGAAACGCAGGCCGCAGGTTTCGGCCTGCAGGCGGCGGTGGATGCAGCCAATCTCATCGGCCGCGCCAGCGTGCGCGCTGACTTCGGGTCATTCTTCCTGACCGTGGGTCTGCTCTGCGCCTATGCCGCGTGGAAGCGGTGCGGATCGGCAGCGGTCGGTGCGGCGCTCCTGTTCGGGATTGCCCTCCTGGGCCGGGTCGTCTCGATCCTGCTCGATGGACCGGCGCCCGGCGGCACCTTCCCCATGGGCGTGGAGGCGGTCAGCGTTGCCGTCCTGCTTTGGGCGCGGGGTGTTTGGAAGAAGGCCTGAGCACTCTTTATCCCGTCGCCCCGTGCTTGACACGGGGTCAGGCTTTTCTTTGGAGCCGCTGACGCCAAGCCTAGCCCCGGATCAAGTCCGGGGCGACGATGAGGAGACGGACGTCGGATCTAAGAAATGCCAGCCTGCGCTGGCATGAGGTCACGACCTAGGATCGCCGGCTCCGGTCCAGCATCACGTTGATCTGGGCGATGGCGACGGGCTTGTCCGGATCATCCTGCCAGGCGACCGCCTCAATATTCGCCACGCGCTTGCCCAGTCGCTCGATCGTCGCGCGGGCATAGGTGGTCGCTTCCACTGCGCCGCGCATATAGGTCGCGGTCAGGTTGACGGGCTTGATGTGTGGCCGGTCATCATCGCCCAGCGCCTCGGACAAGGTGGCATAAGCGACCGTTTCCAGAAGGCCGGCCAGTGCGCCGCCATGGACGAAGCCGGGGCGGCCGCGCACACCGTCCGAATAGGGCATGGCAATGACGAGGCGACCGTCCGCATCGCGCTCTGCGGTGAAGCCCATCGTCCGGCCGTAGGGAGAGGTTTCGAGACGCATCAGCTTGCCGTGAAGAAATAGGTGCCCGCGACATGGGCGATGGGTTTGTCGGGATCGCCGTCATGCGCGGTGCCGCGGATGAAGGCGATGGATTTGGTCACGTGATAGCATTCGCCGCGCCCGATGACGGTATTGCCGGGCCGGGCGGGGCGGAGATAGTCGATGCGCAGATCAAGCGTGGCCTGTGGCTGAAATGTGCCGGTCTTCAGCCAGATCGACATGCTGGTCACCATGTCCATCAGCGTGAAGATGGGGCCGGAGGCGAGGATGCGCGTGTCGCTGTCGGTGATGAGCGTCTCGCTATAGGGCAGGGCAAGCTCGCACCAGCTGTCACCGTGCGCGTGATATTGCGTGCCGATCAGCTTGTTGTGCCCATTTTTTGACATCATCTTGATCAGACGTGCCGGATCAAATTCGGGCGGAAACTCTTCCATGCGCCGCGCTCAACTCCGATTGATGCCGTCCCCTATGACGGACGCCAGTTGCATTCTTCTCAAACCCTCACGTAAACGTAAACCTCAAAGAATCGAACAAAATTCGAGAGAGGACTGTCCAGCGTCATGCACCCATTTTTTCATGCGAAAAGCACGCCCGACAAACCCGCCATCATCGTCGCGGAAACCGGCGAAACGCGGACCTACAAGCAGCTGGATGATGCGTCGAACAAGGTCGCGCAATTCTTCCGCCAGCGCGGGCTCGGGCATGATGACGTGGTCGCTTTTATGCTGGAAAACACACCCGATTATTACAACCTCACCTGGGGCGCGCAGCGGGCGGGCCTGCGCTATGTGTGCATCTCCTCACGGCTGACGGCGGACGAGACGGATTACATCCTCGAAAATTCGGGCGCGAAGATTTTCGTGATCTCGGGCAGCCTGTCGGGGCCGGCCGCGCACTTCTCCACGCAGGTGGAACGCTATTCGCTTGGCGGTCCGGTCGACGGCTATGGCTCGTTCGAAGACGCGATCGCCCCGATGCCGGCCGAACCCGTGCCCGATGAGCGCGCGGGCGTCGACATGCTCTATTCTTCGGGGACGACGGGGCGGCCCAAGGGCGTGCGCATTCCGCTGCCCGAAGACCCCGCCATTGATCAGTCAAACAGCCTCGTCGCGCTCGCCATGGGCCTGTTCCGCTTCACGCCGGACAGCATCTACCTCTCGCCTGCGCCGCTTTATCACGCTGCGCCGCTGCGCTGGTCGATGACGGTGCACAAGATTGGCGGCACCGTCGTCATGATGAAGAAGTTCGATGCCGAAGGCGCGCTTGCTGCCATCGAGAAGTACAAGGTGACGTGCAGCCAGTGGGTGCCGACGCATTTCGTCCGCATGCTCAAGCTGCCCGAGGAGGTGCGCCACAAATACGACACTTCGACGCTCAACTGCGCGATCCACGCCGCCGCCCCGTGCCCGATGCCGGTCAAGCGCGCGATGATCGACTGGTGGGGCCCGGTGCTTGAGGAATATTATGCCGGGTCCGAAGGCAATGGCTTCACCTATATTGGCTCGGCCGACTGGCTGCGGCTCGCCGACAAGGAAGGCGCCGGCTCGGTCGGCAAGGCGGTGACGGGCATCGCCCACATCATGGCCGAGGACAATGAGACCGAACTGCCCCCGCGCAGCGAAGGCACCGTCTTCTTCGAAAGCGACAGCGTCTTTGAATATCACGGCGATGACGAGAAGACGAAGTCGAGCCGCAATTCGAAGGGCTGGTCAACGCTCGGCGATGTGGGCTGGATGGATGAGGACGGCTATCTCTTCCTCACCGACCGCAAGAGCTTCATGATCATTTCGGGCGGGGTGAACATCTACCCGCAGGAGATCGAAAACCACCTCGTCACGCACCCGAAGGTGCAGGACGTCGCCGTCATCGGCGGCCCGCATGAGGAAATGGGCGAAGAGGTGATCGCGGTCATCCAGCCGATCGACATGGCGCACGCCAACGACGCCTTCCGTGCCGAGCTGACTGACTATGCGCGCGAGAAATTGTCGGGCGTGAAAATCCCGCGCCGGATCGATTTCCTTGCCGAGCTGCCGCGGCATGACACGGGCAAGCTCTACAAGCGCCTGCTGCGCGACCAATATTGGGAAAAGGCGAAGAAGTGAGCGACGCGCGCGTCGAGTTCTTCTTCGACCTGTCCAGTCCGTGGACGCGACTGGCGTTCGCCAATCTCTGGCCGATGCTGGAGCGGACGGGCGAGGCCGCCGTGCTGCGGCCCATCCTCGTCGGTGGCGTGTTCAATGCGGTCAACCCGGCGGTCTATGCCTCGCGTGAGGACCCGAACAACCGGCGCGTGCTGCACAGCTGGAAGGTGCTCAGCGACTGGGCGCGTCTGGCGGGCGTTTCCATGAACTTTCCAAGTGTCCACCATCCCGCCAAGAGCGTGAACGCCATGCGCATGGCCTGCGCGCTGGAGGAGGATCAGGCGGCGCTCCGGGCCTTTGCGACGGCGGCGTTTGAAAGCTATTTCGGGCGTCAGGAAAATCTGGACGACCCGGACGTGCTGGTGGCTGTGGCAACATCGGCAGGCCTTGATGGCGCGGCGATCCGCGCGGCCTCGGTCACCGATGCCAACAAGCTGCGCCTGCGGGGCAACACCGATGAACTGGTGGCGCGCGGCGGCTATGGCTCGCCCACGATCTTTGTGGACGGGACCGACATGTATTTCGGCAATGACCAGCTGCCCTTGGTTGAGGCCGCACTGACGAGATAAACCACTGTGGGATAGAACCAGCCATTTGCCCTGAGCCTGTCGAGGGGCTGTCCTTTTCTTGGCACCTGAACAGGAAGGACAGGGCTTCGACAAGCTCAGCCCAAACGGGTTGTTGAGGAGACTGGACGATGAACGACCGCATTTCGATCACCATGCTGGAAGATGGCATCGCCGATGTCCGCATGACGCGCGTGGACAAGATGAATGCGCTTGATGGCACGCAGTGGAATGCGCTGGTTGAGGCCATCGACACGCTCAATGCGACGCCGGGCCTGCGCGTCGTCGTGCTGTCGGGGGAAGGGCGCGCCTTTTGTGCGGGGCTTGATCTGTCGAGCCTTCAGTCGGAACGCGATCCGGGTGCCAGCAGCGCCGGTGGATCGCTCGCGGACCGGACGCGCGGCATTGCCAACAACGCGCAATATGCCGCCTGGGGATGGCGTGAACTGCCGGTGCCGGTGATCGCCGCCGTGCATGGCGTGGCGTTCGGTGCGGGCAGCCAGATCATGGCCGCCGCCGATATCCGCATCGTCCACCCGGACACGCGCATAGCGATCATGGAAATGAAGTGGGGTCTCGTCCCCGACGTCGCCGGAATGCCGCTGTGGCGCGGGCAGGTGCGCGACGATGTGCTGCGCGAGATGATCTACACCAACCGGGAGTTCAACGGTGTGGAAGCCAAGGAGATGGGCTTTGCCACGCATGTCTCGGATGATCCGCATGCCAAGGCGATGGAGCTGGCCCGCGTCATCGCCAACAAGAACCCGCACGCCATGCGCGGTGCCAAGCGCCTGTGCAACCTGATGGGCGACGCCACCGACGCCGAGCTGCTTCAGGCCGAAAGCGATGAGCAGATCAAGGTCATCCGCACCCCCAACCAGATCGAAGCGGTGATGGCGGAAATGCAAAAGCGGAAACCGAACTTCGCGGAGTGAGCGACCCGTCATGCTGAACTTGTTTCAGCATCCATGAACACGGGCAGCAGATGGTCCGCTGAGAGGCGCAGAGCATGCAGAGCAATGGCTGGGCTCGTCTCAGGCACGGGATGCCGCTGCGCCTCTGCGCGAACTTGTGATTTGCGATGCCAATGGATCCTGAAACAAGTTCAGGATGACAGTATCGGGCTCAGCCCACCCGCACCATCTGCGCCTTTAGTCCCTCAACGATCTCCGCCCGGAGCGGCTTGGCCTCATTGTCCGTCCGGCACACGACCACGGTGTCACACGTCGCGATGCAGTGGCCGTTCTGGAACATGGCCTGTTCGATGGTCCAGCTGGAGGTGCCGATGCGGCCGATGCCCGAACAGATGGTCACATCGTCGGGAAAATTGCCCTCGCGCAGATAGTTGATCTCGACCGCCGCCACCATGGTCCGCTCATTCGCCGGGCGGTCGGCCCAAGGGCGGACGTTGCGGTTGAGCTGTACGCGCGCATTCTCGAACAGCGACGCGAAGGCGACGTTGTTCAGGTGGCCATTAATGTCCATGTCCTGAAAGCGCGTGTTCGCGATCATGGTCACGGGGTAGATCGACGGATCGAGGCGCTGCGGCGTGGGCTTGGGCATGAAAATGCCCCGCCCGCTTGACGCAGGCGGGGCTCCTGTTCGTGTCAGATCAACGCGGCGTCATGCGGATGCCGCCGTCAAGGCGAACATCTTCACCGTTGAAATAGCCGCACTCGATCATCGTCATGGCCAGCTGGGCATATTCGACCGGATTGCCGAGACGCTTCGGATTGAGAACCGAGGCACCGAGCGCATCGCGGACGTTCTGCGGCGCGCCGGCGAGGAGCGGGGTATCGAAGATGCCCGGCAGGATCGTGTTGACGCGGATGTTCTCGCTGGCGAGGTCACGCGCAATGGGGAGCGTCATGCCCACAACGCCGCCCTTCGAGGCCGAATAGGCCGCCTGACCCATCTGGCCGTCTTCGGCCGCGACCGACGCGGTGTTGACGATGGCGCCACGATCGCCGTCTTCCAGCACCGGCAGCGTCATCATGCCGGCCGCCGACTTGGCGATGCAGCGGAAGGTGCCGACAAGGTTGATCTGGACGATCCAGTTGAACGCATCGAGCGGGAAGTGCTTGATCGAGCCATCTTCCTTCGAACGGCTGGCGGTCTTGATCGCGTTGCCGGTGCCGGCGCAGTTCACCAAGATGCGCTCCTGCCCGATGGCCGCGCGGGCCTTTTCAAAACCGGCGTCGACCGACGCATCGTCGGTCACGTTCACTTCGCAGAACACGCCGCCGAGTTCCTTGGCGATGGCTTCGCCCTTTTCGGCCTGAAGGTCGAAGATGGCGACCTTCACACCCTTGGCCGCGAGCGCGCGGGCGGTGGCGGCACCAAGGCCCGAGGCACCGCCGGTGATGACAGCAGAAATGGAGGAATCGAGTTTCATATGTCTGGTCCTTTCAGATGAACAAAAACGCCGCTCACCCTGAGCTTGTCGAAGGGTGGTCCTTCACCTTTGGTCCAAAGCGAAAGGACGGGGCTTCGACAGGCTCAGCCTGAGCGGGAAATGGGGTCCTAGAGCCGCTCGACGATCGTCACGTTGGCGACGCCGCCGCCTTCGCACATCGTCTGGAGGCCGTATTTGCCGCCCTTGGCCTTGAGCACGCCGAGCAGCGTCGCCATCAGCTTGGTGCCCGAGGCGCCGAGCGGGTGGCCGAGTGCGATGGCACCGCCATGGACGTTGAGCTTCTCCGGATCGGCACCCGTGTGCTTGAGCCAGGCGAGCGGGACCGAGGCGAAGGCTTCGTTGACTTCATAGGCGTCGATGTCGCTGATCTTCATGCCCGCGCGCTGCAGGGCGCGATCGGTCGCGAACAGCGGTTCTTCGAGCATGATGACCGGGTCACCCGCGGTCACGGTCAGATTGTGGATGCGCGCAATCGGCGTCAGGCCATAATCCTTGAGCGCCTGTTCCGACACGATCATGACGGCCGAAGACCCGTCGCAGATCTGCGAGGAGGAAGCCGCGGTCAGCGAACCGCCTTCCTGAAGCAGCTTCACGCCCGCAATGCTTTCCAGCGTCGCATCGAAGCGGATGCCTTCATCGACATTGTGCTGGATGACGCCTTCGGGCGTTTCCACATCGACGACGACGATCTCATCGTTGAACAGCCCGGCGTTGGTCGCGGCAATCGCGTTCAGGTGGCTCTTCAGCGCAAATTGATCGAGATCGTCCTTGGAGAAGCCGTGCTTCTTCACGATCATTTCGGCGCCCATGAACTGGCTGAACATGATGCCGGGATATTTCTCGTCAAGGCGCGGCGACTTATAGTGGCCGAGGCCTTCCTTCATGTGGAACATCGCGTTGGAGCCCATCGGCACGCGCGTCATCGATTCGACGCCCGAGGCGATGACGACGTCCATCGTGCCCGACATGACGGCCTGCGCCGCAAACTGCATCGCCTGCTGCGACGAGCCGCACTGGCGGTCGATGGTGACGGCGGGGACGCTGTCCGGAATGTTCTTGGCGGCAAGCACGGCATTGCGGCCGACCTGCATCGCCTGCTGGCCCGCCTGCGTCACGCAGCCCATGATGACGTCGTCGATCTTCGCGCCGTCCATGCCGGTGCGGGCGACGAGCGTGTCGAGCGTGGTTGCCGCAAGGTCGACCGGATGCCATCCGGCAAGTTTCCCGTTGCGGCGGCCGCCAGCGGTGCGGACGGCATCGACAATATAGGCAGTGGCCATGTCCTGATTCCTCTCCAAAGGGGGTGGTTTTCAAATTCACTTGCGCAGTTTGACGTTTACGGCAAGGGAAAGTTGCAGGGCCTGACAGCAGTAACAGGCCGGGGGATGGCCGAGCGAAGGCCAAGCGAAGGAGAGCATGTCCATGAACGTCTCGGAAGCCGTTGACTATCGTCGTTCGGTGCGCGGTTTTCTCGATAAGCCGGTGGATCCGGCTCTGGTAAAGGACATTGTCGAGCGCGCCTCGCGCGCGGCGTCCGGTGGCAATCTTCAGCCCTGGCATGTCGATATCGTCCACGGCGAGTCGATCGCGAAGCTCAAGACAATCATGGCCGAAAAGATCGCCAATCGCGAAAGCGAGACGCCCGAATATCCCATCTACCCGTCCGGCCTGACCCAGCCCTGGGAAGGCCGCCGCGCAGAGGTGGGCGAGATGCTCTACACCTCGCTCAACATCCCGCGGGAGGACAAGATGGGCCGCGCCATGTGGTTCTCGCGCAACTTCCAGTTCTTTGGCGCCCCCGTGGGCCTGTTCATCTCGCTCGACCGGCAGATGGGCCTGCCGCAATGGGCGGATGCGGGCGCGCTCCTCAATTCGATCATGCTCCTCCTGTGCGAAGCCGGGCTCGACAGCTGCCCGCAGGAATGCTGGGCAGTCTACCCGAAGACCATCGGCAGCTTCCTCGGCCTGCCTGACAACCGCATCCTGTGGACGGGCATGTCGATTGGCTACAAGGACCCCGATGATCCCGCCAACAGCCTGCGCGCCAATCGCGCGCCGTCACAAGAATGGCTGACAATCCACGACTGACGATTGACAGCGCCGCGTCGCTTCGCCATGAGGCCGCCTCTCGCATTGGCGGCCCGCCGCGGTGCGACGCCTGGGGACAGGTGGCCGAGTGGTTAAAGGCAGCAGACTGTAAATCTGCCCGCGCAAGCGTACGCTGGTTCGAATCCAGCCCTGTCCACCATCAACGGATGCTCTAAGGCAGCACCGTCATCACCAGATAGGCCGCGAAGATCGTCAGGTGCACTGCGCCGTGAAGCACGGTCGTGCGTCCGCGCGCGAGGGAGAGGGCGGCGACGAAGAGGGTGAGCGCCAGCAGGATCGTCCCCTTCGCATCGAGGCCCAGCGCCAATGGCAGATCGAGCCAGATGGACGCCACCGCGACTGCAGGGATGGTCAGCCCGATCGTCGCCAGCGCGGAGCCGAGTGCGAGGTTGAGGCTCGTTTGCAGGCGGTTTGCATTGGCCGCGCGCACCGCAGCGATGCTTTCCGGCAGAAGGACGAGTGCGGCAATTGCAACGCCGACCAGCGCGTGCGGGGCGCCCGCCTGTGCAATCGTGACCTCCAGCGGCTTTGAGAGCGACTTCGCCAGCAGGACGACGGCACCCAGACAGGCGAGGAGTGCTGCGAAGCTGGTCCATGCCTCCCGGTCGGACGGCGGCGCGGCATGCGCGTCGGGCGCCATTTCCAGATCGCCCTTGGGCAGGAAATAATCCCGGTTGCCCACCGTCTGCACGAAAACAAATGTCAGATAGAGCAGCAGCGAGAAGGCCGCGACGAAGGCGAGCTGGCTTGCCGAAAAGACAGGTCCCGGCACGCTCGTCGTCGCATTGGGCAGGATCAGCGTCAGCACCATCAGCGTGGCAAGCGTGGAAAGCGCGGCGGTCGCGCCCGTGCGGGTGAAGCGTGCCTCCTTCTGGTGCCGCGCGCCAGCCACAAGGCACAGGCCGAGCAGCAGGTTCAGGATGATCATCGACGCCGCAAACACCGTGTCCCGCGCCAGCGTTGTCGCGGCTTCCCGGTTGGCGAGCATCAGCGAGAGGATCAGCCCAAGTTCAATCACGGTGACCGCGACCGCAAGGATCAGCGTCCCGAACGGCTCCCCCACCCGGTGCGCGACCGTTTCGGCATGGTGGACGGCGGCGAGCACCACGCCCACCAGCACCAGCCCGGTGAAAAGTGGCGGCAGCGCCAGCGCGTGTCCTGCGAGGAGGAGGATCCACCCGAGGGCCGGGGCAACGAACGTGGCGCGGGTGAGGATCGTCATCCAGCCAATCTAGGGTGCGTGCGCCCAAATCTGTAGGAGAAATCGTGCGCCCGACGCTCACTTCACCGTCAGCAGATAGTCCACCACGGCCTTTCGGGTCGCTGGATCGGCGATGCCGCCAAAGGGCATGCGCGTGCCGGGGACGAGCTTTTGCGGCCCGCGCAGCCAGCGGTCGAGCGTGGCGGCGTTCCAGGTGAGGCCAGAGGCTTTGAGCGCGGCGCTATAGGGATAGCTGGCGAGGCTCGCCGCTTTGCGGCCCGCGACGCGGTGCAGGCTTGGGCCGAACATGGTCTTGCCCGGTTCGATCGAGTGGCAGCCGGCGCAGGGCGCGAAGACGGGGGCCGGGCGGGGCGGCGTTGCCTGTGCCCCAACCGGCGCTGACGGCGCAGCGAGGAGGGAGAGGGCGGAGGCGAGGAGAAGGCGCGGGCGGCGCATGGCGGGGTCCGTCGGCAGGAGGAAGGAAAATCGGCCGGCCGGAGACGGCCGAAGCGCGGGAGGCCGGGATCACCGACCCCCCGCTATCTCGGTCAGGGATCAGAAGCGATCCGCGTTCATGACCTTGGTCCAGGCCGCGACAAAGTCCTTCACGAACTTGTCCTGGCCGTCGGTGGAGGCATAGACTTCGGCCACGGCGCGCAGTTCCGAATTGGATCCGAACACCAGATCGACCGGCGTCGCGGTCCACTTGGCCGCACCGGTTGCCCGGTCCTTGCCGTCATATAGCCCCGGCGTTGCCGACTTCGCCCATACCGTGTCCATCGACAGCAGGTTGACGAAGAAGTCGTTGCTGAGCGTGCCCGGACGCGTGGTGAAGACACCCGCGGTCGTGCCGCCCGCCGTCGCGCCCAGCGTCCGCATGCCGCCGAGCAGAACGGTCATTTCCGGCACGGTCAGGTTCAGCATGTCGGCCTTGTCGACCATGGATTCCACCGGGCCGAGATAGGCGTCGGCCGCATAGTAATTGCGGAAGGCATCGGCCTTGGGCTCCAGATGGGCGAAGGACGCAACGTCGGTCTGCGCCTGCGTGGCGTCGACGCGGCCCGGCGTGAAGGGCAGCGTGACGTCCTGACCCGCCGCCTTGGCCGCCTGCTCGATGGCGGCCGTCCCGCCGAGCACGACGAGATCGGCGAGCGAGACCTTCTTGCCGCCCGTGGCCGACTTGTTGAAGTCCGCGCGGATCGTCTCAAGCGTGGTGAGCACCTTGGTCAGTTCCGCCGGATTGTTCACTGCCCAGCCCTTTTGCGGGTCAAGCCGCAGGCGTGCGCCATTGGCCCCGCCGCGCATGTCGGTCGCGCGGAAGGTCGAGGCGGAGGCCCAGGCCGTGCGGACCAGTTCCGCCGTGGTCAGGCCCGATCCGAGCAGCTTTGATTTCAGCTGGGCGACATCGCCCGCGTCGATCATCGCATAGTCGGCCTTGGGCAGCGGGTCCTGCCAGGTGAAGCTCACCTTCGGCGCATCCTTGCCGAGGTAGCGGGCCTGCGGGCCCATGTCGCGGTGGGTGAGCTTGAACCAGGCGCGGGCGAAGGCGTCGGCAAAGGCCTGCGGGTTCTTCTGCCACGCCTTGGTGATCTTGCGGAAGCCGGGGTCTTCGCGCAGCGCAAGGTCGGTCGTGAACATGATGGGCGCGTGGCGCACATCGGGGCGATGCGCATCGGGCACCATGTTGGCGGCGGCCGGATCCTTCGGGATCCACTGCGTGGCGCCCGCCGGGCTCTTGGTCTTCACCCATTCAAAGCCATAGAGGTTGTCGAGATACTGGGTGGTGAAGGCCACCGGGTTGGACGTCCAGGCGCCTTCCAGACCGCTGGAGGTGGTGTCCTCCGAATGGCCCTTGCCGCACTTGTTGGCCCAGCCGAGACCCTGCTGTTCGATCGTGGCCTTGCCCGGATCATTGCCGATGCACTCTTCGGGCTTGCGCGCGCCATGCGCCTTGCCGAAGGTGTGGCCGCCCGCGATCAGCGCGGCGGTTTCGGCATCGTCCATGTTCATCGCGCCGAATGCGCGGCGGATGTCGGCGGCAGCGGCAAGCGGATCGGGATTGCCGTTCGGGCCTTCCGGATTGACGTAGATCAGGCCCATCTGCGTGGCGGCGAGCGGCCCCTTCAGATTGCCCTTCTCATCCCGGCGCTTGTCGTCGAGCAGCTTGGTTTCCGGGCCCCAGAAGACGAGGTCGGGCTGCCAGGCGTCGATGCGCCCACCGGCAAAGCCGAGCGTCTTGAAGCCCATATCCTCCATCGCGACATTGCCCGTGAGGATCATCAGATCACCCCAGGACAGCTTGCGGCCGTACTTCTGCTTGATCGGCCAGACGAGGCGTCGGGCCTTGTCCAGATTGACGTTGTCGGGCCAGGAATTGAGCGGCTCAAACCGCATCTCGCCGCCGTCAGACCCGCCGCGCCCGTCGCCGGAACGATAGGTGCCCGCGCTGTGCCAGGCCATGCGGATGAAGAAGGGGCCGTAATTGCCATAGTCGGCGGGCCACCAGGGCTGCGAGGTCGTCAGGACCTTGCGGATATCGGCCTTGACCGCATCAAGATCGAGCGTCGCGAATTCCTTCGCATAGTCGAAATCGGGGCCATAGGGGTTGGCCTTCACGGCCTCGTTCTGGCGCAGCGCGGTCAGATCGACGGTCTTGGGCCACCATTCCTTGGGGGCAGCGGCGGTCATCGCGGCCGGGGTTTCGGCAACCGCCGCGCCAGCCAGCGCGACCGGCGATGCCGCCAGCATCAGCGCGACAAGGGCGAATTTGGGGTTTTTCATGTGGGGCTCTCCTGTTGGGCTGGCCGTTCTGGCCAAGCGAACAATGGGCTATCGCGCGCCCATTGATAGAGCCAATGAATATCCCGGCTTACTGTGATCGCTTCTCCCGATTAGTCGCGCCGCAGCGCCCGGATTTGTAGGCTTTCCGCCCGCCGCCGCGAATCGACGGAAACGCGGGCTTCTCCCCGCGCGGAAGGTCTGGAAGTGGAGGAAGTTGAGGGCACATCCCCCCTCAAAATCCCCCCATCTGTAGGACAGCCATAACTTCCGCGACAAAAGGGGCGCGCCGCGCGTCCCATCGGGGGAGGCTGGCACAGGGGATGCTGTGTAGGAAAGTTACAAATGGGGGGGTCAGCAGCTGCCGATGTCCACCCATTTCCCGTTCCAGCATTTGTGGACGCGGTGCGCAGAGCAGATCGTCGCGCCGTCCGAATATTCCTCGCCATTCCAGTAACAGATCGCCGCATCTGCCGCGGCCAGCGCCTGTGCGCTGTCGTCCATGTCGGGGGCGGCGACGATCTCTGAATTCTCCAGCGCGGCGTCCTGCGGCGGGCGATGGGTGTGGGTGTCGGTCATCGGGGGTCCTTTTCCTTGTCATCAACGGATCGCGCCGCCTTCTTGGCCACGCGGGCGTTCTTGGCGGCGCCGAGGCGTTCGAGCGGATTGACCAGCGCTTCGTAGCGGCCGAACAGATGCTCCACCCGGTCGCGGTCGCTGGCGAAGGGGGCGGGGCGGTAGAGCCGGTCCACCGCCGCATCGAGTGCTGCGTGCGCGCGGCGGAGATTGGCGGGCATCGTGTCCGGATCATAGAGGTCGGCAAGGCTGGAAGTCGGATGGCTGGCCCGCGCATCGAGCACCGCCTGCGCCAGCGCCTCAATCTTCTCCCGCTGCGCAGGCGACGCGTCGGGCCAAGGGAAGGTGTTGTAGACGACGCCGACTGAATACATGAAATCGGATTTCATCCGGCCTGTGATCGCCTTCATCCAAGCCATGTGCATGGTGCTGGTGAGGATGCCGAAATCCCAAACGCTGGCGTCGTAGATTAGACGGAGCTTCTCACTGGGTATGATCGGCGGCTCAAGCCAACCAAACGGCGCATAGTCACGGCGTTCAGAGCTGACCTGCGGGATAACCAGAAACGGTGATTTCGGGACGACCGAGATGCCGAACTGTGTTGGGTAATCCGCAATCTGATTGGATGCTGCTCTACTGCTGTCCATGCGAAACTGGCGAACAGCGGCGACCCGTTTCATGGTTTCGGGGAGCCGCTTTAGCTCATCAGGGGCAATATCCTTGAGATAGAGGATCCACTTAACTTCATCCCGAATGAATTCTCGTGCGCCAATGTAAGGTCTCAAATACTGAGCTGCGGCTGGTTCGGCTTCCAAGAATCTGGCCCGCTCGGTTGCGTCAAACTTCAGATGGTCGCCATCAATCGGCTGCGTGCCTGTGATGAGTCTTGGAGCCCCATTGATTGGCCGTGCCTCTTCCTTCACCACCAGATGCCGGTTGGCGACGCTGCGGGCGTCGAACAGATAGGCGGTCAGCGCGCCGTGGCGGCTTTCCACCGGATCGCCCTTGATATCGGGATAGCTGAACAGCCGCTTTTCGTCGGGTTCATGGTCGCGGTGCGCGAGTCCGACGATGATGACATGGACATGGGCCTTGCCGCGCGCCTCGCTGCCCCAGCTGAAGGTCCGGTGGGCAAAGGCGATTTCCAGCCCGCACCTGTCAAACAGGATCGGCCAGAGCTGGGCCACCTGTTCCCCCTGACAGATGGAATTGGTCGACACGAAGGCGATGCGGATGCGCTTATTTCCCCTCCCGCTTGCGGGAGGGGTTAGGGGAGGGTGCGCGACCGCGAGGTCGCGCCCGTTGGGCTCCGCCTCGAGCCCTCCCCCGGCCCCTCCCGCAAGCGGGAGGGGAGAAGAGAAGCCATTCAGATATTGTCCGGCCTTGATGAACCACGCCGCCACATAATCGAGCGTTCCGCCGCTGCCGCCGAGGCCTGCGATGCGGCGGACCTGGGCGCGTTGGGGTTCGGTCTGGAACTTCGCGCCGACAAAGGGCGGGTTGCCCATGATGTAGCTGCATTTTTCCGGCGGCAGCAGGTCAGCCCATTCCACCTCCAGCGCATCGCCGTGGAAGATGTGCGCGGTATAGCTCAACGGGATGCGGGCATAGTTGAGGCGGAAGGCCTCATTGATCTCATTGTTGGCGATATGGTCCATCATCCACATCGCGACTTCGGCGATGCGGGCGGGAAACTCCTCATATTCGATGCCGTAGAACTGATCGACGGTCACGCGGGACAGGAGGGCGGCGTCGATCTGCTGATCGCCATATTGCGCCTTCAGCGCCTCCAGCTCCAGCCGCCGGATTTCCCGATAGGTGATGACGAGAAAGTTTCCACAGCCGCAGGCCGGATCGAAGAAGGTCAGCCGGGTGAGCTTGTTCTGAAACTCGGCCAGTGCCTTGTCCCGCCCGGTGCGACGCTGGATGATCGCGGCGAGTTCGGCCTTCAGATCATCAAGGAACAACGGCCCGATGACCTTCAGGATGTTGGCCTCGGTCGTATAATGTGCGCCCTTTGCCCGGCGTTCCTTGGCATCCATGACCGATTGGAACAGCGACCCGAAAATGGCGGGGGACACGCTCGACCAATCATGCCGGGCGGCATCGAGCAGATGGTTGCGCATCTTCGTATCGAACTTCGGGATGCGCAGCCGCTGCCGGAACAGCTGGCCGTTGATATAGGGAAAGGCATCCAGCTCGGCCGCCGTGCCTTTCAGCCGCTGCCCTTCGGGGGTGTCCAGCACCTCGAACAGTTCGGCCAGCACATTGCCCGTGTCACTCCCGTCCGCCTTCGTGTCATTGTCGATCAGCTGGAGGAAGATGTCCTTGGGCTGAAAGATGCCGGTGTCGTCGGCAAACAGACAGAAGAGCAGCCGGACGAGCAGCTGTTCCAGATCATGCCCGGTATAGCCCGACTCCTCCAGCGCATCGTGCAGGCGGCCCATAAGCTCGGCGGCCTTGATGGTGACATCGGCCTGATTTTCGAAAGTGACCTTTCGGCCGTGGATGAAGTCGAACGCATTGATGTGCTTAGGCAGATCAGCGAGCGCAAATTCCAGATCACGTTTTTCCTCAAGATCAACCAGTCGCCAGTGCTGAAAGTTGCAGGCCAGCACGAAGCGAGGCTTCTCGGCTGCACTCTTGATCCCATCGATATAATCGAGCGCTTGTTTCTCGGCGGCGGCGAGGCTTTTGCCTGCTGACTTCATTTCGACAATGATCTGGCCCGGCCAGAAAAAATCTATGAAGCCGCGTTCCTTGTGAAGGACATCGGTAACGCGCCGCTCATAGCGGCCAATCTGTCGTGAGGAGAGGCCAAACATCTGGAAGAAGTCGTTGACGAAGAGCTGCGCATCGGCCCGTTCGTCACTGGATGTCGCGTGCCTCTCGCTGAACGCCTTGGCGCGTCTGCGGATTTCATCCCAGCCGAGCCGCATCAGTCACGCCGCCCCTGCAAGTGCACGCGCCGCGTTTCTGATGCCCAATATTCAGCGATTAATTGTCGGCGCACACAACACTCCCCATCGGAGTGTTCTTAATGCTGCCAATCTAAATGAATATCAAACCGAATTGGCGATGTATTCCAATCGAGACCTTTGCGCCCGTCCTCGGCGCCACCCCCGCGCACAAAATCGCATCGCTCTCATTTCCGCTATTGCGAGTAGTTTGCAATAGCGATATTGGCCGGTCCCACCAGATCGACTCCCTATCCGGAAAAGAGAAATGACCATGCGCTCCATTTTGCTCCTGTCCACGGCCCTGATCAGCGCGCCGGCGCTGGCCGAAGAGGCTGCAGGCGATGAGGTGCCGACGATCATCGTCACGGGGCAGGCCGATGGCTATGTCGCGACCAATTCGGTGAGCGCGCTCAAGACCGATACCCCGCTCATCGATGTGCCGCAGACCGTCTCGGTCATCACGCGCCAGCAGCTGGACGATCAGGCGCAGCACAGCATGGCGGACGTGCTGCGCTATGTGCCGGGCACCACCGTCGGGCAGGGCGAGGGCAATCGGGACCAGATCACCATTCGCGGGCAGAACACCACCGCCGACTTCTTCGTCGATGGCGTGCGCGATGACGTTCAATATTACCGCACGCTCTACAACATCGAACGCGTCGAAATCCTGAAGGGCGCAACGGCTCTGCTCTTCGGGCGCGGCGGCGGCGGCGGTGTCATCAACCGCGTGCAGAAGGCGCCGAGCGCGGAACAGACGTTCGGCACCGTTGCGGGCAGCCTCAACAGCTTTGGCAACTGGGATGTCGCTGCCGATCTCAACGCGCCGCTGAGCGACCGGGCGGCGGTGCGGCTCAACGGCTTTTATGAATCGCTCGCCAATCACCGCGACGGCTTTGGCGGGGAGCGTTATGCCTTCAATCCCTATGTCGCGGCGGAGCTGGGCGAGGGGTGGAAGGCCGGGCTGTCCTATGAATATGTGAAGGATGACCGCGTGACTGATCGCGGCATCCCGTCGCTCGCCTGTGCGCAGCCCTGCACGCCCGGCCCGCTGCCCGGCAACCGCGACACCTTTTTCGGCGTGCGCGGCGTCAACCGCACGGGGCTGGAGGCGCATCTGGTGAAGGGGCTGCTCGAAGGGCAGCTTGCCGACAATCTCTCCTGGTCGACGGCTCTGCTCTATGGCCATTACGACAAATATTACCGCAACGTCTATGCGAACGGCGCGGCGACATCGCCCACGGGGACGGTCGCGCTCGCCGCCTATACCGATCCGACCACACGCGAAAACGTGATCGCGCAGACCAATCTCGTCTGGGATGTGACGACCGGCCCGGTGGCGCACAAGCTTCTGTTCGGGCTGGAATATGGGCACCAGACATCGGCCAACCAGCGGACAACCGGGGTCGTGACCCCGGGGTCGATCAGCCTTGCCAATCCGGTCACGCCGGTCGTCGCCTTCAGCACGCTGACCAACGACCGGCAGTCCACCGTCGATTTCTTCTCTGCCTATGCGCAGAACCAGCTGAGCTTTGGCGCGCATGTCGATGTTGTCATCGGCCTGCGCTATGACCGATTCGACATTGCGGGCACCGACTTCATCCCCAATCCCGACCGCGCCTTTGGCCGCGTCGATGAAAAGGTCAGCCCGCGCCTCGGCCTCATCCTGAAGCCGCAGGAAAACATGTCGGTCTATACAAGCTACAGCCAGTCCTTCCTGCCGCGCTCGGGCGACCAGTTCCTCGCGCTGTCCACCACGCAGCAGAACCTGGCGCCTGAAAAGTTCACAAATCTGGAAGTCGGCGCGAAGTGGGACGTGCGGCCCGATCTGTCGGCGACGCTCGCGCTGTTCCGGCTGGACCGCACCAATGCGACGACGCCCGATCCCGCCAATCCGCTCGTCTCGATCAATGTCGGGGAAACGCGGACCAAGGGCGTGGAGCTGGGCGTGGTCGGTAGGGTCTCGCCCGCCTGGCAGGTCAGCGGCGGCTATACCTATCAGGACGCGCACCTGCGCGGGAACAGCTTCGTCCGTCTGGCGCAGGTGCCCCGGCACCAGGTCGCGCTGTGGAACCGGTACAATGTCTCGTCCGCCTTTGGCGCGGGGCTGGGCATCATCCGTCAGTCGGCACAGTTCGCCGCAATCCGTACGAGCCCGGCGACGACGCGCCTGCCCGGATATACGCGCGTCGATGCGGCGCTCTACCTGAAGGCGAGCGAGGCGCTGCAGCTCCAGCTCAATGTCGAGAACCTGTTCGACCGCACCTATTTTTCAGAGGCGCACAACAACAACAACATCTCCACCGGCGCGCCCTTCAATGTGCGTGTCTCGGCGCGGGTGAAGTTCTAGGGAAAGGGGCCCGCATCGCGCCACTTCCGCCATTGCGCGGGCGGGCGCTTTGCGGCAAAGGCGCGGGCATGACTGATACGCCGCCTGACCGCCTTTCGATCGACCCTTCGAGCCCGCATTTCGACGTGGAGGTGCTGCGCCGTGGCGTCGGCATCAAGTTCCGCGGCATCCAGCGGCACGATGTCGAGGAATATTGCATGTCCGAAGGCTGGGTCCGCGTGCAGGCGGGCAAGACGGTGGACCGGCGCGGCAAGCCCCTGCTGCTGAAGCTCACCGGCCCGGTTGAGGCCTGGTACGAAACGTCGGACACGGAGTCCGCACCGGAGGCGTGATGCCGCCGCTGCACTTTGCCGGACATGACTTTCGCGTCGCGGGCGGCAAGGCTTTGTTCTGGCCGCTGCGCGCCGCGCTGATCGTCGCCGACCTCCATCTTGAAAAGGCGAGCTGGTTCGCCGCGCGCGGGCAGATGCTCCCGCCCCATGACAGCCTCGCCACGCTCTCCGCGCTCGCGGCGATCGTCACCGAAACCGGCGCGCGGGAGGTCTGGTGTCTGGGCGACAACTTCCATGACAGCGCAGGCGCGGCGCGACTCTCGGGCGACGCCCGGGCCACGCTCGTGCGACTGACGGGTGCGCTCGACTGGGTCTGGATCACCGGCAATCATGACGAAGCGCTGCCCGAGACCGTGGGGGGGCGTGTGATTGCGGAGGCTGAGGTCGACGGCCTGATGTTGCGCCACCACGCCGATCCGGCGGATCAACGCCCTGAACTGTCAGGACATTTCCACCCCAAACACAGCAGCGCCGCGCGCGGCCGGCGTGTGACACGGCCCTGTTTCGTGGAAGGCGCGCGCAAGCTCATCCTGCCGTCCTTCGGCGCCCTGACCGGCGGCATGGCCGCCACACACCCCGAAATCATCCGCTCCATAGGCGGCATCGTCGCCATCCACGTCCCCGCCGGAGACCGCGTCGCCCGCTTCGCGGCGTAGGGCCTCAGCCCTCCATCAGGGCGTAGAGTTCCACGGCAATGTTGCCGCGCAAGGGCAGGTGCTCGCCCGCATATTCGGTTCGAAAGCCCGACGTGACCCGCCCGAACAGCGCCGTCGCAAAGTCCGCTGTCACGAAGATCGCGCCGGGCTGCGTGACCGGGTCGATCCATTCGGGAAGGGCGGCCGCATTGCCGAGCACCGCGCCGTCGCGCAGCAGGATGATGCCGTAATGCCCGCTGATCCGCAGTGTGACCGCCCCGTCGGAATGGCCCGCATCGCGCAGCGCAAGTGCAGCGCGCGCGGCCTGTTCGGGCGTGTCGAAGGCAAGCGCATACCCCGCGCTCTGCCGCGTCAGAAGGAACGGCGGGGACGCAAGCGTGCCAAGCGTCGCCTCGATCGGCGCGAGCGTCTGGGTGTAGAAGGCTTCAGCGGCGGCATCGCCAATCTGTTCGATCCCTGCAAAGCCGACGAAGAGCATGGCGGCCACGCGACGGCCCGGATGGTCGTGCACGCCTTCCCCGCCCGGCGGCGTGGCCACCTGACGCGGCCAGCGGATGATGTCCTGCGCGCGACCGGCGGCGGCCCATGTCTCCCCGTCGCGCGCGGTTTCGTGGCCGGATCCGTAGGAGCCGCCCGCCTCATCGGCGATCAGCAGCTGGACCGCGCGGCTTTCCACGAGCCGGGCGTTGAGCGCGGCGGCGCCCATCGACAGCTCGCTCGCCAGCGTGTTGGCAATCGGGTCATAGCGGCCGGTGATGTCGCTGACGGCGCGCACGCTCGTCGCGGCATCGACACAGGCCTCGAACCGTGCGGCCCAGTTTTCGGCCCAGGGTTCGACCGAGGCCGCACGAAACGCCTCGCGCGACATCGGCAGCAGCACGTGCAGCTCCGCCCCGCGCGCGAGCAGTCGCTCGGCGATCAGGATGTCAGACCCGGCGGCCAGCGCGCCATAGCCGAAGCCGACGCGATGGGCCTCCAGCACGGCATCGATCCGGGCGACCAGTTCGGCATTGGCGCCATCGTCTGCGGCGACGCCCAGATGCCCCGCAAAATGCAGGCTGGCAGGCGGGCGAAAGGCATCCAGCCAGTCACATGGCAGGTCGCTGGCTTCGCAGATGAGGTTCAGCTGACGCAGCGTGACGGCATGGTCTTCCCAGTTCGACCCCAAAGTGATCGCGCGGCGCATGGAGCGTGTGGCGGCGTCGATATCGCGGCGGAGCAGCAGCGCCTCGGCGCGGGTCGCCTCCAGAAAATAGGGTGTTTCGGCAATGTCCTGACCGGTGTCGATCCGCGTCAGGACGTCGCCCGCAATCGTCGCGGCGACATCCTGATCCCCGGCAAGGAAGCGCATCGTTGCGACGTTGATCAGGTGATAGGGCGCGGGCGAGAGCGCATCGGCGCGGGCATAGGCATCGGCGGCGGCCGCAAAGAACGCACGCCTGTCGGCCGGGGCGGACGCGCGCAGCGCCCGGTCCTTCAGGAGACGACCGTTGAGCGTGTGAACGGCGGGGTCCGGATCTTCCGGTCCGAAGCCCGCCGCTGTAAATTCGCGCCAGGCATGGTCGAGCGCCCCTGACCGCGCGGCGGCCAGGATTGTCGTCAGATTGCGCGTGGATGCCCGACGTGTGTCCATTCAGCCGATCAACCGCCGCTTCCGCCCGGATTGCGGATGTCCGGATCGATGAGCAGCCGCAGCGGCGACTTCTTGCCCGGCTTGTTCTCGTGAATGACGTCGACCACGAAGTTGAAACGGTCGACATAATTGGCCGCCGGCGCAACGGCTTCGAACGTCACCATCTTGCACGGTTCGGCGCTGCCATAAGGCTTGTCGAACGGATAGGCGGTGCCATCCGGCGCCACGCGGCAGAAGTTCGCATAGCGCGACGGGTCAGCGCCCTCCTTGAACTGGATCGGGTCGGCATCGGTCGCGAACTGGAAATTGTCCTTGGCGGACAACAGGAAGATGATGTTCGACGGCGCCGCACAATTGAGGCTCAGCGGTTCCACCTCGACATCGCATTGGGCTTCGGTCGGGGCATAGCGGCCCTTTACGACATGCTGGATCGCCGCATCCATCGGCAGGTCAATGGGCTTTTGCGGGTTCTTGTAGCCAAGCCGGAACTTGTTGCCGGTGATGGACGCTTCGATTTCGCGGATGATGGTTTTGGCTGTCGCACCTGTCATTACGCTTTCTCCTTCTCTTTTTTCATCAGGGTCGCAAGGCGGCGCTCCAGCTGGGCGAGGCGTTCCCGCCACAGCTGGTTGGCCGGATCGCGCGCAATCATGTCGGCCACGATGGAGCGGGCATTTTCCAGCCTCTGGCGGGCGGCCGTGGACCGGCCATCTTCGCGCTCCATTTCCGCCAGCGAGAACTGACGGGTGACCCACACGTCACGATAATCGAGATTGCGCGGGTCCTGTTTCACGGCCTTGTCGATCGCACCCGCCGCCGCGAGATAGGCCTGGCGCGCGCGCTGCCGATCCCCGGATGCCTTGTACGCATCGCCCAGCCAGCCATAGCTGTTGGCAAGGTCGGAAAACGCCGACCCATCCTTGGGAGAAAGGGCGACCACCTGCACTTTGGCCTGTACGGCGGCTGCGCAGGCGTCGCCCGCCAGCCTGGGGTCCTTCACGTCGGCGGTCAGGGCGAGTGCGCACAGATTGCTGCGGGCATAGCCCTGTTCGCGCACATAGCGCAGCGTGCCGGGGCTGAGCGTCGCCATGCGGTCCGCCAGTTTGGAATAGCCCTGGAACCGCGCGCGGGCTGTTCCAAAATCCTTCTGCCGATACGCCATATAGCCGACCCAATATTCGCTCTGCGCATGGGCGAAGAGCGTCTCCGCATCATTCGGCTTGCGTGCGGCGATGGCGGATGTGGTGCGATGCGCTTCGGTAAACTTGGCGAGCGCGGCCTTCCGGTCGCCGCGTGCCTCATCATCTTCGCCCATGGCGTGGAGGATGCGGGCGCGGCGTTCGAGGCTCTGGTCTGGCAGGGTGTCGAGCGCCTGTTCGCCATAATAGCCCATGGCGCGTTCATTGACCGCGTTCATGACGTCCAGCCGTCCCACGCCTTTCAGGCGTCCCCGCAAATCGGTCAGCATGAACTCGATCAACCCTTCCGCCTCTGCCTGTTGCCGCTCGGCCTCGGCGCGAGCGCGCAGGGCCGCGACCAGCAGGCCGGACAGGATTACAATGGCAATGATGGCAGAGGCTGTGACGGCCATCACGCGGCGTAACCGCCGCTGCGCATCACGCTGCACCAGATCATCGACGCCAATGCCGGTCAGCCCGGCGATCAGCTTGATCCGGCCGAGCCTTTCCTGCTCGCCGCGCAGGTCGGAGGCGACGGGCTCACGCGGTGTCCCGTCGGGGCCGGGGGTGAACAGCGCGGGCGGGAAGGCTTCCTCGGGGTCGCCGCGCACCAACGCTGGTAAAATCGGCCGGTCCGGATGCAATTCGCGGAACAGTTCGATCTCGCGGTTGACCCAGCGTGAGGCCCGCGCTTCGGGCGAACACAGGACGATGAGGGCGGCCGAGTCCGCCAGCGCGCTCTTGATTTCGGTGCTGAGGTCATCGGCGGCGGGCAGTTCGTCAATGTCGCGGAAGATAGGCGTAAGGCGCGCCGGAACCGCGCCGCGCGCGGTGACGGTGCCGACCAGACGCGCGGGCAGGCGGTATCCCTCCAGCCGTCGATGCAGCCGCACCGCTGCTGTCAGGTCCCTGTGGCTATAGCTGATGAACGCCTTGTAGCGTGCGGTTGCCCCGGCTGCCCGCTCTGTCATGCGCCACCCCACATTCCACCCAACTGGATGCAATGGTCATTTGCACGGCACTGCCCGATCGCCAAGCGCCTTTACCGGAAACGCAGATTTTCCCGGCTGAGATCGCGCACTGACCGGGCGCCCATCAGCCGCATCCCGCGTTCGATTTCCGCATGGAGCTTGCCGATCGCGCGCTCGACCCCCGGCTGACCGGCAGCGGCAAGCGCGTAAAGATAGAGCCGCCCGCCCGAACAGGCCTTGGCGCCGACCGACAGCGCCTTCAGAACATGGCTGCCGCGCGTGATGCCACCGTCGCAAATGACGTCGATCTTGTCGCCGACGGCATCGACAATCTCCGCCAGCTGGTCGAACGGGGCACGACCGCCATCAAGCTGGCGCCCACCATGGTTGGAGACCATGATGGCCGTCGCGCCAATATCGACCGCGCGCCGGGCATCCTCGACCGACATGATGCCTTTGAGGCAGAACTCGCCGCCCCAGTCCGCGCGCACCTTTTCTGCCGTCGACCAGTCCATCGACGTGTCGAGCATCGTGTTGAAATAGTCCTGGATCGAAATCGCCTGTTTGGAGCCCTCGACGACATGGTCCTTGAGGTTCGACAGCTCAAATTTTTCGCGCAGCAGGTAATTGAGCGTCCAGCGCGGGTGGAGGGCGAAGTCAAAGGCCGACGCAACGGTCAGCCTGGGTGGCGAGGTGAAGCCCGTCTGCATGCATCGTTCACGATTGCCGCTGACGATCGTGTCGACGGTCAGCGCGATGGCATCGAACTTCGCCGCCTTGCACGCCTCCACCATCGCATGGTTCAGCCCCTTGTCCTTGTGGATGTAGAGCTGGAACAGCTTTGGGGTGGAAATGGTGCGGCCAATCTCCTCAATGCTGACGGTCGCAAGGCTGGAGATGCCGAAATAGGTGCCGAACTTTTCCGCGGCCCGGGCAACGGCGCGTTCCCCCTGCCAGTGAAACACCCGCTGCAGCGCCGTGGGGGAGAGGAACAGAGGCATCGCAATCTCGCGGCCCATCACGGTCGTGCGCATGTCAATGTCGGCGACCCCGGCAAGCACGTTGGGCACAAGGTCACACGCCTCAAAGCTCTCGGTATTGCGCCTGCGCGTCACCTCGTCATCGGCGGCGCCGTCGATATAGTGAAATACCGGCCCCGGCAGGCGCCTGCGCGCCAGTTCCCGGAAGTCGCCCGTGTTGTTGCAGTCCTCAAGCTTCAACCGCCATTTTGCGGCTGCCAGCCGCGACGCTTCATTTGTCATCCCCGCCCCTGATTGCCTGTCCTGCCGCCCCGGCCGCCCCCTCCAGCGGGTGGAGCGGTCGCGCAGGGGCCGGACAGTTTCGTGCCTGACCCAGTCCCTTCAGATAGCCGCGCCGGACGACCCCTGCATAGAGGGCTTCGCGGTAATCGCGGTCGGCCCGCCCGGCGCCTGAAATCTCCCGGACCAGCGAACGGAAGGGGATGAGGCTGGACACCAGCCCGCCGGCGGCATTGGCGACGTCCTCCTTGCGCTTGCGGGAGGCCTCATCAACCTCGACCTCATCAAAGTCCGGGCCGAGAGCGGTGTTGAGCTTTTCAATCTCGGCGCCGATGGCCGCACAGCTGGTCAGCGCTTCAGCGGCATAGGGATGGTCGCGGATCGCGATCAGTTCGGGCGGCATCTCCCGGCGCTTCAGGTTTACATCGGCCAGCGGTCGCGTGATGACATCCTCGACCGTCGGCGCCGGTTGCCCGACGCCCTGCGCTGCCGCCGGGGAGGTTAGGACGAGCAATACCGAAAAGCGCCGTATCATGATCTGCCAACTCCGCTGGGGAGACGGACTATCGGCGGAAAATCGTGAGGCGCCAAGCGGCTTGTCGATAGCCTGGATGTGGCTGCCCCGGATCAGGCGGGGGCGTTGAGCAGCCTGAGGATGCTGTCGGCACAGCGGACGGAGGCCGGTGTGTCAGCGAAGGAAAAGGTCAGGTCGCGCGCCTTGGTCTGGACATCGCGATACGCGTCGGGCGCGCGCTCAATGGCCTCAAGCGTGGCCCCAAGCTGTGCGGGATCGTCCAGCACCGGCCCAAGGGTCCAGTGCGCATAATTGGGGTTGTCGCGCCATGCGGCGTCATGGGAATTGAGGAAGATCGCGGGGCGCGGCCGGATGATCCATTCATAGATCTGGCTGCTCGCGTCGCCCAGATAGATGTCGCCGGCAAGGGTATAGGTCATGTCGACCGACTGCGCGCTGCCCAGATCGATGCGCATGTGCGGCAGATCGCGGTACCGCTGCGGGACGGTCTTGCGCCAGGCGAGATTGCGATGCTCGAGCGAGCCGTGGATCCATTTGCGGAACAGCATGACGTGCGGCGCAAACACGAAATTATACCGGTCCTGCGTCGCGAAATAGTCGAGCACCTGATGCCCGAACCGGTACCAGGAGGAGAGTTGCGGGTCGAAGTGCGGATTGTAGACAACGACCGGCCGGTCATTGTCGAACAGGCGCGGGCGGCGGTCGAGATCGAGCGCATCAAATTTCGGATAGCCGCAGACCTCGATCCGGTCCGCCATCATCGGATGGCGTTCCAGCATCCGCATCCGCGTCTTCTCCCCGGCGACGAGGACGCGGTCGAACAGGCGCAGCTCATCCGAAAAGCCGACCGAGCGGTCCCCGCTGCCGTGGGGAATGCAGACCAGCAGGGGCGTCTTTAGCCCCCAGCGGGAGCGCAGCAGCGTCGATGTGAATTCCGGCACGACCAGCACATCGACGGCGCGCAGATAATCCAGATGCGCGCGCAAGATGGCGACGCGGCGGGCGGGCACGATCCGGCTGAGCAGCGACGTGGCCAGATCGAGCGCAGGGTTGAGATCAAGCCGCCGCAGGTTCAGCCCGAAGGCCGCCGGATCGCCATTGAGGAGCCGCCGGACGGCCTCCGCCTGCGCTTCGGTCGAGACGGCGATGTCGACGCGCACGTCCGGTGCCAGCTGCGCCAACTGCCGCGCAACCGGCAGCGTATGCGCGACTTGGTGCACATCTTCATGATTGAAGAGAAAGCAGACGGTGCGCGTCATGCAAAATCGAGCACGGACCAGCCGTTGCGCGCGGCAAGGCGGCGCAGTGCACGGTCCGGATTGACGGCATAGGCGCCACCCGCCCAGGCCAGCGTCGGCGCGTCGGATGCGCTGTCGCTGTAAAATCGATACTCGCCGACATCGCTGAGGCGCGGGTCTGCCGCGCAGGCGGCTTCGATCATGCGGAGCTTTTCGGCGCCGTAACAATTGTCGCCGTCGATGCGGTGGCTGATCTGGTCGGGAGGCGCCGCCTGCTGGCGGGTGGCCACGACGAGGTCGAAGCCGAGCTCCGCGCCGATCCGGTCGGCGTAAAGGCTGGGCGATGCCGTCGCCAGCATCAGGAACGCGCCCTGCGCATGTTCCGCCCGGACACGCTCAAGGGCGGCCGGCATCAAATTGCGCGCGATCGTGCGCGCGGCAAAGCGGTCCGCCAGCCGGTCCAGCTCGGTCGTGCGCGTGCGGCCCCCGATCATCAGGAAAAATCCGATTTCTTTCAGGCGTTTCCGGCTGAAGGCGCCGAACACATAGCCCAGCATGGCGACGACCCAGACAGGCAGCAGCAGCAGACGCAGCGGCGCGCGATGAAAAGCTGCAAAAATCAGAAATGGCGTGTAGGTCGAATACCGCGTCAGTGTGCGGTCGAGATCGAAGATCGCTACATCCATCGGCGCCCCCTATGTTCGCTTTGAGGCAAAAACGTGACATCAAGCCCAAGTGCCTGGACCGCAATCGTGCTGGCTGGCCAGCGTCCCGGCCCGGACCCGTTGGCGACCCATTTCGGCGCTGCATGGAAGGCGCTGGTTCCAGTGGGCGGCGAACCGATGGTCACGCGCGTCATCCGGACCCTGACACACGTGCCCGACATCGGACGCATCCTTGTGCTGGCGCAGGACCCGGATGCGCTCACCCGGGCGGCCGAAGCCGGCGGCGTGGCGACAATCCTGCCAAGCGGCGCGGGCATTTCAGCCAGCATTCTGGCCCATGCCGGGACGGCGGATGCGCCCTGGCCCATTCTCGTCACTACGGCGGATCATCCGCTCCTCACGCCCGACATGGTGACCGCTTTTCTGGCGGGCGCGCAGACGCAGCCATGCGATGTGGCGATCGGCATGGTGGAACGCGCAACGATGCTGGCGGCCTACCCCGACAACCAGCGGACCTGGCTGCGCTTTGCCGACGGGCATTGGTCGGGCGCCAACCTGTTCGCGCTGCGGACCGCGCAGGCGCGCGGCGCGCTGACGCTTTGGGCTGAGGCGGAGCAGGACCGGAAGAAGGCGTGGCGCCTGTTCCTGCATTTCGGGCCATGGCTGGCCCTGCGCGCGATCACCCGGACGATCGGACTGGCGCAGGCGCTCCGCCGCACGGGTGCGCGGCTGGGACTGGAGGCGCGGCTCGTGCCGCTGGACATGGCCGAAGCCGCCATCGACGTGGACAAGCCCAGCGATCACCTGCTTGCCGAGGCCATTCTCGCGCGTCGTTCAGACGAGCCGAAGCCGCCGACCAAGTGAGCCGAGCGAGGCCCGGTCTTCGGCGGGCAGGGCAAGGCGGCAGGCCAGCCAGAGCGTCCCAAGCAGCAGCACGACAAGCAGCGGGATCGCCATCGCGACGGGCAGCCGGTTGGCGGCGGCTGCCAGCGCAAAGCCACCCAGCGACACAATTCCGGCGCGCATCGCCACGCGACCAAAGGGCCGGGCAAAGGGATGCAGATCTTCCAGCCGGTGCAACTGCCAGACCGGGATCGCCGATGTCGCGATGAGCCCGCAGGCAACGGCAAAGGCCATGGCCGTCAGCCCGCCTTGCGGCAGCAGGACAAGCGCGAGACCGGTCGCCAGCGCCACGCCGATGAGGCTGCCGACAAACTGGCTCGAAAAGCGGGACAGGACTTGCTGGATGGGCGCGGCGGCACCGGTCACGGCTTCGGACAGGCGCGCGATGAGCAGCAGCGACAGGGCGGCCGTGGCGGCTTCCATGCCTGCACCAATGGCCTTCAGGACACTGGGGCCACCGGCGATCAGGATCAGGCTGACCGGCATGGCGACCGTCAGCGAGACGCGCGTGGCAAAGCCGTAAATCTGGTCGACCGCAGCCTTGCCCCCCGTGGAGGCCGCCGAGGCGAGCGGCGACAGCACATAGGCAAAGGCGATGCGGATCATCTGGACGATCGATGAGACCTTGCGGGCGAGCGCAAACTGCCCCCCGGCGATGGCGCCCTGAGCACCGGGCAGCAGGGCGTTGAGCGCCAGCGTCGGCACATCGCTGAACACGCGGGCAACCAGATTGGTCGGCATGACCGACAGTCCTGCAAACAGGGTCTGCCGCCAGATCGGCCGGTGATTGGGTCCGGTCGCCAGCAGCGAAAGGTCATAGTTGCGGGCGAGCAGGCGGATGCACAGCCCGCAGATGACGATCAGCGATACCAGATGTGCATAAAAGAGCGACATCGTCCCATAGCCGGCGGCCCAGAAACCGCTGGCGACGATCAGGCGGACGACCTGTTCCCAAAAGAGGCGCAGGCGGATTTCCGCGCCAAACACGCGGCGCGCGCGCAGCGCCGATGTCGAGATTTCGACAAAGGCCCAGAGCGGGAGCGACCAGGCAAAGATCGCGATGATGTGCGCCAGCCGTTCGGCATCCGCCGGGGCAGCGTTGAACAGCAGCGCGACGGTGTCTGCCATGAGGGAAGCGGCAAGGGCGATGCCGAGGCACGGAGTGAGGCCGGTCAGGAAGGCGGCGCGCAGGGCGGCTGCGGCTTCGCGTTCGCTGCGCGCCTGCGGCACGGTGCGCTGCAGGGCGGCGGTCATGCCCAGATCCGCGATGTTCTCGGTGAGCGTCACCGCCGCCCAGAGCGCGGTGTAGATGCCATAGCCGGCGAGCCCGAACAGCCAGACGTAGAGCGGTTGGGCCACCACTTCGATGACGCCGCCAAGACGGGCCAGCAACGTCGTTCCCGCCCCCTTGGCGACATCGCGGCTGGTGATCGCCTCGGCCTGGATTTCGGTCTGGTCTGTCAAAGCGCGCCCTCTTTGCACAAGGGCGGCTCAGGTCAAAGAACGTATTTGCTCAGGTCCACATTCTTGGCGACGTCGGACAACTGGGCGTTTACATAGGCCGCGTCGATGACGACGGTCGTGCCCGCGCGGTCCTCGGCATCGAAGCTCACTTCCTCCAGCAGCTTTTCAAGCACGGTCGACAGGCGGCGCGCGCCGATATTCTCGACGGACTCGTTCACCTCTGCCGCGATGCGGGCGATGGCGCGGATGCCGTCATCGGTGAAGTCGACCTTCACGCCTTCGGTATCCAGCAGCGCCGCATATTGCGTCGTCAGGCTTGCGCGGGTGTCGGACAGGATGTTGACGAAATCGCTTTCGGTCAGAGCCTTCAGCTCCACGCGGATCGGCAGGCGCCCCTGCAGTTCGGGCAGGAGATCGCTGGGCTTTGCCACATGGAATGCGCCGCTCGCGATGAAGAGGATATGGTCGGTCTTCATCGGGCCGTATTTGGTCGCAACGGTCGTGCCTTCGATCAGCGGCAGCAGGTCGCGCTGCACGCCTTCACGGCTGACCGAACCGCCCCGCACGTCGGACACGGCGATCTTGTCGATCTCATCGAGGAAGACGATGCCATTGGCCTCGGCATCGTTGAGCGCGACGCGGGCGACATCATCCTGATCGAGCCGGGCATCGGCCTCTTCCTCGACCAGCTTGGCCCATGCGGCGGGCACGGTCATCTTGCGCCGCTTCTTGGGCGCGCTGCCAAAGGCCTTGCCCATCATGTCGGACAGATTGATCATCCCGACATTGGGTGCGCCGGGGATTTCGAACGGCATTGATGGCGCATTCTCGACCTCGATCTCGATTTCGGTCGTATCGAGATGGCCTTCCTGGAACCGCAGGCGGAAGGCGTCGCGCGTCGCGGTGGAGGCGTCCTTGCCGGTCAGGGCGTCGAGCAGACGGTTCATCGCCGCGTCCTCGGCCTTGTCCTTTACCGCCGCACGCCGGCGCTCCTTTTCCAGCCGGATCGCTTCCTCAACGAGATCGCGGGCGATCTGCTCCACGTCGCGGCCGACATAGCCGACTTCGGTGAACTTGGTCGCTTCCACCTTTACGAACGGCGCGTCGGCGAGCTTTGCCAGACGGCGGCTGATCTCGGTCTTGCCGCAGCCGGTGGGGCCGATCATCAGGATGTTCTTCGGCGTGACCTCCTCGCGCAATTCGGGCGAGAGCTGCTGGCGCCGCCAGCGGTTGCGCAGCGCCACGGCCACCGCGCGCTTGGCGTCGGACTGGCCGATAATGTGTTCGTCAAGTGCGGCGACGATGGCCTTGGGGGTGAGGGTGGTGTTCATATGCTCTTCGTGTTGTGAAGTAATTCCGTTTGCCCTGAGCTTGTCGAAGGGCCGTCCTTTATCTTTGCAGCAAAGCGGAAGGACAGGGCTTCGACAGGCTCAGCCCGAACGGATCAACTCAGGTGGCGCTCTCCAGCGTCTCCACGGTCAGCTGGTCGTTGGTGTAGACGCAGATTTCGGCGGCGACGGCCATCGCCTTGCGGGCGAGCGTTTCGGCATCGGCCTCATAATCCTTGAGCGCCCGCGCGGCGGCGAGCGCGAAGTTGCCGCCGGAACCGATGGCAGCGATGCCGTCCACGGGTTCGAGCACGTCGCCATTGCCGGTCAGAATCAGCGTCACCTGTTTGTCGGCGACGATCATCATCGCTTCCAGATTGCGAAGATACTTGTCGGTCCGCCAGTCCTTGGCCAGCTCAACCGCGGCGCGCAGCAGCTGGCCATTATATTGCTCCAGCTTGCGTTCGAGCCTTTCGAACAGCGTGAAGGCGTCCGCCGTTGCCCCGGCAAAGCCGGCAATGACCTTGCCGTCGCCAAGCGGGCGCACTTTCTTGGCATTGGGCTTCATGACGGTCTGGCCCATGGAGACCTGCCCGTCGCCTGCGATGACGACCTTGCCGGATTTGCGCACGGAAACGATGGTCGTGCCGTGCCATTTGATTGCATCACTCATCGCCGGGATATGGGGCGGGCAGTTGCCGCTTTTCAAGGGCCGCCCTATCTGGGGGCCATGCGTCGTCTGATCCTCCTGCTTCTTGGCCTTTGGCTGACGCCTGCTGCGGCTCAGGCCGGGGAACTCGCCGAGCTGCGCGACATGGACGCGCGGATTGCGGCCATCGTCTACAGGCTGGCGACGGCGAACACCGCGATCTGCCCCGCGACTGCGCCTCTGCCGGGTCTGTTGCTACAGGATGTTGGGCAATATGCGCCCGAATGGCGGGCGGAGGCCCGCGCCGACCTCGGCCTGTCAGAGGTGCCGACCGTGACGGTCGTCGTGCCGGGCAGTGCGGCCGCACGCGCCGGTCTTCTGGCGGGAGACCATGTGCTGGCGATGGACGGCACCGCGACGCCGCGCAGCGGGGAGGGGCCGGCCACATATGCCGTCGTGCAGGGCACGCTGGCGTTGCTCGAGACGGCTTTGGCCGATGGCACGGCGCGGCTGTCGCTGGAACGGCGGAACCAGCGGCTGAGCATCGATCTGTCGGGGGAGAAGGCCTGTCCCGCCAATGTCGAGCTTGTGCCCGGCCGGAAGCTGTCGGCCAGTGCCGATGGCAGGACCGTCCATGTCTCAACCGCGCTTGCGACCTTTGCGGGCAGCGATGATGCCGTCGCTGTGCCGATTGCGCATGAAATGGCGCACAACATCCTTCGGCATCCGCAGAGGCTCGATGCGCAGGGCGTGAAGCGCGGCCTGCTGGCCCCGCTCGGCAGGAACCGGGCTGCGATCCGCGCGACCGAGGAGGAGGCGGACTATTTTGCCGCCTATATGCTCGCGCGGGCAGGCTATGATCTTGATGCCGCGATCGATTTCTGGCGGCGCTATGGCGCAAAGACCGATCTTGGCCCGTTCAATGATGGCACGCATCCCGGCAAGAAAGACCGGATCGCGCTTGCCCGCCGGACCATTGCGGAGATCCGTGCGAAGCAGGCGGCCGGTCAGCCCCTCGTTCCGACGCTCGTCGAACGGAATTGACCGTTCGTCGCGCGGCCCGTGTCGCATGCCGGTCTGAGGCGGCATCGGCGCATCAGGGACATGCTGAAACACCTGCGCAACATTCTTCTTCACACGCGCAATTTGTGCGTTAGTCTCGCCGGTCATGACGGGGCGCTGCCGCCCCATGCAGATCAGGGAAAGACAATCATATGGTGAATATCGCCAATGAGGCCGGGCCGGGCGCCGCGGCCGCCAAGGGGGATGAATGGTTTGGCCACCCGCGCCAGCTCGCGCGGCTGTTCACGACCGAAGCGATGGAACGCTTTGGCTATTACGGCATGCGTGCCCTCCTCACGCTGTACCTCGCCCAGCATTTTCTGTTCGACGATACGACAACGACCGGCCTTTATGGCGGGTTCACGGCGCTCGTCTATCTGACGCCGTTGATCGGCGGCCTCTTGGCGGACCGCATTCTGGGGTCGAAGCGTTCGGTCAAATTCGGCGCGATCCTCATGTCGCTTGGCTATCTCGTCCTGTGCTTCAGCAGCACCGGGCCGTCCGCCAAGCCCTTCGCGATCATCGACGGCCAGCGGTACGAAGTGACCGAAACCGGCAGCGGCGAAGCGCGCCAGCAGTTCGTCATCGACAAGGGTGAGCAGCTGCGCATCAAGGGCAATGACGACAAGTCGGTCTCGCTGCTCCGCGCGGATGGCACCGAAGGCCGCAAGATCGCAGCCGGCGGGTTCAAACCGGGCGGCGAACGCTCACCCTTCCACACCTTCCTGCTGATCACCGGTCTCGCGCTCGTCGTGGTCGGCAACGGCTTCTTCAAGCCCAACATCTCGACCATCGTCGGCACGCTTTATGCCGATGGGGACCGCCGCCGCGATGCGGGCTTCACGATCTTCTACATGGGCATCAACCTCGGCTCGCTCTTCTCGCAGATCCTCTGTCCGCTGCTTGCGGTCGGCATGGGCAGCTGGGGCGGGCTCGGCTGGTGGGCGGGCTTCGGCCTTGCCGCCGCCGGCATGGCGGTCTCCTGGCTGCTGTTCCAGTTCGATGGCGGCAAGCTTGACGGCTATGGCGATCGCCCGGTGGACGCGCCGGCAAACAAGGACATGCTCGTCTATATCGGGTCGGTGCTGGTCATCCCCGTCGTTTATCTGCTCTTCTCTAATCTCATGAGCTACGTAACACCGCCGGAGGCGAGCGGCTTCATTGGTTACCTCGCTTCGTTGCCAATCATGGGCAAGATCATGTTCGGAAGCTTTTTGGTGAGTGTTCCAGCGATCTTGATTTGGGCTTGGATGGCGGGTGACCGCCGAGAATTTGAGATGATGCTTGCGGCAATGGTTCTCATCTCGTTCAACACTGTGTTTTGGTCGCTTTTTGAACAAGCAGGGTCGAGTCTCACGCTGTTTGCGGACCGAAACACCGACATGAGCGTGTTCGGCCTATTCAGCATCACCGCCGGGCAGACGCAGTTCTTCAATGCATTGTTCATTGTAGTGCTCGCGCCGCTGTTTTCGATGATGTGGAACGCGCTAGCCCGCCGAAATGCCGAACCATCAATTCCGGTGAAGTTCGCCGTTGCGTTGATTGGTGTCGGGGCAGGCTTCTTGTTCCTTGTCTGGGGATCGCAATTTGCCGGATCCGACTTCAAGGTCGCGCTGTGGTGGCTCGCGGGCCTGTACTTCATTCATTCGGCAGCCGAGCTTTGTATCTCGCCGGTCGGCCTCTCGATGATCACCAAGCTTTCCATCGCGCGCATCGTCGGCCTGATGATGGGCGTGTGGTTCCTGTCGATCGCTGTCGCACAATATGTAGCCGGTCTTGTTGCCGGAAAGGCAAGTGTCGAAACGGTAGCGGGTCAGGTGACGAACCTGAAAGTCAGCCTCGATACGTATGTCGCCATGTTCGACAAAATCGGCTGGTTTTCGGTGATCGCGGGCGCAGTTCTGCTGATGATTGCGATCCCGCTCAAGAAACTCATGCACGGAGTAAACTGATGCGATTGACGAAGTTCCTGGTCGGAACGGCGGTTGTGCTGGCGGCGGTCACCGCCCCGGCCACCGCCCGGAAGAAGGACAAGGAAGAGGCCAAGACCGAAGCCAAGGCGACGTTCAACAAGGACCCCTATCCGTCCACCTACCACCCCTATGCGGGCGTGCCGACGGCGGTGACCAACGTCACCGTCTATGACGGGGAAGGCGCCAAGTTCCAGAATGCCACGGTCTATTTCCGTGACGGTAAGGTCGAAGGCATTGAGACCGGCGGCGCGGTCAAGGATGGCTACACCGTCGTCGACGGGACGGGCAAATGGGTGACACCCGGCATCATCGACGTGCACTCGCACCTTGGCGACTATCCGACGCCCTCGGTCGATGCGCATTCGGACGGCAATGAAGCAACGGGTGCGGCCCGCCCCGAAGTCTGGGCGGAACACAGCGTCTGGCCGCAGGACCCGGGCTTTTCGCGCGCGCTTGCCAATGGCGGCGTGACCGCGCTGCAGATCCTGCCCGGCTCGGCCAATCTGTTCGGTGGCCGCTCGGTCACCATCAAGAACGTCTATGCCCGCAATGTGCAGGGGATGAAGTTCCCCGGCGCGCCTTATGGCCTCAAGATGGCCTGCGGCGAAAACCCGAAGCGCGTCTATGGCAGCAAGGGGCAGATGCCCTCCACCCGCATGGGCAATATGGCGGTCAACCGTCAGACCTGGGCCCGCGCGGTCGAATATAAGCGCAAGCTCGACAAGGGCGAGACTGTCGCGCGTGACCTTGGCATGGAAACGCTGGCCGGCGTGCTGTCGGGCGAAATCCTCGTCCACAACCACTGCTACCGCGCCGATGAGATGAGCCTCGTCATCGATATGGCGAAGGAGTTCGGCTACAAGGTCTCGACCTTCCACCATGCGGTGGAAAGCTACAAAATCGCGGACCTTCTGGCGAAGGAAGGCATCTGTTCGGCCATGTGGGCGGACTGGTGGGGCTTCAAGATGGAGTCCTATGACGCCATCAATGAGAACATCCCGCTTGTCCACAAGGCCGGGGCCTGCGCGATCGTCCATTCCGACGACGCGAACGGGATTCAGCGCCTCAACCAGGAAGCCGCCAAGGCGCTCGGCGACGGTCGGCGCATCGGCATCGACATTCCCGACGAAGTGGCGTGGACCTGGCTCAGCTACAATCCGGCCAAGGCGCTGGGCATTGCCGACAAGACCGGCAGCCTGAAGCCCGGCAAGATGGCCGACATCGTCCTTTGGAACGGCAATCCGCTCTCGGTCTATACGCGGCCTGACAAGGTCTGGATCGACGGGGCGCTGATGTATGATGCGGCCAACCCCAAGATGCGGCCTGTCAGCGACTTCGAGCTGGGCCAGCCCGGTGAAGGAGACACGAAATGAAGCGCTTTCTTCTGGGCTGCGCGGCCCTGATCGCCGCGCCCGTCTCCGCGCAGACGGTGGCCATCACGGGCGGCAAGGTCGTCATTGGTGACGGTTCGGCACCGATCGACAACGGCACGGTCGTCATCACCAATGGCCGCGTTGTGGCTGCTGGCGCCGGTGTCGCCGTTCCCGCCGGGGCCGAACGCATCGACGCGACCGGCAAATGGGTGACGCCGGGCATCGTTGCCGGGTTTACGCGCATGGGCCTTGTCGGGGTGGACGCTGTCGACCCCAGCAATGACGCGGGCGCCCGCAACTCGCCGTTCAATGCGTCGCTCGACATGGCGCCCGCCATCAACCCCGATGTCGCCGCCATGGCTGTCAACCGGGCCGCAGGCGTCACGCGCGCCATCGTGTCGCCGGATGCGGGCAATGTGATCTTCGGCGGTCAGGGTGCGGTCATCGACACGGGTGCCGACATGAGCCCGGTCACCAAGGCCAAGGCGTTCCAGTTCGTCGAGTTCGGCGAAGCCGGGGCCCGGCTCGCGGGCGGGTCGCGCCCGGCGCTCATCGCGGCGTTCAAGACTGCACTTGGCGAAGCGTCGGACGCGGCCAAGGGCATCTTTCGCGAAGAATCGCTGCTGAAGCGTGGCGATGCGCTGGCGCTCGTTCCGGTCGTCAATGGCACGATGAAGCTGTTCGTCCACGTTGAAGGCGCGCCGGACATCCTGACGGTGCTGTCGCTCAAGAAGGACTTCCCGGCGCTCAACCTCGTGCTTGTCGGCGCCACCGAAGGCTGGCGCGTCGCGCCGCAGATCGCGGCGGCCAAGGTCGGCGTGCTGGCATCGGCGCTCAATGATCTGCCCGAAAGCTTTGAACAGCTGGCGGCCACGCAATCGAACATCGGCCGGATGAAGAAGGCCGGCGTGCAGGTTGCGATCGGCATGATCAACGACAATGAGGCGCGTCAGGCGCAGCTGTCCATGCAATATGCGGGCAACCTCGTTGCGCTGAACAAGGTGCCGGGTGCAACCGGCCTCAGCTGGGATCAGGCCTTTGCCACGATCACCTCCGCGCCCGCCGAAATCGCGGGTGTCGGCGCCGATATCGGTTCGCTGCGCGCAGGCCGTCGTGGCGATGTCGTGATCTGGGACGGTGATCCGCTGGAACTCACCTCCGGCGTTCAGGCGGTATGGATCGACGGCGTGAAGCAGTCGCTCGTCAGCCGCCAGACCCGCCTGCGCGACCGTTACATGACCCCAACCGAAGGCGCGCTGCCGAACGCTTACGACCGGTAGTTGGCGTTGAGGTCCGCTGGCTCATGCTGGCGGACCCCGCCCACAAATCGTCATGCTGAACTTGTTTCAGCATCCATTGGCATCAATGACGCAAGGCGTGACCCCACACCCGGCGCCCTATTCTGGCGAACTAAGAGTTCATGATGCTGAAACAAGTTCAGCATGACGGGGAAGGGATGGTTCCATTCATCCGACTGTCAGCCACCTTCATTAAACAGCGAAGCATAATGATGAAAAACCTCCCCTCCCTTTGCGCCGGTTCGGGCGCGCTTGCCCTCTTTTTGTCCGTCCAGTCGGCCCATGCGCAGCAGGCAGTGCCGCCGGCTGACGATGTCGAACCCGAAATCGTCATCACCGCGCCCAAGCTTGCAGGCTCGGTCGATGTCGATATTCCGGCCGACGTCGTCCTCGATGAGGCGGCGATCCAGAGCTATGGCGCATCAAGCGTCACCGACCTACTGTCCGCTTTGTCGGCGCAGACCCGCTCCGGGCGCGGCCGCAGCGACGGCCCGCCGGTTGTGCTCGTCAATGGCAAGCGCGTGTCCGGGTTCCGCGAAATCCGCGACCTCCCCTCCGAAGCGATCCAGCGGGTCGAGGTGCTGCCTGAGGATGTGGCCCTGCGCTATGGCTTTACCGCCGAGCAGCGCGTCGTGAACTTCATCCTCAAGGACAATTTTGCCGCCAGCACCGGGGAGGGGGACATCGGGGCCCCGACAGCGGGCGGGCGGACGTCCTATGAAGCCGAAGCCGGCCTTGTCCGCATCGGCAAGAAGGGGCGGCTCAATATCGATGCCGAATATACGCGCGCGGGCAAGATCCTGGAACGCGAACGCGGCATCATCCCCGATGGCCCGGATGAGACGGCCTACCGCTCACTGTCGCCGTCGAACGAGGCGTTCAAGATCAATTCGGTGCTCAACCGCACCATCGCGACCGACGTCAGTGCGACGCTGAGCCTTCAGCATGACCGGGCCGATACCGAATCCTTCTTCGGCATTTCCCCGGCGTCGGTGGGCGCGGTTGACCCCCTGGTCCGCAACGCGCGGACGCGGGCCTGGTCGGCAGGACTGACGCTCGACGGGCGGCTGGACCGGTTCAATTGGACCGCCACCGCCAATGGCGAACGCACGACGACGCGCACGCTGACCGATCAGAATGTGGCACAGCCGTCGGGCCGCGATCTGGCGCGTTCGCAGGTCAGCGTCGGCAATGCATCCTGGTCGATCACGGGGCCGCTGCTTGAACTGCCCGCCGGACCTGTCACCACCAATGTGCGCACCGGGTTTGAGGCGCGCGCCATCGACAGTTTTTCCGACCGCGCGGGGGTTTCCCGCTCGGCATCGATCAGCCGCGATGAGGCCAATGTGCGCGGCAACATCGATATTCCGCTCGCCAGCCGCAGACGGGCTGTCGCCGATGCGCTGGGCGATCTGTCGATCAACCTCAATGGCGGGTATCGCAAGCTCTCCGACTTCGGGGCGATCACTGCCTATGGCTATGGCCTCAACTGGTCGCCCGTGCAGGGCGTGACGCTGCTCGCCAGCGTCTCGGTCGATGAGGCGGCCCCCAGTTCGAGCCAGCTGGGCGATCCCGCCTTGGTGACACCCAACGCGCTCGTGTTCGACTATGTGCGCGGGGAAACCGCGCTCGTCGCGCTGACCAGCGGTGGCAACCCCTTCCTGCGCGCCGAGGAACGCCGCGACGTGAAGCTTGGCCTGACCTATCTGCCCAAATGGCTCGACGGGCTGACGCTGACGGCCAATTATTTCCGCAATCGCAGCACGGATCCGCTGGCGAGCTTTCCGGCGCTGACGGCAGCGGTGCAGGCAGCCTATCCGAACCGCTTCACGCGGGACGCGGGCGGGCGGCTGATTGCGGTTGATCAGAGGTCGATCAACTTCCTTGCCGCGCGTAGCGAACAGCTGCGCTGGGGCGTGAGCTTCCAGAAGTCCTTCGGGCAGACCGGCGGCGGCCCGGGCGGCGCGCGCGCGGGCATGGGCGGACCGCCCCCGGGTGCTGCGGGTGCTGGCCCAAGGCCCGGCGGCGGCGGGCGGGGCTTTGGACCCTTTGGCGGCAATGGGGGGCGCTGGTCGCTGTCCGCCTATCACACGATCAAGTTCGTCGATGAGGTGGACATCGCGCCGGGCATCCCGACGCTCGACCTGCTCGGCGGCGATGCGACCGGCCAGTCGGGCGGCACGCCGCGCCACGCCTTCGAACTGGAAGGCGGCTGGTTCTATCGCGGCATCGGCCTGCGCGTGAACGGCGCGCACCAGACGGCGACACAGGTCAATGCCGGCGGCTCGCCGCTCCGCTTTTCGGACCTGACGACGCTCAATCTGCGGCTCTTCGTCAATTTCGATCAGCGCAAGGCGCTCGTTGAAAAGATGCCGATCCTGAAAGGAACGCGGATCGCGCTGCGCGTCGACAATCTGTTCGATGACATTCAGGACGTGCGCGACGCGACCGGCCTTGCGCCGCTGCGCTATCAGCCCGGATATCTCGACCCGGTCGGGCGCACCTTCGAAATTTCGCTGCGCAAAATTTTCTAGCCAGCGGGCGGCAAATCGACGAAACTCCGCACCCTAAACGGGGAAGAGGAGGGACGGCATGAACCAGCTCATTCTGGCCATGGCCGCATTTGTCGGCACGCATTTTCTGATGTCGCATCCGCTGCGCGCGCCGCTTGTGGCGAAGCTCGGCGACAAGGGGTTTCAGGGTTTTTATTCGGTCGTCTCGCTGGCGACTTTCTATTGGGTTTATGTCGCCTTCCGGGCGACGCCACGCGGGGCCGACCGCTGGATGGTCAGCGATGCCCACTGGACCATTGGCTCTGTGCTGATGCTGATCGGGGCGATCCTGCTTGCCGGGTCGTTCGTCGGCAACCCGGCGCTGCCGTCTCCCACGGCCCGGACCGATGCGGCAAAGCCGGTCCACGGCGTGTTCCACATCACCCGCCATCCCATGATGTGGGGCTTTGGCCTGTGGGCCATCGTCCACGCGCTCGTTGCGCCCTATACGGCAAGCTTCGTGCTGACCGGCGGCCTGTTCCTGCTCGCCATTGGCGGCTCGGCCGGGCAGGACGCGAAGAAAGCCAAGCTGATGGGCGACGCGTGGGGCGACTGGACGGCACGTACCAGCTTTGTGCCCTTTGCCCGGCAGCTGACCGGTAAGGCCCCGCTCAAGACCATCTGGCCCGGTCTGACGCCGGTCCTTGGCGGCATCGTCATCTGGCTCGGCGCGACCTACGTCCACCCGATGCTCGGCGCGCCGGTGGTCGGGATCTGGCGGGTGCTGGGGTGACCCAAACATCCGTCACCCTGAACTCGTTTCAGGGTCCATTCGCAACTGTCGGGGCAGGATGGGCTGAGGCAGTTTTCATGGATGCTGAAACAAGTTCAGCATGACGGGTGAGAGCTAAAGCTTCACCTCTTCGCCGTGCACATCACCGCCACGTTCAGAGATGGTGGCGGTGACCGCCATGTCCATCGTCACATTGCCAAGTGTGCGCATGATGTCGGGGAAGGTTTCCACCGCGATCAGGAGCGCCAGCGGCTCGACAGGGACGCCCATGGCAATGGAAATGGGCGCGATGGACGTCACGAAGCTGACCGTCCCCGGGAGGCTGACCGCGCCGATGGTGGTCGTGGCGGCGGCAGCAACACCGGCCGCGAGCGCCCAGGGGGTCAGCTCAATCCCCATCCAGTGCGCGACATAGATCGCGACGGCGAGGTTCATCGAGGGACCGGTCGCGCGGAAGATGGCGACCGCGACCGGCATCACAAGATCAGCGGTCGCGGGCGGCACGCCAAGCGCATTCACGCCCTTCAGCATCGCCGGCAGCGAGACCAGCGAGGACTGGGTTGAGATCGCCACCGCCTGTGCGGGGATCGCCGCGCGGAAGAAGGTGAACGGATTGCGCCGCGCGCCAACCCAGGCGAGCAGGAAGCTGGCGAGCCAGACCACGGTGCCGGTGGCGGTCACGATCGCGACATAGTGCGCCAGCGCACCGAGCGCGGCCGTGCCTGCCTTGGCCCCGACGACATAGGCCAGCGCGAAGACGCCGATGGGGGCGATGGCCAGCACCCAGTTGATGACGATCAGCATCGTATCGCCAAGCGCCTCGAAAAAGCCGGTGATGAGCGTGCGCTTGGTGTCCGGCAGACGCAGCACCGCGAAGGAAAAGGCCATGGTGAAGATGATGAGCGGGAGGATCGCATCGCTCGCCGCCGCCGCAAAGGGATTGGTCGGCACGATGGCGCGCAGGAATTCGGAAAACGGTTTGACCTCGCCTGTGCTGGGTGCGGAGGACAGCGCCTGCTTGAGTGCGGCACCGGCCTCGACGGGCATGGGGAAGGCACTGAGCAGCGCAGGCGTCACGAACGCGGCCATCGTTGCCGAGCACCACAGGATCGTAATCATCGTCAGCACCGCGCGGAAGGCCAGCTTGCCCGCGCGCGCGGCGGCCGCCGTCTGCGCGATGCCCGTGACAAGAAGCGCGACCACCAGAGGCACGACCGTCATCCTGAGGCCGTTCAGCCAGAGCGTCCCGATGACATCGGCGGCCTCGGTCAGGCCTTCATGGCCCGCATCGAACACGACGCCGAGCGCAAGACCCATCAGGAGGGCGGCGAGAATGACTGTTGCTTTTGACATGTTGAATTCCTTGGGAGGCTTCGTGATACACGGCACATAAGGAGAGGCAAATCATGACGAACAAATTGTGCGAACGGCTCGGGATCGAGTTTCCGCTCTTCGCCTTCAGCCATTGCCGCGACGTGGTCGCCGCCGTGTCCAAGGCGGGTGGCTTTGGCGTGCTTGGGGCCACCGCGTTCAACCCGGAAGAGCTTGAGGTCGAGCTGCAATGGATCGACGCGCATGTCGACGGCAAGCCCTATGGTATCGACGTTCTCATCCCCGAAAATCTGAGCGTGAAGAATGAGACGGGCCTCACCTCCAAGAAGCTGGCCGAGCGCATCCCGCCGCAGCACCGTGCGTTCGTCGATGATCTGCTGAAGCAGCACGGCGTCGAAGGCGCGGGCGAACATGCGCGCGCGCGCAGCGAGGATGCGCCGCCACCCTTCTGGCCCGAAGAGGCGATGGAGCTGCTCCGCGTCGCCTTCAACCACCCGATCAAGATGATCGTGAACGCGCTCGGCAAGCCGCCGCAGGAGATGATCGACATGGGCCGCGCACACAATGTGCCGGTGGGCGCACTGGCGGGCGCAAAGGAGCATGCCTTGCGTCTCGCCGAAGCTGGCTGCGACGTGATCGTGGCGCAGGGCGGTGAGGCCGGCGGCCATTGCGGCGAAGTGTCAACACTGGTCCTCATCCCCGAAGTCGTCCGCGCGCTGAAGGCGGCCGGGCATGACGTGCCCGTGCTGGCGGCAGGCGGCATCATGACCGGCGCGCAGATGGCCGCGTGTATGGCGATGGGCGCGGCGGGGGCCTGGACCGGCTCGGTCTGGCTCGCCACGACCGAAAGCGAATGCTCGCAGATCTTCCGCGAAAAGATGGTCGCTGCCCGCTCGCGCGACACCGTCCGCTCCAAGGGCCGCACCGGCAAATATTCGCGCCAGCTCGTCTCGGCGTGGACAAATGCCTGGGAAGGCCCGGACAGCCCCGGCGCGCTCCCCATGCCGATGCAGTCGCTCATCGCCGAACCCGCCATCCACAAGGCGACCAAGTCGGCCGAAGGCGGCAATGCCGCGGCCGTTCCGCTCGTCACCTATTTCGTCGGGCAGGGCGTGGGCCTGGTGAGCGACATCACGTCGGCGCGATCGGTGGTGCAGGACTTCATGGCGGACTATGCCGAGGCCGTGGAGACGCTCAACGCGTCGGTGGGGTAGGGGGGCAAACCCTCAGCCGCGCTCACCCTGAGCCTGTCGAAGGGTGCGTTCGCCCTGCTTCCCGGCAAGCAGGCTTCGACAAGCTCAGCCTGAGCGCGAGGGGGCGCTAGATCAAACTCGTCATGCTGAACTTGTTTCAGCATAACCGGTTTGGGTGCCCGAAAGCTGATCGGCGACCCGCCGCCTGTTATCCCGAAACAAGTTCGGGATGACGATGCGGCGGGAGTTCCCTATATCCGTTCTCAACACCCATTCGAACACCGGAAGCCTGCATCTTATGTCCAGCTATGAAGACCGCCTTGCCGCCCTCCGCGCGCAGTTGAAGGAAGACCGTCTCGACGGCTTCGTCGTCCCGATCTGCGATGAGCATATGTCCGAATATGTCGGGGCCTATGCGCAGCGGCTGGCGTGGCTGACGGGCTTTGGCGGGTCGGCGGGGTCTGCGGCGGTGCTGTCGGAGGAAGCGGCGATCTTCGTCGACGGGCGCTACACCATTCAGGTGCGGGAACAGGTCGATGGCAAGCACTGGTCGTACCAGTCGGTGCCGGAAACGACGATGTCGGCGTGGCTGGCCGAGCACGCGCCGCAGGGTGCGCGGATCGGCTATGACCCTTGGGTCCACACCAAGACCTGGGTCGAGGCAGCGACCAAGGCGCTGGCGGAAAAAGGTGCCGAACTCGTCGCGGTGGATCGCAATCCGGTCGATGCCGTGTGGGAGAATCAGCCCGCACCTTCGGCAGCGAAGCTGATCGTGCTCGAGGATCAGTATACCGGCCGCAGCTCTGCCGAAAAGCGGCAGGAAGTGGCCGAATGGCTCGCCAGGGACAATCTCGACGCCGCGATCATCAGCGCGCTCGACAGTGTCGCATGGCTGTTCAACGTGCGCGGCAGCGATGTGGAGCGCACGCCGGTTGCGCTCTCCTTTGCCATCCTCAATGCCGATGGAACGGCGGACCTCTATGTCGATCCCGCCAAGATCGATGATGCCGTGCGCCAGCATCTTGGCAATGCGGTGCGCGTGCACGACCGCGCAGCGTTCACGCCCGCGCTTGCGGCGATGGCCGGCAAGCGTGTCGCGGTGGACCCGGAGCGGGCCGTGTCGGCGATCTTCTCACGCCTGAAGGCGGGCGGCGCGACGCTCGTTGAAACGCGCGACCCGACGGTGCTGCCGCGCGCGATCAAGAACCCCGTTGAGCAAGCCGGACATCGTGCCGCGCAAAAGCGCGATGGGGCTGCACTCACGCGCTTCCTCCACTGGCTGTCGGTTGAAGCGCCCAAGGGCGGCCAGACCGAATTGTCGGCCGCCGCCAAGCTGCAGGACTTCCGTGCCGCGACCGGGCTGCTGCGCGATCTGTCGTTCGACACGATCTCGGCGGCGGGCCCGCACGCCGCGCTGCCGCACTACCGCGTCGATGAAGGCAGCAATCTGGAGATTGCGCCGGGCAGCATCTACCTTGTCGATTCCGGTGGGCAGTATCTGGATGGCACCACCGATGTGACGCGCACCGTCTGGATCGGTCCGGGTGAGCCGACGGCGGAAATGAAGGACCGCTACACGCGCGTCCTGAAGGGTCATATCGCGCTTGCCCGCGCAGTCTTCCCGGAAGGGACGCGGGGCAGCCAGCTCGACACGCTGGCGCGGCTCCCCCTGTGGGAAGCGGGCGTCGATTATGCGCATGGCACAGGCCATGGCGTCGGCGCGTTCCTGTCGGTCCATGAAGGCCCGCAGCGCATCGCCAAGGGCACGGGCGGGCAGGCCGGTACCGAAGAACCTCTGGTCCCCGGCATGTTCCTCTCGAACGAGCCGGGCTATTACAAGGTCGGCCATTTCGGCATCCGCACCGAAAATCTCGTGCTCGTTGAGGAACGCGAGATTGCGGGCGCGGAAGGCCGCTATTTCGGCTTTGAAACGCTGACCTACGCGCCGATCGATCGCGCGCTTGTCGAAACCAGCCTCCTCACCCGCGATGAACTGCGCTGGTGGGATGACTATCACGCCAAGGTGCTGGCCATTGTCGGCCCGCAGCTGGACGGCGACGCCAAGGCGTGGCTGGAGGACTGCTGCCGCTCGCTGGGCTAAGCGGGCGTCAGCTCTCTCAAGAACCCGAGGATGACGTCGCAGAAGACGTCGTTCCGGTCACCGACGACCATATGGCCGGTGCCTGCAATGTCATCATAGCGGGCGTGCGGCACGAGCTTCAGGAAGTCCTGCGCTGCCGCTTCGGTGACGAGATCGCTCGACTGCCCGCGCACCAGATGGACGGGCAGGCGCAACGCGCGGGCGGCGTTCTCGAGCCGCTGGGTGGCGCCACCGGTATCCGCGTCGATGCCGGTGATGAAGGCGGGGTCCCAATGCCAGCGATAGCGCCCGTCTGCGTCGAGCCGCAGATAGTGCTTCAAACTGTCGCTCGGCCCCCGCTTTTCGCGGTGGGGCGTATAGGCGGCAATTGCCTCGGCGGCTTCCTCGGGGGAAGCGAACCCCTCTTCCATGTGCCGGGCCATGAAGCCGGTGATCCGCGCGACACCATCGGGCGACATGTTGGGTGTGATGTCGACCAGCGTCAGGCTCGCAAAGCCGCCCGGATTGATGTCGCCTTCCGCCAGCAGGCCCGACAGCCCGCCCAGCGATGCGCCGACATAATGGGGGCGCTGCGCCAGCTGCCGGGTAACGGCAACGATGTCTTCGGCGAAGTGCGTCAGCGCGTAATGGCCATTGTCGCACCAGGCGCTTTCGCCATGCCCGCGCAGGTCGAGCGCAATCGCGCGATAGCCGTGCGCCGCAATGGCCTCGGCCGCCCGCCGCCAGGCCCGGCGCGTCTGTCCGCCGCCATGGACGAGAAGGACGGGCGCGCCGTCAACAGGCCCGCTCGCTTCGGCGCGCAGATCAAGGCCGTCATGCCCCGCAAAATGGAGCACGGTGCTCATCGCGTTTCGTCCTTGCGCGACTCATCGGGCGTCGGTTGCGGCATCTTGCGCTTCCGCAGATTGGCGCGGAGCGCCTCGGCCAGACGGCGTTCCTTTTCGGGGTCTTTCTTGGTCATTTCCCGACCATTTGACGCGATGTGCTTGACCCGTCCATAGCTTTTGTCCATAGGCGCGCGGCATCGCGACGGGGCTCCGCTCCCGCGCTCCATGGTCTTGCTGCCGTAGCTCAGTGGTAGAGCACTCCCTTGGTAAGGGAGAGGTCGAGAGTTCAATCCTCTCCGGCAGCACCATTCCCTTCTCGCCAGTTGACGAACGGCAGCCGCCCTTTCAAGGGTCTGGCCATGCGCTTCTTTTCCGACAATGCCGCCAGTGTTCATCCCGCCGTGCTGGAGGCGATGTCCGCCTGCAACCGCGTCGACACTGCTTATGATGGCGATGCCATCAGCAAATCGCTCGACACGGTGATGTCCGACCTGTTCGAGACGGACGTGACCGCCCTCTGGGTCGCGACCGGCACGGCGGCCAATTCGCTCGCGCTCGCCAGCCTGTGCCCGCCTTATGGCAGTGTCCTGTGCCACCGCGACGCGCACATTCAGAATGACGAATGCGGCGCGCCCGAATTCTACACGCACGGGGCCAAGCTCGCGCTCATCGACGGTGATGGCGCAAAGGTGACGGCGGATGCGCTCAAGGCGAAGCTCGCAGCGACGCCGGGTGGCGTCCACTGGGCACAGCCGCACGCGCTGTCGATCACCAATGCGACTGAATATGGGCGCATCTATGCGCCGGACGAGGTGGCCGCGCTGGGCGAGATCGCAAAGGCGCAGGGCCTTGGCTTTCACATGGATGGCGCGCGCTTTGCCAATGCCATCGTGACGCTTGGTTGTGCGCCGGCCGATGTGACCTGGCGGGCGGGCATCGACGTTCTCTCCTTCGGCTTTACGAAGAATGGCGGCATGTCGGCCGAGTGCCTTGTCCATTTTGACCGCGACAAGGCGAAAGGCGTGGCGGAGCGCCGCAAGCGCGCCGGGCATCTGCTCTCCAAGGGCCGCTACATGGCGGCGCAGATCGTCGCGCTCCTGCAGGACGATGTCTGGCTGGACAATGCGCGCGCGGCCAATGCCGGCGCGCAAAAGCTGGGTGCGGCCTGCGGCGCGCGGCTGTTCCAGCCGGTCGAGGCCAATGAGGTCTTTGCCCGCATGACGCCGGACGAGGCCGCCCGACTGCGCGCGCAGGGCTTCGACTTTTACGACTGGGCCGAGGGCGAGGTCCGCTTCGTCGTCAGCTGGGATCAGCCCGCAGCCGAGATTGAGGCCTTCGCCGCTGCGATTGCCGCACTGTGAGCGGTCCGGCCTCCACATCCTTCCTGAACCCGCGGATCCTCATCCCGTTTGCCACGATCACGCTGATCTGGGGCTCGACCTGGTTTGTCATCCGGGGCCAGATCGCGGAAGTGCCGCCCAGCTGGTCGGTCACCTACCGTTTCCTCTTCGGCGGGATCGCGATGCTCGCGCTTGCGGCCTTCAAACGGGAACGCCTTTGGTTCACCCCGCGCGAGTTTGCCTTTGTCATCCTTGTGGGCGCGCTTCAGTTCACCGCCAACTTCAACCTCGTCTATGAGGCGGAGCATCATGTGACGTCGGGGCTGGTCGCGGTCATCTTTGCCTTGCTGGTCGTCCCCAATGCCATTTTGGGCAGCATCTTTCTGGGCGACCGCGTTTCGCCGCGCTTTATCGGTGGCTCTGCGCTGGCGATGGTCGGCGTCGCGCTGCTCTTCATCCATGAGGTGCGAGATGATCCGGGCAGCGCGGAGGAAACGCTGCTGGGCGTCGGCCTGACGCTCGCCGCCGTCATGACCGCGTCGGTCGCCAATGTCCTGCAGGCCTCCGGCCCGGCGCGCCGCCTGCCGATGATGAGCCTCATCGGCTGGGCCATGCTGATCGGGACGACGCTCAACGGACTGTGGTCATGGGCGACGCTCGGCCCGCCGGTCATCCCGACGAACGGCGCCTTCTATCTGGGTCTCGCCTATCTCTCGATTGCGGCGAGTGCGGTCACCTTCACGCTCTATTTCGGGCTGATCCGCGTCATCGGCCCGGGCAAGGCCGGATTTTCGAACGTCCTCATTCCTGTTGTCGCCATGGCGATTTCGACCGCTTTCGAAGGCTATCGCTGGTCGCTGATGGCCGGAATGGGCGGCGTCATCGTCCTCATTGGCATGGTCATCGCCCTCAGCGCGCCCAAGCGAACAGCGGACTCGTAAGCGCGCGCGCTTTGGTTTAGCTTCGGCGCTCCACTGGACCCCCTATGGAGAGGAGACGGGCATGGCCAAGAAGACAACCGGCGCGGAGATCAAGAAAAGGGCGCAGACCGCCGCCAAGGCTGCAGCCAAGGCGCGCAAGAAGGTCGAACATGTCGTTGAAGAGGCCGTCGAGGACGCGGGCAATGCTGCGCAGAAGGCGGGCAAGAAGATCCGTCAGTCGGCGGAGCGGGCGATGGGCAATGCCGCGAAGCTGAATGCGCGCGTCATCGACCATGCCGAAGAGAACGCGAAGGAAGCCTTTGCGGCGATGCGCAAGATCGCGCAGTCAAAGGATGTGAAGGACATTGTCCGCGTTCAGGCGAGCTTTGTGAAGGAGCAGAGCGCCCGGTCGGTCGCACAGGTCAAGGAAGTCGGTGAGATGATCGCCTCTTTCGGCCGGAACGCACTCGACGGGCTCAAGCCGAAGAAGTGAGGTCGGGGCCGCCTGCGCCAAGGCAGGCGGCGAGACCCGCTCGATAGTCCGGATAGCGCGGCGTCCAGCCGAGCAACCGCTTTGCCTTGCCATTCGCGACGCGCCGGTTTTCCGCGTAAAAGGCCCGCGCCATCGGCGACAGGCCGGCTTCGTCCATGCTCTGCACCGGGGGCATTTCGGCGCCCATCAGACGGCAGGCATGTTCGATGACCGCGTTTTGAGAACAGGGCAGGTCATCGGCCAGATTATAGGCGCCGGGCGGCCCGGCGAAGGCCGCGACCACGCCCGAGACGATATCCTCGACATGGACCCGGCTGAAGACCTGATCGGGCAGATCGATCCGATGGGCCTTGCCCTCGCGCACGCGCTCCAGCGCCGACCGACCGGGGCCATAGATGCCCGGCAGGCGGAAGACGCGGGCCCCCCGCGCCAGCCACAAGGCGTCCGCCTCATTGCGGCTGCCGCGTCGGCCCTTGATGGGCGCGCTTTCGTCCACCCAGGCCCCGTTTGTGTCGCCATAGACGCCGGTCGAGGACAGATAGCCAAGCCATAGGTCACGCCGCGCCGTCAGCTCGGCCCCATAGGTGTTGAGCACCGGATCACCGTCAGCGACCGGCGGGACCGACGACAGCACATGTGTTGCAGCACCAAGCGCCAGCCGGACAGAGGCGGCGTCATCAAACGCCATCGTTCCGGCCGACCCGGTGGCGAGCACGTCCCACCCCTGCTGACGCAGCGCAGTCGCGAGATGGCTGGCCGTATAGCCGAGCCCGAAGATGAGCAGTGTTGGCATCGCCCGGTGCGATGCCCTTACTTTGCCTGCGCTTCAACCTCTGCGAGGTGCTTTGCCTTCCACTGCATCGACATGGAGACACGCGTCTTGCCCGACGGATGGTCGTAGAAGAGGATTTCCTCCAGCGCGGTCGGCTCGATCTTGCGATATTCGGACAGCTTCATCGCGGCCGACGCAAAGCCATCCGGCGCACGCGCAACATCCAGCCCAAAGGCGTCCGCTTCACTTTCCGTCATGCGCACCACCGATTTGGTGATCGGTGTCGTGACCAGCATGAAAGCCGCCAGCACCATCGAATAGACGGGGATCGCCGCAACATCTGCGACGCCGCGCAGCTTCCATCTGTCACCATAGCGCGCGAGGATTGCGGGCACGACGCGCGAGGCAATCCAGAAGGCGAGCGTGAAGATAAGCGTGAAGGACAGGACCAGCTTCCAGACATGGCCAAGGACATAGTGCCCCAGCTCATGACCCATGACGGCTGCCACTTCGTCCGGTGTCGAGCGTTCGAGCAGATTGTCGTTGAGCGAGATGCGGATCGTCGGGCCAAGGCCGGACACATTGGCGGAGATGCGCTTGTGCTGCTTTGACTGGTCGAAGACATAGATGTGCTCGGCCGGGACATTCTGCGAGGCGGCCATGGCGACGATGCGGTCGCGCAGCGGCCCCTTGGGCATTTCGGTATAGGTGTTGAAGAGCGGGCTGATGAAGACCGGCGACACGAGAATGATGAGCGCGAGGAATGCGGCAGTGACGCCGGATCCCCACATCCACCAGCGCTTCGGGCTGCGCGAGATGCCCCACATGACCAGCGCGATGACGATGGCGCCGATGACGGTCGAAATGAGGAACGAAATGCCCTGCTCGCCCAGCCAGGCGCCGAAGCTCTGGTTCATCAGGTCATATTGGCGTTCGCGGAAGAAGCCAGTGTAGATCGTCCAGGGCAGCGTGATGACCGTGCCGAAGATGCCATAGGGCAGGGCATAGAGCATGTACTGGAGGAATTTGCGCCCGGACACGCGCTCGGCCCAGTCCCGGAAGCGCGCGGACAGGCCGGTGCGGAGAACGACAAGTTCGCTCAGGATGGCAACCAGCGTGCCCCATAGGATCAGCCAGTAACCACCTTCGAAATAGGCATCGGATTTTGCCCGCGCCGCGCCCTTCAGCGTGGCGAGATAGGCCTGTGTGGCAGCATCCGGATCAAAGCCCTGTGCTGCCGCAAAAGCGGATAAGGGTGCCACAACTGCGATGAGCGCGAGACAGCGCGCGATAGTCCTGAACGTCATTGGTCTCTCCTCCCGTGCCGGAAGGAGAGCCGATTTGCCGGCTTATGACAACGTTTGATCGACGAATGTCAGGCGGCGATCTTTTTCCAGCTGTCGCTCATGTCGGAAAAGGCCTGCGCCAGCCGGTCCACCCGCTCCGCGTTTCGGGTTTCGCGCGCCATCATCATCTCCGTGCGCGCACTGCGATAAATACCGGCAAGACTCTCGGCGAGCGGCCCGCCAAGGTCATGGTCAAGTCCCGCCTCCAGCGCGTGGATGATCCCCGACGCGCGGCCGAACTGCGCATTCATCTTCACCGAATCCCCGGCCTGCATGGAGAAGGACAGGAGCGTCAGCGCGAGAATGAGCTCATCATAGAGGATCGACACCAGCTCATGCGGGGACGCGCCTTCGATGCGGCTTGAATAGGCCATGGCTTCATAATGCATGCGCGCCTGGCCGGGGTGATGGGCAACGGTCATTACGCCTTGTTCCACTGGTCAATTTGCTGCTGGAGATAGGACTGGGTGGCCCTGATGTTGGCGACGCGGCTGTCCATGCCGCTCAGATTCTTGAGCAGCCGGGCCTTGTAGGCGGCCTCGCGCGCGTCGATGCGGGTGCGGTCGCTGTCGATATCCTTCTGTTCGCGTTCCAGCCGGAGTTTCAGCGCAGCAAGGCCGCCGCCGCTGTCGGTCTCGCTCGACTTCAGCGCCGCCATCGCCCCGCCAATGCCTGGGTCGGTCACCTCGGTGTGGGTGGCGTCACGCAGTGGGGCGAAGATGGCTTCGACAGCATCGGGATAGGCCTTGAGCGCGACGTCCAGCTTCTTGCTGTCGAGCGTGACCGATCCGTCGCGATTGGTGGTGACGCCAAGGTCCGCCATGCTGCGCGGACCGACCGCCGTGCTGGTCAGCGATTTGGAAAGGACCGCGCTCAGCTTGCGCTCCAGCTCGAACAGCGACCGGCTGTTCGTGCTGCTGCGTGCCTTGGAGATGTTGGACTTCATGTCGTTGAAGACGCTCACAAAGTCGGTCATCGTCGATCGGAGGGCATCAATCGGGCGGCTGGCGGTGAGCGACACCGTCTCGCCGGGCGCCGCCTTTTTGAGCGTCAACGTCAGGCCGGTCACGATGTCGCTGACCGTGTTGGTGGGCCGCTGATAGGGCACGCCGTCAACCTTCAGAAGTGCGTCCTGCGCGGTTTGCGCGCGGGTCATGCCGGAGGTCGCAGACGGAAAGTCGAACGCGGCGCTCCCGCTGAGCGTAAAGGCGTTTGCGGCGCCCGAAGGCCCCTTGAGGACGAGACGGACACCGCCATTTTCGGACTGGACGCTCGCCGTCACGCCCGCATTGGCGCCATTGATCGCGGCGGCAACGCCGTTCAGGCTGTCATTGGTTGCATCGATCACGATGGCATGATCCACGCCGCCGATGCTGAGTGTCATCGTGCCCTGCCCGACAGGGTCGGTCGCCGCGCTGAAATTTGCCGACACGAGCGTCTGCGCGCGGGCGAGCTGGGTGATTTCGATATCTGCGGCGATCGCGCCCGCCTGTGCCTGATCGTTGGCGGCCGCGCCGAGCACGGCGTCGTTGCTGACGGTCGGCTTTGATTTGAGCGACCCTTCGGTAATGACCTTGCCGAGCGTGTCGGTGAACGATTCAAGGTCGGAGCGCGCCTGCGCCAGGGCGCTGATCTGCGCCTTGACGTCGCTCTGCCGCTTGTTGAGGCGCTCGACCTTCGGGGCGCGCGAGGCTTCGGCCAGATCGTTCACCAGCTGGGTGACGTCGATCCCGGAGCCTACCCCCAATGTTGATGCAATCGAACTGACCATGTGTCGCGTCCTTCCTCGCCAATGGGAACGGCGGATGGAGCGCGGACTTTAGGTCTCGGGACGTCCGGACGCGTCAAAGCGCAGATTGTCGGGCACGTCGATATCAGGTTGCTGTGCCCCGGTGGCGAGCGCGGCCTCAAGGTTGAAGACGAATGCCAGCACCGTGGCGACCGCGATATAGAGGTCGTGCGAGACCGGCTGTCCCGCGCGCGTGGTGAAGTAGATGGCGCGGGTGAGCTGCGGATATTCGAGCATGGGGACGTCCGCTTCCTTCGCCAGTTCACGGATGGCAAGCGCGGTTTCTCCGCGTCCGCGCGCGACGACGAAGGGCGCAGCATCGATGCCCGGGCGGTAACGCAGCGCGACCGAGAAGTGCGTCGGGTTGGTCAGGATGACGGCGGCTTCGGTCACGGCCTTGCGCGCCGATCCGCTGAGCAGGGCGTGCTGCCGCTGCCGGATCGCGGCCTTCACTTCGGGCCGTCCATCGGTCTCCTTGTGCTCGTCGCGCACTTCCTGCTTCGACATGCGCAGCCGCGCGTTGCGCTGGCGGATCTGGATCGGCACGTCGATGGCGGCAATCGCGGCGAGCGCGATGGTCAGCGACAGCAGCAGATGCACGAGCATCGACCCCAAAGTCGCCGCCGCTGCATGGGCATCATTGGCGGCAAGGCCGTTGAGGCGGTCGATATCGCCCGAAAGGGACCACCAGCCAACGCCGCCAAGGAACGCCACCTTGACGATCGACTTGCCGAGTTCGGCCGCGCCCTGGGTGCCGAACATGCGTCGCAGCCCGGCTGCCGGGCTCAGCTTGGACGCCTTGGGCGCCATCGCCCCCCCCCGAAAGCCGAGCGAGCCCAGGAGCGCGGGCCCCGCAAGGGCGGCGAGCAGCATCGCGCCGAACAGGCCAAGCAGCGGCAGCGCGGCAAGGCCGATCATCTCCGTAACCTTGTGCCCCACATCAAAGTCCCGCGTCACGCCGGGTTCGAGCGACAGTCCGGCCTTCAGCATCCGCCCCCAGGTGGAGACGGCCCAGCCTCCGGCCAGCGCGATCCAGCCGGTTCCGAAGGCCATCGCAAGCGCGGTCGCCAGTTCGCGGGAGGCGAGAACATCGCCCTTTTCCGCCGACTCGCGCTTGCGCTTGGCGGTCGCTTCTTCGGTCTTCTGGTCGCGATCGACGTCGGCCATGGATCAGCGCCCCGCGAGCGTGCGCGCCATGTCCAGCCCGTCGCGCAGCGCGAGGCTGATCGATCCGGTCATGGCGGGAAGAGCAAGGGCGAGAAGGATGATCCCGGCAAGCGATGCCGCCGGCATCCCGACTGCAAAGAGATTGAGTGCCGGGGCCGAGCGGGTGAGCACGCCCATGCCGATCTGCACAAGGACCAGCGCAAAGGCGACCGGCATGGCGATCACCACGCCGGCGGCCAGAATGACGCCTCCAAACTCTACGAGGCTGCCGACGGCATCATGGCCAAGCCATGCCTGCCCCGCCGGGAGCGCGGCATAGCTTTCCGCAATGATGGCGGCGAGCGCGAGATGGCCGCCCGTCCCCAGAAACAGGAAGAGCGCAACCATCGACAGAAACTGCCCGATGGCGGGATTGGGCGCACCGCTCAGCGGATCGGCCATCGCGGCAAAGCCGAGGCCCATGGCGTTGCTGATCGTTTCCCCGGCTGCAATGGCTGCGGCAAAGCCGATCTGCGTGGCAAGACCAAGGGCGAGCCCGGCGGTCACTTCGCCCGCGATGGCCAGCACCCCGGTCAGTGACATCAGCCCATCGGGCGGCAGGGCGACATGGCCCGCTGCAAGCGCGGGCATGCCCAGCGCCATGGCGACGACCAGCCGCAACTGCATCGGCACGCCCGGCGCGCCGAACAGGGGGGCGACAAGGAATGCCGCACCGGGCCGGATCGCTGCGAAAATCCAGAGCCAGAGCGATGCCTCAAACTGGATGAGGCCGGATGGGATCATCGGACCATGTCCGGGATCATCGCGAACAGATCCTGCGTGAAATCGACGAGCAAGGCGAGGATGCTGCCGCCGAAGATGGCAAGGCAGGCCGCCGTCACGACGAGCTTTGGCACGAAGGTGAGCGTCTGTTCGTTGATCGAGGTCGCCGCCTGCACCATGCCGAGCAGCACGCCCGTCAACAGCGCCGGGATCAGGATCGGCGCGGAGGCCAAAGCGAGGATCCACAGCGCCTGCTGCGCGACTGCAAGGAATTCCATCGACTCCATCGTGTCACGTCCCGAACGAGGCGGCGAGCGAGCCCATCGTCAGCGCCCAGCCGTCGATGAGGACGAACAGCAGCAGCTTGAACGGCATCGCGACCACCGCCGGTGACAGCATCATCATGCCCAGCGACATCAGCGCTGAGGAAACGATGAGGTCGATGATGAGGAACGGCAGGAAGATCAGGAAGCCGATCTGGAACGCGGTCTTGAGCTCGCTCGTCACATAAGCGGGGAGCAGGATCGCAAAGGGCACGTCCTTTGGCGATTTGAACTTGGGGGCCTTGGCCAGATCGGCAAAGAGCAGCAGGTCGGTCTTGCGCGTCTGCTGCATCATGAAGCCGTGCAGCACCTCGCCCGAACGGACGATGCCCTGATCGATCGGCATCTGGTTTGCCATATAGGGCTGGAAGGCGGTCTTGTTGATCTCGCTCAGCTGCGGCTGCATCACGAATATGGACAGGAACAGCGACAGTCCCACCAGCACCTGGTTGGGCGGCGTGTTCTGCAGGCCGAGCGCCTGTCGCAGGATCGACAGGACAATGATGATCCGCGTGAAGCTCGTCATCATGAGGACAAGCGACGGCAGGATCGTCAGCAGGCTCATCAGCAGGAGCACCTGCAGCGACAGCGACAGGGGCTTGCCGTCCCCGGCCAGGCTGGAGAGCGCGCCCTGCATCTGCGCTTCCTGTGCAAAGGCGGGCGCCGCGACGCACAGGGCGGCGACGGCTGCCGCACGGCAGATGAACTTAATCATGGCTGTCGGCAATCAGACGGACGTCAGACTTGGACACGGAAACGAGCAGTTCGCGGCCCTGAAACTCGACAATGGCGAGCTTGCTGCCGAGACCGAGCGGGAGCACCTCGACGATGCGGAGCGACCGGCTGTTGTCCTTGGCACCGCCCTGCGCGGGCAGGCCCAGCTGCAGCTTCTTCCACATCCACAGCGAGCCCCAGGCGAGCCCGCCCACCATGGGGATCAGCGCGACGAGGCGCAGAATATACTCGCCCATGTCACCGCCTTTCGACGCCGGCCGCCCGCTGGTTGGCGGACGCGACTTCGACAATGCGGATGCCATAGCGGCCATCCACGGTGACGATCTCTCCCTTGGCGACGACGGTGCCGTTGACCATCACGTCGAGCAGTTCACCCGCCTGACGGTTCAGTTCGACCACGCTGCCTTCGTTGAGGGCGAGCAATTCTGCCAGCGGCATCGATGTCGATCCGGCCTCGACCGACAGGCGCAGCGAGACGCCCGAGAGGAGTTCATAATTGGGACCGCTGAATTCCTGGGCCCTGGCGCGCGCACCGGCGTCCGGGGCTTCGGTCATGTCGCTCATACACTGTTCCGTTCTTCAAGCTGTTCGATTCTGATCGCGGCGCGACCATTGGCCTCGCCAATCGAACCTCTTGCAAGAACTCTGCCAGATACGATGACAGGCACCGTCTGAGGCAGGATGAGGGGAATGATGTCGCCCGGAGACAGGCGGAAAAGCGTTTCTACGGTGATTTCCGGACGCGCGATGACCGACCGCACCGGCAGGTGGACCTGCAGCATCGCGGCCTCGATCTGCTTGCGCCAGACCGGGCTTGCCGGTTCTTTGACACCTGCCTCATCGGGCCCGAACATGCCGCGCAACTGGGGCGCGGCATGGACGAATTCGATCCGCCCCAGTTGCGTCTTGCCGCGCTGGATCGTCAGCGACTGCATGATGGCCGGGTCACCGTCGCGCGCCATGCGCAGATTGTTGCGCACAGTCTCAATGGCCGAGATTTCGGGTGTGGCGGGGCCGGGCCAGGCCTGCGAATGGGCATCGGCCAGCATGTCTGCGAGGCGGAGGAAGATGCGCTGTTCGGTCGGCGTGAAGCTTGTCCGGTCGGCGACGCTCTCGCCATCACCGCCGAAGAAGATGTCGGTCAGCCGCGCGACCAACGCGGGCGGCACCGAAATGAGAATCTGGCCCTTGAGCGGCGGCATCTTGCACACGGCGACGGCGCAGAGCGGCGACAGGCCAGCGTGCCAGTCACCAAAGCGGATCGTCTCCGACCGGTCGGGGGAGACCGCGACCGTCAGCCCCATCGTGGTCAGCGCGGCTGACACATCGTCGACCATGCGGTCTGTGACGATGTTGAGGGCGTCGACAATTTCCTGTCCCCGGTCTCCGCTGACCTCAAGCGAGGCCGGCTGGACGTCGGCGGTACGCATCCCGGCAAGCGTCACTGGATCACCAGATTCGAAAAATAGACATTGTCGATGCCGCCAAAGCCTTCCTTCTCGCGCAGCACCTTGTTGATCGCTTCAGTCAGCTCCTTCTGCAGGTGCGTCTTGCCTTCGGGGGTGGAGAGGCCGACGCCGTCCTGAAGCGACAGGACCATGAGGATCGCAGAGCGGATCGGCACCATGTGCCGCTTCACATTGGCGAACACCTTGTCGTCATAATAGGTCGAGACGCTGAGGCCGACCTGCACGAACCCGTCCCCATTGGCGAGGTTCGAGGTGAAGTTTTCGGGCAGGGGCAGATATCCCGCCTCGTATTTGCGGGGGTCCACCTTCATCCGGTCGCTTTCGACATAGACCGTGCCGACGCGCGGCGCCGGCTTGGCTTCGCCGCCTTCGCCCTCACCCCCGGCCTCAGCCGGCTCTTCGCTCTTCACGACGAGCTTGGGGCGGTGCGGATCTTCCTTCTTCTCTTCGGCGTGGGGCGCAAAGGCACCGCCGAAATAAAGGCCTGCGCCTGCGCCGCCCCCGAGCAGCAGCACGCCGCCCAGTCCGAAGATGAGCATCTTCTTCATGGATGACTTCTTCTTGCCCTCAACAGGGGCGTTGTCCTTGGCCATGGTGTCAGTCCTTCAGATGGTCAGGCGAAGCGGCCTGCAGGCTGACCCAGGGTCGGCGCAGCGGCGTCGCGTTCGGTTTCGTTTACGGCTTCGATCAGCGGTTTTTGCGGGACGACATGCGGGCGCGGCAGATCGCCCCCGCCATTCTGCGTCACGCTGGTTTCCGCCACGCGGATGCCCTGTGCGGCAAAGGCATCGTGCAGGCGGGGCTGGGCGCTGGCGACGATCGCCTGCGCTTCGCCCGTATCGGTCTTCATATGGACGGCAACGCCTGCATCGCGCGTTTCGATGTTGATATCGAGCCGACCAAGCTGGGGCGGCACGATGCGGAAGCTGAGCTTCCCGTCGCTGCTCGCCGCCGCCGAAATGTCCTGCGCCAGCCGGTCGAGCCAGGCGTCGCTGCGCATGTCGAGGCGGGGCAGGGCGTCCGTTGACGCAGCGGGGGCGGCAAAGTCAAAGGCCGGGCGATGCTGGACGTGCGGGCCCTGATGCGCGCCGGGGCCGAGTGCTGCGAGCAGGGTCCGGGCAAATTCCGCAGCAGCCTCATCCCCTGCCGAGCTATCCCCGTCGCCGATCGAAAGGGCCGACACGGGCGTCGGCGCAGGATTTGCGCCTCGGTTGGCCATCGGCCCTCGGGGCGACAGCCCGCCAAGTGGACCAGAGCCGCGCGCTTCGGGGGGCGAGGGGGCGAGGGGCGGCGACGGCGGCGCCATGCCGACAATGGGCAGCAGCAGGCTGACCTCTGGCGAAGGCAGGTCCGTGTCCGGCGCATCCGCTGTGTCCGGATCGACGGGCGCCGCCTCAACGGTCTTGGCCGGGGCGGTTGGCATGGCGGGCGCGACCGAAGCCATGAGGGCGGGCGGCTGCGGCAGGGCAGCGGCGGGCAGGACTTTGGCCTGCACATGCTGGCGCAGCGCCTCGAAGGTCGGCGGCGCGGCCGTTCCTGCCTCGACAGGCGACGGGGCAGCGGCCGCTGCGGGCAGGGGCGATGATGGCGGCGCTGCGGGCGGCGCCACGACGGGAAAGGCAGGGGCAGCGGGGAGCGGCGTCAATTTTCTGACCCCAGACGCGTGGGGCGGGGACGGAAGGGCCTATTGGCGTCGCTGCGCACGATGCGGGCATGGTCAGCCTGATGCGCGGCGCGTTCAGCCATTTTTTCGGCGGTGCTCTCATTCCGGCGGGCGATGATGTTGTCGGCAAGCTTCAGGTCGCGGACGTCAGCAGCGTTGGCGATCGGCGTTTCCATCTGATGCGCTGCCTGCACGAGCCGCTCCCCCATTTCGCCGAGCGCCCGGAGCGAGAGGCCGTCCGTCATGCCGTCCTCGGCCGACAGGGAGGCGGCCATGCGGCGGAGCTGTCCAGCCGTTCCTTCGAGCCGTTCCAGCCGCCGCTGCGCCTCGGCGAGCCGGATCTGGGCGATCCGCGTCTGGCGCGCGCGGACGGACAGGATGCGCTGGCGGCGGGCGACAAGGCTCATGCGAACGCCTCCAGAAGATGTGCGCGCGCGGCAGCCAGCGGCACATTGTGGTGCGGCGACTGACGCAGATAGTCGAGCATGTCGGCGCGCCGCGCGATAGCTTCGTCCAGCACGGCGTCATTGCCGGCAACATAGGCCCCCATCAGCACGAGATCGCGATTGTCCTCATAGGTGGACCAGAGCTGGCGGAAGCGGGCAGCCGCAGCGAGATGGTCGGCATCGGCGATGTCTGCCATGACGCGCGACAGCGATCTGCCGACATCGATGGCCGGAAAAACCGCCTGTTCGGACAAAGCACGGGACAGGATGATATGGCCATCGGCAATGGCGCGGGCCGTATCGACGACCGGGTCGTCATTGTCCCCGCCATCGGCGAGCACCGTGTAGAGCGCCGTGATCGAGCCGCCCGAACGCACATCGCGTCCCGCGCGTTCAACGAGGCTGGGGATCAGGCCCAGAGCGGACGGAGGATAGCCCTTCATCGTTGGCGGCTCACCGAGGGCGAGGCCGATTTCGCGCTGCGCATGGGCAACGCGCGTCAGGCTGTCGATGAGGAGGAGAACGCGTTTGCCCTCATGCCGGAAATGTTCGGCAATGGCGGTCGCGCGCATCGCCGCGCGCAGCCGAAGGAGCGGGGGGTGATCGGCAGGGACCGCGACCACAACCGCGCGGGGGCGCAGGCTGGCAGCGAGGCGTGTTTCGATGAAGTCGGTCACTTCGCGCGCGCGTTCACCGACGAGGCCAACGACGACGACATCGCAATCGCTGCCCGCGAGCATCTGCCCCATCAGGACCGATTTGCCGACGCCTGACCCGGCGATGATCGCGATGCGCTGGCCCTCGCCTGCGGTGAGGAGGCCGTTGACGGCGCGTACGCCGAGATCGAACGGGCGGACGACGCGACCGCGATTGAGCGGGTTGCTGACCGGCCCGTGGAGCGGCCAGCTGTCGCGCGCGAGGATCGGTCCGCGCCCGTCGAGCGGTTCGCCATGTGCGCCGATGATGCGCCCCAGGAGCGCCTTGCCACAGGCGACGCGGCCTGCCTCGGCATCGGGTTCGATGCGGCTGCCCGCGCGATAGGGTGCCGCGCCATCGAGCGGGACGAGCAGGGTGCGGCTGCCGCGAAAGCCGACGACTTCCCCGCGCATCCGGCGGCCATCGACGGCCTGGATCCGGGCGCTCGCGCCGAGCGGCAGGTCGAGCCCTTCGGCCTCCAGCATGACGCCGTCATGGCCGACCAGACGCCCTGTGCGGAGCGGGCCGAATTGTGGCGCAAAGTCCGACAGCCGGTCGCGCGCGGCAGGCATCAGGCGGCTCATTGCCCACCCCCAAGGCCAAGGGCGGCGTCGAGCGCCGCGAGGCGACGGGCATTGCCATCTTCAATGGTGCCGGCCGCGCAATCGACCAGAATGTCGCCCCGGCGCAGGCCGGGTTCGGCCACGACGGCGATGTCGCCAACCGTCGTCCCGACCAGCGCGGCGTCCTCCGGGTGGAGCCGGATTGCGGTTGCGGCGTCATTTTCGGCGATGAGGGCTGCGGCTGCCTGCGCGCGGCGGGTGATTTCGTCGGGCGAGACCGGCGTCTCACCGACAATCTGGTGGACGATGCGCGACACCGCTTCGGCAATGTAGAGGCCCAGTTCTTCCGAAGGCTCTGCGCGCAGCTGCGCGATCGCCTGCCGGATCATGTCTGCGGCCTGGCTGTCCTCATCGGTGCGTGCCGCTGCCGCCGCCAGCCCGTCGGCATAGCCGCGTGCATAGTCATCCTGCGGCTGGGGCTGGACAAGGTCTGGCCCGCGCCCGGCCGTGGTGGTCCCCAGACCCTGACGGAAGGAGCTGACAAGGGGCCGAAGCGCCCCCAGCGGGACTGCAAGTGCCTCAGACATAGTCATTGCCCGACGATCCCAGCACGATTTCGCCCGCATCGGCGAGCTGGCGTGCAATCGCGATGACGGCCTTTTGCGCCTCATCGACTTCGGCGCGCTTGACCATCGTCTTTTCGGCCATCTCGTCCTGGATGGACTGGGCCGCACGCTGCGACATGGAGGCAAAGATGCGGTCGACCAGTTCCTTGCTCGCGCCCTTCAGCGCAAAGACCAGCGACCCGGAATCGACCGAACGCATGACCGTGCCGAGCGCCTTGGCGTCGAGATCGAGCAGGTCTTCAAAGACGAACATGCCCTCTTCGATTGCGTCGGCAATCGGCTTGTCCGCCTTGCGGATGGCCTTGATGATGCGCTCGCCCTTGGGCTTGCCGAGGCTGTTCATGATCTTGGCGACGCCGGTTGAGCCGCCCAGTTCCACCTTGGGGGGCGGCGCGCTGTCCCCGACATAGCGGGAGACGATGTCCTCCAGCTCGGTGAGCGCTTCCATGCTGACCTTGCCAAGCCGTGCGGCGCGCAGCAGCAGGTCGGTTTGGCGCGCCTCCTCGAGACGGCCGAGCGCCTGTGCGGCAATATCGGCGGTCAGGCTCGAGACAATCAGCGCGCCGACCTGCGGGTGTTCATTGTCGAGGATCGAGACGAGGATATCGACCTCCATCCAGTCGAGCATGTCGGCCAGCCGGGGCGAGGAAACAGGCGCGATGTCGGCAAGCAGTGTGCCCGCGCGTGCCGGGCCGAGCGCCTGTTCGATCACCGAGCGCACGCGCGGCGTCGGGTCGGCCGCCAGCGGGTTCACGCCGCGGCATTTGTCGGCAAACAGCTCCAGCGCGGCATCGACGTGATCCTCGCTGACGCCGGCGACGCCGAGCATGGCACTGCCCAGCGCCTTGACCTCATTGGCATCGAGATGGCTGACGATGGCGGCGGCCTCATCTTCGGCGAGGAGCATCATCAGGACGGCAGCCGCCGACTTTCCGTCGACCGTGGCGGCGGCACCTTCTTCGCGATCAGCCATTCTTCTGGCCTTCCTGCATCAGCTGCCGCACGACGAGCGCGGCGCGTGCCGGGTCCTGCTTGACGAAGTTCCGGACAAGCTCGGCGCGCGCCTCATAGCTGGGGGCGGACTCGATCATGGCGAGCGTCACCGGCCGACCGGGGGCGGGGAGCGAGGTCGCCGCCATCAGCTGACCGGCGAGCGCTTCGTCCACAGCGGCCTCGCCTTCCGGACGCTTCAGGGCCTTCATGATCGGACGGCCGATGAAGAGGAAGGCGAGCAGCGCCCCGAGGAGCGCACCGCCCTGTTGCAGCAGCGGCATCAGCCAGGGGCTGTCGAGCAGCTTTTCTTCGGGCTGTTCGATCTTGGCAAAGGGCCGCATCGAGAGCGCGACAACGTCACCGCGCTGCGCGTCATAGCCAACGGCGCCGCGCACCAGAGCCTCGATCTGCTGGACCTCGGCGGGCTTGAGCGGCTTTGTGCTGTTGAGCGCCACCGCCACCGAAACACGCTTCAGACGGCCGACCGGCTGGTGGGTGACCGAAATCTCCCGACCGACGTCAAAGCTGCGCGAATATTGTTCTTCGGTCTGGGCCGGGGCGGCCGCTCCGGGCGTCGCTGGCTGTGCGGCGGGCGGCGTGGTGGCCACCTGCGTGGCGGGCGGCGGCGTGTTGGATGTTGCGCCCGGGATTCCCATGGCGGGGGCCGCTGTCGCGCCTGTCGACTTGTTGCCTTCCTCGCGGCGGAGCGCGACGTCATCCTTGGGGTAGGTCTCACGCGTCGACTGGCTTTCGCTCACATCGAGTTCGGCATGGACTTCGGTCGAGAAGTTGCCTGCGCCCATGACAGGGGTCAGCAACGTGATGATGGCCTGACGGTAGCGTTCCTCCATCTGGGTCTGGAGCTGGAAATTGCGGTCGTCACCATTGGCCCCCTGTTGCGACAGGAGCGCGCCCGACTGGTCGATGATCGACACCTGATCGGCGCCAAGCCCCGGGACCGAGGAGGCGACGAGGTGACGGATCGCCCGGACCTGCGCGTCGGACAATGTCCGTCCCGGCTGCAGGCGCAGCATGACCGACGCGGCCGGTTCAGCGGCGTCGCGCACGAACAGGCTCGGCTCCGGCGTGGCAAGATGGACCCGCGCGCTGGCGACGGCGTCAATGGCTTCGATCGTGCGGGCAAGGTCGGCCTCGCGCGCGGCCTTCAGGGTCTGGCCCTCGACAGCGCGGCTGGCGCCCATCGGAATGGCACTGACCAGCGCATCGCCGCTCGGCGCGGCCTTGGGCAGGCCTTGCCCTGCAAGCAGCATCCGGGCCTTGTGGAAATCCTGATCGGCGACGCTGATCGCGCCCGAGCCACCGTCGAGTGTATAGTCGATGCCCGCCGCCTGCAGCGAGGAGGCGACTGCCGCCTTGTCGTTTTCGGCAAGCCCTTCAAACAGCGGGCGCTGCGGCGGGACGTGGAATGCCCACCAGGCGGCGGCCGCAATCGCAAGCGCGGTGAGCAGGCCGACCACCGGCAGGCTGCGGGCGACGGCCGGTTGCGCCATGAAGCTGCGCACGCTGCCCATCGGGCCGCCCATCTGGAGACGCGCGGCAGAACCGGCGGGAATGATGTCTTGTTCGGCCATTTGGTTACACCGGCATGTTCATGATGTCGCGATAGGCGGACAGCAGCTTGTTGCGGACCTGCAGCGTGGCTTCAAAGCCGACCGAGGCTTTCTGGCGCTCGACCATGACCTGCACGAGGTCACTCGTTTCGCCGCGTTCGAAGGATTCGGTGATCCCGGACGCCTTGGCCTGCTGTTCGTTGACCGCCTTGAGCGCGTTGACCATCGTGTCGCCAAATCCGCCGCCCTGCGCGGGCGCAGCGCCGCCGACGGCCGCCGGGCCTTCGCGCCCTGCTGCCCGCTGCAACGCGGAATTCTGGTTCAGGATTGCTGACCGCATCTGCATCAGCCGACCCGTGTCGATGGTACTCATGCCTCTCAATTCGCTCTGAAGGTGCCGCCCGTCCGGGCCCGCGATTACCAAAGCAAGGGACGTGCCATCCGCAATAAAGCGTTGAATTATTGTCGATTTGTTCGGCTGCGTCAGAAAAACGTCAGACCGGATTTAAACCGCACCACGGCAGCGACGTTAACTGCCCTGTGACCGATCGATGCCCCGACGGTCGCTGAAGGAAGGAAAAAATCATGGCTGTCATTAACACCAACGTCAGCGCGCTCCGTGCGCACAATGTCGGTCGTCTTGCGACCAACAACCTGGATACGGCGATGCAGCGCCTGTCGTCCGGCAAGCGCATCAACAGCGCCAAGGACGACGCCGCCGGTCTCGCCATTGCGACCCGCATGGATGCCAAGGTCCGCGGTCTGAACCAGGCCATCCGCAACTCGAACGACGGCATCTCGCTCGCCCAGACGGCGGAAGGCGCGATGGGCGAAGTGTCGAACATCCTCGTCCGCATGCGTGAACTGTCGGTGCAGGCCTCGAGCGGCACGGGCGCTGCGTCGGACCGCACGGCGCTCCAGTCGGAATTCACCGCGCTGACCGCGCAGATTGACGACATCGCGACCCGCACCGACTTCAACGGCACGACGCTGCTCGACGGCACGGCTGATCTGGACATCCAGACGGGTGTGGACGCCGGCCAGTCGGTCAACATCAAGATCGCCAACCTTGGGTCGGGCACAACCGGCCTGAACGTCGGCGCACTCGACATCTCGACGGCGGCAGGCGCTTCGACGGCGCTTGGCACCATCGACGACGCGATCAACACGGTTGCAACGGAACGCGCCTCGCTTGGTGCCGTGCAGAACCGTCTCGACTCGACCGTCAACAACCTGACGTCGACCGTGACGAACCTGTCCGAATCCAAGTCGCGCATCGAAGACGCCGACTTCTCGGTCGAAACCACGAAGCTCGCTTCGGCGCAGATCCTTGCGCAGGCGTCGACCGCCATGCTCGCCCAGGCCAACCAGAGCCAGCAGGGCGTGCTCAACCTGCTCCGCTAATCCTTCCCGCGAAGGATTGACGGGACGGCCCCTCGGCCACCCCACCGGTCGGGGGGTCGTCACCGATATACAAGACAATGCGACCCAAGACTGGCCCTGCGGAAAGCTTCCGCAGGGCTTTTTCTTTTTTGGGATTGGTGCCCGTCTGACATCAGGCTGCGGTTGCGTTTGGGGGCAATCCGTCATAGGCGCGCACGCGTCCATCCGGCGAACAGGAAAGCCCCGACATCATGACTGCCAAGCAAGACATCAACCGCGTTGTCCTCGCCTATTCGGGCGGGCTGGATACCAGTGTCATCATGAAGTGGCTTCAGCAGACCTATGGCTGCGAAGTCGTGACCTTCACTGCCGATCTGGGGCAGGGCGAAGAGATCGAACCCGCACGTCAGAAGGCGCGCATGTCGGGCGTGAAGGAAGAGCACATCTTCATTGAAGACGTGCGTGAGGAATTCTGCCGCGACTACATCTTCCCCATGATGCGCGCCAACGCGCTCTATGAAGGGCTCTATCTGCTCGGCACGTCGATTGCCCGTCCGCTCATCGCCAAGAAGCAGATCGAGATCGCGGCCAAGGTCGGCGCTGATGCCGTGGCGCATGGCGCGACCGGCAAGGGCAATGACCAGGTGCGTTTCGAGCTCGGCTATTATGCGCTCAACCCCGATATCAAGGTCATCGCGCCGTGGCGCGAATGGGATCTGAACAGCCGCACCGCGCTCATCGACTTTGCCGAAAAGCACCAGATCATGGTGCCCAAGGACAAGCGCGGCGAAAGCCCGTTCTCAACGGATGCGAACCTCCTGCACACCTCGTCTGAAGGCAAGGTCCTCGAAGATCCGTGGGAAGAAGTGCCCGACTATGTCTATTCGCGCACCGACAATCCCGAAGACGCGCCGAACGAGCCGGAAATCATCACCATCGATTTTGAACGCGGTGATGCCGTTGCCATCAATGGCGAGGGCATGTCGCCCGCAACCCTGCTCGCCAAGCTCAACGAGATGGGCAAGCGCCACGGCATTGGTCGCCTTGATCTCGTCGAAAACCGTTTCGTCGGCATGAAGTCGCGCGGCATGTACGAAACGCCGGGCGGCACGATCCTGCATCTGGCGCACCGTGGCATTGAATCGATCACGCTCGACCGGGGGGCCGCGCACCTCAAGGACAAGCTGATGCCGGAATATGCCGAGCTGCTGTACAACGGCTTCTGGTTCTCGCCGGAGCGCGAGATGCTGCAGGCCGCGATCGACCACAGCCAGACGCACGTGTCGGGCACGGTCCGCCTGAAGCTCTACAAGGGCGGCGTCCACGTGATCGGCCGCAAGTCTCCCAACTCGCTCTATTCCGAGCGGATGGTGACCTTTGAGGACGATCAGGGCGCCTATGACCAGCGCGATGCTCAGGGCTTTATTAAGCTTAACGCGCTAAGGCTGCGTCTGTTGGGACGGCGCCAGCTCGGCTAGGCCGCGCCGCATCCTTGGGAAACCAGACGGGGGCAAAATGAAGGTTTCCGCGCGAGACGTCAGAGCGACCGCGCTGGGGCTTTTCCTCCTGACCGTCTATGCGAGCTTCGTTCTGGCGACCGGCAAGGTCGAACCGGGGGCGCTTGCCGAGCTGTTCTGGACGGACTTCAGTTCGGTCTTCGCGCTGACCGCGCTGGCTGGTCTGCTCCTCTCCCTCGGCGTCCATTTCCGGCGCATGCGCATTGCGCACCCCGATGACCGGGTGCCGTCGCCGCTGGCGACCTTTGAGGACCTGCTGCGCGCCCGCTGGCAGCGGGACAGGCTCGCCACGCTGATCTGGCCGCCGGTCATGTTCGCCGGGCTGATGAGCAGCTTCAACGCCTTCAAACAGCATGTCCTGATCGACGCGGGGTTCCATCTCGACCCCGATCTTGCGCGGCTCGACCGGCTTCTGTTCTTCGGACAGGATCCCTGGCGGCTGACGCATGCGCTCTTTTCCGAACCCTGGATGACGCTGCTGCTCGACCGGGCCTATCATCTGTGGTTCGTGCCGATGTCGTTCGGGGTCATCATCTGCGCGCTTCTGGGCGAGCAGAGCTACCGCCTGCGCACCCAATATCTGCTGAGCTACATGGTCGTCTGGATCGGGCTGGGCTCCATCATGGCGTGGCTGCTGCCCTCGGCAGGTCCGTGCTTCTACAATGACTATGTGGGCCCGCAGGCGAGCTTTGCCGAACTGGGCCGACAGCTGCAGGCGGTTGGCGCCCTTTATGGGCCGGATTCGCTCAACTCGCTCGATGCCCAAAGGCTGCTGCGCTACGCTTATGGCAATGAGGAACTGATCATCGGGGGCGGCATCTCCGCCATGCCCTCGGTGCACAATGGCGTGGCGGCGCTGTTTGTCGTCGCGGGATTTTCGATCAGCCGGAAGCTCGGCTGGGCCATGTCGGTCTATGCCTTCATCATCTGGCTCGCCTCGATCCATCTTGGCTGGCACTATGCCGTGGACGGCATTGTCGCGATCGCGGCGACCGTCGTCATCTGGTGGGCTATGGGGAAGGTGGCCGACCGGCTTGAGCGGCCGCTGTTCAAGGCGTTTCGCGCCTCCGGGGAGCGCCCGGCTGCGCCGATGTCAGCCTGGTGGGAACATCGCGGCGTGCTGGCGCTGCTGGTCCTGCTGTCGGGCGCGCCCTTGTGGTTTCCGGACATTCCGCCGCTGACCGACCTGCCCGGCCATATGGGCCGCTATGCCGTCCAGCTTGGCCTTGGCCCGTCGACCGGCTTTGCACAGTGGTATGCGTTTGACTGGCACTGGATCGGCAATCTGGGCGTGGACATTCTCGTCCATTTCCTGGGGCCGGTGCTGGGCGTGGAGGGCGCCACAAAGCTGGTCGTGATCGCCATCCCCATGCTGACCGCGGCCGGGTTCCTCGCGGTCGCGCGCGAAATCCATGGCCGGGTGCCGCCGACCGCCATTCTCGCGCTGCCGCTTGCCTATAATTTCGCGTTCAACTGGGGCTTTGTGAACTACGCGCTGTCGATGGCTCTCGCCTTCCTTGCCTTTGCGCTGTGGCTGCGGCTGGGACGGCTTGAGAGATTTCGGATGCGGGCGGGCCTGTTTGCGGTGCTGTCCCTCCTTTTGTGGACCGTGCACATTTTCGGCTGGGCGATCCTGTGCGTTCTCGCCTTCAGCGCGGAACTGGTGCGCCATGCGCGATCGCAGGCGCGGTGGGGTCTGGTTCCGTTCCATGCCGGGCTTGCCTGTTTGCCGCTGGCGCTGCCCTTCCTCCCGATGGTGCTTCTCTTCGCGCATGGCGGATCGGGCGGGCAGCCCTTCGGCCATACCTGGTTCAACTGGGACCAGAAGAGCCGCTGGGTGGGAAGCATCCTGCGGGACCGGTGGGAGTGGTTCGATAAGGCAAGCGTCATCGCGCTTCAGCTTGCCGTTCTTTTTGCTTGGGCGCGGCGGCGAAAGACGCCGCAGGGCCTCATCCTCGGCATCGCCGCGGTGCTGATGCTCCTCCTCTACGTGCTGATGCCCTTTGCGCTGCTCGGGTCGGCCTATGCCGATATGCGTCTGGCGCCCTTTGCGCTGGCGACCGCTTTGCTCGCGGTCGGGATGCCCCGCCGGGACCCGCGTCCGCTCGCCATTGCAGCGCTCCTCTTCTTCGGCGTGCGCACGGTGGGGACGGTGTGGAGCTTCGGCCTGTTTGACGAGAGCTTCCGGCGCGAGCTTGCCGCGCTGGACCATGTGCCCGAAGGCGCCCGCGTCCTCGGCTTGGTCGGCAAGCATTGCGAGACTGTCTGGCCGTCCCGACGGCTTGACCATCTGCCGAGCATGGTGATCGTGCGCCGCCACGGTTTCGCAAATGACCAATGGCAGGCAGCGGGCGCGCAGCTGTTGAGCGTCACCTATAAGAGCGCCGGCGCCTTTGGAGCGGACCCATCGCAATTTGTTGTCGAAAGCCGGTGCGAGCGGATCGAGCGCATGGCCTTTCCGCGCGCCATAGCAACGTTCCCGCGCGGGGCATTTGATTATGTGTGGGCCATCTATCAGCCCAAGGAAAAGGCCGATCTGTCCGGCCTCACGCCCGTCTGGCGCGGCGAGTATAGCGTTCTCTACCGCGTCACGACAAAATAGCGACGATCGACACACCCGCGGGCAGCGGCACGCGCCCGACCAGATGCGTCTCCAGCCCGAAGATGCGCGTCAGCAGCGCGTTGACCGGGGCCGACGGCATCTGATCGTCGCTGGTCTGCTTGCCCATCGCCTTGCCGATGATCCGGGCGACGGCAGCCACCGGGAAGAGCAGGCTGTTGAAGTGGCTCATCAGATGCACCTTGAGGCCCGCCTTGCCCGCGACGGCCTTGAGGCTGGCCATGGTGTAGCGCCGGTGATGGTGGTGCGCGGTGTCATGCGCGCTCCACATCCAGGGATTGGCCGGAACCGTCAGCAGGATGCGACCGCCGGGCTTCAGCTTGGTGCGGATGCTCGCGAGCGAGGCTTCGTCCTCGACAATATGTTCCAGCACGTCGAGCAGGGCCACGATGTCATAGGCGCCGTCCTCGACGCCGGTCAGGCCGGGCAGCGGGGCGGTCAGGATCGGCTTGCCAAGGCGGCCTTCGGCAACCTCACGCGCGCCATCGTCAATCTCGATCGCATCGATGCTGCCAAAGGCGCCGAGCATCCCGAAATTGTGGCCCGTGCCGCAGCCGACCTCCAGGATGCGGGCGCCCTTGGGCGGCTTGATTTCGGTGGCGATCAGCCGCGCGAGGATGCGGCGGCGGGCGACGTACCACCAATGGGTGGCGTCGTGCTCGGCCATGCGGTCATAAACGGCGCGATCCATGGGTCAGGCGACCTTTCCGGTGATGCGCACGGTTTCGGCATCCGTCATGCCGATGGTGTCGCGGATGATGTACAGGGGGCGTTGCTTGGCCTCGATCATGATGCGGCCCACATATTCGCCCAGAATGCCGAGCGACAGCAGCTGCAGCCCGCCAAAGAACAGGATCGCGACCATCAGCGACGCGTAGCCGGGAACAGCAATGCCAAACACCAGCACCTTGGCGATGATGACGAAGGCGTAGAGGAACGACAGAAGCGCAATCCCGGCGCCGACATAGGTCCAGATGCGCAGCGGCACGGTGGAGGAGGAGGTGATGCCGTCAAGCGCCAGCGTCCACAGCTTCCAGGGCTTGAACTTGGTCTCGCCGAGCGTGCGTTCCGCGCGGTCATATTCGACCGAGGTCTGCTTGAAGCCACTCCAGGCGAAGAGGCCTTTCATGAAGCGATTGCGTTCGGGGAGCGCCCGCAGCACATTGACGACGCGCCGGTCGAGCAGGCGGAAATCGCCCGCATGGTCCGGGATCTTGTCCGCGCTCAACAGGTTGTGCGCCTTGTAATAGAGATCCGCCGACAGCCGCTTGGGCAGGCTGTCCGACGCCCGGTTGCGGCGCACACCGTAGATCGTGTCATATCCGGCGCGCCATTTGGCGACCATTTCGCCCAGCACTTCGGGCGGGTCCTGCAAATCGACGTCCATCGGCACCACGGCCTGTCCGCGCGCATGGTCAAGTCCGGCGGAAAGCGCCGCTTCCTTCCCGAAATTGCGCGACAGGGAGATGCAGCGCACATGCGGGTTGCGCTGATGCGCGGCGACAATCGCGGCCATGGTCGCATCGGTGCTGCCATCGTCCACGAACAGGATCTCATAGGACTGGGCGGCGGGATCGTTCAGCCGCTCGATCACGGCAGCGACGCGCGTGACAAAGGTCTGGATCGCCACCTCCTCGTTCTTCACGGGGACGATGACCGACAGGATCGGGGTGGATGTGGTCTGCATTTCCATCTGGCGTCTCTCTAGCGCGCGGTCGTGTCTGGCAAAAGCGGTCTCACCCGAACACCCAGCGGCGGTTTAGCGTAAAGGTCAGAAGCGGCGTCACGAAAATAATCGGGATGACCGGCCACCAGGTCGGCCCATGCATCATCTTCACTAGCAGCCAGACAAAGAACTGGTTCGACAGAAAGCCGACCGTGTTGGTGATGAAGAAGCGGACCGTGCGGACATGGATCTGGTCGCGTGTGCCGTGGTCCTTGAAGCTTACCCGGCTGTGCAGGATGTAGCCCAGCCCCGTGAAGACGAGATAGACGAGCGTCATCGACACCATTGGGTCCACCGACAGAAATTCGGCCACAGCCCAATAGGCCGCTGCCACGAGCACGGTCAGCAGACCACCGACCATCCCGAAGCGGATGATCTGGCCGATCAGCATTAGCCGTTCATGTCTTTCGTGCTCGGTCACGCCCGCCCTTCTTGCCCTTTGGCGCCGAGCCTTTAAGGGCGGTTTGAAGCGCATGCAAACGGGCAATCCACACGACGACGCGCATTGGAAGCGCTGGATGCTGTCGATCTGGCTGCTGACCTGCTGTGCGCTCGTCGCTTTCCGCTGGACCAACATCCATTTCCTGATCCTTGCGGACACCGATGACAATCTGCGTCTGGCCCAGGTGAAAAGCTGGCTGGGCGGGCAGGGCTGGTATGATCTGCGCCAATATCGGCTCAATCCGCCGGTCGGGGCCGACATCCACTGGTCGCGTCTCGTCGATCTGCCCATCGCCGCCATCATCCTTGCGCTGAAGCCGTTCGTGGGCTTCCTGACGGCGGAAAAGGTGGCCGTGGGCGTAGCCCCACTCCTTCCCTTTGGCGTGGCGATGACGGGCGTCTGCCTGACCGCGCGGCGGCTGGTCGACACACGGGCCTGGGCATTTGCGGCCGGTCTTCTGATCTGCGCGCCGTCAACGATGAACATGTTCATGCCGACGCGCATCGACCATCATGGCTGGCAGCTCGCCTTTCTGGCCCTCACGCTGGCCGGGCTAGTCGATGCGCGGCGCGTCCGCGGCGGGCTGACCGTTGGTCTGGCCTCGGCGGCGTCGCTCGCCATCGGGCTGGAAATGCTCCCCTATCTCGCGCTGTGCGGCGGCTTCTGCGTAATCCGCTGGGTGCTGGACCGGACGGAGGCGGGGTTCATCCGGGCCTATGGCATCGTGCTCGCCGCCGGAACGACGGTCGGCTATCTCGTCTTTGCTTCCTATGCCAATCGCGTGCCCCGCTGCGACGCGCTGTCGCCCGTCTGGCTGTCGGTGATGGCGCTGGCGGGGGCGATGATCGTCCTCCTGTCGCTGATCCGCAGTGAACGTCTGTGGCTGCGTCTGGGTGCCTCTGGGGCGGCCGGCGCGGTTATCGTGGTCGCCTTTGTGCTCAGCTGGCCGCAATGCCTTGGCCGGCCCGAAGGGATTTCGGACGAGCTGTACCGCATGTGGTTCGTCAATATCCGTGAGGTGAAGCCGCTCTATGCGCAGACGCTGCAAATGGCGATGTCGACAGCCGCGCTCCCCGTCATGGGACTGATCGGCAGCCTGTGGATGCTGCGCCGCGATCAGCGGCACCTCGTCCTCTGGGGGCCGTTTGCGCTGCTCAATCTCGCCTCGGTCGCGCTGCTCCTGTGGCAGACGCGCGCGGGTGCGGGCGCGCAATTGCTCGCGGTCCCGGGGGCGACGGCGCTGGCCTGGCACATCCTTCCGCCGCTCTCGCGCTCGCGCTACTTCGTCACGCGCGTCTTTGGCGTGATCTTGGCCTTCTTCGTGATTTCGGGGCTGATCGTGAACTTCACCTTCACCTTCGCGCCGATCGACCGGCCGGTGCCCCGCCTCGCGGCGGTCAAGCGCGCCGATGCGCGTTGCCCGACACTGTCGGCGCTGCGTCCCATCGCGCAGTTGCCGCCGGGCGTCGTCTTCACCTTTGTCGATCTGGGGCCGCGCCTCATCGCGATGACGCCGCACAAGGCAATTGCGGGCCCCTATCATCGCAATGGCGCCGCCATCCTCGACGTCTTCCACGTCTTTCGGGGATCGCCGGAGGTGGCGGAGCCCATCGTCCGGGCGCACCATGCCGACTATGTCCTGATCTGCCTCAACAGCCCGGAGGCGACCAACCACCGGCAAAATGCGCGCAACGGCCTGTATGCCCGTCTGGAAAAGGGCATCGTGCCGGACTGGCTGACGCCGGTCGCGCTTCCGGCGGATTCGCCGTTCCGCATGTGGCGCGTCAAACCGGCCGAATGAAATAGGGGAGGTGGGGGTTTCTGTTGCTCGGCACCCCCGGGCCGCCGGTTTCTGCTTCTGTTACCCGGCGCAGTCCCCGCCGTGTTCTATTTGGATAACGTCAGGCCACGAAGGCCCTCAGTTACGCAGCAAGAGCAAGTGCTTCGTTATCGTTGGCACTTATAGGTTTTGAACGGTTTTACGGCTCATTCAGGCCGGGAGAAAATACCGTCTTTCAACGCACGTCGATGCTGTTTCGGCCCCGTCATGTGCCCTGCCGAAGCGGGGCAAATGGTGGAGCCGCCGGGTACCGCCCCCGGGTCCGCTGCATCTATTACACGGCACAATTTATCACCATAGCCGGGCGAACCCGGCACCAAGGGATATAGGGACGCTTTGCCGGAAAGTTAAGTCCCCCCTCGGGGTTGCTCTAATTCCTACTGGACATTAGGTTATTGGAATGCTGACCCAACGATCCCGTTATGGCCTGCGCGCCATGCTGCTTCTCGCGCGGGAACCGGCCGGCGCCCCGCCCGTCCCGATGAGCCGCATCGCCTCTGAAGCCGTCGTGCCGCGCAAGTTTCTCGAGATCATCCTGACCGATCTGAAGAATGCCAATCTGGTCGTCAGCACGCGCGGCAAACAGGGCGGATTTCACCTTGCGCGGCCCGCCGAGCTTATCTCTTTTGGTGATGTCATCCGCGTGATCGAAGGCCCGCTCGCGCTTGTCCCCTGCGTGAGCCGCACCGCGTACAAGCGCTGCAAGGACTGCAAGGATGAAGCCACATGCGAGATCCGCCGTGCGATGACGATCGTGCGCGATGACACCGCGCGCATATTGGATGGCACGAGCCTCGCGGCCGCCGTCGCGGGGGATTTCTCCGCTTAAATAATCAGTTCCTGCACGCGGTGCGGGGCGACGATCATCAGCGCGTCCTTGTCCCGGGTGATATAGCCGCGGCGTTCGAGATCGTTGATCGTGCGTGAGACGGTTTCGCGCGTCGATTGCACGATCAGCGCGAGTTCGGTCATCGTCGGGACGGGGCGGATCGTGCGGCCATCGCCTTCGCCGGCCTGACGCAGCAGTTCGGCATAGATGCGGCCCGTGGCCGACAGCGTGCTGCGTTCGACCATCCGGCGCGCGGTGCGGCTGAGGCGGGCCGTGACCTGCCGCAGCACCGCCATCGCAAGCGATGGGTGGCTTTCCAGCAGCATGACAAAATCCTGCTGCCGCAGCCGCCCGGAGTCCACGGCGGTCACGGCGATCACCTGATCCCAGGCGGTCGTCGTGCCGACAATGTCCACTTCGCCAAAGAGGTCGCCCTCGGCATAGGTGTCGAGCAGCACGAGCTGCCCTTGCGCCGAATAGACGACGGCCTGGGCACGGCCCTGAAGAAGGAGAAAGACGTAGGGCGCGCTTTCGCCCGCATACAGGATGGTGCCGTCGGGATCGGTATGGACAAGCTGGGTGAGCCCGTCGATGACGCGGGCGATCTCATCCGAGCACGCGAAGGCGGCACGGATGGCAGACAGACGCTTTTCCTGCGCTGCGTCGTTCACGCCTTTACCCCACCTGCGACCGATAGGTCCAAGTCGGAGGAAATGCGCCGTCCGTCAAGGCCCTAGGCGGAACCGGCCGATCCCTCACGCGGTTTATGCGCCGACACGTCTTCGGAGGATCGACCATGCGACACCTGTTCTGCGTCCTGCCGTTCCTTCTTGTGGGGTGCGATAATGCCTCCGTCACGACCGCCGATGTGCGTGGCGGCAATGCCAGCACACCGGCCGGCCCGGTCAATGTGCCGCCCTCGGTCGCCGCCGAAGCGCGCGGGGAACGCGTCTCCGGCTTTCCGACCGCCTTTCTCGGGCGCTGGAGCATGGTCACGGCCGACTGTCGCGGCGATGCCGCCGCCAAGGGGCTGATGACGATCGACGCCAAGACCGTGCGCTTTTACGAGGCGCGCGGCGTGACGCCGGGCCTCAAGGTCCAGTCACCGACCAAAGTTTCCGGCACCTTCGACTTTGACGGGGAGGGCCAGCGCTGGCGCAACGAACAGACGTTCGAACTGGCGCAGGGCGGCACCAGCCTCGTGCGGACCGAAGGCGGCAGCAGATCGAGCTTTACCTATCAGAAATGCGACTGACCGGACGCGTGGCCCCGGTCAGGCCGCGAGGAGCGTACGGCCCGTCATAGTGTCGTCCGGACAGTCATCCTGACCCGCAAAGTCGAGCACATAGTCATAGCTCGGCACGTCGCGCCCGCGCGCGAGGCACGGCCGGGCGATCACGCGGCTGGTCCGGCAGAAGCCGAGCTTGCGCAGCACGTTCCCCGACGCCGGGTTGTCGACAAAATGATGCGCGACGAGCTTGCGGCACGGCAGCGAGCTGCGCGCGGCATCGACGACGACACGGGCGGCCTCGGTCGCAAAGCCAAGGCCCCAATAAGGCGGCGAGATCCAGAAACCGAGTTCGGCGGCACGGCCGGTGACCTCCAGACCGATTCCCCCGACCAGACGCGGCTTGCCCGCCGTCCGTGCAAAGATCAGCATGTGCGGATGCGCGCGTTCCGCCTGCGCGGCGAGATAGGCGGCGGCATCGTCCACGCCATAGGGCCAGGGCACGCGTGCGAGCTTCATCGCCACGGCCTCATGGGCGATGGCGTCATGCAGGGCGGCGGCATCGTCGGCCCAGCCCGGTCTCAGCAGCAGGCGTTCTGTTCTTGCGAACATGGTGAAACACTCCTTCGTTCCGCGCCCCGCTACCGTGCAGATGTGACGGCTGCGGGACATTTCAAACCGGCCAGCGGGCAAATGTGCCCGGATGGCGACGGACGGGTGAAGGGAGAAAGAAAAAGGGAGCCGGACCGCCCTTTGGGGGTGGTCCCGTCTCCCTTCATGCCTGATCAAGTCAGGCTGTCGGGCCACCCCAAGGGCGACCCGTATGCGGATCGCCGTTTATTCGGCTGCCATCGCAATCGCGTCGACCGACACGTATTTGCGGCCCTGGCGGCCTTCGTGGAAACGCACGCGGCCACCCGAGGTGGCGAACAGCGTGTGATCCTTGCCCAGACCGACATTCACGCCCGGATAGACGCGCGTGCCGCGCTGACGCACGATGATGTTGCCGGCGAGAACGGTTTCGCCACCGAACTTCTTGACGCCCAAACGACGGCCCGCAGAGTCGCGGCCGTTGCGTGAGGAACCACCTGCCTTTTTATGTGCCATGGTCCGTTACTCCTTATTCTGCCGCAGCGGCTTTTTTGGCCGCAGGCTTCTTGGCGGGCTTGGCTTCAGCGGCCGCCTCGACGGGCGCAGCTGCTGCCTTCTTCGGTGCAGCCTTCACAGGCGAACCGACAGCGAGAATCTTCAACACCGTCAGGCTCTGGCGGTGGCCATTGCGACGACGATAGTTGTGACGACGACGCTTCTTGAAGACGATGACCTTGTCACCGCGACCCTGCGTCAGGATTTCGGCGGACACCGAAAGACCGGCGGTCGGCTTCACTTCGCCAGCATCGCTCGCGAAAAGGACGTCATCCAGCGTCACCGTGTCGCCTGCTTCACCAGCAAGCTTCTCAACGACGATCTTGTCTCCGGCGGCGACGCGGTACTGCTTGCCGCCAGTGCGCACGATTGCGAACATGGCTATCAATCACTTCTTCTAAAAGCTTCGATGCCGCGCAAAACATCGCCAGAAGGCATTGCCTTGGCGCGGAAGCGGGTTCGCTAGAGGGGCGTCACGATTCTGTCAACCGCAAAGCCGCACTTTTGAAAGCGGTCGCTTGGGCAGGGTAACCCTTCGTTTACCGTAAATGCGCCATAACGGCATCAATCGACGCCATAGCGGAGCAAGGTCTAACGGCCAGCCTGCCACGGCGATAGTGGAGAAGACGGTTGTCGCGCGTATTGGGCCAGTTTCTGCGGGTCTGGGTGATGCTGGCAATGGTGCTGGCGCCCGTGGCCCCCGCGCGTGCCGACCTCCGAACCGGCCCAACCTGGTGGGACCAGAACGCCGTCGGCACGGGTCCCGACTGGCATTACCGCGTGGCCATCAACGTCCCGGGGGGCGCGACCGTCAATTCGACCGTGAAGGTCGATGTCGATTTTCAGGCGCTTTTGACCACCATGGGCGTCACCGGCACGTTCGATGTGAACAGCCCGCGCGTCGTCCGCGCCAACGGCACCATCGCGACCACGCAGGAATTTACCGATTCGGTCTTTGGCGGGACTACCGACGCGACCGGCAATGCGCGCGGCGAAGTGCGTTTCATCCTGCAGGATGCCGGGGCGACCACCTACTATCTTTATTTCGACATCACCCAGAACGGGGCCAAGCCTGCCAACCCTCAGACGCCGATCAACGGCAACTTTGAACGCGGCGGCGCGGGCACGGCACTGCCGCCCGGCTGGTCGACGGCGTCGAAGGTGGAAGCAACGCTCGATTCGGAAATCCGGCCGAGCGAAACGCCCACCATCACCTCGGACGGCACCAACCTGATCAACAGCCCGCGCACGACCGACGGGACCCCCAATACCGGGCAATTCTCCTACCTGCTCGGCGCGCGGACGAACAATGAGGCCGGGACCGGGCAGAACCGCATCACGCTTGAAAAGACGTTCACCGTGCCCGCGACGACGCCAGGCAATCTGACGCTGCGCTGGCGTCCTGAAGGCTGGGACAGCAACGTCAACGGCAGCAACAGCTTTGACTATGTCCGCATCCAGATCGTCGGGACGACCACGACCGAAGTCGTCGGGCCAACGCTCGGTTCTTATGCCACCGTGCCGTTCAGCCCGAACTATGGGACGGGGCAGGCTTCCACGACGGCCGCAGGGTACCGGCACTATAACGGCTTCGACATGACAACGACGGGCACCCACCAGCAGGGCATGACCGTCGCTTATGCGGCAGAGCCGTGGTGGACGCGCAGTGTCTCGCTCGCCGCCTTTGCCGGTCAGACGGTGACGCTGCGCATCACGACCAGCCATACGGTCCTGTACAAGAGCTGGTTCCACATCGACGACGTCGAATGGTCGGTCGTCGTCGCCACTCTGGGCACGCCGCAGGCCTTTGGCGCGAACATCGCAACGCCTGCCACGGGCAACACCTATGCGCCCGGCCAGGTTCTCCCGATCACGGTGCAGGTGGATGCAGCGCCCAGCGCCGCGACCGCCCCGATGATCGCGCGGATCTTTGACAATGGCGGCACCTCGGTTGGGACCGACTTCCTCCTCTACAATGACGGGACGCATGGCGATGCGGTGGCAGGCGACGCTCTGTGGACCAATGACGGCTCGGTCCCGGCAGAGCCTGCGCCCACCATCCCGCTCAGTGCGGCCACGAGCGGCGGCTGGACGCTGCGCGCTTTTGCCCGCGATGGATCGACCAGCACGATCGGTGCGCTTGCCGGGCTGATCCGCGGCCCCGGCTCAGGCGCCGCGTCGGAGACCCAGGCTAATTTCTACAATATCGATGAGATCACCTTCAGCGTGCAGCGTGCCGCCATCACCGTCGCCAAGACCAGCACGGTGCTGAGCGATCCCGTCAATGGCACCACCAACCCGAAGATGATCCCCGGTGCCTCGATCCGCTACTGCCTGCTGGTCAGCAATGCGGGGCCTGCGACCGCGACGACCGTCATCGCCACCGACACGCTGCCGACGCAGCTCAGCTACGTGGCCGGATCGATGCGGTCGGGGACGTCGTGCGCGACGGCGGCAACGGTGGAGGATGATGACAATGCGGGCGCGGACGAAAATGATCCCGTCGGCGCGAGCTTCTCATCAGGCACAGTCATCATGCTGACGTCATCACTGACCAGCGGGGCGGCAATGGCGCTGCTCTTCAACGCGCTGATCCAGTAGCGAAGGTGGCGCGGGCGCGCCGGGCCCGTTGCCTCAGTGGCGCAGCTCGCGCTTCAGCGGGTAGCGGCCATTCTCATATTCCTCGAACAGCTGGCGCAGCTCGGGATGATCGACCGGGCCTTCCTCCTCGTCGGGCAGCAGGTTCTGCTGGCTGACATAGGCGACGTAGCTCGACTCACCATTTTCGGCGAGCAGGTGGTAAAAGGGCTGGTCTTTGGCCGGGCGGATGTCGGCGGGAATGGAGTCATACCATTCCTCACTGTTCGCAAAGACCGGGTCCACATCGAACACAACGCCCCGGAACGGGAAGATGCGGTGGCGGACAATGTCGCCAATGCCAAAGCGTGCGTGCGAGACCGGCGGGGCGTCTGTGCCGAAGATATTGTGGTGCGAACTCCTCATGATCCTGAATCTAGTGTCTGCTGCAAGAATCGCAAGCGCCCGCTTGCACTGTCCCCCGCGCTCCGCTAAGCGCCGCCGTCTACTGGCCCATGGGCGCCCCGCGCGCCTGATAACGCCTCTGCGGAGAGGTGGCTGAGTGGTCGAAAGCACCGCACTCGAAATGCGGCGTACGGGCAACTGTACCGAGGGTTCGAATCCCTCCCTCTCCGCCACCTCCTCTCAAATTGCACTCCCCCTTCGGGGTGCCCTTACGTGCCCTGATCCAATTGCGCGACGGCGTCGATGAGGACGGTTTCGTTGAGCGGTTTGCGCAGGATGGGGATGTGGCGGAAGCGTTCGGGGATGTCGGCGGCGGCGGCATAGCCCGAGCAGAAGGTGAAGGGCTGGCCGCGGGCGAGCAGCAGGTCGGCGACGCCGAAAGTCATCTGTCCGGCAAGGTTGATGTCGAGGATCGCGAAGTCGAAACTGGCCTCGCGCGCGGCGGCCATCGCGGGCTCGATGCGGGCGACAGGGCCGACCACGTCGCACCCGGCGGCCTCGAGGCAGTTTTGCGCGTGCAGTCCAATCAGCGGTTCGTCTTCGATCAGGAGGACGCGTTTGCCCGACAGGGGACGCGGACTGTCGGGCGCCTGTGGCGCAACGGGCGTTGTGCTGCCCGACGGATCAACCCAGTGCACCGCACGCGACAGCGGAAAGTGCAGCGTCGCCCGCAGGCCCTCGGGCTGCCAGTCGAACACCGCATCGCCGCGCAGATCGCCTGAGAGCGTCGCTTCGACAAGTGCCGAGCCGAAGCCCTGCCGTTCCGGTGCGCGCACAGGGGGGCCACCCGTTTCCGCCCAATAAAGGTCAAGCTTTGGCGGCTCGGAGGTTGTCACAATCTCCCAGCGGACGCTCAGATGTCCGGTGTCGGTCGACAGTGCGCCATATTTGGCAGCGTTGGTGGCGAGTTCGTGGAGGACGAGCGCCAGATCCTGCGTGGCCGAGGGGTCGAGATGGACGTCGGGGCCGTCAATCGAGATGCGGCCGCCGCGCAGGAAGGGGGACAGTTCCTCGCTGACGACGCGGCGCAGCCCTGCGCCTTCCCAGCGCGACCCGGCGAGCAGGCTGTGCGTGCGGGCAAGCGAGTGGATGCGGTTCGAAATGGCCGCGCGATATTGCGCGACGTCATCCCCCTGCGAGAGCTGGACGATCGAATGGACAACCGCGAGAAGGTTCTTCGCGCGGTGATCCACCTCGCGTGAGAGCAGGCGTTCGCGCTCCTGCGCGCGGCGTTTTTCCGTGACTTCTTCGCAGACGATTCCGATGCCGACGACCTCTCCGCCCGATTTTACGGGATAGAATTGCTCGCACCATTCGCGCATCTGGCCGGGCTTGGCCGCGGTCGTGCCATGGATCTCGATGTCGCGCAGCGGCTCTCCGGTTTCAAGGACGCGGCGCAGTGGCGGCTCGGCCTCCGGCTTGAGCGCGGGGACCAGATCCCAGACCGACCGGCCGATGTGCTGGCTGGCGGAAAAGCCGTTCATGTCGGCGAGCGCCTCATTGATCCGCACGAACCGCAAATCGGTATCGAGCATCCCGAGGCCAAGCGGGGCTTCGGCATAGAGCGCTTCCAGTTCGCTGAAGCGGGATTCGAGTTCGGCGCGACGGGCGGTCACTTCGTCGAGCGCGCGTCGGTACCCGGCAAAGAGGCAGCCGAGATAGAGCGCCATGACCGCAAAGATGACGAGTTCAAACTGGGCGGCTGTGATCCGCGCGTCCATGGGATAGGCCGGGTGGGCATAGGGGCCGAAACCCCGGACTGTCTGGGCCACCACGATGAAGGCGACGAGCGCGGGGGCGGCGGCCGTCACCTGGCGCGGGGCACGCGCGGCAATCCAGAGGATGAAGGGCAAGGTCGCCGAAAAGGCAGTGAGGTTGGTCCAGTCGAGCGACGCCGGGGCCTGATGATAGCCGTAAAAGGCAACGACGCCGAGCAGGGCGAGCGCCACCACGCCTTCGCGCAGGCGGCCGTCCCAGCGTGGCAGACGGTCCTGCGTCAGGGTAATGATCAGCGGGGCGACCGCGACGATGCCCGCAAAGTCTGCCAGCGCCCAGGTGATGGCCAGTTCGACCGGCGGGGCCGCGCTTTCTCCGCTCAGCCGCAGGGCGGCCATCGTGAACAGTGCGGTCACGGCCGCCGCCAGAGCCGCCGCCCCGATCAGAATATTGACCTCGCGGATCGAGTTGAGCCGGACCGCCCCGCCCGTCAGCCGGGTTGCCAGTGCCGCAAAGACGACGGCCTCCAGCGTGTTGCCGGCGGTGAAGATGGCAATGGCGGTCAGGCTTCTGCCGGAACCGAGATTGGCCAGGATGACGGCCACGGCAATGGCAAGTGCGAAGGCCGGGCGTCTCGAGGATTGTACCGAGGCCAGCGCCCCGGCGGCAATGCCGGCGGCGGGCCAGAAATAGGCGATGTTTTCCGGCCGGGCGACAAATTGCAGCGAGAGCGAGCCCGCCGCGAGATAGAGGAGCAAGACGGCCGCCAGCAGGAGCGGGCGGGGATATTCTCCATGCATGGCCGCAATTGATAGTCGGCTTGATCGCAAAGGTCTTGCGCTAATTTCAGCCGCGTCGGGGGCTGGCCCGGCGGTCAGTCGGTGGTTTCCAGCGTGATGTGGAAGACGGTGCCGGACGGCGCGTTGGGCTCGGCCCAGATCCGCCCGCCATGTGCTTCGATGATGGTCCGCGAAATTGACAGGCCGATGCCCATGCCGGTCTCCTTGGACGACACGAAGGGCTGGAACAGGCGGCTCTCAACCACCGGATCGATGCCTGGCCCGGTATCGTGGACCGACACCCGGGCGACGCCGGGTCCCTGCAGCGCTGTCGAGACGCAAAGCTCGCGCCGCGGCTGGTCAATCATGGCATCCACTGCATTGCGGATGATGTTGAGCAGTACCTGCTGAATCTGGATTCGGTCGACCATCACATCCCCGATGTCCGGGTCAAAGGCGTATCGCACCTCGATGTTGTGTACCTTGACGCCGACCAGCGCGAGGGCGCTGGCCTCTTCCACCAGCTTCTGGAGATTCTCCGGGCGGCGATCCGTTTCCCCGCGCGCCACGAAGTTGCGCAGCCGGCGGATGATTTCCCCCGCGCGCATCGCTTCCGCGCCGGAGTTGGTGAAGATCTGCTGCAGCATCGCGGGGTCCGGCCGGTCCGATTTGAGGAGATGTCGCCCGCCCGCCATGTAATTGCTGATCGCCGCCAGCGGCTGGTTGATTTCATGGGCAAGGGCGGAGGCAAGCTCGCCGAGCGCTGTCAGTCGCGAGATATGGAAGAGTTCGGACTGCAGCTCCTGCATCCGGGCTTCGCGGTCCTGATGCTCGGTCAGGTCGCGCACAAAGCCCGTATAGTGCCGCTCGCCGCCCAGCGTCGTCTCGCCGACGGCAAGCTCCATCGGAAATGTCGTGCCATCGCGGCGCTGCCCCATCACGACGCGGCCAATGCCGATGATCCGCCGCTCGCCGGTCGCGTGATAGCGCGCCAGATAATCGTCATGCTGCTCCCGATAGGGGGACGGCATCAGCACCTTCACATTCTGGCCAACTGCGTCGGCGGCTGTCCAGCCGAACTGGCGCTCTGCCGCAGCTGAAAAGTCCCGGATGATGCCCGCCGCATCGATCAGGATCAGCGCATCGGGGACGGTTGCCAATATGGACCGGAGGTGCTCCTCGCGGAGCGCGGCGGCCCGATTGGCAGCGTCCTGCGCCTGAAGCGCCCGGTGCATCTGCCCGCCGCCCCAGGCAATGGCCGCGCCGATGCCGACATACACGGCCGCTGCGACGTAATCGCCAAATTCGACGGTGCCGGTTTCGTAATCGGTGAACAGTCCCGCGCCCGCACCCAGAATGGCCAGCACAAGGCCCGGCCCAAATCCACCGAGTGCGGTTGCCGTCACGAGCGCGGGGGAGAAGAAGATATAGGTGGCGCGGCCCTCCAGATAGGGATCAAGGCCGAGCCGGGCCGCGAGGCCCACGGCCAGAACCAGCGTCGCAATCAGGACCGCGCGTATGTTTCGCCAATTCGTGCCGGCCAAGACCCGCTGCTGTCCGCTCGATTGCATGAGATTCTTGCCGACCCTTCATTCCGCCGCGTGACGGGTCTCTTCCGAATTGGCTGTGTTTTCAAGCAGTTTCGGCGGGTTTATTCTTTTATCGGAAGGTCTTGGGCGGCATGTCCCTGAATTGTCTCCCCGGGCGCCGCCCGGACAGTGAACCGGAAGATGGTCCCGCCTGACGGATTGGGCTCGCTCCAGATCCGGCCGCCATGCGCCTCAACGATGCTGCGCGTGATGGACAGGCCGATCCCCATGCCCGTTGCCTTGGAGGTGACGAAGGGCTGGAAGAGCTGTGCCATGACCTCGGGCGACATGCCCGAGCCATTATCTGTCACGGAAAACATGATCATGTTGTGGTCGGCTGGCGCTGTCTCGATCAGGATGCGGGGGCTTCCCGCCTCATTCATCGCTTCAATGGCGTTGCGGATCAGATTGAGCAGAACCTGCTGGATTTGAACACGGTCCACCAGGGCAGTGGGCGCCAGCGGCGACAGCTTGGTCTGCAGCCGCACCTTGCGCGAATGGTTGCCGACGAGAGCGATCGTGACCGCTTCATCGATGACATCGGCAACTTGTTCGGCCCGCATGTCGGATTCGCCGCGCGACAGGAACCCGCGCAGCTTGCGGATCGTCTCGCCCGCGCGCAGCGCCTCCCGGCCTGCGAAGTCCAGCGCCTCGGCCAGGCTGTCGCGACGACTGGCGTCGCCGACCAGCTTCTTTGCGCCCGCAATATAATTCGAAATGGCCGACAAAGGCTGGTTGATCTCATGCGCGAGCGCCGAGGCCAGCTGGCCGAGCGCAGAGAGGCGCGAGACGTGGAACAGTTCGTTCTGCAGCTCCTGCAGGCGCGCTTCGGCTTCACGGCGTTCGGACAGGTCGCGGATGAAACCGACATAATGGTGCTGCCCGTCATATTGGAGCTCGCCCAGACTGACCTCGATGGGGAAGGTGGAGCCGTCCTTGCGCAGCCCGGCGAGCTGGCGGCTTCTGCCCATGACACCGGTTGTGCGGTGCCCCGCGTGCCGCGTGATATAGTCCTGATGCTGCTCGCGATAGGGTGACGGCATAAGCATGGAGACATTCTGGCCGATCGCTTCGTCCGGCGCCCAGCCAAACTGGTTCTGGGCCCCCGGACTGAATTGGACGATCACCCCTTCATGATCGATCACGACCAGCGAGTCCGGCACGGTTTCCACGATGGCGCGCAGATCCGCTTCGCGCTGCTGCAGCTCGGCATACATCTTGCCGGAATTGATCAGCGACTGCCGGAACAGGTGGCCGCCAAAGGACATCAGCAGGCCCGTTGCCAGAAAAGCCAGATCGGGGCCTAGGGCCAGGCCTTCCCGTCCCGACACCGCATAGTCGATCGCCGAGTCCGCAAGAAGCGCCAGCACAGTCATCAGGACGCCCGGCACGAAGCCACCTAGACCCGCTGCCAGAACGATGGAGGGCAGCAGGAAGACGTTCAGCTCATGTTTTCCGTCGGAAAAATCGAATGCGATCCCGCTTACGATGCCCACAGCGAGAAAAAGGCTGGAAAAGGCGATGGCGCGCGCGCCCGACCAAGGTCGGGAGATGCCAATTTCCGCCAGCTTCGTCATCCGTGCCAGCAGTCTCAAGCGCGCTCTCCCAGGCCGTACGCCGCCGATATGGAATCAACTTATGTTACTATGGCGGTAATTGACACCAGAAAGTTAAGACCAATTCCCGGGCTGCGCATGATTAGATTGATGCGGACACAGTTTTACCCCGACGACGTGCTGAAGCGGGCCTAATTCAGGTTAGGAAGTCGCGCCCTTTGGGAACGAACCAATGCCCGCGCCGTTGATCAACTGATCGGACCGCCGCGGCGCGACTTCCCCGATCGCCGCAGTTTTCAGCGCAATCTCAGGTTGCCCCGGTTTCCGGAGCGACGCTGCACGGGAGAATTCAATCAGTGCTTCGTGACGCCACCTCACCTTCGACATCCGCCAACGCCGAACGTCCGGCGACGCGGCCCAAAGACCCTTCTGTCATCAGAACAAAGCTGATCTGCTTTTCGCATCTGCGCTGGAACTTCGTCTTTCAGCGCCCGCAGCATCTGATGACGCGGTTCGCAAAGGATTATGATGTTCTGTTCTGGGAAGAGCCGCTCGACAGCGACGGCGCGCCAGGGCTTGATGTCCATCATGATGAAAGTGGCGTGACCGTCGTGACGCCGCGCCTGCCCGCGGGGCTGGCCGAGGAGGACAAGACACGGCTCTTGCGCTCGCTGCTCAACGAGGTTCTCGTTGGCGAGCCGGGGCATCTCGTCCGCTGGTTCTACACGCCGATGATGCTGCCGATCGCGCAGCACCTGAATGCCGCGTTCACTGTCTATGACTGCATGGACGAGCTGTCGGCGTTCCGCTTCGCGCCGCCTGAGCTTGCCGCGCTGGAACGGGAATTGTTCGATGCCGCCGACGTCGTCTTCACCGGCGGCCATAGCCTCTATGAGGCCAAGCAGCAGCAGCACGACAATGTGCATCCCTTCCCGTCTGCGGTGGATATCGACCATTTTGCGCAGGCGCGCGATCTTGTGCCTGAAGCCAACACCCTCCCGACGATTGGCTTTTACGGCGTGATCGATGAGCGGCTTGATGTGGACCTCGTGGACCGGGTGGCCGAACTGCGACCGGACATCCGGTTTGAAATCGTCGGCCCTGTGGTCAAGATCGATGCCGCTGCGCTGCCGCAGCGCCCCAACATCGTCTATACACCGTCACAGCCTTATGCGGCCCTGCCGGCCTGCCTCGGCCGCTGGCATGCCGCGATGATGCCTTTTGCGCGGAACGATTCCACCCGGTTCATCAGCCCGACCAAGACGCCCGAATATCTGGCGGCGGGCCGTCCGGTGGTGTCGACCGGCGTGCGCGACGTAGAGCGGCATTATGGCGGTCTGAAGGGCGTCATGCTGGCTGACGATGCCGAAGGTTTTGCTGCGGCCTGCGATGCTGCGATCCTGCTGGCACAGGACCGTTCGGACTGGCTCCCGGGCGTCGATGAAATTCTCTCGCAGATTTCGTGGGACCGGACCCAGTGGGAGATGCGCAAGCACATCGAGGCAGGGCTGGCCCGGGCGGAATCGCTCTCCAAGCTCCGCTCGCTCTCGCGCACGCGCTATGATTTCGTGATCGTCGGCGCAGGCTTTGCCGGGGCGGTGATGGCGGAGCGCTTGGCGGTCGATGGCGGGCAGCGCGTTCTTGTCGTCGACAAGCGGCCGCACATTGGCGGCAATGCGTATGACGAACGCAATGCGCACGGCCATCTCATCCATCGCTATGGGCCGCACATCTTCCACACCAACTCGGCGGACATCTTCGACTATCTGACGCGCTTCACCAAGTGGCGGCCCTATGAACACAAGGTGCTGGGCGAGGTGAATGACAAGCTCGTCCCCATTCCGATCAATCGCACGACGATCAATACGCTCTACGGGCTCGACCTGCAGACTGAGGCCGAGGCTGCGGCCTTCCTTGAAAGTCGGCAGGAGCCGGTTGCAGAGATCAGGACATCCGAAGATGTCGTCGTCTCAGCGGTCGGGCGTGAACTGTTCGAGCTGTTCTTCCGGGGGTATACCCGCAAGCAATGGGGCCTCGATCCGTCCGAGCTCGACAAGTCGGTGACGGCGCGGATCCCGACGCGGACCAACACCGATGACCGCTACTTCACCGATACGTTCCAGGGCATGCCGCTCAACGGCTATACGGCGATGTTTGAACGGATGCTCGACCACCCGAACATCGATGTGCGGACGGGCGTGTCGCATCAGGAGATTGCCGACCAGATCCAGTATGACCGCCTGATCTGGTCGGGACCGATCGACGAATATTTCGGCTGCTGCTTCGGGAAGTTGCCCTATCGTTCGCTTCGGTTCGACCACCGCACGCTGCCGGTGCCGCGCTTCCAGCCGACGGGCACGGTCAACTATCCGTCGGAGCAGGTGCCTTATACGCGGATCACGGAATTCGGGCATCTGACAGGCGAAGTGGGTGAGACCACGAGCATCGTCTATGAATATCCCGCCGCCGGGGGCGATCCCTATTATCCGATTCCGCGCGCCGAAAATCAGGAGCTCTACAACCGCTATGCCCGTCTGGCGGATGCGAGCGACACGATCTTTGTCGGACGGCTGGCGACCTACCGCTATTACAACATGGACCAGATCGTCGGTCAGGCGCTGGCCACCTATCGCCGGCTGGCGCCCTCGCTCAGCCGTCGGGTCAAGGCCATGGCCGTCACCCCGGCCAAGGCGGCAAGCTGATCCATGATAACGCAGGCGGGGACCGGGCAGGCTAAGCTCGGTTCCCGGCAGCGGACAGGATGATGGCGCGCAAGATATCCGAACCAGAAGGAGGGGTCCGGCCCATGACATCGGACCTCCTTTTCGAGCCCGGTCGCAACTGCTGGCAGGTGGCACAGGCGGATCGCGCCGCCGTCATCGTCGATGCGTGCGACTATTTCATCCATCTGCGCAACGCGATGCTGGCCGCGCGGCAGCGGATCCTGATGATCGGCTGGGATTTCGACACCCGCATCTCGCTGGCACGGACCCGATCGGCGCGCGACGAGCCGCCCGCCCGGCTGGGCGACCTCGTCCTCTGGCTCGCGAAGACGCGGCCCGGGCTCGACATCAGGATCCTCAAATGGAATTTCGGGTCGGTCAAGATGCTCGCGCGCGGCACGACGATCCTGACGGCGGCGCGATGGGCATTGCACGACAGGATCGGCTTCAAGCTGGACGCCGCCCATCCCGTCGGCTGTTCCCACCATCAGAAGATCGTCGTAATCGACGATGCCCTTGCCTTTTGCGGCGGGATCGATGCCACCGCCGACCGGTGGGACACGCCGGACCATATCGGCCATGATCCACGCCGCCAGCGGCCAAGCGGCCGCCTTTACGGCCCCTGGCACGATGTGACGATGGCCGTCGATGGCGAAGCGGCGGCGGCCCTCGGCAAGTTGGGGCGGGACCGCTGGCACCGGGCCGGTGGCGAGGTGCTGGCGCCCTGTGCGCCCGACCACCGCATCTGGCCGGACGGGCTTGTGCCGCAATTTCGCAATGTCGATGTCGCGGTGTCGCGGACGCGCGCGGACTATCAGGGCAATGGCGACGTGCGCGAGATCGAGCAGATGTTTCTCGATCAGATCGCAACGGCGCGGCGCTTCATCTATGCCGAGAACCAGTACTTCACATCGCGCAAGATCGCGGAGGCGATGGCGCGCCGTCTGGCGGAGCCCGATCCGCCCGAAATCTTCCTCGTCCAGCCCGAATCTGCGGACGGCTGGCTTGAGCAGAAGGCCATGGATGGCGCGCGCGTCCGGCTGGTCCGGGCGCTGACCGAAAAGGACGTCCGGCACCGTTTCTCGATCATGACGCCCGCATCGGCGGACGGTACGCCTGTCTATGTCCATGCCAAGCTGCTGATCGTCGACGATCTCATCCTGCGCGTGGGGTCGGCCAATATGAACAACCGTTCGCTCGGCCTCGACAGCGAGTGCGACCTTGTCCTGAAGGCCGAGGCGGAGGGCGATCTTGTCTCTCAGTCGATCTTCAAGCTGCGCGCCGCCCTTCTGGCCGAACATTGCGGGCTGAACCCGGCGCTTGTCGAAGCGCGCCTTGCGCGCGGCATGTCCATGGCAGACCTGGTTGCCGAGCGGCGTGAGGGAAGTCCCTTCCTTACGGCCCTGTCGCTGCCGGCGCTCGGTCCGCTGGAGGAATTCATTGCCGACAATGAGTTGCTCGACCCCGAAGACCCGGAGGCGATGTTCGAAGTGCCGGCGCGCCGCAACCTGTTTCGCAAACCACGTTTGCTCCGTCCGCCAGCGGCGCATTGAGCCGGAACTTTCCGGCGTCGCGCGCGGTTACCTCTGCTCCAATCCGAAGGAGAAGACGGACCATGCACAACGACCATGATGTGCGGGTGATCAATTCCCTGATCGCCACGACGATCGACAGCGTGGATGGCTATCGGGCCGCAGCCACCGACGCCGACAACCAGCAGTTCCGCTCGATTTTCGCCGCCCGCGCGGATGAGCGGGAAGAAGTCGTACGGGAACTTCAGGAGCATGTCCGCCAGCTTGGCGGTACGCCGGAGGATGACGGGTCGACCCTGGCGGGCGCCCATCGCTTCATGATGAACATCCGCGATTCCGTGACAGGCCGCGACGATGACGCTGTCATCGCCGAAGTCGAACGCGGCGAAGACCATATCAAGCACAAATACGAAGCTGCACTTGCCGACACCGACCTGTCGCCGCAGTGCCGCGAGATTGTGCAGCGCTGTTTCCGTTCCGTGAAAGAGGGCCACGACCAGATGCGTGACCTGAAGCACGGGGTGACGGGAAGCTCGTCCACCTGGGCGACAGAATGAGGAGAGAGATGCGATGACTATTCTATACATCATCATTGTTGGCGGCATTCTGGGCTGGCTTGCCAGCATGCTCATGCGGACCGATGCCCAGCAGGGGATCGTGCTCAACGTGGTCGTCGGCATCGTCGGCGCGTTGCTGGCGGGCCTGATCATTTCCCCGCTTGTCGGAGCGCCGCCGATCACATCGGGGTCGTTCTCGCTGGAGGCGCTGCTCGTGTCGCTTGTCGGCGCGATCATCCTGCTGGCGATCGTCAACCTGTTCCGCAGGGGCAGCGTGCGTTAACGCACCAGCCGCTGTGCGATTGGATCGGGCCCCGCTTGCGGGGCCCTTTTCATGTCCGGAAACCGGCTATCAGAATTGCGGCCATGGCCAGCACGGCAAGCGCCAGCGAGAAGCCGAGCACATAGCGCACAATATGCGGGGTCGAGCCTGCACGGGCCTGGTTTTCGGTGCGTTCAATGGGTTCGTCGTCCATCTGACCCAAACCAGCCGTGCGGACCCATGTTCCTGCGGGCGGTCACGGAACAAGGCGCGGGCAGAGGCGCTTTCATCCGCAGCATCAATGGGAAAGGACTCGCTCATGCCATCGCAAGCTGACGACACAGACACACTCCACTGGACCAACGGCAGCGGCACGTCCCGCAGTCAGATCGGAATGACGCTCGGCGCAGTGGGTGCTGGGATCATCATCGGTCTTGCCACATCGCTGGGCCGCAAGGTCGCGGTACAGGCGGCGGCTGGCGGCATGAGCCGCGACTGGGATGATGTGCTGCAACTTGAACACCGCGCGGTCGAAGAGTTGTTTAACCGCATCCTCGAGACCGACGACCGCGATACGGGCAAACGCACGGCCCTGCTTGCCAAGATCAAGCACGCGCTGATGAAGCATGCAATTGAGGAGGAGAACGCGATCTACCCCGCCTTGCAGCGGATCGATGCGCAGAACTCTGAAGATGAGCTGTTCAGCGACCATGCCGACATCAAGAAGGCGCTCTATGACCTTGACCGCATGGATAAGGCCGACGCCGTCTTCCTGAGCCGCATTCAGGACTTGCAGGCTTTGATTGAGCGTCACGTGCAGATGGAGGAAGGGGAGCTCTTTCCCCGGCTCAAGCGCGCAATGAGTGCGGAGGAAACGAAGCAGGCCAATGCGCGGGTCTGGAAAGAGGGCCTGAAGCTCGCCTGACAAAAAAGGGGCGACCTTTTGGCCGCCCCTTTTCCGTATCAGAGGCCGTAATAGCGGCCGATTTCGCCGGTATAGTCCGCGTTATAGTCCGGGTTTTCATCTTCGCCGTGGCGCGGCGCGCTTGTCAGCTGATCCTGTGTCAGGTCCACCACATAGCCACCCGCTTCGGTATCGTAGCTCAGCTTGTTCCAGGGGATCGGGTAATAGTCGCTCCCGATACCAAGAAAGCCGCCAAAGGACATGACCGCAAATTCGGACTGGCCGCTCAACTTGTCGATCATGATGTGCTGGATCGTGCCCAGCCGCTCGCGTTCGCTGTTATAGACGGCCGTGCCCTCCACGCGATTGGACGCGATCATTGGGTTGGTGCTGGTTTCCCAGGTGTTGAACGCGGCGGAGCTGGTGCCATCGTCGGTCTTACCGGTCATCCCCGCTGCACTGCCGCTGACGGCCGACTGCTTGCCGCTCGGGTCAGACCCCATGCCCGTTGTCGCATCATTCCCCATGCGGGGCTGGCCGAGTTCGGCAGACAGGCCGCTGCCGCCGCGGTCGGTTTCGGAATGCATTCCGGAAACGCCACTGGCAGTGCCTTCACCGTCGGGATGCATGCCGGCAGTGTTGCGATCGCGATCAGCCTGCGTGCCTTCCAGCCCGGACGTCGCGCCCTTGCCAACCCAGGAATCGGTTGACGTGCTTGGATTGTTGCCTTCGTTTTCCATGGCAGTTCTCCTCTATTTGGGGGAACTGGGACAACGTGGACGACGCGTGAATGGTCCGCACCAAAGGCGGGCATTAAGCGCACTTTAGGCAGCAATGGCCGCACCGCGTGTCAGGCGGCGGCGCGATCCCGACCGAGCGCCTGTGCCTCGCGGTGGAAGAGCAAGGCCTGCGCGATGGTGGCCGTCAGAACGGCCGCATCGAACGGCTTGGTGATGAGGTAGGTCGGCTCCGGACGCTCGCCTGTCAGCAGACGTTCCGGAAAAGCCGTGACGAAGATGACGGGCACGTCGACGCTCGCCAGAATCTCCTTGACCGCGTCGATCCCGCTCGACCCGTCAGCAAGGCAAATGTCAGCGAGCACCAGCTCCGGCGACGTTGATCGTGCCATCTCCACGGCCTCGCTGTGCGTGCGCGACACGCCGACGACGCGGTGTCCGATCTCGCGCACGATCGACTTGATGTGGAGGGCGATGATCGTTTCATCCTCGATGATCATCACGTCGGAACAGAGCTGGTCGGCTAGCTGTGCGCGCGCCGCGTCGATATCGTCGCGCACAATATCGGACGAGATCGCTAGAATTTCCGCCGCATCGTCAACGGAGAATCCTTCGACCGCCGTCAGCAGAAGGGCCTGTCTCGAACGGGGCGTCAGATGCGCAACCGGGCCACCCGACTTCAATGCCGAGATCGTCTCCGACCGCCAGAGGTAGTGAAATATCCGGTAAAGCTCGAGCCGGGGCGGGCGGGTCATGTCGAACTCGCGCGGCGCCTCCAGCAGTGCCTCCAGCGTTTCGCGCACGGCGGCATCGCCCAGATCAGCCGCCCCCGTCACGGCGCGCGCATAGCGCCGCAGATAAGGCAATTCTGCCGCGACCGATTTCATGAATGGCATAAGTCCTCCCGCTTCGTAACGGTCCAACAAGTGCCGGACGAAATTGTTCCTGTGCGTTGGAACATAATCGTTCGCTAACTGTTTGTGGCACCAACAATGCGGAGCTCATCCGCGTTTGGGGGCGCAGTCAAGGTGACAAGTTTGAACAAGTCGGACATCGTGAGCAAGGCCTCATCTTTGCATGTGCAGGAGTCGATCACGATGCCGGACAAGAGTGGGTCCAAGGCGGATGCCGGGGCCGCAAGAGAACCGATGATGCCCATTGATGATCCCATCGGGGCCGCGCTCCGGCGCCTGCATGACGAGGTGGTCGCGGAGCCTTTGCCGGACGATTTCCTGCGTCTGCTGGGCGAAATCGAGCGCAAACTGGATGGGACTGCGCCGTCGGAATGACCGAGGAAGCGCCCAAAGCCGCCCCCCATGACGATAAGGACTTTCGCGACCAGCTGGTGGCGATCATTCCGTCGTTGCGCGCTTTTGCGCGCGGCCTGTGCGGCAACCGGGACATGGCTGATGACATGGTGCAGGATGCGATGACGCGGGCTTGGGCTGCGCGGCAGAGCTATGCTGCGGGGTCCAATTTCCGCGCCTGGATGTTCATGATCCTGCGCAATCATTATTACACCACGCTGCGCAAGAACGCCCGCATGGTCTCATGGGACCCCGAGGTGGCGGAGCGTGTGCTCGTCGCCGCACCTGCCCAGCATGACGGACTGAACGTTCAGGACGTGCAGGCCGCCTTGCTGAAGCTGCCGGCGGAACAGCGCGAAGTCCTTCTCCTCATCGGCGCCAATGGCGTGTCCTATGAGGAAGCTGCCGAAATCATGGGCTGTGCCATTGGCACGATCAAAAGTCGTCTGGCCCGTGGGCGCGTGGCGCTTGCTGCGCTGATCGACGGGCCGGCACTTGATGACGAGGCGGATCCCCTGAAGCCTCGGGCACCGGTGCTCACGACACCGCGGTGATTTCGCCCAAGGCAGGTCGGCGCAACAGGCTGACATTGAATGCGACGCTTCTGCTGGCAGTGGGGGCGGCGCTTCTCCCCTTCGCACTTCTGAGCATCTACCAGAGCCTGACCGTGCGGGAGACCCTGCACCGGATGATCGGAGACCGGCTCGTCGCCTCCGCGTCGATGACCGCACTGGAACAGCGCGACCCGATCATGATGGCGCGGCGCATTCTGGAAACCATCGCGCGCGACGATCGCGTGCGCAACATGACGCCCCAGTGTAGCGCGATCCTGAAAGACCGCGTCGAAGGCCGGATGCCAATCGTCAACTTCGTCCGCTGGGACGCGGGCGGGGCGCTGAGATGTTCCGCCATTGCGCCGACCATGGGCGGCGTGCGGGCAGAGGCGCCCTGGTGGAACGCGGCGGAACGCAGCCGGCATTTCGTCGTCAGCGCGCCGCTTTATGGGCGCGTTGTCCCGCGCCGTATCTTGGTCGCGGTACAGCCGGTCCTGGGTGCGTCGGGCGCCTGGCAGGGGGCGCTCACAGCGGCCATCGATCTCTCGTGGATTGAACGCTCGCTCGTCGAACGGCGGCTGTCGCCGCGCGCGCTAGTTGGGATTGCGGATGCGTCGGGTAACATCCTCACTTCGTCCGGGCCGTCAGCACTTGGCGGTATCAACCTGCGCGCGTCGGATCGGCGGGCGGCCGTGGCAAAGGGGCGGGATGGGGCGACGTGGATCTACGCCTCGGCGCCACTTTATGACGGCCAGCTCTTTGTCTTTTACGCAGAGCCGCAGAGCATGGCCTTCTCGTTTTCGCGCGAACAGTTTCGTTACAGTCTGCTCTTGCCGTTGATCGCCATGTTGCTGACGTGCTTTGCCCTGTGGCTCTCGATCGACCGGTTTGTGATCCGGTGGCTCCGCCGGGCGGGGCGCCGCGTGCGCCATCTGGCCGAGGGCGACTATCGGGAAGAACCCGACGACTTCCGGACAGCCCCGGTCGAGTTGCAGCGGCTGGGGCAGGATCTCGATGACATGGCCCGTTCAGTCAGCGGACGCGATCACGCGCTGCGCAGTGCGCTTGCCGCCAAGGACGCGATGGCGCGGGAGGTGAACCACCGGGTCAAGAACAACCTCCAGATGATCACCAGCCTCGTCAGTCTGCAGGCGTCGCGCCTGTCCGATCCCGAGGCGCGTCGGCTGATGACCCAGACGCGCTTGCGCGTCGGCGCACTCGCGCTCGTTCAGCGGCTGGTCTACGAACTCGATGAAAGTGAACGCGGCGCGGTGGACACCGCGCGGCTCTTCACCGAGCTGTGCACGCAGATCCACTCCAACTACCAGTCGACGCAGATCTCGACGCATTGCCACTCCAGCCTCGGCGTGATTTCAGGCGATCAGGCAGTTTCGGCGGCATTGATCGTGGTCGAAGCCGTCACCAACGCCTACCGCCACGGCTTTCCCCGGGATCGAACCGGCCGGATTGATGTGACGCTGGTCCGTGAAGGGCAGGACGGGCTGCTCTCCGTCTCGGATGATGGGATCGGGGCGGTCGGTGGGGAAGGCGCCGCTGGCATGGGTCTCGACCTCATGCAGGCGCTGACAGCACAGCTCGAAGGGCAGTTGTCGGTGTCTGAGACCACGGGCGGCGGACGCACCGTGTCGGTCCGTTTTCCCTGTGCCGAGGTGCTGGCGTCAGCTTAGCGACATGGCCTCGATTTCGCGGCGCAGGTCGGACTCGGTGAAGGGCTTGGTCAGCTTGCGCCATTCCGGGTCCAGCTCATCGGGCAGCTTCTGGTGGCCAGTCATGATCAGAACGTGCAGCCCCGGACGCGCCCGCACCATCCTGTGCGCCAGTTCGACACCGGTCATCCCGGGCATGCTGTAATCGGTGATCAGCAGATCGACGCCGATTCCCTGATGAACCATAGGCAAAGCACGCATCGGGTCCTGCGCGGCGATCGCCTGATAGCCCATGTCACGCAGCATGCAGACCATGCCGAGCCGCAACAAGGGATCGTCGTCGACAACCAGAATATCAGTATCATTCGCCATGTTTGGCACTCATTCCTTTTTGAAGGCCATCTTCGATCTTTTCCGCGATGCGCACGCGTGTTCGCTGCGACACGACGGTCATCACCAGAATGAACGCCGAGAGGATAAGGCAGAGCCCATTGGGCAGCATCAGCGCCCAATCGGCGCGCAAGATGCCGTAACCGAGCCACAGCGCGAATGCCGAGACGGTCAGCATGTACATGCCGGACGACAACCCTTCGACGTCGCGCGTCCAGATCACTTTCCACGCCTGTGGCGCGAAGCTGGCCGTCGATAAGATGGCGGCCATCGCGCCGACCATCTGGGTGACATCCTCGCCTTGCATGAATGGACATTGCCTTTCCACCGAACAAAACGACGCCCGGGGGTCGCCGGTTCCGCGTGGATTGCATGAACTTGTGCCCATGTTGCCGGAACGCAACAGGGGTCGGTCTGGCTAATCAGTGACGCCGATTGCAGGCCGAAGCGCGGCGCACCACGCGACTGCTTTCTGGTCGAATGCCAAGGTGTAGGCCGGGCTGCTTGATGGCAATGCAGCCGTCGCCACAGGGTCGAGATGGCGGAACGTGCGCATCCCGATGTCATGTGCCTTCTGCCCGTTGAAGGCGATCAGGCGGAGCCCGGGCAAGGACGCGACCAGCGCACCCAGATCATTGGCGGCAATGTCGCGCAGCGCGCTGTCGAGGCTGCCGGGGCGGCGCGCCTCTGCCACACTATCCCAAAGCCCGACGCCGTGTGCGCGAAGCGTCGTGAGCCGACTGGCATAGGGCCGCGCATGGACGTCTGCCCCGATGACCGCACCGATCAGCCGCCAGAACTGGTTCTTTGGATGCGCATAATATTGGCCGGCCGATAGCGACCGCTGGCCCGGCAGACTCCCCAGGATGAGGACGCGTGTCCCTGCGTCCACGACGGGCGCAAAGCACCGGTCTGTCGATTCATTCGCCATGGTTCAGGCGTATACGTCCCTTCTGTCGGATGTGTCCGAGCCGCAAGGCTCGAACATCCTGCCGGGTCATGCAGCGGCGAAGGGACGCTGTCGACGGCTGCACGCCTCAAAAGCTGGGCGGGTCGCTTGCCGGAAAGGATTCATCAGCCGCCTGATCAATCTTGTCCCACTGGACGGGCGTGTCCCGCATGCCTTCGGGTCCGGCAGAGCGGGTCTGATCAAAGTTGCCGGGTTCGATCTCGCCATGTGCAAAGGCCGCCGAATGGGCCGGTCCCTCGGCCTCTTCGCGCATCCGGCGCCAGGCATAGACAGCAGCGCTTGTGATGGTCGCGGCGGCCAGCGTGATGGTGCCGAGCGTCTTCATCGTCTGCGGAGTCATGCCGAAAAGGGTGTCTTCACTTTGGCCATTGGGCTTGCGGCTCTTCTTGCTGTCCTTGGCTTTTGTCTGCGTGCTCGACATTTCTGTTCTCCTTTTCGGCAAGTGAACGCGGTCAATGCGGGGAGGGTTCCCCACCGTGGCCGGAACATTGTCCCGTGCGCTTCGTTTTTCTCGCCCCGGCATGAGGTGGTTTTGATGAACGACAAGCGGACTTCCTCAGGCAGAGACGAGCAGCCGGTGGCAGGGGCTCAAAACGAGCGAACCCGCCCGGACGGCGCACGCGACGCGCCCACACCGGAGGCGCGCGGAGGGCCCATGTCGAAGGATCGCGCGGGCTATCGCACGCATTTTGGGGAGACCGCCTATGGCGGCGGGCAAAGCCGGTACGCAGGACAGTCGCCGGTGCCCAAGTCTGAGGCGGGCGGCCCGCCCCAGGGCGACAAGGGCCGCTCAGAGGGACGGGCAGGCAGCAAGGCCACGCTGCCCGGCGCGGGCGCCGACAAGGGTCCTCCCGACAACGAATAGCAAGGGTTGGGAACGCGGCTGATCGGGACAGCCAGCCGCGTTCCCTGCACATTGGGCGCGGTGGAAACCCGACAGTCCGACGGACCCGTCAGTCGGTCGACGGAATGCCCATCCTGCAAGACCGATCCGGGTCGAGGCAGGAACCTTGCAGGGGCCTGTAGGTTGCTCGGGTAGGGTCTATCGCGTTCCGGAATATGCCCACCCGCTCCTCTCCTTCCGGAGCGCGATAGGCCTGCCTTCACGACGTCTTTTGTTTTGGAATGATGCTGACTTGGCCGTCGGCTTCAAGGACGGCAAAGTCGATCTCACTGAGCCGCATCAGGCCCTGCTCGGTCCGGGCGGCGGCGAGTATATCGGCAATGTCCAGCCGAGACCGGCGCAGGGCATGGAAGTCGGGCTTGCCGCGATCGACCAGCAATGTCGGCCCGCCATCGACGAGCTTGGCAACCGTCGGCCAGCGTCGCTTGAACCAGGCGAGAAGGAGGTCCACTCCGAACAGCGTGATCATCACAATGATGGCGTTGGTGATCGAGAAATCTTCCCCGAGCAGCGCCTGCTGCGTGGTTTCCGAAATGATCAGCAGTAGGACAAGGTCGAAAGGCGTCAGCTGTGCGACCGATCGGCGGCCGGAGATCCTCAGAATGACGAGGAGCACAAGGTAGATTGAGGCCGCGCGGGCAACCATGTCCATTGCGAGCTCCTAAGGTAGAATGGTGAAGGTCAGCGGCACGGGTGGTGCCTGACCGACGGTCACCGTCCCGGTAAATCGCAGGGTCGGCTTTAGCGGCTTGACGTCGAAGACGATGTCGGACCGGGCGCCCGGCTCCAGAAAGAACCAGTAACTCGTCCCCGCACGCGTCGCCGCCGACTGGAACGGCTGGGGCGAAATGGTGTCCAGCTGCAGGGCGTCGTTGAACGCGGGTGAAAGGACAATTTCGATGCTTTCGCGCGGGGCCACCGCATGCCGTATCGAAATGCGGTCATTTGCGGCCCACCGCATGACGCGTGGGGCATCGATCACCGCGCTGCCCGCCTGGATGGTCTGACGCGCGAAGGGGCCTGCGCCTCCTGCGCCACCCAGCAACGCGACCGTGATCAGCAGCGCAAAGAGTGCCCATGCGCCGCGCTGAAACGACCAATAGGCCTCCTGAAACGCGCGATCTTCGCCGATGAGGCTGGCGATGCTGCCCTGGTCCTTCATGGCGAAAGAACCAGCAATTCATTTTGAAGTTCCGGTCCGCTTTCACGGAACTGTCGCGCGCCATGAGCGGTTGGTGTTGATCATGGAAGGAGGCCATCTATGGCTAAGGCACAATCTGCGATCGACTTGCTGACGGAAGATCACCGCAAGGTCGAAATGTTGTTCGAGAAGTTTGAGAAGGCACGCGGGGCTGCGGCCCAGCAAAAGATCGTCGCGCAACTGTGTGACGAACTGACGGTGCACACGATGATCGAGGAGGAAATCTTCTATCCGGCCCTGCGCGGGCAGATCGAGGACGACCTGCTCAATGAGGCCTATGTGGAGCATGACGGGGCCAAGATGCTTCTGCTGGCACTGCGGGATGCCGAGCCCGACGAGGCGTTTTACAAGGCCAAGGTGACGGTCCTTCAGGAACAGATCGAGCATCACGTGAAGGAAGAGGAAAAGCAGCGCGATTCCATGTTTGCGCAGGCCCGCAAGGCTGGGGTCGATCTGAACGCGCTTGGCGAACAGATGTCGGCGCGCAAGGCGGACCTGATGGCGATGGCCGATGAGGGCACGTTGCCGCCGCCCAAGATGGAAGCAGTCAGCTGAACACAGAGAAGGGCCGACCTGCGAAAGGTCGGCCCGTCATGTGGTGTTGCCTGCATCAGGCTGCGGCTTGGTAATTCTCCCGTGATCCACGCGTCGAGAGATAGGTCGGGTCGAACCATGCGATCCGGCGCAGCGCTTCCCAATCGAGGATTGTAAGGCGGCGGGACTGCAGTTCGATGAGCCGCATGGCGCGCATTTCCTGCAACGTGCGGTTGACGTGGACCGGCGTCAGCCCGGCGATATCGGCAAGGTCGAGCTGCGTCAGCGGCATGTCGCAGCTCGGCCCATGTGCAGCACCCGCCAGTGACAGGCGCGTGTAGAGTTCGCACAGCAGATGTGACAGGCGCTCGATCGCGTTCTTGCGCCCGAGGTTGACCAGCCATTCGGCCTGCACCTGTTGCGAAAACTGCGCCTGACGCCACATGGCCTTCATAAGGCTGGCATCCACGGCTGCCTGCGTTTCCATCTCGCGGCGGGGCGCGCGACTGGCCTGAATGGGCGTCAGGGCGACCACCGACTGGACGCTGCGACCGCCGTCGAGCCAGCACGGATCGCACAGATCGCCCGGGAGGTAGAGGCCGGTGATCTGCCGGCGCCCGTCGGACAGCAGCCGATAACGCCCGGCCCATCCGTGCAGGATCTGCAGCAGATGTTCAGGTCGTTCGCCGCCACGCGCCAGATGTTGATGCTGGCGCAGATTGGATAAAACGCCCGGCATCCGGTCGGCATAGCCGGCAGACATGACAGGCGGTGCCCAGCTTTCGCGGGTCTGAAAGGCGTCTTGGAGCACGACGTGATTCCCCTTCTCTTTTCGCCGAGAGAACACGCGACGGGGACGAACGTTCCCTTAGGGGCATATGCACAGGCGCGCCGGACCAATTGCCGTGCATCGGGGTTATCGCCGCAAAGGAGAAAGGCCGATGACACGCTATTCGGATGAAGACCTGCGCAAGATGCTGTGGGACGAGTTGAAGGGGCATTGTTTCGCCTTTGTCGGCCGCACCGCTGATGCCAGCGGCGACGTCCCCATGACGCTCTATTCGGATGAAGGGTCGCGCAATGCGGTGTGGATCTTCACGAAGCGGAGCAACGACATCAGCGCGGGCGGCCCGGCGATGGCGCGCATCATGTCGCGCAAGCAGGATTTTTTTGCCCGCCTCGACGGCCTGCTCGAACAGGAAGGTGACCGCGCGCTGATTGACCGGCTCTGGTCGCCGCAGATCGCGGCCTGGTATGAGGGTGGCCGCGACGACCCCGAACTCTGTGTCATGCGACTGGACATCGGCGCGGCCGAAATCTGGGTCGGTGAGATGTCGCCCGTGTCGATCGCAAAGATGCTGCTGGGCCGGAATGTCGAGCGCGACATGGAGGGCAAACACGCGACCGTCTCGCCCGACGCGTGAACTCCTCGGTCGCGCCCCTTTGATTGGGGATCGGCGATTTTCAGAAAACACAAATTTTTTTCAGAAGCGTGGAACAAAGGCGTGCGCCGCGAGTTTATCCCACGTCAGACTGTCAACTGCCCCGCTCTCCCCTCCCCCCCCCCGTGGCTCGGCGGTTGGTCAAGCAGTTTGGCAAGATGCCGGGTGCCTGTTTCCCGGTGTCGGAGTGGACAGGGTTGGTTTTACCAACCTATTCGGCCCGTCATCCTCCCCGGGATGGCGGGCCATTTTTTTTGGCGTCAGGGATGGAGGCGCCTGCGGAACAGCTCGGGCCTGCGGGCGTTTTTCCTGCAGAAACAGGAGACTCCCCTTGTCGTTCACATTGATGCCCTTGCCGTTCGACCCCGCCGCGCTTGCGCCGGTCATCTCTCAGGAAACAATCGACTTCCATTACGGCAAGCATCACCGCAAATATGTGGAGACGCTCTCCACACTGGTGCGCGATGAGGCCGGGCTGAGCGATGCCTCGCTGGTAGAGGTCGTGCGCGCGGCGCATGCGGGAAAGCAGCGTGCTTTGTTCAACAATGCGGCGCAGGCGTGGAACCACAATTTCTATTGGCACTCGCTGACGCCCGAACCCGTTTCGCCGGGCGCAGAACTGTCTCGGTTGATCGATGACGGCTTTGGATCGGTCGCCGCGTTGGTCGATGCCTTCCGGCAGGAGGCGGTCACCCATTTTTCCAACGGCTGGGCTTGGCTGCTGCTGGAAGAGGGCAGGCTGGTCGTGCGGTCCTTCCACGACGCGGATACGCCGCTGGTGCATGCCGGGGCAGCGCCACTCCTGACGATCGACGTGTGGGAACACGCCTATTACATCGACTATCGGAACAATCGGCAGGATTATGCGAACGCGGTGCTGGAGCGGTGCCTCAACTGGGCTTTTGCCGCACAGAATCTAGATGGCGGGGGCGCGGCGCGGGCCGATCAGAAGCCCAACGGATCAGGACTTGCGGCCGGCGCCTGACTTTTTGCCGCCGCCGTCCTGCTTGTTCACCGTCGCCCAGGCACGACGCTCGGCTTCGGTTTCCGGGACGCCCTTTGCCTCATAACCGGCCTCGATCTTCGCGGCCTTTCGCTTCTGCTTGTCGGTGTAGGCGTCCTTGTCCCCGCGCGGCATGGGTCAGACCCCTAAAGCGTGACGGCCGGTGTGTCGTAGGCCTGCGAACGTGGGGCAGCACCCTGCAGCCCCGCGATCGCATCACGGCAGGCCTGTGCGCATTTTCGGCAAGCGCGCGCGCAGATCGCGCAGTGGTCATGCATGTCCTGATGCAGCGCGCACTCGGCAGCACAGGCATCGCAGGACTCGGCGCACAGCTGGAGCAAGGATATGAATCGTTCGGATGAAGTGCGGGGTTCGCGCATCGCCTGTGCCGCCATGGCGGTGCAGATGTCGGCACAATCCAGGTCAAGACGGATGCAGCGGGCCAGTTTGGCAGGCTCTTCTTCTGAAAGACACGCATCGGCGCAGCCGGTGCAGATGATGGCACAGGTAATGGCTTCGGCGACGGCGTGGAGCAAAGGGCCGTCATCAACACCCATGGGATGGCTGCGAAACAGTTCGACAATCGACATGGGGGCGCGGTCCTTCCTGCTGCTCAAATCAAAACCCCGCAGCGCCCCGGGGGGGATGGGGCGCCGCGGGGTAGTTTCCGCCTTTAGGCGGAAACGCGGGGAAGCTTCGTCATACGCTTGCGACGCATGCTGCTGCCGACCAGAACAAAGCCAGTGAGGAGGGTGGCCCAGGCCGCCGGTTCAGGCACGCCGTTCAGCAGGCGCGAATAGGACAAGGTGCCCGCATAGGACCCATTGCCGCCGCTCTTGCCGGCGATGATCAGCGTCTGCGGGCCCGCCGCAATATTCAGGCCGTTCAGATACCGGAACTCCACATTGCCCGTTGAGCCGATCGTGAATTCCTGACCGTTGATCGTCGCGCTCGTGAAATCAACGTTGTTGTTGAGCGCAGCCTGGAAGATCGACGACAGCGTCGCATTGATCAGACCGGGATTGGCGAGGTTGAACGTATAGGTGTCGGTGAAGTCACCGGCACCGATGGCGAGATTCTGAAACACGCCAGAAATCGATCCATCAGGGGCAGGCGGCGACAGCGTGAGCGTGTGCGCGGCGTTGGCGGGCGCCGACGCCACCATGACTGCTGCAGTCGCAAGGGCGGCAGAGAGTATGAAGCTTCTCATTGGAAGACCTTTCTTGAGGTGACACATGGAGGGACCCCCGCAACGGGGGAGCACCGGGGAAGTTCCTTCGTGGTTACTGTGGGTTAATGCTCCAGCGACGAACCGCCGCTCCGGGTGCGACGGAACATTGGCGACGCGTTTCGGGTTCTTCATGGGCTGGGCCGTGCGGGGACATCATCCATGAAGAACAGTCGGCTGTTTCCGGGCCCGCCCATGCCCCCGCCCGAGGGGGCGAGCGGTTCACATCTGGTGCAGGGGCGGGAGACCTTCCGTCAGCTGAGCCTCCTCACGTTGATCGGCATCACGCTGCTGTTCCTGTTCCTGTCCTATCGACTGGTGGAGCCTTTCCTCCCGCCTCTCGCATCGGCGCTGGCGCTCGCGGTTCTGCTGGCGCCCCTCAACCGCGCCTTGATTGCAGAGACCGGGCGTCCCGGTATGGCAGCGTTTGTCTGCGTTGCGGTGGCCGTACTGGCGGTTGCCCTCCCGCTGTTTCTGCTGGGGCAGCAGGTGCTCGTGCAGGCGGGCGACGCGACCGCCTTTCTGACCCGCATGGTCGACAGCAACGGATGGCGGGATCTGTTTCCGTCCAATGGCTGGATCGCCGAGGCGATCGAGTGGGTCGACCGCCGCTTCCGCTTTCCCGACCTTGCCGAGCAGGCATCCTCCTGGGTGGCGAACCATCTGCCGGGGATCGTTCAGGGATCGGGCGAGCAGATCGTTGCCACGCTCATCATGCTCTACCTGCTGTTCTACATGGTACGGGACCGCCGGGCGGCGCTTGCCATCCTTGCCAGCATCGCGCCCTTCACCCGGCAGGAAATGACGACGCTGTACGGCCGTATCGCCGACACGATCCGCGCGACCGTGTTCGGGACGGTCGCCGTCGCCATGATTCAGGGAATGCTGGGCGGGACGATGTTCTGGATGCTGGGCCTGCCGGCGCCGCTTCTCTGGGGTTTTGTCATGGGGGTCGTCGCAATCGTGCCCGTCCTCGGCACCTTCGTCGTCTGGGCGCCTGCGGTCATCATCCTGTTCTCGATGGGGGAGACAACCCGTGCGCTGGTCCTGCTCGCCTGGAGCCTGCTCGTTGTCGGGACCATCGACAATCTCCTTTACCCCATTCTTGTCGGCAATCGCATCCGGATGCACACCATCCCGACCTTCATCTCGCTGGTCGGCGGGGTCTTCGCCTTTGGCCCGGCGGGGATCATTCTTGGCCCCGTGGTGCTGACCATCACGCTCTTCCTCCTCGAATATTGGCACAATGAGGTGGAGGCCGATGCGCAGGACGCGGAGCCTGCGGAACCGGAAACCGCCGGTCGTGGTTTAGGCGAACAGGGCAGGGCCTCCGCCCGCTGACAGAGGAGAGACGAATGCGCATCATCGTTGCGATAGCCATTGCCGGGCTGGCCGTGTCCGGTTGCGACACCAACAAGGACAAGCAGGCAACCGCTCAGGAAGCGGGGGCCGCTGTGGACCGGACGGTCCAGGATGCGGGCCAGAAAGTCGATGAAGTCGGTCAGGATCTGGAGCGGGCGGGCAACAAGGCTGAAGCCGAGGCGCGCGATACCGGCAAGGATGTGAAGGCGGCGACCAAGGACGTTACGCAATCCGTGAAGGACGGCGCGGAGAAGGTTGATCGCGCGGCCGAGGCCGCCGGACGCGAGCTGAAGAAGGACAATTAGGGCGCCTCCCGCTCCGGGTATCTGACAGATCAAGCCGCCTGCCGGGAAATACGGGACGTGCCGATTTCCCCGCAGGCGATCTTTGGGGTACCACGCGACCCATGTCCCAAGCCCGATTCCTGACCGGCCGTCTGCTCCTAGCCATGCCGGGGATCGGGGATCCGCGATTTGAACATGCCGTCATCGCGATGTGCGCGCATGACGAGAATGGGGCCATTGGCGTCGGTATCGGCCATGTTCTCGAAGGGATAGGGCTCCACAAGCTGATGGAGCAGCTCGGCATCGACATCGGAAGCGCGCCGGACGTCGCCGTCCATTATGGTGGTCCGGTCGAGCCCGCGCGGGGATTTGTCCTCCACAGTCTTGATTGGGCGGGAGAGGGCACGGCTCAAGCTGCCGATCGATGGGCGCTGACGGGCACGATGGATGTGCTCAAGGCCATCGCCGAAGGTCGGGGCCCGACACGCTGGCTTGTCGCTCTGGGCTATGCCGGATGGGGCGAAGGACAGCTCGATGAGGAAATGCACCGCCATGGCTGGCATGTTGCCGATGGGACGGATGATCTGGTCTTTGCCGTGCCCGCGCAGGAGCGCTGGACGCGGGCCTTCCACGGGGATGGAATAGACCCGCGCCTGCTGTCCTCAGCCAGTGGCAACGCCTGACGCCTGAATTTGGCGCTCAGGCGGGGCGGACAGCCACGCGACGCCGGAGCGCGCCGCCGACGATGCCAAAACCGGCCAGCATCATGGCCCAGCTTGCCGGTTCAGGGACGCCGCCCTTCACTTCAAAGCTGTGCGTGTGCGGCGGCAGATTGGCTTCGGTGAGCGTGAAGGTTTGTGCTCCGAACTTCTGCCCGATGTCGAAGCCGTTGCCCGAGCCGACGACGATGCGACCACGCAAATCAGGCAGGGCAAAGGTCGTGCGACCGTCACCGCCGAACGTCGTCCCGAGCAAGGCGAACAGGGCTTGGTTCTGGGCAATCGACAGCAGCTGCCCATTGGCGAGCGCATAACCTCTTGGTGCGAAATTTCCTGCAAGCTGGATCACTTCGCCGATGTAAACATCCTCGCCCAGCGGCCTGTCGCGCGCCGGGAAGATTCCCTGCAGCGCGATGGCGTAGTTCATCCCGAGATAGGGCTGCTCATTGCTGACCGGCTGATTGCCACCCGTCGCACCGGTGGTGCCGCCGCCGGGCAAGTCATGGTCATGGTTGGGCAGTTGAAGGGCGGTCAGGGACGTGTTTTCCGCGCCGCCCGTCTCACCCAACGCGATGTTGCTCAGGCCGGGGCCCTGACCTGTGCCGCGCGCGACGCGCCCGCGCAGGTCGGGCAGCGCGAACGTTGTCTGCCCATCTCCGCCATAGGTTGTGCCGATCAGGGAAAAGAGCGCTGTATATTGGTCGATCGGCAACAGTCGCCCGTCAGCGAACATCCAGCCGGGTTGGAAATTGCCGGCGAAGACGCCCACTTGCCCGATAAAGGCCGATCCACCGATAAAGTATGGCGAGGGGTCTCCCGCCTGCGGGCCGCTCGGTGAGGGATAGATACCCTCGGCCTGGATCATGTAATTGAGGGCAAGGGACGGCTGTTCATTGTCGAACGGCTGGTTGCCGCCTGCAACCGAGGTCACCCCGCCCGATGGCAGGCTGTGGACGTGGGCGGGCATGTTGCCTGCGGTCAGGCTGATGCTGGCGGACCCTGCGAACTCACCCAGCGTCGATACGGAAAGGCCCGGGCCCTGTCCCGCCCCAACGACGGTCCGCCCGACAAGGTCGGGCAGCGCGAAGGTCGTGCGGCCGTCCCCGCCATAGGTTGTGCCGAGGATCGAGAACAAGGCGGTGTTCTGGGAAATCGGGATGAGTTGTCCCTGCGCCTTGGGCGTTCCGAAGTCCCACGCAAAGGTGCGTACCATCCCCATGACAGCGCCGGCGCCGGCATCGATGTCGCGCCGCGGGAAAATGCCCTGCGACTGGACGACCTGGCTCAGCACCAGAGAGGGTTGGTAATTGGACACCGGCTGTCCGCCGCCGGCGGAACCGGTGACGACCGTGGTGGCCATGGCGGGCATGGCGACAAGGGCGGCCATTGTGATGAGGGCGGTACGGGCGAGCAGATGCATTGTCTTCCTTTCGGAGAGGTTGAATGCGGCCCGATTATTGTTTGACCCAAGGTTAACCACAGTTCGGCTCCAAGGCCAAGGATTTTACAGGTCTTTCCGCACCTTGTCCGGAAACGGGACAGTCGGCGGGTCTGATCCGCTTTGAAGACAGGGCAACAGCTCGTCGCAAAGCCGTTGCGTTAACCATTCCGCTTAATAATCTGACAGCGCGGGTCTGTGACCTTCCTCTCGTCAAGCGTGCGAAGGGAACGGCACAATGAAAATGCGAAAGACAGGATTTGTGGGACTGGCGGCGATCGCCGCCTTGCTGGCGACGCCGGCACAGGCAAACTGCTGGTCGAAGGAAGCAATTGCGGCAGCAAAGATCCGCGAATTTGAAACGATGCTGATGGTGTCCGCCTTGCGGTGCCGGACAAGCGGCCGGGATTTTCTGGCGCGATACAACCAGTTCGTGCGCGAAGGACGTCCGATTCTGGCGCAGGTCAACGATGTCCTGCGCCAGCAGTTCGTATCTGACTTCGGCCCCGCGCGCGGGCTCAACGCCTATGACGGGTTCGTCACCTCCATTGCCAACCGCTATGGCGCGGGCATCGCCGAACTGGACTGCGGCGATCTGAGCGACATAACCAGCGCGGCGCTCGCGGGGAGCCACAGCGTTGCGCAGCTGGAACGGCTGGCGATCAGCGCCGACATCCAGCCGCGCGTCGGGAGGCAATGCCCGACCAGCTTCGCGGCAGCGCGCTGAGGCACAGGGATCGATCGGACGGGGCGGGGCGGACCCAAGGGAGCGCCCCGCCTCTGTTCGGTTGAGGATCGTCGCATTCATATAAAGAAATCTTTATATTCCGATTGCGTTTCACAGAGCGTGCGGCTAGGGGCTGGCGAATTCCATAATTTGCCGGAGAATCCCCCGTGGCCCATGACTATGTCGTCGCCGATCTGAGTCTTGCCGATTTCGGTCGCAAGGAAATCGCGATTGCCGAAACCGAAATGCCGGGCCTGATGGCCTTGCGCGCCGAATATGGCGCGTCGAAGCCGCTCAAGGGCGCGCGCATCACCGGCTCGCTCCACATGACGATCCAGACGGCCGTCCTCATCGAAACGCTCGTCGAACTCGGCGCGGACGTGCGCTGGGCCACCTGCAACATCTTCTCGACGCAGGATCACGCCGCAGCTGCCATCGCGGCCGCCGGTATCCCGGTCTTTGCGGTCAAGGGTGAGAGCCTTGCCGATTACTGGGACTATGTCGGCCGCATCTTCGACTGGGGCGATGGGCAGACCGCCAACATGATCCTCGACGATGGTGGCGACGCCACGATGTTCGCGCTCTGGGGCGCCCGCCTCGAAGCCGGGGACACGCTGGGTGAACCGGGCAATGAGGAAGAAGTCGAGTTCCAGCGCGCGCTGAAGGCCTTTGTGAAGGCCAAGCCGGGCTACCTCACCATGTCGGTCGCGCACATCAAGGGCGTTTCGGAAGAAACGACCACGGGCGTGCACCGCCTTTATCAGATTGCCAAGGACGGCAAGCTGCCCTTCCCGGCGATCAACGTGAACGACAGCGTCACCAAGTCGAAGTTCGACAACCTTTATGGCTGCAAGGAATCGCTCGTTGACGCGATCCGCCGCGCCACCGACGTCATGCTCGCCGGCAAGGTCGCCTGCGTGGCCGGCTTCGGCGACGTCGGCAAGGGGTCGGCGGCTTCGCTGCGTCAGGGCGGCGCCCGCGTGCTCGTCACCGAAATCGATCCCATCTGCGCGCTGCAGGCCGCGATGGAAGGCTATGAAGTCGTGACGATGGAAGAAGCGGTCACCCGCGCTGACATCTTCGTGACGGCAACCGGCAACGAAGACGTCATCACCGCCGATCACATGAAGGCCATGAAGCCCATGTCGATCGTGTGCAACATCGGTCACTTCGACAGCGAGATCCAGATTTCGGCACTCTCCAACTACAAGTGGGACGAGATCAAGCCGGGCACAGACCTCGTCGAATTCCCCGATGGCAAGCAGATCATCATCCTTGCCAAGGGCCGTCTGGTGAACCTGGGCTGCGCGACGGGCCATCCGAGCTTCGTCATGTCCTCGTCCTTCACCAATCAGGTGCTGGCGCAGATCGAGCTGTTCACCAACCCGGGCCAGTATGAAAACAAGGTCTACGTCCTGCCCAAGCATCTCGACGAAAAGGTCGCGGCGCTGCACCTCGAAAAGCTGGGCGTGAAGCTGACCAAGCTGTCGCCCAAGCAGGCATCGTATATCGGCGTAACGACCGAAGGGCCGTTCAAGCCGGATCACTACCGCTATTGATCAGCGGTTCCTTACGCAGAAAATTGGGGTCGGATGGCAACATCCGGCCCCTTTTTTTGGTCCGCCAAAGGTGTGGAAGTGGAGGAAGTTGAGGGCCTCATGCGGCAGAAACCCGTGGGGTGTAGGAAAGGGGCAACTTCGGGGGAGGCGGCGCGGGCGGATGGCGCGGGCATGGGATGACGCTGGCACAATTGCGGGGCTGTAGGAAAGTGCTTTTTTAGTTGGGTGCCGTTCACGCGGAGACGCGGCGACGCGGAGGGGAAGTTGCATCAGTTCCTCCCCGATGGGGAAGGATTTAGAGCCCCCCTCCATCCGTCATCCTGAACCAAGTTCAGCATGACGAACACGCAGATACCCGTCGCGTCTTCGTGTGAAGTACCAACGTACATCCCATCCCCACCATATTCACTGCACCCGTCATCCGCCTGTTCCAATCCGGCGCGGTCCTCCGTAAGAGACGGTCCATGGTGCCGGGCCTTTCTGCATTGCTGCTGTGGTGACGATGTCCGCCTCTGCGGCTGTCATGGCCGGCGTGATCCTGGCGCTCTGGCTCGCGGCCAGTGCCTGGGCGCTCGCGACGGGCCTGAAGCTGCGGCGGCGCGCCCTCTACAGTTCGGATCAGGCGAACCGGCTGGCCACCCTGCTTGAGTCCGCGCCCGCCGTGCCGCTCATCGTGCGCAATGACGGGCGGGTGGAAGCGCAGGAGCGGCTGGTCATCTGGCTCGGGCTTCAGCGTATGCCCAATTTCCTGTCGGACCTGTCGCTGGGCGATCTCGGCCTTGCGCCGGAGGACATGCAGGCCTTGGCGAAGGACGTGACGGCGGTGCAGCGCAGCGCACGACCCTTTACGCGCTCTGTCATGCCGCGCGGGGGAAACCGGACGCTGATGATCCGCGGTCTGCCCTCGGCGCTGCGCCTGTCGGGCCAGAACGCTGTGACCCTGTGGTTCTTCGACATGACCGAGAGCCAGGCGGAAATTGCCCGCCTGTCGGAAGAAGCGGAGCAGATGGCCCGATCCTTCGCCACGCTGACCGGCCTGCTGGAGGCAGCGCCCTTCCCGATGTGGCACCGCGGGCCGGACCTGCGGCTCGCGATGGTCAACACGGCTTATGTCCGGTCGGTCGAGGCGGACAGTGCCGCCGAGGTGATCGAGCGCGGGCTGGAGCTGATCGATGCCGATGGCGGGCCGACGCCGATGGCAGCAGCGGCCGCCGCGCGCGCGCAGGGCACGCCCACTGCGCGCGTCGTGCCGGCAACCATCAACGGGGAACGCCGGGCCCTGCGCATCGTCGACGTGCCCTTGGGCGATGCCGGGATTGCAGGCTATGCCATCGACGTCGAAGAGGTGGAACGCGCACGGCAGGCGTTCCGCCGTTTTGCCGAGACGCAGCGCGACACGCTCGACCGGCTGTCGGCGGCGGTTGCGCAGTTCGCCGATGACCGGGGCCTTGTCTTCTGCAACCAGCCCTTTCAGCAGATGTTCGGCCTGAAGCCCGAATGGGTGGCCGAGCGACCGGATTTTGACCGCCTGCTGGACCGGATGCGTGAGGCCAACCGCCTGCCCGAAACGCGCGACTTCCCCGCCTGGAAGGCGGAGCGGCGGCAGTGGTTCAACTCGGTCGATGGGGCGGTGGAAGAAACATGGATTCTGCCCGGCGGCCAGCATTTCCGGCTGGTCGGCCAGCCGCTGCCTGATGGCGGGCTGCTGATCATTCTGGAGGACCGGACCGAGCAGGCACAGCTGGCCAGTGCGCGCGACACGCTGCTGCGGGTGCGCACGGCCACGCTCGACAATCTGTTCGAAGCGATTGGCGTGTTTGAATCGAACGGGCGCCTCAGCACCTGGAACAACCGGTTCCGCGAGGTGTGGGAGTTTGACGAAGAGTTCCTTGTCGGTCACCCGCGCGTCGACATGCTTGTCGAAATGGCTGCGCCCCGCCTGCAGAATCCGGAGCGGGCGAGCCTGATCCGGGAGCTGGTCCGTTCGGCGACTGTCGACCGCAAGCAGCGCGGCGGGCGCGTTGCGCTCAAGAACGGGCGCTATTTCGAATTTGCCGCCGTCCCGCTGCCCGATGGCAATGCGCTCTTTACGATGCTCGACATTACCGACAGCCGGCAGGTCGAAAACGTCCTGCGCGAACGCGCGGCTGCGCTGGAAGAGAGCGACCGGATCAAGACCGCGTTCGTCGCGAACATGAGCTATGAGCTGCGCACACCGCTCACCTCGATCCAGGGCTTTGCAGAGATGCTGCAATCGGGCTTGGCCGGGGATCTGGGGCCGCAGGCGATCGACTATCTGGCGGCGATCCTCGATTCCACTGGGCGGCTTGGCACGCTCATCGACAATGTGCTCGACCTCACGCAGAGCGATGCGGGCGCCCTGCCCATTGAGCGCAAGCGGATCGATCTTGCCCCTCTGCTGCGCGAAGCGGCCGCCGCCCGTCAGGCCGAGGCGGATGCAAAGTCGATCGACCTCGCTGTGGAAATCGACGCGTCCATCGGGACGATCAAGGGCGACCGGAAGCGCATCCTGCAATCGGTCGACCAGCTTCTCGTCAATGCGATCAGCTATACCGACGATGGCGGGCGCGTTCTGCTGCACGGCAGCGGGACGACCGACAAGGCGGTTATCGTCGTGTCGGACCACGGCCCCGGCATGGACGAGACCGAACAGGCGCGCGCACTTGACCGGTTCAGCCGCGTCGGGGCGGCCATGGGGCGCGAAGGCGACGGGTCGCTGGGCATTGGCCTGCCGCTCGCGCGCCAGTTTGTCGAAGGCCATGGCGGCACGCTGACGCTGATTTCCGAAGTGGGCGAGGGCACCGCCGTCACCATCGAGCTGCCGCGCGCATGAGCGACCGGACGGTGGAACTTAGCGATGCCGAGGCGACCGACGCGGCGGGCCGCGCGCTGGCAAAGGTCCTGCGCGCAGGCGATGTGATTGCGCTGTCGGGCGATCTTGGCGCGGGCAAGACGAGCCTTGCGCGCGGGCTTCTGGCCGCCCTTGGTCTGGCCGATGAGGCGCCAAGCCCGAGCTATGCCATTGTCATTCCTTATGAACCGCCGCAGGTGCGCCTGCCCGTGTGGCATGTCGATCTCTACCGGCTCGATGATCCCGACGATGCCGCCGAACTCGGCCTTGATGATGCGCTGGGCGATGGCGCGCTGGTCATCGAATGGCCGGAGCGGCTCGACTGGCTCTGGCCCGACGCGCTGCGGCTCCACATCCATGTGCCGGAGCGCGGGCCGCGGCGCTTGACAGCGACGGTGCCGCCGTCTTGGGAAGACAGATGGCCATTTCCATGACACCGCCGGCGGGGGCCGGGGCTTTCCTTGCAACTGCGGGCTGGGGCGGGGCGGAGATCCTGCCGCTGGCAGGCGATGCGTCCTTCCGCCGCTATTTCCGCGTCGTCGATGGGACGAGGCAGGCCGTGCTGATGGATGCGCCGCCGCCGCATGAGGACCCGCGTCCCTTCATCCATGTCGCTGAATATCTGACGGGCATCGGCCTGTCCGCGCCCGCAATCCTTGCGCGCGATCTGGACCAGGGCTTGCTCCTCATTGAGGACTTTGGCTCGGTCCGGATGCGCGAGACAGTGGATGCGGACATCACGCTGGAGCCGGACATCTATGCGGGTGTCGTCGATGTCCTGATCGAACTGCATCGCCATGCGCCGCCGCCGGGGCTGAAGGTCCACGGGCGTGACCAGTGGCTCGACGAGGTATGCCTGTTCACCGACTGGTATTGCCCGGCGGTCGGGCTTGAGGTGGATCGCGACAGCTTTCTTGCGGCCTGGCGCGCGGTGCTGGCGCCGGTCGATGCGCAGGGGCAGAGCGTCACCGAACTGCGCGATTATCACGCCGAAAACATCATGCTGCTCGATGGGCGCTCGGGCGTAAACCGCTTCGGACTGCTCGACTTTCAGGACGCCTTGGTCGGGCATCCGGCCTATGATCTTGTCTCGATGCTGGAAGATGCGCGGCGCGACGTGACACCGGCGGTCGAGGCGGCGCAGCTTGCCCGTTACATGGCGGAAACGGGGCAGGGCGCGGACTTTGAGGACGCCTATTGGGCGCTCGGTGCGCAGCGCAACACGCGTATCCTCGGCGTCTTTGTCCGCCTGTGGAAGCGGGACGGCAAGCCGCATTACACGACGTTTCAACCGCGCATGTGGGGGCTGGTCGAACGCAATCTGGCGCAGCCCGCACTGGCGCCGGTGCGCGCCTGGTTTGATGCGCACGTGCCGGCCGAGAAGCGCGCCGCTTATTGGGAGGCTGTCCGGCCGTGAGCAAAATCCGCAAGCCGCTGTCGATCCAGCCGCAGGACGGCGCCGATCCGCCGCGCACCGCGATGGTCATGGCGGCAGGCCTTGGCAAGCGGATGCGGCCGCTGACCACGACGCGGCCCAAGCCGCTCGTCGAAGTGGCGGGGCGGACGCTGCTCGATCACTGCATTGACCGGCTGAAGGCGGGTGGCGTCGAGAAGGCCGTGGTCAACGTCCATTATCTGGCGGACTCGGTCGAGGCGCATCTGCGCACGCGCGTGTCGGGCATCGACATCGCCGTGTCGGACGAGCGTCGCCAGCTGATGGAGACAGGCGGCGGCCTGATGCAGGCGAAGGACCTGATCGACGCCGACCCCTTCCTGTGCGTCAACAGTGACAATCTCTGGGTCGATGGCCCGGTCAACGCGCTGCGCCTGCTCGCCGGAAGGTGGAACGCGGAGGAGATGGATGCGCTCTTGCTGCTCGTGCCGCTGGCGCGGGCGAACAATCACAACGGCAAGGGCGATTTCCACATGGACCCGCTGGGCCGTCTGTCGCGCCGCAAGCCGAACCGTGTGGCGCCCTTCGTCTTCACCGGCATCCAGATGATGTCGAAGAAACTGCTGGCCGATGCACCCGACGGGCCGTTTTCGACCAACCTGTTCTGGAACCGCGCGATTGAGGCGGGCCGCTGCTACGGTGTCGTGCATCAGGGCCTCTGGTTCGACGTCGGCACGCCACAGGCGATCCCCGCGACCGAGGCGATCCTCGCCCATGGCTGATCGGCGCACACCCGCCGTTTACACCATCCCGCCCCACAGGGCCTTTGCCGACGCGCTCGTGACCGGCCTTCTCGCGCTCCACGGCGGCGACCGCATGGCGCTGGCCCGGGGGATCATCCTTGTGCCGAACAATCGTGCGGGACAGGCGGTCAGCGATGCCTTTGTGCGGCGGGCCGAAGGCGGTCTGCTCATGCCGCGCCTTGTCCCGATTGGCGATCCCGAGCTGGATGATCGCACCGGCCCTGCACTCGATCCCCTGTCGGAAGCCCCGCTGCCGCCCGCCATTGATCCGCTGCGCCGTCAGCTCATCTTCGCGCGGATGCTGCAGGCCGAGCGCGCGATGGACGCCGCCGAAGCGATGCGGCTGGCGGCTGAACTGGGCCGGGTGCAGGACCAGCTGCTGGTCGAGGAAAAATCGCTTCATGATCTGACGACGCTCGACCTCGCCGAAGGACTGTCGGCGCATTGGGACCGCGCGCTCGATCTTCTCACGCTCGTCCTGAGCCAATGGCCCGATGAACTGGCAAAGCGCGGGGTCATCGATCTGGCGGACCGGCGCAACCAGCTTCTCAACCGGGTCGAGGATCGCTGGGGGCGGGAGCCGCCGCCCGGCTTCGTCGTCGCAGCGGGGGTCAGCACGGGCGCACCTGCGGTTGCCCGCCTGCTCCGGCGCGTGGCGCGGCTGGCAAACGGCAAGGTCGTGCTGGCCGGGCTCGACCAGCAAATGCCCGATGCCGAATGGGATGCGGTGGCCGGCAAGGATGATGCGCCGCCCATTGAGACGCACCCCCAATTCCATCTGGCGCAGATGCTGGACCGGATGGGTGTCGCCCGCGCCGAGGTGAAGCTGTGGCGCTATGGCAGCGATGCCGATGCGCCGCCCGCCCGGTCCCGCGCGATTTCGAACGCGCTGGCGCCTGCGCGCTTCACCGACAAATGGGTCGATCTGCCCGCCGCCGATCGCCGCCTGACGGGTGTCCGGGCGATTGAGGTGCCGACGCCGGCCGATGAGGCGCAGGCGATTGCACTCGCCATCCGCGAGGCGCTGGAACGCCCCGGCACGGTGGCGCTGGTCACGCCGGACCGGGCGCTCGCGCGCCGCGTGTCCGCGCATCTGAAGCGGTGGAAGATCGACGCCGATGACTCAGCGGGCCTGCCTTTGTCGACCACGCCACCGGGCATGCTGCTCCTGACACTCGCGACTGCGGCGGCGGAGGATTTCGCGCCCGTCCCGCTGCTCGCCCTGCTCAAGCATCCGCTGGTGACGGGCGGCATGGCGCGGATCGACTGGCTCGACGGCGCGCGGCGGCTGGACCGGGCCTTGCGTGGCCCGCGCCCGGGCGAAGGCCTGCACGGCATCACGGCCCTTCTCGAAACGCCCGACAAATATGAAGGCGATGTGCGCAACGCGGCCCTGCCCTGGTGGCGGGACGTGGTGCCGCTGCTGGAGCCGGTGCAGGCGGCGTTCCGCGCGACCCCGACGCTTCCGTCCCTGCTGGAAACGCTGCGCACCGCCCTCCAGACCTTGGGCGGCGACGCGATCTGGTCGGGCGAGGCCGGGCGTGCGCTCGCCGATCTCTTTGCCGATCTGCAAGCCCATGCCGCCGATGGGCCGTCTGCGGTCGATCCCGCCAGTTTGCCCCGCCTGCTGCGCCAGCTGTGCGATGCGACGACCTGCCGCCCCGCGCGCGGCGGGCATCCCCGCGTGTTCATCTGGGGCCTGCTGGAAGCGAAGCTGCAATCGGCGGAGACGATGATCCTTGGCGGCCTCAACGAAGGCGTCTGGCCGGCGCTGCCGTCGCCCGACCCGTGGCTTGCCCCCGCCGTGCGCCGGTCGCTCGGCCTGCCAAGTCTGGAGCGGCGCATTGGCCTGTCCGCGCATGATCTGGCTGGCGCCTTGGGGGCGCCCAATGTGCTGCTGACGCGGGCGCAGCGCGACACGAGCGGCCCCACCAATGCCTCGCGCTTCTGGCTGCGGCTGGAAACGATGGCGGGCCATCTGCCCGAGCCGGACCTGCGCGTCGATCTGCTCGCCCGCGCGCTTGACGGGCATGAGGGGCAGCCCAACCGCGCCACGCGTCCTGCGGTGGACGTCCCGCTGGACGCCCGTCCGCGCCGGATTTCGGTGACCGATGTCGATCGCCTCGCTGCCGACCCTTATGCCTTCTACGCCAAGGCCATCCTGAAGCTGAAATCGCTCGACAATGTCGATGAGGAGCCCGGCGCCTCATGGAAGGGCTCGGTCATTCACAAGGTGTTGGAGGATTGGGCCAAGGAAGATTCCTATGCAGCGGGCGCGCTCGTCCACCGGATGCGCCATGCGCTGGACGGTGAGGCGGTGAGCCCGGTCGTCCGCACGCTCTGGCTGCCGCGCCTTGAAAAGGTGGCGGAGTGGATCGAGGCCGAGGTTGAGGCAAACCGCGTGAAGGGACGCACCCCGTTCCGTGCGGAAATTGACGGGCGCATCGACATTGACGGCGTGACTGTCACCGGGCGCGCGGACCGCATTGACCGGACCCTCGGGGGAGTCGCCATCATCGACTATAAGACGGGCCGCGCGCCCAGCGCCAGGCAGGTGAAGGCGGGGCTGGCGGTTCAGCTTGGCCTGCTCGGCGCCATCGCCGAACAGGGCGGCTTCAAGGACATTGACAGCCTGCCCGCCGAGGCGTTCGAATATTGGACGTTCCAGAAGGACGGCGACGATTTCGGCAAGATGGAAACGCCAACGGGCGAGAAGGGAGACCGTATCTCCGCGGACGCTTTTGTCGAAACGATCGTTGCCGCCTTCCGCACGCACGCGGCCCGATGGCTGACCGGGGAGGAGCCGTTCGTTGCGAAGCTGCACCCGGACTTCACCTATGGCGAGTTCGACCAGCTGATGCGGCTTGAAGAATGGCAGGGCCGCGACTGATGCCGAAGCGCAGGAATTTCTCCCATCTGCCGGTGCTGGAGGGCAGCCAGGCCAACGCCTCCCGGCCGGACGGGCAGGTCTGGCTGTCGGCGTCGGCAGGCGCGGGCAAGACGCAGGTGCTGACGGCGCGCGTGCTGCGGCTCCTGCTCAACGGCGCGGACCCGGAGGCGATCCTGTGCCTGACCTTTACCAAGGCGGGTGCCGCCGAAATGGCCGACCGCATCCATGAACGGCTGGGCGCCTGGGTGACGCTGCCCGAAGCCGATCTGCGCAAGGAACTCTTCGCGCTGGGCGAGCCGCATCTGGACAACCGGCTGGCCGACGCGCGTCAGCTTTTTGCCAAGGTGCTTGATGCGCGCGGGGGCGGCCTGCGCATCCAGACGATCCACGCCTTTGCGCAGACGGTGCTGGCGGCTTTCCCGGCGGAAGCGGACTTGACGGTCGGCTTCCGCCCGATTGAGGGCCGTGAGGAGATGCAGCTGAAGCGCCAGGCGCTGGGCGATCTGGTTTCGCGTGCTGAGAAGGAAGGCCGGAAGGGCACCATCGACCGGCTCCAGATGCTGGCGCTGCGCATCGGCGAGGAGGCGACACGCAAGCTGCTCGACCGCTGCGCGCAGGCGCCCGAGGCAATGGAGGCGCTGGGGAGTGGCGTTGCCCCCTTGGTGCGGCGCTGGCTCGGCATTGGCGAACTGGATGTTGAAGCACACATCCTCGCCTGCTGCACCGATGGCGGCTTTGATCGCGCGGCGATTGACGCGATCCGGTCCATGAACGTGGCCTGGGGCAGCGGACGGGCGATGGACAATGTCGCCGCCATCGACAGCTGGCTGGCAAAGGATGCGGCCGGTCGCGCCGCCGATCTGGAAGGCCTGCACGCCGCCTGGGCGAAGAAGGATGGCGATCTCAAACAGGCCAAGGGCTGGTTCCCGCCCGATCCTGGCTATTTCGCCTGTGTCGAGCCGGTCTATGCTCTGTTCAGTGGTCTCATCCAGATGCGTCGGATTGCCAAGACGGCAGAGGCCATCGCCGCCGCGCTTGAACTCGGGCAGGACTACGCCCGCGTCTATGAAGAGACCAAGCGCGCTGCAGGCGTCGTCGATTTCAACGACATGATCCGCGCAACGCTGCGGCTGCTCAAGACCGACGGCATTGGCGACTGGATCCGCTACAAGCTCGACCAGTCGATCGACCATATCCTTGTCGATGAGGCGCAGGATACCAATGCCGAGCAATGGGACATCGTGAAGGCGCTGTCCGAGGAATTCTTTGCAGGCGAAGGCACCAAGCCGGACAAGGTGCGCACCGTTTTTGCCGTCGGCGATTTCAAGCAGGCGATCTTCAGCTTTCAGGGGACCAATCCGCGCGAGTTCTCGGGCGCGGGCGACTATTTCCGGGAAAGGATCGAGGCGGCCGAACAGGCGTTCCACGATCTTTCCATCGACCAGTCCTTCCGCTCGAGCCAGCCGATCCTTGACGTTGTCGATGTGGTCATGACGGAGATTGGCGAGGAGGCACTCGGCCTGCCCGACGCCCTGCGGCCGCACCGCAGCGCGCGGGACCATTCGGGCCATGTGGTCTTGCTGCCGCCGGTGACGGCGCAGGCCAAGGATGCCGAGGACGAGGCGAGCGAGGAGGATGAGGGGTGGATCGCACCCGCCGAACTCGTCTGGGCGCGGCAGCTGGCGCAACGCGTCAAGCACTGGACCTCGGGCGGCCTGTTCCTCGACAAGGAAGGCCGCAGTGCGGAGCCCGGCGATGTGATGATCCTGCTGCGCAGCCGGAGCGAACTCGCCCGGCTGATCGTCTCGCGGCTTTATGAGGAAAAGGTGCCGGTCGCAGGCGTGGACCGCCTGCGGCTCGACGCGCCGATTGCGGTGCAGGATCTGATGGCGTGCATCCGCTTCGTGCTCCAGCCCGAAGATGACCTGTCCTTGGCGTCGCTGCTTGTCTCGCCGCTAATCGGCTGGTCGCAGGACGAGCTGTTCGCGCGGGCGCATGGTCGCAAGGTCGGGCTGTGGCAGCATCTGCGCACGACGCGCCCGGAGGACGAGCTGTTCATCCTGCGCGACATGCTGACCATGGCCGACCGGACGACGCCCTATGCGTTTCTGGAGGCGATCCTGTCCGGCCCGATCGGCGGACGCGCCAGGATGCTCGCCCGGCTGGGTGAGGAGGCGCGCGATCCCATTGAGGAACTGCTCAATGCGGCGCTCCTCTTCGAAAGCAGCAACACGCCCTCGCTCCAGCTGTTTCTGGACTGGTTCTGCCGGGGGGAGGTCGACATCAAGCGCGATGCCTCCAAGCGCGAGAATGCCGTGCGCGTGATGACGGTGCACGGGTCCAAGGGGCTGCAAGCCCCAATCGTCGTGCTCGCTGATGCGACGGCGGACCCGGACTTCAAGCCCAAGGGGCAGCTTGACTGGGCCGCCGAGGACGATGTCACGCTGCCGCTGTTCCGCCCGCGGAAGGACGAGCTGTTCGGGACGCTCGCGGCGTCGGCAAAGGTGCAGGATGCCCGGGAGCGCGAGGAGCATTGGCGGCTGCTCTACGTCGCGATGACGCGGGCGGAGGAACATCTTTTCGTCGGCGGGGCAATGAAGCCCAAGCAGATCGACAAGGGGCTGAGCGACCAGTGCTGGCACAGCCGCGTCGCGGCCGGGATGCTGCGGCTGGGCGAGACGGTGACGGCCGAGGACGGCACACTGACCCTGTCCCGCAAGGGCAGGCGCAAGGCGGGCGGGGACAAGGACACTGATGCCGAACGCTGGCAGGGCCCGGCCCCCGACTGGGCGACACGCCCTGCGCCGGAGGAAGCGCGCCCGCCGCGTCCGCTCGCGCCTTCCGCGCTCGGCGTTGAGGATGCGGCGTCGAGCCCGCCGCCCGACCCCGCGCTGCGCGCCGCCGCCGAACGCGGGCGCATCCTCCATGCGCTGTTCGAACGGCTTCCGGCGGTCCGGCCGGAAGACCGGGTGGAAGCCGCCCAGCGCTGGCTCGCGGCGCAGGCGGTGGCTGACGCTGACGCCCTGATTTCAGCCGCGCTGGCGGTGATCGACCATCCCGACGTCGCGCATGTCTTTGCCAGCGACGCGCTGGCTGAAGCGCCGCTCGCGGGCGTTGTTGAGGGGCAGGTGATTGCGGGAACGGTCGACCGGCTGATCGTCACCGCGCATGAGGTGACTGTCGTCGATTACAAGACGGGAAGGCGGGTGCCCGGCGACGAGGCCGCAGTGCCCGACTATCACAAGGCGCAGATGGCCGCCTATGCGGCGGTTCTGGCGGGCATCTTCCCAGGCCGGGCGGTGCGGGCAAGCCTGCTCTACACGGCCGGGGCCAAGCTGATCACGCTCTCGCCCGAAACGCTCGCCAACTGGCGGCCGGGCCATATCCGTCCATAGTTTTTCTTGCGCCACGCGCCGTTGAGATTGACGGGCGCTGTTCCTAGATTATGCGGCGAACAAAGGAGAAAGCGCATGGCCACCAAGTCCATCACCGATGCAAGCTTCGCCACCGACGTCCTCGAAGCGGACGGCCCGGTCCTCGTCGATTTCTGGGCGGAATGGTGCGGCCCGTGCAAGATGATCGGCCCGAGCCTCGAAGAGATTTCGGACGAGCTCGCCGGCAAGGTCACGATCGCCAAGATCAACATTGATGAAAATCCCGACGCGCCGGGCAAGTACGGCGTGCGCGGCATCCCGACGATGATCCTCTTCAAGAACGGCGCGCCCGCCGCGACGAAGGTCGGTGCCGCGCCCAAGTCCGCGCTCAAGGGCTGGATTGAATCGGAAATCTGAACGGTTCTCGAAACTGAATTGAAGGGCGGGGCGTTGCTCCGCCCTTTCCATATTCGTCATGCTGAATGTGCCTGCGCTGTGCACGCCGTTCAGGCCTTACGCACTCTAAAATCCTCCCCCGCCGGGGGAGGGGGACCATGCGGAGCATGGTGGAGGGGGCAGGGGCGAGGTGTGATGCTGACGAAAGCAGCGTGCACCCGGCGCCCCCTCGGTCAGCCCTCCGGACTGCCACCTCCCCCGACGGGGGAGGATTGCGACTTTTGCGTCAGCTCCGATAGTCGGCGTTGATGCTGATATAGCCGTGCGTCAGGTCGCACGTCCAAACCGTCGCGCGGCCTTGGCCCAGCCCGATATCGACGCCGATGGTGATATCCTGCCCCTTCAGATGCGCGGCGACCGGCGCCTCGTCATAGCCTTCGACCGGAAGCCCCTTTTCGGCGACCTGGGTGGTGCCAAAGCGGATGGCGAGCAGGTCGCGCTCGGCTGGTTCGCCTGCCTTTCCGACTGCCATGACCACGCGACCCCAATTGGCGTCCTCGCCCGCAATCGCGGTCTTCACCAGCGGCGAATTGGCGATGCTGAGCGCGATGCGGTGCGCGCTTTCATTGGACACGGCGCCTTCGACGCTGATCTCGATGAACTTGGTCGCGCCTTCGCCATCGCGGACGACAAGGTGGGAGAGCTGGCGGCACAGATCGGTCAGCGCCGCCTGAAACGCATCGGCACCGGGCGAGTCCATTGACGTGACCGGCGCATTGCCCGCCTTGCCCGTCGCAAAGGCGAGGACGGTGTCCGACGTCGAGGTGTCGCTGTCGACCGTGATGCAAGAGAACGTCGCGGTGTTGGCGGCGGAGAGCATCGCCTGCAGCACGGCTGCGTCAATCGCGGCGTCGGTGAAGATGTAGCCCAGCATCGTCGCCATGTCGGGCGCGATCATGCCGGAGCCCTTGATGACACCGACCAGTGTGACGGTTGTGCCGCCGATCACGGCCTGGGTCATCGCGCCTTTGGGGAAGGTGTCGGTCGTCGAGATCGTGGCCGCCACGTCCTCCCAACGGCACGGTTCGGCGGCGAAGGCGGCATTGAGACCCGCTTCCGCCTTGTCGATGGGGAGCGGCACGCCGATGACGCCGGTGGCCGAGACGAAAACCTCGGACGCTGCGCAGCCAAGATGCGCCGCGGCCTTGGCGGTTACAGCCTCGACCGCCGCACGGCCCTTATGCCCGGTAAAGGCGTTGGCGTTGCCCGCGCTCACCACCAGCCCGCGTGCTGTGCCGCCGGGAAGGTGCGCCCGGCACCATTCAACTTCGGGCGAGGGGCACTTGCTCTGCGTCGTGACGCCCGCGACGACCGTGCCCGCATCGAACGTGACAAAGGTCAGGTCGCACCGGTCCCACGTCTTGTACCGCGCCCGCGCGACACGAGGGCTGACGCCCGCAATCTGCGGCATGTCCGGGAAAGGCGAAGCGAGGGGGGAAATGGCGGTGCTCATGATGCGCTCCTAGTCGTTCGGTTCACGCTTTTGAAGGGCTTCGCGCGGTAAGTCGTGCCGTGCGGGATGGACGCAGGGCGCATTGGCACCTATATCGCCCGCTGGACTGGATTGATGCGGCTGTTTCTCTACCTTTTGGCCCTTGTGGTCGGCTTTTCGCCTGCACAGGCGGGCGGGCTTGCGCTTGCCGAGCCGGTGGCCGTCGCCAGTGCGCCGCAGTCCGTCCATGCGACAGCGCAAAATGAGGCTGAGGCCGCCCATGCGGCGCTTCTCCCGGCACAGAGTGTGCGGCCGCCATTGGCCGTTGTTGCGTTTCTGCAGGACGCGCCTGCGCCTGCCTTTGGTTCCAGCGAACTGACGGACCGCCCGCTCGAATAGCGCGCGCGGCGGCCATGGGCCGCCCCTTTCCTGTCCTGCGTTGCCCGCAGCCGAGGCTGCGCCCCATTTTTTCAAGGAATTCCATATGTTCGGCAAGATTGCCAAGGCCGTGTTCGGCTCCTCCAACGACCGTTATGTCCGTTCGCTCATGAAGATCGTGGACAAGGTCAACGGCTTTGAACCCACGATCTCGGCGATGACCGATGACGAGCTGAAGAACCAGACCGTCCTGTTCCGCCAGCGCCTCGACGGTGGAGAATCGCTCGACGACATCCTGCCCGAAGCCTTTGCGACGGTGCGTGAGGCAGCGAAGCGTACGCTTGGGCAGCGGCATTATGACGTGCAGTTCGTCGGCGGCATCGCGCTCCACCGCGGCGAAATCGCCGAAATGCGTACGGGCGAAGGCAAGACGCTCGTCGCCACCTCGGCCACCTATCTGAACGCGCTGCCCGGCAAGGGCGTCCACGTCATCACCGTGAACGACTATCTGGCCAAGCGCGACGCGGAGTGGATGGGGCAGGTCTACCGCTTCCTGGGCATGACCGTCGGCGTCATCGTCCCGAACCTGACCGATCAGGAACGCCGCGACGCCTATGCCGCCGACATCACTTACGGCACGAACAACGAATTCGGCTTCGACTATCTGCGCGACAACATGAAGTATGAGCGCGAGCAGATGGTGCAGCGTCCCTTCAACTATGCCATCGTCGACGAAGTGGACTCGATCCTGATCGACGAAGCGCGCACGCCGCTCATCATTTCCGGCCCGACCGACGACAAGTCCGAGCTGTACATGCAGGTCGACAAGATCGTGAAGCAGATCGAGGAAGCCGATTATGAGAAGGACGAAAAGCAGCGCTCGGTCGTCCTGACCGAAGACGGCACCGAAAAGGTCGAACGCCTGCTCGAAAATGCAGGGCTGCTCGAAGGCGCCAACCTCTATGATTATGAAAACACGCAGGTCGTCCACCACCTGAACCAGGCGCTGCGCGCGAACGTGATGTTCAAGCGCGATACCGACTACATCGTGAAGGACGGCAAGGTCGTCATCATCGATGAGTTCACCGGCCGCATGATGGATGGCCGTCGCTGGTCCGATGGTCTCCACCAGGCCGTGGAAGCCAAGGAAGGCGTCACCATCGAGCCCGAGAACCAGACGCTCGCCTCGATCACCTTCCAGAACTATTTCCGCATGTATCCGAAGCTCGGTGGCATGACGGGCACGGCGGCGACCGAAGCGCAGGAATTCTTCGACATCTACAAGATGAACGTCGTGACCATCCCGACCAACGTGCCGGTGCAGCGCATCGACGATGAGGATGAGTTCTACAAGAACACACAGGACAAGTTCGCCGCCATCGCCAAGCTGATCAAGGAACGTGCCGAGGCCGGTCAGCCGGTGCTGGTCGGCACCGTCTCCATCGAGAAGTCGGAGCTGCTGAGCGAGTTCCTGAACAAGGAAGGCGTGGACCACAGCGTCCTCAATGCGCGTTACCATGAGCAGGAAGCGCATATCGTGGCGCAGGCGGGCCGCCTGGGGGCGGTCACCATCGCCACCAACATGGCCGGTCGCGGTACCGACATTCAGCTGGGCGGCAATCTGGAATTCCGCATCAATGACGAATTGTCGACGATGGAAGAAGGCCCGGCCAAGGATAAGGAAATCGAGCGCATCCGTGCCGAGATCGAGGTCGAAAAGGCGCGCGTGCTCGAAGCCGGCGGCCTGTTCGTGATCGGGACCGAGCGCCATGAAAGCCGCCGCATCGACAACCAGCTGCGCGGTCGTTCCGGCCGTCAGGGCGATCCGGGCCGCACCAAATTCTATCTCTGCCTTGATGACGATCTGCTGCGCATCTTCGGGCCGGACACGCTGTTCGCGAAGATGATGAACAACAATCTGGCCGACGGCGAAGCCATTGGCTCACGCTGGCTGTCCAAGGCGATCGAGACCGCGCAGAAGAAGGTCGAGGCGCGCAACTACGACATCCGCAAGCAGGTCGTGGAATATGATGACGTGATGAATGACCAGCGCAAGGTCATCTACGAACAGCGCGGCGACATCATGGACGCCGAAGCGGTCGACGATGTCACCATCGACATGCGCTATGAGACGATCAACGAGATCGTCGGCGATGCCTGCCCGCCGAACAGCTATCCCGAGCAGTGGAATGTGGACGGGCTGAAGACGCGCATCCACGAAATCTTCGGGCTCGATCTGCCGGTCGAGGACTGGGCGAAGGAAGCCGAGATCGAACCGGAAATGGTCGAGGACCGCATCCGCGCGGCCGCCGACGCGATGATGGGCGCCAAGCAGGCCGAACTCGAACCCGACATGTGGCGTCAGGTCGAAAAGAGCGTGCTGCTCCAGTCGCTCGACCATCGCTGGAAGGAGCATCTGGCGACGCTCGATGCGCTCCGCGCCGTCATCCACCTGCGGGCCTATGCGCAGAAGACGCCGATCAACGAATATAAGCGCGAAGCGTTCGCCCTGTTTGAGCGGATGCTGGTCCTGATCCGCGAGGACGTGACGAAGATTCTGTCGCACGCGCAGTTCCAGTTCCAGGCGCCGCCCGAACTTCCGCAGATGCCTGACTTCGTCACGACGCATATCGATCCGCTGACCGGTGAGGACAACAGCGCCGACTTTGATGCGGCCTCCATGGGCCTCGTCTCGACACGCCTGCCCCCGCTGCAGATCATTCAGCCGGACCCGGAAGATGCGCTCGGCGAAGACCCGGCCAGCTGGGAAGGCGTGGTCAGCCGCAACGCGCCCTGCCCGTGCGGATCGGGCCAGAAGTACAAGCACTGCCACGGCGCGCTGTGATCGTCTGAATGGTCTGGCTTACCCCCGCCTTCTTCGCGACGGCGCTGCTCTATGCGAGCGTCGGTTTTGGCGGAGGATCGACCTATAACGCGCTCCTCGCGCTCGCCGGAGTGGATTATCGCGTCCTCCCGGCGGTCGCGCTGACGTGCAACATCTTGGTCGTGATCGGCGGTACATGGCGGTTTCACAGGGCCGGGCTGATGCCGTGGAAACGGGCCCTGCCGCTCGTGGTCATCTCTGCGCCGTTCGCTTGGGCAGGCGGGCTCACGCCCATCAAGGAAACGCATTTCCTCGCGCTGCTCGCGGCGAGCCTGTTGGTGGCCGGGGTGGCGCTCCTCTTCCAGAAGGATGGACCGGCGGCTGACGTGGTCCCCGACCGCAAGGCGACCCTCGCAGACCTGCTGACGGGTGCAGGCGTCGGCTATCTGGCAGGGCTCGTCGGCATTGGCGGCGGCATCTTCCTCGCCCCCTATCTTCACGTGACGCGCTGGGCAGGCTCCAAGGCGATTGCCGCCACGGCAAGCCTGTTCATCCTCGTGAACTCAATTGCCGGCCTTGGCGGGCAGTTGCTGAAGCTCGGCAGCGCCGGCGCACTGCCCGACGTCGCGGCCTATTGGCCGCTGGCACTCGCCGTCACCATCGGCGGGCAGATTGGCAGTTTTGCAGGGACGAAGGTCCTCAGCCCCACGCTGGTCAAACGCGCGACAGGGGTGCTGATCCTCTATGTGGCGGGGCAGCTGGTTTGGAAGCTGGTGGGGTAACTTCCCCAAAGCGTCATCCTGAACTTGATTCAGGATCCATTGGCAACACTGTTCAGGAACACAGGACTTACGTTGAAGTCCGTGTTCATGGATGCTGAACCAAGTTCAGGATGACGAATGGAGGCACGCCTCAAAACGCCGGGTCGTTTGCCCCATTGTCGTCGAGCGGGGTGACGGCGGTGTGAATGCCGCATTCGACCTTGTCCCAGCCGCGCCAGCGGCCGGCGCGGGGGTCTTCGCCGGGCTTCACGATGCTGGTGCACGGGGCGCAGCCGATCGAGAGATAGCCCTGCGCCTCCAGCGGGTGGCGGGGCAAATTGTGTTCGGCGAAATAGGCTTCGATCCGCGCCTTGTCCCAATCGGCGAGCGGATTGAACTTCAGGCGGCCTTCCTCAATCTCGAAGCGCGGCAGCGCAGCGCGCGTGGAGGACTGGAAGGCCTTGCGACCTGAAATCTGCGCGTCGAACCCGGCGAGCGCCTCTTTCAGCGGAATGACTTTGCGGATCTCGCAGCAGCCATCGGGATCGTAAGACCAGCGCAGGCCGGTATCGTCCTTCGCCTTGATGGCGTCGGCATCGGGGGTCAGGTTGCGCACATCGGTGAGGCCGAGCAGCGCGGTCACCTCGTCGCGATAGGCAAGCGTTTCGGGGAAGTGCTTGCCCGTTTCCAGAAACAGGACCGGCACCGACGGATCGATCCGCGACAGGAGGTGGAGCAGCACGACCGCCTCCGCCCCGAAGGACGAGACCGCCGCGACATCGCCGAGCATCTGCTCTTTCAGCACGGTTTCGAGCATCTCGACCGTATCACGCCCGCGGAACATGTTGTTGAGGCGGATCGCGTCCGCCTCCGTGTAGCGCGGGGACGTGTCGATCCGGTCGATCACCCGATCCGGCAGATCAGCCATGACGCAGCTTCCAGACCGGGACGGCAGCATCCGCTGCGCGCTGATAGACCTGGTCATAGCGGTCGAGCGTCGTCTTCACGACAGCGGGGTCGAGCGGCTTTTCCGGCGCAAAGCTGTCAAAGCCGCAGCGACGCATTTCCCGCAGCTGATCGACCAGGACGTCGCCCTGCGCCCGCAGTTCGCCTTTGTAGCCCGCCTCGCGCAGGATGCGCGCCGAGGAATAGCCACGCCCGTCGCGGAACTTCGGAAAGGCGATCTCGACAAGGGCCAGCCGGTCCAGATGCGGGATCAGGAGGCGTGCATCCTCATCGGGCTCCAGCCGGACGGCCGTCGCGTTCGACTGATCGAGAAAGGCGTCGAGGGTGACGGCGGGCTGTTCGAGCGCCTCATCGTCACGGAACCGGAGCTCACCCATAAATTGCCTCCTTGAACGGGTCGAAGCCGACGCGGCGATAGGTGTCGAGGAAGCGTTCCCCGCCTTCGCGCAGCTCCAGATATTTGTCGGTCACGCGCTCAATGGCATCGACGACGCCATCCTCGTCAAAGCCGGGGCCAGTGATCTTGCCGAGGCTCGTATCCTCCGCGCCTGACCCGCCGAGCAGGAGCTGGTAGTTCTCCGTGCCCTTGCGGTCGACGCCGAGGATGCCGATGTGCCCGGCATGGTGGTGGCCGCACGCATTGATGCAGCCCGAGATCTTGAGCTTGAGTTCGCCCAGCGTGCGCTGCCGGTCGAGATCAGAGAAGCGCTGCGCGATCTTCTGCGCCACCGGGATGGAGCGCGCATTGGCGAGGCTGCAATAATCGAGACCGGGGCAGGCGATGATGTCGCTGATCAGGTCAAGATTGGGCGAGGCGAGATCGGCCTCCACCAGCTTCTGCCAGACGGCATAGAGGTCGCGCTTGGCGACGTGCGGCAGGACGATGTTCTGCGCATGCGTCACGCGCAGCTCGTCAAAGCTGTACTGCTCGGCAAGGTCCGCCATCACGTCGATCTGCGCCGAGGAGGCGTCGCCCGGAATGCCGCCCACCGGCTTCAGGCTGATGTTGACGATGGCATAGCCCGGCTGCTTGTGCGCCTTCACATTCTGGTCGAGCCAGACCGCGAAATCGGGATCGCTGCGGTCGACCGTGTCGGCAGCGCCAGCCTCAAAGGCGGGCGGCGCGAAGAAGGCGGTGATGCGCTCCAGCTCGGCGGCCGGCGGATCGATGCCGAGCGACTTCACATGCGCGAATTCCTGCTCGACCTGACGGCGATATTCATCGGCGCCGAGTTCGTGGATCAGGATCTTGATGCGCGCCTTGTAGATGTTGTCGCGGCGGCCATAGCGGTTGTAAACGCGCAGACAGGCTTCCGCATAGCTGAGGAAGTCCTCGATCGGCACGAAGTCCTTGATGAGCGGCGCGACCATCGGCGTGCGGCCCATGCCCCCGCCGACATAGAAGGCCGCACCAAGCTTGCCGTCACGTTCGACGAGCTGGATGCCGATATCGTGCAGGCGCATCGCCGCGCGGTCTTCGTCCGACGCGATGACGGCGATCTTGAACTTGCGCGGCAGGTAGCTGAATTCCGGATGGAAGGTCGACCACTGGCGCAGCAGCTCCGCCCAGGGGCGCGGATCGGCCACCTCGTCGGCGGCAGCACCTGCATATTGGTCGGACGAGATATTGCGGATGCAATTGCCCGACGTCTGGATGGCATGCATCTCGACCGTTGCGAGATCGGCCAGAATGTCGCCCGCATCTTCCAGCTTGATCCAGTTGTACTGGATATTCTGGCGCGTGGTGAAGTGGCCGTAATCGCGGTCATATTTGCGCGCGATGTGCGCCAGCATGTGCATCTGGCGGCTGTCGAGCGTGCCATAGGGAATGGCGACGCGCAGCATATAGGCGTGCAGCTGGAGATAGAGGCCGTTCATCAGCCGCAGCGGCTTGAACTGGTCCTCGGTGATCTCGCCCGCCATGCGGCGGCGCACCTGATCGCGAAACTCGTCCACGCGCGCGTCGACGATGGCCTGGTCATATTGGTCGTATTTATACATCTTATTTGCTCCGTTCGTCCCGAGCGACGTCGAGGGACGTGGCACCGCGTGTCTCGACTTCGCTCGACACAAACGGGGAGGGTGGCGAAAACTTCATCAGATCACCCAGTTTCCGGCGTCGGGATCGGCCGGCTTCAGTGTCAGGTCGGGTCGGACAGTGGGGCCGAGCGCGCGGACGCGGTCCTTGATATGCGCGGGGCGCGGGCCTTCCGGCGTGCCCACCGCATCGATGATGTACGGCGCGTTCACGCGGCGCGCAGCTTCCTCGACGGCCAAAATGGCATCGCCATGTTCATCGACGTCGACCGCGTCTTCCACGTGCAGCGACCAGCCGTCGCCCGTCCACCATGTGACCGCGCCTGAGGCGAGGTCATTGCCAGTCAGCAATTTCATCCGAGTTGTTCCACCTGTTTTGCAAGCGCGCGGAGCCGGTCTTCGGCATCCGAACGCAGGACCACATCGCCGACGATGATGATCGCCGGACTCTTCACACCGTCGCGGGCGATCATGTCGCCGAGATCGGTCAATATCGTGCGGATGGCGCGCGCGCCCTGCCGCGTGCCGCGTTCCAGCACCGCAACGGGCATGTCGGGGGACACGCCGTCGGCAATCAGCTTTTCCGCAATGTCAGTGGCGGTCGCGACGCCCATATAGATGACGAGCGTGCGGCCCTTCCCGGCAAGACCCGACCAGTCCTGTTCGGACAGCCCCTTGCACTGGCCCGCAACGAAGCTGACAGCGCTTGCATCATCGCGGTGGGTGAGGGGGAGCATCGCTTCCGCGGCACAGCCGACCGCCGCCGAGATGCCGGGGATGACCTCAACGGCGACGCCGAACGCGCGGCATTCCTCCGCCTCTTCGCCGCCGCGTCCGAAGATGAACGGGTCGCCGCACTTCAGGCGGATGACGAGATGACCGGCCCGGGCCTCTTTGACCAACAGGGCGTTGATCTGATCCTGCGGGACGGTGTGACGGCTGCGCTGCTTGGCAACCGAGATGTAGCGCGCCTTGGGGTTGCCGAGCGCGAGGATCGCATCATCGACCAGCCCGTCATGCACGATCACGTCCGCGGCGGCGAGCGCGCGGGCGGCTTTGATCGTCAGCAGATCGGGATCACCGGGCCCCGCGCCGACAAGGATGACTCGTCCAGATTCCATGGAGGGCAGATGGGCCTCGACACCCTTTCCCGCAAAGCAGAGAATATTGCCTGCTATTTAGCGAAACTTGGCGTGAGGTCCTTGAGGCCAATGCCGATTGCGGCGCGCGCCTGTTCTTCTTCCGTCGAAACAACGGGATAGGCGCAATAGTCGGCGGCGTAAAAGGCGCTCGGCCGGTGGTTGCCCGACAGGCCAACGCCGCCAAAGGGGGCGGAGGAGGGCGCGCCATTGGTCGGCCGGTTCCAGTTGATCACGCCCGCGCGGACATTGGCCCAGAACCGGTCATATTCCTGCGGCGTTCCCCCGATGAGCGAGGCCGACAGGCCGTAGCGCGTGGCGTTGGCTTCCTCGATGGCGGCATCGAAATCGGGCACGCGGATCATCTGGAGGATCGGGCCGAACAGCTCGACATCGGGGCGTTCGCTCGCCTGCGTCATGTCGATGAGCGCGGGCGACAGGAAAGGCCGCCCCTCAATCGGCCGGACAAGCTGGATGATCGGCACGCCGCCCTTCATCATCAGCGTCAGGAAGCTTTCCTGCAGACTGTCGGCGGTCTCATTGTCGATTACGGGCCCCATGAAAGGCGCGGGATCAGAAAAGGGTTCGCCGACGATCAGGCGGCTTGCAAGCTTGCGGATTTCCTCGACCAGAGGCGCGTGCATCCCATCACGGACGATCAGGCGCGAGGCCGCGGTGCAGCGCTGGCCTGCGCTCAGATAGGCGGACTGGACGACGAGCACCGCTGCTGTCGCGATGTCAGGCGTATCCCAGACGACGATCGGGTTGTTGCCGCCCATTTCGAGCGCGAGCATCTTGCCCGGCTGGTCGGCAAACTGCCGGTTGAGCGCAATGCCCGTGCGCGCCGAACCGGTGAAGAGAATGCCTTCGACATCGGGATGCGAGACCAGCGCCTTGCCTTCATCGATGCCGCCGATGACCAGGCGGAGGACGCCTGTCGGCACGCCCGCTGCATGGAACAGCTCGACGAGCATCTTGCCGGTGGCCGGCGTTTTTTCGGACGGTTTGAAGACGACGGCGTTGCCGGCAAGAAGAGCTGGCACGATGTGTCCATTGGGCAGATGCGCCGGGAAATTATAGGGGCCGAGCACGGCCATGACACCGTGCGGCTTGTGCCGGACGGCGGTTCGGGCGCCGAGATTGCCCTCCAGCCGCCGCTGCGGCGTGCGTTCGGCATAAGCACGGATCGAAATTTCGACCTTGTTGATGACGGATTCGACCTCAGTCCGCGCTTCCCACAGCGGCTTGCCGGTTTCCCGCGCGATGCAGTCGGCCAATGCTTCGGATTTCTGCCGGACGGTGTTGGCAAAGCGGCGCATCGCTTCCATGCGCGTCGTCAGCGGGCGGGCGCTCCATTCGGGTCCGGCGGTCCGTGCCAGCGCCACTTCCGCGTCGATATTGCTTACCGGTCCGCGCCAATAGGTCGCACCCGTTGCCGGCTCGATGGAAATGATCTCGGATCCAGACATGCTACGCTCGATTACACCCGTTAGGCCGATGGCTAGCCGACAATAGTGAAATTCTCTTTACTACGCGAAGGCGCGAAAGGCAGCCTTTTCCTCTTTACGACATGGCCTCGCCCAATTGTCGGATTTGGCGCACTTTATTGTGCAGCGCGGACCAGTCATCGCGTTCGGCAATGGGCGCCCAGATGGCTTCCACCTCTTCGATGTGCATCGAACAGGGCGCCTCGCCTGCCCAATATGCATGAGTCAGCGGGCGGGCGGGGACATAGTCGGCCAGCGCACGGGTGAGCGGTTCGAAATATTCATTGGCATAAAGCGCGGGGTCGCGCCCGTCCCGCAGGCGCCCGCCCGCCCAGTCGAAATAGAAGCGGTCGATATCGACCTTGCTGGCGAACAGTGCGGTTTCGATCGCGGTGACGGCGGCGATGTCTTCCCGCTCGCTGCGCCGTGCGACGCCCAGACGCCACAGGATGCGGTCGACGATGGCGTGGCGGAAGGCGGGGGCATAGCCTTCGATCGCAGCGACCAGCGCGTCCCGGTCGGCAATGGAGAGCATGGAATTGGCCAGCTGCACGACATCCCAATGGATCGCCTCGGCCTGTCGCCCAAAGGCATAGAGCCCCTGTTCATCGAAATAGGCCGCGGTGAAGTTCGGATCGAAGGTTGGCGTCCAGCGCCAGGGGCCATAATCGAAGCTCTCGCCGGTCACATTGATGTTGTCGCTGTTGAGCACGCCGTGGACGAACCCGGCCGCCATGAAGCTCGCGGCCAGCCGGGCCGTGCGTTCCACCACCAGACTTACGAGCCGGACCGGCGCGTCCCCGTCATCGCCCGCCGCTTCGCCATAATAATGGCGCAGCGCATAGGCGGTGAGCCGGCGGAGATGATCCTCCTCGCCCAACGCTGCCAGCCGCTGGAAGCTGCCGATGCGGATGTGGCCGTGCGACATGCGGACCAGCACGGCCGAGCGGGTCGGGCTCGGTTCGTCGCCGCGGTGGAGGGCCTCGCCCGTTTCGATGACCGAGAAGGTGCGGCTCGTCTCGACGCCGAGCGCCTCGAGCATTTCGGTTGCGAGGATTTCGCGCACCGCGCCTTTGAGCGTCAGGCGCCCGTCGCCAAAACGGCTATAGGGCGTCTGGCCGGAGCCTTTGGTCCCAAAGTCGATCAGCCGGTCCGCCGTGTCGCGCATCTGTGCGAACAGAAAGCCTCGCCCATCGCCGATATCGGGATTGTACACGCGGAACTGATGCCCGTGATAGCGCAGTGCCAATGGACGCGGGAGGCTGCCCGGCAGCGGCGCAAACCGCCCGAAGTGCTGTACCCATGCGCTGTCATCGAGACTCTCCAGCCCCACTTGCGCGGCCGCGCGATCATTGCGGAAGCGCAGGATCGTTGCAGGAAAGTCGGCGGCATCGACCGGATCGGCCAGGAAATCCGCCACTTCGTCAATGGTGCGTTCGGGGCGGAAAAGGGGTGCTTGCGGGAAGGAGGACATACGGCGATATGGGGGGCATGGGGAGCCTTGTGCAATACTCGGACGGCTATTGGACGTCGAAAGACGGCCTGAAGCTCCATTATCGGGATTATCCGGGCGCCAGGAATCGCCCGCCGATCATCTGCATTCCCGGCCTGACGCGCAATGCGCGCGACTTTGAGCATGTCGCTCGCCGGCTGTCGGGCGATTGGCGCGTCATCTGCGTCGATCTGCGCGGGCGCGGCGAAAGCGCCTATGCCAAGGACCCGATGACCTATGTCCCCGCCACCTATGTCGAGGACATGGAGATCCTGCTCGCGGAGCTCAAGATCAAGCGCTTCGTGGCGTTTGGCACGTCGCTGGGCGGGCTCGTCACCATGCTCCTCGCCGCGGCCAAGCCGGGCCGCATCGCAGGAGCGCTCCTCAACGACATCGGGCCAGAGCTTGATCCGCGCGGGCTGGCCCGGATTCGCGCCTCGGTCGGCAAGACGCACAGCTGGCCCACCTGGGTGCACGCCGCGCGTGACCTCGGGGAACAGCAGGGCATGGTCTACCCCGCCTATGGGCTGGAAGACTGGATCGATTTTGCCAAGCGCGTCTGCCGCCTGACGCAGCAGGGCCGCGTCGTGTTTGACCATGACCTGCGCATATCCGAACCGCTCAAGGCGGATCCCGGCGTCGCGGTGGACCTTTGGCCCGTATACGAGGCGCTGGGCGATGCCCCGGTCAGCATCCTGCGCGGCGGCCTTTCCGATCTCCTGAAGGAAGCGACCGCGAAGGACATGGCGCGACGCCTGCCCAATGCCCGGCTGACGACCGTGAACGGCGTCGGCCATGCGCCCGCACTCAACGAGCCGGCGGCCACGCGCGCGATCGGAGCGTTGCTGAAAGCCGTCATGACGTGAGACGCCGGATCCTGCATTGCCATTCCACCTTCTCCCTGGGTGGAAAGGAGGCGCGGGCAGTCCGGTTGATGAATGCGTTCGGGGATGCTGCAGAGCACACCATCCTGTCCGCCATGCCCGACCAGATGGGCGCGCGTGCGGTGATTGACCCCAATATTCTTGTGCATTTTCCAGGCGATGCCCCGGCGCTTCATGGCAAGCCGTCGCCTGCGCGCTACCGTGATCTTGCGGCCTATATGCGGTCCTTCGATCTGGTGCTGACCTATAATTGGGGCGCGATGGATGCGGTGGGCGCGCGTCGGCTGTTTCCGGAAAGGTGCCCGCCGATCCTCCATCATGAGGACGGGTTCAACGCCGATGAGGCGGAGCGTCTGAACTGGAAGCGCAATCTGTTCCGGCGTCTGATGCTGCCGACGGCGGCGGCACTCATCGTGCCGAGCGAACGGCTGGAGGGCATTGCGCGGACCGTCTGGCACCAGCCGGCGGCGCGGCTGCACCGCATTCCCAATGGCATCGACACAAGCCTTTATATGCGCCCGCCCGTCCCCGGGGCCATTCCGGGTCTTGTGCGGGGGGAGGGCGATATCGTCATCGGCACGCTTGCCGGTCTGCGCGCCGTCAAGAACCTGCCCCGCCTCGTCCGCGCGGTCGCTACGCTTCCTGCGCATGTGAAACTCGTGATCGTGGGGGAGGGGCCGGAACGCGATGCCATCGCAGCGCAGGTCGCGGCGCTTGGCCTGTCCGGCCGCGTGCTGATGCCGGGCTTTCTGGCCGCGCCGCATCTTTATGTCGGCCATTTCGATATCTTTGCCCTGTCATCCGACAGTGAGCAGTTCCCGATCTCGATGGTCGAGGCCATGGCGGCCGGTCTGCCGGTCGTCGCCACCGATGTCGGCGACGTGCGGGCGATGGTCGCGGAGGAAAATCGTGACCTGATCGTGCCTTGCGCGGATGAAACATCGTTCGCAGCCGCACTCGATCTTCTTTCATGGGATGCAACGATGCGTCGTCGTCTTGGTTTGGCCAATCAGGAAAAGGCACGCGCGGCATTTGATGAAAAGGGCATGATCGCCCGCTATGCCGCGCTCTACGGCCTGCCCGATCCGATGGCGTGACGGGCAGGCGCAATGGAAGATGCGGCCATGACGTAGCGTGATCCACACTTGTCCGCTTTTGGCCGTCGCGCAGGACAACAAAATCCGCGCATTTTGATTTCAACTGCGTATAGGGGACCCGGAAAAAGGATGTTTGCAGGGGCATTATGTTCAAGGGTTTGAAGCCGATCACCTATCACGGTCGTGAAGTCTGGCCGCTCGTTGAAGGCGGCAAGGGCGTGTCTGCGACCAACCATGCCAGCGCCGGCGCCTGGGCGGCCGCGGGCGGCATCGGCACGGTGTCTGCGGTCAATGCGGACAGCTATGATCCGACCGGCAAGATCGTCCCCCAGGTTTACAACGCCAGCACGCGTCGGGAACGGCATGAACAGCTGATCCAGTACGGCATTGACGGTGCCGTGGAGCAGGTGAAGCGGGCTTACGACATTGCGTCGGGCAAGGGCGCCATCAACATCAACGTCCTGTGGGAAATGGGCGGCGCCCAGCCGATTTTGCGGGGCGTGCTGGAACAGACCAAGGGCCTGATCCACGGCGTCACCTGCGGTGCCGGGATGCCCTACAAGCTGTCGGAAATCGCGGCCGAATTCGGCGTGTCCTATCTGCCCATCGTCAGCTCCGGCCGTGCCTTCCGCGCGCTGTGGAAGCGGGCCTATTCCAAGGTGCCCGAACTTTTGGGCGCGGTCGTCTATGAAGACCCGTGGCTCGCGGGCGGGCATAACGGCCTGTCCAACGCGGAAGACCCGCTGAAGCCCGAAGATCCTTACCCCCGCGTCAAGGCGCTGCGCGATGTGATGCGCGAAGCGGGCATCCCGGACGCCACGCCGATCGTGATGGCAGGCGGCGTCTGGTATCTGCGCGACTGGAATGACTGGATCGACAATCCGGAGCTTGGCCAGATCGCCTTCCAGTTCGGTACGCGCCCGCTGCTGACGCAGGAAAGCCCCATCCCGCAGGGGTGGAAGGACCGGCTGATGACGCTGGAGGAAGGCGATGTGCTCCTCCACAAATTCTCGCCGACAGGTTTCTACTCGAGCGCGGTCAAGACGCCGTTCCTCCTCAACCTGCAGGCGCGCAGCGAGCGGCAGATCGCCTATGGCCGCGCCCAGACCGAGACATTGACGCACGAACTCGACGTCGGCGTGAAGGGCAAGAATTACTGGGTCTCGCTCGCCGACCTGAAGCGCGCGCGCGAATGGTTCGGGGCCGGCTTCACCACCGCGCTCAAGACGCCCGACGACACGCTCGTCTTCGTGACCGAGGCAGAGCGCAAGGTGATCCAGAAGGATCAGGCCGACTGCATGGGCTGCCTGTCGCACTGCGGTTTCTCGTCGTGGAAGGACCATGACGATTACACCACCGGCTATCTGGCCGACCCGCGCAGCTTCTGCATCCAGAAGACGCTGCAGGACATCGCGCATGGCGGCGATGTGGACCAGAACCTGATGTTCGCGGGCCACAATGCCTATAACTTCAAGAAGGACCCCTTCTATTCGAACGGGTTCGTGCCGACGGTGAAGCAGCTGGTCGACCGCATCCTGACGGGCGATTGAGGTTTTCCCTATCGTCATGCTGAACTTGGTTCAGCATCCATTGGCACAAATGATCGTTGTTTGAACGCCGCAGGCTGGGAACTCCTCGCCCGACCTGACGGTGTTCATGGATCCTGAAACAAGTTCAGGATGACGGTCGCAGGTGGCCCCTCAGTCCATTTCCCAGCCGCGTTCGCCGTGGCTGGTGAGGTCGAGGCCGTCATGTTCGGCTTCCTCATCGACACGCATCGGGATGACGAAGGACACCATCCATGCGGCGATCAGCGTCATGATGGCGGTCCAGGCGGCCACTGTCACCACGCCGACCAGCTGGGCGACGAGCTGCGTCGTCACGTTTGCGCCTTCGGCAAAGCCGCCGCCGCCGAACATTTCCGAGAACAGGATGGGCATGAAGAGCGATCCCATGATCCCGCCCACACCGTGCACTGCAAAGACGTCGAGCGAATCGTCGATCTTCCAGCCGTGCTTCACGATCTGAACGACGAAGAAGCAAATCGTTCCGCCCAGGATGCCGAGAATGATCGCCCCCATCGGGCCGATATAGCCGGCGGCTGGCGTGACGGTCGCAAGGCCCGCGACAGCGCCGGTCACGATGCCGATCGACGTCGCCTTGCCGATACGGATGCGTTCAATGAGAATCCAGACGAGCGCGGCCGTGGAGGCGGCCAGATGCGTGTTGAGGATCGCCGTCGACGCATCGTCGGTCGCGGCCACCGCTGAACCGCCGTTGAAGCCGAACCAGCCCACCCAGAGGAGCCCGGCACCCACCATCGTCAGCGCGGGGCTGTGCGGGGCGAGGAGCGTCTTGTTGAAGCCACGGCGCGGCCCGAGCAGCTTGGCGACGAGGAGCGCAGCGACGCCCGCCGTCGTGTGGACGACGATCCCGCCTGCGAAATCAAGCGTGCCGACATCGGTGGCGAGCCAGCCGCCGCCCCAGATCCAGCGCGCGACCGGGAAATAGACGAGCACGGTCCACAGGGCCGAGAAAGCGACAACCCAGCCGAAGCGCACGCGCTCAACAAAAGCGCCGATCACCAGCGCTGGCGTGATGATCGCAAAGGTCATCTGGAACAGCGCGTAGGTCGATTCCGGAATGGTCGTGCCTGCCCGCAGGTCCGCGAGGTTTGCGAGCATCGCATTGCCGAATCCGCCCAGCCACGGCGTCCCTGCGCCAAAGACGAGGCTGTAGCCGAACATGGCCCAGAGCAGCGAGACAACGCACAGGATGACGAAGCTGTGCATGATGACTGAGAGCACATTGCGGGCCCGCACCAGCCCGCCATAGAAGAGGCCAAGGCCGGGGATGGTCATCATCAGCACGAGCGCCGAGGCGGTCAGAATCCATGCGGTGTCGCCGCTGTCCGACACGATTTCGGGCTGGGCATGGGCGATCGCCGGAACCGCAACTGCCGCTGCTGCCAGCGCGGCGCGAACAAACTTCATGGCAAACCCCTCCAACCCCGTTTGGCCGCTTGCTAGGCAAAGACGGCGCGGCTCGCAAGACAAAGCACCTCTCATTTGGCACCTTGACGGAGCGGTTCCTGACACATCACCCTCGCGCGTACACACGAGGAAAAGGTTCTCAGCCTGTTATGAAGCTTGTTGTTGTTGAGTCGCCGGCCAAGGCGAAGACGATCGAAAAATATCTCGGCCCGGGTCACCGCGTGCTCGCCAGTTTCGGCCATGTGCGCGATCTTCCCGCCAAGGACGGCTCGGTCGATCCGGACAACGGGTTCGACATGACGTGGGAAGCCTATGCCGACAAATCGAAGCAGCTCAAGGCGATCGCCGATGAGGCCAAGGGGGCGGACACGCTGATTCTCGCGACCGACCCGGATCGCGAAGGCGAAGCCATTTCCTGGCACGTGCAGGAGGTGCTGGCGAAGAAGAAGGTGCTGCCCAAGCATGTCGAGCGCGTCACCTTCAACGCGATCACAAAGGCCGCCGTCACCGAGGCGATGGGACGCCCGCGCGATCTCGACCATGATCTGATCGACGCCTATCGCGCCCGCCGCGCCCTCGATTATCTCGTCGGCTTCACCCTCTCGCCTGTCCTGTGGCGCAAGCTGCCCGGCGCCAAGTCGGCGGGCCGTGTCCAGTCGGTCGCGCTGCGCCTCATCGTGGATCGCGAACGCGAGATCGAGCTGTTCCGGCCGCAGGAATATTGGTCGGTCTTTGCCAAAATGGAGCATGACGGCGTCCCCTTTGTCGCGCGGCTCGTCCGCCACAAGGGCGAGAAGATCGACCGGCTGACCATCGGCACTGCCGGCGACGCAGAGAGCGCCAGGGCCGCGGTCGAGGCGGGCCGCTTCTCGGTCGCGAGCGTCGAGACCAAGCCGCTGACGCGCAATCCGCCGCCGCCCTTCACCACATCGACGCTGCAGCAGGAAGCCGCGCGCAAGCTGGGCTTCTCTGCCACGCACACGATGCGGCTCGCGCAGGCGCTCTATGAAGATGGCGCGATCACCTACATGCGTACCGACGGCGTGCAGATGGATGGCTCTGCCATCAGCGCGGCGCGCAATGCCATCGCCCAGCGCTATGACGCGGGCTATGTACCGGACAAGCCGCGCCAGTATCAGACAAAGGCCAAGAATGCCCAGGAAGCGCATGAGGCGATTCGCCCGACCGACTTCAGCAAGGATCGCGCCGGCGGCGGCGATCATGCACGGCTCTATGATCTGATCTTCAAGCGCGCGCTGGCCAGCCAGATGGCCTCGGCGCGGCTGGAGCGCACCACGGTCGAACTGCTCGACGGCACCGGCCAGACGGGCCTGCGCGCCACGGGGCAGGTCGTGCTCTTTCCCGGATTCCTCGCCCTTTATGAGGAAAGCATCGACGACAGCGACGACGATGAGGATGGCCGCCGCCTGCCGCGCATGAGCGAGGGCGATGCGCCTGCCAAGAAATCGGTCGAATCCGAACAGCACTTCACCCAGCCGCCGCCGCGCTATTCCGAAGCCAGCCTCGTCAAGAAGATGGAGGAACTCGGCATCGGGCGGCCGTCGACCTATGCCTCGATCCTGCAGGTGCTGAAGGACCGCGACTATGTGAGCGTGGAGCGCAACCGTTTCACGCCCAATGAAAGCGGGCGGCTCGTCATCGCCTTCCTCGAACGCTTCTTCGAACGTTATGTCGCCTACGACTATACGGCGGGCCTTGAGGACCAGCTTGATGACGTCTCGGGCGGGCGTGCCCAATGGCAGGCGGTGCTCGAAGCCTTCTGGCGCGACTTCAAGCCCAAGACGGTCGAGGTCATGGACCAGAAGCCGTCCGAAGTGACGGCGGCGCTCGACGAGTTCCTTGCGCCCTTCCTGTTCCCGGAGCGGGAGGACGGCGGTGATCCACGCCAGTGCCCGGCCTGTCAGGCGGGCAGGCTCGCGCTGCGCGGTGGGCGCTTCGGCGCGTTCGTCGCCTGCTCCAACTATCCGGAGTGCAAATTCACCCGCAAGTTCGGCCAGCCGGGCGGAGAGGGCGATGCCGGGTCCAACGGCCCCGAAGTGCTCGGCCAGCATCCCGAAACCGGGCAGGACATTTCCCGCAAGTCGGGCCGCTTCGGCCCCTATGTCGAAATGGGCGAGGGCAAGGAGGCGAAGCGCGCGTCCATCCCGAAGGATATTCCGGGCGAGGAGTTCGGGCTCGACTGGGCGGTCAAGCTCATCGACCTTCCGCGCACCATCGGCGACCATCCGGAAACGGGCAAGCCGATCACCGCCAGCATCGGGCGCTATGGCCCCTATCTGGCGCATGACGGCAAATATGCGCGGCTCCAGGCGACCCGCGACGTGTTCGAGACCGGGATGAACGCGGCCGTCGTCAAGCTGGCCGAAGCAGCGAGCGGCGGCGGACGGGCACGGGGCGCCGCGCGGGAGCCGCTGCGCGTGCTTGGCGCGCATCCGCGGACCGAGCTTGAGATCAAGCTGATGGAGGGCCGCTATGGGTCTTACGTGACCGACGGCACGACCAATGCGACGCTGCCCAAGACGATCACGGCCGAAGCCCTGACGCTGGAGGAAGCCGCGCAGCTGATCGACGAACGCGCCGCCAAGGCCCCGGCCAAGGGCAAGAAGAAGGCACCTGCCAAGAAGAAGGCGGCCCCGAAAAAGGCCACCGCAAAGAAAGCTCCGGCAAAGAAGAAGGCTGAGTAGCCAGATCCTCCCCCGATGGGGGAGGATCTGATTGGGAGTAGCCCATGGACCGCGCTACCATCACTCTGGATGCCGACGTCTGGCTGTGGACGTCGCAAGGCGCGTCCTGGCACTTCCTGACCGTGGAGGGCGAGGCGGCGGCGGAAGTGCGCTATGCATCGCTGGGGCTGACACGCGGATTCGGGTCGGTGCCGGTTGAGGTGACGATCGGCCGAACGCGCTGGCGCACCTCGCTGTTTCCCAGCAAAGCGTCGGGCGGGTTTCTGCTGCCGCTGAAGGCCGCGGTGCGCAAGGCGGAGGGATTCGGCGTGGGTGACCGCGTGGAGGTCACGCTGACCATCTGAACGGTGCCCAACGGGGGATGGCTGGGTGATCGGATCGCATCCAGATTGGCCGCGACGGCCGTGCAAATTTTTTTCAAAAGATATTTGTCCCGCTTGCATTTTCCAAAGCCAAGGGAAGTCCGCGCGTCGCTGCACCGCAATGCGGAAATGATGCCATGAACCGAGTCACATCTGCGACGAATTGAGTCCCGGAACTGTCAAATACCCTCTTGCGTCTCCGCACAGATGAGGCACTATGGATAGTGGCTGAGCCGGGGGGCAACCCAAGAGATTGTGGTTGAGAGAACGCAAAGTGATTTGCGGCACGGGGCTTTTTGTGCCCTGTGGATATCGGGGGCAGCTTCAAATTTCGGCGGTTTGATCCGCCAGACATGGTATGAGCAGGGTTTCGGCCCGAGTCGAACAAAATTGGAACATCGCGGTCGCGCGCAATTGGGGGCAAGAATGGATTTTCGGGATACGCAGGCAGAATTGGGCGAAGATGCTGTGGCAACGACTGTAGAGACGTCCTCCGCGCCGAAGGCGAAGAGCAAGTCCGCCGTGAAGGGCACGCGGACCGTGGATGAGCCGTATCCGCTGGAGATCGATCGTGGGCGCGACGCGCTGCTGACCGACTTCGGCAAGGAAACGCTGCGCGACCGCTATCTGCTGCCGGGCGAAAGCTATCAGGATCTGTTCGTGCGCGTCGCCTCTGCGTACGCCGATGATCAGGCGCATGCCCAGCGCATCTACGACTATATCTCGAAGCTGTGGTTCATGCCCGCCACGCCGGTGCTCTCCAACGGTGGCACGGGCCGCGGCCTGCCGATCTCCTGCTACCTCAATTCGGTCGACGACAGCCTGGAAGGCATCGTCAACACCTGGAACGAGAATGTCTGGCTCGCCTCGCGCGGCGGCGGCATCGGCACCTATTGGGGCGCTGTGCGCGGCATTGGTGAACCGGTCGGCCTCAATGGCAAGACGTCGGGCATCATCCCGTTCGTCCGCGTCATGGATTCGCTGACGCTCGCAATCTCGCAGGGCTCGCTGCGTCGTGGGTCGGCGGCCTGCTATCTCGACATCAGCCACCCGGAAATCGAGGAGTTCCTCGAAATCCGCAAGCCGTCGGGCGACTTCAACCGCAAGGCGCTGAACCTGCACCACGGCGTCCTCATTCCGGATGCCTTCATGGAAGCGGTGCGCGACGGCGCGGAATGGGACCTGAAGAGCCCGAAGGACGGATCGGTGCGCGCCTCGGTCGATGCGCGCGCGCTCTTCCAGAAGCTCGTCGAAACCCGCCTTGCCACGGGTGAGCCGTACATCGTCTTTTCCGACCATGTGAACAAGGCGATGCCGAAGCATCACCGGGAACTGGGCCTCAAGGTCTCGACGTCGAACCTGTGTTCGGAAATCACGCTGCCCACGGGCCGCGACCATCTCGGCAATGACCGTACGGCGGTGTGCTGCCTGTCCTCGCTCAACATGGAAACATGGGATGAGTGGAATGGCGACAAGCAGTTCATCGAGGATGTCATGCGCTTCCTCGACAATGTGCTCACGGACTATATCGACCGCGCGCCGCCGGAAATGGCCCGCGCCAAATATTCGGCCAGCCGTGAACGCTCGGTCGGTCTCGGCGTCATGGGCTTCCACAGCTTCCTGCAGGCGCGCAACATTCCGTTCGAAGGCGCAATGGCCAAGAGCTGGAACCTGCGCATCTTCAAGCACATCTCGGCCAAGGTGAACGAAGCCTCGATGCTGCTCGCGACCGAACGCGGCGCCTGCCCGGATGCCGAGGAACGCGGCGTGATGGAACGCTTCAGCTGCAAGACCGCGATTGCGCCGACGGCGTCGATCTCGATCATCTGCGGCGGTACCAGCGCCTGCATCGAGCCGATCCCCGCCAACATCTATACGCACAAGACGCTCAGCGGCTCCTTCTCGATCCGCAATCCGCATCTTGAAAAGCTGCTCATCGAAAAGGCGAAGAACAGCGACAATGTGTGGAACTCGATCCTGGAGCATGGCGGCTCGGTCCAGCACCTCGACTTCCTGAGCCAGGAAGAAAAGGACACGTTCAAGACCAGCTTCGAGATCGACCAGCGCTGGCTGATCGAACTCGCGGCCGACCGGACGCCCTATATCGATCAGGCGACGTCGCTGAACCTGTTCATCCCGGCGGACGTGGAAAAGTGGGATCTCCTGATGCTCCACTTCCGCGCATGGGAACTCGGCGTGAAGTCGCTTTATTATCTCCGGTCGAAGTCGATCCAGCGCGCCGGCTTTGCCGGTGGCGTGGAGGCGGACAACACGGCGGAAGCCCCCAAATATGAGCTCGCAACGACGACGGATTATGATGAGTGCCTAGCCTGTCAGTGACCCGGTCACTGACACCACAAGCGCTCCGGTCCGCATACACACAGATTTAAGCAGGAAGACGATCATGTCCCTTCTCGAAGCCCGCAAGCAGTACAAGCCCTTTGAATATCCCTGGGCCTATGAATTCTGGAAGCGCCAGCAGCAGATCCACTGGCTGCCGGAAGAAGTGCCGCTGGGCGAGGATTGCCGCGACTGGGCGCAGAAGCTCTCCGATCATGAGCGCAATCTGCTTACGCAGATCTTCCGCTTCTTCACGCAGGCCGACGTCGAGGTGCAGAACTGCTACCACGAACATTATGGCCGCGTGTTCAAGCCGACCGAAATCAAGATGATGCTGACCGCCTTTTCCAACATGGAAACGGTGCACATCGCCGCCTATTCGCACCTGCTCGACACCATCGGGATGCCGGAAAGCGAATATGGCATGTTCCTTCAGTATAAGGAAATGAAGGACAAGCACGATTACCTTAGCACCTTCGGCGTCGACAATGATGAGGATATCGCCCGCACGCTCGCCATGTTCGGCGGCTTTACCGAAGGGCTGCAGCTGTTCGCGTCCTTTGCGATGCTGATGAACTTCCCGCGCTTCAACAAGATGAAGGGCATGGGGCAGATCGTCACCTGGTCGATCCGTGACGAAAGCCTGCACTGCGAAGGCATCACCAAGCTGTTCCACACCTTCACCAAGGAACGCGACTGCCTGACCAAGGCGGTGAAGGACGATATTCTCGACTGCTGCCAGCGCACCGTGCGGCTGGAAGACGCCTTCATCGATCTCGCCTTTGAACAGGGGCCGGTGCCGGGCATGACGCCCAAGGAAATCAAGCGCTACATCCGCTACATCGCGGACTGGCGTCTGGGCCAGCTTGGCTTCTCGCCGATGTACATGATCGAGGAACACCCCCTGCCGTGGCTCGCGCCGCTGCTCAACGGGGTGGAACACGCCAACTTCTTCGAAACCCGCGCCACCGAATACGCCAAGGCCGCCACGCGCGGCGACTGGAACCAGGTCTGGGACAATTTCGACCGCCGCAAGGCCGCCAAGGCCGCCAACGACGTGCCGGAAGACATGGCGGTGGAAAAGGACATGTTCGAGGCAGCGGGGGTTGCTGCGGAGTAAGGCGCGCCGGTCGCAGGGTTAGCTTCGGCTAACCTGCGACGCCCAAGGCGCGCCCGGCCGGCGCAGCTACAAGCTGCGTCCGACGACGCGGGATTAACGCCCGCGCCGCTACCAGCTACTTCACCCGCGCCCCTATCTATCCATCCAAAATGGTTATACCTTCCCGATCTGCCTGTATTTTCAGGCAGATAATGGGGAGAGCTGGCCATGCAGAAGGATGTATTGCTCCGTTACGCGCTGATCGCCTTTGGGGCGGTGTTCTGTCTTGTGTATCCGCTCGCCATGTTCTGGCCGTCGGGCTGGGCGTGGCATGAAGGGCCACCGGCTGCGTCGCAATATTTCATGATGATCGTGGGCGTCTATGCGACGCTCGGCGTGTTCCTGATCCGCGCGGCGTCCAATCCGGCGGCACACCGGTCGCTGATCAGCTTCACCATCTGGTCGAGCGTCGTCCACGCGGTCATCATGGCCGTGCAATCCTTCGGGCATGAGATGCACCGTGGGCATCTGCTGGGCGATGTCCCCGCGCTGCTGCTCGTCGCGGTCGTGCTGGGCGTGCTGATGCCCAAGGCGGCCTGAGCCGGGCGGCGCGGGCCTTCCATCACCGCACGCAAAAAGGCCCCGCCGGTCCCTCAACCGGCGGGGCCTCTTCTTGTCCGGTTGCGACAGCGGCACCGGGCCGTGTCGCGCCGTGGATCAGGCGCGGTTCTTGGAGCAGACCACGACGCCCAGGATGACGCGGCACTGCACGCCGTTGCCGATCGACCAATGGCCTTCGCCGGCCTGCGCCGGGGCGGCGAGCGCAACCATGCCGACGAGCGTGGTGGTGGCAATCGAAACGGCGGTGATGATCTTTTTCATGATAGGACCCTTTCTGGCGTCGCGAGGACAGCAGGTTCATTCCCCTTCCCCGCAATCACAACGCCGCCCGCGCGCCGTTATTCCCGCCTGCGCCCGTCTCCATCAAAAAGGCCCCGCTGGTTGATGCAACCGGCGGGGCCAATTCATGTCCGGCGCGCCCTGCGGGCTCAAAGCCCTGTGTCGCGTCCGGGGGCGGGGCGGCGTGCGGGGGCGTTGCCCGCCGTCCCTGTCGGTCATCGGGATGCCCTTGCGACCCGCAGGCATCCGGGACGACAACGTCGGGCGGCATGACTTATTCCGCGCGTCGGACTGGTGCTGTGGCGCGGTCGCAGCCGCGGTATGAAGCGGACCTTGTGCAGGCGTTGCGCGTTGTCCTCACCCACCCACCCTGGAAGGACGAGGACATGATGAGCGAGGATGGTCGCGGTCGCGACGTGACGGCGTTTGCCGACCAACAGACGGCCGCAGAAGGCGGCCCGAGGGTCGTGCAATCCTATGAGGACGCCGCAGGCGTCGCGCGCGGGGCCGAGAGCGATTCCGACGACGATGGCGGCTTTGACGATGAAGCGGGCGTCGATGACGAGGATGAGGACGAGATCGACCTCGACGAGGAAGAGGACGACGACGATCTGGACGATGACGATCTGGACGATGACGAGGATGACCTCGACGATGAGGACGATCCCGACGCGCTGGACGACGAGGACGACCTTGGGCAGATCGACGACGACGGCAATCCTGTCTGACAGGCGCCGCTTGCTCCCGCTGCTGTGTGCTGCCACTGAGGTGGCACACAGCAAAGGAGAGCGATGCCATGGGGGCAATGATCATTTTCATGCGCGAACGCGTCCGCGATGCGGGCGAGATGGACACGTACAGCGGCAAGGCCGGGCCGACGCTGGCCGGGCATCCGGGCACGCCGCGCGCCTTTTACGGCCCGTGCGAGACGCTGGAAGGCGCGCCGGTCGAAGGTGCCGTTGTCATCGAATTCCCCGATATGGCGGCCGCACGCGCCTGGTATGACAGCCCGGCCTATGTCGAGGCACGCAAGCACCGCCATCTGGGTGCCGACTACCGGGTGTTCATCACCGAAACCCTGTGATCTGACGACACGCGCGATGTGCAGCATTTCTTAACCGAAGGCTGCCATCGTCGTGCACATGTTCGGACCGCGCCTCACCACCGTCTTTGCCAGCCGCTGGCGGGCGGTCTGGTTTGCCGCGTCGATTCTCCTGTTCGCCTATATGACCGTGCCCGAGAGTGATCCCGCGCCGGTCGATGCGAACGCGCAGGCGGTGGCTGGCGCGCCGACGGGTGCGGACGGCCTGACCGACGACCAGCGCGAAGGCGTGCAGAAGGCGATTGCCGCGCTCGATCAGGCGGGCGGCAACTAAAGCCTTTCGGCGGGCTGAACCTGCCGTCGCTGCCGGTTCATATTGGGTCTGGCACAGTGATCTTCTTGGGGCGGGAACCGAAGGAGATTGATGATGAAAAAGATGATCCTGGCCGCCGCTTTGGCCGCCGTCGCTGCGCCCACCGCACCGGTCCTTGCCGACCCGCCGGGCTGGGCGCCTGCCCATGGCCGCCGCCACAAGGACGCCGCGCGCCAATATGACCGCTATCACAATGATTATCGCTATGACCGTCGCGGGCGCTACGTCACGCCGCAGCGGCTGAGCTACAATGACCGCGTCTGGCGCGGCGAGGACGGGCGCTATTATTGCCGCCGCGGGAACGGCACGACCGGTCTGATCATCGGCGCAGCGGCCGGTGCCCTTCTGGGTCGGGAACTCGATGGCGGGCGCAGCCGGACGCTCGGCACCATCCTCGGCGGTGCGGGCGGTGCCTTGCTCGGTCGTGAGATTGATCGCGGCGGGCTGCGCTGCCGCTAAAGGCCCGCCGCTCAGTTGATCGTCGCGTCAAAGGTGATGGCAAAGCTGTTGCCGCTCGCCAGAGCCTGCGTCTGCACGCTGACCGTCGCGCCAGAGGCCGATGCCGTAATGGCGTCGGTCTCGCCGGCATCATTGGCGTCGTCATCCTCCACCGTCGTCGCGGTGGCACAGGTGCCGCCTGACCGGATCGTGCCCGCAATATAGGCTTGCGCGACCGGGATGATGTGCACGCCGGACAGCGCCTCGGCATTGCCGGGCCCGGCATTGCTCACCGTCACGCAATAGCGCACCGTGCCGCCGGGAAGGAGCTTCGGGTTGGTCGTCAGGTTGACCGGATCGGTGATGGGCGTGCTCGTCACCGTTGCGGAAATGGTCGCCCCCGCCACCGCGAAATTCTGCTCATCAATGTTCCAGAAATTGGCCTGCGTGGCGGTGGCGGTGCCCGTGCCCGGTCCTCGGATCAGGCCGTTGGTGGCGCCGATCGTGCTCGTCGTCGCATCGCGCGCCATGACGCGGATGAGCCACCCCGTCGCGGATGCCGTTCCGGACGGGACGATATAGGTCGGGGCCGCAGCGTCGCTGCCATTGTTGGTCCAGATCGCGTCATTGGCGACCGCATCGCCGCGCGTGCCATCGTTGAACAGGCGAATGCCTGTGGCGACACTGGTCGCGGCGGGATTGTAAATCTCTGCCGTGACGGGGCTGGTCGCGGCCGTCGGCATGGCATCGACAACGGCGGTGATGGCGATGGTGCCGCCGGGCGGGACCTGACCGCCGCTGGACGGCTGGGTGATGTTCACGCCAAAGCCTTCGGCGGTGCCGGTGCTGGCGGAAAGGACGCTCCATTCCAGATCGTCGATGTGGAACCAGCTCTTATAGAGCGCGGTCTGGGTGGCGGTGATCCGCAGCGTCACGGTCTGCCCGGCAAAGGCCGACAGGGGCACGGTGCGTGTGAACCAGGTCTCGCTGCCATATGCGACCGTCATCCCCTGGGTATGGGTGCCGCTGGTGGTCATGTCGAAGCCGTTATAGGGGCCATAGCCCGGCGCGGTGTTGGACGCCGTGCCCGTCCCGAAGTTGGGCGAGAAGGGCGCCGTTGCGTAATTGCCGTAGGTCGGCCCGACGATTTCCTGCGTGGTCGTGCCGACGATTTCGACCGTCAGCGTGTCAAAGCCGGTGCTGTCCCAGCCTTCAGGCCGCCAGCGGAAGGTCAGGTCGCCGGGATTGCTGGCCGGAACCCGGATCGTGCGGGTCAGAACGCGGGTGTTGGTGTTGGCCGGTTCGTTCGCCGTGCGACCACCGATCAGGTACGAATAATTGCCGGTGCGCGCGTTGCCGTTGGTGCTGCGCGTCGTGTTGGACCCGTCGGTCGTCACGGACACGGTTTCGTTGGGCCGGACCTGCGCATCGAGCGTGGTGTTGCCGGTGGGGGCGTCCCACCCTGCTGGCTGTGCGGTTCCGGCTGTGGCGCTTTCAAAGTTGCCGCCGACGGGCAGCTGCGGGTTGGCAGGCTTGGCGCCGTTCTCGCTCGCGTCGAAATAGATCCAGTAGGTGCTGCCCCCCGCATCCTCGAGCAGGAAGCGGACTTCGCCCCGGCTGTTCCCCGTGGCGTCTGTCGCCCCGGTATAGATGGCGTCGGTGAATTCCTGCCGCGTCGCCAATTGGCCGCCCGGCCGGACGATGCGGATCGAATTCGGATCGAGCGTCGCCGACACGCCCAGCGTGGCCCAGATGGCGGTGAAATCCACATCCAGCTTGATGGTGCTGTCGATCGCGGCGGCGGCCGGGATCGAAACCGGGAGGCGGTAATGCCAGTCCGGGGCCGTGCCGACGCCATTTGCGTCATACCATGTCGGCGTGCGCAGATCGGCATGTGCGGGCGCGGACCAGAGCGCCGGCAGCGCGCACAGCAGCCAAGTCGCCTGACGAAGCCAGGCGACGGCGCGCGCAAGGGGACTGTCGGTGCAGTGTCGGATAACCAGAGCCTTTCCCACCGGACTGACGGGACAGCGTCTGACCCGTCATTCCGCCCGGGTTAACGGCGCGTCTGGCGCAAGATTTAGCCGGTCGGCCTTAGAGGAGGGCCGGCGCGTCCGCCGCTGCGTGGCCCGGCGCGCGCGTCATGTGCATGGCCTCTTCGAGGACGTGGACGAACTGATCGGTCGACACCTGCCAGTCAAAGCTCGCGCCATAGGCCGCAACCTGGCTCCGGTCGGTCGCCTCGGCGGCGCAGATGGCGCGGCCAAGATCATCGTGCAGGGCCCCAATCGGGGCGGCGAGGGCGTCGGTCGGGCCACGTCCATGTTCGCCCACAATGTCGAGCGGGCCCTGCACCGGAAATCCGGCGACGGGCACGCCGCACGCCAGCGCCTCGATCATGACGAGGCCGAAGGTGTCGGTCAGGCTCGGGAAGACGAAGACATCGGCGGCGCGATAGGCGCTGGCCAGCGTCTCGCCATGGAGCGCGCCGAGGAAGACAGCCTCGGGGAAGCGCGCCTTGAGCATCGGCAGGTCCGGACCATCGCCGACGATGACCTTTGTCCCGGCGATGGCGAGCCCGAGAAACGCCTCCAGATTCTTTTCCACCGCCACGCGCCCGACCGAGAGGAGCAGGGGGCGGGGCAGGTGGGCGAGATCGGGATGGGTCGGTCCATCGGGATGGAAGACCGATTTGTCGATGCCGCGCGTCCACAGCTGTGCAGGGCCGATGCCGCGCCCGTCGAGTTCGGCGCCCAGACGCGGGGTGGAGACCATCACGGCGCGCGACGGCGCGTGAAAGCGGCGCATGATCGGCCAGAAGCGGTCGGGCGAGATCCCCGTCCGCGCGGCCGCATAGTCCGGAAAGCGCGTGTGGAAGGCGGTCGTGAACGGCACGCGATTGGCCTTGCACCAGGCACGCGTCGTCCATCCGATCGGGCCTTCGGTCACGATGTGGACGACGTCGGGCTTGAACGCCTTCAACGCCTTGCGCGCGGTAAAGCGCGGCGCAACCGCCAGCCGGATTTCCGAATAGCCGGGCATCGGCACCGTCAGGAACTGGTCCGGCGTGATCAGCTCCACCTCATAGCCGCGCGCGGCCAGGATGGAGACCGTCGTCGAGACGCTGCGCACGACGCCATTGACCTGCGGGAACCACGCATCGGTGGCGATCGCGATCCTCACGCAGCGACGGCCGCTTTGGCCGCAGTCTGGCGGTCGCGGACAACCTGCGCCCAGTCGAGGATCGACATCGCGCCGGTGCGGTCCTCGACCAGCGCGGTGCAGCTTTCGACCCAGTCGCCGTCATTATAATAGGTCAGATCCCCCATCTGCCGGATTTCGGCGCTGTGGATGTGGCCGCACACGACGCCATCCACGCCGCGCTGCTGCGCCTCGCGGATCACGGCATCTTCAAACTGATAGATGAACTGGACGGCGTTCTTCACGCGCTTCTTCAGATAAGCGGAGAGCGACCAATAGGGCATACCGAACTTGCGGCGGGCGCGGTTGAAGATCTGGTTCACCCGCAGCAGGACCGAATAGGCCTTGTCGCCGAGGAAGGCGAGCCACTTGGCGTAGAGCACGACGCCGTCAAAGGCGTCGCCATGCGTCACGAGCAGGCGGCGGCCATCGCGCGTTTCATGGATCGCCTCATTGTGGATCGTGATCCCGCCAAAGCTCAGGCCAGCATAATCGCGCAGCATCTCGTCATGATTGCCGACGACATAGACCACGCGGGTGCCGCGATGCGCCATCTTGAGCAGGCGGCGGACGACTTCATTGTGCTCGTCGGGCCAGTACCAGCCCTTGCGCAGGCGCCATCCGTCGATGATGTCACCGGTCAGATAGAGCGTTTCACATTCCACGCTGGCGAGGAAGTCGAGCAGAAGCGTTGCGTTGCAGCCCGAGGTGCCGAGATGGATGTCCGAGATCCAGATCGTCCGGTATTTCTGCTTGGGCGAAAAGCTGCGCGGTTCGGGGTGATCGAGCCAGGGTGGCAGCCGGAAATCGGCCCCCATTTTTTCGATCTGCGTCGTGATGACGTCCTTCGTGTTCGTCTTCATATCGTCCCCCGCTCTCATTTGCGTGGTGCCGTAATGACCCGCCGTTTCAGCCCCGTGGCACGGCTTTGACAGAACCGTGTCACCTCAGCGTTTTGCCCGCAGATGCCGCTCGATCCGGCCTGCGATCTGTCCCATGTCGTCGGCCAGCTTGCGCCGCAGCGCCGCCGTATCCATCGTTGCGAACTCGACCATCTGGGGCATCGACAGGCCGATGCGGACGGTCGCGCCAAAGCGTCCGTCGGGCATCCGGACGCACCGGACCGGCTGACCCAGACGCAGGCCGAACAGATCCTGCACGTTGCTGTCGTCGCCATGGGCGAGGGCCTGGTACAGGGCGCACGCAAAATCGAAGTCAAAGGCCGGGTTCAGCTCGCTGAGATCAATCGTTGCAAGCGTGCGGATTTCAAGTGGCACCGCCTGCGCCTCGCGCTCATCGGCATGGCCCGTCGGCTTGACCGGGCTTGCGCCGAGCCGCCGCGTCAGCGCCGCGATTTCTTCCTCAAAGAGGTCGACGGTCCGGCGGATTTCGGTCGGGTGGAGACCGTGGAACAGCTCAAGCTCAAAAATGCTCGCCTCAAGCCGCAGGAGCAGGCCGAGGTTGGAGGCAATTGGCAGATGGTCACAGCGGCGCCACGCGGCCGGCCATTCGGCGCGGCAGAAGATCGTTTCCAGACCGCGCGGCAGGTCGCCCGAACGGGCCGCGACGGTGGCCGGGACCAGCGCAAAGCCGCTGAACGGCGGGCCGCCCATGAACTTGCTGCCGGTCAGGAAGACGGTGCAGCCGCGCGCGAGATAGGCTCCGACAAGGTCCCGGCTGATGCGGGCCTGACAGGCATCGACAACGAAGCTCATGCGGTCGCCAAAGCGGCGGCGCAGCGCATCGATATGGCCGATGGACGGGGCAATGAGACCGGTTTTCGATCCGTGCACGACATGGACGAGCGGGTGGCGGCCCGCCGCGATCGCGTCGGCGACATGGGCACCAATGGCGAGCAGAATGTCTTCGGAGGCCAGCGGCTGCCCCTTGGCGGACCGGATCGGCACGTCGATGACACGCGTGGTCGCCGCAACATCCGCATCGATAGGGTCGCCGGGGTCCACTTTCACGCCCTGGGGCGTGAGCTTTGCAAAATAGCGCCCGCTCGCTGCCTGAACGCAGCCGCTGCCAACCTCATCGGCGCCCAGAAGAATGTTATCGATCCCGTGCGACCCGTTGCGGACGGCCGTTGCAAGGCCGACATATTCAAGATCGGTGCCCGAGGCCGCGAACACGATGTCGACGCTTTTCGGGATGGCCCAGGACTTGCGCAGCCGCGCGCGCAGGTCTTCGAGGGCGCGGGCATAGGCCTCCGGTCCAAGCACGAAGCCGGGGGCAAGTTCCAGCACGCGGCGGCGCACCTCGGCCATGGCGGGCTGCGAAATGAAATTCGCCGTTGATGAGCAATAGGCAATCAGCGGCTGGGGTCGCGGGACGGTCAGGTAGCGGTTCAGCCCTGTCACCGGGTCGATGAGGATGCGATCATCGCCACCGTCCGTCATGATGATCGACAGCGGATCGGCGAGCAGATCGTCCGTGTCATAGCTGCTGAACTGGTTATGTATGACGGCTATCCCTCTCTCGATGCACGTAAATCGATACGCGTCGATCATTTCACGGGAACGACATTTTGGTGTCAGGCATTGTCATCAATCTGAGATGAAGCTGTCATCCCGGGCTGCTTAAAAGCTGTAATGGTTCGAATTGTCCCCACGCGCGTCCCGCCCGAGGTGCTGGCCCCGGTACGGGTGCTGTTCGTCGCCAAGAATGCGCTCTGGCAGGGCGGGCTGCACCCCGAAGACGGGAACCACGCGCTCTACCATCGCGAGATGCGCGAGATCCTCACGGAGATCGGCTGCACCCTGTCGGTGTCCGAAAGCTATGATGCGCTGCTGCAGCGGCCGGACGCCGACTTTGTCATCCCGCTCCTCAACCGCGGCGGCTTCTTCAATTCGGAAATGCTGCTGCCTATGCTGTGCAGCCGCCTTGGCCTGCCTTATCTGGGGGCGAGCCCGATCTTGCGGGGACTGTCGGACGACAAGCATCTGACCAAGCTGGAGGCGCGGACGCGCAATGTCCCGACGGCCCCCTGGCGCGTCTTCCGGCAGGGCGCGCCGGTGGATGTCGCCAAATGCCCGGCGGCCAGCCGCTGGGTGATCAAGCCGAACAATTCCTCCACCTCCTGGGGGGTGCGCGACGCGACCGATCTGGACGGTGTCGAGGCGGCGATCAACGCCATCCATGCCGAGGGTCATGACGTGATCGTCGAGCCGTTCCTGACGGGAAGCGACGTGGAGGTGCCCGTCATCACCAAGGACGGCCGGCCGCACATCATGCCGATGATGCTGTTCGAACAGGCCGATCCCACGCATCTGCGCACATATGCGGAGAAGCGCGACCTTGTCGCGCGCGCGGGCAAATATGAGTTGCGGCCCTTCACCGATGCCGCGCTGGCGCGCCGCATCACCGCGATGGTGCAGGCGATGATCGATGTGTTCTGGCCGTTCGATTATGGCCGCTTCGAATTCCGCGTCGATGAGGTGTCCGGCGACATCAACTTTCTGGAGGTCAACCTCAACTGCAACTTGTGGTCGCGCAAGGTGTTCGGGCGGTCTGCCGCGCTGATGGGGTGGAGCCAGCACGAAATGATCCAGACCATCCTTCTTGAAAGCCTGTTGCGCCAGGGCCTGATCCGTCATGCCGTGGCGGATCAGCAGCCGATGGCGGCCTGACGCCGCAATGGGGGTGGCGAACATTCCTCTGGCCGCACGTGGTCTGGTTCAGCAGACGGGGCAGATTGCCGGGCTGGTGGGTGCGTTTGTGCGTGTCCCTTTCTGGTATGCGCTGCCCCGGCCACGCGCTCTCGCCCGCTGGATCGAGGTTCGTTTCTTCCGTCGGCTGCTGCGCAGCCTGGGCATCGGCGTCACGCATGCGGGCGCGCATCATCTTCGGCCCGGCACGCTCTATGTGTGCAACCATATCAGCTGGGCGGATATTCCGGTGCTCGCCAGCGTGCTGGATGCCGCCTTTGTCGCGCGGGCGGATGCCGGAAACTGGCCCGTGCTCGGCCGGATGATGCAGCGTTACGGCGTCATCCTTGTCGACCGCACGCGGCGCGGCACATCCGCCACGCAGGTGGACGCGATCCGCACGCGCCTGACGGCCGGCCAGTCGGTGATCGTGTTTCCCGAAGGCACGACCTCGGTCGGGTCGGACATTTTGCCCTTTCGTTCGTCCCTGCTTCAGGCGGCCGATGCCGCAGGGGCGGTGCAGCCTGTCGTCCTCCGCTATCTGACGCCTGACGGCGATGCCCTGTCAGAAGCGCAGCAGCGCGATGTGGCGTGGATTGATGACGACACGCTGCTCGATGGTCTGCGGCGCGTGATGCGGGCGCCAGTGCGCGCCCATCTGGAATTTCTGCCGCCTGTCGCGCCCTATGCGCGCAAACAGATGGCAGTCGATCTGCGCGACCAGATGGCGGACGCTTACGCCGCCTTGCCGAGCCGTTCGAGGTAACGGCTCGAAATTGCATCCACCGGCAGCATCACGAAGACGTCGGTGGTATTGAACGCATGATCGACCACGGCGCCATTCCCGACTGTCGCGCCCAGGCGCAGATAGCCCTTGATCAGGGGCGGCAAAAGGCGGGCGGCGACCTGTGGGTTGAAGCTGCCAAGGGGAAGGCGGGCCAATTCGACAAACTGCTCCGGCAGGGCTGACACGCGCGCCTCGCGCGGGGCCAGATGGTTGTAGTGGAGATAGCTGAGCGCCTCGGCATGGGCGTCGGGATCGGTGCCCGCAAAGCTCGCGCAGCCGAACATGGCGGAAATGCTGTGCCGCTTCAGGTAGCTCGCAATCCCGCGCCAGAGCAGCTGGATCGTCCCGGAATTGCGATAGGCTGGCAGGACGCAGGAACGGCCGAGTTCGAGCAGCTCGCCTGCACCGGCCTGCGGCGCGCCCAGCAGCGGGTCGAGATCGAATTCGCCCGCGCTGTAGAACCCGCCAATCTCACGGGCGACGCCGTGGCGCAGCAGGCGATAGGTGCCGACCGTGACGGCGGTGCCGCTCGTCATGTCCTCGACCAGCAAATGGTCGCACGCCGTGTCAAAGGGGTCGACATCCAGCTCACCCTCGGCAGACGGCACTGTCGCGCCGAGTTCCTGGCAGAACACCTGCCAGCGCAGATGCTGGGCGGCTTTCAGATCGTCCGCGCCGTCTGCCATGCGGACGCGCAAGTCGCGCGGCTGTGCCGGGTTCAGAACGTCGACCTGCATGTGGCCCCCCAATGGCTTTTGTCCGGCCTTGCCGTAACAGCACGCCATTTCAGGCCTGTGGCGGGGCTGTTACGGTTTGAAGGCGGGGCCTCAGCGGACGGGCGGGCGTTCTGCCGAGGGCAGGCTGACCTTCAGGATGGTGGCCAGCGTCGGGGCGATCTGACGCATGTCGATTTCGCCAAGGTTGCGGCCGGCGGGCACGCCCTTGCCCATCATCATGAAGGTGGACCGCATTTCGGGCGCCGCGGGGAAATAGCCGTGCGTCCCCTTATATTTGGACGGGGCGGCAAGCGGGGCGGACGGTCCTTTATACCCACCGGCAAGCGCGCCTGCGGCAAAGTTCACGTAAAAGCTCGCGGCCGGATTGCCTTCCATCCGGGTGATGTCCGCCTTGTCTGCGATTGCGCCGATGCGGGCGTCCGGATTGGCCTTGAGACCATCGAGCAGCGCGCGCACTTTCTGCTCCAGCGCCTTGTCATCCGGACGGGCGAGCACGATGGCGGCCGATCCGCTCGATGGCCAGGGCATGGCTTCCCACGACGTCACCTTGCCGTCGGCATCAACCTTGATCAGGCCGGCATCGATGAAGGGACGGAACAGATTGATCTCGGTGTCGGTCGCGGCAAAGCCGTGATCGCTGACAACCGCGATGACCATGTCGGGGCGGGCGGCCTGACCGGCTGCGACCAGATCGCCGACAAGGGCGTCGAGCCGCGTCAGCACGGCATGGGCTTCCTTGCTGCCCGGGCCATAGAGATGCTGTTCATGGTCCAGCGCGGTCAGATAGACCGTCGTGAAGTCGGGCTTCCTGGAGGCGAGCAGCTTGACCGCAAAGCCTGCGCGATTGATGTCGCCGTCGAGGCTTTCGTCAATCCCGGCGGCATAGGGCCCGTGATGGTTTTCCAGCTCATCGACCAGCCCCGGCGTGGCGAGGGCCTTGACCAGCTTGGCGTCATCGGCATGCCCCGTCCGCCAGATTTGCGGCAGGTTCCAGCGGACAGACTTCGCATCCACGCTGACCGGCCAGTGGACGTTGGCGGTGGTGAGCCCGGCCTTGGCGGCGGCATCCCACAGCGTCGGCGCGGTGATGTCGCTGGCATACCAGTACCAGCCGGTCTGGTTGATCTGCATCGGGTCAAAGGTCGTGTTGTTGACCACGCCGTGCCGCGCAGGCGCCACACCGGTGAGCAGCGTGACATGGCTGGGGTAGGTCACCGTGGGCAGATTGCCGACGACGCCCGAGGCATAGCTGCCCCCCGTGACGAACCGACGCAGGTTCGGGAGGGTGAGCCCCCGCGCCTGCGCCTCGATCACGTCCGCCGGGCGCAGCCCGTCGATCGAGATCATCAGAACCGGTTCGGCTGCGACCGGCGCCGCCCCCCAAAGGAGGGCGACGCCGGCCAGAAGCGCGTGCTTCATCAGAAGCCGGCCTTCAGCGTGACGAAGAACTGACGCGGCGCACCGGCGAGCAGCGTCTGGTTGTCACCACGGTTGCCAAAGCCGTTCGACCCGATCGTCGAGACATAGGCCTTGTCGAACAGGTTGGTGGCATTGAGCTGGATTTCGAGCGGCGTGCGCTGCCCGATGTCCAGACGATAGCCAAGCGTGGCATCCACAAGCGCACGGCTCGAGACCGACTGGTCGTTGAGGTAGGTGAAGTAGCGCTTGCTCATGTAGTTGACGCCGACCTTTCCGAAGATCGTGTCGCTGTCATAGGCGACTTCACCCCGCAGCAGGTGCTTCGGCGTGTCGACGACGGTCTTGCCCTTGGTGGCGGCAAGGACAGCACCGACTGCGTTCACGACGTCATCCCGGTAGGTCGTGTCGTTGTAGCTGTACGACGCGAACAGCGAGAGGCCACCGCCGAGGCGCAGGTCACCCGCCGCTTCGAAACCGACCGCGCGGACGTTGCCGACGTTCTGCAGAACGGCCGGATTGCCGACGATGCCGGCACCCGTCGAAATGCCGAGCAGGCGGTTGCGGAAGTTGACGTAATAGACGCCGATGGAGCCGTTGAACATGTTCGTGCTGTAACGCGCACCGGCTTCATAGGTGTCCGACTCTTCCGGCTTCAGCGTGTCCTTGATCGCATTGAAGCCCGCCTGCGTGGTCGAGAACGGACCCGAGGTCGTGGACGAGGTGAAGGCGCGCGTGGCCTGCGTGAAGCCGGCAAAAGCTTCCCAGTTCTGATCGATCTTGTACGCAACGCCCGCATGCGGCTGGAACCAGTCGCGCGACTGGATCTTGCCCGCAGCGCGGCCGCCCGCGATGACCGGATCAGCTTCATTGTCGACCTTGAAGCCCTTCCAGCCGATGTTCACCGTGGCATCGCCCAGCGTGATCCGGTCCTGCACATAATATTGGATCGTCTTCGTGTTGAAGTCGAATTCCCACTGCGTGAAGAACGGGTTGGTCATGAACTTGCGGTGATCGCGACCCGGATCGGTGCGGCTCGTATAGGCGTAGAAGCGGCGCGCCTGGTTGAAATCGTTGTTTTCGTACCAGCCGCCCACGGTGATGTCGTTCATCCCCAGATCGATATTGAGGCTGGTGAACACGCCCGTGCGCTTCAGGTCATATTCCGTCGTGCGGACCGACATGGGCACGCCCGTCGGGCTGTTCACATAAGGCGTACCCCATGTGCCCTGACCGTCATTCTTGTGATAATAGCCCTTGATTTTGAAGGTCACATTGTCGCTGAACGGCGCGGTGAGGCCGAGGGCGCCAATCGTGTCCTTGCGCAGGCCCGACGCGTCATAATAGGCATCGTCGACGGTTGCGATCGGCGCCGGATAGACGGTGCCGGCAGCCGGGTTGAGCGGGGTCGTGCCCGTGTCGCCACGATTGGCAGCGATGTCGGCGACGCGGACCGCGAGCGCATAGTTGGACGGACCGAAATTGTCCCAGTCATAGCCCAGACGGTTGATCATCTCGAGCGAGAGATCCTGATAGTCCTGCTCTGCGCGGTCCGAATGGCTGAAATAGGCGTCGATTTCGGCATTGCCCACGGGCAGGATGCCCTTGGCGTTGACCATCCAGCCGCCCTGCTTGCCGTCGCCCTTCCACTTGTCGGCTGTCTGATAGAGGCCCGAGATGAAGCCACGTGCCTGATCGGCTTCGCCGAAGGTGACGCGGCCAAAGGCACGCATCGTGTTTTCGGTGCCGTAGGTCAGGCTGCCGTCCGCGCCGAAACCGTCCTTGGGATCAAGCGAGAAGAATTCGAGCGTGCCGCCCAGATTGTTCGTCGACTGCGCGCCGATCGAGCCGGAGCCCTGCGCCACGCGGGTGATGGCAATGTTTTCAGGGGCAATCGCACGGCTGATGTGCAGGCCGTTATTGTTGCCATAGGTCATGTCGCCGAGCGGAATGCCGTCCAGGTTGAAGCCCAGCTGGTTCTGGTTGAAGCCGCGGATCGTGACGCGCGTCGACCATTCATAGTTGCCGAACGGGTCGGCCGACTGGAAGTTGACGCTCGGCAGCTTCTCGATCGCCTTCAGCGGGCTGGTGCCTGGCGCAAGGATGGTCAGGTCGGCATTGCCGATTTCCTGCACCTGGCGGGTTTCGCCACGACCGAACACGACAATTTCTTCGCCCGACGTCACCTCGTCGCCGTCCGGCGCTGTCGTCTGGGCAAGGGCCGGTGTGGCCAGAACCGCGACAGTGGACAGGAGGAGGCTTGTAATTTTGCGCATGTGTTTCCCTTTGCGTTTTTTGTTGCGGCGCAAAAACTAGTGATAATTTGTGACAAAGTGGTTCGGGTTTGGTGTCAGAACGCCGTCAGTTTTGAGGCGGAGCGATGACAGTGGCGTCCTAAGGCGGGGCATGATTGCGCTTGCAGCGCACGTGGGGCCATGCGTTATGCCCGCACCGAACAGAAGCCTTGGAAGGAGCGCACATCACGTGCCGTCAGAGATTGGCCCCTATGCCCAGCTGCTGTCAGGCCCGATCGGCGCTGTCTTCCTTGCGCTGCTGGGCGCGTGCTGGGGCAGCTTTGCCGCGACGGTGACGGATCGCTGGCCTGCGGGCGGATCGATCCTCGCGCCGCGCTCGCACTGCGCTTCCTGTGGGCGTACGCTCGGGATCTTGGATCTGGTGCCGCTCGCCAGCTTCGTCCTCGCGCGCGGACGCTGCCGGACATGCAACACGCCCATCCCGTGGCGCTATCCGCTGATCGAGCTGGGCAGCGCCGGTCTCGCCGTGCTGGCGGCGATGCTGGCGCCGGGGCCGGATGCCTTCTGGCTCGTGCTTTTGGGCTGGCAGCTGTTCCTGCTGGCGATTCTGGACGCGGAGCATTTCTGGCTGCCCAATGCGCTCACGGCCGCGCTGGCGCTGACGGGGCTGGGGCACGCCTTCGCCACCGGGGCGGCGCAATGGCCCGAGGCCGTGCTCGGCGGGGCGGTCGGCTTTGGCAGCCTGTATGTCATTGCCGCGGCCTATAAGCGCGTGCGGCACCGGACAGGGCTCGGCGGGGGCGATCCGAAGCTGCTCGGGGCGATCGGTTTCTGGGCTAGCTGGCGGTTGCTGCCGGTGATCCTGCTGACGGCTGCCCTGATCGGCATCGCGGTGGCTGCGCTCATGGTGATTCGCGATCGGAACCGTCATGGAATTATGACGCGGCGGCTGCCGTTCGGCACCTGCCTGGCCCTCAGCGCGTGGCTCTGGATGCTCGCTGAAAGCGTAAACGGCGCGGTAACTCCGTGGCTTTTGGGCCTGTCACCCAACTGACAAGTGGGTGTCACAAGAGTGAAATATTACTGTCATCCTTGAGTCATGCGGGTCGCCTAGAGCCTTCGGCGCGACGGGAAGGCGGGGGACAAATCCTGCTGTCTGCCCTTCTCGGAAACCCAGGGAGCCGGAGTACCGGAACTTTTTTTATGACCAATTTCAATGTGATTGCCCGTAATCTGTTGGCCGGTTCAGCGATGCTCGCGCTGGCTGCTTGCGGCGCTGACGATATCGCGTCGCCGGGCACCGGTGGCAATGTCACGATCAACAACACGACGGTGACTCCGCCCCCGCCGCCGCCCCCGCCGCCGGCAACGACCATCACGCCGGCTGCTGGCTGCCCGACCATTCCGGATCCCCAGGGTCTGACCGACTCGGGCACGATCACCGGCCCGACGGGCACGTGGCGCGTCTGCACCCTGCCGTCGCGCATCAACACCTCGATCACGCTGCCGAAGATCTCCGGCCTGCTCTATCGTCTGGGTGGCCGCGTTGACGTCGGCACCGACCAGGGCGCTGCCTCGACCAACAACGTCGTGACGCTCACGATCGAACCGGGCGTCACCATCTTTGGTGGCACGGGCGTGTCGTGGCTGCACGTCAACCGCGGCAACCGCATCAACGCGGTCGGCACGGCAACCCGTCCGATCATCTTCACCAGCCGTGACAACGTTCTTGGCCTGAATACCGAAGATTCGAGCGGCCAGTGGGGTGGCGTCGTGCTCTCCGGTCGCGCGCCGATCACCGATTGCGCGGCACCTGCCGCCACGCCGGGCACCGTCGCCTGCGAACGTCAGGTTGAAGGCGCTGTCGATCCCGCGCTCTACGGTGGTGCCAACACTGCCGACAACAGCGGCACGATGAAGTATGTCCAGATCCGCTATTCGGGCTTCGTCCTGTCGGGCAACAGCGAACTTCAGGCGCTGACCACGGGCGGCGTCGGTTCGGCCACGGTTCTGGAAAACATCCAGTCGCACAACAGCTCGGACGATGGTGCTGAATTCTTCGGCGGCAACGTCAACATGAAGCGCTTCATCTCGGTGGGTGCGGAAGACGACAACCTCGACACCGACACCGGTCTCAAGGCGAACTTCCAGTATGTCATCGCCGTCCAGCGGACCGGCCAGGGCGACTCGATGATCGAAGCTGACTCGGACAATGCCGTTGACGGCAACATCCCGCGTCAGAACACCAAGCTGTCGAACTTCACTTTCGTGATGCGCAACAACGTGTCGAACCAGACGGCGATCCTGCTGCGTGGCGGCACGGACTACACCGCCGTCAACGGCGTTGTGGTTGCGCCGAACACCACCAACTGCCTGCGCATCAGCCGCCCGCAGACGGCCTCGACCACGGTTGACGCCGCGATCGACGAAGCCGGTGCGCCGGTCTTCCGCTCGGTGGTCATGCAGTGCTCGGCCACCCCGTTTGCCGGGTCGAACGGCGTGACGGCGGACCAGGTCTCGACGATCTTCGGTTCGGGTGCGAACAACAACAACTCGGCCTTCACGGCGTCGCTCACCAACGTCTATGTCAATGGTGCCAATGAAACGGCCGTGACGGCGTTCGATGCGAAGACGCTGAACGCCTATTTCGACACCACCGCCTATATCGGTGCGGTCCGCAACGCTTCGGATACGTGGTACGAAGGCTGGACGTGCAACAGCGCGGCAGCAAGCTTCGGCACGACCAACACCGGACTTTGCACGACGCTGCCGACCTACTGATCTAAAGGCGCAGATTAATGGGGCGGGGCGTTGCGCGAAAGGGCAGCTCCCCGCCGTTTTTTCAGAATTACACAAAAGGGGTTCCGTGATGTCGACGCCGTTCCGGCTTGCCAGCCTGCTGCTCGTCTCGTCTGCGCTTGTCGCACCATCCGTTGCTGTCGCGCAGAATGCGCCGGCCGCCACGCCGGAGCAGCAGGCGACGCCGACTGCTCCAGAAGCAGGGGTTGATGCTGCGGCACCCGCCACGCCCGAGGGCGCACCTGCCGAGGCTGCCGAAGCGCCCGTGGACGTCTCCGTCCCCGGCGGTGGTGGCGACATCATCGTGACCGGTCGCCGGTCGACGAGCAATCTCGCCAAGTCCGCACCGCAGGTCGTCTCCGTCCTGTCGTCGGTGGACATTGCGCGCACCGGCGAAGGCGACATCGCGGGCGCCCTGTCCCGCGTGACGGGCCTCAGCGTCGTCGGCAACGGCTTCGTCTACGTCCGTGGCCTTGGCGACCGCTATTCGCTCGCGCTGCTCAACGGGTCGCCGCTGTCGAGCCCCGAGCCGCTGAAGCGCGTCGTCCCGCTCGATCTGTTCCCGACGAACATCATTGCCTCCTCGCTTGTCCAGAAGAGCTATTCGGTCAACTTCCCCGGTGAATTCGGCGGCGGCGTGATCAACCTCACGACCAAGGCCGTGCCGGAAGAACCGTTCTTCAACATCAGCGCCTCAATCCAGGGTGACAGCGAAGCAACCAACAAGCTGGGCTACACTTATTATGGCAGCTCGATCGACTGGACCGGCTTCACCAATGCCAACCGCGATCTGCCGCCGGCCCTGACGAGCTTCCTTGCCAGCGGCAAGCGCATCTCCGAAGGCACTGTCAACACGCAGGAAATCGCCGGCCAGATCTTCACGGCCCGCAATTCCGTCGTGCAGCGCATCAAGCACCTGGCCCCCAACTACTCGCTCGGCCTGTCCGGGGGTCGCTCCTGGGAAATCGGCGATGACATGACGCTCGGCCTCATCGCAACGGCGGCCTACAGCAACAAGTGGCGCTCACGCGATACGCTGCAGCAGACGGCGTCGACCGTAGACCTGTCGGAAAAGGAACTCGATTTCCGCCGCGTCATCACGGACAACCGTATTGTCGTGAACGGGCTGCTCGGCCTTGGCCTGGAATTTGGCGACAACAAGCTGCGCTGGACCAACCTTTACATCCGCGACACGCTGAAGCAGGCGCGCCTCGGACAGGGGACCCGTGCGACGACGTCGCCGACGGCCACGCTGCTCCAGCAGAATACGGCCTGGTTCGAACGCCAGCTCATCGACTCGCACGTGGTTGCCGAACTGAAGCTGACGCCGGAATTCAGCATGGACATCCGTGCCGGCTACGCCAACTCGCAGCGCGAAGCGCCCTATGAGAATTCGTTCGAATATATCCGCAGCAATGCGGCGGGCGATCCTTATGGTCCCTATTTCGTCAACCGTCTGAACAACGGCCAGTCGGGCAGCGCGCAGACCGTCTTTTCGAACCTGAACGAAGACCTTTGGTCGGCCAGCACGGACTGGACCTACCGGTTCAGCCCCGAATTCCGGGCGACGATCGGCTATGCCTTTGCCGACACCAAGCGCCGCACCGAACGCCGCGAGTTCCTCGTGGTCGCGCCGGGCACCTTCCCGACGGGCGTCGGCCTGTTGCGGCCGGACCTGCTGCTGTCGAAGAATGTGATCAACAACTTCAACATCTCGCTGGTGGATGCCAACGAAGGCAACCCGGTGTTTGACGCGAAGCTGCGCAACCATGCCGGGTATCTGCAGCTTCAGGCAGAACTGACGCCGGAGCTGTCGCTCAATACCGGTGTCCGCTATGAGACGGCGGACCAGTCGGTGACGCCGGTGCAGGTCTTCACGACGCCTACGGCCTCGCTTGCCGGCACGCAGCTCAGCCGCAATTACTGGCTCCCTGCGCTGACGCTGACCTATCAGATCAATCCGGAAATGCAGTTCCGCGTCAACGGGTCGAAGACCATCGCGCGCCCGCAGTTCCGCGAACTGATCTTCCAGCGTTATTATGATCCGGACGCCAACCGTCTGTTCAACGGGAACCCGCTGCTTCAGGACAGCCAGCTCTATAACGCCGAAGCGCGTTACGAGTGGTACTTTGCCCGCGATCAGCGCGTGTCGGCGGCGGCGTTCTACAAGAAGATCAAGAACCCGATCGAGACCTTCTCGAGCTTCAACGACAACACCGTCATTTCGAGCTTCGCGAACGCGCCGGAAGCGACGCTATATGGTGCGGAAATCGAGTTCCAGAAGTACATCCCGCTCGAAGGACTCGGCAGCGCAAGCTGGCTCGCCTCGCGGCGTCTCGCGGTGATCGCCAACTACACCTACACGACCTCGAAGCTGAGCGTGAAGGAAGGCGACAAGGTTGCCGTGTTCTCGCAGGCCTCGACCCGCGCGCTCGACTTCTTCCGCGATGGCTCGGCGCTGACCGGTCAGTCGGATCATCTGATCAACTTCCAGCTGGGCGTTGAGGACCAGGATCGGCTGTCGCAGCAGACCCTGCTCGTGACCTATGCAACGGATCGCGTGACCAGCCGTGGTGCGGGCTTCCAGCCCGACATCATCGAACGGCCCGGCCTGCGCCTCGATTTCGTGGCGCGCGAAGGCTTCACGCTCTTCGGCCATGAGGGCGAGCTGAACTTCGAAGCCCGCAACCTGCTGCGGACCCGTTACAAGGAATTCCAGCAGAACGGCACGAACACCATTTACTACAACTTCTACCGGATCGGGACGACCTTCGAACTCGGGATCAACCTGAAGTTCTGAGGCCGGGCGGGCCGTCCTGTCCAACAGGCGGTGCACACCTGTCCAATATGGGACAATTTCGGGCCGCGAGCAGGCGCTTGCGGCCCGAATTTTGTGTCGTAAATCTGTAACAGAAACGTCATAAGCGTCCGGCTCTGGACCAAGCGAGGATTGCCGGTGGGCCTGATCACCAAAGCTGTATGCCCCGCCGCACCAACCTGTTATTGGCGCCCGTGATGCACCCGAACATTTGGCCCTTCGCCCGGCGCCTCACCCTGGTGCTTCTTGCCGCCTTGCTCGCATTTCAAGGCGCCCGGCTGATCTGGGCGACGACCAAGCCGTTAGGCCCGCTGGGAAATTGGCCGGGGGCAACATCACCGCTCGGCACGCTGTCCACCCTTGATCTCGGCACGTTTGATCCCTTTGGCGGTCCGACCGAAGATGCCAATGGCTCCACGGTCACCGCGCTTTCCCTGAAGCTCTTCGGGGTCAGCCTCAACGAAGCGACGGGCCTTGGCAGCGCGATCATCGCGACGCCCGATGGCGTGCAGTCGAGCTTTGCCGTGGGCGATGTGGTTGTGCCCGGCGTCAAGCTGAAAGCGGTCGCGTTCGACCATGTCACGCTCGACAATGGCGGCGCGGAAGAGACGCTGTTCATCGACCAGTCGGCAGTCCCGCCCGCAGGTGGCAGCGCGCCGGCCGCATCGGGCGGCGGTGCGCTCAATGCTGCAAGCTTCACGACAGAGATTTCGCTCACACCGCGCAATGCCGGGGGCAAGGTAACCGGCTTCATCGCACAGCCCAAAGGCGAAGGCGGGGCCTTTACCGCCGCGGGTCTCCAGCCCGGCGACGTCATCGTCAGCCTGAACGGGGTTCCCGCCCGATCGGTGGAGGACGCCGTTGCCGTGATTTCCCAATTGCCGGACAAGGGCAATCTGACACTCCAGGTCGAGCGCGGGGGCCAACTCGTGCCGCTCAATGCAAGGATATCGAAATGAAACGGGTCGCCCTTGGCCTCATGCTCGCCCTCTCGGCCGTTGGACCGGTGTTTGCGCAGACCACGCTCAATCTCCGCGATGCCGATGTGCGCGCCTTCATTCAGGACGCGGCACGCGTGACGGGGCGCAACTTCGTCATTGACGGGCGCGTGCAGGGCAAGGTGACCGTGGTGTCGGATCGCCCGCTGTCGCGGTCCGAATATTTTGAGGTCTTCCTGTCGACGCTGCGCGCCAATGGCCTTGTGGCCGTGCCGACGGCGAATGGCGCCTATCGCATACAGCCCGCCGATACGGCGGCGGCCCAGCCCGGCAAGATTGGCCTGTCGGGTGCAGCGCGCAACCAGTTCGTCACCGAAGTCTTTCGCCTGCGCGCCATTGATGCGGCCTCGGCGGTGGAAACGCTGCGCCCGCTCGTCAGCCGGGAAGGCTCGGTCACGGCCAATCGCGGTGCCAACAGCCTCGTCGTTGCCGATTATGCCGACAATATCCGTCGCATCCGCACGCTGATCCAGCGGATCGACTCGGATGGCGCTGCCACCGAGCTGATCGCCTTGAAGAATGCCAATGCGCGCGAGCTCGCAACCTCGCTGCAGCAGCTCGTGGCCGGCAGCAGCAGCGGCGGCGAAAATGCGCGCGGTGCCATCGCCATCGTCGCGGTCGACAGCAGCAATTCGCTCGCGCTGCGTGGTGATCGCGGCTCGGTTTCGCGCTTTGCCGCCATGGCGCGCGATCTGGACCGGCGCGCCGCCAGCGGTGCGGAAGTCCGCGTGATCTGGCTCCAGCATGCCGATGCGGCAAAGCTCCTCCCCGTCCTGCAGCAGATCGTCGGCCAATCGGTCACGCCAGCGGCAAGCGAGGGCAGCACGCCCAGCCCGGCCCCGGCCAGCACAGGCGCGACGGCCACGCCGGTTGCATCGACATCGGGCGGTGGCGGGCGCAACGCGCCGGTCATTGCACGCTACGAAGGGGCCAATGCCATCATCATCTCCGCACCGTCGGACATGCAGCGCACGCTGGGCGACGTCGTGCGTCAGCTCGACACCCGGCGGGAACAGGTGCTGGTCGAGGCGATCATCGTCGAGATTTCGGATACGGCCGCGCGCAAGCTTGGCGTCCAGTTCCTCCTCGGCGGAAAGCCGGGCAGCAACATTCCGTTCGCCGCCACCAACTATTCCAACGCCGCGCCCAACATCCTGACCATCGCGGGGGCTGTGGCCGCACGTGAGCTGAACACGACCACCACGACGGTCAATGGCACGACGACGACCACGACGACCAACAATCCGGTCAGCGACCAGCTCGCACAGGCTGCGGTCAATTCGGTGCTGGGCGCCGCCGGTGCCTTTGGCGGCTTTGCCACCAATGTCGGCAATAATGGCATTTTCGGCGCGATCATCAACGCGGTGCAGCAGGACAACAAGTCCAACATCCTGTCGACGCCGTCGGTCGTGACGCTAGACAATCAGGAAGCCAAGATCCTGGTCGGGCAGGAAGTGCCGATCACGACGGGTGAGAAGCTGGGCAACAATTTCGACAATGCCTTCCGCACGGTGCAGCGCCAGAATGTCGGCATTCAGCTTGAGGTGAAGCCGCAGGTCAATGAAGGCGATGCGATCAAGCTGTTCATCCGGCAGGAAGTCAGCTCGATTGCGGGGCCGGTGACCAATAATGGCAGCGACCTCATCCTCAACAAGCGTGAGATTCAGACGACGGTGACCGTCGATGATGGTCAGATCGTCGCCCTCGGCGGCCTGCTCGATGACAATGAACGCCGCACGATCGAGAAGATCCCGCTGCTGGGCGACATTCCGGCGCTTGGTCAGCTGTTCCGGTCGCGGGCCAAATCGCGCGAGAAGACCAATTTGATGGTGTTCATCCGCCCGACGATCCTGCGCAGCGCGGACGATGCGCGCAAGCTCGCCGAGCGCCGCTATGGCTATATCCGCGGGCAGCAGCTGATGCTGCGGCCCAATGAGGAGCCGAGCATCGATGAACTGGTGCGCGACTATATGGGCGCGGACCTGCCCCTGCCAGCGGAAGCGCCGTCCGCCGCGACGCCCGAAGCGCCCGCGCCGTCAAGCGAGGGCCCGAAGAATTGACCGACAGCCCGCCCGTCGCATCGGATGTGGAGAGCTCCGTTCTCCCCTATCCGTTCGTGCGCAAGCATGGTGTCCTGCTGCAACCGGCAGAGGATGGCGGCTGGCGCGTGATGATGCGGCCGGGGGCGGACGTCCGGGCTTTGTCTGAATTGCGGCGCTGGCTGCGGCAGCCCTTTGCGGTGGAACCGACGAGCGACGAAGTCTTCGATGACCAGCTGTCACGAACCTACGCCCTGGATGGATCGGCGGCGGCCGCTGCTGCCGGGACGCTGGGCACCCCCGGAGACGGGGACATGTTCGTCGGTGCCCTGCCATCGGCGGACGATCTGCTCGACACTGCCGACGATGCCCCGGTCATCCGGCTGATCAACGGGATGATCGCGGAAGCGGTGCGCCAGGGTGTGTCCGACGTGCACGTCGAGCCGTTCGAGACGGCGCTCGTCATCCGGATGCGCGTCGACGGCCTGTTGCGCGAGGCGCTGCGCCTGCCCGCGCATGTGGCGCCGGTCGTCGTCAGCCGCATCAAGGTCATGGCGCGGCTCGACATTGCCGAGCGGCGCATCCCGCAGGACGGACGCATCTCGCTCGTCCTCGGCGGCAAGCAGCTCGACGTCCGTGTCTCGACGCTCCCTGCGCGCGCGGGGGAACGCGTGGTGCTGCGTATCCTCGACAAGGAAAATGCGGCGATCAGCCTGGATGAGCTGGGCATGGATGCGGCGACCCTGTCGGTGTTTCGCGGCGCGCTCGCCGAACCCAATGGCATCGTCCTCGTCACGGGTCCGACCGGGTCGGGCAAGACGACGTCGCTCTATGCCGGGCTGCGGCTGCTGAACAATGGCGCGCGCAACATCCTGACGGTGGAAGACCCGGTCGAATATGCGATCGAAGGTGTGGGGCAGACGCAGGTCAATGCCAAGGTGGGCATGACCTTTGCCGCCGGGCTACGCGCCATTCTGCGTCAGGACCCAGACGTGGTGATGATCGGCGAAATCCGTGACCGCGAAACTGCCGACATTGCGGTGCAGGCCTCGCTCACCGGTCACCTCGTGCTGTCGACGGTCCACACCAATGACGCGGTGGGGGCCATTACGCGTCTGCGCGACATGAAGGTGGAGCCATTCCTGCTCGCCTCGACGCTGCGTGCGGTCATTGCTCAGCGTCTTGTGCGGCGGCTGTGCCCCGCGTGCCGCGTCGAGCATCCGGCAACGGACGCCAACCGGCAGCTGCCCGGCCTCAACGCCGCGCACATCTATGAGCCGCAGGGCTGTGCCCAATGCAATGACACCGGCTTCAAAGGGCGGATCGGCGTCTATGAGGCGATCCGGATCGATGACAGCATCCGGCAGATGATCAATGACGGGTCGGACGAGGACCGCATCTCCCGCCATGTCTTTGCCAAGGTGCCCACGCTGTCCCAATCGGTCCTCGCGCTTGTGCGGGATGGGGTGACCACGGCCGAAGAGGCCATCCGCGTGTCACGACAGGATGCGGGCAGTGAGAAGCTTTGACTATGCGGCCATCGACGCGGCGGGACGCGAGCGGCGCGGGACGGTAGACGCCGAAGACGCGAAGGCCGCGCGCGACCTGTTGCAGCGCAAGGGCCTCTATCCGCTCGACATTTCGGTTTCGACCGGGCGTGCGCCACGTGCCGCGCTGTTTTCGCTCGACCGGCTCCGCCAGCGCAAGATGTCCGCGCAGCAGCTGACGCTGTTCACCCGGCAGCTGTCCACCTTGTGCGCTGTAACTCCGCTGGAGGAAGCGCTGCGCACCATCGTCCGCCAGACCGAGCAGGAGCATGTGCGCCAGATCGCCAGCGACGTGCATGGCGGCGTGTTTGAAGGCCTGCGCCTTGCCGAGGCGATGGCGCGTGCCCCGCGCAGCTTCCCGCCGCTCTACCGCGCAATGGTGTCGGCGGGAGAGGCGGCAGGTACGCTGCCGCAGATCCTCGAACGCCTCGCTGATCTGCAGGAACGTCAGGCGGAGGTGCGCGGACGCATCACGGCGGCTCTCGCTTATCCCATCGTCCTCGCGCTTGTCGCGATGGTCGTCGTCTTTGCCCTGATGGTGTTCGTGGTGCCCCGCATTGTCGAGCAGTTTGACAATGTCGGGCAGGAACTGCCGCTCCTCACGCGGATCATCATTGCGCTGTCCAGCTTCCTCGCCAATTGGTGGCCGCTGCTACTCGTCCTCCTGCTGGGCGGCGGGCTTTTTGCCGCGCAGGCGCTGCGTCGGCCGGACCTGCGCCTGCGGTTCGACCGGGCTATCCTGCATCTGCCGCTGGCGGGAAAGCTCATCCGTGATCTCCACGCCGCGCGCATGGCGCGTACGCTGGCAACGATGGTCGCCAGTCGCCTGCCGCTGCTTGAAGGGCTGCTCCTGACCGGACAGACCGTGCACAACCGCGCGCTGCGTCAGGCGACGGAGGACATTGCCGAAGCCGTGCGGAGCGGGGGCAGCCTGTCTGCCGCGCTGAAGCGGGCGGGCGTCTTCCCGCCGCTTCTCGTCTACCTGACCGCGTCAGGTGAAAGCTCAGGCCAGCTTGACCTGATGCTCGAACGGTCGGCCGACTATCTGGAGCGGGAATTTGATCGCTTTACCGCGACGGCGCTCTCGCTGCTGGAGCCGGCCATCATCGTCATCATGGGCTGTGTCGTCGCGCTGATCGTGCTCGCCATCCTGCTGCCCATCCTCCAGATTGAAACTCTTGCTGCTGCGTGAAAGGTCCCCATGACTGACTCCACCCCCCCTGCCATCGACCAGCCCGAAGACGGCGAAGACGGCTTCAGCCTTGTCGAGCTTCTTGTCGTCATCGTCATTATCGGTCTGCTGGCGACGGTCGTCATGATCAACGTCCTGCCGAGCCAGAACAAGGCCATGCAGAGCAAGGCCAAGGCCGATATTGCGACGCTGTCCCAGGCGATCGAAATGTATCGGTTGAACACGCTGCGCTATCCCGATGGGTCCGAGGGTCTCAATGCCCTTCTCGGCGGGACGAGCGCGACCCCGGGCAGCACCGGCGGCTATATCCGCAAGCTGCCCAAGGACCCCTGGGGCAACGACTATCGCTATCGCCAGCCAGGTCAGCACGGCGCCTTTGATGTCTATTCGCTCGGGTCCGATGGGGCCGAGGGTGGCGAGGGCGACGCAGCCGACATCGGCAGCTGGCAATAGCAGCGCACGGACGCGCGGATGACACCCCCCGGCCAGGCTGACGCAGCGCACGAACAGGGCTTTACCCTGGTCGAGCTGCTGGTGGTGATCGTCATCCTCGGCCTGGCGTCGGCGGCGATTGTGCTCAACATGCGCGACCCGACGGGCTCGGTACGCAATGAGGCAGAGGCCTTTGCCGCGCGCACCTCTGCCCTGCGTGATGCCGCAATCATCGAGGGGCGCGACATGGCGGTCGCCGTCGGCCCCACCAGCTATCACTTTGAGCGGCGGCTTGCGGGCAAATGGGTGCGCCTGACCGAAAAGCCTTTCGCCCCCGTCCGGTGGGACGACAAGACACGGGCGCAGACGACGGCGACGGGCGAGATGCGCGTCGTCTTTGATCCGACCGGCCTGCCGAGCGAAGCGGCGCGCGTTGCGCTGGTGCGCGGGGACTCGCGCCTTGCCGTGACCATCAACCCGGAAGGAACGGTCCATGTCGGATCGTGAGCGCGGGTTCACGCTGATCGAAATGCTGGTCGCGCTGGCGGTGTTCAGCATCGCTGCCCTGGCGCTCATCCGGCTGAATGCCGCCACGGTGCGGACCTCGGCCGATGTGGCGACGCGGACGCTGGGCCAGATTGTCGCGCAGAATATTGCGGCCGAAACGCTGACCGATCCGGCAGCCCCCTCAATCGGCCGGGCGGTCGGCACGGTCGAGAATGCGGGGCGCAGCTGGATCTGGGCGCGCGCCACCAGCCGCACGGCCGATCCGGCCATCTTGCGCATCGACATCACCGTCACCGATCCGCAGCGCCGCTTTGCCGGGGCGCTCAGCATCGCGCGGAAGGCGAAATGATGCGTGCGCCCGCCTCCCCGGCCGAACAGGGCTTCACGCTCGTGGAACTGGTCGTCGCGCTTGCCATCTTCGGCCTGCTGGCGGCGGCGGGGACGAGCCTGTTGTCGGCCGGCGTGTCGACGCAGGCGGGCGTCCGCACCGCGCTGGAGAATGTGGCCGGGGAACGGCGTATCTCCGCCTTGCTGCAGGCCGATCTCCAGCAGGCTGTCGCGCGCCCCACGCGCGATGGGAATGGACGGCTGGAGCCTGCTTTTTCCGGCCCTGCGGCGGGACGTTTGATGAGCTATGTGCGTGCCGGCTGGACGAATGCCACCGATGCGCGGCGGGCCGAATTGCAGCGCGTGGAATTGCGGCTGGAAGGCGGGCGGCTCATCCGTGCGGCACGCCCGATGCTCGACGGTGCGGGCGCGCAGACTGAAATGACGCTGGCCGAAAATGTCTCTACGGCCAATGTGCGGCTGCGCGACGCCAAGGGCCAATGGGGCGACGGGGCGGGCAATGACGATCCGACCGCGCTCCCCGTCGCGGCCGAACTGACGCTGGTGCGCAAGGATGGCGTTTCGGTCCGCCGGGTGTTCCTTGTCGGGGCCGGGGCATGATGGTGCGCCGGGACGAGGAGGGGGCCGCGCTCCTGACCGTGCTCCTGCTGGTGGCGGTCATTTCGGTGCTGGCCATGTCGGCGCTCGACAAGCTGACCATTGCGACGCGGCTGGCGGGCAACATGTCTGCCGTTGATCAGTCGCGCGCTTACGCGCAGGCCGGCGAACTGATTGCCGCCTCGCGCATTGCGGCGCTGACGCAGGCCTCCGCCGGGCGGACGACGCTGGCGGGCGGATGGATGGGGACGGCGATGCCCTTCCCGATCGATGGCGGGACGGCGACGGTGACGCTGCGCGACAGCGGCAATTGCTTCAATCTTAATTCCTTGGTCGTTTCGGGCGGGGAAGGGGCGACCTTCACCGCGCGGCCGTCGGCAATCGTGCAGTTCGAAGGCCTGATGACATCGATCGGCATTGCGCGCCCGGCGGCGCGGCGCATTGCGCTCGCCGCTGCCGACTGGGCGGACAGTGACACGGTGCCGCTGCCCGGCGGCGCGGAAGATGAAAGCTATGACGGCTATCGTACGGGCAACACGCTGTTCGCCGATGCAAGCGAGCTGCGGGCCGTGGCGGGCGTCACGCCTGAAGTCTATGCGACGCTGCGCCCCTGGATCTGCGCCCTGCCACAGGCCGAGCTCTCGCCGATCAACGTCAACACGCTGACCGAAAGCCAGTTTCCGCTGCTCATGATGCTGTTGCCCGATCAGCTTCCCGCAGCGTCCGCGCGAAAGCTGATCGCCGAACGGCCCTCGGACGGCTATGCCAGCATGGTCGAGTTCTGGAAGCTGCCAGCACTGGGTGGCGTGACACCGGCGGCCGAAGTTCTCGGCCAGCCGCAATTGCGGACCAATTGGTTCGGGCTTGAAATAAACATTGATCTGGGCGGTATCCAGTTCCGGCAGTCCAGTCTGCTCGATGGCCGGATGCAGACCGTGAAGACGGTCCGCCGCAGTTTTGGGGGAAGTTCGTGACGACATATTCAGGGCTGGTTCTGCTCTCAGGAACGCCGCTGCGATGGTGGCGCTATGCCGAAGGGGCGCCGGTCGAATCCGGGGAAGGGACGCCGCAGCCGCTGGAGGGAGAGGCCGTCGCTGCCATCTATCCTGCCAGCGAAACGACCGTCCTTGTCGGCGTTGGCGCGGGGATGCCGCGCGCTCAGGCGCTTGCGGTGGGGCAGCGCGTGGCGGCAGAGACGGTGCTGACGCCGCCCGCTGAGCTGCACTTTGCCGCGGGCGATCATGTGGCCGTCGTCGACCGGCAGCGCTTTGCCGACTGGATGGCCGATTTGGCCGAACAGGGCTTTGCACCTGTGCCGGTCATCCCCGCGCAGCTTGTGCCAGAGGCGCCGGAAACCGGCTTTGTCCGCATGACGGTCGGCCATGAGACGGTTCTGCGCGGGGCGGAGATCGCCTGCGCGTCCGATCCGGCCATCGATCCGGTCGTGACGGTTGGCGCACCGGTCGAGGATCTGTCGTCGGACGACCTTGCAGTGAGCCTGGCCCGGGCGGTTGATGCCGCGGAGGTCGATCTGCGGCAGGGTGCCTTTGCGCCGCCGCGCGCCTGGGGCGCGTCGCGTCATTTCCTGAAGACCTGCGGCATTCTGGTCGCGCTCATGGCGCTGGCGACGGTCCTCACGCCGCTGATGCTCGCCGTCCGGCTGCATGCCTCCGCCGACAGCCTGGATCGCCGGGCCGATGATCTGGCCCGCACCGTCGTGGCCAAGGAAGAGCTGGAACCGCGCGCCGCGCTCGAACGCCGGATGACGGCGCTGCGCGGCCCCGGGCTTGGCTTCGGCCCGACGGCGTCGGCCATCCTGTCGGCCGTCAAGGCGCAGAAGGGGAGCTCGCTCGCCCTGCTCAGCTTTGATGGCGAAGGCGTGGCGCGCGCGACCGTGCAGGCGGCAAACGATGCCGATCTCGCCCGCATCGCCTACGCGCTCGGCAATTATGGCTTCAAGGTCGACCGAGGGCCAACGAGCGCCACCAACGGCACCCGCCGCACCGAATTTGTAGTGAGGGTCAAATGACGGACAATCTGCGTGATTGGTGGACCGGACGGACACAGCGTGAACGCGTGCTGCTCCTGGTGCTCGCGGCTCTGCTTGGGGCGATGATCGCCTGGCTGGGCGTCTGGCGGCCGGTGAACAGCTTTCTGGACAGCGCCCGCATGGAACAGGGTGAAGCTCTGGACGGTCTTGCACGTACGCAGGCCATGGTCGCCGAAGCCAAGCGGATTGGCACGGCGCAGGCGAACGGGGCGGTGGATGTGGGGGCCGTGATCACCCAGAGCGCGATCGAGGCGGGCTTCACGCTTGCCAGGAATGAGCAGCGGCAGGCCGGTGCCTTTGCCGTGGCGATCAGTGCTGCCAAATCGCGGGCGCTTTTCGTCTGGCTTGGCACGCTTGAACGTCAGGGCATCATCGCCCAGTCGGCGACGGTGCGTGCCAATGGCGATGGCACGGTGTCGTTCGACGCCGTCCTGAAGGGACGTGGCGCATGATCTCCCGGTTCCGTCTGCCGCTCCAGCCGCGCACGGCGTGGTCGATCTTCGGCGCGCTGGCCCTTGTCCTGATGCTTTTGTGGCTGCTGCCGCTCTCGGTTGTCATCTGGTCCGCCGGACTGGGCAGCGCCGGGCTTTCTGCGCGTACCGTGGATGGCACCGCCTGGTCCGGGCGGATGCACGATGCCGTGTTCAAGGGCACGCGGCTTGGCGATCTTCAGGTGCGGCTCTCCCCGCTCGACCTGCTGTTCGGCACGGCGCGGCTGCGGCTTCAGTCGCTGTCGGGCGGGCCGGTGTCGGGTGAGGGGTATGCAGGTCTGGCCGGAAAGGGGCTGCGCAACGTCGATGCGCGCCTCACGCTCGGGCCGGGGCTGCAGAGCCTTGGCCTGCAGGCGGCGCAGGTGACGGCCCTGACGGCGACGTTCAATGGATCAGGTTGCGTTGAGGCGAGCGGCCAGGCGACGGTCTATATTCCCGAAGGCAATCTTGCCCGTGCGGTTGGCCCGCAAATGTCCGGACCGGCAAGCTGCGTAAACGGCACCTTGGTGTTCCGCGTTACCGATCCGGCGGGCAAGGGGACGCTTGCCGTTGAATTCGCGCCGACATCAGGTCAACGCTACACCATGCTCCTGCCGTTGAGCGATACGCTCGACAAGAGTGCGCTGAAGGCGTTGGGATTTACCGAAACGCCGGTGGGTTTCCGGCGTTCCGGTGCAGTCCCCGACTGATCGGGGACCCCGTCAACACTCAGCGCGAAGCGGTCTGGCGGCGGGCGTCGCGGCTCAGCTTGGCCAGCGCCAGGCGGGCGGCTTCGCGCGAATCGATGACGCTGCCATCGGCGAGTTCGAGATCATAGCGCACGTCGCTGTACATGGCGCGGCGGAAGGCGTCCGAGGCGCGGTCAAAATCGCCGAGATGTGCATAAGCGGTGCCGAGGTTGATCAGGCGGGCCGGATCACCGGAGACGGCGAGGCCACCCTTTTGAAGTTCGGCAACGACCTGACGATAATCGCCCTTGGCCAGCGCGGCCGAAGAGGTTGCCGTATCCGGCTCGGCAGCGAAGGCGGAACCGCACAGGACCGCGACGGGCAGAAGCAGACGATAAACAGACATGGCACTCTCCGTAGATTGTTCTTCAATGACACTAGGCTGCGCTCATTTCAGCGAAATGCAACACAATCGCCGTCATTTTTCGAAATATGACACGCGAATGCGCAAAAAAGCTGTTTTATGACAAAAAATGTGTTACAAAAGGACTCATAGATAACTCGTGAGTATGTTGCGGTATGACCGATACGACCTTCACCTTCCGCGTTGATGAGGATCTGAAGCGGGCCTTTGTGGAGTCAGCGAAGGTCGCCGACCGGTCGGCCGCGCAGATTTTGCGGGCGGCGATGCGGCAATTTGTGGCCGAACAGGATGCCGAGGCGGCGGCGGCCGGCTGGCTGCCCGCCAAGCTGCGACGCGCGCGCGCCGATGTCGCGGCGGGGCGCATCTATGATCATGCCGACATGAAGACGCGCTTTGCCCGGTATCGTGCGGCGGCGCGGGCGGCAGCCGTATGAAGGTGCGCTGGACAGTTTCGGCAGAGGCCGACCGGATCGCCGTGTTCGCCTTCACGGCGAAGGACAGCATCTTCGCTGCCGACGCGCTCGACATGCTCTTTGAAGAAAGCGTCGACGCACTTGCCGACCTTGGGGCCGGCTCAACGCTCGGCGCCCGGCTCGAGACGCGCGAGATTGTCGTCCATCCCAAATACAAGCTGATCTATGACCGGCTGGGCGAGGAGGTGACCATCCTCGCCATCGTCGATGTCCACCGCGAATGGCCGAATTAAGCGCGCCCGGCGCTCTTGTGCGGATATCGTACCGCGCTGGCTGGAGCAGAGTCTTTGTGGGGCTTGTTTTATTGCCGGGCGGATCTGCCCGTTAGAAAGATAGTTTACGCAGCTGCGTAAAAGCTCTGTCGCGCCACTTTGGCTTTATTTTCCGGCCCAATTTTCCGGCATTTTCATCCCAAGTCCTTATCGAACTTACGGTTAATCTTGATCCTTTTCGAGCCAGAATGAAATTGAAATAATTTCTGATTCTGTCTGTGAATGTGCAGGCGCCACATCAATACAGGTGTTGGGTATTTTTGATCATGGGGCGCATTCAGGCCGGTTTCCGGGCTCTCCTTCTCTTTTTCATCGCTTTTGCCATTGTTCCGTCCGCAGTGCAGGCCGCAAATACGACGGTCAGTGTCGGCTTTGAGAATGGTTTTATCGGCGAATATTCGAACAACGCCCACCAGCCCGTCACGATCAAGACGTTCCCCACGCTTGGAATCGACTCGGTCACAATTTCGCAGACGACGGACAATGGCGCGTTCGGCGGCAGCCAGGGCAACGACTATTCCGTCAACGTCCGGATTCAGTTTTCCAACGGCACGACATCCAGCTTCCCGGCGGCGGTGAACTGGCGCGATACAAAGAACGGCACGGTTCAGGGGGTTGGTTTGACCGTCAATGCCGGCTTGAATGACGGCACCGCCTACACCCCGCGGAGCGGGTTCAGCAAAACCTTCCTGCTGCAGTTCGTCGGCAGCACGCGCGTCTATGCCGATACGGCAGTTGGCGCCTCATCGAGCGAGGTCAGCGGCAATGCCGCGACGAACGGCCTCCTGGCTGCACTCAACGCGTATCGGACGTCCGCGCCCGCCTCGCCAACGCCATCCAGTCTGACGTCGCTGATTACAGCTGCAACGTCTTCGATTTCGGCAAATGGCACATCGACAACGGTGATCACGGTCCAGCTCAAGGACGTGAACGGAAACAACCTGACGACCGGCGGCAATGTTGTCACGCTTTCAACCACCGCAGGGACGCTGTCGTCGGTGACCGACAATGGCAACGGAACCTATACCGCGACGTTGCGCTCCTCGACGAGCGTGACGACGGCAACGGTTTCGGGCACGGTCGATGGTTTGGCCATCGCCAATAGTGCGCAAGTGCAGTTTATCAGCACCTCAACGGTTTCCGGTACGATTTCGCGTGCCAATGGATCGGCTGTCAGCGGGCGAAATGTCCAGCTGGTCAATGCCTCCAACCAGGTTGTCGCCACCGCGACCACGGGCGCCAATGGCAGCTACAGCTTCACTGCTGTCGCGCCGGGCACATATTCGGTCCAGTTCGAATCCTCTGGAAGTTTCAAGGCAAAGGCCAAATCTGCCACAGGGGCCAACCAGACCAGCAAGGTCACCGGCGTCACTGTCGGATCATCGAGCACGATCACCAGCGTCGATGCCGTGGTCATCGACCCGTCCGGGGTCGTCTACAACAGCACGACGCGCGCCGCTGTCGCCAATGCCGTCGTGTCGCTTTATTATAACAACGCCAAAGTCAGCGCGTCCTGGCTGGACACGACCCTGGGCGGCGCAAACGATCAGACGACGGGCGCGGACGGTGCCTACAGCTTTGTTCTGAACGGGTCTGCATCGTCGGGCACATATGAACTTCGCGTGGTCGCCCCGACCGGACTGAATAACACCGCGTCCACGGCGATAGCGCCGGGCGGGACGTACACACCGTCGCTCGGTGGCGGCCTGGAATCGATCCAGACACAGTCGACGGCGCCGACGGGCAACCAGCCGACGACCTATTATCTGCTGTTCAACTTCACGATCGGTGCCAACGCGGCCAGCACGTCGAACGGTGTCATCAACAACCACATTCCGCTTGATCCGGTGATCGCCGCGCCGGTGTTCACGAACACGAACGCGACCGACGGGTCGAGCAACCCGAGCTACAGCTTCACCTATGACGAGAACCGTGCTGCGGGCACGACCCTTGGCACGGTCTCGGCGACCGGCACGGGCACGCTCAGCTACACGATCACGGCGGGCAACACGTCCAGCTGGTTCGCGATCGACAGCACGACCGGGGTGATCACGATGACCCAGGCGGGCAGCACCTCGCTCGCCAACGACTTCGAGACCCTCGCCAACACGCAGACGCTGACCGTGCAGGTCTCTG
>RKSN01000002.1:0-726351 GCA_005518185.1 Chakrabartia godavariana | reverse complement strand
CGACCGGGGTGATCACGATGACCCAGGCGGGCAGCACCTCGCTCGCCAACGACTTCGAGACCCTCGCCAACACGCAGACGCTGACCGTGCAGGTCTCTGACGGCACGCGCACCACGACCATCGAGGTCAAGCTCAACGAGCGCAACGTCGATGATATCGCACTGACCTCCATTTCCGGAGCGTTGACGCGTGCCAATCGTTCGGCGGGTGGCGGCTCAGGCATCGGCATTGGGGGGCGCACCGTCACGCTTGTCGACGCCAACAACAATGTTGTCGCCACCACCACGACCGCCGCCAATGGCAGCTATCGCTTCGACAATGTCGTGCCGGGAACCTACTCTGTGCAGTTCACCAGTGCCATGGCGACGTCGAGCACGGGCAGCGCATCAGGCTCAACCGTCAGCAACATCTCGGTCGTACCCGGTGCAACGGTGACCCATGTTGATGCCGTCCTCATCGACCCATCGGGTGTCGTCTATGACAGCGTGCGCCGCACGCCCGTCCGCAATGCGCAGGTGTCGCTCTATTTTGGCGGGGCCAAGGTCAGCAACAGCTGGCTTGACCTTTCGGTGGGTGGACCGAACGACCAGGTGACCGGTGCCGATGGACGCTACAGCTTCATCCTGGCCGGCACGGCGTCCTCCGGAACCTACGAAATCCGGGTCACCGGGCCGTCGGGCTATAACAATACGGAAAGCGTCCTTATTCCCAGCAGCGGCACGGTGACGCCGGCGCTCGGCGGCGGGTTGGACAATGTTCAGACGCAGGCAACCGCCCCGACCGGAACGCAGGCCACCACCTATTATCTGCGCTTCACCTTTACGATCGGTACGGATGCGGCCTCCACCTCGAACGGGATCGGCAACAACCACATTCCGATCGACCCGGTGGGATCACCCATCGCGTTCACCGGCACCAACGCCACCGATGCGGGCAACCGTCCGTCCTACAGCTTCAGCTACAATGAAGGCCGTTCGCCGGGCGCAACGCTGGGCTCTGTCTCGGCCAGCGGCGGCTATTCGGCGACCCGCACCTTCTCGATCACGGGTGGCAACACCAATGGCTGGTTCACGATCGATGCGACGACCGGTGCCCTGACGCTGACGCCTGCGGGCGCCACGTCGGCCGCCAATGACTTCGAGGTGGATCCCAACGTCCATACCCTCACCGTTCAGGTCACGGACGGCTTTGGAACGGCCACTGTGGAAGTCAAACTCAACGAGGTGAACATCGACGATACGGCACCGCTCATCACCGGCCCCAGCGGTGGCGCGGGTGCTGCGGAGTCTGCGGTCACCATCGATGAAGGCCTAACCTTGGCGACGACGATGTCGGCAAATGAAACGGTCGCTTGGAGCCTTGTTGGCGGCACGGACCGGGCAAAGTTCGTCATCGATCCTTCGACCGGCGCACTGAGCTTCGTGGAGGCACCGAACTACGAAAGTCCGACCGATGCTGATCACAACAACAGCTACGTCGTGCAGGTCCGTGCGACCGACGCAGCCGGCAATGTGGCGCTGCAGACGGTCACGGTGACGATCCGCAATGTGGATGAGATTGCGCGCAAGCTCGCCCAGATTGCCGATCCGCTCCGGAACGGCTTGCGCAACTACGCGGCCCGCAGCCTCAGCGACATGCTGAGCTTCAACGAGCAACTGCTGCAGGACGGGAACCGGGACACGTGTAACGTCAATTCCAAGAAGCCGGTGTCAGGTGGCTTCAATGCCAACAATCAAGCGCAGTCGGCGCGCCTTAGCTTTGCGAAGGTGAACGAGGATTGTGCACGGCATACCCGCGTCTTTGTGAATGGCGCGATGGCGGCATCGCGTGTGCATGGCGACTGGACGCTCCGCACGCTGGCTGCCGTTCGGGTGGAGACCGACGTGAACCCGACGCTGACGCTCGGCGCGGGTGTCCTTGCAACCTTTGCCGATGACAAGCTGAAGGCCTTCGCCGACAGCAGCATCTCCGACACCTCGCTTCAGCTCAACCTATATGGGCGACAGCGCCTGACCGAGAAGCTGCGCGTGGCGGCCTATGCCGGCTATGGCAAGGCCTGGTATGACTTCGGCCTGACCGACAATGGCTTTGTCATGACCGGCAAGATGACGGGCGATCGCTTTACCTATGGGGCAACGCTCACGGGCGACATCGCCATTGGGGCCACGGCGCTGACGACGGATCTCATCGTGTCGCATGCGCAAGAGCGGCTCGGGACGGCACGCCTTGCGGCCAGCTATCTCGGTGAGCAGCGCTCCGGTATCGGCTTCTTCGTGGGCAATGTCGACGTGACGCGTCTGTCGGTGCCCATCCATCTGCCGATCGACTTCCGGAAGTCGGCCTATGAGGGTGGCAATTCCGCGCGGCTTGAATTCAGCCCCGGACTGCTGTGCGAGGACAATTCTGCGGAAAGGTCCGCCTTGTCCTGCGGCTTCCGTGCAGATGCCAAGCTCGCGGTCACCCGCGGGACGCGCACACAGGCCTATCTTGGCGCAACGTTCGAAACCGTTGGCGGCATGCAGCGCTATCTGGGCGGTCTTGGCTTTGGCTACCGATTCGGCCCAAGTGAGGCGTTCGAACTTGGGACAAATCTCGATGTCGGCACGACTGGTCTGCGTCAGGAAGCGCGTGCGATGATCCAGCTCAAGCTGGTCAAGTAAAGCCGGAGCGCCGAAGCCGTATACGTGCTTCGGCGCTCGCTTTTACCGAACCATGTCGAGGTGGTCGTGCGCGGGGCTGTGTCCTGCGCGCAACGGCCGCTCAGATGGCGGCCGCGCGCGAATCAAAAATCAGGCACGGCGCGGGCGGCGCGAGGAGCGTCCTCGCGGCAAGTCACGCCGTCAGCCGGCGTCTTCCACGTTTTATGGGGGATTCATCCGGAAAATGGTGCCAGAAGAGGGGCCGTGACGTGCGAACAAGGCGTTGTATCACAATGTTTTGTTGCCCTGATTCGCTGATTCGATACCGTCAAAAATACCGTAACGCGCTTCGGCTTGGTCCTCGATGAGGACTCAAATCGCTGCCCGCAGTGTTTCAATGCTCAACGACCTCCCTTGTAGCTGTCGGCCCGTGCCTTGGCCAGAAGGGCTTTGAGCGCATCGACCGTCACCAGAGTGCACCTGCCGATCTTGATCGTTTCCAGATCGCCCGAAGCGATCAACTCGTAGAGCTTTGACCGGCCGATCCCGGTCATCCGCACGGCATCGGGGATCCGGACGGCGAGTGGCTCCGCGCCGTTGCTCCTGGTTGCCTTGGGGCTACGATCGAACGGGAGTGCGAGCTGTTCGTCGCTCACGAGCGACTTGGCTTCCCGGCGCTTCATTCTCCCTGCTCCTGCGCAAGCTTGTCGAGCTGCCGTTTATGCGCTTCGTGGACTTTCGCCCTGAGCGTGGCATCCGGATGGGCAAGCAGAAGGCCATCGAGAGCGCACATGATGAAGATCAGCCGGCGCTTGATGAACTCGGCGTTCTGCCTCGCCTCCTCGCGCAGTTCTTGCCCCTGGAACAGGTCTGTGACGATGGCCCCGATCCACTGGCTGCGGCTCTGCTTGGCGCGGGTGGCTTCATTCTGAACCCAAGCGGCGACATGCTTGGGCAGATAGGTCTGGATGGAAACATTGCGTGTCATGCTGGACTCCATTTTGGCGGAGCCTGGAACACACTGCGAAAGGCAAGTTTGTTCTACTTATGTTCGGAGGGACCGTCAAGGCTGCTTAAGATGCCGGATTTCCTCGCCTATCTGCCTGATGTGATTTGCGAGTATGCCGGAGGCTGATGGCAAGTCAGATTTGACGGAGAAGCTGCCATTTTCTCAAAATCTCAACAAGCCATTGATATAATGATGTTTAGATCCGGATTTCACCTGCGATTTGTCGCGTACGGTGTGCTCTACACTGTACCCAGCTTTAGGATCGGAAACCGGTTTAGTTTCCGGACCTTACTGCGAACCATGCGAGGATGCAGCGTAGGCTGGCACGCTCCCGGCGAATGAGGGCATGTCATAGGCAATCAAAGCGCGATTTCTGAGCCAATCGGGCAACCTTCCGCTCGGAGCTTCCGCAGCGACTCGATGACCTTAAGGCATTGCTTTTCAGACGGAATTTTCATCGGCGCCGATGCCGCCACCCGCAATATGCCGAGCTCGGTCGGGGAGAGGAGCTTTCGGGATTGCCCCCATGCACTCAACTGCGCCCACAATTGCCCACCTGCTGAAACCACGACTGACTGAGCTTCAATTCCGTTGAGCAGCTTCTGGTCCTTGATGCCCGCCCGCTTTCCTTCCTTGATTCTTTCCTTCCCGATCAGTTCGCCTAGCCACGCCTCCGGCCAGTCAATCTCCAAGGCCTTGACCCTTGCCCAGCAGGCTTGCTGCTTTGCCCATTCCGTGACGTTGCTGATGCCAGTCGGCGGGGACACAAGCACTTCGTGCACGGCTTCCGCCACCAGTGCGAGAGCAGCCCCCATTTCCTCCGAAATCTCCTGAGCTCGCCAGATGCTATCGTAGTCGACGAATTCCTCGCGTTGTTCGCAGTCGTGGCTCATCTTCGCGATGGCATAGGCGACAACATTTGCCCGATAGCCACCCTGATACCATGACTGCTCGGTGACAATCTCTTCCGTGGCCCGGAAGATCAGCGCCTTCGCGACAGCCTGGCGATAAAATTCTTCGTTGAATGCATCGGGCTGCTTCTTCCACTCACTGCCGATTGTCCCGGCGAAATTCGCGAAGTTTTTTTGGGCACCTTTGCTGACAGTATCGGGGTGACCGCGCCAGACGTTGAGGTACTTGGCAAGGTCAGTTTTCGATATCAGCTGCGATTTGGGATACTCCAGATCGAACTTCTTGCGCTGGGCGGGTGTCAGGAGCCCGCGGGCATCCTGATACTGGCCTCTCGCCCGTTCGTAGTACCATTTTGACTCGCGGAACGTGCCGTCCGGCGATGGCGCGAATATTCTTCGGGAGAATTCTTCGAGCCGCACATGGAAGGGATGGTTTGCAAAGAAATCTGCGGCATTCACGCGGTTCTGGCTGTTGGCAAATTCCGAGATCTTCGGGACGATATCTATCGCCTTCTCCGGCGGCACGATCGAGAGCTTCATCTGGACGAAGACCTTCGAAAGATCCGCGTTCCGCCGCTTCGCTGCGTGGATCGATGCCGTAGTCTGGCCACCGTTCACGATCTGGAGATTTCGCAAACCAGTCAGCAGCAGGCCGCCTTCGGACACGCGCGTAGTTATGCCTTCGGCCGTAGCCGTGATGCCGTTGTTGTAGGCAAAGAACATGTCCGGATCGTTGTCGATAGTATTGCGGATCCCCTTGTTCACGCCCCCCCTGGCCTGGAGAAACACGCGCACGTTCTGTTCGAGCAGACGTGACCCCCAGCGGTCGTAGATCTCAGCAAGCTGGGTTCCGGGAACGACTGCCAGAAAGGCTTTGTAATCTGCCTCTCCCATGTGGGCCGGCAAAAGCGGGATTGGGCCGCCGTAGTCGGCTTCAAGATCGATGACGATCTCCTCGCGTCCGAACCCGGCTGCAGCAAAGCGATGAAGGCGCTCTATGTCCCAAACCGAATAGGACACATGGCGTCCATCGACGTCTCCTGCTTCGCGACCATCGACCTTGGCGCTGAGCTGTCGATTGCTGACAAGGAAAAGTCGGATCTTCGAGGTCGAAGGCCATCGCGCTGCAATCAGGTCTGCAAGGCCGAATGCCGCGCTGCTCTCTTCGAGGCCGTTCCTGAACCTGGAATCCAGCGACTTGGTCAGGAAGTTCTCCAGGCGCTTGAATATTGCATTCATATCCGTCTGGGTCAGCCGCGCTAAATCCGGAGCCTGATTGAAATCCAGTATGATGAGGCTCAGGGTTCCGCCGCTCTGCGCTGGATCACCAGCGTAGCCGTCAACCCGGATTCCCCCTGACGGCGGACAATAGGATGCCCGGTCTGCCGCGTCGAACTCCCCTGCCTCGGCTAGGTAATCGCAGAACAGCTCGAAGAATGCGTCTTCCGCGTACAGACCGTCGACGTCCGCGGATGACATGACCTCCTGAAAGAAGTCATGGTGAAATTCCTCGAGGCTGATCGTCATTGCCCGCCACCCTTCAGCATGTCGCGAACGAAGTCGTCATCGACCCTGAATTGCTCGCACTCCACCAGCGAGAGATCATAGCGGACGCGTTCGACGCCGGATTTGAACATCGCGGGCGTGATGCCTGGAAAATCTTCCACTACGTGCAGGAACCGGTGCGGGCCGGATATCCAGCGGAATGAAGAATAGTCGTCGTCCCGGGAAAAACCTGCGGCGACTAGCTGGCCTTCGAAGCGTTCCAGAACCGCCGGTGCTTCCGCTGCAATCCTGTCCGCTATCCGGCATGCCACATCCGTGAGGGTGAATGCGGAAGCTGCGTCCTCCGGAGCCGCGTCCAGTTCGACGACGTACATAAACAGGACATCGCAGCCACTGGCATCCAGCTGATGTTCGGACGAGATCGCCACGTAGGGACGAGCCGCGCCTCGCCTTGCCTTCGCTTCGATCGCTGTCCGGCCGCATTCGAAGTCCTTGGGCGATCCTGTCGGGCCCACCCACGCGCCTGTTGCATCCGCCGGACCGAAAAGAGGAATGAGGTAACGCTCGAGCACCAGAAGCTCGCCGATCAAACCCTTCTGCTCCTCAGCGGACAGACGGCTGTCACTGCCGCCCCGGAGCAGGTGATGCCACCGCCAGGTGCGTGCAAGGAAGGTCTCTCCTGCCTCGCTCTCCGACCGTGCTGCGGAGGCGGCCTGCACAATGTCGAGGCAGAGGCGGTGGAAAATGTCCCGATGCTGGTTGTCGGTCAGCTTGAGCGAAACCATCACGCTGCCGCCGGTCTCGGGCTCCGAAAGCGCGACTTCTATGCCCTTGAGCTTCGGCAGCTTTCCTTTCGGTGCGGAAGCAGCACTGCACTGCAGGATGAGCAGACATTTCCTGTCGACGCTGCGGGCCCAGAAGAAGTTCCACGGATGTTTCCCGTCGACACGTTTCGCATTGATGATTTCGGCCGATGCGGGCGGTTCAAGGCCGGTCCAGGGATCGTCAGCGATCATCGTCGCCTCCCATTTCCTCCTCCTCGAGATCTTCGCTGAAATTCTCCCGGACCCAGGTCGTGTTCACGACATAGGTAACCTTCTTCTCTTCCAGCGCCGTACCGGGGAAGCTGATGCTCCATGCAACCACCGGTTCTGTCTGTCGCAGATCGTCGTCTTCTCTGCCGATGGCGAGCATGTGGAGGATGAGAAGGGGGCGGTCGCGCTTCGCGCGGTAGATGCGGTCAGGGTAGTTCCACCCGCCGTCCTTTGCCGGCCTGGCGTCATCCCGCTCGCGATACTCGCGCTCAGCCTCTTCCACCTGCTCGTCAGTCAGACCCGTCTTTTCGACCCCTCTGGAGGCAACGCGCTGCTTGTTGGTGACACGCAACGTACTTTCCGTGCTTTCCTTACCAGCACTTCGGCGCGGACAATTGATCGTCACACCGAGGGAAGCATCCGAAAGACCTTTGTCCTCACGCTTCTTCAGGCTGGCGAACAGAATATCCCACGATGCGAGTTCCGTCTCTGCCCGGTCATCAATATGCTGGCAAACAGGGCCCGTTTCGGTGAGCAGCGAGCCGGGGTGGTTCACGAATGACGCGATGAAATCCCTTACCGGGCCGACAGGTACATCCGATACTAGGAATCCGCCGGTCACCTCCGATGCAGAGCTTAACGGCTTTCCGCCTGCCGCGAGCGCCCTTGCCAGCGCTGAGGCCGCATTCCGGTTGGCACGCAGACTGTCGGCATCGCGATTCAGTATCGCGGTTTCCGCAAACTTGTTGGCAAGTCCGATCGAGACGACCAGCTTTTCGCCCGATCCCATCTTGTTGCGGGCAGTGACAATCAGCGTGTCCGGATGGCTCCGGACCTTCAGGCCGAACTGTTCCGGTGTCGCCCCCACTGCCTCCATGCTGCGCAATTCGTCGCGCAGCTCTTCAATGGATTCCGCGATATGTGCGTACCAGCCCTCCGCCTCTTCCGGCATCCAGACCCGGCAAAGATCGTCATAGCCTGGACGATAGCCGAACCAGCGCCCCATCTGCATGAGCGTGTCGTACATCATCGAGTTGCGCAGGAAGTAGCTGACTGTGAGGCCTTCGAGCGTGAGGCCGCGGGAAAGCGAGAAGCCGCCCACTGCAATCACGTTCAGGCCGTGCTCTTCGTGATCGCTGTAGTTCAGGTTGCCAGAGGACCGGCTGTTGACCTCCACCACGGAAACCGGCGCGATGCTCTCCAGCAGCAGCGGCTGGATGTCCTTCCAGCCGAACTCGCTGCCGGGTGCATACTCGTCCAGCCACACTGCATGAAGCGCGGCGATTTCCGCATCCTGCAAAGCCTTCGCCTCCGGCAGTGCTCCGTTCACGCGGATACTGGCCCGGATCCTGTCAACCAAGGCATGAACTTCGTTTCGCAACTGGCGCTGGACGTCGGTAAACCGCGAAGCGTTGACCAGCATGGAGCAATGCTTGCGGCGCTGCCCCCGGGCCAGCCGGATCGCCCGGGCGACAACGAATGTCCGCACCGCCTTTTCCAGGCTCGCCGGCAAGGCGGTGACCGCAAAATCCTTCTTGTGCTTCAGCGGCAGCAGATCGCCATTGTCCGTGATCGGCCGGAGGATGGCTTCGCTGTCTTCCAGAAAGACCCGGTTGGCACCGAAGTAGTTGGTCGGCGGGTCCAGGCTGACGATGAAATCCCGGGGGAACAGATCCTCCCCCAGCATTTCCGTCTCGCTGTCGGGGTCGATGAAGATGTTGGCAAAGGGCGTGGCAGTGTAACCGACATAGCAGCTGTGATCGAACAGCTTGAGCAGGGTGCGGATCTGGCCGTTGATCCTGGTCGCTTCGTCCGGCCCCTTGGCGGTATTGATCGAGGCGTTGTCCGCCTCGTCGTCGATCAGCAGCATGGGCGCGTCGATCACTGAAGTTCCGGCCCGCTGGTTGTGCTCCTGCAGCCACGAGATCAGGTTCTTCAGCGTCGAGCTGTTCTTCTTGATCACGAAGATCGCCGGCTCCCGCAGGTTGTCGAGCGGAACGCCGACGCCGGATGCGAGCGTCTTGCTGAAATCCTTGATCGAGTTGGTGAAGGTTACCGGCCGGCGCGATTTGTCGAACCGGCCCACCCCGATGAAACGCTGGGCCGGATCGTCCCGGTTGGAGAGCAGCCTCGCGCTGTCCCTGCCGACAAAGCCTTCGTCGATCCGCATCTGCGTCTGGTTGCGCAGATTGTTGTGAATGCCCGCAATGACGATGATCAGACGGTAGCCGGCATCGGCGGCCTTGCAGATCAGCCCGGTGTAGTTGGCCGTCTTGCCTGACTGGACGTGCCCGACCACCATCCCGCGCCGGTCCCAGCTTTCGGTCTTTGCCGGGTTCTCTAGGAGATTGAGTATACGGTCGGTCACGTCGTCAAGGGTGACCAGAACGTCGCCGGAGAAGCCTTTTTCCGCCAGCAATTGACGATAGCGGTTCCAGTAATAGGGTGTGATGTCCGCCCGGGCGGCGTCTAGCCATGGAACATAGTCCTTGCTCGTCAGCATCGATCCGATTTTCATCGACACGCCGTGGCTATTTTCGAGTGAGCGGGCCAGTTCCTCCGCCTGCTCATCTGAGACGTCCGCGCATAGCGGAATCTGGCGGATCTGACCGATCAATTCCCGGATGCGGTCGGGAGATGGCAGCGGCTCCTTGGCAAGCTGCGCTCCTACCATCGTTTCGAGCATTTTCAGACCGTCATTCATCCCCGCAATCGTCCACCTTTGTCTGCAGCCAAACCGATGCCGTTTCCCAGTTCTCGCGGAACGGGTCCGTGACGCGCATCATCTCCAATGCGTCATCGGGGTTAACACCTGAGGAAGTCAGCGCTGCAAATGTCGTTTCAACAAGATGTTTCAGAGTGTCTTCCGCAAGCTGTGCGCCTGAAACATGGGAAGGGCTGGCGCTGATATCAGCGAAAAGGGCATCCACTGGCATGGAGGAAGCTGCGATTTCCAGAATGCGCTCAAAGCCAGTCTTCAGATCATCCGGCAGCTGGTTCTTGAAGTCGACAAAGGCCGGGTGATCCGGGTTGAGGCAATAGGAAATCTCGTTGCCATGCTGCCTACGCTGCCAGATCGGCAAGCGGCTGTCGCTGGCCAGACGGCGCCCTCTTGCAGTGTAGACCCGGCGGGATGTGGCACCGATCGTTTCTATGATCCGGCGCAACCGCTCGCGGACATGGTACGGTGGTTGCGCAGAAGCCTTCTTGACGTCGATTTTCCATTCGGCGTCCATCCCGTTAGGCATGTCGATCCTGACGCGCGCCAGCTTGGTCAGTTCTTTCTGCCGGGCCAAGCCAAACCAAGTCCCGTGGATGATCAGACGTTTGCCACGATAGACATAGAAGCCCTGATTCTTGAGATATCCCGCCTTTCCGGCGAATCTCTCCCAACCCTCCGGGTCCTTTTTGTGATGAGGCAGCGTGAAAGCTTGCACCTCCACCTCCTGCCCCCCCGACTTGATCTTCTCCACGGGGCCGGCCTGTGTTGCAGGATGGGTGCTGTGAAAGGGGTCGAAAGGTTCAAGTGCTCGCCCGTTGAGCTCGAGGGCTATCTTCTTGATTCCCCTTTCGCCTGCCAGAAAGCGGTGAAAAACAAGCTCAAGGTGTTCGGAAGCGTCGTCTATCCGTGACACGAAAGCGGAGCGCGCATCGCTGGCCTCGCCTTCCACCAGACGGTCGAGCTTTTCCCAAACGACAAGAGTTCCGGAAATCCCGAGTTCGTCGATCCATGGAATCGACGATGGTTCATCCAGCAATTCGACCAGCCACTGGTTGGTCTGCGCCACTTTGTCCAGATCCCAGCGTGCGCAGGATGTGACGCCATCTTTGCGCGATGCCACGGTGAGCTTGCGACACTGGGAAAACGAGGCTGTTTTCAAACCAAGCCCAAATCGACCCAGATCCTCCTTGTCCCTGGTGTCGAGTGGGTTGCGGCTACCGGGTCTCATGGCTGCGAGGAGCTCGTCCTCGCTCATGCCTTCGCCGTCATCAACAATCGCGAGGCTCGGCTGAGCGCTGGTTGTGTCCGCCAGAAGCCTGATCGAACGAGCTTTGGCGGTAATAGAGTTGTCTATGATGTCAGCCAGCGCGGTTTCGAGGGAATACCCGATATCGCGCATGCTCTCGATGAGCATGGACGCGTGCGGCGGAACCTCTTTGGTTCTGACACCGGCTGGATCAGGCGTCCCGGCCATTGTCAGGCAATTTCCTTGATTGACGCTGGTGCCTTTGCAGGAGCACCGATGCCAGTGCCAAACTTGGCAAGTACACCCCAAAGTGTTTCCGCGATCTGACATGCAAGGAATGGCGGAACGGCATTGCCGACCTGCACGAACTGCTGGGTCCTGTTACCCCGGAACACATAATTGTCCGGGAAGGTCTGGAGCCGCGCAGCTTCACGCACCGTCAGGCTGCGACATTGCGACGGGTCCGGATGAATGAAGTAATGGCCGTCCTTGGAAATGTGGCTGGTGACGGTCGTCGAGGGCTGTCCGCGCAGCTGGACCCTGAACCGGTCCGCAAACTTGCCGCTATCCCAGTTGCGGTGATCGGGTGCCAAGGCTGCCGGGAAGGAGGAAGCTTTGGGTGACTGGCCGGTGCTGGCCGCCCATGCTGCCGCAAACAGGTAGCGGGCGAGGTCCGCCGGCATATGCCCCCGCGTTTCGTGGTCGGGCAGCACATGCAGACGGTCATCCTTCAGCCAGTCAGCCAAGGCGGGCGGGCAGGCATTGCCGATGCCGTTCGGGGTGCTGGCCCGCCTCGCAAGCGCGGCTCTGTCTCCCGCCATGGCCTTGGTTGCGGCAATGTTGTCGAAGAACGCAGTGCGTGCGTCAGGAGGCAGACCGGTCTCCAGTTCCGCAAGCTCGCGGCAGGCCCGCTCGATTGCCTCCCGCCAAGCATCGGGCGAGTCGGGGCCGCGGCTGATCCCGCTGCGCAGGCAGGCCATGCCGTCCAGGACGTGTGCGACCGTTGCCTTGGGATGAACGGGCCGTTCAAGGCGCTGGTTTGCGCGCTCAAGCTCGTTTGCGATGTCGCGGCGGAGGCCGATGATGATCACGCGATGGCGTGCCTGGGGCACCCCGAGCTCTTCGGCGCGCACCACGAAATCGGCGGGCCGCTGCCCCTTCGCCAGACAACCGGAGCCCTTTGCGGCAAAGGCGAAGAGTTCGTAACCCTCCGTTCCGGGCGGTGTCTTCAGGTCGGCGGTGATGAGATCGAACATCCGGACACCGTCGACCGTCGACGAAAGCATGCCCTTCACGTTTTCCATGACGAAGGCAGCGGGCTCGAGCTGGCTGATTATCCGGATGTATTCCCGGTAGAGGAAGTGCCGGTGATCCTGCGCCGCATCGTAGTCGGCGATGCCTCGGTTTCTCGCCCGGCCGACAAGCGAATAGGCCTGGCAGGGAGGGCCGCCGATCAGGACGGTATTGCGCCCGTGTGTCTTTCGGATATCCTCGATCCGTCGGGAAATGATCCTGCCGGCAGTTTCATCGCCCAGGGTCAGGCAGAGCGCCTCTTCTCTCGCTGCCTTCCACTGGGCAGGGTAAAGTGCCTGCCAGTCCGGTTCTGCACCGCCATTGTTGAGCCAGTCATAGTATTCCTGCGGAAAACACGCGCCGAACTGACGCAGGAATGCACGGAACGACAATGTCTGATGTGCCGATTTCTCCTTTTCGACTGACAGCCGGACGGAGAACGGCCGCATTCCTTCGCCGGTTTCATAAGCTGAAAAGCCTTCGGCAAGTCCCCCCGGACCGGCGAACAGATCAACTATGGCAAATGCGGCATTCATCGACGTTTTTCTGTTATCCTGTTATTCTTGCTGATCAAGTCGCACACCGGCAGAAAGGGCGCAACCGTTGGCCGACGTGGTGGATGCAAATACCCGCTCCCGCATGATGGCGGGCATCCGTGGCAAAAACACCACGCCCGAAGTCCGCCTTCGTAAAGCCCTTCACCGGGCCGGTTTCCGCTTCCGGTTGCATGGTGCGAAACTGCCCGGAAAACCGGATATCGTTTTGGCAAAGCATTGTGCCGCGATATTCGTCCATGGCTGTTTCTGGCATCGTCACGCGGGATGCCGCAATTCCTCGGTGCCGAAATCCAATGCAGACTTCTGGGAAGCAAAGTTTGCCCGGAATGTCGAGCGCGATGCCGCCAATATCGAAGCGCTTGTCAGCTCCGGATGGCGCGTCTGCATAGTCTGGGAATGTGCGATCCGGCAGCGAGGTGAGCAGGCAGTCGGTACAGAAGTGGCTGGGTGGATCATCGGAACGCAGGAGAATGTCAGGGTGATCCCGGCTGATCCCTGAACGCCCGGCACGACGCCAGTTCAGCCATGATATGCTGTCGCGTCGCTTGCCGGATCTTCAGTGGCCGATTCCGGCGCATCCGTCACACCTTCCTGTCCTGCATGGGCCCTGACTTCGGTTGCCCGTTCCTCGATCTCCTTTGCGAAGACCTCCAGCATCGATGGACCTGCTGGCATTGCTGCCACGTCCTCGACCGCTGCGGGCAGTTCGCGCAACAACCGCGCAGTCACCTGTTCCACCCGCTGCACCGTCCCCCGCGCGGCGAGTCCTGCGGCATCGGCCATGCGCCGCCAGTGGCGACCGTAGATGTGGCGGCCGCGGCGTTGCCCGCCGATGGCCTGGGCGTGGTTCTGGGTGATGTTGGTCCAGGCGAGGCCCGACATCAGGTCGTAGAGCGGGGCAAGCTGCGGGGCACCTGGGCCGAGCAGGATCGAGTAGTTCTTCGCGTGGGAGTCCACGTTGCCGATTGCGATATTGAAGATCACGGCGTCCAGCAGCCGGGTGATGTCGCGCGCCGTCATATGTTGGCGGACAACCGCGAACATGTCTGCGATCGAGGGGCCGCGCGTTCCGGTGCCGTTGAATTCATACTTGGCGGCGGGCGGACGGCCGAGGGCCTGGCAGAAATCCTCCTGATGCAGACGGCGGACATTGTTGCCTGTGCCTGTCCGGTCATAGCGCTCGACCAGCAGGTAGCTGCGCTCCCCTGCAATGCCCGTCGTCACCGGCGCGACATTGAGGCCGATGCGGCGGGCAAGGACCATGCACAGCGCCTCGTTCTGGACGCTGCTGGGCAGGCGTGGATTGTCGGGCTTGAGAATGTGCGTCGACGGCGCGCCGTTTATCGGCACCGCCATCTGGCCGTCGATGATCGCCACCGGCAGCTTTTCCTGCGCGCCGGCAAGGCTCATCGAGACACCGTCCTCGCCGACCAGGAATGGCCGCGCTGGCAGTTCCTCGATGATCCGCTCCAATGCACCGCTGTCCGGGATCAGACGATAGCCGGGCTTGCCGCGCGGTTGCTGTGGCGCGATGCTGAGCGCGCCTGCCAGATCGTTGCCGGTCTGGGCTATCAGGCCGAGTGTGTCCTCCGGTGCCGCGCCGAGCGCGCGCGTCATGGCGCGCAGCGGTTCGCCCTCGGGCAGGAGGTTCATCAGCCAAGGGAGGACCTGTTCCCCGTCATAGGGTTCTGGCCGGATCGGCATGGCCAGCGAGATCGGGAAGCTGTCATCGGATGAGCGCCAGGCATCCGCATAGGCAAGGCGGGTTACCTGCGCATCGGCGCTGATCGTGGCAACCAGGCGGTCTTCGTAATGAACCGGAAGGTCCACCGTCAGGCCTGCAAAATGCCAGTTGCGGTGAGCCGCAGGCCGACTGCCTTTGCGGCGGCGAGCGCCTTGCCGAGCTGGGCGGTGGGCTTCCCAGCTTCCAGATCGACGATGAAGCGTTCGCCGCTATTGATCGCGAGCGCCAGCTCCCGCTGGGTAAGGCCAAGGGCCTTGCGGGCCGAGGCGACGGCTGCGCCGAATTGGGTTGCGTTGTCGATCATGTCAGTCTTACCGAGAGGGAAGTTCTCATATGTGCTGTAGAGTTTCAAGAGCATTTCTTCCCGATCGGGAAGGAAGCCGCTTGATGTTGAGGCCTATCCGGAAATTCTTACCGCTCGGTAAGTTGATTGGTGGCCTGGGCGGACGTTCCGTGCTATCGTGGGCGCGTCGAAGTCAGTGGATCTGTCCATGTCGATCGCCAGCGCTCAATACGACGATAACGAAATACTGGCCATGACGCGGGCGGCCGCCGCATTGGTTGCGCGCTGGGGCGTTCAAGATGAAGCAGCCGAGCGGCTTCTCACCGGCGAAGGGCGGGCCGCAGCGCTACTCGGCATTCATCGCGCATTGCGATGCATGTTCGCTGACAGCGTTAGGGCCGCGCGGTGGATCGGTGCACCTAACGAGGCCTTTGATGGGGCCTGCGCGCTCGATCTCATGCTGGCAGATGGCCTCGCAGGTCTGCGGCGCGTCGAGGCCTACCTTGATGCGGAGATCGCCAGCTGAACAGATTGCTGACAGATCCTGAGCAATGCAGCAGGATCAACCCGGCAACGCGCTCGCAGCGCCTGATGGCTTACGAAAGCTGCCTTGCAGCACCTTTGCACCGGACCTGAGCTGGTCGAGGTAGTCCGCCCAGCTCTGCATCATCCTGATCCGCTCATCCCAGTGCTCGCCGCGCGCGTAGGCGCGACGGACGTCATCGGTCTCGGCATGGCCAAGCTGGCGCTCGATTGCGTCGGGATTCCAGCGGCCTTGTTCGTTCAGCAGTGTGCTGGCCATGGCGCGGAAGCCGTGAGCGGTCATCGTGGTGCCATCGAATCCCATCCGACGCAGCGCGAGGTTGATCGTGTTTTCACACATTGGCCGGTCGCGCTTGCCTTGGGCGGGGAACAGGTAGCGGCGATTGCCGCTGATCTCGCGCAGTTCCTCCAGGATGGCGAGCACTTGGCGGCTGAGCGGCACGCGGTGTGCGACGCGCATCTTGGTCTTGTCGGCGGCGATGGTCCAGATGTTGCGGGTGAAGTCGAACTCGCTCCATTCGGCCTGCCGCAGTTCGCCAGGGCGCACGAAGACGTAGGGAGCCAGTCGCAGCGCTGCGTGAGTGACCGGATAGCCTGAATAGGCGTCGATCGCGCGCAGCAGTTCGCCCGCTTCCTTCGATGTTGTGATGGCGGCACGGTGCGTCACCTTGGGCACGATCAGTGCGCCGCGCAGGTCTGCCGAAACGTCCCGGTCGGCGCGGCCAGTGGCGATGGCATAGCGGAATACCTGCCCGCAGGTGCTGCGCAGCCTTCGTGCGGTTTCGTAATGGCCGCGCTTTTCGACAGCGCGCAGGACGGCGAGAAGTTCGGGCGCCTTGATCTCGCCGACCTTGCGGTCTCCGATGATGGGGTAGGCGAATTCGAGCAGCCAGGTCAGCTTGCCCACGGTCACATCGGCACGGCCCTCGCGTCGGGCCTTGTCGAGCCATTCTTCCGCCACGGCCTTGAAGCTGTTCACATTGGCAAGCGGGCCGGTGATCTTGTCGATCTTGAGCTTGGCGGCCGGATTGATGCCCTCTGCGATCTGTTTCTTGATCTCCAGCCGTTTCGCGCGCGCCTCGGCGAGGGTGACGGTCGGATAGACCCCCAGCGCGGCTGTCGCTCGCTTTTCTCCAAAGCGATAGTCGACCCGCCAGCACCGCTGACCGGCCTTGGTGACCAGCAGGTACAGGCCTCCGCCGTCGGAGAGCTTGTAGGGCTTGTCGCGCGCGACTGCCTTTCGGACTGCCAGATCGGTAAGCATGAAGCCACCTTTTTGCCGGTTTTGATACCGTCAAAAATACCGTCGGATACCGTCAATTGCAACGATTTCAGCCGGATGGCGGTGGACGCCAGATCCGTGAAAAACCTTTGATTTTTTGGATTTTTCCGGACGCTTGCGGATGCGTCCGGAAAGAAAAATGGTGCCCAGGAGAGGACTCGAACCTCCACGGCCTTGCGGCCACTGGCACCTGAAGCCAGCGCGTCTACCAATTCCACCACCTGGGCACGGCGCAGACCCTGACGCGGGTCACTGCGGAATGAAGCGGCGCGATTAGGCACGCCATTGCCGCTTGTCAACAGCCTTCCGCGCGGGCATTGGCGGGGCCTGCTCAGCATGGGAACAGGAACACGATGAGAGACGCTTTGGTGACGGTCTTTGGCGGTGGCGGATTTGTCGGACGCTATGTGGTCGAAGCAATGCTGAGGGGCGGCGCGCGTGTGCGTGTGGCCGAGCGTAACCCGAAGGATGCGCGCTATCTGAAGGCGCAGGCCAATCTTGGCCAGATCACTTTTGTCGCAGCAGACATCACGCGTCCCGAGACGCTGCCCGCCGCGGTTGCGGGGGCAGATGCCGTCGTCAATCTCGTCGGCAGCTTTGCCGACATGCAGCGCATTCACGTCGATGGCGCGCGCAACGTGGCCGAAGCGGCCGCACGGGCAGGGGCCAAGGCGCTCGTCCACATGTCCGCCATTGGCGCCGATCCGGAGAGCCCGTCGGCCTATGGCCGCACAAAGGGCGAAGGCGAGGCCGCCGTGCGGAAGGCCTTCCCCAAGGCGACGATCCTGCGGCCCTCGATCGTGTTCGGGCGCGAGGACGCCTTTATCAACCGGTTTGCAGCGCTGATCCGCATGCTGCCCATCTGCCCCATCATCGGCGGCCAGACGAAGTTCCAGCCGGTCTTTGCGGGCGATGTCGGCCATGCGGTGAGCGTCGCGGCGCTGGACCCTGTGGGTCATGGCGGTGCCGTCTATGAGCTTGGCGGACCCGAAGTCCTCTCGATGCTCCAGATCAACACCTGGATTGCCGAGCGTACGGGCCGCGCGCCCTTCTTCATCGAGGTGCCCGATGCTGTCGCGGGCGCGATGGCCACGCTGACGGGCTGGCTGCCCGGCGCGCCCATCACGCGCGATCAGTGGCTGATGCTTCAGTCCGACAATGTCGTCGCCCCCAAGGCCAAAGGGCTGAAGGCGCTCGGCGTGACGCCGACGCCGCTTGATGCCGTCGCGCATGGCTGGCTTGTCCAGTATCGCCGCCACGGCCGCTTCGGCGCCGCCGCATGAGCGATCTGCTCACCGTCATTCTCCTCGGCATTGTCGAGGGTCTGACCGAATTCATTCCCGTCTCCTCGACGGGCCATCTCGTCCTTGCGGGCGAACTGCTGGGCTTCAAGGACGGGTCGGGCGGCGCGTTCGACGTCATCATTCAGCTGGGCGCGATCCTTGCCGTCATCGTGCTTTACTGGCGGCGCTTCTGGGACGTGGCGGTCGGCCTGTTCTCGTTCCAGCAGGGGCCGCTGATGTTCACGCGCAACGTCCTTCTGGGTTTTCTGCCCTCCGCCGTCATTGGCGCGCTGGCCTATAAGGCGATCAAGGCGATGCTCGAATCGCCTGCAATCGTCGCCTGGGCGCTCATCATCGGGGGCGTGGCGATCCTCGTGATCGAAAGGCTCGCCAAGGAAAACCACACGGCAAGCGTGGAAGCCATGACCTGGCGGACCGCGCTCAGCATCGGCTTTGTCCAGTGCCTGTCGATGATCCCCGGCGTCAGCCGGTCGGGCGCGACGATCATGGGCGCGCGCGCCATGGGCGTGGAACGCAAGACGGCGGCCGAATTCAGCTTCTTCGTGGCAGTCCCGACGATGATGGGGGCCACTGCGCTGGCGCTCTACAAGGAAGGCGCGGCGCTCGCCGCACAGGACGTCACCAACATCGCCATCGGCTTTGTCGTCTCGTTCATTGTCGCGATCGTCGTCATCAAGGCGTTCCTCGCCATTGTGACGCGCTATGGCTTCGGGCCGTTCGCCTGGTATCGGATTGTCGCGGGGACTGTGGCGCTCATCTGGCTCGGCCAGATCGGCTGATGGAAGGGGCGTGGGGCGCATGAGGACGACTTTGGCCCTGGCGGCCCTGCTGGTCGCCGCTGTAGCCCCTGCACGCGCCCAGACGGCCGCCGCACCTGCGTCCGTACCCGTAATCAGCCCGGCACGGGATGCTGCCGCTGCCCGCGTGGTCGACCGGCTCTGGCCGCTTGGCACCTATCGCCGGATGATGGACGGGACGATGTCCAAGATGATGGACAGCATGGTTTCCTCCATGTTCGGCATGAAGGCGTCTGATCTGGGGCCGGGCGGCAAGACCGCTGATGGCAAGACGCTCGCCCAGGTCGCAGAGGAAAAGGATCCGCACTTCCGGGAGCGGATGAAAATTTCGATGGACGTGATGATGCGGGAAATGCTGCCCGTCATCGAAAGGATCGAACCGTCGGTCCGCGAGGCGCTGACCCGCATCTATGCGCGCGATTATACCGAGGCGCAGCTCGGGGAACTCGACGCCTTCCTGCAGACGCCGACGGGCCAGCAGTTCGGTCGCAAATGGATGATGAGCTTTGCCGATCCGGAAATGACGGCGAGCATGTCCAAGGTGATGCCGATGCTGATGCAGGCGATGCCGGGCATCAAGGCGAAGATCGAAGCCGCCACCGCGCACCTCCCGCCGCCGCCCAAGCACGACTGATCGCCTGTTCAGCGCCGTGCAAGATTGGCGCGGCTAGAGTTCTGCACGTCTGGCGGGACTCGGCCCGTCGCGATGGAGGCTGCACGATGCGTATTCTTCTTGCGTCCACTTTGCTCGTTCTTGGCACGCCGGCCCTTGCGCAGGATGAACCCATGCGCGCGTCGGAAAAGGCACAGGACGTGGCCGACAGGCTCAATGATCCGGTGATGCAGGCCGCCCTCGCCGGCGGGATGGAGGCGATGGTCCAGTCCGTGCTCGACATGCGCGTCGATGGCATTGCCAAGGCGGTGGAGCCGCTGACGGGGCGCCCGTCCGCCATGCGCGGCAAGACGGTGCGCGATCTCGCGGCGCGCGATGACCCCTATTTTGACGAGCGCGTTCATGAGTCGACGCGCAAGATGGTCGCCGGGACCGGCGCCATGGCCAGCGGGCTGGCCGCGGCCATGCCGGAGCTGGAAGCCGCCATGCGCAAGATGGGCGATGCGATGGAACGCGTGCGGGACCGGATTCCGGACGGCTATTGAGGGGAGAGGCTGCGCGCACCCTGAGCGCAGTGTCCCTCTGTCGTCATCCTGAACTTGTTTCAGGATCCATACCGCATAGCAGACGCGCGCGCCGACCTTCGAAGCCTTCGCCGGGATTTGAGGCATGGATGCTGAAACGAGTTCAGCATGACGACGTAAGGTGTCCTAAGCCGCGCGGGCTTCGATCGCCTTTTGGCGGCGCCGCTGGACTGACGACCCGATCCCCAGGGCCTCGCGATATTTGGCGACCGTGCGGCGGGCGATGTCAAAGCCCTGTTTGCTGAGCAGATCGACGAGCGTGTCGTCCGACAGGATCGCCTTGGGGTCTTCGGCATGGATCAGCGTGCGGATCGCGCTCTTCACGGCTTCGGCGGAGACGGCTTCCCCGCCATCGGCGGACTGGATGCCGCTGGTGAAGAAATATTTGAGCTCGAACGTCCCGCGCGGGCAGGCTAGGTACTTGTTGGACGTCACCCGGCTGACGGTCGATTCGTGCATCCCGATGACTTCGGCAATGTGGCGCAGCGTCAGCGGCTTCAGATGCGATACACCGTGGCGGAAGAAGGCATCCTGCTGCTTCACGAGTTCGGATGCGACCTTCAGGATCGTCCGCTGGCGCTGGTCGAGCGCCTTGACCAGCCAGTTGGCCGAGGCGAGGCATTCGTTGAGCCAGGTCTTGGACGTGCGGTCCTTGCCGGTGACGCCCGACAGTTCGGCGTAATAGCTGCGGTTGACGAGCAGGCGCGGCAGGCTGGCCGAATTGATTTCGACGGCCCAGCCTTTGCCCCTTGCGGTCACGAAGATGTCGGGCGTGACCGAGGTGACCGGCTCTCCGCCAAAGCGCAGCCCCGGCTTGGGATCATATGCGCGCAGCTCGCGGATCATGTCCGCCATGTCCTCGTCATCGACGCCGCAGATGCGCTTGAGCTGCGGCAGGCGGCCGAGCGCAAGGAGATCGAGATTGTCGATCAGCCGCGCCATGGCGGGGTCGTAGCGGTCGGCCTCCTTGGCCTGCAGGGCGAGACACTCGCCGAGCGTCCGTGCGCCGACGCCGGTCGGGTCAAAGGTCTGGACGATGCGCAGGACGTCCTCGCCGCGTGCCAGCGGCACTTCCAGCCGGTTGGTGATGTCCAGCAGGCGCGCCGTCAGATACCCCGCCTCGTCGATCTGATCGATGATGTTCGCCGCGATGATAAGGTCGGGGCCGTCCAGCACCGAACCGGCCTGTGCCATCAGGTGGTCGTGCAGCGAGAGCGCGCCGGCGGCAAAGCTGTCAAAATCCGGGCCATTTTCATCAAAGCCACCGCCCGCGCCGAGGCCGTCGAGGCCAAGCGCGCCGTCGCTGCCCGGCCCACCGTCGGCGACGCTGTCATGGTGGAAGGTCTCCGCCGCATAGTCGACGTCGAGCGGCGCGTCCGCATCGGGCCCGCCATCGCTTTCCATCAGCCGGTCGGCGGTCAGGAGGTCGTCGCCGTCGCCCTCAAAATCGCTGTCATGATCGTCGATGGCGGCGCCGTCACCATCATTGCCGTCGCGGTCCTCGCGGTCGGCTTCGAGCAGCGGGTTGCGCTCGACCTCTTCGGCAATGAAGGCTTCGACTTCGAGATTGGACAGCGCAAGCAGCTTGATCGCCTGCTGCAACTGCGGCGTCATCACCAGCGACTGGCTTTGCCGCAAGTCGAGGCGAGGGCCGAGCGCCATGGTTACAAGCTGAAGCCCTCGCCCAGATACAGGCGGCGGACGTTTTCGTCGGCGACGAGATCTTCGGGGCTGCCCGCAAAGAGCACGCGCCCGTCATAGATGATGCAGGCGCGGTCCACGATGTCGAGCGTCTCGCGGACATTGTGGTCGGTGATGAGCACGCCGATCTGCCGCTGCTTCAGGTCTTTGACGAGGTCGCGAATGTCCGCGATCGAAATCGGGTCGATCCCGGCAAAGGGTTCATCAAGCAGCATGATCGACGGGTCGGCGGCCAGCGCGCGTGCGATTTCGCAGCGGCGGCGTTCCCCGCCCGACAGCGCCATCGCGGCCGAGGTGCGCAGACGCGTCAGGCCGAATTCGTCCAGCAGCTTTTCCAGCCGTGCGGCGCGCGCCGACTTGTCGGGCTCGGCCAGTTCCAGGACGGCGGCGATGTTCTGTTCCACGGTCAGGCCGCGAAAGATCGACGTTTCCTGCGGCAGATAGCCAAGGCCCAGGATTGCGCGGCGGTACATGGGAAGATCGGTGATGTCCTGCCCGTCGAGTTCGATGCGGCCGGCATCGGGTTTGACGAGGCCCATGATCGAATAAAAGCAGGTCGTCTTGCCCGCACCATTGGGGCCGAGAAGCCCGACCACTTCGCCGCGCGCGACCGACAGCGACACGTCCGACAGGACGGTGCGCTTGTCATAGGATTTGGCGATCGACACGACAGACAGGCCGAGCCCCTTGTCGATCGTTGCCGCGCTTTCGCGGTCTATGACGGCTGCTTCATTCATGCGTTGGTCCTGCCACTGTCGTGCCACGTCCGGGTGAACGCGGGGTAAAGGCTCTGCCTGTTTGGCAGGAATATTGCATGGACGGGGGGGAGCGCAACCACCCGGAAGCGAAATCCCGACGTTATTGGTCGAAAATCAGACCGCTTTGGGGGCCGGTCAGTTGCGTGCCTTGGCGACGGTGAACCGTCCGGTCACGCGGCCCGATGGGTTTGAATCGCTGCCCGCGCTCTTGCCGTCGACGACCGCCCGGCCCGAATTGAGGTCGATCACCAGCCGCCCGCCGCTGATGCGGTTGGCGCCCTGATTCAGTTCGACTCCGCCGACCACGGTGATCAGGCGCCGGTTGAGATCATAGACGGCGAAATTGCCGCGCGCGGTTTCGCTGGGGCTGCGGATGAACACCCCGCCCGAGGCGTCCAGACGATCAATGTCAACGCCGCCACCTGCGCGGGCATAGGCGACGGTCAGGCGACCGGCGGTCATCGTCAGGTCGCCCTGATGGACCACGACATTGCCTGAAAAGACGGCGCGATCGGCCCGGTCCTGCACTTCGATGCGGTCTGCCTCCACGTCCACGGGCGCCTTGGCATTGTGGCCCTTCAGGGCCTGACCGATGGCGGGGACGGCGGCGACGGCCGCCAGGGCGGCGAGGAGGAAAGCTCTGCGCATGCGGCTATCTGGCGCCGCCTTGGACGATATGCAAGCGGGCACGGCCTTCCAATGTCACAGTGCGCGCCGCAAGGTCGGCCTTGATGCCGCCGGCGGAGAAGGTCCCAAGCGGCAATTCGCCCTGCACAGGGCCGCCGCTCGCCAGCTTGCGGCTCTTGAGGCCGACGGCCACGTCGCTGGCCTGCACGCGATATCCATCGGATGACTGGAAGACGAGCGGGCCATCCACCTGTACGGTCTCGCGATCCATGTCATAGCGTCCGGCGTTGGCGGACAAAGTCGCCGGGCCTTCTTCCAGCTGGATGCGGGCCATCAGGTCGGTCAGCTTGACCACCGGATCCTGCGAGCTCTTCTGGACGGCGGACCCGGCCTTGATTTCGAACGGGCGGCCCTTGCTGTCTTCGCCGCGATAGGTGGCCGCCGTCACGCGCATCCGTTCGCGCGCCATCGATACATTGTCCTTGGCGAGCATGAAGCTGACATCGCCATTGGGACTGGCGAGCGGCGCGAAGACGAGGGAGAGGGCAAGGGCCCCGATGCCTGCGGGCAGCGCGATTCGCAGCAGCCGGACAAGACGGTCGTGGCTGCCATTGGGCCGGGCCCAATTCTGTCGTGAGGAGCGCTCCTGAAGCGCCTGTTCAGACATGCGCGAAGATGTCCACCTCGGGCCAGCCAGCCAGATCAAGCTGCGCGCGATGCGGCAGGAAATCGAAACAGGCCTGCGCCAGTTCGGTCCGTCCTTCACGTGCGAGGCGGGGGTCGAGCACGTCCTTCACGCGGTGAAGATAGCGCACGTCGGACGCCGCATATTCCTTCTGCGCCTCGCTCAGCGTCTCGGCGCCCCAGTCCGAAGACTGCTGCTGCTTGGACAGTTCAACGCCCAGCGTTTCGCGCACGAGATCCTTCAGGCCATGCCGGTCGGTATAGGTGCGGATCAGGCGCGAGGCCGTCTTCGTGCAATAGACCGGTTCCGCCATGACCTTCAGATAGGCCATGATCGAGGCAAGGTCGAACCGCGCAAAATGGTAGAGTTTCAAGCGCTTGGGGTCGGTCAGGACCGCCTTGAGGTTGGGCGCGTCATAGGCGCTGCCCGCTGCGAAGCGCACGAGATGCTCATCGCCGCCGCCGTCCGAAATCTGGACGAGGCACAGCCGGTCGCGTCCGGGGAAGAGACCCATTGTCTCGGTGTCAACCGCGACCGGACCTTCGGCCAGCACGCCAGCAGGCAGGTCTTCCTCATGCAGATAAACAGTCATTCAGCGCTTCTCCGGTCTGTCGTCCGACATCCGCGTCGGCACGGAATGACTCGCGCACCGGGATGAGTCCAACTTGATATCGAGCGGGTTCCTTTGCACCGCCTTGGAACAGGCTGCAAGCACATGTGAACAGCCAAGTTTCGGCGGAGCGCGAAAATGCTATCGGAACTTTGTGTTTTGGGTTATGTTGCACGTGTGCGTGGTGTTGCTTGCGCCGAATCTCTGTCGCATTCGTCCGGCGATCAGATTTAGTTTTTCCGGACGAAAACGATTACGAAGAAAGTATTTAGACGGATGGGTTTTGATAGAGGTCGGCGCGGTGAGCGCGGCGGGCGTGGCTACGACAAGCGTGACAGCTTTGGCGACAGCGGTGGTGGTTTTGACGGCGGCTTTGGCGGTGGTGACCGCTTTGGCGGCGGCGGCGATCGCTTCGGCGGTGGCGGAGATCGCTTCGGCGGCGGCAACCGCTTTGGCGGCGGCGGCGACCGTTTCGGCGGTGGCGGCGGCGGTGGCGATCGCTTCGGCGGCGGTGGTGGCGGCGGTTTCCGCGGCAGCCCGCGTCCGCAGATGCCGGCCCAGGTCGTTGGCGAAGGCAAGGGCGTCGTCAAGTTCTTCAATGCGCAGAAGGGCTTCGGCTTCATCGTGCAGGATGGCGGCGGTGAGGACGTGTTCGTCCACATCAGCGCTGTCGAGCAGGCCGGCCTTGCCGGTCTCGCCGAAGGTCAGCCGCTTGGCTACACCCTCGTTGATCGTGGCGGGAAGATTTCCGCGACCGATCTCGTCATCGATGGCGATCCGCTTCCCGTGGAAGACCGTGCCCCCCGTCAGGATCGCCCGGAACGCGGTGGCTTCGGCGATCGTCCGGAACGCGGCCCGCGCGTGCAGCGCACGCTGACCGGCGAAACGACGACCGGCACCGTCAAGTTCTTCAACTCCATGAAGGGCTTCGGCTTCATCCAGCGCGATGATGGCCAGCCCGATGCCTTTGTGCACATCTCGGCTGTCGAGCGCTCCGGCCTCGGCTCGCTGAACGAAGGTGACCGCGTGAAGTTCGACATCGAAGTCGACAACCGTGGCAAAAATTCGGCCGTGAACCTCTCGTCTTCGGACTAAGGGTCTCCAGCCTGAACGGATTGAGGGCGGTGCCGAAAGGCGCCGCCCTTTTTCGTTGGGTCAGACCAGCGCCGTCTTCAGGTGCTTGTTCATCACCAGCTTGAACAGCACGAAAGACAGGCCGGAACCGGCCGCCAGCGCCGCGTGGAGCAGCCAGAAGCTTGTCGTCGGCATCGTCTCGTAAAAGCCGCCGATCCAGCCGACGAACGAATTGCCCATGAAGAAGGCGAGGTAATAGAGCCCGATCACGGTCGAGTTGATCGCCTTGGGCGCGACCTTGGCAAAGAGCGCAAGGCTGACGGGCAGCATGTGCGCAAAGCCGATGCTGTTGACCACGTGGAAGAGCACGGGCCAGAACAGGCCGATCTTCTCGCCGGGGCCCTGCGTGCTTGCGGCCATGAACAGGCAGAGCATGCCGCTGACGCTGAATGCCGCGCCGATGATGATCTTGGTGATTTCATCGGGCTCACGCCAGCGCTTCCCATACCAGCGGTAGAAGAGTGAGACGCCCGCAAGGAAGGACACGCTGACAATGGCGTCCAGCGTCACCAGCCAGGTCGTCGGCAGCTTGTGGCCCATCCAGACAAGGTCGAACTGCTGATCGCCCCAGATGAGATAGGCGTTGAAGATCTGCTGATTGGGGAGGAGCGCGACGGCCATCACCGGGATCAGGATGATGAGCGCGAGGACCGCCATCCAGTCGCCCCGCTGCAGCTTCGCCTTGGGCGCCGCCGCGACAGCGCCCTGCGGCGCGAAATGCTCCTTGGGCAGATGCTTCTGCCCCGCGAGATAGATGACGAGCGCGATGAGCATCCCGACGCCCGCCGCGCCAAAGCCGTAATGCCAGCCATAGACCTCGCCCAGCGTGCCGACGATCAGCGGGGAGGCGATGACGCCCGCATTGATGCCAAGGTAGAAGATCTGGAACGCGTCGGCGCGGCGCAGGTCATCGGGCTTGTAGAGCGCGCCCACCTGGCTTGCGATATTGCCCTTGAACAGGCCCGAGCCGACGACAAGGCACAGCAGCGCGAAGAGGAAGGTGAGGTCAAACGCCATCAGGAAATGGCCCGCCGCCATCGTGATCGCACCGAGAAGGACGGTGCGCCGCTTGCCCAGCACCCGGTCCGCAAGCAGCCCGCCCAGGATCGGCGTCAGATAGACCGAGGCCGCATAGGTGCCGAAGATCGCCGAGGCCAGCGCCTGCCCCGAAAGGCCACCATAGAGCGCGGAGAACGGCCCGAAGAGCGCGACATTGTCCGCATGTTCGGGAAGCAGCAGATACTTCGTCATGTAAAGGACGAGCAGCGTCTGCATTCCGTAATAGGAAAACCGCTCCCACGCCTCGGTAAAGGCGAGGTAGCCGAGGCCGACCGGATGGCCGAGGAAGCGGCGGTCCTGCTCCAGCGCATCATGGATGTCGCGGCTGTCTTCTACGGTCATGGGCAACCCTCTCTTCTTATGGACGACGGGCTAGCCCAATCTTGCGCGGCTGACGACAGCAAATGCGCGCGCGGACTTGTGGGCGCGGCGCGGGCGTGTCAGCTTTGCTGCCATGTGGAGACGCCTCTTCCCCCTTCTGGTCGTGATCGGCCTCGCGCTCGCCGCGCTTGGGTATCGCAACGCCTTGCAAGATCCGATCATCCGGCGGGCCAGCGTCGCGCTGCCCGACTGGCCCGCTGGCGTGCGGCCGATGCGCGTGCTCCTGATGTCCGACGTGCACGCCGCCTTGCCCGACATGCCCGTCGCGCGCGTCCGGCATCTGGTGGAGATCGCCAATGCGCAGAAGGCTGACGCCATTCTGATCGCGGGCGACATTGTCAGCGAGCGCTGGCTTCAGAAGAAGTTGCCGACCAGCGATGTCGTGGCCGCGCTTGGCGGGCTGCGCGCGCCGCTGGGCGTCTATGCGGTCTATGGCAATCACGATCACTGGCGTGGCCTCGCGGAGGTGCGCCGCGCGCTGCGCGTGGCGGGCATCCGGTCGCTGCGAGATGAGGCGGTGCCGGTCGGCCCGATCACGCTCGGCGGTATCGACGACAGCGCGACCGACCATAGCGATTTTGAAGGCACGCTGATGAAGATGCGGGCGCTCGGCAAGCGCCCGATGGTCGTGCTGAGCCACGGCTATGACTATTTCGCCTTCATGCCGCCCGACCTTGCCCTGATGCTCGCCGCGCACAGCCATTGCGGCCAGATCAACCTGCCCTTCGGCCTCGCGCCCAAGGTGCCGTGCGGCGTGGTGCTGGGCAAGGGCAAGGAAATGATCGTCAGCGGCGGCCTGGGCACGAGCGTGGTGCCGATCCGATTCAACGCGCCGCCGGATATGTGGGTGGTGACGCTGGGGCCTACCCCTTAACCGCCTCCCCCAGGAACCATGCCCGGCGTTCGGCTTCGTCGGTCCATGTGTCGACAATCCCCGAGGTCGCATTGTCCTTCGCCGCGTCGACGAGGTCCTTCAGTTCCTTCAGGTTCGCGACCAGCGTCAGATTGTCGTTGCGCAGCTCGGTGAGCATGGCGGTTGCGTCGAGGTCGGTCTTGTCGCTGTCCTTGATGCGCGACAGGCGGCTGACCTCGCCGATGCTGTGGAGCGTGACCGCGCCCTGCTTGCGGACGCGTTCGGCGACGAGGTCGGTCGTCGCGATGATCTCTGCGGCCTGTTCATCGAGCAGCAGGTGAAAATCGCGGAAGTGCGGGCCGGAGATGTGCCAGTGGAAATTCTTGGTCTTCAGATACAGCGCGAAATAGTCCGCGAGGACGACGTTGAGCGCGTCGATATGGGTGCGGTTGGGCATGGTCTGTAACTCCCTCAGTGCGTGGCTGAGGGTGTAAACGCTTATGGCCCGCTTGTGTTGCGAAGCGTCTGTGTCTGTGTGATCGCTTTTGTTGATCAGTGGGCAGTCCACAGCCCGCTTGTCCCGAGCGAAGTCGAGGGACGTGGGCGCCGCACAAGGCGCCTCGACGTCGCGCGACACGAACGGGAAGGGGTGCCGCTTGGGTTAGATCAACTCCAGCGCATGGAGCGCGGACCACAGCCCCGCCGCGAGCAGCAGCCCGCCCGCGATCCGCCGCAGCGTGGCAAGCGGCAGGCGCCGGAAATCGGCATCGAGCAGCAAGGGGAGGGCGCCTGCCAGCAGCACGCCCGCCAGCCCGCCGAGCGCGGCCAGCGCGGGCGCATTGCCGCGCGCGGCAAAGGCAAAGACGAGAAACTGGCTGTTGTCCCCCAATTGCGTCGCGAGGTAGCGCCACAGGGGCGCCCCCTTGGGCGGTTCGGCCAGCCGGTCGGCTTTGGCGCGCAGGAGTATCGTGCCGCCTGCCATCAGGAGGGCAAGGCCCAGAAGGAGCGTACGCGCCTCATAGGTGACGAGCCGCGCCATGAAGGCACCACCGGCAGCCCCGATCGCCAGGCTGATCGCGGTGGACAGGGTGAGCGCTGCCCCCAGGGTGAAGGCGCGCTGCTGCGGCGCATAGGCTTCGGTGGTCAGCTGCACGCGCCCCGCCACTTCGGCGAGCAGGCACGCGACGAGCGCGGGAAGAAGTGCCTCCACCGCGCCTCAGCCGTTCAGGCGCTGGCCGAGAGCTGCGAGGTAGAGCGCGGAAAGGTCTTCGCCCGATGCGTCGCCATGGACGGCATCGCGCATCGCCTCAAGGAAGGGGCGGGCCGTCACCGCGCCGCCCGCTTCGCCCAGCCGGTGTTCGAGCACGCGGGCAAGCCGGGCGACGGTCGCCAGGCCATGTTCGGTCGCGGTGCGGCGGATGTCGTCGATCTCGCCTGCGATTCGGTGGGCGGGCCAGCCGGGCAGGCTGCGGGTCACGCTTTCGATCCGGTCGGCGAGCTGGGACCGGAACGGACAGGCAAGATCAAATGGCGTCGTCATGGGTGTTTCCCCTTTACGCCGTCTTTGGTAGCAAAAGGGCGTTACGGGGCGGTTACCGGCGCATGGATATGCGGACAGTTCCGCCGCGCGCTTGACAAAGGGCGCATCCTCGACCATTGGCCCCGCCTTACGGCGCTTCTGCGCGATTCCATCTTAGCTACAAGGGTTTTTGGGTCATGGCCAAGCCGACCACCGTCAAGATCAAGCTCGTCAGCTCGGCCGACACGGGTTTCTTCTACGTCACGAAGAAGAATCCGCGCACCCAGACCGAGAAGATGTCCTTCCGCAAGTACGATCCCGTCGTGCGCAAGCACGTCGAGTTCAAGGAAGCGAAGATCAAGTAAGCCGCGCCGGACGCGCTGTTGCGCGTCTGCCACGCTTCTTCTTTCAACCAGCCCGTCACCCCGTGCTTGACACGGGGCTGGGCTTTTTTGCGCTTCGCTGATCGGCAGCGCTCTTTTTGCCCGCCATCGTATCCGGCAAGCATCGGGCCGAGGTTAGCCTAGCCCCGTGTCAAGCACGGGGCGACGTGGGGTCTAAGATGAGATTGCCCACGTGACCTAATGAAGCGCCCGGGCGTCCGCGAGATCGGACAGCTCGTCGATGCTCTGCATGAAGCGTGCGAGCGTGATCGGCTTTGACACGAAGGCGTCGGCGCCCGCCTCCCGGATCCGGTCCTCATCCCCTTTGCCGGCATAGGCCGTCACCGCCATGATCGGCGTCGGGCGCAGCACAACGTCGCGCCGCACCGCCTCGATCAGCTCCAACCCGCTGATATGCGGCATCTGAATATCCATCACGATCAGGTCCGGGCGCGACAGCTGGGCGCGTTCCAGCGCGTCGCGCGCATCGCGCACCGGTTCTGCCTCATGCCCATGCGCCCTCAGGAGGTCGCAAAAAAGCTTGAGGTTAAGTTCGTTGTCCTCGACAACGAGCACCCTTTTTGTCACCGCACTGTCTCGCACTTATTATTATGCTTTTCCGATAAACCATGGCCCGCCGCGAAACAAATGAAGAAGAATTAAGCACGCTGGCGATTCAGGCGCTGATCTGGGTGCTGGGGGACGATCATCGTGCGCAGCGCTTCCTGGCGCTGACCGGTCTTGATCCGGATGATCTGCGCGCGCGCATTGCAGACCCCGACATGCATGAGGCGGTGCGTCAGTTCCTTGAGGGCCATCAGCCCGATCTCCTCGCCTGTGCCGATGCGCTCGGCGTCAAGCCGGAGCTTCTGCTCCCCGAACCGAAAGAACATTGGGCATGAGCCGTCCGCTCCTGATTACCGATTGCGATGAAGTCCTCCTGCACATGGTCGTGCCGTTCGCCGAATGGCTCGATGAGGTGCACCACGTGCATTTCGACGTCGACAGCGGCGATTTCGTGAATGCGCTGCGCCACAAGGCGACGGGGCTGGCGCTGGGGCATGAGGAGATCTGGCCGCTGCTGCGCGGCTTCTTCGCGACCGAGATGCACCGGCAATATCCCATCGACGGCGCGATCGAGGCGATCCACGACATTGCCAAGGTCGCCGATGTCGTCGTCCTCACCAACCTCAACGATGAGGAGCGCGAAGGCCGCATCCACCAGCTGCGTGAAGTGGGTGTGGAGTTTCCGGTCTATACCAATCAGGGCGGCAAGGGGCCGCTGCTCACCCGGCTTGTCGCCGACTATCAGCCCACGGTCACCGTCTTCGTCGATGATCTGGGGCATAATCACAGCTCGGTTGCGGAACATGCGCCCGATGTGTGGCGGCTCCACATGGTCGGTGAACCGCGCCTCCAGCCGCGCATCAAGCCGCATCATCACGCCCATGCGCGCATTGACGATTGGGCCAGCGCACGTCAGTGGATATTGGAACGCTTTGAAGGAGGTGCAGCCGATGGCGCATGAACTCACCCCGCTCAAGACCGTGAACCCGGAAAAGAAAGTCCAAGTCGTGGAAACTCCCGCCGAACGCCTCGCCAAGCTGGGCATTGTCCTGCCGGAACCGGCCGCGCCGATTGCCGCTTATGTGCCGACGGTTGAGGTCAACGGCCTGCTGCATATTTCGGGGCAGCTGCCCTTCGACAAGGGCGAGATCATGGTTGGCCGGATCGGCGAAGACCGTGACGGCGCCTTTGGTGAGGCCGCGGCCCGCGCCTGCGGCGTCATGCTGATCGCGCAGATGCAGGCCGCGCTCGGTTCGCTCGACCGTGTTGCCCGTATCGTGAAGCTCAACGTGTTCATCAATTCCGATCCGCGCTTCACCGATCAGCCGTCGGTCGCCAATGGTGCGTCGAACCTGATGATCGACGTGTTTGGGGACAATGGCCGTCACGCCCGCTCGGCCGTCGGCGTGCCGGTGCTTCCGCGCGGTGCGGCTGTAGAGGTAGACGCGGTTGTCGCTGTTCGGCCCGCTTGACGATCTGATTTCGCCCGCGCCGGAGCCTGCGCGCGTCGCATTCCTGCGCGCGCAGCCCTTTGCCCATCGCGGACTGCATGGGCCGGAAGTGCTTGAAAACAGCCGGGCCGCCTTTTCTGCCGCGATTGCGGGCGGCTTCGGGATCGAGCTCGATGTGCAGGCCAGCCGTGAGGGCGAGGCCTTTGTCTTTCATGACAGCGATCTTGAACGGCTGGCTGACGGCACGGGCAAGATTTCCGAGATGCGCGGCGTCGACCTTGCCAAGGTGCGCCTGAAGGGTTGCGACGAGACGATCCCCCGGCTGTCCGAAATTCTCGATCTGGTGGCGGGCCGCGTGCCGATCCTCATCGAAATCAAGATCGACGCAGGGCCGGTCGGCGTCCTCTGCCTTGCCGTGCGCCGCGCGCTGGAGGGCTATAATGGCCCGGTCGCGATCATGTCGTTCCATCCCGACGTCGGGCGCTGGTTCCACGAACATGCGGCCCGCATCGTGCGGGGCATGGTCATCACCGAACAGGAAGCCTCCGCGCTGCCTGACCGGGGACGACAGGCGGTCGAGCGCCGCCTCGGCCTGTGGCGCGCCAAGCCCGACTTCCTTGCCTATGACGTGCAGGATTTCCCGTCGCGCTTTGCCGGTGCGCAGAAGAAGCGCGGGCTGCCCGTCCTGACCTGGACGGTGCGCACGCCCGAGCAGGAAGCCATAGCCGCGCGCTACGCCGATGAGATCATCTTTGAAAAGCCGGCCGCATGACCGACCCGGCCAAGGGGGAGGACATCATTGCAAGGGTTGCCACCGGCGTTGCGGACGTTGATCCGGCGGCATGGGATGCGTGCGCTGGCGGCGGCAATCCCTTTGTCAGCCATGCCTTTCTCGCGGCGCTTGAGGCGTCGGGCAGCGTCGGGCCGGGCACCGGCTGGCAGCCCGCCCCGATCCTTGTCGAAGATGCGGCCGGTCACATCGCCGGGGCCATGCCCTCTTATGTGAAGGGGCACAGCCTGGGCGAATATGTGTTCGACCATGGCTGGGCCGATGCGTGGCACCGCGCGGGCGGGAATTATTACCCCAAGCTTCAGATCGCGGCGCCCTTCACGCCGGTGCCCGGACCGCGTCTACTCTCGGGCGACGCCCGTGCCACGCGGCACCTGATCGCGGCGGCAGAAGCCATCACGGACCGGAACGGCCTGTCCTCCGCGCACGCAACCTTTGTCGAGGAAGCCCAGCTGGATCACTTCCGCGACGCCAACTGGCTGGTGCGCGAGGGCATTCAGTATCACTGGTTTAATCAGGGATATCAAAGTTTTGAGGATTTTCTCGGCGCCCTCTCTTCCCGCAAGCGCAAGGCCATCCGCAAGGAACGGGCAGCCGCGCAGGAGAAAGTGACGATCCGCTCCCTGCGCGGCAGCGAAATTGAGGAACGCCACTGGGATGCCTTCTGGCAATTCTACCAGGACACCGGCGCACGCAAATGGGGCCGCCCCTATCTGGAGCGGAGCTTCTTCTCGATCATCGGGGAAACGATGGGCGAGGACATCATCCTCTTTCTGGCGGAGATCGACGGAACGCCGATTGCGGGCGCGCTCAACTTTCTGGGGCGCGAGGCGCTCTACGGGCGCTATTGGGGGTGCACGGTCGACGTGCCGTTCCTGCACTTCGAGCTTTGCTATTATCGCGCGATTGAAACCGCCATCGCGCTGGGCCTCTCACGTGTCGAGGCGGGCGCGCAGGGCGAGCACAAACTGGCCCGTGGCTATGTCGCGACGCCAACCTGGTCCGCCCATTACATCCCCGATCCGGGGTTCCGGGCGGCGGTCGCCGACTTTCTGGAGCGGGAGCGCCGCGCCGTTGAGAACGAGATTGCGTTCCTGGGCGAAGTGACGCCGTTCCGAAAAGGCTGACTAGCCTAAACTGTTTATGTCCCATTCCGTCTGTCCTGAGCTTGTCGAAGGACTGCCCTTCCTTTTGCGCTCAGGAGTCCAGAAGAGGACAGGGCTTCGACAAGCTCAGCCCAAACGGGAATGAGTGAGGACTTGCAGGTTCCGCGTTAGGCCGCGCGGCGCGTCGTTTCCATCAGCCAGGCACGCGCCTGACGCTGGGCTTCGGCGATTTCGCGGGCGGTCATTTCAAACGAGATATCAGCCCGGCATTGCTGGCTGCGTTCGTCCCCCGACATCGCGCCGAGATTGAACCATTTGTGCGCCTGAATGAGATCGACCTCGACCCCGTCCATGCCCGAGGCGTAGGCCACGCCCAGTTCAAAGCAGGCGTCGGGATTTCCCTGCGCTGCATCGGCGAGCCGTGTTTCCAGCAGGAACTGCGCGCTCCGGAAGCTTGTAGCCATGTTCGTAACCCCCTGTTTGTCACTGCGTACGAACAGAGGTTTCGCCAAAATGGCTTAAAAAAATGGTTAACGCCCGCTTGGGTTTTTCTACGGAGCCGTGCGTGGGGTGACCGGAAGATTGTCGATCAGCCGCGCTTTGCCGAGCCGGGCCGCCGCGAGAATGCGGGCAGGACGGTCAAGGATTTCAACGGGTTGCAGCGTTTCGGCGTCGACCAGCTCGACATAGTCGACAGGGGCAAATCCCGCCTTGTCGAGGGCGGCATGAACGGTTGCAATTGCCTCCGAAATGGACCCCCCATTTTCGATCGCACGGGCGGCAGCCCCCAATGCACGGGGCAAAGCGACGGCTGCGGCGCGCTCTTCCTCGGTGAGATAGGCATTGCGCGAGGACCGGGCGAGACCGTCATCCTCCCGCTGGGTCGGGAAGCCGACGACATCGACGCCCAGATCCAGATCGGTCGCCATACGGCGGATGATCGCCAGCTGCTGCCAGTCCTTTTCGCCGAAGATGGCGATGTCTGGCCGCACCTGATTGAACAGCTTGGCAACAACCGTGGCCACACCGTCAAAATGCCCCGGCCGCGCGGCGCCGCACAGCCTGTCGGGCAGCGCCGCGACGGTGATGTTGGTGGCAAAGCCCTCCGGATACATCTCGGCGACCGGGGGCATCCACAGCACGTCAACGTTCGCGGCGGACAATTTGGCTGCGTCCGCTTCGGCCCGCCGTGGATAGGCGTCGAAATCCTCATTGGGGCCAAACTGCTTCGGGTTGACGAAGATCGACACGACGACGCGGTCGGCCCGCCGCCGGGCTTCGTCCACCAGCGCCATGTGCCCGTCGTGAAGCGCGCCCATGGTCGGCACAAGCGCCACCGACTCGCCGGCCGTGCGGAATGCGCCCAGCGCTTCCGAAAGCTCAGCTTTGCGATCGATGGTTTGCACCTGTTCACCTGCACCGTTATTGAAATTGGGACGCCGCCTCTAGCGATGTAGTGCGGGGCGAATCAAGGAAGGAAAAGAGTAATTTATGTCCGGGGGCAAGCCGCACATCATCGTATTCGCCAATGAAAAGGGCGGATCGGGCAAGTCGACGACGGCGGTGCATACTGCGGTTGCGCTGGCTGTTTCCGGTCACAAGGTCGCTGCGATCGACCTCGATACGCGCCAGAAGACGCTGGCCCGCTATCTGGAGAATCGCGAGGCGACGATGCGCCGCCGCAACGCGGTCCTCGCCATGCCCAAATATTCGGTGCTTGATCTGATGACCGAAGCCGGGATCGATCAGGAGATTGCGCGCCTTGGCCATGGCCAGGATTTCATCATCATCGACACGCCCGGCCGCGACGATCCCGTTGCGCGCGCCGCCATCGCGCGGGCGGACACCATCGTCACGCCGATCAATGACAGCTTCGTCGATCTCGATCTCATTGGTCAGGTCGATGCCGAAACCTTCAAGGTCAAGAAGCCCAGCTTTTACGCCGAACTGATCTGGGAATTGCGCAAGGTCCGCGCGCAGGCCGACAATGCGACGGTCGACTGGGTTGTCCTGCGCAACCGGCTCCAGCATCTCGATGCGCACAATATGCGCCGGGTGGGGGCAGCGCTTGGCGAACTGTCCAAGCGCGTCGGCTTTCGCACGGTGCCCGGCCTCAGCGAGCGCGTGATCTATCGTGAGCTGTTCCCGAAGGGGCTGACCCTGCTCGACAAGGGGGATCTGGCGGGCTTCTCGGTCAGCCACGTGGCGGCGCGGCAGGAATTGCGGGAAATGATCTCGGCCTTCGCGCTTCCGACGCTGGATGCCGCGCAGCGGGAACTGGCGCTGGCATGATGCGCTTTCTCCTTTTCGTTGCGATCATCGGGATCATCATCTGGATCGGCAAGGGCGCGCTCCAGCCCAGCGGCGCGTTGTCGCGCGGGGAGGCGGCAAAGCTGCTCGGGATCGATCCGGACGCTGATACGGAGACGGTGCTGGAGGCGCACAAGCGGCTGATCGCCAAGGTGCATCCCGATGCCGGCGGCAGCGCCGACCTTGCCGCGCGCGTCAATCAGGCGCGTGACGTGCTGCTCGGTCGCCTGCGCGGATGATTGATCTGGCCGTCCGGCGCCGTGCATAGCTTCCACCGGTCCATCCTGCGCGAATATGACATTCGCGGCGTCGTCGGGAAAACGCTCTTCGCCGAGGACGGCTGGGCGATCGGGCGCAGCTTTGGAACGCGTGTCCGGCGGGCCGGGGGACGCACCGTTGCGGTCGGCTATGATGGGCGGCTGTCGTCGCCGGCGCTTGAGGCCGCGCTCATCAGGGGATTGACCGAGACGGGCATTGACGTCGTGCGCATCGGCCTAGGGCCAACGCCCATGCTCTATTATGCCGAGGCAGAATTGGAGGGCGTTGACGGCGGCATCCAGATAACCGGCAGCCACAATCCCCCCGACCACAACGGCTTCAAGATGGTGCACGCCCATGCGCCGCTCCACGGCGACGGCATTCGTGCGCTCGGCACGCTGGCCGAGGCGGGGGATTGGGAAAGCGGCACGGGCCATGTGCGCGACGTCAACGTCTTTGACGCCTATCTGGATCGTCTCGTCCGCGACGTGCCGCGCCAGACATTCCGGATCGGCTGGGACGCGGGCAATGGGGCGGGCGGCGCCGTCCTCGCAGCCCTCGTCCAGCGGCTGCCGGGCGAACATCATGTCCTGTTTGCCGAGATTGACGGCCATTTCCCCAACCACCACCCTGATCCGACGGTGGAGGCGAACCTTGACGATCTGCGCCGCCTTGTCGTCGAGAAGAAGCTCGATTTCGGAGTGGCTTTTGACGGCGATGCCGACCGTTTGGGCGCGGTCGACGGCAAAGGCCGCACGCTGCGCGGGGATCAGCTTTTGACCATATTGGCGAAGACTCTTCTGAAGTCCTCGCCCGGCGCCACCGTGATCGCGGATGTGAAGACCAGCCAGTCGCTGTTCGACACGGTGGCCACGCTTGGCGGTGTGCCGGTCATGTGGAAGACCGGGCACAGCCTCATCAAGGCAAAAATGCGCGCCTGCGGCGCGCAGCTGGGCGGCGAGATGACCGGCCACTTCTTCTTCGCCGATCGCTGGTATGGCTTTGATGACGGCTTTTACGCAGCGCTGCGGCTGATTGAGGCGGTTGCAGATCAGGGCGGGTCGTTGACCGAGCTGCACGATGCCCTCCCGCCCCTCGTCGCCACGCCGGAGCTACGCTTTCCGGTCGAGGACAGCCGCAAGTTCCAGGTCATCGAAGAGGTTCTGGCCCGGCTCGCGACCGACGGCGCCGAGGTCAACCGCGCCGATGGCGCACGTGTCCGCACGTCCGACGGCTGGTGGCTGCTGCGTGCCTCAAATACGGGCGCTGAGCTGGTGGCCCGCGCCGAAGCGAAAGATCAGGCGGGATTGGACCGGCTGCTGATGCAAATCGACGCGCAGCTGGTGGCGTCAGGTGTGGGGCAGGGGAGTGTCGGGCACTAGGACAGAGGGGGGGGGCCGCGGACCGCTCATCTCCGTTCGTGCTGAGCCAGTCAAGGCAGTGTCCTTCCGGACAGCGCGGTTCACAGGCAAGGACGGCCCTTCGACAGGCTCAGGGCAAACGGCATGTGTTCAGGCGCAACGGTAACGATCCCACGATCACCGCCGCACAATCCCGATCCCCAAATTCCCCTGGCCATAGTCATGGACCAGTTCCTCGGTCTTTTCGGTCGCCTTGAGTTCGTCCCAGAAGCGGTGGACTTCGATTTCGGGGTCGAAGCGGTTGGGGATCACGTCGTGCATGGCGATGAAGCCGTCTTCGGCGACGAGAGGTGAGTAGAGGTCGTAATCGCGCTTCACGCCTTCGTAGCTGTGGTCGGCATCGATCATTAGCACGTCTATCTTGCGGCCTTTCAGGAGCGCTTCGATGCGGGTGCGGGTTTCGTCCAGATGCGAGTTGGCGCGCATGAGGTGGAGCGTCTGACCGGGCTTGGCGAACTTGGCGTAGAGTTTTTCCTTCCACTTGGGATAGCCGCCGCCATTACGGCCAAAGGGCAGGTCAAGGCTGATGATCGTCGCATCGTCCGCCGCGTGCTGGCAGAAGAGGAAGAGCGTGCCGCCCTTCGCCGTGCCGATTTCCACGATGACGCGCGGCTTCTTGTCGCGGACGCGCTTCATCAGCTCGCTGATTTCCCAGGGGTTCTGCAACGGCCGGATCGCCCCGCCGCTTTCGTGCATGGTGAACTGCACCAGCTTTTCGGTGTCCGGAGAAAAAGCCCGCTTATCGAGCAGCTTCTTCATGGATCCCGCGTTCATCCAGTCCTTGATGTTCTTCATCTGGTAATTGCCATAGGCAATCGCATTGATGAGGCCGACGGCCTTTCCTTCGCGGCGCATCTGGCGAAGCTGCGTCTTGATGGTGGCGATCATGCGGTGCTCCAGAAGGGGTCATTTTGGCGAGGAATATCACAAACATGGCGGCCATCCTCATGAAACATTCGTAAAGTTCAGGTCGCGCCGCGTGCAATTCGGGCTGGAGCGCAGGCGCCCTAAACGTGCATAAGAGGGCGTGACGTCGCTTCCGCCGCCCCTGCAGAACTGGTTCGACAGCCGTGGCTGGCAACCGCGCCGCTATCAGGTCGAGATGCTTGAGGCGGCGCGCGCGGGGGCGCACGCCCTGCTCGTCGCGCCGACGGGGGCGGGCAAGACGCTGGCGGGGTTTCTCGCGACGCTTGCCGACCTGATCGAAGCGCCAGAAGACGGCCTGCACACGCTCTACATCTCGCCCTTAAAGGCGCTTGCGGTCGATGTGCGGCGCAATCTGCTCCGGCCCATTGAGGAGATGGGGCTCGACATCCGGGTGGAGACCCGCACGGGTGACACGCCTTCGGACCGAAAGGCCCGCCAGCGCGCCCGCCCGCCGCAAATCCTGCTGACCACGCCCGAAAGCCTGAGCCTGCTCCTCTCCTATCCCGACAGCTTCCAGATGTTCGCCGGGCTGAAGCGCATCATCATTGACGAGGTCCATGCCTTTGCCACCGGCAAGCGCGGCGACCTGCTCAACGTGTCGATGGCGCGGTTGCAGGCGATTGCCCCGCAGATTCGGCGGACGGCGCTGTCGGCGACGGTGGCAGAGCCCGACCAGTATCGCCAATGGCTCGCCCCGTCGGGCGGCGACGTCCGGCTCGTGCTCGGTGATCCCGGCGCGCCGCCAAAGCTCGATATTCTGCTGCCGGAAGATCGCGTGCCCTGGGCCGGACATTCGGGCGCCTATGCCGCCGAACAGGTGATGGCCGAGATTGAGACGCACCAGACGACGATTGTCTTCTGCAACACGCGCGGGCTGTGCGAGCTGATCTTTCAGGAGCTGTGGGACGCCAATGAGCTCAAGCTGCCCATCGGCATCCACCATGGCAGTCTGGACATAGAGGCGCGGCGCAAGGTTGAAAATGCGATGGCCGATGGCCGCATCCGCGCGCTTGTCGCGACGGCCAGCCTTGATCTGGGGGTGGACTGGGGCAGCGTCGACTGCGTGATCCAGATGGGGGCGCCCAAGGGGTCATCGCGCCTGTTGCAGCGGATCGGCCGTGCCAATCACCGGCTGGACGAGCCGTCGGAGGCGATCCTCGTGCCCGGCAATCGCTTCGAATACCTCGAGGCCCTGGCGGCCTATGATGCCATTCAGGAAGGCGTGCTGGACGGTGAGCCGTTCCGCGCCGGGAGCCTCGATGTCCTTGCCCAGCACATCATGGCGTGCGCGTGCGCGGCGCCGTTCGACGAAGCGGAGATGCTGTCGGAACTCCGCGGCTGCCACCAATATCGGGACGTGACGCCGGAACAGTTTGCCCGTCTGCTCGATTTCATTGCGACGGGCGGTTATGCGCTGCGGGCCTATGACCGGTTCCGCCGTCTGACCAAGGGCAAGGACGGCCTGTGGCGCGTCACCCATCCGCAATTCGCCGCGCAGCACCGGCTCAATGCCGGGATCATTGTCGACACGCCCATGCTCGACGTGCGCTTCAAGAACGGACGGCGCCTTGGCCAGCTCGACGAGTATTTCGCCGCCAGCCTGATGCCGGGGGATACCTTTGCCTTTTCCGGGATGAGCCTTGAGGTTGAGCGGACCGACGGAACGGATCTGATCGTGCGGGCCACGACCAAGAAGGCCCGCATTCCAAGCTATATGGGCGCGCGCATGCCGCTGACGACGCATCTGGCCGGACGGGTGCGGACGTTCCTCCATGACCGGAAAAGCTGGACGCGCTTCCCCGATGATGTCCGCGAATGGCTGGAGATGCAGGCGATTGTCTCCACCATCCCGGCGCCCGGTGAACTGCTTGTCGAGACATTCCCGCATGAACAGATGCACTATATGGTCATCTACAGCTTCGAAGGCTGGAACGCGCACCAGTCGCTGGCCATGCTCATCACACGCCGGATGGAGGCGCGCGGCCTCCATCCCATCGGCTTTGTCGCCAACGACTACAGCTTTGCAATCTGGAGCCTTGAGCCGGTCGAGCGCCCCGAAGAGCTGCTGTCGCGCGACATCATGACCGATGAGTTCGTTGACTGGGTGGAGAATTCGGCGCTGCTGAAGCGGGCTTTCCGCGAAGTCGCGATTATCGGCGGGCTGGTCGAACGGCAGATCCCCGGCAAGCGCAAGACGGGGCGGCAGGTCACCTTCTCGACCGACCTCATCTATGACGTGCTGCGCAAATATGAGCCCGACCATCTGCTGATCGAGGCGGCCTGGGCCGACGCGCGGACGCGCATGGCCGATGTCGGCCGCTTGGGCGCGCTGCTCGATCGCGCGACCGACACGATGGTGCACCGGACGCTCAACCGAATCAGTCCGCTTGCCGTGCCTGTCATGGCGATCATCGGGCAGGAAAGCGTCGCCCAACGCGCGAGCGAAGACCAGCTTCTCTTTGAAGCAGAAACGCTTGCACGCGCGGCGATGCAGACGGGCTAGGCCGGAAAGACTCGTTTGCGCCGCCTCCGGCCGGTGCTATCCTGACCCTCCGGCAGCCTGAAGACATAGCCGGAATGCTGAGGAGAGGATGATGCGCACGGGTGCCATTGCGGCCGCGCTGCTTTTCGCCGCACCACTTTCTGCCGAAACGCCGACAGCGCCGGTCAGCGACGTGCCGCCGGTCGCCTCGACCGTCGAAACGGGCAGCGATCTGGCGAACCGCATGACCGTCCCCGTGACGATCAACGGGCAGGGCCCCTTTCAGTTCGTGATCGACACCGGTGCCGACCGGACGGTCATATCCCGCGAACTCGCCGAACAGCTTGCCCTGCCGCGCAGTGGAACGGCGAAGCTCCACGCCATGGGCGGCTCGGCTGAGGTCAACATCGTGAAGATTGACCGCGTGCAGGTGTCGACCAATGTTGCGCGCAGGGTGAAGGCGGCGGCGCTGCCCCGCCGGTTCATCGGCGCTGATGGCCTGATCGGGATCGACAGCCTGAAAGGGCAGCGGATCGTCATCGACTTTCCGGCGGGCACGATGACCTTGCAGGCGTCGGACACGCCCGAAGATGTCCTCCCCGAAGGGAGTGATCTCATCGTCGTCACGGCGCGCACGCGGCTTGGGCAGCTGGTGCTGGCAGATGCCGATGCCAATGGCCAAAAGGTCTGGGTGATCGTCGACACCGGGGCGCAGAACAGCGTCGGCAATTCCAAGCTGCGCAAGCTGATGGTCGAACGCAACCCGACAACGCCGGTCAAGCCGATTGAAATGATCGACGTTCTCGGGAAGTCGACGCCTGCGGACTACACCATCGTCAACAAGCTGCGCATCGGCGGCGTGATGCTGGGCAATGCGGCGCTGGCCTTTGCCGATGCGCATCCGTTCAAGGTTTTCGAGCTTGAAAAGAAGCCGTCGATGCTGCTCGGCATGGAAAGCCTGCGCGCCTTCCAGCGCGTCTCGGTCGATTTTGCCTCGCGCAAGATCAAGTTCCTGCTCCCGTCGGGGATCGCGCCGCCCAGCGACCGGCTGGCCTCTGACAACCACAAGGCGGCGGTGGGCGCGCCTTGATCTCCGTGGTTTCGGACAAAACTTTGCACCGCTTCCGTTTGCCCTGAGCGTGTCGACGGGCCGCCCCTTCTTTGGCCTTTGGTGTCCAGCGAAGTACGGGGCTTTGACACGCTCAGCCCAAACGGGATTGGTGAGGCGCTTACTTGTTCATACACCCCAGCGCCGCCGCGTCGATTGCGGTTGCCGCGCCCTTGAGCCGATAGGTGTCGGCGAAGGCGCCGCCATCCTTTGCGACCGAACTGACGCTCATTGAGCGCGCGGCGCGGATCTTGGCGATGATGAAGGCATCGTGCCGGGGGGAGGGTGCCCAGGCATCATACGGCCCGGCGACCAGTCGCCAGCGGCGATCCCCCACGGTCAGCATGACATCGGCCGAAGGTCGCCGTTCCCTGCTGAGGCGGATGTGTAGCTGGCTGCGCACATTGCGGTCGGGCCAATGGCCGACGCTCGCAAAGGGCCGCCATTTGCCGTCAGGCTTTTCGACCGGCTCGGCAATGGCAAAGCAGCGATAGGGCGTGTCATCGCGAAACGCGCCCCAGCCGTCGAAGATGCCAAGCGCCTCACGGGCCTGGACGGATCCAGCCGCCAAAAGAAGACCCAGAAAGACGAGGCTGCGCCTCACGCGAGATGGGTTCCGCCGCCCTGCCGGACGATCTTTTCGACACCGTCCTCGATGACGACCATCGTCCCCTGCGGCAGGCTCGGCGCGACGGGTGCCTTCCAGGGTTCCTCGACGTCGAGGCCCAGCAGCAGTCCGCGCAGCACGCGGCTCGACATGCCGTGCATCAGCACAAGCCGGTCACCTTCATAGTCCGCCGTATCCGCAATCCAGCTCGACAGGCGGGCCGCAATCTCGTCATACCATTCGCCATTGGGCGCGCGGACGCTGAACAGGCCGGTCTCGGGGTCCACGATCGGGCCAATCTCGTCCATGATCTCGGCATAGGTGCGTCCGGCCCAGTCGCCGACATTGATCTCGAAGAGGCGCGGGTCGTGCAGCGCCTCATGCCAGTCCTGGCCGATATGTTCGCAGATGATGGCCAGCGTCTGCAGCGCGCGCCCGGACGGCGAGGACCACATCTTCAGCGGATGCCCCGGCGCGATCCAGTTGGCGAGGTCGGACCCCATGGCGTCGGCCTGCGCGAATCCCGTGCGCGTCAGCGGCGTATCGCGCTTGTCGCCCTGCATCCTCTTGGCAAAGTTGAAAACAGTCTCGCCGTGGCGAGCGATGAAGATGCGGCCTTTAAGTGTCATGCCTCGCGCTTTTCCCACAAAATTATCAGATGGCAAGCCGTGCCCGGTCTTGCCCGCAGGCGCAATCTTGTCCATGACCGTCCGCGAAACCATAAAACCCTGCGCGGCAGGGGGTCAGACCATCTTCCGGGGGTTTTGAATGAAGGCGACGATCGAACGCGCAAATCTGCTCAGGAGCCTCGGACACGTCCAGTCCGTGGTGGAGCGCCGCAACACGATCCCGATCCTGTCGAACGTGCTGATCGAGGCGATGGCCGATGGCTCGATGCGCCTGATGGCGACCGACCTTGATCTCCAGATCAACGAAACGATGGAAGCGGCGAGCGTGGAGGTGGCCGGGTCCACCACCGTTTCGGCGCACACTTTGTTCGACATCGTCCGCAAGCTGCCGGAAGGCACGCAGGTCTCGCTCACCGCATCGGACGGCAAGATGCAGGTCGTGGCGGCCCGCTCGCGCTACAGCCTGAACACGTTGCCGCGCGATGACTTCCCGATCATTGCCGAAGGCGATCTGCCGACCAAGTTCGAACTGCCGGCGGTCACGCTGCGCCAGATCATCGACAAGACGCGCTTTGCGATCTCGACCGAAGAGACGCGCTATTACCTCAACGGCATTTTCCTGCACGTGGCCGATGACGGCCAGCCGGTGCTGAAGGCTGCGGCGACCGACGGTCACCGGCTCGCCCGCGTCACCGTGCCGCGGCCGGAGGGTGCCGAAGGGATGCCCGACATCATCGTGCCGCGCAAATGCGTGGCCGAACTCCGCAAGCTGCTCGACGAAGTCGAAGGCACAGTGGAAGTCACGCTGTCGGCCACCAAGATCCGGTTTGGCCTTGGGACCGCTGTGCTGACATCGAAGCTGATCGACGGCACTTTCCCGGATTACAACCGCGTCATCCCGACGGGGAATGACAAGATCCTGAAGATCGACCCCAAGGCCTTCATGGCGGGCGTCGACCGCGTGTCGACCATCGCGCTGGAAAAGACCCGCGCGGTGAAGATGGCGCTGGAACCGGACCGGATCACCCTGTCCGTCACCTCGCCCGAAAATGGCACGGCGGCGGAAGAAGTGCCCGGCGAATATGGCTCGGATGCTTTTGAAATCGGTTTCAACGCCCGCTATCTGATGGACATTCTGAGCCAGATCGAAAGCGAGACGGTTGAAGTGCATCTCGCCGATGCAGCGGCACCGACGCTGATCCGCGAAAATGACAAGTCGCCGGCGCTCTACGTGCTGATGCCGATGCGGGTCTAACGGCTCCATCCGTTAACCTGTTCCGTTTGCCCTGAGCCTGTCGAAGGGCCGTCCTTCCTTGTGACGGTCAGGTGTCCAGGAAAGGGCAGGGCTTCGACAGGCTCAGCCCAAACGGTTGGTTGAGGTGTTCGAAAGGTCTCAGCCCGCGTCGGTCTTTGCCTCTGGCACTGCGAACAGTTTCTGCAGCATCCGCCGCACCGCGATGAGCAGTGCCAGTGCGCCCAGCAACAGGGCGACGGCGACCAAGCCGGCGGCGACCGGTTCCTGCAGGACAAGGTAGAGCAGCCCGCCGGTCACGATGTCCTCACCGGTTGAGACGGCGACATTGCTGAACGGCTCCGGGCTGGCATTGACGATGGCGCGCGTGCCGGCCTTTGCGCCATGGCTGACGAGCGCCGCGCTGCCGCCGAGGAGCAGCGCCACCACCTGCCATGTCGTGTTGGACGGATCGACGATCGCCATTGCCAAAAGTGCCCCGCCGATGGGGCGAATAGCGGTGTGGACCGAGTCCCACAGCGAATCGAGCCAGGCAACCTTGTCGGCGAAAAACTCGGCCACGAGGCCGAGACCGGCCACGCCGATGACCCAGGGGTTGGCCAGAACCTGAAGCCCCTGCACATGCTCAGGTGCTTGAATCAGGCCGAAATACATGGCGAGGCCCGTGCCGAAAACGCACAGATAGAGCCGCCATCCGGCGAGAAGGCTGACGCTGGCGGCGACGCCCAGCAGTTCGACGATGCCCATGACCTTCTCCTGCCGACCGGACTGGTCGAGTTAGCAGCTTGTCGCGTCGCGCGCTGTGGTTCAAGACACGACGTACGGAAACAGTCCGGCAGGAGAGAGACGCGCGTGAATATCGAAACCGGTGATCCGAACAACATGGTGCCTGCCATTCCCGCCGCGACGCTCATCCTGTTTCGGGAACGGGAGGCGGGTCCGCCCGAACTGCTGCTGGTCGAACGTTCCAAGGGGATGGCCTTTGCGGGTGGGGCAATCGTCTTTCCCGGTGGCCGCATCGATGCCGACGATCATCTGCTGGCCGCTCGTCACGGGTATATCGAGCTTGATTGCGCCGCCGCGCGCATCGCTGCCATCCGCGAGACCATCGAGGAATCGGGCGTCCCCATTGGCCTCACGACGGCACCGCCCTCCGGCTGGCTGGAGGAGGCGCGCAAGGCGCTGCATGATCGCAAGCTGTTCAGCGAACTTCTTGACGCGGCCCAGCTAGAGCTTGACCTGCACCAGCTCGTGCCTTTTGCCCGCTGGCGGCCCAATTTCAAGGAAGCCCGGGTGTTTGACACGCGCTTCTACATTGCGCGGGCGCCCGATGATCTGCCCGAAGCCATTGTCGATGCGACCGAGAATGTCCGCACTTTCTGGGACAGCGCGCAAGCCACGATCGACGCCGCACTGCGCGGTGACGTCCATGTCATCTTCCCCACGCACCGCAATCTGGAACGCCTCGCGATGTTCGACAGCTTTGATGCGGCTGCAGACCATGCCCGGGAGACCCCCGTGGAAATGGTCACGCCCTGGGTCGAAAAGCACGGGGAGGAGACGTGGCTCTGCATCCCGGAGGGCCTCGGCTATCCGGTGACGCGGGAGAGCTTCCGCACGGCCAAGCGCGCGGGGGACTAGGCCGATACACTTCGTCCCGTTCGGGCTGAGCTTGTCGAAGCCTCATCCTTCCCCTTCGCGATGGAACGGGACGGCCCTTCGACATGCTCAGGGCAAGCGGGTGTTCAGTTTCCCCGCAACGCCGAAATCGTTGTCCCTGCGCTGATCCGTTCGGGGTCGGTCTTCAGGTGAAGCAGACGCAGCCCTGATCGCTCCTTCGCCTCCGCCAGCGCCGGGGCAAACGCTTCAGTGGTCTCGACGGTCGCCGCCCAGCCGCCATAAGCGCGGGCAAGCTCGGCAAAGTCGGGGTTGGACAGCGCCGTGCCGGAGATACGCGTCGGATATTCACGTTCCTGGTGCATGCGGATCGTGCCGTAAACGCCATTGTCGACGACGATCACGATGATGTTGCAGCCATATTGCATGGCGGTGGCCAGTTCCTGCCCGTTCATCATGAAGTCGCCATCCCCGGCGAGGGCGACGACCGTCCTGTCCGGGCGCCGGAGGGCTGCGGCCACGGCGGCGGGCGGGCCATAGCCCATCGCGCCCGCCGTCGGGGCCAGTTGCGTGCCCGGGCCGCCATAGGGCCAATAGCGGTGCCACCAGCCGGAGAAGTTCCCCGCGCCGTTGCAGATCACCGTGTCGGCCGGGAGTGCGTCGCGCATCGCCGCCACGCACATGCCGAGATCGACCTTGGTCTCGAAAGGCGCGGGCGTGTTCCACGCGCGCCATTCGGCATGGGCTTCGGCACCGGCAGATGACGGCGTCGCAGGCGGGGGGAGCGCGGCGGCCGCTTCGGCAAAGCGTGTCATGTCCGCGCAGATGGCAAGGTCTGCGTGATAGACATGGTGCAGCTCGTTTGGGTCGGGATGGACGTGAATGAGCGTCTGGCGGGGATGGTCGGGCGTGATCAGCGTGTAGCTGTCGGTCGTCGCCTCGCCCAGCCGGGCACCGACTGCGAGGACAAGGTCCGCCGCCTTGATGCGGGCAACAAGCTTCGGATTGGGCCCATAGCCGAGATTGCCCGCCCAGACAGTCGAGTCATTGGCGAAGGCATCCTGCCGCCGGAACCCGGCAGCCACCGGGATTCCCCAGCGTTCGGCAAAGGTCTGGAAATCACGCGCGGCCTTGGGCGTCCAGCCTGCCCCGCCAATGATCGCAACGGGCGCCTTGGCGGCGTTCAGCCGGGCTGCGAGGTCCGCCATCTGGTCAGGCTGGGCCGCCTGCATGATGGCATCGACACGTGGCCGATCAAGCGCCACCGCGTCTTCGCACAGCATGTCCTCAGGCAGTGCGAGGACGACCGGACCGGGCCGACCCGACATCGCGACGTTGAACGCGCGGGCCACATATTCGGGGATGCGGGCGGGATCGTCGATCCGCGCCGCCCATTTGCACAAGGGTCCGAACATCGCGGCGAAATCGACTTCCTGAAAGCCCTCACGGTCCTTCATTCCGCGATCCACGTCGCCGATGAACAGGATCATCGGCTGCGAGTCCTGCATGGCGACATGGACACCGATGGAGGCATTGGTCGCGCCCGGCCCGCGCGTCACAAAGGCGATGCCCGGCCGTCCGGTCAGCGTGCCATCGGCGCAGGCCATGAAGGTTACGCCGCCTTCCTGACGGCAGACGACGTTCTGGATCTGCGGCGTATCGTGGAGCGCGTCGAGCACCGCGAGGAAGCTCTCACCGGGAACGGAGAAGATGCGGTCGCAGCCCTGGATCACGAGCTGATCGACAAGGATGCGGCCGCCGGTACGTGTCTTGGTGTTTGTCATGAACCGTCTTTAGGCGGGAAGCGCCGCCCTTGGAAGATCAGGCTTCGGGCCGCGTCCACAGCCAACTGAGGCAGATCACGGCGACCACGGGCGGAATGGCGACATAGGGCCAGCGCATCGCCCAGAAACCGAACAGGATGCTGGCGGCGAACGCACCTGTCGCGGCGAGCTTGCCCTTGCGGCTGATCGCGCCCTTTTCCCGCCAGCTGCGGATGTGCGGCCCGAAGGTGGAGTGGGCGAGGAGCTTTGCCTCCCATGCCGGGTTGCCGCGTCCAAAGCAGAAGGCGGCCAGGATCACGAATGGCACCGTCGGCAACAGCGGCAGAACCGCGCCAATCGCACCGAGCGCAAGCGATGCGACGCCTGCGGCGACCCATAGGGGCCGTTTCATCTTGCTGCCTTCAAAGCCATGGCCCCGTCTACGCGAGGCGGGGCCTGCTGGCTATGCCCGGAATGCGGTCAGCGGCGCGGGCAGGTGTTGATGCCGATCAGACGATAGAGCGGGCAAAAGCCGACCAGGCCGGTCAGCAAGGGCACGACGCCGATCCAGCCCCAGACTGCCTTTGGCCCGACAAAGACCATCGCAATGAGCGCCAGGCCGACAAGGACGCGCAGGGCGCGATCAAGGGTTCCTTCGTTGGTTGGCATGACGTGATCCTCCTCCAGTGGGCGACATCGCACCATTGGCGCTGCCCCCCGGAATGTCATTGATCTGGATCACGCCTGATGGATCGCCTTGGTCACGAGATAGCTGTCCAGCCCTTCCGGCCCGCCTTCGCTGCCAAAGCCCGATTCCTTGATGCCGCCAAAGGGCGCATCGGGAACCGAGATGGCAAAGGTGTTGATGCCGACCATGCCGCTTTCAATCGCATCGCCGAGCAGGTTCGCCTGACGGCCATTTTCGGTGAAGGCAAAGGCGGCAAGGCCATAAGGCAGGCGGTTGGCCTGCTCGATGGCCTCATCGAAGGTGTCGAACGGGCGGATGAGCGCGAGCGGTCCAAAGGGCTCGTTCGACATGACATCGGCCTCCAGCGGCACATCGGCAAGGACGGTCGGCTGGTAGAAGAAGCCCTGATTGCCGCGCGCGCCGCCCGCGAGAACCTTGGCGCCCTTGCTGCGGGCGTCCTCGACCAAAGCATCGATCGCATCGGGACGGCGCGGATTGGCGAGCGGCCCCATCTTGGTGTCGGGGTCCAGCCCGCTGCCCGTCTTCACCTGCTTTGTGCGGGCGGCAAAGCCTTCGACAAAGCGGTCATAGATGCCACGCTGCACGTAAAAGCGTGTCGGCGAGACGCAGACCTGCCCTGCGTTGCGGAACTTCTGCGGCACGACCATGTCGAGCGTCTTTTCCAGATCGCAATCGTCGAAGATCAGGACCGGCGCATGGCCGCCGAGTTCCATCGTGATGCGCTTCACGCCATCGGCGGCGAGGCGCATCAGATGCTTGCCGACCGGGATCGAGCCGGTGAAGCTGACCTTGCGGATCGTCTTTGACCCGATGAGACGGCGGCTGACAGTATCAGGCACGCCATAGACGAGCTGCGCGACATCGGCGGGGACGCCTGCATCGATCACACAACGCATCAGGGCGGAGGTGCAGCCCGGCGTTTCTTCCGGCGGCTTGGCGATGACCGAGCATCCGGCCGCAAGCGCGGCGGCCAGCTTCTTGGACATCAGATAGACCGGGAAATTCCACGGCGTGAAGGTCGCGGTCGGGCCGACCGGCTGCTTGAGGACCATTGACCTCTGACCCGTCGGGCGCACCAGCACGCGGCCATAGGCCCGCTTGGCCTCTTCGGCATAATAGTCAAACAGCCCGGCGGAAGAGGCGACTTCGCCGCGTGCTTCGACGAGCGGCTTGCCCTGTTCCAGCGTCAGGAGGGTCGCAATGTCCTCCGTCCGCTCGCGGATGAGCGTGGCCGCCTTGCGCAGGATGGCGCCGCGCGCCTCGACGTCCATTGCGCGCCATGTTGCGAAGCCGCGTTCGGAGGCCGCCAGCGCCTCATCGAGATCGGCCTCGGTTGCCAGCGGCAGCGCGGCAATAGCGTCTCCGGTGGCGGGATTGACGACGGCGTGTTCGTTCCGGCCTTCGCCGGTGCGCCAGCTGCCATTGATGAAGAGTTTGAGTTCGGCGTCGTACGTCTGTGTCATAGCGCTCTATAACTCCCGTCTAACGGTAATTGAAGCTGATGGAGATGCGGTCCGTCTTGGCTTTGCTGGACACCACCTCATGCGTGAGCCAGCTTTCCCAGAGGAAGATCGTTCCCGGCCGCGGCTCGGCATAGATGAAGGGCTGGAATTCAGGTGGCGCATCGGCGCGCCTGGCAGGCGCCGCCATCATCCGGGCAAGGCGCGGGTCCTCCAGCTTGAGCGCGCCAGCGCCCTTGGGCACCAGAATATAGCAGGTGCCCGAAATGATGCTGTGCGGATGGATATGGCCGCTGTGCGTGCCGCCCGGCTTCAGCACGTTGACCCACAGGCTGTCGAGCTTCGGCTTGCGGCCGAGATCGAAATGGCAGGCCTCGGCAAAGGCGCGGACATGCTTGTCGAGTATGCGCTTCAGGTCGTCAAAGGCGGGGTCGCGGATCGTCAGGTCATTGAGCGAGGCGTAGGACGTATAGCCCTTATAGCCATGATCCTTCGACCAGTTCTGCCCGGCGACATCGTCTTCCTCCAGCGCCCGGCAGGAGCCCTCAAGCTCCGCGAGCAGGTCCGCATCATCCAGCGTTCCTTCGTAGAACGGGGTCGCAAAAAGGGATCGGATTGTCATCGCCGCTCCATGCGCTCGCGGGAGCGCCCAGTGCAACATCCATCTTTGCACCATTATGGATATATTTATGGTTTTTACCTAGAAAACCACGCGAGTGCGGGCCCGAGTAGGAGGCCATACAGCCGGGGGGACTGCGTTGGGGAACGACAGGATGCAGGCCATTGCGCGGCGTTTCGCGCAATTGCTTGCCATGTTGATCATGGCCTGGTCCGGGCCCGCACTCGCTGCGGTGTGCGCGCCTGCGACGTCGCAAGGCACAGCCCCTGCAAGCTGGCAGACTTACTGCTGGCTCGACTTCACCGCCTATAACGACACGACGGCGCGGTCCGGCGCGGGGCAGAACTTCAGCTACACCCTCTCCGATGGCGCGACGCTGACGTTCAATGTCAAGACGACGGGTGCCGCCATCACCTCGATTGCCGCGCCGTCGTGGACGGGTGCCGCGGTCGGCAACACGGCGTTCCTCGGCATTCCGAACCGGCCCATCCTCTATCAAACGGCGGCAGGCACCACACAGGTCACAATTTCCGCCATCGCGATCACGCCGCCACCCGGGTCACCTGCGGTCACGGCTTATATGTTCGTTGCGGCGGATGCGGAGTCCACCAACGGGGGAGAGTCACTTAGCTTCGATACGAACGGCGGCAATTGGACGCTGCTCGATCAGGTCGATCCGATCAGCGGCTCGACCTACCCGACGACATCAGGGCTCGGCACAGCCACCTTCACCGAAACCGGCGTCGCAGGCACTGTCGGTGGCTATATCGTGGGGTCTACCAGCCCGACGCAGGTGCGCACGACACTGGTCGGCGGGGGTCTCCAGGGCGCGATGTTCGCGGTCCGCTTTGCATCCATCCGGCTGACCAAGGTCATCAACGGCGCACGCGTGGACGCAACCGACCAGTTCAAGTTCGACGTGAAGGCCACCTCGTCCGGTACCATTCTTGCGACGGGTACGACCTCTGGCACCGGGACCGGGCCATTCACCGCAGCGGCCGTGTCACTGGCATCAGGCATCCCTCTCACGCTCAGCGAATCCATGGCGGGCGGCAGTGTCAGCCCGATCACCAGCTACAGTCCCAGCCTGTCCTGCACCAACACGGCAACTGGCTCTTCCACCCCGCTGCCGACCAATCTTGCAACCACCAGCTATGATTTTGGTGCGCTCCAGTTTGGCGATGCGGTGGCGTGCACCTTTACCAACACAGCGTTTCCCCATGTCCGCATCCAGAAGGTCTTGGCCGGTACGGGGCGGCGCTTCAGCACCGATCAGTTTGTCATGAGCATCGCCCGGGGTGTGACCACCATTGCGACCACAACCACGACCGGGACCGGCACGACAGTCACCAATGGCGCAACAGCGCTCACGAAAGTGACGGCGGGGCAGGCCTACACCTTCGCAGAGGCGGCGGCCGGGACGACGGTCCTGGCACAATATACCGCGACCATGTCATGCACCAACGCCCGCAACGGGTCGACCACCAGCTATGCCGTGCCGTCAACGATTACGCCCATTCTCGGTGATCTCATCACCTGCACCGTTACCAACACGCCCCGTCCGTCCAATGCCGCGCTGACGACAGTCAAGTCGTCGGTCGTGATCTCCGATCCCGTCAACGGCACGACCAACCCGAAACTGATCCCCGGTGCGGTGCTCAGCTATGCGATCAATGTGTCGAACTCGGGAACGCTCGGTGTGGACAGCAACACGATCTTCATTCTGGACCCGTTGCCGGCGGCGCTGGAATATAATGGGGCAAGTGCCGTGGCCTTTACCAACGGCACGCCTGTCAGTGGCCTCAGCTTCAATGCGGCGACCGATGTCCGCTGGTCAAAATCGGCAACGACGCCTGCGAGCTTTGCGGCGTGCACCGATACGCCTGCGGCCGGATTTGATCCGACGATCCGCTTCGTCTGTATCCGGCCGACTGGCGTGATGGCGGGGGCGACGGCTTCAGGGCAGCCCAGCTTCACGGTCTCGTTCCAGACCCGGATCAAATAATGCAATCCTGATCCGGATTGCGCATTCGGCCTTTCCAACGGTGCGCGTGCCTGCCAAGTTTCGTGCAGAACCATGAAACAAGGCGGGAGAGTGAAGAATGGAAATCGTAACCGATGGTCTGGCCTTCCCTGAGGGACCGGTCGCCATGCCGGACGGCAGCGTCATCCTGACGGAGATCGCGCTGGGGCAGATCACGCGGGTGTGGCCCGATGGTCGCAAGGAGGTGGTGGCCAAGCCGGGTGGCGGGCCGAACGGTCTGGCGCTTGGCCCTGATGGCAAACTCTATTGCACCAACAATGGCGGGTTTAACTGGGCGCGCGGCGCCAATGGCGAATATGCGCCGCACGGCATTGCCGACGACTATACCGGCGGCCGGATCGAGCGGATCGACATTGAAACCGGTGCCGTCGAGGTACTGTACAAGTCGGGTGATTTCGGCTGCGTGCTGCGCGGGCCGAACGACATCGTGTTCGATGCGCATGGCGGCTTCTGGTTCACCGATCACGGCAAGGTCGACTATGCCAAGCGCTGTCATGACATTGTCGGCATCTTCTACGCGAAGACCGATGGCAGCGCGCTGGAGGAAGTCATCTTCCCGTCGAACAACCCCAATGGCGTCGGCCTGTCTCCGGACGGCAAGCGGCTCTATGCGGCGGAGACCTATACCTGCCGCCTGATGGCCTTCAACGTCATCGCGCCCGGCAAGGTGGATGATACGGCTGGCCCCGGCGGCCCCGGCATCCCGATCTATCGGCCTGCTGGCTACAAGTTCTTTGACAGCCTGGCGATGGAAGCGAGCGGCAACATCTGCGTCGCGACCATCGGCGAGTGCGGCATCTCGGTCATCTCGCCCGAAGGCGAGCTGGTCGAGTTCGTGGCGACCGACGACGTCTTTACCACCAACATCTGCTTTGGCGGCGATGACATGATGGACGCGTGGATCTGTCTGTCGGGCACGGGGCGCCTTGCAAAGACGCGCTGGAAGCGGCCCGGTCTCAAGCTGGAGTATTGATCCCATGGCCCGCATCCATGCTGAAAACCATCTGCTGGACCGGATCGGCTGGCTGCGGGCGTCTGTCCTCGGCGCCAATGACGGGATCGTCTCCACGGCGAGCCTTGTCCTTGGCGTTGCGGCGGCCGGCGCGGATACAGCCGCCATCCTGCTGACCGGGACGGCCGGTCTGGTTGCGGGCGCCATGTCGATGGCGGCGGGCGAATATGTTTCGGTCAGCTCGCAGGCCGATGCGGAGGCCGCCGATATTGCCAAGGAAAAGGCCGAGCTTTCGGACAATCCGGACTTTGAGCGCGCGGAGCTGATCGCCATTTATGAGAAGCGCGGGCTCGACCGCGCGCTCGCCGAACAGGTGACCGACCAGTTGATGGCGAAGGATGCGCTGAAGGCGCATCTGCGCGATGAGCTGGGCCTGACCGAAGAGATGGCGGCGCGTCCTATTCAGGCGGCATGGGCGTCGGCTCTGGCCTTTTCCATCGGGGCGGCCCTGCCTCTCCTCATGACGCTTCTCGCGCCGCGTATGGGCGTGGAATACTGGATTGCTGGCGCCTCGCTGCTCTTCCTCGCGCTGCTCGGCGGGGTGGGGGCGAAAATGGGCGGCGCACCTGTCGGCAAGGCGGTGCTGCGCGTCACCTTCTGGGGCGCGTTCGCCATGGCCGCGACAGCGGCGATCGGCTCTCTGTTCGGTACAAGCGTCGCCTGACGCAATTTTCCAGGCGTCAAATATGTTGCTCTGCAACATAAGTTTTGTCCGCCGCCAAAACCTTCGCTATTGCGCGTCTCGCAAGGGAGACTCGTGAGCAATGAAAAAACTCTACCCCGATGCAACGGCGGCGCTGGACGGGCTGTTGCGCGATGACATGCTGGTGGCGGCGGGTGGCTTTGGCCTGTGCGGGATACCGGAGCGGCTGATTGATGCGATCGTGGCCTCGGGCGTGACAGGTCTGACGGTTGCGTCGAACAATGCTGGGATTGATGGCGAAGGGCTCGGCAAGCTGCTGCGCACGCGCCAGATCAGAAAGATGATCTCGTCTTATGTGGGCGAGAACAAGGAGTTTGAGCGGCAGTATCTGGCCGGCGAGCTCGAGGTCGAGTTCTGCCCGCAGGGCACGCTGGCCGAGCGGATGCGCGCAGGGGGAGCTGGCATACCCGGCTTCTATACGAAGACCGGTGTTGGCACCCAGGTCGCCGAAGGCAAGGAAGTGAAGTCCTTCAACGGCGAGGACTATATCCTCGAACGTGGCATCTTTGCCGATCTCGCCATCGTGAAGGCGTGGAAGGCCGATGAGAGCGGCAACCTTGTGTTCCGCAAGACCGCCCGCAACTTCAACCTGCCGGCCGCGACCTGCGGGAAGGTCTGCGTGGTCGAGGTCGAAGAGATCGTGCCGGTGGGCAGCCTCGATCCGGACGGCATCCACCTGCCGGGCGTCTATGTGCAGCGCATGATCGTGGGCGCGCCCTATGACAAGAAGATCGAGTTCCGCACTGTGCGCCAAAAAACCGAACAGACTGAGGAAACCGCATAATGGCTTGGACGAGAGACGAAATGGCCGCCCGCGCGGCACAGGAGCTGCAGGACGGCTATTACGTCAACCTCGGCATCGGCATCCCGACCTTGGTCGCAAACCATGTGCCGCAGGGCATCACGGTGACGCTCCAGTCGGAAAACGGGATGCTCGGCATCGGGCCGTTCCCGTTTGAGGGCGAGGAAGACCCCGATCTCATCAATGCGGGCAAGCAGACGATCTCCGAACTGCCCCAGTCGGCGTACTTCGACAGCGCTGCGAGCTTCGCGATGATCCGGGGCGGGCATATCGACCTGACCGTGCTCGGCGCGATGGAAGTGGACGAGAATGGCGACATCGCCAACTGGATGATCCCGGGCAAGATGATCAAGGGCATGGGCGGGGCGATGGACCTCGTTGCAGGCGTCAAGAAGATCATCGTGGTCATGGAACACAATGCCAAGGATGGCAGCCCGAAGTTCATCCCGGCCTGCACGCTGCCGCTGACGGGCAAGAACGTGGTCGACATGATCGTGACCGACCTTGCCGTGTTCCAGCGGCCCGACCACGCCGCGCCGTTCCGGCTCATCGAAATGGCCCCCGGCGTCACCGCCGATGAGGTCAGGGCCAAGACGACCGCGCACTATATCGTCTGATCCAAAGGAGGCGACCGGCATACAGTCCGGCCGCCTCTTTTCGGGTCATTCATGCAATCGATTGTTGCGTTTGCCGTTCAGTGCGCTAAGCCTCAGAGAGGTGACGCAATGGCGCACCCGGGAGGATGACCTTATGGCAATCGGAGCAGCGGCGTTTTCGGCATCGGGGACAGACAAGCCGCGCCTGTCGCTCTGGCGCATCCTAGAGATGAATCTCGGATTTCTCGGTCTGCAGTTCAGCTTCGGCCTGCAGCAGGGGAACATGGCGCCGATCTATTCCTATCTGGGTGCCGATGAGGCGTCGCTGCCGATCCTCCAGCTGGCCGGGCCGCTGACCGGACTCATCGTCCAGCCCATCATCGGTGCCATGAGCGACCGCACCAATTCCCGCTGGGGGCGGCGGACGCCCTATTTTCTGCTGGGCGCGGTCCTGTGTTCGATTGGTCTGTGGTTCATGCCCCTGTCGTCGAGCCTGCTGATGGCGGCGAGCCTGTTGTGGATTCTGGACGCGGGCAACAACATCACCATGGAGCCGTACCGCGCTTATGTGAGCGACCGGCTTAACGCCGATCAGCACAATATCGGCTTTCTCATCCAGAGTGCGTTTACCGGCCTTGCCCAGTGCCTAGCGCTCGGGACGCCCGCCCTGCTGGTCGGTTTCTTCGGGATCGACCGGGATGCGGTGGATGCGCACAACATTCCGCAGACGGTCCACATCGTCTTCACGATCGGCGCGGTGCTGTCGCTGTCGACCATTTTCTGGTCGATCCTGCGTGTGCCAGAGCTTCCCCTGTCCGAGGCGCAGCGTGCGCAGATCGCGGCCGCGCCGAAATCTGTGTCCGCAACCCTGCGCGAAATCTGGGATGCCATTCGCGAGATGCCGACGCCGATGCGCAAGCTGGGCGTCATGATGCTGTTCCAGTGGTATGCGATGTTCTGTTACTGGAACTATGTCACGCTCTCGATCGCGCGTTCGGTCTATAACACGACCGACCCTGTTTCGGATGGCTTCCGCAGCGCGGTGCTGACCAACGGGACGCTGGGGGCGGCCTACAACGCGATTGCCTTTGCCGCCGCCCTCGCCATGGTTCCGCTCGTCCGCAAGGCGGGGCCACGGCGCGTCCATGCAGCCGCGCTTGTCGCCGGGGGCGTCGGCATGGCGCTCTTGCCGCTCATCGCGAATCCGCTTTGGCTCATCCTGCCAGCGGTGGGCATCGGCATCTGCTGGGGCAGCATCATGGGGACGCCCTATGTCATGCTCGCCAGCTGCATCCCCGCGCATCGCACGGGGGTTTACATGGGCATCTTCAACATGATGATCGTCATTCCCATGCTGATCAACGCGGCGACCTTGCCGCTCTTCTATCACAGCGTGCTCGGTGGTGACGCCCGGCACGTGCTGATGCTGGCGGGTGCCCTGCTGGCCTGCGCCGCAGTTGCTGTCCTGCGGGTGCGTGACGCCGACCCGACGGCGCACTAGCCCCACCTGCGTCTGGTCGGAGGGAACAGCAGCGCCCTCCGGGCGATTTAACGGGGACGATGATATTCGACCCCTCAGAACATCCGCACCGGCGCTACAATCTCCTGCGCGACGAATGGCTGCTCGTGTCGCCACATCGGGCCAAGCGCCCGTGGCTGGGGCAGCAGGAGCCGCCGGACCGCAGCCCGCGCCCGTTCCATGATCCCGCCTGCTATCTGTGTCCGGGCAATCGCCGGGTCACAGGGGAAGTGAACCCGCCTTATGCGGGGACGTTCGTATTCCCGAACGATTTTGCCGCGCTGCTGCCCGACAATCCCGCCCCGCAGACGCATGACTCGCTGTTCCACGCCGCAGGTGCGCAGGGAACGAGCCGTGTGATCTGCTTTTCCCCGGACCACAGCAAGTCGCTGCCCGAACTTTCGCTGGCGGCGATCGAAGAGGTCATCGCCGTCTGGATCGCGCAGACCGAAGACCTTGGCCGCCACTATGCGCATGTCCAGCTGTTCGAGAACAAGGGCGCAATGATGGGCGCGTCCAACCCGCACCCCCATGGGCAGGTCTGGGCGACGCGCTATCTGCCCGGAGAAGCCGCGACCGAGGACCGGACGCAGGCGGACTGGAGCGCGGCGCACGGTCGCCCCATGCTGCTCGAACTGGCAGCGCGGGAGGTCGGCGGGCCGAGATCCGTGGTCGAACACGCAGACTGGATTGCCGTCGTGCCATATTGGGCGGCCTGGCCGTTCGAGACGCTGTTGCTGCCCCGCTTTCCGGTCAGGCGGATGACCGAGCTGACAGGCGCGCAATGTGCCAGTCTCGCCATTGTCCTCAAGGATCTGACGATCCGCTATGACAATCTGTTCGAGACGTCCTTTCCCTATTCCATGGGCTGGCATGGCGCGCCCTTCTGGCCCGCGCAGATCGACCATTGGCAGCTGCACGCCCATTTCTATCCGCCGCTATTGCGCTCGGCCTCGGTGCGCAAGTTCATGGTGGGTTATGAGATGCTGGCCGAGCCGCAGCGGGATCTGACCCCGGAACAGGCGGCTGAGCGTCTGCGGGCGCAACCGACGGTCCATTATCGGGTGGCTCAATGAGCGCGCTCGTCGATCGCGTGCGGGACAGTTTTGCGCGGGCATTCGGCGGCGTGCCGGACCTGATTGCGCGCGCGCCTGGCCGCGTGAACCTGATCGGAGAGCATACTGACTATAATGACGGCTTCGTTTTGCCCGCAGCGATTGGCGAGCACACGCTGGTCGCCGCGCGGCGCACCGGGACGGATGATCTGGTCGTGGTGGCGGCGGATTATGGCGGAGAGCGGGACGCCATTCCGCTCCATGCGGCGATCGGCCACAATGCCGCCTTTCACTGGGCCGATTATGTGCGCGGCATGGTGTGCGCGATGCAGAAAGCGGGCGTGCGTCTGGCGGGCGGTGAACTGGCGGTTGCCGGGGATGTGCCGCGCGGGGCGGGTCTTTCGTCCTCCGCCTCCATTGCCGTGGCGGTGGGCGTTGCGCTCGATGCGCTGTCCGGTGCGGATATCGACCCGACCGATCTTGCCCGCATGGCCCAGAGCGCGGAGGCGGACTTTGTGGGGACGCGCGTCGGGATCATGGATCAGCTGATTTCGGCGCGCGGTCTTGCAGGCCATGCGATGCTGATCGACTGCCGGTCGCTCGACTGTCGCCCGGTGCCGATTCCCGCCGGTGCAGCGATCCTGATCGTCCATTCGGGCATTTCGCGTGGGCTCGTTGAAGGGGCCTATAATGCCCGCCGGGCACAATGCGAGGCGGCGGCCCGCGCGCTAGGCGTGCCCGCGCTGCGCGATGCGACGTTGCCCATGCTGGAGGCGGCCCGCGCCTCCCTTGACGAGGCGACCTTCCGGCGCGCGCGGCATGTCATTACCGAGAATGCCCGGACGCTGGAGGCGGCCGCCGCGCTGGCGCGGGATGACCTTGGCACGCTGGGACAGCTCATGGCGGGGTCGCATGCGTCGATGCGCGATGATTTTGAGATCACTTTGCCTGCCATTGATGGGCTGGTCGCCTTGCTGTCCGGTGCCATCGGGGGCCGGGGCGGCGCGCGGATGACCGGCGGCGGCTTTGGCGGGGCCGTCGTCGCCATTGTGGCTGAGGACAGGCTGGGGGCCGCCCAAGAGGCGGTTCTGCGCGGCTATCGCACGCCGGATGGCGGCGCGCCGCTGATGCTGGTCGAGCAGGCGGCCGACGGCGCATCCATCCTTTAAGGCACAGCTGCTGCCTGCCGGGTCCAGTCTCCGCCAAGTTTATGCAATCGATTGTTGTTTTGTCGCGCGCGCATGCTATGGGAACGCGGTCTGGTGCGGAGGGGGTGTCACAGGTGAAGGTTCTGCCGTCAGAGGTGTCGACGACAATTTGGTCGCCCGCCGACGTTGCCCGTATCGATGCCGCCCGCGCGCCTGCCATCCCTTTGATCGGCCGGGCAGACGTCCGCGACCTGCTGCCCGGGGTTGATCTGTGGGACATGTGGCCCGTCCAGCTGGTCGACGGCGCAACCGCCCGGTTTGATGGCTGGACGCTCTGGCTCGTTCTTTCGGCGCCCCGTGCGCCGGACCCGGAATCCCGGCATCAATGCGCGCGCATCCGGCTGATGTCGCAAAAGGGCGCGGAGTGGCGGGATTGTGGCCTTTTGCTGCCCGACGATGCCAACCCCGGGAGCCGCGAATGGGCCGGGTCTGCGCTCTATGATCCGGCGGCGCAGCGCCTGACGCTCTTTTATACCGCTGCTGGCTTTCGCGGGGAGACCCGGACGACGGTCGCGCAACGGCTGTTCCAGATGTGGGCGACACTCTCGGTCCACGATGGCGTGGCACGGGCGTCTGACTGGTGTGGGCCGACTGAGACCATAAAGAGCGATGGCCGACACTATGAGATTGTCGGCGCCGTCGAAGGCGCACCGGGCGCGATCAAGGGGTTTCGTGACCCAGCGCACTTCCGCGATCCCGTAACTGGCCACGACTATCTCTATTTTACCGGCTCGCTTGCGGGCTCCTCGAGCGACTGGAACGGCGTGATCGGCGTCGCGCGGTCGACGACCAGGCGTCATGATGGATGGGCATTGCTACCCCCCGTCCTCTCTGCCGACGGGCTCAACAATGAACTCGAACGCCCGATCATGATGGCGCGCGACGGGCTTTATTATCTCTTCTGGTCGACGCAGCGCAAAGTGTTCGCCGCAGGTGGGCCGAGCGGACCCAATGGCCTCTATGGCGCAGTGGGCCCGTCCGCGCTTGGTCCGTTTACCCCGCTCAACGGCACGGGGCTCGTGGCGGCCAATCCGACAGAGGCGCCGTTCCAGAGCTATAGCTGGTGGGTGACGCAGGATTTGACCGTGCATGGCTTTGCCGATCTGGTCGGTGTCACATCGGCCGCCGACATACAGGATGATCCGGCCTGGCGCCGTGCGCATTTTGCGGGTGGCCCGGCCCCCGCATTCCGCCTGTTGCTGGATGGGGACCGTGCTACTGTGAGGGCGGAGGCAGAATGAGCGGCGGACATTTCGGACTGATCGAGGCGGGCGGCACGAAGTTCGTGCTGGGTCTGGCCGATGCATCGGGGACGATCCTTGCCCGGCACCGTGTGCCGACGACCATGCCTGCCGACACGATCGGCGCCGCGCTCGACTGGTTTCGGGCGCAGGGGGTGCCGTTGCAGGGCGTGGGCATCGCCTCGTTCGGGCCGCTCGACCTCAACCGCGCGTCGCCACAATGGGGTCATGTCACGCGCACGCCGAAGCCGGGCTGGAGCGGGGCTGATCTCGCCGGGCCGTTCGCGAAAGCCTTTGCCTGCCCCGTCGAAGTCGACACCGATGTGAACGGGGCGGCGCTGGCGGAATCGCTCTGGGGCGCAGGTCGGGGCAAGCGGGTCTGCCTCTATCTGACCATCGGGACTGGCGTGGGGGGCGGTGCGGTGGTCGATGGCCGCATCCTGCACGGCCTCAGCCATCCGGAAATGGGGCATATGCGCCTGCCGCGCCATCCCGACGATACGGCCTTTGCTGGAGCCTGTCCGTTCCACGGTGGCTGTCTGGAGGGGCTGGCCAGCGGCCCGGCGATCCTCGCGCGCTGGGGGCGCTCGCTGTCGGAACTTCCGCAGGGCGGGACGGAGCAGCGCATGATCGCCTGGTATCTGGCACAGGCCGTCTGCACGTTTCAGGCGATCATGGAGCCCGATTGCATCGTGATGGGCGGCGGCGTCACGGGGACGCCCGGTCTGCTCGATCTCATCCGATCGACGGCGGAGGAGCTGGGGGCAGGCTATTTCGTCGGTCGCGCGTCCGATGTCGTTCAGGCCCCGGGCCTTGGCGCGGATGCCGGGCTGATGGGTGCCTATGCGCTGGTTGCGGGCGTCAGGCCGACATCCTGACGATCAGTTCGGGTTCGAGGATCACCGAACCCGTATCCTCCCCCGCGATCCGACGCAGCAGCAGATCGACCATGGCCGCTGCCCCGGCGCGCAGATCCTGCGACACGCTGGTGAGGCGGGGCACGGTCTGCTCACCGATCGCCAGTCCGTCATAGCCGATGACCTTCACATCGCCGGGGACGGCGAGCCCATATTCGGACAGCGCCCGAAGCGCGCTCATGGCGATCACGTCGGATGCGGCAAAGATTCCCTGAGGCCGCTCCCGCGCGGACCCGAGGAAGCCGGCGATATCGGGGTGGGCAGCCTCAGCCACCAGATGCGCGGGCAGGACGGTCAGCTTGTCCGAAAGCCCTGCTTGCGCCAGCGCGCGTTGGCAGCCTTCCAGCCGCTGCGCGATTTCAAGCGCATGGGGGTCACCAAAAAAGGCGATGCGTTCGCAACCGCGGGCGATGAGATGCTGTGCGGCAAGCTCGCCGCCACGCACATTGTCTGATCCGACCGTGCAGTGCGCCTGGCCGTCCGTATGGCCGCCCCAGACGACCATCGGCCGATAGCGCGCCGCGACATCGTCGAGCGTCGCTGACTGGTCGGACTGACCGATGACGAGAATGCCGTCGGTCTTGCCGGATCCGATATGCTGATCGAGCCAGCTGTCATCTTCCGGGATCACGCGCGAAAGGAGCAGGTCATAGCCCCGCTCGGTCAGCTCATCGGCCAGGAAGCCGAGCAGCGTGATGAAGAACGGGTCGGAAATGTGCTGGCCCTTTTCATGGCCTAGCGGAATGAGGACGCCAATCGCGCCGGTCCGCTGCGTGCGCAGGTTGCGCGCGAGAAGATTGGGCCGAAAGCCGTGTTCGCGGGCCAGCGCCTGAACGCGCTCCCGCGTCTTGGGGCTGATCAGCGGCGAATCGGACAGCGCGCGCGAGACCGTTCCCGTCGTCACGCCCGCCAGATCGGCGAGTTCCTTCATCGTTTTGATCTGGCTCATGCGTGAATTCTACCACCCCTCATCCAGGCGCACCTTTCAGGGGAAGTGATGTCAAATCAAGGTCGAAACGCGCCAAAGGCACGCAGGGAAATGTGCCGGATCGGGCGGGTTGCCGCTGCGCGGTGCCGCCCTGTGGCGCGAATGCAACGTTCCAGGCCTGATCGGCATCATTTTCGCAATCGATTGCATTTTTCGATTGCAATCGATTGTGTAGGCCTTATCCACGCGACAGTTCCGTAGAAATGGTCCAGTTCAAGTCCAGGGGAGAGGTTATGAAAAAGTCCGCATTCCGCACCCGTGCGTCGCTCGCCACTTTGGCGTTCGCAGCCGCCGTCGCGCAGCCCGCTTTCGCGCAGGACGCTGCCGACGACGCTGATACCAGCGTTTCCGAAATCGTTGTCACTGGCGTTGCCAAGGCGACCAACCGCCTCGACACCAGCATCTCGGTGAGCGCGCTCGACGTTGAGAGCGTCGCCAATGTGGCGCCGCGCGGCACAGCCGAAATCTTCCGCCGCCTGCCGGGCATCCGTGCTGAATCCTCGGCCGGTGGCGGCAACTCCAACATGCAGGTCCGCGGCCTCCCGGCCGTCACGGGCGGTGCCCAGTTCATCTCGCTGCAGGAAGATGGCCTTCCGGTCCTGCTGTTCGGGGACCACAACTTCGCGCCCGCAGACGGTTTCGTGAAGGTCGACGCCACGCTCGCCCGCATTGAATCGGTGCGCGGCGGCAGCGCGGCGACGCTGACGACCAATGGCAACGGCGCCATCATCAACCTCATCAACAAGACGGGGAAGACCGAAGGCGGCAGCATCCAGTTCATGAAGGGCGTGGATTACAAGGACACCCGCGTCGACGCCGAATATGGCGCGCATCTGGCGGACGATCTCTATTTCCACGTGGGCGGCCATTATCAGATCGGTGGCGACGTGCGTCACGCCGGCTTCAATGCCGTCGATGGCGGCAAGTTCCGCGCAAGCCTGACGAAGGAGTTCGATAACGGCTTCATCCGCGTCTACGGCCAGGTCATCGACAAGAAGGACGCGACCTACATGCCGCAGACGGTGCGCATCACCGAAGTGCCCGGCTCGGTCGCAGCCTTTGCAGCGGGTGCGGCCAATTACGGCAAGACGCTCGGCGTGCTCACCAACAACCTGCCCGGCCTCAATGCCGCAACGCAGACGCTACACAGCCCGAACCTCATCAGCTTCCCGATCGTCGATCCGAGCGGCAACCTGATCTACAGCGATCTGCGCGACGGCATTCACACCAAGTCGCAGACGATTGGCGGCGAATTTGAAATCGATCTTGGCGGTGGCTTCATCATCAACGACAAGATCCGCTATGCGAACCAGAGCGGCCGCTTCGTCGCGCCGTTCACCCATGCCGCGAACGACGCCAACCGCTATCTGTCGAGCACGTTCGGCCCCGGCGCGACGGCCACGTTCTTCAACGGCCCCAATGCGGGCAAGCCGGTCAATTCGGCCTCGCTGCTCGCGCTCACCGGCAACAGCCTGATCACCGAAGTCGCCCTGTTCGACACCGAACTGAACGACATGGGCAACTTCGTGAACGACCTGCGCGTGACCAAGTCGTTTGAGGCGGCCGGCGGGGACATCACCGCGACCGGCGGCTATTTCAAGATGGTCCAGAACTTCAAGCAGACCTGGCACTGGGGCCGCGTGCTTGTTTCGACCGAAGACAATGCCGCGATCATCAACGTGCCCGGCTTCACGGAAAATGGCGTCTATACCTATAACGGCGCGTTCGGTGGCTGCTGCAACATCCTGTGGGACATGCAGGCTGACGTCGATGCCGCTTATGGTGGCCTGAACGCGACCTTCGGTGCGCTCAACCTCGATGGCTCGCTGCGTCGTGAAACGATGCACTATAGCGGCTTTGCCCAGTTCAGCTCGGCCCGCAATGTCGACGTGAACAAGAATGGCAGCATCGGTCCGGCGGAAGTCGGCGTGCCGATCAACGATCCGGCGACGCGCGGCACGATTGGCGACAGCCTTTCGGGCACGTCCTACTCGTTCGGCGCGAACTACAAGATCAATGACGATCTGGCCGTCTTCAGCCGCTACAGCCGGGGCATCACCTGGAACTTCGACCGCCAGTTCGGGGCCTTCTCGAACGCGCAGATCGTCTCACCGGGCCTGCTGCGCAACACCACCCGCCAGATCGAAGCGGGCGTGAAGTGGCGTGAAACCGGCTCAGCCATTCCGGGTGCGCTCTCGCTCTATCTGACCTATTTCAACGGTCGGGCGAACCTGCGGAACTTCTCGATTACGACCAACCTCACCACGGGTGGCATCTACACGTCGAGCGGTGTCGAGGCTGAGTTCAACTATGACAATGGTGGCTTCAACCTGTTCGGCAACGCCGCGTGGACCGATGCCAAGGCGAAGAAGGACTTCAATGATCCGGCCCGCAATGGCCTTAAGCCGATGCGTCAGGCGGACTGGGTCTACAACCTAGGCGCGTCCTACACCTTCGCGGAGCGCTTCACCCTGGGCGGCGCGGTCAACGGCACGTCCAAGTCCTATGTCGACTTTGAAAACCGCTTCGTGCAGCCGGGCTTTGCGATCGTGACCGCGTTCGCAAACGTGAAGCTGCGGGATGACCTGACGCTGTCGGTCAACGCCAACAACCTGTTCAACAAGGCTGGCTTTACCGAAGGTGACCAGACCCGCCTGTTCGATACCGATGGCAACGGGGCCTATGACACCTCCATTGCCCGCTCGGTCGCCGGGCGGACGATCTCGGCTTCGGTCAAGTTCGACTTCTAAACGAGCCTCTCCCCTTCGGGATTGTCGGGGGGGGACGATCCCGAAACAGGATGGGCGCCGGGGGAAACTCCGGCGCCCTTTCCTATGTCCGGTGTGCGTCGCGAAAGCGGGCAAGCCGCGCGACGCCGTCGTCGATCATCTCAAAGCTCTTGCAATGGCAGAGCCGGACGATGGGGGAGGGCGTGCCATCATCGAACAGCGCCGACACCGGGATGCTGGCGACCCCGGCGGCGTGAACGGCCCGCTCGCTGAAGGTCACGTCGTCCATGGCAATGCCGGACGCCGGAAGGTCGATGCAACTGAACCATGTCGCCGCACCCGGCAGAACCGCAAATCCGGCGCGCGCCAGGCCTTCGTTGAGCCGCTGCCGTGAGGCCGCCCAGCCGTCGGTCCGGTTCTCGATCAGCGCGTCGTTCGCCAGTCCTTCGGCGACGGCATATTGGAGCGCCGGGGGTGTCGTGAAGGTCAGGAACTGGTGCGCGCGCGCGACTATCGAGGCCATGGCGGGGGCCGCGCACATCCAGCCGATCTTCCATCCCGTGACGCCGAAGATCTTGCCGGCGGAACCGATCTTGACCGTGCGGTCGGCCATGCCGGGGAAGGTGCACAGGGAACGATGGGACTGCCCGTCAAACCGCACCTGCTCCCAGACCTCGTCGCAGATGGCGACCAGATCGTGCGCCACGCACAGCGCGGCCAGCAGGGCGAGTTCGGCCGCACTCGCGACCGAGCCTGTCGGGTTCAGGGGATCATTGAGGATGAGCGCCCGGGTCCGCGGCGTGATCGCGGCCTCGATGTCGGCCCGGTCATAGCCCCAGAGCGGCGGGCGCAGCCGGACGAACACCGGCACGCCGCCCGCCCGGCGGATCAGCGGCGCATAGGCGTCATAGGCGGGCTCGAACACGATGACCTCATCGCCCGGCTGGACGAGCGTGAGGATTGCTGCGGCCACCGCTTCGGTCGCCCCGGAAGTCACGATCACCTGATCCCGCGTCAGGGCAAGTCCCTGCCGCCGTGCATAAAAGCCAGCCACCGCATCGCGCAGTTCGGGGACGCCCGCCATCGGCGGATACTGGTTGGATCGCTCGGCCAGCGCACGCGCGGCGGCCGCGATCAGTTCGGGCGGGCCCTGATCGTCCGGAAACCCCTGACCCAGGTTGATTGCGCCCAGTTCACGGGCAAGGCCCGACATCTTTTCAAAGATGGTCGTGGCCATGCCCGCATAGACGGGATGGTAGCGCTGCCGATCTGCTGCCATCCCGCTGCGGTCGATCAGATGCGCTGGCCGCCGCGTGCGATGACCATGTCTTCGCGGTTGTTCTCAAAGTCGCTCGCGTCGTGGCGCTCGCGCAACTGCGTTTCGGGCTGGCCAAAAGTGCGGTTGACCATGCGGCCCCGGATGACGGCGGGGCGCTGGCCCACCTCGGTCACCCAGCGGTCAAGGTTCGTATATTCCTTCACGTTCAGGAATTCCTGCGCGTTATAGGCTTCGCGCATGATCGAGCCGTACCAGGGCCAGATCGCCATATCGGCAATCGTATAGTCGTCGCCGACCATGAACTTATTGGTGGCAAGGTGCGTGTCGAGTACATGGAGCTGACGCTTGGTTTCCATAGCAAAACGGTCAATCGGATATTGCATCTTGAACGGCGCATAGGCGTAGAAGTGGCCAAGGCCGCCGCCGACATAAGGCGCGCTGCCCATCTGCCACATAACCCAGTTCATCGTCTCGGCGCGCTTGTGGACGTCGGTCGGCAGGAAATGGCCGAACTTTTCGGCGAGATAGAAGAGGATTGAGCCGCTTTCGAACAGGCGGACCGGCGGGCTGACCGAATGGTCCATCATCGCCGGAATCTTGGAATTGGGGTTGATCGCCACAAAGTCGCTGCCGAACTGGTCGCCCGCACCTATGGAGATCATCCACGCATCATATTCGGCTGCGGAGATGCCAAGCGCGAGCAGCTCCTCGAGCAGGATGGTGACCTTCACGCCATTGGGCGTGCCCATCGAATAGAGCTGGAGCGGGTGCTTGCCGACCGGAAGTTCCTTGTCGTGCGTCGCGCCCGAAATCGGCCGGTTGATGTTCGCGAATGCGCCCCCATTTGCGCTGTCCCAGACCCAGACCTTGGGCGGGACATAGCCCGGCGGCTGGTTGTTTGCGGGATCGGGTTGGTCGGCCATGGGGGACTCCTCTGCGCTGGTTCTTGATGTCACTCGGGGTGAAGGGCGCCCTTGCTATGCCAAGCGGCATAGCTGAGTCCATCGGGATTGGTGTCGCGTTTCGTTTGCGAGGGGCGTGTGTCAGCCCTGCTGCCAGCTTCCAAGTGCCGTGAAGCGCACCGCGCTTTCGGGGAAGGTCATCACCAGCCGGGCGCCGCGCGCATCCGGATTCGATACGAGATCGAGCGTCCCGCCGACCTTTTCGATCAGCTGCCGACACATGTGAAGGCCGATGCCATTACCGTCCTCGCCCTTTTTGGAGGTGGCAAAGGGGCTGAACAGCTTGTCGGCAATCTCCGGGGAGATGCCTGCGCCATCGTCGATGATCGAAATGGCAAGGCCGCCAGCCCCGATCCGCTTGACCGCAATATCGATGCGGCCGCGGGTCACGAGATGCTTGGCGCGCGCTTCGCTGATCGCCTGAACGGCGTTGCGGATGCCGTTCAGCAGGATGAGTTCAAAGGACAGGCGCGAAAAGCCGATAATGGTTGCCGGGTCACCCAAAACGAGTTCGCCATATTGGATGTCCTCCCGCATGAGGAGCCCGGCAGCCTGCTGCTGCGCGGCCTTGATCGCGGCTTCGAGGTCGAATTCGGCATGGGCGTCCGCTTCTGCCCGGGCATGGGCGAGCATCTTGCCGGTGATGTCGCGCGCGCGCTCGACCTGCTCAAGAATCTTGTCGAACTTCTCGAGCGCCTTTTCGCTGCGCGTATCGGTCTGTCCGACAAGCCGCAGTTTGCCGTTCTCCGCCGCAAAGGCGATCGTGGCCAGCGGCTGCTTGAGCTCATGGCTCAGCGTGGACGCCATCGATCCCAGCTGGGCCAGGCGGTCATCGCGCGACGTGTCCCGGCGGCCTTCCGCGCGGCGCATCTCGATCACGCTGCCCGTCCGCCATTGTCCCGGCGCTGTCCGCCCGCTGCCGAGGAACCCGCACCATTTGGGGCCGCTTGGCGTCTCCGCCCAGAAGCAGTTGGCCACGACATCATCGTCGAGGCAGTCGTTGAAGGTGCGCGCGTCAACGCCGGTAATCGACCATTCCGCGAGGTGGATCGGGCCGCCGGGCGACCGGACCGCCATGGTGAGCGTTTCGCGTCGCGGATCCCAGCGGACGTCCTGCCCCGCAACTGCAGCACCCGCGCGATGGAGCGCACGGATGGTGGCGAGCGTGCGCCCCTCGCTCCGCGTCGGGATGCCCAGCAGGGTGCGGATGCGCCGGAAGATCAGCAGGCGGAAGTCGCGCAGCAGGACCGACACCGGGGTTTGCGCCCCAGTGCCGCTCGCATTCACCTGCTTGCGGACCGCCCCCATCCGCCGGTCAGATGATCGGCGTGTTTTCGGCGCTGGTCAGCATCGCCAGCATCCGCTTTGCCGCATCGTCGGTCAGCGCCACGAAAATGCGCCGCGCGTCGGTGGGATCGGTCCAGCGCTTGAGGAGGCCACGATCCGACAGCTCGCGGATTTTCCGGATCGCAGTGGAAGCCGGCACCGACGCGGCAATTGCCACGCTCGTCACCGATTCCTGCCGGTTTTCGATATGCGCTGCCGTCAGTTCCAGAAGGATGTCCCAGGACGGATCGGAGAACAGGTCGCCTTCGAAATACTTCTGGCGGTTGCGGCGCGCCTTGATGATCGATTTGAGCACCGAAGGGTGGATCGAGTTCGGATTCTTGATCGACGCTGCGACGTCCTCGTCGCTTGTGGCGGCGTCCTTTTCCTGCACGCCCAGCTTGGTCATCAGGGCCTGCAGCGATTCCTGAATGTTGGCGACGGATTCGACCACCTTCGATTCCGAATTGGCCTGAACCTGCGCAGCAAGGCGTTCCGATGCACGCTCAAGCGCTGCTTCGTACATCTCACGCGACACCGGCTTACTGAGGAAGTCGACGAATCCATCCTGCATGGCCTGAACGGCGAGCTCAATCGACGGATATCCGGTCAGGAGAATGGCCACAAAATTACGGCCATTCCGGTTCATTTCGCCCAGCGATTTGATCAATTCCAGTCCATTTCCGGACGGAAGAGACCAGTCCGAGATGACGAGATTGATGTCGCGATTCTCCGAAAAGACCTGTTTGGCCTCTTCCGCGGAGACCGCCGTGCGGCAGGTGTAGCCCAGCGCATCGAGCAGGTCGGCCTGTTCGACAAGGAGATCCTTGTCGTCGTCCACCAGCAAAATGTTCAGCGCCACAGCATGAGAGGCCCTGATTGTTTCTTCCAACATAACGTCCTGTTCACCCCACCGTTGTCGATCGAATTTGCGCGATCTGTCTCATCGTGGTCCGATCTCCTCTCCCCAGAACGGACCTGATTCCCTGCGCAACTACCGGCTTGCTGACCCACGGCGAAACGGAAACAGTGCCAGTTTGCAGCAAATTGGCATAGTTCCCTTAAAGCAATCTTAAGACTTTGGTCACGCCGACATGCTAAGTAAGTTTTGTCGAAAGCATGCGCGGAATTATGTGTGGCGCGGGATGAAGCAGGGCCATCCGGTGTCGTTATACAGGTGTCGGCCGCGGGTCGAAGCGTGGGTGGGAAAGTCGGTTGGACGAAAGCAGAGGCATGACGCATCGTGTGTCGCTCCAGGACTGGTTCTGGCGCGCCCTGTTCCGTTCGGCCATCATTCCGCTGCTCGTCATCGAACTCAGCTTCCTGACCGTCTTCTGGTTCAGCGGACGGCTGAGCTACGACACCAATATCGATACGGTGCAGCAGATCTCCCACACTTACCTGGAAGACATTGCGACGCGTGAGGCGTCCACCATCAGCGAGACGCTGCGAAGCGTCGGCAATATGACCGACGTCTTCGCGCTGCAGACGCGCAATGCCTTGCTGACGCCCGCCGTGGTCGATCCGGCCGAGCGCGCGCGCTACGCCTTTGATGCGAACGGGGCGTTCCGCACGGTGCGCGACAATGGGACGACCGCATCTTTCTACAGCGGGATCGAGCCCATCACCGAACGGTCGCTGGACAAGGTGTGGCGGCTGCAGCGGCTGGATCCCCTCATGCGCGACATCAAGGCCAGCAATCCGCTCGTCACGCAGGTCTATTTCAACACCTACGACAGCTATAACCGCATCTACCCCTATTTCGACACGTCGACCTATCCAGCGCGCATGGATATTCCGGCGTACAATTTCTATTATGAGGCGGATTCCGCGCACAATCCCAAGCGCAAGGCCGTGTGGACCGATGCCTATATCGATCCGGCAGGGCAAGGCTGGATGGTGTCGTCCATTGCGCCCGTCTACATTGACAACCGCCTGGAAGGTGTCGTCGGGATCGACGTCACCATTCGCTCGATTGTCGACCATCTGCTCGCCACCGATCTCCCCTGGGGGTCTTACGCCATGCTCGCCGGGCGCGATGGCACGATCATCGCGATCCAGCCTGCGGGCGAGAAGGACCTGAAGATCAAGGAGCTGAAGGACCACAGCTATTCCAAGGCGATCGAAACCAACACCTTCAAGCCGGGGCAGTTCAATCTTCTGAAGCGTGACGATACGCGCGCGCTGGGACAGACGGTGTTCGGCAGGGAACGCGGCTATGTCCACTTCAAGCTGCATGGTGAGGAGCGCATTGCCGCCTATGCCGAGGTGGGTGGGCCCGACTGGCACCTGATCGTTGTCGGGGCCGAGTCACAGATCAACCAGACCGCCGAGACCCTGCGTGACCAATATACGCGGGCGACCGTGATCATGCTGGTCATCCTTGTTCTCTTTTACCTCGGCTATTTCGCGTTCCTTTACGTGCGGTCGCGCCGGATGAGCCATGTCGTGGCCCAGCCGCTGGAGCAGCTGTCGGGCGTTGTCGAGACCATGACCCGCGGCGGGCGCGAGCCGGAGTTCAGCGGGTCGGAGGTGGAGGAGATCGACAAGTTCGGCCTGCATCTGATCGATGTCCACCGCAAACTGTCCGCCGCTGAGGCGCGCAGCCAGGCGCAGGAAAAGCTGGTGGCTGCCGCGCTTGAGAAGGAGCGGGAGGCCAATGAGACGCAGCGCCGCTTCATGCGCGTGATGAGCCACGAAATCCGCACGCCGCTCGCCGTCATCGATTCCAGCGCGCAGATCCTTGAGCGCAAGGCGACAAGTCTGGAGCCGGCGGCGCTTGTGGAGCGCGCGCAGAAGATGCGCCGCTCGACAAGCCGGATCGCAGGCCTGCTGACGCGGCTTGTCCGCCTGCTCGACATTGACAGCGGCAAGGGCAAGGCGCCCATGGTGCCGGTCGATCTGGGCCAGCTGGTGAGCGACGTCTGCCGTGACTTTGCCGACATGGGCAGCGGCCGGACCTTCAACGTCGTGACGGAACCCGACCTTGTCGTGCTGGCCGACCCCGAACTCATGCGCCTGACGCTGGTCGCGGTGCTGGAGAATGCCGAGAAATATTCGCCGGCCGAAAAACCGATCGACGTCCGGGCCGAGCGCAAGCAGAACAATGCGATCATCACGATCACCGATTATGGCAACGGCATTTCTGAAGAGGACAAGCCGCACATCTTCGACCGCTTCTATCGTGGATCGAACGCGACAGGGACGACCGGGTCCGGGATCGGGCTCCATCTGGCCAGCGTGTTTGCCGCGACAAACCGGGGCGAGATCCGCGTGGCGGATGGCGAGGATGGTGGGACCTGCGTGTTCCTGCGGTTCCGGCTTGCCAGTGCAACGCGCAAGACCAAGCGTACAGAAGAGGTAACAGAATGACCAACGCACGTATCCTTGTTGTCGAGGATGAAGAGGCGCTGCGGCACGACCTGGTCGAGCTGCTTGAGGCCGAAGGCTATGAAGTGATGGACCGGGGCGATGGCGGCGAAGCCATTGCCGCCATCGAGCTCTATCGCCCGCGCCTGGTCGTGTGTGACGTCCAGCTGCCCAGCCTGGGCGGCATCGGCATCCTGAAGGCAGTCCGCAGCTCGCGCGTCGCGTCGCCGGCAATGATCATGATGACGGCCTATGGCGACAATGAAACCGTGGAGACGCTGTTCAGCCTTGGCGCGCGCGAATGCCTGATCAAGCCGGTTTCCTATGACGAATTGCTGGCGGCGATTGCCCGCAACCTGTCGGATGCGCCGGCCGCCTCAAAGGCGCCCGCGCCCGCCCCGGCACGGTCCACAGCGCCCGCGCCTGCCGCAGATCTCCCCGGCGACGCGCCCGCCATCCTCGTTGTGGAGGATGAACAGGAACTGGCCGAGGAAATGGCCGAACTTTTCGACAGCTTTGGCCATGTTGCGACGTGCGCGGGAACCGTCGAGCAGGCGCTCGCAAAGCTGCGCGCACATCCGAGCCTGAAGGGCGCGCTGATCGACCTTGGTCTGGGCACCGAGAGCGGGCTGGAGGTCATCCGCCGCGTCGCCGCCGAGCCTGCGCTCGCCGCCCGGCAGCTCAAATTTCTGGTGCTGAGCGGTCGCGTGCCCGATTCCGAAGAGATTGCCGCGCTGCCGATCATGCCTTCGGGGTGCCTGTCCAAACCGGCGCGCGTGGCCGATATCGTCAGCTTCGCAAACGGGCTTTAGGGCCTGCGCGGCCTAGCGGGCCGCCGTCTGCGTCGGGGTGTCGAGACGAATGGTCAGGCCCTGCGCCGGGGGCACCGTCGGCTGACCGGTCAGGAGCTGGGCGGCGCTGAATGCGCTGCCGCCGCGTTCTGCAATGATGATGTGCGCGGTCCAGGCAGTGCAGCACAGGATCGCGGCCAGATGCAGCACATCGATGAGCGTGGTCCCGCGCTGGGCGGGCTGACGGCGGCGGTGGTGTCGCGTCATCGGTGGTCCTTTCGGGCGGAAACCCAAAAAAAGGACGCAGGTGGAACGGGTCCACCTGCGTCATGACTGTCATTAATGCGTAGTGACAAGATTGTGCGACCCGAGCGTGGAAGAACCACGTTCAGGACACCTTTCTTGCCCCGTGCGCGACGTCCCTCAATGGGAAGCGATACCAGATTGGCAGGGCCGCGATGGCTTATGGCGGATTAACCGGAAGAGGGGCCGATTTTTCGGATGTTGCCGGACCAGCATTTTCCTCAAAATGGCAGCGAAACCGGGCATGGCGGCCCTAAACCGTGCTGTCGAACAGGCTGGCAGCCACGGCGCCATCCCGGGCCGCCGAGTCGCTGAGGCTGGACAGCGTGACGCCGAGCAGCCGCACCCCCTGGGGCAGCGGCATGAGGCCGTTGAGCAACAGGCCGACAATCTCCCGGATCGCGTCGGGATCGCTGATCGGGCGCGTGACCGTGCGGCTGCGGGTGACCGTCCTGAAATCGGCGTAGCGCAGCTTCAGCGTAACGGTCTTCCCGGCGATATCGCGCCGTGCGCAGTGGCGCGCCACCGTCTCGATCAGGCCTACCAGTTCGGCCATGCAGGCCTCAAAGCTTGTCAGGTCATCGCGAAAGGTCGTCTCGCTCCCGATCGACTTGCGTTCCTGATTGGGATTGACCGGCCGGTTGTCGATGCCACGGGCCGCCCAGTAATAATAATGGCCGGCCTTGCCGAACTTCTCCTGAAGGAAGGCGAGGCTGCGGTCGCGCAGGTCTGCGCCTGTCGATATGCCATAGCCTTCCATCTTGGCCGCCGTGGCCGGCCCGACGCCATGAAACTTGCGGACGGGCAGGGCGGCCACAAAGTCAGGGCCGCGCGCGGGCGGGATGACGCACAGACCGTTCGGCTTGTTGATGTCGGATGCGATCTTGGCGAGGAACTTGTTGTACGACACACCGGCGGAGGCCGTGAGCGACGTCGTCGCGAATATCTCGGCACGAATGGCTTCGGCGATCCGGGTGGCGGACGGTTCCCCGCGCAGATTGTCGGTGACGTCGAGATAGGCCTCATCAAGGCTCAGCGGCTGGACGAGCGGCGTCCACGACAGGAAAATCTCCCGGATCTGGCCCGACACCTGCCGATAGACGTCGAACCGCGGGGGGACGAACAGCAGGTCCGGGCAGAGCCGCCGCGCGCGGGCGGAAGGCATGGCCGAACGGACGCCAAAGGTGCGGGCCTCATAGCTCGCAGCCGCCACGACCCCACGCGGCCCGCCGCCACCCACGGCCACCGGCCGCCCCCGAAGCTCAGGCGCATCCCGCTGCTCCACGGACGCGAAAAAGGCATCCATGTCGATATGGATAACCTTGCGTGTCCGCCCCTCGTCCATCATCCCCGTGCACAATTGTTCCGCGTCTGTTCCTATCGCGGCGCGACCACGGGGTCAAAAGGAGATAGGGGGCCATATGGCAACCGCGATATTTGGCTGTCATAGGGTACCCCGCAGCATGCGAGGGGACGGTTCTTGGGGATGAATGCCGAATATCGCGTTGAAGTTGACGGGCTGCGGGCGCTAGCGATCATTCCGGTTGTTCTCTTCCATGCCGGAATCTCATCTTTTCGAGGTGGGTTCGTCGGGGTCGATGTTTTCTTCGTCATCAGCGGCTATCTCATTACCCGGCTGCTCATCCAAGACATTGCAGCTGGGCGGTTCTCGATCATAGCTTTCTACGAACGGCGTGCCCGTCGGATTTTGCCAGCGCTCTTTGTCGTGACCCTGTGTTGCGTCCCCTTCGCGTGGTTGTGGATGTTGCCCTCTCAGATGGCCAAGTTCGGCGACAGCATGACCGCCGTTGCCGGCTTTGCATCCAATATCCTCTTCTGGCGACAGGATGGCTATTTCGACGAGGCTGCGGAGTTCAAGCCATTGCTCCATACATGGAGCCTAGCCGTAGAAGAGCAGTTCTACATCCTCTTCCCGCCCGCGTTGTATGTTATCCAGAAGCTTGGGCGGAAGAAGGCTGTTGGCACGCTCTGCGTCGCGGCCGTAGCCAGTTTGCTCTTGTGCGAATGGGGCTGGCGCACCGCGCCTGCGGCCACATTTTATCTCGCTCCGACCAGAGCTTGGGAGCTGCTGGGTGGGAGCCTGTGTGCATTCTATCCCGTCCATCTTGCGGGCCGCAAACGTGATGGACTTGCCATTGCGGGCCTGCTCGCCGTGGCGTGGTCTATGACCAGCTTCGACGCAACTACCCCCTACCCAAGTGCCTATACATTGGTCCCGGTCGTCGGAACGATGTTGATCATCCAGTTCGCGCAGAAGGGGACCTTTGTCGCCAGCGTGCTTTCGGTGCCGCTCTTCGTTTGGATCGGACTTATCAGTTACAGCACCTATCTATGGCATCAGCCCCTGTTTGCCTTCGCGCGCCTTGCCACGCCCGGGGCACCGACAACGACAGTCATGCTCTTTCTGGCGTCGGCGTCGTTTTTTCTAGGCTATCTCAGCTGGCGCTTTGTCGAACAGCCCTTCCGGCGCACAGATCGGCGTTGGTGCTCCACGCGACGACAAATGCTTGGCGTTTCCGCATTGGGGATGCTGTTGGTCGGCGGGATCGGATTCTTGTTGTCCGCGCAAAAGGGTTTTGTCGCATGGGTGGATACAAAGCCGCTCGCTTACCTCGAATATAGCGGCAAGAACCTTGAATTCCGCCCTTGCACCGCGCCGCTGCTGATACATGCCAACCTCACATATTGTCGGCTTCCCTCTTCGGGGCTGCCGACCGCTGCCCTAATTGGTGACAGTCACGCGGAGGACAAATTTTCGGGGTTGAATAGTGAAGACCCTACTAGACGCTGGATCCTTCTCGCAAACTCTAGCTGCCCCCCCGTCCTCAACGTCGACGTTATCTCGGATGAGCCCAGTTGTGCGGCAAAAATGGATGCCGCGATCAATTACGTTCTTGGGCAGCCCAACATTCGGACAGTCGCGCTGTCGTTTCTGGGCAGCTATCCATTGACGACATCATACGCGGCAGACCATTTCAAGAACCGCTTCGGCCCAGAAAAGATGCGGATTTCCAGCCGACGATATCCACAATTGCCCCGTGACCAGCTCTTTGAGCAAGGTTTGACGGATGCGGTGGAAAAACTTGTGACCGGCGGAAAGGACGTCATCATTTTCGTCGATCAGCCAGAGCTTCCATTCTTGCCTCTGGACTGCATCAAGGGGGCACAGGGCTGTATTGTGCCCATGGCACAAGTGCTGAATCGGCAAGCCTTACACCGTTCACAACTCAACGAGATCCGGCGCGTCATGCCGTCAGTCCGTGTTTTCGACCCGCTGCCTTCACTCTGCAGCCGGGCCGCGTGCAGCTACAAATTGGGTGGTGAGGTCATTTACAGAGACTCGCACCACCTGTCGCTTGTCGGTAGTGAACGATTTGCGAAAGCCTTCCTGAACTGGAGCAGACAAAACAGTCCAATCCAGCCAGATCAATGAGCGGACTGGTTCTCGTCGCTTGGCTCTGCGGGGTTTGAGCGGACGATGTGGTCGAGCACGGCCATGTGGAGGGCGGGGCGGAAGGCAAGGCCAGCCTCTCCGTCCTTGGTCCAGACGATTTCGGCATCGAAGGAATCGAAATTGCCGAAGGACAGCAGCAGATAGCCCAGCCGAGGCGGCGGTCCGGAAAAGCGGACGCGGCAGCCTGTGGTGGTGATATCGGCCAGCTGGGCTTCCAGCTTCAGGCCGTTGGTCCAGCGCAGCCGACAGGGCAGCGAGATGGGCCAGCGCGGTTCTCGGCGATCTTCAGTGATCGGACATATCCTTGACATTCGAAACCCCAAAGTTCGACGCGTCAATTAAAGCCAAATCGGATTAATATTTCGTTGTTTTGGAGATATATACCTGCGGGCGGAGCAAGGAGCGGGGAGGGCGAACGCGCCACCCTCCCCGAATGCATCGGCTGAAGCGCGCGTCAGGCGCGGGCTGTTTTCCGGGCGGGACGGCGCAGTGCGGCGCCCGTCAGGCCAAAGCCCGACAGCATCATCGCCCAGGTCGCCGGCTCAGGAATGCCGTTCCCGCCGCCCGTATAGGGCGTGATGCGGACCTGACGGACATCGTTGATCGTGCCGCTCGTCAGGACGAACGAGAGGCTCGAAATGCGCTGGCCAAGCACCGCGGCAAAGCCGAAACGGTTCGCGCCATTGCCCAGCACGACATTGGAGAAGTTGAAGACCTGCCCGCCGTCGTCGGTCAGCACGAAATCGGCCACGGCATTGTTGGAGGCGCCGAACAGGTTCAGTTCGACATTATCGAACAGGCCGCCATTCTGGAGACCAAAGCTCAAGGACGTCAGCGGCATGGTGTCGTTGGGCTGGGGCGTCGCAGTATCGAGGTCGCCCGAGATGTTGGACTGGCCGCCTTTGCCGAAGAGGATGTTGCCGCCGCCAAAGGTTGTGCCGGAAAAGGCGACATTTGTGCCGCCCTGTGTGCTGCCGATGACGGTGGTACCCGTCTGGTCTCCATTGTTGAACAGGACGTTGTCGCCCTGAATGGAGCTCGGGTCGACCTGGATGATGTCAGCAAGGGCCGGGCTTGCGGCGGTGATGGCCGCAGCGGCGACCGCGATCGCCAAACGATATTTCATGGTAAAGTTCTCCCGGGGTGGTCACATGGAGACAGCCATACCGATGGGGACCCGGAGCGTTCCCATCTGATGTCACTAACCCGTGTTGGCAGCGCGCGGATTGCCAGTGGGCGACGGCGCGAGACTCCGCTTGCTGATTTGCGCATTGCGGACTATATGGGCCTTGTCTTCTCGACATCGTTACACGTGTTGAGGTCGGAACCGCCCGGTTCCGGCGCCAAGACCGCATTGTATTTGACGCGTTTTATCTGACGGAGACCCGATGGCGGATATCGCCGCATTGACTGCCCTGATCGCGCCACTGGCTGAAGCCCAGGGGCTGCGTCTTGTGCGCGTCAAGATGTTCGGCGGCACGTCGGACCCGACGCTGCAGGTGATGGCCGAGCGTCCCGACACACGCCAGCTCGTCATCGAGGATTGCGCCGAGCTGTCGCGTGCGATCTCGGAGATGCTGGATGAGGTCGATCCGATCGAGGAGGCCTATAGGCTCGAGGTCAGCTCTCCCGGCATTGATCGTCCGCTGACGCGGCTGGACGACTATGCCGACTGGAAGGGCTTTGATGCCCGCATCCGGATGCCGGACGGCTTTGAAGGTCGCAAACAGGTCGACGGACGCCTTTGCGGCGTCGAAGAAGATCGCATTGTCATCATCACGTCGAAAACGCGCGAAACACTGCGCATACCCTATTCCGTGATCGGCAGCGGCAAGCTGTTGCTGACCGATGCTCTGATCAAAGCCACCGCCCCGCTCTCGACCGAGGGTGCGGACGTCATTTCAGTGGAAAGGTAAGACCCATGTCCAACGCCGTCTCTGCCAACAAGGCCGAGCTTCTTGCAATCGCTGATGCGGTCGCCCGCGAAAAGCTGATCGACAAGGCGATCGTGCTTGAGGCGATGGAAGACGCCATCCAGCGCGCTGCCCGTGCACGTTATGGCGCCGAGAATGACATCCGCGCGAAGATCGACGCCCAGACCGGCGACATGCGCCTGTGGCGCGTTGTCGAAGTCGTTGAGGAGGTCGATGACTATTTCAAGCAGGTCAGCCTGAAGGACGGCCAGAAGCTGCAGCCGGGCGCCACGCTCGGCGACTTCATCGTCGATCCGCTGCCGCCGATCGAATTCGGTCGTATTGCCGCTCAGGCCGCCAAGCAGGTGATCTTCCAGAAGGTCCGCGATGCCGAGCGCGAGCGCCAGTATGAAGAATTCAAGGACCGCGCCGGCGAAATCATCACCGGTGTCGTCAAGCGCGTCGAGTTTGGCCATGTCGTTGTCGACCTGGGCCGTGCCGAAGGCGTCATCCGCCGTGATCAGCAGATCCCGCGCGAAGTGCTCCGCATCAACGACCGCGTCCGCGCGCTGATCCTCAACGTCCGCCGCGAAAACCGGGGGCCGCAGATCTTCCTGAGCCGCGCGCATCCGGACTTCATGCGCAAGCTGTTCGCGCAGGAAGTGCCCGAAATCTATGACGGTGTCATCGAGATCAAGGCCTGCGCCCGTGACCCGGGAAGCCGCGCCAAGATCGGCGTCATCAGCCATGACGGGTCCATCGACCCGGTCGGCGCCTGCGTTGGCATGAAGGGCAGCCGCGTTCAGGCGGTTGTGCAGGAACTTCAGGGCGAAAAGATCGACATCATCCCCTGGTCGACCGACATGGCGACCTTTGTCGTGAACGCGCTTCAGCCCGCCACCGTCAGCCGCGTGCTGATCGACGAGGAAGAAGAGCGCATCGAAGTCGTCGTGCCTGACGATCAGCTGTCGCTCGCCATCGGCCGTCGCGGCCAGAATGTGCGTCTCGCCTCGATCCTGACGGCGTCGGCCATCGACATCATGACCGAGACGGACTCGAGCGAGAAGCGCCAGCGCGAATTCATCGAGAAGTCGGAAATGTTCCAGCAGGAACTCGACGTCGATGAAACGCTCGCCCAGCTGCTGGTCGCCGAAGGCTTCAGCACGATGGAAGAAATCGCTTACGTCGAAGCCGATGAAATCGCTTCGATCGAAGGTCTGGACGATGAAATCGCCGCCGAGCTTCAGAGCCGGGCGCAGGAAGCACTCGACCGCCGTGAAGCGGCCAACCGCGAAGAGCGTCAGGCTTTGGGCGTTGACGACGCGCTGGCCGAACTGCCGCACCTGACCGAAGCGATGCTCGTCACGCTCGGCAAGGCGGGCATCAAGACGCTTGACGATCTGGCCGATCTTGCGACCGACGAACTGGTTGAGCGCAAGCGTCGCGACGAAGGTCGCCGCAACCGCACCAACGCGTCGGAACCGCGCGGCGGCGTGCTCGCCGACTATGGCCTGTCCGAAGAGCAGGGCAACGAAATCATCATGGCGGCCCGTGCCCACTGGTTCGCCGACGAGGAGACCGCCGATGCGGGAACCTCAGCATGAACCAGAACGTCGCTGCATAATTACCGGCGAACGGGGTCCGAAATCGGGCCTCATTCGTCTCGCCGTCGGGCCTGACAATGTTGTCGCGCCCGATGTGCGGGCGCGTGCGCCGGGCCGGGGCGCGTGGATCGGCGTAGATCGGTCGACGCTGGAGGAGGCGATTGCCAAGGGCAAGCTGAAGGGCGCGCTGGCGCGTGCCTTCAAGTCTGGCGGCGTCACCGCGCCCGATGATCTGGCCGACCGCATCGAAGCCGCCCTGTCACGCAATGCGCTGGACCGCCTTGGCCTGGAGGCGCGGGCGGGGATGCTGCTGACCGGGTCTGACCGGATCGAAGAAGCGGCGCGCGCGGGCAAGGTCCGCCTGCTCATCCATGCCGAGGATGCCGGAAGCGATGGCAACCGGAAGCTCGATCAGGCCTGGCGCGTGGGCTCCGAAAGCGAGGGCAGCGGCCTTGCGGGACTGGTAATTGCGGCCGGACGCGCTATGTTGAGCCAAGCCTTGGGCCGCGAAAACGTTGTCCATATTGCTGTGACGGACCGGCTGGCGGCTGATCGTGTCGGGCAAGCGGTAGATCGCTGGCACCATTTTATAGGACGCCAAACTCTCGATGGCCTTGCGCAAAACGCGCCCAAGGTCCACGGGGGCGCGGCGCATGACTGAATTGATTGAAGGACGCGGGAAAAGCGAATGAGCGACTCGAACGACAAACCAAAGCTGGGCATGCGCGCACCGCTTGGCATCAAGCGGACGGTTGAAACCGGCCAGGTAAAGCAGAGCTTCAGCCATGGGCGGTCAAACACCGTCGTGGTCGAGGTGAAGCGCCGTCGCGTCATCGGCAAGCCCGGTGAAGGTGAGGCGCCCGTCGCCGAGGCGCCTGCCGCCGCTGCGCCCGCCCCTGCGCCCGAAGTCGCAAAGGCACCCCCGCCTCCGCCGCCGCCCGCACCCAAGGCGCCCGAACCGCAGCTGTCGCGTCAGGAAATGCAGGCCAAACTCCTGCGTGAGGCGGAAGAAGCGCGTCTGGCCATGCTGGAAGAAGCGCGTCGCCGCGAAGACCAGCAGCGCCGTGAATCCAGCGAAGACGAAAAGCGTCGCGCCGAAGAAAATCGCAAGGCAGAAGAAGCCGCCGCCGAAGCGGCCCGTCTTCAGGCCGAGGAAGAGGCCCGTCAGGCAGCGCTTGCTGCCGAACGTGCGGCCAATGCGCCGGTGGCTCCCGCCGTTGTCGCTCCTGTGGGCGATGACGATGATCGTGGCGCCCGTCGTCCCGGTGGCGCGCCGCCGCGCCCGAGCCGTGGCCGTGTCGTCGATGACCGCCGCCAGCATGGCAAGCTCACCGTCACGCGCGCTCTGGGCGATGATGGCGATGTCCGCGCTCGCTCGCTCGCAGCCCTCCGCCGGTCGCGTGAAAAGGACAAGCGCGCGCATCAGGCCGGTGGCCCGTCGGTCAAGCAGGTCCGTGACGTGCAGGTGCCGGAAGCGATCACCGTGCAGGAACTCGCCATCCGTATGGCAGAGCGCGGCGCCGACCTTGTGAAGTCGCTGTTCAAGATGGGCATGCCCGTCACGCTGACGCAGACGATCGATCAGGACACCGCCGAACTGCTGGTGACCGAATTCGGCCACAACATCGTGCGCGTCTCCGATGCCGACATCGACATCGTCAATGAAGAAGACGTCGATGCCCCCGAAACCCTGCAGGCGCGTCCGCCGGTCGTGGCCATCATGGGTCACGTTGACCATGGCAAGACCTCGCTGCTCGACGCTCTTCGCGGCACCGATGTCGTCTCGGGCGAAGCCGGTGGCATTACCCAGCATATCGGCGCCTATCAGCTGACGATGAAGGACAAGTCGAAGATCACCTTCCTCGACACGCCGGGCCACGAAGCCTTTACCGAAATGCGCGCGCGCGGTGCGAACGTCACCGATATCGTCGTCATTGCGGTTGCCGCCGATGACGGCCCCAAGCCGCAGACGGTGGAAGCGATCAACCATGTGAAGGCCGCCGGCGTTCCAATGATCATCGCCATCACTAAGTGCGACAAGCATGAGGCTGACGCCAACAAGGTCCGTCAGCAGCTGCTGCAGTATGACGTGATCGTCGAAGCGATGTCGGGCGATGTGCAGGACGTCGAAGTCTCTGCCAAGACGAAGACCGGTCTGGATGAGCTGATCGAGAAGATCCAGCTTCAGGCCGAAATCTCCGAACTCAAGGCCAATCCCGATCGCGCCGCCGAAGGCAAGGTGATCGAAGCCAAGCTCGACAAGGGCAAGGGTCCAGTCGCGACCATCCTCGTTCAGCGCGGCACGCTCCGGACGGGCGACATCTTCGTCGTCGGTGCCGAAAGCGGTCGTGTCCGTGCGATGACCAATGACAAGGGCATGCAGCTCAAGGAAGCGGGCCCCTCGATTCCGGTCGAAGTGCTCGGCCTGACAGGGGTGCCGCAGGCCGGTGACACGCTGACTGTCGTCGAAAGCGAAGCCCGCGCGCGTGAAGTTGCCGCCTATCGTGCCGAAGTCGCGACCCGCAAGCGGACCGGCAGCGGTCCGGCCTCGCTGGAATCGATGTTCTCCGCGCTCAAGGAAAAGCAGGCGCAGGAATATCCGCTGGTCATCAAGGCGGACGTGCAGGGCACCGTGGAAGCCATCATCGGCAGCCTCGCCAAGATCCCGAACGAGGACATCAAGGCCCGCGTGCTGCACGCCGGCGTTGGTGGCATCACTGAAAGCGATGTCACGCTCGCCCGCGCGTCGGGGGCGCCGATCATCGGCTTCAACGTCCGTGCGAATGCCAAGGCGCGTGAAATCGCCGAACGCAATGGCGTGGCGCTGAAATATTACGACGTGATCTACGATCTGCTCGACGATATCCGCGCCGGCATGGCAGGCCAGCTTGGCCCGGAATATTTCGAAACGGTCGTTGGCCGCGCCGAAATCAAGGACGTCTTCCCGGCTGGCAAGCATGGCAAGGCCGCCGGTATCCTCGTCGTCGAAGGCTTCATCCGCAAGGCGCTCAAGGCGCGCATCACCCGTGATGATGTCATCATCTACAAGGGCGAAATCGCCTCGCTGCGTCGCTTCAAGGATGACGTCCCCGAAGTGCGCGCCGGTCTGGAATGCGGCGTGACCTTCACCGACTTCAAGGACATCCGCCCCGGCGACTACCTTGAAACCTTCGAGGTCGAGGAACGCGCGCGGACGCTGTAACTTTCCCCCCTCCCTCATAGGGGGAGGGGTCGGAGACTGTGATGACCAATACCGACGAAACCCGTTCTGTCCGCGTCCTCCGCGTCGGGGAGCAGGTGCGCCATGTCCTGTCGGAAATCCTGATGCGCGGCGATGTGCATGATGAGTTGCTGACGCGCCACCCGGTGTCGATCACCGAAGTGCGCATGTCGCCCGATCTGCGCCACGCAACCGTGTTCGTGAAGCCGCTGCTCGGCAAGGATGAGGATGCGGTGCTCAAGGCGCTGCGGACCAACACGGCGTTCCTCCAGCGCGAAGTCGCGTCCAAGGTGCGGCAGAAATATGCCGCCAAGCTCAAGTTCCTGGCGGATGAGAGCTTTGACGAGGGCACGCACATCGACAAGCTGCTGCGTGACCCGAAGGTGGCGCAGGACCTCAGCCCCGGCGACTGATGGCCAAGCTCTATTTCTATTATGCCAGCATGAATGCGGGCAAATCGACCACGCTGCTGCAGGCTGATTTCAACTATCGCGAACGCGGCATGGAAACGATGCTGTGGACCGCCGCACTCGATGATCGGTACGATGTCGGCGCGATCACGAGCCGGATCGGGCTGCGCGCCGATGCGCGCATGTTCACGCCGGAAACGGACCTCTGGGCGGAAGCGACAGCCGAGCATGCGGCGCGCCCGATTGCCTGCCTGCTGCTCGATGAGGCCCAGTTCCTGACGCGCGAACAGGTGCTTCAGCTCGCCCGGCTGGCCGATGAGGCGAACATTCCCGTTGTCGCTTACGGTCTGCGCACCGACTTTCAGGCGGAGCTGTTTCCCGGTTCGGCCGCCTTGCTCGGGATTGCGGACACCCTCGTCGAACTGAAGGCCGTGTGCGAATGCGGGCGCAAGGCGACGATGAACCTGCGCGTCGATGCGGCGGGCCATGCGGTCAGGGAAGGCGCGCAGACCGAGATTGGCGGCAATGACCGCTATGTTGCGCTGTGCCGCAAGCACTTCATGGAAAAGGTCCGTGGCTGACGCGCCCGACGCGCTGCACGGCTGGCTCATCATCGACAAGCCGCTCGCAATGGGATCGACCAACGTCGTCTCCTGGGTGAAGCGCGCGCTGCGCGAGGGCGGCTATGCCAAGGTCAAGATCGGCCATGGCGGCACGCTTGATCCGCTGGCGACGGGCCTGCTCCCCGTGGCGCTGGGTGAGGCGACCAAGCTCGCCGGGCGGATGCTTGATGCGTCAAAGGTCTATGACTTCACCATCACGTTCGGCACGCAGACCGATAGTCTCGATCTGGAAGGGCAGGTGATCGCCGAGAGCGATGTGCGGCCGACGGTGGCTGAGGTGGAGGCCGTGCTGTCCCGTTTCACCGGACCGATAACGCAGATACCGCCCGCCTTTTCCGCCCTCAAAGTCGATGGCAGGCGCGCTTATGATCTGGCGCGGACAGGGCAGGACGTTGTGCTGGGGGGGCGGGATGTGGTCATTCATTCGCTAAAAATGCATGAGCCCCTCCCCTTCAGCGGAGGGGTTGGGGGTGGGGAGGTCGGAGCTTTATCTCAGGTGGGGAGTCCCCACCCCAACCCCTCCGCTGAAGGGGAGGGGCTTATTGAGAGCATCACCCTCACAGCCCATGTTTCCAAGGGCACCTATATCCGCAGCCTCGCGCGCGACATCGCACTGGCGCTTGGAACGGTCGGCCATGTGACCATGCTTCGCCGCGTGCGGGCAGGGCCGTTCGGGCTGGAAAAGGCGATTTCGCTGGACATTCTGGACGAAGCCGCTAAGGCCCGCACCCTTGGCGAGCTTGTTTTGCCATTGAGAACGGCGCTGGACGACATCCCGGCGCTCGCTCTCGAAGCCGGTGAGGCGTTGGCGCTCCGACAGGGGCGCGTCCTTTCCGGGGTTGCCGCACCCGACGGCCTTCATCTTGCAACGCTGGCAGATCTGCCCGTCGCGCTGGTGAATGTCGATGCGGGCACCGTCACGGTGGAACGCGGCTTCAACCTGTAAAAGCCCGATGTCGAAGGAAATGAAGACATGACGATCACTGCCGAGCGCAAGGCCGCTCTCATCAAGGAACATGGCCGCACTGAAGGCGATACGGGTTCGCCCGAAGTCCAGGTTGCGATCCTGACCGAGCGCATTGCCAACCTGACCGAGCACTTCAAGACGCACGCCAAGGACAACCATTCGCGTCGCGGCCTGCTCATGCTGGTCAACAACCGTCGCTCGCTTTTGAGCTACCTCAAGAAGATTGATCAGGACCGGTATCTGGCCCTGATCGCGAAGCTGGGTCTTCGCAAGTAATCGGAAGGGCGCCTTCGGGCGCCCTTTTGTCATTCGGGGCAGAGAGTCTCCGAATGTGTATCCGGCCTGTCGCAATCCGGTGGCAGGTGCGGTTGAGCGGACCAGAAGTCCGCAATTGAAGGAAGCCGGCAGGCATGGGGCCGCCGGTTCGAAGGAAAAATGATGTTCAACACGAAAACTGTATCCATCGAGTGGGGCGGAAAAACCCTCACGCTCGAAACGGGCAAGGTTGCCCGTCAGGCCGACGGCGCGGTCATCGCGACCCTCGGCGAAACCGTTGTGCTGTGCGCTGTCACGGCCGCGAAGAAGGTGAAGGAAGGGCAGGACTTCTTCCCGCTCACCGTCAACTATCAGGAAAAATACTCTGCTGCCGGCCGTATCCCCGGTGGCTTCTTCAAGCGTGAACGTGGTGCCACGGAAAAGGAAACGCTGGTTTCCCGCCTGATCGACCGTCCGATCCGCCCGCTGTTCCCGGAAGGTTTCTACAACGAAATCAACTGCATTGCGCAGGTTCTGTCCTATGATGGCGAAAATGAGCCTGACGTTCTGGCGATGGTCGCCTCGTCGGCTGCGATGACGCTTTCGGGCGTGCCCTTCATGGGCCCGATCGGCTGCGCACGCGTTGGCTATCTCAATGGCGAATACATCCTCAATCCGACCGACGAACAGGTCGCCGAAGGTGATCTCGACCTCGTTGTCGCGGCGACCTACGACGCTGTGATGATGGTGGAATCGGAAGCCAATGAGCTTTCGGAAGAGGTCATGCTCGGCGCCGTGCTGTTTGCGCATGATGCCTGCCGCGAGGTCATCAAGGCCATCGTGAAGCTCGCTGAACAGGCCGCCAAGGAGCCCTGGGACATGCCGGAGCAGGCCGATCTCGGCGCTGCGAAGGACAAGCTCAAGAAGCTCATCGGCAAGGACATTGCCGCTGCCTACAAGCTGACCGACAAGTCGGCCCGTGCCAACGCGCTCAACGAAGCGCGCGCCAAGGCGAAGGACGCGTTTGCGGACGCCGCGCCGCAGGACCAGATGGCCGCGCAGAAGCTGATGAAGAAGCTGGAAGCGGAAATCGTCCGTGGCGCCATCCTGAAGGACGGCACCCGCATTGACGGCCGCACGACCACGCAGATCCGTCCGATCGTGGCGGAAACGCACTTCCTGCCGCGTGCGCATGGCTCCGCCCTGTTCACGCGTGGCGAAACCCAGACGATCGCGACCTGCACCTTGGGCACCAAGGATGCGGAACAGATGATCGACGGTCTGGGCGGTCTGCGCTACGAAAACTTCATGCTGCACTACAACTTCCCGCCCTATTCGGTCGGTGAAGTCGGCCGCTTCGGCGCGCCGGGTCGTCGTGAAATCGGCCATGGCAAGCTCGCCTGGCGCGCGCTGCACCCGGTTCTGCCGACCAAGGAAGAGTTCCCCTATACGATCCGCCTGACCAGCGACATCACCGAGTCCAACGGCTCGTCGTCGATGGCGTCGGTGTGCGGTGGGTCGCTTGCGATGATGGACGCCGGTGTGCCGATCAAGCGCCCCGTCTCCGGGATCGCCATGGGCCTCATCCTCGAAGGCAAGGATTTCGCGATCCTGTCCGACATTCTGGGGGATGAAGATCACCTGGGCGACATGGACTTCAAGGTGGCCGGGACGTCTGAAGGCATCACCACGATGCAGATGGACATCAAGATTGCCGGCATCACCAAGGAAATCTTCGAAAAGGCTCTGGCCCAGGCGAAGGAAGGCCGTGCGCACATCCTTGGCGAAATGGCCAAGGCGCTGAACGAAGTCCGCAGCGAGCTGTCGGCGCACGCCCCGCGCATCGAAACGATCACGATCGACAAGTCGAAGATCCGTGACGTCATCGGCACGGGCGGCAAGGTCATCCGCGAAATCGTGGCGACCACGGGTGCGAAGGTCGACATCGATGATGAAGGCATCATCAAGATCTCGTCTTCGGACACCGATCAGATCGAAGCCGCCAAGAAGTGGATCCTCGGCATCGTCGAGGAAGCTGAAGTCGGTAAGATCTATGACGGCAAGGTCGTCAACATTGTCGATTTCGGTGCCTTCGTGAACTTCATGGGTGGCAAGGACGGTCTCGTCCACGTGTCCGAAATGAGGAACGAACGCGTTGAAAAGCCGACCGATGTCGTCACCGAAGGCCAGGCCGTGAAGGTCAAGGTTCTCGAAATCGATCAGCGCGGCAAGGTCCGCCTGTCGATGCGCGTCGTTGATCAGGAAACCGGCGAAGAGCTGGAAGACACCCGTCCCGCCCGCGAACCGCGTGAACCGCGCGGCGATCGTGGCGACCGCGGTGATCGTGGTCCGCGTCGTGACGGTGACCGCAAGCGCGGCCCCGGTGGCGGTCGTGACCGCGGCGACCGTGGCCCGCGCCGCGAACGCTCGGAAGGCGGCGAGGGCGGTGACCCGAACCACGTGCCTGCGTTCCTGAAGGGCGACGACGACTGATCGTCTGACGCTTCAGAATGAACAGAGAAGGGGTCGCAGAAATGCGGCCCCTTTTTTGTTGGGTGTGAGATGATCGATCCTCTTCCGTCCCCCCGGCGGAGGCCGGGGCCGCTTGGGACCTTCGCGCCTTTCCTGCAAGCGGCCCCGGCCTTCGCCGGGGCGACGCGGGACAGAGTCGATCTTTAATCCAGCGCGACGGGTTCCCCGCTTGGTTTCCGCGCCCGGTGCAGCGCGTCGAGGCTGAAGATCGCGATCGCGGTCCAGATCAGCGCGAAACAGGCGAGGCGTGCGGCATTGACCGGCTCGTGCCAGACAAAGATGCTGAGGAAGAAGACGATCGTCGGCGACATGTACTGGACGAAGCCCAGCGCGGTGTAGCTCATCCGCCGCGCGGCCGTGGCGAACATCAGGAGCGGGATGGCGGTGACGAGGCCGCTGCCCATCAGCAGCAGGTTCATCTGCGGCGTGCTGCCAAACCCGCCGGGGCTCGACAGGCCGGTGAGCAGCGCGATCAGGGCGAGTGGGGAGAGGAGGGTGACCTCCACCGCAAGTCCGGGCACCGCCGACACCGGGGCGACCTTGCGGACAAGGCCATAGCCGCCGAAGCTCAGCGCGAGCGTCAGGCTGATCCAGATCGCGCCCGGCTCCTGCACGAGCATGATGGCGACGCCTGCCCCGGCGACGGCGACAGCCACGGCCTGCGCGCGGTTCAGGCTCTCCTTCAGGAACAGCCGGCCGAGCATCACGTTGACGAGCGGGTTCAGATAATAGCCCAGACTTGTCGCCAGCACGTGCTGGTGCATGACCGCCCACATATAGACCGTCCAGTTGATCGAAATCAGCGCGGAACTGGCGAACATCACCCCGAGCAGCTTCGGGCGCGTCATCGCGGTCCGATAGTCCCGCCACTGCTTCAGGCCGAGCACGCACAGCAAGGCAACGGGCAGCGACCAGAGGACGCGGTGGGCCAGCACCTCAAATGCGGAGAGGCTGCCGAAGAGCTTGATATAGACCGGCATGACGCCCCAGATCGCATAGGCGCCCAAGGCAAAGGGAAGGCCGTTCTTCGGCGCGGCAGGGTTGTTCATGCCCGCGCTTTGGGCGGATGGTCGCAGGGGGTCAAGGGCAGGGCGATATGGGCTGCCAATGCCGCTTGGAAGGGATTGTTCAATGGCGCGCATCGCGGCATGATCCCACGCATGACAACGTTCACTTTGCCCCGCGCCGCGCAGATCACGCTCCTTTGTATCGTGAAGGCGGCGATCCTGTTTCTGATCGTCGCGTCATTCTCCCCCGGCCACGCCACGCCGCGCAAACCCGCCGCCAAGCCGGCGGTCGCGCGCCCGCCCGCGCCGGTGGATACCGCGCCGCGCATCCGGGTGATCCTCACGACCGCCATGGGGCCGATCACGGTTGAGGTGGATCGTGAACATGCGCCGCTGACCGCTGCCAACTTCCTGCGCTATGTCGATCAGAAGCGCTTTGACGGCACCGTCTTTTATCGCGCCATGCGGCTGGGCACGGATGAACAGGGCAACGGGCAGGGGCTGATCCAGGGCGGGACGCAGAATGACCCCAAGCGCATCCTGAAGCCCGTCGCGCATGAGCCGACGACGCAGACCGGGCTCAAGCATCTTGCGGGCGCTCTCTCCATGGCGCGCTGGGCGCCGGGGACGGCCACGGGCGATTTCTCGATTTTGGTGAGCCCGCTGCCCGGGCTCGATGCGGATCCCTCCCAGCCGGGCGACAATGTTGGCTATGCGGTTTTTGGCTATGTCGTCGACGGCATGGATGTCGTCCGCAAGATCCATGCGGCGCCGACCTCGCCGACACTTGGGGAAGGGCATATGAAGGGACAGATGCTCGCGCCCACCATAAGGATCCTGACCGCGCGACGGGCCCCTCCACCCGTGCCGATGCCAGCGCCCCCTGTCCGGTAACCCTTCCTGTTCACGACGAAAAATGCGGCGCGCGCGCTTTTGACCCTTTGATGACACCCTAAGGCATGGTACCAGAATGGATGGGTTAACCATTCTTTCTGGTTGCAAGTCAGTATCATCCCCGGCGCGTCGAACAACGATCGTCGGGGCATTGGGGGGTAGAGTGCTCAGTAGCGTAGCAGCATCCAAGGCCGCAAAGGCGGCCGCCTTGTGCATCTGTCCAGTCGTGGGCACCGCCGTCGTCACAACGCAGGTTCCTGCCGTGCGCAAGGCGGTTCATGCCGCCACCGCCCCCAAGGCACCGAAGCGCCCGATGCGCGCGCGGCTGGCCCTCCGCAAGCCGATGGAAACCAAGGCGCAGGCGGTTCCTATCTGTGCAGACCCGATTCCGGTCGTGCTGGGGGACAAGGCGCCGAGCGTCGCCTTTGCCGAGCCAGAGTCTGTCATTGCCGACCTGCCCGAAGATCCGGCCCCGCCCACGCGCGTCGCATCCGTGGTGGCTGCGGCCCCGCGCGCCTTTGCCGCGCCGCAGCTCGCCGCCATTCCGGAGCCGGGCACATGGATGCAGATGCTGGGCGGCTTTGTGGTCGTCGGCGCCACGATCCGCTATGCCCGCAAGGCGCGTCCGACAGCCCAAGGCGCGCAGCAAGTCTGACGTAACGTCATCCGATCCGCCATTGCATTTGGCGGAAAGGCGCTGCAAACGGCCCGTCATGACTGATCCGCAGCAGCTCGTTTCCGACCTCACCTCGCTCCTCACCGTCCAGCGCATGGGCGACGGCTGGTATCTCGGAAAGCGCAAGCCCGGCGGTGTCGGGCGCGTCTTTGGCGGGCAGGTGATCGCGCAGGCCCTGATGGCCGCGCAGGACACCGTCTCGCCGGAACGCATCGCCCATTCGCTCCACGCCTATTTCATGCGGGCCGGCAGCGAGGATTTCGAGATCACCTATCGCGTCGAGCGGGACTTTGACGGTGGCAGCTTTTCCACGCGGCGCGTCATCGCGCTGCAGCAGGACAAGCCGATCCTCAACCTCGCCTGTTCCTTCCAGAAGCTTGAAGACAGCTATGAGCATCAGACGGCCATGCCCGAGGTCGTCGGGCCGGAAGGCCTCGCCAATGAGACCGAGCTGCGTCTGCGCTTTGCGGAGAGCATTCCTGTGGAATCACGCGAACGCTTCACCCAGCCGCGCCCCATCGAATATCGCCCGGTCGATCCGCGCGACTGGCTTGGCATCGAAAAGCGGGATCCGGCCGTGCAGAGCATCTGGTTCCGTCTCGCGGCGCCGATCGAGGATTCGCCCGCCATGCACCGCGCGATCCTTGCCTATGCGAGCGACAGCTATCTGCTTGGCACCAGCACCCTGCCGCACGGCGTGACCTGGGTGACCCCGGGTTTCATGTCGGCCAGCCTCGACCACGCCGTCTGGATCCACGACGACGTGAACGTCAATGACTGGCTGCTCTATCACTGCGACAGCCCTTGGGCCGCGCGTGGCCGTGGCTTCAACCGGGGGTCGATCTACACCCGTGACGGGCGGCTGGTGGCCACTTGTGCACAGGAAGGTTTGATCCGTCGGCCCAAAGCGGGCTGAGGCGATTCCCAAGCAGGCAGCAATCGGCTAGGCGCGGCGCATGGCAGATGTGATCGACCCGCCCGCAGGCTCTGACGACCCGTTCGACTCCATCGTCGATGCGCCGTTCGATGCCGCGCTGTCGGAACGCTATCTGGTCTATGCCCTGTCGACGATCACGGCGCGCTCGCTCCCTGATCTGCGGGACGGGCTGAAGCCGGTCCACCGCCGCCTGCTCTGGGCGATGCGCCAGCTGAAGCTGGATCCGACAGGCGCCTACAAGAAATCGGCCCGCGTCGTTGGCGACGTGATCGGTAAGTACCACCCGCATGGCGACGCCAGCGTCTATGACGCGATGGTCCGCTTGGCGCAGGACTTCTCGCTGCGCTACCCGCTCGTCGACGGGCAGGGGAATTTCGGGAATATCGACGGCGATAATGCCGCCGCCTACCGCTACACCGAAGCGCGCATGACGCCGGCGGCCATCGAGCTGATGGCCGGGCTCGACGACGGCACGGTCGACTATCGTCCGACCTATAATGGTGAGGATGAGGAGCCGGAGGTCTTCCCCGGCCTGTTCCCCAACCTGCTGGCTAATGGCGCGAGCGGCATTGCCGTCGGCATGGCGACGAGCATCCCGCCGCACAATGTCGCCGAGATCATCGACGCGGCCACGCACCTGATCGACAATCCGAAGTGCGAGCCCATTGAGCTGATGCAGTTCGTGAAGGGGCCGGATTTCCCGACAGGCGGGCAGCTGGTCGACAGTGCGGGCGCGATTGCGGAAGCCTATGCGACGGGCCGTGGCTCCTTCCGCGTGCGGGCGCGCTGGTCGGTCGAAGATCTGGGGCGCGGCACCTGGGTGATCGTCGTCAGCGAGATCCCTTATCAGGTGCAGAAGGGCAAACTCATCGAAGCGATCGCCCAGATCGTCAACGACAAGAAGCTGCCCATCCTTGCCGACGTCCGCGATGAATCGGCGGAGGAAATCCGCCTTGTCCTTGAGCCGCGCAGCCGCACGGTGGACCCGGACGTGTTGATGGAAAGCCTGTTCCGGATGACCGATCTGGAAAACAAGTTTCCACTCAACCTCAACGTGCTGGGTGCCGATCGCACGCCGCGCGTCATGGGTCTGAAGCCGGTTCTGTCGGCGTGGCTTGAGCACCAGATCGAGGTGCTCGTCCGCCGGTCGCAGCATCGCCTCGGCAAGATTGACGACCGGCTCGAACTGCTCGACGGCTATTTGATCGCCTATCTGAACCTTGACCGCGTGATCGAGATCATCCGGACCGAGGATGAGCCCAAGCCGGTCATGATGGCGGAATTCGGCCTGACCGACCGGCAGGCTGAAGCCATCCTCAACATGCGCCTGCGCAGCCTGCGACGGCTGGAGGAAATGGAAATCAAGGGCGAGCGCGACAAGCTGCTCGCCGAGCGCGAGGGGCTCGTGGCCCTGCTCGAGAGCCCTGCGAAGCAAAAGACGCGGCTCAAGAAGGACTTGGCTGCCCTGCGCACCCGCTATGGCCCGGAGACGCTGATCGGCAAGCGCCGGACATTGGTGGAAGAAGCCGCGCCGGCGCGCGAAATTCCGCTTGAGGCGATGATCGAGCGCGAGCCGATCACCGTCATCATGTCGCAGCGCGGCTGGGTCCGCGCGATGAAGGGCCATGTCGCGCTGGATGCTGCCGATACGCTCAAGTTCAAGGAAGGGGACGGCGCGGCCTTCGCCTTCCACGCGCAGACCACCGACAAGATCCTGCTGGCCGCCGAAGACGGGCGTTTCTTCACGCTGGCGGCTGACAAGCTGCCGGGCGGACGTGGCTTTGGCGAGCCGGTGCGTCTGATGATCGACCTGCCCGATGGCGTCGGGATCGTGCATCTGCTGCCGGCCAAGGCTGAGGAACGCATCCTGCTCGCCGCCTCCGACGGCAAGGGCTTTATCGCCAAGAGCAGTGAAGTCGTTGCCGAAACGCGCAAGGGGCGGCAGGTCGTCAACGTGCGCGCGGGCGCGAAGCTGGCCGTCGTGCGCGCGATCCCAGCCGGGCATGACTATGTGGCAGCGGTTGGCGACAACCGGAAGCTCGTGGTCTTCCCGCTCAATGAACTGCCCGAAATGGCACGCGGCCAAGGGGTGACCATCCAGAAGTACAAGGATGGCGGCCTGTCCGATGCAACTACGTTCAAGCTGGAGGAAGGCCTCAGCTGGGCGATGGGGGGCGATACCGGCCGCACGCGGACCGAGACCGATCTGACCCCCTGGCGCGTGGCGCGCGGGGCCGCTGGGCGGATGCCGCCGCTGGGCTTCCCGCGCGATAACCGGTTCGGCTAGATCAGGCGGCTCAGAATCTCTTCGATGCGCGGCGCGTCGGGGAAGCCCTCTTCCACCCATTGACGCTCCGCCGTTTGCAGGATGCGTGCGACCTCCGGGCCCGCCTGCACGCCCTTGGCGACGATGGCGCCGCCTGACAGCGGGAATTTGGGCGGGGTCCAGCCAATGATCGCCGTCGGGTCGCCGCGGCCCAGCAGCAGCCGGTCAAGAGTGGCTTCGGTGCCGAGATGATAAGCAAGCGCCTTGGGGTTGGCCGCGTCGCTGTCGGCGCGCTGCGCCAGCAGGATCATGTGCTTGCGCTGGGCATTGGAGAGGCGGAGGCGGTTGGCGACCTCTTCTGCAAGCGCCGGATCGGCGGGCAAAAGTGAGGCCAGCCGGCGCAGCGCGTCGGGCGATATGCCGCTCGCCTGCTCGCGCGCGATGAGGTGTTGCAGGGGCACCGCGTCCCGGATTTCGGGCAGCACCGGCGCGAAGATTCCGTTGTCGATCATCAACGCAACCGCCGCTGCCGGATCGGGCAGCGCAAGCAGGGCGAGGAGCTCCATCGCAATGCGCTCCCGCGACAGCGCCATCAGGTCATTGGCTCGGGTCCGGCAGGCAGCAAGGCTCTCGTCATGCGGGGTGCCACGCCCGAAGCGCGCGTTGAAGCGGAAGAAGCGCAGGATGCGCAGATGATCCTCGGCGATGCGCGTCAGAGGCGCACCGATGAAGCGGACGATCCCGGCCTTCAGGTCATCGACGCCGCCAAAATAGTCGAACACTGCGCCGGTTGCCGGATCGGCATAGAGGGCATTGATCGTGAAATCGCGGCGGGCGGCGTCGTCCTCCCAGATATCGGTAAAGGCCACGGTTGCGCGCCGACCGTCGGTCGAGACATCGCGCCGCAGCGTGGTGATCTCAAAGGGCTGGCCGTCCACGACCGCCGTGACGGTGCCATGGGCAAGCCCCGTCGGGACGGCGCGGATGCCCGCATCACCTAATCGCTGCATCACGGCCTCGGGCAAGAGCGGCGTTGCCAGATCAATGTCCTTGGCGGCCTGCCCGGCAAGGATGTCACGCACGGCGCCGCCCACGAGGCGGACCTGCCCGTGAAGCGCATCCACCACGCGGCGAAGCGCCGGGCTGTCGGGTACGTCTATCCGCGCCATTCGAGCCGCTTTGACAGATTGACGATCATGGCTGCCGTTGCCCCCCAAATGCGCCGCCCTTCCCAGAACAGTTCGTAATAGGTCCGGGTCCGGCCATTATAGTCGAGCGTGTTGGTGTTGTGGTTCGCCGGGTCAAGCAGGAAGTCGAGCGGCGCCTCAAAGATGGCGGCAACTTCATCTGCATTTGCAAGGAGCGGAATGTCGGCCGGGATCACCCCGAGCACGGGCGTCACCCGATAGCCTGTGATCGTCTGGTAGCTGTCGGTCAGGCCGACAATGTCGACAAGCGAGGAGGGCAGGGCCACCTCCTCATGGGCTTCGCGGAGTGCGGCGGCGACAAGGTCGGCATCGTCCGGGTCGACCCGTCCGCCGGGAAAGGCAACCTGGCCGGCATGTTTGCGCATCGTTTCCGGCCGCTGCGTCAGGATGACACCCGGCCGGTCGCGGTCGGTGACGGCCACGAGCACGGCGGCATCGACCGGCGACGTCGGCCGCTCGCTGAAATGGCCGTCGCCGTCCAGCAGCGGCACATCCTGTGCATGGCCCTGCGCGAGCAGGTCGCGAAGCTTGCGGCTCAACGTCACGTGGTTGGAATCTCAAAGAAGCAGCCTTGGCTCCATATACCCAGCGGCATGTGGCCGTCCTCGATCGCCCAGTCGGCCAGAGCATAAAAGGGCGCGCGATCGATGCGCGCGTCCATGCCGCCGCGCACGCGCAACAGGGGGTGGGGCGTCTCGGCGCTGCCCTCAAACCGTACCGGGTGATCGCGCCCGGCGACGATCAGGTCGCCCGTGCTGAGGCGGAAGACGAGCGTCCGGTCCTGACCGGCGCCCTCCGATTTGACCTCTACGGCGAGGAAGGGCGTGTCCTCGACTTCGATGAACAGCTTCTCGACCGGCGTGACGAGGGCATATCGGCCATCGTCGTCGCGGCGCAGCAGCGTGGAGAAAAGCCGGACCATGTTTTCCCGGCGGATGGGGCCGCCCTGATGGTACCATGTGCCGTCGCGGGCAATGCGCATGTCGCTGTCCCCCACGCGGGCAGGCGTCCAGCTCTCAACGGGCGGCAGGCGACGCTCGGCGACAAGGCGCGCGACATCGTCCAAAGAGAGGTATGACAGGTCGGCAGGCAGTTCGGGCATGGGCATGCCCAGTGCTTTAGGCAGCTGCCGCCCGGCTTGCAAAGTCTGGATCGGGGCCAATCATGCCGACGGGCATCAGGCCGCCTTGTCGCCGGATCCGGGCAAGCAGGCGGTGGCGCTCAACAGGGCCCGGAACTTCCCAACCGGCGGTCGCATCGGCGGTGAAGCCGAAGAAGCGGCCATAATATTCGGGATCTCCGATCATCACCATGGCGTCGGCGGCACCCGCATCGGCGGCGTCGAGCAATTTGGCCATCAGCGCCTTGCCGATCCCCTGCTGCTGCGCATCGGGATGCACAGCGACGGGGCCGACCAGCGTCAGCCTGTCGCTATGCCCGCCCTGCGTCAGCCGGGCAGGCCAGGCCTGGATCGTGCCGATCAGGCGACCATCCTCGACGGCGGCGAAGCTGAGCGCGGGTAGCGCCTTCATCCCTTCGCGGATCCGATAGGCTGTACGTCCGTGCCGGTCCGCGCCGAAGGCGGCGTCGAGCAAGGCTTCGACGTCGTCATCGGGGATGTCGGCCAGGGGCACGAATTGGATCAAGAAAGGCACTCGCGAATCGTCACGGAAGCGCGCGATTTAGGGCCACTGGGCTGAAATGGAAGCATGATCGGTTGCCCGCTGCGCAAATTTGTCTATGGGCGCGGGTCATGACGTATGAAGCCGACCACCTGACACTTGAAGTGGCCAATCTCGAAGTGCCCGTTCTCACGGGCATCTATTCCGAAGAGACGCACCTGCCGCAGCCGCTGCGCATGTCGGTCAAGGTCGAGCTGACCTGCGCCGAACATTATGCGGCGGATACGCCCCTGTCGGCGTCCAAGAACTACATGGACCTGAAGCGCGCGATGACGCACCTGCCCGAAGGTGTCCATTTCGTTCTGATCGAAGCCGTGGCAGATCACATCATCGAAACGCTCATGGTGCAGGATGCCCGTGTGCAACGCGTCGAGGTGAAGATCGTGAAGCTGGCAATTGCCGATGATGGTGAAGAAATCGGGATCACGCTCGCGCGGAGCCGTCGTTGAAACTTGCCCTCGTCACCGCCGGTTTTCACCGGCTCGGCGCGACGATTGCCGCCCGGTTGGCGGAAGAGGGCTGGGCACTCGCTTTGCATGGCCGCAAGGAGGAAAAGCCGGATCCCGCGCTGGCTGCGGTCTTGGCCCGACAAAGCACGCCGTGGCACAGCTTCATCGCCGACCTGTCGGACGCGGACGCCGTCCAGCACCTGATCCCGGCCGTCGAAGCGCATTTCGGCAAGGCGCCAGATCTTCTCGTCAACAACGCCTCACGTTTCGATTGGGACGATGCGGAGAGTGTGACCCAGCAGTCGCTGGGAGACCATTTCAATGTCAATGCGGCCGCGCCCGTTGCGCTGGCGACGGCCATGGCCGCGCACGTCGCGGCGGGGGCGACGGCCGGCGTGGTCAACATCCTTGATCAGCGCATTCGCCACCCTGCGGGCGATCAGCTGAGCTACACGATTTCCAAACTCGCCCTGTTCGGCGCGACTGAGACGCTCGCGCGTGCGCTGGCGCCCAAGGTGCGCGTCAATGCCGTGGCGCCAGGCCTCGTCATCCCGACCGAGGACTATCTGCCGTCGCAGATGGAGGCGCTGCGCGCCGCGATGCCTTTGGGGCGGCTGCCCGAGCCGGATGACGTCGCCGACGCTGTCCTGTGGCTGGCCGGGGCGGAAGTGGTCACCGGCCAGACGATCTTCGTCGATGCGGGAGCCTCGCTGAAGAGCTTTGACCGGGACTTCCTGTTCCTCGGACGCGACGGCTAGCCGGACGTCCGGGTCCGGGCGCACCGCCCCAGCCCGTCCAGAACCAGCTGATAGTCGGCCGTCAGCGCCGCCGCCACGTCCGGCGCCTGTCCTTCAAGCGCGGCGTTGGGCAGATTGGATGGCAGCGAGCAGGCGATCCGGTACCAGAGCAGGCTGCCAGGGCGCGGTTGGCTGGTGCCTTCGTCAACGACTTCACCCTGTGAAACGAACCAGCGGGGCACCTCTCCTGCGCGCCGCTGCACGGTGAGCGACAGCGGCTTGTTCTCCGGAGAGGCGAGGAAGATCTGGGTCTCGCCTTCGCCGGGTATGCTGCCCGGTGAATGGAAGGCGGACGAGATGCCCCGGATGGCAGGGGCGGCGTCCGGACGTGCCGCTTCGGACAGGATGCTGCGCACGGTCTGTCCCGCCGTCGGTGACCAGGAAATCTGCGCGTCCGGGGCGATCAGCCGCAACTGGCCCGGGCCCGCCGCCGCGGCGAAGATCAGCGATTCGGATTTTCTTGATTTCTGCGTCTTTCCGCGCGAATCAACGGGCGTATCGACGAGATAGGTGACGCGCGGCGGCACCTCTGCGCTGGCGCGGATCAAGGCAATTACATCCGCCGTGACGAGTTGGCGGGCAAATCCGGGGCGCACGCCGACCGAAAGCTCCTTGGGAAGCCGCTTGGCCTGTCGAATTATGACATGCGCTGTCACAGGTGCCGCAAGTGCGAGATCGGCAAGGTCCGCATATTTGTAAGTGTCGGATACAGTGGCGACGGCTCTTTGCTGCGCTGCAACATTGGCGGTCGAGATGCTCGCCAAAATCAGCGCCGTCGGTAGCAATTTACGCACAATACCCTCCACAAACTCGCGATGTCCCCTGTCACCAGATTGGACGGATCGCTTTGAACTTCAACACCGGACAAAACGGATTGCGTCGGTCCGCGCCCCGCGATAGACGAAGGGGGTCTGTGTGAATAGAATCCGATGTTGCAGACGGGAGCAAGGGTGGCGCCATTTGGTCGAGGCCAACCAGTGCCCGTTGCTGTCGTTTTTTTTGGAGGGAGTGTCGTTTTTTAATGGCCTATGCTGACCAAGAAATGAGCGGCCGGCGGATTTTCGCAATCGGTGCGGTAGCGCTGTTGCATGCTGGGGTGGGCTATGCGCTCGTCACCGGTCTTGCATACAACGCTGCAAAGCAGGTTTACGAAGATCTAAAGACGTTCGACGTGGCGCCTGACGAGCCTGAAAAGCCGGAAGAGCCGCCGCCACCGCCCCCGAAGGTTGATTTGCCGCCGCCGCCCAAGGTGACGGTACCGCCTCCGGTGGTTACTTCGTCCGTCGTGACGACCAACACGATTGCGCCCATCACCCCGACCGCGCCTCCGGCGCCTCCTGCCCCGCCTGCCGCGCCTCCGCCGCCGGCTCCTCCGAAGGTGGCGCAGAAGGCTGTTCAGCGTGGTGGATCGATCTCGGACGAAGATTATCCTTCGTCATCGATCCGTAACGAGGAATCGGGAACGGCAGTTGCCACGTTCACCATCGGAACCGATGGCCGTGTCGTGTCGTGCAATGCGTCTGGTGCGAGCCCGACACTTGATGCTGAAACCTGCAAGCTCATCATGCGCAGGTTCCGGTACAAGCCGGCGCTCGATACCAGTGGTTCGCCGATCGAGGAAACCAAGTCACAGCGCGTGACCTGGCGTCTGCCGAAGTAGCAATTTTCCGTTCATTGAATTTGATCAGAATTGAGAAGGAATTTTATTTATGACCACAGCAGCTGAGGCAGCGAACGTCGCTCAGAAGCAGTTTGGCCTGTTGCAGGCTCTCGAAGAGGGCGGTTTCGTTTCGTGGGCCATTTTCGTCACGCTCGTCATCATGTCGGCCGTGTCCTGGTACATCATGTTCACCAAGCTGTTCGAACAGGGCAAGGTGCTGAAGCAGAGCCGTGAAGGCGTGCAGAAGTTCTGGTCCTCGCCGAGCGTCAAGGACGGCGTCAACAAGTTCGAAAAGAACAGCGCCTATCGCCAGATCGTCGAAGACGGCCTGCGTGCTGAAGAACAGCATGGCAAGCTCATCGACGCGCAGGACCAGCATGAATGGATGCACACCTCGCTGCAGCGCAGCCAGGATGCGATCAACGCCAAGCTCGGCACCGGTCTCGCGTTCCTCGCGACCGTCGGTTCGACCTCGCCGTTCGTCGGTCTGCTCGGTACGGTTATCGGCATCTACCGCGCCCTCATCAAGATCGGCGCGTCGGGCGACGCCTCGATCGACAAGGTCGCGGGTCCGGTCGGTGAAGCTCTCATCATGACCGCTCTTGGTCTCGTCGTGGCCGTTCCGGCCGTTATGGGATACAACTGGCTGCAGCGCCGCAACAAGCTCATCGCCGAGCGCCTGAGCACGTTCAGCGCCGACCTGCATGGCTACATGATGTCGAACGGTGCAGTCCGCCCGGCCGCTCCGGCCAAGGCTGCTGCTCCGGCCGCTGCCAAGCCGGCCGCTCCGGCCAAGGCATAATGTAGGCTGGGCGGCGGGTTCGCCTGCCGCCCCCTGCATCCCCTGGGGTGCGACGATGGTCCACCCCGGACGACGAATGTAGAGATAGGAATTAGCCTATGGCTATGAGTGTTGGTGCTGAAGGTGGCGACGACGCCCCGATGAACGAGATCAATACGACGCCTCTCGTGGACGTCATGTTGGTTCTCCTCATCATCTTCCTGATCGCCGTTCCGGTGGTCATCAAGACGGTCGAAGTCAACCTGCCCAAGATCTCGTTCCAGCCGACGACTTCGAAGGCCGAGAACGTGATCCTGACTGTGCGCAACGGAACTGATGGCCGTTGTGAAGTTTACTGGAACGCAACGCGTATGAACTCGACCGAGCTGCTGACCCGTGCGGCAGCCCGCTTCAAGGCAGAGGCAGATCGCCTCGGCCCGGATGCGACCGACCCGGAACTGTTCCCGGAAGTTCACATCCGCGGTGACCAGCGGACCCAGTACCGCTGCATCGGTGGCGTGGTTTCGATCATGCAGAGCGCCGGTTTCATCCGCGTCGGGTTCATTTCGTCTCCGGTCATGTGACCTGACACGAAGGATTGGAGAGTAATACCATGGCAATGAGTGCTCCGAAGAGCGGCTCGAGCGAACCGATGGTGGAAATGAACACGACGCCGTTGATCGACGTCATGCTCGTTCTGCTCATCATGTTCATCATTACGCTGCCGCCGCCAACCCACGCGGTGAAGATCGACTTGCCGCAGGATTGCGCGCCGAACTGCCCGCCGCCGCCGCCGGTGTTGCCGACGAAGAACGTCCTCTATGTCAGCCCCGCCGGGGTTGTGACGTGGAATGCCGTTCCGGTGACCTGGTCGCAGCTGGAACAGAACCTCGCCGATTCTCAGGATCCGGCGAAGTTCGCGGACACGCCGGAACTGCACCTGCAGCCGGACCCCGCCGCGCCCTATGACGTGGTGGACCGCGTTCTCGCCAAGGCGAAGCGCGCGAAGGTCTCGAAGATGGGCTTCGTCAACAACGAAGCGTATCGCGGCGAATTCTGAGGTCTGACCTCGGACGAAGAATTGGGGCGGTCCTTCGGGGCCGCCCTTTTTCGTTGGGGGCGCCCATCACCCCTGCCAGTTGCGCGGCCGCCATGCGTCTGTCACGCACAGGAACCCGACAGACCGGAGGTTCCCTTGTCCCTCGATACCCTCTTTGAGCCGCTCCCCCTGATGCATGGCCGACCCATGAAGAACCGCTTCATGCTCGCGCCGATGACCAACCAGCAGAGCCATGCCGATGGCACCCTGTCCGACATTGAACATCACTGGCTGACGATGCGCGGCGAAGGCGGCTTCGCCCTGACCATGACGGCCGCCGCCCATGTGCAGGCCGTGGGGCAGGGCTTTCCGGGGCAGCTCGGCATTTTCAGCGACATGCACATCCCTGCGCTGGCGCGTCTGGCGACGGCCCTGCGGGCCTGCGACACGCTGTCGTCCGTGCAGCTGCATCATGCCGGCAACCGTGCGCCCAAGGACCTTGTCGGCACGCCAGTCTGTCCGTCCGATGATCCGGAGACGGGCGCGCGGGGATTGACGACACAAGAAGTCGAGCATCTGCGCGATGACTTCATCGCGGCCGCCAAGCGCGCCGACACCGCCGGCTTTGATGGCGTGGAGGTGCATGGCGCCCACGGCTATATTCTGGCGCAGTTTCTCTCCGCGGACATCAATCACCGAACCGATAATTATGGCGGGAGCCTGGAGAACCGCGCGCGGATCATCTTCGAGATCATCGATGGCATTCGCGCCACCTGCAGCCCGGACTTTCAGGTCGGGCTGCGCCTCTCGCCCGAACGCTTCGGCCTGAAGCTGGCCGAGATCCGGGATCTGGCGGCTGAAGTCCTTCGGCAGGGAAAGATCGACTATCTCGACATGTCGCTGTGGGATGTCACGAAAGAGCCGGTTGAGGATGCCCATAAGGGCCGGAGCCTGCTTAGCTACTTCACCGATCTCCCGCGTGGCGACGTGCGTCTGGGGGCGGCCGGAAAGATCATGACGGCCAAGGCGGCTCTTGATGTGCTGGAGGCTGGCTGTGACTTTGCGCTCATCGGCCGGGCCGCCATTCTCCGGCATGATTTCCCCAACCGGGTGCGGGCCGACGCGCACTATGCGTCCCCGGCCTTGCCGGTCACTGCGCAGCATCTGCGAGACGAGGGGCTGGGTGAACCCTTCCTCGACTATATGAAGGGCTGGCCCGGCTTCGTCGCCGACGCGGCCTAGAGGCTAGCTGTCGAACTGGAGGCTGGCGAGGCGGGCATAGAGACCGCCCGTCTTGACCAGCGTGTCGTGGCGGCCTTCCTCCACGATGCGCCCTTCATCCATCACGACGATACGGTCAGCGGCCCGTACGGTCGCGAGCCGATGCGCAATGACGATGGTCGTGCGGTTGGCCATCAGCTTGTCGAGCGCATCCTGCACAAGGCGTTCCGATTCCGCATCGAGCGCGGAGGTCGCTTCATCGAGCAGCAGGATCGGCGCATCGCGCAGGATGGCTCGCGCGATGGCGAGGCGCTGCCGCTGTCCGCCAGAGAGGCGCGCCCCGCCTTCGCCCATATAGGTATCGAGACCTTCGGGCAGCTTCCGCAGGAATTCGGCGGCGTTGGCGGCTTCGGCCGCGGCCCACAGCATCTCGTCGGTCGACTCCCAGCGGCCATAGCGGAGGTTGTCACGCGCGCTGGCGGCAAAGATCACGGTTTCCTGCGGCACCATGGCGATGCGACCGCGCACGTCCGCCGGGTCGGCATCGGGCAGGGCCACGCCATCGACGCGGACAACGCCCGCTTCGGGATCGTAAAAGCGCTGGATCAGCTGGAACAGGGTTGATTTGCCTGCGCCGGACGGGCCGACCACGGCGACGGTCTCGCCCGGCGATATCGACAGCGAAAAGTCATGCAGCGCACTGACTTCGGGCCGCGTCGGATACCGGAAGGTGACCTTTTCAAAGGCGACGCTGCCCATGGCGGGCTGCGGCAGCGCGATCGGGTTGGCGGGCGCTGCGATGCCCGGCTGTTCGGACAGCAGCTCGGACAGGCGCTGGGCCGCGCCCGATGCGCGGATCAGATCGCCAAAAACTTCAGTCAGCGCGGCAAAGCTGCCAGCGACCAGGCCACCAGTCAGCACGAAGGCGGCAATCGCGCCGCCCGTCATCCGGCCGGACTGCACGTCAAGCGCGCCCTGCCACATGACCATCGTGATCGCGCCGAACATCATGAAGATCATGACGGCGGTCAGGATCGCGCGGACGCGGATGCGGCGCCGTGCCGCACCAAAGGCGCTTTCGACGGCTCCCGAAAAGCGCTCGCCCTCGCGGCGTTCCTGACCAAAGGCCTGGACGATCTTCATCGCGCCGAGCACCTCGTCGACGACAACGCCAACATCGGCGATCCGGTCCTGACTGCTCTTCGACATGTCACGAAGGCGCCGGCCCATGATGAGGATCGGACCGAGGACCAGCGGGATGCCGATCAGGAGCATCGCCGTCAGACGCGGGGCGATCGAAAAGAGATAGCCAATGCCGCCAATGGCCAGCACCAGATTGCGCAGCGCGACCGAGGCCGTCGTGCCGACGACCTGCTCGATGAGCGTCGTATCGGCCGTCAGGCGGGAGGCGACTTCGGCGGGGCGGTTGAGTTCGAAATAGCTGGGGGACAGGCGCAGCAGGTTGTTGACCACGGCGGACCGCAAGTCGGCGACCACGCGCTCGCCCAGCCAAGAAACGAAATAGAACCGGGCTGCCGTCGCCAGCGCGAGAACCGACACAATGCCCAAGAGATACTGGAACCAGCGGCTGATATCGCCCCCTGACTGGCTGAACCCCTTGTCGATGACGAGGCGGAAGCCGTTGGGGATCGCAAGCGTGGACGCCGCAGCGATGATCAGGGCGATGATCGCGCCGGTGATGATGTGGGGGTATTTGGACGCGTAACCCCAGACCATCCGAAGGTTGCCGATGGATCGGTTGCCCTTGGGCGGCGCATCGTCTGCTTGTGTCATGCAGGTGCGCCTAGCAGGGCGGGCAGGGCCACTCAATGGATAGTGGATTTATTGTGCGTTGCACAATGCCGTCAATTGCGGCAAGACTGGCACGTGCAAAGGAAGAATATGCTCTACAGCGCGTACGAAATGCAAAAAGCGTGGCTTGCCGGTGCAAGCGCCTGGGCCACCGCGACCGCCGAATGGCTTGGCAATCCGTCCAATCCGTTTGGCTATATGGGCGGCAGCCAGATGTTTTCGGCCGCGCTAGAGGTGTTTGCCCATGCGGCGGCCCCGCGCGGTAAACCGGCGTTTGAGCTCGATCACACGATCATCGACGGCAAGGACGTTCGCGTCACCGAGGATATCGTCCTGCGCAAACCGTTCGGCCAGCTCAAGCGCTTCGTGCGCGACGGCCGCGAAGGCGACCCCAAGCTGCTGATCGTCGCGCCGATGTCGGGCCATTTTGCAACGCTGCTACGTGGCACGGTGGAACGGATGCTGCCGGGGCATGACGTCTACATCACCGACTGGCGCGATGCGCGGGCGGTGCCACTGTCGGAAGGGCGGTTCGACCTCGACGATTACATCGACTACGTCATCGCCTTCCTCGAAAAGATTGGCCCCGGCGCGCATGTGCTGGCCGTCTGCCAGCCGTCGGTGCCCGTCTATGCCGCCATCGCCCTGATGTCGGCTGACAAGCATCCCTGCCGCCCCAAGACGCTCACGATGATGGGCGGCCCGGTCGATACGCGCCGCGCGCCGACCGCTGTGAACCAGCTCGCGATGGAACGGCCCTTTGCCTGGTTCGAACAGAATGTGATCGCGAAGGTGCCGCAGGGCTATGCGGGTGCGGGCCGGGAGGTTTATCCCGGCTTCCTGCAGCTGTCGGGCTTCATGGCGATGAACCTGGGCAACCACATGGTCAGCCATTGGCAGATGTTCAAACATCTGGTCGACGGCGATGACGAGAGCGCGGATGCGACCAAGGACTTTTACGACGAGTACCGGTCGGTCTGCGACATGACGGCGGAGTTCTATCTGCAGACCATCGACGAGGTATTCCAGCGCCATCTGCTGCCCAAGGGCGAGTTTGACCATCGCGGGCGCATCGTCGATCCGGGAGCCATCACGGATGTCGGCCTGCTCGCGATTGAGGGCGAACGTGACGATATCTCAGGCATTGGGCAGACGAAGGCGGCACTCGACATTGCGACCAATCTGCCGGACGATCTGAAGAACTATTACATCGCCGAGGGCGTCGGCCATTACGGCATCTTCAACGGCGGCAAATGGCGCACGCGCATCGCACCGGTCGTGGAAGACTGGATCGCCCGCCACAATTGAGGCGGACGGCCTAGTAGAAACGCATCGTCCAGATCAGCGTGCCGGCCCAGACCAGTGCGCCAAGCCATAGCAGGGCGATGACGGCCGCAGCGATGCGGCTCACCGGTCGATGGCTGGCCTCTTCGGCCACGGCACGTTCCCGGGCATAGACGTCCGCCGGGACCATTTTCAGGAACAGCCAGACGCCGAGCGGGATCAGGATGGCATCATCGAGCAGTCCCAGCACCGGGATGAAATCGGGGATCAGATCGATCGGCGACAGCGCATAGGCCGCGACGATCAGCCCGAACAGCCGCGCTGGGAGCGGGACGCCGGGATCGCGGGCGCATAGCCAGATGGTGTGTGCCTCGATCCGGATGTCGTGCGCGATGTCCCGCAGGCTCTTCATGCGGTCCAGCTATAGAGCGATATCGTCGAGCGACAACAGGCTGGCATTGCCGCCTGCGCTCGTCGTGTCGGTGGACGTCACACGTTCGGCACAGAAGCGGTGGAGATAATTGGGCCCACCGGCCTTGGGTCCAGTGCCTGACAGGCCTTCCCCGCCAAAGGGTTGGCTGCCCACGATCGCGCCGATCATCGACCGGTTGACGTAAAGGTTGCCGACACGCGCCAGCGCCTCCACATCCTCCGCCGTGCGCGCGATGCGGCTGTGCAGGCCCATGGTGAGGCCAAAGCCCTTGGCATTCACGCGCTCAACCGTCTCGGCGAGCATTCCTGATTTCCACGTGGCGACGTGAAGGATGGGGCCGAACCACTCGGCGTCCAGTTCCTCCAGACGTCCTAGCCTGATGAGCGTCGGCGGCACGAAATGGCCAGCCGTCGGTGCCTCGGCGCTGTGAAGCCAGTCCGACTTCCGGCTCTCACGATAGGCCATCAGCTTGGCATGGGCCGCATCGTCGATGACCGGGCCGACATCGGTCGCCGGGTCGGCCGGATCGCCGACGATCAGCGTGTCCATGGCCCCGCGCAGCATCTCCAGCGTGCGCGCGGCAATGTCGTCCTGCAGCAGCAGCAGGCGCAGCGCCGAACAGCGCTGACCCGCCGAGCGGAAGGCAGACGTCACGACATCCTGCACGACCTGTTCGGGCAGCGCCGTCGAATCGACCAGCATCGCGTTGATCCCGCCCGTCTCCGCAATCAGCGGGACGAGCGGTCGATTGTCATCCTCAAGCAGCGTCCGCGCGATCTTCTTCGCGGTGGCCGTGGAGCCGGTGAAGGCGACGCCCGCAATGCGTGGATCGCCAACGAGCGTTGCGCCCACCTCGGGCCCGCCCGCGGCCAGCACGACGACGTCATCGGCAATGCCTGCCGCTTTCATCAGGGCAATCGCCTGTGCGGCGATGCGCGGCGTTTGCGGGGCTGGCTTGGCGACAACGGTGTTGCCCGCCACAAGCGCTGCCGCGATCTGGCCCAGGAAAATGGCGAGCGGGAAGTTCCAGGGCGCAATGCACACCCAAACGCCGCGTCCGGCATAGCGCAGCACGTTGCGCTCGCCGGTCGGGCCGGGGAGCTCGACCGGCTGCAGTCCGGTGCGCGCTTGCGCTGCGTAATACCGGCAGAAATCGACTGCCTCGCGCACCTCGCCCAACGCATCGGGCAGCGTCTTGCGAGCCTCTGTCACCAAAGTCGCCATAAGGGCTGTGCGATTGTCCTCCAGCAGGTCAGCAAGCCTTTCGAGGCGCAGGGCACGCGCGTCCACGTTCAGGTTGGACCAGCCCGCATAGGCCGTCAGGGCCCGCCCCACTGCATCCCCGGACAGGGCGCCCGGCTGCGGCGGAAGAGGGGCCGCGCTGACGCTGGCGGCGGTTTCGGCCAGGATCGCCTTGTCCTGCAGGTCGAGGCCGGAGCTGTTGCGCCGTGCGCCGAACAGATCAACCGGCAAGGGGATCGACGCATGGCGCGCACCGCCCACCGCACGAACCTTCGCCACCGGATCGGCCAGCAATTCCTCGTCAGTCACGTGCTCGTCGGCCAGTTGGTGGACAAAGCTGCTGTTCGCGCCGTTTTCCAGAAGGCGGCGCACGAGATAGGCCAGCAGATCCTGGTGGCCGCCCACGGGCGCATAGATGCGGCAGTGATAGCCTTCGTTGCGGACGAGATCCTCGTACAGGCCGTCGCCCATGCCGTGCAGGCGCTGGAATTCGAAATCGCGGGTCTCGCCCGCCCATTCCAGTACCGAGGCGACGGACAGGGCGTTGTGCGTGGCGAAGGCCGGATAGATGTTCTTGGCGCGCAGCATGTCGCGCGCACAAGCGAGCCAGGAGACGTCGGTTGCCGCCTTGCGCGTGAAGAGCGGATAGTCGCTGAGCCCCGCTTCCTGCGTGCGCTTGATCTCGCTGTCCCAATAGGCGCCTTTGACCAGCCGGACGGTCATGCGCCGCCCCGTGTCGCGGCCCAGCGCATCGGCCCACTGGATGACGGCGGGGGCCCGCTTGGAATAGGCTTGGGCGGCCATGCCGAGGCCGTCCCAATCCCTGAGCGCCGGCAGGCGCGCGACATTGGAGATGATCTCAAGGCTCATCTCGAGCCGCTCCGATTCCTCGGCGTCTACGGTCAGCGCGATGCCGCGGTTGGCCGCCGCCGTGCACAGCGTTTCCAGAAGTTCGCACAGCATCGGGACGCAGCGGTCCCAATGGGCGACCTCATAACGCGGGTGGAGTGCCGACAGCTTGACCGAGATCGAATGGCCTTCGCCCGTCTGCTCAATGGCATCCAGATAGGACGCGAAGTAACGCTCCCCATCGGCGAAGGTGCGGGCGGCTTCGCCCAGCATGTCAAAGCTCGCGACAAAGCCCTTATGCTCCGGACGCCGCATCCGGTCGCTGGCTTCGGCAATGGTGCGGCCCATGACGAAGATTTCGCCCATCATCCGCATTGCGGCGCCCACGGCCTGCCGGACAAAGGGTTCGCCGGCACGCGAGATCAGCCGACGCAGCGTCCCGCCCTGTTCCTTCTCGCTCACCAGCGCGCGGCCGATGACAAGGCCCCAGGTTGCGGAATTGACGAGGGTTGAATGTGACTTGCCCGAATGCGCCTTCCAGTCGGCATCACCCAGCTTGTCGGCGATCAGGGCATCGGCTGTTTCCGGGTCGGGCACACGCAGAAAGGCCTCCGCCAGTGCCAGCAGCGCGACACCTTCCTGCGTGTTCAGCCGATACTCATTCAGGAACTGGTTGACCCAGCCAGAGGATTGCGCCCGCCGCAGATCGGCAAGCAGGCCGCCCGCGCGTGCGACGATGCGCTGGCGTTCGTCGGGCGTGGAGGACGCGCGCTCCAGCAGCGGTTTCAGGACTTCGCTTTCTTGGGCGCGGTGAAGGCTGCGCATGAGCGACGTTGCGGAATCCATGGCTTTTGACTCTGGCTAAATGACGGGCCTAAATCCCGGACGGGACTCGTGCCTTTGTAATATTATTGCGCGACATAATCGAGAGGAAACCTTATGGCCGTTGTGAGCAAGGAAGAGCTGTTTGCCCTGAAGGGCAAGGATATCGGAACGTCCGAATGGATGTTGATCGATCAGGACCGCGTGAACAAGTTTGCCGAGGCGACCGGCGATTTTCAGTTCATCCATGTCGATCCGGAACGCGCCAAGCTGACCCCCTTTGGCGGGCCGATTGCGCACGGTTTCCTGTCGCTGTCGCTGCTGCCGGTGCTGACGGCGCAGGCTGATCTGCCGCGCCTTGATGGCGTGAAGATGGGCGTCAACTACGGGGGCAACAAGACGCGCTTCATCGCGCCGGTGAAGGTCGGCAAGCGCGTGCGCGGCCATTTCAAGATGCTCGACATCGAAGAAAAGCGCCCCGGCCAGTTCCAGCAGACGATGGAGTTCACGCTCGAAATTGAAGGCGAAGACAAGCCTGCCTTGATCGCAGAATGGATCACGCAGTTCTTCGTCTGAGGAACATTGCCCTCCCTCCCCAGGGCATCAGAGGTTAAATCAGGAGACTAAAATGCGCAGTGCCGTCATCGTATCCACCGCCCGCACGCCGATCGGGCGCGCCTATCGCGGTGCCTTCAACATCACCCCGTCGCCGACTTTGTCGGCCTATTCGATCCGCGCCGCTGTCGAGCGGGCGGGCATCGATCCGGCCGAAGTCGATGACGTCTGCTGGGGCTCCGCGCTTCAGCAGGGCAGCCAGGCCGGCAACACCGCACGCACCGCGCTGCTGCGCGCGGGCCTTCCGGTCACGGTCCCCGGCATGACGATTGACCGTCAGTGCTCATCGGGCCTGATGGCGATTGCAACGGCGGCCAAGCAGATCATCGTCGACAATATGGACGTGTGCATCGGCGGCGGCGTCGAATCGATCAGCCTTGTCCAGACGCCCGAAATGCGCGTCGCGCCGGACCCCGAGCTGCTGAAGATGCACAAGGACATCTACATGCCCATGCTGCAGACGGCCGAAGTCGTGGCCGCACGCTATAAGGTCAGCCGCGACCGGCAGGACGAATATGGCCTCCAGTCGCAGCAGCGCACGGCAGCGGCACAGGCCGCTGGCAAGTTCGATGACGAGATCGTGGCCTGCACCGCGACGATGGCCGTCACCAACAAGGAAACCGGCGAAGTCTCGCACAAGGAAGTGACGCTCACCAAGGATGAGGGCAATCGCGCGGACACCACGCTTGAAGGTCTGAAGTCCCTGAAGCCCGTTCTTGGCCCGGACATGAACATCACGGCGGGCAATGCCAGCCAGCTGTCCGACGGCTCATCGGCGAGCGTGCTGATGGAAGAGTCGGTGGCTGCCAAGAAGGGCCTGACCCCGCTCGGCCGCTATGTCGGCATGGCGGTCGCGGGCACCGAGCCCGACGAGATGGGCATTGGCCCCGTCTTCGCGATCCCGAAGCTTCTCCAGAAGTTCGGCCTGAAGATGGACGATATCGGCCTGTGGGAACTGAACGAAGCCTTCGCCGTGCAGGTGCTGTATTGCGCCGACAAGCTGGGCATTCCGATGGATCGTCTCAACGTCAATGGCGGCGCGATCTCGATCGGCCATCCTTATGGCATGTCGGGTGCCCGCATGGTCGGCCACGCGCTGATCGAGGGCAAGCGCCGCGGCGTCAAATATGTCGTCATCACGATGTGCATCGGTGGTGGACAGGGCGCTGCCGGGCTCTTCGAAGTCCTCTGACGTCAGGAAATATAAGGGGAGGGGCGGTCCGCGTGGCCGCCCCTTCTGTTTTGGGAAGGCCCGGCCTAGAGAGGCCACGTGAGCATCACCCGCCTCAGCCTTCATGACTTCCGTTCCTATCCGGATCTGGTCCTGTCCCCGGGGCCGGGGCTCATCGTCCTGACGGGCGAGAACGGCGCGGGGAAAACCAACATTCTGGAGGCTGTGTCGCTGCTGGTGCCCGGTCGCGGGCTGCGCGGGGCGGCGCTCTCCCACATGGCGCGTCAGGGCGGGGGCGGCGGCTTTTCAGTGGCCGCGCGGCTCGACGGGGCAGAGCTTGGGACGGGCACGCAGCCGGCCGCGCCTGAGCGGCGGCTGGTGCGCATCAACGGCGCGCAGGCGGCGGCAACGGCGCTGGCCGAATGGCTGGCCATCGTCTGGCTGACGCCCGCCATGGATCGCCTGTTCATGGAGGGGGCTTCGGAACGGCGGCGCTTTCTGGATCGGCTGACGCTGGCGCTGGTCCCCGATCATGCGGTGCACGCGACGCGCTATGAAGCGGCGATGCGCCAGCGCAACCGCCTGCTGGCGGCGGACGATCCGGCGGACCCCGAATGGCTGACCGCGCTGGAACAGCAGATGGATGTCCATGGGCAGGCGCTGTCCGTCGCGCGGGCCCATGTGGTTCGCGCGCTGGCCATGCGGCTGGCGGACCAGCCCGAAGGCCCCTTTGCGCGCGCAGCCCTCGCGCTGGAGGGCTGGAATGCGGACGACCATCTTGCGGAGATGCTGCGCGCGGGCCGATCCCGCGATGCGGCTGCCGGCCGGACGCTGGCAGGGCCGCACCGCATCGATCTGCGCGTGACACACCTTGCCAAGCAGCAGGCAGCGGAGCGCTGTTCCACGGGCGAGCAGAAGGCGCTGCTGCTCGGCATCATCCTTGCCCATGCGGAACTGGTGGCGGACCAGCGCGGCCAACCGCCCCTGTTGCTGCTCGATGAAGTGGCCGCGCATCTTGACCCGGTGCGCCGTGCCAGCCTGTTCGACCGTCTCGTCGCGATGCGGGCGCAAGTGTGGATGACCGGCACCGAAGCGAGCCTGTTTGCGGAAGCGCCGGCAGATGCGACGCGCTTCATCGTGCGCGATGGCAGCGTCTTCGCTTAGGCGAGCGACTTGCCCTCGACGCGCAGCTTGAGGCTCGCCGTGAACAGGGGGGTGACGGCGCGCTGGAACGCGCCCGGCGTCATGTTGGTATAGCGGCGAAACTCACGGTTGAGGTGCGACTGATCAAAATATCTGAGGGCGGCCAGTTCGCTTTCGTCGGCCTCGCTCAACCCGCGCATGGCGGACGCCATGTCGAGGAAGCGGCAGCGTTGCAGCACCGCCTTTGGCGAAAGGCCGAACCCGGCAAGGCACCGGCGCTCCAGCTGACGGGCCGACATGCCGAGCAGGCGGGCGGCTTCCTCGACGCGGATGGTGCTGTCGGTGCGGGCGATGGATTCGAAAGACGCCACGATCGGATCGATCCGGCCCATGCCGACGCGCTCCATCTGCTGTTCGACGGCGAGGCTCATCGCGGCGACCTGCTGCTCATCACTCCCGGCGGTCATCACCGCGTCGGTGCATTGCGTCGCCAACGCATCGCCCCACAGATCGGCCAAGGGAAGGATGCGGTCGGCAACATCGGAGGCGGGCTGGCTGAAAAGGGCGGGCCATGCGCTCGGCCGGATCGCGAACGAGGCAACGGAGAACGGGCCTTTCACCCGGACGCGGACCGCGCGGGAATTTGCGCCAAATACCATAGCCCCGGTCAGCAGCGACCAATGGCCGTCGGGATCTAGATATTGCCAATCCCCCTTCAGCAGGATGCGGACAAAGGCATTGTCAGCCAGCAGCATGTCTTCCAGCTCAAAGCTGTCCGGAAGGGCTGCATCAAAAATGTAGAAGCGGCGGAGGAACGGCAGCAACTTCGACGCCGGGGCGTAGTTGCGTGACGACAACATGGTTCGTTGAAACTCCCCCTGAGATTGATTCCGATCCCACCGCGTGTCTCTTGACCACAAAATCCACCGCTACGCATCTCTTTTCCGGAGGGAAAATGCGGGATGTCGGTGCGTTTCACGCCAGCCCTTCGGCGCGCAGCTTCAGGCCAGCGGTCAGAAGCGGCGTCGATGCCTTTTCAAAGGCGCCGGGCGTCATGCCGATGAAGTGACGAAACTCCCGCGTCCGGTGCGACTGATCGAAATAGCGCAGGGCGGCAAGGGCCTCCTGATCGGGATCGCTGAAGCCGCGCATGGCCGTTGCCATGTCGAGAAACCGGCTGCGCCGCAGAACGGTTTTGGGCAGGTGGCCAAAGGCGGCGAGGCACCGCCGTTCGAACTGACGGACGGACAGTCCCAGCCGCTCGGCCGCCAGTTGCACCGGCGTGGTGCTGTCAAACCGGGCAATGTCCTCAAACTGGCGCATGACCGGATCGGCAGTCGTTCGCCCCCGCGCGGCATAAAGCGACGTCAGGACATCCTCCATCGCGTCAACGGCAGCCTGATCGTCGCCTGCCTGAAGAACGCCGGCCAGCATGACGTCGGCTGCCGCGCCAATCAGGTCCGACAGAGGCAGCATCTGGTCCGCAACCTCATTTGCCGGACAGGAGAACAGCGACTTCCAGCCGCTGGGGCGAACCGCAAAACCGACGACCTTGAACGCCCCCTTGCAGCGGACCTTGAGCGGCCGGGAATTGGCGCCGAAGAATACGGCCTGCCCGCTTGACGTCCAATTGCCCGGCGTCGTCTCGGCGGTCCACTGGCCTTTCACAAGGATGCGGATGAAGGCGAATTCGGACAGGAGCTGGTCTTCCAGCACATAGTCATCGGGAAGATCGCCCTCAAAGACATAGTGGCGGCGGACAAACGCACGAAGGCCGAGTGACGGTGCGTAATTTCTTGGCAGCATTGCTGCGCGTGCCCCCTGCAGGTTGCCGTATCCAGACGAACTTGCGTTTCACTGTGCCGATGCAAAGCACATTCGCCCGTGACGGGGATCACGCTCGCAAAACTGGGGGGATGTTGCAAGTGCAAGTCCGCCACGGGCAAACGCTTCCTTTCTTGCCCGCAGGCGGGGTTCCGCGCTACGGACGTGCCATGACCTTTGCGCAAAATGCCCTCGGGCTGATCGGCAACACGCCGCTAGTGAAGCTTGAAGGACCGTCTGCCGAGACCGGCAGCACGATCCTTGGCAAATGTGAATATGCCAATCCCGGTGCCTCGGTGAAGGACCGGGCGGCCCTGTTCATCGTCGAAGACGCCGAGGCACGGGGCGCGCTGAAGCCGGGCGGGACGATTGTCGAAGGCACGGCGGGCAATACGGGCATCGGCCTTGCCCTTGTGGCCAATGCCAAGGGCTACAAGACAATCATCGTCATGCCCGACACGCAGAGCCGGGAAAAGATGGACACACTGCGCGCGCTCGGGGCTGAACTCGTGCTCGTGCCGCCCGCGCCGTTCGCGAACCCGGGCCACTTCGTCCACACGTCGCGCCGCATCGCGGAAGAGACGCCGGGCGCTGTCTGGGCCAACCAGTTTGACAATATTGCCAACCGCAAGGCGCACATCTTCGGCACGGCCGAGGAAATCTGGGACCAGACGGCAGGACGGATCGACGGCTTCACCTGCGCGGCGGGCACGGGCGGCACGATTGCGGGCGTCGGATTGGGCCTCAAATCAAAGCGCGATGACATCACCATTGCGCTGACCGATCCGTTTGGTGCCGCGCTCTACAATTATTACGCGCATGGCGAGCTGAAGGCCGAGGGCAGCTCGGTCGCCGAAGGCATCGGGCAGAGCCGGATTACCGCCAATCTCGATGGCGCCCCCATCGATACCCAATTCCGCATCTCGGACGAGGAAGGCATGCATTGGGTCGGCCGACTGCTGCAGGAAGAAGGGCTTTGCCTCGGCCTGTCGTCCGGCATCAATGTTGCGGGCGCGGTCGCGCTCGCAAAGCAGCTCGGGCCGGGATCGACGGTGGTGACCATCCTGTGCGACACAGGTTTCCGGTATCTGTCGACGCTCTACAATGCCGACTGGCTTCGGTCCAAGGGCTTGCCGGTGTTTGACTGGCTGAAGGGTTGACCATGAGCGAAGAAGATCTTGGTCCTGACCGGCGGGAAAGTTGGCGGCGCATTCGCGTGGGATTGACCGGCCTTGCCGGGATCCTGCTGCTGATCGGGCTGACCAGCGCCGTGCTTGAACGCATCAGCCCGCGCACGCCCGAGCCCGTGGCCTCGGCCACAGGAGCCCCGGGCAACGCGACGGACGCGCCCAAGGATGAGCCGCTCGCCGAACTGGGCGTTGCACCCGGCGCGGCGGAGCCCGCCAAAGACGCCAAGCCTGCGGCCAAGTAAATGCGCGCAGCCCTTGCGGCGCTCCTGCTGGCGGGATGCAGTCAGGCGCAGCCCGTCGAAAACCGCCCGACAGTCGATGTGCTGACCGGGCTTCCGCTCTTTTGGGGCGAAGGCGATGTAGCAGACATCCTGCAAGGCACGACGACCCGCTCCCCCTTGGTCGACGCGCTGGACAAGCATTACGAGCTGCGGCCGATGGATATTGCGCGGCGCGCCCAGCTGTCGAAGGTGGACCGCCTGCTCATCATCCAGCCCCAGGCGCTTGCGCCGGATGAGCTTGTCGAAATTGACCGCTGGATTCGCAAGGGCGGCCGCGCGCTGTTCCTCGCCGATCCTGCGCTCAACTGGCCATCCACTCTCCCCAAGGACGATCCGAGGCGCGCGCCCGTCGCATCGATGCTGGATCCGCTGTTTCTGCACTGGGGCTTGAAGCTGGTGCCCTGGGTGGGCCTGTCCCCCGTCGCCGAGCCGCTTGAGGGCGTCAGCGTCGTGTTCGACGCGCCGGGTGCCTGGGAAGTGACGGGCAGCACGTGCGTTGCGGACACCCTGCGCGTCGCGCGGTGCCAGATCGGGAAGGGGGAAGCCGTTCTCGTCAGCGATGCGGATTTTGTGCACCCGCGCTGGGCGCAGACGACGAGCGGGCGCAACTACGCCGCGCTCGAAGCTTTAATGGCGCGGCTGTGGCCCGATGCGCCGACGGACGAAGCGGAACAAAGAAAGGACGAGCCGCCCGATTAAGCGAACATTTCAGGAAAATGTTGGCGTTTGGCATGAAATCCCCGTTTCACCCGTCAAATCCCTTGCTCACCCCTAAAATGATTGATATCCCCTGCTTCCGTCAGATTGGGGCGGGGCTGTCCTGATTCTTGGATGAACCAACCGGTTGCTGCGTGGTGCGGCGGTCGGGCAGGCGGCCCTTTTGCTCCTTCGACAGAGGGATGCAGTGGGCGACAGGGAGCTTTTCAGAGGTCATGCGTTGACCGCGATTGACGGCAAGGGCCGCGTCGCGATCCCCGCTGCCCTGCGCTCCGTCATCGAAAAGAATAGCGACGGTCGCATCGTCATCATCGCCAAGCATCAGAGCGATCCGTGCCTGTCAGGCTATGATCGCGGCTGGTCGCGCCTGCTGCATGAGCGGCTGGAGCGCGAGGAAGAGCGGGAACGCAACGCCGGTCGCGACTTTGACTATCACAATGCCTATCGCCGCGCCTTCGGCCTTGTCGAAGAGGTGCCCTATGACGCCAGCGGGCGCTTCATCCTGCCCGCATTCTTCCGTGCCAAGGCGCAGCTGACCGATCTGGCCTTCTTCTATGGTACCGGCAGCACGTTCGAGATCTGGAGCCCCACAGTTCTGATCGAAACGCCGGGTATCGACGAGGAAACCAAGGAAGTGGCCGCGTTCCTGATGGCCGAAAGGGGCGTGCGCTGATGTCCCGCAATGCGCCACATGTTCCGGTCCTGCTCGTAGAAGTCATCGATGCGCTCGCCATCAGCCCCGGCGAAACGCATGTCGACGGCACCTTCGGCGCAGGCGGATACACGCGGGCCATGCTCGCGGCGGGTGCCAAAGTGGTCGCCTTTGACCGCGATCCCGACGCTATTGCGGCAGGGCGTGCGGCCGATCTGGAGGGCCTGACGCTTGTCGAGGATCGCTTCTCGAACATGGCGGCGCATGTCGATGCTGTGGATGGTGTGACGCTCGATATCGGCGTTTCGTCGATGCAGCTCGATCAGGCGGCGCGCGGCTTTTCCTTCCAGGCCGATGGTCCGCTCGACATGCGCATGGAGCAGTCGGGTGAAACGGCAGCCGATTTCGTGAATGGCGCGGATGAGGCGGATATCGCCGACGTCATCTACCGCTATGGCGACGAACCCAAATCGCGGCGCATCGCCCGTGCCATCGTCGCGGCGCGTCCGATCACCCGGACTGCCGAACTGGCGTCCGTCGTGCGGCGCGCGGTGGGCTGGCGCGAAGGCCAGAAGAGCGATCCGGCCACGCGGACCTTTCAGGCGATCCGCATTCACATCAACCGCGAGCTTGGCGAGCTGGAAGACGGGCTGGAAGCCGCCGAGCGCGTGCTCAAGGCTGGCGGCCGGCTTGCCGTCGTCACCTTCCACAGCCTCGAGGACCGGATCGTCAAGCGGTTCCTGCGCGATCGCAGTGGCCAGACCCCGGCCGGGTCCCGCCATCTACCCGACGCCTCGGCGCGCGGTCCTGCGCCGACGTTTGACTCGGTCGCAAAGCCCGTCCGCCCTGGCGAGGCAGAGCTTGCCCGCAATCCCCGTGCCCGTTCTGCCACGCTCCGTGTGGCGCGGCGGACCGCCCATTCTTCCTGGCCCGCGAATATGAGAGGTGCTGTATGATAGCTCAAAGGTTCCGCCCCGTTGTCTGGGTCGTCGGTTGCGCCTTTGCCGCGACCGCTCTCTACACGGTTTCGCTCGGTGTCGCTTCCGAGCGGACCCGTCTGGAAGACCTCGACCACAGCATCGCCAAGACGCGCCGTGACATCCGTCAGCTTCAGACCGAGATGGGGACGCGCGCCTCGCTGCGTCAGCTGGAGCGCTGGAACGGCGAAGTGCTGGCCCTGGCCGCGCCGTCCGCCGGTCAGTTCCGCGCGTCGGAAACGGCGCTCCGGACGATTGATGGCAGTGCGCTTCCTGCGGATGGCTTTGCGCCGCCGCCGGTCATGGTTGCCGCATCCACGCGCACTCCGGCTGACATGAGCACGCCCGCGAAGCCCGAAGTGGCGGTTGCGTCCAAGCCCGCCACCGTGAAGCTTGCGGCTGTGACGACGGTCGAGCGCACGGCACCGCGCGCCGCCGAAGCTGCGACAAGGTCTGATCAGCCTGCGGTGACCGACAAGCGGCCGACCACCAAGGCGCAGCGCTTCGCAATGCTTGATCGCGCTCTGGTCGACAAGCGGACGTTCAGCGAGATCCTCGCCCGCGCTGAAGACGAAAGCCGTGCCCCCGGCAAAGGGAAGGGCAAATTCGCCCAGTGAGCACGCTCGCCGCAAGGCCAACGAGGACGCGACACGCCAAGTTCAGGGAACAATCCCTCGCGGTCGCCCATCAGCGGCTGATGATCCTGATGCTTCTGTTCAGCGCGGTGGCCATCGTCATCGCGCTTCGGCTTTTGTGGCTTACCGTTTTTGCTGACAGTGCATTGGGGCGGACCAATCCCAATCTGATGGCGCCGCCGCGCGCGGACATTGTCGATCGCAACGGGGAAGTGCTGGCGCGGACGATCGACGCCTGGTCCATCGGTGTCCATGCCAACCGCTTGCTCAACAAGCCGGAAGACCTTGCGCCAAAACTCGCTGCCCTGATGCCCGAGCGGACCGAAGCGCAATATCTCGCGCTGCTGAAGTCGGGCGTCCACTTCACCTATCTGCGCCGCCGGGCGATGCCGGAGCTGGTGGCGGCGGTGAACGCGCTGGGTGAGCCCGGCATGGCCTTTTCGCGTGAGCCCGAGCGGCTCTACCCGCAGCTGACGCTCGCCGCACACGTGCTCGGCTATACCGACATGGACGGGCATGGCGTCACCGGCATGGAGCGCGTGCTCGACAAGCGGCTCGCAGATCCTGCCTTGCGCAAGACGCCCGTCGCCCTGTCGATCGACACGCGCGTGCAGGCGGCGATGGAGACCGAGCTTGCCAACGCCATGGCGAGCCATCAGGCGCTCGGCGCGACAGGGCTCGTGATGGACGTCCACACAGGCGAAATGATCGCGATGGTCTCCCTGCCGGTGTTCAACCCGAACAAGATTGGCCAGTCGGACCCCGAAGCGATCCGCAACAATGTGACGCAGAGCGTCTATGAACTCGGATCGACCTTCAAGCCGATTACCATGGCCGGCGCGATCGACGCGGGCGTGGTGAACAGCCTGTCCAAGCGCTATGATGCGACAGCACCGTTGCAGGTGGGCAAGTTCAAGATCAAGGACGACCACCCGATGAACCGGTGGCTCAATGTCCCCGAAACGCTGGTCCATTCCTCCAACATCGTGACTGCGCGCATCGCCGACGAGATGGGCCAGCAGCGCATGGAAGCCCTGTTCCGGCGCGTCGGCTTCTATGAGCCGCCCTATATTGAACTGAAGGAAAAGGGGCGCCCGCTCGTCCCCAGCTATTGGGGTCGCACGACGACAATGACGACGGCTTACGGCCACGGCATCGCGGTGACGCCGCTGCAACTGGCCTCGGCCTATGCTGCGCTTGTCAATGGCGGGATCTGGCGCCCGGCCACGCTGATGAAGGTCGAAAAGGGAAAAGCCGCCAAAGGCCGCCGCGTCTTCAGCCAGCACGCCAGCGACACCATCCGGCAGCTGATGCGCCTGATCGTCACCGATGGCACGGGCAAGAAGGCGGACGTGGCGGGCATGCGCGTCGGCGGGAAGACGGGCACGGCCGAAAAGCCCGGCGCGGGCGGCTATTCCAAGCACGTGAACGTGTCGACGTTCGCCGCAGCCTTCCCGATGGATGCGCCGCGCTATGTTGTCGTCGCCATGCTTGACTCGCCCAAGGGCAATGCGGAATCCTTCGGGCTGACGACGGCGGCATGGACCGCGGCACCGGTTGTGGCGAAGGTGATCGCCCGGACCGGCCCGATGTTGGGAGTTTTCCCCGACCCATCGCGCGAAATGCCGCTTGATGAGTTGCGGACACTGATCTGGAAAGCCAAGGCGGACGAGGAATGAAGCTCGGCACGCTCCTCGGTACTGACGACCCGACACCGGTCACGGGCTTTGCGATAGACCATCGCAAGGTTGCGCCCGGCACTGTGTTTGGCGCGTTTCAGGGCATGGCCGTCAATGGCGAGGACTTTATCGACGCCGCCATTGCCGCGGGCGCGATCGCCGTGGTGGCGCGGCCCGGCGCACGCGTGGAGGGCGCGGTCCACATTGCCGAGGACGAACCACGCCGCGCCTTTGCCCTGCTTGCGGCAAAGTTCTTTGAGCCTTTCCCCCAGATTTGCGTCGCCGTCACGGGGACCAACGGGAAGACGTCTACGGTAGAGATGACCCGCCAGCTGTGGCGGATGGCGGGGTTCCATGCGGCCTCGATCGGGACGCTCGGGGTGACAACGGCCGATGACCGGATCGTCACCGGGCTGACAACGCCCGATATCGTGACTTTCCTGTCCAACATGGCGGGTCTCAACCGCGAAGGTGTAAGCCACGCGGCGTTTGAGGCGTCCAGCCATGGTCTGCACCAGTGCCGGACCGAAGGCCTGCCCGTCCGCGCGGCCGCCTTCACCAATCTCAGCCGCGATCACCTCGATTATCACGGCGACATGGCGAACTATTTCACCGCCAAGCTGCGTCTCTTCTCCGAGGTCGTCGATGGCGATGGCGCAGCGGTTGTCTGGGCCGACGATGGCGAGCATTCGGCGCGTGTCATCGATCTGGCGCGCGAACGCGGCCTCGCGCTGTTGACGGTGGGGCGCCACGGCTCTGCGCTTCGGCTTGTCGACCGCATTCCCGGCCAGCTGGGCCAGCAGCTCATACTGGAAGCTGAGGGCAAGGAAACGAAGGTCATGCTGCCGCTCATCGGCGCCTATCAGGCGGCCAATGCGCTGGTCGCGGCGGGGCTGGTGATTGCCACAGGCGGCGACGTTTCGACGACGCTTTCCAATCTGGCGCGGCTGCAGCCGGTGCGGGGGCGCCTGGAGCGCGCGGTCATCGCGAAGTCGGGCGCGCCCGTTTATGTGGACTATGCGCACACGCCCGATGCGCTGGAGGCTGCCATCGAGGCGCTCAAGCCGCACGCCAAGGGGCGTCTGATCATCGTGTTCGGCGCCGGTGGTGACCGGGATACGGGCAAGCGTCCCGAAATGGGCGCGGTCGCGGTTCGGCTGGCCGACCATGTCATCGTGACGGATGATAATCCCCGGTCCGAAGATCCGGCGGCGATCCGCGCGGACATTCTGGCGGCGGCCCCGGGCGCCCACGATATTGGCGGACGGCGTGAGGCGATTGCCGCCGCGATTGCCGAATCCGGACCCGACGACATCATCCTGATCGCCGGCAAAGGCCACGAACAGGGTCAGATTGTCGGTGAAAAGGTTCTGCCCTTTGATGACGTGGCCGTCGCACGGGAGTGCGCGGCGTGACGGCGCTCTGGACAGCGGATGACATCGCCCGCGCGACCGGGGGCACTGCTTCGCACGATTTTGCGGTCAGCGGCGTCGCTTTTGACAGCCGCGAAGTCGGTCCGGGGGATCTGTTCATCGCGCTCAAGGGTGAGATGACCGATGGCCACCGCTTCGCGGAGGGGGCTTTTGCGCAAGGCGCCGCAGGTGCGGTCGTCTCGACACCGCTGGCGCATCCGCATGTTCTGGTGGCGGATACGACGGCGGCGCTCAACGCACTGGGCGTGGCGGCCCGCGCCCGCACGGACGCCCGCGTCGCAGGGGTGACCGGGTCCGTCGGAAAGACGGGGACGAAGGAAGCCCTGGCGGCGGCGCTTGCACGCGCCAACAAGGGACCGGTGCACCGCTCGGTCAAGAGCTACAACAATCACACGGGTGTGCCGCTGAGCCTCGCGCGCATGCCCGCCGAGACTCGCTTTGGCGTGTTCGAAATGGGCATGAACCATAAGGGCGAGATCGCCGCACTGACGCGGCTCGTCCGCCCGCATGTCGCGCTGATCACGGCCATTGCGCCCGCCCATATCGAAAACCTCGGCTCGCTTGAGGCCATCGCTGACGCGAAGGCGGAAATCTTTGAAGGGCTTGAGCCCGGCGGTACGGCGATCATTCCGTTCGACTCCCCTTATTGCGGTCAGCTGGCAGAGGCCGCGCGGCGTCACGCATCCAGCGTAGTGACCTTTGGGCGGGGCGATGGTGCCGATGTCCGTGCGCGCGATGTCATTCCGCTCGAAAACGGCACGATGATCGCGGCGGTCCTTCCGGGGGTGGAACTGAACTTCACCCTGTCGCAGCCCGGCGATCACTGGGTGTCCAATGCGCTCGCCGTCCTCGCGGCGGTGCAGGCGCTGGGGGGCGACCTTGCGGCGGCTGGCCTGGCTCTGGGCGAGATGGAAGGGCTGAAGGGGCGTGGTGCCCGGCATCATATCTCTCTGGCCAGCGGCGGTCAGGCCTTGCTGATCGATGAAAGCTACAACGCCAACTCCGCTTCGATGCGGGCCACGCTCTCGGTCCTCGGCGCGGAAGCCGCCGGGCGGCGGATCGCTGTCCTGGGCGAGATGCGGGAACTTGGCGCCGATTCCGAAGCGCTCCATGCCGAGCTGGTCGATCCGGTTCTGGCGGCGGGCGTAGAAATTGCGCTTCTCGTCGGACCGGGCATGGCACCGCTCGCCCGCGCGCTTGAAGGCCGGACCAAGGTCATCCATGCGCCCGACGCGGCCACCGCTCTTGAGACCATCGTGCCGTTGCTGCGCGATGGTGACGCCATCCTTATCAAAGGCTCCAATGCGGTCGGCCTCGGCCGCATCGTAGAGGCCCTGACCGGCAGGAACGACTGATGCTTTACTGGATTGCCGAACAGCTCGGATTTCCGGGTATCCTGAACCTGATGCGCTACCTGACCTTCCGGACGGGCGGCGCTGTTGCCACCGCGCTGGTCATTGGCCTCATCATCGGGCCGAAATTCATCGGCTGGCTCCGCGTCCGTCAGGGCAAGGGGCAGCCCATCCGCTCCGATGGTCCGCAGACGCATCTGGCCAAGGTCGGCACGCCAACCATGGGCGGCCTGATGATCCTGACGGCTGTCGGGCTGTCGCTCTTGCTCTGGATGGATATCCAGAACGCCTATGTCTGGGCCTGCGTGCTCGTGACGGCGGGCTTCGGGCTGATTGGTTTTCTTGACGACTATGACAAGGTCAAGAAGCGCAGCACCAAGGGTGTGTCGGCACGGGCGCGGCTCCTGGCAGAATTCACGATCGCCGGACTTGCGACCGCGCTCATTGTCTATCATTCCAATACCGACCTTTACTTGCCCTTCATCAACGGGCCGGTCGCCGACATTGGCTGGCTTTACGTGATCTTCGGCGCCTTTGTGATCGTCGCGTTCGGCAACGCCGTGAACCTGACCGACGGCCTTGATGGTCTTGCGACCATGCCGGTCATCATCGCCTGCATCGCCTTCATGATGATCGCCTATCTGGTCGGCAACGCGAAGTATGCGGCCTATCTGGGCATCCCCTATGTGGCCGGGGCGGGCAACCTCACTGTCCTGTGCGGGGCTATTGTCGGGGCGGGGCTCGCCTTCCTCTGGTTCAACGCGCCGCCGGCCGCCGTCTTCATGGGCGATACGGGCAGCCTCGCGCTTGGCGGGGCGCTTGGCACCGTCGCCGTCACGACGCACCACGAATTCGTCCTTGCGATCATCGGCGGGCTCTTCGTTGTCGAAGCCCTCTCGGTCGTCATTCAGGTCTTCTGGTTCAAGCGCACGGGTCGCCGGGTCTTCCGCATGGCGCCAATCCACCACCATTTCGAACAGCTTGGCTGGTCCGAACCGACCGTCGTCATCCGTTTCTGGATCGTCGCCTTCGTTCTTGCCCTTGCCGGTCTCTCCACGCTCAAGCTCAGATGATCACATCCGACGCCTTTCGTGGAAAACGCTACGCAGTGCTCGGCCTGGCAAGGTCGGGCCTTGCCACTGTTGCGGCATTGGCGGCGAGCGGGGCGCACGTTCTTGCCTGGGATGACCGGGAAGATGCCCGCGCCCAGGTTCCGGAAGGGGTGGCACTCGGCGATCTGCTTGAGGCCGATCTCAGCGGTTTTGACGGGGTCGTTGTCTCGCCCGGCGTGCCGATCAACCGCCATCCGATCGCCGACCGCGCGCATGGTGCGGGTGTTCCGCTGATCGGCGATATCGAGCTCTTCGCTCTGGCGCGGCCGACGCTGCCGTCGCACAAGGTTGTCGGCATCACCGGTACCAACGGCAAGTCGACGACGACGGCGCTCATCCACCACATCATTGAAGCGGCGGGCATCCCGGCGCGGCTGGGTGGCAATATCGGCCTCCCGATCCTGTCGCAGGAGCCGCTTCCCGAAGGCGGGGTCTATGTGCTCGAACTGTCGAGCTACCAGATTGACCTGACGCACAGCCTTGCATGCGACGTTGCGGTGCTCACCAACATCACGCCCGACCATCTCGACCGCTATGACGGTTTTGCCGACTATGCCGCCGCGAAGGAACGTCTGTTCACGCTCCAGCATGTCGACCAGATCGCGGTGATCGCGACCGAAGACGATCCCACGCGCATGATTGCCAGCCGCATCAATCACAAGCTGTATCGCGTCGCGTCCGGGGACGCAGGCGACCAGTCGGCCTGGCCAGCGCTGCAGGGCCCCCACAATGCGCAGAACGTTGCATGCGCCCGCGCGGTCGCGACAGCCCTTGGCATCGATGACGCGGCGGTCGATGCGGCACTCACATCCTTTGGCGGTCTGCCGCATCGGATGGAACGCGTTGCAGAACGCAGCGGCGTGCTGTTCGTGAACGACTCCAAGGCGACCAACCCGACCTCGACGGCGCCTGCGTTGGCCGCCTATCCGGCCATCCACTGGATTCTGGGCGGGCTGGCGAAGACGGATGAGCTTGATGCCTGCGCCCCGCATTTCAGCCATGTGAAAGCCGCGTATACGATTGGTGAGGCGGGCCCGATGTTCGCGCAGCTGCTCGCGCCGCATATGCCGGTGACCAACAGCGTCACACTTGAGGCGGCCGTCCAGCAGGCGGCGGCTGCGGCAGCGCGTGGCGAGGTAGTCCTGTTGTCGCCCGCCTGCGCCTCGTTTGATCAGTTCCGGGATTTTGAAGCGCGCGGCGATGCCTTCCGCGCCGCTGTGGAGGCACTTGCATGACCACGACCACCGGTGTCCTGAACGTGCCAGCCCAGCCTGCGGCCAAGCCCCGCGTCACGCGCCTCGGCCGATCCGACCGGTCGGCGGTTGGCCTGTGGTTCTGGGAAATCGACCGCGTGCTGTTGCTGCTGGTTGCCGTCCTCCTGTCCATTGGCCTGATCGCTGTTGCGGCAGCGTCCCCGGCTTCGGCGCATCGTTATTCGGACGTGGGCTTCACCCTTTCCCCGCTGCACTATTTCTGGCGCCAGCTCCTTTGGGTGTGCGTGGGCGTCCCCATCATGATCGGGACGTCGATGATGCCGCAGCAGAGCGCGCGCCGGTTCGGCCTTGTCATGGCGGGCATCTTTGCGGTCTGTCTGGCGCTGGTGCCTCTCATCGGATTTGAACGGAACGGCTCAACGCGCTGGCTTGGCGTGGGAATTTCGCAATTCCAGCCGTCTGAATTCCTGAAGCCATTCTACGTTGTGGCCATTGCCTGGCTCCTGTCGCTCAAGTCGCAGGACAAGAGCCTCCCGGTCGTGCCGATCTCCGGCGCGGTGACCGGCGTCATTGCCGTTCTTCTGATGCTGCAGCCCGACTTCGGACAGACCATCGTCTTTTGTTCGATGTGGTTCGCGATGGTGATGATCACCGGGCTGTCCTGGCGTGCGGTTGGCACGCTGTCGGGCATTGGCGGCGTTGGCATCACGGCGGCGTATCTTTTTTATCCGGTGGCGACCCAGCGCATCAACAACTTCCTGTTCCAGAGCGGGGACACGTACCAGACCGACAGCGCCCATGCGACGATCACGGCAGGCGGCCTGTTCGGCACCGGCCCCGGTGGCGGCGAAATGAAGTTCCGTCTGCCGGAAGCGCATACAGACTATATCTTCTCCGTCATTGGTGAGGAATTCGGCCTGCTGGCCTGCCTCGCCATCCTTGGCATCTTCATTGCGATGGCCGTGCGCGTCTTTGTGAAGCTGCTTGATGAGGATGATCCGTTCCTGATCCTCGCGGCGGGTGGCCTCATCACCCAGTTCACGGCACAGGCGATGATCAACATGGCCGTGAACGTGGGCATTGCGCCGTCCAAGGGGATGACGCTTCCGTTCATCAGCTATGGGGGATCGTCGCTGATTGCCCTGTGCCTTGGCTTTGGCCTGCTGCTCGCTTTCACCCGGAAGAACCCTTATCTTACGCGCTCACCCTATGTCGTGAAGTGGAGCAACCGATGAGCGAGCGCCATTTCGTCCTCGCAGCGGGCGGCACGGGCGGGCACATGATGCCCGCGCATGCGCTGGCGGAGGAACTGACCAAGCGCGGGCACCGCGTCGCGCTGATCACCGATGAACGCGGCGCGCGCATTCCGGGCCTCTTCGATGGCGTGCAGACGCACATCCTGCCCGCCGGGCGGATTACCAAGAACCCGATGACCTGGTTTGCGGGCGCAAAGGCGATCATGGCGGGCCGCACCATGGCGCTGCGCCTGTTTGAGACGTTCCAGCCTGCCGCCGTGATCGGCTTTGGTGGCTATCCGGCGTTCCCCGCCCTGCTTGCCGCGCGGTCGGCCGGTATCCGCACGGCTGTCCATGAACAGAATGCCGTTCTGGGTCGCGTGAACCGTCTCGTCGCCTCACGCGTCGATGCAATCGCGGTCTCTTTCCCGCAGATCGAACGTTTGGCCGAAAAGCATCTCGGCAAGACGTGGCTCGTCGGCAATCCCGTCCGTGCCGAAGTCTGTGCGCTGCGGGAGCAGCCCTATCCCGCGCTGACTGAACAGGGCGTGTTCCGCGTCCTCGTCGTGGGGGGAAGCCAAGGCGCCACCGTGCTGTCCGATGTCGTGCCCGATGGCCTTGCGATGCTGCCCGTCGCGCTGCGCCGTCGGCTGCAGGTCACGCAGCAATGCCGCGCCGAAGATATTGATCGCGTCCGCGCGCACTATGCCAATCTGGGGATTGCAGCCGACCTCGCCACTTATCTGAACGACCTGCCTGACCGGCTGGCCTGGGCGCATCTCGTGATCGCGCGCGCAGGGGCGTCGACGCTGGCCGAGCTCACCTGTGCGGGGCGTCCGGCGATCCTCGTCCCGCTGCCGAGCGCGACGGACGACCACCAGACTGCAAACGCACGCGAAATCGTGGCAGCGGGCGGCGCCCGATCGATTCCGCAGTCCCGCTTCACCGCAAAGGAACTCGCAAAGCAGATGCAGAAACTGGGCCTCGATCCCGAAGGGCTGACCAATGCGGCGGGCCGTGCGCGCGGCATTGGCCGACCCAATGCCACGCGCGATCTGGCGGACATGGTCGAAAATCTGGATCGGCCGGTGGCGCCGCAGGCCGTTGGTCTGACAGCGAGCGCAACGCGCCTTGCAGGAGCGTCAGCATGAAGGCGGTTCCCACCAGCATCGGCACCGTCCACTTCATCGGCATTGGCGGCATCGGCATGTCGGGCATTGCCGAAGTGATGCACAATCTCGGCTATTCGGTGCAGGGCACCGACATTGCCGAAAGCTATGTCGTGGAAGGCCTGCGCAAGAAGGGCATCAAGGTCATGATCGGCCATGCGGCCGAAAATCTGGGCGATGCGGCTGTCGTCGTCACCTCGACGGCCGTGAAGCGCGGCAACCCCGAAGTCGAAGCCGCTCTGGAGCGCCGCATCCCGATTGTCCGCCGTGCCGAAATGCTGGCGGAGCTCATGCGCCTCAAATCGACGGTCGCGGTCGCGGGCACGCATGGCAAGACGACCACGACGTCGATGATCGCGGCCATGCTTGATGCAGGCGGCGTTGACCCGACCGTGATCAATGGCGGCATCATCAACAGCTATGGCTCCAACGCGCGCCTCGGTGACAGCGACTGGATGGTTGTGGAAGCCGATGAAAGCGACGGCTCCTTCCTGCGGCTTGATGGAACGATCGCGGTCGTCACAAATATCGATCCCGAACATCTCGATCACTATGGCTCGTTCGATGCGGTGAAGAAGGCTTTTGTCGAGTTCATCGAGAACGTGCCCTTTTACGGGCTCGCCATCCTCTGTCTCGACCATCCTGAAGTGCAGGCGATCATCCCGCGCATCCGGGACCGCCGGATCATGACCTATGGCTTTTCCGCCCAGGCCGACGTGCGCGGCGAAAATGTGACCCCGTTTCCGGGTGGCAACCGCTTCGACGTCATCGTCCGGTCGCGCGACGGATCGCAGCGGACGATTGAGGGCATCGAATTGCCCATGCCCGGCCGGCACAATGTCCAGAACGCGCTCGCTGCGATCGCGGTCGGGCTGGAAATGGGCATGTCGGACACCGACATCCAGCGCGGCTTTGCAAGCTTCGGCGGCGTCAAGCGCCGCTTTACCAAGGTGGGCGACATCGATGGCATCACGGTCATCGACGATTATGGCCACCACCCCGTTGAAATCCGCGCGGTTCTGTCGGCCGCGCGGGAAGGCGCGCAGGGCCGTGTGATCGCGGTCTGCCAGCCGCATCGCTACACGCGTCTCGGCGGCCTGATGGATGAATTCGCCTCCTGCTTCAACGATGCCGATATCGTTTATGTGGCGCCGGTCTATGCGGCCGGGGAGGCGCCGCTGGAGGGCGTGAGCGCGGGAGCGCTCGTCAGCAACCTCAAGCGCCGCGGCCATCATGCTGCGGCCGAAATTGCCGACGCCGCCGCACTTGCTGCTGTCATCGCCGAACAGGGCCGACCCGGCGACATGGTCGTCTGCCTTGGCGCAGGCGATATCACCAAATGGGCGGCGGGTTTGGCCGACGCGATCAAGGCGGTGCGCGGGTGACGACAGCGCTTGCCTTGCCCCCGGTGCGCGGAAAGCTGACGGCGGATGCGCCGCTGGCGCCGCTCGTCTGGTTCAAGGCGGGCGGTACGGCGGAATGGCTGTTTGAGCCGAAGGACGCGGAGGATCTGTCCGCCTTTCTGGCTGCGCTTGATCCTGCCATGCCGGTCATGGCGCTGGGTCTTGGGTCCAACCTGATCGTACGCGACGGCGGTGTTGCGGGCGTGGTCATCCGGCTCGGCAAGGCGTTTGCCGACGTGTCGGTCGTGGCGCCGCTCACGCTGCGTTGCGGCGGCGGGGCGAGTGGCATTCTGGTCTCCTCAACCGCACGCGATGCAGGCATCGGCGGGCTGGAATTCCTGCGCTCGATCCCTGGGACGGTTGGCGGCTTCGTTCGCATGAATGGCGGCGCTTATGGCCGTGAGGTGAAGGACGTCCTCGTCGAATGCGACGTGGTTCTGCGGTCCGGAGAACGCACGACGCTGTCCCTGTCTGATCTTGGCTACACCTATCGCCATTCCGAACTGCCCGAAGGCGCGACCGTGATTTCGGCGACGTTCAGGGGGCACGCTGCCGACCCGGCCGACATTCAGGCGGAGATGGACCGCATCTCGGCGAGCCGCGAGGCATCGCAGCCGCTGCGGTCCAAGACGGGCGGATCGACGTTCAAGAACCCGGACGGCCAGAAGGCATGGCAACTGGTCGATCAGGCGGGCTGTCGCGGCCTGCAGATCGGTGGCGCGCAGGTGTCTGAAAAGCACACCAACTTCCTGATCAATGTCGGCGACGCCACCAGCGCAGACATTGAGGCACTGGGCGAGGAAGTCCGTCGCCGCGTGAGAGACAAATCGGGCGTCACGCTCGAATGGGAAATCCAAAGAGTAGGCAAACCGGCATGAGTACGCCCATCCACGTCGCGGTCCTGATGGGAGGATGGTCTTCCGAACGCGAAGTCTCGCTCATCACCGGTGCGGGCGTCGCCGATGCGCTGGAACGCGTGGGCTACCGCGTGACGCGGATCGACATGGATCGCAATATCGCCGTCCGCCTGTCAGAGGTGAAGCCGGACGTCGTTTTCAACGCGCTTCACGGAACGCCCGGCGAAGACGGCACAGTGCAGGGCATGATGGACCTGATGGGTCTCAAATACACGCATTCGGGCCTCGCCACCTCGGTCATTGCGATCGACAAGCAGCTGACCAAGGCCGCGCTCGTGCCGCATGGCATTCCGATGCCCGGGGGTATGGTGGTGGAGAGCGCATCGCTCTTCAACAATGACCCGCTTCCCCGGCCTTATGTGCTGAAGCCGGTCAATGAAGGCTCGTCCGTGGGGGTCGCCATCGTCACCGATTCCTCGAACTACGGCAATCCGATCGGGCGCGAAGTCGCCGGCCCGTGGCAGCAGTTTGACACGCTTCTCGCCGAACCGTTCATCCGGGGTCGGGAATTGACCGTTGCGGTTCTGGGGGATCGCGCACTGTGCGTGACCGAACTTCAGCCCAAGAGCGGCTTTTATGATTTCGAAGCCAAATATACCGACGGCAAGACCGACCATATCTGCCCCGCGCAAATCCCGGACGATGTTGCCGAGGCGATGATGGGCTGGGCACTTCAGGCGCACCGCGTTCTCGGTTGCAAGGGGGCGTCCCGGTCCGATTTCCGCTGGGATGATACGCAGGGTGTGGACGGTGTCTTCCTGCTGGAGGTTAACACCCAGCCCGGCATGACGCCGCTCAGCCTGGTGCCCGAACAGGCGAAGCAGGTCGGAATTTCCTATGAGCAACTCGTCGATATCCTTGTGAAGGAGGCGCTGGCGTGAAGGGAACCACCAAGGTCACGCGCGGACAGGTCAAGCGCCCGGTGACGCGCAGCGGCAGCCGCAAGCCGAAATCCCGTCGGGCGATCTGGACCGAGAAGTTCTGGAAATATGTGCCCGTAAAGGCCGAGACGATCGAGCGGGTGATGACGGGTGCAACTATCGTCCTCATCGCCGGGACGATCGTGACGGCAAGCGTCTATGCAGGGGTGCCGCAATTTGTCGGGACCGAAATGGGCCAGGTGGCGGGCCGCGCCGGCTTCAAGGTGAAGCGGGTCGAAGTGAAGGGCCTTGACCGGATGGACTCGCTCACGGTCTATGCCGTCGCGCTCGACCAGCATTCGATGGCGATGCCCTTGGTCGATCTGGACAAGGTGCGGGCGCAGCTGTTGCAATATGGCTGGATTCAGGATGCCCGCATCTCGCGGCGCTGGCCCGACACGCTCGTCGTGGACATTGTCGAGCGCAAGCCAGCGGCGGTCTGGCAGAACAACCAGAAACTGTCGCTGATCGACGGGACGGGCGTGGAGCTGGAACGCGTTGATCCCAGTGCGATCCCTGATCTGCCGCTGGTCATCGGGCCAAACGCCAACCGCCAGATTGAAGATCTGGATGAGCTGATGGACAGCGTTCCGGCGCTGAAGCCGATGCTTGCCGGGGCGACCTGGGTGGGCAATCGCCGTTGGGACCTGCGGTTTGAATCGGGCGAAGTGCTTGCGCTTCCCGAAGGGCAGGATATCGCGGCAAACGCGCTCAAGCGCTTTGCGCGGATCGATGGGACGCAGCGTCTTCTGGGTCGCGGCTTCGTCCGTTTCGACATGCGGGACCCGTCAAAATTTGTTGTCCGCCTGAAGCGCAACAACGGGGCCATTCCGGAACCTGTTGTCCCGGCGCAGACCGCAACCACAGCCGACACAACGTCGGCGGATCTTTAGGGAGAAAGACATGGCCGCAGTCAAAACGTCCGGGCTCATCACTGCTCTCGATATCGGATCCTGGAAGGTGTCGGCGCTCATCGCCGACGTCTCGGACAGTGGCGACATTCAGGTGCTCGGCACGGGGCAGCGCGAGAGCAAAGGCGTCCGCCGCGGCTATATCGCGGACATGGACGCCACCGAGCGCGCCATTCGTGAAGCAGTGGAGCAGGCGGAACGGATCGCAGGCCTCAGCATTGAGGACGTGTGGGTCGGCTTTTCGGCCGGCGGGCTGGTCAGCGACATTGCCTCGGTTGAGGTCGAACTGGGTGGCCACCGGATCGAGCAGGACGATATTGACGAACTGCTGGCGGCCGGCCGCAATTCGCTCGATCCCGACGGCCGGATGATCCTCCATGCACAGCCGACCCTGTACACGCTCGACGGGCTCCAGGGGGTGAAGCGCCCGCTCGGCCTTCATGCTGACACGCTGGGTGTCGACATCCACGTCGTCTGCGCCGACGGATCGCCCGTCCGGAACATCGACCTGTGCGTGCGCAGCGCGCATCTGGAGGTCAAGTCGATCGTCGCCTCCCCGGTCGCAACCGGCATGGCCGTCCTCTCCGAAGAGGAGCGGGAACTCGGCGTAGCGCTCGTGGAGATTGGCGGCGGCGTCACCAATGTTTCGCTTTTTGCCGGGGGCATGCTCGTCGGTCTCACTTCCATTCCCTTCGGTGCAGCGGACATCACCGACGATATTGCCTCGGCCTTTGGTGCGCGGCGCAATCAGGCCGAGCGCATGAAGTGCTTCTACGGCTCCGCCACGGCGAGCCCGCGCGACAATCATGACATGATCGATGTCGCGCCGCTCTCCGCTGAAGACGAAGGCGAAAGCCATCGCATTACGCGCGCCCAGCTGATCGCCGTCATCCGGCAGCGTCTGGAGCATCTGGTTGGCGAGATCGCAAAGGCGCTGAAGGACCTGGGCTTTGCCGGGCCCGTTGGGCGACAGGTCGTGCTGACCGGCGGTGGCGCAGAGCTGAAGGGGATGGCGGATTACGTACAGGGCGTGCTTGGCCGTGCCGTCCGGGTGGGGCGCCCGCGCGGGCTGCTCGGCCTGCCTGATGCCCATAGTGGACCGGGCTTTGCAACGCTTGCCGGGCTTGTTCATTATGCCGCGTCGGACCCGATCGACCTGCGCGTGATTATGCCTGAACATCAAAGCGTGGTGCGCACTGCCAAAGGCGGGCTGCTCGCCAAGCTCATTTCGGCGGTTAAAACAGGATATTGAGGCTGGAGTGTTACAGCGCCCCATAATATTGGGGTGAACGATTCTGAAAACGCGACGAACCGTTGACATCTTTGGTGCGGGTTTGGCGCGTTTCGTGCAGAAAGTCCGGGGGGCGATTTCGCTCGTCGGAATCAGGTCAGGGGAGACGAGACATGTCGATCGAGTTCATGGCACCGGAAGTGGAAGAACTGAAACCAAGGATCAGCGTTATCGGCTGCGGCGGCGCAGGCGGCAATGCGGTGGCGAACATGATCGCCAATTCGGTGCAGGGCGTCGATTTCATCGTGGCCAATACCGACGCGCAGGCGCTGAACACCAGCGCAGCGGAGCGTCGCATTCAGCTTGGCCTGAAGATCACGCAGGGCCTTGGCGCCGGCTCGCGCCCCGAGATCGGTCGTGCGGCCGCCGAGGAAGCGCTGGAGCAGGTCGAGCGTGCGCTCGAAGGTTCGCACATGTGCTTTATCGCAGCCGGCATGGGCGGCGGCACCGGCACGGGTGCCGCACCTGTCATCGCAAAGGCCGCGCGCGACCGTGGCATCCTGACGGTGGGCGTTGTCACCAAGCCGTTCAGCTTTGAAGGCACGCGCCGCATGAAGGCCGCCGAAGCCGGCATTGCCGAGCTTCAGAAGCATGTCGACACCCTGATTGTTATTCCGAACCAGAACCTGTTCCTGATCGCCAACCCCTCGACCACGTTCAAGGAAGCGTTCGCCATGGCGGACGAAGTTCTGCAGCAGGGCGTGCGCGGCATCACCGACCTGATGGTCATGCCCGGCTTCATCAACCTCGACTTTGCCGACGTTCGCACCGTGATGAGCGAAATGGGCAAGGCGATGATGGGCACCGGCGAGGCCGATGGCGAAAACCGCGCGATCGAAGCTGCTGAAAAGGCGATTGCCAACCCGCTGCTCGACGGCGTGTCGATGAAGGGCGCCAAGGGCGTCATCGTGTCGATCACCGGTGGCGAAGACATGCGCCTGATGGAAGTCGACGAAGCGGCATCGCACATCAAGGAACTGGTTGATCCGGACGCCAACATCATCTGGGGTTCGGCCTTCAATCCGGAACTCGCTGGCAAGATCCGCGTCTCGGTCGTTGCGACCGGGATCGAGGCAGACGCCGCTTCCGAACCGCGTCCCGCGCAGGTCTTCTCCTTCCCACCCGCCCGCAAGGCGGAAGAAGTAAAGCCGGAGCCTGTGGCTGCACCGGAACCGGCGGCAGCACCTGTTGCGGCTGAACCGGAAGTTGCGGCACCTGCCACGTCGCAGGACGCACCGCTCGACCTGTCGGAGGTTGCCGAAGACGTGGCGCCCGAAGCCGCTGAAGAGCCGCTGACGCTGACGCCGCCGACGGCAGATGCTGCCGCCGGAGACGAGCTTGTGCTTGGCAGTGGTGAGATGTTTGCCGAGCCGGCTGAGCCCAATCCGCTGCCGCCCGTTGCGGAAACGCCGTCGGGCGCTGCACTTCGTCGCGGCTGGATGCCGTCTTCCGAAGAGGCACCTGCTGCAGAGCCGGAACGTGCGCCGCCGCGCATCGCGCCGCTTGGTGGTACGCTGTTCGAACGGATGTCCAACATCGCGCGCGGTGCCGCAAAGGCGGATGAGAGCGACGCGTCCGATCCGCTCGACATCCCGCGCTTTCTGAACCGTCAGAACAACCAGTAATCTCAGGCGACAGGCCGTGGCATCGCTCCGTCGGGGCGTTGCCGCGGCCTTTCCTTTTCGCGGATTTCGCTTGTCTCGGCTGTCCGCCTGCCTAGATATACCGGCATGAGATTTTCCCCATTTTTGGTGCGGACCTGCGTTTTCGGGCTCGCCCTTGGCGTAGCAGCGCCGCTGACAGCACAAACGATGCAGCCCTCGGGCGCTGTGGCGCCCTCTGGCGATCCGGCGCAATCGCTGTCTGACAGTCTGCGGGCGCTCGCACGTGATCCCTATAATGTCGATGCCCTGCTTCAGGCGGGCACTGGCGCGCTGGCCGTGGGGGACCCCAATGCCGCGTTCGGTTTCTTTGCCCGTGTCGAAGAACTCTCACCCAGCAATGCAAAGGCGAAGGCCGGACTTGGCAGTTCGCTGACCATGATGGAAAAGTCGCGCGAGGCGCTGCGCGCGTTCGACGAGGCGGTGGCGCTGGGCATGCCGGAATCTGGCATTCTTGCAGACCGGGGTCTGGCGCATGATCTTTCGGGCGATGCCCGTCGCGCCCAGAAGGACTATCTGGCGGCGCTCAAGTCGAGTTCTTCCGATGAAGTGACGCGGCGGCTTGCGCTGTCGCTCGGTATTTCCGGGGACAAGGATGCGGCGCTGGCGCGGCTGGACCCACTTGTCCGGCGCAATGATCAGGCCGCGTGGCGCGCGCGCGCTTTCATCCTCGCGATGAATGGTGACAGTGCCGGGGCTGAAAAGATCGTCCGCATGGTCGCCCCCGCAGGCACGACCCAGTCGATGCTGAGCTTCATGCAGCGCTTGGCCGATCTCGGGCCGGGGGCGCGGGCACATGCGGTGCATTTCGGGACGCTGCCCGCTAGCGGAACGGCCATTGCGGCCGTGCAGGACCCGGATGGCTTCCGCCCTGTTGACCCCACAGCGGCCGCCCGGCTCTCGGCACCGCCTCCGGAACGGACGGCCGTCGTCACGACGACGCCGATCAGCGCAAAGGATGCACGTCGCAAGGCCCGGGAAGATGCAAAACTGGCGAAGCTGGCGGCCAAGGGGCGCGAGGCGAGCCAGGGCGACAGCCGGGCGCCGCTGCCCGTTCGCACGCCGCCCGAAGTTGCGGCACGGGTGGCCGCAGTGCTCCCATCGCAGGCCGACAAGCCTGTGATCGTCCGGGGTGCTACGAGCCTTCCTCTGCCGGACGCCGTTGCTGCGCGTCAGGCCTCCACAGGGCAACCGGTCGTCGTCGGGTCGCGCTCCTCCGATGCCACGCTCGTGGCCTCTGCTGCGAATACGCCTCCGGCGCCGTTGTTTGAGGTGCCCGCTTCCGCGCCTGTGCCGAAGGTGGCTGCGCCTGCCACGTCGACCCCGCAACGGGTGCTGCCACAGACGCAGGCGCAACCTTCGGCGGCAGACCGCCTGGCCGCAATGGTCCCGCAATCCGCCCCGTCTGTACCGTCCTCAGGTCCGCAGATTCCGCTCGCCTCCAAGTCTCCTGAGACTGCAAGCCAGCCGACGGCAGTAAAGCCGGTCGACCTGCCACCCGCGCAGGTGGCGCAGCAGCAACTGGCGAGCGTCCCAATGGCGGCGGTGTCCACCCCGCCCGTGCAGAGTGCCCCCTCCAACGTGCCGACCGCAACGGCGTCGGCCCCGACCCCCACCGATGTTGTCGCCGCAGCGCCATCGCCTGCCGCGCCTGTTCAGACGGCTGCTCCCGCTCCTGCGCTGACACTCTCGGAAATCGTCAAGACATTGGAGCTTGAACAGGAGAGTGCAGCCGCTCCGCTGCCCAACGAAGCCCAGATCCGCGCGGCACGCCTTGCCGCCCAGAAGAAGGCCGCCGCTGATGCCAAGGCAAAGGCCGAGCAGCTGGCCGAGGAAAAGCGGATTGCCGAAGAGGAAGCCAATGCCCGGCGCAACCCTGCCCGGATTTGGGTTCAGATTGCCACGGGCAACAACCGCTCCGGCCTGCCGGGCACCTGGCGCAAGCTCAAGGATCAGGCGAGCAAGAGCCTGGCGCGGCAATCGGCCTGGACCGTTCCCTTCCGTCAGACCAACCGGCTGCTGGTCGGTCCGCTCAAGTCCACGGCGGATGCCCGCGAGCTCGTGAGCAGTTTGGCGAAGGAAGGCGTGCAGGCCACGACCTTTTCTTCGGAAGCGGGGCAGGAGATCTCCAGAATCGGCGGCAAATGACGGTGCGTGCACCTTACGCCTGCGACCCGGCGCTAAGCCGGGGGCGCCGTCACGCCGAGCCGACAGGCAGCATCCGCGGGCCGCGGTCTGAATTTCAGCGCGACCGGGACCGGATCATCCATTCCATCTCGTTCCGCCGCCTGCGGCACAAGACACAGGTGTTTGTCGCGCCCGATGGCGATCATTTCCGGGTCCGGCTGACGCACAGCATCGAAGTTGCCCAGATCGGCCGCACCATTGCCCGGGCACTGGGCCTTGATGAGGACCTGACCGAGGCGCTCTGCCTTGCCCATGACCTTGGCCACCCGCCGTTTGGCCACGCTGGAGAACGGGGGCTGGAGCAAGCGATGGTCGCCTCGGGCGGCTTTGACCATAATGGCCATGCGCTGCGCATCTTGACCCGTCTGGAGCGCTCTTACCCCGGCTGGCCGGGCCTCAATCTGACATGGGAGACGCTGGAGGGACTGGCCAAGCACAATGGGCCGGTGTTCGAGCCGGGCTGGGCCATGCGTGACGTCGATGGCGACTTTCCGCTCGGGTTGCAGCAGCGCGCGTCGCTGGAGGCGCAGGTGGCGGCGATCGCGGACGATATCGCCTATGACAATCACGATATCGATGACGGATTGCGCGCCGGTCTGCTCGATTTTGATCAGGTGATCGCGGCGCCGATGGTCGTCGATGGCTGGGCGTCGGTCAAAGCGCGTTTCCCGCAGGCGGATCAGCGCTTGCTGGCGGCGGAACTGGTGCGCAGCCAGATCGGCGCCATGGTCAACGACGTCATTGCCGAGACCCAGCGGCGGATCGCTGCTTCCGGCATCGAGACCGTCGACGATGTGCGCGCAGCGAATGGGGCGCTGGTCGCCTTCTCGCCCGCCATGGCGACGTCGGAGGCGGACTTGAAGCGGTTCATGTACGCGAACCTCTATCACCATCCGCACCAGTTGGAGATCGCCGAGACCTGCGGTGGCATCGTGACACAGCTGTTCGCGGCCTATCATGCCGACCGGAGGCTGATGCCTGAGGAATGGCGTGCCGACTGCCCGGACGCGCAACCCGGGATCGACCGCCACATCTGCGATTTCATCGCGGGCATGACCGATCGGTATGCGATTGCGCGCTATCGTGATCTTATCGGACCGGTCGATCTGCCGGACGGATTTTAGGGGAAGGTCCATGCGCATCATCCTTGCCGGTGGGACCGGCCTTGTGGGCAGCGATGTCCTGCGACGTCTTGGCGCGCGGCCCGATATCGAGATGCTGGTGACCGTCTCCCGACGTCCGGTGGCGTCGGTTGGCCCAACCCATGTTCCGATCGTGTCAGGCGTCGAAGACTGGTCTGCGCGTGTGGCACCGGAGCGGTTTGATGTTGCGATCTGCTGTCTTGGAACGACGATCCGTGATGCCGGGTCCAACGCTGCATTTGCCGCTGTCGATCTTGATGCCGTCGTCGGTTTTGCGCAGGCGGCGCATGAGGCGGGTGCGCGTCAGTGCCTGCTCGTGACGTCAGTCGGCGCGGACGCGCACGCCCGGAACTTCTACCTTGCAACCAAGGGGCAGGCGGAAGCTGCCGTGCGTGATGTCGGCTTTGACCGGCTCGACATTTTCCGTCCCGGCCTTCTGGTGGGCCAAAGGGCAGGGCGGCTTCGGCTCGGCGAACGCGCGGCCATGCTGCTGAGCCCGTTGACTGATGTGCTTACGCCCAACGTGCTGTCACGATATCGGTCGATCGCGGCAAAGACGGTCGCTGCCGCGATCGCCAACTGTGTCGGCGCCACCGAGAGCGGCGTCTTCATCCATCACAATGATGAAATGCGCCGCATTCAGTCCAAATCGGAGTGAGACCGGACCGGTCTCCACCGGTTCCAAGTCGCTGTTGTACAGAAGCTTTTGATGCGTGGGTTGCGACTCGCGGCACTTCGTCATTTGTCTTTCGATCTGTTTGGTCGGGAATGGACAAATATTGGCGCGACTTGTCGCCAAAATGGTTTCATTAATAAGCCTCATCAGTGTGGGGATTGTGATGCAGTCAGCCGAATTTGCAGCCTTGATGAAACCCAGGGCATTCCTCGTCTCCGATACGGTCCATGGCGGGGCAGACGCCCGCCGCGCGCTACAGGCCTGCGCGTGCGATGTCGTTGACCATGTCGGCTTTCCAGGCGCAGTTGGTGCGTTGGAGGCGGGGCCGCTCCCCGATCTGGTCATCCTGAATGTCAGCGAGCATGCTGCTGCTGTTGACTCCGTGGAGGCCTTGTCGGCCGTCGCCTCCGCGCTGCACTGCCCGATGCTGCTGTCGGCGCCGCTCCCGGTCATTGATGCCTTGTCGCCTTCGGTTTGGACCTCCTCTCATACGCTTCTGGCTGAGCCGACCGAGGTGGACTTCGCGGCAGCCATCGCCGTGGCCATCAGCGGACAGCGGCAGCAGCTCCACGATGTCACGCGCGATCTGGAGGCTGCACGGCTGCAGCGTCTGGCCGACGAGGTGGGGCGCATCGCACGCACGCTCGCGACGCTGTCCAATACCGCGCCCTTGCCGGGCGGTGGCGTGGGGGACATGCGCCCATCCTTTGTTGGGGAACCCCTGTCGCTGGAAACCGAGCCGAGCGCGGGCGAGGTGCGGTCGATCATCCGGATGCGCCGCCTGCGGGACCGCTTCTTTGACCGCGACCTGTTTGCAGACCCGGCCTGGGACATGTTGCTCGACCTGATGGCGGCCCGCATCGAACGCGTGCAGGTCGCGGTCTCAAGCCTGTGCATTGCTGCCAGCGTGCCGCCGACGACGGCCCTGTGCTGGATCAAGGCGATGACCGATTCCGGCCTGTTTGACCGGATCGCGGATCCTGATGATGGCCGCCGCATCTTTATCCGTCTCTCGGACAAGGCGGCTTTGAGCATGAGCCGTTATTTCGCGGCGGTGCGCAGCGCCAATGAGATCGTGATCTAGACGTTCAACTTGACGTTTGCGTAAAGTGACGCAATCTGGCGGCAAAGGAGAGACCCGTGCCGCTCGTCACCATAGATCATGTCGGGGCTGTTGCCACCGTCACGCTGAACCGTCCTGAAGCGATGAACGCCCTGTCGGCCGCGCTGCGGCGCGAGCTGGCGGCCGCGATGCGCACGGTCGATGGTGATGCATCGGTGCGCGCTGTCGTCCTGACGGGCGCGGGGGAACGGGCCTTTACGGCGGGTCTGGACCTCAAGGAACTGGGGTCGGACACCAGCAATCTTGGTGCAGCCAATGCAACGTCTGCCGATGAGAACCCCGTCCTTGCCATCGAACAGTGCCGCAAGCCGGTGATAGGGGCCATCAACGGTGTTGCCATTACCGGCGGCTTTGAGCTGGCACTTGCCTGCGACGTGCTGATTGCATCAACCAATGCGCGCTTCGCCGATACGCACGCCCGCGTGGGCATCATGCCGGGATGGGGCCTGTCGCAGAAACTTTCCCGGCTGATCGGCATCTATCGCGCGCGCGAACTGTCTTTTACGGGCAATTTTCTGGATGCCGACACGGCTTGTGCCTGGGGGCTGGTCAATCGTGTCGTCGCGCCGGACGCGCTTCTGCCAACGGCCATCAGGCTCGGCGAGGACATGGCGGGGATCGAGCCGGAAATACTCCGCAACTATAAGGCGCTCATCAATGATGGTTTCGCCCGCTCGTTCGGCGATGGCATGGCGCTGGAGGCCGAGCGGTCTGTCGCGTTGAACGGAAAAGTCTCTGCGGCAGAGGTGGAGGCCCGTCGCCGTGCGGTGACCGACCGGGGTCGCGGACAAGCGAATTGACGAACAGTTTCGTGCGGCAAGCAAGATAAGAGCAGGAGAAGACGATGCAGACGTTCAGGGACGGACTTCTTGAGGGCAAGGTCGCCTTCGTGGCCGGTGGCACCAGCGGGATCAATCTGGGTATCGCAAAGCGCTATGCGCAGCTTGGTGCCAAGGTGGCCGTGGTCGGCCGCAATCCGGAAAAGGCGGCCAACGCCGCGCGGGAAATTGGGCCCGATGCGCTCGGCCTTTCCGCTGACGTCCGTGACTATGGCGCGATCCGCGGTGCGATGGAAGAAATCGTCGCCCGCTTAGGGAAGATGGATATCGTCGTCTCCGGGGCTGCGGGTAACTTCCTTGCACCGGCCCTTGGCATGTCTGCCAATGCGTTCCGGACGGTGGTCGATATCGATCTCAACGGGACGTTCAACGTCTTCCGGGGCTGCCACGATCTGCTTAACATGCCGGGCGCGTCGCTGATTGCGATTACGGCGGGTCAGGCCGTCAACGCCTCTGCGCTACAGGCGCATGCCTGCGCGGCCAAGGCCGGGATCAACCAGCTTGTGCGCGTGCTCGCGCTGGAATGGGGTCCGCATGTGCGCGTCAACGGCATTTCGCCGGGACCGATCGCCAATACCGAAGGCATGGCGCGTCTGGCCCCCGATGCGGCCACCAAGGAAAAGCATTTTGACCGGATCGCAATGAAGCGCTGGGGCGAGATTGAGGAAGTGGCCGAATGCGCCGTTTTCCTGTGTTCTCCGGCGGCGTCCTACATCACGGGGACGATTCTGGATTGTGACGGCGGCTCTCAGGTCGGCGACGCATCGCGGATCGACCTGAGCCGGGGAATGGCCTGACGTGCGTCAGGCGGCAAGCGGTGTGAACAGCAGAGGCATCGTGTCGCTTGCCTGCCACGATGTTTCGGTGGATCGAGCAAACATGATCGCGTGATCATTGCTGGCCGTGCGCTCGCCTGGCCAATCGTTGAAGCGGTGCAGGCAGTGCACAGCGGCATAGGTGAGGTTGGGCGCCCCCAGAGGACAGGTTTCGCACAGGCAGTCGGACATGGTTGCCCTCCGGTTAACGTCAATATGGCTGCATCTTCAGCCAGATAGCGTCAGCGGGCAATTCCGTAGTTCGCCGGATCAGTAGAACTACAGAGGGGCGTCAGCCTTCGGTCTGAAACCCTCTCGACAATGTATGACTGGTCAATTACACCAGTATGAATCATTCATATATGTGAAGCGATCATCAGGGAGAGCAAGATGAAAGTTGCACCATCAGTTCGATTCTCCGGCATTAGCCTGGGCGCATTCCTCGCATTGTCCACGGCACCTGCCTTTGCGCAGTCGAGCGCGGCTGATGAAGCGGTTGCCGGCGATGAAATCGTCGTGACGGCGCAGTTCCGCGAACAGAATCTGCAGGATACGCCGCTGGCGATCACGGCGGTGAATGCCGCCATGCTGGAAGCGCGCGGCCAGACCAGCGTCGAGCAGGTGGCCGCACAGGCCCCCAATGTGACGCTGACACCGCAGGGGCAGCAGAACGGGTCGGGCCTGATCGCCTTCATTCGCGGCGTCGGGCAGACTGACTTCAACTTCGCGCTTGAGCCTGGCGTCGGCATCTACGTCGATGACGTCTACATCCCGACGCTCACCGGCTCGCTTCTGGATCTGATGGACCTCGACCGCGTCGAAGTCCTGCGCGGTCCGCAGGGCACGCTGTCCGGCCGCAACGCCATTGGTGGCGCCATCAAGCTGTTCTCTGTGAAGCCGCAGGGCAGCGGGAAGGGCTCGGTTCAGGTCGGTTATGGATCCTTCAACCGTGTCGAACTGCGCGGGGTTGTCGACCTGCCATTGGCGGACAATCTGTTCATGCGCGTCGCCGGCGTGTCCAAGAACCGCGACGGCTATGTGAAGCGGCTCGACTATGGCCTGACCCACCCGGGCTCGGGCGTCCCGTCGAACAATACGGGCGGGCCGGTGCTCGGCACGCTCGGCGGCCAGTCCTATGCCGCGGGCAAGCTCTCGCTGCGTTATCTTCCGACCGATGCGATCGAGATCAACGTGTCGGGCGATTACACCCGTGACCGGTCCGGGGCCGGGGCTTCGGTCGGCATCTATTACAACAATGCATCGACGACCGGGGACGGCGTGCCGTGGCTCGCCAATACGATCAACGGGTCGGCGGTCGCCGGCAATTGCCAGTTCGTGCCTTATGGCGTGAACAGCTGCGACACGCTGACCGGCTATAACCGGAAGTTCGTCACCTACTCGACCTTTGCTGACACCCGCGCGGTGACAGCGCAGGCGCCGTTCAAGCCGGTCATCTTTGAACCGCACCAGTGGCTCGACAATTATGGCGTTGCCGGCACGGTCGACATCGACCTGTCCGACAGCCTCCAGCTCAAGACCATCACGTCCTGGCGTCACTACAAGTCGGACTGGGCGCAGGATGTCGACAACTCCCCCATTGCCAACCAGCAGCTGCGTCAGGTGCTGATCAACGATCAGTGGAGCCAGGAAATCCGGCTGAATGGCAAGGCCTTTGGCGACGCGCTGGAGTTCACGCTGGGCGGCTTCGCCTTCAAGCGGACGGGCACGCTCACAGCGCGCGTTGACCTCAACTATGCGGGCCTCGACTTCCTGCACGGGCCGGACCCGACGCCTGCGTCGAACAAGGCGCTGTTTGCAACGGGCATCTGGCATGTCTCTGATGCCTTCAACATCACGGGCGGTGTCCGCCAGTCCTGGGATTCAAAGGACTATCTGTTCCAGCGCCACAATCCCGACGGTTCTCTGCCGGGGCGGTGCGCTGCGCCGCCGCCTGCTGCGACCTTCTCGACGGGCGTTCCCAACTGTCTGATCTCTGGCCTGAACGATTCGCCCGCGAACTTTGATTCAAAGCGCTTCGACTGGCGCGTGGCAGCGGACTATCGCTTTTCCCCGGCGTTCATGGCCTATGCGCAGGTCGCAACCGGCTATCGTGCGGGCGGCGTCAACCCGCGGCCCTTCTTCGGTCCGGCCAACGGCCCGCTGAACCAGATCAAGTCCTTCTCGCCGGAAACGCTGACGTCGTATGAAGTCGGCTTCAAGTCGGACCTGTTCGGCCGCAAGCTCCGCTTCAACCTGTCGGGCTTCTACAACGACTATAAGAACATCATCCTGACGCTGTCGCGGTGCCCGATCGCGCCGTGTCTCCAGCCCAACAATGTCGGCGCGGCCAAGGTGAAGGGCTTCGAGTTTGAAACCACCATCCGCCCGATCGACAACTTCACGCTCGACGGGGCGCTGTCCTACATCGACTTCCAGTACAAGTCGCTGGTCGGCGCAACGGCGGTGACGCTCAACATGGTCACCCCCTACACGCCGAAGTGGAAGTGGAGCTTTGGCGCGCAGTACGACATCGACGATGTCTTTGATGGCACGCTGTCGGCCCGGTTTGATGGGTCTTACCAGAGCCATGTCTATACCGAAGCAGTGAACTACGACAGCGTCGTGGTCTCCACCACTGCGCCGCTCACCACCACGCCCTTCGTGGCCGGTGTCACGGCACGTCCCGGCGGTGGCCCGCTGGCCACGCTCATCGCTTCGAACCGGATCGATGGCTATTTCGTGGGCAATGGTCGCCTGACATGGCGGTCGGCCGACAAGGACTGGCAGCTCGGTCTTGAGGTCCAGAACATCTTCAACAAATACTATTACACCTCGCTTTATGAGCAGTTCGCCAGCCCCGGCACGATTTCGGGTGCGCCCGCGCTGCCGCGCACGTGGATGCTCACGCTGAAGCGTGATTTCTAAGGGGTTCCGACATCTTAAGGGGGAAGGGGGCGCTTAGACGCCCCCTTCTTCTTGGGGCGACTAGCGCCGGCTGCTGCCGCGGATCTGCAGGTTCACGGGGACCGGCTGGACGTCGCCCTTCCGGTCGTTGATCGACGCTATGACATTATCGACCAGCTGCTCTCCGGCCTTGACCAGATCCTGTTCGATCGTGGTGAGCGTGGGATAGGCGTAGAGGCCTGCCCGGATGCCGTCGAAGCCGATGACCGCGACCTTGCCGGGCACATCGACACTGCACTCATGCAGTTTCTGAAGCGCACCGATCGCAAACAGGTCGGTCGCGGCGAAGATGCCATCAAAGTCAGCCCCCGACTCCAGGAGCGCGGCAATCGCCTGTGCGCCTTGCACTTCCTTGTCGGTGCCTGCGGGAAGCTCTGCGACCACGGGGGTGAGGCCTGCCTCGGCGAGTTCGTCGGCAAAGCCTGAATAGCGGGCCGTGAACTGCTGCGGGCCTTCTCCGACAGGGCCGATGAAGACGATCCGCTTGCATCCCTGATCGAGCAGATGTCGGGCGGCAAGCTTGCCTCCGGCGCGGTTGTCTGCCCGGACCGCCGTCTCGGTCTCATAAGGGGAGCCCCAGAAGACGACTGCATAGCCGTCATCGGCCAAAAGCTTGAAATGTTGCCAGGCATCCACATTCTGCGAACTGCCGATCACGATCAGGCCGTCCGCCTGGCTGCTGTCCTCATATGACCCGTAGAGCTGGCCCCCAATGTCCTGAAAGGACACGAGAAGATCATAGCCTCGTGCCGCCGCCGATGCCGCGACGCAGCCAAGCAGCGAAAAGTAGAAGGGATTGATCGCCGTTGGCCCTTCATCCGGCCGATGCAGGACCACAAGCGCGAGCGTCCGCGTGCTTTTGGTCCGCAGACGGGCGGCCGCCTGATTGATCGAGTAGTTGAGTTCCTTGGCCGCGAGCAGGACCCGCTGACGCATCGCCGGGCTGACATTGCGGCTGCCGTTCAGCGCGCGGGAAACGGTCGATTGCGCGATGCCCAGCTTGTAGGCGATGTCATAAGCCGTCGTCCGGCGCGTCCGCTGCTTCCCCATGGGAAAGCCATAGAACAGTCATACGCAGGTGAACAGCTTTGGCGTGGGCGGAGCTTTCCACATTTGTCTCGCGCCGCGGACCGCATCTGCTTGCCCGCCGGGTTCGTCCGGGCCAAGGGCAGTCCCGTGACGGCAACCATCGACATCGGCGCGGACAAGTTCGGCGCATCGGTCAAAATCGACATTGAGGAACTGCTGGCGACCCGACTCCTCGTTCAGGGGAATAGCGGGTCAGGCAAGTCGCACCTGCTGCGCCGCCTGCTGGAAGAGAGCGCCTCGCTCGTCCAGCAGATCGTGATTGACCCGGAGGGCGACTTCGTGACGCTCGCCGATGCGTTTGGCCATGTCGTGATCGACGCCGGCGCCTATGACAGCCGGGAAATCATTCAGCTGGCCACGCGCGTGCGCGAACACCGGGCCTCGGTCGTGCTGGCGCTCGACAATCTGGAGCTTGAGGCCCAGATGCGCTGCGCAGCCTCGTTCCTGTCGACAATGTTCGATGCGCATCGTGACCATTGGTATCCCGCGCTCGTCGTGGTGGATGAGGCCCAGATGTTCGCCCCCGCCGTTGCGGGTGACGTGTCGGATGAAACGCGGCGCATCAGCCTGGGGGCGATGACAAACCTGATGTGTCGTGGCCGCAAGCGCGGTCTTGCCGGGATCATCGCGACCCAGCGTCTGGCGAAGCTCGCCAAGAACGTGGCGGCAGAGGCGTCCAATTTCCTGATGGGGCGCACTTTTCTGGATATCGACATGGCGCGCGCAGCCGACCTTCTGGGGATGGAGCGGCGTCAGGCCGAGCAGATCCGCGATCTGGAACGCGGTGAGTTTCTGGCACTTGGCCCAGCCATATGCCGTCGTCCCGTCTCGGTGCGGATCGGCAGCGTGCAGACAAGCACGCGCATGGGCACGCACAGCCTTCTCCCGTTGCCGACCTCAAGCGGGGAGGCCCTGCAGGCAAGTCTGTTCGATCCGACGCCCTTGCCAGAGCCACCGACCCCGGTGCCTGCACCTGTCCCGAGTGACGAGCTGATCGGGCAGATCGCGGCGGGCCCGATCGAGCCACCGGTTGCGGAAGGGGCTACCCCTGCTTTGGCCGCCGCGCCTGACGCCGCTGTCATTGTCGACATCCTTGAGGAAATGGTTCGCGACGAAGACTGTATCTTCCAGTCTGTTTCTGCCGTGTATCAGGACTTTGTCGTAAGATGCCGGATGCGCCACATGAAGGGCGCACCGTTTGATCTCGCAACGTTCCGCCGCCGCTTTGCGATGGCGCTGGCCGGGATTGCCGATCTGCAGGATCCCCAATGGCACGGTCTGGTCAACCTGTCGGGCCGGGTTGATGATGACATGCTCGCGCCGTTCCTCATGATTGGGCGGGCGGCCCTTGCCGGGGCGCCGTGCCCCACCGACGACGAGATCGCCCGCGCGTACGGGACGCGGTCACCAGGTCGCGTCCGCCGCCTGATGGAGCATATGGAGCGAAGTGGCCTGATCGTCCTGCGCACGGACTTTGGCGGACGACGCTCGGTCGGCGTTCCCGATCTTGGACTGACAACGGCCCCCTCGGACGCCTGACCTTGCGTTGTGCCGACTTGACGGTCCGGCCAAATTCACTAAGCCCGCATTTCCCGTGCAGGGGCGCTTAGCTCAGTTGGTAGAGCATCTCGTTTACACCGAGAGGGTCGGCGGTTCGAGCCCGTCAGCGCCCACCAGCACTGGCCTTTGGGAGAGGGCCCGAAATGTTTGCAAATCAAGTTTTCTGGATCACCGGCGCATCGTCCGGCATTGGCGCGGCTTTCGCGCGACAGCTCGCAAAGCAGGGCGCTTATGTGATCCTGTCCGGCCGCAATGTTTCGGCGCTCGAAGAGGTCGCAGCCCAGTGCGGTGAGGACCCTGCGCTCGTTCTGCCCTTTGAAACGACCGATTATGAGGCTCTGCCTGCCGTCGTGGACAAGGCCTGGGCCTGGCGTGGTGCCGTGGACGGGCTGGTCAACAATGCCGGCATTTCGCAGCGCAGCCTTGCGGTCGAAACCCAGTTTCCGGTGTATCAGAAGGTTGTGGACGTTGATCTTCTCGCGCCCATCGCGCTGACGCAGCTTGTCCTTCCGCGCATGGCCGCGCGGAAATCCGGACGTCTCGTTTTCATCTCAAGCGTGGCTGGAAAGGTCGGCTCTCCGATGCGGACGGCCTATTCGGCGGCGAAACATGGTCTCATTGGATATGCCGATGCGTTGCGCGTCGAAACAGCAGCGCTCGGCCTGCAGGTCCATGTGATCGCGCCCGGGTCGATCAAGACCGATGTGTCGCGCAATGCCGTCGTCGCCGACGGATCAAGACGTGGCGTCTCGGATGAGGCCATCGAAAAGGGGATGGACGCCGATCACGCCGTCAAGCTGATGCTGAAGGCGATGGCGCGGGGCGATCGGGAAATCCTGATTGCGCGGGGCGTGGAGCGCATGATCGTCCGCCTGCGTCGGCTCTCGCCCAATCGCCTGTTCGACCAGATGGAACAGATGATGGCGGCTGGCTATGCGCAGCGGATGAAGGAAACGGGCCGCTAGACCTGCCCGAAGTCGACACTGCCCTGTCGCGGGAATTTGGGTGTTGTCGTCTGGTAGAAGGCCAACACCTTCTTCATGTCCTCCGCATAGTCGCCGGTGGGCCAAAAGGCTTCTGCGAGGCCAACGCGCTTATGCTTATAGTCCATCATGCCGAGCACGAGCGGCACCTTGGCCTGGAGCGCGATGTGATAGAAACCCGTTTTCCAGCGGGCGACGGCCGATCGCGTGCCTTCCGGCGCAATCGTCAGCATGAAATCTTCCCGACGCGAGAACTCCTCCGCGATCGACTGCACGTAATTTTGCGAGGCGGATCGGTCGACGGCAATGCCGCCCAGTTGCCGCAGCGCCTTGCCAAAGGGCCATCGGAAGAGGGACTTTTTGCCGAGGAAGGACAAGGGGATGTCGAGCATAGTTGCCGCACCCAGGAAATAGACGAAATCCCAGTTGCTCGTATGCGGCGCGGCGATGACGACGCATTTGCGCAGGCCGGGGTTGGCGTTGAATTCGGTCCAGCCCTGTCGGTTGTAATACCAGACAACCGCACCGCGGATCACCCTGGCAAGCAACGACACACCTTTGCTGTCGGTCGGCACGCAATCCTCTCCTGACACCGGAACAGGTGTCAGGGCCTGAATGTCAGACTTTTAACATAGGTCAAGGTTGCGGCGCGTTATTTGCCTTGGCTGCGCCACCGCTTGATCACGCGGTCGAGGATTTCCTCTTCGCCGCCGGCCTGCTTCCAAAGTTCGGAGAAGAGCGGGTCGGTCGATGCCGGACGCTTGTTTTCCTCAAGATTGTCGAATGCGACACGGATCGGAATGGCAACGCCTTCGCCGCACATGATCGCCTCGCGATTGCGCAGCGCCGGGATGATATCCAGAAAGCCGCGTGCGCCCTCAGGCATCGCGGCCTTGACGAAGGCCTGGTCCCGTTCGTTGTTGAGGCGCATGGCGATGATGGTGCCGCACTGCGACAGCACGCCTTCGGCAAGGTCGGACGGTCGCTGCGTGATCAGACCGAGCGAGACGCCGTACTTGCGGCCTTCTTTGGCGATACGGCCAAGGATCTTGCCGACCGAGCTCTTGTGCGCATCGCGTTCGGACGGGACGTAGCGGTGCGCTTCTTCGCAGACGAGCAGGATCGGCCGTTGCGGTTCGCTGCGCGACCAGATCGCATAGTCGAACACCATGCGTGACAGCATGGCGACGACGACCGACGTGATGTCAGACGGCACGCCGGACACGTCAATGATGGAGATCGGCTTGCCGTCGCCGGGCAGGCGGAAGATGCGGCTCAGGAAGTCGGCCATCGTATCGGCCACGAGCATGCCAGAGAACATGAACGCGTAGCGCGGGTCAGCCTTGATTTCGTCGATCTTCGCCTTGAGCCGGGAATAGGGCGCGTTGTCACCGGCCTTGTCCAGCCGCCCCATTTCCGCCTGCAGGACGGCAGAGAGATCGGACAGCAGATAGGGCACGGGGGAGTCGACAGTCAGCTTGGCAATGCCTTGTGCCACGCGGCTCTTCTGGCGGGCGGCGAGAAGGCATTTGGCCAGAATGTCGGCATCGATCTGCCGCTCATTGCCGGTCGAGGTCAGGAAGACTTCGCAATGCTCCTCAAAGTTCATCAGCCAGTAGGGCATCTGGAGATTGCTGACGTCGTAGAGCGCGCCGTTCGTCTTGAACGCAGCCGAATATTCACCATGCGGGTCGATCATCACGATGTGACCCTGCGGCGCGAGGTCGCAGATCCGGTGGAGGATGAGCGCCGCCGATGTCGATTTACCGGTACCGGTAGATCCGAGCAGGGCAAAATGCTTGCCGAGCATCGCATCGATATAGAGCGCACCGCGGACGTCGCGCGTCGGGTGCACCGTCCCGACCTCAATGTTCGGCCGGTCTTCGGCGGCATACATCTGCCGCACATCGTCGGACGTCACTGCATAGACAGGCGTGCCAGGCGCCGGATAACGCGTGATCCCGCGACGGAAATTGTAGACCTTGCCGGTCAGGCGTTCCTCGTCGCCTTCGCCGAGATAGTCGATCGTCGCGGTGATCAGCTGTTCCGAACGCGTGTCGAGGCTCAGCGCACGGACATTGGCGAGAAGCCAGGTCGAGCCGACGCGGATCTTGATCTGGCCGCCGACTTGCCCCGACATGGCAAGGCAGGAGTCGGTCACCTGTTCGGCAAGGGGAAGCAGTTTGTCGCCGAAAAAGACAACCTTTGACCCGGAGCCGGACACGTCGACGACAATCCCGATTTCGATCAGGTGCTGGTTGCGCGGCGCGCCACCGACCGGGCGGGCATCAGCCACATTCCCGTTATGGTCATTCTGGCCTGATTCCGGATCATTGCGCGGCTCAAACCCGACGGGTCGGATAACGTCCATTTTTGTACGACTTTCTCAACTTTGCTTGGCTCCAGCCTTAGACAAAGTCGGTTAATAAAGCCGAAACGGGCTTAAATCCGGCGGAACAGGGCGGCCGCCCCCCAACCCAACAGCAACGACAGGGAAACAGCAGCAAGGCCATAGGTGATCGGATGGTTGACCGCGCTTTCGGCCACAAACCGTTCAAAGCCCGACTTGTCGATCTCAACGTCGCGGCTGGCTGCGGCGACGACCTTGCCTTTGCGGATCAGGAATGTTTCGGCGGTATAGGTGCCCACCGGGACACGCGCCGGGATGGACAGGCGAGCCCGATAGAGAACGCCGTCCGAGATCTCCACCGTGCCGGGCATCTCTGCATAGAGTGCGTTGCGGACGCGCAGGTCGATCAGCCCATTCTCAAAGCGGCGCTGCACGTCGGGCGCATCGCCACTGGCGGGCGACAGTTGCAGGTTCTGGATGCCAAGTTCGTAGATCGCCGCCGTCCGCTCATCGACGAGCTGTTTCAGCGGCTTGGAGCTTGCGATCGCGTAATAGGCGGGGGCGGAGCGAAAGCGCGCGCTTTCCGCATTGACCCAGATGAGCCCGCCCAGCTTCTGCTTTTCGCGCACGATCATCGACTGCGAAGGGCCGCGCAGGACGACGACGATGTCGGCATCTTCGGAGGGCACGCGTCCGCCCGGATAGAGGATGGCGCCGAACAACAGCAGTTCGGCACCCGTGAAGCTGTAGACGATGTCGATCTTGCGCTGTGACACGTCGGGGACGAGCACCGGGTTGGCCGCTGCCAAAGACAGCAAGGCGGCCGGAAGCAGCGCAAGGCGGCGCCAGCGCGTCACGACAGGTGCACCGTGTAGATTTCGCTCGGTCGCCAGCCGAGGCCCAGTGCCAGCCAGACCGCCAGCAGAAGGATGACGGCCGCAAGCCCGAGGCGAAGCCAGTCGGGTGGGAGCTTTGAGGCGAGGCGCGTCCCCACCTGCGCGCCGATGACGCTGCCGATCAGAAGAAGGCCCGCCAGCACGATGTCGACGGCGTGCGTCGTGACCGCGTGCACCATCGTCGTGATCGCCGTCACGAACAGGATCTGGAAAAGCGAGGTGCCAACGACGACACGCGTCGACATGCCGAGCAGGTAGATCATCGCGGGCACGAGGATGAAGCCGCCGCCGACGCCCAACAGGACGGTCAGGATGCCGACCATGAACCCGAGCGCCAGCGGCGCCAGCGGCGAAATATAGAGTCCGGACGCATAAAAGCGCCACCGGATCGGCAGATTGGCGACGAAGGGGTGATGTCGGCGTTTGCGGGCGGCGACGGCAACCCCCGACCGTTTGGCGCTGATCGCGGTCCAGGCGTCGCGCGCCATCATTGATCCGATGACGCCCAGCAGGACGACGTAGAGGATCGCGATGATCGTATCCATCTGCCCCGCGCTTTCGAGAAGCGCAAACAGGCCCGCCCCCGCAACCGAACCGACAAGGCCGCCGATGACAAGGACGATTCCCATATGGAAATCAACGCCATCGCGTTGCCAATGGGCGAGAACGCCCGACACGCTGGCGCCAGTCACCTGTGTCGTGGCCGAGGCTGCAGCGACCGTCGGGGGAATGCCGTAGAGGATCAGAAGCGGCGTCGTCAGGAACCCGCCGCCCACCCCGAACATGCCGGACAGGATGCCGACGCCGCCGCCGAGCAACACGACGATCAACGCATTTACGGACATATTGGCAATCGGCAGGTAGATGTCCATTACGTCAATGGTCCTAGCCGCAGTTGCGCGGGACCGGAAGCGTTCCTTTAGAAATCCTTGGCGAGCGTCACAGCAATGCCTGAGCCGGGACGCGCATTGCCCGCGATGCGGAAGCGCCAGTCAGCCGAGAGCGTCAGGCCGCCGGTGGCATCGCCGATGACCGTCGAGAGGCTTGGCCCCACATCAAGGCGACGCAAGCCAGGCTGTAGGCCGCCCCACATCCCAACGCCAATGCGGCTCCGCGCGCCGACATCGTGCCGCAGCTTTGCCGCCCCGTCCGCAAAGGCGCGGGGGTGGCTCAGTCCGACCACGCCGCCTTGTGCGTAGACCGAGCCGGTCAGGCGCGGCGATACGTCAAACGTCTCCCCGCCCGCGATGAAGGCAGCCGTTGCATCCCGGCTGTTGCGTGATAGCCGAAACCTGCGCTCCACGATGATCTCGACCGGAACGCTTCGCAGCGGCTTGAGGCTCAATCCCGGAGCCGCTTCTGCGTCATGCGGACGTTTGAGTGCGGTCGTGGCCCTCAGCGAGGCGCGCAATGCCTGCCGGAATGCAAATGGGGCCACCAGCCTGATCCCGGCCTGACTGCCGCCCAATTGGCCGGATGTCCCGAGCCCAAGCCCCGATGCTTCGGGCCGCCAGAGCACCCATGCGGACGCCCGGACAGGCGATGAATGCCCGCCCGGCGGCAGATCGGACGGTGATGCGTTAGCGTGCTGCCTCTCGGGCATAGGGGGCTCAGGATGGGCCACTTCCGCAGGCGCGGGCCGGGCGGAAGCGATGGCGTGCGTGGTCTCCTGCGCGGCAAGGAAAGGACGTGCGTGTGCAGCGGGGCGAACCGCCTTGCTCAGATTGTTTGGCGCGTCACCCCCATGGATGGGCGGAGCCGCAGCAGCGCGGGTGGTCCTCTCCGCGAGCGTATGATGTGCCACCCATGTCGGAGGTCGGCCAGAGGCTGGGGCCAAGGCCGGCGGGTTTCCCTCCTGATTGGCCCAGGACAGATAGCCGATGCGCCCGGCCATCCAGCACAGCAGGACCAGCCCAAGCGTTTCGATGGCGCGCGCCCGGCCGCCGGTCACTGGGCGTGACCCGCAGGGAAGCTGTGCGCGGTTTTGTCCCAATGGACTTCGCCGCTCCGCAGCATTCTGAGATAACCGGCAATTGCGCGGCGCGCGGCCATCATCGCGACGATGTTGGATGTCACCATGCGCGGCATGGACCGCAACCCTTCGCGCCAGCCATAATGGCGGGTGACGCACACGGCGCGGATGATCAGCCGCCACAAGAGCAGCCCTGCATTCGCCAGCAAAAGCAGCGTCAGAAGTTGGCCTGGCGCGGCCTGCGGCAGGCCCAACAGGGAGATAAGCACCGTGAGCACCAAGGCGGCATAGCCACAGACGAGGAGGACTGCCGCCAGCGGTGCCCGGCGGTCGCGCAGCCGCATCCAGCGTTCGAACAGACTGCCGGTCCAGCCCACGCGGTCCCAGCCGGCCAGCGCGATGCCGATTGTCCAGCGCGTCTTCTGCCGGACGGCAGTCGTCAGCGTTGAAGGAAAATGCGCCCGTGTCGCAACCAAGGCGCCATCGCTGCCAAGGATGCGCACAAAGGCGCAGGGGAGGCCCAATTCGCCAAGTCTTAGGCCCAGTTCATAGTCCTCGGTCAGGCTGTCATCGGCAAAGGGCTTGCCGCTGCGGGCCTTTTCCACCTCTGCCAAGGCGGCGCGCTGGATAGAGCATCCGACGCCCGCCGAAGGGAGTGCGGCGCCAATCGCTTCCCGTACCACCATGTCGCGGCTGTGCGCCTCGGCAAACTCGTCGAGATAATGGCCACTGATCCAGGGCGAGCCTTGCTGCCGCAGCGGAAGCACAGGGACCTGGATCAGGGCAAACCGGTCGCCGAGGGCGGCATGGACCCTGAGCTCATCGGCGTGCACCACATCTTCGGCGTCGTGCAGCAGCACCCGCGCATAACGGCGGCCCTGCGCCATCTCGTCCCGCTCCATGGCGGCGTACAGCACGTTGAGGCAGCCGGCCTTGGTCGTTGGTCCCTCATCCTCGCAGGTCACAAGGTAAATGCGCGGGTCATCGAAGCGGCGCACCGCTGCGATCGTCGGGGGATCATTTGCATAGCAGCCGACAAAGAGGCGGAAGTCCGCACCGCCCCAGCGATCGAGGCAGCCTTGCAACATGGGCCCGATTACGTCGGCTTCCTGCCAGGCGGGCACAAGGACCGCGATGGGCCCGGGGGTGCGCGACGGCGGGAGGGCGGCCGCCGTCGCGCGCGGGTGGATCGAATAGACCGTCAGCCGCCGCCAGACCCTGCGCACGATCCAGACGGCATCAACCAGCAGGTCATCAATCCCCCCGATGGCAAATCCCACAGCGGAAAAGAGAAGGAGTTCGTCGCGCAGGCCAACGAGCGCCCAGTCCCACATTTCCTCAGAGCCTCAGCCGACGATCTCGGCCTTGCGGACGGTTCGCGTCCGTTGCGCGAGCAAGGTCTGGCGCAGGGCATTGTCCGCCGCCGGGGCCGCCTCGAACGGTCCTGGCCGATCCCACGCGCCTTCCGGGCGGAGGATATGCATCGGGTCTGCGCCGAGCCGGATCACGTCATTGGCGGGTGCGAGGTCGAGCCGCATCTCGACATATTTCACATTGGCGAACGCAATTTCGGGTCGGTCTTCCATCGGCCGGAAGCCAAAGACCTGCCAGAAGCGCTGCAGATCAAGCCGACTATGGCCATAGAGCGTGCGATATCCCTTACGGCGGCAATGCTCGATCGCGGCTCGCACCAGCTGATAGGCGAGGCGGCTGTTGCGATATTCGGCGCGCACGGCCAGCCGTTCGATCTTGGCAAAATCTCCGAAGAAGCGCGCGCGGATACAGCCGGCGGCGTCGCCGTCCACTTTTCCGAGCCAGTGGGTCGCGCAAAAGTCGTTGCCGTCAAACTCCTCGGCATAGAGGCAGAACTGTTCAGCGATGTATGTGGCGGACCGCACCGAGAAGACCTTGAAGACATCCTCGACACTGCGGGCAATCTCGACCTCCAGCCGGGGCTTGGGCGCGGGGGCCTGTTGTTCGGGCAGCACGACCAGAAGGTCATCCCCGCAGTCCGGATAGACGCTGTTGGCGGCGATGAACCCCGATGTCATTTGCAGACGGCGCGAATGCGCGTTGACCGCTTTCGAAAAGACTGGGACCGGCGTTTCCAGAAAGGGCTCCAGCGCATCGGCAAAGGCGGTCAGCATCCGGCCAAAGCTGCCCGGCATATAGATCAGCCAGACATAGATGGCGGCAGGCTGCGCACCCAGGCGGGCGAGGTGGAGCGGGTCGGGGCGGGCGGTGTCAAAGTCGCCGGTGACCATCGCGGTTGCCCCTGCCTGGGTGAGCGGAAGAAGGGCAACGATGCCGCGATCCTCGGGCATCGCGCCGGCCTGGCTTGCGATCCGGACGCTGTCGGGGTTGGCCTGGATCACGCGTACGATCACATCGTCGTCCGCCAGAGCCATGGTCTGGCGCGCCTGTGCCAGCATGCTCGCAAGCTCAGCTGCGTCGGGGCGATGTAGGTTGAACCTCTGGCGGTCTGAGCGTTCCAGACACCGCCAGATCTTGGATGAGAACCCCAGGCGACGCACACCCGACCGAGACGTAGCAGATACATCCTGTAACATTTGAAATCTCCCCCAACTCGCGTAGAAATCACACATGGTTTCCGACGCGATGACTTTATCGGGGGAAGGAGAGGACGAGGTCCTCCAATTATCTGCACGGGGTGTTCACCCGGATGAACACCGCAAACTCATAGGCTTACTTGATAAAGTTAACTGGAGTGATCTGGATATACTGCGCCGCGTGGCGGATCAGTCGAGCTTGAGACGCGCGTCGCAGACGCTTGGAATGTCGGTCAACACGATCCGCTCGCGGCTCAATCGACTCGAAAAATCGCTCGAGACCGTGCTCTTTGCACGCTCGCGTGACGGTTTGAAGATTACGGCGGAAGGGCAGACTGTGCTGCGCGTGGCGAACGAGATGCGTCTGCTCAGCGTTGGCCTACCCTTGGCGCGGGGCAATCACGTGCTCGTGCGCGATGGCGAGGTCCGCATCTGCGCGTCCGAAGGCGTTGGCACGTTCTGGCTCACGCCGCGCCTGCCGGAGCTCAAGGCGCGTCTGCCCGAACATGTGGTCGTTCTGGATGCCCTGTCCGACCAGACGCTTGTAACGCCGGTCGAACATGATGTGGCTGTTGGCTTCCAGAAGCCGGCGGACCTTGAGGCGATCTGTTCAAAGCTGGCGACGATCCACGTGATCCCGTTCGCATCGGACCAGTATCTGCGGCAGCATGGGACGCCAGCGGGTTTTGACGATCTGCACGGCCATCAGTTCGTCCAGCAGGACTCGCCGGGTACAAAGTCAGATGCCATCAATCTGTTTCTCACGCAGGAAGTGGCGCGCAAGCTGATTGCGATCCGCGTGAGTTCCAGCTTTTCCCATTATTGGGCTGTTGCGAACGGCGTCGGGATCGGAGCGCTGCCGACCTATGCACGCGCGATCACAAAGCGCGTTCGGCCAATCGATCTTCCGGTGCGCATGCGGTTTGAACTTTGGCTTTCTTACCGGCGCGAGGCGCGCAATTCCCAGCCCGTCCAGCAGGTCGTGCAGTGGTTGCGGGACAGTTTTGACGGGTCGCGCTATCCGTGGTTTGCCGACCATTTCGTGCATCCCGATGCATTCGGTGATAGCCATGGAAACGGACAGATCGTGTCCATGTTTGATCATTTGATGGACTGATCCTGACACTTATGGCGATGCAGAAACCTGGGCAGCCTTCTGTCCTCCGCGCCTTTCTGGAAAGCGAGGCAGCCGGGGGCATATTGCTCATCGTCGCCGCAGCCTGTGCGCTGGTCCTTGCGAACAGCCCGGCGGCCGCGCTCTATTTTGACGCCCTTCACGCCGATGTGGGCCCGATGTCGGCACATCACTGGATCAATGACGGTCTGATGGCCTTCTTCTTCCTGCTGGTCGGTCTGGAGATCAAACGGGAGTTTGTGGACGGCCAGTTGCAAAGCTGGGGAGACCGGACCCTGCCCATGCTGGCCGCCGGCGCCGGGATGGCCGTTCCGGCGCTGATCTTTCTTGCGGTGACTGCGGACCGTCCGGAGCTGATGCGTGGCTGGGCGGTTCCTGCCGCGACGGACATCGCTTTTGCAATGGGGGTCATCTCCCTGCTTGGAAAGCGGGTGCCCGTCTCGCTGAAGCTCCTGCTCGCGACCGTGGCCATTGTCGATGATATGGGCGCCGTCGCCATCATCGCGATTGGCTATACGGACGCCATCTCGGGTGTGTGGCTGCTGGCTTCAGCGGCGATCATGGCCGGCCTCTACGTGTTGGGTAGCGCCAAGGTCATGCGTCTGTGGCCTTACCTTGTCGGCTTCTACCTGCTCTGGTTCGCCGTACTCCAATCGGGGGTTCATGCGACCGTGGCGGGCGTTTTGGCGGCCGCAATGGTCCCGGCACGCGTGTCGCCGGGGGGAACGGACGCCACCGAATCCCCGCTCCACCGGCTTGAGCACCTCCTGCAAAAGCCGGTCGCGTTCTTCATTGTGCCGCTCTTCGGTCTTGCAAATGCAGGTGTGTCCTTTGCGGGGGCATCCTTCGGCGACGAACTTGTCGTTGCGATCGCGGCCGGCCTGTTTCTGGGAAAACAGCTCGGCATCTTTGCGGCGGTCTGGTCTGCTGTAAAACTGGGGCTCGCGCCGAAGCCGGCCGGAGCCAGCTGGGCCCAGATCTATGGCGTGGCGTTGCTGTGCGGGATCGGTTTCACCATGAGCCTGTTCATCGGTGACCTCGCCTTTGTCGATGCAGCGCATGAAAGCGAGGTGAAGCTGGGTGTCATCATCGGTTCGGTGGCGTCAGCCATCGCCGGGGCGGCCCTCCTGATACTGGCGGCGCGCACAAAAAAAGAGGCGGCCTGAGCCGCCTCTTCCTTTTGTCGTTGATCGGTTTGGATCAGAGCTTTTCGACGAGCTCGGGGACGACCTTGAACAGGTCGCCGACCAGGCCGATGTCCGCGACCTGGAAGATCGGGGCGTCCTCGTCCTTGTTGATCGCGATGATCGTCTTGGAGTCCTTCATGCCGGCGAGATGCTGGATCGCACCCGAGATGCCGACCGCGACATAGACCTCAGGCGCCACGATCTTGCCGGTCTGGCCGACCTGATAGTCGTTGGGGACATAGCCCGCATCGACCGCCGCGCGGCTCGCGCCGACCGCCGCGCCGAGCTTGTCGGCCAGCGGGAAGATCGTTGCCTGGAACGTGTCGGCATCCTTGAGCGCACGACCACCCGAGACAATGATCTTGGCCGAGGTCAGTTCCGGACGTTCCAGCTTCACGATCTCGGCGCCGACGAACGACGAGAGACCCGCATCGCCCGACCCGGAGACCGCTTCGACCGCTGCCGAACCGCCTTCGGCCGCCGCCTTGGCGAACGCCGTGCCGCGCACGGTGATCACCTTCTTGGCATCCGACGACTGGACCGTGGCGATCGCATTGCCCGCATAGATCGGACGCGTGAACGTGTCGGCGCTTTCGACCGACAGGATGTCGCTGATCTGCATGACATCGAGCAGCGCGGCGACGCGCGGCGCGATGTTCTTGCCGTGCGCGGTCGCCGGGAACAGCACCGCATCATGGCCCGCCATCAGGCTGGCGATGAGCGGCGCAACGTTTTCGGCAAGCTGGTTGGCATAGGCCGCGTCATTGGCGACATGGACCTTGGCGACACCGGCCACCTTGGCAGCTGCCTGGGCCACGGCATCGCAGCCATTGCCGACGACGAGGACGTGGACTTCACCCAACTGACCGGCAGCGGTGACGACAGCGAGCGTTGCGTCCTTCAGCGACGCATTGTCGTGTTCAGCGTAAACGAGGACGCTCATGCGGCTACTCCCATTTCCTTGAGCTTGGCGACCAGTGCATCGACATCGGCGACCTTGATCCCGGCCGAGCGCACCGGCGGTTCGGCAACCTTGAGCGTCTTGAGACGCGGTGACACGTCGACGCCGTAATCAGCGGGCGTCTTCTGCGCCAAGGGCTTCGACTTCGCCTTCATGATGTTGGGCAGCGAGGCATAGCGCGGTTCATTGAGACGCAGGTCGGTCGTGACGATGGCGGGCATCTTCAGGCTGACCGTCTCAAGGCCGCCATCGACTTCGCGGGTCACGTTGACGCTGTCGCCAGCAACTTCGACCTTCGAGGCGAACGTGCCCTGCGGGCGACCGGTCAGCGCCGCAAGCATCTGGCCGGTCTGGTTGCTGTCATCGTCAATCGCCTGCTTGCCAAGGATGACGAGGCCGGGGGCTTCTTCGTCCATGATCTTTGCGAGCAACTTGGCAACGCCCAGCGGCTCGACGTCTTCGGCCACCACGAGGATCGCGCGGTCCGCGCCCATCGCCAGCGCCGTGCGAAGCGTTTCCTGCGCCTTGTCCGGCCCGACCGACACGGCGACGATCTCGGTCGCCACGCCCTTTTCCTTCAGGCGAATGGCTTCCTCAACCGCGATCTCGTCGAACGGATTCATCGACATCTTCACGTTCGCAAGGTCCACGCCAGAACCATCCGGCTTCACCCGCGGCTTCACATTGTAATCGATCACCCGCTTCACGGGCACAAGGATCTTCATGGCGCTTCTCTCCAATGAATCACTTTACGTTAACGTCAATGCGTGGCGCACTGCACAATTTGGCAGGGCTTGGCAAGCCTCACGCAGCTTTGCGGACTTCCGCGACGATCTTCTTCGCCGCATCGCCCAGATCATTCGCCGGCACGATCGGCAGCCCGGAATTCGCAAGGATATCCTTGCCCTGCTGCACGTTGGTGCCTTCCAGTCGGACGACGAGCGGCACCGACAGGTTCACTTCCTTGGCAGCAGCGACGATACCGTCAGCGATGATGTCGCACTTCATGATGCCGCCGAAGATGTTAACGAGGATGCCCTTCACCGCAGGGTCCTTCAAGATGATCTTAAAGGCAGCCGTCACCTTTTCCTTGTTGGCGCCACCGCCCACATCGAGGAAGTTGGCGGGGAACTCACCGTTCAGCTTGATGATGTCCATCGTCGCCATGGCGAGACCCGCGCCATTGACCATGCAGCCGATGTTGCCGTCGAGCTTGATGTAGGCGAGGTCATACTTCGACGCTTCGATTTCGGCGGGATCTTCTTCGGTCAGGTCGCGCAGTTCGGCGAGGTCCTTGTGACGGAACATCGAGTTCGAATCGAAGCCGACCTTCGCGTCGAGCACGAATAGCTTGTCACCTTCGGCTGTCGGGCAGACCGCGAGCGGGTTGATTTCGATCTGGCTCGCATCGGTCGCCATGAACGTATCGTAGAGCCCCTTCAGGACCGACTGCGCCTGCTTGGCAAGATCGCCCGACAGGCCGAGCGCCTTGGCTACAGAGCGGCCGTGATGCGGCATCAGACCCGTTGCGGGGTCGATTGTGATCGTGGTGATCTTTTCCGGCGTGTCGTGCGCGACGGTTTCGATGTCCATGCCACCTTCGGTCGAGGCAACAATCGCGACGCGGCTGGTTGCACGATCGACGAGGAGGGCGAGGTAGAATTCCTTGCCGATGTCGACGCCGTCGGTGATGTAGAGGCGCTGGACCTGCTTGCCGGCTTCGCCCGTCTGGATCGTCACCAGCGTGTTGCCGAGCATGTCGGTTGCGTGCGCGCGGACTTCGTCCAGCGACTTCGCAAGGCGGACACCGCCCTTGGCATCGGGGCCGAGTTCCTTGAACTTGCCCTTGCCGCGGCCGCCCGCGTGGATCTGCGCCTTCACGACGTAAAGCGGCCCGGGAAGCTGCTTGGCAGCCTCAACGGCTTCTTCGACCGACATGGCCGCAATGCCCTTCGGCACGGCGACGCCGAATTTCGCCAGAAGATCCTTGGCTTGATACTCGTGAATATTCATGTGCGCGCGAGTCCCTGCTAGAGTTGCAGGGCCTAAAGCATAGCCTTCACGCTAAGGGAAGCCCGTAACGCGCCTTTGTCGACCGCTTATTCGGAGATGGCGCAGCTCAGCCCGGCACGTGTCGTGATCGCCAAGATTTCGGGGTCGCGCAGCGCGCGCACCTGACGCCAGAATTCGCCGACCCGCATGTCGCCAATCCGCTTGTCGCTGATCTTGCTGAGGTCCGACAGGCGCTTCAGCTGGGTGAGCGACAGCTTGTCGACCATGCGGTCCGCCATGCAGGCCGAGGTGCCCGCCGAAAGGCCCGCCGACTGCAGACCCTTGCGCAGGCGCGTCTCGGGCGTGGCGCACGCCGACAGGGTGGATGCTGCGATAAAGGCGAGAAGCAGTTTCGTGCGCATGGAACCTCCCTTGTGATCTGACGCAGGCCGGTGCGGATTGCTGTCCCGTTGCACCGGCCTGGTTGGCGGTCCAATGCCGCTTTAATGATGACGGAAGTATGAACGGCGCTATAGAACGGCGTCATGTCGATCTGGTCCGGACTCGCACTATTCGTCGCCACCGTGATTTTCATGGAGGGCTTCGCTTACGTCGCCCACCGCTGGCTGATGCATGGGCCGGGATGGTTTCTCCATAAGAGCCACCACCGGCCGCGCACGGGCATGTTCGAACTCAATGACCTTTATGCCGTGATCTTTGCCGCGCCGTCGATCTCGCTCTTCTGGTATGGCATCGGCCTCGGCCATGGGGCGCTCTATGCGTGGATCGGCGGCGGAATTGCGGCCTATGGGGCGATCTATTTCGGCTTCCATGATGTGATCGTGCACAAGCGCATCGGCCATCGCTACCTTCCCAAGAGCACCTACATGAAGCGCATCATGCAGGCGCACCGCCTGCACCATGTCGTGGAAACCAAGGATGGAACGGTGAGCTTCGGCTTTCTCTGGGCGCCAAAGCCCGAGGTTCTGAAAGCGCAGCTAGCGGAGGGTGGCCGCGCCGGGGTCCGTGCCCCGGCCGCAGACGAGATCAGGCGGCGCTGAGCGACGAACGACGGCGCAGCGCGAAGCCGACCATCCCGAAGCCTGCCAGCATCAGGGCCCAGCTGCCCGGCTCGGGCAGCGGATCGATATAGGACACCGACAGGTCGTCGAACTTGAACGAGTCCTTCTTGCCATCCTGATTGATGAAGGATGAGGCGACCATCCAGATGTTGCCCACCTTCTGACCCGGCGCGCCGGGCTGCAAATTGCGTATGCCCGATGTGGACCCGCCAAGCGCCTCATAGCCTGCCCCATTCAGAAGCGAGTTCACTACGCTGACATTCCTGTTGTCGAGCGCGAGCGCGGAATTCCAGGCCGTCGCCGTTGTACCAAAGTCGATCGACGCATCGGTATCGACGGTGCATCCGCTGCATAGGCTGTAAGCGTTGAACCGACCGGAGAGGAATTCGACTGGCTTGTCGAACTGAAAAAGGATGAAGTCGGCGCCGCCATTATTGTCGATGGTGTGCGTGTTGTTGCTGCCAGTGCCTTCGCTGCGGTTCGTCACCCCCAAGCCATTGGCATAGGAGCCAAGATAGGCGCTTCGCACCAGATTGCTCGAGACGCTCCAAGCTGTCGCACGCATGTTGATCGTCTTGCCTGCGGTTGTCGCACTGAAAATCCGGGCATTGCCATAAGTGCCGCTCGTGGCGGAATTGCCCGATAGATCAAAGAAGAACGTGGCCGCATTGGCCGCTTGGGGAGCCGCCAAAGTCAGTAATGACGCCGAAAGGATCGCTACCGATTTCAAACGCATATACTTATTGCCCCTGTGCGTGCCCTGCCTTTGCAGAAACACTTCGCCTGGCGCGACCCTGACCGATGGGATCAAATTATGCGTTGATGGTTCGATTCGCAACCAATGTGGTGGCGCTCATTGTCCCGCGATGGGACGGATTCAGTCCCGACCGGCCAGAGCTTCCTCGGCTTCGCGGACAAGCGTCGCCAGAATGGCGGCCACCGGTTCTTCGGCTTTGACCATGCCGACCGACTGACCCGCCATGACCGAGCCGTTCTCCACATCGCCCTCGATTACGGCCCGGCGCAGTGCACCGGCCCAGAAATGCTCAATCTCCAGCTGCGCTGCGGCCATGTCGACCTCACCGCGGTCTAGCATGGCGGCCACTTCCACCTGCTTGCGCGTGAATTCCTCGGTGCCCGCATTCTTGAGCGCACGGACGGGGATGACCGGCAGACGCGGATCGATCTGCACGCTCGCAATGGCATCGCGAGCAGACGCCCGCATGAACGCCTTTTTGAACGCCGGATGCGCGATGCATTCGGTCGCGCAGACGAGCCGCGTGCCGATCTGCACACCGGCCGCCCCCTGTTTGAGATAGGCAGCGATCATTTCGCCGCGACCAATGCCGCCAGCGACGAAGATCGGCACGACGTCGGCCATTTCGGGCAGGATTTCCTGCGCCAGCACGGACGTGGACACGGGGCCGATATGGCCGCCCGCTTCCATGCCTTCGATGACCAGCGCATCGACGCCCGACCGCACGAGCTTTTTCGCCAGCGACAAAGCAGGTGCAAAGCAGATGACCTTGGCGCCGAACGCCTTGATCTGATCGATGGCGCCCGCGGGTGGCAGGCCGCCCGCCAGCACGACATGGCTGACCTTGTGCTGGGCGCAGACGGCGATCAGGTCGGTCAACTGCGGGTGCATCGTGATGAGGTTCACGCCAAACGGCTTGTCCGTCATCGCCTTGGTTGCCGCAATTTCGGCAGACAGAATATCAGGCGGCATGGCGCCGCCCGCAATGACGCCAAACCCGCCCGCATTGGACATGGCGGAGACAAGGTGGCGTTCGCTGATCCAGCTCATCGCGCCGGCCATGATGGCGACGTCCGAACCGAGGAATGCCGCGCCCCGTGCCATCAGCGCTGCAAGCTGGCTCACGCAGCGTCCTCAGCGTCGAGGCCATAGGCCGTGTGCAGGACGCGGACGGCGAGTTCGGTCTCATCCTCGTCGATCAGCACCGAGACCTTGATTTCGGAGGTCGAGATCGCCTGAACGTTGATGCCACGCTGGGCGAGGGCCTTGAACATCGTGGCCGCGACGCCCGCATGGCTGCGCATTCCGACGCCGACAACGGAGATCTTGGCGACCTTGGTGTCGTGCATCAGCTCGGTGAAGCCAATCGCGTCCTTTGCCTTTTCCAGCGTGTCGATCGCGCGTGCCAGCTCAGCGCCCGGCACCGTGAAGGTGACGTCGGTCGATCCGGTGTCATGCGCGATGTTCTGGATGATCATGTCGACGTTGATGTTGGCATCGGCAAGCGGACCGAAGATGCTGGCGACCGCACCGGGGCGATCGGGCACGCTCGTCAGCGTGACCTTGGCTTCGTTCTTGTCATGGGCGATGCCGGTGATGAGTTGGCGTTCCATTTCGTCTTCTCCGATTTCGTCGTCACCGACGATGAGCGTGCCGGGGATGGGGTTGTCTGTCGGCTCGTCGAACGAGGACAGCACCTGCACGCGCACATTTTCCTTCATGGCGAGCCCGACCGAGCGGGTCTGGAGCACCTTTGCCCCGACGCTCGCCAGCTCGAGCATTTCTTCGTAGGTCACCTTGGCGAGCTTGCGCGCCCTCGGGACGATGCGCGGGTCGGTGGTGTAGACGCCGTCGACATCGGTGTAGATGTCGCAGCGGTCGGCCTTGACCGCAGCGGCGACCGCTACGGCCGACGTGTCTGAGCCGCCGCGGCCCAACGTCGTGATGCGGTTGGCCGCTGTCACGCCCTGAAACCCTGGGATGACGGCGACTTCGCCCGCGCTCATGGCGGCGATCAGGTCGGTCGTTTCAATGTCTTCGATACGGGCGGAGGCATGCGCATCCGACGTGCGGATCGGCAGTTGCCAGCCGAGCCAGCTGCGCGCCTTGACGCCCATGGCCTGCAGCGTGATCGCGAGCAGGCCCGACGTCACCTGCTCACCCGAGGCGACGACGACGTCATATTCCTTGGGATCGTGCAGCGGCGCGGCTTCACGGCAGAAATTGACAAGCCGGTCGGTCTCCCCGGCCATGGCAGAAACGACGACGGCGACTTCATTGCCGGCGTCCACTTCGCGCTTCACGCGGGCGGCGACGTTGCGGATGCGCTCCGTCCCCGCCATGGACGTGCCGCCGAACTTCATTACGATGCGGGCCATCGATTTCCCTGTTTCGTGTCGCAAATGCGGGTTTGGCCATAAGGCGCGGCCCTGTTAGGGAAGGGGTATGTCAAAGGCAAGCACCACAACCACCATTGACGCAGCGGAAGCCGCGCATTTCGGAAAGCTGGCGGCCGACTGGTGGAACCCCAAGGGTTCCTCCGCCATGCTCCACAAGCTGAACCCGGTCCGTCTCGAATTCATTCGCGACGCCATTGACGGGCATTGGAGCGCGGATGGTTCCAGCTTCCGCCCACTGACGGGAAAGACCGCGCTCGACGTCGGCTGCGGCGCAGGGTTGCTGTGCGAACCGCTGGCCCGTTTGGGCGCGCAAATGACGGGCGTGGATGCGGCGCCTGAAAGCATCGCAATCGCAGCGACCCATGCGGCCGAAGGCGGCCTGGCCATCGACTATCGCTGTGCCGATGTCGCGGGCATGGCAGAACAGTTTGATCTCGTGACCTCGATGGAGGTCATCGAACATGTTACAGACCCGGCAGATTTCCTCGCCGCCCTGCGCGACCGGCTGGCAGATGGCGGACTGATGGTGCTTTCGACACCCAACCGCACGCCCAAATCAAGGCTCGCCATGATCACTCTCGGTGAAGGCCTCGGCGCGATCCCCAAGGGCACGCACGATTGGGACAAGTTCCTGACGCCGGATGAGATGCAGGATTTGCTGCGCGATGCCGGACTGGTTGCCGGCGAGATGCGCGGCATTGCCTTTTCCGCGACGGCGGGCCTGCACCTCTCGGACGATCTGTCGCTCAACTACATCTTCACCGCGACACGCGCTTAGCGCCGCGGCTCAGAAGTCGACCTTGTCATAATGGGCGGGCGGCGGAATGACTTCCATCCGTTCGCTGAGCAGCGGGCGGAAGGAGGGCCGGGACTTGAGCCCGGAATACCAGCGCTTCGTCGCCTCATGCCCGCGCCAGTCGATGCCGCCGAGATAGTCTGCGACCGAAATATGTGCGGCACCTGCCAGATCGGCGAGGCTGAGACTGGCCCCTGCAAGCCAGTTGCGATGATCCAGCAGCCAGTCGATATAATCGAGCAGCTGGTTGGCGTTCTTCATGGCCTGACGCAGCACGCCGCCATCGGGCGCCGCGCGATGCACCAGCCTTTTCTCCATGCGCTCATGCAGCAAGGGGCCGACGACCTGCATGTAAAACTGCTCATCAAACCAGCACGTCAGTCGACGGATCTCGGCCCGATTGGGCGCCGTCCCGGAGATCATCGGCGACTGATCGACCGTTTCCTCCAGATATTCGCAGATGGCCGCAGAATGGATCAGGGTCAGCCCGCGCTCCGATTCGACGAGCACCGGCGTCTGGCTCGTCGGGTTCAAGTCGACGAATTCATCGCGCCGTTCCCACGGATATTCGCGCACGAGCTGGTAGCCCACGCCCTTCTCTCCCATGAGAAGGCGGACCTTGCGTGAAAACGGACAGAGAGCGAACTGATATAGCTGCCACATGGCCCAAGCCTGTTACGGCACAGTCCACCGATGTGAAAGAGGGAGATGTCGAAAGGTTGTGGATGACGCTCTTGCCAATATGGTGACATTATCGCATCAAGCGGGTGCAAAAGGGCAGGGGGTTGCGTGCGGGCTTTGGGAACAGGGGCATTGTTGGCTGTCGTGCTGGCACAGCCGGCATGGGCCGATATCGGCCGCATCAAACTTTCCAGCGGCGGGGCGTCGGTTGAACGCGATGGCAAGCTTATCCCGGTCAAACCTGGCTTCGTCATTGAAACGGGCGATACTCTTGTCACCGGCGCGCGCGGCAAGGCCGGGGCAACCTTCATCGACAACACGCGGCTTTCGGCCGGCCCGGGCACGCGCCTGACGATTCGCGCCTTCGACTATAATGACACGACACAGCAGGGGCGCTTTGTCGGCGTTCTGAAAAAGGGTGTCGTCGCGATCATTTCCGGCCGGATCGCCCGCAATGACCCGCAGGCGATGCGGGTGGAGACGCCCAAGAACATTTACGTGATCCGGCGCGCGCGCGTCGTGCTGAACGTCAAATGAGGGGGCGGACACGTCTTTGCGCGGCGGTTCTGCCGCTGCTGCTTGCGGGGTGTGCGATGTCGCAGCTTGCGCTTGGGCCGGGCGAGAATGGCGAGGCTGGTAGCGTTGCGGTGCTCAACAGCGCCGGGACGGAGATCGCCGTGGTCGACAAGCCGGGCGCGGTTGCGAGCGTTTCAGGGAGCAGTGCCTCGGTCAAGACGATCGACAGCGCGACCTTTGACGCAAAATATGCCGATCTGCTCGCTGCGCTGCCGCCCCAGCCTCGCACGTTTGTCCTCTATTTCAAGGAAAATTCGGTCGAGCCGACCGAAGAGTCGCAGGCCATGCTGGCGGAGATCTTTGCGGAGATCAAAAAGCGGCCGGGTGCCGATCTGGAGATCACTGGCCATACCGATACGGTCGGGTCTGAGGAGGTCAACGACGCGTTCTCGCTGCGTCGTGCAGCAGAGATCACGTCCTATCTGTTCTCGCAGGGCCTCGACAAGACGATCGTCCGCATTGCCGGGCGGGGCGAACGCGAACTGCTCGAAAAGACACCCGACGAAACCGCCTCGGCAACCAATCGCCGCGTTGAGGTGATCGTCCGCTAACCGGCTGCCCGAAAGCGGCCTAGCCGCAGTCCGCGTGGCCCAGCGCCTCAAGGACGTCATCAAGCCGGGCCGGGTCGCCAAGGGCGATGACGTCGCCGGCCGAGTCCGCGTTCAGGGCATTGCCATTCCAGTCGCACATCAGGCCGCCCGCGCCCTCAATGACCGGGACGAGTGCCGCAAAGTCGTGCAGCTTGAGGCCAGCTTCGACGACGAGATCGACATGGCCGCTGGCGACCAGGCCGTAATTGTAGCAGTCGCCGCCATAGATGATGCGCCGACGCGCAACCTTGCCTGCGAGCGAAAGGAAATGTCCAGCCTCATGCTCGCTGAACAGATGCGGGCTTGTGGTACCAAGGACCGCGTCCTCCAGTTCTCGGCAGCGGCGAGTGGCGGCGGGCTTGCCGTTGAAGGTCGTGGTCTGGCCAATGGCGCCGACCCATCGTTCCCCGCCGATCGGCTGATCAATGATGCCGAGAACGGGCCAGCCATCCTGCAGCAGCGCAATGAGCGTGCCGAAGATGGGGCGGCCCGCAACAAAGCTTGTCGTGCCGTCAATCGGGTCGAGCACCCAGACGCGGCTGGCATCGGCGCGTTCGCTGCCGAATTCCTCGCCGACAATGCCGTCGCGCGGGGCTTCGCCCGCGAGCAGCTTGCGCATCACCTCTTCCGCCGCGCGATCGGCGAGCGTCACTGGCGAGGCATCATCCTTTGATTCCAGTCCGAAGCTGCCCCGGAAATAGGGGCGGATCGCCGCTCCCGCCGCATCGGCGAGCGCATGGGCGAGGGCAATATCAGTTTCCAGACCCACGGCCGCCTCAGAGCTGGAGCGATTTGACGATGTCTTCCACCATCTTCTTCGCATCGGCGAGGAGCATCATCGTCTGGTCCATGTAGAACACGTCATTATCGACCCCGGCATAGCCGACGCCGCCCATGGAGCGCTTGATGAACATGACGGTCTTCGCCTTGTCCACGTCGAACACGGGCATGCCATAGATCGGGGACGTCTTGTCCGTCTTGGCGGCCGGGTTCACGACGTCGTTCGCGCCGATGATGAAGGCGACATCGGTCTGCGCAAATTCGCTGTTGATGTCCTCCAGTTCGAACACCTCGTCATAGGGGACGTTGGCTTCTGCGAGCAGGACGTTCATGTGCCCGGGCATACGGCCGGCGACGGGGTGGATCGCGTATTTCACGCGCACGCCTTCCTTCTTCAGCAGGTCGGCCATCTCGCGCAGGATATGCTGCGCCTGGGCAACCGCCATACCGTAACCGGGAACGATGATGACCTGTTCGGCTTCCTTGAGGAGGAAGGCGGCGTCCTCTGCGGAGCCGCGCTTCCACGGGCGCTGTTCCTTCGCAGGGCCACCGGCGGCGGACGCTTCTGCGCCGAAGCCGCCCGCGATCACGCTCACGAAGCTGCGGTTCATGGCCTTGCACATGATGTAGCTGAGGATCGCACCGGACGAGCCGACCAAGGCACCCGTGATGATCATCGCCGAGTTCTGAAGTGTGAAGCCCATGGCCGCCGCAGCCCAGCCCGAATAGCTGTTGAGCATCGACACGACGACCGGCATGTCCGCGCCGCCGATGGGGATGATGAGCAGGAAGCCGATCAGGAAGCTCAGCGCGGTGATCGTCCAGAAAATCCAGGGGCTCTGGTCGGTCAGGAAGTAGGCGATGAGGCCAAGGATTGCCGCCAGCGTGCCAAGGTTGATGATGTGACGGGCAGGCAGCAGGATCGGTGCGCCGGACATGTTGCCATTGAGTTTGAGGAACGCGATGACCGACCCCGAAAAGGTAATGGCGCCGATCGCGATGCCCAGCCCCATTTCGATGCGGCTCACCGTGTGGATCAGGCCATCGGGGCCGGCGATGCCGAAATTCTCGGGTTCCAGAAATGCGGCGGCGGCAACCAGCACGGCAGCCATGCCGACCAGCGAGTGAAAGGCTGCGACAAGCTGCGGCATGTCGGTCATGGCGATTCTGCGGGCCGTGATCCAGCCAACCCCGCCACCGATCACGATCGCGCCAAGGATTTCAGGCAAGCTCGCCAGTTCGTGGGTCAACACCGTCGTCACGACTGCGATGAGCATGCCCGCCATGCCGAAGCGGTTGCCCCGTCGCGACGTTGCGGGTGACGACAGTCCGCGCAAGGCGAGGATGAAAAAGACGCCTGAAATCAGATAGGCGAGCATGACCCAGGAAGGTTGTGCGGATGCGGCGTGCATGTCTGTCCTGCCCCCGTTGGCGAAGCGCGAATGTTTGTCGGAACGATTAGGGAGCGCGATCCGACTTGTCACCGATTTTTGGAGCACGCCGTGCGTTCGCGCCGGATTGCAGGGGAACGCGGCATTGGTGGACCATTTGTCAGGTTGAATGCCGACGCGCGAAGGCGCATCGATGCCCCCATGTTTGATCAACCCTCTCTCAATCCGCGTGCGCGCGCCCTTGGCTATGCAGGACAGTTGCCGCAGCTGTTCGCCGTCGTCCTTCTGGCGGATCCGGAAACGCGCTGGATCGCGCTCGCGGGCGGCTTTGGGTATGCGGCGCTGATCTTCAGTTTTCTGGGCGGCGTCTGGTGGGGCGTGGCCGTGAGCAACCCGCAAGCGCCGCGCTGGATCTATCTCGCCGCCGTTCTGCCGAGCCTGATCGCGCTTGCGGCCTATCTTCCGTGGATTTTCGGCTGGGATTGGCCGGGGCCATCGCTGGTTGTGATGGGGCTATGCCTTGTCTTCAGCCCCGCCGTAGACCGGGAAATGGCGCTGAAACTGCCGCTGCCTGACGGGTGGGTGCGGCTCCGGTCCCGGCTGTCGCAAGGACTGGGTGCGCTGACGCTGCTGCTTGCCGCGGCAGCCATCTTCCTCACGCCAACCGCCGCCTGACGCGGGCGAACCGGAATCAAGTTGACGTCGGGGCGGCCGCAATGGCAAGGGCAGCGCCGTGCACGTCGCAAACACGTGGCGCGGGTGTAGCTCAATGGTAGAGCAGAAGCCTTCCAAGCTTACGACGAGGGTTCGATTCCCTTCACCCGCTCCAGACTGCGGCAAAGCGCGCATTTTCGGTCTCGGCGCCGCGACGGCGCACACGGGCGCAGGCTGCCGAGGGGAAATCATTGAACGCCGATCCACACCCTGACGCGCAGCGTGAACAGGCCCCCATCCCGGCGTCGATCAAGTTCGTTCTCGCGACCATCCTGATCAATGCGATCGGCTTTGGCATCATCACGCCTGTCCTCCCCGAACTCGTCATGGAGCTCGGCCATGCCGACCTGTCGCACGCGACGGCGATCGGTGGCACGCTTTCACTCCTTTACGCCGGAACCCAGTTCCTGTTCGGCCCGCTGGCGGGGAACCTGTCGGACCGGTTTGGCCGGCGGCCGGTTCTGTTAGGCTCTCTGTTCGGTTTCTCGGCCGACTTTCTGATCCTCGCCTTCGCGCCCAATCTGACCTGGCTCTATGTCGGGCGCTTCCTCTCGGGCATCTTCGGTGCCTCGAACGGGCCCGCCCAGTCGGCCATTGCCGATCTGACTCCGCCCGATGCGCGCCCGCGACTATTCGGCCTGATCGGCGCCGCCTTCGGGATCGGCTTTGTCATTGGACCCGTGATTGGCGGCCTGTTGGGCGAATTTGGTCACCGCGTGCCGTTTTTCGCGGCGGCGGCACTCGCCGCTGCAAACTGCGTTTATGGCTTTCTCGTCTTTCCCGAAACGATGGCGCGGGAGAACCGCCGCCCCTTCGACCTACGCCGCGCCAATCCGGTCGGCGCGATCCTCAATGTCCGAAAGCTGCCGGGGATCCTGCCGATCGCGGTGGTCTATTTCCTGTGGCAGGTCGCCAGCCTTATCTACCCGATGACGTGGAACTTCTTCGCTTATGGCCGCTATGGCTGGACGTCCGGCATGGTCGGCGCGTCGCTGTCGGCGGTCGGCATTTCGATGGCGCTCGTGCAGACTTTCGTGACGGGGCGGGCGGTGCGCCGTTTCGGCGAACGGCATACGGCGATGATCGGCATCGGCTTTGGGGCCACGGCCATGCTGGCTTATGCCGTCATCCCCTATGGCTGGCTCGGTTTTGCGGCGATCCCGCTGCTCGGCCTCCAAAGCCTCGCCCATCCCTCATTGACCGCGATGATGTCGCGCCGGGCGACGCCGGACACGCAAGGCGAAGTGCAGGGCTTTGCCTCCAGCACCATGTCGCTGGGCGCCATTGTCGCACCATCGCTGTTCAATCCGCTGCTGGCCTGGTTCACGGGACCGGACGCGCCGTTCGTGTTCTGGGGCGCGGCCTTTGTGGTCGCGGCCCTGTTCGCGCTTGTGGCGCTGCTGGTCCTTGTCGCGGTACCGCCCGCCGCGCAGGCGGACCCGAACCGCGTCAGATCCCGCCCATAATCCCTTCGCGGCCAAGCGCGGCGAGTTCCGCGACCAGCGCGGCGGCGCAGGTGTCCAGCACGGCCTGATCCACCGACCGGATGACGAAGTTGGTGCCGACCTTGCCTTCGCGGAAAAAGGGGTAGCTGCCGATCTGCGTGCCGTCGTGCGCCTTTTCGACGGCGGCGAGCATATCGGCGATTTCGCTTTCCGCGACCCAGCAGCCCACCGTTTCGGACAGGAGCGGACGTCCGCCTTCCAACGTCCCCGTCAGCGCATCGAGCATCCCGGCCGTGATGTGTGGCACGCCCGCCATGATGAAGATATTGCCATGCCGGATGCCGGGTGCGCCGGACATGCGGTTGGGAATGAGTTCGGCACCGTCCGGAACGCGCGCCATTCTGAGCCGTGCTTCGGTGATGCCGCCGCGCTTTTCATAATAGCTGCAGAGCATTTCGCTCGCTTCAGGGTGCAGTACCACATCGACGCCAAGCGCCTTTGCAATCGCATCGACGGTGATGTCGTCATGCGTCGGGCCGATTCCGCCGGTCGTGAAGAGATAGTCATACCGCGTCCGCAGCGCGTTTACGGCGGCGACGATTTCCTCTTCCACATCGGGCACCACGCGCACCTCGCGCAGGCGAATGCCCTGGAGGTTAAGCCAGAGCGCGATCTGCGAAATGTTCTTGTCCTGCGTGCGGCCCGAGAGAATCTCGTCGCCGATGATGGCGATGCCCGCCGTCCAGATGCGATGTTCGTCCATGCCCCCGCTATAGCGCGCCAGCCTTGGCTGACCAGCCCCCGAAAGTGCAGCTTTTGGCCGTATGGCGGTAACCCATTGCTAACCCTGTTTGTTTGGGGGCGGCGTCAACGGATTGGTAAGAACTTTGCGGGATAAGGGACTGCGACAAGAAGATCGATTCAGATCCATGTCGTAGTGGAACAAAGTTGGAGACCAGAGATGATCAAGTTTGCACGTAAGCTTGCCCGCAACAGCAAGGGCGCGACCGCCATCGAATACGGCCTGATTGCCGCTCTCATCGCCGTCGCTGCAATGACCGCGATGTCGAACCTCGGCACCACGCTGAACACGACCTTCACCAAGGTCAACACGAAGATGGCTGGCTAATCCCAGACATCGACGTAAGTCAAAACGGAAGGGCGGTCAGGCAACTGGCCGCCCTTCTTGTTTGTCCGCGGCAGGCGGACAAGAAAATGCCCGCCGGACACATGTCCGACGGGCATCCCTTTTCCTCCCCAGGAAACTTGGTTCAGCGGCCCATGGCGCTGCCGAGGCGGTGGTACAGCCGGGAAAATTTGATCGACTCCGGCTTGTCCTTCACCACTTCGAGATAGTGGACCACGGCTTCGCGGAGCAGCTCGAAATCCTCGGTGGAAAGGACGGCGCGGGAACGTGCTGGTTCTGACATGGCTTGTCTCCTTTCTGTCTGTGCTCAGCCGAACTGGTTCATGGTGTTGTGGACGCCGCCGGCCTTGAGCGCGGCTTCACCCGAGAAATATTCCTTGTGGTCATCGCCAATGTCGGATCCCGACATGTTCTGGTGCTTCACGCAGGCGATCCCTTCGCGGATTTCCTTGCGCTGGACCCCAGCGACATAACCGAGCATGCCCGCTTCGCCGAAATATTCCTTCGCCAGATTGTCGGTCGACAGGGCCGCCGTATGGTAGGTTGGCAACGTGATGAGGTGGTGGAAGATGCCCGCCCGCTTCGCGCCATCGGCCTGGAAGGTGCGGATGCGCTTGTCGGCGGCAATGCCGAGTTCTGTATCGTCATACTTCGCATTCATCAGGTCGGCACGATCATAGGCCGAGACGTCCAGACCTTCTGCGACCATCGCATCATAGACCTGCTGGCGGAAGTTCAGCGTCCAGTTGAACGACGGCGAGTTGTTGTAGACGAGCTTCGCGTTCGGAACGACTTCGCGGATGCGGTCCATCATGCCCGCAATCTGTTCGACGTGCGGCTTTTCGGTTTCGATCCACAGCAGATCGGCGCCGTTCTGCAGCGAAGTGATGCTGTCGAGCACGCAGCGGTCCTCGCCGGTTCCGGGGCGGAACTGGAACAGGTTGGACGCCAGGCGCTTGGGACGCAGCAGTTTGCCGTTGCGGTTCAGGATGACATCGCCGTTCTTCGCGGTCGCGGGGTCAATCTCCTCGCAGTCGAGGAAGCTGTTATACTGGTCGCCAATGTCGCCGGGTTCGTGGCTGACGGCGATCTGCTTGGTGAGGCCGGCGCCGAGCGAGTCGGTGCGCGTCACAATGATCCCGTCTTCAACGCCCAGTTCGAGGAAGGCGTAGCGGCAGGCGCGGACCTTCGCGATGAAGTCCTCATGCGGCACGGTAACCTTGCCGTCCTGGTGGCCGCACTGCTTTTCATCCGAGACCTGATTTTCGATCTGGAGCGCGCAGGCGCCAGCTTCGATCATCTTCTTGGCGAGCAGATAGGTCGCCTCGGCATTGCCGAAGCCGGCGTCGATGTCGGCGATGACCGGGACGATGTGCGTCTCGAAATTGTCGATCTTCGACTGGATCTCGGCTTCCTTCGCGGCGTCGCCCTTGGCCCGTGCCGCGTCGAGATCGCGGAACAGCAGGTTGAGTTCACGCGAGTCGGCCTGACGCAGGAATGTGTAGAGTTCCTCGATCAGGGCGGGGACGCTGGTCTTTTCATGCATCGACTGGTCGGGCAGCGGACCGAACTCAGAGCGCAGCGCCGCGACCATCCAGCCGGAGAGGTACAGGTACTTGCGCTTGGTCGTGCCGAAATGCTTCTTGATGGAAATCATCTTCTGCTGCGCGATGAAGCCGTGCCAGCAGCCGAGCGACTGGGTGTAGTTGGCCGGATCCGCATCATAGGCGGCCATGTCCTCGCGCATGATCTTCGCTGTGTAGCGCGCAATGTCGAGGCCGGTGCGGAACTGGTTCTGGAGGCGCATCCGCGCAACCGACTCCGGATTGATGCCGTCCCAGGTGCCGCCCTTGGCCGCCTTCAGGCTTTCGATGGTCTGGATGTGCTGCTGATACGACATTTACAATTTCCTCTTCATAGCCCGACGAATCATCGTCTTTGCTCGCTTTGATGAGGCGGGATTGCGCGATCAGGCGGTCGGAGGCGAGTAAATTATGTAAATAGAATTGTCCGAAAGTTCAGGAATGGAAGGTAATTATTGTCATATTGTCACAAATTTACTAAGTATGCCGCATGGCTGAACAGAAACTCTTTGCCGGACATGCGGTCCGCCGCATCCGGCGGGCGACCGGGCTGACACAGGCGGCAATGGCCGAGGCCTTGCAGGTGTCCCCCTCCTATCTGAACCTCATCGAGCGCAATCAGCGACCGCTGACGGCGGCGATCATGCTGCGGCTGGCCGACCGCTATGACTTTGACCCGCGCACCTTGACGGGGGCGGCCCCCGGCGGCGGCGTGGAGGCGATCCGGCGGCGTCTGTCCGATCCAATGTTCGAAGACCTCGATCTTGATCGCACGGCCATCGCGGACTGGATCGCGTCGGCGCCCGAGGCGGCGGAGGCCTTTGCCCGCGCCTTTGACCGGGCGGGCGCCGTGACGGGTCCGGCGCGCGACCCGGTGTCGGAAGTGCGCGCGGAGATTGAGCGCTGGCGCAACCATTTTGCTGATCTCGACGCGCAGGCCGAGGCGCTGGCGGACGAGCTGCGCCTTGTCTCGGGTGACCTTTATGGGGCGATTGCAGACCGGCTGCGCATCAAGCACGAACTTTCCATCCGCATTCTCCCCATCGACATCATGCCCGACCGGCTGCGGCGTCTCGATCTTCATGCGCGGCAGCTGCAGCTTTCGGAACTGCTCGATCCCGCGTCGCGCACCTTTGCCGCCGCGTTCCAGCTGGCCCAGCTGGAGGCCAAGACGGAGATCGATGCTCTGGTGGCTGGTGGCGAATTTACCGACAGGGCGGGGGAGCGCATGTTCCGTCGCCATCTGAACGGCTATTTCGCCGCTGCTGTCATGATGCCTTATGGCCGCTTCCAACGGGCCTGCGAGGCGACCGGCTATGATATTGAGATCCTGCAGCGGCGTTTCGTTGCGGGGTTTGAGCAGGTTGCCCACCGGCTGACGACGCTGCAGCGCGTTGGCGCGCGCGGCCTGCCCTTCTTCATGCTGCGCATCGACCGGGCGGGCCAATCCTCAAAGCGGTACGCCGGGGCCAGCGGTTCGCAACTGGTGAGCTCGGAAGGGCGCTGCCCCCTGTGGCATGTGCACCATGCCTTTGACCGGCCGGGCGAGATCAATGTCCAGCTCGTCGAGCTGGAGGACGGGAAGCGCTGGTTCACCATGGCGCGGACGGTCAAGCCGCAGGCCGGACGCGCCGGCGGCGTGGTGGCCGAGTTCTCGATCTGTCTGGGGGTCGAGGCGGCGCTTGCGGCACCGCTCGTCTATGCACGTGGCATCGATCTGCTCAATGGTGCCGCAACGCCCGTTGGTCAGGGATGCCGCCAGTGCCTCCGGTCAGAATGCCCGCAGCGCAGCGCCCCTCCGGCCGGACGCGTGCTGACCTTCAACGAACGCGAACGCAGGCTCTCGCCCTTCTCCTTCGCATCCGACTGAAACGGCAGAAAATCCCGCATTTCCGGACCCTGCGTTACGCATTCTTTAAACATTGAGTGTCAAATATTCCGACACAGCCGTGTGTCGGCGTTCTTGACACTCAATGGGTAGGTTTGCGCGCGTGGTCAGGTTGTTCAAGCACTATGTCCCCTATGCGGTCCTCTTTCTGGGCCTGCTGGACATCATGCTCCTGTTTGCGGCCGCCGACTTCGCCTGGACGATCCGCGCCCATCAGATCGACATGCATGTGACGCCGGTCGGTGATCGGCTGCTGCCGCTGATCAGCTTTGCCCTCGCGCTGCAGACGGCGATGATCTCCGTCGGCGTCTATTCCCCCGAGGCACTCCAATCGCTAAAGTTCGCGGCCGCGCGCCTGCTTGTCGCGATCTCGCTTGGCGTCATTCTGCTGTCGGTCACCTATTTCATGCTGCCGGGGACCACCCTGTGGCGATCCAACTCGCTCTACGCGATGGTCCTGTCCTTCCTGATGCTCATGGTCATGCGTGTCGCCCTGCAGAGCCTGTTTGGCGGCGAGGCATTCAAGCGCCGGGTCCTTATTCTGGGCGCCGGGCAGCGGGCACTGCGCATCAGCAAGCTTGCCGAACGCGACGGGGCCGGTTTCGTCGTCGTCGGACACGTGGAAATGTCGGACGGCCCAAGCGCGATCCCGACCGCGATTGCCCGTGCACATATCGATAACCTTGCCGACCATGTAGTGCGGCTGAGCGCGAGCGAAGTCGTCCTGGCGATCGAGGAGCGCCGCAACGCGATGCCGCTGGCCGACCTGATCCGTCTCCGCACGACAGGTGTCCATGTGAACGAAGTCTCGACCTTTCTGGAGCGCGAGACCGGGCGCATCGATCTGCGCAGCACCAACCCGTCCTGGCTCATTTTTTCGGACGGCTTCACGTCCGGTCGTCGGCTGTCGTCCTTCCTGAAGCGCGTTTTCGATATTGTCGCCTCGCTCATCCTGCTGGTCGTGGCCCTCCCGCTCATCCTCCTCGGGGCAATGGCGGTCAAACTGGACAGCAAGGGACCGGCTTTCTTCCGCCAGACGCGCGTCGGGCTTTTCGGAGAGCATTTCCAGCTTGTGAAGCTGCGGTCGATGCGGACTGACGCCGAAGCGGACGGCAAGGCCAAGTGGGCCGAGAAGGACGATCCGCGCGTGACCCGCGTTGGAAAGTGGATCCGGCTGCTGCGGATCGATGAACTGCCGCAGATCTGGAGCGTGCTCAAAGGCGATATGAGCTTTGTCGGCCCGCGACCGGAACGGCCCGAGTTCGTTGCCGACCTTGAGGAAAAGCTCGTCTATTATTCCGAACGGCACATGGTGAAGCCGGGCATCACCGGCTGGGCGCAGATCAATTACCCTTATGGCGCCAGCTTGCAGGATGCCCGCGCCAAGCTGGAATATGACCTTTATTACGCCAAAAATTACACGCCCTTCCTCGACATCCTGATCCTGTTGCAGACGATCCGCGTCGTTCTCTGGCCGGAGGGCGCGCGCTGATGATCGCCTTTGTTTCGCAATGGGGACATGCTGGTGCGGCTGTCCTGTTCGCGGCGCTGGCCTTGTGGTTTCTGCCGCAGGTCCGCCACGGGCAGGTGGCGCGGTCGATGGCGGCGGCCTGCGCCCTGACGGCGGCTTGGGCGCTCATCACGGCGGCCAATGGCCCGGAAACACTTTGGGCGATGGTCGCGGAGGTCATCCGCAATCTCGGCTGGCTGTCGCTGATGTACGCTTTCTGGCGGCGCGATTCGGCCGGGTCTGCGATGCCGACGGTCGGTGCACTCTATGGCGCGCTGGTTCTTGTCGCGCTGTTGCAGATCGCCGCGACGCTGGTCGCGCCCGATGCCCGCACGGCAGCGGCCAATATCGCGACCTATTCGGGTTTCGTGCTGGGCATGTTGTTTTCGGTTGGCGGGCTTGTTTTGGTCCACAATCTCTACACGGCCGGGACGTCGGACACGCGCATGGCGCTCCGCCTGCCGCTGACGGCCATTGCCGTGATCTGGGTCTATGACCTCAATCTCTACACCGTCTCCTACCTTTCCGGGGCATGGTCTGGCGAACTCGTGGGTCTGCGCGGCATTGCTGTTGCGATGGTGGCCCCGCTCGTCGCGCTGTCCGCAAATGTGACGAGCGGGCTGCGCATCCATCTGTCCCGCACGGCGACGTTCCAGACGCTGAGCCTCGGTGCCATCGGGGCCTATCTCGCGGCCATGATCGTGCTGAATACGCTGCTCGGCGCGCTCCTGGGGGATTTCGCCCGGCCGGTGCAGGTGGCTTTTGTGTTCGGCTGTTCGGTCATCGCGCTGGTCCTTCTGCCGTCGCCGCATTTCCGCGCCTGGTTCAAGATCAAGGTCGCCAAACATCTCTTCCAGCATCGCTATGACTATCGCAGCGAGTGGCTCCGCTTTTCGGAGACGCTGGGCAAACCCGATGACGAAGCCCGTCCGCTGGAGGCGCGCATCGTGCAGGCTCTGGCCGACATCACCGAATCGCCGTCGGGCTGCCTTCTGGTGCCAGACGGCGCGGGCGGGCTCGACATGCGCGCGCGTTGGAACTGGCCGGGTCTCGAAGCGCCCATGCAGGGCGCAACGGGCTCGACCGTGGAGTATTTCGAACGAACCGGACGCATTGTCGAACTCGACGCGGTGCGCCGGATGATCGACCAGATGGATGAGGAGGGTGCTGCCATTCCCGAATGGCTGATCGGCGAACAATCGGCTTGGGCTGTCGTGCCGCTTCTTCATTTCGGAAAGTTGAGCGGCCTCGTCATCCTGTCCCGCCCGCCGGTGGCGCGCACGCTCGACTGGGAAGATTTCGACCTGCTGAAGGTCGTCGGGCGTCAGGTCGCGACCTATCTGGCCGAGGCGCATGGGCAGCAGGCGCTGGCGACGGCACAGCGGTTTGAAGAGTTCAACCGGCGCTTTGCCTTCATCATGCACGACGTGAAGAATCTGGTGAGCCAGCTTACCCTCGTCACGCGCAATGCCGAAAAGCACGCCGGAAACCCGGAATTTCAGGCCGACATGATCGCGACGCTCAAATCCTCCGTCGCCCGCATGAACGATCTGCTCGCGCGCCTGTCGCAGCACAACAAGGCGCAGGCCGAGGCACCGCGCGCAATCCCGCTGGCCCCGCTTGTGGCGCGGGTGGCGGCGGCCAAGCGGTTCCAGCTGCCGGTCGTGACCACTGGGGACACGGGCCTCTACCTCGTCGCAGACGGGGTGCGGCTGGAACAGGCGCTCGCGCATCTTGTGCAGAACGCGATTGATGCCAGCCCGCCGTCCGAGCCGGTGACCGTGCACATGCGCTCAACCCCGGAGGATGCGGTGATTGAAGTCATCGACAAGGGGTGCGGCATGTCCCCCCAGTTCGTGCACAATGAACTGTTCAAGCCCTTCGCCTCAACCAAACAGGGTGGCTTTGGCGTCGGCGCCTTTGAAGCCCGCGCGCTTATCACCGCCATGGGCGGCCGGATCGAGGTCCAGAGCCGGGAAGGAGAGGGCACAACCTTCCGAATCCTGATGCCGCTCGCCCGTGACAGCATCAACCTTTCCATTGAAACCAAGGCACAGGCCGCATGACGCAGGACGCGAAACCCAAATTGCTGGTCGTCGAAGACGATGAGGGCCTCCAGCGCCAGCTCAAATGGGCGTATGACGATTATGAAGTGCTCGTCGCCGGTGACCGTCAGACCGCGATCGACCTCCTTCGGGCCGAAGAGCCGGCGGTCGTCACGCTCGACCTCGGCCTGCCGCCGGATCCCGATGGCGTCACCGAAGGCTTCGCCACCCTCGAGGAGATTCTGAAGCTGAAACCCGACACCAAGGTGATCGTGGCGTCCGGCCATGGCGCGCGGGAAAGCGCGATGCGCGCGATTTCGGGCGGGGCATATGACTTCTACCAGAAGCCGGTCGATATCGACGAGCTCGGCCACATCGTGAAGCGCGCCTTTCATGTCCACGCGATCGAAGCGGACAATGCGCGGCTGGCCTCCGTGTCGCCGGGCACGATCAGCGTTCTGGGCGGGATGATCACCGCCGCGCCGGAAATGCTGAAGGTCGCAACAACGATTGAGCGGGTCGCCAAGGCAGACGTGACGGTCATGCTGCTCGGGGCGAGCGGGACCGGCAAGGAGCTGCTGGCCCGCGGGCTTCACGACAGCTCCAACCGGAAGCGCGGGCCCTTCGTCGCCATCAACTGCGCGGCCATCCCGGAAACGCTGCTGGAGGCCGAGCTGTTCGGTTATGAAAAGGGGGCCTTCACGGGCGCGGTCAAGACGACCGAAGGCAAGATCGAGATGGCGCAGGGCGGCACCCTGTTCCTCGACGAAGTGGGGGACATTCCTCTGCCCCTGCAGGTCAAGCTGCTCCGCTTTCTGCAGGAGCGCGTGGTCGAGCGTATCGGGGGCCGAAAGACGATCCCGGTTGATACCCGCATCGTATGTGCCACGCACCAGAATCTCGACGCCATGACGGCGGAAGGGACTTTCCGCGAAGACCTTTATTACCGGCTGGCCGAAATTGTCGTCCGCATCCCGGCGCTGGCGCAGCGCCCCGGGGATGCTGGCCTGCTCGCGCGGCATTTTGTCACCAAATATGCAGCGGCCATGAACCCCAATGTGAAGGGCCTTTCGCCAGATGCGCTGGCCGCCATCGACCGCTGGACATGGCCGGGCAATGTGCGCGAGCTGGAGAACCGCATGAAGCGGGCGGTCATCATGGCGGAGGGGCGGCTGGTGACGGCAGCGGACCTCGATCTGCCGGCCGCCGCCGAAGAGGACGATACCGCCGACGTCATCAACCTGAAGGCCGTGCGTGAGCGGGCGGACAGGGTGGCCATCCGCCGTGCGGTTGCGCGAACCGAAGGCAATATTTCGAACGCCGCAAAGCTGCTCGGGATCAGCCGACCAACGCTCTACGACCTTCTGAAGCAATATGGGATGCAGGCCTGAGACCATGTTCCGGCGGCATTGTCTTGGCATACTGTTGGCCGCCAGTGTGCTGGGCGGCGCAGGGATGGCGCAGTCGGGGGATGCTGCGGCGTCGCGCGACGCGCTGGCACGGGGGCAGATGCTGATCGCGCAGGGGGATGCCCGCGCGGCCCGTGTCGAGTTCATGAACGCGGTCAAGGCGGACCCTGCAAACGTTGCGGCACGATTGGCACAGGCCCGCGTCGCGCTGGAGCTTGGACAGCCCGATCTTGCCGCCGAACAGCTGGAGCGCGCGACCGCGCTTGGTGCGCCTGCGGCCGAAACGGCGTATCTGTTGGGGCACGTCCGGCTGTACGAGGCCAACTATGCCGACGCCTTGAGACTGTCAGATCCCGTGCTGGCGGGGGAACGACACGGCGAATATGCGGCCCGCGTCCGGGCGGCCGCACTTTTCGGCTTGGGCCGACCGGACGATGCACGCGCGACACTGGAAAGCGCGGTGGCACGCGGCTGGACGACCGTGGAGGTCTGGACCGATCTCGCGCGACTGCACATGGGGACGGGCAATCTGGCGGTCGCTTTCAATGCGGCGGCACAGGCCGTGCGCCTTGGTCCGCGCAATGTGAAGGCGCTCGTGCTCGCAGCTGAATTGGATCGGAAGCGCTTTGGGCTGGCGGCAGCGGTGCCCTGGTATCGCAAGGCGCTGGATGTCGACCGCAACAATATCGAGGCGTTGCTCGGGCTGGCGGCAACCCTGGGCGATGCTGGCGCCAATCGCGAGATGCTCGATCTCACGCGTCACGCCCTGTCGCTCGACCCGCGCAACCCGCGTGCCTGGTATCTTCAGGCCGTCATGGCGGCGCGGGCCGGGCGGTTTGACCTGGCGCGGTCGCTCCTTGCCCGCACGTCGGGTCGTCTGGATGCCGAACCGGCCATGCTTCTGCTGCGCGCCGCCATCGATCTGCACGACGGCGCGCACGAACAGGCGATTGACCGGCTGTCGGATCTCGTTGACCTGCAGCCCGCCAACCTGACCGCGCGGAAACTGCTCGCGGCGGCTTTTGCGCAGGCCAAGGATCATGACGGTGTCATCAACACGTTGCGTGGCCTTGCCGCACGCGACGATGCCGATAGCTATACCCTGACCCTCTATGGCCGGGCGCTGGAGGCCAAAGGCGACCGGATCGCTGCCGCACCGATCCTTGACCGGGCGGCGAGCCCAAGGCTGCGCCCGGCGCAGGCGCTCGTGACCGTGCCCCTCGCCAAGGCAGCGCAGGACAATGCCGCAGCCCCACTGGACGCCCGGACTGCAATCCCCCTGATCGCGGCGCAGATTGGCAGCGGGCAGGCGGGGGCCGCACTTGGGCGCGCCACAGAGATCGCCCGGCGCAACTCTGGCGTACCGGCCGCGCAGGTCCTGCTTGGGGACGTAGAGGCCGCGCTTGGAAACTGGCGGGCCGCGATGACGGCCTATCAGTCGGCCGCGAACCTCGATTTTTCGGAAGCGACCGCACTGCGCTTCGCGCGTGCGCTGATCAGTGCCGGGGATGCGCCGGGCGCGGCCCGGGTGATCGGCCTTTATCTGTCTCAAAACCCACAAAGCATCCCCGCGCGCCTGATGCAGGCTGACATCCACATGGCGGCCGGCCGCTGGCACAGTGCCATTGCCGCGTTGGAGATCGTCCGCGCACGTATTGGGAACAGGGATGCGGCCCTGCTGAACAATCTTGCCTGGGCTCATTTGAAGGCGAACGATGTGCCGGAGGCTGCTCGGTATGCGTCGGCGGCCTATGCGCTCACTCCGGGCAATGCCGCGATCAATGCGACGCTCGGTTGGGTTGCGCGCGCGTCTGGTGGCCGTTCCAAGGCTGTTGAGACATTGATGAAGGCGCATACCCTAGCTCCAGATGATGCGACAATCCGCCGCCAACTAGCACAAGCCCGCCTTTGACACCTGAAAGGCACCGCGGATAAGGGCTGTTGGGCTTAAGCACAGGAGACCGTCTTGGCGACAATTGGCATCTATGGCTGTGGAGGTTTTGGACGCGGATTGCTGCCCACAATTCGTGCGCAATATGGGATACAGGGAAACCAGTTCTTCTTCATTGACGACAATGCGGTCGATGCCGTCAACGGCGTTCCAACAATCACCTTTGAGGCGTTCAGGGACTTGGAGACCGCCGACAAACATATCACCATCGCTGTCGCAAGTGCATCTGTGCGCCGCATGCTTGCGGATCGCTGTATGGAAGCAGGTATCCCATTTCTGCCCGTCCAAGCGCCCAATGTAATTATTGGAGATGAAGTTCACATCGGAGAAGGGTCTATCCTGTGTCCATTCACTCATATTACATCGAATGTGAAAATCGGTCGGCAATTTCATCTAAATATATATTCTTATGTTGAGCATGATTGCCGTATTGGAGATTATGTTACGTTTGCACCGGGGGTGAAATGTAATGGCAATATACATATCGGCTCTGGTGCTTATATCGGTTCTGGCGCGGTTATCCGGCAGGGTCAGGTCGGCCGTCCGCTTCGAATTGGCGAGAATGCTGTCGTCGGCATGGGAGCCGTCGTGACGAAAGATGTCGAACCGGGGACGACTGTGGTCGGAAACCCTGCCCGTCCCTTGGCGCGAAAAGCATGATGGACAAGGACGCCCTCAACCGCATTGCCGACGCGCTGGAGCGCCTCGCGCCGCCTGTCATGAACCATGTGCCGGGCAATGGCCCGGCCTATGTCTGGCAGGGCGGACAGATGCGGCCCGTTTCCAGCTTCAATCCCGTCTCCATTGACCTTTTGGCCGGCGTGGACGCGCAGAAGGCGGCGGTGCTTGAAAACAGCCGTCGTTTGGCGGCAGGGGCCGCAGCGCATGACATCCTGTTGTGGGGCGCGCGGGGGACGGGCAAGTCGGCTCTTGTTAAATCGACGACAAAGGCCGTGCAGGATGCGGGCGGAACGCTGCGTCTTGTTGAGGCCTCCTGCGATGAGATCGACACTCTGCCCGCCCTCTTTGCGCTGCTGAGCCGCTCAGACCTGCCGACGCTCGTCTTCATCGACGATATCGGCTTTGAGCAAGGCGATCCGCGTATGCGGCACATCCGGTCGGTGCTGGATGGCGGCATTTCGGCGCGGCCGGGCCATGTCCGGCTGTACGTCACGGCCAACCGCCGGCACATCGTGCCGCGCAATCTGGACGAGCAGGCGAGCGCCATCAATCCGCGCGATGCCGTGGATGACAATCTGGCGCTTGCGGACCGCTTCGGGCTGAGCCTTGGCTTCCATGTCTGCACGCAGGATGTCTGGCTGGACATGGTTGCGGGCTATGCGCGACATCTGGGGCTGGATTTTGACCCGCAGGATGCGCTGACCTGGGCGACGCAGCGCGGGGCGCGGTCGGGCCGCGTCGCCTGGCATTATGCGGTGGAACTCGCCGGGCGCGCGGGCAAGACGCTCTAACCGCCGAGCGTCTCGACCATCTCGGCAAGCGTCAGCCAGCGCTCTTCAGCCGCGTCACGCTCGGCGCGCAGCCGCTCAATTTCCTTGGTGAGGTCCGCAAAGCGGGCCGGGTTCTGCGTATAGAGGTCCGGGTCGGACAATTTGGTCTCCGCGTCGGCAATCGCCGCGCCCAATTCCTCCACCCGCGCGGGCAGAAGATCATAGTCGCGCTGGTCCTTGTAGGAGAGCTTGGTCTGCAGCCTGGGCTTTTCAGGGGCGTCTGCGGAAGTCTTCGGCTTTGCAGACACGACCTTGGGCGGAGACCGGCGCTTTTCCCAATCGGCATAGCCACCGGCCACGATATCGACCTTGCCCGATCCGTCGAGGCCGAGCGTGAGGGTCACGGTGCGGTCCAGAAAGTCGCGGTCATGGCTGACGATCAGGACGGTGCCGTCATAATCGGCAATCACCTCCTGAAGCAGGTCGAGCGTTTCGAGGTCCAGATCGTTGGTCGGTTCGTCGAGCACGAGCAGGTTGGAGTGGCGGGCGAACTCCCGCGCGAGCAGAAGCCGGGCCTGTTCGCCCCCCGAGAGCGTGGCGACGCGCGCCTCTGACAGTTCGGGGTCGAACAGGAATTCCTTCAGATATCCCTTGATGTGCTTCTTCTCGCCAAGCACGGTCACCCAGTCTCCGCCATCGGCGAGCACGTCGCGCACGCGCTTGTCACCGGAAAGCAGCGCGCGTTGCTGGTCAATGACGATGCCATTCAAGGACTTGGCGAGCGTGATACTGCCCGTATCGGGCGCGATCTCGCCGGTCAGCAGCTTGAGCAGCGTCGTCTTGCCGGTGCCGTTTGACCCGACAATGCCGATCCGGTCGCCGCGCTGGACGCGCAGGGTCAAGTTCTTGATGAGCGTGCGGTCCCCGAAGGATTTCGACACGCCCTCAGCAGTTATGACGGATTTGGAACGGACGTCGTCGCTTTCGACCGACATCTTGGCAATGCCGGTCGGCCCCATCATGGCGGCGCGCGTGGCGCGCATCTGATTGAGCTTTTCCAGGCGCCCCTGATTGCGCTTGCGCCGCGCCGTGACGCCACGTTCGAGCCAGTGGAGTTCGATCTTCAGTTTCGCGTCAAGCTTTTCCGCGGCCCGGGCCTCTTCGGCAAAGACCTTGTCCTGCCAGGCCTCGAAACCGCCAAAGCCGACTTCGGCGCGGCGCACCTTGCCACGATCGATCCACAGCGTTTCGCGCGTCAGCCGCGTCAGGAACGTGCGGTCATGGCTGATGACCAGGAAGGCGCCGGTGAAGCGGTTGAGCCAGTTTTCGAGCCATTCGATCGCGCCGAGATCCAGATGGTTGGTCGGTTCGTCGAGCAGGAGAACATCGGGCTGCTGTGCCAGAGCCTTTGCGATGGCGGCGCGGCGGCGTTCCCCGCCGGACGCGGTGGCCGCCTCGCGTGACAGGTCGATGCCCAGCTGGTCGGCAATGGCTTCGGCTTCATGCAGCGGCGGGGCATTGTCTCCGGAAATCGCATAGTCGCGCAGCGTTCGACAGCCGCCCAGGTCGGGTTCCTGTTCCAGCAGGACGACGTTGGTGCCGGGCACGATGGTGCGGCGGCCTTCGTCCGAATCGATCCGGTTGGCGAGCAGCTTGAACAGCGTCGTTTTGCCCGCGCCATTGCGGCCGATCAGGGCCAGCCGGTCGCGTTCGCCTACATAGACGTCCAGTCCACGGAACAGCCAGCCGGACCCTTGGACCAGTCCAAGGCCTTCATAACTCAAAACAGGTGCTGACATTTTACGGAACCGGACTAGTGAAAAGGCAGAGGTGTCTGACCAAGAGGAAACTGCACAGGCCATTCATGGCCTATTCAATCCGGCCTGCTATGCGCTCAAATCGTGTTTAAGTTCAACGTCCCCTCCCGAGTTTTTGCGATGGCGCTCATCGCGACCGTGCTTGGCGCGGATGCGCAGGCGCAGCAGAGCCGCCGGGATGAGCAGGATGCCGCCCTCAATGCGACGCGCCGGGGCTCTGTGCATTCGCTGCGCCAGATCGAAGGTGCGGTCGTCCCGGCCATGAAGCGGCGGGGCGCAAACTACATCGGCGCCGAGTTTGATTCGGATGTCATGCGCTATCGCCTGAAATTCGTGCGCGGCTCGTCGGTGATCTGGATCGACGTGGATGGGCGGTCTGGCGCAATTATTGCCCAAGCCGGCAATTGAGCCTATCTGGATCGAATTAGAGCTTTAAGGGGACGCCATGCGCATTTTGATCGTCGAAGACGAACCGACACTGGGCCGTCAGCTCAAATCGACGCTCGAGCACAATGGCTATGCGGTCGACCTTGCGACGGATGGTGAAGAGGGCCATTTTCTGGGCTCCACCGAGAGCTATGATGCCGTGATCCTCGATCTGGGCCTGCCTGAAGTGGACGGCCTCACCGTGCTCGATCGCTGGCGCAAGGAAGGCAAGACGACCCCGGTTCTCGTGCTGACCGCGCGCGACAGCTGGTCGGACAAGGTCGCCGGCCTTGATGCTGGTGCCGATGATTATCTCGCCAAGCCCTTCCAGACGCAGGAACTGATCGCACGGCTGCGGGCGCTCATCCGCCGCGCATCGGGCAATGCCTCGTCCGAACTGATCGCGGGCGATGTCCGGCTCGATACCCGATCGGGGCGCGTCACCCTTGCTGGCGAGCCGGTGAAGATGACGGCGCAGGAATATAAGCTGCTGAGCTATCTGATGCACCACAAGGGCAAGGTCGTCAGCCGGACCGAGTTGATTGAGCACATTTACGATCAGGATTTTGACCGCGATTCCAATACGATTGAAGTCTTTGTGACGCGCATTCGCAAGAAGCTGGGGCAGGACGTGATCACCACGATCCGCGGTCTTGGCTACAGCCTGGAAGAACCGGCCGCCTGACATGAGCGGGGCGGCAGAGCGCCGGTCGAGCGGTTCGCTCGGCCGCCGAATGATCCTCATTGCCGCAGGGTGGATTTCGGTTCTGCTGCTGGGCGGTGGCGTCGCGCTCGATCGCGTCCTGACGAATGCCGTCACGAGCAATTTCGATTCCGGCCTCGAATATGTCCTCACCCAAATGATCGCGTCGGCCGAAATCGGCCCGGACGGCGAAGTGCGCCTCAATCGACCCATGGGCGACCAGCGGTTTCTGGAGCCCTATTCGGGCCTCTACTGGCAGATCAGCGGCACCGGCTATGAGCCGTTCCGGTCGCGCTCGCTCTGGGATCAGGCGCTCAAGGTCAGTCCGGCCCACAAGGACAGCGGCGCGCATTTCTACAACAGCGGCGAGTTTCAGGACGAGGAACTGCGCATCGTGGAGCGGGATATTTTCCTGCCCACGTCCAAGACGCGCTGGCGTTTCCAGGTCGCACAGGCGCGCGCCTCGCTCGACGAGCAGATTGAAACGCTGCGCAGCACGCTCGTCAAAAGCTTCGTGCTGCTGGCGGTCGGCCTGATCGGCATGGCCGCGCTCCAGACGCTCTACGGGCTCTGGCCGCTGCGCAAGCTCCAGATCGCCATTGCCGACATGCGCGCAGGCCGCGCGCGCCGCGTCTTGCCCCAGACGCTGCCGCTGGAGGTCGAGCCGCTGGTCAATGAACTCAATGGCCTGCTCGAACATAATGAGAAGCAGGCGGAGGAAGCCCGCGAACATGCCGGCAATCTGGCCCATGCGCTGAAAACGCCGCTGACGGTCATCATGAATGCGGCCACGGCGCAGGCACCCGACCTTGGCGAGACCGTCATCCGCGAGGCGGCCACGATGCGGCGGCAGGTCGACCACCATCTGGCCCGCGCCCGCGCAGTGGGTCGGCGGGGCCATGCCCATAGCCGCGCCGAAATCTGGCCGTCGCTGGAATCGGTCGAGCGCGCCGTGTCGCGGCTCTACCCTGAGGTGCGGCTCGATATCGCAGGCGACAAGGGCCTTGCAGCGCATGTGGAGCGGCAGGATCTGGATGAGATCCTCGGCAATCTGATCGAGAACGCAGCCAAATATGGCGGCGGCAGCGTCTTCATCACCGTGCAGAAGGACGGCGGCTTCGTCGAGATCCTTGTCGAAGATGACGGCATGGGCATCAGCGAGGACGACCGGGAGCGGCTGTTCAGCCGGGGAATGCGGCTCGACAGTTCCAAGCCGGGGACGGGCCTTGGCCTCGCCATTGTGCGCGATGTGGCGGAGATCTATGGCGGGTCCATCTCGCTGGAAGAGAGCGAGGACATGGGCGGCCTCCTCGCCCGGCTCAAGCTGCCTATTGCGCCCTGATCGCGTAAAGCTGGTCGCTTGAATGGTTCGGACTGGCGCAAAATACCCTTTATCTCGAATAAATTGGCCTTAGAGCCACATCATTAACGAATGACGCGGATGGTCGCGCGACAGACTGGTGGGGTCGACACGAATGCGGAAGCTTTTGGCGCGGGCAATCAATTGCACGCGTGGCATACATGATCGGGACGCGTCGCGTGCCTATCAGGATGAAAAGGGCTGGGTCTCCGTGTGCGTGCATTGCGGGACGCCTGTGCGCCGCGCACTCAACCGCAAGTGGGAAGAATACGAACCTCAGCTCTGAGGCTGCGTTTCTCCGGTGCCGCGCACCACAGTCCGGATGCTGAAATGCGTGACCAGCCGGTGGACGCCGGGGAGAGCGGCCAGCACCTCTCGGTGGACACGTTCAAACCGGTCCGCTTCCGGCACTTCGGCTTTCAACAGATAATCATATTCGCCGCTCATCAGATGCGCTTCGGTCACGCGTGGCTCCTGCGTGACGGCGGCTTCGAACCGCTCCATCGTTTCCTTCCGCTGATCGACCAACGTTACGGCTACGAAGACGATGGATGGATTGCCGCGCGCAGCGGCGGAGAGGCGCGCGCCATAGCCAAGAATGAGGCCAGCCTGTTCCAGCGCGCGGACGCGGCGGTGCGCAGCTGACGGAGAAAGGCCGACCCGGTCGCCCAATTGCTCGCTGGTCAGCGTTGAATCGGCGACAAGTGCTGCAAGGATTTTTCGATCGATTGCGTCTGGCTGCATAAATCTCTCGTGTTGTCGGACTTTGGCGCGATAAATTCTTATCTCGTCTACGCCGCTCGCATGGAATTGCAAAGTCTTGGCGCGGCGCTTCGCTTATAGTGTTGGCAAGGCCAAGCACACGGAGCAGTCCCATGAAGATCGGCGTCCCCAAGGAAATCAAGGTACACGAATATCGCGTCGGACTGACGCCGCCTTCGGTCGGCGAGCTGGTGGCGGCCGGACATGAAGTCTTCGTCGAGACCGGGGCCGGGCTCGGCATCGATTTTGGGGACAGCGCCTATACCGACGTTGGTGCCAAGATCCTGGGCACGGCTGCCGAGGTGTTCGCCGCCGCCGACATGATCGTGAAGGTCAAGGAACCGCAGGCGCAGGAGATCGCCCTGCTGGAGGCGCGCCACACCCTGTTCACCTACCTTCATCTGGCCGCCGACAAGCCGCAGGCGCTGGGTCTGATGCAATCGGGCGCGACCTGCATCGCCTATGAAACCGTGACCTCGCCCAACCGGTCGCTCCCGCTGCTCAAGCCAATGTCGGAAGTCGCCGGCCGGATGTCGGTGCAGGTCGGCGCGCATTATCTGGAAAAGGAACAGGGCGGGCGCGGCATCCTGCTGGGCGGCGTCCCCGGCGTGGCACCGGCGCGTGTCGCGATCCTTGGGGGTGGGGTCTCTGGTCTCAACGCCGCGCAAATGGCGGTGGGCCTGCGTGCCGACGTCACCATTTACGACATCAGCAATGACCGGCTCGCCGAACTCGACACGCATTTCGGGAACTCGATCAAGACGGCATATGCCTCCAAGTCGGCGATTGCGTCGGCCGTTGCCAATGCGCACCTGGTGATCGGCGCTGTTCTGGTTCCCGGTGCCGCGGCCCCCAAGCTCGTGACGCGCGAGATGCTGAAGACCATGAAGCGCGGCGCAGTGCTGGTCGATATCGCCATCGATCAGGGGGGCTGCTTCGAAACCAGCCGTCCGACCACGCACGCGGACCCGGTGTTCGTGGAGGAGGGCATCATCCATTATTGCGTGGCCAACATGCCCGGCGCGGTCGCCCGTACCTCGGCCTTTGCGCTCAACAATGCGACGCTGCCCTTTGCGCTGAAGCTCGCCAATCTTGGCGCGGAAGCGGCCATGGCGGCCGACCCGCATCTGGCAGCCGGCCTCAACGTGTCAGGCGGCAAGATCCGGCACAAGGCTGTCGCCGAGGCGCTCGATCTGCCGTTTGAGGGGTAGGGGATTTATCCCGTCATGCTGAACTTGTTTCAGCATCCATGAACACGCAAGTTCGGACGGTTGAGTACGCCTTTGATCAGTGGCGCTAATGGATCCTGAAACAAGTTCAGGATGACGGGGGGAGCTAGCTCGTCCTGTGCACTCCTTCCTGCTGCACCTCCGCATGAACCAAATCTTGCCCCGCAGGCCCGGTCCGCTTAGGCTGCGCCCATGATGGAACGGGTCAATCGCTACCTTGCGAGAATCGGCTTTTCGCCGTGATGCCGCGCGCCTGAGCGCCGCACGCACCTAAACCCTACTCAGCAGGATCGATCCATGCCCCGCAACTATGACATTGCCGAACTGAAGCGCCTCGACGTCGCGCACCATCTGCCCGCCCAGCAGGATTACAAGCTTATCGAGGACATGGGCGGCAGCCGCATCGTCACCCATGCCGAAGGCTGCTACATCCATGATGGCGATGGCAATCGCATCTTGGACGGTATGGCCGGCCTGTGGTGCGTCAACATCGGCTATGGGCGGGATGAGCTTGCCGATGTCGCGGCTGAGCAGATGCGCGAGCTGCCCTTTTACAACACCTTCTTCAAGACCGCGACGCCGCCGACGGTCCTGCTCGCCGCCAAGATCGCGTCGCTGACCGGCGGGCGTCTGCCGCACGTTTTCTTCAACGCCTCGGGCTCCGAAGCCAATGACACGGTGTTCCGCATGGTCCGCCATTATTGGCAGGTGAAGGGAGAGCCCAAGCGCAAGGTCTTCATTTCGCGCTGGAATGCCTATCACGGCTCGACCGTCGCGGGCGTCAGCCTTGGCGGGATGAAGGGCATGCACGTACAGGGCGACCTGCCCGTGCCCGGCGTCGAGCATGTCCGTCAGCCCTATTGGTTCAACGAAGGGCGCGACATGTCGCCCGAAGACTTTGGTCTGGCCTGCGCCAAGGCCATTGAGGACAAGATCCTCGAGGTCGGCCCCGAGAACGTTGCCGCCTTCATCGGTGAACCGGTGCAGGGGGCAGGGGGCGTGATCATCCCGCCCGCCAATTACTGGCCCGAGGTGGAACGTATCGTCCGCAAATATGGCATCCTGCTCGTCTGCGATGAGGTCATCTGCGGCTTTGGCCGCACCGGCAACATGTGGGGCCATGAAACCATGGGCGTGAAGCCCGACATGATCGCCATGGCGAAGGGCCTCTCGTCCGGATATCAGCCGATCTCGGCTGTCGCCGTGTCCGCCGAAATTGTCGATGTGCTGAAGACGGGCGGCGATTTCGTGCACGGCTTCACCTATTCCGGCCATCCCGTCGCCGCCGCTGTCGCCCTGCGCAACATCGAGATCATGGAGCGCGAGCATCTGGTGGAGCGGACGCGCAATGAGACCGGCCCCTATCTCGCCAAGGCACTCGCCACGCTCAACGATCATCCGCTGGTCGGCGAGACCCGCTCGGTCGGTCTGCTCGGCGCGGTCGAGATTGTCGCGGACAAGGCGACCGGCGCCCGCTTTGGCGGGGCGGAAGGTACGGCTGGCCCGATGGTGCGCGATCTGTGCATTGAGAACGGCCTGATGGTCCGCGGCATCCGCGACACCATCGTCATGTGCCCGCCGCTCATCATCACGACCGAGCAGATCGACGAGATGGTAAGGATTATCCGCCTGGCGCTGGACCTTGCGCAGCCGCAGTTGACAGCAATTTAACCGAACCGGACTATCGCCGGATGCATGGCTGATCCGGCGCGTTCCTCCAAGCGTATCCTGACCGTCTTCGGCACCCGGCCGGAGGCGATCAAGATGTTTCCCGTGGTCCACGCGTTGCGCGCACAGCCGGGCGTTGACGCGCGCGTCTGTGTGACGGCGCAGCACCGCGAAATGCTCGACCAGGTGCTCGACATCGCGCAGATTGTTCCTGACGTCGACCTTGACGTCATGCAGCCGAACCAGAGCCTCGACGCGCTTTTGGCTCGTCTGGTCACGGGACTGGGTGAGGCGTTCGACCGCGAGAGGCCCGACCGCATCCTTGTCCATGGCGACACGCTGACCACGATGGCCGGGACGATCGCGGCCTATTTCCGCAAGATTCCGGTTGGCCATGTCGAAGCAGGCCTGCGCAGCGGCGACATCTATCAGCCCTGGCCCGAAGAAGTGAACCGGCGCGTGACGGGCGTTGTGGCTGATCTGCATTTTGCCCCGACGCAGGCCGCCGCCGACGCGCTGACCGCAGAGAATGTCGATCCTGCGCGCATCCATATCACCGGCAACACCGTGATTGACGCGCTGTTGGCCACGCAGGCGCAACTGACGGCGCGACCGGAAATGGCTGCGGGCCTGAATGATCTTGCCACGCGCTTCGCCGGACGCCGCATTGTTGCGGTCACGTCGCACCGGCGCGAGAACTTTGGGGAGGGCATGCGCAATATCGCACGCGCCGTCGCGCGGATCGCGGCACGGCCCGATGTTGCCGTCATCTTTCCGGTCCATCCCAACCCCAATGTCCGCTCGGTGATGGACGCCGAACTGGCCGGGTGCGACAATGTCGCGATGATCGACCCCCTCGATTACCCGCACTTCGTTCGCCTGCTCGACATGTGTGAGCTGGTGCTGACGGACTCCGGCGGCGTGCAGGAGGAAGCGCCTTCGCTGGGCAAGCCAGTCCTCGTCATGCGCGAGACGACCGAGCGACCCGAAGGCGTGGCGGCAGGGACAGCGCGCCTTGTGGGCACCGACCCCGCGCAGATCGTTACCGAAATTTTCAGCCTTTTGGACGACAAGGCCGCCTATTCCGCCATGTCGCGCGCCCACAATCCGTTCGGCGACGGCAAGGCGGCGCAGCGTATTGCGAAGGTGATTGCAGATGCCGGTTGATGTCGAAAAGAAGGTTGTTGTTGTCGGGCTCGGTTATATCGGCTTGCCCACCGCGGCTCTTATCGCGCGGTCCGGCTGCAAGGTGCTGGGCATCGACGTCAATGCAAGCGTCGTCGACACCATCAATTCCGGCCGCATCCATATCGAGGAAGTCGACCTCGACGGGCTGGTGCAGGGCGTCGTCCAGCGCGGCACGTTGCGCGCGTCGCTGACGGTCGAACCGGCGGACACCTTCGTCATAGCGGTGCCGACCCCCTTGCGCGACGGCGAGCGCCCTGATGTCAGCTACGTCCTTCAGGCCGCCGAGACGATCGCGCCGGTCCTGGCGCCGGGGAACCTCGTCATCCTCGAATCGACCTCGCCGGTCGGCACGACCGAACAGGTGTGCGAGGTGCTGGCGCGGCTGCGTCCCGATCTCAGGATTCCGGGCCAGACCTGCGAGACGTCAGACATTTTTGTGGCCTATTGCCCGGAACGGGTTCTGCCGGGTCGCATCCTCATTGAACTGGTCAACAACGACCGCTGCATCGGCGGCGTCACGCCCCGCTGCGCGCGCAAGGCGATGCTTTTCTACCGCCAGTTCGTCCGCGGCGACTGCGTCACCACCACGGCCCGCGCGGCCGAAATGGTGAAGCTCGTCGAGAACAGCTTCCGCGACGTGAACATCGCGTTTGCCAACGAGCTCTCGATGGTGGCCCAGCGCATGGGCATCGACGTGTGGGACGTCATCAAGCTGGCCAACCGCCACCCGCGCGTGAACATCCTTCAGCCCGGGCCCGGCGTCGGCGGGCACTGCATCGCGGTTGACCCCTGGTTTCTTGTCCATGGCGACCCTGAAACGACGCCGCTCATCCGCACGGCGCGTGAGGTGAACGACAAGAAGACCGACTTCGTCATCGACCGTGCGTCGGCGGTCATCGACAGCCAGCCCGCTGCCAAGGTTGCGGTCTTCGGCCTCGCCTTCAAACCCAACATTGATGATTTCCGCGAAAGCCCCGCCGTCAAGGTCGCTGCCGCGCTCGCCAGGACGTACGGCCCGCGCATCCAGGTGGTCGAGCCCTATGCAAGCGGCCTGCCCATCGAGTTCGCCGGCACCGGTGCCGTCTTGGCGGATCTGGACGAGGCGCTGGGGGACTGCGGCGTGTTCATCCTGCTGGTCGACCACGACGTGTTCAAATCGGTGCCCGACGCCGAGCGTGGGGGCAAGGTCGTGTACGACACGCGCGGCATCTGGGGGGACCGCCAGTTTGTCGAGCGCGCGGCGGACAAAGTGCGGGCGGTGGGGTAGGGATCCGCCTGTGGTATCAAACGCTCGCCCTGCACCAGATCAGCTTCTTGGTCTTGGGATCTTTTTGAATTGCAAAAATAATTCGTTGAAAGAACGAGTTTTTCGTAAATTCTGTTTGAAGTAGACTTGCGGCAGGCCGCTCGACACATCGGCTGTAAGTCTCTCTTCGCGCGAGCAGCGTCCATCTGCCACCATCTCAGCCTTCCGCCGATGTGCTTCGACAGTCCCCGATTCTAGCTTGCCGAAGGCATCGTTCCGACATAGGGCTTCGCAAAGATTCATGGTTTTCAGCCTCTCGGAAGTCTGGGGTCTCTCAACTTTTAAACACCGTTCTTTGTTGTCATCTCCGCGTTTTTGAGAAACTGGAAGGATTGTTTGTGATCAGGTCTGAGTCTGTGCCGAGAGTAGCACTCATCGGCTGTGGCCGGTGGGGCAGGAACATAGCCCGGGTACTGTCCGAATTGGGCGCGCTTGAAATTGTTATTGATCCTGCTGTCGAGCAGCTTGACGCTTATGTTGCCGGGCTTGGCGCTAAAGTGACGTCGGACGTTGAGGCCGCATTTCAGGATGGTATCGACGGTGTAGCAATAGCTGCCCCAGCTGTAGAACACTACGGGCTCGCGCTTCGTGCGCTCAAAAATAAGAAGGCGGTTTTTGTTGAAAAGCCGCTCGCGCTTCATTTGGATGAAGCTGCAGAGCTGTCCGCGCTTGCTGCCTCGGTGCGGCGCCCGCTCATGGTCGGGCATTTGCTGCAATATCACCCGGCTTTTGTGAGGTTGAAGGAGGTCATCGTTTCCGGCGTTATCGGCGAAGTTCGTCACATCACTTCGAACCGCCTGAATCCGGGCGCTATCCGCACAGAGGAAAATGCATTGTGGAGCATGGCACCCCATGACTTTTCAATGGTGCTCGGCGTTACCGGACAAGAACCGCAGTCCGTCGAAGGCTTGGCAGTCCGGGTGGTTAATCCCGATATTCCCGATCAATTTTCTATTTCGCTCCGTTTCACCGATGTGCTCACCGCGCAAGTTAACGTGTCGTGGCTATCGCCGTTCAAAGAGCATAAATTAGTTGTGCTGGGTACGCGCGGCGCGATCATCTTTGAAGATACGCACGCGGAACGAGACCGTAAGCTGGTTCTCTACAAAAACTATGTCGATTTTGGGGGCGTCTCTCCGGCCTTTGTGAAAGGCACTGGCGAACCAATCGAGTGGCCGCAGCTTGAGCCATTGCATCAGGAAATGAGCGCATTCCTAACATCAATTGGGACAGGGCAAACGGCCGTTACTGGACCAGCGGAAGCGATCCCTGTACTTCGGCTGCTGCGTCGTGCTTCTCAAGCTGCGGGTGTCGCGTGACGCGGCTTTCCGATTTTGCTGGGTTGGCTGGTTTGCGGATTTTGCGCGACGGCTCCTTTGACGTTACCGGGAAGCTATCGACGCCGCTTCGCGGCTTATGCGTGCCTCTAAGGTCCGCCAAATACGTTAGCGAGGTTAACGAAAACGCAAACGTAGCTGCAGTGATCACCAAGCCCGACGTTGCCGAACTTGTCGATCAAGCTTTGGCTGTTGCGGTCACAGACGATCCCGATGCGGCGCATTCCGAGATCCACGCACGTCTCGCGGAGCAACACAATGCGCGGCTTCGTTTGATGGAGACCGAGATCGACTCCGCCGCTGTAATCGATCCGACCGCTCGTATTGCCGATCATGGGGTCAAGATTGGTGCCAGAAGCTGGATAGGTCCGAATGTGTGCGTCAGGCCTGGAGTCACCATTGAAAGTGATTGTGTCCTCCATTCCGGAGTGAGTCTTGGCATGCCGGGCTTCAATACGGGGATTATCGGAGGAAGGCAGCGTATCGTCCCCCAGATTGGCGGCGTGCGGCTCATGCCCTTTGTCGAATTGCTGAGTAACGTGTGCGTCGCGAAGGCGTTGTTTGGCGGCTATACAACGCTTGGTGAAGAAGTCGTTGCCGATAATCTCGTATATATCGCGCACGACGTCCAGATCGGGAAAAGGGTGCAGATCTGCGCGCTCGTCAACATTTTGGGGCGCGCGATCATTGGCGATGGCGCCTATATCGGTCCCTCCTCAGTCATCAAAAACGGTTTGACAATTGGCGCTGGTGCAAAAGTGAGTATCGGTGCGGTTGTAACGCGAAATGTCGCTGATCGCGAGGTCGTGAGCGGGAACTTCGCGATCGAGCATAGTCGTTTCTTGGATCATATCCGTTCCATTCGCTAACTCGGGAAGTGTTTATGCAATTCATTGATCTAAAAACTCAGTATCAACTTCTGAAATCCGACATCGATCTGCGGATCAACGGGGTGTTGGAAAGGCAAGCATTCATCCAAGGATCCGAGGTTCGCGAACTCGAAGATGAACTCGCTCAGTTTAGTGGAGCAAAGCGCGTTGTCAGCTGCGCAAACGGGACCGACGCACTCCAATTGGCCATGATGGCACTTGGCATTGGCCGCGGTGATGCTGTTTTCGTTCCAAGCTTCACATATACGGCAACGGCTGAAGTGATCCTGCTTTTGGGAGCGACCCCGGTATTCGTCGATTCTGACTCCCAAACCTTCAACCTTGATTATGCCAGTGCAGAGGCTGCCATTGAGCGCGTCAAGCAGGACGCAAAGCTCAGGCCCGCAGCCTTGCTCACCGTCGATCTATTTGGTCAGCCAGTCGATTATGACCGCGCTCGCGCGATATCTGACAAGTATGGACTGGTGTTTATTTCGGATGCCGCTCAGGGTTTCGGGGCAAGTTTCCGTGGCCAGCGCGTTGGCTCAGGGATGGCTGACATCACGACAACAAGCTTTTTTCCAGCCAAGCCACTCGGGTGCTATGGTGACGGCGGTGCGATCTTTACGGACAGTGACGAGATAGCCGACACGATCCGTTCGATTTGCCTGCATGGCAAGGGTCAAGAAAAATATGATGTCGTCCGCGTGGGTGTGAACAGCCGCCTGGACACGCTTCAGGCGGCAATTCTCTTGCCAAAACTTGCAGTCTTCGCGGAAGAATTGGAAAAGCGCCATGCGGTATCCTTGGCTTATTCGTCCGCACTTTCCGGACACGTCGCCACGCCGTTTCTCGCTGAAGGTAATGACCGTTTCGCGTGGGCGCAGTACACGATCAAAGTTCCGGATCGCGACGCGGTTCAGGCACGGTTACGAGAAGCAGGCATTCCTTCGAACGTCTATTATCCTCGTCCGATGCATCTCCAGCCGGCTTATGTCGCATACGGAGGGGGGGAAGGTTCGCTGCCGATTGCGGAGCAATTGTCCTGCGACGTGCTCAGCCTGCCGATGCATCCCTATCTCTCGAACGAGGAAATTGATCAGGTTTGCTCGGCCGTGATTGCTGCTGTTTCCACCACCGCCTGAAAACGTTGAATAGAAGTGGTTTTGAACATGACTGCTGTTCCCAATGTCTTGCTGTCCGCATTCCAACAGCGTGTGGTCGGTCGCTCGGCCCTCATCGGAATCATAGGTCTTGGTTATGTCGGCATTCCGCTCGCCCTTCGCTTTCAGGAGGTCGGGCTGAGGGTGCTCGGTTTCGACATTGATCATGAACGCGTTGAAGAACTTAATGCCGGGCGCACGCCGATCCGGCACATCCCGGCGACAGATATCCAGAAGATGGTCGTAAGCGGGTTCGAGGCGACTGGCGATTTTGCACGCATTCCGGAGGTTGATGCGATCATCATCTGTGTGCCGACGCCTTTGAGCGCCCATCGCGAGCCCGATCTGACCTATATCGTCGACACGATGAAGGCGATCACTCCCTATTTACGGGAAGGGCAGATGCTGTCTCTCGAAAGCACGACATGGCCGGGCACTACGTCTGAAGTGCTTCGCCCCTTCGTTGAAGGTCGTGATTTGCACGTCGGCGAAAACTTCTTTTTGGTCTACTCGCCGGAGAGAGAGGACCCGGGCAATCCCAACTTTACGACACGGACGATTCCCAAGGTCGTCGGCGGGGAAACGGCAGACTGTCTAGCGGCCGGTCAGTCACTGTATGAGCAGGTAATCGACCGTGTTGTCCCCGTCAGTTCAACACGGGCTGCCGAACTGACCAAGCTCCTCGAGAACATTCACCGGTCCGTAAACATCGGTCTGGCCAACGAAATGAAGCTCATCGCTGACCGGATGGGAATCGACATTTTTGAAGTGATTGACGCGGCTGCGACAAAGCCGTTTGGCTTCACTGCTTACTACCCGGGGCCTGGTCTCGGCGGCCACTGCATTCCGATCGATCCCTTCTATCTCACCTGGAAGGCGCGCGAATATGGGCTGTCCACGCACTTCATCGAACTCGCGGGAGAGATCAACCGCGACATGCCGGAATGGGTGGTGAGCAAGATTGCCGATGCCTTGAATGAACGGCAGAAGGCCCTGAAGGGCAGCCGCATTCTTGCGCTCGGCATCGCCTACAAGCGCGATGTAGACGATATGCGCGAATCCCCCTCGGTCTTCGTGATGGAGCACCTCCGGAATCGCGGCGCTATCGTGGCCTATTCCGATCCGAACGTGCCCGAGTTTCCCAAGATGCGCGAACACCATTTTGACCTCGTTTCAGAAGTGGTGACGCCGCAGAGCATTGCATCCTTCGACGCCGTCGTCTTGCTGACCGATCACAGCGATTTTGATTACGACATGATCCTTGAGAATGCGCAGCTGATTGTGGATACGCGAGGGAAGTATCGGGCTGCAAACGCTAACGTGGTAAAGGCCTGAGGCTCGGGCACGGCCAGCTCGCTGGAGCCCGAACATATGGCCGCGTCTCAGAAGAAGGCTGTTCATGGCGAGGGCTAGAATCCAGCGTTGGCTGGGAAATAGGGTCGTTAGAAGCGTTGGCCTGCTCGCAGGCGGTACCGCTGCAGCCCAAGCGGTAACGCTTCTCGCCCTTCCTCTTTTGACACGTCTCTACACGCCGGCGGACTTCAATCTGTTGGCGGCTTACGCATCGACACTCGGCTTGCTGACCGTGGCAGCATGTTTGCGGTTCAATCTTGCGATCCCGCTGCCACGCGACGATGCGACCGCGCTCCACCTCCTGCTGCTGTCCCTCGGCTCGGGCGGGGTGATTGCGCTCATTGTTGGGCTCAGCGTTGCTCTCGCGCCTGCCGAGTTATCGCGTCTCATAGGGCAACCTGCGTTAAAACCCTATCTTTGGCTGCTTCCGGCAGGCGTATTTCTCGCGGCAGCTTATGATGCTTTCCAATATTGGGCGTCGAGGCGGCGTCAGTTTGGGTTGATTGCGCAGACGCGCCTGACCCGTGCCATTGGTGGAACCGCGACTCAAGCCGGCGCCGGAGCTTTGACTTCAGGTCCCTTTGGGCTGCTGTTCGGGCACATGCTGCTGAGCGGACTTGGTTTTTTGGGCCTGGCCGCATCGTTCTGGAAGCGAGACCGACATCTTGCCAAATCCGTCCGCTCAGCCGATCTGCGAGCTGCGGCTCGCAAATATCGCCAGTTTCCGATTTATTCCGTTCCCGAAGCGCTCTTCAACACAGCGGCGCTTGAAGTCTCGATTCTGATTATCGCAGGATCTGCCGATGGCGCGAGTGGGGGCCATCTTATGCTTGCCATGCGTCTCTTGGGCGTTCCGATGATGCTCGTCGGCAATTCGGTTGCCCAAGTTTATCTGACTGAAGCGCCCGACAAGCTCCAGGAGGGTGAACTTGCGCAGTTTAGCCGGAAAATGATGTGGGGTATGGCTAAGTTGGGCGCCCCCCTATTGCTACTGGTCGGCTTAGTTTCTCCAATCGCGTTTCCCTTTGTGTTCGGCTCGGAATGGGCTCCAGCTGGTATTATGGTGGCTTGGTTAGCACCGATGTTCCTGATGCAGTTCATCGCGACGCCGTTGCTTTCCATTTTGCACGTCACCGGACGTCTTACCCTCGCGATGGGGTTGCAAGCAGCCGGAGCATGCTTTCGCATACTGGCGTTGCTCGTTGCTCTACACTATTGCAGTTCGGTGCTCGTCGAAGCGTTTGCGGTGGCTGGCGCCGTCTTTTATGCACTTAACATCGCATTGGTGTTCAGTATTATGTCAAATTATAAATAGAATTAATTAAATGTACGGGAACAATATATTGTGATACAGGTGAAAAAGAACCACACTGCATCGGCATTTATATATACAGTTCTTCTATGTGTTATTTATCATATAGAGATCGTCCCTACGTGGGCGTACATGGGATTCTCCGGATCATTGACGGTCGAAGGGCTTCTGACGGCTCTTATTATGACGGTCCCGTTTTCTTTAATTTTTAAGGTAAATAATACTGCAAAATCATATATAATTATATCGGTGTATTATCTTTGGATAATACCATCTGCCGTTTATATTGCTCTTTCCGGGCAGGGAAATTTGAATATTTTTATATATTTCCTAGTTGTGATCTCTCTCCATTTTATGTCAACGTTCCGCGTTCCGTCTGTCAATTTGCATCCCATGAGAGGCGAGGCTTTAATGCTGGCATCTCTGGCGCTCGTCGTCATGGTCATTTCGCTGCAGGCCTTCTATGGCGGCTTGGAAAATTTCAACTTGGATATTGAAAGGGTTTATGAGTTCAGGCGTGAGTCCGCTGATAATCTTCCTGCGATATTTGCGTACGTTTATTCAAATGTCTCCAGCGTAATTCTCCCAATAATTATTGTGACAGCTTATATTAATCGCTCGTATGTATATTTCGTAGGCGCATTGGCCTTGACCATAATTCTGTTTGGAATGAGTCACCATAAAAGTGTTCTGTTTTCTCCGCCTGTGGCTTTGTTTTTATATGCTTCTTTTAATAGTCGTTTAATATCAAGATATTTTCCCGATGTTTTTATCATAATTCCATCGATATCAATAATGGAAATATTGTTTACACGTTTTTTCGGTTATCCTGGAGATATATCTTATTTAACGTCACTTATTGTCAGGAGGGTTCTTTTCGTTCCAGCGATGCTTGACTCAAAATACATTGAATTTTTTTCTGATAACCCGTTTTACTACTGGTCGTCTTCGCGGTTCTTTTCTTGGGCCACGACGAGTGATTATAATCTGACTGCGCCGTTTATCATCGGCTATGAGTATTTTCGCGATCTGGATACGTCCGCGAACACAGGCATCGTGGGTAGCGGCTTCTCGAATGCCGGGGTGCCTGGCGTTTTGGCCTACTCGATGGCGACCGGTCTCATCATTGCTTTCTTGAACAGCGTGGCTGAGCGTGTGGGGCATGCGTTTGTCGCGGCGGTGAGCTTTGTTACTATATTCAACATCCTGTCCAGCGCTGATTTACTGACTTCCCTCCTCACTCACGGGCTGTTGCTGCTCCTCATATACTTGCTGGTCAGTCCTCCAAGTGGCTCGTCGAAGGGATTAGCGGGGAGCGCTGCGCGATGATCATTCATTTTACGACGGTTCACCCGAGGGACGACTCCCGGATACGTTCGAAAGAGGTCGCGTCCCTTTCCCGTGCTTTTGACGATGTGGCGCTGTATGTGCAGGACGGGCTGGGCAATGAGATTGATGCCCGGCATGGCTATTCTGTTGTGGATACCGGCCCTCGGCTTCCGCGGTTGAAGCGGATGTTCGTCGGCGGCTGGCGGATGTTTCGCGCCGTTTTGAAGGCGCGGCCCAAGGTTGCACATTTTCACGATCCTGAACTGCTGCCCTGGGCAATTCTGCTGCGGCTCGCGGGGATCAGGATCGTTTACGATGTTCATGAGGACATGCCCGAACAGGTCAAGCACAATCCGGGTCTTCCGCCCTGGGCGCAGCGAACGTTGCCACCTTTCGTTGCGGCGGCCGAATGGATTGGCGCGCGCGTCTTTGACGGCCTCGTTGTGCCGACCCAGACCATTGCTGACCGGTTTCCGCCGGCCAAGACAGTTCTGGTCCGTAACTTTCCGATTCTGGAGGAACTGCATCAGCCGGACGCACGTTCGCTGGATCAACGCCCTGCCCATTTCGCCTATGTCGGTTACATCTCGGAAGTACGCAACATATTCGGGATGATGGAAGCGACGGCTCAGTTGGCCGACATGAATGCGAAGCTCAGATTGGTGGGGAGCTTCGCAATCCAAAAGACCGAGGAGCAGGCCAAGGCCATGGCCGAGTGGGACCGTTCCGTCATATTCGAAGGCTGGGCATCGCGCGAGAAAGTGGGGCAAATCCTCGGGGAAGTGCGCGCCGGACTTGTGGTTTTGCAGCCGGTTGAACATGAGATGCTAACTTTGCCGATCAAGCTGTTTGAGTACATGGCTGCGGGAGTGCCTGTCATCGCGTCAGACTTTCCGGTTTGGCGTGAAATTGTCGAGGACTCTAGCTGTGGACTATTAGTTGACCCTCGCAATTCTGCCTCTATTGCAAATTGCATGCGCTGGATAATCGATCATCCGAAGGATGCCGAGGCAATGGGCAAATGCGGTCGGTCCGCCGTGGAACTCAGGTACAACTGGGGCGCCGAGGCGGAGCGGCTCATTAATTTCTATCATAGTCACTTGCTCGTTCGTCCGTCTGCTCAATAGCGTATTCTTAGCAGCTTTCGAAACTCGACAATCTAGCCTGTCACCGAGGGTAAACACGATGTGCGGAATTTTCGGGATCGTATCCCGTTCTACTTGGGCGAAATCGGATCTTCAGGCACTTGCCACTCACGCGCGCCAGCGCGGGAGGGACTCCAGCGGCCTCGTATATCACTTTGCCGATAGCTATCACGTAAAGCGGGCAGATCATGACGTATCGCGCTTACTGGCGGATACGAAAATTGGAGCTTCCGACGTCGTGATGGGCCACAGCCGCCTGATCACGAACGGACTGAGCGACAATCAGCCTGTCCTTCGCGACGGCGTTTGTGTCTTGCACAACGGCATTATCGTCAATCATGAGAAAGTCTGGGAGACTCTCGACAAAAGCCGCGAGTTGGAAATCGACACGGAAGTCATTGCGGCGTTGGCCGCAACATCCGTTGAGCGCGATGGCCATGTCGATAATGTAGCAAAGACAGTCCTTGATGCGTGCAAAGGCGTGGCGGCGTGTGCTGTTGTATTCCCAAAGATTGGGAAACTGTGTTTGTTTTCGAACAACGGTAGCCTCTACGTCGGCGAGAAGGGAGGCGATACACTCTTCTCTTCAGAGGCATTTCCTCTGAAGGAGTTGGGCTGCGTCAACGTGCGGCAAATCAGGCGCGAGGGTGCCATCATCGACATTCCAGTGAGCAGTTCGGATTTCGATGTGACGGACGTGAACGTCCGTACGGAAAACCTGATCCCGGAATTGGTTCTCACTTCTGCCGAAGAAAAGCTGCTCGTTTATGAGCCGCACAATCTCCGGCGGTGCACAAAGTGCGTACTCCCGGAAACAATGCCCTACATTCGTTTCGATTCAGAAGGCGTCTGCAATTATTGCACAAATTATCGGCAGCGGAACAAGCCCAAACCGAAACAGGAACTATTTGATCTGGTTGAGCCGTTCCGGCGCGCGAAAGGCGAGGACTGTATCGTTCCGTTTTCGGGTGGACGGGACAGCTGCTATGCGCTCCATCTTATCGTCGAAGAACTGAAGATGAAGCCCATCACCTACACATATGACTGGGGCATGGTGACGGACCTGGGACGCCGCAACATCAGTCGGATGTGCGCGGAACTAGGTGTGGAAAACATTATTGTCGCAGATGATATCAGCCTTAAACGCCGAAACATCCGGATGAACCTGACTGCGTGGCTGAAGAACCCCGATCTGGGAATGATCAACATATTGATGGCTGGCGATAAGCACTTTTTCCGTCACGTCGAGACGGTGAAGCGTCAAACCGGCATTTCCCTCAACTTGTGGGGGGTCAACCCGCTTGAGACTACGCACTTCAAGGCCGGTTTCCTGGGTGTTCCTCCCGATTTTGAGGAAGACAAGGTTTACTCGAACGGGGCTGCAAAGCAACTGCGCTATCAATATCTTCGCCTGAGAGCGATGGCGAAAAGCCCAGGCTATTTTAATCGGTCGATATGGGACACCATCTCTGGCGAATATTATCGCAGCTTCCACGCCAAGACTGATTATTTCCACGTGTTTGATTATTGGACATGGGACGAGCGTCTTGTCGACCAGTGTCTCGCCATGTATGACTGGGAAAAGGCACCTGATACAAACACCACATGGCGGATCGGCGACGGCACCGCCGCCTTCTATAACTATGTGTACTATACAGTTGCCGGCTTTTCAGAGCATGAGACATTCCGGAGCAATCAGATCCGCGAAGGTCAAATAACGCGGGATGAGGCTCTGGCACTGATCGAAGACGAAAACCGACCACGCTACGCCAACATGAAATGGTATCTCGACGCAGTCGGGTTGCCGTTTGCTGAGGTAGTGAAGACAGTCAACGCCATCCCGCGGCTCTATTAAGAGCTTACCGTGTTAGAGACTGTGTGGTACATCTCGAAGTATTTCGGGCTTCCAGAACATCGAGTCGGTTCTAGACCGTTTCTACTGCTGCGGGAACTCGCTGCACTCGGCATTCGGCCTGTCGTGTTCGCTGGCGCTTCGAACCATCTCTTCGTCAGCAGGCACCTCGCACGGCCGCATTTGGCTGAAGCAATTGATAATGTGGAGATCCACTGGATCAGATTGCGCAAATATTCAGGGGCAAAGTCGGTCGGCCGGATCTTCAGCTGGCTCGAGTTTGAATGGAGGCTTTGGCGCTTGCCGAAGAAGCAGCTCCCGCCGCCTTCAGTCGTCATTGTGTCTTCGTTGTCCCTTCTCACCATTTTCAATGGTCTTTTGCTTCGTGCGCGGTATCGCTGTCGGCTTGTGTTCGAAGTCCGGGATATCTGGCCATTGACGCTCGTCGCGGAAGGCGGTTTCAGTCCCCGGAATCCGTTCGTTGTCGCGCTGCAATGGGTGGAAAAACTTGCTTATCGGAAAAGCGACGCCGTTATCGGCACAATGCCAAACCTGGTTCAGCATGTGCGCGAAGTTTCGGGAGCGCCTGTACCGGTTTATTGTATTCCTATGGGCATTGACGCTTCACAACTAGGGGAGCCGGACCCTTTGCCGGAGGACTACGTCACGTCCCATATTCCGCGTGGAAAGTTCATCGTCTGCCATGCCGGGACAATCGGTCAAACAAATGCCTTGGAGGTATTGCTTCAAACTGCGCGCGAGATGACCGCCTGTCCGGATATCCATTTCCTATTGGTCGGAGACGGTGATCTGAAGGAACGTTTTGAGCGGGACACTGCAGACCTGCAAAACGTCAGCTTTGCACCAGCAGTTCCTAAAAATATGGTGCAATCCCTGCTACGACACTGTGATGTTACATTCTTTTCCACCTATCCTTCCAAGGTCTGGGATTATGGCATGTCGCTCAACAAGTTGAACGACTACCTGCTTGCCGGACGGCCGGTCATCGGAGCTTATTCCGGTTATCCGTCCATGTTAAACGAGTCCGGCGGCGGGCGTTTTGTTCCAGCCGGCAATGCAGAAGCGTTGCGGGAAGAGATCCTTCGCCTCGCGGCGCTTCCTTGCGAAGAGCGCGCGCGCATCGGGGCGGCTGGGCGCGCTTGGATAAAAAGCAATCGCCAATACTCGCAACTCGCACGCCAAATGGCAGCCGTCGTCTTCCCCCATCAAAACCGGGGGGCTGACGTGGGGAGGCAGCCATGAAGCGGTTGTTCGATATAGTCATAGCCGCCTCGGCCATGTTGTTTCTCTCGCCAGTCATCGCGATTGTCGCACTGTTGGTGCGGCTCAAGCTGGGTACTCCAGTCCTTTTCTGCCAAGAGCGGCCAGGGCTTCATGGCCGACTGTTCAACATGTTCAAGTTTCGCTCGATGAACAACTTCGCGGACGCAAATGGCAAATTGCGGCCGGACGCGGAGAGGTTGACGCGCTTCGGCCGTCTGCTTCGATCGACCAGTCTAGACGAGTTGCCAGGTTTATGGAACGTTTTGAAGGGGGAAATGAGTCTTGTCGGCCCCCGACCCCTGCTGGTTGAATACTTGCCTCTTTACTCAGCAGAACAGGCACGCCGTCATGATGTTCGTCCAGGTATAACGGGATGGGCTCAGGTGAATGGTCGGAATGCCGTGACTTGGGACGAAAAGTTCGCTTTGGACCTTTGGTACGTCGATAATCGTAACTTTTTGCTCGACTTGCGTATAATAGTGATGACCATCGCGAAAGTGTTGAGGCGTGAGGGTGTATCGGCTCATGGTGAAGCCACAACTAGCAAGTTTACAGGTAATATGCGCTAGGACGCCAAAACATGGGCATGCGAGTGGACAGTCCAACATTTCGCCCACTGATCGGCTTTCTGCAGCGGTCCGGGCGAACCATCCGAATTCGGTAGCTAGGCAAGCGAGCGCTTATCTAGCCGTGGATGTCCGGCTCCATCTGGGGAGAAGCATTTGAAATGCTGAATACGAGTTTGGCACCTTGGCCGTCATATACCGAAGAAGAGGCCAACGCGGTGGCGGAAGTGCTTCGATCAAATCGTGTGAACTACTGGACTGGAGAGCAGTGTCGGGTATTCGAACGCGAATTCGCAAGCTGGGTCGGCGCCAACAAAGCGATCGCTGTCTCTAATGGTACGTTGGCATTGGATCTGGCCCTGCAAGGGTTGGGTATCGGAGCAGCCTTTGGCGGCAGCCATTCCGACGAAGTCATCGTGACCCCGCGTACCTTTATCGCTTCCGTGACTTGTGTGCTGAACGCAGGAGCTAAGCCGGTGTTTGCGGATATCGACAAGGATAGCGGTCTCATCAGCGCACAAACCGTAGCTGAAGTCATGACCGAAAACACTCGCGCTATCATCCCGGTCCACCTGGCTGGCTGGCCATGCGAGATGAGTGATATCATGGCAGTCGCGGGTCGCTGCGGAGCTAAGGTCATCGAGGACTGCGCTCAGGCGCACGGGGCCCGCTATCGCGGCCAGTCGGTTGGCGCGATCGGTCATATAGGTGCCTGGTCGTTTTGTCAGGACAAGATTATGACGACTGGTGGCGAGGGCGGTATGGTCACTTGTCAGGATGAGACATTGTGGGCCAGGATGTGGTCGTTCAAAGACCATGGCAAGAGCTGGGACGCGGTGTACAATCGCTCACATGCTCCCGGCTTCCGCTGGCTGCACGAAAGCGTGGGGACAAACTGGCGGATGCTTGAGATGCAGGCGGCTATCGGTCGGATACAGCTCAGCCGAATGGACACTTGGTCAGCGCGCCGTCGGCACATCGCAGGCCGCCTCGTCGATAGCCTCTTGCCGTTTCAGGATGCCATAAGGGTCCCGCTCCCTTCGGATCAACACCGCCATGCATTCTACCGCCTCTACGCGTACGTGGAGGAAGGGGGTCTTCGACCTGATTGGAACCGTGACCGCATCGTGCAAGCGTGCACTGAGGCTGGCGCCCCTGTTTTCCAAGGCAGCTGCTCGGAAGTGTATCTCGAAAAGGCCTTCGACGGATTGGAGTGTCGCCCTGCAAGGCGGCTGCCCGTCGCACAGAGGCTCGGTGAGACTAGCCTAATGTTTCTGACCCATCCGACTATCACCGATGTACAGCTCGAGGATTATTGCGCGAAAGTTGTTGCAGTCCTCAAATCTGCCTGCCGTTAACCCGCTATCGGACTTTTTTGCTGATGTTCGTGAGGTAATTCAGGATGTCACGGTGGTTCGCCTGAATGGGCCGCGCTCTTCCAGACTGGCCTCCGGCACCAAATTTCTAAGAATGGCCAAGATGTCGAAGACTTCACCATTTTCGACGGCTTGTCGGAGCGTATCCAGCTGGGGCGCCAGTTCCCTCCATTCGATGTGGTGCTCACGCGCCTTCATGATCCGAGGATGCGAGGTGGGCTCCGGATTCTCGCCAATCAGGAGCTCTTCGTAGAGCTTTTCACCAGGTCTCAGGCCAACGAATTTGATCTCGATGTCTCCGTCAGGGTTGTCCGGCCCCTTCAACGTGAGGCCGCTCAACTCTATCATACGCCGCGCAAGATCAGCGATCTTCACAGGCTCGCCCATATCGAGAAGGAATACTTCCCCTCCTGCCGCCATCGCGCCAGCCTGGATAACGAGCGAGGCTGCTTCAGGGATGGTCATGAAGTAGCGTGTGATCTCTGGATGCGTAATCGTCACCGGACCGCCCGAGGCAATCTGGTGCCGGAAGAGGGGAACGACCGAGCCGCTCGATCCCAACACATTCCCGAAACGGACCATTGAAAACTTGGTCTGGCTGGCCTCTCGCGCAAGGGCTTGCAAGACGAGTTCTGCCAGTCTTTTTGTAGTGCCCATGATATTTGTCGGACGAACCGCTTTGTCGGTGCTGATAAGCACAAAGTTTTTAACACCGAAGTTCATAGCCAGCTGTGCAACGCAAAGGGTTCCGAAGACGTTGTTTCGCACGCCTTCGGAAGGATTAAACTCTACGATAGGCACATGTTTGTAGGCTGCGGCATGGTAGACGGTGTCAGGCCGCCAAATTTCAAACAGACCGTCAAGCCGAGAGGTGTCTTGAACCGACGCAAGAAGAGGAACGATTTGAGAGGCCGTGTCGCCAGAAGCCGCTGCGCTACGAGCGTTCAACTCTTGTTCGATTGCATAGAGATTGAATTCGCTGAACTCGACCAACAGGAGGGTCTTCGGCTTCAAATCGAGAATCTGGCGACATAGTTCGCTTCCGATCGACCCTCCTGCGCCGGACACCATGACGGTTTTGCCGGCGATGTTGCGGGATAATAAGAGTGTGTTTGGCGGTACAGGCTCGCGTCCAAGCAAATCTTCGATTTCAAGTTCGCGCAGGTCCTGGACGGTGACCCTTCCGTGCGCGAGATCCATCAGACCAGGCAGCGTCCGTATGACCACAGGAGCACCATGCAGATCATCAATGATTGCTGCCCGTCGCTGCCGAGTTGCAGAGGGGATCGCCAGAAGCAAATCTGTCGCTTCGAGGTCGCGGATAGTTTCAGCGAGGTTTCTACCGCTGTAGATTCGTTTGCTGTTTAGGACCCCCCCAATGAGGCTCTCGTCGTCATCGACAAAGCCGACCAGTGTCATTTCGTCGGAACTCGCCAAAGCCGCGGCGAGTTGGCGACCGGCAGATCCCGCCCCATAAATCAACACACGCTTTCGTTCGTGAATGCGGAGCAAATCGCGATACTCTCCACCCAAAACGTAGCGTGCAACGGCACGCGAGATACTTATGGCCAGAAAGAGCAAGATGGGTTGTAGCAGACCGATGCTGCGTGGAACTTCTACAATTCCGATCCAAGTGAAGACGAACGAATAAATAAGGGCGTAAATAGCGCATGCACGAGCGATGCTCATCATCGCGCCCCATCCGGCATAACGGAAAATCGCCCTGTAAAGACCGAAGCTTACGAATAACGGGATGGCGAAGGTTACTGAGGCGAGATAGGCAAACCATCTTGTGTCCTGTGGCCACACCCAGCCATCCAAGCGAAGTGCAAAGGCGGCTGCAACGGTGCCGATGCACATCGCGATGTCGGCGCACACCGCAACCAGCCGCTTCGTCCAGCGAGGAAGGGCGAGTATTGCGGTGTTGGCGCGTGAAATCATGTTGGTCTCAGCGCCTCGTCAAAGTGAAGCCGGACGCGACAACGCCGGCCGGGGTTTGGCTATCCGGGCCCTGCACCGCCAGCGAGAAACGGGCTAAATTGCACCCGGCGGGAATGGTGATATCCATGGCAGACGCAGCGGCGCTCTGGTTCGTGAGCGAACCCTCGCTGGCTACCGTTTCGAGCCTATCTGCATACACACATGCCACAATCCACCGAAGCGTCGCCGGAGCGCTGCGCTCAGTTTGTCGGAAGCTGTTGGACAGGTGGTAGCTCTGCCCGGGCGTGACCGGAAAGTCACGTTCGACCAGAACACCTCTTGCCAAAGGTGCTATGCTGGCAGTGACCATGCCATCACTCTCGATTGACGACGTGACACCCTCGGTTTGGGGGAGGTCCCATGCCAACCTTCCAGTCCGCCCATCGCGACTGGCGGCAGACATCCCAAAGGATTTGTAGGCGGACGCCCCCAGTCCTGGCCAGAAAGCACTGGCTAGGGTCGTGGCCGACGAACTGCCTTCCAACAGCAGACGGTGGATCATTGTGGCCTTGGCGCGATCAAAGCTGGCGTCGGATAGATACGCGGCGTTCGTGCCGAGCACACTTGATATTGCCTGGGTCGGGGAGTTTGCTGCGGCGATGGTGAGAAACGCCGGCACCCAGGCGACACCATTTCTGATATATGGCTGCAGTGCTCTTCGTACCTCCTCATGCGGCAATGCGGCCGAAAGAATTGGGAAAAGAACTGGGCCTAATTCGGCGCGCAAGGACAAAGCGTTGTGATAATGCTCAATTGCTCCGCTAACGTTATCCAGACGAACCGCATTTTCTATAAGCCAGAGCTGCGCGAGAACGTCCCTTCGGGAAACACGATCTGAAAGCCGCATCAACTCGGCTGCTTTAGATTCATCTCCGTCTCGTTCCCGAACACTCGCGAGGATGCGAAGCGCTCCCTCGTTCAGCGGCCGATCACGGAGCGAAGCCAAGGCGCTCTTGGCCTCTAAGCGCCCTGGCACATAGCCTGGGTTACTCTCGATCTTTGCTGTCACTTGCGCGACGATGGCCGCCCCGCTGTCAGGTGCCGCTGCCAATGCGCGTGCCGGGTCAGCCTTTGCGAGAAACGCCGTCCACGAATACTCCGCCGACTGCCAAGCTGCCATAGCCGAAACGACTATAAGCGCAGCAATTGGAACTATGCGGACTAAGCGAAGGGCATCCACAACGCGTCTTACGCCTGCTTCTTATGATCGCCATAGTGGGAACCATAGCCATAACCATAGCCATAGCCATAACCATAACCACGCGATCCGCTACTGATCTTTGTAAGAACTACACCGAAGAGATGTGCGTTGACCAACCGGAGACGATCAATCGACGCCTTGATACCGCGCTTGGCCGCGCCGCCCGACTGAACGATGTAGACAACGCCTTCAACGGCCTTTGCGATCAGAGGCGCGTCCGTCATGCCGAGAACAGGCGGGCTGTCGATGATGATGTGATCGAATTGCTGCAACCCTTCGCTCACAAACTGCGAAAGACGGTCACCGCTCAATAGTTCAGCAGCACTTGGGGGAATGGGGCCAGCGGCAATGATGGATAGATTCTTGAACGCTGTTTCATGGGGAAGCGTCGCCCAATCGTTGTCACCTGCCAGATAGTTGCTGAAACCGCGGTCATTCGGCGCGCCAACCATCGCATGGACCGACGGTGATCGAAGGTCGCCATCGACGAGCAGCACGCGTTTCCCGGTCCTGCCAAGCACGACAGCAAGAGTGAGCGCCGTGGACGACTTTCCTTCACTGGGCTGAGTGCTGATGATTGCCAACGACTTCGGAAACCCGTGATTGGTCGAAAACGCCAAGCTCGAGCGGATGGAAAAGCATGCATCGAAAAAGTGGGATTTGGGATCGTGAAGCTCTTCGACGACGGTGGTCTCGACCATTGGTGTGATGCCGAGCAACGGCACATGCAGCAACTGTTCGACCTGCCCAGGTTCGCGGATACCTTCGTCAATCTGCTCCAAGGCAAACACTGTGGCAGCCGAGAGCAGCAGGCCGAGGACGAGCGCAAAGGCAACGTTCAACATCAAGCGCGGCGAAGAAGGAGCAGCGGGCACCATAGCAGGCTCGACAATCGAAATGTTGTTGACGCCCACGGCGCCAGCGACGCCAATTTCCTTGTAGCGCTGCAGAAGCGCATCATAGAGTTGCCGATTGGTGTCAGCTTCGCGCTGATAGTTCGAGTATTGAATATTTGCCCGGTTTTGAGTGTCCAACTGCCTTTTTATAAGATCGACCTTGGATTGTAGGTCGACTTCGCGTGCGAGCGCCTCCCGGTACTCTCGGTTTCTGGCCTGCGAAATTCGGGACGTTTCCCTTCCTATTGCGGAGTCCAAGGCCTGAAGCTGTTTTGACAACTCCATAACCCGCGGATACTCGGGCTCGAACTGCACAGAGGCCTTTGCATACTGCGCTGCGATTTCGGCGCGCTGCTGGCGCAGATTGGCAAGTGATATGCTGTTGACGGCTTCCAGTGCGGTTTCCCCGCTTCCCTGGGCTCTTGCCTGCGCTGCAATACGATCGGCGGTTGCCTGGTTTAGCGCTGTTGCGAGCTGCTCAAGCGTGGTGCCGGTCAATGTCCGGTTACCTACTGTTCGACCATCGGCGTCCCGTATCTGGTCGAGGGAGACGATTCCGGATTTCGACCCGTAAAGGACAACTTGCTTTTCGCTTTCATCCAGGCGTTCCCGCAGTGTTTGCAGTCGATTTTCGAGGAACGCCCGGGCATCTGCTGTCGACGCAAACTGGCGATCCATGCTTAGCGCAATAAACGAAGATGCCCACTTGTTTGCGATGGCTGCAGACAATGCCGGGTTGCGGCAGGTGTAGGTAATGTCGACGAGTTTCGAACCGCGAAGCGGTGAGATGGTTACCTTTGAAAGCAGAATGTCGACCACTGCGCGTCGACGCTGATCTTTCACTTGCGCTTCGGACTTCAGCGGATCCTTTTTGAGGAATTTGTCCGCCTGAATGCCATGTGCTTCCAAAAAGGCGACATTGTCGAAAAGGTTCAGTTCGGCAGCAACGCGTTCTGCTACAGGGCGGGCCTTCAACAAAGCATATTGAGTGGCATAGAATTCCAAGTCTTGAGAAGCGTTTTGCGCCTCCAGACCTTCGACTTTCGTCACTTGCTTTTGTTGACGATCAATCTGAATCTGAACTTTCGCGGTATATAGCGGGGCGGTCAGCAACGTGAGGACAATCCCGAGGATCAGGCAGGCTGCTGTAATGCCAGCCATGAGCCAGCGCCAGCGCATCGCTGTGTGCCAATATTGGAGCAAAACCGGCGGCAGGTGGAAGCCATCCTGCCGCCCGTCGATTGAAGTCATCGCAAGCTGGTTGCCAGAATTCATTACGGTATCAGTCATGTCAAAATCCGGAAGGTCATTAATTTCGGCCGATGAGCAAGACGACTGGCGCCAATAGGGGTGACGCAGCGAGGAAGTCCTTCCAGATCTTTCTCGACTGCGAGTCGCCAACCATAACAACGTCGCTTGCGAATACTTCGGGGTCGGGATAGCGTCCTCGCTGGATCGCCTTGACGTTATACACCGCTGCGTAGTCCTGCTTATTCACCGTCCGAAAGACAACAACATTGCCGCGATCCGAAATGTCCGTCCAACCTTCTGCGGACGCGATTGCAGTCATTAAGGTCATCTTGCCGATAATGGGATAAACGCCCGGCTTACGAACCTCACCGCCGATGGTGACAGTCTGACTGACAATCTGTTTGAGATTTACAGTCACCTGAGGGTTTCTGATAAAGCGGCCGCGGAAAAGATCCTGCATCGCAGCGCCGATTTCTCCCGGCGTCTTTCCTGCGACCTCGACCGTACCAATCAGCGGGAAGGTAATTCGACCGCTCGCATCGACCTGCACCTCCTTCTGACTCAACTCTTCGCTGCCGAAAACGTCGATCGTCAGTTTGTCGAACGGACCAACCCGATATGGCCTATCCGAGGCAGACAGATCGGCAGTCGAAGGCACGGGCATCGAGGACACGTCTACCCGCTTGAGGTCTTGAACGGGCGCAGACATTTGAGTTGAGGACGCGCACCCGGTCAGTCCAAGCAAAGCGCCAGACGTCACCATAGTGGCCAACAATCGAACTCGAGAACAGCTCTCTGAAAAATTCATTTCCGGTCCTCTTGGGGGGAACAAGACCATATCGCCGCAAGCGACATAATTGACGCCATGATCGGGGTGCGGATCGGATAGTCTGTAATGCTAGCCAAGGCGAGCAAAAATATAATCACGATACCGCATCGCGCCAGGGTCGAAGCGCGCCCATCGGTTCCGCGCAGCCGCCACAGTCCAGCAAGGAAAAGAGCGCATCCAGCCACTAAGAGGATGCAGCCTGGAACGCCAGTAGTATAGACAACCTCAAGCCAGTCGTTGTGCGCATGGTTCAGGAATTTTGGACCAAGAACCCATTTGGACTCGTTGATTTGATAAGCGTCTGCAAAGCTGCCCACTCCGGAACCCCAAGGCATCCAGTTTGGAAGGTCGTCCGCGACTCCACGCCAGATCGCAGATCTTCCATCTTCATGGGTGTCTCCAAGGCGGGTGAAGGCGACATCCCGTGAAGCCGCGAAGGTGAGCCAGACCATGCTCCCGACGGCGACCGCCGCGCCAATCCATTTCATGGCGGCGGCACCGAGCTGCTTGCTGTGTGAGGAACCGTTTATCTGCCCCGGTACGATCGTTGCGAGTAGGGCAATCGCGATGAAGCAAAGAACCAATCCCGTCCGCGAGCCTATGATGATCACAAGCGGCACAAGCGATAGCCCCAGTGCAATGGATAAAATGTTGGCGAGCCTTCCATTCATCATGCCGACGCGTGTTGCAAAATATCTGGCCGAGGCGAGCACTGGGAAAGCGATGGCGATAAGGGCGCTTTGATGGTTTCTATTTGCAAAAATGCCTGGGGTGGTGGACGTGACGCCATAGAATGCAACATCAGAACCTGTCGCTTGGGCCACCGTAACAACTGAGCTTGCGAGAATGAAAACCAACAAACCTATCATTAGTCGCATTTGATCTGCGAGCTTCAGCTGCGCAGCGGTTACCAGCACGGCAGCCGGCACCGCAAGCGAATAGAGGGCGTTCCAAGTGGCGTCCGGGGCGACTGACAGCGGTCTATGAATGTGCCCCAGCCCTGCCGCCATGTCGATCTGTTTGAGCAGATCCCGCGTCGGCAACAGCTGCCACATTGACGGCGGCAGAGGCACCAAGTGCAGTACGACCAAGGCTGTCACAGCGCCAAATAAGACGAAAACTGAACTATATTGCTTGAGTAGCGGACGCTCCAGATGGGTTAATCCATAGCAGAGTAATAGGATCGCCGCAGGTCTAAGGATCATGAGGCCTGCCTCATTCCCCCAGCTGCTGCCACCCAGAAAAAACAGCAGGCCGAAAAATGCCATCAAGGCCCAAAAAGCTGGACGATTGTCGGGACTGAGACGCCATGCATTTGAAGGGGCGGTCTGGAGGCCTCGACGCCTCACCGGGCGTGCAGCGCCGTCAGAAAGAACGTGACGATTGAGATTCGGGGAACTGCGTTCGACCCTGCGACGTATATCGCCCTTGTCTGCAGAATTCTTCGAACGCGACATGGATTGCGCCAATATGGACGAACGCGCCTTCTGTAAAGTGTGCCCCAACCTGTCGGGTGATTCTCCTCCATGACTGCGCAATCGTTTTAGACCCCCCCTCCGTATTTTCCCTATCTCGCCGCTGTGCGGCCGCGCGGGTATTTGTCCCGATATCCGGCCGGAGTTTCGTTCCTGCCTCTTTTTCCGAAAGCGCGTCCGTTCATGTCTGCCACGAACCTCGTCTACATCGTCGATGACGATCAGGGTGTCCGGCTGTCGCTGGCGATGTTGTTGCGCGCGCATGGGTTTGAGACGCATAGTTTTGGGGCGGCGACGGACTTTTTCGAGAGTTTCACCGCGCTGCAGCCGGCGCCGGTTCTGCTCGATCTGCACATGCCGGCAATGGACGGCATCGATTTCCTGATGGCGCTGCGCGAACGCACGCAGGTCGGTTGGCCGGTGGTGATGATGAGCGGGAATGGCGACGTGCCGTCGGCCGTCATGGCGATGAAGCTTGGCACTGTCGATTTCATCGAAAAGCCGATCCAGCCCGAAATGCTGCTGTCGGTCGTCAATGCCGCATTCGCGCGGCAGGCCGCGGTGCAGGGCGTAGCCGAGCCGTCGGATGAGAATGAGGTGCGTGAGCGGCTCTCGCCCCGCGAATATGACGTGCTGCAGATGATCGCACACGGCATGGCGACCAAGTCGATCGCGGCGCATCTGGGCATCAGCCCGCGTACGGTCGAAATGCACCGGGCCCATATCGTGCGCCGCCTTCAGGTGCGGTCGATGGCCGAAGCGGTGGCGCTGGCAGCGCGCGCGGAACGCGACTGAGCGTCGACCGGGCCGTGCGGCCTTTTCCTGCTTACGCCGCCTGATCCAGATTGTTTTCGACGAGCGGAATGGTGATGCGGAAGGTCGCGCCACCATCCTTCGGGGATTCCATTGTCAGCCGCCCGCCATGGCTGTCGATCAGACGCCGGGCGATGGAAAGGCCCATGCCCATATTGCCGGGCTTGGACGTGACAAAGGGCTTGAATACCTCCTGCGCCAGATCGCCGGGCAGGCCGGGGCCATTGTCTGACACATCAACGCACACATTCTGACCTGAGGCGTCGAACGTGCTGGTGAGGTGAATGTGGCACTTTCCGGGGCACTTGGCTGTTGAAAAGGCTTCGATGGCGTTGCGCATCAGGATGATGAGCGCCTGCTGGAACTGGATCGGGTCGACGCGGACCAGTGCGGCATCGGCATTGCCAGATTGCTCGAACGAGACGGCGTCCCGGTCGGTGCCAAGCAGCGTCAGTTCGACGGCGGAGGCGATCAGCGTTCCGACCCGCTCGATCTCGCGGACGTCCTCGGTCCGTTCGACGAAGCTGCGCATGCGCTTGATGATCTGGCCCGCCCGCAGGGCCTGTTCGCCCGCGCGCTGGATCACATCACCCATGTCGGCCGCGCTTGATCCTCGCGCGGCCATCTTGCCGGCGACGGACAGGTAGTTGTTGATCGCGGTCAGGGGCTGGTTGACCTCATGCGCGATGGCCGCCGCCATTTCGCCCAGATCGTTGACGCGGGCGACATGGGCGAATTCATCCTGAAGCCGCCGCAGCCGCTCCTGGCTGTCGCGCAGGTTCCTTTCGGCGACATATTGGTCGGTCAGGTCGGAAACGACCGCCGACAGGAACAGAACGCCGCCCGCCGCATCGCGTACGGCAGAGACGACCGAGGCAAGGTAGATTTCGCGGCCGTCCTTGGTCCGGGTCAGGCGGGCGTGACGGTAGGCGTCGATCTCACCGCCGATCAGGGCGTCGCAATTGGCCTTGTTGGAAAACAGGTTGGAGGGAAAGGCCGGCGTCTCCGGGGTCGCCGTGACGAATTCCGCACGCGAATAGCCTGTCATCTCGCACATGGCATCGTTGACGAGGAGGGGGCGGCCCTCTTTGTCGATATGCATGAAGCCAACGCCGGATTGATCGAACGTGGCCTTGAACCGCATATCGGCCGAAAGAGCCCGGGCGGCTTCCGACCCGGCATCGGCCCTGGCCCGCCGTACGGCGGCATACATCAGCGCGCCTGCACCGATGAAAGCGAGGCCGCCGACGATGGTAAGGATGGCCGCCAGCCGCATGGCTGCCGCCGACCGGCGTTCGGCATGGGCAAGGGCGCGTTGCTCATGCGCCTGGAATGCCGCGACCTCGGCGCGCATCCGGTCCATGATCTCCTTGCCCTGGCCGGTCTGGACCTGCGAGATCGCCTGCGCGCGGTTGCCAGATCGGTATTGGGCGATGGTCCGGCGGTTGAGATCGAGCTTCTGGTCGAAATTGGTGCGGATCGCGTCGCGCCGTCCGACCTGTAACGGATCAAGAGGCATGGCGTAAAACGCCCGCCAGGCGGCAGGGGCCTGATCTAATGCACCCCGATAGGGATCGAGATAGCTCTCATTTCCGGTCAGAAGATAGCCGCGCTGCCCCGTTTCACTGTCCCGCGCTATGGATAATATTTGGTTGACGGCAGAGATTACTTTGGTGCGGTGAATGATCTCCGAAGAGGTGTTCTGCATCCGCGAGAGTGCAAGGCCGACAACGACCGCGGCGGCTACCAGATTGATTAAGGCAAGTACGACAAGGACATAGAAAGTCAGCCCGCGCGGCGTGCGGTGCCGTTTCCCCTCCATGGTCGCAGTGTCTCGCATCGACGGCCTTTCATCGCCACATTGATGCAATATAATCCTGAAATCACATCCAATATAGTTGATTCAAGTCAATGCTTCAACGATAGCTAGCGCAAACAGTTGAGCCAGGAGACGGTGCAGTTGACGAAGCTCATATATCTGATCGACGACGATGATGTCGTCCGGGAGTCGGCGGCCTTTCTGCTCAAGGCAAATGGCTACGCCGTCGAACAATATCCGAGCGGAGAGGCCTTTCTGGCCGAGGTGGACGGGGCTGAGCCCGGCTGCATCATGCTCGATCTGCAAATGCCCGGCATGGACGGGCATCAGACGCAGGAGGAACTCAATGCGCGCGGCATCCGCTTTCCCGTCCTGATCCTGACCGGCATGGGCGACATTGAGCGGGCGGTGCGCGCCATGAAGAATGGTGCCTTTGAGTTCATCGAAAAGCCCTATGTCGAGGAACATCTGCTCGCGACGCTGGAGAACGCCTTTGCCGAGCTGGACCGGCGCGTGAGCGAATTTGGCAAGCTTGATGATGCCAAGGCGCGCGTGGCCAAGCTGTCAAACCGGGAGCGGCAGGTGATGCAGGGGCTGCTCGACGGCCTTCCCAACAAGCTGATCGCCTATGAACTGGGGCTCAGCATCCGGACCGTGGAAAGCTTCCGCGCGACCTTGATGGAAAAGCTCAACGTGCGGACCGTCTCGGCGGCGGTGCGGCTGGCGATGGTCGCGGGCCTGCCGTCCTACAGGGAAGAGCATCCCGAAAAGGCGATTGGTTAACAAAAGGTTACCCGCCGCTCCGGACCGCTACCGTGGATTCCACAGGATGTAGTGCAACACCGGATTCAATAGACTCCCGCTAGACTGATCTGGTCAGAAATGTGGGGTCACTGCCATGTTGCACGTCAAAGCCTTTGAGCCTGTCGAAGCCGATATCTTTCCAGCGCCGCTGGGCCGGGTCGATGGGGAAAGCCGCCGTATCGCCGAACGCAAGCGCGTCTATCTGAAGGCCGACGCCATCGCCGTCGAGCTGGATGTCCCCGCCGAGGTCATCAATATCTCCGAAGCCGGGCTAACGGGGGAAACGGAGGCGCGCATCATCGTGGGCGAACATGTGGAGGTATCGTTCAGCGGCCTTCACTATGTGCCCGCAACGGTGCGCTGGGTGCATGGGCGCCGCTTCGGTCTGAAGCTGCTCGCCCCGCCGCCAGTGATCGGCACCGAGCCGAACGAGCTGACGCGCGACGTCCGGCTGATCGTCGGCCAGTCGAGCCGCCGCGCGGTCGTGCGCAACGTCTCATCGACCGGCCTCCAGATCGAATCGGACCTGCCGCTGCGCTGTGGCCAGCAGCTGCTGGTAAAGGTCCTGAACGGCTGGACATTGATGACCCGGGTCGCCTGGGCGCAAGGGCCGCGCGCCGGCGTCGCGATGGACGAACCGGTCGAACTGCTCACCTTCGAAAAGACCGCCTGACGCCCATTTGCGTCAGGCGGCGTTTGCGGCTTTCCAGTCGCGCCGGATCTTCTTGGCGAGGCTCCATTTGTGGACCTCGGTCGGCCCGTCGTAGATGCGGAAGGCGCGGACTTCGCGGAAGACTTGCTCGACGATGGTGTGGTCGGTCACGCCCATGCCGCCCATCACCTGCACGCAGCGGTCCGCGATGCGCATGAGCGCCTCCGACACGGCGACCTTCGCCATTGAGCTCTCCACCGTGCCCAGCGAGCCTGTGTCGAGCACAGAGGCACACCAGTCGATCATCAGCTGCGCCTGCTTCAGGTCGATCATGTTCTCGGCGAGCATGAAGCCGACGCCCTCATGGTCGATCAGGGCCTTGCCGAAGGCCTCCCGGCGGTTGGCATAGTCGGTCGCGATTTCATGCGCGCGCTGGCAGCTGCCGTGCCAGCGCATGCAATGCGACAGGCGGGCAGGGGAGAGGCGGATCTGCGCATATTTGAAGCCTTCGCCGGCCTGTCCCAGCATCTGGTCAGCGGCCACGCGCAGATTGTCGATCACGACGGTGGCGTGGCCGCCGGGCATGGAGCTGTCGATCGTGTTGGGCACATGTTCGATGCGGATGGCCGGGTCGGGCAGGTCGACAAGGAACATGCACGCGCCTTCATCGGCCTTGGCCATGACGATGCCGACCTTTGCGCCCTCAGCACCGGTGATGAACGCCTTACGGCCATTGATCACCCAATGATTGCCATCCGGGCGGCAGGTCGTTTTCATCATCGACGGGTCGGATCCGGCGCCGCCTTCCAAGGCCGGTTCGGTCATGAAGAAGGCCGAGCGGGCCTCCCCCGCGACCATGGGCTTCAGGAAGCGGTCCTTCAGCTCCGGGCTGCCGACATGGCCGAGCAGGTACATGTTGCCCTCATCGGGGGCCATGGTGTTGACGGCGAGCGGGCCGAGCGGGGAGAGGCCGGATTTTTGCAGGACGATCGCCGTTTCCTGCTGCGTCAGGTGGCTGCCATCGGCCAGGATGTGCGGCGTCAGCACGCCCGCAGCGCGCGCCTTGGCCCGCATCTCCATGACGAGGTCGTCGAGCGGCGCGCCATGATGGTCGCGGCGCGGATCACGTTCATAAGGGATGACGACGTCGCGGACGAAGGCCTCAACCCGGGCGGCGATGTCCTGTGCGCGTGCGGTCACAGCGATTGTCCGTCATCAATGTCGATGACCGCGCCGGTGGTGGGCGCAGAGGCATCGGAGGCAAAATAGAGCATCATCGCATCAAGCGACTCGATCGGCTGGAGACGCTTCCTGTGGAAGGCCGCGATCTGGGCCTGCCCGCCCGGCGTCTGGAACCAGTCGCCCGCAATCTCGGTCTGAATGTATCCGGGCTGGATGGTGTTCACATTGATGCCCTGGCGGATCCATTCGCGCGCCAGATTGCGGCCCAGATGCGCAACGGCGGCCTTGCCGGCGGCATAAGCGGCATCGCCCTGTCCGGTCAGGTGCGACGTGATCGAGCCGATAAGGACAATGCGGCCCTTGCCGGTCTCCCGGCTGCCCCCTGCGATCAGGCGGCGGGCGCCTTCGCGGGCGGTCAGATAGACCCCGGTGAAGTTGGTTTCGGTCACCATCCGCAGCGCCTCGACGCTGACGTCGGTCGCACGACCGGCGGCCGAGGTGCCTGCGTTCGCAACGATGGTATCGACGGTGCCGAAGCGCTCTTCGGCCATGTTGAAGGCTTCCTTGACCGATCCTTCGTCGGTCACGTCGAGGGGAACGGCCAGTGCGCCGGTTTCACCCGATTCGATTTCATTGGCCAGGGCGGCGATCCGGTCCGTGCGGCGCGCGCCGATGACGATATTGGCCCCGGCGCGGGCGAACAGCCGCGCGAAATGGGCGCCAAGCCCGGACGAAGCGCCGGTGATCAGCGCGGTGCGCCCCGCAAGCGAAAACGGTACTGTCATGGCAGTCTCTCCCTGAATGACGTCCTTCTCCCCTGCGCATCCCATGGCCGTGATGCAAGCTGACAGTTGCATGAGGCGAGGGGGCGACAGCTGATACAATCGTGCCAATCTGGCAGCATCTTGCCGCAGGCGTTTGATGGGCCTAGCTTTTTGACGAGACTCATCTGGTCAAAGGGGGAAGATGATGGCTGAGGCGGCACAAAGGAGCGCGCGCGAACGGCGCTTTTACGGAAGGATGGCGGTGGCGATGGCGGCGATCGTCTTCATCGGCTTTGCCCCGAGCTTCTACCTGCGCGGCCTCATCCACGTCCCCCGGCCCAACACGCCGATGTCGCCGGTGGTCTGGGCGCACGGTCTCGTCTTTACGACATGGATGCTGCTGTTCTGGTGGCAGACGCGGCTGATCGCGGCCGGCAATCGGCTGACGCACATGAAATTGGGCGTGACCGGCTTTGGGCTGGCGCTGGTCATGCTGGGGCTGATGTTCGTCACCGCGATTCAGCAGGTGGCGCGCGCCAATCAGCCGCCCTTCATTGATCCGGTCAGCTGGACCGCTGTCCCGCTGTCCACCATCCCCCAGTTCGTGGTGTTCCTGTGGCTCGGCTGGCAATATCGCCGCGATGCGCAGGCGCACAAGCGCGCCATGCTCATCCTCGGCCTCTTGATGATGGAACCTGCCATCGGCCGGTTCCCGCTCTTCCCGCCAAGCTTTGCCGGGCAATATGTCACAGCATTTCTCGCCTGGGCCACGATCCTGCCGCTCGTCATCTGGGACAGGCGCACACGCGGCGATCTGCACTGGATGACATTGCTCGGCCTGTTCGTGACGGCCGCCGTTCTCGTGCTGCGCTTCTCCATCTGGACGACGGCCGGCTGGCACGATTTCGTAAAGGCGATTGCCTGACGCGCCGTGTGCCGCGCGGGCGGCGGCGTCTTAGGACTTCCAGCTCATGAGGGGCGTGATGTTGCTGTCGGCAAAGGCCGCCTGGGCGAATGCGGCATCGGCGATTGCCATGTCTTCCTCTGCCTGACGGAGCAGGGCGATATCGACCTGGCGGTCGACCTGCAGGCCGAAGCTGTCGCCGCGCGCCCATTTCACGACCGCGTCGAAATCACCGATCTTGTCGACAAAGACGCGCAGGTGCTCGCCCGGAACGAGCATCGCGCCACGCCCGCCCAGACCGAAGTCAGAGGCGTCACGGATCGTCACCTCGCGGTGCGGAATACGCTGTGAAGACAAAACGGCCCGGCAGTGGTGAGCATGACGCTCAGACTGACGGGCCGTTCGCGCAAGTGCGCTGTAGTTATATTCGATCTGGCTTTCGACCATGACCCCACCTCATTCGTTCAACTGACCCTGGGTCAGATAACGGCCGGGTGGGGCCCGGCTTTAGCCAGCGGCAGACGAGATCAGGCGTGTGCCTTCTTGTCTGCCCACACGTTCTTGTAGGCACCGACGCACAGGCCGAAGAAGACGAGAAGGAAGATGACGGCAGCCGTGCCGGCACGCTTGCGGTTCTCGAGCTTCGGCTCGGCCGTCCACATCAGGAATGCGGACACGTCCTTCGCCATCTGGTCAACCGTCGGCTTGGGTGCGCCTTCGCCATAGGTCACCTGACCATCGGTCGTCAGCGGAGCCGGCATCGCGAGGTTCAGGTTCGCGAAGTACGGGTTGTAGTGGGTCGTCTTGCCCGGCATCGCTTCGGGGAACTTCTTCTTCAGTTCCGCAGGCGGTGCCTGATAACCGGTCAGCAGCGCGTGGATGTAGTCCGGACCACCGTGACGGGCCTTCGCCATCAGGGAGAGATCCGGCGGCGCGGCATTGTTGTTCGCGGCACGGGCGGCGACTTCGTTTGGATAGGGCGCCGGAATCTTGTCGGCCGGGGTCGGCTTGCGCGTCGCGGCTTCACCCGTTTCCGGGTTGATCGACGGCGCTTCGGCCGGCCAGGTCTGCGCGATCGTCTTGATCTGGCCGTCGCTGTAACCCAGGTCCTTGAAGTCGCGGAACGACACGTACTTCAGGCTGTGGCACGCCGAGCAGACTTCCTTGAAGATCTGAAGGCCGCGCTGCAGCTGGGCACGGTCGTACTTGCCCGCCGGGCCGTTGAACGAGAAGTCCACCGGTTCCGGCTTTTTGTGGAATTCGTGTTCGGCGGTGGGAGCCGCCGGGTTGGTCACGAAGTTGAACGCGCCCATCGTGGCCGACACGAGCAGCCAGCCGGAGAAGAACAGCCCAACAAGAAATGCACCAATGCGGATCATGTCGTTTTCGTCCTTATTCGGCAGGCTGAAGCGTAGCGCCCGGGGCATGGCCCAGAACGGCTTCGGTAATGGAGGTGGGAAGCGGCTTCGGCGTTTCGACGCGCGCGATGATCGGAAGGATGATCAGGAAGTGCGCGAAGTAGTAGGCCGAAGCAATCTGGCTGATCAGGACGATGCCGTCCGTCGCGTGCGATCCGCCGCAATAGCCGAGGATGGCGATTGTCGGGATCAGGCCGAACCAGAAGAACTTCCGGAACAGCGGGCGGTAATGGCCCGAACGCACGGCCGACGTGTCCAGCCACGGCAGGAAGAACAGCAGCAGGATGGCCGCGAACATCGCGAGCACGCCGAGCAGCTTTGCCGGGATGAACAGGAAGTCCACCGTGAAGGCACGCAGGATCGCGTAGAACGGCCAGAAATACCATTCAGGCACGATGTTCGCCGGAGTCGCCAGCGGGTTGGCCTGCACATAGTTGTCCGGCTCACCCAGGAAGTTCGGGGCGAAGAACAGCAGCCCTGCGAACACGAGGAAGAACACGGCAACGCCGACGCCATCCTTGGCCGTGTAATAGGGGTGGAACGGAACCGTGTCCTGCTCGTCCTTCACTTCCACGCCCGTCGGGTTCGAGGAACCGGGGATGTGGAGCGCCCAGATGTGCAGGATGATGACACCCAGGATCACGAAGGGCAGCAGATAGTGGAGCGAGAAGAAGCGGTTCAGCGCGGCGTTGTCCGGCGCGAAACCGCCGAGCAGCCAGGTCTGGATCGGCGTGCCGATGACCGGAAGGGCGCCGAACAGGCCGGTGATGACCTTTGCACCCCAGAAGCTCATCTGGCCCCAGGGAAGGACATAGCCCATGAACGCCGTTGCCATCATCAGAAGGAAGATGACGAGGCCAAGGTGCCACACCATTTCCCGCGGCGGCTTGTAGGAGCCGTAGAACAGGCCACGGAAAATGTGGATGTAGACGACGATGAAGAACATCGAGGCGCCGTTCATGTGCGCATAGCGGATGAACCAGCCCGCGTTAACGTCGCGCATGATGTGCTCGACCGAGGCAAAGGCAACCGTGCTTTCCGCCGCGAAGTGCATCGCGAGGATGATGCCCGACACGATCTGGACCATCAGAGCGACCCCGGCGAGAACGCCGAAGTTCCAGAAATAGTTCAGGTTGCGGGGCACCGGATAACCGGCGCCGACGGCGTTGTAGACGAAGCGCGGAAGCGGAAGCTTCTCGTCCAGATACCGCATGAACGGGTTGGACGGCTTATATTCGTTAGCCCAAGGAAAACTCATCGATCTTATCCTCAGCCGACTTTGATGGCAGTGTCAGAAGTGAACTCGTAGGGCGGCACCTCGAGATTCTTCGGAGCCGGACCTTTGCGAATGCGCGCGGCAGTGTCGTAGGACGAACCGTGGCAGGGGCAGAAATAGCCGCCAAACTCGCCCTTCACTTCGCCTTCGCCGGCACCCAGCGGCACGCAGCCCAGATGGGTGCAGACACCCATGGTGACGAGCCACTGCTTCTTGCCGGCCTTGGTGCGCTGTTCCAGCGACTGCGGGTCGCGAAGCTCACCCAGATCGACCTTTTCAGCAGACGCGACCTCTGCCGGCGTCAGGTGACGCACGAACAGCGGCTGTTTGCGGAAGATCGTCTTGATCGTCTGCCCCGGCTGGATCGCCGCGAGATCAATCTCGGTCGACGCCTCGGCGAGCACGTCTGCCGACGGGTTCATCTGGTTGATGAGCGGAAGGGCAATCGAAACAGCCCCCACACCTGCGAAACTTGCCGCTGCGACGTTGATGAAGTCACGGCGACGCACGCCGCCTTGTTCTTCGCCAGCGGTTGCGCTGTCTTCCGTCAAACTTGCCATGCTTTCCATTTATCCCTGATTCGACTTCGACCTTACCATCCCACTGTTCCTTGATGGAAACCGCGGAAAATCAGGACACCGACCCCCGGAACCGTAAGATTTGCGCGCCTGATAGCGATGTTACCGGCAGTTGCAAATACGAAATCCGAGCCACTTGCCGGACGCTGACTGCTTCGCTTATCGCATCGCGATGCGCATTGCACTTTACCAACCTGAAATCGCAGGTAACGTTGGCGCAATCCTGCGGCTTGCAGCCTGCATGGATGTGCCGGTGGACATCATCGATCCGTGCGGATTTCCTTTTTCCGACAAGAAGCTGAAACGGTCGGGCATGGATTATGCCGAGCGCGTGGACCTGACGCGCCACCCCGACTGGACCACGTTCCAGCAGGCGAAACCGGGCCGCCTCGTCCTCATGTCGAGCAAAGCGACCATGCTCTTGGGCGACTTTGCGTTCGACCCCCATGACACGCTCCTGATGGGGCAGGAAAGTGCGGGCGTGCCCGATGACATTCGGGCGCAGTGCGACGCGGCCATCCGCATTCCCATGGCGCCGGGCCTGCGTTCGTTCAACATTTCGGTCGCGACCGGCATCGCGATTTTCGAAGCGCTGCGCCAGACGGGCCAATTGCCCGCCGGTTGAACGGCTTGGCATTGGGCGGGCACGGGATTAGAGGCCTCCCACTCCGTTTGTCCCGAGCGCCGTCGAGGGACGTGTCGCGACATTGCACGACACGAACGGGATGAGGGAACAGGAGCCTTTTGAAGCAGATGAACATCCCCAACGTCCCCTTTGCGCTGGATGCCGAACAGCAGGCCGCACGGTCGTGGTTCGAGACGCTGCGCAACCGCATCTGCGCCGAATTTGAGGCGATCGAGCGCGAGGCCGGCAGCGACGCGGCCTTCGACTATACGGCCTGGAACCGCGACGATGACCCTGAGGCCAAGGGGGGCGGCGGCGTCCGCGGCGTGATGAAGGGGCGCGTCTTTGAAAAGGTGGGCGTCAACGTCTCAACCGTCGGCGGCGCCTTTTCCGAGGAGTTTTCCAAGACGATCCATGGCGCGGGCGAAGACCCGAATTTCTTTGCAACTGGTATCAGCCTGGTCGCGCACATGGCCAATCCGCACGTGCCCGCTGTGCACATGAACACGCGCTTCCTCGTCACGCAGAAGCGCTGGTTTGGCGGCGGCGCGGACCTCAACCCGCCTCTTCCGTATGACGAAGATACGGCAGACTTTCACGCGCGGCTGAAGGCCGCCTGCGATCCGCATGGCGCCGATTATTATGACCGCTTCAAAAAGTGGGCCGATGACTATTTCTGGATTCCCCACCGCGGCGTGCATCGCGGCGTGGGCGGGATCTTCTATGACCATCTCGAAGGCGCGTTCGATGCGAATTTCGCCTTCACGCGCGACGTGGGGGAGGCGTTTCTCGACGTTTTCCCGAAGATCGTGCGCCGCCGCATGGGCCTGCCCTTCACCGCGGCGGAAAAAGAGCAGCAGCTTGTGTGGCGCGGTCGCTATGCCGAGTTCAACCTCGTCTATGATCGCGGGACATTGTTCGGCCTCAAGACCGGCGGCAATATCGACGCGATCCTGATGAGCCTGCCGCCCGAAGCGAAATGGGCCTGACGCCGGTCGCTCCGGGCGATGTGGCGACGGTCGTCACCTCGCTTGAGATGCGCAAGCGGCCAAGCCCCGCGCCTCTGGTCCCGGCGCCGCTGACGCTTGTGCCCTGGAAACGGCCGAGTGCGGTCAAATACCGCGCGCTCTTTGAACGGGTCGGCGCCCCCTGGCTCTGGTTTTCCCGCCTCGTCATCAGCGAGGCGCAGCTGCTTGACATCATTCATGACGATGCTGTCGCCATCTGGGCCGTGTGCGACCGGGCCGGGATCGAAGTGGGCATCCTGGAGCTCGACTTCCGGACCGAGGGCGCGTGTGAGATCGCCTTTTTCGGCCTCGTCCCGGAACTGAACGGAAAAGGATATGGCCGCTGGCTGATGGCGCAGGCCATGGCGGCGGCGTGGCGGCCGGGCGTGACGCGCGTGTGGGTGCACACCTGCACGCTCGATGGCCCGTCGGCGCTCGGGTTTTACATCAGATCAGGCTTCGTGCCATTTGCGCGGGCGGTCGAAGTCTTCCCTGATCCGCGCGCCGTCGGCATCCTGCCGCGCGACGCGGCGCCTCAGATCCCGTTCTTGGCGGCCGAGAGCGCGCGATAGAAGCTCGCCGACAGGAGCACGAAGACCAGCATCAGCGCGGTTGGCGTGATGGCGGACAGGACGTTGCGGGCGATCAGTGCGCCGCCTTCCGGCAGCAGCAATTGCGTCGGAATGCCGACGATGGCGACAAGCGCGGACGAGGCGACCCACGTCACCACGGCCAGAATGGCCACCAGCCCGAAGACCTGCCAGCCAAGGCCACGGGTCAGCGCAAAGCTGCGCGCAATCGCCTTGAGCGGATTGCCAAGGTCGTCGGCCATGACCGCTGCGTCTGACACGGCCGTGCGTGCGATCACATAAAGGCCGGGGACGATGAACAGCACAAGCCCGCCCAGCATCATCATCTGCTCGATGAGCGAGACGAAAAAGAGCGTCGGCAGCATCCGTGCGGCCGCGCTGATCGCGCCGCCGACTGTTGGACGGGACGGGTGCAGGAAGAGTGCGAGCAGGGTGCCGGTGCCCAGCAATGTGACAAGACGCAGCGACAGAAGCGGCACGATGTTCGCTTCGTAATAGAGCGCCAGATCCCGCATTGCCTGCTGATCGAACCGGTCCATCTCCGGGGGCGGCAGGTAGATCGCCTGCGCCAGTGTCGGCAGGAACATGAACGCGCCTGCCACAATCAGAATGATGTCGGCATGGGCTTTCAACATGCCCAATATGTCCTGCCAGACGGCGTCGTAAGACAGCTTCACGCGGCACGCTCCCTGCTCATTGACGTGACCCGTTACGCGATTGGCGCTGCCGCGACAATCGGAGAGGTCGCTGTTTGTCAGCGGCGTTCACTCTTTCCTTAAAGTCCGTGGTTATTGGTCGTGCTGTTTTGGACATGTCACGATACACTGAAATGGCACTTTTGCGCGGGATTACTCCAGTCATTTTGTGCGGGGGCGGCGGCACGCGGCTTTGGCCGCGCAGTTGCGCCGCGCACCCCAAGCCATTCCTGCCCCTGATCGGGGAAAGGACGCTCTTTGAGGCGGCGCTCGCGCGCTGCTGCGGTGCTGAGGGGTTTGCAGCACCGCTCATCGTGGCCGGATCTGCCCATCTGGCGCTCATCGAAGCGCAATCCGAGGGCACGTCGAACGTCATTGTCGAACCCTCGGCGCGCAATACGGCTGCGGCCATTGCTCTGGCGGCGCTGCGCGTGCCGGAAGACGCGATCCTGCTCATCTGCCCCAGCGATCATCATATCGGCGATGTCACCGCGTTTCGGGCAGCGGCGGCGAAAGCCGCGGCGCTTGCGGCGGACGACTGGCTGGTCTCGTTCGGCATCGATGCGACGGCCCCCGAAACCGGCTTCGGCTATCTGGAGCGCGGAGACCCCATCGGCGATCTGGGGTTCCGCACCGCGCGCTTTATCGAAAAGCCTGATCGCGCCCGCGCCGAAGGCTTTGTCGCCAGCGGGAAGCACGCCTGGAATGGCGGGATCTTTGCCTTTCGTGCCGGGGCCTATCTTGCGGAGCTCGGTCGGTATCGCCCCGATATCGCAGCGGCTGTCCGCGCGGCGGTTGCCGATGGCCGGACCGATGGCGCGCGCTTCCATCCGGCAGCGGCGCCGTTTGACGCCATCAAGGGTGACTCGGTCGACTATGCGATCATGGAAAAGACCGACCGGGCGGCGATGGTTCCGGTCGACATGGGCTGGTCCGACATCGGCAATTGGGACGCCCTCCATGCGGCGCTGCCCCACGATGCGTCCGGCAATGCCGTGCGCGGCACGGCGGAGCTGGTCGATTGCCACAACGTGCTTGTCGACAGCGATGGCCCGCGCGTTTCGGCGATCGGGCTCGACAACATCATCATTGTCGTCAACGGGGAGGACGTCCTCGTCACGACCCGCGCGGGTGCGCAGAAAGTTGGCAAGCTCACGGGAGCATTGCGTCAGTGATGCTGCTTCCCTCGCAGGCGGTCACGAAGCCCTGGGGGCGAAGGGATTTGCCGCCGCCCTTCGAGAACCCGGGCACAGAGCCGGTCGGCGAAATCTGGTATGCGTCGCCGCCCCAGCTTGAGGATCTGCGCGTCAAGTTCATCTTCACCAGCGAGAAGCTGTCGGTCCAATGCCATCCGTCCAATGCGCAGGCGCGTGCCATGGGGCACGGGCCGAAGGGCAAGGACGAATGCTGGTTCATCCTCGCCGCCGAACCCGGCGCACGCCTTGCCGTGGGCTTTGCCGAGACGGTGGATGCACCAACGCTGCGCACGGCCGCCCTTGATGGTTCGATCGAGGAACTGCTCCAATGGCAGCCGGTTTCGGTGGGCGACTTCTTCTACATTCCGGCGGGCACCGTGCATGCCATCGGGGCAGGGGTTGCGCTGATCGAGGTGCAGCAAAGCACCGACATCACCTACCGCCTTTACGACTATGGCCGCCCGCGTGAGTTGCATCTGGACGCGGCCCTGGCCGTCGCTTTGGGGACACCGCATCCTGCCGAACTGCGTCGTCGAACCGTGGAAAATGAGAGCGTGTCGCTTGTCGACGGGCCGCATTTCCATCTCGATCTGATCGCAGGCGTGCCGGACGGGGCTCAATATGCGCGCCATGATGCGCCGCTGCTGGTCCTGCCTCTGGCGGGCGCGGTGACAGCGGCGGACGGCACGCGCTTTGTGCCGGGGCAGTGCGCCCATGCGGACACGCTGCGGCATCTGGATTTCGCGTCCGATTCGCGTTGCCTGGTCGCCCGACCGACCGGGGTGGCGTGATGGAAACGCCCATCACCGTCGCCGAGTTGATCCGGTCGAGCGGCGTCGCCTTTGGCACGAGCGGCGCACGCGGCCTGGTGCAGGCGATGACCGACCGGGTCTGCCACGGATATACGACCGGGTTTCTCCAGATGCTGGCCGAGGAGGGCGCCTGGGGGCCCGGCGGGCGCGTCGCACTGGCGGGAGACCTCCGGCCAAGCACACCGCAAATTCTTGTCGCCTGCGCACAGGCGATCCACGATCTGGGCGGGGAGCCCGTCTATTGCGGGCCCGTGCCGACGCCCGCGCTCGCGCTGTGGGCGTTTCGCGAACATATCCCGTCGCTGATGGTCACGGGGAGCCACATCCCCGATGACCGCAACGGCATCAAATTCTATCGGCCGGATGGCGAGATCCTGAAGGCAGATGAACCCGGCATCCTGCGTCAGGTCGTCCGCACATGCGCGACCGATTGGGCCGGTGACCGACGTTCGGCCCCGCTGCCGTTGCCGCCCGCCATCGATATCACCCCGGCCTATGTTGCCCGCTATGTCGATTTCTTTGGCCCCAAGGCACTCAGCGGCCTGCGGATCGGCGTCTATGAACATTCGGCGGTCGGCCGCGACGTTCTGGTGCGTGTATTGGAGGCGCTCGGCGCCGAGGTGATGCGGCTTGGCCGGTCGGAGCGGTTCATCCCGGTTGATACCGAGGCCGTCCGCGCCGAAGACGTGGCGTTCGCCCGTGCCTGGGCGGCGGAACACGCACTGGATGCCATTGCATCGACCGATGGCGACAGTGATCGGCCGCTTTTGGCGGACCATAAGGGAGAGTGGTTGCGCGGCGATGTCCTTGGCGTGCTCTGCGCCCGCGGCCTCGGCGCGCAGACGGTCGTGACGCCGGTGTCGAGCAACACTGTCGTCGAAAAGTGCGGGGCGTTCGATCAGGTCGTCCGGACGCGGATCGGATCGCCTTATGTCATCTCGGCCATGGACCACGCCCTGGCGCGGGGCGCGGGCGTCGTGTGCGGCTATGAGGCAAATGGCGGCTTTCTGCTCGCCCGCGACGTCGTGGCGGACGGGCGACAGCTCACGGCGTTGCCAACGCGCGATGCCGTTCTCCCCATCATCGCCGCGCTCGCCGCCGCGTGGCCCGGCCGTCTGGCCGACCTGATCGCAGCACTGCCCCCGCGGACCACCCATAGCGACAGGCTTCCGGATTTTGCGCCTGCGCGCCGCGACGCCCTGTTTGACTGGCTCAGGGCAGGTGAGGGGGGCGCACTGCACGCCCACCTCGACGCCGCTTTTGGCGCGATCGCAGGGGGCGACCTTGTGGGCGTGGACGATACCGACGGCGTCCGCATGACGTTTGCCAATGGCCGGATCGTCCATGTGCGCGGTTCGGGCAATGCGCCTGAACTGCGGTGCTATACTGAGGCGGAAAGCGGCGCGACGGCAGCAGCGATCAACCGTGTTGTGCTCGATCTCGTGGAGGCACGCTTTCCCGCCTGATCTCGACAGGGGCGCAAGGCAGGGCCATGCCGCCCCGATGACGCATGGCGATTCGCAGATCGACTGGACAGTTTCTCCCGGCCTGACCGATTATGCCGAGGCGCTTGCCCGAATGGAGGCGCGCGCAGCGGGAATTGCCGATGGCGCGGCCGCAGAGCAGGTCTGGCTGCTCGAACATCCGCCGCTCTACACCGCCGGGACCAGCGCCGACCCCGCAGAAATGCTCGATCCGCGATTCCCCGTGTTCAAGGCGGGACGCGGCGGGCGCTATACCTATCACGGGCCGGGCCAGCGCGTCGGCTATGTCCTGCTGAACCTCAAAAATCGTGGCGAGGATGTGCGCTGTTATGTCCACGCGCTGGAGGGTTGGGTGATCGATGCGCTGGCAGAACTTGGCGTCGCATGCTGGCGCGCGGAGGGCCGCGTCGGCATCTGGACCGAGGATAATGGCGCCGAAGCGAAGATCGGGGCCATTGGCGTAAGGGTCCGTCGTTGGGTCACGTTCCACGGTTTTTCGGTGAATGTCGCGCCCGACCTGTCGCACTTTGGCGGGATCGTGCCCTGTGGCCTGCCCGAATTTGCGGTGACCAGTTTGGAAAAACTGGGCAAGACGTCGCGGATGGAAGACCTTGATGCCGCGCTGAAGCGCCATTTTCCGGCATTTCTTGCGACATTGGCAAAAGCGCACAAAAGGGCTTGAGCAACGCCGGACAACGCTGTAAATGTCCACCCCGATTTGGGTATTTAGGGCGCACCCCTGTCCAGATCATTTCTGCCTAGGGAGTTGATACCATGAAGAAGTTTGCAATCGTTACGCTCGTCGCTGCCGGCCTGACCCTCGCTGCTTGCGGCAAGAAGGAAGAAGCTGCTGAAGCGAACGCGACCGAACTGAACGAAGCCGTTGCCACCGAAGGCACCGCCAACGACACGATGGCGAACGTTGACGCGGCTGCTGGCGCTGAAGCCAACGCTGCTGACGCGAACACCACCGCGAACGCGATGTAATCTCGCTTCATCGCGAATTTACAGGATTGGGGCCGTCCGGGAGACCGGGCGGCCCTTTTCTTTTGCCACCGCTTTGGCGTAATGCGGCATCCCCATTCGCGCACAAGAAGGAATGATCCGCCCCATGCGCCTGTATTCTGTCGCACTCTGTACCGCAGCCCTCCTGACCGGAATGGCCGTACCTGCTGCCGCGCAGGTCTTTTACAAGCCGCCGGAGTTCGTGGCGAAGCCGATGACGTCGCTGGAGCCGGGCTTTGATCCCGTCATGCCCGGCGCGACCCCGGCCGAACAGAGCGCCGTCCTGACCTGGAGCCTGCGGCAGGCGCTGTTGCTGGGCGCGCTGCAATGCCACACCCAATTTCCGACGCTGCTCGCGACACCCAACTATAATGCGCTGCTCACCAACCATGGTGAGGAGCTCGCAAAGGCGTTCACGACGATCAGCGGCTATTTCAAGCGCACCAAAAAGGCGCCCAAGGCCGCACAGGCCGCCCTCGACGGTTTTGCGACGAAGATGACGACCAGCTACTCCACGGTGCGGGGCCAGAACGGTTTCTGCCACACCGCGGGCTGGGTCGGCCGCCGCGCCCTGTTCACGCCGCGCGGACGGCTCTCGACCCTGGCGGTCGAGCATCTGGCGGAACTGCGCGCGGCGCTCAAGCCGTCGATCGAGCAGCAGTTCCGGGCGCCCAATATCGGATCCTGGCTCGCCACCAAGCCGCTTCCGTCCTTTGACGAGAAGTGCTGGAAGAAGAACATGTACAACGCAAAGAAGTGCGTCTGATCCGGGGCGAGCGCTTCAACCGGTTTGTCGCGATCGACTGGTCCGGGCAGGCTGTGGCCCGGCCCAAGGGGCTGGCCGTGGCGGTGGCGGCGCCAGGTGATGCAGCGCCTGACCTCGTCGTTCCCGATGGGGGATGGTCTCGTGCGGCGATTCTCGACTGGATTGCCGATCTCGGCGCGCGGCGCGTCCCCGCGCTCATTGGCATGGATCTCTCGCCCGCGCTCCCGTTTCTTGATGCCGGGGCCTATTTCCCCGGCTGGCAGGAGACGCCGCCCGACGCCCTCGCATTGTGGGAGATGGTCGACGGCCTGAGCGCGGCGGATGCCCATTTTTCGGCAACCGGCGTCATCGGGCACCCTGAGGCGAAGCGTCATTTCCGGCTGCACCGGGACTGCGGCGATCTCTTCCCCGGAGGGCGGGGCCGCCTGCGCGTGTGCGAACATGTCCAGCGCGACATGGGGCTGTCGCCCACCAGCTGCTTCAATCTCGTGGGTGCGGCCCAGGTCGGCAAATCGAGCCTGACGGGGATGCGGCTGCTGCACCGCCTGCGCGGCCTGGTGCCGGTCTGGCCGTTCGACCCGCTGCCCGACGACGGGCCGGTCATTGTTGAGATTTACACAACCATCGCCGCGCGCGCGGCCGGCGTGCGCAAGGGGCTGAGCAAGATCCGGGAGGCGGTTGCGCTGGACGCCGCGCTCGACGCGCTCGGCGCGCGCCCGCACATGCCGCTTGCGCGCTATGACGATCACGCCACCGACGCCATCGTCACCGCCGCCTGGCTGCGCATCGCGCACCAGCAGCACGCCTTGTGGCAACCGGAAGGGCTGACCCCCGACATCGCCCGCACCGAGGGCTGGACCTTCGGCTGCATTTGAGGCTAGAGGCGCGTCATCACGGGCCGGCTTAGCTCAGTTGGTAGAGCACCTGATTTGTAATCAGGGGGCCGCGGGTTCGAATCCTGCAGCCGGCACCATCATCCAATGCAGTGATGTCTCCGCAACTTCGGTGCCTTCCGCCGTCTCTCATTGGTTGCGAGGGCGCCATCTCTCCGTGCAACATATCGCCCTCCACCGTCCCGCCTGCCGCGCGATCAGATATTGCCAACGCGCCGCGCCTGAAATATGTACTAACTAGTTCATAAACATTGCCGCTGCGCCGGCACGAGAGGTTGGCCGTGAAATCGTCTATCGCCACAGTGTCGATCAGCGGCACGCTTGAGGGAAAATTGCGCGCTGTTGCCGATGCGGGCTTTCAGGGCGTCGAGATTTTCGAGAACGACCTTCTGTCCTTTCCCGGCAGCCCGCGCGAGGTGGGGGCGCTGATCCGGAGCCTCGGGCTCGAATGTACGCTGTTCCAGCCATTCCGGGATTTTGAAGGGATGCCGGGCCCCCAGCGCGCGCGCGCCTTTGAGCGGATGAAGCGCAAATTTGATGTGATGGCCGAGCTTCAGACGGACCTTGTGTTGGTCTGCTCCAACTGTTCCCCGGCTGCCTTGGGCGATCGCAATGTCATCATCGATGACCTGGGCGAGCTGGGCGAACTGGCTGCGGAACATGGGATGCGGATTGGCTATGAAGCCTTGGCATGGGGGCTGCACGTCCACGACCACCGCGAGGCTTGGAGCATCGTGCGCGATGTCGATCATCCCAACATCGGTCTCATTCTCGACAGCTTCCATTCGCTGTCCCGCAATATCCCTTCCTCCAGCATCGGCGATATCCGCGCCGAAAAGCTGTTCCTCGTACAGGTGGCGGACGCGCCGCGGCTCGAGATGGATTTTCTCAGCTGGAGCCGCCATTTCCGCAACATGCCGGGGCAGGGGGACTTCCCGCTCGCCGATTGGGCGGAGGCGATTCATCGCATCGGCTATCAGGGCTATTGGTCGCTTGAGATCTTCAATGACCGGTTCCGGGCCGGATCGGCATCGGGCGTTGCGCAGGATGGCTATCGCTCGCTCCAGCTGATGCACGATACGGTCGCCCGGCGGCCGCGCGCGCCCATCGCGCCCGAAATGCCCGCACGGGTCGATGTGCGCGGCGTCGAGTTTCTGGAATTTGCGGCAAGCGACACGGAAGCCGAGGCGCTTGGTGTCATGCTGGGCGCGCTGGGGTTCCGCCCGGTTGCGCGCCACCGGCGCAAGGATGTGACCCGCTGGACGCAGGGCGGGATCAGCATCGTCGTCAATTCGGACCCCGAAGGGCTGGCCCACAGCTTTGACGTGGTGCACGGCGCCTCGGTCTGCGCCATCGGGCTGCGGGTCAAGGACGCGGCGGGCGCGCTGGAACGCGCCGCGGCGCTTGGCATTCAGAAATTTGCCCAGGCCGCCGGGCCCGATGAGATCCAGATGCCGTCGGTGCGTGGCGTGGGTGGCAGCCTCATCTACTTCATCGAAGACGGCAGTGAATCTGCGCTCTGGGCGCATGAGTTCCCTACGCCTGTCGACGACGCGACGGGTGGGGCTCCGCTGGGCCTGTTGCAGACCGATCATATCGCCCAGACGATGCAATATGAGGAATTCCTGTCCTGGCTCCTTTATTACGTTGCGCTGTTCAACGTGGAAAAGACGCCGCAGCTGGAAATCGCCGACACGCTTGGGCTGGTGCAGAGCCAGGCCGTTGAATCCACCGACAAGGCCTTCCGGGTGACGCTCAACGGGTCGATGGCTGCGCAGACGCTGTCGGCGCGCTTCATCCACAATTACATGGGGGCAGGGGTGCAGCACATCGCCTTTTCCACGGCGGATGTGTTTGCAGCGGCCGAGGCTGCGCAGGCAAATGGTCTTGCGATGCTCGACATCCCCCGCAACTATTATGACGATCTCGAAGCGCGCTTCGGGCTGGAGGGCGAGCTGGTTGACCGCATGGCCCGGCTCAACATCCTCTATGACCGCGATGGTGAGGCGGAGTATTTCCAGTTCTACAGCCGCGCCTTTGCCAAACGCGTCTTCTTCGAGATTGTCGAGCGGCGGGGTTATGCCGCCTATGGCGCGGCAAACGCGACGATCCGGCTCGCGGCGCAGGCGCGGTTCAAGGCTGACGTCGCCGATTGAGTTCCGGGGGCGCGACGTTAAGAGAGACAGGGATCAAGCGGGGGTAAGCTTTTGGCACGTGGAAAGACTTCGTCGGACATCCGCAGCAACGATGCTGACGAAACGCGCAACAACATTCTGGAAGTCGCCGCGCGCGAATTCGCGGACAAGGGGCTGGCTGGCGCGCGCATCGATGAGATTGCCGAGAAGACCAGCTCATCCAAGCGGATGATCTATTATTATTTCGGCGGCAAGGAAGAGCTGTACCGCGCGGTTCTGGAGCAGGCCTATGCCCGCATCCGCAGCCGCGAAGAGGAGGCCGCGGGAAGCCTTGGGGCCCTGTCTGCCGAGGATGCGTTGCGTGCCCAGATCGAGCAGACCTTCGACTATCACGCGAGCAACCCGGATTTCGTCCGGCTCGTGATGAACGAGAACATCCATCACGGCGAGCATATCGGCCATGTGCCCGGCCTCAAGGAACGCAACCGGAGCATCATCGCGCAGCTGGGGGCGATCATCGACAAGGGCGTGTCGGACGGCGTGTTTCGTGACGGCATTGACCCGGTTGATCTGCACATGTCGATCAGCGCGCTCTGCTTTTACAATGTGTCCAACCGCTACACCTTCAACGCGAATTTCGGCGTCGACATGGGCGCGCCGAAAGCGCGCAAGAAGCGCCGCGAGCAGGTGTCCGAAATCATCCTCGCCTGGGTCAAGCGCTAGGCGAATTGCCAAGCGCGTCCCGGCGCGTTACCAATGTACGAAATAGTTAGGTAGGAGAGAATCGATGAAACTGGCCCTTTCGGCAATGGTGGCCGCAGCCGCGATCTGTGCTGCAGCCCCGGCAAGCGCCCAGCGCGACTTCCCCGTTTCCGAACAGCCTTCGCTCAACGATGTCTATCCGGATCGCGTCACCAAATTTCCGGGCGGCGTGACCGGCCTTGCCGATGTCGTTTATTCGAGCTTGCCCGGCTTCCGCCCGATGGTGATCGACATCTACATGCCAAAGGCGAAGGCGCCCAAGCCGCTGGTGCTTTACATCCATGGCGGTGGCTGGGTGGGCGGGCATACCCGGCATTCCGGCGCGCTCAGCAACTTCCCGCAGGTGCTCGCCAAGCTGGCGAGCGAAGGCTTTGTGGTTGCCAGCCTGGAATATCGCCTGTCGGGCGAGGCACCATTCCCGGCGCAGTTGCAGGATGCGCGGGCGGCGCTCCGCTTCCTGAAGGACAATGCCGGCAAATATGGCATCGATCCGACGCGCGTCGGCGTCTGGGGCGGGTCCGCCGGCGGGCATCTGACGGGACTGGTCGCGACGAGCTGCGGTGAAACCGCCGTTGATCCGAAGCCCGCACCGGCGGGGTCGGAATGCGTGCAGGCGGCGGTCACCTGGTATGGCGTGTTTGACTTTGCGCCGATGCTCAAGCGCTCGATCGCCAACGGCTCGCTCAATGCGGCGGAAAACATGCTGCTGCGCTGCAAGCCTGCAGAATGCACGGCGGAATCGGTGGCGGCGGTGAGCCCGATCACCCATGTCGATGCCAAGGACCCGCCGATGCTGCTGATCCATGGGGAAAAGGATGCCGTCGTCGATGTCGAGCAGTCCCACATGATGGAAGCCAGGCTGAAGGCTGCGGGGGTTCCGGTGGACGCGATCTATATCCCCGGCGTTGATCACAGCTTCATCGGCGCCTCGCTTGCCGAAACTCGGGCTGCGACCCTGAAGGCGACCAACGCCACGTTCGACTTCTTCCACAAGACGCTCAAGGTGCCGTCCAAGTGAAGACCTGGCCCGTCGCCATCGCGCTGGCCTGTGCGTGGACGGCGACATCCCCTGCGCAGACGGTCCGCGTCGCAACGGGGACGATGGACGGCACAACCCTGCCGTCGGGCGTCCGGGCCTGGCTTGGCGTGCCGTTCGCAGCACCGCCCGTCCGCGACTTGAGGTGGCAGGCGCCGCAACCGGCGGCAAACTGGACGGGGACGTTCCATGCGGACCGCGTCGCGCCCATGTGTCTGCAGCCGCTGCGCAACCGCACGATGAACCATTATTTCGGGAATGAGGCGACCTCCGAGGATTGCCTCTATCTCAACGTCTGGGCCCCGAAAGACCCTGCGCCTGCGGGGAAGCCCTATCCGGTGGTCGTCTGGATCTATGGCGGCGGCTTCAACATCGGCTCTGCCAGCATGGCCAATTATGCCGGGGAAGGGCTGGCCCAGAAGGGCGTCATCCAGATCAACATCGCCTATCGCGTCGGCAATTTGGGCTTCTTTGCCCATCCCGATCTCACCCGCGAAGGGAAGGGGGCGTCGGGCAATTATGGCCTGATGGACCAGATTGCGGCGCTCAAATGGGTGCAGCGCAATGTCGCGGCGTTTGGCGGGGATCCTGCCAACGTCACGATCATGGGGCAGTCGGCCGGGTCGATGTCGGTCGCCCTGTTGCAGGCAAGCCCCGCGGCCAAAGGCCTGTTCAAGCGCGTCGTGGGGATGAGCGGCAGCCCGTTTGGCGATCTGCTGGCGCCCGTGCCGCTGGCCGAGGCGGAGGCGGATGGTGTCCGCTTTGCAACTGCCCTCGGCGCCAAGGATGTTGAGGCGCTGCGGGATATGAGTGGCGACCGGATTGCCGCCGCGCCCTTTGTCCGGCGCGGCCCGATCACGATTGATGGCCGGGTGCTAGATGCGGCCCCGACCGAGATTTTTGCCGCCGGGCGGCAGAGCGATGTGCCCGCGATGATGGGTTTCACGCGCGATGAGTCCTTCCGGTCGTTGGGGCCGGTTCGCACGCGGGTCGCGTTTGAGGCGGCTGTCCGCACGACGTTTCCCGAAACGGCTGAAAAGCTCCTGAAGGTTTACAAGGTCCAGACCGATGCCGACGTGCCCCGTGCGGTCGCGGACCTGCAGCGCGACAGCTCGCTGGGCGTCCAGATGTCGGGTTGGGCGCGGGCCCAGAAGTCCCCGACCTGGGTCTGGTTCTTCACGCGCCGCCAGCCTTACGCACCGGGCGTCACCTTCAGCGATCACGATCCCGCGACCGTCGGGGCCTATCATACCGGCGACGTGCCCTATTGGCTGCGCACGCTCGACGCGCTCAACCTGTTCCGCACGACGCGTGACTGGCAGGCGACGGACCGCACGCTCGCGGATCGGATGTCGTCGATGATCGTGTCCTTTGCGAAGGGCGACGCACCCGCCGCCGACTGGCCGCAATTCACAGCCAAAGCGCCCAAGGTGCTGGAATTGGGCGAGCAGGTGGGCGTGCGTCCCTGGCCCAATTATGCGACACTCGATCTGCTGCGCAGCGCGGCGCCTGTTGTACCGGCCGAGCCCCGCAAACCGCGCGACTGAGAGGATATTCGATGGCTTCCCCGATGATTTCTGCGGCTGATCCGTCGTCCGCGCCCGCCGCCTGGTCAAAGGCCGGACTTCTGGTCGTCGCCCTGTGCTTTGCGATCAACATGGTCGATGGCATGGACGTGGTCATCATGTCCTACATCGCGCCTGCACTGGGGCGGGATTGGGGCGTGGCCCCGGACGCCATGGGGGTGGTCTTCAGCGCAGGGCTCGCGGGCATGGCCATTGGTGGCATCTTCATCGCGCCGCTGGCTGACCGGCTTGGCCGCCGCAAGATCATCCTTGCCGCACTTGCCCTGATGTCCGTCGGCATGATGGCGAGCGGGTTCGTCGCCAGCCTGTGGCAGCTTGTTGCGGCGCGCATCCTCGTCGGCTGCGGCATCGGGACCGTGCTGGCCGCGATGGCGGCGCTGGCGGCCGAAGCCGCGCCACAGGGCCGGCGCGACATGGCGGTCGGCATCGTGCAGGCCGGCTATCCGCTGGCGGCTGTCTTCACGGGCCTGATCGCAGCGCACATGCTGCCCATCTGGGGCTGGCAGAAGCTTCTGCTCGTCGCCGGGGCTGCGACGGTCATCATGCTTCCGCTGACCTGGATGATCCTGCCGGACCGGCGCGTGACCGCCGACGACCAGCCCGCTGGTCCCGCCTTCGGCGCGCTCATGGCGGCGGACCTGCGCGCCCGTACGCTGCTGCTGTGGGTTGCGGTGTTCACCGGCCTCATGGTCCTGTATTTCATCGTCAGCTGGATCCCAAAATTGTCGATCGAGGCGGGCCTTTCGGAAACCAACGGCATCTATGCGGGCGCGCTCTACAATTTCGGCGCCTTTGTCGGCACCATGTCGATGAGCATGCTGTCGACGCGCTTTCCGCTCGGGCGGATCATTCCGGCATTTCTGCTGTCTTCGGGCGTAGCGATGATGATCTTCGGCAGCGTTTCCATGTCGGTGCCGCTGACGCTCCTCGTCGCATTCGTGATCGGGGTGACGCTTCAGGGCGGCTATAACGGCATGTGGCCCCTTGCGGCCGCCATCTATCCCGAGGCGTGCCGCGCGACGGGCATCGGCTGGGCAGTCGCCATCGGGCGCGGAGGTGCCGTTATCGGTCCGCTGATGGGGGGCTATCTGATGGCATCCGGAACGTCGCTGACGCTGCTCTTTGCGGCCTATTGCGTCCCGCTCGTCCTCTGTGCGGCGGCGGCCTTTCTGGCGGGCCGCCTCGTCTCCGCACAGCAGCAGGCCTGAAATCTGCAGTGTCACAATTGACATGAACTAGTTAGTACACTAGGTGCACGAACCAGTTAGTTGAATGAGTCGTAATAGGGAGGATTTCTGATGAAGGTCTCACGCCGCCTTGCGGCCAGCGCGTCTGCGCTTCCAATCCTGTTGTCCGTCGTGATGACGCCCGCTTATGCGCAAAGCGCTCCGGCTGATGACGAGTCGACCGAAGTCGCCGAAATCGTCGTGACCGGCTCGCTGATCCGTCGCCCGAACAACACGGCAGTCAGTCCGATCGTCACCGTTGACACCAGCGCCATCAAGGAAGCCGGTACGGTCAACCTCAACGATGCGCTGAACCAGGTTCCCAGCTTCACGACGTCGGGCAACGCCGCAACGGGCGGGCAGGGCACCGGCGGTCGCGCGACGATCAGCCTTCACGGCCTTGGTCCGAACCGCAACCTCATCCTGCTCGACGGCAAGCGCCTTCCGATTTCGGACGTCAATGGCAACGTCGACACCAACATCATTCCGGAATCGATCATCGGCGGCATCGACGTGATCACCGGCGGCGCCTCTGCCGTTTATGGTTCGGACGCCATGTCGGGTGTTGTCAACTTCAAGACGGTCCGCTCGTTCGACGGCGTCCGCCTCGATACGCAGTACAATATCAGCGAACGCGGTGATGCGGCGAAGTTCAATGCCTCGATGGCGTTCGGCACCAAGTTCGCCGACGATCGTGGCAGCGTCGTTGCAGCCTTCAGCTACACCGATCAGAAGCCGATGCAGGGCACGGCCCGCGACTTCTTCAGCAACAAGGTTCCGTCGTCGTTCATCGGCACCGGCACCTTCGTTCCGAGCGCGGCCAACGCCCCGACTGCGGCTGCCATCCAGAACGTCTTTTCGACCTATGGCATCACCGGCACGCGCAATCCCCTGCTGAACCTCGGCTTCAACAATGATGGCAGCCTCTTCGTTCAGACGGGCGCTGTGAACTATCGTGGCGCGAACGGTGCCAACGGCTATGCCATCATCGGCGGCAACGTTCGTATGCCGGTGGGTCAGCAGCTGCAGGTTCTGAACGCGCTGGATCGCAAGACCGCCTTCATCAAGGGCGATTATGACCTGACCCCGGATCTGACCGCTTATGGCCAGTTCCTCTATGTCGACCTGACGGTGAACACCGAAAGCGGTGGCAGCCTGACGCAGTTCCCGACGCTGACGACCATTCCGGTCACCAATCCGTTCATCCCGGCGGACCTGCGTTCGATCCTCGCATCGCGCGCAAACCCGACCGCGAACTTCAACTGGAACGGCCGCTATGTCGGCGTGCCCGACAAGAACTGGGACGAAAACTACGTCGTCCAGCAGTATCTCATGGGCTTCAAGGGCGACATCACCGACGGCTGGTCCTTCGACGTTTTCGCCTCCTACGATCAGTCGAAGCACACCCAGACGATGCATAACGCCGTGCTGAAGTCGCAGGTGCAGCGTCTGCTGAGCGCCCCTGATGGTGGCGCCTCGCTGTGCACCGGCGGCTTCAATCCGTTTGGCGATGCCAATGCCCGCGCCCTGTCGCCGGCGTGCGTCTCCTTCATCACGAAGAACGCGATCAGCGTGGAGCATCTCGGCCAGACGCAGGTCCAGGGCCAGGTGAACGGTGAACTGTTCGACATGGGGGCCGGCCCCGCGCAGATCGCGCTGCTCGCCAACTATCGCAAGAACACCTATTCCTTCTCGCCCGATTCCGACCTGACGGCGTTCAGCGGCTTTGCCCCCGGTGGCAACATCGAAGGCGTCGTGAACACGCTGCCGCTCGCCAAGACGGGCATTTCTGTGAAGGAAATCGCGGCGCAGATCGACGTTCCGCTCATCTCCGACAAGCCGTTCTTCAAGGAACTGGCGATCGGGGCTGCCGGCCGTATCTCCGACTATTCGGCAACGGGTTCGGTCAAGAGCTATGAGATTGACGGTCGCTGGCGTCCGGTGAACGAACTGCTCCTGCGCGGCAGCTATCAGCGCGCCGTGCGTGCGCCCAACATCGGTGAAATTTACTCGCCGGCGCAGGGCACGCAGCTCGTCATCGGCACGCCGCCGGCCGCCCTTGGCGATCCGTGCGACGTCCGTTCGACGGCGCGCACCGGTGCCAATGCCGCTCAGGTCGCCGCTCTGTGCGTCGCCCAGGGTGTGCCGTCTGCTGCCATCAGCACCTATCAGTTCCCGACCACGGCGACCGGTCAGACGGTCTCCGGCAATCTGGGGCTGACGCCGGAAACCGCCAACACGTTCAACATCGGCGCGGTCTTCAACGCACCGTCGAACAGCGGCGTGTTCGGGGATTTCTCGGTCTCGGTCGATTATTACAATATCAAGATCAAGAACGTCATTTCGCCGGTTCCGGGTCTCTCGGTGCTCAACAAGTGCTACAATCTTGATGGCAGCAACCCGACCTACAGCGCGAGCAATGAATATTGCCAGCTCGTCCGTCGCGACGGCACCGGCCAGATCACGACGGTTGCCACGCCGTTCCTGAACCTGGGCGCGGTCGAAACCTCCGGCATCGAAGCCCAGATCCACTGGGGCCTGCCGGCACGCTTCGCCTCGGAATCGGGCAAGGTCTATGTCGACTCGGCCATCGGCTGGCTCAACAGCTACAAGGTCCAGCTCCTTCCGGGTGCGTCCTTCCTTGACTATACCGGCATCAGCAATGGCGGTGCGCAGCCGAACGGCGTTCCGCCGCGCGCCACGCCGAAGTGGAAGGCGCTCACGACCTTTGGCTACAAGTCGGATGTCGTCGGCCTCGGCCTGCGCTGGCGCTATCAGGGCGCGCTCAAGGATACGAGCTACGTCCTGACGCCGAACAACGTGCAGGTCGGCGTCAAGGCCTACAACCTGTTCGACATGTTCGGCACGGTGAAGATCAACGACAAGATGGAGTTCCGTGCAGGCGTCAACAACCTGTTCGACAAGAGCCTTCCCTTCGTCGCGAGCTCGCAGATCTCGACCGATCCGGCGCTCTATGACCTGATTGGCCGTGCCTATTACATGGGCCTCAAGGTCGGCTTCTAAAGCCTCTCCCGAACCCCCGCCTGTCCATCCCCAATTGACATGGCGGGGGTTCAAATTTCTTCTGACCCGAACCAACCGACCGGAGCACCGATGCCGCAGGGAAATGCCATGATGGATATGCTGGGTGGCAAGCTGCTGACCGGCCTCGTCGGGCAGAACATCCTCGCGTCGCGCTCACCCTGGCTGCATGAGCAGGAAGCCGAAGCGCAGGGCCTGCGCCTGACCTATGTCCTGTTCGACTTTGCGGCGCGGCAATGGTCCCCATCTGACCTGCCCCGCCTGCTGGATGCCGCGCAGCTGGTCGGCTTTTCGGGCGTCAACATCACCCATCCCTTCAAGCAGGACGTGATCCCGCTCCTCGATGACCTCGCGCCCTCGGCGCGCAAGGTGGGGGCCGTGAACACGGTTCAGTTCGTCGATGGGAAGCGCATTGGCCACAATACCGACGTGACCGGCTTTGGCGAAAGCGTCCGGCGCGGGCTTCCTGGCGCGGCTCTGGGCCGGGTCGTTCAGTTCGGGGCCGGCGGTGGCGGGGCTGCAACCTCCCACGCGCTGCTTGATCTGGGCGCTCGGGAACTGGTTCTGGTCGACGCCGATGTCGCGCGCCGTGAAAAGCTCACCGCACAGCTTGCCGCCGAGTTTCCATCGGCAGTCCTCACACAGACCGATGACGGCAATGCCTTTGTCGCGACTGCCGATGGAATTGTGAATGCGACGCCCGTCGGCATGGCCGCTTATCCGGGCACGCCGTTCGACACGAGCCTGCTCCAGCCGTCGCAATGGGTGGCAGACATCGTCTATTTCCCGCTTGAAACACAGCTGCTGATGGACGCAAAGGCCCGCGGCTGTGCGACCCTGGCGGGGAGCGGCATGGCCGTGTTTCAGGCGGCCGACGCCTTTGACATCTTCACCGGCAAGACGGCGGACCGGGCACGCATGCTCCAGAGCTTCGACGCCTTTGCCGCGCGCCGCCTGGAGCGGGCCGCCTGAGCTCAGCCGACCTCGAAGACCTCCAGCAGGACATGGTCTGGCTTGCGGATGCCGCGCCCGACAAAGACCTTGCGCCGCAGCCAGTCATAGCGGCCCTCCGTCACGTCGAAGACCGGTGTGGACCGGAAGTAATAGTCTCGTGGATCGACCTCTTCACCCGATGCAATCCGGCGCGTGACCTCTGCGCTCGCCACGCGCACGCCGGGATTGGTGATGCCGATCATGATGCCATCGTCGGTACGCAGGGCATAGCGCGCGAAGATTTCGGTCAGGCCGTCGCCATGAATGGCCTGCCAGTCACCGCCGCCGGGCAGGACTTCGCCCTTGAGGCGCGGGCCGTCCATTGACCCGCCGGTAATGGGGATGAAGCGCTTCCGCTTGCCGTCGATCATGCCCTGCTCCTGCGGCGCGGCCACATTGATGCGCAGCGTGGCCACAAGCTCAAGCGAAGGTGCCTCGCGCATGGCCGGGGCGATGGCGCCGACAGGTGCGGCAAGGCCGACAAGGCCTATTCCCAAGGCCGTGCGACGATCTAGGCTGGACATTCAGGGCCTCACTTTCCGGAGCAATCAGATGCCGTTTTTCCTGCCCTTTCTGATCCGCTGTCGCAACCGGTTCATGGCCCTTGCGGTCCTTGTGCTGTGGGCCCTCTACACAGCGCCGCTGGCGGCACAGGCACCCGGACAGGCGGCGGGTCGGCCGGCGGTGGACAGTTGCGCGCCGGCCGCGGGCCTGCACTTCATTTGCGGCGCGGACCGGCCGGAAGATCTGGCGCGTATCCCCGGGACGCGCTGGATCATCGCCAGCGGCTTCAGCCCCGGATCAGGCCTGAAGCTGGTCGACAGCCGCCGCAAGACACAGCGCCGCCTGTTTGAGGCCCGCGCTGACCAGATTGGCCGCGATCCCGTCGCTTTTCCCGACTGCGCGACACCGCCCGATCCTGCACTGTTCAACGCGCGCGGCCTGAGCCTGCGCGCGACGGGACGGGGCCGCGCCATGCTTCACGTGGTCAATCACGGCGGGCGGGAAAGCGTCGAGGTCTTTGACATTCTCTGGGATCGCCCGTCGACCGAACCCCGGCTCGTCTGGAAGGGCTGCCTGCTGATGCCCGAAGGCCATGTCGGCAATGCGGTGGCCACCTATCAGGATGGCACGGTGCTCGTGACCGTTCTGACCCGGCCGGGGACGACGATCACCGATTTTGAGCGCGGGGCGGCGACCGGCGGCGTCTTTCAGCGGCGCCCCGGCGACGCCGCTTTCCAGCTCATCCCCGGCACCGAACTCCCCGGAAATAATGGCCTGCAGACCGCGCGTGACGACCGGGAATTCTATGTGGTGGCCTTTGGCTGGCGCGCGGTTGCGATTTTCGCGCGGGACAGCGTGACCGGCCCGAAGGCGGTGGTGAAGGCACCGGGCTTCATGCCCGACAATATCCACTATGACGGCGGCCGCCTCCTCGCCGCCGGCATGGTCTCCGACGAACCGGCGTGCGGCGGCGTCCGCAAGATCATCGATGGTGTGGCGGACCGTATGCTGTGCCCGCGCGGCTATGGCGTGGCCATCCTCGATCCACGCCGCCGGACGTTCAAGCTGCTGACGAAAGGGCCGCGCAATCCGGCTTTCAACGGCGTGTCCTCGGCCATCATCGTCGGCCGGGACCTGTGGCTCGGCTCCTATCAGGCCGACCGGATCGCCTATCGCAAATTCTAGCCATTTCGGCTTTGCGGGCGCACGAATTGCGGGAAAGTGGCGGAGACGGAGTCCGCCAAACTGGCGACCGAGGTTTTTCCGATTGGTTCGCACGAAGCTCGCATATCAGATATTTATTGAGGTTGCAGCAGAGACGGACGTTCATATTGGACCAATGTCGTTCCCATAAAACCACCTTCACATAGGGGAACGTTTTTGGTAACGATGGCTCCGACACCTGACGGGATGGCCGATGCCCAAGAAGCTGCTCAATGCCTTGACCCCGCTGGCCGTGAAGAATGCCAAGCCGGGCCGTCACGCGGACGGACAGGGGCTGCACTTGCTCGTCAAGGAGAGCGGTGCGCGGTCTTGGGTGTACCGCTACATGCTCCGAGGTGCTTCACGCGACGTTGGCCTCGGCCCGGCCGGACAAGGCGGCATATCGCTCGCAGATGCACGTGATTTGGCTGCCGCGCTGCGCCTGAAGGTCAAGGCAGGCATCGACCCGCTCGTTGAGCGTCAGGAGGCGGAAGCGGCCGCCTTGGCAAGGGAACAGGCCGCGAAGGCATCCAGCGTCACCTTCAAGGCCGCTGCAGAGGCCTATATGGCAGCCAATGAGGGCAGCTGGCGAAATGATAAGCATCGCCAGCAGTGGAAAAACACGCTCACCACATATGCCTATCCGTTTATCGGAGACCTACCAGTGGCCTCGATCACCACGGCGCACGTGCTGCAGATCCTCGAGCCGATCTGGAAGGAGAAGGCCGAGACTGCCAGCCGGTTGCGCGGCCGCATTGAGACAGTCTTGGATGCGGCAAAGGCGCGCGGGTATCGGGATGGCGAGAATCCGGCGCGCTGGCGCGGCCATATCGCGCAAATCTTGCCTGCGAGGGCCCGACTGACGCGCGGGCACCACAAAGCGCTTCCTTACGAGGACGTGCCAGCCTTTGTGGCCCGGTTGCGCGAGCGGGCGGCAGTGGCTGCATCAGCGCTCGAGTTCACCATCCTGACCGGCGCACGATCCGGCGAGGTAATCGGTGCGTCGTGGGCCGAGGTCGATCTCGACAAGGCAATCTGGACTGTTCCTGCCAAGCGTATGAAGGCCGGCAAGGAGCACCGCGTGCCTCTCACCGCGCGCGCCGTGGAGATCCTCACCGAAACACAAAAACTGGGCTCCGAATGGCTCTTCCCGGCCGTGAAGGGTGGGAAGCTCTCGGGCATGGCCATGACGATGCTTCTTCGACGTATGGATGTGGCGGTAACCGTCCACGGATTCCGGTCAGCCTTTCGGGATTGGGCCGCCGAATGCTCGGCGTTTCCCCACGAGGTCGCGGAGATGGCTCTAGCACATACGATCGAAAATAAAGTGGAGCGTGCGTACCGGCGGGGAGACCTTTTCGACAAGCGGCGGCGGCTGATGGATGACTGGGCTGCCTACTGCTCTGGTGACGGTGGAAAGGGCGATGAAATCTCTCAGATGGTCAATGAGTGATATAATGGTGCTCAAGTTGGCTTGGTTGAATCTGATGGACCTACTGAAGACGGCTCTTTTGTGGGAGTAGAAAATACCTCGGAGCCCGGCACCGAGAACATGTTGACGGCGCTCATCAAGAACACGCGCCAATAGTCCGGGTCTTCCGCTGCGCGCGCTGCGTGACAGGGTATTGAGGAGAATGCCTCTTTTAAGCGTAGCGCGTCCCGTTCCCGGCGCGCCAGCTCGGCCGGAGAAAACTCCGGCAAGTCGTCCCAGATCGACGTCGGAAAGGACGTTTCCGTTTGGTCCACGGAGGGTGGCGGTTTCAAAATCGAAGCGGGCATTCGCAATGTCTGGCACGGCATGGGCGAGGGTCGCAATAGGATGTCGAAAGTTCAGACCTTCCCGCGCTGTTGAAGGCGGACTTGACGTCGTTGGATATCAGCGATTTCGATCTGCGATGGCGGCCTGGTGAGCACCCGTGGCCGAAAGGTTGAGCGCGCCTGATTTCCGTCTATCATGCTGCGAATGGATGGTTCAGGCCGACAGCTCTCATTTGCGTTCTGCCATGGAAATCCATGGGGTTCCGAGGATTTGAGCTCGAGGTCTAACGCAAACCCGCGCCGCGCATTGACGCCGCTCGATTGCCTGGCTGCTGCGCATCGGACGGTCGCCTGCACCGCGCCTGACGATGAGGGGCGGGATCACCACATTGCGATCGCACAGCGCCTGGAGCGCATCGGCAGGGCTTAGAAGTTTCCGCGCAGGGCCAGTGAGGTTTTGCGGCAAAAATCTTGCATGGTGGCTCGCAGGTGGCGCCAGCGGGACCGGGCGAGGCCCGGGTGGAAGCTGTCACTATCGAACCTGACGCGCTTGGGCGCCCGTTTCACCCGGCCAACTCCGCAGCGACCTTGCGGAAGCGCTCCAAGGCAGCCTCGAGGTTTTCGACGATCTCGGCGGCCACCTCATCCGGCGGAGGAAGGCTGTCGGGGTCGATGTGTCCGTCGTCCTTCAGCCAGAAGATGTCGAGATTGAGTTTGTCGCGCGCGGCGAGCTCTTCGTAGGTGAACTTCCGGAAGCGTTCGCTCGGCTCGCGCGTGTGGCGCAGGTGGTTGGGTTTGTATGCGGCCACGAAGTCGTCGAGGTCGGCGCGCTTCAGCGGCCTTTCGCGCAAGGTGAAGCGTTGGTTGGTGCGAAAGTCGTAGACCCACAGCTCCTCGGTGGCGATCCGCTCGCCAGCGGCCACCTTTTCGAAGAAGAGGACGTTGGCCTTCACGCCCTGCTTGTAGAAGATGCCCGTGGGCAGGCGCAGGAGCATGTGGAAGTTGAAATCCTTCAGCAGGCGTCTGCGGATGGCCTCGCCGGCGCCGCCTTCGAACAGGACGTTATCCGGCAGGACGACGGCCGCCGTGCCGCCGGGCTTCAGGACGGTCATGATGTGCTGAAGGAAGTTGAGCTGCTTGTTGGAGGTGGTGACCGTGAAGTCCTCACGGACATAGTCCTGACGCTCGCTCTCGATATCGCCTTCCTGATTGACGATGCGGAACGACTGCCGCTTGCCAAAGGGCGGGTTGGCGAGAATGATGTCGAAGCGTTCTCCACTGTCGTTCGCGAGGGCATCGGCCGGGACGACGGGCGACTTATCGCCGCCAATGCCGTGCAGATAGAGGTTCATGGCGCACAGCCGCACTACCTCTGACACGATGTCATAGCCGCGGAACTTCTCTTCGCGCAGCGCCGTGGCCACCCGCCGGTCTGCGGCAGCGGGCTTCCGCTTCATGTGCTCATAGGCGGCGAGCAGGAACCCACCGGTGCCGCAGGCCGGGTCGCAGACCGTCTCATGCGGTTCCGGATCGACAACCTCCACCATTGCCTGAATGAGCGGACGGGGGGTGAAATACTGGCCCGCGCCGCTTTTGACCTCGCCTGCATTGCGTTCAAGCAGGCCTTCGTAGATCGCCCCCTTCACGTCGACGTTCACGCCCATCCACGTCTCGCCGTCGATCAGGCTCACAAGGCGCTGGAGCCGCGCAGGATCGTTGATCTTGCTCTCGGCTTTGAGGAACAGCGTGCCGACAAAGTCGGTGCGCTTGGCAAGCTCGGTGAGTGCCGTCTTGTAATGCTGGTCGAGGGCCTCGCCGGTCTTGGATCGGATCGTTGACCATTGGTACTCGGCCGGGATCAGGGACGGCTCCCCGAGATACTCGGTCCGCTCCTCGTCCATCTTGAGGAACAGGAGGAAGCTGATCTGGCCGACATAGTCGCCATAGCCGATGCCTTCGTCGCGCAGGACTTGGGCATAGTTCCACACTTTAGAAATGAGGGTGTGTTCGTTCATGCGGCCGCCACCTTCGACCCAACGGCGGCTGTTTGACGTCCTCGCCTTTTAGGTAGGGCTCTTTGAGTGTGCCTATGCACGTGCTCTCTGACGAGCCGCTCCGTGACAACTGCGAACTGTTGAACGAACTGATGGAGAGATCGGACCGTCGCGAGAGAAACATTCGGCTTTCGGCCATGCGCAATGCGTCCCCTAAGAGCGACCAACTCTTCATAGCGGGCCAACACAGTCTTGTTGGCCATATTTCTCCAGCGGATCAGCGCGAAAAGGTCCAAAATGCCGATGTGCGAATAAAGCTTTGTCACCTCCTTCTTCCCGGGGTGATTTAGCTTCTTGCTCGTCTGTTCGAACATGGGTTTGAGCTGCGCTTCGGACCTATCGTAGAAAATCGCGGCTCCTTCCTCAAATTGGTCTTCCACAAACGCCTCTAGCGACGCGCACAGCATAACGATTGCCGCGCGGGAAACGGCCTTGCCCATTCCCTGGGCAGGTCGCCCCCTTCCTCCGCCCGTCAGAGCCTCGTGGGCCGCTATCAGCTCCCCTACATCGGCAAGGTTTTTTTCCAGTGCTTCGAGACATTTGAATGGCTGGTTCATGCGGCAAGCTCTCCCCTGAAGGCGGCAGCGAGGATGGAATGGCGGAGGGAGCAGGCTGAACCACCGATCTGGTGCATCAAATCGTCATGCGCTGCCATGGACAGCCCCTCTCCGACCAATCGACTTGCCGAGCACATTTCCATTTCTGAAGGTATTGGCACGGCTATGCGGCTAATGTCGCTCTGCGAAACCTTGAGAATACCGGCAGTCGTCTTGGCCAATTTACCAATTTGATGTCGTACCAGCAGGCTGTTCCAGACACGCACGATCCATTGACGTAGGTCCGGCCCTCCCAGCAGGCGGTAGCGGATCGCAGTGTCGGGGAAGATGATATCTGTTGCCGGTGCAACGCAAAGAGAAGCCTTTCCAACCAATTCTGGTGAGCCGTTCGCACGGCTGACGAGCATATCCCCGTCCTGAAGGAGATAGCCTTGAACAGATGCCAGTGTCCGAGGCAGGTACCGGAACACGGACCAGTCCACCTCGCTCCCCGACAGCGCGCTCAGGCGCAAAGCGCGAACCTCGGTGGGTTCGGACACATCCCTCACGCTCAATCCGTTACGAACTTCGTGAGTCGAAAGCTGGTCGAGATTTGCCCACGTCCACCCCTCGGGCAGTTCCGGCAGGCCGTCCGTATTCGGCCCGGTCGGCTCGACATATTTCTTCCGCGCATTTTTGGGGTCGGCGTGCCAGCGGGCGCGGCGGTCGGCGAGGATGCGGGCTAGGAGCTGTTCGCCGGTTTCCTGTGGCGGGTTGTCGCGGCGCCAGTCGGCGGTCAGCTCGCCGGTGACCGCTGCCTTGAGCAGCGCCTTGCGATAGGTCTCCACACCCGCCCGCGCCTCGGCCAGCGCCGCTTCGCCTTCGTCGATCTCGGCGAACAAGGCGTCGATGCGGGCGGCAATTAACTTTTGCATGCTCAGAGGCGGCACCGGAACCGGATGCGCCATAAAGGGCCCTCGGTTGATGTGCATCATGGTTGAGCCATGGAGGTGCTCGCTGCGCTTGAGTGCCTCGACCTCATTCTTGAGCAAGAACCGAAAGTAGCGCTTATCGATATCGTCTCGAATGTCGGCGATCTTGAAAATGTGTTGGTTGAGCCAAGCGGTCCGCCCACGCCATTCGAAAACATCGAGTGTCGCCGACCAACTCAGGAGGATATCGCCAGCTTCGACAACATACTTCGCTGGGAGCACTCGACGCGTCAGATTAGGGGCCTTTTCTGGATTGGTCAGATTTTGGATGCGTATGATTGGCGTTCCTTCTCCGTGCCAATCTGCCGGCTTAAAGGCTGCTCCGTTTATGAAGTCGGCCAGGCCGCCCAGCCGCGCCCAGCGCCAGCCCTCCGGCAAGTCCCATGGCCCTTCGACCGGTCCGGCTTCAACCGCCGCTTCTTTCCGCCCCCGTGCCAACTTAACCCCCAATACCCAACATCATGCCACCAGCGCTTCCGGCAGCTCTTCAATGATCGTGTTCAGCCGATCCCCGAATGCCCGCCGCGCGGCGATGACGCCGCCGCGTTCGACAAAGCCCGGCTGTTCCTGAAGATCGCGTAAAGACAGGTCGATATTGGCAGCGAGGTGGTCACGGATCGCTTCCAGCCAGCCGAGCTGATCCATGGAATAGGCGCGGCCGGCAGTCTTTTCGCGTCCCAGCCAGAGGTTGAAGCGGCCGGCCATGTCCGCCGACATGGGCTGGAGCGTTTCGCGCTGCCCTAGGGCGTAGCGCACGAGGGCGACGATGTCGGTCAGAACCCTCGTGGGGTTGGCCGTAATCTTTCCCTCTGAGAGGCGTTTATAGGCCGCCCAAATCGACACGGGTTCCAGAAGCCAGGGCGGCTTGGCCAGCGCGCTGCGAAGCTCTTCTATGCTGCCATAGGTGAGCTTCTGATTGCGGGCGGGCTTGCCATAGAGGATCGTCAGCGCCGTCAGCTCATCCTGATGCTGGTCGAGGAAGTCGCTGAACCTCGCGACCGTCTCCCGCGCGGCTTTCTCGTCAAAGCCGGTCGAGATCACGGCATCGCGCGTGAATTCGTCGATATAGACCTCGGACTGCTTCTTCAGATCGACCAGCACGCGGCGCAGTTTCGGCGCGTCGGCCAGCACACGCAGCGCCGTTTCCCTCATGTGCTGCCCGGTCCTGTCGAGAGCGGCTTCCGTGACGGGCGGGGGCGTTGCTTCCGCCACCTTGTCATTGTCGATGCTGTCGAGAAGCTGGCTGGCGATGTCATGGAGGGAATGGCCGCCGGACGCCGCCTCAATCTCTTCCAGATCCTGCGGGGCGAGCTTCTTGGCCAGCGCCGCCAGCCGGCCGGCGAGGGAGGAGACAAGCTCGGGATCACTGCGGCCACTTGCGACATGTTCGAGCAGCTTTTCAAAGCTGACATCACGCTTGCGCTCCAGCGGCTTTGCGACCTGCTTGATGCTCTCCGTCACGCCGACGGCGTCGATCAGGATGAAGCGTTCCTTCTTCTCCGCATCGGGCGTCACCATTTTCAGGTCGGCGTCGTTGATCGTGCGGACGCCGCGCCCCTTCATCTGCTCGAAGTAGAGCGATGAGCGGACGTCACGCAGGAAGATCAGCGCCTCGACCGGCTTGATGTCGGTGCCGGTCGCGATCATGTCGACCGTCACGGCAATGCGCGGGTTGTAGCTGTTCCGGAACTCCGCGATGAGCTTTTCCGGGTCGTCCGCCGCATAGGTGATCTTCTTGGCGAACGCGTTGCCCTTGCCGAACACTTCGCGGGCGATGTGGACGATCTCCTCCGCGTGGTGATCGTCCTTGGCGAAGATGAGGGTCTTGGGCACCTCAGTCCGGCCGGGGAACAGCGTGGTGGGCAGGGTGTCCCGATAGGTTTCGAGGATGAGCCGGATCTGGTTCGGCGCGATGACCGAGCGGTCGAGCTCTGTCGGTGTGTAGATGAGGTCTTCCGACAGCTCCTCATAGCGCTGCCGCCGTGTGTGGCGATCCCGCTTGGGCACGGCGAAGCCGGCGTCGATCTTGCCGCCTTTCTCACCGATTTCCGTGCGAATGCGGAAAACCTCGAAGGGCACATTGACCCCGTCGATCACCGAGCGTTCATAGGGGTATTCGGCGACAAGGTTCTTCTGGAAATAGCCGAGCGTGTGGACCGAGGGCGTGGCCGTCAGCCCGATGGTGAAGGCATCGAAATATTCGAGCACCTGCCGCCAGTTGCCGTAGATCGACCGGTGACATTCATCGACGATGACGAAGTCGAACGTCTCGGGCGGCATGGCAGGGTTGTAGGCAACCTGCCTAGCCGGGGCGCCCTCCGCCTCATAGCCGCTGCCTTCCTCTTCTTCCTCCGACAGCTCTTCCTCGCAGAGTTGCGCGTAAACACGCTGGATCGTGGAGATCACGACTGATGCGTTGGGGTCGAGACCGTGCGGACCGAGCCGCTGGGCGTTGTAGAGCTCCGTAAAGAGGCGCCCTGTTCCCGGCGGGCGATAGGCCTGAAACTCCTTGAGCGTTTGCCGTCCGAGGTTGTTGCGGTCGACAAGGAAGAGGATGCGCTTTGCGCCGCCATGGGCGAGCAGGCGATAGGCTTGGGTGGCTGCGGTGAACGTCTTCCCCGCGCCCATCGTCATCTGCACGAGCGCGCGCGGCTTTCCCTCTGCCAGGGACTTCTCAAGCGCAGTGATGGCCTCGATCTGGCAGTCACGCAGGCCGTCCACGTTGAGCGGCGGCATGGACCCAAGGCGCGTTCGCAACGAGGATTCCGTTTTAAGCCACTCGTGGAGCGTATCCGGCCGGTGGAAGCTAAAGAGGTAGCGCGAGCGCTGATCGGCGTCCTGACGGTCGCTGAAGAGGATTTCAGAGGCACTTGCTTCATAGTCGAAGCGCAGCGGGTCACCCCAGGCTGCCAAATGGCTGGGCAACTGGTGCTGATACCGGCTGGCCTGCTCGGCGACGCCTGAAAGGGTCACACCTTCGGGCTTGGCTTCAATGACGCCGCAGGCCTTCCGGTCGACGAAAAGCAGGTAATCACACGGTCCGGTCGCCAGCGGATATTCACGGACCGCAACACCCAAACCCGCGCCGAGGCTCATTTCCTCGCGATCCTGAACAACCCAGCCTGCCGCCGCCAGCTGCGCGTCGATCAGTTCTCGGGCCTTTTGCTCCGGCGTCGCCATGACGCGGATATGCAAAGCGAACAGTATCGATGCAATCAAAATGATTTGAATAATGGGTCTAAATGGAACAATATTGTTCGGGAGCCGCCCAACGCTTAGCCAGTACCTTCAGTGTAGGAGCATGAAGCATCAAGCGAGATGCTTGGGACGGTTCGGCCCACTAGTTGGCCGATTGCGTAGGGTAAATCTGAAATTTTTCGCGCATTCTTCGCGTCATAACTTGCACCGGGACTCTATGGGGTGACCGGTGTCACTTGGTGTCGGTCGAATGACTGTCCATAGATCAAAGAGCGCCGATTAAAACACTGATATATCTACGTTTTTGACGCTTGCGCACAATGGTATAAATGGTTGCCCGTTTTAGAACGGAGCAAGCCGAAAATGACCCGATCAGACCCTGTCAAACTTGCCTACAGCATCCGTGAGGCCTGCGAGGCCACGAGCCTCGGGAAGACAACAATTTTCAACCATATTGCTGCGGGCCGCCTGCGTGCCGTGAAGGTGTGCGGCCGCACGCTGATCCCGGCCGACAGCCTCGAAGAGCTGCTCTCGGGCGCACAGTGACGTGGGCCCCATAAGCGAAACCCCGCACAAAGGCGGGGTGTCGCGGAATAGCTGTGGCGGCCCATTCCGCGACTAACCTAACCCTCAATTCATTCGCCCGCAAGCGCGCCTTACGACTGCTTATGTCGGTTCTGGCGCGCAAAGCGACGACAGGAGGCCGCATGGGTGGTCGAAAGAAATCAGCGAAGAACAAGCCGAACCAGACTGGTCGCAACGAGTACCTCCCATACGTCAAGCTCGAGCACCGTGTGATGGATTCGGAGGCATATCGCTCGCTATCGCCGAATGCCCGCTCGTTGCTCTTTGAGCTGATCCGCAGGCACAAAGGGAAAAACAATGGCGCACTTTGGCTGTCCGTTCGTGACGGCGCTGCATTGATGGGCGTCGTGGATCTCACCGCCGCGAGCAATGCCTTTGACGAATTGCAGGAGATGGGCTTCATCGTGTGCACAGCGGATGCCCATTTCGAGGTGAAGGCCGCTGATACGTCGCGTGCTCGTTGCTGGCGCCTCACGTTCGAGTCGGTGCCTGGTGCAAGCATGGCCGCTACGCACGACTATCTCAAAGCCGTCCCAACGAGCCCGCGAGCCCAGAAGCGTGCAGAGGCAGGCAAAGAGGCGCTGTCGCGGTACCGTCAGGAGAAGGAGAAAAACAGAATGCCGGTATTGGATTCCAATACGCTGACCGCCTCGTTTGAAGAAAATCCGGTCATAGCGGTACTGGAATCCAATACCGCAAATCCCGAAAATGGCGGAAATGTGTCGCCAGCCATTGTTCGGGAATCCAATACACATACAGTTACCATGGGGGTGGGGGAAACTTGCTCCCGAGCATGATCGCGACCTTCAGGTCGCGCCCGCTCAGAGCCAACTCGAGGAGACCAATTGAAGATGGGCCATCGCGAGCCCTTCTTGCAGGACTTCCCAAGTCGACGGCATTCGATCGCACAACTAGATACGCCGTTTAGCGATCCGTCGCCACAGGCCGATTTTCATTAACCAATCTTGGGTGAGGACGGCGTTCGCTCACGAGGTTTGCGGCGCGGTCATGCATCGCGCCCTTCCATGGATTTGCGCCTTTTTTTCGGCGACTTCCTATTGTGGGTTTGGTGTCTGCTCGTAGTATCGCGTCCGCGCCGATCCATTTTTGCGAAACATTGCCAAATCAGGTCACGAACCAGATGTTCGCTAAGATGGGGCCGACCAGCGCAAGAAGTTGCACATGGCGACGGACAACGAGCATGAGGACAAGCCCTGTTAGAAACGCGAGAGGGATTGCGAGCAATGCGCCAATCCAGCCGTATAGTGACCACATGCCCGCCAGATAGGCCAAAGCACCGAGCCCAAACCAAACGCTAATTCCGGCGCTGCTCGACCAAGCTCCAATCTTCCAACCTGCTTGGGAGCGTGCGTAAGCTGGATATGCGATGCCCGCCAGAATGACGCCGCCACTCGCTAATAGTGCTACATCGACCAATCCCATTACGTCCCCTTCCGCACCTACTTGCCCTCAACGCGATATGCGCAAGCTTAATGTAGAGTATACTCCGTTGTTAAATACACGCCAGATGGCAGCCCTCCGCCAGGATGTCACTGCGTCAAACTCTTGCGGAAAACTTGCGGCGAACCCGAATGGAGCGAGGTATGTCGCAAGAGGATTTGGCTGACGCAGGTGGCATCGACCGTACCTATGTGAGCGCTCTGGAGCGGTGTCGTTACGCGGCCACGGTTGATGTGATTGAGCGACTAGCGCTGGCACTGAAGGTCGATGGATGGGAGCTAATCAAATGAGCGCGGCGTCCGACAAGCGAAGTTAGTCCATTGATCGATATGTGCAGAGCGCGGGTCGCCGGTGGGCTGTCGATAATGATCAGCTCCCGCGGACAAATCACACGTAAGATACTGCGCTATTAGTCATCGAGACCCGCCGTTCGTTCAGCGAAGTGAGCTAGGCGAACATTTTTTCCCTTATGAGAGGCGGGCGATGGTTTGCCCGTTGCGCCGCGCCAAACACGATTGCACAAGGCGGCCATGCGGATCGCCATTGTCGACGAAAGTGCCACGCGCGCAGCCGTGCTTTGCGAGGGGCTTTCTGCCTTCGCCGATTGCGATCTGTTTGTTTTGACAGAACGCCGCGGATTGGTCGCCAGGATTGAAGAAATCGCGCCAGACATTGTGCTCATGGACCTCGGCAATCCGTCCCGCGACGTTTTGGAAGAGTATTTCGCGGTGAGCCGCGCGCTCGACCGGCCCATCGCCATGTTTGTCGACGACAGCGATGATGAAGCCATCGCGGCGTCGATCGACGCAGGCGTTTCGTCTTATGTGGTGGATGGCCTCGCTCCGCACCGTATCCGGCCGATCCTCGATCTGGCGGTACGACGCTTCAACGCCTTTGCCCGTCTGCAGGCCGATCTTGCGGAAGCAAAGGGCAAGCTGGCAGAGCGCGAAACCGTCGACGCGGCGAAACGCATACTGATGGACAGCCGTGCTCTCACCGAACCGCAGGCCTATGCGGAATTGCGAAAGACTGCGATGAACCAGGGCAGACGCCTTTCTGACATCGCCGAGGCCGTCGTGACCGCGCACAAATTGATGGGAGGCGCCGCATGACGACGCAGTTGACGATCGGCTTCCTTCCATTGGTGGACGCCTGCCTGCCCATCCTCGCGCGAGAGCACGGCTTTGCCGAGGCGCAGGGGCTATCGCTTTCGCTTGTCCGTGACATGAGCTGGGCAACAGTGCTCGATCGCCTCCTGTACGGACACAGCGATGCTGCGCACCTGGTCGCCCCGCTTGCCATCGCGACAACCCTGGGGCGCGGGCGCCCCGCATCTCCCCTTGCTGTGCCCTATGTGCTTGGTCTGAACGGCAATGCGATTACGGCGTCGCCCGATCTCGCTAATGCTATTTGTCCGGCGACTGAACTCGGAGAGCCGACCATTGTCGGCGCCCGCCTCAAACAGGTGGCGACAGAACGGCGAGAATCGGGACAGCCGCTGCGTTTCGGCGTTGTCCACCGCTATTCCAGCCACAATTATATGCTGCGCTACTGGCTGGCTTCATGCGGCATCCAGCCGGATTTCGACGTTGAAGTCATCACCGTTGCGCCGCCCTTCTGCGCCGACGCACTGGAGGCGGGCGAGGTTGATGGCATCTGCGTCGGGGAGCCGTGGAACTCGGTCGCAGTCGAACGCGGGGTTGGACGGATTGTGCTCGCGACCGCACAAATCTGGCGACGCGGCGTGGAGAAGGTACTGGCCTTGCGTGAGCCGGTCCTCGAAGGCCGCCGCGACGATATTGAGCGGCTGATCCGCGCTTTGGTTGCCGCGGCGCGTCACTTTGTCGATCCGAGCAATTGGGATGCAAATGCCGAGATATTGGCGCGCCCGGAGTATCTGGATGGGTCCGCCGATCTCATCCGCCGGGCCATTTCGGACCAGCTGCTGCTCTGCGCAGGTGGCCCGACCGTGCATTTTCCTGACTTCATGTTCCAGCATCGGGAGGCAGCGAGCTTTCCTTGGGTCAGTCAAGCGGAGTGGCTGTACACGCAAATGGTTCGCTGGGAGGGCGGCACAATTGATGCTGATGAGGCCCACCAAGCCGCGCGTGTCTTTCGTCCGGACATTTATCGAAGCGCTTTGCGTGGGACGCCAGAGCCCTTGCCAGGTGCCAGCTCAAAGGTCGAAGGAAGCCTTCAATCAATGACCTCGGTTGGGATGGAGCAAGGTGTAATCTTTTTGGATAACAACAGCTTTTTCGATGGCCGCGCGTTCGACCCCGATGATCTGACGGGTTATCTTGCGGCGCTCCGATAGCATTCCGGCTTGTTGCACTGCAAAAAACATTTTGCGTTTTGCAGCGAATCACTTAATCTTGAGTCGTCGTCGAAGTGCCTCCCAATGGTGGGAGAATAAGCGCAACGCGCGATAATCAGTCATTGCGTGGCAACGTCGCCGCCCGTTCCGATCCATCCAGGGTCGTTCGAGGCGGCTTTTTTGCGTGCGCGAAAGAAAGGTCGGTCAGTTGGGCCACAGGCGATCAGCGCCGAAGAAGCGATGCCACCAGCGCGGTGGCCAGCAACGCGCTGACCATTTGCCAGAAGCGCTCGGGACTGCGTTCGATCAGCGGCACGGTTCGGCGCGGTCCGTGATCAAGCGGACCGCCACCTTCCAGCACACGGAGCAGTTCGACAACGTCGGCGAAACGCCCCTCGCGGTCGACGTCAATGGCGGTCAGGAGCGCGTCGTCGAGCCAACTTGGAATTTCGGGGCGATGGCGCGACGGGGGTGCCGGGCGTCCGAAACGGGGCCGTTGGAACGCTTCCTGTTCCCCGTAGGGCCATTTCCCGGTGAACCATCGATAGAGGGTTACACCCAAGGCGAACTGGTCGGTCAGGGCATCGCCTGCATTTCCCTCAAACTGTTCCGGCGCCATGAACCCCGGGGTGCCGGGAATTTCATCAACTCGGAAGTCTTCCACCCGAGGCAGCCGCGCAACACCCAGGTCGATGAGTTTGAGACCACCGTCAGGAGCCAGGATGACGTTGTCGGGTTTGATGTCGCGATGAACGACATCGAGTCTGTGGATGGCAGCGACGCCGCGTGTGAGTTTGATGGCAACGTCAAGACCCGTCTTCAGCGAGGGCAAGGGTCGCTCCATCCGCTGCGCCATCGTCTCCCCATCGATGAAGGGCTGGACGCCGTAAAGCGCGGTCTGACGTTCGGGTCGAACGGCCTGCGCCGCGAGTACGAACGGGCTGGTAATCCGCTGGGCCAGCATCATTTCCCGCGCGAAAGCCAGCCTCAAGGCACGTTCCGAAAGCACTTCGCGACGCGGAAATTTGAGAACGACGCGGCTTCCATCCTCATTGTCGGTGGCGCGCAAAAGGACGGCATGGCGACCTTCCGAAAGGACCGCGTCCGCTCGAAAGCCGTCGATGCTTTCGCCTGGCGTCGGCGGGTCGACGAAGGGAAGGTCAGACAGTCCGGCGAGGATGCCGTCATGGTCAGGCGGCGGCAGGCGGACGATATCGATCAGCACTGCGGTTGCATTGTCCTGACCGCCCGCGTCGATCGCACGCTGCGCCATTGTGTGGGCCGCTGCTTCCGCGCTTCCGTTCTCGGCAAGAATAGCGGCAATCTTGGCCGCGCTCAGCACCCCGTGGATGCCGTCGGTCGTCAGCAGGATCCGGTCATGCTCGGCGAGTTCGATGTCGGCGTGATCCAGCCGCAACTCGGGTTCGATGCCGATCGCGCGAATGAGGACGTGGCGCAAGTCGGGTTCGGGGCGCACATGGTCCGTCGTGAGGCAGGTCAACCGGCCGTTCGAAAAGCGCCAAGCACGACTGTCGCCGGTGTGCACGAGGTGCCCGCGACGGCCGCGCAGCGCGACAGCGGTGAATGTCGTCGCTGCATTGGCCATGCTCTCGCCTCGGCCTTGAGCGTGCAGCCACCGGTTATAGGCGGCGAGCGGTGCCTGCATGGCCTTAGCAGGGCCGATCGTGTCCGCCTGAGCGTAAAAGCCGTCGATCAGGGCGCGGACCGCGAGCTCGGCCGCCTGCCGTCCGCCGTTCCCGCCCGACACGCCGTCGGCCACGGCCGCAATGAGGCCGTGGCGCGCACGCTCCAGGGCGGACGCCATATGCACGCCGCCAAAGTCCTGATTCTCGGCCCTTGGCCCCCTCAGGCTCGCAAAGCCGGCCGCAACAACAAGTTCACCGTCACCACGCATCGATCCGTTTCGCCCCTCGTACGCACGTGCACGTCGCCCGTACGCGCGAGGATCGTGTTCCCACCCATTCCGTCAAGAGCAAGGAGGGCCTAAACGATGGCAACACTCGCCATGAACACCGCTGTTCCGAAAATACCCTTGGGCAAACCATTCTGGCAGTCCGGCCACCGGCCGACGCTGCTCGCCGCGTTTCTCTATTTCGATATCGCCTTCATGTGCTGGGTGATGCTTGGCCCGCTTGCGCCGATCATTTCCAAGGACCTGGGCCTTGATGCTGCGCAGAAAGGCTTCATGGTCGCTGTCCCCACGCTTGCCGGTGCCGTCATCCGCCTCATCAACGGCCTGATGGTCGACCGGATCGGACCCAAGCGAACTGGGATCATCAATCAGCTCGTCGTCATTGGTGGCCTGTTCACGGCCTGGTGGTTCGGCATCAACAGTTATGAGGCAATCCTAGCCGTTGGCGTCATACTCGGATTTGCCGGCGCCAGTTTTGCTGTCTCGTTGCCGCTGGCCAGCCGCTGGTATCCACCCGAGCATCAAGGCAAAGCGATGGGGATCGCCGGCATGGGAAATTCGGGAACCGTGTTCGCCTCGCTGTTCGCGGCCCTGTTGGCGAAGGCAGTCGGCTGGAACAACGTGCTTGGCCTTGCGCTCATTCCGCTTGTGCTCGTGTTCGCGTTCTATCTCGTCGCGGCGAAGGACAGCCCCGATCAGCCGGAGCCCAAGCCGATCGCCGCTTATGCCGACGTCCTGAAGGAAAAGGACGCCTGGTGGTTCATGCTGTTTTACTTTGTCACCTTCGGTGGCTTTGTCGGCCTGTCGAGCTCGCTGCCGACCTTCTACACCGATAGCTTCGGCGTCACACCAATCATTGCCGGCTATTGCACAGCGGCTGCGGTATTTATGGGTTCGCTGTTGCGCCCCGTGGGCGGCGCACTGGCGGACCGTTTCGGTGGCATCCGAACGTTGACGGTGGTTTATGTCATCGCAGCCGTCCTGCTTGCGGTGATTGCCCTGGCGGCGACCAATGGGCTTGCGCTTGCGATTGGCCTGTTTGTCGCCGTGATGGGCACGCTTGGCGTCGGGAACGGTGCCGTCTTCCAGCTTGTGCCTCAGCGCTTTCGGAAGGAAATCGGTGTGATGACCGGCCTCGTCGGCTTCGGTGGCGGTCTGGGCGGCTTCTATCTCGCGTCTTCGCTTGGCGCGATCAAGAAAGCGACCGGCAGCACGTCGATTGGCTTCTTCATTTTTGCCGCCCTTGCGGTCGTGGCGTTGGTCGGACTGACTGCCGTCAAGCGTCGCTGGCGCACGACCTGGGGTGCCGCGCTTCAGGGCGCACGCATCTGACACGCATCGGGGCGGACGAGGTCCGCCCCGGCATCTCACAGGAGCATTTCATGATCCGCATTCTCCATGCGGCAGCCCTCGCTGCGACCATTTGCGCGCAACCCGCGCTTGCCGCTGCCCCCGGCGCGCCTATCAAGATTACCGACACGGTCACGCTCGATCCGATCCTCGAGGCGCGGCTTCGCTACGAAGGCGTCGATACGCCAACACTCAATGGCGACGGCATGACGCTCCGCCTGCGTGCGGGTGTCGAGGGAACCCACCGTTCCGGGCTGGCATTTCTGGCCGAAGTTGAAGGGTCGGCCGCAATTGCCAACAATTATAACGCCTTTCCCTTCGTGGTTGCCTCGAGCCAGCGCCGCACGGCCTATGCGACAATCCCCGATCCGATGACGATCGAGATGAACCGGCTGCAGCTCCAATATCGATCGAAGCCGTTCACGCTGACGCTGGGCCGACAGCGGATCAACCTGGATGACCAACGCTTTGTTGGCTCGGTCGGTTGGCGGCAGAACGAACAAACGTTCGATGCCGTGCGCGCCGAAGCAACTGCCGGCCCGTTGGATCTGGACGCCACCTACGCTGTCGCGCAGCGGACGATCTTCGGCATCGACGCAGGACCACGCCAATCCTACGACGGCGATTTCGCCTTTTTGAGCGCGTCGACGAAGATCGGGCCAATTCAGGCCAAGGCGTTTGCCTATCTGCTCGATTACGCAGCCAAGGATCAGATCGGTCCGCTGGGCTTGTCCAATGCCGACACCCAGACTTATGGGGTGCGCGCAACGAGCAGTTTCGCCGTCGCAAAGGCCACCAAACTGTCAGTGGCGGCGAGCGTGGCGCGCCAGAGCAGCTGGCACGGAAATCCGGCAGACTATGACGTTACCTATTTTGCCGGTGAAGGTTCGCTGGCAACCGGCCGCTTGGCGGCGACGGCAGGGTATGAACGCTTGGGTGGGACGGGCACCCGCGCTTTCCAGACCCCCATGGCCACGCTGCACAAGTTCAACGGCTGGGCAGACCTGTTCCTCGTCACGCCGGCAGCCGGGCTGGAGGATGTGTATGCAGGGGCGACATTCAAGTTCCCGTCCGTCAAAGTCCTGCCGGGCCTTGCGGCCAGCATTACAGGACATCGTTTCTCTGCAGCGCAGGGCAATAGCCACTTCGGAAACGAGATTGATGCGAGTGTCGGCTTCAAGCGAGGCGCAATGTCTGTGCTGGCGAAATTCGCAGACTATCGTGCACGCGCGTTTGGAACCGATACCCGGAAATTCTGGCTGCAGATGGAGTTGGCGTACTGACTCCGCCATAGCGGAGTATGTTGAAGTGCAAAAAGTGCTTGCCACCGCCTGCCCGAATCACATAGTTTGAAACCCAAGTTGGAGGTCTGCCCAAGGGCGGGCAGAACAGAACCTCCGCCTGAACATCGACAGACGCGTGGCAAGGAAGCCGCCCGTATCGCACCCGACAGGGGCGATCCGTGGCGGCCTTTTCGTGTTGCGCGCTGGCCAAGGAGAAAAGCTTTGAACGCGCCAGTCCAATTCCAGCCTTCCGACACCCGGACCGGTGTTGCCGAGCGCCTCGTTGTGATCGGCAACGGCATGGCAGGGTGTCGAGCCGTTGAGGAGATCCTCGCACGCGACCCCGGCCGGTTCGCGATCACCATCTTCGGCGCAGAGCCACGCGTGAACTACAACCGCATCATGCTGTCGCCCGTGCTCGCCGGGGAGAAGACATTCGACGATATCGTCATCAACACCGCAGACTGGTATGCAGAAAACGAAATTGCGCTCGTGTCGGGTGATCCTGTCACCGTGATCGACCGCCAGACGCAGACGGTTGTTACCAGATCCGGGCGTATCGAGCCTTATGACCGGCTGCTGATCGCCACGGGGTCCGATCCGTTTATCATTCCCGTACCCGGCCATGAGCTGGCAGGCGTGGTCACATTCCGCGATCTCGACGACGTCGACAAAATGCTCGCCGCAGCAGACAAGGGCGGGAACGCCGTCGTCATCGGCGGGGGCTTGCTCGGTCTGGAGGCGGCGCACGGCCTTTCGTTGCGTGGCATGAACGTGACCGTCGTCCACCTGATGCCGACGCTGATGGAGCGGCAACTCGATGAAGCGGCGGGCTATCTGCTCAAGGCAGCGCTAGAACGGCGCGGCCAGACCATCGTAACAGGCGGCGACACAGCCGAGATCCAGGGCAAGGATGACCATGTCACAGGTGTCCGCCTCAAGGATGGGCAAGAGTTTGCGGCCGACATCGTCGTGATGGCGGTCGGCATCCGTCCGGCCACGGGCCTTGCCAAGGCGGCGGGACTGGACGTCGAGCGCGGTATTATTGTCGACGATCACATGGTTACCTCGGACCCTGCCATCATGGCGGTGGGCGAATGTGTCCAGCATCGCGGTACGTGCTACGGTTTAGTCGCGCCGTTGTGGGACATGTGTCGCGCGCTTGCCGATCACGCGACCGGGTCGCCTTCGGGCTATGAAGGCTCGGTCACGTCGACCAAGCTCAAGGTCTCAGGCATCGACCTGTTTTCTGCCGGCGATTTCTCGGGCGCGGACGGCGCGGAAGATATCGTCATGCGCGACGCATCTCGAGGGGTCTACAAGCGCGTCATCGTGAAAGACGACCGGCTGGTTGGTGCCGTCCTCTATGGCGATACTGCGGACGGCAGCTGGTATTTCGACCTGCTGAAGAAGGGCGAGGATATCTCGGGGATCCGTGAAGCTCTTATATTCGGTCAGGCCTTTGCGGCAGGAGGCGCCCTTGCGGACCCTAATGCCGCCGTTGCAGCGCTTTCGGACGATGCCGAGATCTGCGGCTGCAACGGCGTTTCCAAAGGCAAGGTCGTCGAAACGATCCATGCGGGCGCATGCAGCCTCGATGCGGTGCGCAGCCAGTGCAAGGCGTCTGCCAGCTGCGGCAGTTGCACAGGCCTTGTCGAAAGCCTGCTGAAGCTGACGCTGGGCGATGAGGTCGCGGCCGGGCCGAAGACGATGTGCAAGTGCACCACCTTCACCCATTCAGACGTTCGCCGGCTGATCGTTGAGAAAGACTTGAAGCTCATTCCCCAGGTGATGCAGGAACTGAACTGGGCGACGCCAGACGGTTGTGCCTCCTGTCGCCCGGCGCTGAACTATTACCTCCTCTGCGCTTGGCCCGGTGCCTATATCGACGATCAGCAGAGCCGCTTCGTCAACGAGCGACTTCACGCCAACATCCAGAAAGATGGAACTTACTCGGTCGTGCCGCGCATGTGGGGCGGGCTGACCAATCCCAAAGAATTGCGCGCGATCGCGGATGTCGTCGAGAAGTTCAACGCGCCGATGGTCAAGGTTACCGGTGGTCAGCGGCTCGACATCTTCGGGATCAAGAAGGAAGATTTGCCGGCCGTCTGGGCGGACCTGAACGCTGCAGGGATGGTCTCCGGCCATGCCTACGGAAAGTCACTGCGCACCGTAAAGACGTGCGTCGGCTCGGAATGGTGCCGCTTCGGCACGCAGGATTCAACAGGGCTCGGCGTCAAGCTGGAAAGAATGACCTGGGGCAGCTGGATGCCTCACAAGTTCAAGATTGCGGTCTCGGGTTGCCCGCGCAATTGCGCCGAAGCGACGATCAAGGACTTTGGCGTTGTTTGCGTCGACAGCGGCTATGAACTGCACGTCGGTGGCAATGGCGGCATCAAGGTTCGCGCGACCGACCTGCTCTGCAAGGTCGAAACCGAAGTGGAGGCGATGGATATCTGCGCTGCCTTCATCCAGCTTTACCGCGAACAGGCCTGGTATCTCGAACGGACGGCACCATGGATCGAGCGGGTTGGGCTGGCGCACGTGCAGGCGGCCCTGTTCGACGATCCAGATGCTGTGGCCAGGCTTGCCGCACGCTTCCGTCACTCACAGCAATTCATGCAGGACGATCCTTGGGCGAAGCGTGTGGCCGGCGACGAGGCCGAGCTGCACCAGCACCTCGCCGAGGTGCGCCCGCTCAATCTGGAGATGGCCCAATGATCGGTGATTGGCTCGATATCGGCCCGGTGAGCCAGATCTCGCCCGGCAACGCCCGCACGCTTCCGGTTCAGGGCGGCGAGGAAATTGCGGTCTTCCACACCCTCGACAACCAATTCTACGCGCTCGTCAACAAATGCCCGCATAGGGCCGGCCCCCTCAGCCAGGGCATCGTCCATGGCAGCGTCGTGACCTGTCCGCTTCACAACTGGAATATTTCGCTCAAGACCGGCGAAGCGCAGGGCGACGACAAGGGATGCGTTCCGACGATCCCATTGAAGGTTGATGCTGGCCGCATCTACCTTTTGCGCGAAGCCGTTCTGGGCAAGAAGGCGGCCTGACGCGGTGGCGACGGTCCGGACCACGTGCGCCTATTGCGGAGTCGGCTGCGGCATCAAGGCCGAAGGGACCGCCGAACGTTCGGTCACGATCAAAGGCGATCCGGACCATCCCGCCAACTTCGGACGGCTCTGTTCGAAGGGCACGCACCTCGGGGAAACAGTTGGGCTGGAGGGCCGACTCCTCCACCCCATGATCGGCGACCGTCGGGCAAGCTGGGACGACGCTCTCGATCAGGTGGCAGAGAGGATGCGGACGACGATTGCCGCTCACGGGCCAGACAGCGTCGCCTTTTACGTCTCCGGCCAACTCCTGACCGAGGACTATTACGTCGCCAACAAGCTGATGAAGGGCTTCGTCGGGTCAGCAAATATCGACACCAACAGTCGCCTGTGCATGGCAAGCGCCGTCGCCGCGCACAACCGGGCCTTTGGCGAGGATGTTGTGCCATGCACCTATGACGACCTTGATGCGGCAGACCTGATCCTGCTCGTCGGCTCCAACACCGCCTGGTGTCATCCCGTCATCTGGCAACGGATCGAAGCGGCCCGCGCGGCGCGAGGGACAAAGCTGGTCGTCATTGACCCAAGACGGACGGAAACAGCGGAGCAGGCGGATGTGCATATCCAGCTCGCTCCTGATGGCGACGTGGCGTTATTCAACGCGCTGCTGGGTGCCATGCGTGAGCGCGGACTGATTGACGCGGCCTATCTTGCAAGCCGCTGCGTTGTCCCGGATGGATTTGTCGAGCGGCTCGATACCGCTGCACATGGAATTGACGCTGCCGACTTTGCGGCGTTGGCCAACCTCGTTGCCGCGCACCCGCGCATGATCACCTTGTTCAGCCAAGGGGCAAACCAATCCCGTTCCGGCACGGACAAGGCCAATGCGATCATCAACCTGCATCTCGCACTTGGCCGGATCAACCAAGACGGCGCCGGGCCATTTTCCATCACCGGCCAGCCCAACGCCATGGGCGGGCGTGAAGTGGGTGGTCTTGCCAACACTTTGGCCTGTCATCTTGGTTTTTCAGCAGCGGAGCGCGCCGATGTGGCGGACTTCTGGAATACGCCTAACCTGTGCGCGGGGCCGGGCTTCAAGGCGGTCGATATGTTCCGGGCCGTTCGTGACGGGCGGGTCAAATTTCTCTGGGTAATGGCGACCAACCCGGCCGTCTCCATGCCCGATGCCGGCTTCGTGCGCGAGGCTTTGGCGCGGTGCGAAACGCTCATTGTCTCAGACGTTGTCGCCGACACGGATACGGCACGGTTGGCGCATATCCGGCTCCCAGCACTCGCCTGGGGCGAAAAGGAGGGCACCGTCACCAACAGCGAGCGGCGGATCAGCCGACAGCGCGCATTGTTTGCGGTGCCCGGTGAGGCGCGCGCAGACTGGGCCATCCTGTCCGATGTGGCGACGCGCATGGGTTGGCACGCGGAATTCGCCTATTCCCGTCCAGCCGAGATTTTCCGTGAGTACGCGTCCATGACGGCGCTTTCGCAGACCCACGGCAAGGCGTTTGATCTCCGACCGCTCTCGGTCCTTAGCGACGCGCAATATGAGGATATGGAACCCTCTCAATGGGGTGGGCGAGCACCGCTCAAAGCGCGGTTCAGCCACGTTGATGGCAAGGCGCGTTTGATCGCCGTGGAGTCGCCGGCAATCCGTCCGGCCTGTGACCGCTATCCGCTCCGTCTGAACACCGGCCGCTACCGGGATCATTGGCATACGATGACACGGACCGGCCTTTCGCCGACCTTGTCTCTGCATCGTCGGGAACCGCTGCTTGAGATCCATCCGGAGGATGCGGCTGCCTTCGGCGTGTCCGACACGGGCCTCGCGCGCGTTGAAACAAAGGCGGGGGCATCGGTCTTTCGCGTGCACGTGACAACCGGGCAGCGTAGCGGCGATGTGTTCGTTCCCATGCACTGGACCGATGAGATGGCGTCCGCAGGCCGGTCCAACCGGTTGGCGCTGGCGGAGGTCGACCCCATTTCGGGCCAGCCAGGCTTCAAGGATACGCCTGCACGGGTAGTGCCGGTTACGCCCCAATGGCGCGCCTTTCTCGTCAGCCGCGAGATGCCGACACTGCCGCCACTGCTCTGGTGGAGCAGGACGCGCATCAAGGGCGGCTGGCTGTTTGAACTGGCTGGCGACCAGGTGCAGGACCTTGCAGCCCTCCTTCCCGCAGGCATCCGTCTTGAGGCGGAAGACATCAAACGCGGCATGCACCGGACGGTGGTGCTGGCAGAAGGCGGCAGCCTCCGCGCGGCGCTATTCATGACGCGGTCGGGCCAACTGCCCCCGCGCGACTGGATTGCCGCTCAGCTGGACGTTGCAAGGCCGGACACCCCCTGCCTTCTCGCCGGCCGGCCGGGCGGGCGGCAGCGCGATCGCGGCGTGACGATCTGTGTCTGCCACGGCGTCGGCGCCAACGACATCCGCGAGGCCGTCTGTGATGGCGCTTTGAGCACGGGCGAAATCGGCAAGACTACGGGCGCCGGAACCAATTGCGGGTCCTGTCGTCCGGCAATCGCGCGTCTGCTGGCACAAGTCCTCGAAGAGGCAAAGGAGGCTGCCGAATGATCGATTTTCCAAGCGGAACAGTCTGGTTGGTCGGTGCGGGACCCGGCGACCCCGAACTTCTGACCCGCAAGGCGGAGCGGCTCATACGTGCTGCTGACGTCATTTTCTACGACGCACTCGTAGGGGCCCATATTCTTGACCTGGCGAAGCCAACGGCGCGACGTGTGTCGGTCGGGAAGCGATCGGGACGACATTCCAAGGCGCAGGGCGATATAGATGCGATTATTGTTGCCGCCGCGCGTTCCGGAGAACGGGTCGTCCGGTTGAAGGGCGGCGACCCTTCCATTTTCGGGCGCGCCACCGAAGAAATGGACGCATGTCGGGCGGGCGGAATCGCGGTCTCGATCTGCCCCGGCGTGACGGCGGCAAGCGCTGCGGCTGCGGGGCTCGGCGCGTCGCTGACGCTGCGAGGACTGGCGCGGAAACTCGTTTTGGTCACCGCCCATGCCCGCGCGGGCGAGGAACTGGACATGGATTGGGAAGTGCTCGCCGACCCGCAGGCGACGCTTGCCGTCTACATGGGCAAGGCTGCGGCGGCCAAAGTGTCACGCGAATTGATCGCCGCAGGTCTCCCGGTCGATACCCCCGTGGCCTTGGTTGAGAATGCCAGTCTCTCCGACGAACGTCATTTCCGCACCCGTCTCGATCTCTTGCCGATGGCCGCGCGCGCAGCCCTAGGTTCCGGTCCAGCAATGCTGCTCATTGGGGAAGCTTTGCGCAAATTGGATGGCGATCTGACGGCAAGTTGCGGCGCTCAGGACGCCACGCGGGAGACGCCGGTATTATGAAAAGGCTGATCAAGTTCCTCCGTTGGCTGGTTCCGACCATGTGCGCGCTGTGCGGTTATGTTCGCTCTGCAGACGGCAACGAGCGATGCCCCTATTGCAGCCACTAGTGCCATTTAGCTGCTGAAAGAGCCGCGCGTCCGCGAACATAACTGCCGTTTCAAGGAGATGTCGGACGGCACCAAAAGCTCGTTTGGATGCACGCCTGGTTTTAACGCTTAGAACGCACTCAAGGTTTGCTACACATCAGACAACTTCTCAGAGACCGGGATGGTTCAATCCGCGGCGAGTCATTTTCTGCTATTGAGAATGATTATCATTGACGAACTGACAATGCGCGCTTAGGTCGGCCGCGTTCTTTTGCAGAGTCGGCCCAGCCAGAGTGACACGTCGGACAATCAAATCCTGGTTCCTGATCCACAAATGGAGCAGCCTGGTTTGCACGCTGTTTCTGCTCATGTTGTGCCTGACCGGCTTGCCGCTCATCTTCCACGAAGAGATTGAAGCGGTCAGCGAACATGGCGCATCGTCAAAGCTGGAAGGACCGGCGTCCGCCGCTGAGGGGCTGCCGCTGGACAGTATCATTTCCAAGGCTCTGCGTGACGCGGGGGGCGGCGTTCCTCTGTTCGTCGGCTTCAGTCAGGACAACCCCGTCATCACGGTGACAACGGGACCGGTCCCCGACGCGGCCGAGACGGACATGCGCCTTTTCTCGTACAACCGCTCGACCGGCGAGAGCATTGGCGAAGTGCGCGATGAAGGCGTGATGGATTTCCTTCTGCAGTTGCACACCGACATGTTCCTTGGCCTGCCGGGGATGCTGTTCTTGGGCGCCATGGGCGTGCTGTTCGTGCTGGCGATCCTGTCAGGCCTCGTTCTCTATGCGCCGTTCATGCGCCGGTTGCCGTTTGGCGCATGGCGGACGGAAAAGAGCGTGCGGACGGCGCGACTGGACGAGCATAATCTCCTCGGTGCTGTGACGCTCGGCTGGACGCTCGTCGTCGGCTTGACCGGCGTGATCAACGCGTTCGCAGATCCGCTGACGGACAATTGGCGCAACGGTGCCCTGCGAGAAATGGTGTCGGCCTATGAAGGGGAAGCGCCGCTGCCGCCGACGCGCTACGGATCGGTCGATCGCGCCATGGCCGCGGCGCGAGCGGCGCAGCCTGGCCTGTCCCCTCAGTTCATCGGCTTTCCCGGCGGCGCGTGGAGCAGTGCGCATCATTACGCCATCTTCTTTCAGGGAAGTACGCCACTCACGAGCCATGTTCTCACCCCCGCGCTTGTGGACGCCGAAACTGGCAAGCTCACCGACATGGCCGATATGCCTGCCGTCAACCAGGCACTGATGCTGTCCAAGCCGCTGCACTTTGGCGACTATGGCGGGCTCGGACTGAAGCCGATCTGGGCTGCGATGACCCTGCTGACGATCAGGGTGCTGTGGACGGGCCTTCTGCTGTGGTTGCGGCGCAATTCGGCCACTGCTGACGCACGCGTCGAGGAGATTTTGCGAGGCGCCGCGCTGGAGGCCAGCGCGTGAGACGACCCGCACGCCTTCCGCCGCAACGGCTCCGCCGGGTCTTCGCCGCACCGCTCATCCTGATGGCCACCAGCCTGACTGGTCTTATCCTTGGCCTGACCGGGGACGGATGGCGTGATCTGCTCGCCATAACTCTCCTGATCCTGCCGATCGCCGTCTTCACTGAAATGTGGCGGCGGCGCGGGCAAGTCCTCCCCGAAACAACAAGCAAGAAGAAAGTCCACCCATGAACTTCCCCCGTTTTCTCGCCGCGACCTCCGCAACTGCACTGGCGCTCGCTGCCTTTCCTGCGCTTGCCCAGTCGGACGAGATTGTCGTGACGGCGCAGCGACAGAATGAAACCAAGGTTTTTGCGGAGGGCGATCTTGGCGCGCTCGGTAACAAAAAGGCGGAGGATGTTCCTTTTACCGTCCGGTCCTACAACGAAGCGCTGATCCTCAACCAGCAGCCCCAGACCTTGGGCCAAGTGCTTGAAAACGATCCGACCGTGCGCACCAGCTACGGCTTTGGCAACGCCTCCGAGCAATTTGTCATCCGGGGGTTCCAGCTGTTCGGCGACGATGTTGGCATGAATGGCCTGTATGGCATCTCTCCGCGCCAACTCGTCGCGCCGGAATTGTTTGAAAGCGTCCAGGTGCTGAACGGTGCGTCCGCCTTCCTCAACGGCGCCGCCCCCGGCGGCTCGGGCATTGGCGGCAGCGTGAACCTTCAGCTCAAGCGGGCGGGACAGGGCCCGCTCAACCGCGTCACGCTTGGTTATACCTCGGACGCCAACCTCGGCGGCAGCTTTGATGTCGCGAGGCGTTTCGGATCGGGCGCGGAGTTTGGTGTCCGCATCAACGGGGCCTTCCGCAGCGGCGACGTGTCGATCAACGACGAGTTTCGTCGAACCGCAGTGATCGGCGGCGCCTTTGATTGGAGCACGGACAATACGCGGCTGACGCTTGATCTCGGCTACCAGAAGGTCGAGGTGAAGGGGCTGCGCCCCAAGGTGACGATTGGCACAACGGTCATCCCGGCCGTTCCCAAAGCGGATCAGAACTACGCTCAGCCCTGGACCTACACCACGTTGCGGGACGTGTTTGGAACCGCCCGTTTCGAATATGACGTGGCGGACAACGCGATGCTCTACATCACAGCCGGCGCGCGCGACGGCAGCGAGGACGGCATTTACGGCGGCATAACCGTGCTGAATGCAACAACCGGTGCCGCCAACGGCAACGCACTTTTTGTTCCGCGCACAGACAATAACGAAGCAGTTGAAGGCGGCTTCCGCGTGAAGCTCGGCTCTGCTGTCACGCACGAGATCAATCTCGGTGGCAACACCATCTGGCAGACCAACCGCAACGCTTTCGACTTCCTCTACGGCCCCGGCTTTGCGGGGTTCGCAACGAACATTTACAAAACCCCGGTTGCCGCCATTCCGGCCTCCGCATTTGTCGGCGGCAATCTCCGCGATCCGTTCCCCATCTCGCGCACAAAGCTGTCGAGCATGTTCGCATCCGACACCATTGGCTTTTGGGGAGACCGCGTTCTCGTGACAGGTGGGCTTCGTCTGCAATCCATTCAGGTCAAGAGCTACAACTATTACAATGGCGGTCAGCTCGACAGCACCTATGATGAGAACGCGATCACGCCCGTTGTGGGCGTTGTGATCAAGCCGGCCTCGGGCGTGTCGCTCTTCGCGAACCGCATCGAAGGCCTGCAACAGGGCCCGACGGCACCGTTGGATCCTCTTCTCACTAACCCCGGCGAGGTATTCGCGCCCTTTAAATCGACGCAGTATGAAGCCGGCGGCAAGGTCAATTTCGGCGGCCTCGATGCCAGTGTTGCGGTGTTCCAGATCGATAGGCCGAGCGCATTTGCGGTGTCCGTCGATCCAGCCAATCCAGCGGCTGGCCAAGTCTATGGTCTGTTCGGAAAGCAGCGTAACCGCGGGATTGAACTGAGCCTGGCCGGCGAAGTAACGAAAGGACTTCGCCTCATTGGTGGCTTGTCGATCATCGATGCCAAGCTTCGCCAGACGGCGGGCGGCACCAATGATGGCAAGAAAGCGGTCGGCGTCCCCGACTTTGCAGCCAACGCCAATGTGGAATGGGACGTTGCAGGCATTTCCGGCCTGACACTCACAGGTCGGGTCGTCCATACGGGCAGCCAGCCCGTCGATGTCGCGAACACGCTGCAGATCGCCAGCTGGACCCGGTTTGATGTCGGCACACGCTATGTGTTCGCTGCGGGCGAAAAGCCGGTCACACTGCGCTTCACGGTCGATAACGTCGCCAACAAGCGTTACTGGGCGTCGGCATTCGACGTGTTCAATGCCGCTCTACTGCAGGGACAACCCCGGACCTTCAAGGCATCTGCGTCGATCGACTTCTGATCGATCCCAGATCGGACGACTCCCGGGCGGCAGGGCCCGGGACTATCGTTCGGTCCGCTGGACGACGGCTTCCGGGGCGCTTTGCCGACAGCCGGCTTGCTCGTTAGCAGTCAGCCACTTGCGGCTAGGTAAGATGTAAAACACAGCCAACCTCATTGGCCGGGCCTAGTTTGCGGCGACCGGCCGTTGAATGGCAAGCTGCCGTCGCTCAAAGAAACAAGCGAGCAAGTTTTTGGGGAGCGGTTTTGGTAACTCACAGGCTATCGGGCAAAAATGCACCAAAATGCGTGGAGCGGTGGCGGAGACGGAGGGATTCGAACCCTCGGTAGGAGTAATCCCCCTACGACGGTTTAGCAAACCGTTGGTTTCAGCCACTCACCCACGTCTCCGGATGCGCTTGGCTGGGGCGGCTATAGCGGGGGCTTTCTGACTATACAATGCCCCATGCGGCGCGAAATTCGATTCAAATAGGCGCAAATCCGACTCGTTTCATCGCTCTCGGCTTGCAGGCGCGGGCGGACGGGATTCTATCGATGCTGCGTATCAAATTGGGAGTTGTGCATGATCGGGCAATGGGCGCGCCGACTGGCCATCGGGCTGGCTGCAACGTTGGTCACAGCCGCACCGGCGTCGGCCCAGATCAAGCAGGTGGACCCGAGCGCGCCTTATGAGGTGCCGGCGGCACCGCCCGCGACCGGGCCGTCGAGCGACGCCACGCCTCAAACAGATGTGATTCAGTCCGACGTCTCCGGGCCGCAGGACAGCGCCGGGCCACGCACTCAGACGGGTGTGGACAAGGCCGCCGCCGCAATGCCGGCCAAAACCTACAAGAAGGACGACCTGATCGGCGCGGCCGAAGGCGTGTTCGGCAAAGGGGCCAAGGGTCTGGCGGAAATGATCGAGAAGGTCCTGAAGGACCAGGGCGAGCCCAACGCCTATATTGCGGGCCGCGAAGCCTCGGGCGCGTTCGGCGTTGGCATCCGCTATGGCTCCGGCACGATGATGCACACGGTCGAGGGGGAACGGCCCGTCTACTGGACCGGCCCGTCGCTCGGCTTTGACGTCGGCGGCGATGCGGCCAAGACGTTCATCCTCGTCTACAACCTCTATGACAGCCAGGACCTGTATCGCCGCTATCCGCAGGTGGAGGGCCGGGCCTATTTCGTGGGTGGCCTTTCCGCCACCTATTTGCGGCGCGGGGATGTGGCGATCATTCCGATCAGGCTGGGCGTCGGAGTCCGGCTTGGCGCCAATGTCGGGTATATGAAGTTCAGCGAAAAATCCCGCTGGCTGCCCTTTTAAGGGGGCTGCGGATGGGACCGGATCAACGATAAGAAGTTTTTCGGGTCGCACCAAACTGCAAGGGCCGCAACGCAGGTTGCGGCCCTTTTTATATCAGTCGACCAGACGCCAGGGCAGGTCCTCGCCCGCATGGAAGGGGACGAGCGCCGAGCCTGCCGCCGCAATGCTCTCCGGCACGCGGACCGGCGCGCGCTCCAGCGTGATCGTCCCGTCGTTGACGGGCAGGCGGTAAAAGGCTGGGCCGTTGAGCGAGGCAAAGGCCTCCAGCCGGTCAAGCGCGCCTTCCTCGTCAAAGACCTGCGCATAGCTTTCGATCGCGAACGGCGCGTTGAAGATGCCCGCGCAGCCGCACGATGTTTCCTTGGTCTCAATCGCATGGGGGGCGGTGTCGGTGCCAAGGAAGAATTTGGGCGAGCCTGAGGTGGCCGCCTTGCGCAGCGCGAGCCGGTGCACCTCCCGCTTGACGATGGGCAGGCAATAGAGGTGCGGACGGATGCCGCCGACCAGCATGGCGTTGCGGCTGATGTGGAGATGCTGGGGCGTGATCGTTGCCGCCACGTTCGGGCTGGCGTCGGCGACAAACGCGGCCGCCTCCTGTGTCGTGATGTGTTCAAAGACGATGCGCAGCTCCGGGAAGTCGCGCACCAGCCCGGTCATGGTCCGGTCAATGAACACCGCCTCGCGGTCGAACACGTCGACATCATGATCGGTGACCTCGCCGTGGATGAGGAAGGGCATGCCGATTTTCTGCATCCGCTCAAGCACGCGGGTGACGTTGGCAATGTCGGTCACGCCGTGCGCGGAATTGGTCGTGGCGTTGGCGGGGTAGAGCTTGACCGCGGTAAAGGCGCCCGTCGCGAAGCCGCGTTCGATCTCCTCTGGGTCGGCATCATCGGTCAGATAGCAGGTGATCAGCGGCTCGAAGTCGCTGTCCGCCGGAAGCGCCGCCATGATGCGCGCTTTATAGGCGATGGCCTGTTCCACGGTCGTGACCGGCGGCTTCAGATTGGGCATGACGATCGCGCGGCGGAACTGGCGCGCGGTATAGGGCACAACGGCAGCCAGCATGTCTCCATCGCGCAGGTGCACATGCCAGTCGTCCGGGCGACGGAGGGTGATACGGTCGGTCATTGCAGCTCCGGCTTGGGATTTTGATCAGGACATCCTAGATGGGGCGCATGGCTGATACCACATTGGGCGACCGCGCCGTCATCCGATTGTCCGGTGAGGATGTTCGCGGATTTTTGCAAGGGCTTGTCACGAACGACGTGCTGGGGCCGCTGCCCGTCTGGGCGGGGCTGCTGACGCCGCAGGGCAAGGCGCTGTTCGACTTCATTCTCTGGGCGGATGGCGCGGATGTATTGATCGATTGCGAGGCGACGCAGGCGGAGGCACTCGCCAAGCGGCTGTCCATGTACCGGCTGCGCCGCGCGATCACCATTGCACGCGACGACAGTCTCGCGGTCCATTGGGCACCGGCGGGGGAGGCAGGCGTGCCCGATCCGCGCCTCGCTGCGCTGGGCCGCCGCTGGATTGCGCCGCCCGATGGCGCAGCCACTGGCTATCACGCGCATCGCCTCTCCCTCGGGGTGCCAGAAGGTGTGGACGAACTGGGGCAGGACAAGACGCTCTGGCTGGAGACCAACGCGGGTGAGCTCAACGGCGTCAGCTTCACCAAGGGCTGCTATGTCGGGCAGGAAAACACCGCGCGGATGAATTACCGGCAGAAGGTCAACCGGCGTCTGTTCGTGCTGCCTGATGGCCGGGTGGAGCGACGGTCTGTGGCCGATCCCGGCGATGCGATCATACCTGACTGGCTGGCGCCTGCACTGGCGGCGGACTGATCAGCGCGCGGCGCGGATGCGCCAGAGGGTAAAAAGGCCCATCGCCATCCACACGATGTTGAGCGCGACTGAGGGGATGGCCCCGTTCCAGCCGCTGTTCACGACGAACCCGGCCGAACCGAACACGTTCATCCATTGATAGATGGCGGACTGGCCGTGCAGCCGTCCGGTGGACAGCAGGATGTAGCTTGCGAGGATCAGCGCGGCGCCTGCCCAGCCAATGGCTTCGATGAGGATGGTCGACATCGTCCGGGGCTAGCCGCTGGGCGTCAGTGGCGCAATCGCCGCCTCATCGTCCGAAGCCAACCGCTGATGGCGCACAAGGACGATCGGCGGGAACCACGTCCTCTGCCGGGCGTTGCCTCTTCTCCCCGTCCCGCGAACTTTGGAGAGACTGAGATGTTGGTCCGCAAAATGATGAAAAGCGCCGTGCTTCCGCTCAGCGCGATGGCCTATCCGGCCCTGCTGCTCGCCCAGACGACGATGCCGGAAATGCCGGGATCGCCGCCCGAAGTGCCCGGTGCGCCGCGCCCCGGCGAAAGCCCGATGACGCCGTCGCCCGGCGTGCCGAGCCCGCCCGACAACCCGACATCGCCGCAGCCTCTGCCCGAGACGCCGGCCACGCCATCCCCGGCGGAAACCCCGATGCCCTCCACCCCGGCGACGCCGGCGGATCCTGCCAACCCGTCGATGCAGACCCCGGCCAGTCCTGGGATGCCGGCTGCACCCCCGGCCGGAGAAAGCGGCATGGCCGGGCAAGGCGGCATCCGCTGGGCGCCGCTCGCACAGGTGCCCGCACCGGCGCCGCAGGCGGTCTACCCGCCCTGTACGCGTGAGGTGCAGGACCAGTGCACCAACACGCGCAAGGGCACCGATGCGCCGCGCCGCAAGCGCCCGACGCGGCGATAGGCCTTTCCGCTTTCCAATCCGTGAGCTAGCGTTCCCCAACGGCACTGCACAGCAGGCCGAAAAGGGGGATGCGTGTCAGGATTTATAACTGCCGGGCTGGGGCTGGACCCGGCTGTATTTGCGGCGCTGTGCGCCATTGTTCTGGGGGCAGGCGCCGTTCGCGGCCTGACCGGATTTGGTTTCGCCATTCTGGCGGTCCCGCTGATGGGCCTCGTCATTCCCCCGACGCAGGCGGTGCTCCTTGCGATCGTCCTTCAGATGCTGATCGGCCCCTTTGGCGTCAGCAAGGCGATCGGCCATATCGACACCCGAATCGTCGCGGGCGTGGCGGCGGGCGCGATGGTCGGGACGCCGCTCGGGCTGCTGATCCTCTCGGGCACCTCGCCCGATGTCGCCCGCCTGCTCATCGCGGCGATTGCGGTTGGCTGCTTCGGCATCTTTCTGGTCAAGCGTGCGCCTCTGCCGAGCCGCGCGCCATCGCATGTTGCCGCGACCGGTGTCGCCGCGGGGCTGCTGAACGGCTTTGCCGCCATGCCCGGTCCGCCCGTCATCCTCTATTTCGTGCGCAGCGGGGTGACGCCCATGGCGGCGCGCGGGTCGATGATCCTTGTCTTCTTTGCCGCCGCCACGGCGGGCACGATGACGGCCTGGCTGCGCGGTCTGCTTGATGGGCCGCTGGTCCTGCTCGCGGCGGCGGTCTTTCCGCTGATGCTCCTCGGCAATCATGTCGGCTCGCGCTTTTTTGGCATCATCCCGGAACGGCTCTGGCGGACTGCGGTCGTCATTCTTCTGATTGCATCGGCACTTGGCGCGCTTGTGAAGCTCTGGCGGGGTTGACGCGGGCGGAAAGCAGGGCCAATCGGACCGCATCTTTTAAGGGAATCTCACGCGTGGAACCGGTCAGCACGATCGAAGGCAAGGCCTATCCGTTCGGCCTCAAAAATGTCGATACCGATGTCATCATCCCGGCAGAGTGGCTGAAGACGATCAGCCGCACCGGCCTTGGCAAGGGCGCGTTCGAAGCGCTGCGCAAGGACCCGGACAATCTGTTCGACAGCGCGGCCTATGCGGGCTCCCCCATTCTCATCGCAGGCGACAATTTCGGCTGCGGCTCCAGCCGCGAACATGCCGCATGGGCGCTGCTCGATCTCGGCATCAAGGCGGTGATCGCGCCCAGTTTTTCGGACATCTTTTCCGGCAATGCGTTCAAGAACGGCATTTTGACCGTCGTTCTGCCGCAAGAGGCGATTGACCGGCTGATGGAGGTCGCCAAGACCGACCCCATCCATATCGATCTGGAAAGCCAGACGGTCACGACGCCGTTTCAGGACCGGTTTACCTTTGAAATTGACGCTTTCCGCAAGAATTGCCTGCTGAAAGGCCTTGACGAAGTCGGCCTGACATTGGCGATGGACGACAAGATTTCCGCATATGAGAGCCGTGCGACGTCAGCATGGCCATGGCAGGCAGGAGGCGTGACAGCATGAAGGCACTATTGTCGAAGGAACCCGGTGGCCCCGAAACGCTCGTTCTGGAGGACGTGGCTGATCCCGTCGCCGGTCCGGGGCAGATTCTCGTCGCCGTGAAGGCGTGCTCGATCAACTATCCCGACGTCCTTGTCATTGAGGACAAGTATCAGTTCAAGCCGCCCCGGCCGTTCTCGCCCGGCAGCGAAGTTGCCGGTGTCGTCGAAGCAATTGGCGAAGGCGTGACGAAGTTCAAGGTGGGGGACCGCGTGCTCGGCACGACGGGCAATAATGGCGGCATGGCCGAAAAGGTCGTGCTCAATGCCGCAACGGCCTATGAACTTCCCGCCGAGCGCAGCTTTGCCGAAGGTGCCGCGCTGATCCTGACCTATGGCACGTCGATCCACGCTCTGCTGGACCGGGGCCATATCAAGGAAGGCGATACGCTCCTGATCCTCGGTGCGGCCGGCGGTGTGGGCCTTGCCGCGATTGAACTCGGCGTGGCCTTTGGCGCGCGCGTCATCGCTGCCGTCTCGTCGGAGGAAAAGGCGAAGGTCGCGCGGGAAGCGGGCGCCTCGGACGTGGTCATCTATGGCCGCGCACCGTTCGACAAGGACCAGTCCAAGGCGCTGTCGGAAGCCTTCAAAAAGGCCGTCGGCCCCAATGGCGCGGACATCATCTATGACGCAGTCGGCGGCGACTATGCCGATCCGGCGATCCGCTGCATCGCCTGGGAAGGCCGCTATCTCGTCGTGGGTTTCCCGGCGGGCATCCCGAAGCTGCCGCTCAACCTCACGCTCCTGAAGAGCTGCGACGTGTGCGGCGTGTTCTGGGGCGCCTTCACGATGCGCGATCCGGACAAGAACCGCGATCACATCGCGCGCCTCTTCCGCCTGTGGAAGGATGGCAAGATCAACCCGCGCGTGACAGACACGTTCCCGCTCGCCAAGGGTGGTGAGGCCATCGCCAAGATGGCGCGGCGCGAAGCGATCGGGAAGCTCGTCGTCACCAATGACTGAGGCGGCGCCGGGCATTCGCCGTTGAACGGCGGGCCCGGAGCTCCTATTTCAGACACAACAGGCAAGAGAGAAGGGACTCCCCATGACCACCTTTGACGACCGCGAAAACGCGTTCGAAAACAAGTTCGCGCACGATCAGGAAATGTCGTTCCGCATTACTGCCCGGCGCAACAAGCTGGTGGGACAGTGGGCGGCCGCCAAGATGGGCCTGACGGCCGAAGAAACCGACGCCTATGCCAAGTCGGTCGTGCAGGCGGACTTTGAGGAAGCCGGTGACGAAGACGTGATCCGCAAGGTTCTGGGCGATCTGACGGCGGCCGGTGTCGACACCAGCGACGAAGACGTGCGTCAGGCGCTGGCCGACCGCACGGTCGAAGCTCGTCGCCAGCTGATGGAATCGAAATAAGCCATGCCGATGGCCGCCTCCCAGATTGAAGAGCTGATCCGCGCCGCATTCCCGGATGCGGCGGTGGAGATCACCGATCTTGCGGGGGACGGCGATCATTATGCCGCCAAGGTGACGTCTGCCGCGTTCAGGGGCATGCCCCGCGTGCGGCAGCACCAGGCGGTCTATGCCGCTCTCGGCGGTCGCATGGGCGGGGAATTACACGCGCTGCAGCTTGTGACTGCAGTGCCCGATTGAGGAGACAGACATGACGGACGCCACCCAGGCCCGTATCGGCGAACTTGTGAACAGCAGCGACGTTCTGCTGTTCATGAAGGGCACACCCTATTTCCCGCAGTGCGGCTTTTCCAGCCGCGCGGTCGCCATCCTCGAACGCCTTGGCGTCGAGTTTGCGAGCGTCGACGTGCTGCAGGATGCGGAGATCCGCACCGGCATCAAGGAGTTTTCGGACTGGCCGACCATCCCGCAGCTCTATGTGAAGGGCGAATTCGTGGGCGGATCGGACATCATGATGGAAATGTACGAAGCCGGCGAACTGGCCGACCTTCTCGCCGAAAAGGGCGTGCCGACCACCGCCGCCTGATCTCGGATCAGGTTCGGGTTTGAGAGCCGCGCGGGGAAACCTGCGCGGTTTTTTCTTTGGGTTCGAGACTTCTACTTCCGTTCGTCCCGAGCGACGTCGAGGGACGCGGCGCCAAGGTGTCTCGACTTCGCTCGACACGAACGGGGAAGGGGCTTTCCAGAACGGGAAAGGGCGGACCGACGCGAGACCAGAGGAGCTGTCGATCCGCCCTTTGAGAAGCGTTTGGGGAACGCTCGTTGGGAACGCCTATAACAATGCAGGTCGCGTGCCAGTTTGAACGCGTGCCGGAAATCCGACGGCTGCGGTGGTGAAAGCAATTTTAACCATGTGGGGGGTTGTCAGAATTTCCGACAGGGTGGCCATCATGTCCGTGCTCCAGCCTTGAGCCGGAGCCCATGTCCGAGCGCCAAGACCCTCTCCGTCGCCCCGTGCTTGACACGGGGCCTGGCTTTTCTTGTCATCCCATCTTCGGGATGGAGAGCGAATGGCTGGATCTCCGGTGCCAATGGCCGATTGGCCGCTCGGAGCTGAAACCCGAGGACGCTCTGCCCAGCCCCGTGTCAGGCACGGGGCGACGGCTGTGTGACAGCGGATGTGCGTACGATGCCTAGGCTCCGGCCCGGAGCACTGCTTGGCGGCTATTTAGAAACGGGAAAGGGCGGATCGATGCGAGACCAGAGGAGCAATCGACCCGCCCTTTAGAAGCGTTTGGGGAACGCTCGTTGGGAACACAAAGAGAGATGCAGGCTGCGTGCCAGACTGTGTCCGTGTCGGATTTCCGACGCGTTCGATGGTGAAGCCAGATTAACCAAAGGCCAGACCTGTCAAAATTCCCGACGGAGGCAAGCCGTTCGGGGCTCTGGCTCCGGCGCCCGAAGCCCCGTCTTCTGCACATTCATCTGCCGTTCAGGCGATCGATTACATTTGTAGTCACAAGAAGCGGGCGAGACTCGCACTGGACAGGAGCCGACGCAGATGGCCGAACGGATCAGCGACGCGGAACATGCGGTGATGGAAGTCCTTTGGGACAATGCACCGCTGGATGCCCAGTCCATCTACGACCGCCTGTCCGGTTCGCAGAGCTGGACCTTGGCGACGGTGAAGACGCTGCTGTCGCGGCTTGTGTCGAAAGATGCGCTGACGACTGAAACGCAGGGCCGCAAGTTCCTCTACCGTCCAGCCATTGAGCGCACCGAGTATGTCGCGCATGAATCCGGCCGCCTTGTCGACCGCCTTTTCGGCGGCAGGCTCAGCCCGCTCGTTGCGCAATTTGCGGACGCTGAGAAGCTGACGCCCGAAGATATCGCCGAGATCGAAGCCCTGCTGCAGGAGCTGAAGAAATGAGCGGCTGGATGATCGAGACGCTGGTCGCGTCAACGCTGCTGATGCTCCTTGTTCTGGCCCTGCGCGAGCCGGTAAGCCGCCGTTTCGGTCCGCGCATCGCCTATGCCTTGTGGCTGCTCCCGGCGCTGCGCATGGTCCTGCCGCCGCTGCCGCACAGCTGGAGCGCCGCCGAGGTTGCGCCCGTCGCCAGGGTCTCGCTGCTGATCGACCGGGCAACACCGGTCGTGCCTGCGGACGGGGCGCACTGGCTGGCGGGGATCGCTCTCCTCTGGGCGGTGGGCAGCCTCGGCTTTCTGGGCTGGCATCTGGTTTCCTATCGCCGCTTTGCCACGCGGGTGCGGCGGGATTGCGCGCCGTTGTGCGATCACGACGCCTTCGTTGTACAGGCCAGTCCCCGCGTCCGGTCGCCGCTGGCCTTTGGCGTGCGGGGCAAGATGGTGGTCGTGCCTGCCGATTTTGCCGAACGCTATGATGCCGCCGAACAGCGGTTCGCGCTTGACCATGAAGTGGCGCACCATCGGCGCGGCGACCTGATCGCCAATTTTGCGGGGCTCGCCGTGCTCGCGCTCCATTGGTTCAATCCTGTGGCGCACATCGCCTGGCGCGCCTTCCGGCTCGATCAGGAAGCCGCCTGCGATGCCATGGTGCTGCGCGGCGCCAGCGCGTCGGACCGCCATGCCTATGGCACGGCCCTCGTCAAATCGGCGACGGGCGGCGTGCCGCTGGCCGCCTGCACGATGACCGCCAGGACCGGCCTCAAGACCCGCCTGCGCCGCATCGTCGAGGGCCGTCTTGCCCCGATGCGCGGCGGCGCGGCGGTCGCCGGGCTGGTCGTTGTCGGCGGGCTCGCGCTGACCGCATCCACCGGCATCGCCGCGCGGGCCAGCCATGTTGTGGCGCCCGTTGCGCCGCTGCTGGCCCGCAATGATGTGCCACTGCCGCCCAAGGCACCCTCTGTCCCGGCTGCGCCCAAGGCCCGTCCGACCGTGCCCGCCGTGCCGGTGCCGCCCGCACCGCCCGCCGCGGCCCTTCCGCCGGTCGAGCCCGCCGATGTTGCTGGTCGCGGCCCTGATCTGGTGCTCGCTGATGCCGGTGCCCCGGTTCCGGTCCAGCCGATCAGCACGACCGTCTCTGCCGCCATGCCCGCCCGCTGCGGCGACGGCGCGACGCTCTCCAGCTATCAGACGCAGATCGCGTTGCCCGACGGCCCGACGCGCATGATCCGCATTGCGGTCTGCGCACCCGATGCGAAGGCGACGCGTGCACTGGTTGCGGCGTCGCTCGCCCAGGCGCGTGCGCGGATCGCCGGAGACCCAACCATTCCAGCCGAGCTGCGCCAGTCGATCCTGATGTCGCTCGACATGCATATGCCCAAGGACAGGGACGCGGACCTGCCGCTGTCCTGAAAATAAGAGAAGAGGAGGAAGATCATGGTTTCAGACAAGGCCTTCATCGCCCTTGGCACCGCGATTGTGACGGGGACGCTGCTCGCGCTGGCCTCCCCCACATTTGCCGCGAACGAGCCCGAACCCAAGGTGACCCAGACCATCATCATCCGCCATCATGACGGGGCGGGCGACCTGCGCGCGGAAAAGGAAATCGCGATTGCCGATTGCGCGCCCGGTGGCCGCACCTTCGCGACCGAGAATGAGGAACCCGGAAAGGACGGGCAGGTCCGCAAGTCGAAGGTCGTCATTTGCGGCGCGCCCGGCATTACCGATGCCGACATGGCGAAGAAGCTCTCCGAAGCGCGCGACCGGCTGTCCAAGGACATGGCAGATGCCGGCACGGTGCGCGACAAGGCGCTCGCCGCGCTCGACAAGGAAATCGCGCGGCTGAACGGCGCGCATAAGGATTACCCGAAGGAATAGTCTTCCCCTCCGGCCGGTTACTCCCTTTTACGGCCGGAGACCAAGACCGGGGGGTGTTGTCAGGCTTCATCCCACCTGACGCATCCCCCGGCCCCTGCTTGAACATCGCGGCATCTTTCGCCACATGATGCGCGATGGACGTGCCCGATCTCTCCAAAGAACCCTATGCCGTCGCCGAGCGGATCAGCCCGCTGATCCGCCGCGTGCTGGCGCATAACCCCTCACATTTCAGCTATACGGGGACGCAGACCTATATCGTCGGCACCGGCGAGGTCGCCGTGATCGACCCCGGTCCGCTGGGCGATGATCCGCATCATGTCGAGGCGCTGATCCGCATCCTGGCGGGGGAGACGGTGAAGGCCATTGTCTGCACGCACACCCACCGCGATCATTCGCCAGCTGCTGCGCCCCTGAAGGCCGCGACCGGCGCGCCGATCATCGGCTGCGCGCCGCTCGTGCTGGAAGATGATGGCCCGCGCGCCGATGCGAGCTTCGACGCGACCTATGTGCCCGACCGCGTACTGGCCGATGGTGAGACGATTTCCGGCCCCGGCTGGACCCTGACGGCGTTGGCGACGCCGGGGCACACGTCCAACCATCTCTGCTTTGCGCTGGCTGAAGAAAAGGCGCTGTTTACGGGCGATCATGTGATGGGCTGGTCCACCAGCGTCGTCTCCCCGCCCGATGGCGACATGGCGGCCTATATGAAGAGCCTTGCCCTGCTGATGGACCGCGACGACGTGGTCTATTATGCCGCGCACGGTGCGCCGATCGAGACGCCGCAGCGGCTCGTCCGCGGGATGATGGGCCACCGCAAGCAGCGCGAGGGCCAGATTCTTCGCCTGCTGGAGGCGGGGACGGGCCATATCCCCGACATGGTGCTCAGCATGTACAAGGGCGTCGACAAGCGCCTGCATGGCGCGGCCGGACGGTCGGTGCTGGCACACCTGATCGACCTGCGCGATCGCGGGCTGGTGTTTGGCAATGAGGAGGCGGGATGGAAGCTGGCCGCATGAAGCGCCTCCTCGTCCTGCTGCTCGGCCTCGCGGTGATTGCAGGCGGCAGTATCTGGATGCTCCAGCGCCGGTTCAATCCGCCGGTGGAGACGGTTGTCTCCTCCAGCCTCGCCGCGCTTCAGGAACAGAACCGCCTGTCCGCCTTTGCCGCGCGCTTCGTGACGGTCGTCACCTCGCGCAAGACGCAGCTGGGCTTCAGCGCGGAAAAGACGCTCATCCTGCCCGCCATGGTCCGCTATGAGGTCGACATGGCGCGCCTGCGCCAGGAGGACCTGAGCTGGAACAAGGACACGAACACGCTGTCCGTCCGCCTGCCGCCGCTCCAGATTGCCGGACCCGAATTCGATCTGGGGCAGGCGCGCGAATATGGCAGCGGCGCTGTCCTCATGGCGCTCACCGATGTCGAAACCGCGCTTGACGCCGAAAACCGGGCCAAGGCGCGCGACGACGTGATCCGTCAGGCGGCCGGCGACGTCACGATGAAGCTCGCCCGCGACGCCACGGTGCGCGCCGTGCAGTCCAGTTTTGCTATGCCGCTGGCCGCCGCCGGTATAGAGGCGAAGGTGGACGTGACCTTCGCCGGTCGCTGAACATTTCAATCCAAGAGGATGCCCCGATGAACGTCCCCACCACCAGCCTTGCCGGTGTCGATATCCGCGCAGAAATCGAACGTCTGCGCAAGGACCGCAACGCCATCATCCTCGCGCATTATTACCAGCGCCCGGAAATTCAGGATCTGGCGGACTATGTGGGCGACAGCCTTGAACTCAGCCGCAAGGCGCAGGCGACCGATGCGGAGGTCATCGCCTTTTGCGGCGTGCGCTTCATGGCGGAGACGGCGAAGATCCTCTCGCCCGAAAAGACCGTGATCCTGCCCGACATGGACGCGGGCTGCAGCCTGGAAGACAGCTGCCCGCCCGACCAGTTCAAGGCCTTCCGCGAGGCGCATCCCGACCACATTGCGCTCACCTACATCAACTGCTCGACCGAGGTGAAGGCGCTGTCCGACATCATCGTGACCAGCTCTTCGGCGGAAAAGATCCTCTCGCAGATCCCGCCTGAGCAGAAGATCATCTTCGGCCCGGACAAGCATCTGGGCGGCTATCTGAAGCGCAAGCTGGGCCGTGACATGCTGCTCTGGCCCGGCGTGTGCATCGTGCATGAGGCGTTTTCGGAAACCGAGCTGGTGAAGCTCAAGGCGCAGCACCCCGGTGCTCCTGTCGCCGCGCACCCCGAATGCCCGGCGCATATCGTGGAACACGCCGACTATGTCGGCTCGACGAGCGGCATCCTGAACTATGCCAAGACGATGCCGGGCGACACCCTGATCGTCGCAACCGAGCCGCACATCATCCACCAGATGGAACTGGCGATGCCGGACAAGACCTTCATCGGCGCGCCCGGTGCGGACGGCAACTGCAACTGCAACATCTGCCCGTACATGGCATTAAACACACTTGAAAAACTCTACCTCGCTCTGCGCGACCTGAAGCCGCAGGTCCACATCGAGGAAGGGCTGCGTCTGCAGGCGAAGAAGTCGCTCGACCGGATGCTGGACATGGCCAGCGGCACCGTGGGGCAGGGGGATCTGGGGGCGCGGCCTTAACGCCGTCAGGCCGCCGAACGTTTGTTCGGTTGCGGGCTTTCGAAACTCACGCGCAACCGGGTGCCCGTTGCTGCAGCCAGCTTCTGCAATGTTGTGGTCGACGGTCGAGACTTTCCGCCCTCCATCCGTGCGATAGCGCTCTGGGTGGTGCCCATGCGGCGCGCGAGCTCTTCTTGCGTCAGCCCCGCTTCGGAACGCGCCTTGATGAGGGCAGAGGCAAGAGCGAATTCTTCCTCAAGCGCGTCATACTCGCTCTGAAACTCGGGGTCAGAACGCCACTTTTCGGCGATCTTCCCGAACGGAATGGTCTTGGTCATTTCAACTCCTCGGCACGTTTGCGTGCCAGTTCCAATTCACTGCGCGGTGTCTTCTGCGTCTTCTTGATGAACGCCCGGACAATCACGACGCGCTTGCCGCTGGCGGTGACATAGATCGCTCTGGAAATGCCATCCCGACCCGTCATCCGCATTTCCCAGAGGCGGTCCTGCAAATGTTTCACATAGGGTTCGCGAACCTTTTCGAGGCCAAGCGCTTCGATTAACTCGACGATCCGCGCGAGCTTTGCCCTCATGTCCAGCGGCAGAGCATCAAGCTCCTGCGCCACCGTTTCATTCAGAACGCTGACACTCCACGCCATCACACAAACATAGCAAAAATGCTATTTTTGTCAACGCGCGTTTGACTAAGATCATGGACATTCCTTCTGACGTGCAACAGCATGAAGTGTGATCCGATTAAGGGGAGCCCATCCATGTCCACCTATCCCGACGATATCTATGCCGATCCGGCAAACTGCAGCCCCGACACCCTGGCCAATCTCGGGCCGCTGGCGCCGCTGGCCGGCGTGTGGGAAGGCGAGGGCGGTGTCGATATCGCGCCCAAGCGGGAAGGCGCGCGGACGCAGGGGTTTGTGGAGCGGATCAGCCTTCAGCCGGTTGATCCCGGCAATAACGGGCCGCAATTGCTCTATGCCCTGCGCTATCACACGCGCATGACCAAGCCGGGCGAGATCGGTACCTATCACGATCAGGTCGGCTATTGGCTGTGGGAGCCTGCTACCGAAACCGTGATGCACAGTCTGACCATTCCGCGCGGGCAGACGGTGCTCGCGGTCGGCAAGGCGAAGGCGGATGCGAAGACGTTCACCCTGACGGCGGAGCGCGGGACGACGGCCTATGGCATTTGCTCCAACCCCTATCTGGAAGAGAATTTCCGCACCGACAGCTTCACGATCACCGTCACGGTGCATGACGATGGCACATGGTCCTATGACGAGGATACGGTAATGCAGGTGAAGGGACAGGACGCGCCGTTCCACCACCGCGATACCAACCGGCTGCGCCGCGTGGAGGCGCCGACGCCCAATCCGGTCGCGGCATAAAAAACTTTCCTACACCGCCTCATTTCGCCTAGCTGGCGGGCATGATCTGCGCTGCCGCCTTGCCGCTTGCTTCCGGAAGTTGTGCCTTTCCTACAAAGCACGGATTCAGGGGCGTCGAGGCCCTCAACTTCCTCCACTTCCAGACCTTTGAAAGCGCCTGCAATGCCCTTTGATCTGCCCCAGTTCGATCTCGACTCGTTCGTCCACGCGACGCTGGCGGAGGATCTGGGGCCGACGGGCCGCGACGTGACGTCGGAAAGCGTGATCCCGGCGGACGCGCGGTTCGCGGGCGTGATGGACAGCCGCGATGCGATTGTGGTTGCGGGCCTGCCGATTGCACAAGCCTTCTTCCAGCATCTCGATCCGGAGATGACTGTCGAGATTCTGGTCGACGAAGGCGCGCAGGTCGCGCGTGGCGCGGACCTGATGCGTCTTCATGGCAAGGCACGCGCGATGCTGACGGCGGAGCGCTCGGCGCTCAACATCGTCCAGCATCTGTCGGGCGTGGCGACGCTGACGCGGGCCTATGTCGATGCGATTGCGGGCACGGGCTGCACGTTGCTCGATACGCGCAAGACCATCCCCGGGCTGCGCGTGCTGGAGAAATATGCGACGCGCATGGGCGGCGCGACCAATCACCGCATGGGCCTGTGGGACGCGGCGATGATCAAGGACAATCACGTTGCTGTCGCGGGCGGCGTTGCCGAAGCCGTCCGCCGTGCGCGTGATGCCGGGGTGGCGCGGATCATCCTTGAGGTGGATCGCATCGACCAGATCGAACCGGGCCTGGCCGCTGGCGCGACCCACCTGCTGCTCGACAATATGGACGCGCCGACGCTGCGCCAGGCGGTGGCGCTGGTCGCAGGCCGTGTGCCGACCGAAGCCTCGGGCGGCGTCACGCTGGAGACGATCCGCGCCAAGGCGGAAACGGGCGTGACCTACATCTCCGTCGGGCGCCTGACGCAGAGCGCACCTGCGGCCGATATCGGGCTCGATTTTACCTCGGTCTGAGGGGGTATAGGCTCACGCGAAGCGCGCGAAGGAAAGAAGCGCGCGAAGGGCGCCATTATCTTTCGAAGATGAGGGCGGCGGCCCGATATCAGACACTTCGCGTCCTTCTTTCCTTCGCGTTCTTCGCGAGAACCCCTCTCCCCGGTGTTGAGGCTCTGCCTCAAACCTCGTAGGAAGCGGCATGGCAAAATTCGCACCTTTCAAATGGGATGATCCCTTTCACCTCGACGCGCAGCTGACCGATGATGAGCGGATGATCCGCGATGCAGCGGAAGGCTATGCGCAGGACAAGCTTCTGCCGCGCATCGTTTCCGCTACGTTAGACGAACGTTTCGACCGTGAGATCATGAACGAGCTGGGCGAACTCGGCCTGCTCGGCGCGACGATCGACGGCTATGGCTGCGCCGGTGTCAGCCATGTCGCCTACGGTCTCGTGGCTCGCGCTGTGGAACGTGTTGATTCGGGCTATCGCTCCGCCATGTCGGTGCAAAGCTCGCTCGTGATGCACCCGATCCATGCCTATGGTTCGGAAGAACAGCGGCAGAAATATCTGCCCAAGCTCGCCACGGGCGAATGGGTCGGCTGCTTTGGCCTGACCGAGCCCGATGCCGGGTCCGACCCCGCGTCGATGAAGACCAACGCCAAGCAGACGGCGGGCGGCTATATCCTCAACGGCGCAAAGATGTGGATCACCAATTCGCCCATCGCCGACATCGCGGTCGTCTGGGCGAAGGATGAAGGCGGCGTCATCCGCGGCTTCATCGTCGAACGCGGGATGAAGGGTTTCTCCACGCCCAAGATCGAGGGCAAGATGAGCCTGCGCGCCTCGATTACCGGCGAGATCGTGCTGGAGGACGTGTTCGTCCCCGAAGAGAACCTGCTCCCCAATGTACAGGGCCTGTCCGGTCCGTTCGGCTGCCTCAACAAGGCGCGTTATGGCATTGCCTGGGGCGCGATGGGGGCGGCGGAAGACTGTTTCCACCGGGCGCGGCAATATCAGCTCGACCGCAAGCAGTTCGGCCGTCCGCTGGCCGCAAACCAGATCCCGCAACTGAAGATGGCGAACATGCAGACCGAAATCGCGCTGGGCCTGCAGGCCGCGCTGACGGTCGGCCGCAGCATCGATGCCGGCACATGGTCGCCGGAGATGGTCAGCCTCATCAAACGCAACAATTGCGGCAAGGCGCTCGACATCGCCCGCACCGCGCGTGACATGCACGGCGGCAACGGCATTTCGGCCGAATATCACGTCATCCGCCACGCCATCAATCTGGAGACGGTCAACACCTATGAAGGCACGCACGACGTGCACGCCCTCATCCTCGGTCGCGCCATCACCGGCATCCAGGCCTTCAGCTAAGAACCAGAACAGGGGAACACCATGCGCTTTTCCAAAATGATCGCGGCGGCCACGCTTGCCGCCCTGTCGTCCACGTCGATGGCGCAGTCGCTGCGCCCGGATCAGGCGGCGTTCCGGGATCTGTACAAGGAACTGGTCGAAACCAATACGACCCAGTCGTCGGGCAGCTGCACGCTCGCGGCCGAGCGCATGGCCGCGCGGTTGAAGGCGGCGGGCTATGCGGACAGCGACATCACGTTGTTTGCCACGCCCGAAAAGCCGAAGGACGGCGGGCTCGTCGCGATCCTGAAGGGCACGTCCAAGACCGCGAAGCCGATCCTGCTGCTCGCCCATATCGACGTGGTTGAGGCGCGCCGCGAGGATTGGGTGCGCGATCCCTTCACCCTCATCGAGGAAGACGGCTATTTCTACGCGCGCGGCGCGTCGGACGACAAGTCGCAGGCCGCGATCTGGACCGACGCGATGATCCGTTTCAAGAAGGAAGGCTTCAAGCCGAAGCGCACGGTCAAGCTGGCGCTCACCTGCGGCGAGGAGTCGGTTGGCGCGTTTAACGGCGCGGAATGGCTGGCCAAGAACAAGCCCGACCTGATCGCGGCAGAATTCGCGCTCAACGAAGGCGGTGGCGGCCGTCTCGATGCCTCGGGCAAGAAGCAGCTGCTCGCCATGCAGGTCGGTGAAAAGACCGTCCAGAACTACCGCCTGGAAACGACCAACCCCGGCGGCCACAGCTCTGTCCCGCGCCCGGACAATGCGATCTATTCGCTCACGGCGGCGGTGACCAAGGTCGGGCAATATGAATTCCCTGTCCAGTTCAACGACACCACGAAGACCTTCTTCAAGCGGACGGCAGAGCTGACCGGCGGCGACATGGGCAAGGCGATCAACGCGCTGCTCGCCAATCCGAACGACGCGGCGGCAAACGCTATCGTGTCCAAGGATGTGACCTTCCATTCGACGCTGCGCACGACCTGCGTCGCGACGATGCTGGATGCGGGCCATGCGATGAACGCGCTGCCGCAGCGTGCGCGTGCGGTCGTCAACTGCCGCATCTTCCCGGGCGTTTCGGTGGATGCCGTCAAAGCCGATCTTGAGCGTGTCATTGGCGATTCCTCGGTTTCGGTGACCAAGATTGAGCCAATCCGTCCTCCCGCTCTGCCGACGCCGTTGTCGCCGAAGGTCTTCGGTCCGGCCGAAAAGCTCGCGGCAAAGCACTTCCCGGGCGTCCCCATGGTTCCAATCATGGTGACGGGCGGGACAGACGCGCCCTATCTCTCGCTCGCCGGCATTCCGACTTACGGCATGCCCGGCATTTTCCAGCAGCTGGAAGGAAGCGGCGTCCACGGCCTCAACGAACGGATTTCGGTCAAGGCGCTGTACGAAGGCCGCGACTATCTGTTCGATCTCGCCAAGATCTACGCCAACCAGGACTGACCCGGTGACCAAGGCCCTGTCCGGCATCAAGGTGCTCGATCTGTCGCGCGTGCTGGCAGGGCCGTGGTGCACCCAGATGCTGGGCGACCTGGGGGCCGAGATCATCAAGATCGAGCAGCCCGGCAAGGGCGATGACACGCGCGGCTGGGGCCCGCCCTGGCATGGCGAGGGGGAAGAGCGGCTGTCCGCTTATTACCTCTCTGCCAACCGCAACAAGAAGAGCGTGGCGATCGACATCTCCAAGCCCGAGGGGCAGGCGCTGATCCGCGAAATGGCGGCCAAGTGCGACGTTCTGGTCGAGAACTTCAAGGTCGGCGGGCTGGAGAAATACGGGCTCGATTATATGGGCCTGAAGGCGATCAATCCGCGCTTGGTCTATTGCTCGATCACGGGCTTTGGCCATTCGGGCCCGCGCGCGCATCAGCCGGGCTATGACCTGATGGTGCAGGGCATGTCGGGCCTGATGAGCGTGACCGGCGATCCGGCGGGTGAGCCGCAGAAGGTCGGCGTGGCCCTCGTCGACGTGATGACCGGGCTGCATGCCTGCATTGCCGTGCTCGCCGCGCTCAATCAGCGGCACGCGACGGGCCGGGGGCAGTTCATCGACATGGCGTTGCTCGACGTTGCCGTTTCCACGCTCGCCAATATCGGCATGAACCAGCGCGTGACGGGCGTCGCCCCCAAACGGATGGGCAACACGCACCCCAGCGTCGTGCCCTATCAGGTCTTTGAGACGGCTGATGGCCACATGATCGTCGCGGTCGGCAATGACGGCCAGTTCGCGCACTTCGTGGGTGCGCTGGGCCTCGCGTCGATGGCAGATGATCCGCGCTACAAGACCAATTCCGCCCGCGTCGAAAACCGCGCCACGCTGATCCCGCAGCTCGCCGCAGCCATGAAGACGCAAGCGACCGCGCATTGGGACGCCGCGCTGGAAGCGGTCAACGTGCCCGCCGGGCCGATCAACGACATCGGGCAGGCATTCGCCGACCCGCAGTCTGTTGCGCGTGGTCTGGCGACGATGGCGGGGGATCGTCCGGCAATTGCCAGTCCGCTGCGCTTGTCGGACTCCATGCCCGATGCCGGGACGGAGCCGCCCCTGCTTGGGCAGAATACGGATGACGTGCTCCGGGCCTTTCTCGGCCACAGCGACGCGGACCTGGCGGAATTGAAGGCGAAGGGTGTCCTCCCCGCCTAGTTCAGCAGGACGAGCCCTCCACAATCCCGTTTGTGCTGAGCTTGTCGAAGCACCGTCCTGTCTTTGTGCCAAGTGCACAGGAAGAACGGCCCTTCGACAGGCTCAGGGCGAACGGTTCTTAGGTTACCCGACCGTCTGCTCAATCACCCCGAAGATCGGATGGTGCTTCTCATCTTCCATCCAGATGCGGACGGTGTCGCCATGCTTTAGGAAGGGCGTCTCGGCCTTGCCGCCAAGGATGGTCTCGACCGTGCGGACTTCGGCAAGGCAGGAATAGCCGACGCCGCCCGCGCTGATTGGTTTGCCCGGCCCGCCATCGGGGCCGCGGTTGGAGACCGTGCCGGAACCGATGATCGTCCCCGCGCACAGGCTGCGGGTCTTGGCGGCATGGGCAATCAGCTGGCCGAAATCGAAGGTCATGTCGATGCCCGCATCGGCGCGGCCGAGCGGTTGCCCGTTGAGGTCGACACAGAGCGCGCCGTGGAGCTTGCCGCCGTCCCAGCGGTCGCCCAGCGCGTCGGGCGTCACGAAAACGGGGGAGAAGGCGCTGGCCGGCTTGGACTGGAAGAAGCCAAAGCCCTTGGCGAGTTCGCCCGGGATGAGGTTGCGCAGCGAAACGTCATTGGTGAGGCCGACCAGGCGGATTGCAGCTCGGGCTTCCTCGACAGAGGCGCCCTGCGGGACGTCACCGGTGACGACGACGATCTCCGCCTCCATGTCGCAACCCCAAGCCTCATCAGCCAGCGGGATGGAATCGCGGGGGCTAAGGAAGCCGTCCGAGCCGCCCTGATACATCAGCGGGTCGTGCCAGAAGCTGTCGGGCATTTCGGCGCCGCGCGCCTGCCGGACGAGCGCCACATGGTTCACATAGGCCGAGCCGTCGGCCCATTGATAGGCGCGCGGCAGAGGGGACGCGGCGTTGCGCTCATGGAAGCGCATCATGGGTATCGTCTCATGCGCGAGATCGGTCGCGAGGTTGCGCAGCAGCGGCTCGGCCGTGTGCCAGTCATCCAGCGCAGCTTGGAGTGTGGGGGCGATGTGCGCGGCGTCGGCGCACCATGCGAGATCGTCCGAAACAACCACGAGGCGGCCGTCGCGGCCACCCTTCAACGATCCGAGCTTCATGCGCCTCTCCCAATCACGGTATCCGTCCGGCTTGACGGACACATCCATTCATGATGGCTTTGTCATCCGAAACGGGGCGCATTGAAAGGGGATTCGATGGGGCGGGCCGGAAAAGCTTGGGGATGGGCGGGCCTTGCCGCGTGCCTACTGGTTGCCATTCCGCTTGCGGCGCAAAAGCCTGATCCCAATGAGGAAGCCGCGCAAAAGGCCTTCATGGCCGATCTCGGGCGCCCGCCGGTCTGGCACCTGACACAGATCAAGCGGATGAATGCGGCGATCGCCGCGCTGAAGCCGCAGCGGCCGGGCGTTGTCGATGCCTATGTTGTCTCCATCGGTCTGGATTCCGATCCCGTCTTCGGGCGCGAGGCGGCGGAGGCGGCCAAGGTGCTGTCGCGCCGCTATGACGCCGAGGGGCGTACGCTGCTGCTCGCGGCGGGCGGCGGGGCGGGGCCGGTCCCCAACGGATCGCCGGCCAATCTGCAGGCGGCCCTTGCGGCGGTTGCCGGGCTGATGGACCCCAAGGAGGATGTGCTCGTCCTGTACACGACATCGCACGGCGCCCCCAAGGTCGGCATCGTCTATAAGGATGGCGACAATGGCTATGGCTTTGTCGCACCCAAAAGCCTTGCCGGGATGATGGAAGGGCTGGGCATCCGCAACCGGATGGTCATGATCTCCGCCTGTTATTCGGGCATTTTCATCCCCGATCTCGCCAATGACGACACGGTGCTCGTCACGGCGGCATCACCCGTCACCACCTCCTTTGGCTGCGCGCCGGGTAACGACTGGACCTTCTTCGGCGATGCGCTGATCAACAATGCCTTCCGGGCACCGGCAAAGCTTGATGAGGCGATGGGGCAGGCGCTGTCGCTCATCGGCAATTGGGAACATCTGCGCGGTCTGCCGCCCTCAAGTCCGCAGTTCTTCGTCGGCGCCAAGGCGCGGACCTGGCTTCAGGCGCTGGAGGCGCGTACGCCGGCAACGGCGACGCCCAGGGTCGGGCGTCCAGCTATTGATGAGAAATAGGGCAGGCGCGTAAGAGGCTGGGCATGTCTTCGCTCCGGCTCGACCAGTTTGTCCCTTACCGCCTGTCGGTGGCCGCCAATGCGGTCTCCACGCGCATCTCGCAAAGCTATCGCAAGCGGTTCAGGCTCAAGGTCCCCGAATGGCGGCTGATCGCCATTCTGGCCGAACAGGACCGCATGACGCCGCAGGATATCGGCAAGGCAGGTGAGCTTGACAAGATCACCGTCAGCCGGGCGGCCGGGGCCCTTCTCCGGCGCGGCCTGATTGCGCAGGACAGGAACCCAGAGGACGGCCGGTCGCATTACCTGCATCTGACGTCCGAGGGGCGCGGTCTGTACGAACAGGTCGCCCCCGCCGCCAAGGCGCTGGAAGCGGAGCTTTTGGCGGGGTGGAGCGCAGACGAGCGGGAAAAACTGGTAACCTTGCTAGTGCGCATCGAAGAGGCCGCAAATTCCCCTTGACGTAAGCGTCAACTTGGGGATTCCAATGGACCACAACCCCAGGAAAGGATGTCCCATGACGCTCGATGCGCTGCACCGCACTTGCTACACCGAAGATCACGAAGCCTTCCGCTCGACGGTTCGCCAGTTCGTGGCGAAGGAAATCGAGCCGAATGCCGACAAATGGGATGCCGAAGGGCTGGTGCCCAAGGACGTGTGGCCCAAGGCCGGTGAACTTGGCCTGCTTTGCCCCACGGTTCCGGAAGAATATGGCGGGCTTGGTCTCGATTTCGGCTATAACGCGATCATCAATGAAGAGTTCGGTTACAATACCGACGTCGCGACCGGCTTCTCGCTCCAGACCGACATCGTTGCCAACTACATCATCCAGTACGGCTCTGAAGAACAGAAGCAGCAGTGGCTGCCCAAGATGGTGTCGGGCGAAGTCGTCACCGCCATCGCGATGACCGAGCCGGGCACGGGATCCGACCTTCAGGGCATGCGGACCACGGCGAAGAAGGATGGCAATCACTATGTCATCAATGGCGCCAAGACTTACATCACCAACGGCCAGAATGCGGACCTGATCCTCGTCTGCTGCAAGACCGATCCCAATGCGGACCCAGCCTATAAGGGCGTGTCGATCGTCCTCGTCGAAGCCGACCGCGAAGGCTTCAAGCGTGGCCGCAATCTCGACAAGATCGGCCTCGACGCTGCCGATACGTCGGAACTCTTCTTCGAAGACGTGCGCGTGCCGATCACCAACTGCCTCGGCGCCGAGGGGATGGGCTTCATCTATCTGATGACCGAACTGCCGCAGGAGCGGCTGTCGATCGCGATCGGCGCGCAGACGGCGGCGCAGCGCAGCTTTGACCAGACGGTCGAATTCGTGCGGGAACGCAAGGCGTTCGGCAAGCCGATCCTTGATTTCCAGAACACGCGTTTCGTGCTGGCGGACCTGAAGACCAAGCTGCAGGTCGGCTGGGCGCACATTGACTGGGCGCTGGCGCGTCACATGAAGAAGGAGCTGACCCCGGAAGAGGCGTCGGCGGCCAAGCTGTGGCACACCGAGCTGCAGGGCGAAATCGTCGACAAGTGCCTCCAGCTGCATGGTGGTGCGGGCTTCATGAACGAATATCCGATTGCCAAGCAGTTCCGCGGCGCGCGCGTCACCCGCATCTTCGGCGGCACGAGCGAAATCATGAAGGAACTGATCGGGCGCAAGCTGTAAGGACCGACGTCGCCCCGGCTCAGGCCGGGGCCGTTTGTAGTGGAAAGTGCCGTCTCCTCCCAGCGGCCCCGGCCTGTGCCGGGGCGACATGCGTGGATAAATGGCATTCTGCCCCTAGCCAAATGGCCTCCGATCCGCGAAAAGCGCGCCATGCGCAGGGGTCACCGTCCATCTAAACCGCCGTCCAATCGTCCACGCTTTTGGGGCAAGCACGCCGTCTATGCGGCGCTCGACAATCCCAACCGGGTCTGCCGCAAGCTGTGGGCAACGCGTGAGGCCGCATCGCTGATCGTCATTCCTGACGGTCTGACGGTGGCCTTTGCCGATGTGGCGGACCTTGGCCGCATGGTGCCTCATGATGCGCCGCATCAGGGCCTTGTCCTTGATGTCGATCCTCTGGAGGACGTCTGGCTCGGCGATCTGCTGGCCGATGGCGCGCGGGATACGCGCCCGCTTCTGGTTCTCGATCAGGTGACTGACCCGCACAATGTGGGGGCAATCCTGCGTTCGGCTGCGGCATTCGATGCTCTGGGCATCGTCACGCAGGACCGCCACGCGCCGCCTGAATCCGGTTCGCTTGCGAAGGCCGCCTCGGGTGCGCTGGAAGTTGTGCCCTGGGTCCGGGTCGTGAACCTGGCCCGCGCGCTCGATGAGATTGGCGAGGCAGGATATTGGCGGATCGGCCTGACGGGCCATGCCAAGCGCCTGCTGGGTGACGCCATCGGCGATGCCAAGGTCGCGCTCGTTCTTGGCGCAGAAGGTGAGGGGATGCGCCAGAACACCGAGGCGCATTGCGACGAACTGGCCAAATTGCCGATCAGCCCGAAGGCGGAAAGCCTGAACGTCTCCAACGCGGCCGCCATCGCGCTCTACGCCGCCGCGACCGGCAGGTCCGGCAAATGAAGGTGCTCGTCCGACTGGCGGCGATGTCAGTGGCATCGCTCGCTCTGTCGGGCTGCTTCCTCGTTCCCGGCAAGTTCGGCGCCAATGTCGACATCCGCAAGGCGGGGGACTTCAGCGTCGCCTATAAGGGCGAAATCATCTTCCAGATGCCCGACGACATCATGGGCCTAAAGCCCAAGCCCAAGCCGTGGGATGATGCCTTTGCCATCTGCTACGCCAGCGGCCGGACCGATGTTGACGAGTTTTCGTCCAAGGAGTCGCGCGAGGCGGCGATCAAGGATGCCGAAGACCCCTCGGACAGGCGCGACGCCGATGCGCTGGAAATTGCGTGTTCAGCGCGCCAGATCGCGGACGTGCGCGCAAAATATGAGACCGAAAAGGCCGCCGCCGCTGCCAAGAAAGAAAAGGAGTCGGACGAGATGGCCCAGCTCTTCGGCTTTTCGGGCAGCGGAGATGAGGCCAATGAGAAGTTCGCCGCAGCGCTCATGAAATATGAAGGCTGGAAGTCCGTGACCTACAGAGGGAAGGGCACGTTCGACGTCGACTATCGTTATACCGGCAAGCTCACGCATGATTTCATCTTCCCCATCTTTCCCAAGATGGACATGATCTTCCCGTTCATCATGATCCGGAAGCGTGCCGATGGCGCAGTGATGGTAACGGCCCCGTCGTTGATTGGGGGCGGAATGAAGGCAATGGCCACCCGCGCCAAGATGCTGGGAGATGCGTCTGCCGCAAGAGATATGCCGGAAGCGGCCCGGACGCAGGGGCTGTTCACGGTCACCACCAATGGTGAGATCCTCAGCAATAACAGCGAGGACGGGCCGTCTGCGGACCCGAAGGGCAAGAAGGTCGTCTGGGATGTGAACCCGATGACCGACCGCCTTCCCGAAGTGCTCATCAGGATCAAATGAAAAAGCCCCGGCACGGCCGGGGCTTCTCATCGGTCGGCCGTGATGCCGGGATCAGTCTTCCTGTGCGATCGTGACCTTCAGGCCATCAAGTGCGGCCTTGAAGTGGATCTGGCACGACAGGCGCGACGTCTCGTTGCGGTGCGACGAGCTGTCGAGCAGGTCGTTTTCGTCTTCGCTCATCGGGTCGACCTTGTCGGCAAAGGCCGAATCGACATGGACGTGACAGGTCGCGCAGGAGCAGCAGCCGCCGCACAGAGCGAGCAGTTCGTCAAAACCGGCGTCACGGATGATTTCCATGACCGACAGGCCGTCCTGGCCTTCGATTTCCTTTTCGGTGCCGTCGCGCGTAACAACTACCAGCTTTGCCATGTGCTTTCCTCTTGATCCCGTGACCTTGGTTCGCCAGCGTCGCTAGCCTTGCCAATGCGACATATCAAGGGACGAGTGCGATGGGATTGAGTGCGGAGCAGCTGACGGCCTCCATCGACGCCCTGATCGCGCGGGAACCCCGGTTCGCCGATGCCGTCGGCCGGGTCGGCTATCCTGAACCCCGCATCCGCAATCGCGGCTATGAAACGCTGCTGCGCACGATCATCGGCCAGCAGGTCAGCGTCAAGGCGGCGGCGTCGATCTGGAACAAGCTGGAGGCGGGTCTGGGCGACCTGACCCGGCCTACGACGATCCTTGCCTCGAATGAGGAGACGCTGCGCAGCTTTGGCCTGTCGCGCCAGAAGCAGGGCTATGCGTTGAGCCTCGCCCGGCTGGTCGAGGACGGCGAGCTGGACCTCCACAATCTGCCCGAAGATGATGAAGAGGCGATCGCGCTGATGACGCGCGTGAAGGGCATCGGGCGCTGGTCCGCCGAAATCTACCTCCTGTTCGCCGAAGGGCGCCCCGACATCTGGCCGGCGGGCGACCTGGCCGTGCAGATCGAGATAGGCCGCATATTGGGGTTGCCCGAACGGCCAAGCGAGAAGCTGGTACGCCAGATTGCCGAGGATTGGCGGCCGCACCGGGGGGCGGCCGCCATCATGGCGTGGCATCACTACAATACGGAAACGATCTGAGGTGGATCAGGCGGTTGGGGCGAGCGTGATGGCTTCCAGCCGGTCCAGCGCCTTGCGCACCTGAACATATCGCTGTGCGCGGACGAGCCAGTCGCGCGCCGCATCCTTACCGGGCATGGCCTCCACTTCGCGGATGGCAAGTTCGACACGGTCGCGCTCCAGCGCACGGCGCGCGCGCTCAAACCGCTGATCGGGCGTGAAACGCTTCTCACCGGCCTTGCGGATGACCGCCACATTGCCGAGATCCTCCCAGATACGCGACAGCCAACTCGCATTCAGGCCGCCGGAACTGAGGGCAGGCCGCGCGGCATCGAGCGATTCCTCCAACTGATCCAGCGTCACCGGCGCGCGGGCGCCCTTGATGACCACGGAAACGGCATTGGCGTCGCTGCCGCCGAACTGGCGCATCAGCGCCCCTTCCAGATAGCCGAGCGCTGCCCCGCGTTCGATCGCCCGCCGTGCAGCAAAAGCGATCATCATCCGTTCGGCGCGCGCAGCATCGTTGGACGCGCTGTCGGCCTGCTGGTCGATCTGGGCCAGCTTCTCCTCGATTTTGGCCATGTGCGCTTCGGGCGACGCCTCTGCATCGGCCTGTGGTGGGGCGGGCGCCTCAAGCGCACCGGGCGGGAGAGGCGCCGACCGGGACGGGTGGGCCTGCGGCGCGCCGAACAACAAATTGCGGGCCGGCGTCCATGCGGCCACCAGCCAGCCCATCGCCGCAATGCCAATCACAAAGCAGACAAGGGCAAAGATGACGAGCCCTTTGACCGAACTCGACCGCGCGGGCGGCGAGGGGGAGAGGTTCTCTTCCATCAGGCCGATGTGCCCGTTTCGTCCCGGCGGCACAAGGGGGCGGCCAGATGCAGCATGGCTTCGGTGGATGGCCGTTCGGGCCAGCAGGTGGTCGCCCAGCCCGGCCCAGCGGCCATCGCGGCCTTCTCGCTGATAGCGACAAGATCAATGCGCGCGCGGTCGGGCACAAGGGCTGCGAAGCGACGCGCGGCATTGGGCGAATGGATGAGTGCCACGCAAGGCAGACGGACCGCTTCAAGAAAGCTGGCTGATGGCGGCGTTTCAACCATGTCATAGGCGATCTTCACATCAAATGTGAGATCGGGGTGGGAGAGCGGCAGATGCGCACGCCCCGCCAGCCAGAGCAGATGGCGGTGCCCCAAGCTCGCGGCGAGATCCGCTAGCGCAGCGGCATCCTTGTCTCCTGCATAGACGTCCGTAAAGCCCGCCGCGCGGGCGGCCGCTGCCGTTGCGGCGCCGACTGCAAAGACCGGACAGCTCGGCAAATTTGAAAGAATAATATTGCCGTAATTCAATGCATTCGCGCTTGTTATGAAGATTGCGTCATAGGGTATTTGGCAATCAATCCCCCAGTCGACCGACCGGCCTTCGAACAGCGGAAAGACCTGAGGCTGGAGACCCTGCGCCCGGGCCTGCGCGGCGGCTTCTGCCGCCCCCGGCTCCGGTCGCAGGATCAGCAGGGGCTTCATCCGAAGAGCGCCCGAAGGGTCGGGGGTGCCCGGTCAAGCAGCGCTTGCGCAAGTGCGACCGGATCACCGGCGTCCCCGGCCTCGCACAGCGCGCCGTCGGGTGAGAGGATTTCGCCACGGATGTGCAGTTGGCCGTCAACCAGTCGCGCCTGCGCTGCGACCGGAGAATGGCAGTCGGCTGTCAGTGTCGCGAGGAAGGCGCGTTCGGCCATGACGCAGGCAAAGGTCGCCGCGTCGTTGATCGGGGCGAGCAGCGCCTGCACACGGGCATTTGCGGCATGGGTTTCAATGCCGATCGCGCCCTGCGCCGGGGCAGGGAGCATGTCGTCTTCAGAGACCGCCACGCCCACATCGGATTGGCCAAGCCGGTCGAGCCCGGCGGCTGCGAGCAGGGTCGCATCAGCTTCCCCGGCTGCGAGCTTGGCGAGGCGCGTGGCGACATTGCCGCGAAACAGCACGATATTCAGATCGGGGCGGTGACGGAGCAACTGCGCGGCCCGCCGGGGAGAACTCGTCCCGACGCGGGCGCCCTGCGGCAGAGCGGCGATGCTGGGCGCGCCGATCAGGCGATCACGCACATCCGCACGCGGCAGCATGGCGACTATCGCCAATTCGGCCGGGCGCAGGGTTTCCACGTCCTTCATCGAATGGACAGCAAAGTCGATCTCGCCTTCAAACAGCGCGCGGTCCAGTTCCTTCGTCCACAGGGCCTTGCCGCCGACTTCGGCCAGCGGCCGGTCCAATATGCGGTCACCGCTCGCCGTCATGGCAGCAATTTCGACGCGCGACTCGTCCCATCCATGGGCGGAGAGCAGGGCATCCCGCACCATATGGGCCTGGGCGAGGGCAAGGGGAGAGGCGCGTGTGCCGAGTTTCAAGGGCTGGTCTGTCATGGCGGCGCTTGTGCTAGCGGCGTGCGCGGCTAGAGGGAAGGCCGATGGCACTCATCCTTGGCCTTGAATCGAGCTGTGACGAAACGGCGGCTGCGCTCGTGACGAGCGACCGGGCGGTTCTGGCGCACAAGCTGGCGACGCAGGAAGCCGCGCACCGGCCTTTTGGCGGAGTCGTGCCTGAGATCGCAGCGCGCGCGCATGTGGACGTTCTGGCGTTGCTCATCGAACAGGCGCTTGAAGAGGCGGGCGTCGCCCTGAAAGAGGTGGATGCGATTGCGGCAACGGCGGGGCCGGGGCTGATCGGCGGCGTCATGGTGGGGCTCGTCACGGGCAAGGCGCTTGCTCACGCGGTCGGCAAGCCGCTCATCGCGGTCAATCATCTGGAAGGGCACGCGCTGAGCCCGCGGCTCGCCGATCCCGCGCTGCAATTCCCTTATCTTCTCCTCCTCGTCTCAGGCGGGCATTGCCAGTTGCTGTTCGTGGAAGGGGTCGGCCGCTATCGCCGCCTTGCGACAACGATTGACGACGCCGCAGGCGAAGCCTTCGACAAGACGGCCAAGCTGTTGAAGCTGGGCTTTCCCGGCGGACCTGCAGTCGAAGCGGCTGCGCGCAGTGGCAATCCGAAGGCCGTTCCGCTGCCGCGCCCGCTGGTGGGCACGGCGGAACCGCATTTCTCCTTTGCGGGCCTTAAAAGCGCCGTGCTGCGCGCCCGCGATGCGGGCCTCTACGCCCCTGAAGACATTGCAGCGAGTTTCCAGCAGGCGGTCGTTGATTGCCTCGTCGACCGGACCAGGCGCGCGATCGAACGGGCCGACGGCGCAACCGCGCTTGTCGTCGCTGGCGGCGTTGCGGCCAATCAGGCGATTCGCAGCGCGCTCGAAACGCTGGCGGCCGGCCATGGTCTGCCCTTCTTTGCGCCGCCGCTCTGGCTTTGCACCGACAACGCGGCCATGATCGGCTGGGCTGGCGCTGAACGTTTTGCACTGGGTTTGACGGACCCGCTCGATGTTGTCGCGCGGCCGCGTTGGCCGCTCGATCCCGATGCGGAAACGGTAAGAGGAGCAGGGGTCAAGGCATGAAGCTCGGGGTGATCGGCGGCGGGGCCTGGGGAACGGCGCTGGCACAGGTGGCGGCTGTCGGTGGTGATGAGGTCGTGCTCTGGGCGCGCGAGGCTGAAGTCGTCGCGGCCATCAATGCGACCCACGAAAATGCGAGCTTCCTGAAAGGCGTGCCGCTGTCTGACCAGATCCAGGCGACCGGTGATCTCGGCGATCTCGACGCGTGCGAAGCGCTGCTGGTCGTGACCCCCGCCCAGCATGTGCGGGCCGTCCTCTCCGACACGCCGGTCGGAACCCGACCGCTTGTGCTGTGCGCCAAGGGCATTGAGGCCGGGACGCAGAAACTGATGTCTGAGGTCGCCGCAGAATGCTGCCCTGACGCCGCCATCGCCGTGCTCTCCGGCCCTACCTTCGCGCATGAGGTGGCCCAAGGCCTGCCGACCGCAATTACGCTCGCCTGCGAAGATGCCGCCATTGGACAGCAGCTCGCCGCGCGCATCGCAAAGCCGCATTTCCGGCCCTATGTCTCGCAGGACGTGATCGGCGCGGAAATTGGCGGTGCGGTCAAGAACGTCCTCGCCATCGCCTGTGGCGTCGTTGACGGGGCCGGGCTGGGCCAGAACGCAAGGGCCGCCCTCATCGCGCGCGGCTTTGCGGAAATGTCGCGCTTCGGTCTGGCCCGCGGGGCCAAGGCGGAGACGCTGGCCGGGCTTTCGGGGCTGGGCGACCTGGTGCTGACCTGCTCATCGACCAGCTCGCGCAATTTCTCGCTCGGCAAAGGGCTGGGCGAAGGGCAGAGCGCCGCTGCGCTTCTGGCCGACCGCAAGACGGTTGCCGAAGGCGCGCACACGGCGCCCGTGCTTCAACAGGCGGCGAAGGCCGCTGGCGTGGAAATGCCGATTGTGGATGCGGTCTGTGCGCTGCTCGCCAATGTCGATGTGCGTGACGTCGTGACGTCACTGCTCGCCCGCCCGCTCAGGGGCGAAGGCGCCGCCTGATCAGAAGTCGACGGCGATACCCTTCAACTCCCAATCGCCATAGCGAACGGGGTTGAGGCCGAGCGGGTCGTCGGTCGCGTCCTTTTCCGTCAGCGGCTCCGGCTTTGGCACTGGCGGGCTCTTGGACAGATGGGCAGGCGGTTTTACGTGCGCGGGGCGCTGGCCCATGGGGACGGTCCTTCTTGAAGCGGGCTTGATGCTTCCCACATTGGGGTGGGTTAGTGGAGAGTTCAAGTGAACGGCTTTAAAACATTTCTGCTTCTGTCGGCGCTGACCGCGCTGCTGATGGCGCTTGGCTATACCTTTGGCGGGGCGCAGGGGGCGGTGATCGCCTTTGTCGTCGCGGCGGGCATGAACCTGTTTTCCTACTGGAATTCCGACAAGATCGTCCTGCGCATCCACGATGCGCGCGAGGTGGATGCGACAAGCGCGCCCGACTTTTATCGGTTGGTGGCAGAACTTGCGCAGCGGGCCGGCCTGCCCATGCCCAAGGTGTATATCATCGATTCGCCGCACCCGAACGCCTTTGCGACCGGGCGCGACCCGGACCATGCGGCGGTCGCGGCAACGACCGGGCTTCTCAATATGCTGACGCGCGATGAAGTGGCCGGCGTGATGGCGCATGAGCTGGGCCATGTGAAGAACCGCGACACGCTGGTCATGACCGTCGTGGCAACTGTCGCCGGCGCGATCTCGATGCTCGCCAATTTCGGCATGTTCTTTCGCAGCGGGGACAATCGCGGCAACGCGCTCGCCACGCTGCTGGCGGTCATCGTCGCGCCGATCGCCGCGATGATCGTGCAGATGGCGATCAGCCGGACGCGGGAGTTTGGTGCGGACAAGGCCGGGGCCGAAATCTCCGGCAATCCGCTGGCGCTGGCGTCGGCGCTCGCCAAGATTTCGCGGGGCGCACAGGCGATCCCCAACCCGGTGTCGGAACAGATGCCCGCGGCAGCGCAGCTCTACATCGTGCCGACACATGTGTCGGAGATGTTCTCGACGCACCCGGCGACCGAACGGCGGATTGAGGCCCTGCAGGACCTTGCGGCCGAAATGGGAAATGCAGCGCCCCTGCGCCGCCGCAGTGCGCTTGATCCCTTGGGCTGACAAGCGGCGCTGACCCCGCTAGGGCGGGGCATGACCGATATCCAAGGCTTGCCCGCCCGTCGCGCGGCTCTGCAGTTGATCGACGCCGTCCTGCGCCGTGGCCAGCCGCTCGAAAATGCGCTCAACGCAGCCACGCGGGGCATCGACAATCCGGCGGACCGTGCGCTGGCCCACGCCATTGCGTCCGAGACGCTGCGGCGGTTGCCCGATCTCGATGACCTGATCGACGGCGCGACGCGCCAGCGACTGCCGGACGATGCGAAGGCCCGGATGGTGCTGCGCATTGCGCTCACCCAGGCGCTGATCCTTGGAACGCCGCAGCATGCCGCCGTTGCGACCGCGCTGCCGCTGGTCGATGGCGGTCCGCGCCGGTTGGTGCACGGCGTGCTCGGCACGCTGTTCCGGCAGAATGCCCAGCTGCGCAAAATACCGCTGCTGCTGCCGGGCGTGGAAAAGCGCTGGGGTGAGGCCTGGGGTCAGGCCATGCTGGGGGCGGCCTCGGAAGCACTGGCCGTGCCGCCGCCGGTGGATCTCACGCTGCGCAATCCCGACGAGACGGCATTGTGGGCCGAACGCCTGGAGGCAGAGTCGCTGGCGCCCGGTCATCTGCGGATTGCACGTGATCGGAGCATTACCGAATTGCCGGGCTTTGCCGAAGGCGCCTGGTGGGTGCAGAACATCTCGGCGTCGATCCCGGCCCGGCTGCTGGGCCACGGCGAGGGGCGCCATGTGCTTGATCTGTGCGCCGCCCCCGGCGGCAAGACGATGCAGCTGGCGGCGTCCGGCTGGGCCGTCACAGCCGTCGAGCGGGAGGAGGCCCGACTGGACCGGCTGCGCGACAATCTGGCCCGGACGCAGCTGACAGCCGATCTGGTGGTCGGCGACGTCCTCAAATGGTCGCCCCAGGCCAAGGTCGATGCAATCCTGCTCGATGCCCCGTGCAGCGCGACGGGCATTTTTGCCCGGCACCCCGACGTGCTTCACCGCGTCCGCCCCAAGGACATCCAGCAGCTGGCCGACGTGCAGCAGCGGATGCTGGCGCGCGTGGCCGACTGGCTGAAGCCCGGCGGGCAGATCGTCTATGCGACCTGCAGTCTTGAGCCGGAAGAAGGGGAACAGGTTGCCCGCCGCGCGCAGGACGTGGGCCTTGCGACCCATCCCGTTGGCGCGGAAGAGCTTTTTGGTGGCCTCCAGCCGACGCCCGAAGGCTGGCTGCGCGTTCTGCCGGGGCAGGGGCGCGACGGGTTTTTCATCGCACGCTTCAACAGGGTGTGACTCGCCTTGCCCGCACCCGCACTGCGGACTAAGGCCAGCGGTTAATGACTCATCCCGTTCTCATCGCACCGTCGATTCTCTCCGCCGATTTCGCCCGTCTGGGTGAAGAGGTCCGCGCCATTGATGCCGCAGGTGCCGATTGGGTGCACGTGGACGTCATGGATGGCCATTTCGTGCCCAACATCACGATCGGTCCCATGGTGGTGAAAGCGCTGCGTCCGCATACGCAGAAGGTCATGGACGTGCATCTGATGATCACGCCGGTTGATCCGATGCTTGATGCCTTTGTAGAGGCCGGGTCGGACTATATCACCGTGCATCAGGAAGCGGGCCCCCACCTGCACCGGACGGTCCAGCGCATCAAGGCACTCGGCAAGAAGGCCGGGATTTCGCTCAACCCGTCGACGCCGGCCAAGATGCTCGACTACATGTACGAAGACATCGACCTGATCCTTGTCATGAGCGTCAATCCGGGTTTTGGCGGCCAGAGCTTCATCGAAAGCCAGCTCCGCAAGATTGAAGCCATCCGCAAGAATATCGACAAGAAGGGTCTGGACATCCGCCTGCAGGTCGATGGCGGGGTCGATGCCAATACGGCGCCGCGCGTGATCGCAGCAGGCGCCGATGTGCTCGTCGCGGGCACGGCAACCTTCAAGGGTGGCCCGGAAGCCTATGCCGCCAATATTGCGAGACTGCGCGGGCAATGAGCGGCGACACGCCGGACACCGCAGACACGATTGAATCCGGCAAACGCCTCGTGCGGGCGCGCGCGGCGTCGGGCTCCTCGCTTGGGGAGCGCCTGCTCAACCAGTTCTACCGGCTGACCTGGCGGACGCCGATCCACGCGTTCAAGCTGCGGGGCCGTTACCCGCTCAAGCTGCTGACCGTTCCCGATGATCCGGTCCTCGGCGATGCCGATCGCGGGCTCGCCATGCTTGATGGAATCATCCGCTGGCGCGGTGAAACGCAGGCTATTGTCGATTGTACCTTTGGGGCGACCAACTGGTCGCGCGGCTTTTCGGATTACATGCACAGCTTTGCGTGGCTCCGCGATCTGGCGGCGGTGAAGGATCGGGCGGTCGCCGCCCCCGTTGCCGAGCATCTGATGCGTGCCTGGCTGTCGGCCCACGCAGAGAATGTCACCGATGCGGCCTGGCGCGGCGACCTGGCGGGCAAGCGTATCCTCTATTGGGCCGCGCACGCACCGCTGATCCTCTCGAGCACCGATCTCGTCTACCGATCGAGCGTCCTCAACACGCTGGCGCGGACCGCACGTCATCTGGAACGGGTGGCGGACCGGACTCCGATTGGCATTGCGCGCGTTCAGGCCTGGTCAGGCGTGATTGCCGCCGGCTTGCTGATGCCCGGGGGCGAACCGCGCCGGACCTTTGGTGAGGCCGGGCTGCAGAAGGCGCTGGCCGGTGCGTTCACCTATGATGGCGGCTCGGTCTGCCGGTCCCCCAATGCGCTCGCGGATGGCATCGTCATCCTGTCGATGCTGGTCAAGGCCTATGAGGCCCGCCGCATCCCGCCCGACGGGCTCGTGGCGGACGTCCTCTCAAAGGCTGTGCCCGCGCTGCAGGGCGTGGTTCTCGGCGATGGCGGCCTGTCGAGCTGGCAGGGTGGCCTGCCTCTGGCCAAGCCGGATATGGACGCCATCCTGCGCGGCAGCGGCATTCGCGGCCGCCCACTGCGGCAGGCGCGTGACTGGGGTTATCAGCGGATCCACGCCGGCGATACGATCATCGTGATGGATGCCGCCCCGCCGCCGGTCAGCCGGTTGGTGGAAACGGGCTGTGCCTCCACGTTCGCCTTTGAAGTTTCCGACGGGCCGCACCGTCTTGTCGTCAACTGTGGCGGCGCGCGCGCGGGCGGAGCGGGCATGGTGCCCGCGCTGGTGCAGGGCCTGCGGACGACCGCAGCCCACTCCACGCTGACGCTGTCCGACAGCAATTCGACCAGCATCCATAGCGACGGATCGCTCGGCAAGGGCGTGGAAGAGGTCGAGCTTGACCGGCAGGAGGCCGAGATCGGCAGCCGCATCGAGGCGAGCCATGACGGCTATGGCCGGCGCTTTGGCTTCGTACACAAACGGAGCATGTCCGTGGGGCCTGACGGCCGCGAAATCCGGGGCGATGACGTTCTCCTGCCCGCTAAGGTGCGGCGCAAGGGGCAGGCGGCGACCTTTGCGGTGCGCTTCCATCTCGGCCCCGATGTCGAGGTGAGCCCGACGGCGGATGGCAATGGCGCGCTGTTGCGCATCGCGGAAGGGCCGCTCTGGCAGTTTCGCAGCCATGGCGGGGCTTTGACCATCGATGACAGCCTCTGGGTGGACGGCAATGGCCGCATCCGGGGCACGCAGCAATTGGTGATTTCAGGCGAGGTGCCGGCTGGCGGCGCTTCGGTAAGTTGGGCGTTTCGACGCGCCGGATAAGAGCGGAAAAACAACGACATGACGAACGTGAAGATCAAGCGGGCACTGCTTTCCGTGTCCGACAAGGCGGGACTTGCGGAGCTGGGCGCGGCGCTGGCACGCCACGGCGTGGAGCTGGTGTCGACCGGGGGTACGGCCAAGGCGCTGCGCGATGCGGGGCTGGCGGTGATGGACATTTCGGACCTGACGGGCTTTCCCGAAATGATGGACGGGCGCGTGAAGACGCTGCACCCCAAGGTCCATGGCGGGCTTCTTGCTGTGCGCGACAATCCCGAGCATGTGGCGGCCATGACCGAGCATCAGATCGGCGCCATCGACCTCGTCGTCGTCAATCTCTATCCCTTCGCCCAGACCGTCGCCAAGGGCGCAGATCGCGATGAAATCATCGAAAACATCGACATTGGTGGCCCGTCGATGGTGCGCTCGGCCGCGAAGAACCATGCTTCGGTCGCGATCGTCACCGACCCCGCTGACTATGCCGAACTGATCGCGGCCATGGACGGCAATGGCGGCGCGACCGACTATGATTTCCGCCGGCGTCTGGCGGCTAAGGCCTATTCGGCGACTGCGGCCTATGACGCGATGATCAGCCAGTGGTTCGCCTTTGCCGACCAGCAGCAGTTCTTCCCCGACATGCTCGCGCTGACCGCGAACCGTGGCGAGGAACTGCGCTACGGCGAAAACCCGCACCAGAAGGCGGCGCTCTACATTCCGGTTGGCCCGCATGGGCGCGGCATTGCGCAGGCCGAACAGGTGCAGGGCAAGGAGCTGAGCTACAACAATTACAATGATGCGGACGCGGCGCTCGAACTCGTCAGTGAGTTCCGCGATGGCCCGCCGACCGTCGTCATCGTGAAGCACGCCAACCCGTGCGGCGTGGCCACCGGTGCGACGCTGATCGAAGCCTATCAGAATGCGCTTGAATGTGACTCGGTGTCGGCCTTTGGTGGCATTATCGCCTGCAACCGGCCGCTCGACGGCCCGACTGCAGAGGCAATTTCGGGCATCTTCACCGAAGTCGTGGCAGCCCCCGCTGCGGATGACGCGGCGCGCGCGGTGTTTGCGAAGAAGAAGAACCTGCGTCTGCTGATCACGGGCGATCTGCCCGATCCGGCGCGCACCGGCCTCAACATCAAGAACATCGCAGGTGGCTATCTCGTGCAGAGCCGCGACAATGGCACGGTGACGCGCGACATGCTCAAGGTCGTCACCAAGCGCCAGCCGAGCGAGCAGGAACTGAAGGACTGCCTGTTCGCCTGGACGGTCGCCAAGCACACCAAGTCAAATGCGATCGTCTATGCCAAGGACGGCGTGACGGCCGGGATTGGTGCGGGGCAGATGAACCGCCGTGATTCCGCGCGTATCGCCGCCATCAAGGCAAAGGAAGCCGCCGAGACCTATGGCTGGGCCGCGCCCAAGACCGTGGGCAGTGCGGTCGCCTCCGATGCGTTCTTCCCCTTCGCCGATGGCTTGCTGGCCGCTGTTGAGGCAGGAGCGACCTCGGTCATCCAGCCGGGTGGCTCAATGCGCGACGATGAGGTGATTGCGGCGGCGGACGAAGCGGGGCTTGCTATGGTCTTCACGGGCATGCGCCACTTCCGGCACTGAGCCGGTCGGCTGGAGCTGGATCCAGATCCGTTCATGCCGCGCGACGTCGAGGGACGTGGGCGGGGCACAAGGTGTCTCGACTGCGCTCGACACAAACGGTTTGAGGGTGAGAGGCGGTCGACCTGAAGGCCGACCTCACGCCATCTTGCGGAACAGGACGCGGTCTTCCTCGCGGAAGCCGCGTTTCCACAGGAGCCAGCCATAGACGGCAAGGATGGCGGGGATGCCCACAGCCAGCTCGATCCATTCGGGCAGGCGGATGAAGACCTGCCCGACGAGCACGGCGCCTGCAGCGGCCCAGACCAGCGACCAGCGCCACACCGAGACGGGTGCGCCGAGCAGGCGGCTGGCCAGCCGCGACTTGATGATCGAGGCGATGCCAAGTGCAATGCACAGCCCCCCGGCGACGCCCGCGGCCATGGAGGCCTCGCTCATCCCCTCGCGCTGCATGGCAAACAAAATACCTGCCGATACAAAGGCTTGTGCTGCAATCATCCCAAATGAAATCAGCATGTTTCGGTGGCGGGCAATGTAGACGAGCGCCGCTTCGCTGACGACGGCGAGCGAGGCGACGACCTCCGCCATCAGCAGGAAGCCGAGCGCCGCCGTGCCGGACACGAAGCCGCCCCCCGGGCCGACCAGCCCCAATATCCCCTGCGCCGGAATGCCGAGCGCGAAGGCGATGCCGACCTGCGCGGCGAGAATCCAGAACCCCACTTGGCTGATCTGCCGCGCGATGGCGGGCAGATCCTTTTCCTCCAGCCGCCGCGTGATGACCGGGCCGAGCACAGGGTCGAAGCTGGTCTTCAGCTTCTGCGGCAGCGAGGCGACCTGTTGCGCGACCCAATAGATGCCAACAGTCGCGGGCGAGACGAACAGGCCGAGAATGGCAAGATCCAGACGGCGTGAGCCCCATTCGATCGCGTCGGCGGCGGCGAGGGGGGCGTTGCGCTGCGCCAGCCGCCACAGCTCGCGCGGGCGCGGCTTCCAGTTGCTGGGCAGCCCAATGGTGCGCAGGAACGGCACCAGCGAGGCAATGAGTGCTGCGCCCATCGAGAGCGCATAGGCAACAAGCAGCCCATCGCGCGGCAGGCTCCAGGCAAGTGCAAAGGCAGAGATGCTGATCGTCCAAGGCTCGATCACCGCGCGGGCGCGGACGGTGGAGGCGACGTCGAAGCGATAGGCGAGCGCCGCCAGCATCACGTCGGCCGCCGCGATTGCGGGGATGACGAGCGGCAGCAGATTGTCGAGCCCGTTGATGTGGCTGTTCGGGAACATGATCTCGGGCACGAGCATCAACAGGATGGTCAGGGGGAGCGTCGCAAAGAGGACGACGACCAGCGCATCCCAAGCGCCATTTTCCTTGCCGACGCCCGACAGGTGCAGCGCAAGCCCGCGCTTCAGGCCGAGGGTCGCGATTTGCGCAGCAAACTCAACGATGACAATGGCATAGGCCAGCCGCCCGAGCGCCTCTGCGCCATACCATTGCCCGCCGATGATCAGGAAAGGGATGCGCGCGATCAGCCGGACGAAGAAGCCCGCCACGTTCGTCCGTCCGCCCTTGGCCAGGGCCTTGATGTCGTCGCCCTGTTCAGGGGCTGGCAGCGTCAATGTGCCGCGCCCCAATTTGCACCGGTGCCGATTTCAACGCCCAGCGGCACGTCCAGCTTGACGAGCGGTTCTGCCGCCTCCGCCATCACGCGTTCGATGACCTTGCTGGCCGCGGCCACGTCGGCTTCGGGCAATTCGAAGACGAGTTCGTCATGCACCTGCAGGAGCATCTTCACCTGTGGCAGGCCGGCGTCCGCCAAGGCGGGGAGCATCCGGACCATGGCGCGCTTGATGATGTCGGCACTGGTGCCCTGGATCGGCGCATTGATGGCGGCCCGTTCGCTGCCGGCGCGTTCGGTCTGGTTCTGGCTGGTGATCCGCGTGAAGTGCGTCCTGCGCCCGAACAGGGTCTCGGTGAAACCCGTCTCGCGGGCCGATTGCAGCGTGCGGCTGATATACTGGTTGATGCCGGGGAACCGCTCAAAATAACGGTCGATCATCGCCTGCGCCTCATCGGCACCGATGCCCAGCCGACCCGCCAGACCCCAGCGCGAAATGCCGTAGAGCAGCGAAAAGTTGATCGTCTTGGCGCGGCCACGCGTGTCGCGGTTCACTTCGCCGAACAGTTCCTGTGCGGTGCGCGCGTGAATGTCCTCACCATTGGCAAAGGCATCCTTGAGCGCGGGGACATCGGCCATGTGCGCGGCGAGGCGCAGCTCGATCTGGCTGTAGTCGGCGGACAGGAGGACATGGCCCGGCTCGGCCACAAAGGCTTCGCGGATACGGCGTCCAATTTCAGTGCGGATCGGGATGTTCTGCAAATTCGGATCGTTTGAGGAGAGACGCCCCGTCTGTGCGCCCGTCAGGCTGTAGCTGGTATGAACGCGCCCGGTCTTGGGGTTGATCTGCTGCTGCAGCGCGTCGGTATAGGTCGATTTCAGCTTGGAAAGCTGACGCCAGTCGAGCACCTTGCGCGCAATCTCCACGCCGTCTTCGGCCAGCTTCTCCAGCACGGTCACATCGGTTGAGTAATCGCCCGACTTGCCCTTCTTGCCGCCCTTCAGACCCATCTTGCCGAACAGGATTTCGCCCAGCTGCTTGGGACTGCCGACCGCAAAGGGCTGACCCGCCACCTCGTGGATTTCGCCTTCCAGCCGCGCACAGCCCTCGGCGAACTCGGCGGACATGCGCGCCAGTTCATCACGGTCAACCTTGATGCCTTCCCGTTCCATGCGGGCGAGCACTGGCACCAGAGGCCGGTCCACGCGTTCATAGACGCGCGTCACCTTTTCGGCGGACAGGCGAGGCTTCAGCCACTGCCACAGCCGCAGCGTGACGTCGGCATCCTCGGCAGCGTAGCGGGTCGCTTCCTTGAGATCGACCTGATTGAAGGTCAACTGGTTCTTGCCCGTGCCGCAGACGTCCTTGAAGGCGATGCACGTGTGCCCGAAATGGGTCAGTGCCAGCTCATCCATGCCGTGGTTGCGCTTGCCCGCGTCGAGATCGAAGCTCATCACCATCGTGTCGTCGATTGGGGCGACGCGGATGCCATAGCGCTCCAGCACGTTGAGGTCGTACTTGATGTTGTGGCCGACCTTGAGGACCGAGGGGTCTTCCAGAAGCGGCTTCAATTTGGCGATGGCCGCCGCCAGCGGCACCTGCGCCGGGGCGTCGGAGAACAGGTCGCTGCCGCCATGGGCGAGCGGAATGTAGCAGGCGCGATTGGGCGCGGTCGCCAGGCTGACGCCGACAAGACCGGCCGTCAGGGAATCGAGCGCGTCGGTTTCGGTATCGACGGCGATCGTTCCGGCAAGGCGGGCCTCGGCAATCCAGGCGTCCAGCTGCGCTTCGGTCTGCACGCAGTCATAGGCGTCGCGGTCAAACGTCTGGGCGACGGGTTCCGGCGCGGCCGCGGACGGGGCGCCTTTCGCCTCGGAACGGATCAGCGCCATTGCCTGTCCGTCTGGCCGCGCATTGGGGCCGTCGAGCTTCTTCAGGAGCGATGCAAAGCCGTGATGCTCAAGGAAGGCGCGCAGCGGCGCATCCGGGATTTCCTTCAGCAGAAAATCATCGAGCGGCTCGGGCAGCGCGGCATCATCCTTCAGCGCGACGAGGATGCGCGACAGGCGGGCCTTATCGGCATGTTCTATCAGATTGTCGCGCATCTTGGACGCCTTCATGGCGGGCGCGGCCTCCAGCACGGCTTCCAGCGTGCCATATTCCAAGATGAGCTTGGATGCGTTCTTCGGGCCAATGCCGGGGACACCCGGCACGTTGTCCGCCGTGTCGCCCATCAGCGCGAGCACATCGGCCAGCCGTTCCGGCCCGACGCCGAACTTGTCGATGACGGCCTGCGGACCGAGCCGCTCGCTCTTCATCGGGTCGAGCATGTCGAGCCCCGGCTGGATGAGCTGCATCAGGTCCTTGTCGGTCGACACGATGGTGACGAGCCAGCCATCGGCGAGTGCAGCCTTGGCGTAGGAGGCGATGATGTCATCCGCCTCCAGCCCGAGTTCCTCGATGCAGGGCAGCGAAAAGGCGCGCGTCGCCTCGCGGATCATCGGGAATTGGGGGACGAGGTCTTCGGGCGCGGGCGGGCGGTGCGCCTTGTACTGGTCGTAGATCTCGTTGCGGAAGGTCTTGGACGACGCGTCGAGCACGACCGCCATATGCGTCGGGCCATCGGCCTTGTGCAGCGCGTCGGCGAGCTTCCAAAGCATCGTCGTATAGCCATAGACCGCGCCAACCGGCTCGCCGCGAATGTTCGTCAGCGGCGGGAGCCGGTGATAGGCACGGAAGATGTAACCGGACCCGTCGACAAGATAGAGATGCTTCTGCTCAGCCATCAGCCGGGCTTAGCAATGGCCTTCCGATTTGGCGACAGGCTTTAGTTGGACCCGCGGTCGCGCTGCGTGGCGCGGGACGCATATTCCCCGCCCTTGTGGTTCGCCGCGACCGTGATCGCCACCTGCTGGATCAGCTTCTGACGCGTCGGGACCGGCGCGGTGGTATCCGCGATCATGACCGCCACGGCATAGCTCGTGCCGTCAGGCGCGATCATGATGCCGACATCGTTGAAGCCGGCCGTGCGGCTGCGCAGATCCTGGCCCGTGCCGGTCTTGTGCGCGAGTTTCCAGCCTGCCGGGAGGCCCGCCTTCAGGCGCGCGCGGCCGGTTTCGGTCGATTCCATGACGTTGAGCAGATAGCGCGTCGATTGAGCGCTCAGCAGTTCGCCGCGCTTCAGGCGGGCAAGCGAGCGGGCAATCGCCGCAGGCGTCGCGCCGTCCATCGGATCCGCGACATAGCGGTCCATCGCCATGCGCCGGACGCTTTCGGGAAGCGCCGCCCGCGCTGCGTTGAACGCGCCGCCAAAGCTGTATTCAGGCTTCCACGTCAGGCCGGCGGTTGCGGCCTGAAAGTGACGTTCGCCCGGGCCAAAGCGGATGGCGCCCAGCCGCTTGGAGGCGATCAGTTCGCGAATGGCGGTCGGGCCGCCGACGCGGCGCATCAGAAAGTCGTTCGCCGTATTGTCGCTCTGCGTCATCGCGCGCTTCAGCAGGTTCGCAATCGTAGTGGTATAGCCGTTGGGACCGATCAGACCGGCAATCGGCTGATGGAACAGCGTGATGTCCGACTTTTTGAGCGTCACCTGATCGTCGAGCGAGAGCTGCCCCTTGTCGACCGCATCCATCACCGCAATCGCGACCCAGAGCTTGGAGACGCTCTGCTGCGGCATGGGTTCATCACCACGATAGGAGACCATCCACGACCCGTCGGTCTTCATGACGGCAATGCCTGCCTTGCCGGGGAAGGCCGACCAGATCGCGCGCAGCGCGGCCACCATGTCGCGCGGTGCGGCGCGGGCGGCATCGTTGATCGTCGGTTCTGAGGAGCGCGGGGGCAAGGCAATGCTGACCGTCTGGCCGGACTTTGTGGCCGACGGCGTGGTCGCCTTTGTTGTTTTCTGGACGTCCGGCTTGGGCGCGGTGATTCGGGCCGGGGGCGTTGCGGGCGAGACACAGGCCGTCGCGATCAAACCCAATCCCAACGTCAAACGAACCTGTTTGACAGCAGTTCGAACCATTCCGGTTAAGCCCCTCAGATCAATGTGTATTTTTGATAGAGAGGGAGAGTCGTCAGACCAATGGGATTGCGATGAACGATTCTCTGGCAGCGACGAACCGAAGGTTGCGCGATGGAACTCGGAATGCTTAGCTTCAATCATGACCAGTTTTGACCAGTGGCGTGCCCGTTCGCCCTTCTACAACGAGACCCATGAACAATTGGCTATGTCGGTGCGGCGGTTCGTCGCAACCGGGATAGAACCCAACATAGATCAGTGGGAAAGGGACGGTGAACTCCCGCGTGAGCTGCACAAGAAGGCCGCGGCAGCCGGGATTCTGGGCCTGCGCTATCCGGAAGAGTTTGGCGGGCATAGCGACGGCTTCGATATCTTCCATGGGATGACGCAGACGGAGGAGCTGTCGGCGGTTGGCGCCGGTGGGCTGGGGGCCTCGCTGATGACGCACGGCATTGGCCTGCCACCAATTCTCGCTTTGGGCTCGGACGCGCTGAAGCGCCGTGTGGCGCCGCCGGTGCTCGCGGGGGAAAAGATCATCGCGCTCGGCATCACCGAGCCTTCCGGCGGGTCCGATGTGGCGAACCTGAAGACGCGGGCCGTGCGCAAGGGCGACCATTATGTGGTCAACGGATCGAAGATGTTCATCACAAGCGGGATGCGCGCGGACTGGCTGACCTGCGCGGTGCGGACCGGCGGGCCCGGCGCAGGCGGCGTGTCGCTGCTCCTGATCGACATGACGGCCAAGGGCGTCTCGCGCACCCGCCTCGACAAGATGGGCTGGCACTGCTCCGACACGGCGGCGATCTATTTCGAGGATGTCGAAGTCCCTGCCGAAAACCTGATCGGCCTCGAAAATGGCGGCTTTATCGGCATCATGCGCAACTTCAATTCGGAACGGCTGGGCATGGCGATGGGCTGCTGCGCCTTTGCGCGCGTGTGCCTGAAAGAAGCGTCGGAATGGGCGCAGCAGCGCGAGACCTTTGGCAAGCCGCTCATCGGGCATCAGTCGATCCGCATCAAGCTGGCGGACATGGCGCGGCAGATCAACACGACGCAGGCCTGGGTCGATCTGTGCGCGTGGCAGGTCGAACAAGGGTGCGACCAGCCCGCCGATTTCGCGATGCTGAAGGTGCAGGCGACGCGGATGCTTGAAAGCGTTGCGCGCGAGGCGGCGCAAGTGCTCGGCGGCGCGAGCTATCTGCGCGGCTCAAAGGTGGAGCGCATCTATCGCGAAGTGCGCGTCAACGCGATCGGTGGCGGGTCCGAAGAGATCATGCTCGATCTCGCCGGGCGCCAGCTGTTCGGGCGCTAGGGCACGTCTGGACATCGTTGCGGTTATCGACCTAACGAACAGCACCCCATTTCAGGAGCATCCCGATGGCATCCGGCCTTGCCGCCCTTCTCGACGACATCGCGACCATCGCCAAGGTGGCGGCCGCCTCGATTGACGATGTCGGCGCCGCCGCTGGCCGCGCAAGCGTCAAGGCGGCGGGCGTCGTCATTGACGATACCGCCGTCACGCCGCGCTATGTGACCGGATTTACGCCCGACCGCGAACTGCCCGTAATCGCCCGGATCGCGCGCGGTTCGATCATCAACAAGCTGGCGATCATCCTGCCCATCGGCCTTTTGCTCAGCTATTTTCTGCCCGGTGCGATCACACCGATCCTGATGCTTGGTGGCGCGTTCCTCTGCTTTGAGGGCGTCGAGAAAATCCTCGAAGCCCTGAACCCGGAAGTGGACTCGCTGGACGAGGACATTGCCGAGCTGTCGAGCGAAGAGCATGAAAAGAAGATGGTGTCGGGCGCGGTGCGGACCGACCTGATCCTGTCCGCGGAGATCATGGCGATTGCGCTTGGCGAGGTGGCCGAGGAGTCAATCTGGCTCCAGGCCGGTATTCTCTTCGTCGTCGCGGTGGCGATCACCATCGGTGTCTATGGTCTGGTCGGCCTTATCGTGAAGATGGACGACATCGGCCTCCACATGGCCCGGCGCGAGAGCAGGACCTCTCAGGCCATCGGTCGCAGCCTTGTGCGCGCCATGCCCAAACTGCTGTCGGCGCTGTCGGTTATCGGCATTGCGGCGATGATCTGGGTTGGCGGCGGCATCTTCCTGCACGGGATGCACGAATTTCATCTGACCCCGCTGCCCGAATGGCTCGATGCCGCAGCGCACGGCGCGTCAGCGGATGTCCCCGCCTTCAAGGGGCTGGTCGAATGGGTCGTCCACGCCATCGGGTCGGGCCTGTTCGGCCTCGTGGTCGGCGGCGTGATTGTGGGCGCCCATCATCTGTGGACGCACCGCAAAGGCTGACGTTTATTTGGTGAGGCGTGCCTCGCTCGGCGGGACAGCCTTCAGGCTCGCTGCCGTCTGTTCGGCCTGCCGCAGCGCGCGGATGATGTTGCGGCTGGAAATCTTCTCCAGATCGGCCTGCGAATAGCCACGCTTGGCCAATTCCACGAACAGGGCGGGATAGCCGGACACGTCCTCCATGCCGACGGGCGCGCTGTCCATCCCGTCATAATCGCCGCCAAGGCCAATATGGTCGATGCCGGCGACCTTGCGGATATGGTCGATGTGATCGGCCACCTGCGCGATCGTGGCGGCGGGTTTCGGATTGGCCTTTTCCCACGCCGCAAGCCCCGCCTTCACCTGATCCGGCGCATAGGGCAGCAGCTTGTTCAGCCGACCTTCCTCGCCGGCGCGCTGGGCGGCCCATATGCGCACCTGTTCACTGACATAATCGGGCAGGAAGACGACCATCACGACGCCGCCATTCTTCGGCAGGCGGGCGAGCACGCTGTCGGGCACGTTGCGGCCATGGCCGTCGACCGCGCGGGCGCCCGAATGGCTGAAGATGACCGGCGCCTTCGCGACATCGAGCGCGTCCATCATAGTCGCTTCGGACACATGGCTCAAATCCACGAGCATCCCGATGCGGTTCATTTCCTTCACGACCTCGACGCCGAACGGCGAGAGCCCGTCAAATCTCGGCGCGTCGGTGCCGCTGTCGGCCCAGGCCGTCGTCTTGCTGTGGGTCAGCGTCATGTAGCGGGCGCCCGCCCGGTACATCTGGCGCAGAACACCCATCGAGGAGGCGATGGCATAACCGCCCTCCATGCCCATAAGCGATGCGATCTTGCCCGACTTGAATCCCGCTTCGATGTCCGATGCGGTCAGGGCGAGCATGAGCCGGTCCGGATAGGCATCGACGAGCCGGTGGACGAGGTCAATCTGCTCGGTCACGGCCGTCACGGCTTCGGGTTCGGACAGGGAGGCCGGAACATAGACCGACCAGAACTGGCCACCGACCATGCCCTTTTTCAGGCGGGCGAGGTCGGTATGCATCGCGATACTGGACGCGGTGGCCGTGTTGGTCGTGTCATTGAAATTGAACTTGGACAGATCATTGTCAAAGCGGTCCCGCACCTGTTCCGGCACGTCATTATGGCCGTCCACCACGGGCGAGGCCTTGAGCGCGGCGCGGGCAATCTGTTCGGGAGTGGCAGCCAGCGCGGTCTGGGCAAGGCTGAGGGCGAGGAGGGCGGAGAGGCTGTGCTTGATCATGGCCTGAGGCTTAACCGCCCTGTCGGCGCTGTCAAAGGTCTTTCACCTTGTCTCACCGTGCATCACATCCCTTGCCAAGCCCGACTGGCTTGACCAAGAGCAGCGCAAGCCGCGACGAAAGGATTCCGCATGACGATCGAGACTGTTTCCACCAACCGCAGCCATGGCGGCACGCAGGGCGTGTACAAGCACACATCCAGCGCAACGGGGACGGGCATGACCTTCTCGGTCTTCGTGCCGGATCATGCACCGGGCGCGAAGCTGCCGGTCGTCTGGTATCTCTCGGGCCTGACCTGCACGCATGCCAACGTGACCGAAAAGGGGGAGTTCCGTGCGGCCTGTGCCGAACTCGGCCTGATCTTCGTCGCGCCGGATACAAGCCCGCGTGGTGAAGGCGTCGCCGACGATGCCGATGGCGCCTATGACTTTGGCCTTGGGGCCGGCTTTTACGTGAACGCCACTCAGGATCCCTTCGCGGCCCATTACCGCATGCGCGACTATATCGAGCAGGAACTGCCCTCGCTGGTCGCCGCCAACTTCCCGGTAGACATGGACCGGCAGGGCATCACCGGCCATTCGATGGGCGGGCACGGCGCGCTGACCATTTCGCTGCGCAATCCGGGGCGATACAAGAGCACCTCCGCGTTCGCGCCCATTGTCTCACCGCTCAATTGCCCCTGGGGTCATAAGGCGCTGGGCGGCTATCTGGGCCCGGATCAGGCAGCCTGGGCCGAATATGATGCCTGCGCCCTCATCGAAGGCGGCGCGCGCCTGCCCGACCTGCTGGTCGATCAGGGTGAGGCCGACAATTTCCTCGTTGAACAGCTGAAGCCGGAACTGTTGCAGGCGGCGTGCGATGCGGCAGGTCAGAAGCTCACGCTGCGGATGCAGCCGGGCTATGACCACAGCTATTATTTCATCTCGTCCTTCATGGCCGATCACCTGCGCTGGCACGCCGCGCGCCTGGGTTGACGCGTCGACGCCCGACGGCAGCCACGCCCTAGGGCGTGGCTGCCGCTTCCGGCTCGACCACCATTGAGAAGGTCTTGTTGGCCTTCAGATAACGCTTCGCCAGCTTTTGCAGGTTGGCGGGCGTCATCGATTTCAGGTCATTTCCCCAGCTCAGCAGATTATCGAGGCGGCGGGGCTCCTCCGTCACGCCAGACAGCTGGGACAGCCAGAACATGTTACCTGTCTGCGCCCGGGCGATGCGTTGCAGCATCGGCCCGACGGCCCGCTGCAGCTCGTCATTGGACACGGGCTTGGACGCGAGATCCTGCGCAATGGCGCGGGCGCGGACGAAGAAGGCATCGACCGATTCCGGCTTCACCTGCGCCATCACGGTCAGGCTGCCGCCGCCATTGATGCCGGTCGGCCAGTTGCTCGACACGTCGGGGCTGTAGCTCGCGCCTTCGCCTTCGCGGAACTGTTCGAACAGGCGGTCGGTGAAGATGCTGGCGAGCATGTCGAGCTGACGCCCCGTGCGTACGTCCGCAATGCCCCCGCCGGTGGACCAGGCGAGGACAGCTATTGCCTGATCGGGTGAGCCGCGATGGGTCAGGCGGACGGGTATTGAGGTCGGCTTCGGGCCGATCGAGCGGTCGCTGCCCTTCAGCGGGGTCGCCACCGGGCGGACCGGCAGGGCGCCGAAGGTTTCGAGGAGGACGGGCTTCACCGCCTCCGGATCAAAGTCCCCGAAAATGGAAAGCTCGATCGGGCCGGTGGCAAGGACGGGTTCCCAAAAGGCACGGAAGGCCTCGGGCGTCAGCGCTTCGGCATCGGCCTTTTCAGGCGTGGCCCAGCGCTTGTCGCCGCCGCGCAGATAGATACCCAGCTTTCGCCCGAGGACGTCGCGCGGGGAGGAGTCGGCCGTGCGCAGACCGAGGATCGCGGCCGCCTTGGTGCGGAGAACCGGTGCCGGATCCCAGCCGGGGGCGGCGAACTTGGCCGCGAAGAATTTGAGTTGGTCGGCCAGATCTGCGGGGCGTGTGAGCGCGCGCATCGTAAACGCGTTCTCGCCGGTCTCGATCGACATGTTGATCTGCCGCCCGCTCGTCATCCGCTCGAGCTGGTCCTGCTTCAGCGTGCCGATGCCGCTCTGCACCAGCGTGCCCGGGCCAGCCCAGGCCGGGGTCAGGCGGTCACGCGGGAGCGCCTTCATGCCGGCGCCAAAGCGCGCCGAGACATAGACGCGGCCGGCTTCGGACGAGGAGGGGCTCAAAAGCACGTGCGTGCCGTTGGAGAGCGTCAGCACCTCGACATCGACGCCCTTCAGACGGCGGGTGTCGGCGACAGTGCCGGCGGGGCCAGCCTTGGGCAGCTGATCAAAGGTAATCTGCGCCTGATCCCGCTCAGTGGTCGCGGCCGTCACGGGTGCCGCAATGGCCGCCGCAAGCTGCGTGGCACCGTCGGCCTGATCCGTCTGTCTCGACACGAAAGCGCGCGGCCCGATGCCCGAAAAGAGCCGCTGGGTGGCCTTCAGCACGTCCGCCGGGGTGATCTTACCCTTCAGTCCGCCGAACACGTCGCGCGCGACTTCCGGGCTGGCCACGGTTTCGCGGATGTTGACGGCTTCGATCAGATCGTCGGCCTGCTTGGCGCTGGCTTCGGCGCGCGCCGTTTCCACCTGCACGTCGAGCAGCGCCGTGAACTCGTTCGCCTCCCGGTCGATTTCTGCCTGCGTCGGCGGATTGACGAGCGCATCGGCAATCACCGCGCGCACGTCGGCCAGAGCCGGACGCCAGTCTTCGTCCAGAGGGATGATGGACACGAAGGTCGCGTCGGCCGAACGCGCGACATTGTCCTGCTGGACATCGGCCTGCAGGAAGCTGCCGCCGGCGCGGGCGCGCTGTTCCAGCCGCCGGTTGATCAGGCGCGAGGCGACGATCTCGATGAGGCGGCCCTGATTGAGCGCGATGGTGTCATTGACCTGCTGCCAGGGACGCAGCCAGGCGAGGTTGATGCTGGTTGGCAGGCCCGGTTCGACAAGGAAGCTCGTCTTGGGTGCGGTGGGCGCGGGGCGACCGAGATCGACCGAGGGCACCGGTTCCGCATTGGCGGGCTTCCAGTCCGAAAAGTAACGCGCGATCAGCTGCGCGAACACCACCGGATCGCCATCGCCTGACATGGCGATGACGGTGTTGTCGGGCCGGTACCAGCGGTTGTGGAAGGCCCGCAGGCTCTCCGGCGTCGCCTTGGCGAGCGAGTCCAGATTGCCAATCGGCGATCGGTCGGCCAGCGGCTGGCCCGCGTAAAAGAGCTTCGAGGCGGTATCGCTGACGCGGACCTGCGCGCCGTCCTGCTCGCGCGCCTCGGCAGAGACGGTGCGGCGCTCGGCATCCACCTCGGTCGCGGAGATGCTCGGGCCGGACATCATGCCCGACAGGATCTTCATGCTCTCATTGAGGGCAGGGAAGCCGGCATTGGGCAGGTCGAGCTTGTAGACCGTCTGGGTGGGGGAGGTGATGGCGTTGCTGTCATTGCCGAAGGTGGCGCCCAGCCGCTGCCACACGCGCTTGGCTTCCCCATCGGCGACATATTTGGACCCGCGAAACGACAGATGCTCAAGGAAGTGCGCATAGCCGCGCTCATTTTCGCGCTCCATCAGCGATCCGGCATCGATGGCGACGCGGATCGAGACCTGCCCCGGCGGCACGCGGTTGCGGCGCACGGCATAGCGCAGCCCGTTGGGCAGTTCGCCGAAGATCCACTGCTTGTCGACCGGGATGTCGCTGTTCTTGTAAAGCCACGGGACATCTGCTTCGGGCGCCGCGACCTTTGCTGGAGCCGCCTTGGGCTTGGCGGGGGCCCGGGCAGCGGGCGCAGCGGCGATGAGGGCGAAGCCCGACAGGGCGAGCGTGACGGAACGCAGGAACGAAAAACGCATGGCAAGGTGCTAACCGGCCCTGCCGGACAAAGCCAATGAAAAACCGGCAATCCGCTCTGGCCCATCGGCATGGCCCGTGCCACAACCGGACGATGCGAGGAGGCGACGCCATGGCAGAAATCAGATCGGCATCCTATTCGGCGACCAAGGCAGGCATCGGCTTTGGCAGCGCGCTGGCCATCACCATTTCCTGGTCGCTGCACAAGTCGGTGCTCTGGGCGATCATTCACGGCTTTCTGTCGTGGTTCTATGTGATCTATTACGTGTTCTTCAGATGAGCGATGATCCCCTGCGGACGCTGATCCGCACCATTCCCGACTTTCCCAAACCCGGCATCCAGTTCCGCGACATCACGACGGTGCTGCGCGATGCGGACGGCTTTGGCCTGGCCATTCAGCGGATGCGCGCCGCGCTGGACGGGCATGACGTGAACATGATCGCGGGCATTGAGGCGCGCGGCTTCATCTTCGGGGCGGCCTTGGCGCGGGAGATGGGGCTGGGCTTCGTCCCCATCCGCAAGAAGGACAAGCTGCCGGGGCGGACCATCGGCATGAACTATGCGCTCGAATATGGGCAGGACCGGATCGAGATTCACGACGATGCGGTCGGGAAGGGGGACCGGATCGCGCTGATCGATGATCTGATCGCCACCGGCGGCACTGCCGTTGCTGCGACCCATCTGCTGCGTTCAGCCGGAACCGAGGTGCCCGTCGCGGTGTTCCTTGTGGACCTGCCGGATCTGGGCGGCGCGGACCGCCTGCGGGCGGAGGGGCCGGTCGTGCACAGCCTTGTTGCCTTTGCCGGGCACTGACGTTTCGCTGGCATCTGGCATGGCGAACCGGTAGCGAACCTGTATGTCCAAACACGCGCATCACGGCCTGCCCACCCGCCAGCAGATTCTGGACTTCATCGCCAGTTCCGACACGCCGGCCGGCAAGCGGGAGATTGCGCGCGCCTTTGCGCTGAAGGGCAATGAGAAGATCGCATTGAAGGCGCTGTTGAAGGACATGGCCGATGAAGGGCTGATCGACAGCGCACCTGGCCGCGCCTTCCACAAGATGGGCGGCCTGCCCAAGGTGACCGTGCTGCGCGTGGTCGATATCGACGGCGCGCAGGTCATCGCGATCCCCGAACGCTGGGAGGCGGAGGGCAAGCCGCCGCCGCGCCTGCGCGTCATCGAACGCGGTCGGCGTTCGGCGCTGGGCGTGGGCGACCGCATCCTCGCCCGCACCGAGGAACAGGGCGCAGGCTATGTCGCGCATCCGATGAAGAAGCTCGCGCGCGGGGAGGAGCAGCTGCTCGGCGTCGTCGCGCGCGAAGGCGACCGCTGGTGGCTGCGCGCCATCGACAAGCGCGAACGCCGCGACACGCCGATCTCCGATCTGGGTGAGGCAGGCGAGGGCGATCTCGTGCTCGCCGAAAAGTCGGGCCGTCCGCCGCGCATCACGGCCAAGGTCGTGGAAATCCTCGGCGATCCCTTCGCGCCCAAGGCGTTCAGCCTGATCGCGATCCACAAGTTCGGCATCCCGCACGTCTTTACCGAAGAGCTGCTGCAGGAGGCGGAGCGCATGGCCGCGCTTGACCTCGGCACGCGGGAGGACCTGCGCCATCTGCCGATCGTTGCCATCGATCCCGTCGACGCCCGCGACTTTGACGACGCTGTCTGGGCGTCTCCACGCGACGACGAAGGGTTTGACGCCATCGTCGCCATTGCCGATGTCGCCTTCTACGTCCGCCCCGGAAGCGCACTCGACCGTGAGGCGCGCAAGCGCGGCAACAGTGTCTATTTCCCCGACCGCGTCGTGCCGATGCTCCCCGAGCAATTGTCGGCCGATGTCTGCTCGCTGCGGGCCGGGCATGACCGCGCGGCCATGGCGTGCCACATGGTCATCGATGCGAATGGCCAGATGGTCAGCTGGCGCTTCTCGCGCGCCGTCATCCGCGTGGCCGCCAACATTCCCTATGAGGATGCCCAGGCCGCAATTGACGGGGTAAAGCCGCACGACCTGACAGAGGTCGCGCTGCGCCCTTTGTGGGATTGCTGGGCGCTGATGTTCAAGGCGCGGGAAAAGCGTGGGCCGCTGGACCTCGATCTGCCCGAACGCCGCGTCGAGCTGGACGAGAAGGGCCGCATCCAGTCGGTCGCCCCGCGCGAACGGCTCGATGCGCACCGGCTGATCGAGGATTACATGATCGCGGCCAATGTCGCCGCGGCCAAGGCGCTGGAGGCGAAGAAGGCGCCCGTCATGTACCGCATCCATGAACCGCCGAGCCGGGAAAAGCTCGTCGCGCTCAAGGACTATCTCAAGACCTTTGAGATCGAGTTCGCGCTGGGGCAGGTCATCACGCCCGCCACCTTCAACCGCCTGATCGACCGGCTGGGTGAGGCGGAGTTCCGCACCGAGGTGATGGAGCAGATCCTGCGCAGCCAGACGCAGGCCTATTACGGGCCGCAGAACAGCGGGCATTTCGGCCTCGCGCTCGGCTCCTACGCGCACTTCACCTCGCCCATCCGCCGCTATTCGGACCTGATCGTCCACCGCGCGCTCGTCGGCGCCTATGGCCTCAACCCGCAGGCCGAGGCGACCGCGCTCACCGCCGACGATGCCGAGCGGATGAAGCTCATCGGCGAACTGATCTCGGCCGCCGAACGCCGCGCGATGGAGGCGGAGCGCGAGACTGTGGACCGCTATGTCGCCGCCTTCCTCTCGATGCGCGTGGGCGAGGTGGTCGCCACGCGGATCACCGGCGTCACCAATTTCGGCTTCTTCGCGACGGTCGAAGGGCTGGGCGGCGACGGCCTCGTCCCCATCTCCACGCTCGGCACCGAATATTTCCGCTTTGATGAGGCGCACAGATCGCTGATCGGGGAGGAGACGGGCGAGACATACCGCATCGGCCAGCACATCGATTTGCGTCTGGCAGAGGCCAACCCCATATCCGGCGCGCTGCGGTTTGAACTGCCCGAAGGCGGCAACCATATGTCGATGCATGGGAACAGGGACAGGGACCGCCGCGACCGCACCCGCCGCCCGCCAATAGGCAAGCGCGGGCGGCCGGGCAACATCCGCCATCAGGGGCGGCGGAGGTAGTCCCCCCAAACCCGTTCGTGTCGAGCCCTTCGACGCCGCCTGCGGCGTCGCTCAGGATAAACTCCGTCGGAGACACCTTGTGCCGCGTCGGCGTCCCTCGACGTAGCTCGGGACGAACGGTGGATTGGTTCGTCCCCCATTTGAAATCCCGTCCCGACTCCCTATTCACCCTTCATGGCCATTGATCTCCCCCGCCTGTTCATCGGCACGCTGGATTATACCGAACCGATGGCCGCGCTCGACGATGTGCGCTTTGAACGCATCCTGCGCGGCTTTGGCAGCCATTATGTCGTCACCCCCGTCTCCCACACGCGCTTCGCCTTTGAACGGGGGGAGGGGTTCGACACGTTCGAGAAATGGGATGCCTTCGCCTATGTCGACGGCGGCGACGTGACGCGCCTGCGCGACGCGTTTGAGGTGGAGGCCGCGCGCGGCGCCAACATCGCGATCCTGCCGCCCCCCTGGTCCGGCCTGCGCCTGACCCTCAACGTCCGCGTGGTGCTTATCTTCTGGGCGCTCGGCCTCATCATCGCGCGGAGCTTTACCGGCGGAGACTGGCTCTTCTGGCTGATCGGATTCCTCACGCTCTACGGCGCGCACGTCGCGCTGATCCGGCGGAGTTTGAAGAAGAAGCTGGCGCGGTGGTTGGCGCGGGAGAGTTGGAATTAGGGGCTAACTGGGATCTCCTTCGTAGCCTTCTGTTTCCGGTCCATCTTCGTCCCATTCGGCAAGCTGCTCTTCAGTAATCCAATAGTGTTTTCCTTCGTAGTAGTTACTGCCACGAACAAATTTATGGTAGCGTACTTTGAACGCGTCCAGCGCAGCATCAAATTGCACCATCATCATAAGGGCGTCGCTTACTTGAGGAAGGTCAGCGTCCTCAAGAGTTTGCAAATATTTTCCCTCCGGCTCTGTGATAAGAAAACTTAAAAGGTCGCTGAGCACAGTGTTAATTAACTTAACCTTGCTGCCACTTAGGGTGGCGTCAGGCTTTTTCTTTGAGAGTTCCCGAACCTCACGAAGTAACGCCGAGAAGACACCCAGCGCCGACTCATACGTTTTCACAACAGATACGGTGGTAATATGTTCAAAATCACTCACTTTTTCACAACCTTTGTCGGTGGACCCGACGGAATATCACTGGGCACACCGTCTACAACGTAGACCCATTTTCCAGCCCAAAGTTTCAAGCAGTCTGAGCGGTACCGCTCAGCCTCCTCCATGTATTGTGAAAGCACAAGGGCAACATCGCTAGTTGATGGAACATCATCGGCTTCGAACGATTTTAAATCTCCAAAGGGTAGGTAATTTGGACCGAGTACGTCATTTGCTGCCGTTAAAACATTGTTTATCAAGCGGAGTTTGAAGGTGTTGACAGCGTCGCTAGGTGATTTTCTTGCAAGTAGACTGACCTCGGAATGGAGCCCCTGCAACTGACCGATCAGCTTCTCTAAAAGCTCGACATCAATTTTTGTCTTCATGAGAATTTCCTAAGGACAAGATCGCCGAAACTCTGCATACTTTTTTATGATCACGTCAAGTGGATCACGCTGTTTGCTGTCAAAGACCTCAACCATTTGCTCGATATCCGCATCCGTAAGGGTCACTATTGCCTTCCGCTGGCCAGACCAGAGGTCGATCGTCCGTTTCATCATCGCGGAATTTAGGGGTTTGCGCGTGACGAAGACTCCAAAACGTCCTAGTTCGGCGGCCAAATATCTGTTGAGTTGATCGACGTGTTCGCGACAAATTTCAGCGACATTTTTCATTTCAAATGTAAGCTGCCGAGATTCGTAATCCTTAGAAATTTCCTGCAAAAATGGAGTTCGACGGGTGTTGTAGAAAATCAAGTCTCGGATACTAACACCACTTTCTGTTCTGGCTTGTACCTGAGCGAAGTCGAGATTGGGGTAAAGTAAAGAAGGTAGAAGTTGCCCAACTGCGTTTTCATATTCAATATCAGCTCTTTCCGTCTTTCCGGTAGGCAATTTCTTTATTTCTGCGAGCCTAATTCGGGCCGAACGGACGGGAATTTGACTGAAAAGTGGGTCATTAGCTGCGTCTTTAAAAGATCTTTCCTTCAATTGAATGTACGCAGAAATCACACCGTAATTCTCTCTATTGTAATTTAACACCTCAACGCGCGTGAGTTTTTCAGGAGTATGAGAGATGTCGTCTTGCGGACAGTGTTTTGCGAAATAGTCCTCATAATTTATCCAAGGAGAAAATCGAAGCCATCTCTTTGGTACCAGTATTAACGGACGACTATCTGCGGGATCAACGGGAAGAGTTGTTGCAGTATCAACGAAGGAGCGAGATTTTGCGTCCCATACGTTCGGAACCGTTTTCGTTTCCATAGGGATGCCGAGACGGTTGCATTGATCTATTGTGAAGTCGATCAAGAAAGACTTTAGAAAACTGCACGCGAAGTCGCTAATTCGGTCCTTGGAAATGCCGTTTACAAAGAATTGCAGTTCCTCAATGTGTGAAAGGCCGTGTGTCGCATACTGAGGTATTCGCCTGAAGACTTCGAGTATTTCCAACGCCTTATCTGGCCCGATACGCTTTCCGCGGCGTTTCCCTGACGATCCTAAACCGACCTCATCACACTCGGAGGCCGCAATTAACGCGTCGACCGCGTCCTGTTCGCTGCCACTCAAAGCGAGTTGGCCTAAATGATTGAAAGCAGTGATTAGTGCTCCATGAAGCGCGTTATCTTGCTGAGAAGGTGACCGCCAGATCAGAAACGGATCGACATATAGGGGGATGTCTTCGTCGAAAAATGGAATTGCGAAGTCGGCATCTTCCTGCGCGATCGTGATTGCATGATAGTCCGTAAGACGGGGGCGGATTAGCAAATTTAAGTTCGTCCTTCTTTCACTCTTGTTATGCTAATCTACTTGTTACGAAACTCAAGCCCTCACTCCACCCCAAACATCAGCCCCGCATGTTTCACCAACCGCGCCATCAGCGGCGCGGCGATGATCGCGCCCGGTGTCACGACACCGCCCGGTGTGTCTGTCTCCAACAATGTCAGCGCGCTTTCGGCGATCATTTTGCTGGTGGAGCCATAGCCGGGGTCTTTGTCGCCCTGCACGCTGGCGCGGACCTGGGTGCCGTCGGGATATTCGCCGATGAAGAGGACGTCGTAAAAGCCGTTCTCGCGCTCTTCCTTGCTCGGGCCTTCGCCCGGCGCAAGTTTGGAGTCGCCGAACGGGTTGGCCTTGGCAATCGCCTCCGCCATCGCGCGGCCCGCATCGCCCAGCGTCGTCATAATCATTTCGTCATAGACGAAGTCGCGGCCATAGGGGTGGCCGAGCAGGAAGTTGGTGCGGTGCACGTTCTTCGTGTTGATCGGCGCCATGACGAAAGGCGCGGTCCAGGTGCCGGTCGCGCTGTCATATTCGGGCATCATGCCCGATGGCTGCGACGGCCCTTCAAAGCCGGGGGTGAGGGCAAAGCTGCTCTTCAACAGGCCGATGATCTTCGGGTTCTTGGCGGCGGCCTTCATCGTTTCAGTGAGGCTGGCGATGGTGCCGCCAGAGGCGCCGCCCTGCATCTTGCGGACGCGGCCCTTGACGCGCGGGGCGGGCTTGCCGTGGGCCTTGATCGCCTCCTGCTGGAGGAACCAGACGCCGAGATCGAAGGGGATCGAGTCAAAGCCGCAGGAAAAGACGATGCGCGCGCCGCTGGCCTTCGCCGTGTCGTCATGCGCGTCGATCATCTCCCGCATCCACGCCGGTTCGCCGCACAGGTCGACATAGTCGGTGCCGGTCTTGGCACAGGCGGCAACGAGCTGAGGCCCGTAGAGCTGATAGGGGCCGACTGTCGTGAGGACGACGCGGGTGCGGTTGCACATGAGTTCAAGGCTGGCCGGGTCGTCCGAATTGGCGACGATCAGCGGCGTGTCGGCAGGCAGGCCCATCTCATCGCGGACCTCGGTCAGCTTCGTGAGGCTGCGGCCGCCCATCGCCCAGCGCGTGATGCCGCGCGCGGCCAGATATTCGGCAACCAGACGGCCGGTAAAGCCGCTCGCGCCATAGACGATGATGTCGAACTCTGCGTCTTTCTTGGCCATCTCGCTCTCCTGATATTGTCTGTGGCCGTTTATGCGCGGCCGTCTTATTTCACCCCAGCCTTCACTTGACCATCGCGTAGAAGCTCAGCTGTCCGCCGCTGTTGCCGGGGATCGGCTTTGCAAAGGTCCAGCGCACGTGCGTCACATCCTGCGGGATGGCGGGGCGGGGCTTCCTGTCCGCGCCCATGACCTTGAGGGTCGCAAGCGCGCCGAAGGTCTTGCCGCCATCAACCGAGACGACGCCCCACTCGCTATTGTCACCCAAAGCGGTGAAGTCGATCGCGGCGGGCACGGGGTTGTTGATGACAAAGCCCGTCACCGGGGTGGCGGCGCTGTTGCGGTAGTTGATCCAGACGACAAGCGGCGTGCCGGGGATGACCGTGGTCGGGTCCACCAGGACGCGCTTCTTCACGCCCTTGGCGTCGGTGGTTTCCTTCACCGCCTGAATGTTGCTGGTGATGGTGACAGGCTGCGGCTTGCCCTGCGCAAGTGCGGCCGATGAAAGGGTCAGGAGCCCAAGTCCGATGAGAAGGTTCTTCATGCGCGTCCTCTTGCCGTCCTGATCCTAATGCTCGCTTAAAGTCGCGGCAGTGTCACGCCCCTTTGGCCCATATATTTGCCCGCGCGGTCGGCATAGCTCGTCTCGCAGGGCTCATTCCCCTTCAGGAAGAGGAACTGGCACGCGCCTTCATTGGCGTAGATCTTGGCGGGGAGCGGGGTGGTGTTCGAGAACTCCAGCGTGACATGGCCTTCCCAGCCCGGTTCCAGCGGGGTCACGTTCACGATGATGCCGCAGCGCGCATAGGTCGATTTGCCAAGGCAGATGACCAGCACGTCGCGCGGCACGCGGAAATATTCGACCGTGCGGGCGAGCGCAAAGCTGTTCGGCGGGATGATGCAGCAGTCCGTCTCCATGTCGACAAAGCTGTTCGGGTCAAACTCCTTGGGGTCGACCACCGTCGAATGGACGTTGGTGAAGATCTTGAACTCCGGCGCGACGCGCGCGTCATACCCGTACGACGACAGGCCATAGCTGATGCACCCGTCGCGGCGCTGCGCCTCGACAAAGGGCTCGATCATGCCGTGTTCCTGCGCCTGTTCGCGGATCCACTTGTCGGAAAGAATGGACATCTGTTCTCCTAAGCCAGCCCAAGGTCGGCCGGGCCGAACGCGTGGGGCAGCAGGTCCGATAGCTTGTGATGCTCGACAACGCCACCGTCTGCCGACGCGCAGTGGATGAGGATGTCGGTGCCCGACAGCCCGCCTGCCTCATTGATCACCTGCCGGCACCGGCCGCAGGGGCGCACCGGGTCCACCCCCGTGATACGGCCATCGATCAGCTTGCCGCCGATAATGGCTATCTCTCTGATCGCGCGGAGTTTTCCCTGTGCGTTGGCGGTCGCGATCGCCACCGTCTCGGCACACAAGGTGAGGCCGTAACTCGCATTCTCAAAGTTGCAGCCGGAAATGATCTCGCCATCGTCGAGGAGCAGCGCGGCACCCACGCCAAAGCCCGAATAGGGCGCATGGGCGTTGTGCGCGGCATCGCGGGCAGCGGCTACCAGTTCATCGGTGTTGTCGGTCATTGATGTATCACGTTCCAGTCCACAGCCCCCTCGATGCCGCCGACGCGACGGAATGTCGAGGCCTGCCACATGACCCATCCGCGCGCGCCATAGCTGGGCGGGAAGAGGAAGCCGCGCAGCCAGAGCGGACGGTCGACCGCGTCGCTCACCATGTAGAAGTCGTCAAACTCCCGCGTGATCTGGAGGATGAGCGGCTTGCCGGTGTGCGCCTCGACCATTTCGATGAAGGTCTGAAGCTCGCGCAGCACGACCTCGCGGGCCGGACGGTCCTTGCAATTGCCCTTGAAATCGAGCGCGAGTGCGGCGGGCAGGGCATCCGTCTCCCGCGGGACGATCGAGATGAAGTTGGTCGCCTGATCGGCGGCCAGCCGGCACAGCGAGAAGACGTGATAGGCGCCGTGCCGCATCCCCGCCTGCGCGGTGCCAGACCAGTTGGCGGCGAAGTTCGGATCGCTGATGTCGGCGCCTTCGGTCGCCTTCACATAGGCAAAGTCGGCCCCCGCCGCTTCCACGGTCGGCCAGGCGATCTCGCCATCATCGGCGGAAATGTCGACGCCCTGCACCGGATAGTCGGTCATGTTCGGGCGCCAGTGAATGGCCCACCAGCCAAGGACCACGGCCAGCAGGCCAAGGGCGGCTGTCCACGCCTTCCAGTTGATCGATTGCCCCCGCAAACGCCTTACCCCTTGATATGCAACACGCAGATCAACGTGAAGAGGCGCCGGGAGGTGTCGAAATCGACGTCAATCTTGCCGTCAAGGCGCTCTTTCAGCAGGTCTGCGCCCTGGTTGTGGATGGCGCGGCGGGCCATGTCCACCGTTTCGATCTGCTGCGCGGTCGCCGTTTTGATCGCCTGATAGTAACTATCGCAAATCGCGAAATATTCCCGGATGAGCCGCCGGAAGCGGCCAAGCGCAAGGATGACCGACTCGAGCGGACTGCCGTCGTCGCGCTGCACCTCGAACACGAGCCGCCCCTCTTCGACGCGCAGCACCAGCCGGTATGGCCCGGCATAGCCATCGGCATGGGCACGCTGCGGCGCGAAGTAATTGCCTTCGATGATGTCAAAGATGGCGATCCGCCGTTCCTGCTCGATATCGGCGGAACGCCAGATGATCGTCTGCTCGTCGAGCTTGATGTCGATGATGCGGGGATCGGCCATTGTGGGCGCATATCGGATGCATCCCGGAATGGAAAGACGGGCGCGCGCGGACTTATCCCCATTATCCACTTGGGGGGACGTTCCGCATGTCGTATCTTTGGGCCATGGAGGTTCGATGGCCGATCCTGTCCGACTGATTCACGACAACACCGATACCCAGCTTGAGCTTCCCAAGAATGTGGAGGCTGAGGCCGCGCTTCTGGGCGCGATCATGATCGACAACCGCATTGCCGAGGACGTGCAACTGAAGCTGCGCGCGGAGCACTTCTTCGAGCCCGTTCATGGCCGTATCTACGATGCGATCATGAAGCTGATCGACCGCTCTATGGTCGCCAATCCGGTGACGCTGAAGCCGATGTTCGATGCGGACGAGGCTATGAAGGCGCTGGGCGGGCCTGCCTATCTGGCCCAGCTGACCGGCTCTGGCGCGGCGCTGATCGGCGCGCGGGACTTTGCCAACCAGATCTATGATCTCGCCCTGTTGCGGGAATTGGTCAGCGTGGGCCGCGACATGGCGACCCGTGCGCTCGATACGAGCGAGGCCGTGTTGCCAACCTCCCAGATCGAAGAAGCGGAAATGGCGCTTTATCGCGTGGCGGAGCAGGGCGGCGAGACAGGCAGCGTCAAGAGCTTCGTGCAGGCGACGACCGAGGCGGTGCGCCTGGCCGAAAAGGCGATGAATGCGGGCGGCGGCCTGTCGGGCGTGACGACGGGGCTGGAGGGTCTCAACGCCAAGACCGGTGGTCTGCACCATTCCGATCTTCTGATCCTCGCCGGACGACCGGGCATGGGGAAGACCGCGCTTGCGACCAACATCGCCTTCAACGCCGCCGCGCGCTGGATGCGCGACATGGAAGACGGCATCCCGCCCGAAAAGTCGGTCGGCGCGCCGGTCGCGTTCTTCAGCCTCGAAATGTCGGCGGACCAATTGGCGACGCGTATCCTGTCCGAACAGTCCAAGATCGTCGCAGAAGAAATCCGCACCGGCAAAATGAATGCGGAGAAGTTCCGCGACTTCGCCCGCGCTGCGCGCGAACTGGAATCGCTGCCGCTGTTCATCGACGATACGCCGGGCCTCACCATCGCGGCGCTCCGCACGCGCGCGCGGCGCATGAAGCGGCGGCATCAGATCGGCCTCATCATCGTCGACTATCTGCAGCTGCTCCAAGGCTCCGGACGCGGTGGCGATGGCAACCGCGTGCAGGAAATTTCGGAAATCTCGCGTGGTCTCAAGACCCTGGCGAAAGAACTGAACGTGCCGGTGATGGCGCTTTCCCAGCTCAGCCGCGCCGTTGAACAGCGCGAGGACAAAAAGCCGCAACTGTCAGACCTTCGTGAATCGGGTTCGATCGAACAGGACGCCGACATCGTGCTCTTTGTCTATCGCGAGGAATATTATGTCCGCGGGCTGGAGCCCAAGCGGCCGGTGGAAAGCGACCCCTCGGATGTGTTCGACAAGCACAATGAATGGATGCGCAAGCTCCAGACGGTCGAAAACATGGCCGAAGTCATCGTCGCCAAACAGCGCCACGGCGCGACCGGCACGGTGCCCGTCCGCTTCGAAGGCAAGTTCACGCGGTTCAGCGACTTCATTGCCGACACCTATCTGCCGACGCAGATGGGGTAGGGTGCTCTGCCGGGGGCATGCCAAAGCATTTCCCATCCCCGTCGCCCCGTGCTTGACACGGGGTTTGGCTATCCTCCGTGCGGTTACCAACGGTCGTTGGGTGAAAACCTCTACCGCCCGTGATCAGGCTATTCAGGCCTCACGCCAAACGGGGAGCGGAAGAATAGCCTAGCCCCATGTCAGGCACGGGGCGACGGAGAGGTTTTTCTGGTCTTCCTCTAACCTTCACGCATCCCCGCCATATCGCCTCCGGAACCGCTCCAACGCGCTTTCAATCTCGCCCGCCTGCGCGCCGTGAACCTCCGCGATGTCGTTGCCATGCGTGAACACGAAAAACTCGTTCGCATCGAGGCCGTCCAGAATGCGCGCGGCGGCGTCATCTGGCGTCAGGCCCGGCTCGCTAGAGGTGCGGTGCTCCATCACTCTGGGGCCGCCAAAGCGTTCGTGGCGGGTGCGCAGCGGGTTCCATATGTCGGTATGGACCACAGCAGGGCAGATGACCGAGACCGACGGGCGTGTCGGCCAGGTCGCGGCGCAGCGTCTCGGCGACGCCCAGCACAGCATGTTTGGAGACAGTGTAGGCCGAGGCCTGTCCGCCGCGTGAGGGGAGGCCGAGCGAGTGCTCCGACCCCGTGATCGCGAAGCGGGACGGGTGGCCTGCGTCGATCATCATCGGAAGGAAGGCCTGTGCGACCCAGATCGGCCCCATCAGGTTGACGGCAAACACCCAGTCAATGTTGCGCTGGGGCGTGGACCAAAGCGGGCCGCCAGCACCGACGCCTGCATTGGCTACGACCAGATCGATTGCGGGGAGCGTGTCCTTCGCAAGTGCTGCGAGCGCATCAATGCTCGCCCGGTCGGCATGATCGACATGGGCCGCAGTTGCCGTGCCGCCTGCATCCCGGATCGCCTGTGCCTGTGCTTCGGCGCGCTCGACTTCGATATCCGCGAGGATGACATGGGCCCCGCGCGCGGCGTTCTGCCGCGCCAGGGCCGCGCCGATGCCCGACGCTGCGCCGGTGATGACAGCGCCCCTGACATCCATCACTTGTTTTCCGACGCCTCGGGTGCCACGCCGCCGTGCTTGGCGAACCAGCCGAGAATGAAGGTCGATTTCGCGACCAACCGGCTCGGCCGGTCGAGCATCCCGTGCGATGATTCCGGCACGCGAACCATCGCGCTGTCGACACCATTGAGCTTCAGGCCGGCATAATATTGCTCGGTCTCTGAAATGGGCGTGCGATAATCCTGCTCGCCCGTGATCAGCATCGTCGGCGTCTTCACATTGCCCACAAGGCTGAGCGGCGACCGGCGCCAATATTCGGCCTGTGCGCCCGCTTCCCAGGGGAATTTGCCGAACCAGTATTTGCCATAATAGGCCGGGCCATCGGCGGTCAGGGCAAAGCTCGTCCAGTTGATGACCGGCTTGGCAACGACGGCTGCGCGGAAGCGGTTGGTCTTGCCGACGATCCACGCCGTCAGCACCCCGCCGCCGCTGCCACCCGTCACGAACAGCCGCTGGGGATCGACATAGCCCTTGGCGATCGTCGCATCGACGGCGGCCATCAGGTCGTCATAGTCATTCCCGGGATAGGCCTTGTCGATGAGGTTGGCGAACTTGTCGCCATAGCTCGTCGAGCCGCGCGGATTGGAATAGAGCACGACATAGCCCGCCGCGGCATAGGCCTGCATTTCCGCCGAGAAGCGCGCGCCATAATTGGTGTGCGGCCCGCCATGGATTTCGAGGATCATCGGATATTTCTTCGTCGGATCGAAGTTTGCGGGCTTCATGATCCAGCTCTGGCTCTTCACGCCATCAGGCGCGGTCGACCAGATTTCCTCAACCGAGGCGAGGTCACGGATCGCGGCGACATCGTCGTTGAGGCGCGTCAGGCGGCGGACGCTGCTGCCTTTGACCACGGCGACATCGCCGGGCTCGGTCGGGGAGGTGACATTGGTCGCAACCGTCCCATCACGTGCGACCGAGAGGCTGGCGCCGGAATAGGGGCGACCGATGTCTTCGCCGCCCAACCCCGATGCCACTGCGCGACCGGTGCCGGACAGCCCCGTATAGCCGAGCTTGGTCGTGCCCTTCTCATCATAGAGATAATAGAGCCCGCCTTTGCCGTCCCACGCAAAGTCGGTGATGCCCGAATCCAGGGCTGCGGTCAGCGCGCGTGCTCCCGAGCCGTCGCGGTTCATGACCCAGAGGGCGAATTCCTGATTGCTGGTGTAGCGATCCGTATAGCCGAGATAGGCGATCTTGCTGCCATCGGGCGAGACCTTGGGCGCAACGCTCGGGCCTTCGCGACTGGTCAGTTGGCGGATGTCGAGGGATGCCAGATCGACCGCGAAAATCTGGTCCCGGCCCGGCGTGCGGTCGGGATCGTCGACGCGCGTGGCAAAGACATAGAGCGTGCGGCCGTCGCGGCTCCAGTCAAATGCGCCGCCATAGTCATAAGCGCCGGTCGTGACCTGACGCGGCGTGCCGCCTTCGGCGGGCACAGTGAAGACATGGGTGTTGCCCTGTTCGGCATAGCCTTGCCCGTCGCCGCGATAGTTGAGGCGATCGATGATGATCGGCTTGGCGGCCCATTTGGCGCCTTCAGGCCCGGCTGGCATGGATGCGAACGGTTTGGCCTCGCCGGGCACGAACATGGCAAAGGCAAGCTGCCGTCCATCGGGCGACCAGCTCAACCCGGCAGGCCCCTGAGCGACATTGGTGACGCGCGCCGTCGCGCCGCTGTCCATCCAGCGGACATAGATTTGCGCGCTGCCTTCCGAGGAGGAGACATAGGCCAGACGCTTGCCGTCCGGCGACCAGCGCGGGCTGGAGAAGTTCGCAACGCCGGACAGGAGCGGGCGGTGCTCCCCGGTCGCGACGTCCACGATCCAGATGTTCGCGCGCGCGCGGTCCGACATGATGTCGAAGCTGCGCCGGACATAGGCGATCTTGCGCCCGTCGGGCGAGATCTGCGGGTCGGCGGCATATTCGAGCGCGTAGAGATCGACAGGCTTATAGGCCCGGCTCTGCGCGGAGGGGGCCGACCAGGCGGGGACCGCCGGAATGGCGAGGGCGATAAGCGTTGCGGAAAGGAAAAACCGGCTGGACGTCATGAGCTTGCCTCCTGTTATGCCTATGGCATAGCGAGAGCAGCGTAGGTGCGGAAGCCAGCCGGTGCCTAACCATTCCAGTCTGGGGCAACATTTCCATGCTGCGTTGCACAATTTTGTTGCGCTGCCGCGGCGTTCGGGGAATTATGGGGCGATGACAGCCAATCGCGCAATTCTGGAAGCGATCGCTACGAAGCGGCCGCTCACCTCGACCTATAACGGGACGTCGTTCGTGCTCGCGCCGCATATCCTCTATACGCGCCGCGACCTCGTCTATCTCGACGCTGTGCCGCTTTCCAAGAACGGCGCGCCGCCGCGCGAGGAAAAGATGGCGACCTTCAAGGTGGACGGCATGGCCGACATCGCCATTGCCGATGGGGACTTCCCGATCAGCGCGCTGTTTGAGCCCTATCTCGAAAAATATCGCGGTACGACGCTGTTTTCCGTCGACGCCTGATCCGACCTGCCGAAAATGACAAAGGGTTAACATCGCCGCCATCGCGCGGTGATGCGGGGAGGGCTATTCCCGACACATAGGGTCGCAAATCCACCTTCCCCCGGGTGGCACATGGAAAATGGCGGCGCTGGTGACCTTGGTCACTGGCGCCGCTCCTTTTTCCGGGTCAGGCGGCGGCGATCGCCGGGCCGCGGGTGCGCAGTTCCTCGTTCAGCATTTCCGCCAGAAGGAAGGCGAGCTCAAGTGACTGGCCGGCATTGAGGCGCGGGTCGCAATGCGTGTGATAGCGATCCGCCAGATCCATCATCGTCACGTCCATCGCGCCGCCGGTGCATTCGGTGACGTTCTGGCCGGTCATTTCAATGTGGATGCCGCCGCCATGCGTGCCTTCTGCCCGGTGGACAGCAAAGAAACCGCGCACTTCGGCAAGGATGCGCTCGAACGGGCGGGTCTTGTAGCCGTTGTTCGCCTTCACGACATTGCCGTGCATCGGATCGCACGACCAGACGACCGGGTGCCCTTCGGCCTTCACGGCGCGGACGAGTGCGGGTAGGTGGGCTTCGATCTTGTCATGGCCGTAGCGGGTGATGAGCGTCATGCGCCCGGCCACGCGGTCGGGATTGAGCGTGTCGAGCAGGCGGAGCAGCGCGTCGGGCTCAAGGCTCGGGCCGCACTTCATGCCAATCGGGTTGCCGATGCCACGCAGATATTCGACATGCGCCGAACCGACAAAGCGGGTGCGGTCGCCGATCCACAGCATGTGCGCCGAGGTGTCGTACCACTGGCCGGTCAGCGAGTCCTGTCGTGTCAGTGCCTGCTCATAAGGCAGCAGAAGTGCCTCATGGCTGGTGTAGAAGCTCGTGCCCTTCAATTGCGGCACCGTGTCCGGGTCGATCCCGCAGGCGGCCATGAAGTCCAGCGCTTCGGCAATGCGGTCGGCCACGTCCTTGAACTTTTTGGCCCAGGGCGATCGGCCCATGAAGTCATGCGTCCAGGCGTTGACCTGATGCAGGTTCGCATAGCCGCCCTGCGCGAAGGCGCGCAGCAGGTTGAGGGTCGCCGCCGACTGCGAATAGGCGCGCAGCATCCGGTTCGGATCGGGAATGCGGCCCGCTTCGTCGAACGCGATGTCGTTGATGATGTCTCCGCGATAGGACGGCAGCGAGACGCCACCAATCTCTTCCATGTCGGCCGAACGCGGCTTGGCGAACTGGCCGGCCATGCGGCCGACCTTCACGGTGGGCAGCTTGGAGGAGAAGGTCAGGACGACCGCCATCTGCAGCAGCACCTTGAAGGTGTCGCGGATGTTGTTCGGGTGGAATTCCGCAAAGCTCTCGGCGCAGTCGCCGCCTTGGAGGAGGAAGCCCTTGCCTGCGGCGACCTGTGCCAGCTCGGCCGTCAGGCTACGCGCTTCGCCCGCAAACACCAAAGGCGGGAAATTGGCCAGCGTCTCGGTCGCGCTCGTCAGCGCATCGGCGTCCGGGTAGGTCGGGAGCTGGCGGGCTTCATGGGCCGTCCAGCTGTCGGGAGTCCAAGTTTGCGTCATAATGCGCCGCCCATGGGGAAAAACGACACAATGCGCAAGGTTTTCACACTTTTGGTGAAACAAGCTCTGCTTGGGCGGAGGCATGCGAGGGTGGCCTTCGCGCAATAGGATGCATGTCAGGCCGATGTCCTAAAGGTTTTGCCCGGCAGACCGTAAGCAGTTGCTCCATGGGATTATTTCAGGACACTTTATGACACCGGACTTCCACGAGCGGTTGGATTTCTACGAGCTGCACAACAGCAATTCCATGCTACGTCGGGTGTCCAAGCGGCTGCGGACGCCACTGAATGCCGCGCTCGACAAGCTCTATGCGGCGGCTGCAGCGACAAAACTGATCAACTTCTTCCGCGACAGTGCGCATGTTGCCCAAGCGCGGCAGTTGCAACACGATCATTGGATGCAGCTCTTCGCCCATGGGCTGGATGCGGCCTATGTTGAACGGGCAACGAACATCGGGCGCGTCCACGCTCGGGTGGGGCTTGAACCCAAATGGTATATCGCGGGCTATGCGTCGGTGCTCGACACTGCCATCCGCAAGATCATTGCACCCGGCCTTTGGGCGTTTGTGCCATGGCGCCGCCGTTTGGCCGGGGATGTTGCGCTCATGGTGAAGGCGTCGCTCCTCGACATGGACATAGCCCTGTCGACCTATTTTGAGCGGGCAGAAGAACAGGTCCGCGACACGGTATTGGGTCAAATGGGAGATGCGCTGTCGCGCTTGTCTGCCGGGGATTTGGCCGTTCGGCTGAATGGTTTGCCGCCTGCCTATGCGCGTGTAGAGCAGGACTTCAATGAAGCCGTAGCTTCACTGGCAACTGCCCTTTCCACCGTCATTGGCGGCGTGACGGAAATGTCGCACGCGATGGCGGAGATTCGAGCAGGATCGGAAGATCTCGCCAATCGGACAGAGCGGCAGGCCGCCACCGTCGAAGAAACGGCGGCCGCGATGCAGCAGGTCACCCAGACGCTTTCGAAGAATGCCGAGCAGCTGCGGGCCGTTTCCCAATCGGTGGCCGGTGCCCGCAGCGATGCAGAGGCGGGCGGCAATATCATCCAAAGCGCAGTGCAGGCCATGGGAGAAATCGAAGCTTCCTCCGGGCAGATCAGCCAGATCGTCTCCCTGATTGACGGGATCGCATTTCAGACAAACCTCCTCGCGTTGAACGCCGGTGTTGAAGCCGCGCGGGCCGGGGAGTCCGGGAAAGGGTTCTCGGTTGTCGCCAGTGAAGTCCGCGCCCTTGCACAGCGTTCCGCAGAAGCCGCGAACGAGATCAAACGGATCATTCAAACGAGCACCGCGCAGGTCAGCAACGGCGTCCAGCTTGTCGGGGCGGCGGGCGATGCCTTGAACCGGATCGTTTCAGGGGTCGTTGATGTCAGCGCAACACTTGAAGGGCTGTCGATCAATGCAACCAGCCAAGTCACGACGATCGCCCAGGTCAACACGTCCATCACGGACATCGACCAGATCACCCAGGCCAATGCCGCGCTTGTGGAGCAGAGCACGGCAGCCGCTGCAAGTCTGGCTGAGCAGTCCGCGACGATCGTCAACGCCACGCGTAACTTCAGGGTTGGTGCCGATCTGCCCCGTGGCGCGCGGGCTGTGCAGGATCGTTTGGCGCAGGCATTTCAGGCCGCGCGTTAAGCTCTTCGAGAATGCTGCAAAGGAAGGTGGGGTCTCTTCCCTTTTAGAAAGTGCGGGCGGCTTTACCGCGCCTTCAGAAGACCGATGAGGTGCGACAGCACGTGCGGGCTGATCGGCTTCAGGAACTCGACGCCTACAGTGGCACCGCGCTGCCAGCGGATCATGGCTTCAAGGCGGGTATGGTCATCGATGACGATGACGAGTCCCTGGGTCGTGCTGTCGACCGGATCCCGGAAGAGCAGCTTTGCCCCCTTGTGCGAAATGTCGCGCACGCGCGCCACCGTCGTGCGATTGTTCATCGCCACTTCGACGCGGGCGTCCACTGCCAGCCGGGGGAAACGGGCACGACGGCCATCGTGGAGCATCTGCGGGCGGGCGAGGAGGTCCTCAATGGGCACGTCCTGATCAAAGGCCACGCCAATGAACCGGTCCCGCGCCCAGACGACGCGGCCGTGAATGTCGACGTCCTCGATCAGCGAGATGCTGACCGGCGCGCCAATGTCGAACTCCTGATCGGTAAAGAGGCAGATGCCGCCTTCGGACACGTTGCGGACGATGGCGAGGTCTTCAATATCCCCTGATTCCAGCTTGGCGACGCGCAGCACGGTCATGCTGCGGCGGGCCTGACGCCGGTCGGGCGCAGAGGCGAGGCCGAAATCCTCGGGCACAGGCGGGATCGCGTGGCTGCCGAGGCCGCCCAGTCCGCTTCGCCCTTTGGCCGTCTGTATGGGCGCCGTCATGCGCAGATCCCGTCCGTTGCTCCTGCGGTTCCATGCCCCCATGGCAAGACCCGCTCCGAAACGGACCGTAGTGTCCGCAGGATTAACAAATTATCTCGGTTTTCCCTGCTTTTGCATCCGTTTTGGCAGGGGTGGTGCCACATTGGCAGCGTCTGCCTTGGCGCCAAAAGATCTGGGCGCGCCGCGACGGATCGCAGCGCGCCCAGCCTTTGGCAGGACGTGGGGGGAGGAGACCGTCCCGCAACCCGCCTCAGGCGGCCTTGCGCGTCTCGGTCGTCGCGTCGATCAGCGTCGCGATGCTGGAGCCGTTGACCGGGATCCGGCGCGGCTTCATCGCTTCGGGAATGTCGCGGACGAGGTCGATCGCCAGCAGGCCGTTTTCCAGCTTGGCGCCACGGACCTCAACATGGTCGGCAAGCTGAAAGCGACGTTCGAAAGATCGGGTGGCAATACCGCGATGCAGGAAGGTGCGTTCCTGCGCATCCGCCTCGGCAGCTTCCGCCTTCTTGGCAGAAACCACGAGCAGGTTCTGCTGCGCGGTCAGCTCAATCTCATCCTCGGCAAAGCCCGCGACCGCGACCGTGATGCGGAACGCGTCATCGCCCGTGCGTTCAATGTCATAGGGCGGGTAGTTTCCGGCATTTCCATCGGTCTGCGCCAGGTTTTCGAGCGTTTCGAAAATGCGGTCAAAGCCGATGGCGGAGCGGCGATAGGGCGTAAAATCAAACATGGTGCGCATCTTGAATGTCCTTTCATAAGCAACATTTAGTTTGGGCGGGGGCGCGAGAGGGGGATGGCCCCCGCCCAGCCGGACCCAATGCGGCATCCGGTCCACCCGAGATGGGGGCGCGTCTCAAATTTACAAGTATTATGTTAAATGAAGAGATCGGCGCAGGCGGGGCTGCGCGCGGTGCCAATCGTCATGCGTATGGAAATGCCCTGAGCCTGTCGGGCCTTTGCGGGGTGCTGAAGAACCCGCAGGGCCATATCGACAGGCTCATTCCGAACAGGACAGGGCTGTTACGCGCTCGGAACCCAATTGCCGTGGAACCCCGGTGGAATGCGATGCGGTATATGGACCGATGCGACCGGGCGGCCTTCAAATTTCTGTGCATCAAGGATCACGAGATCCGTCGTGTCAGCGGCGGTGTCGATGACATAGCCCATCAGCCAGCCATCATCCTCGACGCTTGCCTGTGCCCGCGGGACAAAGACGAACTCGCCGGGCACGCGGCCGGGGCCGAAATCATGCACCTCACGGGCGCGATCGACCAGATCCTGCTTGAAGATGCGGGTGCTGCTGACGAAGGACGGGTCACCGCCGGCAGGCAGCGCAAGGGTGTAGAGGTAGCGATAAGGCTGCCCCATCAGCTGTTCGTTGGGGCGCGGAAACTCCTGCGCGTCGCTGTCGAGGACCTTGCGGGCCACCTTCTTCGCGCGGGGATCGATCGTCCAGCGTTCGAGCGGACAGGCATCGGAGTCCGGCCCCTGGCTGCTTTCCGCAAACATCGTGCGGTGCGCGCAGACGTCAAGGATCACAGTCCCATCCTCGGTTTCGAAAGCGTTGCCTGGGTGGAACACATAGCAGGGGTCAACATCGCACCAGATGACGTCGTCATTCCCGCCTTCGCGCGGCAGCAGGCCGACCCGCGCGCGGTGCGACGGGTTCCAGGCGTAGGGGAAGCCCATGCCGCCGAGCAGCTTCTTCATCGAGAAGGTGACGGGCAGGTCCAGGATGATCACGTAGCTTGCTGTGATCATGCAGTCATGGATGGACGGGCCATGTTCGACCCGGATGGGCTCTTCGCGCCGGACTTTTCCGTCCGTACCGACCACGACATGCCGGATCGTGGTCATGTCGTCGCCCTGATAGCAGATGGCGTGCATCTCGCCCGTCAGCGGGTCGAGATGGGGGTGGGCGGAAAAGCTGCCGCGCAGCGTGCCGCCAAAGGGGTCATGGGCGACAGTCTCCAGATTCTCATCGATCCGGGCGGGATAGCCGCCCGCTTCGACAAGCGCCCAGATCGCGCCCGCATGGCCGAGCACATTGGTGTTGACCGTATCGCTGCGGCCATTGCGCGGGCCGGGTGCCGGCGGCAGGCCGAGCGCGTTTGTCACGGAATGGCTCTTGATCCAGCGGTTCCGGTACCACTCCGCTTTGCCACCGCGCAGCCGGATGCCATGCACCATGCCGTCGCCCAGAAACCAGTGATAGCTGGCCGCATTGGGCGGCGTGGCCGGGTTGGGGCCGATGCGGATGTAGCGGCCGTCGAGCTCCGCCGGAATGGTGCCCGTCACGGCCAGCTGCGTGATCGTGCGCTCTTCCGACATCGGGGTGTGGACGCCGGTGAGAAAGGGATGTGGCTCAGCGGGTTGGGCCAGGCGATCCCGGTTGAACGCGGCGATCGTCATGATGCCTTTGGTCACGACTGACCGGATTGCTGTTTCCACCGTGCTGGCCATTTTGAACCCTTTCGCCTTTGACGATGATTCGCTTTATGTTTACACTGATAACATGACCGAAAATGATAACAGTGTCAACATGATGCCGCCGGCGCGGAGCTACCATCATGGCGACCTGCGAGAGGCCCTGATCGATGCTGGGCTTGAGCTGTTGAAGAGCGGCAACGCCGAAACGCTGTCGTTGCGAGAAGTCGCGCGGCGGGTCGGTGTCAGCGCGACGGCCGTGTATCGGCATTTTCCGGACAAGGCCGCGCTGGTGCGCGAACTCTGCGTGCGCGGGGCGCTCGAACTGGCGGACGCACAGGCCAAGGCGATGGTGGCGGCGGGCGGCGGCCAGAAGGGCTTTGTGGCGACGGGCGGCGCCTATATCCGCTTTGCGCTCGCGAACCCGGCGCTGTTCCGCATCATGATGGCCAACATGCCGCCCGGCGGATTTTTCAGCGCCGACTTTTCCGAAGATCAGGTCGGCATTCAGATGCTGCGCGCCAACCTCATGTCGCTCGTCCCCGAGACAGCGGGGGAGGAGGGGGTCCTGTTCAGCATGCTCATGTCCTGGGCACAGGTGCACGGCCTTGCCATGCTGATGCTCGATGGCCAGATCCCGGTCTCCGAAGAGATGATCCGGGCCTTCGAGACCAGCCGGCTCGAATTCCGCTTCGTCCCCGCTCAGCCGAGCGAGTAGCCTGCGCTCCGCACCGTCCGGATCAGGTCACGCCCGCCGGTGCTGTTGATCGCGGCGCGCAGACGCTTCACCTGCACGTCGACGGTGCGTTCCTCAATGTCGCTGTCATGGCCCCAGACGCCGGTGACGAGCTGCGCGCGCGAAAGGACGCGGCCCGGCCGTTCCATGAAATGCTGGAGCAGGCGAAACTCGGTCGGCCCGAGCGAGATTTCCTTGCCGTTGCGACGCACGCGGTGGGCGACCGGATCAAGTTCCAGATCTTCGACCCGCATCGTCTGGCCCGCCAGCGCAGGCCGGGTACGCCGCATGACCGCCGCAAGCCGCGCGGTGAGTTCGCGCGGGGAAAAGGGCTTGGTCACATAGTCGTCGGCGCCGGTTTCAAGGCCGCGGATGCGGTCTTCCTCTTCGCCGCGTGCCGTCAGCATGATGATCGGGACGGTCGCCAGTTCGGGGTGGCGGCGCAGGCGGCGGCAGACTTCGATGCCGGACAGCTGTTCGATCATCCAGTCGAGGATGATGGCATCGGGCGGCGTTTCGGCCGCGATCAGAAGCGCCTCTTCCCCGTCCGGGGTCTGCAGCACCTTGTAGCCCTCGGCCTCAAAGGACCAGACGAGCAGTTCGGCAAGCGCGGGGTCGTCTTCAACAATCAGCAATGTGGGCGCCATGGCAGTTATCCGTTCCTGGGCATGTCGCGGTCCTGGTAATAATCACCAGTAGCCGCATAATAGACGAGTTCGGCAATGTTCGTGGCATGGTCCCCGACGCGTTCGAGGTTGCGTGCCACGAAGAGGAGCTGGGCCGCCGAGCTGATCGTGGCCGGGTTCTCCATCATATGTGCAACAAGGTTGCGGAAGATGCTGTTGTAGAACTCGTCGACCTTGAGATCGCGGTCGACCACTTCCACAGCCAGTGCGGAATTGCGCGAGGCAAAGGCGTTGAGCACGTCACGCACCATCGACTGCGCGATTTCCGCCATGGCGGGGATCAGCAGCAGCGGTTCGATCTTGGCGCGCCCTTCGACATCGCCGACGCGCTTGGCGATGTTCTTTGCATAATCGCCGATGCGTTCGATGATGCCCGAAATCTTGAGCGCCGAAATGACGTCACGCAGGTCATTCGCCATCGGCGCCCGGAGCGCGATGATCTTCACGGCCAGCCGGTCGACCTCGACTTCGAGCGCATCGAGCCGGGCGTCGGCGACGATGATCTCCTTGGCCAGATCGGTGTCGCGGTTTACCAGCGCTTCGATCGAGCGGGCGATTGCGACTTCGGCAAGTCCGCCCATTTCCGCGATCAGCCCACGGAGCGTGCCGATCTCGTCGTCGAATGCCTTGACGGTGTGTTCAACCATATGCCCCTATCCTCAGCCGTAGCGTCCGGTGATGTAGTCTTTGGTCCGCTCTTCGCGCGGATTGGTAAAGATATCCGGCGTTGCGCCATACTCGACCATCGCGCCGAGATGGAAAAAGGCCGTCCGCTGTGAGACGCGCGCGGCCTGCTGCATCGAATGGGTGACGATGACGATGGCATAGCGCCCGCGCAGTTCGTCGATCAGTTCCTCGATCCGTGCCGTTGCGATGGGGTCGAGGGCGGAACAGGGTTCATCCATCAGGATGACCTCCGGATTGACCGCAATGGCGCGCGCGATGCACAGCCGCTGCTGCTGGCCGCCCGACAGAGCGGTTCCGGCGTCCTGCAGCCGGTCCTTCACTTCGTCCCACAGGCCGGCCCTGCGCAGCGACTTTTCGACGATCTCGTCCATGTCGGCCTTGTTCGGCGCGTGCCCGTGAATGCGCGGGCCATAGGCCACATTCTCGTAGATCGACTTGGGGAAGGGGTTCGGTTTCTGGAACACCATCCCGACGCGCGCGCGCAGCTGGACGACATCAACGCCCCCGCGATAGATGTCGACCCCGTCGAGGCTGATCTCGCCATCGACGCGGCAGCCCGCAATCGTGTCGTTCATCCGGTTCAGCGTCCGCAGAAAGGTCGACTTTCCGCACCCCGACGGCCCGATGAAGGCGGTGACGTGTTCAGTCGCGATGTCGATGGAGACATCCTTGATGGCCTGCTTGTCGCCATAGAAGACGTCGACATTCCGGGCCGTGATCTTGATCGTTTCAGCAGACATGGGTCACCAGCGGGTTTCAAACTTGTTGCGGAGATAGATGGCGATGCCGTTCATCAGAAGCAGGAAGGCCAAGAGGACGAGGATGGCGGCCGACGTGTTCTGCACAAAGGCGCGGTCGACTTCGTCCGACCAGAGGAAGATCTGCATCGGCAGGACGGTCGCCGGGTCGGTGATGCTCGACGGCGGACTTGAGACAAAGGCGCGCATCCCGATCATCAGCAGCGGCGCAGTTTCGCCAAGCGCGCGCGCCATGCCAATGATGGCCCCGGTCAGGATGCCGGGCAGGGCGAGCGGCAGGACATGGTGGAATACCGTCTGGACCTCGCTGGCGCCAACGGCGAGTGCGGCGTCGCGGATCGACGGCGGGACGGCCTTGATCGCGTTCCGGCTGGCGATGACGATGACGGGCATGGTCATGAGGGCAAGCGTCATGCCCCCGACCAGCGGGGAGGACCGGGCCAGCCCGAAGAAGTTGATGAACACCGCAAGCCCGAGCAGGCCGAAGATGATGGAGGGAACCGCCGCCAGATTGTTGATCGAGACTTCGACGATGTCGATCCACCGGTTGCGCGGCGCGAATTCTTCCAGATAGATCGCCGCAAACACGCCCATGGGCAGCGCCAGAACGATCGTCACGACCATCGTCAGGAACGACCCCTTGACCGCGCCCCAGACCCCGGCGGCATCCGCCTCGGTGGCGTCGGAGCCTGACAGGAAGGCCGCGTCGATGCCGCCAATGCCGCCGATCAGCATCGTGCCGAGCAGGAAGACAAGGAAAGCCATGGACAGGGCAACGGCGGACAGGCCGAGCAGCTTGAAGCGCCGCTCCGCCGCATAGCGGCGGGCAAGGCGTTTTGCGGCCTCGGGGGACCCCCAATCGATCGCGGGATTACTCATAAGCCTCCCGGAAGCGCTTCACCACACGAAGCGCAATGATGTTGAGAATGAGCGTGACGATGAACAGCACCAGACCCAGCGCAAAGGCCGACAGCGTCTTGGCACTGTCAAACTCCTGATCGCCAGTCAGCAGCTGGACGATCTGGAAGGTCACCGTCGTCATGCTGGCAAAGGGATTGGCCGAAAGATTGGCCGTGGCCCCTGCGGCCATGACCACGATCATCGTTTCGCCAATGGCGCGGCTCACCGCAAGCATGATGCCAGCGACAATGCCCGGCAACGCGGCGGGGATCAGGACCTTCTTGATCGTCTCGGAACGCGTGGCACCCATGGCGAGCGAGCCGTCGCGCATCGCCTGGGGCACGGCGGCAATGCTGTCATCGGCCATGGAGGAGACGAACGGAATGATCATGATGCCCATGACCAGACCGGCAGCAAGCGCACTTTCGGTCGACGGGTTGGCCACGCCGATGGCGGCGGCCAGATCACGCACCATCGGGGCCACCGTAAGTGCCGCGAAATAGCCATAGACGACCGTTGGGATACCCGCGAGGATCTCCAGCATCGGTTTCATCCACCGCCGCACGTCGGCGGGGGCATATTGCGTCAGATAGATCGCGCTCATCAGCCCGAGCGGGATGGCCACGACCATCGCGATAACCGCGCCGATGAACAGCGTGCCCCAATAAAGCGGGACAGCCCCGAAGCTGCCATTGGCGGGGCTCCAATGTGTTCCGAAGAGGAATTCCAGCGGACTGACCTTGCTGAAGAACAGGCCGGATTCGAACAGGAGCGATGCGATGATCCCGATCGTCGTCAGAATGGCGAGGAGCGAGGCCGAAAGCAGTGAAAGCAGGACGGCCCGTTCCACCCGCGTGCGGGCCGGGAACTGGGCCGTCAGCCGCGTATAGCCAAAGCCGCCGCCCGCAAAGGCGAGGATAAGGATGATCGCGGCCCCGATGGCGCCGAACTTGGACTTGGCCGCAACCACGGCCGGGACGAGGGCTTCGGCTTCGGGGTTGAAGACCGGTGTGCCCGGATATTCGGCGAGCGTGAACGCTTCGGAGATGATCGCGTTGCGTTCAAATTCAAAGCTGGGCAGGCGGGCTGCGGCCGGATCGGCCAGCACGGCCGAATGGATCATGCCCGGCGACACCGAGCCCCAGACGGCGAAGCCCAACAGCGCGGGCAGGATGATCCACAAAGCGAGATACCAGCCATGATGGCCGGGCAGCGAATGCAGCGCATCCCTGCGCGTGTTGAGCCGCTGGGCTCTGGCTTTTGCCACCAGCCAACCGATGACGCCCAGCCCCGCAATCAGGACCAGTAGAGCAGAAGGTGTCATGTCCCGCCCGACCTACTTCAACGCCGCAGGATCAAGGGGCGCCATCGTCATAGCGATCTGCGCGTTCGCGGCGCGCACCGCATCTGGTGCGATGACCATTCCCCTCTTCTTCAGATAGCCGTCAGGGCCCCAGGCCTTGGAGAATTCGACGGCGAAGTCGCGCATCCCCCGGACCGCCTTCAGGTGCGCCGACTTCAGATAAATATAGAGTGGCCGGGCGCCAGGGTAGCTGAAATCGGACACGGTCTGATAGGTCGGCGCAACGCCTTCCATCGGCACGCCTTTGAGCCGGTCCATATTCTCTTCGAGGAAGCTGAAGCCGAACACGCCGATGGCGCGCGGGTTGGCGGAGATCTTCTGAACGATCAGATTGTCGTTCTCTCCGCCTTCGACATAGGCACCGTCCTCACGCACGCGGGTGCAGATTTCCTTGTGCTTGTCGGGATTGCGGTCCTTCAGCACCTTCATCGCCGGATCGGTATCGCAGCCTCTGGCGAGAATGAGTTCGGCCAGCGCATCGCGCGTGCCCGATGTGGAGGGCGGTCCATAGACGCTGATCGGGATGGCGGGGAGGGTCGGGTTCACGTCAGCCCAGGTCTTCGCCGTGTTGGGCTTGCCAAACGGCGTGGCAGCGAGTGCCCTGTAAACATCGACCGGCGTCAGTTTCAGGTTCGGGCCGCCCGTCGATTCGGCAAAGGCGATTCCGTCGAGCCCGATCTGGATTTCGACAATATCCTTCACGCCATTCTTGGCGCAGCTCTGATATTCCGAGGCCTTCATCCGGCGCGAGGCATTGACGATATCGGGATGCGACGCGCCCAGCCCGGCGCAGAACAGCTTGATGCCCGAACCCGTGCCGGTCGCTTCGATCACTGGGGACTTGATTCCCGTCTTGGTGACGGCCTCGGCCACCGCCGTCGCGAACGGATAGACCGTCGAGGAGCCCACGATGCGCACGAAATCACGGCTTTCCGTGTTCCCGCCACTGCCGCATGCCGCGAGCATGGCCGCCGAAGCGGCCAGAACCGCACACTGGGCAACAAAACGCATCGAAACTGGTCTCCTGTTCGATTCTTCCGCCCATTATTTCAGTTGGGTGACGGGTCTGTGACAGGACCTAGGTCGGCGGAAATATGCATGTCGCCGTCGTCCCATGGCCGACCCGGCTGACGATGTCGAAGCGGCCGCGATGGCGCTCCACAATGTGCTTGACGATCGACAGTCCGAGCCCCGTCCCGCCCACCTGCCGCGAGCGGGCCGGATCGGCGCGGTAGAAGCGTTCGGTGAGACGCGGCATGTGTTCCGGCGCGATCCCTTCGCCCTGATCGGCCACGGACAGGCTGATCCAGCCTGTCTGCCCCTGTTCCAGCGAGATGCGGACCTGCCCGTCCGGGGCGCCATATTTGAAGGCATTTTCAATCAGGTTGCGCAGCACCTGCGCCAATTGTCCCTGATCCCCCATGATTGTCGCCCGGTCGACATTGGTCGTCAGGCTAATTCGGTCCCGATCCGCGACTTCGCCCATGCACTGATGGGCGACCGCCAGCAGATCGACGGTCTCGGTCGGTTGCTGGTGCTTGACGGCCTCGATGCGGGACAGCGACATAAGGTCTTCGACCAGACCCTGCATCCGCTGGGCTTCCTTGCCGATGATCCCGAGAAAGCGGTTGCGCGTCGCCGGGTCATTGCCGGCCTTGGGGTCGCTGAGCGTTTCGACATAGCCGAGGATCGCGGCCAGCGGCGTCCGCAGCTCATGGCTGGCATTGGCGACGAAGTCCGCATGGGCGCGCGCGACGCTCGCCTGTACCGACAGATCGGTCAGCGTCAGAAACCGCTCGCCGTCGGACAGGCCATTGCACTGCACTTCCCAGAGGCTGCCCGATGTCGACAGGCCCGTGACCCGGACCGAACCGTTGCGACCCGAGGTAATCAGCGCGAGCACATCGGGATGGCGCAGCGCCAGACGGACATCCTGCCCCTGCACATGGCCCCCAAAAAGCGCGACGGCGGGTGGGTTGGCGTGAACAATCCGGCTTTCGCGGAGCAAAAGCGAAGGGGTGTCCAGCAGATCGAGCAGTTCGATCGCGGCGGCGGGAAGGGGGGCGTCACGCATGGTTCGTGTTCATTAACCGAAGCGGAGGAGGCTGTCAGCCGTCAGGCGGCGGCTTGCGCCTTTTGCAGCATTTCGCCCATCTTCTGGTGCAGCATGTTCACCGCCTTGAGCGGGCGGACCATCACCTTGAAGTTCGTGATGAGGCCCTCATCGTTCCAGGTGATCATGTCGATCCCGTCCACCTTGATGCCATCAATCTCGGCGTTGAATTCAAGGATCAGGCTGTTCTTGCCTTCCCATTCACCGACATAGTGAAAGCCGGTGTCGCCAAAGACCTTGCCCGCGCTGGCGAGGTATTTGAGCGTGATCGGCTTGCCCCGCTGCGGCGTGTGAACGACCGGACTTTCAAAGACGGCGTCGTCATGGAGCAGCGCGCCCAGCGCGCCCTCATCGCTGGACAGGGCAACCGCGTGCCATTTCTTCGACATTTCGGCTGGCGTCATTCTCAATATCCCCGGTCGAGATCGACCAGCGGCTCGAGCGGCTGGCCGGCGTGGTAACGGTGCAGGTTCTGAAGGAAGCGTTCCACCGAACGTGCAAACATCTTGTCCTGCGCGCGGCCGGACAGGTGCATGGTGACATGCGCATTGTCGAGCGTCCAGAGCGGATCATCGGCGGGCAGCGGCTCCGGCTCGGTCACGTCGAGAAAGGCCTCGGCGATCTTCTGTTCATTGAGGGCTGCCATCAGCGCCTGCTGATCGATGACTGATCCGCGTGCGACATTCACGATCCGGGCAGACGGTTTCATGGCGGCGAGTTCGGCCGCGCCAATCATCCCCTCGGTCTCGGGCGTCGCAGGCACGGCGAGGAGAATCCAGTCAAACTCGCTCAGCCGCGCGCGCCATTCATCTGGGCCGAGGGTGTTCGCACCGGGCGAACGGCGGACGACAGTGACGTCGACGTTGAACGCCTTCAGCCGCTCCTCCACGAGCTTGCCGATGGCGCCATAGCCAAGCAGCAGCGCCTTTGATCCGAAGAGTTCGACCTTGCCGGGGCTTTCGAGCAGCCATTCGTGCCGCTCCTGCGCGCGCACGACCTGCCGATAGCCCTTGGCCATGGTGAGCATCCCCATGACGACATATTCGGCAATGGTGATCGCATTGATGCCCGCGCCGTTGGTGATCTGCACGCCGCGTGCCTTGAGCAGATCGAGCGGCAGGTGATCCAGCCCGGCATAGATCGAGTTGAGCCACTTCATTTTGTCGGCCAGCCGGATCGCCTCGACCATCGGCAGCTTGAACTCCATGTCGAACCAGCCGATCTCCGCCTCGGGTGCGAGCGCGTGCATCTCCTCCACCGAGGCATAAAAGCGGGCATCCACCCAATCGGGCAGATGCGGCGTGATCATGGGCTTCAACAGCGATGTCAGAACGACGGTGGTCAATGCATCTCTCCGGTACCGCCGTTGATTCGACGGGTTAGACTTCCAGTTTCCAATCCCATCCCAAGGGGTCGCCGTCCATCACTTCTACACCCTTGCTGATGAGATCATCCCGTAGGGCGTCGGATGCGGCGAAGTCCTTGTTGGCACGCGCCTCCTTGCGGCGGGCGAGGGCACCATCGATCTCGGTTTCTGTGACGTCTGCGGATTTTGGTCGCACGCGGAGGTCGGCGCGTTCCAGCGTCATCAGTCCGAAACCGAGCACATCATCCATCCGCGCAATGGCGGCGAGCTTCTGTCCGGCGTCGACCTTTTTCACGGCGATGGCCTCATCAAGGCAGGTCAGCGCGACCGACGTGTTCAGGTCTTCGGACACAGCGGCGTCAAAGCGCGTAAGCAGCTCCGTCAGCTTGGGGTGATCCACCGCAGCTGCCGGCGCGGCATTGGCCCGAACATTGGCCACCCCCATCACCATCCGCTTCAACCGGGTGAAGGCTGCGGCAAGGTTTTCCCAGCTGAACTCCAGCTCGCTGCGGTAGTGCGCCTGCAGGCACATCAGGCGATAGGCGAGCGGGTGGAAACCCTTGTCGATCAGCAGCGGAACGCGCAGGAACTCTCCCGATGATTTCGACATCTTTCCCGTGCGATCGACGAGGAAGTTGTTGTGCATCCAGAAGCGCGCGCCCGAATGATCGCTGTGGCAGAAGGCCTGGTTCTGCGCGATTTCGTTCGGGTGGTGGATCTCGCGGTGGTCGATGCCGCCGGTGTGGATGTCGAACGGGAAGCCGAGCAGATCGCCCGACATGACCGAGCATTCCAGATGCCAGCCCGGTGCACCTTTGCCCCAAGGGCTGTCCCATTCCATCTGGCGCTTCTCGCCCGGCGGGGTCTTGCGCCAGATAGCAAAGTCGGCGGCGTGGCGCTTGCCTTCGACCGCTTCGATGCGGCCTTCGCCCTCATCGGTCTGGGCGCGGGCGAGCGCGCCGTAATTGGCGACGGTCGAGGTGTCGAAATAGAGCCCGCTCTCCAGCTCATAGCAGTGCTTGTCCGCGATGCTTTTTGCAAACTCGATCATCTGCGGGACATAGTCGGTCGCGATCGACCATTTGGCAGGCTGGCGGATGTTGAGCGCCTTGATGTCCGCCCAATAGGCTTCGGTATAATGGCGGGCGATATCCCAGATGGACTGTGCCTTTTCGGCGGCCATCTTCTCCATCTTGTCCTCGCCCGCGTCCGCATCGTCGGTCAGATGGCCGACATCGGTGATGTTGATGACGTGGGTGAGCTTGTAGCCCTTGTAAGAGAGCACGCGGCCCAGCGTATCCGCAAACACATAGGCGCGCATGTTGCCGATGTGCGGATAGTTATAGACCGTTGGACCACAGGTATAGACGCGCGCCTCGCCGGGGTGGATGGGCTGGAAGTCTTCCAGCTGGCGGGTCAGGCTGTTGAACAGCTTCAGGGGCACGGCATCAGTCATGGCCAGCCTCCTAAGCGGCGGGGCCTTTCGGGGCAAGATGGCGGCCGTGTCAGCGCGGCAGGATGGCGGTGCGGCCCTGATGGTCGAAGACATCCATCGGCATGTCGAAGGCCGCTTCCAGCGTCTCTGGGGTCAGCACCGTGGGGCTTGGGCCGAAAGCGAGGGTGCGCCCATCGCGCAGGACCAGCACATCGTCCGCCACGCGGGCTGCGGCATCCAGCTGGTGCAGCACAACGATGACGCCTTTTCCCGCATTGGCTGCGGCGCGCATCAGGCGCAGCACGTCCTGCTGGTGCGGCGGGTCAAGATTGGCGAGTGGTTCGTCCGCCAGGATCCAGTCGGTCTCCGCTGCCAGCACGCGGGCAAATTTGGCGCGCGCCTTTTCGCCGCCCGACAGCGTGTCGACGGTGCGGTCCGCGAGATGCGCGATGTCGGTTGCGGCCATCGCCGTGTCGATCGCATCGGCATCTGCGGGCGACAGGGCGGCGAAGGGGGAGCGATGCGGCAGGCGCCCCAGCGCGACCAGTTCCCGCACGGTGAGTGCCCAAGCGGGCTGGCCATTTTGGGGTAGATAGCCGATGCGGCGCGCGCGCGCCTGCAAGGTCAGCGCGGCCAGAGCGCTGCCATCGAGCATGACCTGTCCGGCGGATAATGCGACGAGCCCGGCGATCGCGCGCAGCAGGCTGGTTTTGCCTGCGCCATTGGGGCCAAGAATGGCCGTCACCCGGCCCCGGTGAAGGTCGAGCGTGACGTCCTCCAAGGCGCGACGGCGGCCGAGGTCGACCGCTAGGTCTGCAATCCGGATCATGCGGGCGTGCTCCGGATGCGGGCGAGCAGCAGGAAGAAGAACGGCGCGCCAATCGCCGCCATCGCAATGCCCAGCCGGACTTCGCCCGGGCCGGGCACGAGCCGCACCGCGCTGTCGGCGACCAGCGTCAGAATTGCCCCCCCGATGGCGGAGGGGATCAGCGTCGCCGACGGACGCTCGCCCACGATCCGCCGCATGAAGTGCGGCACGATCAGGCCGACAAAGCCGACGACACCTGTGACCGCGACCGAGGCCCCGACGGCGAGTCCGGTGCCGAGCGCGATCCGCCAGCGCAGGCGGTCCGGATCGATCCCCATGGACCGGGCGGCGTCTTCCCCCAACGTCAGGGCATCGAGCGACCGGCCGGTCAGCAGCAGGATCACGCTGCCGAGCGCCATGAACGGCAAAGCGCGGAGGACGTCGTCCATGGTGCGATCGGTCAACGCGCCCATCAGCCAAGCAATGATCTCGCTCGTCGCAAAGGGGTTGGGCGCCATGGAGATGAGGAGCGCGGTGAGCGAGCCCGAAAGCGTCGCCAGCACCATGCCCGCAAGGATGAAGCCGAGCGGTCCGCCGCTGCGCCCGGCCAGAGCCACCAGAAGTGCGACGCTGATCGCGGCGCCCGCCATCGCAAAGCCGAACATGGCGAGGCCTGTCGCGCCGAGCAGGATCGCGATGACGCCGCCCAAAGCCGCGCTCGACGACACGCCGACCACGGTGGGGTCCGCCAGGGGATTGCGCAAATAGCCCTGCAGGACGGCGCCCGAGAGGCCCAGCACCGCGCCGATACAGGCCCCGAGGATCGCGCGGGGCAGGCGCAGTTCGGCCATGATCCAGCCATTGGCGGTATCGGCCAACCAGTCTGCCGGTCCGATCCAGACCTTGCCCGCCATAAGGGCGCCCAAAAAGGCGAGGGCGAGGATCGTCAGAAGGGGGACCATCCATCGCGTCATGCAGCCGACCTCAGCACGCGCATCGCCTCAATGATCGTGGGGCCGCCGCAAAAGAGCAGCTTGTCCGGGAAGGCGACGATGCGTGTCCGGCCTTCCAGATGGCGCAGGATGCGCTGCCGCGCCACCAATGCGCGCGCGTCTTCGCCTTTGGCCGTTGTTGGCATGAAGATGATATCAGGCGGGCGGCGCACCAGCGTTTCGAGCGGGAGGACATCCCATTGCTGGAGGCCGTATCGCCCGCTCGCATTCTCAAAACCGGCTCGGGCGAGAAGTTCGTCCTGCAGCGTGCCTTTGCCCGCAACGAACCCGCCCGTCTGCCAGATGATTGCGCTGCGTTTGGGCAGAGCGGATGTCGGTCGCGCGGCGGCGTCGATCTGCGCGGCCAGCCGATCGCCTGCGCGCGGCTGGCCCACGGCGGCGGCAACGGCTTTCACCTGGGCGATGCTGTCCGCAACCGTGGCGGGCACGCCAAAGGTCTTCATCGGCACTCCCGCCTTCGCAAGCGCGGCATTGGTGCCGCTGCTCGCCAGATTGCCGGTCAGAAGCAGGCGGGGCTTGGCCGCGATGATTTCTTCCGCTGTCACGCCCAAAGCCGGGTGCGCGCGCGCCCAGCCCAACGGCGCCGAGGCGCTGTCGGCATCATGCGACCAGCTGCTGACGGCTGCGATTTCGTCGGGGGCCACCTGCGCGAGGATCGCGTCGATGCATGGGTTGTTCGAAACGATGCCGCCGGGGGCAACCTCCGGCCCGCCGCTGCACCCGGCAAGGAGCAACAAAGCGGGCCAGAGCGCGCGCATCAGAAGGCGGCCCGCATGCCGACATGAGCGGTACGGCCATAGGTGCCGTAGCCGCTCACCGTTTCGTAGCGCGCATCGAACAGGTTCTCGACACGGCCATAGAGCTCGAGCGCCTTGCCGATGGGCAGAGAGGCGCGCAGGCCCACCAGCGCATAGCCGTCGAGCGATGTGCGGGCGAACGTCTCAAAATCGGTGTCCGCGCTGTCGCTGGCCAGACGCAGCGTGGCGCCCACGCGGGCACCAAAGGGCGTCGTCCAGTCCACGTCCGCGGCCAGATTATGGCGCGGGCGGCGAACAAGAACGCGGCCGGTCGCCCGGTCTTCGGTGTCGAGCAACGTATAGTTGACGGTCACGCCGAACGTATCGGTTGGGCGGATTTCTATCGAAGTTTCAAGGCCCTTGGCGCGCGTCCTGTCGACATTATCATAAGTGCCATCCGGCCGGTTGGCGCAAATGCCCGTCGTCCGCGCAAAGCAGGAGATGAAGTCGATCTGGTTACGCGTGTCGCGCTGGAACAGCGTGGCGGAGACGACCAGCGCGCCGTCCAGCAGCTTATGCTCGACGCCCAGATCATAGCTGCGCGCGCTTTCGGGCTTCAGCGTCACATTGCCGTAAAAGCTGTAAAGCTGGAACAGGGTGGGGGCCTTGAACCCTTCGCCATAGGCTGCGCGGATCGTCGTGCCGGCGCCTGCGCGCCACACCATATTGGCCGACAGCGTGGTCCGCGTGCCGAAGGTCGCGTGATCATCCACACGGATGCCGCCGGTGAGCGTGACGCGCGAAAGGGGGCTGGCGATCAGCTGGAGATAGCCGCCGCTCACGTGCGTTCTGTTTTCGGAAAATCCGTCGCTGATGCGCGACCGCTCGTGCTCGGCGCCGAACACGGCGCGTAGCGCATTACTCGCGCGCCAGTCGCCGCGATATTCGATCCGCTCAATCCGTCCGCGGTTCAGATATTGCGGGGTTGCATCGCCGGGCTGGGCGAAGCTGTCGCGGTTCATGTCGGACAGGGTCACGCCCAGCTGGTTGCGCAGATCGCCGAGATTGGCGTGCAGACCGGCATAGCCGACCGTCTGTTCGGACCGGCTGAATTCGCGCGTGTCGGCAAAGCTGTAAAAGGGCGGCGGAAAGCCATCCTGCTCGATCCGGCTCTTCGCATAATAGCCGCGCAGGTCGAGGCTGATGCCGTCGGCGAGGTCGATCTCGACACGGCCATTGGCGCCATATTGCCGCAGGCCATCAGCCTCGGTGCCGTTCTTATAGGCGGAAATGCCGCCTTCGTTGAACCATCCCGCACCGATCGACGCGCGCACCGGGCCGAGGGTCCCGGACAGGTTGCCGACGATATTGCTCGCATCGTTCGACCCATATTCGCCGCGCAGTTTCGCGCTGGGTTGCGCGGTTGGCGTTGCGGTCACGACGTTGACGACGCCGCCAATCGCCTCGCTGCCCCAAGGGACCGAGTTGGGGCCACGCAGCACTTCGATCTGTCGGATATTGCCGATGAGCAGGCTGCCGAAGTCGAACCCGCCGCCGGGGGAGGAGGGGTCGTTGACCTTCACGCCGTCAATGAGCGCCAGCGTCTGTTCGCCCTCCGCGCCGCGAATGCGGACGGCGGAAAAGCCACCCAGCCCGCCATTGCGCGAAACCGTGACACCGGGTTGGGACGCCAGCAGCTCTGCAACGCCGACGGTCTGACGAACGTCAATCTCGCTTTGCCCGAGCGTCGAGACGGCTTGGCCTGTATCGGCGCTGCGCGATGGTGCGCCGGTCGCGGTGACGATGATCGTGTCTGTGTCGCCTGCCTCTTGGGCAAGCGCAGACGTAGAGGCCAGCGCCAGAAGCGCGGCCGAACAATGGATGACGGATTTCAATTCAATCTCCTTCGCATAACGACTCCAATTGCCGTCACGCGAGGAAACCCCCGTTCGCCTGCGTCTTCCCGCACAGCCGAAGGACTGGCTGTGACGGGCAGGTCTCCTGGCTTCCGGGTCATTGCGCCTCTCCACCTTCCCGGTTGCCCAGTGGTGCGTCGGAGAGGAACTCGCCGGTTACAGTTGCGGGAACAGCGCCGGATTTGAACCGACTTCCCTTTTCAGCTCCTGTTACGGAGCACCTGTCACGCAGCGGCGATTACGCCGCTCTGGCGTGATTGGCAAGACGCGGCCTTTAGGCGGCCTTGGCCTCGGCCCGATGCCCTGCGTCGAGGAAGCCCTCGATGATGGGCACGCATTGGTCGGCATGGCTCATCAGGAAGAGGTGGCCGCCATCCTTGATCGTCACCATGCGCGCATTGGGGATCAGCGTCTCCAGAATGCGCCCGTTGATCGGGCGGACGATTGCATCCTCCTCGCCCATCAGGACGAGCGTTTCATGGCGGAGGAAGGGGAGGAACGGCGCGCTTGTCCAGCCTGCCATCGCGAACAGCTGGTTGAAATAGCCGAGCATCGAGGGCGCCTTGATGCGGCTGACATGCCCGTCAGATCCATTGCTCACACCGCCATACAACTCATTGAAATTCTTGAGCATATAGTCCGGTTCAACATATCGGCGCGGGTTGGCCATCTTGCTCAGCGCGGACCATTTTCCGGGCACCATCAGCATGCCGGCGGTGGTTGCGATGAGGACGAGCCGGTTGGTGCGCTTGGCATATTGGATCGCATATTGCTGCGCCATCGCGCCGCCCCAACTGATGCCCATCACGTCGACTTCGGCATAGCCGAGCTCATCAAGGATCTTGTCCGCCACGCGGGCCATCATCCACGGACGGTAGGGCCAGACCGGGTCGGGCGAGCCGCCAATACCCGGCATGTCGAAGGTAATGACATTGCGGCCAAGGCGTTCGGCAAATGGCGCGATGAGTTCCATGTTCGCGCCAATCCCGTTGAAGAACAGGACGGGCAGGGCGTCCTGACCCGCCTCACCGGCATCCCAGTGCGCCATGCGGACCTCGCGTCCTTCGACGGATACCATCCGGATTTCGGGCCGAGTGTCAGGTTTCGCGCGTCCCATATCGATCACTTTCTTCAGTCAAATACATATTGGCCGGGCGCGGGCCCGACCGGAGGATGGGCCTTGCTGCCCAGCTCGGCGGGCGGCGTGACCTCGGCGCCGGACCGTGCCTTGAGCCATTCCGCCCAATGCGGCCACCAGCTTCCGGCATGTTCTTCCGCTTTTGCCATCCACTTTTCGGGCGTCGGCGGCGCCTTGCCATCGGCGCGGTAGAATTTGGCCTTTGGATTGCCTGGCGGGTTGAGCATCGCCTGGATATGCCCGGAATGCGACAGCACAAACTCGATGTTCTTGGAGCCGAACAACTGCGTCGAGCGATAGCACGCCTTCCACGGCGTGATGTGGTCCGTCACCCCCGCCACGATGTAGAGGTCACTCGTCACCTTGGTCAGATCCACCAGATGCCCGGCGATCTCCGCCGTGCCCGGCTCGGCAAAGGGCTGGTTCCCGTAAAGGTCCAGATAGTCCGAATGGAGCTGGGCGGGCAGGTTGGTGGCATCGTTGTTCCAGAAGAGGATATCAAAGGCGGGCGGGTCTTCTCCTAGAAGGTAGTTGTTGACCACATAGTTCCACACGAGATCATTCGGCCGGAGCCACGCGAACATGCGCGAGAGCGATGCGCCATCCAAGACACCCGCCTTGCGCGACCTCTGCCGGGCGAGTTCAATGCCATGTTCGGAGACAAGCGAGCCGACCTCGCTGTCGGTGATCTCGGGCTTCAGGACGCACACCATGAGCGAGACCGCGTTGACGCGCTTGTCGCCCTTGGCGGCCAGCTTGGAGAGCATGGCCGACATGGTGATGCCGCCCGAACAGGCGCCGGAGACATTGACCTGCTTCGCGCCCGTCACCTCGCAGATGACACCAATCGCTTCGATGATTCCGTCGATATAATCGGCAAGGCCCCAATGCGCGTGTTCCTTGGTCGGGTTGCGCCAGCTGATGAGGAAGGTCTGCTGTCCGTTGGCGAGGAGGAAGCGGACGATGCTCTTGTCGGGGCTCAGATCGTTGACATAGGCCTTGTTGATCTGCGGCGGGATGATGAGCAGCGGCGTCTCATGCACCTTCTCGGTCGTCGGCTTATAGTGGATCAGCTCCATCAGCTCGGTGCGGTAGATGACCGCGCCTGGCGTGCAGGCGATGTTCTCGCCGATCTTGAAGGGCCGCTTGTCGACTTGCGACACGAGCATGTCGTTGTTGACGATGTCGTCATAGGCGTTCTTGAGGCCACGGATCAGCGAGGCGCCGCCGGTTTCCGCCGCTTTCTTGAGCGCGGCCGGGTTGCCCGCCAGCGTGTTGGTCGGCGCGAGCGAGTCGATCACCATGCCCGCCACGAAATGTGCGCGCGTGCGCTCCAGCTCATCCAGCTCGAGATCGCCGATGAAGTTCTTCACGCCTTTTTCGGCGGCGAGGTAATATTGCATCCCCGCCTTGAAGAAAGGGTTCTGGCTCCAGGTCGGGTCAGCAAAGCGCCGATCCTTGGGGTTGGGCGCGATGTCCGATTTCATCGTGATGATCTTGATGACATCGTCGGCGAAGGACTTGGTGTGTTCAATGACCTTGCCCGGCTGGCTCGCCGTTGCCTTCAGCATCACGCCGACCGCGCCGACCAGATCCTCGCGCGCCAGACCGACCAAAGGATTGAGTGCCACACCCGCATCCGCAGCCTCTTCGAGGCCCTTCGGCATCTTTGCCATTTCCCCTCCTACGTCGCATTTTCTTTGATGCGAAGATCAGCGTCTTTTCGGCAAAGGTCAAGCACTGCCACATCTGCTACTTGACGCAAACGTCAAGGCGTTCCAACGCTTGGTTCAAAGCGCAGACAGAGCGAAATGGAGAGAGACATGGCAGGCGTATTGGACGGCATCACGATCATCGAAATGGCAGGCATCGGGCCGGGGCCGTTTGCCGGGATGATGCTGGCCGATCACGGCGCGCGCGTCATCCGCGTGGAGCGCGTCGGCGCGCATGACATGCAGGGTCGCGACGTCCTCACCCGCAACCGCGAGATCGTCCAGATCGACACCAAGTCGCCCGAGGGCGTGGCGCAAGTGCGCGACCTCGTGAAGGCCGCTGACGGCATCTTCGAAGGTTTCCGCCCGGGCGTGATGGAGCGCATGGGCCTTGGCCCGGACGTGCTGCTCGCCGACAATCCAAAGCTCGTCTACGGCCGCATGACCGGCTGGGGCCAGACAGGGCCCCTCGCGATGGCTGCCGGGCATGACATCAACTACATCTCGATCACGGGTAACCTCCACGGTTATGGCCGCCCGGATGGCAAGCCGACGCCGCCGACCAACGCCATTGGCGACTTTGCCGGCGGCGGTATGATGCTCGCGTTCGGGATGGTTGCGGCCCTCCTCAATGTCGCGCGCGGCGGCAAGGGGCAGGTGATTGACGTCGCCATGACCGATGGCGCCTCCATCATCCATGCGATGCAGTGGGGCTTCCGCGGGATGGGCATGTGGGAAGACGCGCGCGGCGTGAACATGCTCGATACCGCCGCCCACTTCTACGACACCTATGAATGCGCCGACGGCAAGTGGATTTCGATCGGGTCGATCGAGCCGCAATTCTACGCGCTGCTGCGCAAGACGCTCGGCCTCGATGCGGACCCCGCCTTTGACGCGCAGATGGACAAGAGCCAGTGGCCGGTCCTCAAGGCAAAGCTCACCGACATCTTCAAGACCAAGACCCGTGATGAATGGGCAGCGATCATGGAGGGGACGGACATCTGCTTCGGGTCGATCCAGTCGATGGGCGAGGCACTCAGCCATCCGCACAATGTCGCGCGCGGCACCTTCGTGAAGGTGAACGGCGTCGACCAGCCGGCGCCTGCGCCGCGCTTCCTCGGCACACCGGCGGCGGAACCTGTGGGACGGAAGGGCTGATCTCATGAACACCGATCCCGCCCGCATTCCCGTCATCATCGGCGTCGGCCAGTTCAATGACCGGGACTGCGTCCACGACTCGCTCGGCCTGATGGTCGCGGCCTTGGAAAAGGCGGATGCGGACGCGGGCGGCGGGTGGATTGGCAAGCTCGACAGCATTGCCGTCGTCAACCAGATCAGCTTCCCCCGGCTTGGCAATTGTGCGGAGCATCTGGCGCAGCATTTCGGCATCGCGCCCAAGATCGTTGAACAGACGCCCTACCCGACGGGTGAAAGCCCGGTGCAGCTGCTCAATGAAGCGGCGAACCGCATTGGCGCAGGCGAGATTTCGGTCGCGGCGATCGTCGGGGCCGAGGCACTGCGCACGGCAGCAGAACGCGCGCGCGCGGCGACCGGCGAGAAGAAGGACGCCCTGCGCGACGTGGCCTCAGGCGGCACAAAGTCGCTGATGCAGCAGCATGGCCTGGTCGCGCCGACCGATCTCTATCCGCTTTACGAGAACGCGACTCGCGCGGCCTGGGGGCAGACGCTCGCCGAGGCGCAGGCGGAATCGGGCATGATCTGGGCAGGCATGTCGGCAGTCGCCGCTGCCAATGAAAATGCCTGGATCAGGAAGCCGCAGACCGCCGACGCGATCATCAGCGTGGAAGCGGACAACCGCCCGATCGCCTTCCCCTACCAGAAGCGGATGGTCGCCAATTCCAGCGTCAATCAGGGCGCAGGGTTCATCGTCACCTCGCTGGCGGTCGCACAGGCCGCTGGCGTGCCTGCGGCGAACATCATCCATGTCGGCATGGGCGCGGCTGCGCATGAGACGCACAACATGCTCAAGCGCGACCAATATGAGCAGCCTGCGGGCATGGTCGTGACCATCGAAGAGACGCTCAAGCGCAACAGACTGACGACGGCCGATCTCGACCATGTCGAGCTTTATTCCTGCTTCCCCTGCGTGCCCAAGATGGCGCGGCGCATTCTCGGCTGGCCCGTCGACAGGCCGATCACGGCCTTTGGCGGCCTGACCTTCGGTGGCGGCCCCATCGGCAATTACATGAGCCACGCCATCGCCTCGATGGTCGATAAGCTGCGCGCCGAGCGTGGCACGGCGATGCTCTTCGCCAATGGCGGCTATGCGACCCATTTCCACGGCATCGTCCTGTCGGCAGACCCGCTCCCCGACGCGATCTTCCCGCACGATTATGATGTGAACCCTCTGGCCGACGCAATGCGCGGTGCCGTGCCCGAGGCGGACGATGGCTATGAGGGCGCAGCGACGATCGAAAGCTACACCGTCTTCTACAACCGCGACGGTTCGGTGAAGTTCGGCACGATCATCGCGCGGACTGCTGCAGATGCCCGCGTGCTGGCGCGCGTCGATGCGGTGGACGAGGGCATGATCGCGTTCCTGACGGACGGAGCCATTGAGCCTGTCGGCGCGAAAGGACGCACCGAGCGGGGCGAGGATGGCCTCATCCACTGGCGGGCGGCGTAGGGCGGAGATCTCTCAACTCGCTGTGCTCCGGACTTGATCCGGAGCCCATCTTCCCGCCCGTGAGCGCTTCGACCCTGGGCTCCGGGTCAAGCCCGGATCACAAGTAGGGGCGGAGATCGGGTTCGCCGTTTCCGCAAGCCTAGCCCCCTTCGACCGACACCCTCCATATTTCGACGAGTGCAGCGCCGCCGCTTCACCTCTCCGGCGATGCGGTCTAGGACGTGCCCAACTTAGTATCGGGAGTAGTCCATGTCTCATCGTTTGTTTGGTAGCGTTGCCGCGCTGGCTCTTGTTGCCGGCTTTACCGCTTTTTCGCCTGTCGCTGCGCAGACCACGGCCGCGCCGGTCCCTGCCGCCAAGCCGAAGCTCGGCGATTGGGGCGTGGATCTGACGGGCATGGACACCAGCGTGAAGCCGGGTGATGATTTCTATGCGTTCGTCAACGGTGCCTGGGCCAAGCGCACCGAGATTCCGGCCGACAAATCCAGCTGGGGCGGCTTCGGTATCCTGCGCGACCTCTCGGATACGCGCACGCGCACGATCATTGATGATGTGTCGAAGCAGACCAATGCCGCCGGCAGCGCCGCGCAGAAGGTCGGCGATTTCTACGCAAGCTTCATGGATGAGGCCGCCGTCGAGGCCCGTGGGGCTGCCCCGCTGAAGCCCGAACTGGCGAAGATCGATGCCATCAAGACGCGGGATGACCTTGCCCGCGCCTTTGGCGAAGCGGTCCGCCTCGGCATCGGATCGCCCGTTGAAATCGGCGTCGAGCAGGACCTGAAGGACAACACCAAATATTCGGCCTATGTCAGCCAGGGCGGCCTCGGCATGCCCGACCGCGACTATTATCTGGTCGACAATGAGCGGTTCAAGGACATCCGCGCCAAGTACAAGGCGCACATCGCCAACCTGTTCCGCCTGACCGGCGTGTCGGAGGCCGACGCCAAGGCAAAGGCCGATGCGATCTATGCGCTGGAAGAAAAGATCGCCAAGACCCACTGGACGTCGGCGGAATCGCGCCAGATCGACAAGATGTATAATCCGGCGGCGGTGACGGATCTCGCCAAGGCCTATCCGGGCTTTGCCTGGACGCGCTACATCGCCGAGACTAAGCTGGGTGGCCAGCAGACGCTGATCATCACGCAGCAGAGCGCCATCAAGGGCGCGACCCAGCTGATCGCCAAGGAGCCGCTGTCGGTCTGGAAGGACTACCTGAAGTTCCACATGATCGCGGATGCCGCGCCCTATCTGTCCAAGGCCTTCGTCGAGGAGCGGTTCCAGTGGACCAAGACGCTGACGGGTACGCCGCAGCTCAAGGACCGGTGGAAGCGTGGCGTCGACCTCGTCAATGCATCGCTCGGCGAAGCGGTCGGCGAAATCTATGTCGCACGCTATTTCCCGCCCGAAGCCAAGGCCAAGGCCGATGAACTGGTCAAGAACCTGATCAAGGCGATGGACGCACGCCTCGCCAAGCTCGACTGGATGGCACCCGAAACCAAGGAAAAGGCGCGCGTGAAGCTCGCCGCCTTCCGCCCCAAGATCGGCTATCCCGACAAGTGGCGCGACTATTCCGCACTCAAGGTCGACCGGAATGACCTGTGGGGCAATGTCGTAGCTGCGACCGAATTCGAATATGACCGACAGATCGGCAAGATCGGCAAGCCCGTTGACCGCGACGAATGGTTCATGACGCCGCAGACGGTGAATGCCTATGCCAACCCGCTGATGAACGAGATCGTCTTCCCGGCGGCCATTCTGCAGCCGCCCTTCTTTGATCCCAATGCCGATGATGCGGTCAACTATGGCGGCATCGGCGCGGTCATCGGCCACGAAATCAGCCACCATTTCGACGACCAGGGCAGCAAGTTCGACATGAAGGGCAACATGGTCGACTGGTGGACGAAGGAAGACGTCGCCAAGTTCGAGGCGCTGACCAAGCGCGTCGTCGATCAGTACGGCCAATATGAACCGCTCGCCGGCAAAAAGGTGAACGGCGAACTGACGCTGGGCGAAAACATGGCGGACCTTGCCGGTGTGACCATCGCCTATGACGCCTACAAGCTGTCGCTTCAGGGCAAGGCGCCCAAGGTCATCAACGGCTATAATGACGACCAGCGCTTCTTCCTCGGCTTTGGGCAGATCTGGCAGAACAAGCAGCGCGAGGCGGTTCTGCTCCAGCAGCTGACCACCGACCCGCACACGCCGGGCCAGTTCCGCCCCTATGTCGTGCGCAACCTCGACGCTTGGTATTCGGCCTTCGACGTGAAGCCGGGCGACAAGTTCTACCTGAAGCCGGAAGACCGCGCGCGGGTCTGGTAATCAGTCGGCATTCTCTTGATCCTCCCCCGACGGGGGAGGATTAGGGCGCGCACCCTGCTTGCCCCAAGGTGCTCCTTGCCCCTAAGACGGGAGCACAAGGACATCCCCGGGGGAGCTACATGGCCGCAGGACAGGACGACATCGTAATCGACGCCAAGCGCGACAGGCTGGTCATCACCGCCTCGTCGCTGGGCACGGTGTTCGAATGGTATGATTTCTTCGTCTACGGCATTCTGGGCGCGCTGATCGGGAAGCTGTTCTTTCCGTCGGACAACCCGACAGCGGCGACACTGGCGTCGCTGGCGGTGTTCGGCGCAGGCTTTGGCGTGCGGCCGCTGGGGGCGATTGTCTTCGGCTATCTCGGCGACAAGATCGGCCGGAAATACACCTTTCTCATTACCATCTCGCTGATGGGCGGGGCCACGGCGGCGATCGGCTTCCTCCCGACATTTGAGAGCATCGGCATCTGGGCGGCGGTCTGTCTGCTGATCCTGCGCTGTCTTCAGGGGCTGGCGCTTGGCGGCGAATATGGCGGTGCGGCGATCTATGTCGCGGAACACGCGCCCAAGGGGAAGCGCGGGCAGTATACGAGCTGGATTCAGGCGTCTGTCGCCGGTGGCTTCCTGCTCGCGGTCACGGTCGTGCTGGCCACGCGCTCCGCGATGCCGACCGAGGCGTTTGAGGCGTGGGGCTGGCGCGTGCCCTTCATCATCTCGCTGCTTCTGCTCGGCATCTCGCTCTACATCCGCATGATGCTGTCGGAGAGCCCGGTGTTCAAGGCGATGAAGGAAGCGGGAACGACGTCGCACAATCCGTTCGTCGAGAGCTTCCAATATCCCGGCAATGTAAAGCGCATCTTTGTCGCGCTGTTCGGCGTCGCGGCGGGGCTGACGGTCATCTACTACACCTCGCAGTTCGGGACGCTCTACTTCCTCACCGGAACCGCCCGCGTGCCGGAGACCGACGCGCTCGGCTATATGGCGGTGGGCGCGCTTCTGGCCGCGCCGCTCTATGTCGCGGCGGGGTGGCTGTCCGATCATTATGGCCGCAAGCGCATTCTCCTCATCGGCTATGCGCTGACGATGGGGCTGACCTTCCCGCTGTTCCATATGATGGCGGACGCGGCAAACCCGGCGCTGGCGCGCGCAACACAGGCGTCGCCCGTGACCTTCGTGTCGCCCGAATGTGAGTTCAGCGTCTTTGCCAGCAAGCAGACGACCGAATGCGGAAAGGCGCTTGCCTTCCTCTCAAAGCGTGGCATCAGCTACAAGAAGACCGCAGGCGAGGCCGTCGAACTGCGCGTCGGGTCTGCCGCGGTGCAGGGCTTTGATGAAAGGGCCTATGTCGCAGCACTTGAGGCAGCGGGCTATCCCGACAAGTCGGACCCCGAACTGCGTCAGCCGCTGGTCATCATCCTGGCGGTCGCAATCCTCGTCGCGCTGTCGGCAATGACCTATGGGCAGGTGGCGGCGATCCTCGTCGAGATGTTCCCGGCGCGCATCCGCTACACCTCCATGTCGATTCCCTATCACATCGGCACCGGCTATTTCGGCGGTTTCCTGCCCTTCATCTCGCAATATATCGTGGTGAAGACGGGCGGGACCTTCATGGGGCTGTGGTACACGATCGGCGTGGTCGCGATGGCGTTCCTCGTCTCGCTGATCTGGCTGCCGGAAACGTCGGGCAAGGAAGATTTGCACTGATCGCGTGCGCACGGCTATTGGCCGCCTGATGTCTTCTCCGCTGCGTCTGCGCCTTGACGGCGATGCCCTGACCCATAACTGGCGCTGGTTGAAAGCGGCCGGGGGCGCTGCCGATTGCGGCGCGGCCGTTAAGGCCAACGGATACGGGCTCGGCGCGGTTGAGGTGACCAAGCACCTTCTGGCCGCCGGATGCCGGGACTTCTTCGTCGCGACCTGGGATGAGGCGGCCGAGGTTGAGGCGCTTCTCCCGCCGGATGCGCACCTTTCGGTCTTCCATGGTATACGCGAGGCCGACATAGCGGCGGCGCGCGCCTCGCGCGCCCGGCCTGTCCTGAACACGCCCGAACAGGTTGCGCGCTGGCGCCCGACGGGCCGCCCGTGCGATGTCATGATCGACACGGGGATGAACCGTCTGGGGCTCGCAGCGACCGATGACCTGTCCGGTCTGCAGATCGAGACGCTGCTCAGCCATCTTGCCTCCGCCGATGAGGATGTGGCGCAGAATGACGCGCAGCTGTCGCGCTTCCGGGCTGCGGCAGCGACCATATCGGCGCGCCGCTACAGCTTCGCCAATTCGGCCGGCATCTGTCTGGGCGCCGACTATCATTTCGGCCTCACGCGGCCCGGCCTTGCGCTCTATGGCGGCATTCCGCGCGCCGAGGCTGAGGGACAGATCCGGCCCGTCGCCGCGATCGAGGCCGAAGTGCTCCAGCGACGCCGGATCGCGCCGGGGGAGAGCGTTGGTTACAATGCGACCTTCACCGCCGAGCGGACGATGGATCTCGCCATCCTGAACATCGGCTACGCCGATGGCTATCTGCGCGCCTTTTCGGGCAAGGGCAGTGCCGGCGGCGGGCGCTTTCCCGTTATCGGGCGGGTGTCGATGGATCTCATTGCGGTCGATGTCAGCAGCGCGCCGGATGTGGGCGAAGGGGACTGGCTTCCCATTGATTACGACCTTCCGACCGCTGCCGCGCTGTCGGGCCTGTCGCAGTACGAACTCCTGACATTGCTGGGCCGCCGCTTCGAGCGCATCTGGCGCTGAATTGCTGCGCGCATATTGCGCAATATTCTCCAAATGTTGCAGCGCAATAGACTGTGGTGCTATGCAGCAAATCTCATTCGGACTGGAATGGATTCGCATGGCCAAGGCAAAAGCGGGCGAAGGCCCGGTAACGATCAAGAAATACGCTAACCGTCGGCTCTACAACACCGAAACATCAAGCTACATCACGCTGGACAATCTGTCGCAGATGGTTCGCGATGGCCGCGATTTTCGTGTTGTCGATGCGAAGACCGACGAGGATATCACGCACACGGTGCTGACCCAGATCATCATGGAAGAGGAAGGCCGCGGCAAGGCGATGCTGCCCGCCGGTTTCCTGCGCCAGCTCATCTCGCTGTACGGCGATTCCATGCAGGCGATGGTGCCGCAATATCTCGAAGCGTCGATGGAGGCGTTCCAGCGCAACCAGTCGCAGTTCCGGCAGATGCTGGAAGGCGCCTTTTCCGGCGGCCCGTTCGAAGAGCTGCACAAGCGCAACATGGCGATGTTCGAGGCGGCGACGGGCATCCTCACGCCTGGTGCGAAAAAGGCCGATGCGCCCGAGCCTGTCGGCAAGCAGACGAGCGCGCAGAAGGATGACGAGATTGCCGCGCTGAAGGCGCAGCTGGCGACCCTTCAGGCCAAGGTGGACAAGCTCGGCTGAGCCGGTAACAAGGGCGGCATGAAGTACGCCCTTTTCCTATCCGCAGCGCTCCTTGCGAGCGCGCCCGCCCTCGCCCAGACGGGCGGTCCCGTCATCGTAATCCAGGCCGGTCGCCTGCTCGACAAGCCCGGACAGGCGCCGCGTGGCCCGTCCACGATTGTCGTCCAGGACGGCCGCATTGTCAGTATCCTTGCCGGCAAGGTCGATGGCCCCGCAGGCGCCAAGATCATCGATCTGTCCGACAAGTTCGTGCTGCCCGGCCTGATCGACAGCCACGTCCATCTTGCGTCGGATGCCGGGGGCAATGCCGCCCTGCTTGAGGACGTGACCGACAGCCAGTCGACGGTTGCCTATCGCACGCTGGGCAATGCGAAGAAGACGCTGCTGGCGGGCTTCACGACAGTGCGCAACCTTGGTGACAGCACTGGCGCCACGCTCGCGCTGCGTGACTTTGCCGCCTCGGGCGAAATCCTTGCTCCGCGCATCGTCGATGCCGGACGCTCCATCTCGACGACGAGCGGCCATATGGATGGCACGCTCAGCATCACCGAAGACCTGCACAGTGCGATCAATCAGGAGAATCTGTGCGACGGCGTAGAAAGCTGCCGCCATGCCATCCGGATGCAGATCCGCCGGGGCGTGGACGTGATCAAGATTGCGACGACGGGTGGCGTCAACAGCCGCATTGGCGCAGGTCTGGGCCGCCAGATCTTTGACGATGAGGTCAAGGCGCTGGTCGACACCGCGCACCTCTACAAGAAGAAGGTCGCCGTCCACGCGCATGGCGAGGATGGCATCAACGCCGCGCTCGCCGCCGGTGCGGACTCGATCGAGCATGGCACGATGCTCGATGATGAAAGCATCAAGCTCTTCAAAAAGGCGGGTGCCTATTATGTGCCGACGCTGTCCACGGTGAACGGCTATATCGAGCGCCTGAAGGCTGATCCCAACGCCTATCCGCCCGGCGTGCTCGCCAAGGTCAAATGGCGCATCGGCGTGACGGGCAAGAGCCTTGAAAAGGCCTATCCTGCGGGCGTGAAGATCGCCTTTGGCACGGATGCCGGCGTCTCCAAGCATGGCCGCAACGCCGATGAGTTTGAGCTTCTGGTCAAGCACGGCATGTCGCCGATGGCGGCGATCCAGGCGGCAACGGTGAACGCGGCCGACCTGCTGGGCGTGGCGCAGGACGTCGGCACGCTCGAACCCGGCAAGGCTGCGGACATCATTGCGGTGTCGGGCGATCCGTTGAGCGATGTGACGGTGCTGAAGTCCGTCCGTTTCGTCATGAAGGGCGGACAGATCGCCAAGGACGAGCGCTAGAGGACGTGAGGCCGGGAGACCGTTCTGACGTTCCCCGGCCGATCCCGCCCTACTTCAGCGGCTTCACGAACTTGAGGGTCATGCGATCGGATTCGCCGATCGCCAGATACTTCTCACGGTCCTTGTCACCTTCGGCAAGGCGCGGCGGCAGGGTCCACACGCCCTTGGGATAGTCCTTGGTGTCTTTCGGATTGGCGTTCACTTCCGACGCGCCAGCGAACTTGAAGCCCGCCTGTTCCGCCAGTTTGCGGACGGTTGAGACTTTCATGTAGCCGCTCTGGCGTTCGCGTTCGTCGCTCGCGCCTTCGGGCAGGCGGTGATCCTCGATGCCGAGAACGCCGCCGGGCTTCAGCATGGCGTACAGTTCCTTGAACGCCTCCACGCTATAGTCCGCATTGTCGGGCTTGAAGCTGCCCATCCGCCAGTTGTGGACGTTGCGGAACGTCAGGACGGCATCCGCCGTGCCGGGCGCTACGCCCGTTCCGCCGAGCAGCACGGGGAAGTTTGCGCGCTCGACCTTGCCATAGACATCGGGGTTGCTGTCGAGGAATTTGGCGATGCTTTCGGACGCGCGTCCCTGTGGCGAGACGACGATCAGGCGCCCCTTTTCCTTGGCGAAGGGCGCGAGGATTTCGGTGTACCAGCCACCGCCCGGCCAGACCTCAACGATGGTGTGGGTCGGCTTCAGCCCGAAAAAGGCAAGCGTTTCCGCCGGATGACGGTACTTGTCGCGCAGGACGTTGGTCTCGGTCCGGCTCGGCGCACTGACTGCGGCCTGAATTTCTTTCGATGGCTTGGCAGGGGCCGCCACAATCGGGCTGGCGAGAACGGCAATCGCTGCTACGGCGGCAACGGGTATCAGGGCTTGGACGCGCATGGGGGTTCCTCTCATCGGGTCGTTGCCGTCATGATGGGAATGGAAACCGACCATTGCAAGTGACGCTTTGGACAGGATGCGCAATGGCGCTCGGGCTTGCAGGGCTGTCCGCCTGGGCCGACCGGCGCCGGGCCCGCCGCCGCAATCTCGACGCCGTAGGCTTCATGCCCTGGGCGTTGATCCTGATCCTGTCGATGATTGCCGCGGCCGTATGCGCGGCGGTTGCGCTCCACGCGCGCTAGGGCGTCAGAGGCAGGCTTCCAGGAAAGCCTGATCGAAGCCGAACTGCTTTGCCTTGTCGAGCGTATAGGGGCGCAGACCCTGCGACCGATATTCGCCGATGATCTTCCCGTCGGGCGTTTCGTCCAGATATTCGAACTTGAACAGTTCCTGCGTCACGATGACGTTGCCCTCCATCCCGATGACCTCGGTGATGTTGGTCGTGCGGCGTGAACCATCGCGCAGGCGCTTCACCTGGACGATAAGGTCCACCGAGTCGGCGATCTGGCGGGAAATGGCTTCCTTCGGCACCTTGATGTCCGACATCATGACCATGTTTTCCATACGCGCCAGACACTCACGCGGGGAGTTGGCGTGGAGCGTACACATGGAGCCGTCGTGGCCCGTGTTCATGGCCGCGAGCATGTCGAAACACTCAGGTCCACGAATTTCGCCGAGGATGATGCGGTCCGGACGCATACGCAGCGCGTTGATGACGAGATCGCGGATGGTGATCGCGCCCTGGCCTTCAAGGTTGGCCGGGCGCGTTTCCAGCGGCAGCCAGTGCGGCTGCTGCAGCCGGAGTTCGGCCGCGTCTTCGATGGTCAGCACGCGCTCGCCCGGGTCGATCATCTTCGACAGGGCGTTGAGCATCGTCGTCTTACCCGAACCGGTACCGCCCGAAATGACGATATTGAAGCGGCAGGCGCCCGCGATCTTGAGCGCGGTCGCCATCTTTTCCGACATGGAGCCGTGCTTGCCCATCATGTCGAGCGTGATCGGCTTTGCGGAGAACTTACGAATGGAGATGGCGGTGCCACGCAGCGACAGCGGCGGAACAATGACGTTGACGCGGCTGCCGTCCTTCAGGCGGGCGTCGGCGAGCGGCGTGGTCTGGTCAACGCGACGGCCGACCGAGTTGCAGATTCGCTGCGCGATCTGGAACAGATGCGCCTCGTCGCGGAACTGGATCGGCGCGATCTCAAGCTTGCCCCGACGTTCAATGTAGGTCTGGTTGGGACCATTGACCATGATGTCGCTGACTTCGGGATCGGCGAGAAGCTCTTCGAGCGGCCCGAGGCCGAGCAGTTCGTCGACCAGCACCTTTTCCAGCGCGAACTGTTCGCGCCGGTTGAGCGTGAGTTTCAGTTCGGCAAGCACTTCGCCGATGATCGGGCGGAATTCTTCGGCCAGTTCATCCTTGGTCAGCGAGGCGGCGGCTTCGGGATCGATACGTTCGAGCAGGCGCGGCAGCACCTGTTCCTTGATGCGGTGGACCGAGGCCTCAAAGCCTTCGACCTTGGAGCTGGAATCATGGACTGCGGCTTCGCGCTCGGCGAGGCGCGCCATGGCGTCCATTGGCGGCGGTGCGACGGCCGATGCGGCGCCAGCGCCGGGAAGGGGGGCTGCCTCAATGGGCGGGAACTGCGCGCCACCGGCCGGATCGGACGGAGAGACGGGCAGGGCCGGTGCCGCCGGGGAAGGGCCGCTCATCGGCTTGGCAACGCCAAAGGCCGGGCGATTTACCCCAAAGCCCCCGGGACCGCCTCTTTTTCCGAATGCGCTCATGCTCCACCCATCATCATGCACCACGGTTAAACCCGTGCAGTGAGAGAGGGTGAATAGGATGGAAACTTTGACAATATCCTAATCTCCACGATTTGGGTTGCAGCCCGTCGGGAATTCGGGAAAGCGCAAAGCCATGCCCGGACACGGAGACCAGCACGCGCATCATGCCCAAGGGCTCCTGTTCGCGCTGGGCGGCTATATGCTGCTGTCGATGGGCGATGCCGTCGTGAAATCGATGGTGCCACTCTGGCCCGCCCCCGCCATCGCCGCGTTGCGCTACCTCTTGGGGGCCGCCGGGCTTGGCGTTCTGCTGTGGGTCCGGGAAGGGAGGGGCGGGTTCGCCATCGCCAATCCCTGGCTCCATTGGGGGAGGGCGGCGGCCGTCGCGGTCTCGTCAGTCTGCTTCTTTATCGGGGTCAAGCTGATGCCGCTGGGCGATGCCACGGCCATCACCTTCATCGGGCCGATGCTGACGGCGTTGCTGTCAGCGCTCTTTCTTGGAGAACGTGCGACCCGGGCGACGCTGTTGGCCTCGGTCGTCGCCTTTGCGGGCGTCCTGATCGTCCTGCGTCCCAATGTCGCCGAAGCGGGCTGGGCCGCGCTGTTCCCGCTGGGGTCGGCGCTCGGGATGTCGATCCTGATCCTTCTCAACCGCAAGGCGGCTGGGACCGCGTCCGTGCTTGCGCTGCAGTTCAGCATCGCCGCCTTGGCAACACCGCTGCTGATCGCGGCCGCGATTGGTGGAGATCTGTCGGGGCTGCGCGGTTTTGACGTCCATTGGCCGCATTGGTCGGTCATCCTGCGCTGCGCGATTGTCGCCGTCTCCGCGAGCTGTGCCCATGCGCTCATCTTCCTTGCAACGACGCGGGCGTCGGCGGCGACCATTGCGCCGATGACCTATGTCCAGCTGATCGTCGCGATGACGATTGGCGCGCTCGTCTTTGGCGATGTCCCGGATGCCACGTCGCTGGTCGGGTCGGCACTTATCGTCGGGGCGGGCCTCTTCCTCTGGCGCAGCGCGGCGCCCAAGCGCGCATAGCAAAACGCCCCGGCCTTTTGGGCCAGGGCGCTTTCTGCTTACCGCATGTCGGGAAGATCAGCCGGCGTGTTCGGCGAGGATCGTCAGGCCCTTGTCGTTCACCTCAGCGAAGCCGCCGGTGATCTTGATGCGTTCCGGCTGGCTGCCGGCCGTCGCATAGATTTCCACGTCCGCATCGCTGCGGATCGTCGACATGACCGGCATATGGCCTTCCAGAACGCCGAAATCGCCTTCGGTGCCGGGGACGACGACCATGTGGACGTCTTCCGACCGGACGAGGCGTTCAGGTGTGACGAGTTCGAAGTGCAAAGCCATTTTCAATCCTTATCCCCTCCCGTTGCCGGGAGGGGCGAGCCCATCAATTAAGCGTCAGCTGCCAACTTGGCGGCCTTGGCGACGACTTCCTCGATGCCACCGACCATGTAGAAGGCGGCTTCCGGCAGGTGGTCATATTCGCCGTCGACGACAGCCTTGAACGACTTCACGGTGTCTTCGATCGCCACGAACTTGCCGCTGATGCCGGTGAAGACTTCGGCAACGTGGAACGGCTGCGACAGGAAGCGCTGGATCTTACGGGCGCGGGCGACTGTCAGCTTATCTTCTTCCGACAGTTCGTCCATGCCGAGAATGGCGATGATGTCCTGCAGCGACTTGTACTTCTGCAGCGTTTCCTGAACGCGGCGGGCCGTGTCGTAATGCTCCTGGCCGACAACCGCCGGGGTCAGCACGCGCGACGTGGAGTCGAGCGGGTCAACGGCCGGATAGATGCCGAGTTCGGAAATCGCGCGGTTAAGAACCGTCGTGGCGTCCAAGTGGGCGAAGGAGGTGGCCGGTGCCGGGTCGGTCAAGTCGTCCGCCGGCACGTAAATCGCCTGCACCGAGGTGATCGAGCCCTTGGTGGTGGAGGTGATGCGTTCCTGCAGCGCGCCCATGTCGGTCGCGAGCGTCGGCTGATAGCCCACGGCCGAAGGAATACGGCCGAGAAGCGCCGACACTTCCGAACCCGCCTGCGTGAAGCGGAAGATGTTGTCGACGAAGAACAGAACGTCCTGGCCTTCCTGGTCGCGGAAATATTCCGCGATCGTCAGACCCGACAGGGCCACGCGTGCGCGCGCTCCCGGCGGTTCGTTCATCTGGCCGAACACGAGGGCCACCTTGGAGCCGTCCGGCGTCGGGTTGCCGTCCGCGTCCTTGGCGATAACGCCCGCGTCGAGGAATTCGTGATAAAGGTCGTTCCCTTCACGGGTACGCTCACCCACGCCTGCGAACACCGAGGTGCCGCCATGGCCCTTCGCGATGTTGTTGATCAGTTCCTGAATAAGAACCGTCTTGCCGACGCCGGCGCCGCCGAACAGGCCGATCTTGCCGCCCTTTGCGTAAGGCGCGAGAAGGTCAATGACCTTGATGCCGGTGACGAGAATTTCGGTTTCGGTGGACTGGTCGACGAATTCCGGGGCCTTGGCGTGGATCGGCGCGCGCAGGTCGGTGTCGACCGGGCCACGCTCGTCGATCGGCTCACCGACGACGTTCAGGATGCGGCCGAGCGTACGCGGGCCGACCGGAACCGAGATCTGCGCGCCCGTGTCACGGACGGCCTGGCCGCGGGTCAGACCTTCGGTCGCGTCCATGGCGATCGTGCGGACGGTGTTTTCACCGAGGTGCTGAGCGACTTCGAGAACAAGGCGCTGGCCGTTGTTGCTCGTTTCAAGCGCCGAAAGGATGCTCGGAAGCTGGCCTTCGAAGGTCACGTCGACGACGGCGCCGATGACCTGGCTGACGCGGCCCGTTGCACCGGCAACGTTGAGCTTGGTGGCGCCAGAGGCCTTGGCCGGAGCAGCCGCCTTGGGGGCAGCGGTCTTGGCCGGTGCCTTTTTTGCCGGGGCAGCCTTCGCGGCAGCAGCCGGCTTTGCGGCGGCGGGTTTGGCTGCGGTCTTCTTCGGGGCGGTAGCCATATCTGTCTTCCTTGCCTTCGTGTCTGATTAGAGCGCTTCGGCGCCCGAGATGATTTCGACGAGTTCGGTGGTGATCGCGGCCTGACGGGTCCGGTTATACTGGATCGTCAGCTTGTTGATCATGTCACCGGCGTTGCGGGTGGCGTTGTCCATCGCGGTCATCTTGGACCCCTGTTCCGATGCCGCGTTTTCACGCTGGGCACGGAGCAGCTGGACCGAGACGTTGCGCGGCAGCAGGTCGGCGAGGATTTCTTCCTCGTCGGGTTCATATTCGACCGACGCGCCAGCGGTGGCCGCAACTGCGCCGGTTTCGGCAACCGCCACCGGCATCAGCTGGATTTCGGTCGGCTCCTGCGTGAGGACGCTCACGAACTTGGAGAAGAAGAGGTGCGCCACATCAAATTCGCCCGCTTCAAAGCGCGCAGTCAGGTCGCTGGCCCATTCCTGGACGCTGTCAAAGCCCAGTTTGCCCAGATCGCCCGGCTCAATGCTGTGGACGATGTCGCCGCGATAGGTGCGGGCGAGCTGGTCGCGGCCCTTCTTGCCGATCGTGTAGAACTTCACGGTCTTGCCAGCCGCGCGAAGTTCTTCGGCACGGCGGCGGGCGAGGCGGACGATGTTCGTGTTGAAGGCGCCTGCCAGACCCTTGTCCGACGTAGCGACGACGAACAGGTGGACGTCGTCCTTGCCGGTGCCCGCGAGCAGCTTCGGCGCCTGCGGGCCCTTTTCGACCTTGGACGCGATCGACGAGACGACTGCTTCCAGACGTTCGGCATAGGGGCGCGCGGCTTCCGCTGCTTCCTGCGCGCGGCGCAGTTTGGCAGCGGCGACCATCTTCATCGCCTTGGTGATCTTCTGGGTCGATTTGACCGAGTTGATCCGGATTTTGAGCGCCTTGAGGCTGGCCATCTTGTTTCCCTTAATGTGTCCCGACGAAGGCCGGGACCCAGTCCCTTTGTTGAGGTCTGGGCTCCGGCCTGCGCCGGAGCACAGTCAGCTTAAGCGAACGACTTCGTGAACTTGTCGAGCGCGGCAACCAGAGCCTTCTTGCTGTCATCGCTGAAGTCGCGGCTGTCGCGGATGCCCTTCAGGATGTCGGCATGGTTGGCGCGAAGATCGGCCAGCATGGCTTCCTCATAGCGCGTCACGTCAGACGTCGGGATGCCATCGAGATAGCCATTAGTGCCAGCGAAGATCGAGCAGGTCTGCTCTTCGAACGGCAGCGGCGAATACTGCTTCTGCTTCAGCAGTTCCGTCAGGCGGGCACCGCGGTTCAGAAGCTTCTGCGTCGAGGCATCGAGGTCCGAACCGAACTGTGCGAACGCCGCCATTTCACGGTACTGGGCGAGCTCGAGCTTGATCGAGCCCGACACCTTCTTCATCGCCTTGGTCTGCGCGGCAGAACCGACGCGCGACACCGACAGACCAACGTTAATGGCCGGACGGATGCCCTGATAGAAGAGGTCGGTTTCAAGGAAGATCTGGCCGTCGGTGATCGAGATCACGTTGGTCGGAATGTAGGCCGACACGTCGCCGGCCTGCGTTTCGATGATCGGAAGCGCAGTGAGCGAGCCACCGCCATTGGCGTCCGACATCTTTGCGGCGCGTTCCAGCAGGCGGCTGTGCAGGTAGAACACGTCGCCCGGATAGGCTTCGCGGCCCGGCGGACGACGCAGCAGCAGCGACATCTGACGATAAGCAACGGCCTGCTTGGAAAGGTCGTCATACACGATCACGGCGTGCATGCCGTTGTCGCGGAAATATTCGCCCATAGCGACGCCGGTGTACGGTGCCAGATACTGGAGCGGGGCGGGTTCCGAAGCGGTAGCCGCGACGACGATCGAATATTCCATCGCGCCCTGTTCTTCGAGCGCGCGGACGATCTGCGCAACGGTCGAGCGCTTCTGGCCGACAGCCACGTAGATGCAGTAAAGCTTCTTGGACTCGTCGGTGCCCTTATTGACTTCCTTCTGGTTGATGAAGGTGTCGATGGCGACGGCGGTCTTGCCGGTCTGACGGTCACCGATGATCAGTTCGCGCTGGCCACGGCCGACGGGGACGAGGGCGTCGAGCGCCTTGAGGCCGGTCTGCACCGGCTCGTTGACCGACTGACGCGGGATGATGCCCGGCGCCTTGACTTCAACGCGGCTGCGCTTGGTCGTCTTGAGCGGGCCCTTGCCATCGATCGGATTGCCGAGGCCGTCGACCACGCGGCCGAGCAGTTCCTTGCCGACGGGAACGTCCACGATGGTGCCGGTACGCTTGACCGTGTCGCCTTCGCGGATTTCGGCGTCCGAGCCAAAGATCACGACGCCGACATTGTCGGCTTCAAGGTTGAGCGCCATGCCCTGAATGCCATTGGCGAATTCGACCATTTCACCGGCCTGGACGTTGTCGAGGCCGTGGATGCGGGCGATCCCGTCACCAACGGACAGAACCTGACCGACTTCAGAGACCTGAGCCTCGGTGCCGAAGCTGGCGATCTGGTCCTTGATGACCTTTGAAATTTCAGCGGCGCGGATATCCATGTTCAGCCTTTCATCGCGTTAGCGAGGGTGTTCAAACGGGTGCGGATCGACGAATCGATCATCTGGGAGCCGATCCGGACGACCAGCCCGCCGAGAATTGCGGGATCGACCTTCTGGGAGACCGCGACATCGCGGCCCACCTTGGCCTTGAGCTTCGCCTTCAGCGCATCGACCTGAGCCTTGGCGAGCGGGTGGGCGGAGGTGACTTCTGCCGTCGCTTCGCCGCGATAGGCAGACGCGAGCGCGGCATAGGCGCCGATGATGCTGCCCAGTTCGCCAAGGCGACGGTTCTGCGCGAGCACGCCCAGAAACTTGGTCGTCAGCGCGTCGAGTTTCATCGACTTGGCGACGGCCGCGACGGCTTTGGCCGCTGCCGTACGCGACAGCAGCGGGTTGGTGGTGAGCTTTGCAAAATCACCCGACTGGACAAGGGCAGACTTGAGTGATTCGAGGCTCTTGCCAACCGAATCAATCGCCTTCCCGTCACGTGCGAGTTCGAACAAAGCGGTCGCGTAGCGCCCGCTTAGACTAGCTTGAATGCCGCCGGAATTCTCCACGCGCGTAAAATCCTCAAAGTCAGGAATTGAGCCTGCTGACCTCGCGATGGAAACGTATGCCCCCTGCAAAGTCGCCGCGCGGCTAGCAATGATTGGCGGGCAATGCAACCCGGGTGGGCGTGAAATGCACGCACGTCCGAGGATAATTATGTCGATGTGCGGACACAGACCTAAAGCATGGACGCCCCGGGACGTCCTATTGGGTTCAGGCCCCCAATTTCAGGAATGTTCATGCGTCGCACCGCCTCGTCCCTATTGATGTCTGTCATGGGGGTGGCCACCGCCATTGCCGCGGCGCTGCCGCAGCGCGCGCTTGCGGAGGATGCGGCGGCCCCAACGCTGTCGCTGTCGGCAGAGCTGACCAGCGATGTCTCGACCGTGGTCGCAGGCGGGTTCGATCACCGGACGCGCTATCTTCAGAACATTGATCTGGTGGCGGATGTCGATCTCGACCGGGCGGCGAACATCTCTGGGACCACCCTGCATATCGATCTGCTCCATAATGCAGGCGCGTTCGCGAACAACGGGGTCGGAACGCTGCAGTGCATCGACAATATCGAAGTGTGGGACCCCAAGCTGCGCGTGTTCGAAGCCTGGGTCGAAAAGGATCTGGGCGGGCGCGCGGCCCTGCGCGCCGGTCTGCTCGATCTCAATTCGGACTTTTACAGCACGCCGTCGGCCGGGCTGCTCGTTGCGCCGCCCTTCGGCATCGGGTCGGAGCTTGCCGCGACTGGTCCGGCCGGCCCCTCGATTTTTCCGATCACGGCCCTGGGCGCGCGGCTGGAAACCAAGGTCGGCAAGACCGGCTATGTCCGCGCCGCCGTCTATAATGCGCGGCCCGGGCTGCGCGGGGGCGGGCCCGGGTCTGCACTCTCCTTTGACAAGGGCGTCCTCGCCACGGCCCAGGCCGGCGTGGGCGATGCGCAGAACATCTCGATCGGCGTCTGGACCTATTCGCAGAAGGCCGACAATATCTGGCTTACCATGCTGGGCTTTCCCGAAGCGACGAAGCGCAGCCAGGGCGCCTATATGATGGTGGAACAGCCGCTCCTTGCCAGGGACGACCGCAGCCTGACCGCCTTTGCCCGCTTCGGCATATCCGATGGCAAGACCTCGCTGTTCAAGGGCGGCTGGCAGGCCGGGGTGCTGGCGACGGGCGTCTTCCGTGCGCGGCCCGACAGCCAGGCGTCCCTGGGTGTCGCCCAGGGTGCGCTGGCCGGTGGTTTTCGCAATATCCTGAATGCCGGGGGCACAAAGCCCGCCAAGGCGGAGTCGATGATCGAGGCCACCTATTCGGACCGGATCGCGTCGTTCCTGACCGTGCAGCCCGACATCCTGTATGTCATCCATCCCGGGGGCGATGCCCGCGCGAAAGATGCGCTGATCTTCAATCTGCGTTTCACGGTCCGCTTTTCGCACACCCGCTGAGCCGCTTGCGCCGCCGGGCGTGCCGCTTATGGTTTTCTCCAGATCAGGGAGAGACGCATGGGCGACATGATTCGCATGACGATGTCCGACGGCGCAGAAATCGCCGTCTATCACGCAGAGCCAGAGGGCGCGCGCCGCGGCGGCCTTGTCCTCATTCAGGAGATTTTCGGGGTCACCGATCATATCCGGGAACTTTGCGACGAATATGCCGCCGACGGCTATGAGGTTCTCGCTCCTAGCCTCTATGACCGCGAACACCCTGGTTTTGAGGCGGATTATTCCGGCCCGGCTTTCGAGCGTGCCGTTGAACTTGCACGCAAGCTCCATCCCTTTGACCTGAGCCTTGCCGATGCGCAGACCTGCATCGATGCGCTGAAGGACAAGGGGCCCGTTTTCATCACCGGCTATTGCTATGGCGGCTCGGTCGCCTGGCGGATGGCGCAGATCAGCCCCGACCTCGCCGCGTCGTCCTCTTATTATGGATCGATGGTGCCGACGATCTTCGCCGATGAGGCCCCGCGCTGCGCCACCATCGCGCATTTCGGGCGGTTCGATCAGGGCATCCCGATGGAGGGCGTCGAAAAGCTGATCGAAACCGCGCACCCGACGGCGCAGATCTTTGTCTATGAGGCCAATCACGGTTTCAACTCGGACCGGCGCAAGGATTACCATGAGGAAAGCGCAGACCTTGCACGGGAACGGACGCTGGCGCTGTTCAAGGCGTGCGGCGGGTGATCCGGGGGCAGAGGCCGTTCTGATTTGAACGCAACTTGCGGGACGCATGGCTTGGGCCGTTCGTTCTAGGCCCGTCACGCAAGGAGAATTGAGATGACAATCGATGATGCGACCGCCTGGGCGGCCGTCCTGCGCCGGGATCGCGCCTTTGACGGGCGTTTCGTGACGGGTGTCCTGACCACGGGCATCTATTGCCGCCCAAGCTGCGCCGCACGGCACCCCGCGCGTCAGAATGTGCGATTCTTTGGGGACGGCACTATGGCAGCGGCCGCAGGACTTCGTGCGTGTCTGCGGTGCAGGCCGGATGATCTCGCGCGCGACGAGGTGGCAGTGCGGACGGCGATCGGGCTGTTGACCGAAGACGCGCCCAAACTCACCGCGCTCGCGGAGGCTGTCGGCTATGCGCCCCACCATTTCCAGCGCGTGTTCAAGCGGGCGACCGGCGTGTCTCCGGCCCAATATGCGCGCGGCCTGCGCGCAAAGCGGGCGGAGGCGGCGCTTTCAACCGAGGCGCGGGTGACCGATGCCATCTATGATGCCGGCTATTCGGCGCCGAGCCGGTTTTATGATGAGACCGGCCAGCGTCTGGGCATGACGCCATCGGCGTGGCGCCGGGGTGGCGCGTGCGTCACCATATGGTGGACCGTGGCCGAGACGTCCTTGGGTGCCATGCTGGTTGCCGCAACCGCGCGAGGGATTTGCCGCCTGTCGTTTGAGGAGGATGAGGGCGCGCTTCGGCGACGGTTCCCACAAGCGCGGATCGAGGCGGGCGGCGATGTGCTGGCGGAACTGGTGGCGGGTGCCATCGCGGCTGTCGAGAACCCGTCGCGGATGCCGGACCTGCCGCTCGACGTGGCGGGCACCGCGTTCCAGCAGGCCGTGTGGGCCGAACTGCGCCGCATTCCGCCCGGTGAGACGCGCAGCTACGCTCAGATCGCGGCGGCGGTTGGGAAGCCGGCGGCCGTGCGGGCAGCGGGGACGGCCAATGGCGCGAACAATGTGGCTGTCCTCATCCCCTGCCACCGTGTCGTCCGGACCGACGGCAGCCTTGGCGGCTATGCTTACGGCCTTGACCGCAAACGGGCACTGCTGGACAAGGAAGCGGCACATAAAAGAGATTGAGGAGCCCGATATGCCTGTGACCCTGCCCGAAGGCGCGCCCGCCACGCTTGGCGAGGCCTTTGCCCGCATCAATTCCGTGACGGCGCCGACCGTCACCGACATCAAGGTCATGGTCCTCGTCGAGGCGGCCGGCCAGACGCTTTATGAAAAGAGCGCCGAAGGTGCCGAGCATCCGCGCGTCAAGGAACTGCTGATCCACAACGGGCAGGAAGAAATGAAGCACGCCCGCCGCGCGGCGGAAGTCGTGAAGCTGTTGACCGGTGAAGACTTCCCGGCCCCGTCGGCTGCGGACAATCCCTATCTGACCGGTCCTATCCCCGTGGCTGCGATCACGCCCGAAGGGCTGCGCAAGACTGCCGAGAGCGAGTTCAACGGCGAGAAGCTGTATGAGGCCTGGGCGTCGAGCATCGGCCATGAAGGCGCCGCCGAACTGCTGCGCGCCAATGGACGGGAAGAGACCGACCATGGCAACCGCCTGCTTGAGGCGGCGGCGATCCTGGAGGGGTAGGGTTTTAGCCTCCCACCCCCGTTCGTCCCGAGCGAAGTCGAGGGACATCGAACGAGGTGTCTCGACTTCACTCGACACGAACGGAGAGTGAGATTTCTAACGGTTCTTAAATTCCGGTGCCCGCTTTTCGAGGAAGGCCGTAAACGCTTCCCGATAATCCTCGGTCTGGCCGAGGATGACCTGCTGGCGGTCTTCAATCGCCATCGCGGCCTCAAGGCCCTGCGCATCGATGTTAAGGTTGAGCGCCTGCTTGGACAGTCGCAGGCCATAGGGTGAGGTCGCCAGCATCTCCCCGGCGAGGGCAAGGCCGGTGTCGAGCAGCGCGTCGGGATCGACGATCTCGCTCAGGAAGCCTGACGAGACCGCGCGCTCTGCCTTGATGAAGCGGCCGGTCAGGATCATCTCCGAGGCGAGTGACGCGCCGACAAGACGCGGCAGGAAATAGCTCGACGCCATGTCGCAGCCGCCCAGCCCGATACGGATATAGGCCGCGTTCATGCGGAAATCGGGCGTGCCGAAGCGGACGTCGGACGCGCACAGCAGCGACAGGCCGCCGCCGCAGGCCGCGCCCTGCGCCAGCGCGATGATCGGTTGCGGGCAACTGCGCATCCGCCGATAGATATTGCCGATCATCGTCTGCGTGCGCAGCGTGGCGAGCACGGGCGTCGCGTCTGAATCGCGCGTCCAGCCATTGAAATCGAGGCCTGCGCAGAAGTTCTTGCCTTTCGCTCTCAGGATCACGATGCGCACATCGGTGCGGTGGTGCAGCGCATCGAAATAATCGACCAAGGCCACCGTCATCTCTTCCGACAGGGCGTTCAGCGATTGCGGGCGGTTGAGCGTCAGGATTTCCAGCCCGTCGCGCGCCTCAATGCGGATGGCGTCGCTCATGCCTTTTCTCCCGCCATGTCGCAGATGATCTTCCAATGCGTGTCGCTCACCGGCACGACCGAAAGGCGGGACTGCCGGATCAGCGCAAGATCGGCGAGGCTGGGTTCGGCCTTCATTCCGGCAAGGGTCACGGCGCGGTTCACCGGGCGGACGGGCGCCACATCGACCATGACGAAGCGCCCCGCGGGGTCGCTCGGGTCGGGATAGGCGGTGCGGACGATCTCGACGATGCCGACGATCTCCTTGCCCTCATTGCTGTGGTAGAAGAACGCCTTGTCGCCGACCTGCATCGCCTTCAGGTTGATGGCCGCCTGATGGTTGCGCACGCCGTCCCAATGGGTGCGGCCGTCCTTCACCATCATGTCCCAGCTATATTTGTGCGGTTCGGACTTCACCAGCCAATAGGCCATTCCTTGCTCCCCAAGCCTGTTGTGCCGTCGCGCTACCCCTTGTGGCGCGCGACGAAGAATCGTCCACCCTCTGTCACGTAAACGGCCAGAAGTGCAACCAGTCCTGCACCGGTGAAGCCGATGTAGAGCGGTGCGGTCGTCCCGTTGAACGACTGCCCGATGATCGTGCCAAGGACGGTGCCGAGCAGATTGCCGAGCGAGCCCTGAAGCGAACTCGCCATGCCTGCGACGCGGCCCATATTCTCCATCGCCATCGCGCCGAAATTTCCCGCAACGAAGGAGAAGGACATCATCATCAGCATCTGGAGGACGATGAAGCTCACCAGCGTTTCCTGCCCTGTCAGCGACAGGGTGGCGTGCGCGGCAGCAACGAAGGTCATCAGGAACAATGCCCCATGGCCAATCAGCCGCATCCCGAAGCGCTTCACCACCGCTGCATTCAGCAGCGAGCCGACCGCCATGCCCGTTGCCATGATGGCAAAGCCCGTCGGCAGGAAGTCGGGGCGCTTGAAGGTGACTTCAAAGATCTGCTGGATCGACATCAGGAAGCCGAAGATCGCACAGGACAGCATGGCGTTGGCGATGCTGTAGCCGACCGAGATCCGGTCCGTCAGAACGGTTCTGGCCGCCGCGAGGACGGACGCGCGCTCGATCGGCGTGCGATTGTCATCGCGCAGCGTTTCGGGGAGGCGCCACAGTACCCACGCCCAGACGGCGAGGCCAATGGCCGCCAGCGCGCCGAAGACCCAGCGCCACGGGCCGATCAGCAGAATGGCCTGCCCCATGGTCGGCGCAAGGATGGGGGCGGCCATGAAGATCATGCTCGACAGGCTCATCACCTGGGCCATGTCGCGCCCTTCAAAGCGGTCGCGCACCGTTGAGGTGACGATGACGCGCGCACCGGCCGCAAAGACGCCCTGCACCACGCGGGCGATCAGCAAGTGATCAAAGGTCGGTGCCAGCGCGGCAGCGAGGCTGGCGACGGCAAAGCCGAACAGCGACCAGAGCATCAGGCCGCGGCGGCCATGCGCATCGGACAGGGTCCCGACAAAGAGCTGCCCGATCGCAAAGCCGAACAGGAAGGACGAAATGACCAACGGCCACCGTGTCACATCGCCCACGCCCAGCCCATGGCCGATGGCGGGCAGGGCCGGGAGCATGGAATCGATCGCAAAGGCGACGATCATCATGATCCCCGAAATGAGGACGATGAATTCCACGCGGCCGGGGCCGTTCTGCGTCGGGTGCGAATTTGGCATGGGCGACGACCTAGAGGAGCGGAACGCCTTGCGAAAGGGGCGAGACGCGCCCGGTTTCACTTATGGGAGGAGGATCGTCGATCCCGTGGTCCGCCGCGCCTCGAGATCGCGGTGCGCCTGCGCGACATCGGAGAGGGGGTAACGCTGCCGGATGTCGACTGACACCACGCCGCGCCGGATCATGTCGAACAGCAGATCCGCGCCCGCCGCCCGTTCGGCCGGATCGACATAATAGTCGTAGAGCGTCGGGCGGGTCACGAACAGCGAGCCCGCATTGGCGACGGCGCGCAGGTCAACGCCCGTCACCGGGCCGCTGGCATTGCCATAGCTGATGACGAGACCGCGCCGCTGGCACGCCTTGAGCGACGCCTCCCACGTGTCCTTGCCAACGCCATCGAACACGACGTGCACGCCTTTGCCGCCCGTCAGTTCCCGGCATCGCGCGGCGGTGTCCTCGCGCGCATAGTTGATAATGTGGTCCGCCCCGGCCGCACGGGCAATGGCGGCCTTTTCTTCCGTGCTGACCGTCCCGATGACCTCCACGCCAAGATGCTTGAGCCATTGGATGAGCAGTAGCCCCACGCCGCCTGCTGCTGCGTGGACGAGCACAACGTCGCCCGCGAGCAGCGTGGCGCAGCGTTCGACGAGGAACTCGGTCGTGCAGCCTTTCAGGATCGCGGCTGCTGCGACCTCGTCGGAAATGTCGTCGGGCACATGGAAGAGCATCGCAGCCGGAATGTTGCGCGCGGTTGCATAGGCCCCGACCGCCAGTCCGAAGGTGCAGACGCGGTCGCCAATCTTATAGTCCGTCACGCCATCGCCGACCGCTACGACAACGCCCGCTGCCTCGACGCCAAGGCCGCTCGGCATCGTCATCTTGTAAATGCCGCCGCGGTGGTAGGTGTCGATGAAATTGAGGCCAACCGCGGTGTTGCGCATCCGCACTTCGCCGGGGCCGGGTGCGGGCAGGCTGACATCGACCCACTGAATCACCTCAGGGCCGCCTTGTTCGGTGATGCGGACGGCGCGTTCCATGGTCATGTGTAATCCTCCAGATGCTTCGCCACTCTTTCGCAGAAGTCAGCGTTCAGAGGCAAGAAGGACGAGGCAGCGTAGGCAAATTCGCTGTTACACCCGCGTCGCCCCGTGCTTGACACGGGGCTGGGCTAACCTTCATCGGGTCTTGATCCCGTTGGTCGCCCGCTTTCACGGCGGACACAGGTCCCGCAATTCGGACATCAGGCCAGACAGGAAAGAGCTGGAAAAGCCAAGCCCCGTGTCAAGCACGGGGCGACGGACACTCTTTTAGCGCCCGATCGTCCAGAGAAGGCAATCGATAGGCGGCAATCATTCGCCCTCTTCGGCTCGTTCGCGCGTCGCCTTGGCGGCCTTCTTGTCCGCCTTGCGCTGGCGTTCCTCGGCCTTTCGCATCTCGCGGCCGCGCTTCTCATCGGCTTCGGACTCCCTCGTGGTGGTGGCATCGATGACGGCACCGGCCACCTTGAACGGGGCGGTCACGACATTGGCGGCCATCTGGGCGACGCACCCGCACAAGGCGAGCGGAAGCGCGAGAACGGGAAGAATACGCATCGGCGGCGCAATAAAGCGGGGTGAAACCCGCCGCAACGCACTTGCGTTGAGTTGAGGACTCGCTTAGAGGCGCGCTCTCAAATTGTGGCGACCGTAGCTCAGTTGGTTAGAGCGCCGGTTTGTGGTACCGGAGGTCGCGGGTTCGGATCCCGTCGGTCGCCCCATTTTCCTCCATCGCTGGCGAATCGCGCGCAATAAGACTATTGCGCAGGCTTGTAATTTTGTTGCCGATGGAGCCTGCGATGACTGCCCCCTGGATGCTGCCCGATTATGACGATCATGAGGGCGTTCACATCTTCCGCGATGCCAAGGCGGGGCTGACCGCGATCATCGCCATCCACTCAACGCACCTCGGCGCGGCTGGCGGCGGCACGCGCTTCTGGCACTATGCCGAGCCGCCAGCCGCACTTACCGACGCGCTGCGCCTGTCACGGGGCATGAGCTACAAGAACGCGATGGCGGGCCTCGCCATGGGCGGTGGCAAGGCCGTCATTCTCGCCGATGCGGACAAGACCAAATCTCCCGAACTGATCGCGGCCTTCGCCAAGGCCGTCGACAGCCTCGGTGGACGCTATGTGACCGCGCAGGATGTCGGCATCAGCGCACAGGACATTCTCGATATCTCCAAGGGGACCAAGTTCGTTTCGGGTCTGCCGCCCAAGGACGGCGGTGCCGGGGGCGATCCGGGGCCGTCGACCGCACTTGGCGTATTTCTGGGCGTCAAGGCAGCGGTCAAGCGTGCTCTTGGCAAGGATGATCTGTCGGGCGTGCATGTCGCCATTCAGGGCGTCGGCAGTGTGGGCGGTGGCCTGGCGCGGCATCTGGCGGCGGCAGGCGCAAAGCTGACGCTGGCGGATCGGGATGCGGCCAGGGCGGCAGCGCTCGCCGCTGAATTGGGCGGCACAGCCGTGGACGCGGACGCGATCCTGACGGTCGAAGCCGATGTGCTGAGCCCCTGCGCGCTGGGGGCGATCCTCGACAGCGCGTCGATCCCGCAGATCAATGCCCCGGTGATCGCGGGTGGCGCGAACAATCAGCTCGCCCGCCCCGAACATGGGGACGCGGTGCAGGCGCGTGGCATCCTCTATGCGCCTGATTACGTCATCAATGCGGGCGGCATCATCAATGTCGCGCTCGAATATCTGGACGGTGCCGACCGGGCGGCGGTAGATGCCAAGATCGCAGGTATTCCGGACCGACTGAACGCCATCTGGGACGAAAGCGCGGCGACAGGCGACAATCCGGCGAAGGTCGCCGACCGCATGGCGCAAAAGCTGATCGGGCGGGGCTGACCCCGCCGATTTCGGTGCTCCAAATCCCGTTCGTGTCGAGCGAAGTCGAGACACGTGGCGCCGCCCTGATGTCCCTCGACTGCGCTCGGGACGAACGGGGAGGGTCGGACTGGAGGTCTATTTCAGCCAGTCGGGGATGCGCTCGGCTTCCAAGATTGTCTCGGCGGGGATCCGGTCGGCGACGACGGCATATTGATCGCCATCGACCATGACTTCGGGGACGAGCGGGCGGCTGTTGTACGTGCTCGCCATCGTCGCGCCATAGGCGCCTGCGGTGCGGAAGATCGCGAGGTCGCCCGACTGAACGGCGTCAATGTCGCGGCCCATCGCGAAGGTGTCGCCGCTTTCGCAGACCGGGCCCGCAATGTTCGCGTTCATCCGCGCGCCCGTCGGCTGAACCGCTGCAAAGTCGTGCCACGCATCGTACATGGCAGGCCGCGCAAGGTCGTTCATCGCGGCATCGACAATGACATAGGGGCGGATGACGCCCGGCTTTACCCAGATGACCCTGGTCAGGAGAATGCCTGCATTGCCGACGATGACGCGGCCGGGTTCAAACATCAGCGTGACGTCCCAGCCCTTGGTCGCGCGGGCGACCATCTGGCCGTAATCGGCGGGCGATGGCGGGTTTTCCTCCGCCTTATAGGGTACGCCGAGGCCGCCGCCGAGATCGACGCGTTCGATGCTGTGGCCCATGGCGCGCAGCTCCGCGACCAGCTGCCCGATGCGGCCATAAGCGGCTTCGAGCGGATCGAGATCGAACAACTGGCTGCCGATGTGGAGCGCCACGCCCTTCATGGAAAGGCCGGGGAGCTTGGCCAGCCGGTCAAAGATGGCAGGCGCAAGGTCGATCGCGACGCCGAACTTGTTTTCCTTCTTGCCGGTCGAGATCTTGGCGTGCGTGCCGGCATCCACGTCTGGGTTGACGCGCAGCGTGGCAATGGCGGTCTTGCCCTTGGAGGCCGCGATCTGGGCGAGGACGACGCCTTCTTCTTCCAGTTCGATATTGAACTGCCCGATGCCGACGTCGAGCGCCTGTTCCAGCTCGGCGCGGGTCTTGCCGACGCCCGAGAATACGACGTCTTCGGGCTTCATGCCCGCCGAAATTGCGCGGGAAATCTCCCCCCCTGACACAACGTCGGCGCCATAGCCCTGCTTGGCGAGGACGCGCAGGACGGCGCGGTTCGGGTTCGCCTTGATCGCAAAGGCGATGTGCGACCGGCCGACCGGCGCAATGCCTTCGCGGAAGACCTGTGCGTGTCGCTCCAGCGTGGCGCGGGAGTAGACGTAGACCGGCGTGCCGACTTCGGCGGCAATGCGGGTCAGCGGGACGTCCTCGGCGTGGAGGATGCCGTTCTTGATCTGGAAATGGTCCATGGAATTCTTAGCCTTTCGGCGGGAGGTCAAACTTGTCTTCGCGGCGTTCTTCCGAGCGTTTCAACAGCTCGTCGCTGCGTTTGGGATTGGCCTGCGCAGACGGCGCGATCAGCTGGTCCACGGTTGGCTGGGTCCGCACGTCCTCCGGTTTGACCGGCATGCTCGCCCCTTCCTCAGGTTTGAGTTTCACGCGCCCGCCACAGGCCGACAGGGCCAGCGAAAGTGTGAGAGCAAGGGCGACAGCGCGAATCATGCGATGCCCAATAGCGCCTTTGCGTCGGCAATGCGCGCCCGAACCTGTGCGGGTGCGGTACCGCCATGGCTCATCCGGCTGGCGACCGAGGCATCGACCGTCAGGACGGAATAGACGCTGTCGTTGATCGCCGGGTGGATCGCCTGCAGGTCGGCGAGCGGAAGGGCGGCGAGTGACACGCCCTGTTCCTCGGCAAGCTTCACGGCGCGGCCGGTCACATGGTGCGCCTCACGGAACGGAAGGCCCGCTTCCCGCACCAGCCAGTCGGCCAGATCGGTCGCGGTCGCAAAGCCGCTTTCGGCGAGCGCGCGCATCCGGTCAGTGCGGAAGGTGACGCTCTCGACCATGCCGGACACAGCGGCCACGGAGAGCGCGAGCAGGTCATGCGCCTCGAACACCGGCGGCTTATCGTCCTGCATGTCCTTGGAATAAGCGAGCGGCAGCCCCTTCATCGTCATCATCAGCGCGGTGAGACAGCCGGTGATCCGGCCGGCATGGCCGCGCACCAGTTCGACTGCATCGGGGTTGCGCTTTTGCGGCATGATCGAGCTGCCGGTCGACCATTGGTCAGGCAGCGCGACAAAACCGAAGGGCTGCGACGCCCAGATGATGATCTCTTCGGACATGCGGGAGAGGTGGAGCGAGCATTGGCTCGCCGCCATCAGATAATCGAGCGCGAAGTCACGGTCGGACACGCTGTCGAGGCTGTTGTCGGTCGGCTTTGCAAAGTCGAGCGCGGCGGCCGTCGCGTGGCGGTCAATCGGGAAGCCGGTACCCGCAAGCGCGGCGGCCCCCAAGGGACATTCATTCAGGCGACGCCGGGCATCGGCAAAGCGGTCCCGGTCGCGCCGGATCATTTCATACCAAGCCATCAGATGATGACCGAGCGTGACGGGCTGCGCGCTCTGCAGGTGCGTGAAGCCCGGCATGACGGCGTCGGCATGTTCCTCGGCGCGGGCGACAAGCGCCTTCTGCAGTTCGACAAGTCCTGCCTCGACCGTATCAATGGCATCGCGCACCCAAAGGCGGAAATCGGTCGCCACCTGATCGTTGCGCGAGCGTGCGGTGTGCAGGCGGCCGGCGGTCGGGCCGATCAGTTCGGCCAGCCGCGCCTCGGTCGCCATATGAATGTCTTCGAGCGCCAGATCGACCGGCACGCCATTGGCTTGATATTCGCCGGCGATGGTGTCGAGACCCTTGGAGATGGTTGCCGCGTCCTCGGGAGTGACGATCCCCTGGGCGGCGAGCATCGCGACATGCGCCTTGGACGCGCGGATGTCCTGTTGCCACAGCCGCTTGTCGAAGGGGATGGAGGCGTTTATCTCCCGCATGACGGCGGCCGGACCCTCGGCAAAACGCCCGCCCCACATGGAATTGGAGTCTGACTTGCGGCTGCTAATCTTACCTGTCCTTATGCTCGGCCTGTCTGTTGCGGGCTGCGATAAGCAATCCGACCCCAAGCCGCAAGGCGAAGCGCCGCAATCATCGTCTGGTGCGCCGCAAGCGGAGCTTTCGAACGGAGGCGAGCTGACCGGCACGCTGGACCGCAGCCAAAAGGGTGCGGCGATGCCTGATGTGTCGTTTGAAGCGCCCGATGGCGCGACGGTGAAGCTGGCGGCGTTCAAGGGGCAGCCCGTGCTCGTCAATGTCTGGGCGACGTGGTGTGGCCCGTGCGTCGCGGAGATGCCGACCATCGAGAAGCTGGCGACCCGCGAGGCGGGGCGGCTTCAGGTGCTGGCCGTCAGTCAGGATATGAAGGGGCGGCCCGCCGTTGACAAATGGTGGAATGCCCAAGGCTTCAAGACGCTTCAGCCCTATGTCGACAAGAAGGGCGACCTTGGCTTCGCGCTCGGCGGCGGGGTGCTGCCGACGACGATTCTCTATGACAAGGATGGCAAGGAAATCTGGCGCATGGTCGGCGGCGCGGAATGGGACAATGATGCGTCCAAAAAGCTGATCGAAGAGGCGTTCAAGGCCTGAGGCGCGAAAGTCCCCGACGGCGCCGCCGCCGGGGGCAATCGATCAGGCGGACAGCTTCGCCGCCGTCTGGGCCACGCGCTGGCCGAGATAGCGGGCACCGGCCAGTTCGTCTTCATCGGGCTGGCGGCTGCCATCGCCGCCCGCAATTGTCGTGGCGCCATAAGGCGCGCCGCCGCGCACCTTGTCATGGCCGGACTGACCGGCAAAGCCATAGTCCAGCCCGACAATCGTCATGCCAAAGTGCAGCAGGTTGGTCAGGATCGAAAACAGCGTGGTTTCCTGCCCGCCATGCTGGGTGGCGGTGGAGGTGAACGCCGCGCCGACCTTGCCATGGAGCGCGCCCCGCGCCCAGACGCCGCCGGCGCGATCAAAGAAGGCCGCCATCTGCGATGACATCCGCCCGAACCGCGTGCCGGTGCCGACGATGATCGCGTCATAGGTTTCGAGTTCCTCGATCGTGGCAACGGGGGCAGCCTGATCGAGCTTGAAATGGCCCGCCTTGGCGATGTCTTCGGGCACCGTTTCGGGCACGCGCTTGACGTCGACATCGGCGCCTGCCGCGCGGGCACCTTCAGCAATCGCATGGGCCATGGTTTCGAGGTGTCCGTAGGTCGAATAATAGAGAACGAGAACTTTGGTCATCTTCATGTCCTTCATTTGGGGTGGGGAGGTTGAGGGGAGGGTTGGGGTTCAGGGACTTTCAAAGGCGAAGGCATCCATGCGCAGGACGCCATAAGTGTTGCTGGCATGGAGGTGCCGTGCCGTCGCTTCCGGCCCGGCGGCGCCGAGGGCGACGAACAGGGGGAGAAGATGCTCCTCGCTCGGATGGTTCCGCACGGCATGGGGTGCGAGTGTGCGATACGCGAGCAGATCGCACGTGCGCCGGTCCTCCAGCGCCGTGACCATCCAGTCGGCAAAGTCGGTCACCCAGCCGGGCTCCTCCATCCCGGCCTGCCCACGCCAGCTCGACAGATCATGCGTGAAGCTGCCGCTGCCAATGATGAGCACGCCGTCCGCCCGGAGCGGCGCGAGTGCGCGGCCGAGTTCGAGATGATGGCCGGGTCCAAGGTGGCTTTGCACCGAAAGCTGGAGGACCGGGATGTCCGCATCGGGCCAGGCCAGCATCAGCGGCACCCAGGCGCCATGGTCCAGCCCGCGCCGATGGTCGATGGCTGCGGGAAGCCCGGCCGCCGCGATCAGATCAACGATGCGCTCGGCCAGTTCCGGATGACCGGGGGCGGGATAGTGCAGCCGGTAGAGCGCGTCAGGAAAGCCCCGGAAATCGTGGATCGTGTCATTGTGCGTCACCGCATTGACCGTCGGATCGCGCGTTTCCCAATGGGCAGAGACCATCAGGATCGCCTTGGGGCGCGGCAGGCTGTCCGCCAGGCTCGCAAGAAAGTCACGGGCCGCAACATCCTCAAAGGGCAGGGTCGGCGCGCCGTGGGAAAGGAAGAGGGGATGTAGCATGGTGTGTCTCCTGATGCAGCAGAGATAGGCATTTCCGTTTCCGCATGAAATTCCCGAAACTTGACTAGTCACCATGCGTTTTCGCATAGTGCGGTATGGATTGGGATGATCTCAAAACCTTTCTGGCGATTGCGCGGCACGGCACTTTGTCGGGGGCGGCGCGCGCGCTCGGCGTGACGCAGCCGACCATGGGCCGGCGGCTGGCGGCAATGGAGGCGCGGAGCGGGGCGCGGCTGCTCCAGCGTCTGCCGGGGCGCTATGCGCTGACCTCGCTGGGCGAAGCCGTGCTGGGCAATGCCGAGCGGATCGAGGCCGAGGCGCTGGCGGCGGAGCGGACCATCACCGGGCGCGACGTGGCACTCGAAGGCGTTGTGCGCCTGACGACCGTCGACACGCTCGCCGCACGGATCGCAGCCCCCGCGCTCGCCGCGCTGCAATGCCGCCATCCGGGGATCGTCGTGGAACTCGTGCCTGACACACGTCAGCTCAGCCTGTCCAAGCGCGAGGCCGATATCGCGCTGCGCATGTCGCGCTTTGAAGGGCATGAGGTCGCGGCGCGGCGCGTGGGGCAGATGGCGTTGGGCCTCTATGGCACGCCCGACTGGCAGGATCGCCTCAAGGACGGCGCGGTGCGGCTTGTCACCGTGCTGGACGATCAGGCGCATTTGCCCGAGGCCAAATGGCTGCACCAGATGTTTCCCGATGCTGCGGTCGGCTTCCGGTCAAACAGCCGCGAGGTGCAGCTCTGGGCGGCAAAGTCGGGCGCCGGGATCGCCGCTCTCGCCCGCTATCGCGCCGATGAGGAGCCGGATCTTGTGCGTTTTCTGCCCGAGGCGCCCGATCTTGTCCGTGACATCTGGCTCGGCGTGCATGTCGACATGCGGCACATGCCCCGCGTCCGGGCGGTCATGGACGCCATCACCGACACGCTGCGCGACAAGGCGCGGGTGCTCAATCCGTCGGGCTAGCCCCGCAGGCGCTCGACGCTGACGCTCTCGGGGGTCACGCCCAGCTCTGACATGCCCGCTGGCCAGTCGTTGCCCGTCACCAGCGCGGCGGCCAGCGCGGACATGGCGGGGGAGGTCTGGAGGCCGAAGCCGCCTTGCCCGGCGAGCCAGAAGAAGCCCGGCGCCTCGGGGGCAAAGCCTGCGACCGGCATCCGGTCCTTCACGAAGGAGCGCAGGCCCGCCCAGCGGCCCGTGATGCGTGGCACGGGCATCGTCGTGAACTGTTCGACGCGCCAGGCAGCGAGCGCCTGATCATATTCCTCGGCCTGTGCATCACACGGCTCGCTGTCGGTCTCGTCATTGGGGCAGGCGAGCAGGCGGTTGCCCTGTGGCAGAATGTAGAAGACGTCGCCCGGCGTTTTGATGAACGGCCAGTCGCGCACCTCGGTGCCTTCGGGCGGATCGAAGACGATGATCGTGCGGCGCTTGGGGTGCAGGCCAATGGGCTGAACACCGGCAAGGCCCGCGATCCGGTCCGCCCAGGAGCCTGCGGCGTTGACGATGATGGGGGCGGTGTAGCTGTCGCCCGCTTCGGTTGTTGCCGTCCAGTCGCGGCCGGTGCGGGTGAGGGTGGCGACGCGATGGCGGACAAGGACGGTGCCATGGCTGCGCGCCTTACGCGCAAACCCTTGTAGCAGCGCGTCGGCGTCTAGGCTGCGTCCTCCATGGTCGACAAGACCTGCGACGATCGCGTCCGGTCCAAAGCGCAGCAAGGGGCAGAGCGCGCGCATCCGGTCCTCGTCCGCATCCTCGACCGTGTCGGTGAAGCGCCGCATCTCGGCGCCGAGCGCGGCGAGGTCCGGTCGCATCTCTTCGGTTGCGATGAAGAGCGCGGGCTTGGGCGTGGCGAGCGGGACGTCGGTAAAGCCCTCCGGCGGCGCATCGAAAAACGGGCGGCTCCACGCCGTCAGCCCGCGCACCAGCGGGTTGCCGAGGCCGAAGTGGTAGAAGGCCGCACTGCGCCCCGAGCTGTGATAGCCGACCGCATCTTCGGCTTCGAGCACGACGACCTGGCCATGCTCGGCCAGGCGGGCAGCAACGGACAGTCCCGCGATGCCGCCGCCGATGACGATGAAGTCGGCTGTGTTGGTCATGCGCGATGCCTTTTCACCGTTCGTCCCGAGCGACGTCGAGGGACGCTGAACCGAGGTTGACGTGTCTCGACTTCGCTCGACACGAACGGAGTTTAGCCCCTCAATTCGTCATGCTGAACTTGTTTCAGCATCCATGCCGCCAAAGTGCGTGCCCTGTCTGCGAGGCATGGACCCTGAAACAAGTTCAGGGTGACGAAGGAGGTGGGGGCCAAGGTCAATCCCGCAGCAGCTCGTTGATCGCGGTCTTGGCGCGGGTCTGGGCGTCGACGCGCTTCACGATGACGGCGCAGGCAAGACTGGGGCCGGGGGTTCCGTCGGGGAGCGGCTTGCCGGGCAGCGCACCGGGGACGACGACCGAGTAAGACGGGACGCGGCCGACAAAGACTTCACCGGTCGCACGGTCGATGATCTTGGAGGTGGACGACAGGAACACGCCCATGGCGAGGACGGCGCCTTCTTCCACGACAACGCCTTCGACGACTTCGGAGCGCGCGCCGATGAAGCAATTGTCCTCAATGATGACGGGGCCGGCCTGCAGCGGCTCCAGCACGCCACCGATCCCGACGCCGCCCGACAGGTGGACGTTCTTGCCGATCTGCGCGCAGCTGCCCACGGTCGCCCAGGTGTCGACCATCGTGCCTTCGCCGACCGAGGCGCCGAGGTTCACGAAGCTGGGCATCAGGACGACATTCTTGCCGATGTGCGCGCCACGGCGGACGATGGAGCCGGGCACCGCGCGGAAGCCCGCGTCACGGAAGCGGTTTTCGCCCCAGCCTTCAAACTTCGACGGCACCTTGTCCCACCAGTGCGCTCCGCCCGGGCCGCCGGGGATCGCTTCCATGTCGTTGATGCGGAAGGAAAGAAGGACGGCCTTCTTCAGCCACTGGTTGACCTGCCACTGGCCATCGACCTTTTCTGCGACGCGGCGTTCCCCGCTGTCGAGCAGGTCGAGCGCGGCGTTGACGGCATCACGGGGCTCACCGGTCGTGGCAGGCGACAGGCTGTCGCGGTCATCCCAAAGGGCTTCGATGGTCTGTTCAAGCGTGGTCATGCGTGGTCCTGTCGTGAAAGCCCGGAAAGCCAGGCGGTGATCTCATGGGTTTCGTGGTCAATGAAAGAGGGGCAAGCCGCGCCATCGGCCTGTTCGGAGCCGTTATTGACCCACAAGGTGGTCATGCCAATGTCCTTGGCGGGCTTCAGGTTGCGGGCCATGTCTTCGGCAAAGAGCGCCGTTTTGGGCTGCACGCCCCAGGATTTGCAGAAGCCTTCATAGGCGCTGGGGTGCGGTTTGGGCTGATAGTCCATCATGTGGATATCGTGCACCGCCTCAAAGCAGCCTTCGAGTCCCAAGGCACCGAGCACGCGTTCGGCATAGGGCACATCGCCATTGGTGAAGACCAGACGACGGCCCGGAAGTGCCATCAGCGCATCTTTCAGTTCCGGATTGGGGGCGACGCGGTCCATGTCGATATCGTGCACAAAATCGAGGAAGTGGTGCGGGTCGGTGCCATGACGCGCCATCAGCCCGGACAACGTCGTCCCATGCTCGTGGAAATACTGCTTTTGGATCCGGTGCGCTTCCGACGCATCCACGCCGAACAGATTCCGCAGATAGGCGTTCATCCGCGCGTCAATCAGCGCAAAAAGGTCACACGACGCTGGGTAGAGCGTGTTGTCCAGATCAAAGATCCAGGTGTCGACATGGGCGAGCGCGGGCGGCATGCTGCGCCCCATAATCATAAGCTGTGCAAACTTAAAGCACCTGCCGCCGTTAACGCAGATATGGACTGTAAGTGTCGCCAAAATGGCGGCATTCTTAATGCGGCTTTAGGCGTGAACATGCCTAGTCTGCTGGACATCCGGTGGGGAATGACATGACGAAGAGCATATTGGCTTTTGGCACATTGCTGGTGATCGCGCCGGTTCTGACGGCCTGTGGTGGCGGTAGCGGTGCTGTGTCCGCCGTGCCGCAGACGCCGAGCTCCGTCGCACCTCCTCCGCCACCACCGCCGCCTCCGCCACCGCCGATCGATTACAACACGCCTGAATATCAGCGGTCCAATGCGGCCACGAAGATCAGCGCAATCACCGCCTATAATGCTGGTGCAACCGGGCAGGGCATTACGGCGGCGGTCATCGACAGCGGCGTCAATCCCGCGCTTGCGGAGTTTTCGGGCAAGATCAGCACGGCCTCACGCGATGTGGCTGGCAATCGCGGAATGGGCGATGAGGATGGCCACGGGACATCGGTTGCCGCCGTCCTGCTCGGCGCGAAGAATGATTCCGACACGCATGGCGTCGCCTTCAATGCGACCCTGCTTGCCCTGCGGACCGACACGCCGGGCAGCTGCGCGACGACGGGGACCGAAGGCGGGTGCAGCCACAACGATCAGAACATTGCCACAGCACTCGACATCGCAGTGGCGAACGGCGCGAAGGTGGTGAACCTGTCGCTTGGCGGCTCGGCGCCCAACAGCACGCTGCGCGCAGCGATGAACCGGGCGACCGCAGCTGGGACGATCATCGTCATTTCCTCGGGCAATGACGGGCTCGCCAATCCGGATGACTTCGCGCTGATCGCCAATGATGCGCTTGCCCGCAATCTCATCATCGTGGCGGGCGGCGTGGATGACACCAATGCCCTGTCGGTCTTTTCGACAGGCGGCAGCAACAGTGCGGGGTCCGGGGCGAACCATTTCGTCGTCGCGCTCGCCAATCGGGTCCGGACGATCAACGAGACGGGCGCCGCCGTGCTGGCGTCCGGCACCTCATATGCCGCGCCCGCCGTTGCCGGTGCCGTGGCGTTGCTGGCCCAGGCCTTTCCGTCGCTGACCAGCGCCCAGCTCGTCGATCTCCTGCTCAAATCCGCGCGTGACCTTGGGGCGACCGGGGTCGACACTGTGTACGGCTATGGCCTTGTCGACATCGCATCGGCCTTTGCCGCGCGGGGATCGACCTCGGTTGCGGGGACGATGGTGCCTGTGTCGCTGACCGACAATGGCACTTTGTCCGCCCCGATGGGCGATGCGGCGCTGACGGGTCTGTCGACCGTTTTTCAGGATGCCTATGGCCGGGCCTATCGGGCCGAGCTGTCGGGCACGTTCAGCCGCGCCTATTCGGGTGGTCGGCTCTGGTCGTCGCTCAACCCGCAAGGGCAGACGGCGGGCGTCGGGATCGGCGGGACAGGGATTGGCCTGTCGGTCTCCGGCGACGTGCACACCGGACAGGTCGGGCCGCTTGCGCTCAATGGTCGGGACGCTCGCGCGGCGCGTGCGCTGGCGGGATGGGTTGTCTCGCGTCTGTCCGACGATACGAGCTTCGCCATGGGCTTTGCGCGTTCGAGTGGCGCGCTGATCGATCAGATGGCGCTGCGCGATGCCGCGCAGTTCCTGATCGCCGAAGAGGCGGGGGGCAGCTTCGGCTTTCGCGCGACGCAGGGCTATGCGGGCGCGGTCCGGCATCAATGGGGAGGCTGGGGCATCTCGGCCGGCTGGGACCGGGGTGATGCGCTCGTCTGGTCGGGCGCGCTGCGCCACCGCTATGACCGGCTGCCTTATACGGCGGCTTCGGTTTCGGTGGATCGCCGCGTCGGCCCTATGGCGCTGACGCTCAAGGCGACGCAGCTTTCCGAAAAGGAAACAGTGCTCGGCGCGCGCTTCGGGGCGATGTTCGGCGCGCCGGGGGCAACCAGCCGCTTTGTGACTGCAGACGCGGCGCTCGACGCGCCCTTGGGCTGGACCGTCCACGCCGCCTGGCAACAGGGCTGGACGCGCATCGGGTCCGGCGGCGTGCGTCCCGGCGCGGACCATCTGGTCTCGACCGCTTGGTCGGTCGACGCCCGCCGCGCGCACCTGCTGACGCGCGGCGACAGCTTTGGCATCCGGCTCGCCCAGCCCCTGCGTGTTGCCTCGGGCGGCCTTGATCTCAGGCTGCCGGTCGCATGGGACTATGCGAGCGGCACGGCCGAAACGGTGATGCAGCGCGTGAATCTGGCCCCCACGGGGCGGGAGATTGACGCGGAGGCGCGCTACTTCTTGCCGCTTGGCGCGGGCCAGTTTTCGACTTCGATCTTCTGGCGCAATGAGCCCGGCCATTATGCGGCATCGCCTGATGATGTCGGGGCGGCCATTCGGTACGGCATTGCGTTCTGACGCACGCTTTTGCGATGGGCCGATTTGACATCAGACGGTCATAATCCTATTGAAAATCCAACACCTCGACAGATCGGGACATGATGTGCCGTCGCGCAGCGCATCGAACGCATAGGTCCGCCGGGGTTTCAGGACGCTGAAGGCTGCAGTTTTCCGATGGAAGACTCGCGGCTTTTTGTGTTTTGTCGCGCCCGGCATTTGAGACGTAAAGGCGAGAAACACCACATGGCGAAGCAAGCAGCGAAGGCAGGCGCGACGATCGCGGTTGCCAAGAAGCGCATCCGCAAGATGTTCGGCAATATCCACGAAGTGGCGGAAATGCCGGACCTGATTCAGGTTCAGCGCGAATCCTACGAACAGTTCCTGCGGTCGGACCCGTCGACGGGCTATGTCTCCGGTCTGGAAAAGACGCTGCGCAGCGTTTTCCCGATCCGCGACTTCGCCGGCACGGCCGAACTCGACTTCGTCAATTACGAACTGGAAGATCCCAAGTTCGACGTGGAAGAATGCCGTCAGCGCGGCATCACCTATGCTGCCCCGATGAAGGTCACGCTCCGCCTGATCGTCTTTGAGGTCGATACCGAAACGGAAACCCGTTCGGTCCTCGATATCAAGGAGCAGGACGTGTACATGGGCGACATGCCGCTCATGACCGAGAACGGCACCTTCTTCATCAACGGCACCGAACGCGTCATCGTGTCGCAGATGCACCGCTCGCCGGGTGTTCTGTTCGACCATGACCGTGGCAAGACCCACTCGTCGGGCAAGTATCTCTTCGCCGCCCGCGTCATTCCGTATCGCGGTTCCTGGCTCGATTTCGAATTCGACGCCAAGGACATCGTCAACGTCCGTATCGACCGCAAGCGCAAGCTGCCCGTCACGGCGCTGCTCCTCGCGCTCGGCCTGAGCCCGGAAGAAATCCTGCACCACTTCTACAACACCGTCACCTTCGGCCGTGCCGAAGGCGGCTGGAAGGTGCCCTATGTCAGCGAAAACTGGCGCGGTCAGAAGCCGCTCTATGACGTCGTTGACGCAAAGACGGGCGAAGTCGTGTTCGCGGCCGGCCAGAAGATCAGCCCGCGTGCCGCCAACAAGGCGCACAAGGACGGTCTTGAGACGCTGCTGATCCCGACCGAGGAAATCTTCGGCCGCTATTCGGCGCTCGACCTCATCAATGAGCAGACCGGTGAAATCTACATCGAAGCCGGCGAGGAAGTTTCCGCGGAAAACCTCGAAAAGCTTGACAAGGCGGGCGTTGACCGTCTCGAACTGCTCGACATCGACCATGTGAACACGGGTCCGTGGATGCGCAACACGCTGAAGGTCGACAAGGCTGAAGACCGCGATATGGCGCTCGACAGCATCTACCGCGTCATGCGCCCCGGCGAACCGCCGACGAAGGAAACCGCCGAAGCGCTGTTTGCCGGCCTGTTCTTCGATCCGGAGCGCTATGACCTCTCGGCTGTCGGCCGCGTGAAGCTCAACATGCGCCTCGGCCTCGATGCGCCGGATGATCTGACCACGCTGCGCACCGAAGACATTCTCGCCGTCGTGAAGACGCTTGTCGACCTGAAGGACGGCAAGGGCGAAATCGACGATATCGACAACCTCGGCAACCGCCGCGTGCGTTCGGTTGGTGAGCTGCTGGAAAACCAGTACCGCATCGGCCTGCTCCGCATGGAGCGCGCCGTGAAGGAACGCATGTCGTCGGTCGACGTGTCGACGGTGATGCCGAACGACATGATCAACGCAAAGCCGGCTGTGGCGGCGGTCCGCGAATTCTTCGGCTCCTCGCAGCTGTCGCAGTTCATGGACCAGACCAACCCGCTGTCCGAAGTGACGCACAAGCGTCGCGTTTCGGCGCTCGGGCCGGGCGGTCTCACCCGCGAACGTGCGGGCTTCGAAGTCCGCGACGTTCACCCGACGCACTATGGCCGCATCTGCCCGATTGAAACGCCGGAAGGCCCGAACATCGGTCTCATCAACTCGCTGGCCTCGTTCAGCCGCGTCAACAAGTACGGCTTCATCGAAACGCCGTACCGCAAGGTCGTGGACGGCAAGGTGTCGGGCGACGTGGTCTATCTGTCGGCCATGGAAGAAGCCAAGCACACCATCGCGCAGGCGAACGCCGAACTGAACCCCGATGGCAGCTTTGCCGAAGAACAGATTTCGTCGCGTGAAGCGGGCGAATTCCTGATCGCCAACCGTGAACAGATCACGCTGATGGACGTTTCGCCCAAGCAGCTCGTCTCGGTCGCCGCATCGCTCATTCCGTTCCTGGAAAACGATGACGCCAACCGCGCGCTCATGGGATCGAACATGCAGCGTCAGGCCGTGCCGCTCGTGCGTGCCGAAGCGCCGTTCGTCGGTACCGGCATGGAAGAAACGGTCGCGCGTGACTCGGGTGCTGCGATTGCGGCGCGCCGCGCGGGCATCGTCGACCAGGTCGACGCGACCCGTATCGTCGTGCGTGCGACGGGCGAAGTCGATGCCGACCAGTCGGGCGTGGACATCTACCGTCTCCAGAAGTTCCAGCGTTCGAACCAGAACACCTGCATCAACCAGCGTCCGCTGGTGAAGGTGGGCGATCCGGTGTCGGCTGGCGACATCATCGCCGACGGTCCGTCGACCGAACTGGGCGAACTGGCGCTGGGCCGCAACAGCCTCGTCGCGTTCATGCCCTGGAACGGCTACAACTACGAAGACTCGATCCTGATCAGCGAACGCATCGTGAAGGACGACGTCTTCACCTCGATCCACATCGAGGAGTTCGAAGTCATGGCCCGTGACACCAAGCTCGGGCCGGAAGACATCACCCGCGACATCCCGAACGTCGGTGAGGAAGCGCTGCGCAACCTCGACGAAGCGGGCATTGTCTACATCGGTGCCGAAGTCGAGCCGGGCGATATCCTCGTCGGCAAGATCACGCCGAAGGGCGAAAGCCCGATGACGCCGGAAGAAAAGCTCCTCCGCGCCATCTTCGGTGAAAAGGCCTCCGACGTGCGCGATACCTCGCTGCGTCTGCCGCCGGGCGTTGCCGGCACGGTCGTCGAAGTCCGTGTCTTCAACCGTCACGGCATCGACATTGATGACCGTACGCGCGCCATTCAGACCGAAGAAAAGGAAGCGCTGGCCAAGGACCGTGACGACGAACGTACGATCCTCAACCGCGCCACCTATTCGCGCCTGAAGGAAATGCTGATCGGTCAGGTCGCAACCGCTGCGCCGAAGGGTCTGAAGAAGGGCGAAGCGATCGACGCTCAGGGCCTTTCCGAAGTGGAAAGCCATGAATGGTGGAAGATCGCCGTTCAGGACGACCGCGTGCAGGCCGACCTCGAAGCCGTGAAGATCCAGTATGACGATGCCGTCAAGCGGATCAACGCGAAGTTCGAAGACCGCGTCGAAAAGGTCGAGCGTGGTGACGATCTGGCGCCGGGCGTGCTCAAGATGGTCAAGGTCTTCGTTGCCGTGAAGCGCAAGCTTCAGCCGGGCGACAAGATGGCCGGCCGTCACGGGAACAAGGGGGTCATCAGCCGCATCGTGCCGATCGAGGACATGCCGTTCCTCGAAGACGGGACGCCGGTCGATATCGTTCTGAACCCGCTGGGCGTGCCGTCGCGCATGAACGTCGGGCAGATCTTCGAAACGCACCTTGGCTGGGCCGCGCGCGGTCTGGGCAAGCAGATCCAGGCAGCGCTTGAGGAATGGCGTTCGTCGGGTGGCGAAGCCGCCGGCGCGCCGCCGCAGGTCGTGCGTGACCGTCTGAAGCTCGTCTATGGCGATGAGTATAAGGAAGAGATCGACGCCCGCACCGATAGCGACATCGTGGAAATGGCGCAGCTCCTCCTCAACGGTGTGCCGATGGCAACGCCGGTGTTCGACGGGGCCCGCGAACCCGACGTGACCCGGATGCTCGAACTCGCCGGGCTCGACGGTTCGGGTCAGGTCACGGTCTATGACGGCCGCACCGGGGAAGCGTTCGACCGCAAGGTGACTGTGGGCTACATCTACATGCTGAAGCTGCACCACCTTGTCGACGACAAGATCCACGCCCGTTCGATCGGCCCGTACAGCCTCGTCACCCAGCAGCCGCTGGGCGGTAAGGCCCAGTTCGGTGGCCAGCGCTTCGGGGAAATGGAAGTCTGGGCGCTTCAGGCTTACGGTGCTGCCTATACGCTGCAGGAAATGCTCACGGTGAAGTCCGACGACGTGGTCGGCCGCACCAAGGTGTACGAAGCGATCGTCAAGGGTGACGACACCTTCGAAGCCGGCATCCCGGAAAGCTTCAACGTTCTCGTGAAGGAAATGCGTTCGCTCGGCCTCAATGTCGAACTGACCAGCCTTGGCGATGACGATGACAGCGACGGGCTTGCCATCGCAGCCGAATAACCGATCCGCCCCTCCCTTTCGGGGGAGGGGCCGGTGACGGGCCGGAACCCCGTCCGAGATGACCAATTCCACCTCTGCTCCTTCCCGAACAGGAAGGAGAAATGGAGCGAAAAATGAACGACTTGATGGCCTTTGCCAACCCGATGTCCAAGCCCGAGACCTTCGACCAGATCCAGATCGGGATCGCGTCGCCGGAACGTATCCGCTCGTGGTCCTTCGGTGAGATCAAGAAGCCCGAAACGATCAACTACCGCACGTTCAAGCCGGAACGTGACGGCCTGTTCTGCGCGCGCATCTTCGGTCCGATCAAGGATTACGAATGCCTGTGCGGCAAGTACAAGCGCATGAAGTACAAGGGCATCGTCTGCGAAAAGTGCGGTGTCGAAGTCACGGTCTCCAAGGTCCGTCGTGAGCGCATGGGCCATATCGAACTGGCCGCGCCCGTCGCGCACATCTGGTTCCTGAAGTCGCTGCCGTCGCGCATCGGCCTGCTGCTCGACATGCAGCTCAAGCAGCTGGAGCGCGTGCTCTACTTCGAAAACTACATCGTCATGGAACCGGGCCTGACCCCGCTCGAAAAGTTCCAGCTGATGACCGAGGACGAGCTGCTCGACGCGCAGGACGAATATGGCGAAGACGCCTTCTCCGCGGGCATCGGCGCGGAAGCGATCCGTGTCCTGCTTGAAAGCCTCGATCTGGAAGGTGAGCGCGAAGACCTGCTGAAGGAACTCGCCGAAACCAAGTCGGAACTGAAGCCCAAGAAGATCATCAAGCGCCTGAAGGTCGTGGAATCGTTCATCGATTCCGGCAACCGTCCGGAATGGATGATCCTGCAGGTCGTGCCGGTCATCCCGCCGGAACTGCGTCCGCTCGTGCCGCTTGATGGCGGCCGTTTCGCGACGTCCGATCTCAACGATCTCTATCGCCGCGTCATCAACCGCAACAACCGCCTGAAGCGTCTGATGGAACTGCGCGCGCCGGACATCATCGTCCGCAACGAAAAGCGCATGCTTCAGGAAGCCGTTGACGCGCTGTTCGACAATGGCCGACGTGGCCGGACGATCACGGGCGCCAACAAGCGTCCGCTGAAGTCGCTGTCCGACATGCTCAAGGGCAAGCAGGGCCGCTTCCGTCAGAACCTGCTCGGCAAGCGCGTCGACTATTCGGGCCGTTCGGTCATTGTGACCGGTCCGGAACTCAAGCTGCACCAGTGCGGCCTGCCGAAGAAGATGGCGCTCGAGCTGTTCAAGCCGTTCATCTATTCGCGCCTCGACGCCAAGGGCATGTCGATGACGCTGAAGCAGGCGAAGAAGTGGGTCGAAAAGGAACGCAAGGAAGTCTGGGACATCCTGGACGAAGTGATCCGCGAACACCCCGTCATGCTCAACCGCGCACCGACGCTTCACCGTCTGGGCATCCAGGCGTTTGAACCCGTTCTGATCGAAGGCAAGGCGATCCAGCTGCACCCGCTCGTCTGTTCGGCCTTCAACGCCGACTTCGACGGTGACCAGATGGCCGTCCACGTGCCGCTCTCGCTGGAAGCCCAGCTGGAAGCGCGCGTGCTGATGATGTCGACCAACAACATCCTGTCGCCCGCCAACGGCAAGCCGATCATCGTTCCGTCGCAGGACATGGTCCTCGGCCTTTATTATCTGTCGATGATGAAGGAAGGCGAACCCGGCGAAGGCATGATGATCGCCAATATCGACGAAGTGCATCAGGCCCTGTTCGCCAAGGCTGTGACACTGCATTCGAAGATCATCGCGCGCGTGCCGCAGACGAACGAAGCCGGTGAGCAGATCATGGGCCGCTTCGAAACGACCCCGGGCCGCATGTTGCTGGGCGAATGCCTCCCGAAGACCCACAAGGTGCCCTTCGACACCGTCAACCGCCTGCTGACCAAGAAGGAAATCGGCGACGTCATCGACATCGTCTATCGCCATGCCGGTCAGAAGGAGACGGTTCTGTTTGCTGACGCGATCATGGCACTTGGCTTCCGTCACGCCTGCAACGCTGGCATCTCCTTCGGCAAGGACGACATGGTCATCCCGGCCGCCAAGGACGAACTGGTCGAAAAGACGCGTGTCGAAGTGCGTGACTTTGAACAGCAGTATCAGGACGGTCTGATCACCCAGCAGGAAAAGTACAACAAGGTGATCGACGCCTGGAGCCGTTGCGGTGACCAGGTGGCCGGCGAAATGATGAAGGAAATCCAGGCCGTAAAGAAGGGCCCGGATGGACGTGAACTGCCGACCAACGCGATCTACATGATGGCGCACTCCGGGGCGCGTGGTTCGCAGGCGCAGATCAAGCAGCTCGCCGGGATGCGCGGCCTCATGGCCAAGCCGTCGGGCGAGATCATCGAAACGCCGATCATCTCGAACTTCAAGGAAGGTCTGACCGTTCTTGAATACTTCAACTCCACCCACGGCGCCCGTAAGGGTCTCGCGGATACGGCGCTCAAGACGGCGAACTCGGGGTATCTGACCCGCCGTCTGGTCGACGTGTCGCAGGACTGCACCGTGATCGAGGAAGATTGCGGCACCGAACGCGCGCTCGAAATGAAGGCGATCGTTCAGGGTGGTTCGGTCATCGCCTCGCTCGCCGAGCGTATTCTCGGCCGTACCGTTGCCGAAGACATTGTCGATCCCAAGACCAAGGAAACCATCATCGAGACAGGCACGCTGCTCGACGAGCCGATGGTTGCTGCGATCGAAGAGATCGGCATCCAGGCCGTCCGCATCCGCTCGCCGCTCATCTGCGAAACCCGCATGGGTGTCTGCGGCAAGTGCTATGGCCGTGACCTCGCACGCGGGACGCCGGTCAACATCGGTGAAGCCGTTGGCGTCATCGCCGCACAGTCGATCGGTGAACCGGGCACGCAGCTGACCATGCGTACGTTCCACATCGGTGGCGCGGCGCAGCTCAACCAGCAGTCGCACCTCGAAGCGGCCGTGGATGGCACCATCCACTTCCGTGAACTGCGCACGATTACCGACAAGAACGGCCGCAACGTCGCGCTGTCGCGCAACGGCGAAATCGTCCTTCTCGACGAGAATGGCCGTGAGCGGGCGGCGGACCGTCTGCCTTACGGTTCCTACGTGCTGTTTGAAGACGGCGCGAAGGTGAAGAAGGGCGCACGCATCGCGGAATGGGATCCGTTCACCATGCCGGTGATCACGGAAATCCCCGGCATCGTGAAGTATCAGGACCTCGTTGAGGGCCAGACGCTCGTGGAACAGACCGACGAAGCGACGGGCATTGCCCAGAAGGTCGTGACCGAGTTCCGTCCGGGCCGTTCGAAGATCGATCTTCGTCCGCGCCTGACGCTGCTCGACAGCGACTCCGGGGAAGCAGGCCGTTACATGCTTGCGGTCGGTGCGATGCTCTCGGTTGAAGACGGTGCCACGGTTCAGGCGGGCGATGTTCTCGCGCGTGTGACCCGCGAAGCCGCCAAGACCCGCGACATCACCGGCGGTCTGCCGCGCGTTGCCGAACTGTTCGAAGCCCGCAAGCCGAAGGACGCCGCGATCATCGCGCCGATCTCCGGCCGCGTGATCTTCGGCAAGGACTATAAGGCCAAGCGCAAGATCGGTATCCAGCCGGAAGACGGCGATCTGGTCGAATTCCTGGTGCCGAAGTCCAAGGTCATCGACGTTCAGGAAGGCGATCTTGTGAAGCGCGGGGACGTCATCGTCTCGGGCTCGCTCGATCCGCACGACATTCTGGAAGCGATGGGCATCGAGCCGCTGGCCGAATATCTCGTCGCGGAAATCCAGGAAGTCTATCGCTTGCAGGGCGTGAAGATCAACGACAAGCACATCGAAACGATCGTTCGTCAGATGCTGCAGAAGGTTGAGATCACGCACGCCGGCGACACGACGCTGCTTCCGGGCGAAGAAGTCGATCGTGAGGAAATGCTTGAGATCAACGCCAAGGCTGCCGTCACCGGCGGTGAGCCGGCGCAGGGCAAGCCGATCCTTCTGGGCATCACCAAGGCGTCGCTGCAGACCCGCAGCTTCATCTCGGCGGCGTCCTTCCAGGAAACGACGCGCGTCCTGACCCAGGCTTCGGTCGAGGGCAAGAAGGACACGCTGATGGGCCTGAAGGAAAACGTGATCGTTGGCCGTCTCATCCCCGCCGGGACCGGCGCGGGCATGAACCGTCTGCGCGTCACCGCCTCCAGCCGCGACGCTGCTCTCCGCGTGCAGCAGCGCGCCTGGCAGGAAAGCCTGATTGCCCCGAAGACGGCCGCCGAAGAGCGTGCCGCCGAACTGCGGCAGCCGGTTGAGGCGGACACGGGCGACGATGCGCTGGCCGCCGTCATCCACACGCCGGAATCGGTGGAGGACATGGGCGAGGAATAAGCTTCCTCTCCATTTCCAGCTGGAAAAAATAAGACCCCGTCGGAGCGATCCGGCGGGGTTTTACTTTTGGATCAAGCCTGTGCCGATGTGGGACAGTGGCCCGGAACCCGGTGGAATCACTTGTCGCCAAAATGAATATGTTTTAACACCAAGTTAACGGTGTCGCAGTCGTTGGCCGACGAGATGAAGGATCATCCGAAGGCAATTTCTTGGGAAACAGGGTGATCTTGATGAAAAAGTTTCTTCTCGCAGCCGTCGCCACGATGGCTCTTACCGCTTCTGCGAATGCCGCCGGTATCGTCTACGTCACGGGCAACAATCCTTGGGGCAACACGACCAATGATGCGGCGATGGACGCGGCCTTTGGTGCAGGCAACTGGACCAAGGTCACCGGTTTCAGTGACTCCGTGTTCACGGCCGGTCACAGCTTCATCTTCATGGATGGCGGCGACAGCAACGGCAACGCCTTCAGCTCCTATTTCAACAGCACCGGCGCGGCCGCGGCACAGTCCTATGTCACGGGCGGTGGTCGTCTGTTCGTGAATGCGGCCTATAATGGCGGCGCTTCGAGCACCAACCTCGGCTTTGGTGCGACGTCGACCTACACCGCGTTCAGCAACTCGGCCCAGCTCACGGCCGCCGGTATCACCGCCGGCCTCGATGCGGGTCTCGGCACGACCAGCTTCACGGGCAATTTCTTCTCGCACAACAGCGTGACGGGTGCGGGCTTCACCACGCTCATCACGGGCCAGGCTGGCGGCATCCTCGCGATGGGCGCATTCGGCTCCGGATCCTACATGATCGGTGGTGAAACCACGGTGAACTTCCACCAGCCCGGTGGCGCAGGCGCGACGGGCGACTCCTTCAAGCTGCGCGTGAACGAGCTCAAGCTCGCTGCCAAGGGCATGAATGGTGGCGTTCCTGAACCGGCAGCCTGGGCAATGATGCTCGCAGGCTTCGGCCTTGTCGGCTCGGCCATGCGTCGCCGCACCAAGGTTGCGGTGACCTTCGCCTGATCTGGGGATCAGCCTGAATCGATGGACCCCGCCGGAGCGATCCGGCGGGGTTTTTCGTGGCCGACGAACCGGTCCCGCAATGGGATAGCTCGCCTCAGAATTGGCCTTGCCAGACCCTTGAGGATCGGTAACCATAAAGGTCCGAGGTCGCATCTCGGACTTGAGTCTGAATTCAGACCGGTCCTGTCTTGAAACAACTGACAGGATATTCTCATGAAAAATACCCTATTCGCCGCAGTTGCTGCGGTGGCAATCCTTCCGGTAGCCGCACAGGCGGCGCCGACGATCTACTTTGGCGAAAATCTGAACCCGGCCGGCGGTGTGTCCGGAGATCCGGTCACGGCGCGGACGGCCTTCCTTGCGGCCCTCACGGCAGGCGTCAGCACCGAAGATTTCGAATCCGAAACCGTAGGTGCGGCGTCGGTTCCGCTGACCTTCGTGGGCGGGCTCGGCATGATCAATGGCACATTGTCGGGCGGCGGTGCCGTGCGAAACTCTCCGGTCACGGGCACGTACGCCACATCGGGAACGCAGTTCTACGACAATCAGTTCAACGCGTTCACGATCTCCTTTGCCAGCCAGATTGCCGCCTTCGGCTTTTACGGTACTGACATTGGCGACGTCCAGCAGGCCCTGCAGGTGACGTTGGACAAGGGCCTGGCAAGCGAGCGGGTGTTCACTGTTGCGAACACCATCGGGGCGCCCAATGCGAGCCTGCTGTTCTGGGGTGTCACAGACAAAGCCAACCCGTTCACGACGGTGACGTTCGCACAGTCAGGTGGCGACCGCTTCGGCTTTGACGATATGACGGTGGGTGACATCAAGCAGGTGCGCGGCGTCCCCGAACCAGCCGCTTGGGCAATGATGCTCGCAGGCTTCGGCCTTGTCGGCTCGGCCATGCGTCGCCGCACCAAGGTTGCGGTGACCTTCGCCTGATCTGAGGATCAGTCTGAATCGATGGACCCCGCCGGAGCGATCCGGCGGGGTTTTTCGTCATTGGGCCGTTGGAGGCTCGTGTCCCAAAACGGGAATTTGCGGCGCTTTTGTCCGTTGCCCGACTCATTACTGATCGTTAACATCAATCTCGGTCGCTCCTTTGTGTCAGCAGAAATTTCTGCGGCGCGCGAAACCTAGTTTGCAACTGGAGCTAATCATGAAAAAGATGTTCATCGCGGCAGTCGCCTCGATCGGCTTTTTGTCCGGTCCGGCGTTCGCTGCCACCACGCTTATCACGACGGATGCGGGCTATGCCGGTCCCGGGCTGAATCTCTCCGCCTTTGCCAACGGCCAGTATAACTTCACGTTCGGTCCCATTACCGTTGATGGCTATACCTTCACGGCGGCACCCGGTGGCGGCGGGAATTCGGGCCGAGGGTCGGTTGTCGGCCAGGGTGGCTACGGTCTTTCGAGCAATGGCAGCTTCGGCGGAAGCGCCGTCTATATCGGCGTCGATTCCGGCACCGGTTACGCACAACTGGTGCGCAAGGCAGGGCCGGTCAAGGAAATCGGCTTCTTCATGAATTACGCGCCGCGGGTCGGAGACAATGCGACGATTTCTGCACTCGACATCAACGGGAATACCTTTGCGTCGTATGACCTGACGCAGCTGGCCCCGATCTCCACGCCCGGCGGGTTCAACGCTTTTGAATTCCGTGGCATCCGCTCCGACCAGACGGACATTTATGGCCTGCGGTTCGGAGGAAACTACATTCTGTTGACCGGTACGAAGAATGGTATCCCCAATCCGGGCGTGCCCGAACCGGCCGCCTGGGCGATGATGCTCGCAGGCTTCGGCCTTGTCGGCTCGGCCATGCGTCGCCGCTCGAAGGTTGCCGTGACCTTCGCCTGATCGGTTGATCGGCTAAAGAAAGACCCCGTCGGAGCGATCCGGCGGGGTTTTTTCTGGCCTACTTCCCGTTGACCTTCACAAAGTCGGCCATGAATGGCGGGTCGGGAATGGCGGCGCGCGCTTCGGTGAGGAGCATCCCCCAGCGCGCGGACAGATCGTTGAAATAGCGGTCATCGCTGCCGATCCGCCGTTTGACGACGGCGTGGACCTTGTCCCGCGGGACGACGATCATGTCGAGCGGCCGACCGACGGCGAGGTTGGAGCGCATCGTGGAGTCGAACGAGATGAGCGCTACCTTCACCGCCTCTTCCAGAGGCGTTTCAAAGTTCAGGGCGCGGTCCAGGATCGGCTTGCCATATTTGCTCTCACCGATCTGCAGGAAGGGCGAGTCCGGGCGGCATTCGATGAAATTGCCCGCGTCATAGACATAATAAAGGACCAGCGGCCCGCCGCCGATGCGGCCACCAAGCAGGAAGGAGACCGTCGCCGGGATGCTGCGTGCCTCCAGCGTTTCGGACAACTGCTCGCTGGCGAGGCGCACGGCTTCGGCAAAGAGCTGCGCGACGGCAAACATGGTCGGCGCTGCGGTCGTGAAGCGACGTTCGCCGCCTTCTTCCAAAGGCTCCAGCCCTTCCTTCAGCAGCGACAGCGCATGTTGCGTGACCGAGAGGTTCCCGGCGCTCGCCGCATAGACGAGCCGGTCGCCGGTTTCTTCGATCATGTGGAGCTTGCGATAGGTGGAGATGTTGTCGACGCCGGCATTCGTGCGCGTGTCGGCGATCATCACCAAGCCGTCGCGCACCAGAATACCCACACAATAGGTCATGAATTGTCCCGCCTGTTCAGCCTATTGGCCGGGCTGGCTGACGAGGACGCGCACGCCCATCTTCTCCTCCCCTGCACCATGGCGGGACCCCGATAGCGGTGCAGCCGCGCGATAGTCCAGCCCGATTGCAACCCGGACATAGGCATCGTCGGGGCAGACGCCATTGGCGATGTCAAAGCCGGTCCAGCCGAGATCATCGACCCAGGCTTCGGCCCAGGCGTGGCTCGCCTCCTGCATCGCCGGGCCATGATGCTGATAGAGGTGGCCCGAGACATAGCGCGCTGGAATGCCCAGATGGCGGGCGGCCGCGCAGAAGATGTGGGCAAAGTCCTGACACACGCCATGCCCTTCGGCAAAGGCGACCTGCGCCATGCGATAGGGGTCGCCTTCACCAGTCAGGAAGCGCATCTTGGATTTGATGGTCGTCATCAGGTCATGCAGCAGCATGAGGCGGCCCGGCTGCCGCCGTTCGATCATCTTTGCGAGCGCGCAAATGGCATCATCGGCTTCGGTCAGCGACGTCGATGCCAGATAGGCCTTGGGCGGCAGGACTTCATTGGTCCCGGTCACGACGCCAAAGCGGTCCTGCGTGAACACGGTGCCGCGCTTGACGATCTCGATCCGGTCGACCGGCCCGTCGACGTAGAGCATCGTGATGACGTTGCCATAGCCGTCGGTCGATGTCCGCATCCGGGCATCGCGATCGATATCGATCGACCAATCGAGCACATTCTGTCCCGAAAAGCTCGGCGGCGTGACGCGCAGCAGCTGGATCAACCGCGTCTGCGGCTGCGAAAATTCATAGACGGTGGAATGATGGACGTGGATCTGCATCAGGGAAACCGGAACTGCTTGGCGATGGCAAGGTCGAGCTGCGCATTGTTGGCGATATAGCCCGTCAGAAATTCGTGCAGGCCGCTGATGATGATCTGGTCGATGTCCAGCCGACCCATGTCGATATGGCGGCGGCGGGCGATCCGGTCGGCCTCGCCCTGAAGCCCGGTCAGACGGCCGAGCGCGGTCAGATATTTCTCGACCTCTTCGGCCGAGGCGACGAGCGAACGCGGCATTTCCGGCCGCAGGATGAGCAGGTCGGCAACCGCCGAGGGGGTCAGGCCGCTCTTGTAGAGCCAGCGGAAGGCGGTGACCGCAGAGACGGTGTGCAGGATCGTCGTCCACTGGTCACGGTCGATCACGCCGCCCACGGGTTCGCCTTCGGGCAGGAGCAGGTGATATTTGACATCGACGAGCCGCGCGCTGTTGTCGCCGCGCTCCACCGCCATGCCAAGACGGATGAACCAATAGGCTTCGGATCGCAGCATGCGGTGCAGCGCCCCTTCAAAGCCGCGCGCCTGCGCTGTCACGCTCTCCACGAGGGCAAGCGTGCTCTCCAGGCTCCAGGTCTTGCTGCGCTTGCTCAGCGACAGCCAGGAGCTGTTGACGGTCTCCCAAGCCTCACGGGTGAGGGCAGTGCGCACGGCCCGCCCATTGTCGCGCGCGGCATCGATGCAGCTGCGGATCGAGCCGGGGTTGGTCGGATCTAGCGTCAGGAACTGGCTGACCGTCTTCTGTGTGATTGGCTGGCCGGTGGCCGAAAAGCGGGAATCGCCCTGCACTACAGCGAGCGCGCTCGCCCAGGCGCCGGTACCGGCGGGGCGGGCGGACATATGGTCAAGCCGGATGGTCGCTTCCACCAGCCTTGCCGTAAACTCGGCGCGTTCCATGTAGCGTCCGAGCCAGTAGAGCGAGGCGGCGACCCTGCTGAGCATCACGCCTCATCCCCCGTGTCGTAGAGGACCAGACTGTCCTTTGTCCCGCCGCCCTGGCTTGAGTTCACGACGAGCGACCCTTCGGCCAGCGCGACGCGTGTCAGCCCGCCGGGCGTGATCGTCACGCCATTGGAGCCGGAGAGGACGAAGGGGCGGAAATCGACATGGCGCGGCGCGATGCCGCTTTCGACGAGGGTGGGCACGGTTGACAGGGCGAGGGTGGGCTGCGCGATATAGCGGTGCGGTTCCGCCATCAGTGCCTTTCGAAAGTCCTCGATCTGCTGCTTCGTCGCCGTGGGGCCGACGAGCATGCCATAGCCGCCCGATCCATCGACCAGCTTCACGACCAGCTCGTCCAGATGCGCGAGCACATATTTGAGGGCCTCGGGCTCCCGGCAGCGCCATGTGTCGACGATCGGCAGCTTGGCCTCCTCGCCCGAATAATAGCGGACGATTTCGGGCATGTAGGAATAGATCGCCTTGTCATCGGCGATGCCTGTGCCTGGCGCGTTCACAATCGTGACGTTGCCCGCCAGATACGCCGCCATCAGCCCGGGAACGCCCAGATAGGAATCCGGACGGAAGACGAGGGGGTCCAGAAAGGCGTCATCGATCCGCCGGTAAATGACATCGACGCGCTTGCGGCCCTGAATGGTCATCATCCAGACGACGTCGTCATCAACGATCAGATCGGGCGCTTCAACGAGTTCGATGCCCGCATTATCGGCGAGGAAGCTGTGTTCATAATAGGCGCTGTTGTAGCGCCCCGGCGTCAGAAGAACGCAGGTCGGGTCCGCCGCGGCCGTATGCGGTGCGACTGAGGCCAGCATCGCACGCAGACTGTCCGGATAGCAGTCGACCGGCTGGACCGGCAGGTTTTCGAACAGGTCGGGGCAGAGCCGCAGCATCGCCTCCCGGTTTTCGAGCATGTACGACACGCCGGACGGCGTGCGGGCATTGTCTTCCAGGATGTAGAAGTCGTCCGGCCCGGTCCGCACAAGATCGATCCCGCAAATGTGCGTGTAGAGGCCATGCGGCGGCGTGAAGCCATTCATGGGGATGCAGAACTGGCTGTTGGCCAGCACCAGCTCTTCCGGGATGATCCCGTCTTTCAGGATGGCGCGTTCGCCATAGATGTCAGCAACAAAGGCGTTGAGCGCCTTCACGCGCTGTTCCAGCCCGACGGCGAGACGGCTCCATTCTCTGGCTGTGAAGAGGCGCGGGACGATGTCGAACGGAATGATGCGCTCTGCCGCTTCATCGTCGCCATAGACGGCAAAGGTGATGCCCAGCTGCCGGAAGGCGGCTTCGGCAGCGCCCTGCCGCCCGCGCAGATCCTCAAGGTCGGTGCTGTTCAGCCATTTTGCGAGTGTCTCAAACCCCTGGCGCGGCGCCTTGCCGTCCGAAGCCCCGTATATTTCGTCAAAAGCGCGTTTGAGTCCCATCCGTCATCATGCTGCAACGGATTGCTGCATTGCACAATAGACTCTTTCGCCGCGGGCAAAAAAAGAGGCCAGGCTGTCGCCAGCCCGGCCCAATGTGCTTTGAGGTGACTGAAAAACTCAGGCGGCAACCGCCTGATCTTCCGGGTCGCGCAGCACGTAGCCGCGGCCCCAGACGGTCTCGATATAGTTTTCGCCCCCACATGCCAGCGCCAGCTTCTTGCGCAGCTTGCAGATGAAGACGTCGATGATCTTGAGTTCGGGTTCGTCCATGCCGCCATAAAGGTGGTTCAGGAACATTTCCTTGGTCAGGGTGGTGCCCTTGCGGAGCGACAGGAGCTCCAGCATCGCATATTCCTTGCCGGTCAGGTGGACGCGGGCGCCATCGACTTCCACGGTCTTGGCATCCAGGTTCACCGAGAGCTTGCCGGTGCGGATGACCGACTGCGAATGGCCCTTGGAACGACGGACGACGGCATGGATGCGGGCGACCAGCTCTTCGCGGTGGAACGGCTTGGTGACGTAATCGTCAGCGCCAATGCCAAAGCTGCGGATCTTGGAGTCCATCTCGCTGATGCCGGACAGGATGAGAACCGGCGTCTGCACTTTGGCGCTGCGCAGCTTCTTCAGCACGTCATAGCCGTGCATGTCAGGCAGGTTCAGGTCGAGACAGATGATGTCGTAGTCATAGAGCTTGCCGAGGTCCAAGCCTTCCTCGCCCAGGTCGGTCGAGTAAACGTTGAAGCCTTCATTGGTCAGCATCAACTCAATAGCTTTGGCCGTTGTCGGCTCGTCTTCGATCAGCAACACGCGCATTGGCACGCCCCCTTTTGCAACCTTTGATGTCCCGCCGGATTGGTCCGAAGCGCGACGTGATCCATTAACCAAAAAACATATGAAGTTGAAAGGTTAATTTCGCGTAAACCCGCGTAAACGCGGCGTTTGCGGTTAATACTGAGGCGCGGAAATGCTTTGTTCTTCGGGACTTCCGTAATCCTACGCAACCAATTTGGATGCGCCGGATCCGTCCCGTCTTAAGCAAGATGAAGAGGCTATTTCACCTTTTCATCCAGAAAATCACTCCGCCGGATCAAGTGCCAGTTCGGTGGGAGTTGCCTTTTTCGACCGCGTCAGGAGGGGCTTCAAATAGGCCCCGGTATAGCTGCCCTCGACACCGGCGACCTTTTCCGGCGTGCCTTCGGCCACGATCATGCCGCCCTTCACCCCGCCTTCGGGGCCCAGATCGATGATCCAGTCGGCGGTCTTGATGACGTCCAGATTATGCTCGATCACGACAACGCTGTTGCCCTGTTCCACAAGCGCGTGGAGCACCTCCAGGAGCTTGCGGACGTCCTCGAAATGGAGACCCGTGGTCGGCTCATCCAGAATGTAGAGCGTATTGCCCGTCGCCCGGCGGCTGAGTTCCTTGGCGAGCTTCACGCGCTGCGCCTCGCCGCCCGACAGGGTGGTTGCCTGCTGCCCGACCTTGACATAGCCAAGGCCGACCTCGGCGAGCATCGCCATCTTGTCGCGGATCGGCGGGACGGCCTTGAAGAACTCGACTGCGTCCTCGACGGTCATGTCGAGCACGTCGGCAATCGACTTGCCCTTGAACTTCACCTCCAGCGTTTCGCGGTTGTAGCGCGCGCCCTTGCACTCCTCGCACGTCACATAGACGTCGGGCAGGAAGTGCATCTCGATCTTGATGACGCCGTCGCCCTGGCACGCTTCGCAGCGGCCGCCCTTGACGTTGAAGGAAAAGCGCCCCGGCTTGTAACCGCGCGCCTGCGCTTCGGGCAGGCCCGCAAACCAGTCCCGGATGTTGGTGAAGGCGCCCGTATAGGTCGCCGGGTTGGACCGCGGGGTGCGCCCGATGGGTGACTGGTCAATGTCGATGACCTTGTCGAGATATTGCAGGCCTTCGATCTTGTCGTGCTTGCCCGCAACAATGCGCGCGCCGTTCAGCTGGCGCGCGGCGCTGGCGTAGAGCGTGTCGATCGTGAAGCTCGACTTGCCGGAGCCGGAGACGCCGGTGATGCAGGTGAAGGTGCCAAGCGGGATCGCGGCCGACACATTGCGCAGATTGTTTTCCCGCGCGCCTTTGACGGTCAGCTTCTTGCCGGTGCCCTTGCGGCGCTTGGCAGGGACGGCGATTTCCCGCCGCCCGGTCAGATAGTCGGCCGTCAGGCTGCCTTCGGTCGCTTCGATATCGGCGAGCGTGCCCTGCGCGACGATCACGCCGCCATGCACGCCGGCGCCGGGGCCCATGTCGATGATATGGTCGGCATGGCGGATCGCATCCTCGTCATGTTCGACCACGATCACCGTGTTGCCAAGGTCGCGCAGCCGCTGCAGCGTTGCGAGCAGCATGTCATTGTCGCGCTGGTGCAGGCCGATCGACGGTTCGTCGAGGACATAGAGCACGCCCGACAGGCCCGACCCGATCTGCGAGGCGAGGCGGATGCGCTGGCTCTCGCCGCCCGACAGCGTGCCCGAGGTGCGGTTGAGGTTCAGATAGTCGAGCCCGACATTGTTGAGGAAGCCCAGTCGCTCATTGATTTCCTTCAGGATCGCGCGGGCGATCTGCTGATGCTGCGGCGACAGCTTCTCCTCGAGCGACCCGAACCAGGCGACGGCATCGACCACCGACAGACGGGTGGCGTCGCTGATCGTCGACCCGGCGATCTTCACGCAGAGCGCTTCGGTCTTCAGGCGATCCCCATGACAGGTCTCGCAGGGTGCGGCGCTCTGATATTTGGAGAGTTCCTCGCGCATCCAGGCGCTGTCGGTCTGGAGCAGGCGGCGGTTGAGATTGCCGACCACGCCATTGAACTGCTTGTGCACGTCATAGCTCTTGCGCCCGTCCTGAAAGGTCAGACGGATGATTTCGAGCGAGCCATTGAGGAGGATGTCCTTGATTTCGTCCGACAGATCTTTCCACGGCGTCGTCAGGCTGAATTCGAAGTGGCGGGCAACCGAGGACAGCACCTGCATGTAATAGGGGCTGGGCGGGTTCGACTTGGCCCAGGGGACGATCGCCCCGTCCTTGATCGACAGCGCCTCATTGGGGACGATCAGTTCGGGATCAAAGTACAGCTTCTCACCCAGCCCGTCGCAGACAGGGCAGGCGCCCTGCGGCGCGTTGAACGAGAAGAGGCGCGGTTCGATCTCGGAGATGGTGAAGCCCGAGACGGGGCAGGCGAACTTTTCGGAAAAGACGATGCGGCCGGCGGGCGCGTTGCTGCCCAGCACCTGCTTGTCGGACTTGTCGTCCTCGGCCGGTGCATCTGCCGGATCGACAAAGGCGAGCCCGTCGGCGAGCTTCAGCGCGGTTTCAAAGCTGTCGGCCAGCCGCGTTTCGATCCCGTCGCGCACGACGATGCGGTCCACGACGACCTCAAGGTCATGCTTGTACTTCTTGTCGAGCGCCGGAGCCTCATCGATCTCATAAAACTGGCCGTCGATGCGGACGCGCGTGAAGCCCGCTTTCTGCCATTCGGCGAGTTCCTTGCGGTACTCGCCCTTGCGGCCCCGGACGACGGGGGCGAGCAGATAGAGGCGCGTGCCTTCGGGCAGCGCCATGACGCGGTCGACCATCTGGCTGACGGTCTGCGCTGAAATGGGGAGCCCGGTTGCAGGCGAATAGGGGATGCCGATGCGCGCCCAGAGCAGGCGCATATAATCGTAAATCTCGGTGACGGTCGCGACCGTGGACCGCGGGTTGCGGCTTGTCGTCTTCTGCTCGATGCTGATCGCGGGCGACAGGCCTTCGATGTGATCGACATCGGGCTTCTGCATCATTTCCAGAAACTGGCGCGCATAAGCGGACAGAGATTCCACGTAGCGACGCTGTCCTTCGGCATAGATCGTGTCGAAGGCAAGGCTGGACTTGCCTGATCCCGACAGGCCGGTGATCACCGTCAGCGTGTCGCGCGGGATGTCGACATCCACGCCCTTGAGGTTGTGCTCGCGGGCACCCCGCACCTGAATGTGAGTCAGCATGGATAGTCTGTTCCATATTTGTTCGTCACAGGCAAGTGCCGGACGTCCGGGGATTTAATCCGTCGGGGACGGGGTCAGGTTCCGCGATATGGGATGGAGACCAAGCGACGCAAGAGCGGCGATGGAAACCTGCACGAATGGGCACCGGCCCGTGCGGTCAGTTGCCGATCCACTGCCCGGAATTGCGGTATTGCGGCAGGACATCGCTTTCCGGCAGCGCGTTCTTCACATAGCGGCCATCCTCGCTCACGCGGCGTGTCGGGGCCGCCGCATAGATGGCGGGCATAGGTGCCGTCGGCTGAGACATCGGGTAGGGCGCCGCCGGGATCGCGGCGACAGTGGCGGGCAGGGGCGTCGCCGCTCCGCCCGGCGTGGCGGGCACCGGCCAAGGCGCGCGGCGTGGCAGTGGCCCCGGATAGGGTTCGCCCCCGGCATAGCGTTCAAAGAAGGCCGGGGCCGCGCCCTTGGCGCCGGGCATCCGGTAGAAGATGTGATTGCCGATCACCGCCGTGATGACGAGCGGCCGGTTCCAGAGCGGGTTGACCTGCGGCGTGTGGTAATAGGTCGCAAGGCCGACCGGCGCGTAGACATATCCGGCAAGCGCCGCACGTGCGATCCGGCTGGCGCGGGCCCAGCCGTCGCGGCTCGGCACGCGCGCCATCGATCCGTCGCAGGCATAGCTGAACTGGCAGCCCGGCATATCGGATCCCTGATAGACCACGCCGCAGACCGTGGCGGGCCAGGCCGGGTGGCGGACGCGGTTCAAGATGACCTGCGCGACCGCACGCTGCCCGTCATCGCTTTCAGACGCCGCCTCATAATAGATGGCAGAGGTCAGGCAGATCGCCGCACGCAGCGTATCGGCGGCCGTCTTGCCCTTGAACACATAGGGTGTGGCGGCCGGGCCGGTGTCAAAACGGCCGGGCAGCGAGAAGGGCGTGACCGGCATTTGTTGCGCCGGGGCCGGGGCGGGAATGGCATTTCCGGCGGCATCGACCGGCGCGGGCATCGGGATGTCGTCGCCCAGCCCGACCGATTCGGTGGCAGCGGCATTGGCCTGCGGCGCATACATGGGCAGCGGCTCATCGAGCGGGATGGTCAGCTCATGTCCACGCACACCAGGGATGGGTGAGAAGTTAGCCGCCTGCAATCCAACGAAAGACATGGTTAATGCCGTCAGTGCGCCCAGGCTCCAGAGAGGCCATGTCCTCTTGCGGAGTGTCAGAACAGGGCGCGCGGGCCGGGCGAACATGGTGTCGAATTACTCGGTACAGCAGGTGACGAAGGTCAGCCTATGCACAGAAGAACGGCCAAATCTCGCGCTGATTTGCCCCTGTCCCGCCTTGGCACAAAGGGTCCGATGATTGTGAACGGTCGGGGCGCAGGTCCGCAAATTGGCAATTCCCAATCGGGACGCCGGACCCTAAAGGCGGCGCAGCAGATTTTGTGGAGCGAATGGAATGGCAAAGGCATTGCGGGTGGCGCTGGCCGGTCTCGGCACCGTGGGCGCAGGCGTCATCAAGCTGATCGACGCGAACCGCGATCTCATTGAACGGCGCGCGGGGCGCCCGATCGAGATTGTCGCCATCTCCGCGCGCGACCGGAACCGGGATCGCGGCGTTGATCTGTCCAGCTTTGCGTGGGTCGATGACACGACGTCGCTCGCGAGTCATCCGGACGTCGATGTGGTTGTCGAACTCATCGGCGGGTCAGACGGCCCGGCGCTCGTCCTTGCACGCAACACGATCGCTGCGGACCGTGCCTTTGTGACCGCCAACAAGGCGATGATTGCGCATCATGGCCTCGAACTCGCCGAACAGGCTGAAGCACGCGGCGTTGCGTTCAAATATGAAGCGGCGGTTGCCGGTGGCATTCCTGTGATCAAGGGGCTGCGCGAAGGCGCGGCCGCGAACGAGATTTCGGGTGTCTTCGGCATCTTGAACGGCACCTGCAACTACATCCTGTCGACGATGGAGAGCGAAGGCCGCGACTTTGCCGAGGTACTCGCCGAGGCACAGGCGCTGGGATATGCCGAGGCCGACCCGAGCTTCGACATTGACGGCGTTGATGCCGCGCACAAGCTGTCCATTCTGGCGAGCCTCGCTTTCGGAACCGCGATCGATTTCGACGGTGTCGACATTCGCGGCATCCGTCATGTGATTGCGGCCGACATTGTCGAAGCCGACTCGCTCGGCCATCGCATCCGCCTCGTCGGCATGGCGTCGGCCGATGGTGACGGCCTGTTCCAGCGCGTGCAGCCCTGCCTCGTTCCACTTGCCCATCCGCTGGCGCATGTCACCGGGTCGCTCAATGCTGTCGTCGCCGAAGGAAACTTCGTGGGCCGCCTGTTCCTGCAGGGGCGTGGCGCGGGCGAAGGGCCGACGGCCTCGGCTGTGGTTGCCGACCTGATCGACATTGCCCGCGGCGAGACCGGCCCGGCCTTTGCCATGCCCGTGGCGAGCCTCGCCCGCACGAGCCGGGCCCCGTCCGGCACGCGGACGGCACGGACCTATCTGCGCTTCATCGTCGCCGACCGGGCCGGTGTGCTGGCCGAAATCACGGCCGCCATGCGCGATGCCGACGTCTCCATCGAGTCGCTGAGCCAGCGCGGTGTCACGGCCGAAGGGGCCGCCGTCGTTGCCATGGTCACGCATGAATGCCGCGAGGCCAATGTGACGAAGGCGCTGGCGCTGCTCGAAGGATCGGACAGCCTGAAGGCGGCGCCGATGGTGATGCCGATCCTCGAGGTCTGAGGCGCTATTTGGCGAGCGGGCGGTATTTGATGCCGTCGCGGCCAATCGTTGACGAGACCGTGACGCCCACCATGCCGCAGCCCACCAGGTAGGGGCCGCGCGCCTGACAGGGCGTCGTCTTGTTCTGCAGCCGCTCGCGCTGATCCATCACGGTTTCGGTGCGTGGATCGCCCGCATCATGCTCGATCAGGGGCACGCGGTACCGGTCAGCATCGCGCCTGCCGCAGATCACGATTTCGTCGCCGTGCGCCGCGCGACATTCCGGTTCGACCCGCGTCATGCGGCGGTGCTTTTCAAGCAGGGAAAGCGTCTGGACGTCGGCTGAGGGAAGGGCGGCGGGGGCCGGGGCCGCGGTCACGAGCATGACCGCTACATTAAAGACCCTCCATCGTCTCGACATCGCGCAAGTCCTGTCCTACGGGCAGGCCAAATTGAAACATCAGGGGATGATTGTCCAATGGTAACGGCCAGCAAGGTTCTTGACCGCGTTCTCGTTCTTGAAATGGTACGCGTGACCGAAGCGGCCGCGATCAACGCGTCAAACCTGATCGGACGCGGCGATGAAAAGGCCGCCGACGCTGCCGCCGTCGAAGCGATGCGCGCTGCGCTCAACGAACTGGCGATGGATGGCACGGTTGTCATCGGCGAAGGTGAACGGGACGAGGCGCCGATGCTCTACATCGGGGAAAAGGTGGGCTCCGCCATCGGCACCGGGCCGCGCATCGATATCGCGCTTGATCCGCTTGAAGGCACGACGATCACCGCCAAAGCCGGGCCGAATGCGCTGGCCGTGCTGGCGGTGGCCGAAGAAGGCAACCTCCTCAACGCCCCCGACGTCTATATGGACAAGCTGGCCGTTGGCCCCGGCTATCCCGAAGGCATTATCGACCTTGCCAAGTCGCCGACCGAAAACGTGCAGGCCGTGGCCAAGGCCAAGGGTGTCGAACCCGGCGAGATCATCGTCTGCGTGCTTGATCGCCCGCGCCATGAAAAGCTGATTGCGGAACTGCGCGGCATCGGATGCGGCATCATGCTCATCCCCGATGGCGACGTGGCAGGCGTTATTGCCGTCACCAACCCGGAAACGACCATCGACATGTACATGGGTTCCGGCGGTGCTCCCGAAGGCGTTCTGGCCGCAGCCGCGCTGCGCTGCGTCGGCGGGCAGTTCAAGGGGCGGCTGCTGTTCCGCAACGACGATGAAAAGGCCCGTGCCCGCAAATGGGGCATCACCGACCTCGACTATATCTATGATCTGTCCGAACTCGCGAAGGGCGACTGCATCTTTGCGGCGACCGGCGTGACCGACGGATCGCTCCTCAGCGGCGTAAAGCGTCTGCCGGGCGGCAAGATGACGACCGAGAGTGTCGTCATGCGCGCCAGTTCCGGCACGGTCCGCTGGGTGCGCGGCGAGCACCGCAAGCACGGCTGATCTTGCAGCCCCTCTTCCGGGCGCTATGGTCCGGTGTCCGGGGGGAGTGTACATGCGTCATCAGGCAAAGGCCGCGCAGGCGTGGCGGGTCGATCTGGCCTTCTGGTGCCTGCTTGTCCTTTTTGCGCTTCTCATCACGCTGACGCGGCGTGGCGCCGAGACCTGGACGTCGGCGGACTTCGGGCTTTACGTCATGCATGCGCGCAATCTGGTGGATGGCGTGCCTTATGCGGCGACCGCCTATATTCCCAATCCGCACAACAGCATCATCTCCCCGGCGGCCTATCCGTTCGGCTATCCGCTGCTGCTGAGCCTGCCTTTTGCCTCGCGCGGACTGTCGATGCCTGCGCTGGAACTGGTCGGCTGCCTGTCACTCATCGCGATCGTGGCCGCGCTGTGGGTCATGGCGCGGCGGCGGCTGGACGGCGGCTGGGGGCTCGTCGCGGCCCTTGGGGCCGGGTGCGTGCCGCAACTGCTCGACCTGCGGGACACCATCTCGTCCGATCTGGCGTTCACGGCCTGGGTCATGCTGGCGCTGTGCCTTCATGCGCGCGCGGAAAAGGCGCCAGCACTGCTGGCACTATTCCTTGCGGTGTTCATGGCAGAGGCGACGCGATCGGCGGGCATTGCGCTGGCCGCAGCGCTCATCGCGACCGACCTTTTGGCGCGCCGCCGCGGCTGGCAGGTCCGGATGGCGATGACCGCGGGTGGCACGGCGGCGGCGATCCTCGTCAACCACCTGCTGGGCGCGGATGCGGCCGGAACCTATATGTCCTATCTCGACCGCGTCCGCGAAGCGCCCGGCGCGTTCGTCCTCCACGCCGTTGAGGATTATCTCGTGGGGCTCAGCCATGCGCTCGGCTTGAGCTTCGGGAAGGCGGGCAATCTTGCCGCACTCGGTCTCTTCGGCATGCTGGCACTTCTGGGGTGGGGCCGCACGCTCTCGCGTGGCCTTTCGGCCGATCTCCTGTTTCTGCCCGCGTCGGCGGCCCTGCTTCTCGCCTTTCCGGTCCGGCTGGAAACGGCGCGCTATCTCGTGCCGCTCCTCCCGCTGCTGGTGCTCTATGCCGTGGACGGGGCCGCGCTCCTTGCCCGGGGCTGGCGCTTCGGTCCGCCTGTTGCGGCGGCGGCGCTCCTCATCGGCTTTGGGGGACGCTATCTGGAACGCAATCCCTTTGCGCCCTTGCCGATGCCCGCCTTTACGGCAGCGGTCGCGAACGAGCTGGTGCGCATGGGTGCGCAGATCCCGAATCGCGCTGTGGTCCTCGCTCCCAATCCACGGGTGGTGGCACTCTACACGCGCGACCGGACCTCCATCTGGCCGGAACATCCGCGTGCCGAGGACATCTGGATCCCGGCACGGCGCATGGGCGCGCAATATGTCCTGCTGCAATATCCGCCGCTGGATGCGACGCAGGCGCGGGTTGAAGCCATACTGAAAGCACGACCTAGGGGCGTCGAACCCGTGGCACAGACCCGCCATTTCCGGCTCTATCGCTTCCTCCGCTAAGGCATTCAGCGACGCTTCATCCGCCTTGGTCGAAACGCCGCTCGCACTTGCCGTCTTATTCGCCTAACACAGGAAGTCATGGCAGAACGTACTCCGGGCATGTCGCCCTTCGAAGCTTGGGACGGAGAGGTCGACGCACCTGCGGCGCCGGCGCAGCCCGTGCCGCCGACAGGCGAGAGCGCGGCTGCCGACACGTCGCGCTGGCGGACGCGAATAGTCTGGATCAAGCGGGGCTTGTGGGGGGCGCTGCTGCTCTTCCTCGCCATGTTCGTCTGGCTGGCTTTTACAGCGCCGCTTTCCAAATCGCTGGAACCGATCGCCCCGCCGGAACTGACGCTGCTTGCCTCGGATGGCCAGCCGATTGCGCGCAACGGCGCCAACATCGATGCGCCGGTCAAGGCGGCCGAGCTGCCCGATCATGTGAAGCAGGCCTTCATCGCCATTGAGGACCGGCGCTTCTATTCGCATTGGGGCGTGGACCCGCGCGGCGTCGCCCGGGCTTTCGTCAACAATCTCGGCGAAGGCGGCACGCAGGGCGGCAGCACGATCACCCAGCAGCTGGCCAAGATCACCTTCCTGACGCCCGAGCGCAGCCTCAGCCGCAAGGCGCGCGAGATGCTGATCGCCTTCTGGCTGGAGGCCTGGCTCTCAAAGGACGAGATCCTCGAACGGTACCTGTCCAACGTCTATTTCGGCGACAATGCCTATGGCCTGCGTGCGGCCTCCATGCACTTTTTCCACCGCAAGCCGGAACGGCTGACCCTGTCACAGGCCGCGATGCTTGCGGGCCTTGTGCAGGCGCCGAGCCGCCTGAACCCGACCCGGAACCTGAAGGGCGCGCAGGCCCGTGCCGCCCGCGTGCTGCAAGCGATGGTCGCAGCCGGCTTCATCACTGAGGCCGAAGCGCGCGCCGCGCCGCCCGCGCGCCTCGATATCCGTCCTGAAGCCGGCCCGCCCACGGGTACCTATTTCGCAGACTGGGCCATCCCGCAGGCCCGTGCCCAGGCCGAGGACGCCTATGGCCAGGGCGAGATCAAGACGACGCTGGATGCGCGGCTGCAACGCATTGCACGGACCGTCGTCGCCCGCGCGCCGCTGGGACAGGCCCAGGTCGCCCTTGTCGCCATGCGCCCCAATGGGGAGGTCGTCGCGATGATCGGCGGCAAGAGTTACAAGGACTCGCCCTTCAACCGCGCCACACAGGCGCGTCGCCAGCCGGGGTCCACCTTCAAACTGTTCGTCTATCTCGCCGCGATGCGCGCAGGGATGACGCCGTCCTCGACTGTGCTGGATGCCCCCTTCACCGAAGGCGCCTACCGTCCGCAAAATGCCGATGGCAGCTATCGGGGCGAAATCACCCTGAAGCAGGCCTTCGCCAAGTCGAGCAACGTTGCCGCTGTCCGCCTTTATCGCCAGCTGGGTGACAAGGCGGTGCTTCAGGCCGCGCGCGACCTTGGCATTCGCAGCCCGCTCGCCGCCGACCCCAGCCTGGCCCTCGGCACTTCGGGCGTCACATTGCTTGAACTGACCTCGGCCTATGCGGCCATTGCCGCCAATTCCTATCCGGTGGACCCCCATGCCCTGCCCAAGGACCAACCGGGCATCCTCGCCCGCCTGTGGAGCCCGCAGCGCAGCCTGGGCGCAAAGGTACACCAGCAGATGCTCGACCTGCTTGCCGCGACCGTTGTCAGCGGAACAGGGCGTGCCGCCAACCTCGCCGTGCCCGCTTATGGCAAGACCGGCACGACGCAGGACAATCGGGACGCGCTGTTCGTCGGCTTTGCCGGGGATCTCGTGGTCGGGGTCTGGATTGGCCGCGATGACAACCAGCCCCTGCGCGGCGTGCATGGTGGCGGGCTTCCGGCGCGCATCTGGCGCGATTTCATGTCTCAGGCCGTGGCTGGTGCCCGTGTGCAGGCCGCGCCCAAGGAAGAGGAATTGCCTGATCTGCCGCTGGGCAATGACATCATCGAGGCGCTGCCGCCGGTCGAGATCAAGGACGCAGGCGTTGATCTGGGTGCCGACCCTTCGGCGCGGATCAGCACGGACATTGGCGGCGTCGGCGTGGACGTCAGCATCGACAAGGGGGGCATCTCGGTCCAGCCGCAGCCCGCGCCTGCCGCGAATGATCCACCGCCGCCGCCCCCGCGCTAAGCCGCAGCGCTTGCTGCGGGCGGACCGCACGCGCTATGCGGGGCAGCGATGACACTTCCCGCCGCATTTGAACGATCGATCACCGGTCAGGCCTGGCGCTGGCGCGGCGCCGGAGGAGACGCGGACGATCTAGTCACGCAGCTCCTGCTCGCACGCGGCTGTCCCTTTGAGGATCTGGAGGCGCACCGCAACCCGACGATCCGCGCCTTCATGCCCGATCCGTCCATCTTCCGCGATATGGAGGCGGCGGCGGACCGACTTGCGGATGCCGTGATGGCGGGCGAGACCGTCACCATCTTTGGCGACTATGACGTGGACGGGGCGACATCGGCTGCGCTTCTCATCCGTCTGCTGCGACAATTGGGGCTGGCGGCAGGCTATTACATCCCGGACCGGTTGCTGGAAGGCTATGGCCCGTCGGGCGATGCGCTCGTCCGGCTGGCCGAGGGCGGATCGACGCTGGTCGTCACGGTCGATTGCGGCGCACAGGCATTTGAGGCGCTCGACATGGCGCGCGCGGCCGGCCTCGACGTCATCGTCGTTGACCACCACAAATGCGCCGCCGCCCTTCCGGTCGCGCACGCGCTCGTCAATCCGAACCGGCTCGATGAGGAAGAAGGTGCTGCACACGGCCATCTGGCGGCGGTGGGTGTTGCCTGGCTTCTCGGCGCAGCGCTCATACGGACGCTGCGCGGGCGCGGCTGGTTCCAGACGCGTGAGGAGCCAAAGCTGCTCGACCTGCTCGATATCGTGGCACTCGGCACCGTGGCGGATGTGGCGCAGCTGCGTGGTCTCAACCGGGCCTTCGTGGCGCAGGGGCTGAAGGTGATGCGCAACCGGCGCAATGTCGGGCTGGATGCGCTGATGATCGCCTCGCGGCTGACGCGGGCGCCCGTCTGCTCCGATCTCGGCTTTGCTTTGGGGCCGCGCATCAATGCGGGCGGGCGCGTCGGCAAGTCCGACCTTGGCGTGCGCCTGCTCACCACCGAGGATCCGATTGAGGCGCAGGAGATTGCCGCCGAGCTCGACGCGCTCAATACCGAACGCCGCGCCATTGAGGCGGCCGTGCAGGATGCCGCCGACGCGCTGATCGCGGGGCAGGGCAATCGCGCCGTGGCCGTCGTCTCGGGCGAAGGCTGGCACCCCGGCGTGATCGGCATCGTCGCAGGGCGCCTCAAGGAAAAGCTCGGTCGCCCCGCCATCGTCATCGCGGTCGACGGCGATGGCACCGGCAAGGGGTCGGGCCGCTCGATTTCTGGCGTCGATCTGGGCGCCGCCGTGCTCGCGGCCAAGGACAGCGGGCTTCTGGTGGCAGGGGGCGGGCATGCCATGGCTGCAGGGCTGACCATTGAAGCGGCACGGATCGATGCCTTTGCCGAATTCCTCGATGATCGCCTGTCGGCCGATGTCGCACGCGCCAGCGAGAGCCGCGCCCTGCTGATCGATGCGGTGATCGCACCGGGCGGTGTGACGCCTGCGCTCGCCGACGCGCTGGAGGAAGCCGGGCCCTATGGCATGGGCTGGCCCGCGCCGCGCATTGCCGCCGGGCCCATGCGCGTCATCAAGGCGGATGTCGTCGGCAAGGATCATGTCCGCGCGATCATGGCGGGCGATGATGGCCGCTCGCTCAAGACCGTCGCCTTCCGTCAGGCCGAGACCGAATTGGGGCAGGCGATCCTCCACGGCGCGCGCGGACGGCGCCTCTGGGTCGCCGGGCGCGCCAAGGTGGATGACTGGGGCGGACGCCAAAGTGCAGAGCTCCACATCGATGATGCGACATGGTGCGATTGAGGTGTTGACGCCCGCCGCGCGAATCCCTAATGGCGCGGCTCCATCACTGATGGCCCCTTCGTCTAGCGGTTAGGACGCGGCCCTTTCACGGCTGAAACACGGGTTCGATTCCCGTAGGGGTCACCACTCTTCCGGACATCTAGAGCAGTTGTGGCGTCGCCTGGTCAGTCGTCGCCGGGAAGGCCGCGCGTGTTGATGGCGGTGCGGACTTCCTCCAGCTCGCGGGCGAGCGTCTGGAAAATCTCGTAATTGGCGGACAGCTTGCTCTGCATGGCTTCGCCCGCCACGCGGACCGTGCGGATGAGCTCATTGACGAGCACCGCGAGCCAGCAGATCAGCGCGAAGAGCGCCACCAGAAGCACGATGATCAGTGCCTGCGAAAACTGCATTTCAGTCATCTTCTCCCCCGTGGCGGCCTTTGCCGTCCGTTTGAGGCTCTCCAACCCTGTCGCCGTGCTCTTAGCCCAACCATGGGCGCAGTGCGACTGTCATTTGCTGAAAAGGCAAGCGCCCGTTCATCTGTCGTTAACCTGGTTTTATGGGTGCGCACATGCTCGGAACATCGTCCATCTCCAACACTTTGTCTCTCCATCGTCACGTTGGAGTACCTTCTATGAAACTGCCTTTCCGCAAAGCGGTCCTCGCGGCGCTGGGCGTTGCCGCGGCCTCGGCTGCCACGCCTGCGTCGGCCCTCGTCATCTTCCTGTCCGGCCCGCCGACTGCCGTGCCCGGGGGATTTGAATTCAGCTATCAGGGCAATTTTTCGAACAATGAAGGCATACAGACGGGCTCGACGCTCGTGATCTTCGACTTTGCGGGGTACGTGCCCGGGTCGATTTTCTCGCCTTATTCAGACATTCTCGCGACGACCGAGCTCGTCACGAGCGACCTGCCGACAAGCCCCGAGTTCAACGATGATCCCGGCCTGTTCAATCTGCGCTTCACCTATACGGGCGCGACCACAGTCAATCTGTCCAACATCGACTTTGGCGGCCTGAGCGCACGGTCCATCCTCGGCGGCGTCGCGCATGACGGGTTCAGCGCGCTGACCGTAAAGGTCGGCGGCAATGAGGTCGGGACGCGCGTTTACAGCATCGGGCAGGTCGGCGTGCCGGTCGGCGTTCCGGAACCGGCCGCCTGGGCGCTGATGCTTGGCGGCTTCAGCCTTGTCGGTGCGGCGGTGCGGCGTCGCCGTGGGCGCATGAGTTTCGTGACGGCCTGACCAACCCCCTCCGGTCAAGGTCGGCAGCGCCGGGGTCTTGCGACCCGCCCCGGCGCGGCCCTGACGGCAATAAGCGATGGCAATCGTACCCCCGCGCGCTAAAAGCGGGCCATGAGCATGGGGGAGCGGCTGAAAAGCCTTAAGAACGAACCCCTTGTCCACTTTCTGGTGGCGGGGTTTCTGGTGTTTCTGGTGGCCAGCTGGCGCGCAACGCCAGTCGATCCGGCCGACCGGACCATCACCATCGACGAAGCAAAGGTGAACTGGCTTGCCGGCCAGTTCCAGCAGACCTGGCAGCGCCCGCCCGGTCCGGCCGAGGTCGACGCCCTGATCCGCGACTATGTGATGGAAGAGGTCTATTATCGGGAGGCGATGCGCCTCGGCCTCGATCAGGACGATCTGGTCATACGCCGCCGCCTGCGGTCCAAGATGGAATTTCTGGCCGCGTCCCAGGTCGAGAGCATGGTGCCCGATACGGCGACGCTGCAGAAATGGCTCGACGATCATCCCGCGCGCTATGCCGGCACGGCCCGGTTCAGCTTTGATCAGCTCTGGCTGGGCAGCGCGACGGATGACAAGGTCGCCGCGACTGTTCCGGCCGCACTGGCGCGCCTGCGCAAGGGCGTGAGCCCCGCGTCGGTCGGCAAGGCGATCTCGCTGCCCGCGTCGCTTGAGGATGCCGACAAAGGCGACATTGCCCGGCAGTTTGGCGATGATTTCGCCGCCGCCCTGATCAAGGCGAGGCCCGGCGCATGGGTCGGGCCCGTCACCTCGGGCTATGGCCTGCACCTTGTGCGCATCCGCGCCGCCAAGGTCGATGCGCGACCCAAACTCGCCGATGTGCGCCAGCAGGTCGAGAATGACTGGCGCGCCGAGACGCTCGCCGAGCGTCAGGCGCAGGCCTATCAGACGCTGCTCGACGCCTATACGGTGAAGATCGCCAAGCCGTGAGCGTGGTGCGGCTTCTTTTGCTGGCTTTGGTCCTTCTTGCCGGGCCAGCCCGTGCGGATGAGCTGCGCCCTGGCTATCTGGAACTGACGCAGCTGTCGGCCAGCCAGTGGCGCATGACATGGAAAGCGCCGCTGCGCACCGGGCTGGTCAGCCGCGCCGCGCCGGTGCCGCCCGGCAATTGCACGGCGGACATGGGCACGCGCGACCTCACCGCCACGGCGCTGCTCGTTGTCCGCACGCTGACCTGCCGCGGACCCATATCGGGCCAGACCGTCGCGGTGTCGGGCCTCGATGCGACGATCACCGATGTCCTGCTGCGCGTCGCCCCGAAGGATGGCCCGGTGCAGACCGCCCGCCTGACGCCCGGCAGCGCAAAGGCGACGATCCACCGGGAGGCCGACCGCTGGGAGGTCGCGCGCACCTATTTCGTCATCGGGATCGAACACATCCTGTTCGGCTTTGACCATCTCTTCTTCGTGCTGGCGCTCGTCCTCCTGCTGCAGCGCGGCTGGGTTGTCGCGCGAGCAGTGACGGCCTTCACAGTTTCGCATTCGATCACGCTGATCGGCACCACGCTCGGCTTTCTGGGCCTGCCGCAGCGGCCGGTGGAAAGCGTCATCGCGCTCTCGATCATGTTTCTGGCGGTGGAGATCGTGAAGTCGGGGCAGGGGACGACGCGCCTGTCCCAGCGCGTGCCCTGGCTCGTCGCCTTCATGTTCGGTCTGCTGCATGGGTTCGGCTTTGCAGGGGCGCTCAAGGAAATCGGCCTGCCGCAAGGCGAGGTTCCGATGGCGCTGCTGACCTTCAATCTCGGCGTGGAGGCCGGTCAGCTGTTCATCGTCGTCGTGGCACTCGCCGTGCTCGCGGTGATCCGGCGCTGGCTGCCGCAGCAGCTGCGGCCCGTCATATTGGGCGCCACATACGTCATCGGGATCACGGCCAGCTATTGGTTTATCGAACGGACGTTTGTGTAATCGTCAGATCGTCATGCTGAACGTGTTTCAGCATCCACTGTCATGTTGGCTGAAATGAGGTCTCCAAAGGAGAACTGTTTCCGTGCCATTGGATGTCCAGGGATCCTGAAACAAGTTCAGGATGACGGTTGGGGCTCAGATGGCTAGAAGCCGCCCCTTATGGCCGGGAACATGATGAGCACAGGCGCGTGGCGCGATGAATTTCGCGCGACGCTGACGCTTGCATGGCCGCTGATCCTCGCCAATCTCTCAGGCTCGCTGATCCATGCGACCGACGTGTTCCTGCTCGGCAAGCTCGGGCCGCAGACACTGGCGGCGGGTGCCCTTGCGACCAACCTCGTGATGTCGATCTCGATCTTCGGCATGGGGCTGATGATCGCGACTGCGCCGATGATCGCGTCGGAAATCGGCCGCAAGCGCAACTCGGTGCGCGATGTCCGCCGCACGGTGCGGCAGGGGCTCTGGATGGTCGTCAGCTTCTGTGTGCCCATCTGGGCGCTGCTCTGGTTCGCGGAAGGCATTTTCCGCGCGCTTGGCCAGCATCCGGATCTCGCACATGATGCGGCGCGGATGGTCCACGCATTGATGTGGAGCATGGCGCCCTTTCTCGGGATGACGGTGATGCGATCGTTCCTTTCGGGCAAGGAAAAGACGATCTGGACGCTCTACGTGTCGCTCTTCGGCGTGATCGCGAACGCGCTGCTCAATTACGGGCTGATCCTTGGCAAATGGGGCTTCCCGCAGCTGGGCCTTGTCGGGGCAGGGATTGGCAGCAGCCTCATCAACCTCGTCATGTTCGTCATCATGGCGAGCATTGTCGTGCTGCATCCCGATTTTCGCCGCTACCGCCTGTTCGGGCGCTTCTGGCGCGCGGATTGGCCGCGCTACCGGACGATCTTCCGGCTGGGTTTGCCGATCGGCTTCACCATGGGGTTTGAGGCCTCGGTGTTTAGCGCCGCCGTCTTCCTGATGGGGCTGATCAGTACGGCTTCGGTGGCGGCGCATGCGGTTGCGCTCCAGATCGCGTCACTGACCTTCATGGTGCCGCTTGGCCTCGCCCAGGCGACGACGGTGCGCGTCGGCATGGGCTTTGGTCGGCGCGATCCCTCAGAGATCGCCCGCGCCGGCTGGGCCGGCTTTGCGCTGGGCGTCGGTTTCATGTGCCTGACGGCGGTGCTGATGTGGCTCTTCCCCCGTCCGTTGATCGGCCTGTTCGTCGATGCCGGGACGCCTGCGGGCATGACCGTCACGCAATTGGCGGTTACCTTCCTTGCGGTCGCCGCCATCTTTCAGGTGGTGGACGGCGCACAGGTGATGGGCGCGGCCATGCTGCGCGGCCTCCATGACACGCGCGTGCCGATGCTCTTTGCGCTGTTCGGCTATTGGGTGATCGGGATCGGCGTGGGCGCCGGGCTCGCCTTCCCGATGGGTCTGGAAGGCCTCGGTATCTGGATTGGCCTTGCAACAGGCCTCGCCGTTGTCAGTGTCCTCATGCTTTGGCGCTGGTCGCGGCGGGCGCAGCTGGGGCTGGTGCCGACAGACTGAAAATTTTTCGTGGTCCGAATCCTTGACGGTGGATGAACCGCTACCCATATGCCTCTTCGTTAGCACTCCTACAGGTTGAGTGCTAATCGACATTCAACTCGAAGAGAGGGTCATACACATGGCATTTCGTCCGTTGCACGATCGCGTGCTCGTTCGCCGCATCGAAGCCGAAGAAAAGACGGCTGGCGGCATCATCATCCCCGACACCGCCAAGGAAAAGCCGCAGGAAGGCGAAATCGTCTCCGTGGGCTCGGGTGCCAAGGCTGACGACGGCAAGGTGACGCCGCTCGACGTCAAGGCTGGCGACCGCGTTCTGTTCGGCAAGTGGTCGGGCACCGAAGTCAAGGTCGATGGCGAAGACCTGCTTATCATGAAGGAATCGGACATCCTCGGCGTCATCGCCTGAGGAACCGAAGGACGGATGACTGGGGCTTGAGGGCCTCAACTTCCTCCACTTCCGTTTTCAACCGATTTACAAAGGAGCATCCAAATGGCTGCAAAAGACGTAAAATTCAGCCGCGACGCGCGTGAGCGCATTCTTCGCGGCGTCGACATCCTCGCTGATGCCGTGAAGGTCACGCTGGGTCCGAAGGGCCGCAACGTCGTGATCGACAAGTCGTTCGGCGCCCCGCGCATCACCAAGGACGGCGTCACCGTCGCCAAGGAAATCGAACTGAAGGACAAGTTCGAGAACATGGGCGCGCAGATGATCCGCGAAGTCGCCTCGAAGGCGAACGACGCAGCGGGTGACGGCACCACCACCGCAACGGTCCTCGCTCAGGCGATCGTGCGCGAAGGCATGAAGTCGGTCGCGGCCGGCATGAACCCGATGGACCTGAAGCGCGGTATCGACCAGGCGGTCGCCACCGTGGTTGCGGACCTCAAGAAGCGTTCCAAGCCGGTGTCCGGCACGGCAGAAATCGCGCAGGTCGGCACGATCTCCGCGAACGGTGAAGCCGAAATCGGCAACATGATCGCCGAAGCCATGGAAAAGGTCGGCAAGGAAGGCGTGATCACCGTCGAAGAAGCCAAGGGCATGGACAGCGAGCTGGACGTGGTTGAAGGCATGCAGTTCGACCGTGGCTACCTCTCGCCCTACTTCATCACCAATCCGGAAAAGATGTCGGTCGAGCTTCAGGATCCTTACATCCTGATCCACGAAAAGAAGCTGTCGAACCTGCAGGCGATGCTCCCCATCCTGGAAGCCGTCGTTCAGTCGGGCCGTCCGCTCCTCATCATCGCGGAAGACATTGAAGGCGAAGCGCTCGCAACGCTCGTGGTCAACAAGCTGCGTGGCGGCCTGAAGATCGCCGCCGTCAAGGCGCCGGGCTTTGGTGACCGTCGCAAGGCGATGCTCGAAGACATTGCGATCCTGACCAAGGGCGAAATGATCTCCGAAGACCTCGGCATCAAGCTCGAATCCGTCACGCTCGCCATGCTCGGCCAGGCCAAGCGCGTCACCATCGACAAGGACAACACCGTTATCGTCGACGGCGCTGGCGATGCGGATGCCATCAAGGCCCGCACCGAAGCGATCAAGCAGCAGATCGAAATCACCACCAGTGATTACGACAAGGAAAAGCTGCAGGAACGTCTCGCAAAGCTTGCTGGCGGCGTTGCCGTCATCAAGGTTGGCGGCTCGACCGAAGTCGAAGTGAAGGAACGCAAGGACCGCGTTGACGATGCGCTGCACGCAACCCGCGCAGCCGTTGAAGAAGGCATCGTTCCCGGCGGCGGCACGGCCCTCCTCTATGCCACCAAGGCTCTGGAAGGCATGAAGGGCGCCAATGACGACCAGACCCGCGGCATCGACATCATCCGCAAGGCGATTGTCGCGCCGCTGCGTCAGATCGCGACCAATGCGGGCCATGACGGCGCTGTCGTCTCGGGCAACCTGCTGCGTGAAAATGACGAAAATCAGGGCTTCAACGCCTCGACCGACGTCTATGAAAACCTCGTCTCTGCCGGCGTGATCGACCCGACCAAGGTCGTTCGCACCGCGCTTCAGGACGCAGCTTCGGTGGCTGGCCTCCTCATCACGACGGAAGCTGCCATCTCGGATGCACCGGAAGACAAGGCTGCTGGCGGCATGGGCGGCATGCCCGGCGGCATGGGCGGCATGGGCGGCATGGGCGGCATGGACTTCTAAGTCACACGCCGCAGCGCTGGCACGGCGTCATGTCGTGCCAGTCCGCTCAAAAATATTGGGAAAGGCCGGGGCGCAAGCTCCGGCCTTTTTCTATGGGTGAGGGGCGTCCGGCGCGGGTTCCGGATCGCGCGGCAAGTCCGCCGCATTGTTCGCCTTGTCGAGCATCGCGGCCGCGTCATCGAGCGCCTGCTGCTCGCTTTGCGTCAGGCCGCCCGGCGCGGGTTCCTCTCCACCGCCGCACGCCGCCAGCAGAAGCAGGGCCGGCACCAGAAGCGCCGGGAAAGCGTTGGGACGTGTCATTCGGATGCGTCTCTCACGAAAAAGGGCTGCACTCCCCCGGGAATGCAGCCCTTTCAAGATATGCTCAAGCCCGAAGGCCCGGATTACATCTTGTTGGCAGCAGCTTCTGCAGCAGCGCCAGCAGCATCCTTGGCCGCATCCGCAGCCGTCGACGCAGCATCAGCAGCGTTGGTGGCGGCGTCGGCAGCGTTGCTCGCCGCGTTGGTGGCTTCGTCAACGGCACCCATGGCGTCGTTGGAAACGGCTTCCATGGTGTTGTCGGCCATGGCTTCTGCATTGGCCGCTTCGTCGGCAGCCTTTTCACCGCAAGCGGCAAGGCCCATCGAGGCCGCGAGAACAAACGAAAGAACGATCGACTTTTTCATCGGTAACCCCTCCCATCAGGACGGAAAAACAGTCTCCGGCATCTTGGGCGCAACGCCCTTTCAGTCCGGCGGACTTGGGGTAATCGCTCGATTTCGGGTTGGCAATCGCTTTCTTGTTGGCCTGATCTTGGACGTCCTATCGTAGGGCAGGCTTCGCTATCTTGCCGCTTGACCTGATATAAAGAATTCTTTATGTCTTTATATCATGACGAAAATGCTCGACATCTTCCGCGCTCTGGCAGACCCCACGCGTCTGCGCATCGTCCAGCTGCTCCGCACGATGGAGCTTTCCGTGGGCGAGCTCGCCCAGGTGCTGGCCCAGAGCCAACCGCGTGTTTCGCGCCATATCAAGATCTTGTGCGACGCGGGCGTCGCCGAACGCCGCAAGGAGGGCAGCTGGGTGTTCATCGGGCCCGGCCCGAAGCATGCGACGGGTCCGCTCTTTGAGGCGATTGACGGGTGGTTCGAAACGCTGGGCGAAGACCATTGGCACGTGGCCGATGCGGCGCGTCTGGCGGCGGTGCGCGCCGACCGTGCGGCGGCAGCCGAGCGCTATTTTGCCGGCCATGCCGAACATTGGGACTCGCTGCGGTCGCTCCACGTACCCGAAAGCGAGGTCGAATCCGCGATGCGCGCGCTGCTGGGCGAGGGCTCGCTTGGCACTTTGGTCGATATCGGCACGGGGACGGGGCGAATCATCGAGCTTCTGTCCGGCCATGCAGACCATGCGATCGGGATCGACCGGAGCCCTGAAATGCTGCGCGTCGCCCGTGGCAAGCTGACGGCGGCCATGGCCGGTGGCTGGGAGCTGCGTCAGGGCGACATCATGGCCCTCCCGCTTGAGGATGGGGCAGGGGACACCGTCGTCCTGCATCAGGTGCTCCACTATCTGCCCGCACCCGAACCGGCGATTGCCGAGGTCGCGCGGCTGGTGAAGCCCGGCGGCCGTCTGCTGATCGTCGACTTTGCGCCGCACAGCCATGAAGAGCTGCGCACGCAGGATGCCCATGCGCGCCTCGGCTTTTCCGATGAACAGATGGCGCAGTGGTTCGGCGCGGCGGGACTGGAGCTTGCAGAAGTGCGTGAGCTTTCCGGTCATGCGCTGACGGTGAAGCTCTGGATGGGCGCGCGTCCGGCCGGGTCCGGATTGCGGGTTGTTTCCGCATGAACATCTCGCTTGCCAGCCTGCGCGAGGCCCGTCGCGCGCTCGATACCCCGCTCTTCGCCGATCTTGCCGGCGATGCGCAGGTCTCGTTCGAATTTTTCCCGCCCAAGACCGAGCGGATGGAAGAGCAGCTGTGGGAGACGTTCACCACGCTGGAGCCGTTCAACCCGCGCTTCGTGTCTGTGACCTATGGGGCCGGTGGTTCGACGCGGGAACGCACGCACGGCACGGTCGCGCGCATCGCCCGGGAATCGAACGTCCCGGCGGCTGCGCATCTCACTTGTGTCGCGGCCAGCAAGGCGGAGATCGCCGAGGTCGCCAAAAGCTATTGGGATGCAGGCGTGCGCCATATCGTCGCGCTGCGCGGTGATCCGCCGGAACTCGGACAGAAGTTCCAGCCGCACCCCGATGGCTATGCGTCAGCGGCAGACCTTGTCGCCGGGCTCAAGGCGGTCGCTCCGTTCGAGATTTCGGTGGCCGCCTATCCCGAAATGCACCCCGAGGCGCTGTCGCCTGCGTCCGACATCGACAATCTGAAGCGCAAGCTTGATGCCGGGGCGACCCGCGCGATCACACAGTTCTTCTTCTCGCCCGAAGTCTTCTTCCGTTTCTGCGACGATGCGGCTGCGGCCGGGATCAGTGCGGAGATTGTGCCGGGCATCCTTCCCGTCTCCAATGTCGGCCAGGCACGCAAGTTCGCGCAGGCCTGTGGTGCCACGATCCCCGACTGGATGGACCGGTTGTTCGAAGGGCTGGACGATCATCCCGCCGCCCGCCAGCTTGTCGCGGCGACCATCTCGGCGGAAATGTGCCGCCGTCTCTATGCGGGCGGCGTCCGCAGTTTCCATTTCTACACGTTGAACCGCGCCGAGCTGAGCTTTGCGATCTGCCATCTGCTCGGCCTGCGTGCGCAAGGAGCCCGATAATGTCCGCCCGTGAACGCCTTCTCGCCGAAGCGGCGACCCGCATCCTCCTGACCGACGGAGCGTGGGGCACCCAGATCCAGAATTACGGCCTGCAGGAGGCCGACTATGCCGGGACGCTCGGTCTGTCGCACGACCAGAAGGGCAATAACGACATTCTGGCGCTGACGCGGCCCGATATCGTGGAAGCGATTGCGCGCGCCTACTTCGAGGCGGGGTCGGACATTATTTCGACCAACACCTTTAGCTCCACGCGCATCAGTCAGGCCGACTATGGCGCCGAGGCGCTGGTGCATGATCTGAATGTTGCCAATGCCCGCATCGCGCGCAAGGTAGCGGACGACTATGCCGCAAAGGACAACCGGCCACGCTTTGTCGCCGGTGCCATCGGTCCCACCAACAAGACGCTGTCGCTGTCGCCCGACGTCAATGATCCCGGCTATCGCGAGATCGATTTTGACTATCTGAAGGACGTCTATCGGGAGCAGGTCGACGCGCTCGTGGAAGGTGGCGTGGACTTCATCCTGATCGAAACGGTGTTCGACACGCTCAATGCTAAGGCCGCGATCATGGCGGTGCTGGAGGCGCAGGCCGCGCTCGGCCGGGACGTTCCGATCATGATCTCCATGACGCTGACCGACCTGTCGGGCCGCAACCTGTCGGGCCACACGGTTGAGGCCTTCTGGTACGCGGTCAAGCACGCGCGGCCAGTCACCATCGGCCTCAATTGCTCGTTCGGCGCGGAGCAGCTGCGCCCGCATGTGAAGCTGCTCTCTGGCATCGCTGAGACACTCATCATGGTCTATCCCAATGCGGGGCTTCCGAACGAACTCGGCCAGTACGACGAGCTGCCCGACGAGACCGCCGCCTTCGTGCGCGAATGGGCGGATGCGGGGCAGGTGAACATTCTGGGCGGATGCTGCGGCTCCAGCCCTGCGCATATCGCGGCCATGGCGAAGGCGGTGGCCGGGCTGCCCCCACGGGGCATCCCGACGCCCGCGATCAAGACCCGGCTTGCCGGTCTTGAGCCGATGACGATTGCGGCGTGAAGGCGAGAAAAATCTCACCGTTTGTCCTGAGCCTGTCGAAGGACCGTCCTTCTTCCGACCGAAACGGTGAACAGCAAGAACAGTGCTTGGAAAAGCTCAGCACAAACGGAATTCGGGATTAGACCAGTGACCACCACCCAGACCGCTATCTTCGTCAACGTCGGCGAGCGTACCAATGTCACCGGCTCAGCTGCCTTCAAGAAGCTGATCCTTGCGGGCGACTACACCAAGGCCGTGGAGGTCGCGCGCCAGCAGGTCGAAAACGGGGCGCAGATCATCGACGTCAACATGGACGAGGGGCTGCTCGACGCCGTTGAGGCGATGACGACCTATCTGAAGCTGATCGCCGCCGAACCCGATATCGCCCGCGTGCCCGTCATGATCGACAGCTCCAAATGGGAGGTCATTGAAGCGGGCCTGAAGTGCGTGTCGGGCAAGCCCATCGTGAACTCGATCAGCATGAAAGAAGGCGAAGAGGCTTTCCTTGATCACGCGCGCAAGTGCATGAATTATGGCGCCGCCGTCGTCGTCATGGCGTTTGACGAGAAGGGGCAGGCCGACACCAAGGACCGCAAGGTCGAGATATGCTGCCGCGCCTATGACCTGCTGACCGGCATCGGCTTTCCGCCGGAAGACATCATCTTTGATCCAAACATCTTCGCCGTCGCGACGGGGATTGAGGAGCACAATAATTACGGCGTGGACTTCATCGAGGCCGCGCGGGAGATCAAGGCGCGGTGCCCGCACGTCCATATCTCGGGCGGCCTGTCCAACCTGTCGTTCAGCTTCCGCGGCAATGAGCCGGTGCGCCGCGCGATGCACTCGGTCTTCCTTTACCACGCCATTCCGGCGGGCATGGACATGGGCATCGTCAATGCCGGGCAGCTCGACGTCTATGACACGATCGACCCGGAACTGCGCGAACTGTGCGAGGACGTTGTTCTCAACCGCCGCCCGGATGCGACTGACCGGCTGGTCACGCTGGCAGACAAGTTCCGGGGGACATCGCCCGAGGCCGAAAAGCAGGCCGAGGAATGGCGCAGCTGGCCCGTTGTCAAGCGGCTGGAACACGCGCTGGTCAAAGGCATCGACGCCTATATCGTCGAGGATACCGAAGAAGCGCGCCTTTCAGCCGCCCGTCCGATCGAGGTGATCGAAGGCCCGCTGATGGATGGCATGAACGTCGTGGGCGACCTGTTCGGGTCCGGCAAGATGTTCCTGCCGCAGGTCGTGAAGTCGGCGCGCGTCATGAAGAAGGCGGTCGCGCACCTCATCCCCTTCATCGAAGCGGCGAAGGAAGAGGGCGCCAAGGCCAAGGGCCGCATCATCATGGCAACCGTCAAAGGCGATGTGCACGATATTGGCAAGAATATCGTCGGCGTGGTCCTTCAGTGCAATGGCTATGAGGTCATCGACCTTGGCGTGATGGTCCCGTGGAGCACGATCCTGCAGGCCGCGAAGGACAATGACGCCGACATGATCGGCCTGTCTGGCCTCATTACGCCGTCGCTCGATGAGATGGTGACCGTGGCCGAGGAAATGCAGCGCGCAGGCTTCACCATTCCGTTGCTCATCGGTGGCGCAACCACCTCAAAGGTGCACACCGCGCTCAAGATCGACCCGGCCTATGACGGGCCGGTGATCCATGTGCTCGACGCGAGCCGCGCAGTCGGCGTCGCCTCGCAGCTTCTGTCAGACACGCAGCGCGACGGCTTTGTGCAGACAACGGCGGACGATTATCAGCACGTCCGTGATGTGCGCGCCGGCAAGGAAGCCAGCATCCTCTTGAGCCTTGAGGATGCACGGGCCAACGCGTTTGTCGCCGACATGAGCCATCGTCCGCCGCCGCCCGAACAGCCCGGCCTGCATGTCTTTGACGACTGGGATCTGGCCGATCTGCGCGATGTGATTGACTGGACGCCCTTCTTCCGGGCGTGGGAACTCCACGGCACGTACCCCGCCATCCTTGACGATGAGATTGTGGGCGAAAGCGCGCGCAACCTTTTTGCCGACGCGAACAAGATGCTCGACCAGATCATCGCGGAGAAATGGCTTACGGCGAAGGGTGTGGTCGGTCTGTGGCCGTGCGCGCGGGAAGGGGACGACGTTGTGGTCCACCTCGCTGAGGAAGAACGCCACGTCACCTTCAGCTTCCTGCGCCAGCAGATCCGCAAGAGCCGCGATCGGGCGAACATGTGCCTTGCGGACTTCATCAGCCCGGACGGCGACTGGCTGGGCGGCTTTGCGGTCGGCATTCACGGCATTGATCCGCACATTGCCCGGTTCAAGGCAGCGCATGACGATTATCAGGACATCCTGCTGAAGGCGCTGGCCGATCGCTTTGCCGAGGCCTTTGCCGAGCGCCTGCATCAGCATGTTCGCACGACCCTGTGGGGCTATGCGCCGGGAGAGCAGTTGACCAATGAGGCGCTGATCAAGGAACAATATCGCGGCATCCGCCCGGCACCAGGCTATCCGGCCTGCCCGGACCACAGCCTGAAGCCGATCCTGTTCGATCTGCTGCAGGCAGGCGACACGGCGGGCCTGGTGCTCACCGAAAGCTTTGCCATGCTGCCGACGGCGGCCGTTTCCGGATTCTACTTCGGTCACCCGCAGAGCGAGTATTTCGGCGTTGCTCGCGTGGGCCAAGATCAGCTGACGGATTATGCCGCGCGGCGCGGGGTTGATCTCGACACGGCGACCCGCTGGCTTCGCCCGAACCTCGACTAGGGCGAAAGAAAAGGCCCGCCCGGCGAACCGGACGGGCCTCCCTCCGTGTGGACGGGACTGGTCTCAGGCCGCCTGAAGTCTGGTGCGCCGACGCATGGCCGCGCCCGCAATGCCGAAGCCGGCGAGCATCATCGCCCAAGCTGCCGGTTCGGGCACGCCGCCGCCAGCGACTGAGTTATAGGCAAAGTTCATGAACCGGACGCCTGCAGGGTCATTGTTGTCAAAGAACGTCAGACCCTTGAAGTTGCCAAGGCCGCTCAGGTTATAGACGTTGTAGCCATTGAGCATCGTGACCTGGGTTGATCCCAGAAGTGCGCCGTTCGCGCCGAAGGCATGAACCTTGATGGTGCTCCCCGCATCTGAGGAGCCCATGGTAAACGTCAGGCTGTCCGCCAAGGTGTCAAACAGGATGGAAAGCGGCGCCGAATTGCCCGGTTGGGAGAGCAGGGAATTGCCTGCGGGCGAAACGACCGGATTCCAGAAAGCGACCGAAATAGTCCCTGCCGCCGCAAGCGACAGCGGACCGGTTGGCGAGCCAGTTATGCCCGCGCCTGCAACAGTTTGTCCGGCAAAGGTTTGGGAAAAGCTGCCTCCCGGCGCCGTAATGAGGGTACCTGTCGATGCGCCGCTCAGGTCGATATTGACCGTGGACGCCTGCGCGCTGACCGACAGGCTCAGGGCGCATGCGGCCAGGGAAAAGCTCAGAAATGTCTTCATGACGGTCTCCGATAAACAGGGAATTGGGATTATGCGATTGCGACCTTTTTACGTTTGCGCATGGCAGCGCCCGTGATTCCAAAGCCGGTGAGCATCATCGCCCAAGCTGCCGGTTCGGGCACGCCGCCGCGCGTGAAATAGTCGATTTTGATGTTGTCGACGCCCCAGGACTCGTCATCGCCCGCCTGCCAGCCCGCGCCGGAGGCCTGCCAGCCGAGCTTCAGCGTTGAGCCGCTGTGGGCGAATGTCTTCGACCAGTCGACAAGCGTATCGCAGTAGAATTGGTGGCCATCGGCCTGCACGCAGCGTGCGACTTCGGTGCCGCCGCCATAATCAAAAATGCTACCGCTCGCGTTCGCGGCCGTCAGCGAGGCGACAAGGGCGCCATCGATGAAGATGTCGAGATTGTCTGGAGAAGGATTGCCGTTCCGGCTATCCCAACTGTCGAGCAGACCGACGATGAAGGACATCGAAACGACATTGTGCGCGCCGAGGCCGGTGAAGGTGAGTTCGGTCTTCGTCGCGGGGTTGCCCGCCGTCGCATTGCGGTAGTATCTCCCGCTCCAGCCAGCCGCATTCCAAGGGCCGACATCGGCCGTGCGCACGTCGCCCGTGTCACCCGTCACGTTGCTCAGCGAAATCCCAGCGCCAAAAACGGCCGGGGCGTCAAAATCATAGTGATAAACCACAGCCGCGTGAGCAGGCATTGCCGCAGAAACCAGAAGAGCCGAGATCAAAATCTTTCGCATCGCACACCTCAAAATGCGCCAGTCGAGGCTGGCGGGTGAAAGTTTGCGACCGTTAGACAGAGGGTGTCGTTCGACTCGGCACCATTATGGTTACGAACAAGTAACCATAATGGTCTGAATTCGGCAAGCGGGAAACGCGCGCGGGGTATCCCGTTTTACGACATTGCAGGTGGTTCAGCGGCCCTGCTTCTTGGGCGGCGGTGGGACGGTGATCTTCACGGTCTCGCCCGAGCTTCCCGGAAAGCCTGTAAACATGGCTTCGATCAGGTTCGGGACGAGGTAAGTCAGATTGTCGTTGAGCGACTGTGCCTGCGCCTTGCCCTCGAACACGCGCTCGCCGGAGCCTGCGCGCTCGATCTTCATATCAAGTTCGCTGGTGTAGACCGTGTAACTCTCCACATCGTCATATCCGCCCGGCCCGAAGAGGAAGGGGTCGTAGAAGCCGGGATAATAGCCGGAGTAGCGCCCATAGGGGCGGCCCCAATAGCCAAAGCCGCCGCACCAGGGGTCATAATAGCCAAAACACCGGTCAAGCCCGCTGCGCGGTGCGCTGCGCAGGCGTTCGCGGCCCTTGTCGACCTCATAATTGACGCTGACGAGTAGGTTGGGCGCCTCACCGGTCGCGGCCTGACGGTAACCGACGCCCGTCAGCTTCGCAGCGATCTGCTGTGCGTAGGTCTGGAACTCCAGACCGCCATCGAGTTTGGGGTCACCGGCCTTGATCGCGAACGTCTGGCCTTGGGCGGCCGGCATCTGCTGAAAGCGGCTGACCTTGGCATCGAAATTCTGGGCGCAACCGCCCACCGCCAGAAGGGCGACCGGTGCGACCATGCGAAGAAGTGAACCCATACGCGACATAGACTTATCCCGTTGCTGCGACTCAGCCGTCATGTCGGCTGGTGTGGAACCTAGGATCGGCCGACCGCGCTGAATAGAGGTTGAATGGATTAGCGCTGCAAGCCAAGCGCGGCATAGGTCGCGGCCAGCGTCGGGGCGGCTAGGGCCGACGCCTTGTCCGCGCCACGTATCAGGATGGCGTCGAGCGCGGCTGTATCCTGACGCAGTTCATTGAAGCGGGCGGTGATCGGCCCCAGCTTCTCGATCAGCAGTTCGCCGAGCGCGGGCTTGAAGCTGCCAAAGCCCTGACCGCCAAAGCGCGCCAGGACCGACTCGACGCTTTCGTCCGACAGGGCGGCATAGATGCCAACCAGATTCTGCGCTTCGGCCCGGCCTTCCAGCCCGTCCTTGTCCGACGGCAAGGGTTCGGGATCGGTCTTGGCCTTCTTCACCTTCTGCATGATGGTGTCCGCGTCGTCGGTCAGGTTGATGCGGCTCATGTCGCTCGGGTCCGACTTGGACATCTTGGCCGATCCGTCGCGCAGGCTCATGATCCGGGCAGCCGCCGGCGGGATGATCGGGTCGGGCAGGGTGAAGACGTCGGCTTCGAAGTCGGTGTTGAACTTTTGCGCAATATCACGCGCCAGCTCCAGATGCTGTTTCTGATCCTCGCCCACGGGCACATGCGTCGCCTGATAGAGGAGGACGTCTGCCGCCTGCAGCACAGGATAGGCAAAAAGGCCGACGCTCACGCCTTCGCGGTTCTTGCCCGCCTTGTCCTTGAACTGCGTCATCCGGTTGAGCCAGCCGATCCGCGCGGTGCAGAACAGCAGCCAGGCCAGCTCGGCATGGGCAGGCACACGCGCCTGATTGAACAGGATCGACCGGTCCGGATCGATCCCGCTGGCGATCAGCGCGGCCGCCATTTCGCGCGTGTTCGCGGCGAGATCATCGGGCTTGTTGTAGACGGTGATCGCATGAAGATCGGCCAGGAAGTAGAGCTTGTCGCCCTGCTGCTCATCCTGCATCCGCACCCAGTTGCGGATCGCGCCCAGATAATTGCCGAGATGAAGATTGCCTGTCGGCTGGATGCCGGAAACGACGCGCATGCTGAACTTCCCGATTGGGCAGGCGGTTGGACTCGCCTGCCGGTGTTGCTTTCGAACGAAGTGCGCCGGATGCCCGCTCGGTCAGAAATGCGCAAGGGGTGGTGCTAAAGGGCTTTCTGGATCAACGCCTTCAGCTTGGTGGCCTGCCGTGCCCAGGCTTCGCCGTGCAAGGCCGTCCAGCTTTCACCGGATGCCGCGCCAATGGCCTCCACGGTCAGTTCCACAAACCGATCATATTCCGCCTGCGGGAAGTCGCCATAGTTGCGATGATTGTAGACGAGGGCGGCGATCTGGAACCAGACCCATGTCTCGTCGGTCGCCAGCCCGTACAGCATGTCGAGCGTTTCGTTCATCATGCGTGGCTGGGCCGCATCTTCGCTGTAGAAGAGCGCGCGCCGTTCCGGATAGACCGTGAAAAAGCGGGTAAAGATCGCGTCGCGCAAATCGGTGCCATTGTCCGCAATGGCGAGCAGGTTCTGTTCCATCAGTTCGGCGTCGGTCATGGCCTCTCCCCAACGCGTGAGATTGCACGTCCTGTCGCCTGCAACCAGCGAGAAATTGGGGGCTAGGCGGCGTCCCCGGCGCCTGCCTTGCGGCGGCGAAGAAGGAGCATGACGTCCTCTCGGTCGATTGCGCCGATGACCCAGCCCAGACCGAAATAGACGACCCCGCCCGATCCAACGAGAACAGACAGCGCGATCATACGTTCAACCGCAGTTCCGTTGAACATCGGGCCGAGCAGCAGATTGACGGCGTAAAGCGTGCCGCCCATCGCTGCGCCAGCGATCAGCTGCCGGGCAATGCGCGCGGCCACATGGCGCGAAATGGCGAAATGCCCGCGCCGGTGCAGCGTGACATAGAGCGCCGCACAGTTGAGCCACGCCGTCAGCATCAGCGCGAGGGCGAGGCCATAAAGGCCAAGCAACGGCACGAGTGCAAAGTTGAGCGCGACATTGGCCACGAGGATCCAGATCGCGATGCGCATTGGGGTCTTGGTGTCTTCGCGCGCGAAGAAGCCCGGGGTCAGCACCTTGACCAGCACATAGGCCGGCAGGCCGAGCGCGATGATGGCAAGTGTGTTGCCGGTGATGATGGCGTCCTCCGGCCTGAACTCGCCGCCGCGAAACAAGGCGGTGACAAGCGGAACGCCAGCGGCGGCAAAGGCGATGGCGGCAGGCAGGGTCAGCAACATGCCGAGTTCGACGGCCTGGTTCTGGATCTTCTGCGCTTCCTCAGGCTTGCCCTGATCGACGAACTTGCTGATCGCCGGCAGAATGGCCGTGCCGAGCGCCGTTCCAATGATGCCCAGCGGCAGCTGGTTCAGCCGGTCGGCATAGTTGAGATGCGCCATCGAGCCTTCGGCCAGATAGCTGACGAACTGCGTGTCGATCAGGATGCTCACCTGATAGACGCCTGCCGCAAAGGTCGCCGGGATGACAACGCGGAAGAACTGCCGCACGCCCGGCGTGATACGCGGGCGGCGCAGGCGCAGGCTGATATCGGCCTTGCGCGCCGCCCACCAGACCAATGCGAGCTGCACCACGCCGCCTGCGACTACCGCGACAGACAGCGCTTCGGCACTTTCGACACCGCCGGTTGGCACCAGCAGGAGCGCGATCAGCATGCCAAGGTTCAGCAGCGCAGGCGCAAAAGCCGCAGCGGCGAACTTCTGCATGGAATTGAGCACGCCCGAATAGAGCGAGACCAGGCTGATCAGCATCAGATAAGGGAAGGTGATGCGCGACAGCCAGTTGGTCAGTTCAAACTTGGCCGGGTCGCCTGCATAGCCCGAGGCGAGCAGCCAGACCATGCCCGGCATCGCGATCTGTCCGACGATCGTGAAGATCAGAAGGACGGGCAGGAAGACGGCCAGCACTTCTTCCGAGAAGCGCTTTGCCTCCTCAAGACCGCCCTCGCCATGGTAGCGCTGGCTGAACAGGGGGACGAACCCCGCCGAAAAGGCGCCTTCGCCAAAGAAGCGGCGAAAGGTGTTGGGCAGCCGGAAGGCCACCAGAAACGCGTCGGCAAACATGGTGGCGCCCAGGATGCGCGCCATGACCATTTCGCGGGCAAAGCCCAGCACACGGCTGACCATGGTCAGCCCGCCGATTGTTCCGATGGCTTTTCCGAGCTTCACGTCGCTCAGGCGTTGCCGACGGCGCCCTGTCCATCAGCCTGCTGTGCAGCCAGTTCGGCCTGCTGCAGGTAAAGCGTGCCGAAGTCGATCGGATCGAGCATCAGCGGGGGGAAGCCGCCGTCACGCACGGCATCGGCCAGCACGCGGCGGGCGAAGGGGAACAGCATGGCAGGGGCCTGTGCGAGCAGGATGGGGGCCATCTGGTCTTCCGGAATGTTGCGGATGCCGAAAAGGCCGGCATAGACCAGTTCGACCGCGAAGGCGGCCTTGTCCGCGCTCATCGCGGCCACGTTGATCTTCAGCGTCACTTCATGGACGTCGTCGGCCACCTGGGTGTTGCCGATGTTGAAATTGACGTCGATCTGGGGCTGACCCTGCCACTGAAAAACAGCCGGCGCGTTCGGATTTTCGAAAGAAAGATCCTTCACATACTGAGAGATAACGCCAACGGCGGGCAGATTGTCTTCACCGTTTGCGAGCGTTTCGTTGGTGTCAGCCATGGGTCGAGCCGGTCCTGTTCTTGTCGGTTAAGGGCAGGCAGGCGCCTCGCCCGGGTTCAGCGGCGGCGCGTAGCAGGGGGCGGCGACAAGGGCAATGGCGCAGTTTTCGCGACAATTGCCCAAAGGAGCATTTGAAAGCGGCGGTGCGACGCCCTATGTTGCGCTTGAAAGGTCAACACAGTGGTAGAAACAGTTCTCTTCGCAATGGTCACCGTATTTCTGGGCCTCCGGCTGTACGCCGTGCTCGGCAAACGCACGGGCCATGAACAGACGCTGCGCACCCCCGCAGAGGAGCCCGTGGTGACAACCGCCAATCCGACTGCGCCCGACGTCCGCGATGCCACCCCGGCCCGCGTCGCTGGTGCCAGCCCGTTTGACCAGACTGCAGCCGCAGGAATCCGCGCGATTGCGGCAGCGGACGGCAAGTTCAACCCGGTCGAGTTCATTGAAGGGGCCAAGGGTGCCTATGGCATGATCCTTGATGGCTTCTGGAAGGGCGATCTCGATGCGGTTGCGCCTTATGTCAGCGAGTCCGTGCGCGACAGCTTTGCCGATGCCATCAAGGCGCGGGCAGAGGCCGGCGAGGTGCTCGACAACCGGCTGGTCCGCATTGACCGTGCAGCCATTGCAGCCGCCTCGCTGGAGGGCCGTGTGGCCCGCATCTCGGTGCGTTTCGATGCCGATATCGCGGCAGTTACCCGCGATGCCGACGGCAATGTGCTCGCCGGCTCGCTCAGCGATGCGGTTGAGACGCATGACGTCTGGACGTTTGAGCGCGACGTGCGCGCAGCCGATCCGAACTGGATTCTTGTCGATACCGACGAAGCCGACTAACCGGCTCGGATGAGCCGGTCTCTCGTCACATCTATTGCCATCGCGCTCGCGCTTTCGGCCTGCAGCCCGCGATTGATTCCGGCCGGGCCGTCCACCGTGCCGACGGCGCCGCGACCGATGCCGCAAAAGCCGGCGTCCAAGCCCCCGGCGCCAAGACCGACGGCCCCGGTCATCGCACCCAAACCTGTCGAGCCGACAGCCCCCAAGGGGCCGAACGCGGCCAGCACGGGGGTTGCGGCGGGGCCTGACTTTGCGACGCTGGGTGTCAGCAAAGAGAGCGCCGATCGTGCGCTTGCCGCGTTTCGGATCTCGTGCGGCGCGCTGCAGCGGCGCACCGACGCCTCTGGCCTGACGCGCGGCAGTGACTGGGCACCCGCCTGTGCAGCGGCGGCGGCCTCCAGTGACGCGCTCGCCTTCTTTGCAGACAATTTCGACGTCGTTCAGGTCGGGGACGGAAAGTCTTTGGCAACCGGATATTATGAGCCGGAAATTGCCGGATCGCGGACGCAGTCTGCGGACTTCAACGTGCCGATCTATCGTCGTCCGGCGGACATCATTGATGTCGATCTTGGTCTCTTCTCCGACGATCTGAAGGGCAAGCGTATCCGGGGGCGGATCAAGGGCAATGCGCTGATCCCCTATGCCGACCGTGCCGAGATCGAAGAGGGCTGGCTTGCAGGGCGGGGGCTGGAGCTTGCCTGGGCGGCGGACCCCGTCGAGTTCTTTTTCCTGCAGGTGCAGGGCTCCGGTCGGCTCCGGCTTCCCGATGGGTCCGTCATGCGGATCGGTTATGACGGGCAGAATGGCCGCGACTATACCGGCATCGGCAAGCTGATGAAGGATCGCGGGCTGCTTGGCCCCGGGCAGACGTCCATGCAGGGCATCATGGCCTATCTGCGCGCCAATCCGGACGAAGGCCGCGCGATCATGCGCGAAAACAAGAGCTGGGTGTTCTTCAAAGAGCTGACCGGGCCGGGGCCGCTTGGCGCTCTAGGTCTGCCCGTGACCCCGCGCGGCACCGTGGCAGCAGACCCGATGTTCGTGCCGCTGGGTGCGCCGGTGCTGCTTTCGACCGATCGAGTCGAAGCCAATGGGCTGTGGGTGGCGCAGGACACAGGTGGCGCCATCAAGGGGTCAAACCGCTTTGACACTTTCTGGGGCGCGGGCGACGACGCGCGCGTCATTGCAGGGGGCATGTCGGCACGTGGGACGGCCTTCGTCCTTCTTCCCAAGGGCGTTCTGGCGCGCATAACGGCGGAGGCACCCCGTGCGGGGACGTTACCTCAGCGCTGAGGAGCAGGCCATCTGGGCGCGTGTCGCCCGCAGTGCGCGGCCCTTGCCGGGGCGCGACGTCCCCTTTCTGTCGCAGGACGTCGCCGAGCCCGTCCGCACGGTTCAGCGCGCCAAGGCCATCCCCGCCCGGGTTGAGCCACCTGCACCGTCACGGATGGTCGGACGCCCCCAATCTGCCGCCGATACGCTCGACGGCAGCTGGGACCGGCGGATCGGGAAAGGCGATCTGCGCCCTGATGTCAGCATCGATCTGCATGGCGAAACGCTGGCCAGCGCCCATGCCCGCCTCAATCGCGGACTGGACGCAGCCATCCGGCATGGGGACCGCGTCATCCTGCTGGTGACCGGAAAGCCCGCGGCTGACAATCCGCGTCTGCCCCCGACAAGCCGTGGCGTCATCCGGGCTTCGGTTGGGGACTGGCTGGCGGCATCGCCTTATGCGGACCGGATCGCGGCCGTCCGCAATGCACACCCTCGCCATGGGGGCGCGGGCGCTCTTTACATCGTTCTGCGCAAGCCCCGCTGACCCGCAGAAACCGCCCGCCAATAAGGCAATTTTTAATTCCTTTTGGACATATCGACTTGAGGGGAAGTTGATAGCGGCCGTGTAATTTGGCCGGGGGGTCATAAGAATGCAGGGCAATGCCTTGAAAATACATGCCTTTGGCTTTGCCTTCAGTATTGGCGCAGTCGCGTTTCTGCTTGCCAGCTTTTCGGAGCTGACCGACGCGAACGATGTATGGTCGCTCAGCAATCCCCTGATCATTGCCATTGCCTGCGGTGTTCTTGCCTGGGGCGCTGCCGATCGCCTGATCGCGGTCGTTTCCGCGTCGATCGATTCTGCGGTCCGTCGTCTTGCAGAGGCCGCCGCCGGCGATCTGGATTCACCTGTGCCCGAACCCGTCGAGGCGACGATGCCCGATTTGTCGCAGTCGCTGGGCGAGCTGTTCCAGCAGGTGCGCACCAATATGGAGCAGGTGAACAGCATGGCGCTGTTCGATCCGGTGACGGCACTCGCCAACCGGATGCACTTCCGCAACGAAACCGAGTCACTCCTCGCTTCGGCCAGCAGCAGCCGACTTGACGCGCTGTTCTTCATCGATCTCGACAATTTCAAGGCCGTCAATGACACGCTGGGCCATGCGGCGGGGGATCAGCTGCTGGTGATGATTGCCAACCGGTTGCGTGCAATCTTTCCGACAGGGTCCGTCGGCGCGCCTTCACCTGTGATTGGTCGCCTGGCGGGCGACGAGTTCACTGTCTTCCTTCCCGCCGCCACGTCCGAGATGCGTGTGCGCGACATTGGCGCAACGATCCTGCGGGCCTTGAGCGAGCCGTTCACCCTGTGCGGGCAGTCGATCCGCGTCGGAGCCTCGATCGGGATCGCGCTGCGCCCGCTTCACGGCCAGTCGCTGACCGATCTGATGCGGGCGGCAGATGTCGCCATGTATTATTCAAAGGAAAACGGGAAAGGGCAGGTCCAGTTCTACAATGACCGCCTGGCCGAAAATCTGGCCGCGCGCACCAAGCTGGATTCCGACCTGCGTGATGCGTTCAAGCTCAATCAGTTCGGGTTCGAGTTTCAGCCGCAGGTCCTGCTGGGGGATCGTTCGGCGGTCGCGGCGGAGGCACTTCTGCGCTGGTATCACCCGGTCGATGGGATCCGCACGCCGGATCAGTTCATTCGCGTGGCCGAAGAAACCGGCCTGATGGCGGAACTGTCGGACTGGACGCTTGATCAGGCCGCGTCGGTCATCGGTCGCTGGTACCGCAGCGGGTTCCGGCAGCGTCTGGCCATCAACATCTCCAAGAGGCAGTTTGAACGCGGCAGCCTGTTCGAACGCGCGACAGAGGCACTGTCACGCCATGAAGCGCCGATCGACATGCTTGAGATCGAGATTTCGGACCGACTGGCCTATACGACAGGGGACAGCGTGTTTGCCGAAGTACAGGCGCTGCGTGAGGCGGGCGCGACCATTTCGGTCGACAATTTCGGCAGCGCGCCGATCGACCTGCGTCGGCTTCGTCTGCTGCCCGTGGACCGCGTGAAGATCGACCGGACGATGATTTCGGACATCATCCATTGCAACGAGTCCCGCGCCATCCTCCAGTCGTCGGTCACCGTGCTCAATTCGCTTGGCAAGGAAACTGTGGCCGAAGGCGTCGAAACATCCGATCAGTTCGACATGCTGCGTGTCATGGGCTGCCGGGCGGCGCAGGGCTATGCCATTGCGCGGCCGGGTTCCGAAGCCGCCCTGCGCAGCTTCATGGTGCCTGCCGAGCCGGAGCGTGTCCGCCGCAAGGCCTAGATCCGGGCGAGCACGCCCGCGTAGATCTTCACCAAAGCTGAAATATCGTCGAGCGCCACGGCCTCGTCCAGCTTGTGCATTGTTGCATTGTGCAGACCGAATTCGACGACCGGGCACAGCCGGCTCAGGAAGCGGGCGTCCGACGTGCCGCCCGTCGTGGACAGCTCCGGGGTCAGGCCTGTCACCTCCTGAACAGCGTTCGCGACGAGATCGCTGAAGGCGCCGGGCGGCGTCAGAAACGCCTCGCCGGAAATGCGGGCATCGACCTCGGCCTCCGGTTCTACATCATGGACGATGGCGCGGATCATCGCGGTCAGGCTCTCTCCACTGTGGAGGTCATTGAACCTGATGGACAGCCGCGCCCTGGCCGCCGCCGGGATGACATTGGTCGCCTTGTTGCCGACTTCGAGTTCGGTGATCTCGATATTGGAGGGCTGGAACCAGTCCGTGCCCTCGTCCAGAACGATGCCGTCTATGCGCGCGAGCATCCGCACCAGCTTGGTGATCGGATTGTCGGCGAGGTGCGGGTAGGCGACATGGCCCTGCGTGCCGGGAACGGTGATCCAGATGTTGACCGAGCCACGCCGCCCGATCTTCATCATGTCCCCCAGCCGGTTGGCCGATGTCGGTTCCCCGACAAGGCAGAGGTCGGGCAACAGGTTGCGCTTGCGCATATGTTCGATGAGGGCAACGGTACCATAGACCGCCGGTCCTTCCTCATCGCCTGTAATGATCAGGCTGATGCGGCCGGGATGATCTTCAGGGATGGCCGCGACAAAGGCCGCGATGCTCGCCTTCATATCGACAGCACCGCGCCCGTAGAGCAGGTCTCCGCGCACTTCGGGCTGGAACGGATCGCTCGTCCAGCCCTCACCGGGCGGCACGACATCCAGATGGCCGGCATAGGCGAAATGCGGCTTGTCACCCGTGCCTGCGCGCGTTGCGAAGAGGTTTTCGACGGGGCCGTCGGGCGCCTCGCCACAGACGAAGCGGTCAACCTCAAAGCCGAGCGGGCGCAGCGCACCTTCCAGAACGTCAAAGACGGCGCCGCGTGCCGGGGTCACGGACGGCGCGGCCATCAGCCGCATGGCAAGGTCGATTGCGTCGGTCACAGCCTCCGCCTAGCCTCGTGCTCGGCCGAATGCAAAAGGAGATGCCGGTGCCGAAGCTTGATCTCGATGCCATCCCGCAGACCAATGCCACGGGCTACCCGCCGCCTCATGACGCGCCGGTGCAGGGCCGCTGGTATCGGCGTTTGGCCCCGGTCGCAGGCATTACGGATTTTGCCGCGAGCCATGTCGTGCTGGCACCGGGGGCTTGGTCATCGCAGCGCCACTGGCACAATGGCGAGGATGAGATGGTCGTCATGATCTCTGGCGAGGCTGTCCTGGTTGAGGATGACGGCCGGTTCCCGATGCGGCCCGGCGACATTGCGGTCTGGCCGAAGGGATCGACCAATGGCCACCATTTGATCAATGAGAGCGATACCCCGTGCGTCTTTGTCGCTCTGGGCGGCGGCAAGGCGCGTGATACCGGGGGCGGCTATTCCGACATCGACATGCTGTTCACGCCCGATGGCTATCTCCACAAGGATGGCACGCCCTATCCGACGCAGCGGCTCCCCTGACGGGTGCGCCGTCCGGTCAGAAGTGCTTTTCCCATTCCAGCAGAAGGCGCCATTGTCCGTCGGCATCGTTCCGCGCCGCGCCGAATGCGCGCAGATATCCGGCCTCGATCTCCAGCTCGCTCTTGCCCGGAAGGTGCTCCAGCTCGGTCTTGACGATTGGCCCTGCGAAATGTTCGGCATGGGGCAGGAAGTGCCCAGTCGTTCCCAGATCGCCAAAGGCAGCAAGGCCGAGGCGGAACTCGCCAACGGTCGCCCAGTCCGCCGATGCGGCATAACCGAAGGCAAGGGGCTGGCCACTTTCCATGGTCTTCGCCGCTTTCAGGTTGAGCCGGCTGTCAAAGGCTCCGGCGCGGTGTTCCAGCAGCAATTTGGTTTCAAACGCATCGGCACCGTGTCGCACGATTTCATATTCGCCGTAAAAGGCGACATCGAGTTTCAGGGCATCAATCCGGCCAAGCGGCGTGATCGCCTCAAAGCTGACGGCCTCGACCTCCCGGGCATGGCCGGGTTCCTTTTCCAGCTCGACCAGGGCCGCCGCGTAGAATTTCCTTGAAAATCCATGTGCCAGTTCGAGGACGAGGCCATTTTCGCCGCCATCGGGGCCGCCCTGCAACTGGCCATAGCGCGCCTCGATTTCGGTCAGGCCGGGGTCGATGGTTGCGCCATAGACTTTTTCGCCCACGCCGGGCGCTGCCATTGCAGAGGTCGCCATCATCATGAGCAGCCCGCCCGCCGTGCCGGTGAGCCATTTGAAAGACACGCGCATCGAAATTCCCTTCGCCTCTTATGCTAATGCGAAGTGATCTCATTAGCAAGTGCAGCGCGTGGGTCCTTGATGCGGATCAATCCGCGGCATGGATGATCGATGCGCGGCAGTGGCCGGTCAGGCCTGCGTCGGGCCTTCGAACTTTTCGATCACCCATTCCTCTTCCTGCGCGGCAGCGATCCAGTCCTGCAGGAACGGATGCTGGAGCACCGCCTCCATATAGGGCACCGCGAACCGGGCGACGGGGATGGAATAGGTGACAAGCCGGGTCACTACGGGAGCGAACATGATGTCGGTTGCGCCAAATTCCCCGAACAGGAAGTCTCCCGTCCCGCCATAGCGCGCGCGGGCCTGCGCCCAGACTTCCATCAGGCGCGCCACTTCCTTCTCGACATCGGGGTCGAGTGGGGCAGGGGCATAGACCTGTCGGATGTTCATCGAATGCTCGCGGCGCAGATTGGCAAAGCCCGAATGCATTTCGGCGGACATGGAGCGCGCCATGGCCCGCGCGGCCTCATCCTGCGGCCAGAATTTGTCGCCGCCGGATTTCTCGTTCAGATATTCGACGATGGCGAGGCTGTCCCACACCACGATGTCGCCATCCCACAGGATCGGCACCTTGCCGGAGGAGGGGGCGAATTCATCGCCTTCGCGCCGGCGATCCCAGTCCGCGTCGTAGAGCGGAACGACGATCTCCTCAAAAGGAAGGCCGGACTGTTTGGCCGCGAGCCAGCCGCGCAGCGACCAGCTGGAATAGGTTTTGTTGCCGATGAAAAGCTTGAGCATCCCCGCTCCATAAACGGCGGGGCGGGGCAAAGTCGAGCGACAACGCGCTAGGTCGTTACCGCCTCAAGGATCGCCGCGCGCAGTTCGGGCAGGCCCATGCCCTTTTCACTCGACGTCGGGATGATGTCGGGGTGGGCGGCCGGGCGCTTGCGGGCTTCTTCTGCAGTCTTCTGCAGGACCTCGGTCAGCGCGGAGGCCTTGATCTTGTCGGCTTTGGTCAGGACGAGCCGGTAGCTGACGGCAGCAGCGTCAAGCATGTCCATGACATCCTTGTCGACATCCTTGATGCCGTGGCGACTGTCGATCAGGACAAGTGCGCGCTTCAGGACCTGCCGTCCGCGCAGATAGTCATTCACCAGGAAACGCCATTTCTTGACGATGTCCTTGGGGGCTTCGGCAAAGCCATAGCCGGGCATGTCGACCAGCCGGAACCGCAGCGGATCACCGACATCGAAGAAGTTCAGCTCCTGCGTCCGCCCCGGCGTGTTGGACGTGCGGGCGAGCGCATTCCGGTTGGTCAGGGCGTTGATCAGCGACGATTTGCCGACGTTTGACCGCCCCGCGAACGCGACTTCGTTCACCTCCGCATCGGGCAGGAACTTCAGGTCCGGCGCGGATTTGAGGAATGTGATGGGCCCGGAAAAGATCTTCCGGGCCGTCTCGATCTGATCATCGGTGAAGGTCACGTCTTGGGCGCTTCCTTCATCGCCGGGTGCCGGCTGTAGAGGAACTTCTGCTGCGCGATGGTCAGCAGGTTGTTGACCACCCAATAGAGCTGCAGACCGGCGGCGAACGGTGCCATCAGGAACATCATGATCCACGGCATGATCGAGAAGACCTGCTGCTGGACAGGGTCCACCGGTGCCGGGTTCAGCTTGAACTGCATGTACATCGTGATCCCCAGCAGGATCGGCAGCACGCCGAGCGCGATCATCGCGGGTGGGGTGAAGTCCAGCAGGCCGAACAGGTTGACCGGCGTCAGAGGATCGGGGGCCGACAGGTCCTTGATCCAGAGCGCAAAGGGCTGGTGCCGCATTTCGATGGTGAGCAGCAGCACCTTGTACAGCGCGTAGAAGACCGGGATCTGGATGAAGATCGGAAGGCACCCCGCCATCGGGTTGATCTTTTCCTTCTGATACAGCTCCATCATGGCCTGCTGCAGCTTCTGCTTGTCGTCCTTGTAGCGTTCCTGCAGCGCCTTCACCTTAGGCTGAACGACGCGCATCGCGGCCATGGAGGCGAACTGGCGCTGGGCGATGGGGAACATGAGGAGCTTGATCGTCAGCGTGAGCAGGATGATCGCCACGCCGAAATTCTTCACCAGCTTGAACAGGGTATCGAGCAGGTAGAAGATCGGCTTTGCGAACATCTTGAACCAGCCCCAGTCAATCGCGTTGCCGAACTGCTGGATGCCGAGCTTGTCCATATAGCCGTCGAGGACCGGCACTTCCTTGGCACCGGCAAAGAAATGGGTCGTGACCGAGTTGGACTGGCCCGGCGCAACGACGGTGTTGTCGAGCGCGAAGTCCGCCTGATAGGCGCCGCCACCTTTGCGGAAGCCGGCGTCCATGTGGGCCTTTTGCGACGGGGCCATGGCCGTCAGCCAGTACGTATCGCCAAAGCCGAGCCAGCCGCCTGTGGACTTGAACCGCTGCCCCGCATCGCCCTGCGTGTCGAGGTCCTTATAGTTCACGTCATAGTTGGTGGCGTTATCGAACGTGCCGATCGGGCCGACGTGGATCGTCCAGCTGTCCACATCGTGGCGCGGACCGGCAAGCGCGCTTGTCTTGCCGACGGTTGCATAGCCACGGTTGATATAGCCGAACGGCCGGAGGGCGAGGGGGCCTGCGCCCTTGTTCTCAACCGTCTGCTCGACCGTGAACATATAGTCCTTGTCGACCGACAGCTTGATGAGGAACATCTGCCCCTGGCCATTGTCCCAGCTGAGGGTGACGGGCGTCGTCGGCGTCAGCTTCGGTCCGCTGGCCTTCCAGATCGTGTTGCCATCGGGGAAGGCCGCGCCGCTGCCTGTCCAGCCAAAGCCAGCGAACTGGCTATGTTCGGTGCCGAGCGGCGAGAGAATGCGGACAGGCGGCGAATCTTTCTTCACCGTCACCGTGTGGAGCGGCAGGATGAGGTCGTCGAACCGCGCGCCCTTGAGGCTGATCGAGCCCCGAAGCTTGGGCGTTTCGACCTGAACGCGTCCGCTTTCGATCAGGACCGAGGCGACATCACGCGGCTTTGCCTCCGCAGCGACGCCGGCGGTTGCCGGCGCGCCGGGGGTGCCAGCTGGTGCGGCCTGTGTCGCAGCCGGCGGCGTCTTGGGCTGCGGAAAGAATTTCTCGCCCAGATAGGTCCAGCCGAACAGGACAAGCGCCGACAAAAGGATCGCCAGCACGAAGTTGCGGTTCTCGTTCAACTCAATTCCCCATTAAACTCATGGCACTGGATCGAATCCCTGACCGCCCCAGGGGTGGCAGCGCAGGATGCGACGGACAGCGAGCCAGCTGCCTTTGAGCGCGCCATAGCGCCCCAAGGCCTCGATTGCATAGGCCGAACAGGAAGGTTGATACCTGCAAGTCGGGGGTAAAATAGCGGACGGGCCCCACTGCCACGCGCGCGCGAGCCAGATGAGCAGGCGGGCCATCATTCGGTGACCTTTGCCAGCGCCCTGTTCAGATCATTGCGAAGCTTGTCGAAATCGCGGTCCACCGCGCTGTTGCGGCCGATCAGTACAAGATCGGCGCCTGCGATTCCCGCATCGGGCAGGATTTCCCGCGCAAGTTCCCTGAATCGCCGTTTCACGCGATTGCGCGTAACAGCGTTTCCGATCTTTTTTGTGACAGTATAGCCAACCCGGATCTGCGGGTTTGCGTCATCCCGTTTCCGGACAAGCAAAACCAGGCCGCCAAAGGCAGCCCGTTTTCCGGAATTGGCGGCCAGAAAATCCGACCGCTTGTTCAGGGTGATCAGGCCGACAGCTTCTTGCGGCCGCGGGCACGGCGTGCCCGGATCACGGCGCGACCGCCGACGGTTGCCATGCGAGCCCGGAAACCGTGACGCCGTGCGCGGACCAAGTTGCTCGGCTGGAAGGTGCGCTTCATCGCTCATGCCCTCAAAAACAAATCTAAATGAAAAAGCCGCCCCAGATGCGGCGGCCTTGTTGGACGCTCCGTTATGCGGATCATGACCAAGAGTCAATCTCTCGGTGCCTGTTTCTTCAGCCGCTCCCGACGAAAGTGGCTTTTGCGGCGCAGACCCCAGTCTGTCCAGCCGCCCTGGCGCGGATAGCGCTTCTTGAACTTCACATAGCGGCGCCGTGCCCAGGCCGAGGTCTGAAGCACAAGGCCAAGCCCGATGGCAAAGAGAACGATGCCCCCCGGCCCCGGCAGCGGGGAGACCAGAGGCGCGAGCAGGATGCACAGGACGCCGAACAGCAGCATGACCAGCCGGACAAGCGGAATTTGCAGCAGGGCTTTCCAGCGGAGACGCAGCGACATGGGCGCCATGTGGTGGCCGTGCTGGCCCGGTGCAAGGGCCTCTGTCCTGCCTTTGCGACGGGCGATGTCGTCAATTGGCGATGTTGAAGTGGGCGAGTTCCTGCCGCGTCATGAAATGTATTCCGTCATGCGGCGCGACCGCATTGGTGAAGGCATAGAATTCCCGCGCCTTTTGCGGTGTGAACCCCATGTCGATGTAATAGCGGATATATTCCTGATGGACCGGATCATTGGCGGGGTAATCCCGCGCTTCCCGGCCATATTCATCGACCCAGCTATGGACACCCAGTTCCGCGCCCGGTTCTGCGCGGTGTTCGGCACCGGCCAGAAACAGCTCCACCCCGCCGGACCGTGCGGACCCGTTGCTTGGAACAATGGTCCGCATCCCGACCTTGCGGATCATGCGGGCGAGGACGAGGTTGGCTTCATCATCGACCGTGCCGGGGCATTCGATGATCTTGAGCGTGTCCACATTGGGCCATGCCGCGAGAAGTGCGCGGAAGCGATTGGGCGACATGCTGTCGATGACATTGTCGAGTCCGACCGTGTTTTCATCAATGATGAAAAAGGGACCGTAGCGATGCGCGCGCCGCGCCGAAGGCGCCGGACGCTGGGCGGGAATGCCGGAGCCGACAATATTTCGTCCCGAATCAATGACATTCGCATATTCGATTGTCGTATAACTTTGCGCATCTTCGCCTTCTGCTTGCGCAGGGGCGGAAATGGCAAGTATCGACAAGCCGATAAGGGCAGTTATAGTCCGGAAGGTCGGGATCGAAGATTTGTTTAGCATGGCGGTAACTCCAGAACCGGAGATGCGCCACCGAAGCTTTCCAACACTTTCGGGCGACTGGTTAACGGATGTTTTAGGATCGTGAAACGCTGATGGTCGCCCTTGTCCGCACAGTCGCCTATCTCGGCCTCGAGGCGCGAAGCATTGAGGTACAATGCCAGGTTTCAGCTGGCGTTCCCGCCTTCGTCGTGGTCGGTTTGCCGGACAAGGCGGTGGCTGAAAGCCGGGAACGGGTGCGCGCTGCGATTGCGGCGATTGGCCTCTCGCTCCCGCCCAAACGTATCACAGTGAACCTTTCTCCGGCCGATTTGCCCAAGGAAGGATCGCATTATGACCTCCCGATTGCGCTCGCCTTGCTCGGCGCGATGGGAATCGTCGATGCCGAGACGCTGGCCGCCTATCTGTTTGTGGGGGAGTTGGGGCTCGACGGACGGGTTACCGCGTCGCCGGGTGTTCTCCTCGCCGCGCTCCATGCCTCGCAGGCTGAACTCGGGCTCGTCTGCCCGGCGGAACAGGGCCCTGAGGCCGCCTGGGCGGGGACGGTGGAGGTGATTGCCGCACCCGACCTGCTGACCCTCCTCAATCACTTCAAGGGGGGCACCGTGATCCTGCCGCCGCCGCCAGGCGAAGTGGAAGAGGTTACGACGGGGCCGGATCTGGCGCAGGTCAAGGGACAGGAAACCGCCAAGCGCGCGCTCGAAATCGCGGCTGCCGGGGGGCATAATCTCCTTTTTTGCGGTCCGCCAGGCGCTGGCAAGTCGCTGATGGCAGCGTGCCTGCCCGGCATCCTGCCCGAACTCACGGCGGCCGAAGCGCTTGAAGTGTCGATGGTGGCGTCGGTCGCAGGCGAGCTTCCGGGCGGCCGACTTGTTCGACGACGTCCCTTTCGCGCGCCGCACCATTCGGCGTCGATGGCGGCGCTGGTCGGTGGCGGGCTGCGGGTACGCCCCGGAGAGGTGAGCCTTGCCCATCTCGGGGTGTTGTTTCTGGATGAACTGCCGGAGTTCCAGCGGGCTGTGCTCGATTCCCTGCGGCAACCGCTGGAAACAGGCACCGTCAGCGTGGCGCGCGCGAACGCGCATGTGACATTCCCCGCGCGTGTTCAGCTGATTGCCGCGATGAACCCGTGTCGCTGCGGGCATCTGGGCGATGCGTCGCTCGCCTGCGCGCGGGCGCCGCGCTGCGCCGCCGACTATCAGGCCAAGGTGTCCGGCCCGATGCTCGACCGCATCGACCTTCACGTCGACGTGGCGGCTGTAAGCGCGGCAGACCTTGTCCTGCCGCCGCCAGCGGAGGGCTCAGCCGAGGTTCGTGCCCGCGTCTACGTGGCACGTGAACACCAGACCCGGAGATATGCCGGAACCGCCTTTCGCACCAATGCCGAGGTCGATGGAGACCTGCTGGCCGATGTCTGCGCACCGGACGAGGCGGGACGAAAGCTCCTCGCGCAGGCGGCTGAGGCGATGCGGCTGTCGGCGCGTGGCTATACCCGCATCCTGCGTGTCGCGCGGACGATTGCCGATCTCGCGCAGAGCGAGACGGTTGGACGCATCCATATCGCCGAGGCGCTCTCCTATCGCCGTCAGGCGCCCAAGAACTAGGGGCACGCGCTTGCAATTCCTCAGCTTTTACGGGTAGCACGACGCCGAACACTAAGAGGTCATGGCCGCAGATGGACTGGATTACGTCGCCCTTCCGCAAATATGCCGATTTCACGGGACGCGCGACGCGCCGCGAATTCTGGTTCTTCTTTCTGCTCTATTCTGTGACTGTCCTGGCCGCGAATTTCTTCGACGCACTCGATGGGACGCGCGTGGTCGTGGCGGCCCGGATGGGGGCGGCGGAACTGACCGTCTCGATCCTGTTCCTCCTGCCGCTCCTGTCTTCCACCGCGCGGCGCCTGCATGACAGTGGCCGGTCCGGCTGGTGGATGATGCTGCTCTATCTGCCCTATGTCGGGTGGGTCGCCGCGCAGAACCGCCCGGATGCGGAACTCGTCGTGTCGGGCGGAATCCTCGTCGGCTTCATCGCTTTGGTCGTGCTGCTGCTCCTGCCCGGTACGCCAATGGAAAATCGCTACGGCACCAACCCGCGCGGCGTCGGCGGCATGCCGCGCTGACCTTGCACCCACGGCGACGCTGCGCTAGGCGGCGTTCCGCACGTGCCCCTGTGGTGAAATTGGTAGACGCGCTCGACTCAAAATCGAGTTCCGCAAGGAGTGCTGGTTCGAGTCCGGCCAGGGGCACCATCTCATTCCAATACCCAATCTGATGTTGCCGCCCGCAGGGCAAGGCGGTCCCCGTTTCGGTCATGCATGGTGATGCCGTCACTGCCCCATTCGACCGGCTGACGGCTCGGCATTTATTGCAGACTTGCAGGCGATTTCTGACTATCGCCTGCATTCATGCAGAATATGGATTGGCGCGACCTTCAGTTCTTCCTGGCCGTTGCGCAAAAGGGACAGCTTTCCAAGGCGGCGACCGCGATCGGGGTTGATGCGACGACGATCGGGCGTCGGCTCCGCCGCCTTGAGGGCTGTCTCGGCACCACGCTGTTTGAACACACGCGCGAAGGGAATGTGCTGACCGAAGCGGGGGAGGCGCTCCTCGCCCGCGCCGAACGCATGGCGCAGGCGGCCGCCGAGATCGAGGATCAGCGCGGCGCCGGTGCCGCCAGTTTGTCGGGCACGTTGCGCATCAGCGTGGCCGAAGGCTTCGGGATCTGGTTTCTGGCGCAGCATTTGCCCGATTTTGCCGCAGCGAACCCCGGCCTCACTATTGATCTGGTCGCGTCGAGCGGATTTTTGAGCCTGTCGAAGCGTGAGGCGGATATCGCCGTGCTGCTGTCGCGACCCAAGGCCGGTCCCATGCTTGCCCGCAAGCTGTCTGACTATGCCCTTCGGCTCTATGCGGCGCCCGCCTATCTGGAACGGTCCGGAGCGCCCGCCAAAGCCGCGGACCTGGCGCAGGGGCACCGGCTCGTGGGCTATGTCCCTGACCTCGTCTATGCGCCGGAACTGCGCTATCTCGATGAAATCCATCCCGGGCTCGCGCCGCAGATCCGCTCGTCCAGCATCAATGCCCAGCACCGGCTCATCGCCTCGGGGGCGGGCATCGGCGTCCTGCCCTGCTTCATCGGGGATGCCGACCCCGGGCTCATCCCCTTGCTTCCCGATCAGAGGATCGAACGGAGCTTCTGGCTCGTGACGCACAAGGACACACACCAGCTCGCCCGGATCCGCGCGGGCAAGGAGTGGCTGGCCGCCATGGTCAGCCGCCACCGGGCTGCATTGCTGCCGGATTGAGCAACGGCAGGTGCAGGGCGGGGTGGCGCATCGCCACCCGCGCGCGCCTATTTGAAGATGACGGTCCGGTTGCCGTTCAGCATCACGCGATGTTCGCTGTGGAGCTTTACGGCGCGGGCAAGGACGCGGCTTTCGGTGTCCTGCCCCTGTGCGATCAGGTCTTCCACACTGTCCGAATGGTCGACGATCGATACGTCCTGCGTGATGATCGGCCCCTCATCCAGGTCTGCCGTCACATAATGCGCGGTGGCGCCGACCATTTTGACGCCGCGCTCATGGGCGCGGTGATAGGGCTTGGCGCCCTTGAACCCGGGCAGGAAGCTGTGGTGGATGTTGATCACACGGCCATCCAGCTTCTGGCAGAGCTTGTCGGACAGGATCTGCATGTATCGGGCTAGGATGATGAGATCGACCTGTTCGTCCTCCACCAGTTGCAGCAGCCGTTTTTCCTGTTCGTCCTTGTTTTCGGGCGTGACGGGCAGGTGGTGGAAGGGGAGCCCCTCATGCTCTACGCGGCGCTGCCACGTCGTGTGATTGGACACCACGCTCGTCACATCGATGGGCAGCCGTTTGGTCGAGGTCCGGTAGAGCAGGTCGTTGAGGCAATGGCCACCCTGGCTCATCATGATCATCGCGCGGATTTTGCGCCGGAGATTCTGGATGCTCCAGTCGAGCTGGAATGCGGTCGCGACCGGCGTGAACGCCTCTGTGAAGCGTTCCACAGTCATGGCATCCGGACAGGATATGGCAACGCGCATGAAGAAGCGGTTGCTGTCGCAATCTCGGAATTGCGCGCTTTCAACGATGTTGCAGTCCTGGCTCACAATGGAGTTTGCGACGGCCGCGACGATCCCCTTGCGGTCCTCGCTGGCGATCAGCAGCGCGTAGTCGGCAGCTTGTTTCACGATATCCCCCCATCAAATGTGCTATTTTTTTGCGCCTTGCCGCGAGAAAGAGGGTTTTCCAATTGGCGCGGGCCTGCATAAGCCGTTCTAATCGGGGGATGTAGAAGTTGTGATTTGCTGCGTATTTTAATTTACCGGAGCAAAAAAATTTCTCATTTGTGGCTTGCATGGGTGGAATCCACCGTGTGACATAAATTTGAAAAATGGATTTCTGCCAGTTTGGCGGGGGATCACGAAAAACGATTGGGGAGAAAAACTTTGAAGACAACGTTGAAGATGTCGTCTGCTGCGCTCGTGCTCGCAGCATTCGGGGCTGGAAGTGCCCCCGCTATCGCGCAGGAAAGCTCAGCTTCGAGAGATGACGGCAGCGTCGCTGACATCGTCGTCACGGCAACGCGGCGCGAAGAGTCGCTCAACAAGATCCCCCTTGCGATCCAGGCGCTGAGCGGTGACTCGCTCGCCGACCTCAACATCACGAAGTTCGACAAGCTGATCGAGTATCTGCCAAACGTGCGTGCCGCGTCGCGCGGTCCGGGTGCTTCGTCGATCTTCATCCGCGGCCTGTCGACGGATTCTCCGGGCCTTCAGATTGCGGGCACCGCTGGTGCACAGCCGACCGTCGCCCTCTACGTGAACGATGCCCCGGCCTCGCTCGTGGGTCGCAACCTTGACCTGTACACGGTCGACCTTCAGCGCGTAGAAGTGCTCGCAGGTCCGCAGGGTACGCTGTTCGGCGCGAGCGCCATGGGCGGTGCCGTCCGTTATATCACCAACAAGGCTGATCCCTCTGCCTTCCATGCCGGCTTCAATGCCAGCTACGCCTTCACCAAGGGCGGCAAGGAAAGCGTCGCGGGTGACGCGTTCATCAACGTGCCGATCATCAAGGACAAGCTGGCGGTGCGCGCGGTTGTCTATTCCGACCGTCAGGGCGGCTATATCGACAACGTCGCAGCCACCTTCCAGATGCCTTTCAACGGCCATGTCGGCGAAGCGGGCAAGCTCCCCACGGGCAACCCGCTTTTGGTGATGCGCGCGATCCAGTCGTGCCAGGCGACGGCAACGACGGCTGTCGCGAACTGCACGGGTTCGGGCTATCGTGCGCCGACGCGTCAGATCATCAACAACGACAAATACGTCCAGGACAATTACAACGACGCGACCTATCGCGGCGGTCGTATTGCCCTGACGTGGAACATCAGCGACGACTGGTCGCTGGACCTGATGCATCTGCGTCAGGAACTGGATACCGACGGCGTGTTCGACTATGAGCCCGACGTGGGTGACCTCAAGGTCACGAAGTTTGGTGACAACACGCTGCGTGACAAGGTCAATCTGTCGACCCTCACGATCAACGGCCGCCTCGGCTTCCTCGATCTCGTCTACACCGGGTCGTTCCTGAAGCACCGTGCGACGCAGGTCGCCGACTATGCAGGCTATTCGAACATCGGCCTGTATCTGCCGTATTATGAGTGCGATCGCGGCGTGTATTACACCGCAGCGTACAACGGCAACATCGGCAACACCTGCTACACGCCGAACAAGAGCTACAAGGTCCGCAACAAGACCGATCGCCTGACGCAGGAATTCCGCGTCACGACGCCGGCGGATGAGCGCATCCGCGGTACGTTTGGCCTGTTCTATGACGACAACAAGCTGAAGGATAACACCGACTGGTCGTACCTGCAGCCCAATGCCGGCTTCATCTACCGCCGTGCGGCCAACCCGGTCACCAATCCCTATGATCCGAGCGTGCGCGACCTTCAGGTCGGCTTCTTCAACGACATCCAGCGTCGCGACAAGCAGTTCGCGGCTTATGGTGAAGCATCGTTCGACATCGTTCCGGAAAAGCTGACGGTCACGGGCGGCCTTCGTTATTATAACGAAAAGGCGTCGATCAACGGCTCCTCGAACGGCAGCTTCGCAACCGGCGGGCGTGGTATCTACAACGCTGCCACGGGCACCTACTCGCCGGCCGCAACGCCGCCGCAGTACTACGGTGTCAGCGCCAACCTGAACCAGCTGTATGCCGGCATTTCGCCCGCGAAATATACCGGTGTGCTCAAGAAGGCGAACCTGACCTACAAGCTCGACGATACGTCGCTCGTTTATGCGACCTATTCGGACGGCTTCCGTCCGGGCGGCTTCAACCGTCGTCCGTGCCGCATCGGCAGCGCGATCTGCCCGACGGCAGCCGACTTTGCCCGTCTGGGTCAGTATGTTCCTGACAAGGTCAAGAACTACGAAATCGGCGGCAAGTTCGGTCTGTTTGACCGCAGGGTGCAGCTGAACCTCGCAGCCTACATGATTGACTGGAAGAACATCCAGATCACCGTGTTCGACCAGAACATCTCCAACCAGACGTTCACGACGAACCTGCTTGATGCACGCATCAAGGGCATTGAAGGCGACATCACGTGGCGCGCCACGCAGGAATTCACGCTCAACAGCGCGTTCTCCTTCAATGACTCGGAAATGCGGAAGTACCGGAAGAACACGACCGTGCTTCGTCCGCTTGGCGGACCGCTGGCGCTCAGCCCCAAGTTCCAGTTCAACGCACGTCTGAACTGGGAAAAGGAACTGTCGTCGGGTCTGCGTCCGTTCGCTTCGGTGGCCTTCCACCATGTGGGCAAGAGCATCTCGGACGTGATCGACAACGTCGACATCCGTTATCAGTCATCGAACCCGACGCTCGGCTATGCCCCGGCGATCCCGGTGACGTATAACGGCGTTCTGGTTCGTCCGGGCGACGTGATTGCGCCGATCCCGGGTGCGCAGAAGCTCGCCGCCTACAACACGGTCGGTGCGTCCTTCGGCGTCTCGCGTGACGAATGGCGGATCGAAGTGTTCGGTGACAACCTGACCGACGAGCGTCCGGAACTGTACAAGAGCGGCAATGATGGTGAACTTCGCGTCACCACCTCGCGTCCCCGCACGCTGGGCCTGCGCTTCTCGTACAAGATCTGACCTGATGAGGGGCGGGCGCTCCGGTGAAGACCGGAGCGCCCGTGCCGCTTTATTTGCGTTGCGGACAATGCCTGTTCTGGACCAAGTTCGGCAAAACGGCTGATGGTCCTGTGGAGGAAAGATGGCAATGCAGATGCCGATTGAGGTAGCAAGTCCGGAAGAGGGACTGCGCTCGGCACGTGAATTCCTGAAGAATGGGCGTTTTGCAGAGGCGATTGCCGCCTGTGAGGACATTCTTCGCGACCATGCACAGCATGGCGAAGCCCTTTACACACTCGCGGTCGCACAGCGTTTCGGCAAGGATGCCGAAGCGGCGCTCCGCACGCTTGACCAGCTCGTCGCACAGGCGCCCAGCTATGGACGCGCCTGGCAGGAGCGGGGGCATTGCCTGCGCGATCTGGGGCGGCCCGAGGATGCGTTTGGCGCCTATCAGGCGGCCGTCACCCACAATGGCGCCTTGGCCGCAAGCTGGCGGATGCTCGCGGAGCTGCACCGTCGGGCGGGCCGCACAGCACAAGCCGAATTTGCCGAGGCGCAGTTCGTCTATCTCTCAAATCTGCCCGCGCCGCTTCAGAGCGTCGCCAGCCTGATCCAGGAAGGCAAGCTCACCAAGGCCGAGACGATCTGCCGCGCCTTCCTGCAGCGTGAGGGGCACCATGTCGAAGGGATGCGGCTGCTTGCGGAAATCGGCCTGCGCTTCAACGCCTATGACGATGCGGAGTTTCTCTTGGAATCCGCAAAAATTCTGGAGCCAGACAATGTCAGCGCCCAGTATGACTATGCCAAGGTGCTGCGAAAGCGCCAGAAATTCGAACAGGCCCTGGCCGAGGCCAAGGAGCTGCGCGCCAAGGAGCCGGGCAATCCCGAATTCGAGATGCTTTACGCCAATGAAAATCTGGCGGTGGGCAATTTCGACGAGGCGATGGACACCTACAAGTCGCTGCTGGAGGCGATGCCGAACAATCCGGGCATCAACCTGACCTATGGCCATGCGCTCAAGACCGTCGGCCGTCAGGACGAGGCGGTCGCCGCCTACCGGCAGGCCTACCGTGTCCGTCCCGATTGCGGCGATGCGTTCTGGAGCCTTGCCAACCTCAAGACCTATCGCTTCACCGACGATGAACTCCACCAGATGCGGGAGCAGGAGGCGATGTCGAACATCGCGCTGGCCGACCGCTATCACCTCTGTTTCGCGCTCGGCAAAGCGCTGGAAGACCGCACATCCTATGGCGAGTCCTTCGACTATTATGAGCGCGGCAACCGGCTGAAGCGCGAGGAGCTGAAATATGATCCCCAGCGCCTTGAAGACGAAATGCAGCGGCAGCGCGATCATGTGACAGCCGACATGCTGGCGCGATTTGAAGGGGCCGGGTGCACGGCGCCTGACCCGATCTTCATCGTCGGGCTGCCCCGCGCGGGGTCGACGCTGCTCGAACAGATCCTCGCCTCGCACACCCAGGTCGAAGGCACGATGGAACTGCCCAACATCCTTGCGCTCTCACACCGGCTCGACCATCGCCGGATGCGCAATGAAGAACCCGAATATCCCGCCAATCTCAGCGAGCTGACGCATGAGGAGCTGACCGGGTTTGGCGAGGACTATATCCGTGACACGCGCATCTACCGGAAGAAGGGCACGCCTTTCTTCATCGACAAAATGCCGAACAATTTCCGGCATATCGGCCTGATCCACGCGATCCTGCCCAACGCCAAGATCATCGATGCCCGCCGCAGCGCGATGGGGTGCTGCTTCTCCGGCTTCAAGCAGCTCTTTGCCGAAGGGCAGGAGTTTACCTACGGTCTGGAAGAGGTGGGCCGCTATTACCGCGACTATGTCGCGCTGATGGACCATTGGGACGCCGTCCTGCCGGGCAAGGTTCTGCGCGTCCGCTATGAAGAGGTGGTCGAGGATCTGGAGACACAGGTCCGTCGTCTGCTCGATTTCTGCGGCCTTCCCTTTGAGGAGGCGTGCATCAATTTCCACCAGACCGAACGTGCCGTGCGCACGGCCAGTTCGGAACAGGTGCGTCAGCCGATTTTCAAAAGCGGGGTGGACCAGTGGGAGAATTTCTCCCCCTATCTCGATCCGCTGCGGAAGGTTTTGGGGCCTGAACTGGTCAAATTGTGAGGGGGAGCGAGATGGCGACGAAAGCACCGGTGGTAGCCGATGAAGTGGCGACCTTAGGACAACGTTGGTACGTGCTGTTCGTCATGATGCTGGTCTATACGATCAGCATTGCGGACCGATATGTCCTGTCGACCCTGCTCGGGCCCATCAGCAAGGATCTGAACCTCAGTGACACGGGCGCCGCCTCGCTCGGCATCCCTCTCGCGCTGTTCTACGTCACCATGGGCATTCCGCTGTCCTGGCTGTGTGACCGGACCAACCGCCGCAATCTTCTGGCAGCCTCAGTCGCGGTCTGGTCGCTGATGACGGCGCTGACCGGCTTCACGCGGGGGTATATCGATCTGCTTCTCGCGCGCGTTGGCGTGGGGGTTGGCGAGGCCGGCGGTACGCCCGCCTGCAATTCGATCATCGCCGATTACTTCCCGGCCGACCGGCGATCGATGGCGATGACTATTTTCGCGCTGGGTGCACCGATTGGCGCGTGGCTTGGCTCGGACATCGCAGGCTATGTGTCCAACCTCTATGGCTGGCACTCGGCCTTTTTCGTTCTCGGAATTCCGGGCATTCTCCTCGCCATCCTCATCATGGTCACCATCAAGGAGCCAAAGCGCGGTCGCCTTGACGCCGTCGTCGAGGAAAAGGCGCCGAGCGTGATGGAAACCGTGCGCTTCCTCTGGTCGCAGAAGGCTGCGGTCCACGGGATGCTCGGGGCGGGCCTGTCCGCCTTCTGGGGCTGGGGCCTGATGTGGTTCACGCCGCTTTTCATCCAGCGCACCTACGGCATGGATGAGGGCGCGGCCGGCAGCCTGCTCGGGGAGATCTACCTCGTGGGCGGCATCGCGGCCTCGCTCGTCACGGCGTATGTCGTCGCGCGTCCCAGCTTCACCAATCCGCGCCGCATTGCGCGGCTCCTCGCCGTTGTGACGGCAGTGGCCACGGTGCCTTCGTTCCTCGCCTATTACACCTATGATCTGGCCGTCGCGAAGCTGATGTGGTGGCTCTTCATCCCCGCCATCTATTTCTACATCGGCCCGGCAATGGCGCTTTGCCAGAACCTTGCGGCACCGCGGATGCGGGGGATGGCGATCGCCATTTCGCTGCTGATCGCCAATGTGCTCAACCTGATCATCGCGCCCGCGATTGTCGGCGGTCTCAGCGACTATTTCGCCGGACCGCAGGGCGCTGATGCGGAGTCGCTGCGCCTCGCGCAGCTCATTCTCGCCCCCAGCGGCCTGTGGTGCGCCTGGCATTATTGGCGCGCGGGCAAATATATCATCGAGGATCAGAAGCGTGCGGTCGGTTATGTTTGAGGGTTCGCTCAAGTCCTATATCGGCGGGCAGTGGGTTGCGCCGCTGACCTCAACGGCGACGCTCGATGCGGTCAATCCGGCGACGGAGGAAGTCTGCGCCACGCTCGCCTTGTGCGGCCCGGATGACGTTGACCGGGCGGTCGCCGCCGCCCGAGCCGCCTTTGACGCCTATTCCGCAACGCCGCTGGCAGACCGGATCGCGCTTGCCGAAAAGCTGGTTGCGGTTTTTGAGCGGCGCTATGACGAGATGGTCGCCGCGATCTCGACAGAGATGGGCGCACCCTATGACCTGTCGTACAATGCGCAGGCCGAATGCGGCCCCGGACACATCAAGGAAACGATCCGGGCTGCCAACGCCATGGATTGGGACAGCCCGATCGGAACGACGGGCAATCTGACCTATGAAGCGGTCGGCGTCTGCGTTCTCATCACGCCGTGGAACTGGCCGATGAACCAGATCGCGGCGAAGGTTGGCCCTGCGCTCCTCGCCGGTTGCACGATGATCCTGAAGCCGAGCGAGGCGTCCCCGCTCTCGGCGCAGCTTTTTGCCGAGTTCGTCGATGAAGCGGGCTTTCCGCCCGGTGTGTTCAACATGATCCATGGCACAGGCGCCATGATCGGCGACGCCCTGACGGGGCACCCGGAAGTCGACATGGTGTCGTTCACCGGATCCACGCGCGCGGGCATCCAGATCGCCAAATCGGCCGCTGAGACGGTGAAGCGGGTCTCGCAGGAACTGGGCGGCAAATCCGCCAATATCGTGTTTGCGGATTCAGGGCTGGAGGCCGCCGTCACGCGCGGCGTGCTCCATTGCTTCGGCAATACGGGCCAGTCCTGCAATGCGCCGACGCGGATGCTGGTGGAATCCTCTGTCTATGAGGAGGCTGTCGCGATTGCCGCAAAGACCGCCCAATCGGTCACGCTCGGCGATCCGATGGAAAAGGGGCCGCATCTTGGCCCGGTGGTCAGCAAGGCGCAGTTCGACAAGATCCAGCGCCTGATCCAGATCGGTATCGATGAAGGCGCTCGGCTGGTCGCGGGCGGCGTGGGTCGCGCCGACGGTTTTGAACGCGGCTTTTATGTGAAGCCGACGATCTTTGCCGATGTGCACAATGACATGACCATCGCGCGTGAGGAAATCTTCGGCCCGGTGCTCGTCATGATTCCCTTCACAGATGAGGGCGAGGCCATCCGGATCGCCAACGATACGCCCTATGGCCTTGCCGGCTATATCCAGTCGGGTGATCTCGCGCGTGCCCGTCGCGTGGCGCGCAAATTGCGGGCCGGCAGCATCTATCTGAACGGTGCCGGGCAGGATTATTGCTCCCCCTTTGGCGGGTACAAGCAGTCGGGCAATGGCCGCGAATGGGGCGCTTTCGGCCTTCACGACTTCCTTGAAATCAAGGTCATCAACGGATTCCATCCCAAATGAAGCTCGTCGATATTGAAACCTTCGTCGTCGGCAACCCGCCGCCGCATTTCGGCGGGCGCTACTTCGTGTTCGTCAAGCTGACGACCGATGGCGGCGTCTCGGGCGTGGGGGAGGCCTACTGTGTCCCCTTTGAGCCGCACCTCGTCGCCAAGATGATCGAGGATGTGTTCGCCCGCTATATGGCCGGGCAGGACCCGCACGATATCGAAAGCATGTGGCGGCGCGTCTATTCCAGCGGCTTTACCCAGCATCCCGATCTGACGCTGATGGGGGTTCTCTCCGCGCTCGAAATGGCGTGCTGGGACATTGTCGGCAAGGAAGCGAACAAGCCGGTCTACAAGCTCTTGGGCGGGCAGGTGCATGAGCGCCTTCGGGCCTACACCTATATCTACCCGCGCCCCGGCGATCAGACCGATGTCTATCACGATCCCGATCTCGCAGCGGAACGGGCGATGGAATATCTGGGCCAGGGCTTCACGGCGCTCAAGTTCGATCCGGCTGGCCCCTATTCGGCGTTTGACGGCCGGCAATTGTCGCTGGAGGCGCTCGACCTGTGCGAACGCTTTGCGCGTCAGTTGCGCGAGGCGGTCGGCATGAAGGCGGACCTCCTGTTCGGCACGCATGGTCAGATGACCGCAGCCGGGGCGATCCGGCTCGCAAAGCGGCTGGAGCCCGCCGATCCGCTCTGGCTGGAAGAACCCGTGCCGCCCGATGCGCCCGAGGAAATGGCCAAGGTTGCGCGCGCGACCAGCATCCCCATTGCGACGGGTGAACGGCTGACGACGAAATATGATTTTGCCCGCCTCCTGAACGCCGGGGCGGCGGCGATCCTCCAGATGAATCTGGGGCGCGTTGGCGGGCTGCTGGAAGCCAAGAAGATCGCGGGCATGGCCGAAGTCCACCACGCGCAGATCGCGCCGCACCTCTATTGCGGGCCGATTGTCGGGGCCGCCAACATTCAGATCGCGACCTGCTCGCCCAACTTCCTCATTCTGGAGAGCATCGAGACCTGGGGCGGCTTCCACAGCGAGATCCTGAAAGCGCCGATCCGCTTTGAGGACGGCCATGTCATTCCGCCGACCGCACCGGGGCTTGGCGTGGAGCTGAATGAGGATGTGGCCCGTGCCAACCCCTATACCGGCACAATGCTGCATCTCGAGATGACACAGCATCCCGTTCAATGACCGAAGAGTTCGACTATGTGATCGTCGGCGCGGGGACCGCCGGCTGCGTGCTCGCCAATCGCCTGTCGGAGGACGGCAAAACGCGCGTGCTCTTGCTTGAAGCAGGCGGGTCGGACCGGATCGTCTGGATCCAGCTGCCCATCGGCTATGGCCGGACCTTCTTCGACCGGCAGATCAACTGGATGTACGATACCCAGCCCGTGCCCGGGCTCGGCGGCCGGGAGAGCTATTGGCCGCGCGGAAAGGTGATCGGCGGGTCAGGCTCGATCAACGCGATGGTGCACGTCCGCGGGCAGCCAGGCGACTTTGATGATTGGGAAGCACTTGGCAATCCGGGGTGGGGCTGGGACGACGTCCTGCCCTATTTCATCAAGGCCGAAGACCATGATCTGGGCGAGAGCGGCTATCATGGCACGGGCGGCCCGCAGCATGTGACCGACATCAGCGCGCGCGCCCATCCGCTTAGCCAGACCTTCATCGAGACGGGCAGGGCGCTCGGCCTGCCCTTCGCGGGCGATCTGAACAGCCCGAAGGGCGAAGGCGTCGGCATTTATCAGATCAACACGCGGCGCGGCCGACGCGCCTCGACCGCGAATGAGTATCTGCGCCCGGCGCTCCGGCGTGGCGGCGTGACGCTGCGCACCAAGGCCCATGCCACGCGCATCCTGTTTGAGGGCAAGCGCGCGATCGGCATCGAATATCGGCGCGGCGGGAAAACGCTTCAGGCGAGGGCCCGATGCGAGGTCATCCTTTCGGGCGGTGCCATCAACTCCCCGCAGCTGCTCAGCCTGTCGGGCATCGGGGATGCAGCGCTGCTGAAGCCTTTGGGCATCGAAATGGTGGTGGATGCCAAGGCCGTCGGTGGCAATCTGCAGGACCATCTGGCGGTCAGCTATTTCTACAAAACACGCGTGCCGACCCTGAATGATGAGCTGCGGCCCTTATGGGGCAAGATCAAGGCCGCGCTGCGTTATGCATGGGACCGGGGCGGGCCTCTGTCGATGAGCGTCAATCAGGGCGGGGGCTTTGTCCGCAGCGCGCCGGAGGCACCACGCGTCAATCTCCAGCTTTATTTCAGCCCCGTCAGCTACACGCAGACGCCGCTGTCAGACCGCAAGCTTCTCAATCCTGATCCGTTCTCGGCCTTCCTGCTGTCGTTCAACTCTTGTCGGCCGACCAGCCGGGGCCATCTGCAGATCCGTTCCGCCGATCCGTTCGACTATCCGCTGATCCAGCCCAATTATCTGTCGACCCAGCTCGACATTGATGAGGCGATTGCCGGCAGCCGGATGTTGCGTGCGCTGGCGCAGACAGCGCCGCTGCGCGATGTCATCACCGAAGAGATCATCCCCGGCGCCCATGTGCAGGGGGATGCGGCGCTGCTCGAGGATTTCCGCAGGCGCGCCGACACGGTCTATCACCCCACCTCCACCTGCATGATGGGCCACGATCCAGCGACGTCCGTGGTGGATGCGCGCCTGCGCGTTCACGGTGTCGCCGGGTTGCGCGTGATCGATGCCTCGGTGTTCCCGACGATCACATCGGGCAACATCAACGCCCCGACGGTCATGGTCGCCGAAAAGGGCGCGGCCATGGTGCTTGAGGATCGGGCAGACGCCTTAAATTAATTTACCGGTCCACGCCGCGCGGCTAAGTTCCCGGAATCAGGCTGGGAAGGGCGACAATGCAGAACAAGATCGAGCTCAAGAAGCTCCCCCCCTTAAAGGCTTTGCGCGGGTTTGAAGCCGCGACGCGCCACCAGAGCATTCGCGACGCGGCCGATGAGCTGTGCCTGACGCACCCCGCCGTCAGCCATCAGGTGCAGCTGATTGAGGAGGCGCTCGGCGTCACCCTATTCGCGCAGGAAGGCCGCCACATCGTGTCGACCGACGAGGGGCGGGTGCTTTACCCCTATGTCCGTGCAGCGTTTGAATCGCTGCTGGAAGGGGTGGAGGCGGTTCACCGTAACGCGCTCAACAAGCCGCTCCGGCTCCAGACCTATGTCACGGCATCGATCCGCTGGGTCGCCAAGCGCGTGCCACAGTTTCTGCATGACCATCCGGAGATGCAGCTCTCGCTGAGCACCTGTGCGGCCGATTGGGACTTTGACGATGTCCATGCCGATGTCGGGCTTGTCTATTGCGCAGAGGTGCCCAACCCCAAGAAATATCATTGGGTACCGTTGTTCGAATATGCGCTGTTCCCGGTGTGCAGCCCCGCCTTTCTGGAGCGCATGGGCAAGGATGTCAGTGTGGAGTCGCTGATGACCCACCCTCTTGTCGCGATTTACACCGAGGTGCAGAACTGGGAGATGTGGGCGACCTCGGCAGGGGCAAGTTTTGAGCCCGCCGTGCCATTCCTGATGGTGGACACGCTGGCGGTCGCGCTCGAAATGGCCCTGAACGGGGAGGGGATTGCCCTCGTCAACGGGCCCTTTGTCGATCAGGATATCGAGGCGGGGCGTCTCGTCCGCCCGGTGGCGCACAAGGCGGTCTGTCCCGGATCCTGGGGGCTGATCTGCCGGAATGACATGCGCGAGAATCTGCGCGTCCGCACGTTCATGGACTGGATTGTCAACAATGTGGCGGCGTCCGCCGCCTAGTCGAGGTTGAACCAGGCCGATTTGGACTGCATGTAGCCGGCCAGACACTCCATCGACTTGTCGCGCGTGTTGCCGGACTGCTTGTACCCGCCAAAAGGCTGCGTCATGTCGCCATCGCCGAAGCAGTTGACCCAGACGACACCGGCCTCCAGCGCGCGAACCATGCGGTGCGCGCGCGTGACGTCGGATGTCCAGACACTGGCGGCGAGGCCGTAGATCGAGTCATTGGCAAGCGCGATGGCCTCTTCCTCGCTGTGCACCTTGAACAGCGCGGCAACCGGCCCGAAAATCTCGTCGCGCCCGATGGCCATGTCAGGCGTCACCCCCGTGAACAGCGTCGGCTGGACATAGGCGCCGTCGGGACGTGCAGGGTCGGTGCCGCCGCCCAGCGCGAGGACTGCGCCTTCCTTGCGGCCCTGATCAATGCAGGCCAAGACGCCCGCCTGATGCCCGTGGCTGACCACCGGGCCCAGGCTGGTCGTCGGATCAAGCGGGTCGCCCGGCACATAAAGTTCGCCCGCCCGCGCCACGAAGCGCGCGACGAATGCGTCGTGTATGTCGGCATGGACGAGCAGGCGCGACCCGGCGTTGCAGACCTGCCCTGCATTGTCGAAGATGCCCATGATGGCGCGGTCCACCGCCGTGTCCAGGTCGGCCAGATCGGGCATGAAGATCTGCGGGCTCTTGCCGCCGGTTTCCAGCGCCACGCGCTTCAGGTTGGACTCGCCCGAATAGATCATCAGCTGCTTGCCGACGGCCGTCGATCCGGTGAAGCTCACCTTGGCAATATCAGGGTGCAGCGCCAGCCGCTTGCCCGCATCCTGTCCATAGCCTGTGACGACGTTGAACACGCCCGGCGGACCACCCGCCTCAACGAACAGATGCGCGAGGCGGATGCAGGACAGGGCGGCCTTTTCCGACGGCTTCAGGACGACGCAATTGCCCGCCGCCAGCGCCGGGGCCACTTTCCACGCCGCCATCAGCAACGGATAGTTCCAGGGCGAGATCGCCCCGATGACGCCCAGCGGTTCGCGCGAGACCATGTGCACCGCATTGCTCGGGCTGTTGGAGACAGCACCCGCCGCCTTGTCGATCGCCTCACCGAAATAGCGGATGGTCACGATCGCTTCGGGAAGGTCGATGGTCAGCGCGTCGGTGACAGGCTTGCCCATGCTGAGCGTTTCCATCAGCGCCAGATCCGCCGCGTCGCGCTCAACAAGGTCGGCCCAGCGGCGGAAAATGTCCATGCGCGTGCGCGGTGTCAGGTTGCGCCAGCGCCGGTCGTCCCAGGCCTGCTTGGCCGATGCGACGGCACGGTCAATGTCGCTCGCATCTCCGCACGCCATATGGGTGAGGAGCGCGCCCGTCGCCGGATTGATGGCCTCGATCGTGGCACCACTGGCCGCCGCGCAGGGCTTGCCGTCGATGAAAAGGTCGGCATCCAGCTTCAGCGACGCGGCGCGCGTCACCCATCCGGCATGGTCCGTTGGCGTGCCCATATGCTTTGCTTGCCCTTTCCGGCTTAACGCTTCGGCACCACCTCATAGCCGGGCTCTTCGGGTTCATCATCCACCATCTGGTCGGGGAAGCCCGTGCCGAGCACCTTGAGGCCCAGCGGCTCCTCATAGCGGCGGATGATGTTGGGCGAAAATTCGCGCGGGCCGTAGGCCGCTTCCGCTTCCTTGAAGAGCCGGACGATCAGCGGCGACATCTCAACGGGGACGCCGGCTTCCTGCGCAATCTTGTCAAACAGGCCGATATCCTTCGACACCAGGTCCATCGTGAAGTTGATGTCGCGGCTGCCGTTCAGGATGACCTGGCTTTCGGTTTCATGGACGAAGCTGTTGCCCGAGGAGATCTTGATCGCCTCATAGGTCGTGTTCATGTCGAGGCCGATGGCCTTGCACGTGGTGAGCGCTTCGGCGAGCGCGACGAGGTGCACCGTGCACAGATAGTTCGTCATGACCTTCAGCTGCGATGCCGTGCCAAGCTCCCCCGTGTGCAGGATGCGGCGGCCCATTGTCGTCAGCACCGGCAGGACGAATTCAAACGCGGCCCGGGGGCCACCCGCGAAGATCGCGATATTGCCGGTGTCGGCGCGATGGCATCCGCCCGAAACCGGGCATTCCATGAACATGGCGCCGCGCGCTTCCACCAGCGCGCCGAGGCGGATGACCTCGCTATAGTCCGTCGTGCTCATTTCCATCCAGACCTGTCCGGGGCGCATCACCTGCAGGAACCCGTCAGGACCTTCTGCCACTGCGGCGCTTGCGGCGGGGGATGGCAGGCAGGTGATGATGAGATCGACCGCTTCGCCCAATTCCTTGGGCGACGCCGCCGACTTTGCGCCGCGCGACACATATTCTGCAACGAGCGCCGGATCGAGATCCCGGACCGTCACGTCGTGGCCGTTGCGGATCAGACTGCCTGCAAGTTTCCCGCCGACATTCCCAAGGCCAATGAAACCGATTTTCATAACTGCGCGCCCAGACATAGCCATTGCGGGCAAAGCAACGTGCCGCATCCGAAGACTGCCGCACGGAAAGGACATTGCCCGATATTAAAGGAAGCCGAGGTTAAGCCGCCGCAGCGAGGGTGCCACAATTGAAAAATTTGGGGGCACGGGTGAATTTTTTTCCGAGGCGCCCGACGGGCGTGTCGGACGTCAACGGATGGTCAGCGGACCTCATATCCCAGGCGATCGGACAAGGCGGTTGCGATACCGCTCCGGGCGCGGGCGCAGACTTCCTTGCGGTCGGCAAGAGCGCCGGGATCGAACGGTTCGAGGAAATGGACGCCGACCTTGTAGCTGCCGGGGCGCGTAAAGGCGCGCCAGGCGCTCTGCCAGCCAGTTTCCTCGCCCAGCCAGGCAATGTCGGGGCCGACATCGCCAAAGTCGAGGAAAACGGGCTGAATCATCACCGGACGAGGCGGAGGCGCCAGCGTTTCAAACAGCGACTGCTTGAACGGCAGCAGGCTGTGGCCGTCGGACGTGGTGCCTTCGGGGAAAAGCGTGATCGACCAGTTTTCGGCAATCGCTTCGCGCAGGACGTTGATTTGTCCAGCCACCTGCTGCTTGCCGGCGCGGTTGACGAACACGGTTCGGTTCTGGGTCGCCAGCCAGCCGATCACGGGCCATTTGCGCACGCCATCCTGCGCCACGAAGGCCGTCCCGGTGATGCCGCCGAGAATCGGGATGTCATGCCAGGACACATGGTTCGCAACGAAGAACACGTCCTTGCGCAGCCTTTGCCCATAGACTTTGACGCGCATGCCAAGGATTCGCGACACGATCCGCAGGAACAGCATCGCCCAGGGCGACGGCAGCTTCAGCAGCTGCCACAGCAGATGCAGCGGCAGCAACAGCACAAGCGGGATGGCGATCAGGAACAGACGGAGGGCGCAAAGCAGATAGGCCTGCGGTTCCGCTTTGGGGATGGCGACAGAAATTATGGTCAAGCTTCCGCCCGATCGACAGTGAGGAGACTGATTCCGGCTCTTTCATGACAATTGTTACGCTGCCAAGACATGGCATGAAGTTCCTGCAGATCGCTGTTGATTTTTTCCGCTCTCAGCGCGTCTTCAGCCGCAGGGCATCCCAGCTGGCATCGGCGGTCCAGCCGCCATCGACCGGCAGGCTGACCCCGTTCACAAAGCTGTCGGGCTGGGCGAGGAAGGCGATGGCGCGTGCCACGTCCTCGGGGGAGGCGAACCGGGCCATGGGAACGCGGTTCATGATGTCGGCATCGCCATAGGCGCCTGACCCCTGATCCGCGATGTCCATTTCGGTCTTGATCCAGCCGGGGCACACCGCATTCACGCGCACGCCACGCCCGCCCCATTCGGCCGCGAGCGTCCGGGTCAGGCCGATCAGGCCATGCTTGGACGCGTTATAGGCGGCGCGGTGGATGACGCCGTGAAGGCCGGCAATCGACGCCACGTTGATGATGCTGCCCTGTCCCTTGTGCAGCATCTGCTGGCCCAGCGCGCGGCACAGGAGGAACGGCCCGGCGAGGTTGATCGACATCACCCGCTGCCACTGATCGAGGCTCGTCTCCTCGGCTGGGCAGATGAGGCTGATGCCGGCATTGTTCACCAGAACATCGGCGCCACCATGGTCGGCCTGCACCTGATCCGCGAGCTGCGTTGCAAAGGCTTCGGAGGACACATCACCGCTGATCGCCGACACGCTGAGTCCTTCGGCCTGGAGCGCCGCTGCCTGCTGGTCCAGCGCCTGCACGTCGGTCATCACGACATGATGCCCGTTTTGCGCCAGCAATTGGGCGGTTGCGAGGCCAACGCCCTGTGCGGCGCCCGTGACGACAGCTGTTTTCATGGATTGCGACCCCCAAAATCTCTCTGCGGGCCGTCCCTATCAAAGCTGCGGAGAAAGTAACCCGAAAATTTTTTGAACCAATGCGTGGATAATGGCCATTTGTCGCCGATGGATGGAGCCGCCTATGGTCTGCCACAAAATATCCCAAGAGGAGCGGGCTTTCCATGCAGACATCGGCACGGGTTGTGATCATCGGCGGCGGAATCATGGGGGCGTCCCTCCTGTACCACCTGGCCGAGCTCGGCTGGACGGACTGTCTGCTGATCGAAAAGGATGAGCTGACCTCCGGCTCGACCTGGCACGCGGCGGGCCAGTGCCCCAACATCACCGGCAGCTTCAATCTCGCCAAGATGCATGCCTATTCAAATGAGCTGTATCCCCAGCTTGAAGGGCTCACCGGGCAATATGTCAGTTGGCACAAATCAGGTGGCATCCGGCTCGCGACGAATGAGCGCGAACTGGCGTGGATGCGCTACATTCAGGGCTTCTCCAAGATCATCGGCTTTGAGATGGAGATCATTCCGCCCGAGGAAATCCTTCGCCACAATCCCTTCATGACGCTGGACGGCGTGATCGCAGGCGCGCGGACCACGGAAGACGGTCATGCCGATCCGTCCGGGATCTGCAACGCGCTGGCCATCGGCGCCAAGAATATGGGCGCAAAGATTGTGCGCAAGAACCGCGTCACCGGCCTCACCCAGCTGCCGTCTGGCGAATGGGATGTTGCGACGGAAAAAGGCACGGTCCGCGCTGAAATCGTCGTCAACGCGGCAGGCTGCTATGCGCGGCAGGTGGCGCAGATGGCGGGCATCGACATTCCGGTGACCAACATGGAACATCATTATGTCGTCACCGATCCGATTCCCGCATTCATGGAGCGCGATGAGGAAATTCCCGTCATGCGCTGCCCCCATGTCTCGGGCTATTTCCGGCAGGAACAGAAGAGCGGCCTGATCGGCGTCTATGAGAACACCGGTCTTGTGGAGGCGTGGGCCCCGCGTGGCGGCCATCCTGAATGGAATTCGACGAGCGAGCTGTTCCCCGAGGATCTGGAGCGAATTTACCCGTGGCTGGAGCGCGCCATTGAGCGCATGCCCGTCTTTGGTGAAGTCGGTCTACGCCGTTTCGTCAATGGCGCTATCCCGCACACGCCCGATGGCGGCCCCCTGCTTGGGCCGGCCGTGGGCCTGCGCAATTTCTGGCATTGCTGCGGCACCAGCTTTGGCATCGCGCAGGGCGGCGGCGCCGGCAAATATATGGCGCAGTGGATGGTGTTCGGCGATGCCGACATCAACATGACCGAGTTCGATCCGCGTCGCTACGGGCCCTATGCCGATGAGGATTACAGCCGCGACAAGGTGTTCCTCGATTACCGCATGACCTTCACGACGCGGCTTCCCGGTGAGGAGGAGCCCGATGGCCGCCCGCAAAAGACGAGCCCGCTCTATGAGCCGCTAAAGGCCGCAGGCGCGGTTTATGGGGAGACCTATGGCTGGGAGCGTCCGAAATGGTTCTCACTTGACGGACGCGAGGAAGAGGGCGGCTATCACCGCACCAATACCTTTGAGGTCGTCGCGAACGAGGTGGCGGCGGTCTCTGAGCGCGTGGGCGTGCTCGATCTGTCGGGTTTTGCCAAATATGATGTGACCGGCCCCGACGCCGAGGCGTTCCTGAACCGGATCTGCGCCAACCGGATGCCCAAGAAGCAGGGCGGCATCGCGCTTGTCCACCCGCTGTCGGCGCAAGGGCGCATCTATGGCGAAATGACCGTCACGCGCTTCGCCGATGATCATTTCTACTGCCTGTCGGCGGCTGCGGCCGAGCAGCGCGACTGGGACCTGCTGATGCAGAGCAAGCGCCCCGACGAAGACGTGACGATCCGCAACCTGACCATGGATCTGGGCGTGCTCGTCCTCAATGGTCCGCGCGCCCGCGATGTTCTGGCAAAGCTGACCGATGCGGACCTCAGCAATGAAGGCTTCCGCTGGTTGAGCGGGCAGGAGATCTTGGTCGCGGGGATCAAGCTGCGCGCGCTGCGTGTCTCTTACGCCGGGGAACTGGGCTGGGAACTCCATCCCGCCATGGGAGACCTTGCCGCGCTGTATCAGGCCGTGTGGGATGCAGGTCAGGCCTTCGGTATCGCCAATTACGGCCTCTACGCCGCCAACACGATGCGGATGGAAAAGGGCTATAAGGCCTGGGGGTCAGAACTCACCAATGAGCTGACGATGATCGAGGCCGACATGCCGCGCTTCATCAATTTCAAGAAGGACGATTTCGTCGGCAAACAGGCGACGCTCGACGCGCCGGATCGCTTCCGCATCGTCTATGGTGAGGTGGCTGCCACCAATGTCGATGTGCGCGGGGCTGAGCCTTGCCTCATCGGCGACACGTGCATCGGGCTGACGACGTCGGGCGGCTATGGCCACCGTGTCGGCAAGAGCCTGTTCTTTGCCTGTGTTCCCATCGAGAACGCAGCGCCGGGCTCCACGTTCGATATCTATCTCCAAGGGGAACGACGCGCAGCCGTCGTATTGGCGGACCCCGCCTATGACCCTGACAATTCAAAGATGAAGGTTTAATCGGTGGCGGAACTTCCCAAAAAGGCGCGGGTCGTCATTATCGGTGGTGGTGTGATCGGCTGTTCGATTGCCTATCACCTGACCAAGATCGGCTGGGACGATGTCGTCCTGCTGGAACGCAAGCAGCTGACAAGCGGGACGACATGGCACGCGGCCGGCCTTGTCGGACAGCTGCGTCCGTCGATCAACATGACCAAGCTCGCCAAATATACAGGCGAGCTATACCGCGGGCTCGAGGCGGAGACGGGGCAGGCAACCGGATATCGGCAATGCGGCTCCATCTCGATGGCGACCAATGCCGAACGCTTTGAAGAGCTGAAGCGCAGCGCCTCGATGGCGAAGGTGTTCGACTTGCCGGTGCACGTCGTGACGCCGCAGGAGATCAAGGATCTCGCGCACATCGTCAACGTCGATGACGTCGTGGGCGGGATCCACATCCCGAGCGACGGTTACGCCAATGCCGTCGATATCACGCAGGCGCTGGCCAAGGGCGCCAAGACCGGCGGCGCGCGGATATTCGAGAACACCAAGGTCACCAGGATCCGCCACAATGGGGATCGCGTGACGGGCGTCGATACCGACGACGGATCGATTGACGCCGACTATGTCGTCATCTGCGGCGGCATGTGGACGCGCGATCTCGCTGCGAGCATTGGCGTTGCCGCACCGCTCCATGCCTGCGAGCATTATTATGTGCTGTTTGAAGGGGTCGAAGGCATTGATCCGACCCTGCCGGTGCTGCGCGACTATGATTATTGCGGCTATTACAAATATGACGCGGGCAAGCTGCTCGTCGGTGCGTTTGAGCCCAATGCCCGCCCCTGGGGCATGGACGGCATCTCCGAAGACTTCTGCTTCGACGAGATTGATGGCAATTTCGAGCATTTCGAGCCGCTGCTGATGGATGCGATGCGCCGCGTGCCCGCACTGGAAAAAGCGGGTATCCAGAAGTTCTTCTGCGGCCCCGAAAGCTTCACGCCCGATGTCCGCTATCATCTGGGGGAGAGCGCCGAACTGAAGGGCTGTTTCGTTGCGGCTGGCCTGAACTCGATTGGTCTGCAATCCGCAGGTGGCGTCGGGAAGGTCATGGCCGACTGGATCCGCGACGGCATTCCGCCCGCCGACCTCTGGACGGTCGACATCCGGCGCAACATGCCGTTCCAGATCAACCGCAAATACCTGCGCGAGCGTGTGACCGAAAGCCTCGGCCTGCTCTATGCGACGCATTATCCGTTCAAGCAGTACGAGACGGCGCGCGGCGTGCGCCGATCGGCTATCCATGACCGTCTGGTCGCGGCCGGGGCCTGCCATGGTGAGGCGTTTGGCTGGGAACGGCCCAACTGGTATGCCGAGCCGGGCAGCACGCCGAAGTACGAGTATAGCTATGGCCGCCAGAACTGGTTTGAGGCCAATGCCGCCGAGTGCAAGGCCGTCCGCGAAGCGGTTGGCCTGTTCGACCAGAGCTCCTTCGCCAAATTCCGGCTGGAGGGCCGCGATGCCTGTGCGGTGCTTAACCGCGTCTGCGCCAATGACGTGGACGTGGCACCAGGCAAGCTGGTCTATACCCAGTGGCTGAACGAGAAGGGCGGGATCGAAGCCGACTTGACCGTGACGCGGCTGTCGCAGACCGCCTATCTGATCGTCACCGGCGCCGAGACTGAGGTCAAGGATTTCAACTGGCTTAAGCGTCACATCCCCGAAGACGCCCATGCGATCCTGACCAATGTGTCGTCGGCGATGGGCGTCATCTCGATCATGGGGCCGAACGCGCGTGCGCTGCTTCAGTCGATCTGTCCTAATGACCTCTCGCATGAGGCTTTCCCCTTTGCGACGAGCCAGGAGATCGAGCTGGGCTACGCCATCGTGCGTGCCTCGCGCATCACCTATGTCGGCGAACTGGGATGGGAACTGTATATCCCGACCGAATTCATGACGGGCGTCTATGATGAGATCGTGGCGGCGGGCGCGGCCTTTGGCCTCAAGCATTGTGGCTATCACGCGCTCAACGCGCTGCGCATGGAAAAGGGCTACCGCCACTGGGGCCATGACATCACCGATGAGGACACCCCGCTTGAGGCCGGCCTTGGCTTTGCGGTACGCATGGACAAACCCGGCGGCTTTATCGGCCGGGAGGCGCTGTTGCGGCAGAAGGAAGAGGGACTGAAGCAGAAGCTCGTCCAGTTCCTGCTGAAGGCGCCCGAGCCGATGCTCTATCACAATGAACCCATCTGGCAGGGTGATCGCATCGCCGGGTACATCCGCTCGGGCATGTACGCGCATACGCTCGGCGGTGCCTGTGGCCTTGGCTATGTCACCGCAGCCGATGGCGGGGTTGTCGGCCCGATTGGCGCGGATGACTTTGAAATCGAGATTGCGGGCGTCCGGTATCCCGCCACAGCCTCGCTCAAGCCCATGTATGACCCCACCAACGCACGGATCAAAATCTGATGTCTGAAAATTCTGCCCAATTGATGGCCCGCCTCGCCGCTGCCACCCGCGTCGGTTACAGCTTTGATCAGGAATTCTACGTCAGCGATGCCGTGTTCAAGGCAGATATGGAGCATGTGATCAGCCAGAAGTGGATTCTGGCTGGCCATGTCTCTCGCATCCCCAACAAGGGCGACTATTTCCTGTTCAAGATCGGGTCGGAACAGATCATCGTCATTCGCGAGAATGAGGACAGCGTCCGTGCCTTCTTCAACGTCTGCCGCCACCGCGGATCGACCATCTGTTCGGCCGAAAGCGGCAATGCCCCGCGTCTCGTTTGCCCCTATCACGCCTGGACCTTCGGGCTGGACGGCCGCCTGATTGCGGCACGCCTGATGCCCGAAGACTTCGACAAGGCGGAAAACAGCCTTTTCGCCTGTCATATCCGCGTCTTCCACGGCCTCATCTTCATCAATATGAGCGAAGAAGAGCCGGTCGATTTCGACGCGACATTTGGCGATATGGGGCCGATCCTCGACTATCACGGCATTGCGGATGCCCGCATTGCCCATGCCGGAAGCTATCCGACGACGGCCAACTGGAAGCTCGTCGTCGAGAATTTCTTCGAATGCTACCACTGCGTGCCCTCGCATCCCGAATTCTGTTCGATGCATGCGCCGGAGACACTCGTGGCCGTCGGTGCCGGGCCTAGCTCCGGCCCGGTTGATGCCATCGCCAACTTCACCCCCAAGCTGAAGGAATGGGAAGAGCGCGCCGCCGCAGCCGGCCGTCCCATCGGCACGATCGACGACGCGCCGGAGAGCAGCCATCTGCGCCTGATGATGCAGCGCATGAACAAGGAAGGGGCCGCGTCCGAAACGCAGGATGGCACCGCGCCATCGCCCCTGATGGGCAAGCGCAAGCAGGCCGACGGCGGGCGGATGCATCTGAGCTTCAGCCCGTTCAGCCAGATCGTCGCGGACGATCACTTCGTCATCCTGTTCCAGTTCACGCCAAGGTCGGCGCTGGAGACAGATGTGGAAATGATCTGGCTGGTCGATGGGCGCGCGACCGAAGATCAGGTCGACATCCCCAAGATGATCTGGGGCTATCATGCGACAACGACGCAGGACAAGGTGATCACCGAGAACAATCAGGCCGGGATCATGTCGAGCCGCTATCGCCCCGGCCGCTATTCGGATCAGGAAGGCAGCGTGCTCAAATTCCAGAAATGGTATCTGAACCAGTTCGGGCTGGCGCGCGCGGAATGACGCTTCCGGCAACCATGCGCGCGGTCGTGCTGACCGGTCATGGTGGCTATGAGCGCCTGAGCGTGCGGGGCGATGTCCCCGTGCCGGAACCGGGTGCAGGTGAAGTCCTGATCCGGGTCGCGGCGGCGGGCGTCAACAACACCGACATCAACACTCGGATCGGCTGGTATTCCAAGGCTGTGGCCGACGCGACCGAGGCCGGGGCGGCGACCGGGATGGACGGCGCAGGCGACGATGGCTGGTCGGGGGACGCCTTTCAGTTTCCACGCATTCAGGGGGCCGACGCCTGCGGCCGGATCGTGGCAGTCGGGCCGGATGTGGATCCGGCGCGCCTTGGAGAACGCGTTCTGGTTGAGCCGGTGTTTCGCGGGGCTGACCGGTTCGACGTCCGCTATTTCGGGTCAGAGGTCGATGGCGCCTTTGCCGACTATGCCTGCGTGCCAGCCATCCACGCCCACCGCGTCGAGAGCGCGCTCACCGACGTCGAGCTGGCGAGCTTTCCCTGCGCTTATTCGGCGGCCGAGAACATTCTGGGCCGGATCGGCCTGAATGCCCGAGAACGGGTGCTGATCACCGGGGCATCGGGCGGCGTGGGGTCTGCTGCCGTGCAACTGGCCAAGCGGCGCGGGGCGGAGGTTGTCGCCATGGTCGGCGGCGACAAGGCCGAGGCCGTGCGCGCACTGGGCGCTGATCTGGTCGTGCCGCGTGACGTCGATCTTCAGGCGCAGTTTGGCGCGGACCATTTTGATGCGGCGGTCGATATCGTCGGCGGGGCCGGGTTCGGTGCGATCCTCAATGCCCTGAAGCGTGGCGGCCGCTATGGCGTGGCGGGCGCGATCTCGGGGCCGCTGGTCGAACTCGATCTGCGGACGCTCTACCTCAAGGATCTGCGCCTGTTCGGCTGCACCGTGCTCGACCCGGAGGTCTTCTCCAATCTCGTCGGCTATATCGAGCGCGGCGAGATCAGGCCCTGCATTGCAGCGACCTATCCCCTTGCTGAGATCGTGGAGGCGCAGGAGGCGTTCCTGACGAAACGCCATGTCGGCAAGATCGTGCTGACCGGAGGGGACGCCGCTTAGTCGATCGTCTCGACGAGGTCGGCAATCCGGCCGATCATTTCATCGATGTGCGCCTTCTGCAGGATCAGCGGCGGCGACAGCGCGATGATGTCGCCTGTGGCGCGGACGAGCAGGCCATTGTCGAAGCATTTATGGAACAGTTCCATCGCACGCTTGGTCGGTGCGCCGGGGCGGGGCTCCAGTTCGATGCCGGCGACGATGCCCATGTTGCGGATGTCGATGATGTGGCGCTTGCCCTTCAGGCTGTGAACCGCCTCTTCCCAATAGCTGTGGAGCGAGGCGGCGTGTTCGAAGATGCCTTCGGACTTGTACAGGTCGAGCGTTGCAAGCCCAGCGGCTGCGGCGAGCGGGTGGCCCGAATAGGTGTAGCCGTGGAACAGCTCGATCCCGTCAGGCGCGCCTTCGACGACCGCATCATGGACGTGACGGCTGACCGCGACAGCGCCCATTGGGACCGCCGCGTTCGTCAGGCCCTTGGCCATGGTGATCAGGTCTGGCGTGACGCCCAAAGTGCCGGCGGCCGTCGCGCCGCCGACGCGACCAAAGGCGGTGATGACTTCATCGAAGATCAGCAGGATGCCGTGCTTGCTGGTGATGTCTCGCAGCTTTTCGAGATAGCCGACGGGCGGCACGAGCACCCCGGTGGACCCCGCCATCGGCTCCACGATGACGGCGGCAATGGTCTCCGCCCCATGGAGCGCGACGATCGACTCCAGCGTGTCGGCCAGATGCCCGCCCCAGGCCGGACGGCCCTTGGTGAAGGCGTTGTGGTCCAGATTGTGCGTATGCGGCAGGTGGTCGACACCGGTCAGCAGCGTTCCGAACTGGCGCCGGTTGTTGACGATGCCGCCCACCGAAATACCGCCAAAGCCGACCCCGTTATAGCCGCGTTCGCGCCCGATGAGCCGTGTGCGCGTACCCTGACCGCGCGCGCGCTGATAGGCGAGGGCGATCTTGAGCGCGGTATCCACCGATTCCGATCCGGAATTGGTGAAGAAGATGCGGTCCAGCCCCTCGGGCATGAGTGCCGCGACGCGCGAAGCAAGTTCGAACGACAGCGGATGGCCGAGCTGGAAGGGCGGCGCGTAGTCGAGTTCGGCTGCCGTCTTCTGGATGGCTTCAACGATCGAGGGGCGGCAGTGCCCTGCATTCACCGCCCAAAGGCCAGCGGTGCCGTCCAAGATCTGGCGGCCGTCATCGCTGGTATAGTGCATGTCCTTTGCCGCCTTCAGCTGGCGGGGCGTCGCCTTGAACGCGCGGTTGGCCGTGAAGGGCATCCACAGGGCGGCAAGCGGATCATTTTCAAGCTTCATTCAGCGGCTCCAGAATTCTTGATGTGCAGCGTTATGACCGGCCACCGGGCGTGTTGCGATTGAAAAGAATGTTGCGATCGGAAAATTCCCATTCGCCTTTTGCGTGTCACGCAGCGCGGGGCAGGCGCGCCTTCAGCCAGTAAGAGGCGAGGAAGGCGGCCGCGACCAGCAGGCTCGCCCAGAGCTCCATCGAGTTCCTCGAAAGCCCCATGAGCACGAGCACACCGCCCATCCCGGCGATCGCCGCCCATGTCCCATAGGGATACAGCCACATGCGGACCTGAAGCGCCGCCGGGTTTTCTGCCTCAAACCGTGCGCGCAGGCGCAGCTGCGCAAAGGCGATCAGCATGTAGATCAGCAACATGATCGCGCCCGAGGAACTGACGAGGAAGTTGAACACGCGGTCGGGCGACAGGACCGATGCGGCGAGCGCACCATAGCTGAACAGGCTGGCAATCAGGATCGCCCGTGCCGGGACCCGGCTGCGGCTCAGCTTCACGCAGGATTGCGGCGCATCGCCATTCTGGGCGAGGCCGAACATGGCGCGCGAGGTGATGTAAATGCCCGAATTGAGGCAGGACAGGACCGCCACGAGGACGATGCCGTTCATGATCAGGTCGGCGGCGGGATAGCCCATCTGGCGCAAGGCCTGCGCGAAGGGCGAGACGCCGGGCTGGATGTCCGTCCACGGAACGACCGAGACGATGAGGAAGATCGACAGCACGAAGAAGACGAGGATGCGGACCGACACCGAGATCGTCATGCGGGCGATCGTCTTGGCCCCCGCATCGGACTCGGCGGCGGCGAGCGTGGCGATCTCGGCGCCGCACAGCGAGAAGATGGTGGTGGCAACCCCGGCAAAGATTGCGGCAACGCCTGCGGGCGCAAAGCCGCCATGTGCTGTCAGGTTTGAAAAGACGTTGCCGGCAGGTGCGGTGAGGCCGGTCGCATAAGCGGCGGCGATCAGGATGAAGACAATGATCGCGACGACCTTGGTCGAGGCGAACCAGAATTCGAACTCGCCATAGGATTTGGCCGACAGCAGGTTGACGCCGGTGAGCAGCGCCATGAGCACCACGCCAATTTCCCAGACCTCGAACTGCGGGAACCAGCCATTGATGATCTTGGCACCGGCAATGGCCTCGACCGCGATCACGACGACCCAGAAATACCAATAGAGCCAGCCGACCAGAAAACCGGCCCAGTCGCCGACGCCGACGCGTGCGAATTCCGGAAAGGTTTGCACCCCCGGCATCGCCATCGCCATTTCGGAAATCATCCGCATGACAAGAAGGACGAGTAACCCGGCCAGCGCATAGCTGAGAACGGCGGCCGGGCCGATCGTGCTGATCGCGGTCGACGATCCGACGAAGAGACCGGCGCCGATGATTCCGCCAAAGGTGATCATCGAGACGTGACGGGACTTCAGCGACCGGCTGAGTTCGTTTTTGGGCGCGGGCGGTGCCGTGCCGACCAATTGTGCCTCCGTCATGTCGCCTCCCTCATATTATCTTTCATGCGTCTAGCGTCGGCAGCGCGGTCTTGTAAACGACGGGGCGCAACGCAAAGCTCGTCGTCACATTGGCGACACCGGGCACGCGCGTTAGGCGGCTGCGCAGGAAGTCCTCAAACTGGGTCAGCGAGCGGACGAGAATGCGCAGCTGATAGTCCGACTCACCGGTCATCAGATAGCATTCCATGACTTCCGGAAACCCGGCGACGGTTTCTTCAAAAGCCTGAAGGTGGCGGTCGTCCTGCTGGTCCAGCCGGACGCGCACAAAGGCGGTGACGTTCAGCCCGAGCGCTTCAGGCGCGACAAGGGCCACATAGCGCGTGATGACGCCGTCGCGTTCGAGCTGACGCACCCGGCGCAGGCAGGGACTGGGGGACAGGCCAACATGGTCCGCCAGTTCCTGATTGGTGATCCGTCCATTCTCCTGAAGCGTCTCCAGAATTTGGGCGTCGATCCGGTCCGGGAGAAAAGTTGGCATATCCTGCTCCAATATTCTTTCAATTGGATCATATATGCCAATTCTGGATCAATCTGTAGCTGATTTTGCAAGGACTTGTGGCGATGCTTCCCGCTATGCCTGTGCGCTGAACTGCGGAGGTCCGTCGATGCCGACTTTGGTTGCTGAAAGCCGTGAGGACATTGTGTCGGCGCTGGAGGCGCTCGACACGCGCTTGCGCTGGCTGTCGTCCTGGACGGTGCACAATGCCAACCACATCCGTGAGAAGCGTGACGGCCTGAAGGTCGGCGGGCATCAGGCCAGCTGCGCCTCCATGACGGCGATCATGTCCGCGCTCTATTTCCATGCGCTGCGCCCGCAGGACAAGGTCGCGGTCAAGCCGCATGCGGGGCCGGTGTTGCAGGCGATCCATTATCTCCTGGGCAATCAGTCGCTCGAACAGCTCCAGCGCTTCCGCGCGCTTGGTGGCGCGCAGAGCTATCCGTCGCGGACCAAGGACAAGATCCCCGTGGATTTCTCGACAGGCTCGGTCGGTCTGGGTGTCGCGATCACGGCCTTTTCCAGTCTGGTGCAGGATTACCTGATCGCCCATGGCCGGATGGCCGAGGCGGATGCCGGCCGCATGATCGCGCTGATGGGCGATGCCGAGCTTGATGAAGGCAACATCTACGAATGCCTCATCGAAGGGTACAAGCACGACATCCGCAACTGCTGGTGGGTGGTCGATTATAACCGGCAGTCGCTGGACAGCACGACCGCTGACCGCATGTTCCGCCGCTTTGACGACATCTTCGAGACCTGCGGCTGGCGCGTCATCACGCTCAAGCACGGCAAGCTGCAGCGCAAGACCTTTGCGCGTCCCGGCGGGCAGGCGATCTCCGACTGGATCGACAATTGCCCCAACGCCGAATTTGCTGCGCTGACCTATCAGGGCGGGGCGGCGTGGCGCCAGCGGCTGATGGCCGACATTGGGACGGCACGGAACGTCAAGGCGCTGCTCGACTCGTTCGACGATGCCGGGCTGGCGACTCTGATGACCAATCTGGGCGGACACTGCGTTGAAACACTGATCGACGCGTTTGACAGCGCGCAGGATGACCTGCCGACGCTGTTCATCGCCTATACGGTCAAGGGGCACGGTCTGCCACTTGCGGGCCATAAGGATAATCATTCGGGGATGATGAACCCCGGCCAGATCGAAATGCTGCGCGAAAGCCTGGCCATCCCGCCGGGCGAGGAATGGGCCCCCTATGGCGGCCTTGGCGACAATCAGGCCGCGCGCCTCAGGGATTTCGTCAGCCGCAGCCCGCTGGCGGCCAAGCCCGCAGAGGCCGTCGCACCGCGCATCCCGGTCCCGGCCACGTTCGCCGCGCCGGCAGGGGAGGCGCAATCCACGCAGGCGGCCTTTGGCAATATCCTGCTGGACCTTGCAAAGTCGGACGCGCCCCTGGCCGACCATATCGTGACGACCGCCCCTGACGTGACGCAGACCACCAATCTCGGGGCTTTCGTCAATCAGCGCGGCCTGTTCCGCCGGGCGGAGATGGTCGACGTGTTCCGCGCCGCGAAGATCCCGTCCGCCCAGAAGTGGGACGGACATGCCGCCGGCCAGCACATTGAGCTTGGCATTGCGGAGAACAACTTCTTCCTCGCGCTGACCTCGCTGGGCCTTGCGGGACCGCATTTCGGCACGCGGCTGATACCGGTCGGCACGGTCTATGATCCGTTCATCGCCCGCGGGCTCGATGCGCTCAACTATGGCTGTTATTCGGACGCGCGTTTCCTGCTGGTCGGCACGCCGTCGGGCCTGACGCTCGGGCCGGAAGGCGGCGCGCACCAGTCGATCAACACGCCGCTGATCGGCATGGGGCAGCCCAATCTCGCTTATTTCGAACCGGCCTGGGCCGACGAAGTCGCACTGATGATGCGCTGGGCATTTGACCATATGCAGGATCCGGACGGCAGCTCGGTCTATCTGCGGCTCAGCACGCGGGTCATCCCCCAGATGCCGCGCACCTCGGACGACTGGCAGGCCGATGCCCTGAAGGGTGCCTATTGGCTGAAGCAGCCCGGCCCGAACGCCGATGCCGCCATTGCCTTTACCGGCGCCATCGCGCCCGAAGTGCTGCAGGCGTGGGAGCAGCTGGCCGATGATGTGCCGGGGATCGGCCTGCTCAATGTGACGTCGCCCGATCTGCTCCACCGTGACTGGTCGGCGCGCCATGCCGCTCGCTGGACGCGCAACGGGCGCGCGGGCAGCCATATTGAAGATCTGCTCTCGGTGCTTGCGCCCGGCGCGGGTCTGGTGACCGTGATTGACGGCGCGCCCGGCGCGCTCTCCTGGCTTGGCGGCGTGCGCGGGATGCGGGTCAGCCCGCTGGGCGTTGACAGTTTCGGCCAGACGGGCGACCTTCCGGACCTGTACAGCCGCTATCGCCTTGACGCCGAAGCGATCTTTGACGCCGCCGCAGAGCTGTTTCTCTGACTGATAATATACATTAGAATATCTTATATTGTGGCGTTGCGGTCTGCTCCCGGTTGTCGGGAGGGCCGTTCGCCTGACATAGCGCCCTGATTATCTCAGGGTTCAGAACGGTCAGGCGAAGCTTATGAAATCGACAGCGCGGGCAGTGGTCATCGGCGGCGGCGTGGTGGGCGTCAGCACGCTCTATCATCTCGCAAAACTCGGCTGGACCGATGTCGTCCTCCTTGAACGCAAGGAGCTGACGTCGGGTTCGACCTGGCACGCGGCCGGGCTGCTGCCACTGTTCAACCTCAGCTATTCGGTCGGCAAGCTGCACCAATATTCGGTTGGCCTTTATCCGAGCCTTGAGGCCGAGACCGAGCTGAATGTCGGCTTCTCGCAAGTGACCAACATCCGTCTGGCGACCACGCAGGACCGGATGGACGAATATCATTATTATGCAGGCGTCGCCCGGACCATCGGTGTGGACGTGAACTTCCTCACGCCCGATCAGGTCAAGGACATCTGGCCGCTGTGCAACACGGAGGGCGTCGTCGGCGCCATTCAGCATCCCGAGGACGGCTACATCCAGCCCGCCGACCTGACGCAGGCGCTGGCCAAGGGCGCGCGGCAGCGCGGCGCGACCATCTACCGCAACACGACTGTCACCGCGATCACGCAGCAGCCCAATGGCGAATGGCTGATTTCGACCGATCAGGGCGACATCACCTGCGAGCACGTCATTTCCTGCTCGGGCAATTTCGCGCGGCAGACGGGCGCGATGGTCGGCCTCGACATCCCGGTCATCCCGGTCGAGCACCAGTATATCGTCACCGAACAGCATCCCGCGATCATGGAGCGCAAGAAGCAGGGTCTGCCCGAAATGGGCGTCCTGCGCGAATCCGACGCCAGCTATTACATGCGCGAGGAAGCCGGCGGCCTTCTGCTCGGGCCGTATGAAGTCGGCGCACCGGCTTGCTATGTCGATGGACCTGCTGCCAACAGCGAATATGAGCTGTTCCCCGACGCGCTGGAGCGGCTGGAGCCTTACATCATGGCCGCCATGGAACGCGTCCCCGCCTTTGGCGAGGTTGGCATCAAGAAGGTCTATAACGGCGCCATCGCCTATACGCCCGATGGCTCGCCGATCGTCGGCCCGGCCTGGGGTCTCAAGAACTTCTGGCTGAACGAAGGCCACAGCTTCGGCGTGACCGCAGCCGGCGGCGCAGGCTGGCAGCTTGCGCACTGGATCGTCGATGGCGAGCCGACCATCGACATGATGGGCGTCGATCCCCGCCGCTTCGGCGACTATGCGGGCCGTGGATATCTCATTGAAAAGAATGAGGAAGCCTATGCCAAGGTCTTCACCGTCCATTATCCCGACGAAGAGCGTGAGGCCGGTCGCGCCCTGCGCCGGACGCCCTGTTATGACCGGATGAAGGCGCTGGGTGCCGTATTCGGCTCGGTCTATGGATGGGAGCGGCCCAACTGGTTCGCGCCGCAAGGCTATGCCCTCACTGAGGCCGATCTCAACAAGCCCGATGTCCTGCTGAACGACAATCACCCGGTGGTTCAAGGGGAACCCATTCGCGAGAAATGGTCGTTCCGCCGGTCCAACTATTTCGAACATGTTGGCAATGAATGTCGCCATGTCCATGAAAAGGTTGGCATTCAGGACATGAGCGCTTTCGCCAAGTGCGAAATCTCCGGCCCGGGCGCGGAAGCCTGGCTCGACCAGTTGCTGACCAATGCCGTGCCCAAGAAGCTGGGCCGGGTCTCGCTCTCTTACCTGCTGACGTCGAAGGGCGGCGTGCGCAGCGAGTTCACCGTCTACAAGATGGGGCCGCAGCGTTATTATCTGGTCTCGGCCGGCGCCTATGAACGCCACGACCATGACTATCTGAAGAAGGCTATGCCGCGCGACGGCTCGGTGTCGTTTGAACGCCTGACGACGGCGATGGGTGTTCTCGTGCTGGCGGGGCCGCGCGCGCGCGACGTGCTCAAGAAGGTCACCGATGCGAACCTGTCCAACGAGGCGTTCCCGTGGCTGACCGGCCAGAAGATCAGCATCGGTCTCGCGCAGGTTGATGCGCTCCGCGTCAACTTCATCGGGGAGCTTGGCTGGGAAATCCATCACCCGATCGAGATGCAGAACTACATCTTCGACCTTCTGATGGAGGCCGGTGCCGAGTTTGACATCAAGCCGTTCGGCATTCGCGCGATGACGCTGATGGCGCTGGAAAAGAGCTACAAGCTCATCCCGCGTGAACTGTCGGTGGAATATGCGGCCTATGAAAGCGGGCTCGACCGTTTCATCAGCCTCAAGAAGCCGGGCTTCTTCGGCAAGGACGCGCTGCTGGCGTGGAAGGAAAAGGGGCTGGCCAACACGCTCGTCACAATGGAAGTGCACGGCGTGACCGACGCTGACGCGCGCGGATCCGAAGCGATCTATCAGGGCGACGAGATTGTCGGCCGCGCGACGTCGGGAGGCTATGGCTGGCGCGTCGGCAAGAGCCTGGCGCTCGCGATGATCCGGCCGGACCTTGCCGTCCCCGGCGCCGAGTTTGAAATTGCCATTCTGGGCAAGCGCCACAAGGCGACCTTGATCCCGGATTCGCCCTTTGACCCGGAAAATCTTGCCCTGAGGAGCTAAGGCATGTCGCGCTTCGACCCCATTGGCCATCTTCTGAACAAGGACCGCAAGGGCCTGACCCTGCCGCGCGAGCTTTATGTGAGCGAGGAGGCGTTTCAGTTCGATACGCAGGTGATGCTGAAGTCGGTCTGGCTCTATGCCTGCACCGTGGCGCACGTCAAAAATCCGGGCGACTACTTCCTGTTCGAGCTCGCGAACAATTCGATCATCATCATCCGCGGCCGCGACAATGAAGTGCGTGCCTTCTGGAATTCCTGCCGCCATCGCGGCGCGCGGATCTGCCAGGAGCAGCGGGGCCGGGCGCCGCGCCTCACGTGCCCCTACCACCAGTGGACCTATGGGCTGGACGGCGCACTCATCGCGGCACGCAGCATGGCGGAAGATTTCGACAAGAAAGAGAACGGCCTGTCACCCGTCGCGCTCGAAAATGTGGGCGGGCTGATCTTCATCTGCATGGCCGATACGCCGCCGCCCATCGATCGGGTCAAGGCCGACATCGTCGACCAGATCGCCGTCTATGATCTGGAGCGCATGAAGGTCGCGGTGCAGGACAATTACATCGAAGACGCCAACTGGAAGTTGGTGATGGAAAACAACCGCGAATGCTATCACTGCGATGCAGGGCATCCCGAACTCATCAGCGTTCTGGGCACCTATGGCTTCGGCAAGGGTCTGCCCGAGGATGGCGAGGCTGACGTAGTCGACGACAAGGCCTTTGACGCGATGGTGGAGGCCAAGCGTGACCAGTGGAAGGCGATGGGCATTTTCCGCGATCTCATCGAGTTTCCCGACGGCTGGTGGCACCGCATGGCGCGCCTGCCGCTCGCCAATGGCGCGGTCACGCAGTCGATCGACGGAAAGCTGGCCTGCAAGAAGCTCATCGGACCGTTCACCGAGCCGGAAACGTCCAGCCTGTCGGTTTGGACGCAGCCGAACAGCTGGCATCACTTCTGCTGCGACCATGTCGTCACCTTCTCGCTGACGCCGGTGGCTGCCGACAAGACGCTGCTGCGGACGAGCTGGCTGGTGCATGAGGATGCGGTCGAAGGCGTCGACTATGATCCCGACCATATCGCAGCGCTCTGGCGGACGACCAACACGCAGGATGGGCATTTCTCGATGCTCAACCATCAGGGCATTTCGACCGATGGCTACAAACCGGGCCACTATGCCGTGGAAGAGAAGCTGGTCGAGGATTTCAAGGACTTCTACGTGGATCGTGCCAAGGCGGCCCTGGCAAAGGCTGGGGCATGACGGTACTGCCCGCATCCGGATCGCTGAAGCTTGCGGCGGCGCCTCTGGCTGCGGGTGAAACGCGGACGCTGATCGACGATGCGGGATATCAGACGCTGCTGATGCGGGTTGAGGCTGGCCCTTTGGGCACATTGCACGACCACGATAAAATTGAGCAAATTTATGTCATTGAAGGCGATTTCTATGACGATGAGGAAAGCTATCAGGCCGGAGACGTCGTTGTGCGGATGCCCGGCGCGATGCATCGCGCAGGAAGCAGGAACGGATGTACGATGCTGATCACCTACATGCCTTTCGTTGAGGCAAGACCATGACGCGGTTCAGCGCGATGAGCCTGTTCGCCAAGGCACTTGGCGGGCATCAGGGCTGGCCGGAACAATGGCCCGATGCGGCACCCAAGCCAGCCTATGATGCGATCATCGTGGGCGGCGGCGGACATGGTCTGGGGGCGGCCTATTATCTCGCCAAAAAGTACGGGATCACCAAGGTTGCTGTGCTCGAAAAGGGCTGGATCGGCGGCGGCAATACGGGCCGCAACACGACGATCATCCGGTCCAACTACCTCTATGACGAAAGCGCGCATCTGTACGACCACGCCGTCAAGCTGTGGGACGGGCTGAGCCAGGAACTCAACTACAACACGATGTATTCCAAGCGCGGCGTGATGATGCTCGCGCACAATGTGCATGATATTCAGAGCTTCAAGCGGCATATCCATGCCAACCGCCTCAACGGGGTCGACAATGAATGGCTGACCCCGGAAGAGGCCAAGGCCTATTGCCCGCCGCTCAACATTTCGCCCGACGCGCGCTACCCCGTGCTCGGTGCCGCGCTCCAGCGGCGCGGCGGAACAGCACGGCATGATACGGTCGCTTGGGGCTATGCCCGCGCGGCAGCCGCCCTTGGCGTGGACATCATCCAGAATTGTGCCGTCACCGGCATCAATCGCGGCCCCGATGGCGCGGTGACCGGCGTTGAGACGACGCGGGGATCAATTGCGTGCAAACGGATCGGCGTTTCGGCGGCAGGCAACACCTCGGTCCTCATGCAGATGGCGGGCCTTGATTTCCCGCTGGAAAGCTATCCGCTGCAGGCCTTGGTGTCGGAGCCGGTCAAGCCAATCTTCCCGTGTGTTGTCATGTCCAACACCGTGCACGCCTATATGAGCCAGTCGGACAAGGGCGAGCTCGTCATCGGCGCGGGCACCGACCAATATGTCAGCTATTCGCAACGCGGCGCGCTGCACATCGTTGAGCATACGCTGGCGGCGATCTGCGAGATTTTCCCGATCTTCCGCCGCATGCGGATGCTGCGCACCTGGGGCGGCATCGTCGACGTCACGCCCGACCGCTCGCCGATCCTCGGCAAGACCCCGGTGCAGGGGCTCTACGTCAATTGCGGCTGGGGCACGGGCGGCTTCAAGGCGACGCCGGGCGCGGGAGATCTGCTCGCCTACACCATGGCCAAGGACGAGCCACACCGGATCAACGCGCCGTTCAATCTGGACCGCTTCCGCAACGGCCGTCTGATCGATGAAGCGGCAGCAGCGGCGGTGGCACACTGATATGATCCTGATCCATTGTCCCTATTGCGACGAAAAGCGCGCAGAACTTGAGTTCGCTTATGCCGGGCAGGCGCATATCGCGCGGCCGGCGGACCCTTCCGCATTGAGCGATGAGGAGTGGGAGCACTATCTCTTCATCCGCGCCAATCCGCGTGGCCGTCACCATGAGCGCTGGCGCCATATCCACGGCTGTGGCCGCTTCTTCAATGCGGTGCGCGATACCGTCACCGACAAGTTTGAAACCACGTACAAGGCAGGGGAACCCCGCAAATGACGGGATATCGTTTGCCAATGGGCGGTCGCGTCAACCGCCAGACGCAGCTTGCGTTCCGCTTTGACGGCGCGACCTATGCCGGGTTTGAAGGCGACACGCTGGCGTCGGCACTGCTGGCCAACGGGGTCCAGCTCTTCGGCCGATCGTTCAAATATCACCGCCCGCGCGGCTTGCTGGGGGCGGGCAGCGAAGAGCCCAATGCCCTGATTTCGGTAACGCGCGGTCCGGGCCGTTTTACGCCAAACCTGCGTGCGACCAGCATCGATCTTTATGACGGGCTGGAGGCGAGCAGCCAGAACCGCTGGCCGTCGCTGAAGTTTGATCTGGGCGCGATCAACGACCGGCTGGGCATGTTCTTCCCGGCGGGATTCTACAATAAGACCTTCATGTGGCCGCGCTCCTTCTGGGAGAAGCTGTATGAGCCGGCCATCCGCCGCATGGCGGGGCTGGGCCATCCGCCGACCGAGGAAGATCCGGACCATTATGCGGCCACCTATGCGCATTGCGATGTCCTGATCATCGGGGCCGGACCGGCGGGGATCGATGCCGCGCTGGAGGCGGCGTCGGGCAATGGGCGCGTCATCCTGATCGATGAGCAGGACGAGCTGGGCGGCGGCGCCCTGTCCGATCCGGCGCTGTGGCCCTGGCTGGACCGCAGTGTGAAGGCTCTCGCGGCGTCGCCCAATGTCACCGTGCTCACGCGGACAACGGCGTTCGGCTATTTTCATGACAATTTCATCGGCGCCGTCGAGCGACTGACCGACCATCTGGCAGACGTGCCGCACGGCCCGCGCGAGAAGCTGTGGCGCATCCGCGCGGGTGAGGTCATCCTCGCCCAAGGCGCTATCGAGCGCCCGCTGGTGTTTGATGGCAATGACACGCCCGGCGTCATGCTGGCCTCGGCGGCGCGGGTCTTCGCCCTGCGCTTCGGCGTGGCGGTCGGCCGGTCGATCGCGCTGATGGCATCGCATGACAGCGGCTGGCATGATATCTTCGCGCTCGCCAAAACGGGTGTCGGCATCGCGGCGATCGTCGATGTGCGCGACGCCGTGTCGCCAGACCTTCTGGCGCAGGCGGAAGCCTTGGGCATCCCGGTGCATCTCGGACACAGCGTCATCGGCGTGCGCGGCCGTCTGGGCGTCAAGGCCATCTCGATTGCACGCAATGGCGGCACGGGTGTGGCGGATCTGGCCTGTGACGCGTTGCTTATGGCCGGTGGCTGGACACTCACGGTCCACCTCTGGTCGCACAGCAAGGGCACGCTAGCCTGGCGCGACGATCTCGGCGCCTATGTGCCTGATCAGCCCAACGAGAACGTCCGCTGTGTCGGCGCGTGCGCGGGGGCATGGTCGTTTGGCGACGGCGCGGTGATCGACATCCTGCCGACCCCCAAGGACCCGACGCGCGCCAAGGCGTTCGTCGATTTCCAGAACGACGTGACCGCCAAGGACATCAAGCTTGCCGTGCGCGAAGGCTTCCGGTCGATCGAGCACATCAAGCGCTACACGACGAACGGCATGGCGACCGATCAGGGCAAGACATCGAACCTCAACGGCCTGCAGATCGCATCCACGGCGCTCAACCGGCCCGTGGCTGACATCGGTCTCACGACCTTCCGTCCGCCTTATACGCCGCAGACCTTTGGCGCGCTGGCGGGCCATGCCAAAGGACCGCTGTTCCAGCCGACACGCAAGACCAATATCGACAGCTGGGCCGAGGAAAATGGCGCGGTGTTCGAACTGGTCGCGCAGTGGCGGCGGGCCCGCTACTTCCCGAAGGCCGGGGAGGACATGCACGCGGCGGTCAACCGCGAATGCCGCATGGTGCGGTCTTCGGTCGGCATTTTCGATGCCTCGACGCTCGGCAAGATCGAGGTTGTTGGCCCCGATGCGGCCGAGTTCCTCAACCGCATGTACACCAACCCCTGGAAGGCGCTGGAGCCGGGGCGCTGCCGCTATGGCCTGCTGCTGAAGGAAGACGGCTTCATCACCGATGACGGCGTGTCAGCGCGTCTGGCGGCGGACCGCTTCCATCTGACCACGACGACGGGCGGTGCCGCGCGCGTGCTCAACATGATGGAGGATTATCTCCAGACGGAATGGCCTGACCTCAATGTCTGGCTGACGAGCACGACCGAGCAATATGCGGTGATCGCACTGCAGGGCCCCAATGCACGCAAGGTGCTGGAGCCGCTGGTGGAAGGCATCGACCTTTCCGCCGAGGCCTTCCCGCATATGGCGGTGCGCGAAGGTACGATCTGCGGCATTCCGACCCGCCTGTTCCGCGTGAGCTTTACGGGCGAACTCGGTTTCGAAATCAACGTGCCGTCCGCTTATGGCCGCGCGCTGTGGGAACGGATTATGGCCGAAGGCGCGCGTTTCGACATCACGCCCTATGGGACCGAGGCGATGCACGTTCTGCGTGCGGAAAAGGGCTTCATCATCGTCGGGCAGGATACCGATGGCACCGTCACCCCGCAGGATGCCGGGCTCGACTGGGCGATCGGCAAGAAGAAGCCCGATTTCGTCGGCAAGCGGTCGCTCGCGCGTCCTGATATCGTGGCGCCCGGACGCAAGCATCTGGTCGGGCTTCTGACCGAAGATCCGAATGTCGTGCTCGAAGAAGGCGCGCAGATCGTTGCCGATCCCAACCAGCCCGTGCCGATGACGATGATCGGGCATGTGACCTCCTCCTATTGGAGCGAGGCTCTTGGCCGGTCGATCGCGATGGCGCTGGTGGTCGATGGCCAGAACCGGATGGGGCAGAGCCTGTTCATCCCGATGCCGGGCCAGACGCATGTGGCCAAGGTCAGTTCGATGGTTTTCTATGATGCAGAAGGGGCGCGGCTCAATGTCTGAGGGTCTGACACGCCGTGAGCCTGTTCCGGCGGAACCCGTTTCGGGCCGTGATGTCATCGTGCGGGCCGCCGCACCGATGGCGCGCTACGCGCTTCGCGCGCGGCAGGCCTCCGATGTGGAAAAGCTGCTTGGCCGCCCCGTGCCGCACAAGATCGGCGACACCGATCAGGGCGTCCTCTGCCTTGGGCCGGATGAGTGGCTGCTGCTCGCCCCCGCAGGCACGGCCCTGTCGGCTGGCGAAGGCGCCGCTGTCGCCGTCACGGAAGTGAGCGACCGCAATATCGGCATCATCGTTGAAGGACCGCGTGCGTCCGAGGTTCTTGCCGCCGGGTGCCCGCTGGATTTTGACAGGTTCAACGTTGGCCGCGCGACGCGGACGATCTTTGAGACGGTGGAAGTCATCATCCAGCGGGCCGCTGCGGATCGTTTTCATGTGGAGGTCTGGCGCAGCTTTGCGCCATGGTTGTGGACGGCCTTTGCAACGGTGGCCTCCGAATAAAACGAACGAGGGGAGAGGGTATTGAAAGATTGGACGAGCGACATTGACCGCGGCCGTTACGGCGCGTCCAATCGCAATTTCGGGGGCATGATTGTCAACCCGGCCGTCTTCTTCCCCACGGCGCTGCTCTCTCTCGCCGTCATTCTGTTCAGCCTGATTGCGCCGCAGGCGTCGGCGGATCTGTTTTCCAGCTTGCGCATCGGCGCGGTGACGCATTTCGACTGGTTCTTCATGTCGGTGGGCAACATCGTGCTGCTGTTCTGCATCGCTGTCGCCCTCTCACCGCTCGGCAACATCCGCTTGGGCGGGAAAGGGGCCAAACCCGACTATTCCCGCATGTCCTGGTTCTCGATGCTGTTCGGCGCCGGCATGGGCATTGGCCTCGTCTTTTACGGCGTGGGGGAGCCTGTGACCCATTTCCTGTCATCCATGGCAGGCGGCCCGGCAGCGCCTCTGGGCGGCGCGGCGGGCAATGCCGCCGAGGCGCGGTCGCTGGCGATGGCGGCGACGATCTTTGACTGGTCGCTCCACCCCTGGGGCATCTACGCCATGGTCGGGCTGGCGCTGGCCGTCTTTGCCTATGATTTCGACCTGCCCTTGTCGATGCGGTCCGCCTTTTATCCGCTGCTCGGCAAATCGGTCTGGGGTCGTGCCGGTGACATGATCGAGGTGCTCGCGGTGCTCGCAACGATCTTCGGGCTAGCGACCTCGCTTGGGCTGGGCGCGCAGCAGGCTATGGCGGGCATCACCTATCTCTATGGCATTCCAAGCTCGGTCGGCTCCATCGTCGCCCTGATCGCCCTGATGGCGGGCGTGACCTATCTGTCGGTGCGCGGCGGCATTGACCGGGGCATTCGCATCCTGAGCGAACTCAACATGTGGGTCGCCTTTGCGCTGCTTCTCTTCATCCTGGCGACGGGCACCACGGTCGCGCTGATGAGCGATATCGGGGCGAACATCCTTGCCTACCTCAAATATCTTCCCGCGCTCTCCAACCCGGTTGGGCGCAACGACGCCGGTTTCTACCACGACTGGACGGTCTATTACTGGGCGTGGTGGATCAGCTGGTCACCCTTTGTCGGCATGTTCATGGCGCGCATCTCGCTCGGACGGACAGTGCGGGAGTTCATCGCCGGGGCCCTGATCGCGCCGACGCTGCTCGGCATCATCTGGCTCACCATCTTTGGTGATGCGAGCATTGCGCATATCCTGTCCGGCGACGCAGGCGGACTTGCCAAGGCGACGCTCGAACAGCAGCTGTTCGTCCTCCTCGGCACGCTGCCCTGGGCGCAGGTGACGTCGTTCGTCTCGGTTCTCCTCATCATGATCTTCTTCGTGACGGGCTGGGATTCGGGGACGCTGGTGATTGACACCATGGCGGCCGGGGGGCGGACCGATACGCCGTTGCGGCAGAAGGTCATCTGGCTGCTGGCGGTCGGCGGCATTGGCGTGGTCCTGCTCCTGAGCGGCGGGCTGAGCTCGCTCCAGGCCGGATCGATCGCGGCTGGCCTGCCCCTTGCTGCCGTTCTCCTGTTTATGGTGGCAGGCACATTCCGCGGCCTGATGGCGCTGCACCGGCGCGGCTAGCGGGGCGCGGGCAAGCGGCCTCCTTTTTTGAAAGAGGCAATATCGAAAAGGCATGGGTCGACCCGGCGTGACCTGGGTTACTATTAGCGCGCGTAATAGTTGTTATATGGGCTGGGACCGCGCGCATGAAATTGCCTCAGGAATTTGATCTCCACGCGCTTGAGGTGTTCGTCATGACCGTGGAGCTGGGTGGCATGTCGCAATGCGCGACCCACCTGCAGGTGACCCAGTCCGCCGTGTCGCAGACCATCGCAAAGTTGGAAACGGGCATCGGTGCGCCCTTGTTTGACCGGACGATGCGGCCCATGGGGCTCACGGCCAGCGGAAAGGCGCTCTTCGCCCGTGGCCAGACGCTGATCACGCAGGCACGCTCCACCTATGACGAGGTGCGCGAAGGCGCGAACCTGCCGATTTCCAGCATCACCGTCGCCATGTCGTACAGCCTTGCCAACGAACTGACGACGCCGATCCTGAGCGAGCTGAGCGGCCGCGCGGACCGGTGGAACATCCGGTCGGGCATTTCGATGGAGCATCAGGCCGAGTTTCTGGCGCGTGACATCGACCTGCTTGTTACGGGCAGCTTCAACCTCGAACATCGCGGCGCGCTGGAACTGCATCCGGTGATCGAGGAAGGCTTCATCCTCGTTTTTCCCGCCTTCTATCAGGGCCCAACGGATATCGTGTCGGACACGATCCCCTTGCCCCTGATCCGCTTTTCGCGGCTGACGGGGACGGGCCAGCAGATCGAACGCCAGATCGTGCGCATGAAGTTGAAGCTGCCGGCCACGATTGAGGTCGAATCCTCGCACCAGCAGCTCGGTCTGGTTGCGGCAGGGCTTGGCTGGACGATCACGACGCCGGTGTGCCTCGCTGCCGTGCCGGAACTTCTGCCCCGTCTGCGGCCCTTGCCGATGACGCGTGGCCGTTTCGCGCGACAGGTGCAGGTGGTCGCGCGCGCCGGGGAGCTGGGCAATATTCCGCGGCTGACGGCGGCGGTGTGCCAGCGGGTGCTGCGCGAGACGACCTTTTCGCGGGTGTCGTCCGAATATCCCTGGATCGAGGAGTATCTGAAATGGCCAAGTGCCACGGCGGGATCAGATGATGCCTAAGGTCGTTTTCGGCCTGCTGGTCGCGCTGTCGCTCCCGATCGGCGCGGCAGCAGTTGCGCAAAGCCCCGCGCGGCCGGGCGTTGATGCGCCGGAACTGGCAAAGCTCGGTCCTGCAGGCGTCGGCTTCCGCTCGGTCACCTTCGTGCACCGTGATCAGCCCGACCTTGAACATGCCGACCCGAAAACGGGTGCCGTCCGTCTGCATGACCGCCGCCTGCAGGTGGACATCTGGTATCCCGCGCAGGTCCGGAAGGGCGCGCCCAAGGCGCTCTATCGTGGCACACTGTGGGGGGAGCCACCGCGCCCGCCCGTTGCGTTCACCCAAGCAGGGTTGGCGACGCCCAATGCGCCGCACGATGGGCAGCGCCATCCTCTGGTCATCCTGTCGCACGGTTACAGCAACGTGCCTGCGGTCATGACTTGGCTGACGGAAAATCTGGCGTCCAAGGGCTATGTGGTGGCGGCGATCCATCATGCCGACCCCAATCCTTATGTTGTGGCGCCCGCCATTCGCGCTGCGCCGAACTATAACCGGCCGGTCGATATCAGCTTTGTCGCCGCGCAATTGCGCGCGACCCTGGGGAATGAGATCGACCCCGAAAAGGTGGCGCTGATCGGCTATTCGCAAGGGGGCTATGGCGTGCTGACGGCGGGAGGCGCGCGCCTTGATCCGAGCCATCCCTATGCGGGCCTCGTGGCGGGCGGTTGGCTCAAATCCATCGCCCGCGGCGGCGCCTCTGCCGACTCTGCCATCGTGCCTGGCGTAAAGGCGATTGTAGCGATTGCACCCGCGGGCGGCGGTCCGAAGTCCGTCTGGGGCCCGGAAGGGCTGGCTGCCTTAACCGCGCCGCTGCTGCTGATCGCAGGGGATAGCGATCCCGTCGTCGGCTATGAACAGGCGGCCAGGGCGTTCTTTGCGCAAGCCGTCAACAGTTCGCGGTACCTGCTCACCTACAAGCATGCGGGCCATGCCATCGCGCTCAATCCCGCGCCTGCGGAGATGCGCGGTTCGGTCTGGGATCTGGACTGGTTTGAGGACCCGATCTGGCGGCAGGACCGCGTGAACGCGATCAACCTGCACTTCATCACCGCTTTCCTCGCGCTTCATCTGCGCGGTGAGGCGGACATGGCGGGCTATCTCGACTTGCCGGTCGAGGACGCCGCCTCAGGCTCATGGGATGCGCCTGCGGACACGCCTTGGGGCGCAGTCAGCCCCGGCGGGCCGGGTGTGACCTTATGGAAGGGGTTCCAGCGGCGCCATGCCAACGGGCTCCGGCTGCAGCATCTGGCCGCAGAGGTCTCTCCGACCGAAAAATAGCCCAGCGCTCAGCGGTGGGTCGGCACCAGTCCGTGCGAAGCCTCTTCCCAGAAGTGCAGCAGCGCGGTGGCATAGCTCAGCGGCACATAGGCATCGCAGACATCGTCGCTGACGACGTGCAAGCGCACATTGACATGGTCGATCACGGTGGAGGCGCTGCACCCGGCGGCAAAGGCCGGGTCTTCGGCGTTGAACACGCCGCTTTCCATCAGCAGGCTGCGCCAGTCCGCGCCGGAGAGGCGCACGCGCACGATCCCGCCGCCAATCGCGGTGATCGCGCCGTCGTCGCCCAGAATGGCGGGCAGGGGCGCTACGTCCCCCTCCACCAGCCAGACGGTCGGTTCGAAGCGGATCAGGCGCAGTGCCTCGGTGCCGCCGGACCGCCCCGTTGCAGGCAGGTCATAACCCATGGCGGCGCTGAACCTCTTGGCCACCGCAGACGGATTGCTCCAGATTTCAAAGACATGCAGCGGCGCGGCTGGCAGGGGCGTGATGGTCACGTCAGTCACGGTAACGCTCTCCTGCTGCGTCATAGAAATGCGGATGGACAACGCGGACGCGGGCTTTCTGGCCGCGTGTCGGCGACGATGCGATCAGTTCCTCGCCATAGCGGCTGAAGCCATCGGTCAGCTGGGCGAGGGCAATCGACCCGCCGTCCATTATGCGGAAGGCCGCAGCGCTGACATGGCCCTGCGGGGACTGTCCTTCCGCCGACACCAGCATGGCGCCTTCCGGGATCGTGCCTTCAATGGCCTCCAGCCCGACAAACTGCCGACGCCCGGGTTCGCTGAGCGCAGGACGCGACAGGCCGGTTGCACCGATATAGCCGCCCGCCTTGTTGAGCATCTTGTCGAGCGCGAGATCGGCCGGGGTCATCCGCCCGTCGACTTCGCCGCCGACGACCACATGGCCCTTTTCAATGCGGAGGAACTCCATCGCCTCAAGGCCGTAGAGGCAGCCGCCCTGTGCGGTGACCTCGGCCTCGCACGCAGCCCAGACGGGGGCGGCATGGCTGGCCTCGACATAGACTTCAAAGGCGCGTTCGCCGCTGTAGCTCGCCGCCAGCACAAGGACCGGAATACCCGCGATGGTCGCGGGCAGGGTGGACATGTGGCGCGGGGCGTCCGCACCGATCAGCGCGTCCATCGCGGCCTTGGCCTTGGGCCCGGCAATGGCGATCCCGGCATAATGTTCCTGCACCGTCACAGCCGAGACGCGCAGCTGCGGGCAGAGATATTGCCGCACATAGGAGATATGCGTCGCCATCCGGTCTGCGCCGCCGGTCGAACTGGTCAGCAGGAAACGATCCTCAGCCAGACGCCAGACCGTGCCGTCGTCAAACACGATCCCGTCTTCACGCAGCATGAAGGTGTAGCGGCCGCGCCCGACAGCGAGCTTGCTGACGGTCGTGGCGCAGATGATGTCGAGGAAGGCAGCGGCATCGGGGCCGCTCACCTCAAACTTGGCAAGCGTGGAGACGTCGGTCATGCCGACGCCCGTGCGCACGGCGCGGGCCTCGCGCAGCGCGGCTTGGGCCAGTGTCTCCTGCCCCTGCGGGTAGGCGCGCGGGCGGAACCAATAGCCCAGCGGCTGCCAGATCGGGTTCTTCTGCGTATGGACGTCATGCAGCGCGATGCGACGCATATGGGCACCGGCATTCTTGCCCGAAGCCCCCGCGATCAAGCCCATGCTGACGGGCGTGTAGGGCGGGCGGAACGTCGTGAGTCCGGCTTCCGGGATGGAAACGCCCTGCTTTTCGGCAAGACGGCCCAGCGCCGCCATGTTGCTGAGCTTGCCCTGATCGGTCGCCATGCCAAGCGTTGTGTAGCGCTTCAAGTGCTCGACTGACCGGTAGCCTTCGGCCCAGGCGAGATCGACATCGGCGAGCGACACATCGTTCTGGAAATCGATGAAGCTCTTCTTCGGATTGCCAACGGGCACGACCGGATGGACGGGCTGCGGATTTGCGGCACCGCCGATTGTCGTCACGTTCTGACGCGCGGCTTTCGGGACGAACGCCTGTGCAGCCTCGTTCCAGTCGAGCGTGCCGCCCGCCTGCATATGCAGATGGACGACGGGGGTGAATCCGCCCGACACGGCGATCAGATCGGCGGGCCAGCTCTGCGTCTGTCCGTCGACCTTTGCCGTGACCTTGGTCAGGCAATGCCGTGCGCCATCAACCGAGAGCGGCACGGCGTTGGTCAAGACAGGGTGACCAGCCGCCTGCGCGGCAGTGGCCGCCGCCGAAAGGTCCGGACGGGCATCGAGGATGGCCACGATGTCCGCACCGGCGTCCCTGAGCGCAGCGGCAGTCAGATAGGCGTCATCATTGTTGGTGGCGACAACGACGCGTTTGCCCGGCAGCACGCCAAAGCGGCGGACATAGGTGCGCGCCGCCTGCGACAGCATGACGCCGGGGCGGTCATTATGCGCAAAGGCGATCGGCCGCTCAATGCTGCCGGTTGCAAGGATCACCTGCCCGGCACGGACATGCCAGAGCCGCTGCGCAAGCCCATGCGCGGGCTTGGCGCCGGGCTCGGCCAGCCGTTCGGTCAGCGTGACGAGGTCATGTTCCCAATAGCCCGAGGCGGTCGTCCGGGTGAGGATGCGCCCGCCTGCCGCGCGGATGCGGGTGGCGGTCGCTTCCACCCATGCTGAATCCAGTTCCTGCGGGTCGCGGATCAGGGAAGCGCCAAGCACGGCGTCCTGCTCGGCAAGGATGACGCGCTTTCCGGCTTCGGCATGTTCGAGGGCGGCCTGCAACCCGGCAGGTCCGGCGCCAACGACGAGCACGTCGCAGAAGGCCGCGCGGTGGCTGAACCGGTCGGGATCAGCCTCTGTCGGGGCATTGCCGAGCCCGGCGGCCTTGCGGATGAAATATTCGTAGAACATCCACCGTTTGGCTGAGCCGAAGAAGGTCTTGTAGTAAAAACCGGCGGGCAGCATCGGGGCGGCGAGGCTGAACACCGCGCCCAGATCGAAGCTGAGGTTGGGCCAGCGGTTCTGGCTGCGCGCGACAAGGCCGTCATAGACGAACAGGTCGGTGGCGCGGGTATTGGGTTCACGGCGACCGCCTTCGCCGACAGTCACGAGCGCATTCGGCTCTTCGATGCCGGCGGTCATGATCCCGCGCGGGCGGTGATATTTGAAGCTGCGGCCGACCAGCGCCACGCCGTTCGCAAGGAGGGCGGCTGCCAGCGTGTCGCCCGGCCGCGCAAAATAGGTCTTGCCGTCAAAGGTGAAGCGCAGGGTCGCGCCCGCGGCATTGCGGGACGGGCCGGTCATGGCAGCGCCTCCGAGCCGACGGCACGTGTGGCCGTGATCTCATTGGTCACGCGGTGACGCGTGATGACAATCCACGCCCGGCAGCCATAGGTATGGCGCCAGATTTCGTCATCGGGCCCGCGCGGGTTGGTGCGGGTGAACAAGGCGGTCATCGCCTGATCGGCGGGTGCATCAAGCGCGACGACGGAATCGACCGTCCGCCCATAGACAAATTCGGACTGCGACCGGGGGCCGCAATGGGGACATGTGATCTGCATCATTAGCGGCTGTTCGGCATCGGGCCGCTCCCGGTTTCGTCGATGGTGGCGCCGCGTTCAAAGCGGTCGAGCGCGAAGGGGGCGTTGAGCGGGTGGGGCTTGCCCGTCGCCAGCGTGTGGGCGTAGGTCCAGCCCGATGCGGGCGTCGCCTTGAACCCGCCATAGCACCAGCCGCCATTGATATAGAGGTTGGGCACCGGCGTTTCGCCAATGATCGGCGTGCCGTCAAAGCTCATATCGGTCACGCCGCTCCATGTCCGCACCATGCGCAGGCGCGACAGGGCAGGGACGAGCGCAAGGCCCTGTGCCACGGCGCCTTCCATGATCGACGGATCGCCGCGCTGTGCATAGCTTGGCCAATTGTCGGGGTCGCCGCCAAAGACGATGCCGCCCTTGTCGGACTGGCTGATATAGCAGTGCAGCGACTGGGACATGATCACGGTGTTGATCATCGGCTTCACGCCTTCGGTCACCATCGCCTGCAAGGTCTGCGATTCCACTGGCAGCTTCAGCCCCGCCATCGCGGCGACATGGCCGCTATGTCCGGCGACGCAGATGCCGACGCGCCCCGCGCCGATACGCCCGCGTGTCGTTTCCACGCCGACCACGGCATCGCCATCGCGCACAAAGCCGGTGACTTCGCATTTCTGGATGATGTCGACGCCCAGGCTGTCGGCGCCACGCGCATAGCCCCAGGCGACCGCATCATGGCGCGCCGTGCCGCCGCGGCGCTGGATCAGGCCACCTTCGATCGGGAAGCGTGCATCGCGCGACATGTCGAGCAGCGGCTCAAGCTTGGCGACCTCATCGCGGCTCAGCAGATCGGCATCGATGCCGTCGCACCGCATCGCATCGCCGCGTTCGGCGAGCTTCACCATGTCCGCATCGCTATGGCCAAGGAACATCGCGCCGCGCGGACTGAACATGACGTTGTAGTTCAGTTCGTCGCTCAGCCCGTGCCACAGCTTCAGGCCGAACTCGTAGAAATTGTGCAGCGGCTCCAGCCGGTAGTTGGAGCGCACGATGGTCGTGTTGCGGCCGGTATTGCCGCCGCCGATCCAGCCCTTTTCAAGCACCGCGATATTGCGCAGTCCATGCACCTTGGCGAGGTAATAGGCCGTCGCCAGCCCATGCCCGCCACCCCCGATGATGAGGATGTCGTAGTGCGATTTGGGCTCCGGGTCGCGCCAGGCAGGCTGCCAGTGCTTGTGCCCGGTCAGGGCGCCACGCAGCAGCCCGAGCGCGGAGTAGCGGCTCATGAAATCGGCATCCACCCGCGCTTTTCGCGCCAGTCCTTCTCCAGCCCGTCAAAGCGCGAGAGCTTCAACAGATCAAGGTTGGTGAAGGAGCAGGTGCCGTCGATGACCAGATCGCGGATCGCGTGGCCCGATGCGGGCGACAGGCCGAAGCCGACACTCGACATGGAAGCGACCGTGACATTGTCCGGGCTCGACAGCCGATCGAGGATCGGGCGGCCGTCGGGCGAATTCTCGATCACGCCTGCCCAGCTGCGGATGACGTTCAGATGCGCCGCTTTGGGCAGAAGCTCGGCCAGCCGCTTGGCAAGGTTGCGGGCAAGCGGCGTCGAGGGGCGCGCCTTGGGGCCGGTCGCATCGACATCAAGCCATTCATGCGGGCCGCCGCCATAAGCAAGGTTCCCGCGCAGCGTCTGGCGGCCATAGATTTTGTGCCCGTCGACGCCGCCCAGCGGCATCATCGGCGCAGGCTCGGTGATGATCATTTCCGCGCGCGCCGCCGCCAGCGGCACGTCCACGCCCAGCTGCGCCATCAGCTGCGGGATTTGTGGCCCAGCTGCGACCACCACGGCATCGCAGCCATAAGTCGCATTGGCGGTCTTCACCGCCGTGACCTTGCCGCCCGCCGTTTCAAAGCCTGTCACGGGGCTGTGCTGGACGATCTTGCCGCCCAGATCCTGCAGCGCCCAGGCATAGGCCTGCACCGTGCGCTGGGGGTTGGCGTGGCCGCCGAACTTGTAGTGGACGCCGCCAAAGCAGTTGTCGCCGGCCAGCGGAACTGCGTCCTGAACCTGCTTGACGTCGAGCAGCTCGACCGGGTGGTTGAGGCGCGTGTGACGCTCGGCAATGAAGCGGTACTGCTCCCACTGCCGTTCGGTCATCGCAATCAGGATGCGACCCTTCTGGTGCTCGGTCGGATAGCCGAGCAGCTCGTCCATCTGCGGCCAAAGGCGCTGTTCCTCGTCAAAGAGCGGGCTCGAATAGTGCGAGGCACCGCCGCCATTGCGGCCGGAGGCTTCCCAGCCGACAATGAACTTGTCGAGCACGGTGACCTTCACGCCCGACCGGGCAAGCCACCAGCCTGCGCTGAGCCCGGTGACACCCCCACCGACGATGACGACTTCAGACCCGCTCATTTGTACATCCCCGTATAGAGCATCTCGCGATGGTCATCCTCATAAGGCGTGCCGACATCCTCGACCGGAACCCATTGTGTCGGGATGCCGAACCACACGTCCCAGGCTGCTTCCATCTCGGCCGGTTCGTCCCATTCCGCCAGGATCTTGAGCGGCAGCGGGCGCACCGGCGCACGGTGGCTGGCAAGCGGGATTGTGCCGAACGGCGTGCCCGATTCCAGCGCGAGCAGCATCGCGACCTGATCGCGGCAGCGGCGGCCCTGGCACACGCCCATCCCGGCGCGGGTAAGGCGCTTGATCTGGTCCTGATTGGCCGGGCCATCCTTCAGCAGCGTCTCGAGCGAGCGCGCGCACATCGCGGCGGGGCGCGGCAGATAGTTGGGCGGCTGCACGCCAATCAGGTCAGCGCGCGTCACTTCCTCGCACTGGCAGATGATCGTGTCGTTGGCCGAGACGGCGGTCAGCGCCCGCATCCAGTCCATGCGATAGGCGACGTGATCAAACCCTGTGTCGGGCAGCCCCGCACAATCGCCGACCACGTCGACCGACGGTTCGCCGGCGGGCACATAGCCGCCGCGTGCAGGGTTGAGCGAGCGCGGGCCGTGCATTGCGTCGACGAGTTCAATCGACGGCACGAGGCCGATGGCAACGCAGATCGTGTCACAGGCGATCGTCTCGCCATTGGTGAGCGTTGCGGCTTCGACACCATCGATGCCGCCCTTGGCCGATGCGATCGTCTGCCCGCAGGTGATCGGGATGCCCGCGGCCTTCACGGCGGCGACGAGATCATCGCCGCCCTGCGGCGCATCGCGCGTCTCGATGAGGCCAAGGACCTCCACGCCGCGCCCGTGGGCGAGGAGCGCCGTTTCCAGCGCCAGATCATGCGATCCGAGCACGAGCATCCGGCGGCCTGCAAAGGCGTCATAGCGGGTCAGCAGCATCTGGAGGGCGGCCGCCCCCATCACGCCGGGCTGGTTCCAGCCGGGGAAGGCCAGCGCCAGATCGCGCGCTCCGGTTGCAAGCACGATCTTGCCGAAGCCGACCATCCAGGACCGTTCCGCGTCGGCAAGGCCGACCACCTGTTCCGGCAGGCTCGCAACACCCGGACCGTTGCGGTAGACGCCCCAGGCCGTGGTGCCGAGCAGCAGTTCGGCGCCTGCCTCCATCGCCTTTTCAAGATCGGGCATGCTCATGAAGATCGCTTCGAGCATCCGGTCGGCATTCTGCGTCGCGGCCGTCATCCGGCCCCCGAAATAGAGCGGCGTGTCATTGCCCATCAGCGCGCCAGAGACCGGGTTTTCGTCGACCAGCAGCACGGACTTGCCTGCCGTTGCCGCGTCGATGGCAGCGGCGATGCCGCTCGGTCCGGCACCCACGACGACAACGTCATAGCGTGTTTCAGGGGCGCTGCGCGTGCCATTGACCGCGCAAATGTCGGTTCCAGTAAAGTTGAGTTCCATCACACCGCCTCTAATGCCTGCGCCAGATCGGCGATCAGGTCGTCAATATGTTCGAGCCCGACCGAAAGCCGGATGGTCCCGTCGGTAATGCCGCCCGCCAGCCGCTGGGCCGGAGCGACGGCGTAATGCGTCGTGCTTGCCGAATGGCAGATCAGTGTTTCGGACCCGCCGAGGCTGACCGCGAGCTTCATCAGCTGCAGCCGGTCGAGCATCCGGAAGGCTTCGGCCTCGCCGCCATGTAGGTGGAAGGAGAATGTGGACCCGGCGGCCTTGCACTGCCGGTCATAGACGGCGCGGCCCCGGCTGCCTTCGGGGAGGAAGCCGAGATAGGTGACGCCGGCCACCTTGGGATGATCGCGCAGATATTCTGCCACACCCCGCGCGTTGCTCATCGCGCGTTCGGTGCGGACAGCGACCGACTCCAGCGAGCGGAGCACGAGCCAGGACGTGAAGGGGTCGAGATGGTTGCCCCAGGTCGTCCGCTGCAGCTTGAGCGTCCGGATGAGGTCGGCACGGCCCGAAATTCCACCTGCCAGAAGATCGCTGTGCCCGCCGCAATATTTGGTGAGCGAGGTCATGCACAGGTCGACGCCATGCGCGATCGGGCGCTGGGCAAAGGGACCGAGCAGCGTGTTGTCCACGACGACAAGCGGGCGATGGCCCTGCCGTTCGCCAACCCAGTCCGCCGTGCGGACCATCAGGTCGAGATCGACAATGGCGGCCGTCGGATTGGCGGGGGTTTCCGCGATGATCAGCTTGAGCGTACCTTTTGCCATGGCACGTTCGGCGGCCGCGCGGACGTCATCCTCATCCGTGCCGTCGAGATAGGCAGCCGGATGCGCGCCGAACTGGGGCATCATCTCATTGTAGAGAAAGTCCACGCCGCCATAGATGGGCCGCCCGTGCAGCACGCTGTCGCCGCTGCGGACATGCGCCAGCGCGATGCTCGAATGTGCGGCCATGCCGCTGCAATAGGCGACGGCATCTTCCGCGCCATCGATCGCCGCCAGACGCGCCTCAAGGAAATCGAGCCCCGGATGGCCGAGCCGCGAATAGATGTGGTTCGTCTCCCCGACGAGGGGGCCGGTGCCGTCAAAATAGGCCTCATGCACATCCTTGGCGTGCTGGGCAGAAGGATAGACGAAGGTCGAGGTCATGAAGATGGGCGGCTTTGCGGCCCCCATGCCCATTTGCGGATCGTATCCGTAGGCGACTGCCAGTGTTTCGGGGCGGAAGTCCCCGGGGCGCTTATTTGCCATGGTTGTCGATATAGGCCCGCGAAACATCACAATACCAGTCGGTAAAGCGACGGGCCAGCATCTCGGCATCCCCCGAATAGGGGCCGGGCGTGTAGCCGGGGCTGTTGATGCCGGCGTGATTGTTTTCGGCCAGTTCCTTGTCCTGGCCGTTGGTGACGGTCCACAGATGGGTCAGGCTGTCGATATCATAATCGACGCCTTCAACAGCATCCTTGTGGACGAACCATTTGCTGTACACATGCGTTTCGGTCGGGCTCACCGGCATGCAGCTGAACATGAAGACATGGTCCGCCGTCGCATGACAGAAGAGATGCGGGTCAATCGCCCAGCGCATCGAACCGACATCGCCGCCATTGGCGGTGATCATCGGCTTCTTCACCAGCGGTTGCCCGTCGATCGAAATCGAGGTGCAGCCTTCGTTGAGTGCGAAGCGGGCGACCTGCCACCAATGTCCTTCAACCGGCGTGTGGGGCAGGCCGGCTGCGTCCATCGCAGCGGCAAAGGCTTCGGCGCGGGCATCTTCATGCGCATCGAAATGCTTGGACATGCCGACGGGGAAGGTCTTGGCCAGCTCCGGGTGACCGGTCGCGCAGTGATAGCACTCGCGCGCATTTTCCATCACGAGCTTCCAGTTGGCATATTCCACCAACTTGCTCTCATGCGCCAGCTTCATGTCCTTGAAGTTGAGCGGACCGGCATATTCGGAAAACTTTGCGCGGAAGTCGTCAATCGGCAGCGGATTGTCCGACAGGCAGATGTAGATGGCGCCGGCGATGCACTCGATCGCGATCGGCTTCAGACCATGCGCGCTCTTGTCAAAGTCATCGTCCATGCGCCCTGCGGCGAACAGGGCGCCGTCCAGGTCATAGGTCCAGCGGTGATAGGGGCAGACCAGCTTCGGCGCCGTCCCGTGGCCCGCCGGGCAGATGATCGAGCCGCGGTGGCGGCAGCTGTTGTGAAACGCGCGGATGTCGCCCTGCTTGTCGCGCACGATCAGGACCGGCCATTTGCCGACCATCATCGAGATATAGCTGCCGGACTTGGGCAGTTCGCACTCCATCCCGGCCATCAGCCAGCTCTGGCCATAGATGGCGGTCAGGTCGAAATCGAAGGCGTCCTGGCCGATATAAAGCTGCCGGGGGAGGGTGTGTCCGGTCTTCCGCTCGCGAAACAGCGCATCGATATGCTTCATGTCCATGGCCGCGCACTCCCCCAAATTGATTGCGCATCGGCTTGAACGAACGGGACAAAGCGATAAAATGTCTTTTTCGCATAGCCCCATGTTAAAATGTCGGTCTTGTGATCGTGTCCGAAACCACTGCACCTCCGAAGGGCCATCTCATTCAGAACAAGGGCACAATCAACCGCCGCTGGCTCCCGCTCAACGCCCTTCGCGCGTTCGAGGCCGTGGGGCAGCACAACAGCTTCACCGTGGGCGCGGCGTCCCTCTCGGTCTCACAGAGCGCGATGAGTCGGCATGTCAGCGGGCTTGAGGAACTCCTTGGCAAGCAGTTGTTTGAACGGGAGGCCACCGGCCTCTTCCTGACCGCAGCCGGTGCGGAACTGCTGCCCGTGGTGACGAAAAGCCTCGACCGCATCGAACAGACGATGAATGCCATCCGCGATGACCGCATCGCCCAGCGGACCGTGCGTATCCACATTCCGCCTTCGCTCTTGCAGAAACAGTTTCTCCCCATCCTGCGGGACTTCCGCACCGAATATCCGGATATTCGCGTCGACGTCACGAGTTCCAATGGCATCGGCCTTCCGACGGCTGCCTTGGATATGGCGATCGTCTATGACCGCCCGAATGTGGATGACCGGGTGACCGATCTGTTGTGGATGGTCCGCGTGGCGCCGCTCTGCTCGCCGGAAACGGCCAAATCTGCCGAGGGGCAATCGCTCGCGTCCTTCCTGCAGGCGCATGAACTGCTGCACATCAAGCTCGACGGTCAGCCGCGCGACCTGCTCTGGTCCTCATATGCGCATCTGGTCGGCGCAAAGGTCGACACCTCAGGCGGTGTCGCATTCGATACGGCGGTGGCCGCGGCGCAATATGCCATGGCCGCCAGCGGCATCATGCTGGGCGATGTCGACATGTTTGCAGACGATATCGCCCAAGGGCGCCTCGTCATGCCGTTCCAGACCGTCGTCGAGGACGGCTATGGCTATTATCTGAAGTTCCATGCCGATGATCTGTCCGATCCTGTCATGGCGGTTTTCAGAAGCTGGCTCATCGAACGGTTCCGCGCGCTGCGTGCTGGCTGAGACCGGCGCCGCGTTCGTCGGCGGGAAGGTGGCCTAGACCCCGCGCCGGGGGATGATCGGGGCTTAGGTTCCTGCGGCGGTCGTGTTGCCACGTTCCAGCGCTGCCACAATATGCTGTGCCAATCGATGCGCGGTCTCCGACAGACCTGCCGCTTCGATGAGCGCCATTTCCGTGTCGTAAAGCGGAGGCAGGTGGGATTCGACGCCGATCGCGGTCAGATAGGGCGGCACCATCGCGCGGGGGAGGACCGTGACGCCGAGACCCGCATTGACGGCCGACTGGCTGCCTGCGAGACTGGTCGACGTGTAGGCGACGCGCCAGCGCCGCCCGACCGCATCCAGCGCGTCGATCGCCCGTTTGCGGTAGACGCAGGGTTCGGGCGAAACGACGAGCGGCACCGTATCAAGCTCCGCGACTGCTAACTCGTCCCGCGCGACCCAGACAAGCGGCTCGCGCCAGACCCGCACGCCTTCTAGCGGGGCCGAGGGCTCCCGCTTCACGAGGACAAGGTCGAACGCGCCGTGATGAAACCGGTCGAGCAGGTTGAGCGTCAGGTCACATGTCAGTTCCAGCTCGACGAGCGGATGTGCTTCGGTAAACGCCGAGAGCACGCTCGGAAGATGCGCGGTTGCAAAATCCTCGGGCACGCCAATCCGGACGCGGCCTGTCATGTCCGGCTCGAACAGCTGCGCGATGACCGCATCGTTGAGCCGGAGAAGCTGTCGCGCCGGGCCAAGCAGCCGCTCGCCGGAGGGCGTCAACTTGAGCGAGCGGGGCGTGCGCTCGAATACGGTGCGACCAAGCTGGTCTTCGAGGCGCTTCACCTGGAGGCTCACGGTCGATTGTGTCCGGCCGAGCCGATCGCCCGCGCGCGTGAAGCTCTCTGTCTCCGCGATGGTGACGAAGCAGCGCAGCAGGTCCAGATCAAGGGTGCGAGGGGTGCTCATGGGTCAGTCAATCATTTCAAATGTTGATGTTTGACATTTTAACAATTCATTTTTCCAATGCAATGGCGCGTCCTATCTGAAGAGCATCATCTTCAGGAGGACGATATGAACGATCTGAGCACCCTCATTTCCCCGCCGACACAGAGCGATATCACTCCGGGGAGCCCGGTGCCGATCACCATTGCCTATGGGGACGGCATTGGCCCGGAAATCATGCGCGCAAGTCTTCGCGTGCTGGAGGCCGCAGGCGCAGCGCTCGCCCCCGAAGTGATTGAGATTGGCGAGTCGGTCTATATCGGCGGCAACAGCGCCGGCATTGCGCCCTCCGCGTGGGAAAGCCTGCGTCGCACCAAGGTGTTTTACAAGGCCCCGATTACCACCCCGCAAGGTGGCGGCTTCAAGAGCCTCAACGTGACGGTGCGCAAGTCATTGGGCCTCTACGCCAACATCCGGCCGTGCTCTTCCTACGCGCCCTTCGTGGAGACCAAGCACCCGAAGATGGACCTCGTGATCGTCCGTGAGAATGAGGAGGACCTTTATGCGGGGATCGAGCATCGCCAGACTGACGATGTCTATCAGTGCCTCAAGCTGATCAGCCGCCCCGGGTGCGAGAAGATCAACCTCTATGCCTTCGAATATGCCAAGGCGTTCGGCCGCAAAAAGGTCACATGCTTCAGCAAGGACAATATCATGAAGCTGACCGACGGTCTGTTTCACAAGGTCTTTGATGAGGTTGGCGGCCTCTATCCGGACATCGAGAAGGAGCACTGGATCGTCGACATTGGCGCGGCCAAGCTTGCCGATACACCGGAGGCCTTCGACGTGATCGTCATGCCCAATCTCTACGGTGACATCCTGAGCGATGTCGCCGCGCAAATCGCGGGCTCAGTCGGCCTCGCCCCGTCCGCCAATATCGGCGAGCATTGCGCGATGTTCGAAGCGATCCATGGTTCCGCCCCGCGTATCGCCGGACAGGACAGTGCCAACCCGTCGGGTCTCCTTCTCGCCGGCGTCATGATGCTCGTCCATATTGGCCAGCCCAAAGTTGCCGAGCGTGTTCACAATGCCTGGCTCCGGACGATCGAGGACGGGGTCCACACGAAGGATATCTTCTCGGACAATATGTCGCGGGAGAAAGTCGGGACGCAGGCTTTTGCCGATGCGGTCATTGCGCGGCTGGGGCTTGAGCCACAGCAGCTCAAGCCCGTGCGGTACGATGACTCGGGTGAGCCCTTCGCGGTGCCGACGGCATTCCCCCGCAAGCCTGCGGTGAAGACCATGGTGGGCGTCGATGTGTTCGTCCATGCAACCCAGCCGGTGGAGGCGCTTGCTGCGCTTCTGAAGCAGGCCATTTGCGGCAGCTATGATCTTGAAATGATCACCAATCGGGGCGTCAAGGTCTGGCCGTCGGGCCTGCCGGAAACATTCTGCACCGACCATTGGCGCTGCCGTTTCATGGCGAAGGAGGGCCGCCAGTTCAACAAGCCCATGGTTGCCGACCTGCTCCGCAATCTCGCCCGCCTCGGTGTCGATTTCGTGAAGACGGAACACCTCTACACTTTTGACGGGGTGCCGGGATATTCGCTTGGTCAGGGCCAGTGACCTGAGACGCACCTGGAACCGGAGGGAGCTGCGGAAGCGGTCTCCCTCCGGTCAGATTTTCAGGTCGTATCGGGTCGCCGTTGTGACCTCAGACGTCCGTCAATCAAACCATTCCAGCCACTGCGTCGTGTCGACGCGCGCTTCGGGTTTGCGGCCGGTCTTGGCCAGCATGTGCGCCCGGATCTCTTCCTTGGGATCGATGGGCCGGACGATTTCGTAGACGCGGTCATATTCGCTGTGCTGCAGCTTCCAGCCGGAGGGCGTGCGCGTATATTTGTCATAATAGAGCGCGGAGCCGACGGTGTCGTCCATACGCTCCAGGCTGATGAAGCGGTCTTCCAGATACCATGTGCCTTCGGCGCTGTCGGGCCCGGTAAAGCGGATTTCGGGCGAATGGCCATGGTGCATGGCGATGACGTCCGAATTGAAGCTGGAGGCGATGAAATCGATCATGTCGGCCTTGCCCGAGACCTGCACGCGGTAGCCGCCGCCGCGATAGTCGATCGTCACGTCTTCGGCGAGGATCTGGGCCAGTTCCGTTTCATTGCCGGTGTCGATACAGCGGAAATAGCGGTGCTTCAGCTGGCGGATTTCCTCGATGTCGGACAGTTGCTGCAGCGTATAGCTCATGGCAGAATTCCTCTCGTGTCGCGGTCTTTCAAGGGGCGGTTGGCGGTGAGGCTGAGGCCGGCCAGCAGGGCATTGCGCAATGCGCGCGGGTCGATCACATCGTCATAGGCCATCTTGTCGGCCAGCGCCCATGCGCTGCCGGTCTGATCGCGGATCGCCTTTTCGCGCTGCTCTTCAGACAGTCCCGCCGCCTCAGCGCCGGCCCCCGCTGGCATCGCGCCGAGGCTGATTGCGGGGAAAGCGAGCGAGAGCGTCTGCCCGTCAAACGGGTTCATCGCCATGATGGAGGAGCCAAAGCCAAAGGCCTTGCGCAGCGTCACGTGCAGCTTGGGCACGCGCGCACGGTGCTGCGCGGCAAACATCCGCGCGGCATGGCGCAGCATCCCCGTGCGCTCGGATGCCGTGCCGGGCTGGACGCCGGGATTGTCCGTCAGAAAGACAAGCGGAAGGCCATGGGCATCGGCCATGTCGATGAACCGCGTGGCCTTTTGCGCAGCAGCGGCATCGACAGCCCCTGCATTGACGGCCGGGTTGTTGGCGATGAGGGCGACGCTCCGACCGCCGAGGCGGGCCAGCGCGGTCACCAGCGCACCGCCATAGACCGGCTGGATCTCCAGCAGGCTGTCCTTGTCGGCCAGCAGCTCCAGAACCGGGCGGATCTCGAAGGGAAATCGCGGGTCGACGGGGATCAGGTCCAGGATCGTGTCGAGCTGCCTTGGTCCCTCGGCCTCGGCGTCGCCGCCGAAATAGCCGAGATAGCGGCGGGCGAGCGCAATCGCCGCGGCATCATCCTCGGCAAGATTGTGCGCCACGCCCGAGGCCAATTGCACCTGCGGCCCGCCAAGATCTTCCTTGGTCACGGTCTCGCCGATCGCCGCCTTCACGATGGGCGGCCCTGCCACGAACATCGACGCGGCAGGGGTCATCACCACAAAGTCAGAGAGTGGCGCTGTGAGCGCACCATGCCCGGCAGACGGCCCGAGGACGAGGCAGACCATCGGCACCTGACCCGACAGCGCCGCCAGCCCATGCAGATCATTGGGGGCGGGATTGGCATGGGCATTGGTCAGCCGATGCCCGGCGCCTTCCAGCATGAAGACGAGCGGCACATGTTCCTGCGCGGCGATCTGGGTCAGGCGGTGGCGCTTGGTGGCGCCCGCATCGCCGATGGAGCCGCCAAGGACCGTGCCGTCTTCGACGCCGACAAGGACAGGGCGACCCGCCACAAGGCCGAAGCCCGCGACAAGGCCATCGGCGGGCGCGGGGGCAGTTCCCGCTTCGCTCAGATTTCCGGCAAGCCCGCCAATCTCCGTGAAGGTGCCTTCGTCAAACAGCGCCTCTGCACGCTGGCGGGCGTTGAGCTTGCCCGCATTGGCCACGCGCCCGAGCCGGTCTGCGCCACCCATGGCGCGGGAAAACGCCCGCTTGCGCTCCAGTTCGGCAAGGATGTCCTGCCAGCTCATGCCGCCTGCGCGGCGAGGGGGGGGTAGTCGATATAGCCCTGTGCTTCGCCGGTGTAGAGCTTGGTATAGTCCGGCTTGGCGAGGGGGGCACCAGAGCGGATGCGCGCCACCAGATCGGGATTGGCGATGAAGGCGCGACCAAAGCTGACAGCTTCGGCGCGGCCCGCCTCGATCAGCGCGCGGCCCGTCTCCGCCGTCAGCATGTTGTTGACGACAATGGGCGTCAGGCAATTGTCGCGCACCATCGCCAGCGTGTCGAGGTCGGCCAGCCCCATGTCGAGCACATGGAGATAGGCAAGCCCCATTGGCGCCACCGCCTGCATCAGCGGGACGAAGGTCGCGGCCGGATCGGCCACGTCCATGCCATTGTACGGATTGCCCGGCGAGAAGCGCAACGCGACGCGGTCCGCACCAATCGCGTCGGCCATCGCCTGCAGCACCATGACGGGAAAGCGGATGCGGTTTTCAGCCGACCCGCCAAACGCATCGGTGCGCAGGTTGCTAGCCGGATTGAGGAACTGGTTGATCAGATAGCCGCTCGACGCGTGGAGTTCGACGCCATCGATGCCAGCTTTCCGCGCATTGCGCGCGGCGGTGGCGAATTCGGCGGCCAGAGCAGGCAGCTCGTCCGCCGACAGTGCACGCGGCATCGCCGTTTCGGCAGGCACACCATCCGGCCCCGGCACCTTGTCGGGGCAGGGCAGGGCCGAAGGCGCGATGACATCGGCCTCATAGCCGCGATTGGCCGCCACGACGACGCGGCCGCAATGCATGATCTGCATGACGATCTGTCCGCCTTCGGCGTGAACGGCTTCGGCAACGCGGGCCCAGCCATCGATCTGCGCGTCGGACCAGATGCCCGGCGTGCGCCAATAGCCCTTGCCGACGGCGCTTGGCTGAACGCCTTCGGTCACGATAAGTCCAGCGCTTGCCCGTTGCCGGTAATATTCGACCATAATGTCATTGGGCACATCGCCGTCACCGGCACGGTCGCGCGTCATGGGGGACATGACGATGCGGTTGGCGAGGTTGAGCGCGCCAAGTGTAAGGGGGGTGAAAAGGGGGTCGTTCATTCGAATCCTCTCGCGCCAATCAGTGATTGACCATGATTTGCGTTACATCTTATGCGTCAGATTACGCAAAGCAAGGAAGGATGTCCGATGAATTACGGTTTTGAGGGGAAAGTCGCGCTGGTCACCGGCGCCAGCGGGGGGATTGGTCGAGCCAGTGCGCTCGCCTTTGCGGCATCGGGCGCATCGGTCGTCGTGTCCGACGTCAATGAGGCAGGCGGGCAGGAAACGGTTGACCTGATCGCGGCAGCCGGCGGCAAGGCGGTTTTCCAGCGCTGTGACGTCTCCAACGGGGCCGACGTGAAGGCGCTCGTCGCGCGGGCCGTGTCGGAATATGGACGGCTGGATTTCGCCCTCAACAATGCGGGAATCAACAACCTTGGCGCCAATGAATATGAGGATGAGGTCTGGGCCCGCAGCATGGGCATCAACCTGACTGGCGTCATGATGTGCATGCGTGAGGAAGCCGAAGTCATGATGGCCCAAGGCAAGGGTGCGATCGTGAACACGGCGTCTATCAATGGTCTCGTCGGCAATGGCGCGCAGCCGGGCTATACCGCGTCCAAGCATGGCGTGGTCGGCCTGACGCGCCATGGTGCGCTGCGCTGGGCGCAGGCGGGCATCCGCGTCAACTGCGTGTGCCCGGGCGTGATCGAGACGCCGATGACGGCGCCGCTCACCGCCAACCCGGACATGAAGAAGATCCTCGACGGGATGACGCCGATGGGTCGCATGGGCAAGGCCGAGGAAATCGCCGCCGCCGTCATGTGGCTCTGTTCGGATCAGGCGAGCTTTGTAACGGGCCACCCGCTCGTGGTCGATGGCGGTGCCACGGCGGACTGATCTATCTGGATTGTTGTGATGCGCTGTTTGCTTCCAAACGGCGCACCACATTCCCGCACCGTTCGCCCTGAGCTTGTCGAAGGGCTGTTCTTATTTCGGTCTTGGGTGTCCAGAAAGGACCGTGCTTCGACAAGCTCAGCACAAGCGGTTTTAAGTGTGTAGAGCTGTTGATCTAACGCGTGAAACAAGAAGGGCCGGGAGTTTCCTCCCGGCCCTCTTTTTTGGGTGCTGTCCCGAAGGGATCAGAACTTCATGTCGAGCGTCAGGCCATAGGTACGCGGATCACCGTAGATGGTGGTCGCATAGCCGAGGGCGCCGAAGTCAACCGAGCGGACGACATAGTCCTTGTTCGTCAGGTTCTTGCCCCAAAGCGTCAGGCTGAGGCCTTCGGCGGCACTGCCCAGAACATTATCGAGGCGGAGTTGCGCGTCCAGAAGGCCGCGGGCATCGCCCTTGGTCTGCTCGGAGAAGGGCGACGTGATCGGGTTGCCGAACATGTAGAAGGTCGACGTATAGTTATACCCGACACGTGCCGTCAGCTTCGACGCGCCGATGTCCTGCACATAGGTTGCGCCGACATTGGCCGTGTAACGGGGGGCATAGCCCGTCTTGAACACGTCCGCCGCGTTGGCGTTGACGCCCGGGGTCGTCGTTGCCTGCGGGAAGTCCTTCGGATCGGACTTCACGTAACCGAACGCACCGTCGAGGGTGAAGTGATCGGTGACGGCAAAGCGGCCTTCCAGTTCCATCCCGTAATAGTTGGTCTTACCGGCATTGAACACGGCGTTGCCGAAGCTGCCACCGCCCGTGATCGGGATCGGCAGCGTGACCAGCTGGTCCTTGTAGATGTTGTAGAAGAACGCACCGTTCAGGCGGATGCGACGGTCGAACTCGGTCTTGAAGCCGACTTCATAAGAGTCGATCTTTTCCTCGTTGAACGGCGTCAGCGGGATGTTGTTTGCCGAATTGGCCGGATCGAAGCGCACCGTCTGGCGTGCGTTGAAGCCGCCCGAACGATAGCCGCGTGCGACGCGGGCATAGAGGTTGACGTTGTCGTTCGCCCGATAGTCGAGCGTCAGGTTGCCCGTCGGCGCGTTGAACTTCTTCGCACCGCCATTGATCGCAATCTGCGTGGCGTTGGTGAAGGGTGCAGCGCCATTCTGGTTGATCTGGAACGTCTTGCTGTCCCAGCTGTAACGCATGCCGAAGGTCAGGCCGAACTGGTCTTCCTGGCCAAAGCGGTAGGTGCCCTGACCGTAGACGGCATAGGATTCACCCGAAGCGTTGTAGTCGAGGACTGTCGCCTGAGCCACACCGCGGTACCGGGCCGGATTTCCTGCCTGAAGCAGGCCAGCGAGCGGACCGAAGTTCGCCGCAGTGAAGACGGCCTGATTGGTGTCGAGCACGAACAGGAAGTTCTGGTTGTTCCGCTCGTGGCCGCTTTCCTTGAAGTAGAAGCCCCCGACAACCCACTGGAACGGACCGTCGCCGTTGGAGATGAGTTCGATTTCCTGGCTGAACTGCTTCTGGCGGCGGTCGTTTGCCGAATTGAACAGATCCTGCGTCGTCCGCGGTACGGCCTGCGATGCGAGGAACCCAGCGGTGCCAGCGGGCAGGAACAGCGACAGGGTGCTGAGCGGCATGCCGTTGAGCGTCGTCGCCTGCGAGAAGGCCGGACCGCTGATCGTGCCGAGGCCGTCAATGTCGTTGCCACGGATCAGGTTGGTCCAGCGGCGGATCGCCGTCGTCGAACGCACGGTGACACCGTCGAACTCCGCCGTCAGGCGCGTCATGTTGCCCCACAGCTTGTCCGTCGAAAGACCCGCCGAGTTGTTGCAGACCGTATCGCGGCGGACCGACGAAATCTGCGACAGCGGCGTACCGCATTCCGACTGCGTCGAGGTGGCGAGGTTCAGGTAACCGCGCACATTGGCCGGCTGCACCGCTGCAAAGGTGTTGCCGCCGATGACATAGTTCGGAAGAACCGTGCCGTCGCCGACTGCCGCGAGCTGTTCAAAGCCAGCCAGACCATTGATCTTCGACCAGTCGAAGATGTTGGTCAGCGTGATGTTGTCGGCAAGGTCAGCGGTCGCGGCAAAGCGGACGCTGCGCGTTTCCTGTGCGCCCGGATCGCGGCTGTTGCGCGGCTCCAGGATGTTGTCGACCACGCCGTTGCGCTTCTTGAACAGGCCGCCGATCGACATCTTGATGCCGCCGAGGTCGCCCGAGTTCAGGATCGCACGTGCCGAGAGCTGGCCGTAATTGCCGCCGCCGACGCGCACTGCGAGGCTGGCTTCGTCATCGGGCAGGCGGGTGATGAAGTTGACGGCACCACCGGTCGTGTTGCGGCCGAACAGCGTGCCCTGCGGGCCGCGCAGGACTTCGACGCGCTCCACGTCCGCGACTTCGAAGGTCGAGGCCGAAGAACGGGCCATGTAGACGCCATCGACATAGATGCCGATCGGCGAGTCATAGCCCTGGGTTTCGTCAGCTGCGGTCGGGATGCCGCGAATGGTGAGAACCATGGCGGTCGCGTTGGTCGTCGCGCCGACAACCGAGACGTTCGGGGCGAGGGCGCCCAGATCCTTGGCTTCGGCAATCTGCTGAAGATCAAGCTGTGCGGCCGAGATGGCCGAGATGGCGAGCGGGGTCTGCTGCAGATTTTCGCCGCGCTTCTGCGCCGTCACGATGATCTCGTCGAGACCGCCCGAGCTGGCTTCTTCTGCACCCTGTGCAAATGCCTGCGTCGACACGCCGAGCGTGCTGACGCCTGCGAGCAAGGCTGCGCCAAAAATACGATTGAAGTTCTTCACCTTCGGTCCTCCCCTCATTGGTGATGGCGGCGTTTCCGTCCATCCAGCCAAGATTCTCTATACCGAGGTGGAAATCTCAAATGGCGTAGAAAATGTCAATCCAAATTACGCATCAATCAAAAGCGATGTTCATGTAAGCGCGTTTTGCGCATTTGTGATGCGCAAATGTCACGGATTTCAGGCCACCTGATCCCACGGCGCTTCCTGCGTTCCGCGGGTGACATAGTGCCCGTTGACGCGCGCCTGGAAATCACCTGCGCGGGCGCGGGGATTGTAGAACTGCTTGTACCAGATGCGCAGCTTGTCGAACGGGCCGTCGCCCTTGACCATCATTGGATTGATGCACGGCCGCTTGTTCGCCCAGATTTCGAAATCCTGCGCAAAGGCCATGACCCCGGCCTTTTCATAGCCCTTGGCCAGCTCGATGTCGGCGGCGGTCGGGGTGTCGTTCTTCACCTTGACGAACAGGCCGTACCAAACCTTGATCACGCCATCGTCGACCGGTGTGTGCGCGATCAGCATGTGCGACGGATATTCGCCGATCATCACCGACTGCAGGATGCCGGGGCCGGTATACCAGGTGTCGTTGGTCATCGGCTCGGCGCCGTCGCCGGCGAGCGTCTTGTGCCCTGCGGTCAGGATCTGGCGGCAGACATGGTTGTTGAACTCATTCTCGAACTTGACCATGTCGATCGAGCCGTGAACCGGCTGGAGGTGGCCCTTGTCGGTCATGTTGTCGACGACTTCCTGCGGATGGCAGGCCAGTTCGCCGAGCGGTTCGACCGACCAGTTCACCCAGCTGGGCTGGTCCCACTGTTCGAACGCGGGCAGGTCATAATCCGGCTCGCCACCTTCGGCGTCGTACCAGGTCCAGATGCAGCCCGCGCGTTCGACCACCTTCATGCTCTTCAGGCAGGCGGCCTTTGGGATCGGGGCCGGCGAATAGGGAATGTCGTTGCAGCGGCCGTCGGGGCCGAAGCGCCAGCCATGATAGGGGCAGCGGATATTGTCGCCCTCGACATGTTCCTTGTCGACGACGACATAGGAAGAGGTGTTCTTGGCCAGATGCGTACCCATGTGCGGGCAGAAGGCTTCGATCAGGAAGACGCGGCCCGATCCGCCGCGATAGAGGACGAGCTCCTCACCGAAGTAGCGCACGCCGATGGGCGTGGTCGTCACTTCGTCCGAGGTTGCCACCATGAACCAGCCGCGCGGGTAGGTGAATTCACCCAAGCTGTAGTCGGCGGTCTTTGCCATCATCCTTCTCCCTCATCTCGCTGAGGGGGAAATACTCTAAAACGTAGGTCTGGTGCAATGCCTCTTTTGTGTTTGCGCTAAAAATGTCGGATGAAGGCAATCTTTGCGTAAAAAAATGCGCATCGATTTACGCGAAAAGGGTCAGTCGCCATTCTCGATGGCGTGATCCTTCTCGGTGATGCGCACCACACGGGGATTGTACTTCAGCGTCTTGACCGCGATCGACGTTTCGACGTGATGCACGCCGGTGATCGACAGGATACGGTCCGATGCCTGTTCCACGAGATTTTCGAGCTCGTCAAAGACGCAGATGGCAAGAATGTTGAACTGACCCATCGTGATCATCACGCCGGTCACGAGCGGGATTTCGGCGATCTGGCGGGCAACCTCGCGCACGCTGCCGACTTCGGCCTGCACGCCGATAAAGGCGAGCTTGGCGTGGTTGCTCAGGCTGAAGCCGGTGATGGCAGTGAACGCGATCAGGCCGTCCTGCTGCAGGCGCTTGATGCGGCCGCGCACGGTGCCTTCGGTCACGCCGAGATCGGCCGCGATCTTCCGGTTGGAGACGCGGGCATCCTGCGACAGGATGTTGATCAGTTGCCGGTCGAGATCGTCAAGCTGGGGCGTGGTCATTGCGGTCCCTGTTCTTCAATCGGTGCCACGTCGAACTTGTACTTGATCACATCGACGGCGATGGTGGGCATCATCGAGCGGATACCGGCAACCTGGCTGAACTTGTCGAGCAGCAGGCCGGGCAGCTCTTCGAAATCGCGCAGGACGACGAGCAGGTCGATGTCATAGCGGCCGGTCACTACATGGGCGGCGAACACTTCGGGGAATTTGGCGAGATCGGCGGCGACGTCGGACGCGGCACGCCCGTCCACCTCGATCGCGACTTCCATCAGGACGTTATAGCCGTGCGCCGAAAAGTCGGAGACGGCGACGACGCGCAGCTGGTTCGCGTCTTCCATGCGGCGGATGCGCGACGAGACAGTGGTGGCCGTCAGGCCCAGCCGATCCGCGATTTGCTGGTTGGTCGCGCGCCCGTTCATGCGCAGCTGTTCGACAATGCTGCGGTCGATATCATCGACCACGAAATCTGACGTCATAGTCCCGATCCGGCTTCCCTGTAGGCCATTCAAGGCAGGATGACCTGCGCGGCAGAAAAGCCCCCGTCAACAGGAATGTTTGCTCCCGTAACGAACGACGCCTCATCTGACAGGAGAAACGCGGCCACTTTGGCGACCTCTTCCGGACGGCCCGGCCGCTTCAGCAGATGCATGTTGATGAAGGCCGAACGGACCGGGCTTTCATGCTGCAGCATCTCCGTCATCGGCGTTTCGATGAAGCCCGGGCTGACCGCATTCACGCGCACGCCGCTTGCGCCATAATCGGCGGCGAGGCTGCGGGTGAGCTGGAGCACGGCGCCCTTGGTGACGTTATAGGGCGTGTTCCCCTGACATCCCGTCATCCCGTAAATGCTGGAAACCGTGACGATCGACCCGCGCCCGGCGGCGGTCATGTGCGGCATGGCGGCGCGGATGGAAAGCATCGTGCCCGTCAGATTGACGGCGAGCGCGCGGTTCCACTCCGCAAGGTCGAAGTGCGTCACCGTTCCGGCGATCGAGATGCCGGCGCAGGTCATGAGACCATCGATCCGGCCATAATGTTTGACGACGGCTTCGACGACCTGCCGGGTCGCCGCCTCATCGGTCACGTCGAGGCTGTAGCTCGTATCGCGATTGCCCAGGACCTCGACTGGGCCGATATCGGCCGCGGCCACGACACCGCCTTCGGCGCGCACCGCTTCCGCCGTTGCCTTGCCGATGCCCGACGCCGCCCCGGTGATGAGGATGACCTTGTCTTCCAGCCTGCCCGTCACACGAAATCTCCCAGATCTTCTTTCATCATGCTCGGCACAAAGGGCGACACTGCGCGTGTCTCAACCCAGAGCACCTCAAGCCTGCGTTCAAAAAAGCGCCAGCCGCCGTTCTCTTGCCGATACGAATTGTGGTAGCGGATGGCCATGTCCATGACCCGCCAGCTCTCGCCGGGCAGGATGTGGCTGGCGATGCAGTAAGTCTCTCCGGTCAGCTTTCCGTCTGCATCCATCTCAAAGGTCTGGTTGAAGACATTGTGCATCGTCATACGGAAGGCAGAGAGCTTGTCCGTCATGTCGCGCAGGCCTGCTTCACCGCGAAAGCTGATCGGGTTTTCGCCATAGCCCATGACCGCGCCGTCCGCCGTGAAGACCGACAGCAGCTTGCCCGCATCGCGCCGGTCCACAGCCTGCGCATAGCGGAAGGCCAGATCATGGACATCCTGCGGCGCGGTCCAGGCGGGCATCAGGCGAGTGCCTTTTTGAGGTTCGCGCCCGCATGGTCGACCCATTTGAGCGCGTCGGGCACGGCCGGCGTCATGCCGAAAAAGCCATGGATCATGCCGTCGGCGACCTGATGGTCGGTCGGGACTCCGGCCTGTGCCAGCCTTTTGGCATAGGCATCGCCTTCATCCTTCAGTGGGTCATATTGTGCGGTCACGACCGTGGCTGCGGGCAGGCCCGACAGGTTCTCGGTGTGGAGCACGCGCGCCAGCGCGGCATCAACCGGGTTGGTCTCGCCCAGATAATGCGACCAGAACCACTTCATGGCGCCCGTCGACAGGAAATATTCGCCACCGCCATTGTCGCCATAGGACACGGTTTCAAAGTCAGCGTCGGTGACGGGGTAGATAAGGAGCTGGTGACGCAGGGCAGGGCCGCCCCTATCGCGCGCCATCAGCGAGACGGCGGCGGCGAGATTGCCGCCCGCGCTGTCCCCGGCCACCGCCATCCGCGTCGCATCGATGCCCAGGTCTCCGGCATGCGCCCCCGCCCAGATGCAGGCGTCATAGCAGTCCTCGGCCGCCGCCGGATAACGCGCTTCGGGGGCGAGGCGGTAATCGACCGAGATCACGGCCGCGCTGCTCGCCCGGGCGATCTCGCGGCAGGTGCCGTCATGCGTTTCCAGATTGCCGAGCACCCAGCCGCCGCCGTGGAAATACATGACCACGGGCGGCGTCGCCCCGGCGTCGGTCGGAACGTAAAGGCGCGCCTTGATGGTCCGGCCCGGCAGGTCGAGCGACAGGTCCTCGACACGCGCCATGGGCAGCGGATCACCGGCGGACAGCGGGTTGTCCATCATCGCGCGTGCCACATCGACGGGCATCTGGCTCCAGTCGGTCTTCGCGAATTCGGCAAAGGCCTCAAGAATAGGGGCGAGGGCGGGGTTGATGGTCATGTCGTTCTCTCTCCTGAAATCAGATGCCGAAGCCGCCGGACACATTGATCTGCTGCCCGGTCACATAGGCGGCGCGCGCGGAGGCGAGCCAGCTGACGGCATAGCCGATTTCTTCGGGCTGTCCCCAGCGTTTGACGGACAGCATCTTCTGCGTCTCTTCGACCCAGCCCGGCGGGAAGGCGCCCTTGGCCGAAAGTTCGTGGAACATGCCCGCATCGATGACGCCGACGAGAACGGAGTTGGCGCGGATGCAATGGCGGCCCTCTTCGCGCGCAATACCCTTCAGCCAGCTTTCATTGGCGGCCTTGGGCGCCACGGAAAGCCCGTCGCGGTCCGGCCAGCGCAGATGCCCGGCTGAGCCGAGGTGAACGATGGAGCCGCCACCCTGCGCCCGCATATGGGGGAGGAGGGCGGAGACAAGCCCGAACAGACCGTGCACCTCCACCTCGAACGCGCGGCGCCAGGCCTCCATCGGCGTTTCCGACAGCAGATGCTGTTCGACAAGCGGCCCGGCCGCCCAGACGAGCGTGTGGATGCGGCCATGCGCCTGCACCACGTCCTCGATCAGCGCGGCGACGCTTGCGGCATCGGTGATGTCGCAGCAGTGTGTTGTCGCGCGGCTGGTGCAGGCTTTCGCCACAGCCTCCGCTGCATCCGCCTTTCTGTTGTAGACCAGCGCCACATCGGCCCCGTCGCCCGAGAGGACCTGTGCGACCTTTCCGCCAATGCCGCCGCTCGCGCCGAGCACAAGGGCCGCCCCTTTCGGGAAAAGTGCGTTGTCAGACATCCTCTCTCCTTCGCGTTTCATAATGATCGCGCCTGTTCATTTCATGATTGCGCATTGTGAAGGGCAAATCCAGCGCTTATTCAATGGGAAACAACAGGGCAGGAGAGATTCGATGAAGAGACTGGACGGCAAGGTCGCATTGGTGACCGGTGGCGCGCGCGGCATTGGCGAAGGGATTGTCCGCCGCTTCGTCGAGGAAGGCGCCCGCGTGATGATTTCCGACGTGCTCGATGCGGATGGTGCGGCTTTGGCAGCCGAACTGGGCGATGCCGCCGCCTTTCTGCATCAGGATGTCACCTCGCTGTCGGGCTGGGGCGACGCCATCGCCGCCGTCGAGGCCAAGTTCGGCCGGCTCGACTGCCTGGTGAACAATGCCGGTGTCATTGCCTTCAAGCGTCTCGATGACCTGACCGAGGCCGATATGCGCCGCATCATCGAGGTCAACCTGATGGGTGTCATGTTTGGCTGTCAGGCGGCGATCCCGGCGCTGGAACGCGCAGGCGGCGGCAGCATTATCAACATGAGTTCGGCAGACGGCATTTCGGGCGCCAACTCGCTCACCGTCTACTGCGCGTCCAAGTTCGGGGTGCGTGGCTTCACCAAGGCGCTGGCGCTGGAGCTTGGGCCGCGCAAGATCCGCGTCAACTCCATCCATCCGGGCGGCATCCTGACGCCGCTTGCCAACCCGACCAACATCCCGCGCGAGCAGTATGACAAGGGCTATTGGATCTATCCGGCCCAGCGTTCGGGAAGTCCTTCGGACATTGGTGCGGCTGCGGCCTATCTGGCATCGGATGACGCGCAATATTGCATGGGCACCGAATTGTCGGTCGATGGCGGCCTCAACGCCGGTCATTATTACATGGCCATGCCGGGCGCGCCGACCAATCCGCACGCATAAGGAAAGGGGTCAGGCCGCCTCGGCGAGCCTGACCTTGTCCCCGGCCAGCGACCGTGCGCCGCGCCACATCAGGTACGCGCCCAGAAACCCGGTCGGGATGATGACGCTGAGGCCGACGCGCAGGCTGAATGCCGGATCGCCGGAGACGAGATCGCTGACATTGCCGGCGATCAGCGGCCCGAGCACATAGCCGATCAGGTTGATGAGCAGCAGCGCCAGCGCCGTTCCGGTCGCGCGGATGCGGTCGGGCAGCACATATTGCAGCGCCGACATGATGCCGACCGCCCATCCGCCGCCAAGCAGGCCCGACGGAATGGCAAGCAGCTGGGCCACGAAAATCGTCGGTGCCCATGTCACGGCGAGGATCATGAGTGTGGCGGCGCAGGCAGCGGCGGCGGCAAGGTATAGCAGCCAGTGCGGCCCGCGCTTTGCCATCCGGTCGGCCAGCACGCCGAACAGCATGGTGCCGATGAGGCCCGGCAACCCGAAGGCCAGCCCGAAAATAGCGTTCGCGTCGGTGATCGGCAGGCCATAGGCCCGCGCGAACAGGGCGGGCCCCCACATGCCGAAGGTCAGGCCTGACAACGTCCCCATGGCCATGCCGAGCGCCATCCAGCGGAAGCTGCGCGCCTGCCAGAGCAGGCCGAAGAGCGGGGCGAGCCTGGGCGGCGGTCCGCCGGGCGCATCGAGACGTGGCGGTTCGCGCACGACGAGGAAGGCAATGGCTGCAAGGCCGATCCCGACGAAGCCCATAACCTCGAACGCGGTGCGCCAGCTGGATGCCGCGGCGATCTCCGGGCCGGCGCGATAGCCCAGATATTGGCCGAAATAGACCGCGAGCGTCATGACCGCAAAGGCGCGGCCGCGCTGTTCGGCAGCGAAATAGGCGGCGAGGATCGAATAGGCAGGGGCCTGAAACGAGGCTTCGCCAATGCCTACGCCGACGCGGGCGAGAGCCAGCATCCAAGGGTCGGTCGCCAGCCCCGACAGGATCGTGAACACGCTCCAGACCACGCAGCCGGTGCACAGGATCGCGATGCGCGATGCGCGGTCGGCGTAGCGGGCAATGGGGATGGCCAGCAGCGAATAGAGGAGCGCAAAGGCGGGCCCCATCAACAGGCCCATGAACCCGTCGGAGACACCGAACTCCGCCTTGATGGGCTCAACCAGCCCCGCCAGCAGATAGCGGTCGCCATAGTTGACCAGCGCCACCCCGAGCAGGATGACGAGCACCACCCATTTGTTGGTCAGCCGGGGTGCGGCGTCGGTGGTGCGCGTCGTCAACCGACTGGCCTCAGTCGCGCATCTGCGCGCCGCCATTGACGTGCCAGACCTGACCGTTGACCCACGCGCCGTCTTCAGAGGCGAGGAAGGTCACGGCGGCGGCAATGTCATCGGGCTGGCCCAGACGGGTGTGCGGAATGGCCTTAAGGCCGCGCTCGACATATTCGTCGGTCAGATGCTGCTTGACGGCCTCAGTGAGGACAAGACCCGGGCAGATGACGTTCGCGCGGATGCCGTCCTTGCCATATTTGGAGGCGACGTGACGGGCGAGCGCGTGGATCGCGTTCTTCGTCATCGGATAGGCGACCTGCCAGGGGGCACCGCCCGAGGCCGCGCCGGAAGACGTATAAATCATCGCGCCGCCGCCGCGCTCCAGGATTGCGGGCAGGGCCGCCTGCGTCGCGAGGAAGTGGCTCTTCGTATTGATGGCGAAGCTCTTTTCGAGAACCTCGACGGGACAGTTGAGCGCGTCGATATCGCCTTCGGTGCCGCCTGCGAGGTTTGAATGGTAGAAATCAAGCCCGCCAAACTCGGCCTTGGCTGCGGCAACGATGGACGCCTGCGAGTCTGCCGAGGTGCCATCAAGATCGACGCCAATGGCCTTGCCGCCCGAGGCCTTGATGGCGTCCGCCACCTCGCGCGCCCATTCGCCCATCAGATCGCCGATGACGACCGACGCGCCTTCGCTGGCCAGCCGCTTGGCCGTAGCGGCGCCAATGCCGCGACCGCCGCCAGCCACAATACCTACTTTGCCAGAAAGTCCGCGCATGTCCCTCTCCCTCAATATGCGTAATCAAAAACTATTAGAGTTACGCATATCGAGGATAGAGATCGACTTCAACACGAATATGCAGGATTTATTGCCCGTCGAAATTTACTCAGCCGCTTCCGCAAGCGGCTGCCCGTAATTGGGATCATCCTCATTGCACAGGCGGTTGGTATCTTCCCACAGGCCCTCTGGCGGCACCGGGGTGATGCCCAGTTCCTCACGGATATCCGAGATCTGCCAGTCGGTCATGGCGCGCCAGTCGGCGAGCATGATCGGATATTTCCAGTTCCGGCCCTGCACGGCGCCGTGATATTCGGCTTCGAGGTTCAGCGTCATGGCTTCCGGATAGTGCAATCCGTCCTTCATGATCGTCTTGGCCTTCAGATAGGTCGCAACGCGGCTCAGGAAGGCGGACAGTTCCGGATGGAAATAGCGCGCCTTGGCATGCATGTTCGCGTTGAGCAGCGCGACTTCGCCGCCATGGTTCGGCCCGAAACCGGACACGATATGCTCGATATCGTGGGTCAGGGCGGTCTGCCGCAGGTAGAAGGTGAGGTCGTTCACCACCTGGATTTCGCGGTAGAAGATGTCGAGCTCATAGCCCGAATTGACCATGAAGTCGTAGAGCGCGGCGCCGAGCGTGCCCGGCGCGCAATCCTTCACCTCATCCTTCTTGAAGTCCGCCAGCGATCTCTTGTCGCACCACTCCTTGAAGCGGGGCAGGCGCGCCTTCTCCATCTCGAACAGTTCCATGATCCGTCCGAAATCCTCGGACATCATCAGGATCTGCGCGACTTCGGGAATGTACGCCGTGTTGGGCAGATCCGGCCCGTTCCGGCGGAGCATTTCCTGCGCGATCAGGTTCCGCAGTTCCGCATTGTTGAGATATTTGGAGGAACTGATGAGGACCGAACTTTCGGTCTCCACCGTGCGGATTGCCCCGTTGAAATAGGCGCGTTCGCCTTCACCAACCTTGACTTCCATGCGCTTCACTCCGCTGCTTGCAGAACGGCTGCCGTGTCGTTTGCCGGGCTCAGGAACTGACCGGGCTTGGCGCCCGTATAGGTTCCGTTCTCGAACGTCGGAACGCCGTTGACCAGCGTCAGGCGGGCCGGCATCGGCGGGCGGGTGAAGCGCCAGGTGGTGCCACCCTTCCCATCGGGCACGTCCCATGCCTTTTCGAACTGGCGATAGCCGATCTCGTCAAGGTCGAATACGACGATGTCGGCCCGCTTGCCGGTGGCAATGACGCCGCGATCATGCAGGAAGAAGTGTTCGGCGAGCTTGCCGGTCATGACGTGGACCGCCTCTTCCAGCGTGAGCGACTTTTCTTCCTTCACATATTTGGTGAGAAGCAGCGCATTTTCGCCACCGCCGCACAGCATCTGCAGGTGCGCACCGGCGTCCGAGATGTTGCCGACCGTCTTGGGGTCCTTCATCAGCGACACCGTCAGCGCTTCATCCTTGGGGAAGGGTGCCATGTGCACGGTCGACAGGAGCCCGTTCTCAAGGATCCAGTCAGCCATTGCGTCGGAACGGTGCACGCCCCGGCTGTCGGCAAATTCCTTCAGCGTCCCGCCAATCGGGCCCGTGCCATTCTCGCTGTCGAGCAGCAGCAGTTCCTGCGGGTTCTTGAGCGGCGAATGATCCCAGGCCTGTGTGTCCCAGCTCTCGCGGGCCCGCGCGCGCCATTCGGGATCGCGCAGCAGGCGCTCCTTCTCGGCATGGGTCTCGGCCAGCACGACTTCATGCCAGACATAGTCGTTGGACTGCGCAAAGATCAGCGATTTGGTGATCGACAGCACAGAGGTGGGGGAGACGTGGGCAAAGCCCGGCCACACGTCGATCCCGGCGGCGCGCATCTCTTCAATCGTCTTCTGCATTTCGGGAAGGATGCCCGCCTGGAACCACAGGGTCGGGATGCCGCCTGCGATCTGGACGCGGATCTTGCGGCCGGTGAGCAGTTTTTCCAGACGCTTGAGATTGGCCGGGCCGTTCATCCGCATGAACGTGTCGACGATGATCTGGTAGCAGGTGCTCGGATAGCGATCCATCACGTCGAACAGCGCGAGGAACTCGGCATCGTCCGCGAGCATCGACGGCACGGGGCGGTTTTCGCCATCATGGTCGTGCATGTTGTCGGACAGGCCGAGCGCGCCCGCAGCGAGTGCATCGTCGAGCAGCTCGGCCATCTTCGCGATTTCTTCAGGCGTGGCGGCGCGTTCCCAAGCGTCCATGCCCATTGCGGCGAGACGCAGCGGGATATGCCCGACATAGCTTGCATAGTTGAGCGGCACCTTGACGCTTGATTCAAACGAGCGGCGATATTCGGACCAGGTCGTCCAGTCCCACGGCACATTCTGCTGGAACGGACCGATGGGGATGTCTTCGAAGAAGGAGAAGATGCCCATCACCTCGTCGCGCGCCTGCTTGGACGGGTGCAGCGGCGCCATGGAGAAACCGCAATTGCCAAGGATCATCGTCGTCGCGCCATAGCTGGGCAGCGGATCGAGATCGGGCTGCCACCACATCGATGCGTCATAGTGCGTGTGGCTTTCGATGAAGCCGGGCGCCACATGGCAGCCATTGGCATCGACCACGCGTTCGCCCGCGGGCGAGAGGTTCTGCCCGACTTCGGCGATGATGCCGTTCTTGATGCGCACATCAGCGGCAAAGGCAGGTGCACCGGTGCCGTCCACGACGGTGCCGTTCTTGATCAGGATATCGGACATCCTCTCCTCCATTCTTTGGTTCGGGTCTTTCGGACCTCGTTGAGTCTGGGGTGGAGTGTGACTCTCGCGACGGGGTCCGTCCATCCATCCACTTGTCGAAGGGATCATTTGATGATCTAATATGTATCGTGAAACGATCTCATGCTCTTCTCGCGCCGCTGCGCAAAAGCCTGCGCGCGCAGGGCTGGACGGCGCGGCGGCTGGCGGCGGAATTGGGGGTCGGCGAAGCGACCGTGAAGCGCTGGCTCACGGGGCGCGGCCTGACGCTCGACGGGCTGGACCGGCTGGCCGAAATTGCGGGGACCGACATTGCCGAACTGTCGCGTCTGGCCGAGGAGGGCGACGAAGGTCTGGCGGAGGAACTGACCCTCGCGCAGGAACGCGCGCTCAGCCAGGATGCGTTCCTCTCCTTCCTCTTCATCGTCATTCTGGGCGGCTATACGCCGACCGAGGTGGCCAAGGATTTTGACGTGACGCCGCGCCAGATGGAAGCCGCGCTGCTGCGGCTCGAACGTCTCGCGCTGATCGATCGCCGCCCCGGCTGGCGCGTGCGCCCGCTTGTCGACCGCTCCATCGTCTGGCGCAAAACGCCGATGCGCGCGATGTTTGAAGACCGGATGAAGGCGCAATTCCTCGCGATGGACTTTGCCGATGAACGCGCGGTCTATGCCTCGGAAGTGATGAAGCTGTCCGCGCAGGGGGCCGCCACGCTGGCCGAGCTGATCGAGCGGCACCGGCGTGACGTGCAGGCGCTGGCGGAACAGGACAGGGATATGGCACATCTGCCCCGGACATGGCACGGGATGCTCTGTGCAGCCCGACCGCTCGACATGTCGGGGCTGGATGATTTTGGGGGAGAGACTGTGTGACCGAGGGAAGACTGAATGGGCGCCGCGCGCTGATTACGGGTGCGGCCGATGGCATTGGCCTCGGGATCGCGCGGCGTTTTGCAGCTGAAGGGGCGCACGTCACCCTGGCCGATTTCGATGTGGAGAAGGCCACGGCCGAGGCCTGCGCTCTGACCGATGCGGGTTATGCAGCTCAGGCCGTGTTCGTGGACGTGACCGACAAGGTGGCAGTTGCGGCGATGATGGCCGCCGCAGCGCCGGTCGATATCCTCGTCAACAATGCCTATCGCGGCAATGGCGTCATGCGGATCGAGAAGAAGTCGGACGAGGACTTCCTCTCCGCGCTCGGCATGAACCTTTGGGGCGTCAAATGGGCGATGGAAGCCGCGCTCCCGCACATGAAGGCGCAGGGCTGGGGTCGCGTCGTCAACATGGGGTCACTGAACGGGGTCAACGCCCATATGGGCAGCGCGGATTACAATGCGTCGAAGGAGGCGCTGCGTGCCTATACCCGCACCGCCGCGCGCGAATGGGCACCCTATGGCATCTGCTGCAACATCATCTGCCCGGCGGCCTGGTCCGCCTCCTCCCGCCGCATGGCGGAGATGCAGCCCGGCATGATCGCGCAGATCAACGCCGCCAACCCGATGGGCCGCTTGGGCGATCCCGAGGCCGACATTGCAGGCGTCGCTTTGTTCCTCGCCAGCGAGGACTGCCGCTATGTGACCGGCAACACGCTGTTCGTCGATGGAGGCGGGCACATCAACGGCGTTGCCTGGGCACCGGCCTTTGAGGATTAAGGCCGAGCCGCCTTCAATTGCTCCAGCCGCGCCCGCGCCCTTGATGCCACATCCAGATAGATGATCCCCTCCTGAACCGGCATGTCGGGTTCGGCGATCCGGGCGAGGTAGACGTCGATGGCGAGCTGGAGGGCCTTGGGATCGTTGGGCGCGCCATAGTACGCCCAGTCTGCCAGCCGTGCGGCGAGCATCGGGTCGGTCGGCAGCACCGCGCGGGCGCGCTTTTCGACCGCGTCGAGACCACCGGCCAGGCGCAGCACTTCGCGCGCTTCGGCGTCGAAAGTCATCGCGGCAAAGTGTGACGGCACATCGTCCCACCAGCCGGTCCAGCGCTTCATGATCATGCGCGCAATGTCCTGCGGCCGGTTATACTGCGCCTCAAGCAGAGGGTTCTTTGCGAACCGCTCCGGCCAGTCGATGGTCGCGGCGATGACGTCCTTGCGCTCGCCCGCGTTGAGGCGCGTGATGACCTGCTGCGTGATGTAATCGAACGCATCGGCATAGGTGGTGAGTGCCGCATCGATCTTGTCCGCACCCTCCATGGCCGCGCCGTGCATCGGCAGCATCAACTCGGGCTTGAGCGCGGCCATCTCGCGATAGGCGGCCGTCCATTCCTCGACATAGCGCTGCATCCGCTTGCCGTTCCCGGCATTGGGGAGGAAGCCCTGATAATAGTCTGCGGTCACGATGGTCTTGCGGCCGGGGATGGAGAGCCAGATCTGGTCCTCGGTCTCCCCCGGCGCGTGGGTGACGACAAAGGTCTCGCCACCGATCCTGTAGCTTTTGCGGCCCTCAAAGGTCTCGTCGGGGATGACGACGTCCGCCTTTGACGACGGCTGGAGCGACAGCGGCTGGTTGTTGTAGCGCCCGATGGAGCCGCCCAGTCGCAGATCGGTGTCGATTGCCTTCAGCATCTGCGCACTGGCGATCACGCGTGGGTGCGAGGGCAGCTTCACCAGTTCGCGCGCGCCATAGCTGTGGTCGACATGCGTGTGCGAGAGGAAGATGGTCTTGAGCGGCTTCCTGCTGAGCGTCGGGATCACGTCCTTCAGGACGACACCGATCGAGGCATAGCCGGAATCGAACAGGACAAGGCTGTCGCGCGTCTCGATCAGCGCGACGTTCACATAGGGAAAGCGGATCAGCCACATGCCCTTGCCGTGCGGCTCAATGGTCATCTTGGCGCGGGCTTCGGCCACCACCTCGGGGGCGGTGGACAGCATGGCGCGGGCAATGAGCGCCGATTTCGGGCCGCCAAAGCCGTCCTGCCGCGCCATATGCTTCACAATGTCCGGATGCTCCTGCGCGATCAGCGCGCGGCCCTTCTGGGTCAGCAGGTCATTGGGGGAAGGGGCGAAGTCGCCCGCCATGGCGGGGCTGGCCAGCAAAAGGGCAAGGGCAAGGCCGATCCGCATGGTCAATCATCTCCCATATTCAATTTTGCGTAATTCAGATTGCCCTTCGATACGCATTTGATAATGTGGGTGCAAATCAAATGGGTGACTGCGGAGAGGATGCGGCATGAAGCGCGCAATTATGACATCGGTACTTTTTCTCGGTGCGGCGGCATCGGCACAGCAGATGTCGGTGCCCGCGGGGCTGACCGTCGGGTCGATGTCGCGCGTCTCACCCGTCCTGAAGGCGGAGCGGCAGCGCGACAATTTTGAGCCCGCGCTGCTCCACCCGGATCAGGCCCGCGCCGCCCAGGCCAAGCTGGAGGCGATCTACAAGCGCACGGGCAAGCGGCCCAACATCCTGATCTTCGTTGTCGATGATCTCGGCTATGGTGATGTCGGTGCCTATGGCGGCGGGGAATCGCTGGGCGCGCCGACACCGCATATCGACCGGCTGGCGCGCGAGGGGCTGAAGCTCACGTCCACCTATGCACAGCCCAGCTGCACGCCGACGCGCGCCGCGCTCAACACCGGGCGGCTGCCCGTTCGCTCGGGCCTGCTGACGCCCAAGCTGCTCAACGACACTGCCGACATTTCGAGCGAGCTGCTTGCGGCGAAGGTTTTGTCCGGCGCCGGTTATCGCACCGCGCTGTCGGGCAAATGGCATCTGGGGGAAAAGGACGGCTCACGGCCCTGGCAGGTCGGCTTTGACGAGTTCACGGGCTTCCTGGGCGTCGCCAATGCCTATCAGGAAGAGCATCCGTCCTCGCCAGATGTGGTGAATGATCCCGAACTGCTCGCCGAACTGCGCTCCATGCCCGCAAGCCGCGATCTGTGGTCGGCGACCAAGGAAGGCGGCGGGAAGTCGCTGGGCCAGATCAACTGGGCGAACAGCCGCGATCTCGACCAGAAGTTCGCCGCATTCTCCGAGGATTTCATCCGCCGCTCGGTCAAGGCGGGCAAGCCCTTCTACCTCAGCCACAATTTCTCCAAGGTTCATTATTTCAACGAACCGTCCAAGGCCTTTGTCGGCCGGTCGGCGACCAAGGACGTCTATCGCGACAGCGTGATCGAGGTGGATGACATTGTCGGCCGTCTCACCAAGCTGCTCGAAGATCTGAAGATCGCCGACAACACGCTGGTGTTCTTCACCTCGGACAATGGCCCGGAAGAGGACAGCTATCCCGAAAGCGGGACAACGCCGTTCCGCGGCGCCAAGGGCACCACGCTTGAAGGCGGTGTGCGCGTGCCGGGCATTTTCTGGTGGCCGGGTATGATCAAGCCGGGACGGGTGTCGGACGGCCTGTTCGACATGACCGACATGTTCAACACCAGCCTTGCCGTGGCCGGGGTGGACGTGGCCAAAGCGGTGCCCGCTGATCGCTATATCGACGGGATCGACCAGTCGTCGTTCCTCCTTGCCGACAATGGCGAATCCGCGCGTGAAGCCGTCTATTTCTGGAATGCCGACCAGTTCGCGGGCGCGCGCTGGCGCTATTACAAGATGGCCATTTCTGAAATTCAGGTGGGCACCGGCAGCGTCCGGGACTTTGGCGGACTCGACAATGCGCAGGTCATCACGCCGCTCAATGGCTTCATGTACAACCTCTATCTCGATCCCAAAGAGCGAAAGTCGGTCCTGATCGAAAAGGCCTGGGTGCCGTCCTATGCGCTGGGCCCTCTGCTGGCCGTGCACGGCGCCACAATGGTCAAATATCCGCCCAAGGCCAAAGTCCGCTTCCGCTGATGCGTTCGGCGCTCCTCGGTTTGCTCTTCGTCGGTCTGTCGGCCTGCTCCGACACGCGGCCGACCGAGGTGCTGATCAAGGGCGGGACTTTTACGCCCGGCAACGACGCAAGCTATCCGGAGGAACGGCGCGGCCCGCCTGTCAGGGTGGGCAGCTTCTTCATCGACACGACCGAAGTCACCAACGCGCAGTTTGCCGCCTTTGTGAAGGCAACCGGTTATGTCACGCTGGCGGAGCGGGGCTTTGCCAGTGATGCGGCTGTGCCAGAGGCGCAGCGCCAGCCGGGGGGCGCGGTCTTCCTGTTGCCCGAGCCCGGACGCGCGCCGGGCTGGACCTTCATGCCCGGGGCCAGCTGGCGGCACCCCGAAGGACCGGGCAGCTCGATTGAGGGTAAGGACGCGGAGCCGGTCGTCCAGATCGCCTATGCCGACGCCCTCGCTTACTCAAAATGGAAGGGTCGGGACCTGCCCACCGAGGCCGAATGGGAATGGGCCGCCGGGCAGGGGCGCGATGTGCCGGGCCGCGACCGTCCCATCATTGACGGCAAGCCTTCCGGCAACAACTGGGACGGCGTCTTTCCGTCCAGCAACACGCGCGCCGACGGCTTTCTGGGGCGCGCGCCGGTGGCCAGTTTTCCAGCCGACGGGCGCGGCCTTTACGACATGACCGGCAATGTCTGGGAATGGACCCGCAGCGGCTGGACAGCGAGCCATGCGCCGGGTGCGCCCGGGAACCCGCTGGCCCACGCCATCAAGGGTGGCTCCTATTTGTGCGCCCGCAACTTCTGCGCCCGCTATCGCCCGCAGTCGCGCCAAATGCAGGAGGATGATCTGGGCACCAACCATGTCGGTTTCCGGACGATCCGGCGGGTCGCGGGTACGCCCTCCTGACCTGATCCTGCCCGCAATGTCGGGGGTTGCGGCCCTACGCAAATCATGACAGTCTCATTGCAAATCAGGGAACACGCGTAACACGCGGGCCCTGCCAGAACGCGTTTTGTATTGCGTAAGCGTGTAACGTGACTGGGAGGAGAGGAAGCATGAAGAGTGCCCTTATGTCGGGCGCGGCAGCGATGGCTGTTGCGCTCATGATGACTGCATCACCTGCATTTGCCGACGAAGTTGCTGCGGACGCCAATTCGGTTGCGCCCGGCGACATCATCGTGACCGCCCAAAAGCGGGAACAGGCGCTCGTCGATGTGCCCATCTCCCTGTCCGCGCTCAACAACGAGGTGCTGGAAAACAACCAGATCAATGAACTGCGCGACTTTGTCGGGCAGGTGCCCAACCTTTTCGTGAACAACTTCAACGGTCGGTCGGATACGGTCCGCCTCTTCATCCGCGGCGTCGGACAGAATGACGTGACGCTGACGCAGGACCCGTCGGTCGCGCTCTATGTCGACGGCGTCTATGTCGGCACCACGGTGGGCGGCGGCTTCGAAACCGAAGACCTGGAACGCATCGAGGTGCTGCGCGGGCCGCAGGGCACGCTCTATGGGCGCAATGCGACGGGCGGGGCGATCAACATCATTTCCGCAAAGCCGGTGCTGGGCGATTTCAGGGCCAAGGGCTCGCTCACCTATGGCAATTACAACAACCGGCGTGGTGTCGTCACGCTCAACGCGCCGCTCGGCGACAAGGCGGCGATCCGTCTGACCGGCCTTCGGGCCAAGCGCGACGGTCTGCAGGAGAATACGGGTCTCGGCCTCGATTTCGCGCGGCAGGATCACACCGCCTTCCGGGCGGCACTCCGGTTCCGGCCGACCGATGCGCTGACCATCGACTATGCGTTCGATTATTCGCGCAACAAGGATACCGGCACGCTTACCGTCCCGGTTGCGGGCGCCCCGGCAAGTTTCCCGGTCGCAGCGCCGTTCCCGATCCCCGGCACCTTTGGTCTGGCAACGGGGATCACCAGTCTCGTCAACACCTTCACCGATGCCGTGCCTTTCTCGAACCGCAGGCCCGACCGGGCGAATGCCGTGCGGGCGATGCTCCCCAATGACGGGAAGGTCACCGGCCACAATCTGACGATCGAATGGGAAGCCAGCGACAATCTGACGGTGCGGTCGATCACTGGCTACCGCCGGATCAACAACAGCCAATATTCCGACAATCTGCCGACCCATTCGGCGAGCATCGTGACGACGGTGCTGACATCGGCGATCCCCCAACTGCCGGTCGGCACTGTCCTCAACGTCATCGGTCCGAATGCAGTCGCGGCGACGACCGACAATACCAAGTTCCGCAGCACGTCGCAGGAACTGCAGCTGCTCGGCAATTCGGACTTCATGGCGGGCAGCATGGAATATGTGCTCGGCGGCTATTATTATGAGGACAAGGCGACGCTCGACATTCTGGGCGGAGCCATCGGGTCAGGCCCGCTGATCCTCCAGAACCTGACCGGCATCGCCAACAAATCCTATGCGGCCTTTGGCGAAATGACTGTGCGTCCGGGATCGGACGAGAAGCTCAGCATCACGCTTGGCGCACGCTATTCGCATGACAAGCGTACCGCGACGCGCATCAACGAACGGTCCTTCTCATTCGCAGCGCTGGGCGGCTTCACCGCGCAGAATTGCAGCTTCTTCGCGCTGACCTTCGCCGCACTCGGGCAAACCTGCTCCCCGACGGGATCGGTCGTGGGGGCGAGCTATTCGGGCACGTTCAACAACTTCTCGCCCTCGCTCACCATCGCCTACAAGGCGAACGACAACCTCAATCTCTATGCCAAATATGTCCGTGGCTATAAAACCGGCGGCACGTCCCAGCGCTCGGCCAATCCGATCAACTTCGCCAAGGGCTTTGAACCGGAAAAGGTCAGCTCGTTCGAAGCGGGCATCAAGGGCAACGGGCTTGACCGCAGGCTCAGCTTCTCGCTGGCCGGGTTCTTCATGCGGATGAACAACTATCAGGCGAGCGTCCAGACCGGCGCGACCGCCGGGGATCGTGATTTCATCGGCATTGACGGCAACGACATTTATGGCGTCGAGTTCGATCTCAACGCGGCCCTGTCACGCGAACTGCGTGTCGGGGTTTCGGGCGCACTTCTCAGCGCAAAGTTCGGGGAGCGCTCGGCCAGCGTCCTGCTCGATACCGGTCAGGTGCAGGTGCAGAACTTCATCAAGGACCAGACGTCAGCACCCAAATCGTCGGGCAATGTCTATGTCGATTATGATCGGGAGATCGCGAACGGCTGGGCCGCCGGGTTCCATGCCAATGTCAGCTATCAGAGCAGCATTGAGACATCGTCAAACGTGCTCGACAATCGCACCATCGGCAGCAAGGCGATCACCGATGCGAGCATCAACCTGACGCGCAAATTTGGCGACGACCGAGAGGTCTCGCTGCGCTTCTGGGGCAAGAACATCTTCGACAAGGAATATGAGACGGTGACGTTCGGCTCATTCGCTTTCACCGGGGCAACGACCGTGTCGGAGTTTGGCGAACCCCGGACCTACGGGGTGACCCTGTCCTTCCGCTACTGACCTAGAGCAGGCCGATCAGGAGGAACGGCACCCCAACCAGCCAGAGCCAGCCAAGCTTGCCCCAAAAGGCAAGCTTGCGGTTCTGGTGGTTCCACAGGCCGAGTGCGCCCGCGGCCCCCATCGCGCCCGCGCCGGGGATCCAGATGCCGGCAAGACCGGCGAGGCCGAGAATGCCCAGAAGGCGCACCGACGCGCCGGGGCGTGATTTTTCGGCAGGCCGCGAAAGCCCTGCCAGCCCTGCAAAGCCGATCAACCCCAGCAGCCCGGCAATCCCGGCAGCGATATCAAACATGGATGCTCCCCCTTAATTCAGCGTGCCAAAGACGGTCTTTCCGTCCTTGATCGTCGCCACGACCTTGATGTCGGCCAGTTTCTCCGGCGCGATCGCCAGCGGATTGGTGTCCAGCACGACAAGGTCGGCGCGCTTGCCCGCGGCAAGGCTCCCCTTGTCGGCATCCTCATGGATCTGCCAGGCGGCGTTGATCGTGACCTGCTGCAGCGCGCGATAGGCAGAGATTCGCTCCATCGGGCCGAGGATGTCGCCCGACTGCGTCCGTCGGTTCACCGAGGACCAGATGAGCCGCATGATATCGGGCGGGACGACGGGCGAGTCATTGTGCGCGGTCGGGCGCAGGCCGATCTCCCACGCGGTCGCCTGCGGCGAAATGAAGTCGGCGCGCTTCGGCCCCAGCGTGACATCGCGGTGCCAGTCGCCCCAATACCAGGTGTGGTTGGCAAAGAAGCTCGGCTGGATGTCGAGCTTCTTCATGTCTTCCAGCTGTTCGCGGCGGACGACCTGGCTGTGGATCGCGATGGTCCGCTTGCCAGCAAGGCCGTTCTTCCACACGCCGTCGATCAGCGACTGCATCGCCTCATCGCCATTCACATGGACGAAGACCTGCCAGTTGTTGGTCGCCGCTTCGGCGAGCTTGGCATTGAACAGCTTAAGATCGATGGCGGGATAGCCGCGATAGCTGGCATCCTTGCCCGCAGGCGGGATGGTCACGGGATCGTGCAGCCATGCGGTGCGCCCCTGCGGGCTGCCGTCGATGGTCAGCTTGATGCCGCCGATCCGCATCCGCCCGACATAGGGCTTGCCGATCTGCGCGCGCACCTCGGCGGGCCAGTCCCGCTCGAAGGAAATGAGCGCCACCGTATCGATGGGCAGGACGCCGCGCTTAGAGGCTTCGGCAAGCGCCGCCCAGGATTCGGGCATGACCCGCCCGTCCTGCGCGGTGGTGATGCCGTTCGCGACGTAAATCTTCTCGCCGGCGACAAGGGCGGCGATACCGTTTTCGAGGCTGGGCGGCAGGATGCGCATGGCGGGGACGAAGAAGGCGGTTTCCTCCAGCACGCCGTCCGGCGTCTTGCCATCGGCCTCGCGCCGGATGACGCCGCCATTGGGGTTCGGGGTCTCCGCCGTAATTCCGGCCAGCTTCAGCATCGCCGTGTTCATGACGGCAAAGTGTCCGCTCGCATGGACGATCAGGACGGGCTTGTCCGGATAGACGGCATCCAGATCATGCCGGTTGGGATGCCGCCGCTCCGCCAGTTGGGAGTCGTCATAGCCGTTGCCGACGATGAAGGGCATTCCGGCGGGCGGGGTATAGGTGCGCAGTGCGGCCTGTAGGGCGGCGATGCTGTCGATCTTGCCAACGGGCGGCGGGGAAAGCTGGGCGAGGGCGGCGGCCTGACCCACTGATCCCACATGACCGTGCGCATCGATGAAGCCGGGAAGGAGCGTGCGGCCTTTCAGATCGACGCTGTCGGCCTTTTTGCCCGCCGTCTTGCGCACGGTGGCGAGGGGCCCGACAGCGATTATCTTCCCATCGCGCACGGCGAGCGCCTCGACCGTCTCCGGCGCGTCGCCTGCCATGGTGATGATCGGGCCACCGCTCCAGATCGTGGCGCGCCCGGCGGGCGCGGCATGTGCCGTTGTCGCGCACAGCGCGAGCATCAAGGTCAGGCGTCTCATGGTATCTCCCTGTTCTCGTTTCCGCCTGACCTAATGCAGTCGGTCCTGCTTATCCAGCCGCGCGGATCGGGCGGACGTTGCTGCCCTCCGGCGTGGCATCGGGCGACACATAGTAACGCGAATAGAATTTGCGGAACTGCGGGATTGGCCCGTCGCCATCGCAGATGATCGGGTTCGCCTCATATTTCTGGCGGTCCCAGACGACCTTGTCCTGATCATATTGCTTGCAGATGTCGCGGATGATCGCTTTCGCCACGCCCGCGCGCTCGCCTTCGGCCTGCGCCTTGGGCTGGGTGAAGCAGAAGCGCGTCTGGCAGTGGTCAAGCTCGACCGGGATGATGCAGGCAACGAGCAGCGTTTCCGAAATGCCGGTGAAGCGCGTCCAGCTCTGCCCCGGGCCCATGGTGTCATAGCTGATCTGGCCGTCAACCTCGCCCCAGGGCGTGCCCATCTTGGCCTTCACATCGGCACCGCGGCCCCAGTCGCCCCAGCGCAGTTCGCCCAGCGGCACGTTCGCCGTGCCGTGAATGTACTTGAAGTGCGCCACATCGACGCCGTTTTCGGCCATGTTCTGGATCGAGCCGTAGACGTTCCATTCATAGACGTCGAAGTCGGTCCAGTCGGGGTCCGAACATTCGGGCAGGTGCACCACGTCGAACAGCGGCGCGACGTCCTGCGGGTGATACCACATCCAGATCCAGCGATTGGCCTCGGTGATATGCCAGGTGCGCGTGCACTTGCGCTTCACCTGCGGCGGGATGGCCTTGGCATAGGGGATGTCCTTCACCACGCCTTCATTTCCGTCATAGCGCCAGGCATGGAACGGGCATTCCAGAAGATTGCCGTGCACCTTGCCGCCATGGCCCATATGCGCGCCCAGATGCTTGCAATAGGCGTCAACCATGCGGACTTCGCCGTCCTCGCCGCGCCAGATGGCAAGGTCGGTTGCGAAGTAGCGCAGCGGCTTCACTTCGCCGACTGCCAAGTCCTTGGCGAGCATCACGGGATACCAGCCAAACGGAAAGCCGATGTCGAGGTTGCGCTCCTCGATCGAGGCGCGGTTCTTCACCTCGGCCAGACGCCAGTCGTTCAGGTCCTGACCGCGCAGATTTTCGAGGATCTGCCAGACCGCGACAGGCGCGGTGCGGGCGTCATTTGCAGCATCAGACATGATGTTTCTCCTTCACAGGCCACCGCTTTCGGGGTGGTGGGCCGGGCGGCGGGGTTGTCTCACCGGCCGGTGTTGTTGAAACATGGGAGCAGACTTCCCGGCTCCCGTCACATCACAGACCGAAGACCTTGACCGCGTTTTCACGCAGGAACTTCGGCCAGACTTCGTCCTTGAAGGGCACATTCTGCATGTCGCTGAAGATGCGATCAAGGCTCAATCCCATCGGGAAATAGCCGGCATAGATGATCTTGTCGGCCCCGCGGGTGTTTGCGTAGTCGATGATCGCCTTGGGGTAATGCTTTGGGGCAAAGGCGCTCGTCGAATAATAGAGGTTCGGCCATTTGAGCATGAGCTTGACCGCCAGCGCTTCCCAAGGCTCGGCGCCGTGGCGCATCACGATCTTCAGGTCCGGGAAGAACCAGCAGACCTCGTCGAGATGCTCGACCTTCTGCGTTTCCATCGGAATGCGCGGGCCGGGGATGCCGACGTTGAGGAGGATCGGAATGCCCAGTTCGGCCGCACAGGTGTAGAGCGGGAACATATATTTGTGGTTGATCGCCACCTGCGGCAGCGTGCCCGACGGGAAGACGCTGATCGCGGAGATGCCGACTTCGCTGTGCAGCTTCTTGATACGGCGGACTTCATCGACACCCTTGTTCGGGTCGCACGGCACGTCGAAGAAGAAGCGGTCGCCATACATTTCCTTGGCGCGGCGCGACGTCGCATTGTCGTTCCAGCCGACCAGTGCCTTGTCGATGTTGAACCGGTCCATCTGCTCGACGGTCCATTTGACATAGTCGTCGGCATGTCCGGTTTGCGGCACGTCCTTGAACATGTACTGCGCGGGCATCGAGAACTGCTGCAGCGTCTGCTGGTCCTTGATCAGCGGGCGGAAGCTGGTGAACCAGTCCGACCGGTCCTCGGCTTCGGGAATGCCGAGCATGCAGTCGATGATCTTGATGTCGGTGGGATAGGCCATGGTGTCAGTCTCCAATCAGGGTGGGCCACAGGGCCTTGAGGGCAATCTTGTCGATCTTGCCGACCGCATTGCGGGGCAGGGGATCGGGCGAAAAGGCGACGCGGCCCGGCGCCTTGTAGCGGGCGAGCTTCTCACCCACCTCATGGCAGATCGCGTCCTCACTCAGGCCGTCCGCCACCACGACGGCGACCAGCAATTCGCCAAGCCGCTCATCCGGGATGCCGAACGCCGCGCATTCGGTGATGCCGGGCATCTGCCCCATCACCCGCTCGACTTCGGCGCAATAGATGTTCTCGCCGCCGGAAATGACCATGTCCTTCTTGCGGTCGACGATGAAGACATAGCCTTCGTCATCGACATAGCCGACATCGCCGGTCTTCAGCCAGCCGTCGGGGGAAAGGACGGCGGCCGTGTCCTCCGGCCGGTTCCAATAACCCTGCATGATCTGCGCACCGCGCACGACGATTTCACCCGTGGCACCTTGCGGCAGGATGCTGCCGTCGGGGGCCTCAATACGGACATCGACGAGGGGGAGCACGCGTCCAGCCGACGAGGGCTGGCGCGTGAAGTCATCGCCGACCGCCTGGGCAATCGCGCCCGAACATTCCGTCATGCCATAGCCGGTGCCCATCGCCGCCTGCGGACAGACGGCGCGGATTTCGTCAAGCAGGTTGACCGGCAGCGCCTGGCCGCCACTTGCGACATTGCGCAGGCCCGACAGGTCTGCGTCCGCAAGCTTTGCCTTGTGCAGAACGTCCCACAGCATGGTGGGAACGCCGGTGAACATCGTGATGCCTTCGTCCTTGATCAGGCGGACGGCCTCCTGCGCATCCCAGCGGCGCATGATGACGATCTTCGAGCCCGCAAAGAGCGGTGACAGAAAGGCCGAGCCGAGGCCCGAAATGTGGAACAGCGGATAGACGAGGAGCACCGCCTGCGGCGGGGCGGCGGCCATCAGTGCCTCCGGCTCCATGCCATATTTGGCGGCCATGTGGTGCAGCACCTGAATGCCAGACAGCTGCATCGAGAGCAGGCCCGTCGTCAGGCTCCGGTGCGTCAGGACAGCGCCCTTGACGCGGCCGGTCGTCCCCGAGGTGAAGAGGATCGACGCCGGGTCGTCTGGGTTGGCTGTCCCATGATCCTCCGCATCGATGTGCGTTGGGGAGGGGACAGGCGCGTCAGCGGCTGACGGAGAGGCCGTCAGATCAATCATCCGACCCTGATATCCGCCGTCCCGGATCAACGTCGCCCGTTCGCTATCGGCCAGCACCAAGGTCGGCGTGACCTCTTCGATCATCGCGACGAGTTCGGCGGGGGATCCGCGCGAATTGAGGAGGGCAGGCACGCCACCTGCCTTGACCGCCGCCAGATAGCCGATCATCCACTCGGTGCGGTTGCGCATGCAGATGGCCACGCGGTCGCCGCGCTGGATGCCGAGCATCGGGGCAAGCTGGTCGCGCCACTGGAAGACCTGCTCAAAGGTCAGGCGCCGGTCACCCTCAACGATGAAGGTCTTGTCGCCATGGCGACGCGCGGCTTCGATTAGCTGATTGAGGTCGGCGGGCAGGTTGACGAACTGGCGCAGGCCATCGCGCTCCCCGATCTCGAAGGGCGATCCGGGGGCGGTGATCTTCGCAAAGACGGGGTCGACGACGCTCATGCGCTTGCCGCGACTTCCTTGGCCCAGCGATAGTCCTGCTTGCCCGCAGGCGAGCGCTTGACCGCGTCGACCCAGATCACCGCCTTGGGCACCTTGTAACCCGCCAGCCTGTCGGTCAGGAAAGCCTTGAGGGCGGCGTCATCGGGCTGATCCTGCCCATTGCGGCGCGAGACGATGCCGATGACGCGTTCGCCCCAGCGGTCGTCCTTCTGCCCGGCCACCACGGCATCGAGGATCGCCGGGTGCGCGCGCAGCGCCTCTTCGACTTCCTCGGGGAAGACCTTTTCCCCGCCGGTGTTGATGCAGGTCGATCCGCGCCCGAACATGGTGATCTTCTCATCGGCATCGAGACGGCCGGCATCGCCGCTGACCGCCCAGAGCTTGCTGTCGATCATCTTGAACGTCTCGGCGGTCTTCACCGGATCGCCGAAATAGCCGACCGGCGTGTTGCCTGTCCGCGCGATAAAGCCGGTTTCACCGACTTCGGCAAAGCGGTCATCCACGATGACCTTCTGCGCGTCGGTCGCGGGCAGGCGCATGACGCCTTCCGCACTCGGTTCGGCCATGCCCGAAATGCCGGTTTCCGACGTGCCCATGCCATCGGTGATGGAGGCCGACGGCACCAGCGCCTTCAGGTCATCCTTCACATGCTGCGAAAAGACGGCGCCGCCGGAGCCGAGGTTGACGACGGCCTGCAGGTTCCACCGGCCGGGATGCGCTTTCAGCGTATCGCGCAGCGGGATCGCCATGGCGTCGCCGACGAACTGCAGAAGGTTCGCGCCCTCGCGCTCGGCGAGGTCGAAGACATGTTCGGGCTGGAAGCTCTTGCTCTCATCTAGGATGATCGTCAGGCCGTTGAGCAGCGCAGACCAGGTCGCCCAGACGGCAGCGGCGTGCATCAGCGGGGCCAGCGGCATCATCTTCAATGGATAGCCATTTGCGGCGCGGTCAGCGATATCTTCTGGCACGACAACGGAGCCTGCCGGATTGAAATAGCCCGCCCCGCCCGCACAGGCGAAGAGGAAGGCCCGGTGCGGCCACATCACGCCCTTGGGCATCCCCGTGGTGCCGCCGGTATAGGTCAGGAGGATATCGTCCTCGTGACGGTCATAGGGGCCGGCAGGGGCAGTCTTGAGCAGGTCGTCATAGGCGAGCGAGCCGGAGATGTCCGCGCCCGAACCGTCGTCAACGGCCACGGTCACCTTGAGCGTCGGAACGTCGCCGCGCACCTCGCGCACCACGTCCGAAAATTCGGCGCCGTGCAGGATCGCCGCGCTCTCGGCATTGGCGAACAGGTACCGCAGCTCATCGCCGCGGTAACGATAGTTGACGTTATACGGCACTGCCCCCAGCTTCACCGCCGCGATGAAGCCTTCCAGATAGGCGGGCGAGTTCATGAGATAGAGCCCGACCGTGTCGCCGCGCGTCACGCCCTGCGCGGCCAGACCTGCTGCGAGACGATCCGCCCGGTCGTTGAGTTCGGCATAGGTCAGCGTCGTGCTGACCGTCTTGATCGCCACGCGGTCGGGGACAGTCGCGGCAACGGTTTCGAACAGGTCGGCGAGATGAAACTGCTTGGCCATGGCGATCAGTACACGGCCGCCGGGTTCTTGGTGCGCGGGCTGCCCAGCATGTCGCGATAGGACGGGCGTTCATGGCCGCGATCGGTGATGCCGAGCTCCTTGGCGATCTCGGCGCCGATCAGCGTCTGGCCCGACAGATCGTCAAGGTTCGGCGCCTTGCGGATGGCATCAAGGATGTGGCCGGTGAACTCGGGGTTCTCGGCAACCGACATGAAGCCTTCATATTGCTCGGGGTTCACTTCCTTCGCGATCAGCGCGCGTTCGGTGATTTGCGGGCCAAGCCAGATCGACACCGCGGCCACGCCCGTGCCACGCAGGTCATGTTCCATGTCGTGCGCCAGCTTGTCGATGCCCGCCTTCTGCGCGCCATAGGCCGGACCATGCATGTAGCAGGACGCGCCGAAGGAGGAGGTGAAGGCGATCAGGCCCGAGCCCTGCGGCACCATCATGCGCGCGGCGTGCCAGCTGGAGACATAGGAGGAGCGCAGACCCACATCGAGGATGTATTGCGCCGCCAATTCCTTTTCCCAAAAGGGTTTTTTCTCGATCAGCTGCGGATGCATATAGGCGGCATTGTTGACGAGGATGTCGAGCCGGCCCTGTTCATCGGCAATCTGTTCGAACACCTTGGCGACCTGCGCGTCATCGGAATGGTCGCACGCAACGGCAATGCCTTTGCCGCCGCGCTTGGTGATTTCGGCCGCGGTTTCGCCGATCGTGCCGGGCAGGGGAGACCCGTCCCAGCCCTTGGCGGCGCTGGACTCCACGGAACGTCCGGTCACATAAACGGTGTAGCCAAGCTCGCCCAATCCACGCGCGACGCCTGCGCCTGCGCCACGGCTTGCGCCCGTGACGAGTGCCACTTTGCTCTCAGACATACCAATCCCTCTCCGATTCGACGCACTTCGTCTCTCTTCCTATCAATTACCCTAGATTTGCGAATTGAAAAGAGGTATATTTTACGCAAATGTAGGAGAGACAGCACTTATGGACGACATTCCCTATCTCGCGCGCGGGGTAAATCTGCTCGGCACGGACTCCAGTGTTCTGGTCTCGTCGTCCAAATATCTCAACCACCCCAAGCTGCGCGAATGGATCGCCTTCATCGCGCTCAAGAAGAATGGCCCGGATTTCCCGCCGGCGGCCGAGATGCACCAGCTCCTCACCTTCATCGACGAGCTACGCGACTTTGACCATATCGAGCATATGATCACCGAGGAGCGCAAGGTGAACCCGCGCTTCGACGCCTGGTTCAACGAATGGCACGTCTCCAACTACAAGATTGAGGATCTGAAGGACTGTGCCCCCGGCACGGTCGGAGGCATCTATTACAAGACCGCGACCGAAGGGAATTACGAGATCCAGATCGTCCCCGATTACAAGCCCCAGACCCAGTGGCAATATTACTCGCTCCGGTCCGGCCAGACGCACGATTATGAGCACATCCTGACCGGCGGCGGCTTCAACTATATGGGCGAGTTGATCCCCTATTGGTTCCGCCTCGCGACGATCCACACGCACATCCAGAACAAGGAGCTGGCCGGGGAGATGAGCGTGCTCTCCATCCTGGGGACGACGCGCTACGTCATCCGCACGATGCTGCATTATCCCCAGATCTGGGAATGCGCGCTTGAGTGCATCCAGCAGGGGATCAGGATCGGGCGTGAGTCCGACCCGTTCTGGATGGCGAAGATGGAAGACGTCTGGCACGTCCCGCTCGAGGAGGCGCGCGCCAAGCTCGGCGTGCGCGGCGCGCGGGACCTCGACACCCAGAAGGAAGGCGACTTCTGGATCGGAACGCGCAAGACCCTATAGAGCGACGGGAAACCGCATCAGCCGCTGGGCAATGCTCTTGGCCGCAGGGTCCAGCCGCTGGCTCGCATTGAGCCCGCCCGGAAGCGCGCCGTCCATCACGATGTTGAGCGCGTGGGTGCCGGGCAGGTCATAGACCGTCACGCGGAAATCGCCCAGATCAGGCAGCCAGGCGCGCAGCGCGTCTTCGGTCAGCGCTGCACGCAGGGCGCCGAGATGTTCGGGCTGGCGCGCAATGACGCCCACATTGATCGTCTCACCCTTTTCGCCGCTTCGGGCAAAGGCCAGCTCTTCCAGTGTCGCCGTGCGTCCGGTCTGGTCGCCGGGGGCGGGGACGGAGGGTCGTGCAATCAAATCTGGAGCGAAGAACGCCGGGATCGCATCGGGGCAGGGGGCGCCATCGACGCGCGGCTCCGCCATGGCCCGGTCTACCGTGAACGACAGCAGCTGCATCATCGGGGCGACCGAGGGACCAAAGGCGACGCTGGTTCCGGGCGACATGGCGGAGATCGCGGCGAACTGTTCGCGCACGAACATCTGTGCGGCCAGCATCTCATCATGCTCGACGACGAGCTTTGCGACGACTTCTTCTTCGCTGCCGATCAGCACCGCCTCGGTGCGGCGCCAGTCGGCCATGTTGCGGCCGCGCAGCATCAGCGTCCCGCGTTCAAACAGGGCGGCGGCCTGCTTGGTCGCGCGTTCGCGCGCGGCCGGACCGATGACGGGCTGATAGGCAATCGCCCGCCAGCCATCGTCCCAGGTGACGCAGGCCTTGAGCGTGGCGGGCGGGGGATATCCGGTCGCGCCCGTCACGCGGACGCGGTTCTCGCCCGCCGGTTCCAGGGTGACGGTGGAAAAGTCACAGGTGACGTCAGGCACGAAATAGGCCTGCGGATCGCTGACCTCATAGAGCATCTGTTCGGCCACGGTGCCGACCGAGACGAGGCCGCCCGTGCCCTCCGGCTTGGTGATGATGCAGCTGCCGTCGGCGTGACATTCGGCGATCGGCGCGCCGATGGTCGCCCAGCCTTCCACCTGTCGCCAGTCGGTGAAGGTGCCGCCCGTTACCTGTGCGCCGCATTCGATCAGATGGCCGACCAGCGTGCCTGCCGCGAGGCGGGTCCAGTCATCGCGCGCCCAGCCAAATTCATGGACGAGGGCACCGAGCGCAAGGGCGGAGTCCACCACCCGGCCCGTGAGGACGATTTGTGCGCCCTTGCCCAGTGCAGCGGCGATGGGGAAGGCGCCCAGATAGGCATTGCAGCTGGTCACGCCGCGCGCCGGGAACGGCGCGCCGGTGAACATGTCGCGCGTGTCCGCAAGGTCGCCGAGGCGGTCCATGAGATTGTCGCCCTCAATGACCGACACGGGAATGTCGAGCCCGAGCTCGGCGATCCGCGTGCGCAGCACATGCGCCAGCCCCGCCGGATTGACGCCGCCGGCATTGGCGAGGATGCGTGTGCCCGACGCGGCGATCTGGCTCAGGAACGGGCCGATATGCACGTCCATGAAGTCCGACGTGAAGCCGCTCGCCGGATCGGCCTGACGCATCCGGCCGAGCAGGCCCATCGCGCCTTCGGCCAGATAGTCGAGGATGATGTAATCCACCCCGGCCTTGAGCAGCTGCGGCACCGCCATCGCGCTGTCGATAAAGAAGGCGCTGCCGCCCCCGATGCGCACGCTGTTCATGTCGCTGGTCCTGTCAGAAATTATATTGGGAGGTCGGGAGGACATCAATCGTGCCACGATCAATGAAACGGTCGCAGCTGTCCATCATGGTTGCCAGATTGGCGTCGAACTTGGCCTGATCGCCGACTGCGTCGAAAAAGACATAAGGGTCGCTGAGCGCGCTTTCGGGGAAGCATTCCTCGACGATGGCGGAGTAAGGCGGGGCATCGGGAGTCAGCGCGCGGATGACGATGTTCTGGACATATTCGAAGTTTGACTGCGTCTCGATGGCAACGCGGGTATGATGGTCCTGCCAGATGGCGAGCCATTCATCGAAGGTCAGGCGCTCGGGCCGCGTGAGAAACGCCATCTGTGCCCAGCCCCAGGTGCGCGCGCCCTTGGCGGGCGGGTGGTCCTTATTGGGCAGGATCGTCGATTCCAGCACCAGCCAGGCGGCAAAGCGGTCGCCAGCATTGGCGAGCACATCGTCCACAGCCCCCCGGAAGATCGCATTGGCCGACGGCATCCAGAACTGGACGGTTGCGTGGTGCTGCGGATGCCCGCGCGTCTGGCGAAGCGCCGCCCCCTGGTCGGTCGTGTCATCCTCCACATTGATGCGGACCTGCGAGGCTCCGGCGGCGGAGAGGGCGCCGGGCAGTTCGGCGAGGATGCGGGCGTTGAACGCCGCGCGGCTCTCGCTGTCCGGCTTCCAGAGCGCAGAGATGACCTTTTCCATGGCGGCCTCCGTCAGTCGAAGTTGGCTTGCCCACCATCCAGCGGGATGGTCGCGCCGGTCAGATAGGACAGGTCCTGTCCGCACAGGGCGACAAGCGCGCGGCCGACATCTTCCTCAAGGCGTCCGATGCGCCCGAGCGGGATCGTCCGGAAAAAGGCTTCGGCTTCCTTGGGGTTGTTCTCGATCCACCATTTGAGCCCGGGCGATTCCGCATGGGGGGCGATGGTCAGGACGCGGATGTTTTCGCGGCCCCATTCGGCGGCGCCTGCACGGGTGAGGACGCGCGTGGCCTGCTTGACCGCGCCATAAGCGCCATAGCCGCTCATGTCCCAGCGGATGCCCGCGGAGGAGGCGAGGTTGAAGATCGTGCCGCCGCCACGCGCCACCATGTGCGGGTGGACCAGCTTCATCAGGCGGAAGGAGGCGAGGGGTCCCGACTCAAACCCGGCGATAAAGGCTGCATCCTCGACGTCGAGCAGCTTGCCATTGGGCACTTCCTGCGCATTGTTGACGAGGATGTCGACGCCACCCAGCTGTTTCACAGTTTCCCATACGGCGTTAGCGAGATCGTCAGCCGACTTGACGTTGCAGGCGATGGCTATGGCTTCGCCACCACGCTCCGCAATCATCGCGACCGTTTTCTCAAGCTTTTCGAGGGTTCTGCCGGTGACGGCGATCTTCGCGCCGGCCGCCGCCATAGCCAGCGCCACGCCCTGGCCTACGCCTTGTCCAGCGCCCGTAATCAGGGCAATCTTGCCGCTCAGGTCTGTCATGCCTCTCGAATCCTCATTTTCGTAATTTTGTTTGTCAGAATTTACGCATCATGTTGACACAACGCTAGATAAAACATCAAATGCGTGGAAATTCTTGGGAGAGGAGCTGGAATGATTCAGGATTTGGCGGGGCAGGTTGCCATTGTGACCGGTGGCAGCGACGGCATCGGCCTTGCGACCGCGACATTGCTCGCGCGGCGCGGGGCGCAGGTCGTCATCTGCGGACGGCGTCAGGATCAGCTCGACATTGGTCGCAAGCAGATTGAGGATGCCGGCGGGAAAGTTGAAGCCGTCCAGCTGGACGTGACCGATTTCCCGGCTTTTGAGGCGATGATCGCTGATGTGGCCGCGCGCCACGGGCGGCTCGACATGCTCGTGAACAACGCGATGTCGACGCATTATGCACCGATCAGCAAGCTCTCGCTCGAACATTGGCGCAAGGACTTTGCGGTCAATTCCGAAGCCGTCTTTGTCGGCACCAAGGCCGCGATGGCGGTGATGGCCAAGCAGGGCAAGGGCTCGATCGTCAACATCTCCTCGACCACGGCGATCCGCGCCATGCCGAACTATTCGAGCTATTCGGCGTCCAAGGCCGCGCTCATCCAGTTCACGGCGGTCGCTGCCATGGAAGGCGCGCGTCAGGGCATCCGCGTCAACGCGATTGTCCCGGGGCAGGTGAACACCGCCGCGACGGCCGACTTCGCGATCAAGGCACCGGAACTCGCCGCAAAGACGGCAGAGGCCATTCCGATGGGCCGGGGTGGCAAGCCTGAAGAGCTGGCAGAAGCCATCGTCTTCATGCTGTCCGATGCGGCGAGCTATATCACCGGCGTCGCCCTTCCGGTGGATGGAGGTAAGGCTGCGCAGCTTTACATTCCGTCGTGACGATGCCTTCCAACCCACTGGATTATAGCGGTAAAGCTGTCCTCGTGACAGGCGGGGGCGTGGGCATCGGGCGCGGTATTGCAGATGCCTTTGCTGCTGCTGGCGCGACGCTGATCATCGCGGAGATTGATCCCGAACGCGCCGCAGCCGTCGCTGCCGCACATCCTGGCGCGCACGTCGTCACCTGCGATGTGCTGGACCGCGCCACGCCCAAGCTCCTCGCCGAAAAGGTGGAGGCGGTGTCGGGCAAGCTCGACATTCTGGTCAACAATGTCGGTCATTTCGTTCACGCGCTGCCGTTCGACATGCTCGGCGGCGACCAGATTGACGAGATCCTCGACGTCAATCTCGGCCAGTTGCTGCGGATGACGAGCACGCTGCTGCCCTTGCTGCGCAAGGCGGCGCCGGGGGCGTCGATCATCAACGTGACCTCGATCGAGGCCTATCGCGGCATTCCCTATTGCAGCGTCTACGCCGCTGCCAAGGCCGGGATTGCAGGCTTTACCAAGAGCCTCGCCCTGGAATTGGCGCCCGAGGGCATTCGTGTGAACGATATCGCACCCGAAACCACGGACACGCCGCAGGTCGCGCTTGACGTCATGATCCCGCCGGAAAACCGCGCAAACATGGACAAGTGGATCCCGCTGGGCCGGTTTGGTACGCCCGCCGACTGCGCAGGGGCGGCGCTCTATCTCGCCAGCCCGCTTGCGGCCTGGGTGACGGGCACCGCGATCCATGTCGATGGCGGCGCGCTTGCGGCGGCCGGCTGGACCCGGACGCCCACCGGCGAATGGACCGTCGTCCCGATGGTCACGGGCAACGGCCTCAAGATACCGGGGCGCTGAGCCGTGACGCTGGACGAACTCCGCGATCTGGCCGAACTGCGGCGGACGGCGGAGCTCTACGCGCAAGGTGCCGATCGTCGCGACAAGGCCTTGTGGCAGGCGGTGCTGGCCGAGGACTGCGTGATCGAGGGGCCGGGCTTCTCGATTGCCGGGCGCGACGCCAATCTCGGCTCGATCGACGCGTTGGGGCAGATGTTCCGCGCAACGGTCCACCGCGTCCATAATCAGGTCGCGACCGTCAGCGGGGATGACGCCACAGGCGAAACCTATTGCACGGCGGACCATCTGCTGAATGAGACGGACAGCGTGCTCGTCTGGACGATCCGCTATCAGGATCACTGGCGGCGGGAAGAGGGCCATTGGCGCTTCACGCATCGCAAGCTCATTGTGGAATGGGAAGAGGTGCGGCCGGTTACCGTGAAGGGCGACAGCGTGTGACGGCGCTCACCGGCATGACCGCTTTTGTGACCGGGGCAACCGGGGCAATCGCCTCGGCTGCTGCACTCGCTCTGGCGCGGGATGGCGCACGGCTTGTGTTGATGGCGCGGCGTGCCGAAGGCCTGTCAAAGACTGTGGCCGATATCCGGGCGCAGGTTCCGGCGGCGCAGATCACCGAGATCGTCGGCGATTGCTGCGAAGAGGCTGCGGTGAAGGCGGCGCTCCATCAGGCTCACGGCCTTGCAGACCGGCTTGATGTCGCCTTTGCAACCGTCGGCGGGGCGGCATTCACGCCGCTCCTCATGCTTGAGGCAGACACCCTGCGGCACGATCTGGAACTTAATCTGATGAGTGCCTTCCACGTCATCCGCCATGCGGCGCCGCTGATGGGGCCCGGGGGCTCGATCATCTGCACGTCCTCTGTGACGGCGCAGATGAGCTTTCCGTATCTGACCACCTATCATGTCGCCAAGGCCGGGCTGGAAGGACTGGTCCGTTCCGCTGCGGATGAGCTGGGTTCCGCAGGGATTCGCGTGAACGCGATCCGCCCCGGGATGACGCGCGCGAACAGCACGGAGGCGGCCTTTGCCGCGCCCGGCGCACTTGATCCTTTCCTGCCGGAATACCCGCTCGGCCGGCTTGGAGAGCCTGAGGATATCGCCGGTGCCGTGCGTTATCTGGCCGGGCCGGAAAGCGCGTGGGTGACCGGGCAGTTTCTCGCCATAGACGGCGGCACGCTGTTGCGTCGCAGCCCCGATCTGACCGCGATGGTCGAAACAATTTACGGTCACGAGGCGGTTTCCGCTGCGCGGGCCGGAAGGGAGACTGAATCATGAAGATACTGGTTATAGGTGGCACCGGCGCATTGGGCGGTCACGCCGCGCTCCATCTGGCATCCAAGGGACACGACGTGTCGATCGGCGGGCGCAACCCGGCCAATCCGGCGACGCCCATGGCGGCCATGCCCTTCGTGCAGGGTGATTATGTGGCGGGTGATTACACGCCGGAGAAGCTCGCTGGCTTTGACTGGGTCGTCTTCGCCGCCGGCAATGACCCGCGCCACGTTCCGCAGGGCGTGGACTTTGCCGAATTCCTCATCAAGGCCAATCACGAGGCGGTGCCCGCCTTCTTCGCGGCCTGCCGTGAGGCGGGCGTCAAGCGCGCGATCCAGCTGGGCAGCTATTACCATCAGGCGGCGCCCGAACTGCTCGAAGGCAATGGCTATATCCGTTCCCGCAAGGCCGCATGCGAAGGCGCGCGGGCCGAGGCGCGCCCCGGATTTGACGTTGTCAGCGTCAACGCCCCCTTCATGGTCGGCAGTGTTCCCGGCCTGCCGAGCGCCATCTTTGATCCTTACGTTCAATGGGCGCAGGGCAAGATCCCGATCCCGGTGTTCGGCCCGGCAGGCGGCACCAATTTCATGTCGTTCCTCTCGCTGTCCGAGGCGATCGAGGGCGCGCTGGAGAGGGGCGAAAGCGGCAAGGCCTATCTGGTCGGCGACGAAAACCTGACCTTCGCCCAATATTTCCAGCTGTTCTTCGATGCCGTGGGCAGCGATGTGACGGTGGAGGAGCGTGACGAGGAAAACCCGCTGCTCCCCGATATCGCTATCCCGCAGGGGCGCGGCAACTGGGTGCGAGTGAACCCCGATCCGGCCGAGGTCGCGCTGCTGGGCTATCGTCGCAATGACGTGGCCAATGCTGTGGCCGACGTGGTGGCGCAGTTCCGCACGTGACAGTTGCCGTCATCACGGGGGCAGCGAGCGGCATCGGTGCCGGGCTTGCGCGAGAGGCCGCCCGCCGGGGCATGACGGTCGTCCTCGCCGACCGTGACGCGACGCGTCTGGCAGAGGTTGCAGCGGACATCGGAGAGGCGGCCGTGGCCGTCCCGACCGACGTCACCGACCCGGCTTCGGTGGAGGCGCTGGCTGCTGCTGCTTATGGGCGGCACGGGCAGGTCGATCTGCTGTTCAACAATGCGGGCGTGCTGTCGACGGGGCTCAGCTGGGAAATACCGGCCGCGCGCTGGCAGCAGTCGCTTGACGTCAACATTGGCGGGATCGTCAACGGTCTGCGGGCCTTTGTGCCGCGCCTGATTGCTGCCAACCGTCCTGCACGGATCATCAACACGGCCTCGGTCGGGGGATTCCTGCCCGCGCCGCTGATGGCACCCTATTCAGCGACCAAGTTCGCCGTTGTGGCGCTCACGGAATCGCTGGCGGGGGAACTGGCCATGCTGAAAAGCCAGGTGCAGGTCTCGCTGCTCGCGCCGGGGCCGGTCAAATCCGAGATCTTCCGCGAAGCCCCGACGGAAGCGTCGAAGGGCTTCCACGATGTGATGACGGGGATGCTCGACGCCAATGGCCTGACGCCCGACGCATTCGCGCCGCTTGTCTTCGACGCCATCGACCGGGGCGATTATTACATCATTCCGCAGCCCGAAGCGCTGGACGACGGCTTTGCCGCGCGCAATGCCGCCATTACCGCGCGTGAAGCGCCCCAATTCTACCTGACAGGTGAGCAAGCATGACCGAGACATGGGACAGGGAAATCGACACGCTGGTGGTCGGCTCCGGGGCCGGGGGGCTGCTTTCCGCCTTGGTCGCGGCGGACAATCACGCCGACGTGCTGGTGATCGAAAAGGAAGCCCTGTGGGGCGGGACGTCCGCGACATCGGGCGCCGGGATCTGGATCCCCGCCAGCGATCAGGCGCGGGCCGCAGGCTTTGAGGACAATGTCGACGACGCCTTCAAATATGTCCGTGCGCTGTCCAAGGAGAATGTGCCCGATGCCAATATCCGGGCATTCGTTGAGAATGCGGCGCCGATGCTGCGCTGGGTCACCAACAAGACCGAGATCAACTATCAGGCCTTTCCCTATCCGGACTATCACGCCGAAAACCCCGGCGGCAGCCCGACCGGCTATCGCACGCACATGCCGCTCCCGGTCGATGGGAAGAAGCTGGGCAAAGATGTTGAAACGCTGCGGTTTGCGTCGCCTGCGGCGAGCTTGTTCGGCTATCTGAACTGGCACTTTGATGAGACCTACATCATCCTCTTCCGTGCGCCGGGCTGGTGGTGGCACCTGACCAAAAGCCTTGCGCGCTACTGGTTCGATTGGCCGTTCCGTTTCAAGTCGCGCAAGGACCGGCGCCTGACGCTCGGCAATGCCTTGCTTGGCGGGCTCCGGCTGGCGCTCAACGAGAAGGGTGTGCCCGTCTGGCTCGAAAGCCCGCTGGTGAACCTTGTCGAGGAGAAGGGCAAAGTCATTGGCGCGGTTGTCCGGCATCAGGGCAAGGATCTCCGCATCCGCGCGCGCAAAGGCGTCGTGCTGGCCGCCGGTGGCTTCGACAAGAACCAGTCGATGCGCGACGAAAATGCCCCGCTTTATCGCAACGCCTATCTGTCCGGCGGGACGAGCGGGAACACCGGCGACAGCATCCGCGCGGGCAAGGCGTTGGGCGCGGCCACGCTCAACATGCAGTCCGCCTGGGCCGCGCCGGTCTTTTACGTGCCGGGCGAGGATCGCGGGCGGCTGTGCACCATCGAGCGCGCGCTGCCGGGCTGCATCATGGTCAACCAGAAGGGTCAGCGTTACCTGAACGAAGCGGCCTCCTACCACATTGTCGGCCAGCAGATGGCGCGGCGTGCGGCGGAGCATGGCGATGCCAGCCCGACCTGGTTCGTCTTCGATCACAAGTACCGCCACAATTATCCGGTCGGCCCGCTCTATCCGATCATGCCCGACTGGCTGCAGCGCGGCGAGGTGCGCGGCATCCTGAAGAAGGGCAAGACCATCGAGGAACTGGCGCTCGCCATGCGCGTGCCGCCGGACATCCTCGCGCAGACGGTCGCCCGCTTCAACGAACACGCCGTGAAGGGGGAAGACCCCGATTTCCATCGCGGGGAGGCGGCCTATGACAAGATGTACGGCGATCCGCGCGTCGGGCCGAACCCCTGTCTCGCGCCGATTGCCAAGGGGCCCTTTTATGCCATGCCGATCTATCCGGGCGATATCGGCACCAATGGCGGGCTGCTGACCGACGACAAGGCGCGCGTGCTCGATGCCAAGGGCAAGCCAATCACTGGCCTCTACGCCATCGGCAATAATGCCGCCTCGGCGATGGGCGAGAGCTATCCGGGCGCGGGCGTCACCATCGGTCCGGCGATGACCTTTGGCTATATCGCGGCGCGTCACATGACAGGAGCGAATGACTGATGGGACGTTTTGACGGCAAGGCCGCCATTGTGACGGGCGCGGGGCGGGGCATTGGCCGCGCCATTGTGGCGCGGCTGACCGCTGAGGGCGCAAAGGTCGCCGCGCTCGATATGAATGTGGAGGACGCGAAAGCCAGCGGCGCTGCCCTCGCGCTCCAGTGCAATGTTGCGGACTCGGCCTCGGTCATTGCTGCGGTTCGCGCGGCGCGGGCCGAATTCGGCCGCCTCGACATTGCCGTCAGCAATGCCGGGATCGGTCAGGCGCCCAAGGACGGGTCCGAGCAGTTCTACGGTGCGATGGCGAAACGCAATGAGGAACTCGCCGCCAAGGGCAGCTCCGATGTGATCGTCGATCAGCTCATCCATATGGAAGATGACGGCTGGGCGGCTGTCATGGCGGTCAACGTCAACGGCGCCTTTTACGTGGCGCGGGAATTCGCCCGCGTTCTCGCCGAAGACGGCAATCCCGGCGCGATCATCAATATCAGCTCAACCAGCGCGCAGTCGGGCGAAGGCTCGCCGCATTATGTGACGTCCAAGGCCGCTGTCATCGGCCTGACGCGTCAGCTCGCCCGTGAACTCGCACCGCGCAAGATCCGCGTCAATGCCGTCGCGCCGGGGCCGACCAACACGCCGGTCATGGCGGGCATCCCCGATGAATGGATCAAGTCGATGGAAGCGAGCATCCCGCTCGGCCGCATGGCGGACCCGAGCGAAATCGCTGCCGCCGTCGCCTATCTCGCGAGCGAGGATGCGAGCTTCGTCAATGGATCGGTGCTCGTCGCCAATGGCGCGAGCTATTATTTCTGAGGCGACCGCCTAGTCCGTGAGTGCGGGGTTGATTGCGAGGACGAGTTTTCCCCGCACATGCCCCGCTTCGATGCGGCGATGGGCCTCTGCGACCTGATCGAGCGGCAGTGTTTCGATCTGGATGCGGTCAAAGGTGCCGCGGGCTAGTTCTTGAACGAGCCGGGCCAGCTGGCGCCCTTGGTTCGGGAAGGTCGACACCGTTGGTATGACCGTCACACCGCGCGCTGCGGCCCGGACGGCGTCATGCGGGGTCTCGTCCGGGATCAGCGTCCCGATGGCGGCGATCATCCCGCCGGGCCGGACCCAATCCACGGCCTCCAACAGGCTCTCTTGTCCGACGGCATCGACGACCAGATCGAGACCTTCCGGCGCAAAACGGGCAATGGCCGCGCCGACCTGTTCGGCGCGGTAATCGATGGCCAGTTCCGCGCCGAGCGCGCGGACATAGTCCGCATTGCCTGCGCTGCACGTGACGGCAACCTGGGCGCCTGCCGCCGCCGCGAGCGCAATCGCATAGCCACCCGTCCCACCGGCGCCGCCGTTGATCAGGACCTTGTGTCCTGCGGCCAGCTGGCCGACATCGAACAGCGCTTCCAGGGCCGTCATGCCCGCCGTGGGGAGCGCCGCTGCCCGCGCTAGTGACAGATTGGCGGGCAGGGGGACTGTCCGTTCTGCGGCGCTGATCGCATATTCGGCGTAGCTTCCGTTCAGACCCATGCCCTGATTGGTGGCGAGAACCACCCGGTCGCCGAGGGCGACATGGGTCACGCCCTCTCCAACAGCTGTGACAATGCCCGCCCCGTCAAAGCCGAGGACAAAGGGGAAATGATAGTCGAAATATTGCGACAGCCAGCCCCGGCGGGCTTTCCAGTCGGCCGGATTGGCGGCCGCATAGGCCAGCTGCACAAGCACTTCACCCGGTGCTGGCGCGGGGATAGGCATCTCGGCGGGTCGAAGCACATCGGGATCGCCAAAGCCATCGATCACCATCGCCCGCATGGTGTTCATGCCGATGTGCCGCTGACGATCGCCGGGTCGCCGTCGAAGCAGGACAGGGTGTAGACGCGGTCCTTCACGCGCCAGCCTTCCGGCGTGCGCACAAGCCGGTCTTCATATTCGCCCCACATGACGTAGCTCTTGCCGATGAGCGGCCCTGCGCCGGCATGCGCCGCGATATAGTGGACCTTCGCGTCAGCCGTGTCGCCGCTCACAGAGATCCTGAAGTTCGTAACATTGTGATGGGTGGCGCCGCAGGCCGAATGCGCGCCGAGATTGGCGTGCATCGCGCCGATCAGGACGTCCAGCCCCTCGGTGATGACGCCCGGGCCGAGCGCCTGCGTATAGTCCCCGCGCGTGTCGGGCGTGAAAACCTCCGAAAGACGGTCGAACGCCCTTGCATCCACAAGGTCGCAATAGCGCATGTAGACATGCTGGATGGCGCGCTCGTCAATCAGGGTCTGGAGATCGACCATCAGTCGGCCCGCACCTTGACCTTGGGCGGCGCAGCCCCCCGGCGCATGGCATTCAGGAAACCTTCAAGCGGTGCCGGCTCCGCCACCGGGCCCTCATGATCGCCGTCGCGCGCCCAATATTCGGCATAGCTTGGGAAGAGCTTGTGGAAATTGCCCTCCACCCATTCGGTGCCCGGCCAGCGCATCTTGTTGGGGCCGACCGGCGGCTTATTGAGGTCGGTCGCGTACCAATAGAGCGGCAGGCGGCGCGCGAAATGCCAGCGGCCATCCTGTCGGACATAATCGTCGACATACATCATCTGCATGATGACCCATTCGTCCTGACCGCCCTCGACCGGCGTTTCATGCTCGTTCTTGGAATAGACGACGCCGTGGGCGTGGTCGGCATCGTCAAACTCGATCACATGGCCGCCGATATGGTGCGACGTGCCGGTGAAAGGAGAGCGCAGGGTCCGGTCCATATAGGCGCGCAGCGCCGCGCGGCCCGATGCGTCCTTGCCGACGCGGACATCGGCGGGGAAGAGCGAGACCATCGCGTCCATGTCGCGCATGTCGAGCGCGAGCGCATATTTGGCGGGAAGCTGGCGAATGGCATCGAGCGATTCCAGGCGGTCGATGCGGGCTTCAAGAGAGGTCATGTCCGGTCCTATGGTTCAACGCGTTCAACAGGCGGCAGCTTATAGCGGCCGTCCAGGGCTTCGGGCTTGGGCAGATACATGCGGGTGACGAGGTGATAGCGGCCCGCAGGCGTCGGGAGCCAGTTGGATCTTCCCTCCTTGGGCGGTGCGGCCGACAGCGTGACCGTGAGCGATCCGTCCTTGCCATATTTGACGCCCTTGGTCCGGTCGCCGAACTGGTAACGCTTGATCGCATTGGGAACGAGCTTTGCGGTCGCCAGATCATAAGCGGTGATCGACCAGAAAGCGCCAACGGGCGGCAGCTTTCCGGCGTCGAAGCGGATGCGGTACGTCCGGCTGCCGTCGAACATTTCGCCTTTGTTGTCCATGACGGCGGCCGGGTAGATCGACTCTTCCTCGGCATTCACATAGCCGCCGCGCACCGTTTCCGCGCGCAGGACATAGTCATGCCCCGGCTTGTCCATGCGATTGTTGCGCATCCAGCCATTGGCCATCTGCGTCGGCTTGAAGCCCTGCTTGGCAAGGACGTCATTGCCGATCCGTACCGCACAGGCGAGGCCAAGCAGCTGCGCAGGGGGCAGCTTTTCAGGGACGAAGCTCGTCGCGGGGCCAAAGCCGGCCCGGTCAAAGGTTGCCATCAGAGCGGCTTCGTCGGCAATCGGGGGGAGGGACTTCAGCGCTCCGTTGAGGAGCGTGAAGTAGTCAAGGCTCGCATAGGGGTCCATCGGTTCGGCCGAAGTCACTTCGGTGGCCATGGGCCCCTGCATCCTGAACGTCTTGGCGATCGCGATGACGCGTTTTTCGTCTGCCGGTCCATCGGCCAGAATGCGTCCGAGCATCCACGCCTTGTCGGTCGGCAGATCAAACCGTTCATAGCCCGCCGGAACAGCGCCGCCCGTCGGGCCAACCAGCGCATATTTCATCGCCTTTCCGCCATTGGTGCGTGTGCCGAGGTGATGCGGCTTTGCGTAAAGGTCCATGAAGGCCAGCGTGTAATAGCGCGATCCCATGTCCGGCACCTCGACCAGCACGGGGCCTTTGGACATGTCGACCCAGGCATTCAGATACAGGGTGTCCGCATTCGGCGCGCGCAGCTGCCCCTGTGTTTCTGGGGTCAGGATGTGGGGATAGGGCACGATGCTGTTGACGGGCGCGACAACGGGCTGGTCCGCGCTGACGCGGTGCGTCTCATTGTGCATCTGCTTCAGCATGTCGACAATGGGATAGCCGTAGATGAAGCCCTGAAGCCCCGCGCTATAGGCCAGTGCGGCAGCGGGATCGTTCGAGATCTTTTCGCAATCCGCCGCCTCGGGCAGGCCGGACGCTGCGAGCAATAGGGCTGCGAGCACGTTTTATCCTCTATATGCGCAATTTTGTGGCTTTTATGTTACGCTATCACGGCAATTCATATTGTCTAGCTATGATTTACGTAGCATATTGCAGTAGATAAATACGCAAACGTCAATCGTTTGCAATGCGTAGTTTGGAATAGGGAGGTCGATATGAAGGCAATCCGTTTTGCAACCCTGCTCGCCAGCACCGCCATGGCGATGCCGGCAGTCGCGCAGGACACCTCGGCAGAGGACACCGGCGGCATCGGCGACATCGTCGTCACCGCGCAGAAGCGTGCAGAAAACGTCCAGGACGTGCCGATCGCCATTTCGGCGGTGAGCGCCGAATATCTGGAATCGCGCGACATCAGCTCGATCGACCGGCTGGGCACGATCGCCCCCAATGTGAAGATTGAACGCGCGCCGTCGAACAAGACGATCTCGCAGATCGCCATTCGCGGCTCGGTCACGATCAACCCCGCGGTGACGTGGGAGCCGGCCGTGGGCCTGTATCTCGATGGCGTCTATATCGCGAAGGCGCAGGGCTCGATCTTCGACGTGGCGGATCTGGAGCGTGTCGAAGTGCTGCGCGGTCCGCAGGGCACGCTCTATGGCCGCAATGCGCTGGCCGGTGCCGTCAACCTTGTGACGCGCAAGCCCTCGGGCGAGCTGCGCGGCTCGGCCGAGATCAGCTATGGCAATTATGACTATTGGAAGGGCAAGGCCGTTCTCGATCTGCCCGCCATGGGCGCCTTGTCGATGAAGGTGTCGGGCCAACTGCAGAAGCGCGACGGCTTTGTGAAGGTCGTTCCCAATCCCTTCCCGCAGGCGTTCCTGGCACGCCCGACCTCGGTCAGCGATCTGGGCAATCTCGACGGTAAGTCGGGCATGATCCAGCTGCGGCTGAAGCCCGAAGGCATCATCACGGCGGACTATCAGTTCGATTACAGCCGCTACAATCAGCGGACCGACTTCTCGCAGCTGGTCAGCGTCCTGCCCAACAGCCTGTTCACCAACCCGGCCATCCTTGGCGCCATAGCGCCGCTCGGCCTCTACGCCAATCCGACGCGGCAGAGCACGGCGAGCGTCGATGCCAATCCGCTCTATGAAAAGACGCGGACCTATGGCCACAGCCTGACGATCGCCGCCGATCTCGGGGCGGCGACGCTGAAGTCGATCACCTCCTATCGCAATCTGCGCTGGCAGGATGCGGCGGACCTTGACGGGTCTCCGCTCGACGTCGCCAACACGCAGCGCGACACGAGCTTCCACGCGTACAGCCAGGAGCTTCAGCTGACGGGTGAGGCGATGGACGATCGCCTGAGCTATGTCGTCGGTGCCTTCGCCTATAAGGAAAAGGCGGAGACGCTCGGGCCGCAGCGCTTCTTCGGTTTCCTCAATCAGGTCGGCGCGCCGGGGGCGGCCGATCTCCAGTCGGACTATGGCTCGCACACGCGGGCCTGGGCGCTCTATACGCAGCTCGACTATCGGATGACCGATGCGCTGAAGCTGACGCTCGGCGCGCGCTACACCAATGAACGCAAGGACATTCGCCGCAAGTTTGCGGTGGGTACGCCGCGCTTCACCCTGTTCGACGTGCCCTATGGCGGCGTGCCCGACGCGAAGTTCAACAATTTCAGCCCGACCGCGACGGTGAGCTATGCGGCGAGCGACAACGTCAACGTCTATGCCCGCTGGGCGCGTGGTTACAAATCAGGCGGCTTCAACGGGGAAACCGATGTTGGCGGCCTGATCGGCCAGCCGTTCAGCTGCACGACCGCGCCCGGCAAGGGGAGCGAACTGTGCAATCCCTATCGCCCCGAAAAGGTCGACAGCTACGAACTCGGCCTCAAGACCAAGCTCGCCGATGGCAAGCTGATCTTCAACGTCGCGGGCTTCTGGGACGAGCATAAGGATATTCAGCTGTCGGTGTTCACCGCACAGGGCGCCGCCGCCTCGGTCGTGCTCAATGCCGCTGCCGCGCGCATCCGGGGGCTGGAGTTTGAAGTCGTGGCGCGGCCGGTGCCCGCACTCACCCTCAATGGCTCATTCGCGGTGCTCGATGCCAAGTATAAGAGCTTCATCGACGGGGGCGTGGACGTCGCCGGCAACCGGGCCTTCCCGCACACGCCCAAGGCGACTGCCGCATTGGGCGTCGACTGGCGCGTGATCGAAGGGGACTGGGGCAAGCTGAGCCTGACGGGCGATTACAGCCATGTCTCGGGCTATTATACCTTCCCGTTTGCGATCACCGGCAACGTGGCGACGCAGACGCTGGCGGGCAATACCCGGTCGCCGGGGCGTGACATCGTCAACATGGCGGCGCGCGTGTCCGATCTCAACATCGGCGGCGCGAAGACCGAACTGTCCTTCTGGGTCCGCAACCTGACCAAGGAAGACCGGCCGACGAACTTCATCGACTTCGGCCCCGGCTTTGGCGGGCTGACGCTCGGTTACTTCCCGGATCCGCGCACCTATGGCGTGACCTTCGGGGTCAAGTTCTGAGGCAAAGAGTTGGGTGTCATTCCCGCGAAAGCGGGAATCCACCTGCCGAGGATGGTGCCATGGATTCCCGCTTTCGCGGGAATGACAGGGGAGGGATCCCTTAATCCGTTTGTGTCGAGCGAAGTCGAGACACCTTGGGCCGCTCCAAGGTCCCTCGACATCGCTCGGGACGAACGGTTGAGTATTACCCGAAGCTTGCCGGGGCCTCTCCCATGACGGCGACGGTCGGCTTGCCCTCGGCATCCACTGCATGGATCAGGCACGACGTCCGGCGGGAGCGCGTCTCGGCGATCCACCAGCGGTCGCCGTCCTTCACATAGACATCGTCATATTCGACACCCATCTGCGTCAGCGTGCGGCCGGCGAGGTTGATATTGTGGAAGTAGAGCGACCATTGCCCGCGCGCGCGGGTTGCGCTCTCAAAGGTGATGATGCCGTTCGCGCCGTGGTGGATGTCAAAGATGTCGGGCGTGCATCCCATCTGGCGGTAGATGGCGACAAAGTCGTCGCGGTTGTCGAACGGCGGGAAGCCTTCATAGGCGATGACGGCCCCCTTGGGCGCCAGCGTGTCGAGGACGGTGTCCGGGTCCTTGGTGTCGCAGGCGCGCAGATAGCGGGCCTTCAGGTCGCGGATCGCACGATCATCCTCCAGCCGCTGCAAACGTTCTTCCAGAGTCATCCTCATTTCTCCTTTGCGTAGAGGATGGAGTGAGATACTACGCAAATCAAGCTCGAAGCAGCGTGTAAGGAGAGAGATATGCGGTTCGAAGGCAAGAATGTTCTCATCACGGGTGCGGCCTCCGGGATTGGCCGGGCGACCGCCATCCTGTTCGCGGAAGAAGGCGCGCGCATCACCATCGGCGATCTGAACGGCGTTGGCCTCGAAGAGACCGCGTCGATGATGATCACCAAGCCGCAGATCAAGACCTTCGACGCCGCCGATTTCGACAGCTGCCGCGCGCTGGTTGCCGCCGCCGCGACCGACGGGCTCGACGTGCTGTGCAACATTTCGGGCATGCTCAAATGGGGCCCGACGCTGGAGTTCAGCGAGGAGGACTTTGCCCGCATCCTGACGGTCAACACGACGAGCACCTTCGTCATGTGCAAGGCGGCCCTCCCGCACCTCATCAAATCGAAGGGCAATATCGTCAACACGGCGTCAACCGCCGCGCTGCAGGGGATTGCCTATACCGTCGCCTATGCCGCGTCGAAGCATGGCGTGGCCGCGATCACCAAGAGCCTTGCGATCGAGTTTGCAGCGAAGGGCGTGCGCGTCAACGCGATCTGTCCCGGCCATGTGAACACGCCGATGGGCAATGCCGCGCCGCCTGCAGGCGATGTCGACTGGAGCCTCGTCATGCGCAACGCGCCGAAGCTGGAAGACGGCACGTGCGATCCGCGCGACATTGCCGAGATGTTCGCCTTCCTGGCGAGCGATCAGGCGCGCAAGGTCACGGGGTCGCTCTTCACCGTGGACGGCGGCCAGCTCGCAGGCTGAGGCCGCCGCACCCCGGCGCGCGGCTTACTGGTGGCGATAGACCGCGCGTTCGTGGCTGAACGCCTTGAACCCGAAATAGCCGTGATAGCTGCCCTGGCCGCTGCCGTTCACGCCGCCGAACGGCAGGTTGTTCTCCAGATAGTGGGAGAAGACGCCGTTCACCGTCACGCCGCCCGATGATGTGCGCTGGAGCACCGTCTCCACCGTCGCCTCATTGGGGCTGTAGACATAGAGCGCCAGCGGCTTGTCGCGCGCCTCGATATAGCTGATCGCCTGATCGAGCGTGTCATAGGTCATCACCGGCAGGATGGGGGCGAAGATCTCGTCCTGCAAAATCTTCATCTGCGGTGTGACATTCGTCAGCATCGTCGGGTGGATGGTGAGGTCGGCCTCCTCCAGAACACCGCCCGCCGCGACGGTCGCGCCCTGCGCCACTGCATCGTCGAACATGGCCTTCACGCGGGCGAAGTTCTGCTGGTTCACGATCTGCGCGATGCTCTCCTTCCTGATCGTGCCGTTCGCGTCATAGAGGTTCTTCGCGACATTGGCCTTGAAACCCTCAACGAGCGCGGCCTGCTGGTTTTCCTTCACAAAGACATAGTCGGGGCAGATGCAGGCCTGCCCGCCGTTGAACTGCTTGGCATTGGCAAGGTCCGCCGCGATCTTTTCGATATCGGCGCCGTCATCGATGATGACCGGGCTCTTGCCGCCCAGCTCCAGCGTCACGGTCGCCAGATGCTTGGCGGCGGCCGCCATCACGATCTTCCCGACGCGGGTGGAGCCGGTGAAGAAGATGTGGTTGAACGGCAGCTCCAGAAGCGCGGTCGCAACGCTCACATCGCCTTCGAACAGCGCAACTTCATTCTCGTCAAACGCATCGCGCAGGATGCTCCCCGCCACGCGCGCGGTTGCCGGGCAGAGATCGGTGAGCTTCACCATGCAGCAATTGCCCGCAGCGACAGCCGCCGCCACCGGGCCGAGCGTCAGGCCCAGCGGGAAGTTCCACGGCCCGAGGATCAGGCACACGCCGCGCGCTTCATACATGATCTGCGCCCGGTCATTGGGGTTCATGGAGGTCGCGACTTCGGTCGGCGCCATCCAGGCATCGAGATTGTCGATATTGCGCTGGATATTGCCGAGCACGTTCAGCACCTCGGTCACGCGGATCTCGCCCTCGGGCTTGCGCGTATCCTCCAGCACCGCCGCGATGATCGCATCGGTATGCGCCTCAACCGCCGCCTTCAGCTTGGCGAGCTTCGCCTTGCGCTCCGCCGCCGTGGACGCCTTCACATTCCACTGATTGTCCTGCTGCAACGCAAAGACGCGCGCAATGTCACCGGAAAGGTCGGCCGCTGTGGGCGTGGAAACGGTCATGGAAAATCTCGCCTGATTGGGGAAGGGATGGCAGGCGAGGTGCCGGATTGGCGGCGTGGGGTCAATCAGGGACGGGCTGCGAGGTGAGGGGGTTTCACGGGGTGGGGGTTTAACGGGGCGGCGTTTCCAAATTCAACGTAAATTGCTGCCCTTCCATCGTTCCCGTGAAAAGATAGCGTTTTGTCGCTGCCGTTCTAAACAGTCGATATAGAGATATGCCCGGGCGTTCTTTCACAAAATTCGCTATTCTCGTCATCGCTTCTGGGATTAGAGGCTTTATCTTTTCAAAATCAAAAATGTCAATATTTGCATTCTCGGCATACTTCTTAATAGCAAAAGCGAGATGATAAACTCCTTCTACGATCCAGAAAGATTCATGAGCCATGTCCGACGGCCGACGATAAGAGTTTCGAGACTCTTGAATCTTTTTTCTTCGCTGAATCTCGATCTCGTTATACAATCTCCAGACGGAGATGGCGCGCTCGGCATCCATCTCCGAGGGATCAAATACCAAGGGGAAATACTCTCCGAATATCCGATCTGAAGCAGTTTTGGCTTTGTCAGGCTCGCCACGAACGTAAGCGAGCCATATCTGGCCAAGTTTTAGTGCATCAATTCTCTTTTCCTCTGGTTGGTCTGAGTGCTGGTCTCGCTTTCTGTCCAGGAACCAGCCCAATGAGGCTAGGGATGCCTCAAGACGAACCAAAAGAGGATCATTAGATCGTAGGTCGCGGCTACGAATTGGAGTTTGGCTGTTCGTTGCTTCGGCAACCTTAGCGTACAAGCTCTTCTCCTGTGTCTCGATTATACGGACCAGAAGTCGTACTCGTTGAAGTGCATCCAAGCTGGCTTTCGAAGCCTGAAAAAGAGCATGGGAGGTCTGCCCCCCGTTTACGACTTGAGGATTCGAAAGTCGAAGCGGAGCGTTTTTGAAGCCTGGCTGATAGCTGAAACGCTCACAAACAATGGTGATTCCGTTGTTGAAGTACCAAAAGAGGCCTGCCTCGTCAGAGATGGCTGTGTCGTAAATACGGCGGTTTATGTCATTCTGTTCGCCGAGATAGACCCTCACATTCTCTTCGAACAGGTTTGCGTCCATCTGCATGTTGTCCAGGGGATCGGTCAGGGCCTCGATAAATTCATCGGCTCTTACCGTTCCGATCACGGCACGAACGTTACCGTCGGTCCGCTCAAACAACTGCTCTTCAACGATCCGAAGTTCAATCTCTCGGTCAACAGCCGACCGCTGAGATATGGAGTTAGAGAGTGCGTCAAGGTCGCATTCCCGAATGTGAATAAATTTGAATCGGACTAGGGACGACTCAAACCTCGCCCGCTGTTCGCCAACGAGCTTTTCACCGTTGGAGCACAAGTGAATCTCGACCTCGCAGGACCCGGATTTGATGAAGTCCCAAACATCGATCACTTTCTGCTGCAGAAGCGGATTACATGTGTCGATAAAGCCGTCCACCTGTGCAAGGCAGTCGCCGAGAAATCCTAAAATCTTATCGATCTCACCAGACGGAAAGTTTCGATTGCTAGATGAAAACTTCGAGTGAAATTTTGTCTGAAAAATGTGAACCACTCGCCGACCGAACCGTTCGTCCAAATAGACCGCATCGATTCCCCGATCATCTCCGCCATCAGTGACGCAGCCTCGCGCCTCATCAAAATCAATCTTGAGGATGGAAGTGAGGCAAAGCAGGATGAAAGCTTCTTGCTTGCTAGAAAGGCAAAGATTTTTCTCAATCTTAGCCGTCGCAGCTTCTACGTTGCCCCAATCGAGTAGAGTCGCCATATCGGTAAGTTGCCGACTATTGAAGGAACGCGCAATAGAGTGTTCGAAATTGCTCTTTATGTATCGGGTGTGGCTGGGGAACTGCTTAGTATCTATGTGATCCATCTGGCTGAAAGCCGTACCAACCATTGAACTCCTGTGAACGTCTCCCCATCTGCGGGGGCGAGATATTTTCCTCTTTGCAGCTCAACAGGACACGACATGAACCAGTCCCGCCGCCTCACCCTGACCACGGCCGCATATCTCGCAGCAACGGCAATAGCCACCCCCGCCTTTGCCGCCACCATCTCCACCCATGTCCTCGACCTCGCACAGGGCATTGGCGGGCGCGGGGTGCCGGTGGTGCTGGAGGCGAAGGGGGCCGAGGGGCGCTGGCAGGAGGTGGCGCGGGCGACGACCGATGAGAATGGCCGCCTCCGCTCCTTCGGGGACAAGGTAGAGGCCGCCCCCGGACTCTATCGCCTGACCTTTGACATGAGCCGCTATCCCTCCCCTGCGGCGGCGCCCTTCTTTCCCGAAATCACGATCGTCTTCCGCGTCGGCGATGCGCCGCATTATCACGTGCCGGTCGTCGTCAGCCCCTATGGGTACAGCACCTATCGGGGGAATTGACCTCTTGTCTGCCCGTCGCCCCGGCGGAGGCCGGGGCCCTTTGGGGAGTCGGGCGCTTCATTCTCGCAGCGGCCCCGGCCTCCGCCGGGGCGACGTGGGCGGACATTGGGACCCCACGCATTTCTGCGGCGTGAGGCCCTCAACTTCCTCCACTTCCATACCTTTGGGGGCAACTTCCAAAGCGCCGTCGCCCCGGCGGAGGCCGGGGCCGTTGGGGGGCGGGTGCCGCATTCTCGCAGCGGCCCCGGCCTGCGCCGGGGCGACGTCCTCCACCTCCGCGTCATGCTGAACTTGGTTCAGGATCCATTGGCTTCACAGGTGTCGGAGGGGCGCCGCAGTTCGTGACATGACGGTGTTCATGGATCCTGAACCAAGTTCAGGATGACGATTTGAGAAAAACCCCTCCGCGCTCAGGCTGAGCTTGTCGAAGCCTTGGTGGGCGCACACACTTCGACAGGCTCAGTGTGAGCGCAACGCGGGACCCTCCGCGTCCCCGCGTCTCCGCGTGCGCCTATTCCGTCAGCAAGGCCCGCGCCGCCTCGGACCCGTCGAGCAGGGCATTTTCCCGCCGGGTGACGCGCCAGCCTTCGGGGGTGCGGGTCAGGCTCCAGCGGTTGGCGGAGACGCGGAACGGGGTCCAGCCGCCTTGGCCATCCGCGCGGAAGACGACGCTGTGGCCGCGCGCGGTGGCGGTGTCGCCGTCGAGGTCAATGGCGACGGGGCCGAGGACATGGGCGCAGCCGTCGGCCATCAGGCTCTGGTGCATCTGCCCCTCGATCAGCGCGGCGATGGCGGCGCGGCCTTTGGCCTCCGTCATGCCGCCAACGGCGTAGCTGCCATCCTCGCTCCACAGCGCCGCGACGCCCGCTGCATCGCCGCTGTCGGCCAACGGGCCGTAGCGGGCGATGAGATCGCGGATCGCCTCCCGGTCCTCGAGCGCCTGCAATCGCGCCTCAGGCGTTGGCGGCATGGATCGCTTCGGCGCGCGCCTTCAGGGCATAGGCCGTGTCGTCAAAGGCGCGCTTCACCCAGGGGCCGGCAAAGCGGAACACGTGGATGCCGTTTGCGCCCAGAAACGCGTCGGTGGAGTGATAGCGGCAGCTATTGGGGCCGATCGCCTCGATCACCTGATCGCGCCGCGCGGGGTAGGGCCAGGCGTCGCTATATTTCATCTCCCAGCTGATCAGCCGCTCCGGCTCCAGCGCGCAGATATATTCAAGGTTGGGGACAAGGCTGCCCGGCACGGCATAGTTGGCGAGCGTCATCTCGACCGCAGCACCCATCTCCAGCGTGGAGACGGCGCGGACGCAGAAGGGGTTCCATTCGCTGTAGCGCGGCATGTCGCAGATGACGTCCCACACGACCTTGGCGGGCGCTTCTATCTCAACCGTGACGGAGACGGTGACGGCGTCGGGATCAAAGCCCGACACGGGATCATCGGCGAGCGTCGGGGCGGTCTTCATCCAATCGAGCATCACAGGTCCTCCAGTTTGACGATGCGGGCGGCGGGCAGGGGGTGTTCGGTCGCCCCCGCCCAGCGCAGAAGGGCGGTGCCCTCGGTGTGACCGCTCGTGTCGATCCAGTTGCCCACGCCCGGATCCCGCGCCGCGCAGATGATGCGCACGGACCCGTCGGCTTCCAGCTTTGCGCTGTGCTTGTTCACGGTGATCTGGCGGAAGCGGTAATCGAGGCTTTCCATCCACCAATTGTCGAGCTGGAAATTCCAGTAATAACAATCGGGCGGCGTCACCTCGATCACCCACGCCTCGTCGGGCGCGATCTTCCAGTATGCGTGGGCGTAATAGATGTCCTTCGCGCCGCCGCCCTTCTGGAACATCGACTGGTCGATCTCCGGGAAGCTGTTGGGATGCTGGGCGAAGAGCCGCGTCCAGTCGGCAAAGGTTGTGGCGATGCCATTCACGAACTGCGCGGCGGTGGTGAGGCCCTTGGACAAGGTTTCCGCCGAGAGCGGCGCGGGGACGGCGGGGCCGCCGATCCGTTCGATCCGGAAGCTGCCGGGCATTTCCGTCGCGCGGTCCAGCGCGGACTGGCGGATGATGATGACGCTCGCATCAGGTTCCAGCCGCAGCCAGTTGCCCGGTTGCGGGGTGGCTGAAGCGATGATCTCCACTTCGCCATTGGGGCCCCACGCGATCTCGTCCTTCATCAGGCTGCCGGTCGCGTGCGCGCTCCCATCAATGTGGTAGCGCATCGCATTGGCGACGATCGAGAAGTAGAACATCGACCCGCGCGTCCCGGTGATCCGGTAGTCGCAATCGCCCCGGATCGAGGCGTTCAGGTACACATTGTCCGGATTGTCCGCGCCGATCTTCCCCGTCTCATGGCTCAGCGAGTAGAAGAAGGGGAAATCGGTGTCGGTCGCCTCGACATGCTGCTCCAGCGCGAGTTTGGTAAGGCGCGAGAGGTAGCGCACGCCCTCTGCCCGGACGAGCGGATCGTTTGGCACGTCGGGCGCGAGGATGACCTCTCCGGCGGCGGCGAGCTTTGCGCAGAAGTCCCGCCAGGCCTGGACCGGGTCCGCACTCATGGCGCGACCCAGTCGCCGCCGTTCACATCAAGCGCGGCGCCGGTGATCTCGCTCGCATAGTCTGACAGGAGGAAATAGACGGCCTTGGCGCAGTCCTTGTCGGGCGGGATGTGGCCGACGGGGATTTCGGACGCACGCTGCTTGCGGAACGCGTCGCCGCCTTCGCCCATCGTCGCGATGAAGCTTTCCAGCGGCGCGCCCATCATCCAGCCCATCAGCGCTGTATTGACGCGGATTCCCGTGCCGCCGAGTTCGACCGCGAGCTGGCGGGTCAGCTGGTTGAGTGCTGCCTTCGCCATCGCATAGCCGCCTTCGCCCGGCATCGGCTTGCGCGTGGCGAGCGTGGAGACGTTGACGATCGAGCCCGATCCTTGCGCCTTCATCGTCGGGATGACGGCCTGTGCCATGCGCAAGCCGCCAACGGCGATGACGTCCAGCGCGGCCGTCAGCTGGTCAATCGAATGCGCGTCGAGGTTGGACCAGTCGGGATGGTAATAGGCCGAGTGCACCATGCCGTCGATGCGGCCCCATTGGTCGAGCGCAGCCTTGGCAATGGCGTTGCAGTCTTCGGTCTTGGAGACGTCGCACTTGACGGCAATCGCCTCGCCGCCGTTCGCCTTGATGTCTGCAACGATGGCCTCAATCGCGTCGACCGAGCGGGCCGAGACGACAACCTTCGCGCCTTCAGCGGCGGCCCCGCGACACAGGGCCTGGCCCATGCCCGGGCCTGCCCCGGTTACGATGACGACTTTGTCCTTCAGGATCATGGCGCTCTCCTCAGATGTTATATGTGCTGTGATAGAACTCGAAATCGGCGGCGATGCCTTCCGGCGTCAGCCCAAATTCCTCGGCTGAATATTTGTGCTTGGGCCGCGCATCGCGCGCATTGGCAGCAACACAGGCCTCAAGCGCGGCGGTATCGACGGGCAGGCCAATCGCCTCCAGCACGCGCGTCGCCGTCCCAATGGGGTCGGAGACCGTCTCCTCATAGCGAACGTCGATGATGCGGCCTTCGGGGAGTGTCTTGCGCAACGCCATGAAGCGCTCGAGCCCGGTCTTGAACCGGCGGGTCCAGTGCGCGCCCTGATCTTCCTTGCGATAGGTGGTCGAGCTGTTGACGCTCATCGAGGCGCACATGCTGCAATAGCTGGGCAGCACCTGCGCGACGTTGCGGTGCGTCATCACCAGCGGCACATCCGGGAACACCTTCAGCAGCCCGTTCATCCCGCCAAGCAGATGGTGCGGCGTCTTCAGCACCCACTTCCGGCCGCGGCGCGACGGCATCTGGTGCTGGAGCGATTTCATGAACAGCAGCAGGTCGCGATAGGCGGCTTCATGATCCTGATCGGCCTGCCAATATCCGTAGGAATGAATGGGCATCATCGAGTCATATGTGGTCGACAGGAATGCCCGGTCGAGCAGGATCACCTCCTCGGCGACGGCCTCCGCCTCAATCGGGTCGATGCTCTCAAAGTCGGGCCAGTCGCGCAGCAGCTGGTCCACCACCTGATGCGCCATCGCGATTCGGGGCGACGGATCGCCGGGCGCTTCGCCGTCAAAGGGAAGGGGGAAGGTCGTTTCCCACCAGAAGAAGGACGTCGCATCGGGGACGGACGAGAGCAGGCGGTGCATCACCGTCGAGCCGGTGCGCGGCAGACCGATGATCGCGCAGGCGACGTCGATCTGCTCGTCCTGTGCTTCCGGGTGATCCTTGAAGTATTGAACGAGCTTCAGCCGGTCAGACAGCGCGCTCTGGATGCGGAAGCCAGCTCCCGCATCGGGGGCGATCAGCCCGGCCTCTTCGTTCACGCAATCGACGAGCTTGGTAAGCGGGGCCACGAACCAGTCATCGCCAAAGTCCTGCAGCCCGGTCGCCGACTGCGCTTGCGCCATCAGTCCGGAAACGCTCAGCGATGCACCCACACTCACTCTCCTCTGCCAAGCCCGGCCAAAAGCGGCATCTGCCAGGACGGATCGAACCGGTTCGCCCGCCCGTGCGCGGCATCGCCGCCCATCAGGGCAAAGCTTTCTTCATCGACCGGTGTCACGCGGCCATGGTCGAACACCAGCGACCGATGGATGAACTTCCAGACTCCGTCGCGGCGCTGGTAACGGTCCAGATATCGGCCCCAGACGGTGAATTCTTTTCGGTCGGGCGGATGGGTCCGGTGGAAAGCCATGACCACATGCTCGCCCTCGGCCTCGTCGCCGTCAATCGCGAAGACGCTGTTGCTGATGCTGTGGATCGTCGCGTCCCAGGGTGCCATGATTTCGGGCAGGAAGCGGATGAAATCATCCGGCCCGCCGCAGAACATGGACCCGTGATCATCGATCGCATCATCATGGTAGAGCGAACGGACAAGCGTAAAGTCCCGCCGGTCGATCCCCCGGCAGTAGCGCATGACAAGATCGGTGAGCGCGATCCTGTCGAGGAGCGCGCGATCATTCACCCTTGGGCGACTTTCCGTCCCGCCTGCCGCCCGAAGAAGGTGCAGTCGGCAAGGCTCATGCCGGAGCTATAGCCATGGCCCCAGGCCGGCAGACCGCTGGTGCAGCGTCCCGCCGCAAAGAGGCCGGGGATCGCACTGCCCGCACGGTCCAGCACTTCGCCATCGGTCGAGGTCTTGAGCCCGCCCAACGTGAAGAAGCTGAAATAGCTGTTCTGGAAATGCAGTTCGAGCGCGACGAACGGCCCCTGATCCAGCGGCGTCAGGATCGGCGGCTGCTTGTCGAACAGGGGATCGCGGCCTTCGCGGGCGTGACGGTTGTAAAACTCCATCGTGCGCGAAAGTGTGCCTTCGGGCATCTCCAGTTCGCGTTCGACCTCTTCCCAGTCATTGCCAGTGCCGGCAATCGAGATACGCCCAAATTCGGGCGGCTGCTCAAAATGCGCGCTGTCGAGCAGCAGATAGACGCGGTCGCCTGGCTGATCGACGGCCGTGCGCGACACGCGGCCGTGATAGCAGTCCTCATTGATGAAGCGCTGGCCCTGTATGTTGACGAAGACGCCCTTGGCATGGCTTTCGGGAATGGTCCACGGGCAGGTCGTGAAGAACTGCTCCATGTGGATCGCTTCGCCGCCTGCGCTAAGGCCAAGGTTGATGCCGGTGCCATCATCCTTGTCGCCGATGGGGTCGTTGATCTTGAACGTGTCCGGGCAATATTTGCGCCGCATCTCTTCGTTCATGACGAAGCCACCGGTGGCCAGCACGACGCCCTTTTTCGCCTTCACAAAGACGGGCTTGTTGTCGATCCGGAAGATTGCACCGACAATGCGATCCCCATCCTGCACCAGGCCGATGGCGCGCGCATCGACGATCACCTCAACACCGAGCGCACGCGCCTTGGCTTCAAGGATGTCGACAAGCGGACGACCGCCGCCCCAGCCCATATGCTGGATGACATGGCCGCGCGGCGCGGGCTTTGCCGATTTGTAGAAGGGGGCCGCCGCCTCGCTGCCGGACCAGATGAGCGTTGAGTCATCGGTCGGCTCGATGATCTTGCCAGGCATGTAATTGCCACGATAGGGGACGCCCTGTGCCTTGAGCCAGGCGAAGTGGTTCACCGCCTCACGGGCGTAGAGATCACATTTCGCCTCATCCGCACACGGGCCGCCCGCCATTTTCAGATAGGCGGCAAAGTCTTCGGTCGTGTCCTCAAAGCCCGCCGCACGCTGGACATCAGTCCCGCCGCTGCCGCCGAGGTAGATTTCCCCCCCCGACAGGCCGGAAGCGCCGCCGCTGCCCGAATTGCGTTCGAACAGCTTCACATCTGCGCCTGACTGCTTGGCTTCGATGGCGGCGCAGGCACCTGTGGCGCCGAAGCCGATGATGACAACGTCGGTTTCCATGTCCCAGTGCGCAACATCGGCAGCGGGGGTGGGCTTGTGCAGCGAAATCTCAGCCATTGCGTGCTTTCAGCATATCGAGGGCGACATCGACAATCATGTCCTCCTGACCGCCGACCATCTTGCGGCGGCCGAGTTCGACAAGGATTTCGCGCGTGTCGAGACCATAATCATTCGCCGCCTTTTCGGCATGACGCAGGAAGCTCGAATAAACCCCGGCATAGCCGAGCGCGAGCGTTTCGCGGTCGACGCGGACTGGCCGGTCCTGCAGCGGACGGACAAGGTCTTCGGCAGCATCCATGAGCGCCATGACGTTGCAGCCATGGTTCCAGCCCTTGCGGTCGGCGGCGGCGATGAACACTTCGAGCGGCGCATTGCCCGCGCCTGCGCCCATCCCGGCAAGGCTCGCATCGATGCGGACGGCGCCGCACTGCGCGGCCACGATGGAGTTGGCGTTGCCCAGCGACAGATTGTGGTGCGCGTGCATCCCGCGCTGTGTCTCCGGCTTGAGAACACGGTCATAGGCTTCGAACCGGTCGCGCACGCCATCCATGTCGAGCGCGCCGCCACTGTCAGTCACATAGACACACTGCGCGCCATAGCTTTCCATCAGCAGCGCCTGTTGGGCGAGCAGGTCGGGCGCGATCATGTGGCTCATCATCAGGAAGCCGGACACGTCCATGCCCAAATCGCGGGCGATGCCGATATGCTGCTTCGACACGTCGGCTTCGGTGCAATGCGTCGCGACGCGGACCGAGCGCACGCCAAGGTCATACGCGCGGCGCAGTTCCTCGACCGTGCCGACACCGGGCAGGATGAGCGTGGTCAGGACCGAGTTGGTCAGAACGTCGGCCACCGCCTCCAGCCATTCCCAATCGGTGTGCGCGCCAAAGCCATAGTTGAAGCTCGCGCCGGACAGGCCGTCGCCATGCGCGACTTCGATGGCATCGACACCGGCATCGTCCAGCGCCTTGGCAATCGCGCGCACATGGTCGATCCCGTACATGTGCTTGATGGCATGCATGCCGTCCCGCAGGGTCACGTCCTGAATGTAGAGCTTGTGGCCGGCGTCAACGTCAAAGGTGCTCGTCATGCTGCCATCCTCTTGGCTGCAAGCAGCTCTCCGGTCGCTTTGGCTGCCGCCGTCATGATGTCGAGATTGCCCGAATAGCTGGGCAGATAGTCGCCTGCGCCCTCGACCTCGAGCATGATCATCGACTTGATGCCCGTGAAGTCGCCCATGCCGGGGATCTTCAGGCGATTGTTATCGCCATAGCGCTCAAACTGGACTTCCTGTTTGAGGCGATAGCCGGGCACATATTTCTGCACTTCGGCCACCATGTCAGCAACCGAACGGCGGATCGCATCCTCATCGCCACCTTCGGACAGCGTGAAGACGGTGTCGCGCATGATCATCGGCGGTTCGGCCGGATTGAGAATGATGATCGCCTTGCCCTTGGCGGCACCACCGACGACTTCGATGGCGCGTGCCGTGGTCCGGGTGAACTCATCAATGTTGGCGCGCGTGCCGGGACCTGCCGAGCGCGACGAGACCGACGCGACGATTTCGGCGTAATGGACGACGTTCGAGACGCGGGCGACGGCCGCCACCATCGGGATGGTCGCCTGACCGCCGCATGTCACCATGTTGACGTTGGGCTGGTCCAGATGCTGCGTCATGTTCACCGCAGGCACGGTGAAGGGGCCAATGGCCGCAGGCGTCAGATCAACAACCTGAATGCCATCGCCGCGCAAAGCCTCATCGTGGACCTTGTGCGCATAAGCCGAGGTCGCGTCGAACGCGATGCCGATCTCGGTATAGCAAGCGAGCTTCTTCAGCCCCTCAATGCCTTCGTGCGTGGTCGCAATGCCGTGTTCGCGCGCCATGGCCAGGCCTTCGCTGTTCGGGTCGATCCCGACTACGGCCGCGAGTTCCATATTCTGGGGATATTTGATCATCTTCATCATCAGGTCGGTGCCGATATTGCCCGATCCGATGATGGCTGCCTTGACGCGCGCCATGCCCTCTCCCTTCGGCCTTAAACGAATTTGGCCGTGCAATTGCCGACGCCGTGCAGCGTCATTTCAAAAACGTCGCCCTTCTCCGCATCGGCCAGCGGCACGAGCGATCCGGACAGAATGATGTCGCCGGCATCCAGTGTGACGCCGAACCGGCCCAGCGTATTGGCGAGCCAGGCGACGGCTTCAGCCGGGGAGCCCTGAACAGCGGACCCATAGCCTTCGGACAAGGGGGCGCCGTTCTTCGTGACCGTCACATGAAGGCCGGGCAGATCGACCTCGCGCGGGTCCATGCGGGCGTCGCCCAGAATGAAGACGCCGCACGACGCATTGTCGGCGACGGTATCGACAATGCCGATCTTCCAGTCGGTGATCCGGCTGTCGACGATTTCGAAGCAGGGCGCGATGCTCTCGGTCGCAGCGATCACGTCCTCTGCCGTCACGCCCGGGCCGTTGAGACTGTCCTTCAGGATGAAGGCAATTTCGGCCTCGGCGCGGGGCGCAATCAGCGCCTTGGCATCGACATCGATCTCGCCTGTAATGTGCATCCAGTCGGTCAGAAAGCCGAAGTCGGGCTGATGCACGCCGAGCATGTCCTGCACGGCCTTTGACGTTACACCGATCTTCTTGCCGACGACCTTCTCGCCATCCTTGCGGCGGCGCGACAGGAAATCGAGGCTGATGGCGTAGGCGTCCTCGACCGTGAGCGCGGGGTCACGCGCGATCAGCGGCGGGACGGTGCGGCGGTCCCGAAGAGCTTCATAGAGTTCCGCGCCGTATTTTTCAGCCTTGGTCATTGAGGAAGTCGATTGAGTAACGGTTGAATTCCGACGCGCGTTCGACCTGCACCCAGTGGCCGGTGCGGTTGAACGTCATCGCGCGCACATTGTCGCACTTGTCGAGGAACAGGCGGGCATGGGCTTCGGGGCAGAACTCGTCATTCAGGCCCCACATCACGAAGATGGGCTGCTTCAGCTCGCCCAGGCGCGGGCTCAGATCAGGGGTGCGCATCCGCACCAGCACATCCTTGGGCTGCGTACGCGCGACCGCGAACCGCTCCTCAACGAGCGCATCGGGGATTTTCGGCGCGAAATCCGGGTGGACAAGATTGCAGACGAGGCGCTTCTGTTCGGCGAGATTGAAATCATCGCTACCGAAGCTCGACACCATCTTGGAGATGCCCGGCATCACGAAATAGCTTTCGCGCTCGGCGACGCAGCCGGCGGCCATCAGGATCAGCCTGTCGGCAAACTCCGGATGATCGAGTGTCATCTGGATCGCGATGCCGCCACCCAGCGAGTTACCCACGAGCGACGCCCGGTCCACGCCGTGCTGACGCAGCGCCTCATAGACGGTGTCGGTGAACAGCTGGAGCGTATAGTCGAGGCCCTCCGGCTTGGACGATGCGCCATAGCCGATCAGATCGGGCAGGATGACGCGGAAGCCCGCATCGACAAAAGCGTCGATATTCTGCCGGAAGTTGGACGCGCCCGACGCGCCGGGGCCGCTGCCGTGCAGGAACACGACCGCCGGGCCGGAGCCGGCTTCGGCAATATGGATGTCGTATCCGCCGGAAACGGAATAGGTCGCCGAAGTCAGCTCTGCCATGGGTCGCCCGCCTTAGAGGAACATGAAGCTGGGCGGCTGGCCCTGCATGGTGCCGATGACGTCGGCAGTCCGGTTGCCCGGATCATTGGCGACGTGCGCGCGACCCGCATGGATATCGAGCCAGGGCTGGATGATCTCGCTCGACATGTAGATGGCGCGACCGCCCAGCAGCTGGACGATATCGTCGATCAGGTCGGCCAGACGGCGGACGACGGTCGACGAATTGTAAGTGAACAGCGCGCGCTTCTCCATCGGGATCGGCTCGCCACGTTCGGCAATGTCCATCAGTTCGTCAAAGGTCGTCCGCAGCGTGAGTTCCATTTCGAGAACCTGCGCATGGGCCTTGGCGATGGCGGCTTGCAGAATGGGATCGCCCTTGGAGGCCTTGCCGGTGTTCGTCGACACGCGGTCGTTCATGATCGCGATCGCTGCATTGATTGCGGCGCGCGCGCCACCGAATGCTGCGGTCGAAACCGAGCGGGTGAACACCTGTGCCCAGGGAAGGGTGTAGAGCGGGCCGGTGTTCGTCTCCTGACCCGGATTCTGGCAGAGGAAGCCATCGACCGAGCGGTGCGTGCGATAGTCCGGCACAAAGGCCCGGTCGACGACGATGTCGAAGCTGCCCGTGCCCTGAAGGCCGAAGGTGTCCCATGTGCCTTCAATGATCTGATAATCGGTGCGCGGCAGCAGGAAAGTCCGCATGTCGGGCGCGCCGCCTTCTTCGGCGGGCGGGATCATGGCACCAAGCAGGACCCAGCCGCAGTGCGTCGATCCGGTCGAGAAGCCCCAGCGGCCAGAGAGGTAGAAGCCGCCTTCGGCGTGCTCGACCTTGCCGACCGGCTGATAGGTGGACGACACGAGCATTGAGCTGTCATTGCCCCAGACTTCGGCCTGTGCCTGATCATGGAACAGGGCGAGCTCATAAGGGTGGCATCCGACAACGCCGTACATCCAGCCCGTCGACATGCACCCTTCTGCCAGTAGCTTCTGCACATCAAAGAAGACGTTGGGATGCATTTCATAGCCGCCCCAGCGCTTGGGCTGGAGAATGCGGAAGAAACCGGCTTCCTGCATCTCGGAGATCGTTTCGACCGAAACGTTGCCGTCCTTGGTGCATTTTCGCGCGCGGGCCTTGAGCGTCGGGATCATCGCACGTGCGCGGTCCACCAGCTCTTCCGGTGTCGGGACCGGTCCGGCCTGTGACTTCAATGAAACTACGCTGGCCATCGCTGGCTGCCTCCTCTCGCTAACATCCGACTCACCGCCCTGGCGATATCGGCATTCGTAATTTTTTTTGTCATTGAATACGCAAATCGTCAATTGAAAACCGGTGAACCATCCTATAATGCGTAATTTATCGGCAGGTGCTTCGCGATTCAGTGTGCACCACCAGAGGGGATGCAGAGGGTTTTGACGCAAAGCGTATCATATGACTTCACCGGAAGGGTTGCCATCGTCACTGGCGGCACCCGGGGTCTTGGTCGTCAGATCGCGGCGCGCCTTGCTGCAGCTGGCTGCTCGGTGGCCGTCTGCGGCCGCAATGCCCCGGCGGAACTCCCCGACAATATCACCTTCTTTCAGTCGGACATTCGCGATCCGGATCAGGCGCGTGCGTTTGTCGACGCGGTTGCGGCGCAGTTCGGCCGTCTTGACATCCTTGTAAACAATGCGGGCGGGTCACCGGCGGCAGATGTGGCCACGGCCAGCCCGCGCTTCGTGGATGCAATCCTGAAGCTCAATCTCGTCGGCCCGCTCTTCATGGCGCAGGCGGCCTATCAGCATATGGTGAAACAGGGCGGTGGCAGCATCGTCAATATCGCCAGTGTCTCCGGCGCCCGGCCATCGCCGGGAACGGCGGTCTACGGCGCGGCAAAGGCGGGACTCCTCAACCTCACACAAAGCCTGGCGCAGGAGTGGGGTCGGGATGGCGTGCGCGTGAATGCGATCATCGCCGGTCTGATGACGACCGAAAATGCCGAGGCGACTTATGGCGATGCCGAGGCGCAGGCGGCGGTCGGCCGGTCCATGCCGCTCGGGCGGATGGGCGAGGGGGATGATCTGGCAGGCGCGGTCATGTGGCTCTGTTCCAATGACGCCGCATGGGTCAGCGGTGCGCGTCTGCAGGTCGATGGGGGCGGTGAGAGGCCCTATTTTCTGGATTTGGTAAAGGGAGGCTAAGGCCAATGGGTGTGAAGGCACTTGGCTATGTCGTCATTGAGACGGCACAACCTGAAAAATGGGATGAATTCCTGACGCAGGTCGCAGGCGTGATGCGTGCGCCCGATGCGTCGGACGGCGCGGCGCAATACCGCATTGACGCGCGACCCTTCCGTTTCCGGATCGAGACAGGCGCGCGCGAATGGTTTGCCGCAGCGGGCTATGAAGTCGCCGACAAGGCAGCGCTCGATGCGCTTGCCGATGCAATCATTGGTGCGGGCCGTCCGGTCGTACATCTGACGGCAGACGAAGCTGCTGCGCGCTGTGTGGAGGCGGGCTTCCGCACCAGCGATCCTGCGGGCAACGGCCTTGAGTTCTTCTGCGGTGACGCTGTGGCGGATACACCTTTTGTGTCGCCGCAGGGCGTGTCGCACTTCATCACCGGCGACATGGGCATGGGCCACGCCGTCTTTTCGGCACCAGACTTTGATGCAGCCGTCGCCTTTTACTGCGATGTCGTCGGCTTCCACCGGACGGACATGCCGCGCTTCAACCTGATGGGGCCGGATGCTCCCTCCATGGGCTTTGCCTTCCTTCATGCCGACAATGGCCGTCACCACAGCGTCGCGTTTGGCGAAGGTCCCGTGCCGCCCTCGGGCGCGATCCACATCATGCTTGAATATCCGGACCTGACCGAAGTCGGGAAGGCGCATGACCGGATGAAGCGGCTTGGCTATGTCGAGTCCGCAACGCTCGGGCGGCACTATAACGACGAAACTGTCGGCTTTTATGTCCAGACGCCGGGCGGATTTGATCTGGAAATCGGCTGCGACAGCCTCGTGATCGATCCTGCGACGTGGGAAACGACGGCGCATGAAGGCATCAGCATCTGGGGCCATGAATGGGCCTGGCAGCGGGCCATGAAGGAAGCACAGGCGTAATGCTCGACAAACGCATGACTGCGGCGGAGATCGTCGCGCAACTCTCTGACGGGATGACCATCGGCATCGGCGGATGGGGTCCGCGGCGCAAGCCGATGGCACTCGTCCGCGAAATCCTGCGGTCCGACCTCAAGGACCTGACCGTCGTCGCTTATGGTGGTGCGGACGTCGGGATGCTCTGTGCGGCAGGCAAGGTGAAGAAAGTCGTATTCGCCTTCGTCTCGCTGGATGCCATCCCGCTGGAGCCGTGGTTCCGCAAGGCGCGTGAGGCCGGGCAGCTCGAGGTTCTCGAAGTCGACGAGGGCATGTTCCAGTGGGGGCTGAAAGCCGCGGCCTTTGGCCTGCCTTTCCTGCCGACGCGCGTTGGTCTGGGCACCGATCTTGCTGAACTGGGCGGCCTGAAGACCGTGACCTCGCCATATGCCGACGGGGAAACGCTCATCGCCATGCCCGCGCTCAAACTTGATGCAGCGCTGATCCACGTTAACCGGTCGGACTGGCGCGGCAATGTGCAGGTCTTTGGCCCGGACGTCTATTATGACGAATGGTTCGCGAAGGCGGCTACCAAGACCTACGTGTCCTGCGAGGAACTGGTCGACCGGATGGAGGATCATTACGAAGCCGACGCGCAGTACAACCTGTTTGAACGCTGCTTCGTAACGGGCGTCGTTGAAATGCCGGGTGGTGCGCACCCGAGCTCGATGCCGCCGCATTATGGCTGGGACATGAAGGCGTTCAAGGCCTACGCCGACGCGGCCAAGGATCCTGGCGACTGGGCGGCTGTTGCCGACCGCTTCGTCGGTGCAAGCGAAGCCGACTATATGAACTCCATTGGCGGAAAGGAGGCGGTCGCGGCTCTCCCGCTGCCGATTTTCTGATGACTGAAGTCACTCTCGCAGAACTCTGCATTTACGCCGCGTCGGAAGCCTTTCGGGGCAATGGCGAAATCGTGGCCACCGGCGTCGGCCCCGTGCCGCGTCTCGGCGCGAGCCTTGCCAAGCTGACGCACACGCCCGAACTGATGATGACCGATGGCGAATGCTATCTGGTCGAACAGCCAGTGCCGCTCGGCCCGCGCAACTATGATGACCGCAAGAAGGCCGGCTATCTGCCATTCTCGCGCTTCTTCGACAGCGCAGTGTGGACCGGGCGTCGCCACGCGATGGTCACGCCCACGCAGATCGATCGCTATGGCCAGATCAACCTGTCGCAGCTGGGGGGCACGCACAAGCAGCCCAAGACGCAGATGCTGGGTGTGCGCGGCTTTCCGGGCAACACGATCTACCACCCGAACAGCTTCTTCTTCCCGTCGCACACGACGCGTGTGTTTGTCGAAGGCGATGTCGATATGGTCTCGGGCGTCGGCTACAATCCCGCCAAGCGCGTGGCGGGCGGCAACTATTCCGGCGTCGCGCTCAAGAAGATCATCACCAACCTGTGCGTCATGGATTTCGGCGGGACGGACAATGCGATCCGCGTTGTCTCGCTGCATCCCGGCGTGACCTTCGACGAAGTGCAGGCGGCGACGGGCTTCCCGCTTGAAAAGGGTGATCTGACCGAAACGCCCTTGCCCGATGCCGACGCACTCGCGATCATCGCGCAGCTGGACCCGCACAACATCCGGGCTGGCGTCATCAAGGACAATCCGCCCGCCCAACGGGCGCGCTGAGGAGAGGCTGCACATGAGCGATCTGGTTACGCCCAAGAGCGTCGACATCACCTATGAGACCGAGACCCCCGTTCTGTACGAGGTGATCGACAACGTCGCCTGGATCACGATGGATCGGCCTGCGTTCAACAACGCGCAGAATGGCCAGATGACCTACGCGCTGGACGATGCGTTCAACCGCGCGGTGAAGGACGATGCCGTGCGCTGCATCGTGCTCGCCGGCAACGGCAAGCATTTCTCCGCCGGGCACGACATCGGGACGCCCGGCCGCGATCTCCACAAGGAGTTCGACAACCGGCTGATGATCCCGCCGCACACCAACAAGCCGGCGGCGGAACTGCTCTACACGCGCGAGCAGGAACAATATCTGGGCATGTGCCGCCGTTGGCGCGACATCCCCAAGCCGACGATCGCGATGGTGCAGGGCGCCTGCATCGCAGGCGGGCTGATGCTCGCCTGGGTCTGCGATCTGATCGTCGCGTCGGAAGACGCGTTCTTCCAGGACCCGGTCAACCCGCTGATGGGCATTCCGGGCGTCGAATATTTTGCGCATGCCTATGAGCTGCCGCCGCGCGTCGCTAAGGAGTTCCTGCTTTTGGGTGAGCGCATGAGCGCCGAGCGCGCTTATTCCTTCGGCATGGTCAATAAGATCGTGCCCCGCGCCGATCTGCGTGAGGCGACGGCTACCTGGGCCAACAAGCTGGCGGGGCAGGGGCGTCTCGGCAACTGGCTGACCAAGCAGGCGATCAATCATGTCGAGGAACTGCGCGGCAAGCGCGCCGCGATGGATGCGGTCTTCCACATGCACCATTTCGCCCATGCGCAGAACGACCTCGTGACCGGCGACTCCATCGGTGGCGTCAGCGGCAAGGCAGCGGCGTCGGCCAACAAGGCGGATGCGGCCAAGGCCTGATGGGAGACGTTCTCGCCACGGCTCTGACCAAGCGGCTCGGCTGTCGCTTGCCGGTGATCCAGACCGCGATGGGCTGGGTCGCCAAGCCCGAGCTTGTGGCCGCCTCGAGCAATGCGGGCGCGTTCGGCTTTCTGGCCTGTGCGGTCATGACGCCCAAGGAGGCCGCCGACGAAATTGCCCGGCTGCGTGACCTGACGCCGCACAATTTCGGCATCAATTTTCACAGCTTCCAGCCGGGCGCCGGGGAGATCGTCGAGCTGATCCTTGCGAACAAGGATCGTGTCAGCGCCGTCAGCTTCGGGCGTGGCCCCGATGCCAAGATGATCGGCCGGTTTCGCGATGCGGGCATTCTCTGCATCCCGACCGTGGGTGCCGTGAAGCACGCGGAGAAGATGGTGCAGCTCGGCTGCGAAATGGTGACCGTGCAGGGCGGTGAGGGCGGCGGACATACCGGCGCTGTCCCGACGACTGTTCTGTTGCCGCAAGTGCTCGATGCTGTGGACGTGCCCGTTGTGGCGGCCGGGGGCTATGGCGACGGTCGGGGCCTTGCCTCGGCACTCGCTTATGGCGCGGTCGGCATCGCCATGGGCACGCGGTTCCTGATGACGTCCGAAAGCCCGGTCCCGGCATCACCCAAGTCTGCCTATGTCAAAGCCGGAACAGGCGACATCGCCGTTTCGACCAAGGTTGATGGCATTCCGCAGCGGATGATCCTGAACCCGCTGCTCAAGCGCATTGAAGGCTCCGGCAAGCTCGCCATGTGGGCGCGCGCGGTGGAGGCAGGCCTCGAAATGAAGCGCCAGTCGGGCATGAGCTGGGGGCAGGTGATTTCCACCGCGCGCAGCATGACCGCGCATGGCGACATGCCGCTGGCGCAGGCCATGATGGCGGCGGCGGCACCGATGATGATCCAGCGGGCCGTCGTCTCGGGCGATGCCGAACATGGCCTGATGGCGACCGGTGTCGTGGCCGGACGCCTCAAGGATCTGCCGAGCTGTGCCGACCTTCTCACCTCCATTGAAACCGAAGCGCGCGCGAACATCGCGGCGCTGTGCGCAGGGAATTAAGCCCATGCCGATTACGACTGAAATCAAGGATCGTATCGCCGAAATCGTTTTTGACGTTCCGCCCGTGAATGCCTTCAACAGCGAAACGTGGATGTCGCTTCCGGCGATCATCACGGCCGCGGCCAGCAACCCGGAGGTCAACTGCGTCCTCATCCGTGCGGCGGAGGCCTCGCGCGGCTTTTGCGGTGGCGTCGACATCAAGGAAATGCAGGCGCACCCGGAGCGGATCACCATCCTCAACCGCGGCAACTATCTGACGTTCAAGGCGATCCGTGACGCTGAAGTGCCGGTGGTCGTGGCCGCCCACAAGTTCGTGATCGGCGGCGGCATCGGCATCTGCGGTGCTTCTGACACGATCATCGCGGCGGATGACGCCTTCTTCTCGCTGCCAGAAGTGGATCGTGGCGCGATGGGCGGCGCGAGCCATCTGTCGCGCATGTTGCCGCTGCACAAGGTGCGCGCGGCGTTCTTCACCGGAGGCAATATCCCGGCGGAAGAAGCTTATCGTCTCGGCGCCGTTGAAAAGGTGGTCCCGCGTGAAAAGCTGGTCGAGGAAGCACGAGCCTTCTGCGCGGTGATTGCCTCCAAGAGCCGCAAGGCACTCGTCATCGCCAAGGAAGCACTCAACGGGCTTGAGCCCCGCGACGTTGATCGCGGCTATCGCTGGGAACAGGGCTTCACGCTTGAAATGTACATGCATGAGGACTCGCAGAAGTCGCGCGATGCCTTTGTCGAGACGGGCAAGGCCGCGAAATTCTGATGCATTTGGCGTACACCCCTGAGCAGCAAGCTTTCCGCGCCGAGGTCCGCGCGTGGATGGAAACGCACGTGCCGAAGGAGCCGCTCGTCACGCTGGAATGCCGCGAAGGCTATGACCAGCATGTCGAATGGGAGCGCACGCTCGCGAGCGGCAATTGGGGCATGGTTACATGGCCCGAAGCCTATGGCGGGCGCGGGCTTGACCTTATCGAGTGGCTGATCTTCGAGGAAGAATATTTCCGCGCCGGCGGCCCGAACCGGGCGAACCAGAACGGCATCTTCCTGTTGGGCCCGACGATCATGGAGTTCGGCACCGAAGAGCAGAAGAAGCGCTTCCTGACGCCGATGGCCAAGGGCGAGGTGATCTGGGCGCAGGCCTGGTCGGAACCCGGCGCGGGCTCCGACATGGCCGCCATCTCCTCGAAGGCGGTCCGCGACGGCGATCATTACGTCATCACCGGGCAGAAGACATGGTCCAGCCGTGCCGCGTTCGCTGATTGGGGTTTCGGCATGTTCCGCACCGACCCCGAGAGCAAGCGCCACAAGGGGCTGACCTTCATCCTGTTCGATCTGAACACGCCGGGCATCACGCGGCGTCCGATCCGGCAGCTGCATGGCGATACGGGCTTTGCCGAACTCTTCTTTGATGAAGTCCGCGTCCCGGTCGAGAACTGTCTGGCGGGCGAAGGCGAGGGCTGGAACGTCGCGATGGCGACCGCCGGATTTGAGCGTGGCCTGATGCTCCGCTCTCCCGGGCGCTTTCAGGCGACGGCGAAGCGGCTCGTGGAACTGTATCGCAAGCATGAGGCCGAAGCCTCACCTGCGGCCCGCGAGGCCGTGTTGCAGGCGTGGATGGCGGCGCAGGCCTATGCCTACAACACTTATGCCGTTGCCGCGAAAATCATGGCCGGCGGCAAGATTGGCGCGGAAGCCAGCCTGAACAAGATTTTCTGGTCTGAACTCGACCGCGCGATGCACCGCACGGCGATGCAGCTGCTGGGCGCGCAGGCCGAACTCAAGCGCTTTGACGATGGCTCGGTCAACCAGTGGCTGGAAGGCTATATCTTCTCGCTGTCCGGGCCGATCTATGCCGGGTCGAACGAGGTCCAGCGCAACATTACGGCAGAACGCCTGCTCGGCCTGCCGCGCGTGGGAGCGGGCTGATGGACATGCTTTTGACCGAAGACCAGCTGTCGCTGGCCGAAACCGTGCGCGATTATCTGGCCGGAACGCATGGGCCGGAGATACTGCGCCGACTGGATGCGGACGGCAATCGGGATCCCGCCATCTGGCAGGGTCTCGTCGACATGGGCCTGACGGGTCTGCTCGTGCCGGAAGCGCATGGCGGGCTTGGCATGGGTCTGGTTGATGCGGCTCTGCTTGCGACAGAGTGCGGCCGCGCCTGTCTGGCTGAGCCGCTGGTCGACACGGCCTTTGTGGGCGTTCCCTGGCTGCTTGCGCAGGGGAAGACCGAACAGCTCGCTGATATCGCGGCGGGCCGCGTCACGCTGCCGCTGCCGCATGCGATCAACCCTTGGGTTGCTGATGGGGAGGGTGCGCCACTCCAGAGCGTTGACCCGCTGCGCAATCTCTTCGCTTCTGCAAACGACAATGCCGATCCCTATCTGCTCGATCTGGGTGCCCTGATGTCAGCGGCCCAGTTGGTCGGTTTGGCCGATGCGATGCTCCACCAGGCGGTCGAATATGGGAAGATCCGCACCCAGTTCGGCCAGCCCATCGGCGCGTTTCAGGCGATCAAGCATCAGCTGGCCAGCTGCGCGGTCGCGATCGAGTTCGCAAAGCCGGTCGTCTGGCAGGCGGCACAGGCGTTGCAGGATGAACGCGCCTCTGCGGCTGTCCACGTCAGCCACGCCAAGGTCGCCGCAACCGATGCCGCGATGCTGACTGCCGAGACCGCGATCCAGGTCCATGGGGCTATGGGCTATACCTATGAGGTCGATCTCCATTTCTGGATGAAACGCTGCTGGGCACTCGCCGGCGCCTGGGGCACGCGCGCATTCCATCTGAAACGCGTCGATGAAGCGGTGCTGGGCGGCACGCTCCCCATCGGACCTGAACACACTTTCGCCTGAGGACTGACATGGCCGAAGCCTATATTATCGACGCGGTTCGCACCCCCATTGGGCGCAAGAAGGGGAGCCTTGCCGGGCTCCATCCCGCCGATCTTGGCGCGCATCCCATCAAGGCGCTGGTCGCGCGGACGGGCATCGACGCCAATCTGGTCGACGATGTCGTCTGGGGCTGCTGCGATACCATCGGGCCGCAGGCTGGCGATATTGGGCGCACGGTCTGGCTGGTCGCGGGCCTGCCGCAGCATGTTCCGGGCACGACGATTGACCGACAGTGCGGCTCTTCGCAGCAGGCGCTCCATTTCGCGGCGCAGGGCGTGATGTCCGGGACGCAGGATCTGGTCGTTGCCGGTGGCTCGCAGGCGATGAATGCGATCCCGATTTCGGCCGCCATGTATGCGGGGGAGCCTTATGGCTTTTCCAACCCGTTCAATACCTCGCCCGGCTGGATTGCGCGCTATGGCGATGGCCTGCTCAACCAGATCAATTCGGCCGAGATGATCGCCAACAAATGGGGTCTGTCGCGCGAAGAGATGGAAGCCTTTGCCGTCGCCTCGCACCAGCGCGCGCAGGCCGCGTGGGACAATGGCTGGTTCGATGCCGAAGTCGCGCCCATGGCCGAGCTGGACAAGGACGAAACGATCCGTCCGCAGACCAACATGGAAGGTCTGGCGGCGCTGCGCACGGTGCAGGAAGGCGGCATCATCACCGCCGGCATTTCGAGCCAGAACTGCGATGGCGCAGCGGCTCTCCTCGTCGCGTCGGAACGGGCGGTAAAGGAGCATAATCTGAAGCCGCGCGCGCGCGTGCATCATATCTCGGTGCGGGCCGATGATCCGGTGTGGATGCTGACCGCGCCCATTCCGGCGACCGAATATGCGCTCAAAAAGGCGGGCATGACAGTCAACGATATCGATCTGTTCGAATGCAACGAGGCGTTTGCGTCCGTGCCGATGGCATGGATGAAAGACCTCGGCATCCCGCATGAGAAGGTCAACATTCATGGCGGCGGGATTGCGCTGGGCCACCCGCTCGGGGCCACGGGCGCACGCCTGATGACCACTTTGCTCAATGCGCTTGAACGCACCGGCGGTCGCTATGGTCTGCAGACCATGTGCGAAGGCGGCGGTCAGGCGAACGTCACGATCATCGAGAGGCTCTAATGGGTATTTGCGACAACAGGACGGTCATCATCACCGGTGCCGCCCGCGGGCTGGGCCGGGCCTATGCGCTCGCCTTTGCGGCGGAAGGTGCGAATGTGGTGGTCAACGACATCGGCACATCGCTGGGCGGCGAAGGGCGTGACACCAGCGCGGCCGACGGCGTGGTAGCCGAAATCAAGGCGGCGGGCGGCAACGCCATCGCCAATTATGAAGACATCACCGATTGGGACGCCGCCAAGCGCATCGTTGACGCGGCGGTTGCGGCGTTTGGCGATCTGCATGTCGTCGTAAACAATGCCGGCATCGTGCGCGACCGCATGTTCGTGTCCGCCACGATCGAGGAATGGGATGCGACGATGCACGTGCATCTGCGCGGCCATTTCTGCGTTTCCCGCCACGCCGTCGATTACTGGCGCGCCCGTGGCAAGGAAGGCCACAAGGTTGACGCGCGCATCATCAACACCTCGTCGGGGGCAGGGCTCCAGGGCTCAATCGCGCAGGCGGCCTACTCGACTGCGAAGGGCGGCATCGCCTCGCTGACGCTCGTCCAGGCGGCGGAACTGGGGCGCTATGGCATTACCGCCAACGCGCTCGCGCCCTCGGCCCGCACGCGGATGACCGAACAGGCCTTTGCCGACAAGATGGCAACCGAGGGGCAGGCCTTTGACGTGATGGACCCGGCGAATATTGCACCGACGGTCGTCTGGCTGGGCAGCAGCGAAAGCGCGCATGTGACCGGCTGCGTCTTCGAGCTCGAAGGCGGCAAGATCATGCTGGAGGATGGCTGGCGCGAAGGGCCGTTTGTCGATGCTGGGAAGCAATGGCACCCGGCCGATGTCGGCGCTGCTGTCGACAGGCTGATTCAGGATCGCGTGCCACCGCGCAAGGTTTGGGGAACCGCATAAATGGAATTCGTCTTCACCGAAGAACAGCAGATGATCGGCGAGACGGCCAAGGCCTTCTTCGTCGAGAATGCGACCAGCGAACGCACGCGCAAGGCGATGGCGGCGGACGGTATCGACCGCGATCTTTGGACGTCCTTCTGCACCGAGCTTGGCCTGGCAGGCATTGCCATGCCGGAAGCGCATGGCGGCGCCGGACTTGGTCAGGTCGAGTTTGCGATGCTCGCGGAACATGCCGGCGCGCAAGTCGCGGCACTGCCGCTTCTAGGTCTCGCCATGGCGTCGCAGGCGATAGCTGCGGGTGGCACCGATGCGCAGAAGGCCAAGTGGCTGCCCGAGCTTGCAGCGGGCACGATTGCGGCCTGTGCGGGCACGGACGCGCTGTCTGTCGACGGCAACATGCTATCCGGTACGTTTGAGCTTGTCGCTCATGGCGACGCAGCGCAGGTCTTTGTGCTGGGCAATGATATGGGCGCATGGATTGTCACGCGCGACGCGCCGGGCGTGTCGGTCAAGACGCACACCACAATGGACCAGACCCGTCCCTATGCGACTGTGGCGCTGAATGCCGCACAGGGCGAACCTCTGGCCGATGGCGCAAAGGCCATGCAGGCGGCGCGCGAGGCGGGCTGGATCTGCGTTGCCGCCGAAGCTCTGGGTGGCGCGCAACAGGCGCTCGACCGGACGGTCGGTTACGCCAAGGAACGCGTCCAGTTCGGCCGGGCCATCGGGTCGTTTCAGGCGTACAAGCATCGTCTCGCGGATATGATGATCGAGATCGAGCAGGCGAGGTCTGCCGTCTATTGGGCGGCCTGTGCCGTTGACGAACAGTCGCCGGAAGCCCCCTTGGCGCTGCACGCCGCCAAATCGTTCGCGGCAGACACCTTCTTCAAATGCGCGGGCGACATGATCCAGCTGCACGGCGGCATCGGCTTTACGTGGGAGCATGACGCGCATCTCTTCTTCAAGCGGGCGCGCGCGATCCAGTCGATGCTCGGCAATGGCAATTGGCACCGGGAACAGGTGGCCACCATGATTTTGGGAGAAGCGGCATGAAGCTCGGGTTTTCCCCCGCTGACGAGGATTTCCGTCGTGAATGCGCCGACTGGCTGAACGGCCAGATGGCCGGCGAGTTCAAGGACATCAAAGGCATTTCCACGCTCACCGAAAAGGCGGAGCGGCGCAAGGAATGGGAGCAGCAGCTCGCCGCCCATAAATGGAGCTGCATCGGCTGGCCCGAGGCCTGGGGTGGCCGTGATGCCACGCTCGCCCAGCAGGTGATCTTCGCGGAAGAATATGCCCGTGCGGGCGTACCCGGCCGCGTCAATCACATTGGCGTGGAACTGGCGGGACCGACGCTTCTGGCCTTCGGCACCGAAGAACAGAAGAAGCGCTTCCTGCCCGGCATTGCAGCGGGCCAGACGATCTTCTGTCAGGGCTTTTCCGAACCCGGCGCGGGGTCCGATCTCGCCAGCGTGCGCACGAAGGCGCGGCTTGAAGGCAATGAATGGGTCGTTAACGGCCAGAAGATCTGGACCAGCCTTGCGCACATCTCGGACTGGATTTTCGTTGTCTCGCGCAGCGAGGAAGGCTCCAAGGGTCCGAAGGGTCTGACCTTCCTGATGATGGAAATCGACCAGCCCGGCATTGAGATCCGCCCGATCAAGCAGATCAACGGCGACGCCGAGTTCAACGAGACCTTCTTCACCGATGCCAAATGCCCGGCGGACAGCCTGATTGGCGCGGTGGGAGAAGGCTGGAAGATCGCGATGGGCCTGCTCGCCTTTGAACGTGGCGTCTCCACGCTTGGCCAGCAGATGGGCTTCCGCAACGAACTCAACGAGATCATCGCGGCGGCCAAGGCCAATGGCGCGGCGAACGACCCGCTCATCCGTCAACGGCTTGCCAAGGCGGAAATCGGGCTTCAGCTGATGCGTTACGGCGCGCTGCGGATGCTGTCGAACACCGATCATTCCAAGATCGATGGCGCGGCGCTCACCTACAAAATCCAATGGGCCAGCTGGCGCCGGTCGCTGGGTGAATTGGCGATGGACGTGCTGGGACAGGGCGCCGAGATCACGGACAGCGAGACCTATGAATGGTCGATCCTGCCGAATCTCTTCCTCTATTCGCGTGCCGACACCATCTATGGCGGCACCAACCAGATCCAGCGCAACCTGATCGCCGAACGCGGCCTCGGGATGCCGCGCGAACCGCGAGGGGACGTCTGATGGTGCCGACCTATCCTGAGCCGCGCAATCTGCTCAAGGGCAAGACCGTTGTCGTGACGGCCGCCGCCGGAACGGGCATCGGCTATTCCGCGGCCAAACGCGCGGCGGAAGAGGGCGCGACCGTCCTCATCAGTGATTTCCATGAACGGCGTCTCGGCGAAGCGGCGGATCGCATTGCGGCGGAAGTCGGCTGCGCCCGTCCCGCGACGGTCGTCTGCGATGTGACGCAGCAGGAGCATGTCGACGCCCTGCACGATGCGGCGCTGGCCGAACTTGGTCATGTGGACGTTCTCATCAACAATGCGGGCCTGGGCGGCGAAGTGTCGGTGGTCGACATGACCGATGACCAATGGAGCCGCGTGCTGGATGTCACGCTCAACAGCGTGTTCCGTATGACCCGCGCTTTCCTGCCCTCCATGTACGCGCGCAAGTCCGGCGTGATCGTCAACAACGCCTCGGTGCTGGGTTGGCGTGCGCAGAAGGGGCAGGCGCACTATGCCGCAGCCAAGGCAGGCGTCATGGCCTTTACGCGCTGCTCGGCGGTTGAAGCAGCCGAACATAATGTGCGCATCAATGCCGTCGCACCTTCGATCGCGATGCACGCCTTCCTTGCAAAGGTGACGACCGACGAACTGCTGGAAAAGCTGTCCGCTCAGGAAGCCTTTGGCCGGCCCGCCGAGGTATGGGAAGTCGCGAACGTCATGATGTTCCTCGCCTCTGACCTGTCCTCCTACATGACCGGGGAAATCGTCTCCGTGTCGAGCCAGAGGGCGTAATTGTGATGCCTTTTGTTTCCTGCAACGTTTGTGCTGAGCTTGTCGAAGCACCGTCTTTTTGCTTCGCAACGGAAATACAAAGGCAGAACAGCCCTTCGACAGGCTCAGGGCGAGCGGACGGAAGGAACCGGGGATGACTAAAGTTTACGTGACGCCATCAGATCTGGTCGGACAGGAAGGCACCACGCTTGGCCCGACGGACTGGCTGCTGATCGATCAGGATCGCGTGAACGGTTTTGCCGACGTAACAGGCGACCACCAGTGGATCCACGTCGATGTCGAGCGTGCCAAGGAAGGTCCGTTCGGCGGCACCATCGCGCATGGCTATCTGACGATGAGCCTTGTCAACTTCTTCCTGCCGCACCTGATCGAGGTGCAGGGCTTCACCCATGCGGTGAACGTCGGCGCGGATCGCCTGCGGTTCCTCGCGCCCGTCAAGGTCGGATCGCGCATTCGCGGCGTGGGGGAGATTGTGACGGTTGAGGAGATCAAGGGCGCGATCCAGTCAGTCGTCCGCGTCACCGTCGAGATCGAAGGCAGTGACAAGCCGGCTTGTGTCGTCGACACCATCAGCCGCTATTTCCCATAGAGAGGAGCACGACATGGCGACCCCAGAACAGATGACCGCTGCCGTCCACGGCTATGTGGATGCGTTTGACAAGGGCGACCCCGAAGCTGTCGTCGCTCTGTTTGCAGAGGACGCCACGGTCGAAGACCCGGTCGGCACGCCGCTCAAGGTCGGCCACGCTGAGATCCGTGAATTTTACACCGCGTCGATGGCGACCGGCGCAAAGCTGAAGCTCGAAGGCCCAATCCGGCTGGCAAATGGCTATGCCGCCTTCGCTTTTCAGGTGCAGCTGACGATGGACGGCAAGGCCCTGACCGTCGACGTGATCGACACATTCAAGTTTAACACCGACGGAAAAGTGACGGAGATGCGCGCATTCTTCGGTCCGTCCAACATGACCGGTTTCTGAGGAGAGTATGATGCGGGAAGCAGCGATTGTCGCGACAGCGCGGACGGGGATCGGCAAGGCCTATCGCGGGGCGTTCAACGATACGGAAGCGCCCGTCCTGTCGAGCCATGTCGTCAATGCCGTGCTGGACCGCTCGGGGATTGATCCGGCGCGCGTGGACGACGTCTATCTGGGCGTCGGCAACCACTGGAACACACAGAGCTACAATCTGGGGCGTCTGACGGTCCACGCGTCGAAGCTGCCGAACAGCGTCGGCGGTTTCACGCTCGACCGCAAATGCTCTTCCGGCCTGAACGCCATCGCGCTCGCTGCGCGTGGGATCATTTCTGACGAAATCGACGTCGCCGTGGCTGGCGGCATGGAGACCATCTCCATGACGCTCAACAAGTTCGCGCCTGCCTGGCGCAACCGCTCGCAGGCGGTGATTGATGCAGACCCCTATGCCTATATGGCGATGATCGAGACCGCTGAAGTCGTTGCCGAACGCTATGGCGTATCGCGTGAGGCGCAGGATGCCTTTGCCGCCCTCAGCCAGCAGCGCGCGGGTGCGGCACAGGCTGCCGGCAAGTTCAACGACGAGATCGTGCCGATCACCGTCCAAAAGTCGCTGAAGGACAAGGAAGGCAACGAAACTGGCCGCGAGACCGTCACCGTCACCGCCGACGAGGGCGTGCGTGGCGACACAAACGCCGAAGGTCTCTCGCTGCTCAAGCCGGTCTTCAAGGACGGCATGGTCATCAAGGAAGGCAAGCATATCACGGCAGGCAATGCTTCGCAGCTGTCGGACGGCGCGTCGGCGCAGCTTGTGATGGATCTGGCGACCGCGCAGAAGGAAGGGCTTCCTGTCCTTGGCGTCTATCGCGGCTTTCAGGTCGCCGGGTGCGATCCCGATGAAATGGGCATCGGCCCGGTCTTCGCCATCCCGAAGCTGCTCGCACGCGCGGGCTTGAAGATCGAGGATATTGGCCTGTTTGAAATCAACGAGGCCTTCGCCAGCCAAGCAGTCTATTGCCAGCAGAAGCTGGGCATCGATCCCGACAAGCTGAACGTGAATGGCGGCGGCATTGCGCTGGGCCACCCGTTCGGCATGACGGGCAGCCGCCTTGTCGGCCACGCGCTGATCGAGGGCAAGCGCCGCGGCGTGAAGTATGTCGTCATCTCGATGTGCGTTGCAGGCGGCATGGGTGCTGCCGGGCTGTTCGAAGTCGCCTGATGTCGCTGGCGGACCTGCCTCCGACGATCCCGCATGCAGCGGCCCGCGCAGCGGCCCTGTGGGGCGATGCCCCGGCCTTGCTGGAACGGGGTGAGACCTGGAGCTTCACCCAGCTTTGGGAGAAGTGCCGGGAAGCCGCGTCGGCCTTACTCGCGCGCGGTGTCGGCGAGGGCGACCGCATCGCCATCTGGGCACCCAACAGCCGTGAATGGATCATCGCCGCCGTTGCTGCCATGACCTGTGGTGCTGCGATCATCCCGCTTAACACGCGCCTCAAGGGGCGCGAGGCGGGCGATATCCTGCGCCGGACCAATGCGCGGCTGATGTTCACGGTGCGTGACTTTCTTGGCATCGACTATCCGGCGCTGCTAGCAGCGGAAGACCTCCCGGCCTTGGCCGAGACGGTCCTTCTGGATGACGGCTTTGACGCCTTTCTGGCGAGCGGGCAGGGCGCAAGTGACGCCGCCATCGATACCGCTTTGTCGCGCCTGACCGCCGACCATCTGTCCGACATCCTCTTCACCAGCGGCACAACCGGCATCCCCAAGGGCGTGATGATGACCTATGGTCGCGTCATTCCGCAATGCGGCGTCTGGATCGGCAACACCGGCCTGAAGGCGGGTGAGCGCTATCTGATCGTCAACCCGTTCTTCCACAGCTTTGGCTTCAAGGTGGGCTGGGTCGCATGCCTGATCAGCGGTGCCGTCATCGTGCCGATGCCGCAGTTCGATGTCATCGCGGCCCGCGACAGCATCGTGCGCGACCGGATCAATTTCCTCCCCGGGCCGCCGACCATCTTCCAGATGCTCCTCGCCGAAAAGGAGCGCGCCGATTTCGACAGCAGTTCGCTGCGGGGCGGGACGACGGGAGCTGCGACCGTGCCGCCGGTGCTTGTCGAACGCATCCGCAGCGAACTCGGCATGACGGACATCATCACCGCTTACGGGATGACCGAGTGCGTCAACATCACCAGCTGCCGTCCGGGTGATCCGGTCGACCTGATCGCGACCACCTGTGGTGCCGCCATCCCCGGCAATGAGGTGATCATCGCAGGTGAGAATGGGCAGGAAGTGCCGCGCGGCGAGACGGGCGAGATCTGGGTGCGCGGACAGGGCGTCATGCTCGGCTATCTCGACGACCCGAAAGCGACCGCCGAGGCCATTGATGCCGATGGCTGGCTCCACACGGGCGACGTCGGGACGATGGACGAAAACGGCTATGTTCGCATCACCGACCGGCTGAAGGACATGTATATTTCGGGCGGGTTCAACGTCTATCCGGCGGAAGTCGAAAAGCTGCTGTCCAACCACCCGGCCATCGGGATGGTCGCGGTCGTCGGCATCGCGGACGAGCGGATGGGCGAGGTCGGCAAGGCCTATGTCGTGCTGCGGCCCGGAGCCTCGGCGACCGAGGCCGACCTGATCGCCTGGTCCCGAGAGAACATGGCAAACTACAAGGTGCCCCGTCACTTTGCGTTCGTCGAAGATGTCCCGCGCAACGCGTCGGGCAAGGTGCTGAAGACCGAACTGCGCTAGCTGAAGTCAAATCCAGCGAGCGGCGTGACGCCGTCCAGCCCGCGCGTGGTAACGCTCAGGGCCTTCAGCAAGGGGATGCTCCGCGCGATCTGGCCCGACAGTTCGGTGGCGGGCCGATGGCAGAGCTGGAACGCAGCCTCGACCATGGTTTCCAGCGGTTCAATATCGTCCCGCTCGTCCCAGCCGCCGACGGCCAGCGCGCCTTCGCTTGCAACAGCCCCCACAGGCGCGAGGATATTGGCCGCAATGCCGGAGCCATTGAGTTCGATCGCCCATCCGGCGGTCAGCCGATCCAGCGCCGCCTTGCTTGTCCCGTATAGCGTCGGATGGGTGTTGTGGTTGAAATCATAATAGCGTGTGCTTGTGTCATAGGGGGCGGGCGGCGGCATGTTTGCCGTCGCGCTTGAAATGTTGAGGATCCAGCCTTCGCCGCTGTCGCGCAGATGGGGAAGCGCCTGCTGCGCAATCTCCAGCGGCGCGAACAGGTTCATCTGGAAGGCAAGCTGGACATGTTTGGGTTCGGCCTCCCAGATCGGCACGAAGCGCGACCAGGCCGCATTGTTGACGACAATGTCGATCCGCCCAAAGGCCTCAAGGGCGGCGGGGACAATCCGGGCGCGGTCGACAGGATCGGCGAGATTGCAGGATAGCGTGGCGCAGGTGCCACCCCGCTCCCGGATGGCGGTGGCCACTTCCTCCAGCGAGCCGGCAAGAGGTCCACCCGCCGTTGCCGTGCGGGCCACGAGCAACACGGACGCGCCTTCGGCCGCAAAGCGCGTTGCGATCCCCGCGCCAATGCCCCGGCTCGCACCTGTGACGATGGCGACCTTGCCCTGCATGTTCATGGTTGCATCTCTCCTCCGCCCGAGCGTTGCAGCACGGTGCGATTGCGTCAAGAGCGCGTAACAAATGGAGTGAATATCTACGCAGATTGAAAATCTAGCGCGTTTGGACGATTTACATGCGGTGTCATTGCCGCGCATAGTCGCGCAACTGGATAAAGAGAATTGGTCGGAGAGAGCATGAAGAAGGAATTGCGGTACGTCATCATCGGGGCCGGCATGGCTGGCATCCTCGCGGGCATCAAATTGCTGGAGCGGGGCGAAACCAACTTCACGATCCTCGAAAAGGCGTCCGCTCTTGGCGGGACGTGGCGTGACAACCGCTATCCAGGCCTGACCTGCGACGTCCCGGCCCATGCCTATACATACAGCTTCGCGCCATACGCCGAATGGAAGTCCTATTATGCCGACGGCCCGGACATTCGCGCCTATTTTGAGAAGGTCGCCGCCGACTTTGGCGTCAATCCCTATATCCGCTTCAACACCGAGGTCACGAGCTGCGACTTTGACGAGGCGACGGCGGTCTGGTCGGTCGGCGTGGCCAGTGGTGACGTGCTGAAGGCGGACATTGTCATCTGCGCCTCGGGCGTGCTCCATCATCCCAAGATGCCTGATATCGCGGGCCTCGACAGTTTTGCGGGCAAGGCGTTCCACTCGGCGCGCTGGGATGACAGCGCGCAGCTTGATGGCACGCACGTCGGTATTGTCGGTTGTGGATCGACAGGCGCGCAGATCCTGACCGCGCTGACCGGGCGGTCCAAGCAGATCGTCCATTTCCAGCGGTCACCGCAATGGATCATGCCTGTTCCGCAGTTCGACTACACCGACGAGGAACGTGAGGCCTTCCGCAAGGACGTGAAGCTGATCGATGAGATCCGCTACAATAAGGAATATTGGGACGCGATCCTGCGCTTCACCGACGGCATCACCAACATCGATGGCCCGCAGATGAAGGAAATCGAGGATTACTGCCTGCAGAACCTCGAAAACTCCGTGAAGGACCCGGAACTCCGCAAGAAGCTGACGCCCAATTACCGCGCGGCGTGCAAGCGGCTGATCTATTCCTGGTGCTATTACGACCACGTCCAGAAGCCCAATGTCTATGTGGAAACGGGCAGCATTGAACGCGTCGAACCGGCAGGCGTCCGCATGAAGGATGGCACGCTGCACGAACTAGATGTGCTGGTTCTCGCAACCGGGTTCCGTGCGGATCGCTTCATCCGTCCGGCCTCGGTCATCGGGCGCAATGGCAAGTCGCTGGACGATGCCTGGTCAGTCCGGCCGACCGCATTCAACGCAGTGACGCTGCCTGATTTCCCGAACTTCTTCATGCTCAACGGGCCCACGGGCCCGGTCGGCAACTTCTCGCTGATCGACATTGCCGAAGCGCAATGGAAATATGTCGACCAGCTGATTGACCGGCTGCGCGCCGGCAATGCCCGTGCGGTCGAACCGACGCATGAAGCAATGGCCGACTATGAGGAAAAGCGGATCGCGGCGGCCAAGAAGACGATCTTCGGCAGCGGCTGCACGAGCTGGTATCTCGACGACACGGGCGTCCCGGCCAGCTGGCCCTGGAGCTATCAGGCCTTTGTCGATGCGATGGCGAAGCCAAACTTTGAGGATTACCGCTTCGCCGCCTGATCTATTGCAGTCCGCTGCGGAGCAGATGGACCAATTGTGACTGGCGCCGCGCGCCCGTCTTCGCAAAGATCGAGCGGAGGTGGGCGCGCGCCGTGTTGTGTGCGATCCCCAATGTGTCCGCCGCATCGACCAGCGATCGTCCGCTGGCGAGCGCGACGGCCAGAATGGCCTCCATCCGCGTCAGCTGAAACAGATCGCGGATCGCGGCTGGGTCAAGCTGCGCGTCGTCGCCCGGAACGCTCAGGAAGATGGCGAGGGCTGCGCCACCGCGCACGATTGCGGGGATCGTCACCGCGCGGGCGACTGCGGCGACATCCCCGCCCGAAGACCGCTTCAGCTTGAAACGATAGGGCGCGGCCGCAGGCGTCGATTGCAGCAACTGGTCCAACGCACGCTGATGGTCATTGTCGTCCAGTAGCAGTCGGCCGTCGATCAGGCGCAATCCGTCGCCCGCCTGCAAAAGCGTGTCGGCGACCGCGTTTGTGCGCGTCACATGGCCGCTCTGGTCCAGAATGATCGTGCCGACGCCCAGTTGCTCGACCGCACCGCGATAGACGCCATGTTCGGCGCCTTCGATTTGTAACCGCTCAAACAGCCGTGCGGCGTTGCGCAAATGCGGGACGAGCATCTGGAACCGTTCCCGGTCCTCCGCCGTGAAGTCGGGCAGGGAGCGGTCGCGCGTGACGCGGCAACGGGCTTCAAGGCCGCTTGCAAAGCGCAGGTCGACGCCCAGAACCTGGTCGCCGCCAGCGCCTTCCAGAAAGTCCTTATAGCCGTCAATCTCGGGTGAGGTCTGCCCGGCCATGAACTCCCGGAACGACGTCACTTGTCCTTCGGGAAGACCCTGAAACGGGTCGTTCGCAAAATGGGTCGCCAGATAGTCCTCATTGGTCTTTGGGTCGGCGCCGGGCGTGACGATGGTTCCCGGTTCGGACAGACCGGGCGCGGTCAGGATCAGCGTTGCGTACGAACTCCCGATCCACTCGGAGAACGCACGCAGAAAGCCCTCCCAGGGGTTGGGATCGACGATGCCGCCGTAAAGCGCATCGAGAAGGTGTGAGAAGGCATGCTGCCCGTCGGTTGCCATGGCGCGGACACCATAAGGCACGCGCCGGGCGGCGCAACCGATCAGCAGGGCACCGCGCTCATTCGGCTGCGATCGCGGCCTCCTGCGCGCGGAAATGCGGGATGACCTTTTCGCCAATGTTGCGGATCGTCTCCATGATCACGTCGTGCGGTATGCCGCCCATCTGGAACATGAAAAGGATCTCGTCGGCCCCCGCATCCTTCAGGCGTTGGACATAGCGGATGCAGTCATCCGGCGTGCCATAGGCGTCCTGCGCGATGGTATAGTTGGACAGATGCTCGTCGCCGACGGGAATGGCCTCTTCGGACAGATAGGCGATGGTCGCCTGCTTGCCGGCCTCCAGAACCTTGGCATGGTCTTCGGCGTCCAGATCCTCATCGACGGTCGGCTTGGGGCCGCCCTGATACCAATAAGCGATGGACTCAGCGAAGAAGCGCTGTCCGCGCAGACCGATCTTTCGGGCTTTGTCCCGGTCATCCAGAACGGTTGCGGCGCACAGGGCGGCAAGGTGCTCGGTCGGGCGGAACCCGACCTGATCCTCGGGCTTCCGCGTTCGGAATGCCTCGCGGTAGATGGCGTTCTTCTTCGCGATTTCCTCTGGCCCCGAAAAGCCGAGGACCAGGGCGCCGATGCCGCGACCGCCCGCCGCAAGCAGCGTCGCTTCGCGCGTGCACGCCATGTACATGGGCGGGTGCGGGTCCTGATAGGGCTTGGGATGGATCGGGCGGCGCGGGATCTTGATGTACTGGCCGTCATGCTCGATCTCGTCGGACACCATGATCTTGGGGATGAGATACATCGACTCGTCGATCATCGGCTGAAGCTCGTTCAGATCATAGCCGAAGGTGCCAGCTTCCTGTTGCGTGCCACCCTTGCCAACGCCGAAGTGGAGCCGCCCCTTCGACAGGATGTCGAGTGTCGCAATCCGCTCGGCCACCTTGACCGGATGGTTCATCGCAGGCGGCAGGCAGACGACACCGTGCCCGACATGAATCCGGCTCGTGGCGCCGGCGATGAACGCCAGCACCGTCTCTGGTGCGGACATATGGGCATATTGCGTGAGCGCCGTGTGCTCGACGCACCAGATGCAGTCGAAACCCATCTGTTCGGCATATTTCGCCTGCTCGACGATCTGGTGAAAGACGGCCTGCTCATTGGCGCGGCTCGTATCCACCATCTGCGCTTCGTAGATGATTGAAAACTTCATGTGCCTCTCCTCACCGATTCACTTGCGGAATCCCTCGGGCAGGAGGCTACGCATTCCGCGCGGCAAGGCCATGGTCCGTTTGGACTAGATGTGCCCAAACGGACCTTGGGCGGGCATCAGGCGGTGATCTGGACCACCGTCTGATAGGCTCCCCGGATCGCGCCTTCGATATAGCCGACGCCATTGGCATCGCCGATGGCATGGACCGAAAATCCGGCGGCGCGCAGGGCATCGGCCAGCGTCAGATCGCCATCGGCGCCCTTGGCCACGATGACATTGTCGGCCTTGACACTGTGCGACACGCCTGAGCTGTCCGCAAAGCTGACCTCGGTCGCGGCAATCCGGATATCGGCAGCGGCGGGGTGCATGGCAACGCCATGTTCCTGCAGCTCGGCCAGGATGCGCATCCGGCGGACGAGCGTCAGTCCCTTTCCGAAGACAGGCGCGTCATCGACCACGGTGACCGTCCGGCCGCGTTCGTGGAGGAATTCGGCCAGTTCAATGCCGACCAGTTCGCCGCCGATGATGACGATGTCATTGCCCAGCGGCATCCAGGCGTGCGTCGCCTTGCGGACGAGATCGAGATTGGCCGTGGCGCCCGTTGCAGCCCCGATCTTCGTTGCCATGCGCGTCAGAAGGCCGGTCTTGCGCTTCAGCGCGTCGGAGCTTTCGCCCAGCATCAGGCGGCGCATGTCATCGCCCGAAAAGACATGGGGCAGATCATTGCCGGGAATGTCGGGCATGCCCCGGATCGCGCCCGTGGCGACGATGACCTCATCGGCGCCCAGCGAACGCAGCAGATCCGGCGTTGCAGTGGTCCCAAGGCGAATATCGGTGCTCGACATCTCGACCTCGCGCCGGAGCCAGTTGAGCAGCCGCTCATTGGGTTCATAGGCCAGCGAGGCAAAGCGCAGCGTGCCGCCCAGCCGCTCGCTCTTTTCAAGGAGCGTGACCTTGTGGCCCAGCGCGCTGAGGCGCCGCGCCGCCTCCATGCCGCCCGGACCGCCGCCGATGACAACGACATGCTTCTTGGCAGCTGTTGCCGACTTGCGTTCAAATTCGGCCCCGAATTCGGAATTGACCGCGCAGCGCGACGGCTGGTTGCCATAGATGGCGCTCACGCAGGTGTAGCAATAGACGCAGGGACGGACCCGGTCTGTCTCGCCGCGCAGCAGCTTGTTGGGCAGATGCGGATCGGCGAGCAGCTTGCGCCCCATCGCGATGAAATCCGCTTCGCCTTTCCCGATGGTCTTGTCGGCGGTGTCTACCTCGACCCGGCCCGAAGCGATGACCGGGATGCGGACCTCCGCCTTCAGTTCAGCGGCGGCCGGCAGGTTGAAGTTTTCAATGTGCGGGATGTTGGATTCGGAATGGAGCTTGCCATTGCCCGTGTCATGGTAGGCGGACACAGTGATCGCGTCAGCGCCGCATTCCTCGACCATCCGCGCTGCAAACTTCGCGTCCTCCAGCGAAATGCCGCCTTTCTTGCCGACTTCGCGTGAATCGAGCTTCACCCAGACCGGAAAGTCCGGCCCGACCAGCTTGCGCGTTTCCGAGAGTACCTCGCGCAGCATGCGCAGCCGGTTCTCGATCGGCCCACCATAGTCGTCAGTTCGGCTGTTCGTCTTGGGCGAAATGAAGGACGACAGGAGATAACCATGCCCGGCGTGGATTTCGACCGCGTCGAAACCCGCCTTCTGCGCGCGCGCTGCGCCTTCGGCATATTGCCGGACAGCGATGGCAATATCCTCAGCTGTCAGCACCTTGATTTCGGGCATCGTCATGCCGGAAAATGCCGCCAGTTCCTCGGGCAGGAAATACTGCATGAAATTGCCGGTCGGGGCAGGGGGGATGCACGGCGCCCAGAGCGGATGGCCCCAGCGCGTCGAATAACCGGCGACAAGCCCGCCATGATGCAGCTGCACGGCGATCTTCGCGCCGTGCGCGTGGACGCGTGCGCAGAGCTCGGTCAGGCCGGGCAGGAACGTGTCGTCCGAAATTGCCGTCTGCTGCAGCGCGACCGCGCCCACCGGCCAGGCGACGCCTGCCACGCCCGAGATGATGAGTCCGGCGCCGCCCTTTGCCTGTTCTTCATGATAGGCAATCAGCCGCTCCCCCACGGTGCCGTCTTCTTCCGACAGGCTGACGCCCATCGCCGTCACCATGATCCGGTTCTTGACCTCCATCTTGTTGATGCGGCCGGGCGAGAGGAGGTTGGGGTAACGGTTGGAAATCATCTGGGTCAGCTTTCAATGCGTGTGTGAATGGGTGGTGTGGCCAAGCCAAAGGTCAAGCGCCGTCGCGCAGCTTCGGGCAGCTTCCCCGGTCGGGAGGCCGTCGAGTTCCTTTGAAAAGACTTCGACGCCAACAAAGGCGTCGCACTGTGTGGCGGCCAGCGCGCGCATCAGGCCGGCGAGGTCAAACTCACCAGCACCGGGCAGAAGGCGGTGCATCATGCCGATGTTGAGATCGGGTTCGGGCGTGGCCGCCGCGTCGTTCAGCTGGATGGAGAAAATACGGTCTCCGGCAACCGCTGCCAGGTCCGCCAGCGCGGAATTGCTGCGGAAGAAGTGCCACGCGTCGACCATGAGCCCGCCATTGGCGCGCCCGGCGCGTTCGATGACGTGCATCGCCTCCCGCAATCCCGGAACGCCACCGGTCGGCACAAACTCCAGCGCGATGCGCAGGCCATGGTCGGCCGCCTGATCGCACAGGGCGCCGAAATGTCCGGCGATCCGGTCGAGGTCAAAAGGCAGGCCAAACAGTTCCGCCGTAGAGACGACCGTCGCACCGAGTCCTGCGGCAAGCGGCAGGACACGCTGCGGCGTCATGGCGGACAGGAACTTGCTGAAGTCGTTTTCACCTTCGGCATGCTCAGGCATCCAGTTGGTGATCAGTTCCACTTCCGAGACGAAGAGCCCCGCTTCAGCGATGCTCTGGCGAACATCGGCGACATTCAGCCCCCGAATGTCGCCCGGCCAGACGGAGACCGCCGTAAAGCGTGCGTTGCGGGCAGGCGCGAGACGATCAAGCAGCGGTGTGCACTGGCGCGACCCGCCATAGAAGACGCGGGCCTTTGGCTGAAGTCCGCTCATCCTGACACCATGCCCGTCACCCTGCGCACTCCGCTCCCACTTGTGTTCTGGCAAACGTAGTGTCTATACAAAGTGTATGTCAACTGATGAGGCATCAGATCCGGGCATGCCCGCGCGCCAGAATCGCGCCAATCCGCGTCAGCGGGCGCAGCGTGAGGAAACGCGTGCCAAGCTGCTGGACGGGGCGGTGCGGGTCTTTGCGCAAAAGGGCTATGCCAGCGCGACGGTTGATGATGTGCTGCAGGAATCAGGCGTCAGCCGGGCCTCCTTCTACGCGCACTTTCCAAGCAAGCTGGCGCTGGTCGAGGCGATGGCCGATGCGTTTGTCCCCATCTGGCAGCCCATATATGACGCACTGGCAGCGATGTCGGCGCCTGATCTTGGCCAGCTTGAGGACTGGTGCCGCCGCAACGTCGCGCTCTACCGGCAGCATGAAGCAACTTGCGTCGTCCTCACCCAGGCGGCAGCGGCGGAGCCTGACCTCTATTGGAAGATCGCCGGTTATCAGGACGCGCTCATCGATCTGCTGGCGCACCGGAATGTCGCGTTGGCGCATCTCGCGCACGACAGTGCGGCCCGCCACCGGGCGGCCTTTGCGCTCTCGCAGCTGGATCAGGCCTGTTACTTTCTTACCGTCCGCGCCGACCGGCAGGATCCGGAAGTCGGCATTGCCGCCATGGCGTCGCAGCTTCATCATTTCTTCGAAAGCGAAATGACGCGGGGGGACGCGGCGTGAACAGCGCGGTCGCCATCACCAATCTGCTCTACACCTATGGCGAGCTCATGGACGCCGGAGATTTTGACGGTGCCGCCGAACTGCTGGGGGATGCGACGGTCCGTCTGGCAGGGGGGCGGGAGATCACCGGACGCGAGATGCGCGGCCTCTGGCAGCAGATGATCGTGCTCGACGCGGACGGGCAGCCACATACCAAGCATGTCATCACCAATCCCATTCTGGACATTGATGACGGAGCAGGGCATGCGGCGTGCCGTTCATGTTATACGGTTTTGCAGAGGATGGCCGGGTTCCCGCTCCAGATCATTGCGGCGGGACGGTATCATGACCGCTTCGTTCGCCATGGCGATCAGTGGACGTTCGCGTTCCGCGATTACTCGCTGTTCGATCTTAAGGGCGATCTGAGCCATCATCTGCGGATGTGATCGCACGACGCACTATTTTTTTTCAGGAAAGCACGCATGTCTCAAAGCCAAGTCCAGACGGTTGATCCGGAACTGACCGATGCCTTCCGTCGGGCGATGCGCAGCGTCGCGTCGGCCGTCTATCTGATCACCGGACGCGGGCCGGAAGGCGATGTCGGCCTGACAGCGACGGCGGCCTGCTCGCTCAGCTTTGATCCGATGTCGGTTCTGATCAGTGTCAACCGCTCGGCCTCGATGACGCGCACGCTGGAGGCGACCGGCCGATTTGTCCTCAACGTGCTGAGCGAGGAGGACGAAGCCGTCGCCAACGCCTTTGGCAGCCCGGCCGGCCGCGAAAGCCGCTTCCTGAATGGCGACTGGTACGATCTGGACGCGATGCCCGCGCTGCGCTCCAGCATCAGCAGCATCGCCTGCGAAGTCGCGACCACGATGGAATTCGGCACCCACCGCATCTATGCCGGGGCCGTCAAGCGCGTCGACAACCGCGACGGTCGCGCAGAACTGCTCTACTGCAACGGCGCCTTCCGCACGCTCCGGATCTGACGCCAGCCGCAGCAAGTGCTGAGGGGCTTGTCCAAATAAGCCAACGCCGCTGAAGGCGGATCGGCGTATTTTTGCTGCGCCGTTCGGGGTGTCTAAGATCATTCGAGAAATGTGATGCCGCCTTGCGCCTGCTTCCGCAGGCCTGGCGCGTCGGCGGCGCGTCTCCGCTGTACGCGTTGGCTCAAAGATGGTCGCGAATTGTCCTGCCAGATGGTCGGACCCAGCGGTGGTATTGGCGCCTTCTGAGTGCAGATGCGCACCGTAAAAGCCAATATGGCCTTAATTCAAAATCAATATGGCACAGACTCACATTGGTGAAAAGCACGCCAAGCTCTACGAATTTCCCGCAGTTTTTCGCTAAAAATTGGCGGATCACGCAAGGATACTTTTCAACATTAAGTCAAAATATTCTGCAATTTCTTCGTAGAATATTTTTGATGTTTTTAGGATTGCTCGCAGTGTTTGAGCTTGAACACGGAATACAGATCGAAAACTGCGGGCCTCGCTTATGGCTTTCCAAGACAAATCTGCTGACAGCCTTGGCGGCATCGCTTGCCTTGATTTCAACAGCGCCCGTTGCGGCGCAGCCTGATCCCTCAATCAACGGCGCGCGCATCCTCCGGCAGGTCGAACCAAGTCAGACAGTTCGACCCGATGTTAAGCGCCGCAAGGATATTGTGGTTGACGAGCCATCAACCATTTCTGGACCGAAGATTGAGGTCAGCGGTTTTCGATTTTCAGGAAATACGTTCTTCTCAGACGAGCAGTTGGGAGCAGTTCTTCGCTCTTTCTCCGGTCGCAAACTTTCGATCGCTGAACTGTCATATGCGGCTGATCTCATTGGAAAATATTATCAGGATCACGGCATATTGGCGCGCGCTGTTGTTCCGGTGCAGGACGTAGCGGACGGTTTTGTTGCCGTTGAGGTAGTCGAAAGCAAGCTCGACAGCGTTGAGCTGGATCCTAATGCACCAGCAACCGATTCGGACCATGAGCGTGACTATGTGCAGGCCGGGTCGAAGGTTGGCGACGTTCTGGATCTGCGCCGCGTTGAGCGGGGAACATTGCTGCTCAATCGTCTCCCCGGCCAGAATGTGCGTACGGTTCTGCGTGCCGGGTCGCGCGAAGGCACGACAACCGTCGTCTTGGTGCCTGAGCCGAGCGACGTGCATCGGTTTGCCGTCTCGGTAGATCGAAGTGGGTCCTCACGTGCCGGCTTTGAGCGCGTGACAGCAAATGCCACATTGTTCCCGATCGCGCGCTTTGGCGACGCGCTCAGCGTGACGGCTTTGGCTTCTCGCGGGGTGCAATATGGTCGCCTTGGTTATGCGCTACCGGTCGGCTCGAATGGGCTGTCGGTCCTGATCTCCGGGTCTGGCCTTCGCTACAAACTCCTGAATACGCCCCTGTCCTTGTCGGGAAATAGTGAGACGGCGTCCATCGGAGCCAAATATCCGATCGTCCTCCAATCTGACCGGAGCGTCACGTTAAGCGTCGAGACGAATTACCGCAGATTTTCGGATCGCATTGAGACGCTCCGGACCAATCGTTCGGTCATCTTCGGTTCGATTGGTCTGGATTTCATGACTTCGGACGCCCTTTTGGGCGGCGGTAGCAACGCCTTTGGCGCGACGGTCTCGACTGGCAAGACCCTGAAGAAGGACAGCTATACGACGCTGCTGGCCTATGTCACGCGGCGGCAGTCGCTTTCAGCACGCGATTCCGTCGAACTGAGGCTCAGCGGTCAGATTGGCTCGGCCAAAGTGGATCCTTCCCAGATGTGGATGATCAACGGGAGCAATGGCGTCTATGCGTTCGGAAATGACGAGGATGTTTCCGGTCGGTCAGGTTTTGTCGGACGGGCCACATATGAGCGTGCGCTGGCCAACCGGCTTTCCGCATCCGTCTTTTACGATTTCGGTCGGGTGTACGATGGGGATCCGACCCGTCCCAAAACGCTGAAGGGCGCGGGATTAGGGGCCGCTTGGCAGACGCCATGGGGCCTTGCGCTCGACGCATCCGTCGCGCGCGCGATCAGTGCGCCAACTCAATTCAATGCAAAAACCAGGGCGTGGATCAGCGCCAAAATTGCCTTTTAACGGCCGACCGGGGGAACAATGTTTCAGTTTAGGCGCAAGACTTCCGCTGGTCCGCGAATGGGGTCTGACTTTCGACGGCTGATTTTAGGCAGCAGCGCCCTCACGCTTGCAGTCATGTCGCCAGCGCATGCAGAGGACTTGCCTACAGGCGCGTCCGTTTCGGCTGGCCAGGTCGCAATCGCTCAAACGGCGTCGACGCTCAATATCAACCAGACGTCTGACAAGGCGATCATCAATTGGCAGACGTTTGACATCGCGTCCGGTGCCTCGGTCAACTATACTCTTCCCAGCAGCAAGTCGTTCACCCTCAACCGGGTTATTGGTGACAATCCCACCAAGATCCTGGGCTCCCTGACGTCAAACGGTCAAATCTATCTTCTTAATCCGCGTGGCATTCTGTTTGGCGCGGGAAGCCGGGTGAATGCGGCGGGCCTCGTGGCCAGCACGATGTCCATGAAGGACGAAGATTTCCTCGCCGGCCGCTATGTCTTCACCGATAACGGCTCAAAGGCGGCCGTGGTCAATGAGGGCGAGATTGTCGTCAACGGGGGCTATGCGGCCCTCTTGTCCTCTAACGTCCGGAACGAAGGGATTGTCTCTTCGCGCCTGGGGACCGTCGCGTTGGCGGCGGGTCAAAAACTGACCCTGGACGTCTCTGGAGACCAGTTGGTCTCGGTCCAAGTTGAGCCTGCGCTGGTCGGCCAGCTGATCGAGAACAGGGGTATGATCGCGGCCGATGATGGTCGGGTCATCATGACACTGTCGTCCGAGCGGCGCTTGATCGACAGTGCAATTGCATCACGCGTGGAGCAGGCCAAGGCGATTGTGGCGGCGGGTGACGGAACAGTCAGCCATATCGCGGCAGCTGGCGAGATCACCGCAGCTCAGGTCGATGTCGAAGCTGGCTCTGTTGGGACTGCGGACGTTGCCGGAACACTGACAACGGCGAGCGACATCAGTGGTGGCGGCAAGATTTCCGTGACCGGTGGCGCCGTTGTCCTGAGGGCAACATCCCGGCTCGACGCCACAGGTGCGTCTGGGGGCGGTCAGATCAGCGTTGGCGGCGGTTACCAAGGGCGCGACGACAATCTGCTGAATGCGCGCACGACGACGGTGGAAAGCGGTGCAACGATTGCGGCTGACGCGGGCACTGCGGGCGATGGCGGGCGCATTGTGGTCTGGTCCGACCAGCTGACCCGCTTTGACGGCAAGATTTCGGCGACGGGCGGTCGAACGGGCGGCAATGGCGGCTTTGCAGAAGTCTCCGGCAAATTGCGTCTCGATTTCACGGGTGCGGTCGATTTGAACGCGTCGGCGGGCGATTCCGGGACATTGCTCCTCGATCCCTATAACCTGACCATCCAGTCGTCGGGCACAGATACGAACGTGACCGGCACGGATGCGAGCGGGACGGGGTCAATCTTGACCGTCTCGTCGCTTCAGAACGCGCTCAACAGCGCGAATGTGGTTGTCACGACGGGTACGAGCGGCAGTGAAGCGGGCAACATCACAGTCGCCAGCGATTTGAGCTGGCTTTCGTCCAACAACCTGACGTTGCGCGCGGCCAACGACATTGTCATCAACGCAAATATTCTTGCCCTGTCCGGCGGGCTGACGCTTCAGGCGGGCCTTTCGGCAGATGGGACGACGGCGTCGGCTGCAGGTTCCATTTCGCTCAATGCGGCGAACTCGATCCGTCTGCTCACAAGAGGCCTGACCGCAACTGCCGTCACCGGCATTGCGTTGAGCGGCTATGTTGAATCCAAGACATTGACGTCGCTTACGTCGACCACTGGAAATGTCAGTGCGTCGAGCACGAGCAACGTGTTTTCTGCCGGTATCGCGGCGACGTCGGGCTCAACCGGAAGCGTGACCATCAAGGGCACGGGCAATACGGAGCTCAAGGCGATCAGCGCGGGAACGGGCGGCGCCACCATCGAGATTGCGGGAAGCATCACGAGCACGTCGAGCTTCACGTCCTTGGGCGCGGCGTCGATCACGACACCGCTCGGGTCTGACGGCAACATTGACCTGACCGGCGCCTTCTCCGTCAGCGGAAATGTCTCGCTTTCGGCCGACAAGCCGGGCTTCATCCGGATCAATAACATCGCGGGCGACACGACGTTCGATACGATCGTGGCCGGTGGCGCCATCACGCTTGCCAGCGCTTCAAATGTGCTGACCTTGGGCGTCAGCGGCACTTCGATCACCGGTCTTGCAGGTGATGCCGGTCAGGCCAGCGGCCTTGTGTCGATCACGGCTGCTGCGGTGACGATCGCCAAGTCCATCGTGACTGCGGGCGGCAATGTGAGCATCACATCCACGTCGGGAGCGGTTACCGCGTCAGCGGGCGCCAATATTACGACGACCGCTGCCATCAACACGGGCACGACCTCAGGTTCGGTCGCTGTCGCGGGCGCGTCAGGCGTGTCCCTCAACAACATTACAACCACCGGTGCGGCCAACAATCTCGCGGCGGGCAGTAATGCTGCGACGGTCAATATCAGCTCAACCTCAGGCGACGTCTCTGTCTATGCGATCACGACATCTGGCGGTCAGCCGATGCGCGCCGACGGCACCGGGTCAGGCCTGGACAACGGGGGTAACGCGGCAAGCATCACATTGTCGGCCGGCACAGGCCGGAAGACCGTGCTCCGCGGCAATCTGACCGCGGTTGGTGGCATTTTCAGCGGAACGAGCGCGGCGGCCCAGGGCCTTGGCGGGAATATTCTGACGCTGGGTGCTGTGACGCTCGCGGACCATGTGACGCTCGATACCGGGGCCACGACGGGGTATGTGTATCTCCTCGGGACTGTCGATTCTGACAGTGCGAGTGCGCTCAAATCGCTCACAATTGTCGCTGGTGCGGGGAATGTCCGCTTCGGAGGCGCGGTTGGTCAGACGGCGGCGCTATACTCGGTCGACGTCAATTCGGCGGTCACGACGGACATCTTTGCGAGCCTCAAGACCGATGGGTCCACGACGATTGCGGGTCGGACCACGGGCGTCCGCATTTCAACGTCGAGCAAGCTCAATTTTGGCAACGTCAGCACGGAGTCCGACAACAGCACCGTCGTGATCGATACGAGCGGCGGCAACGGCGTGTTCACGCTCAACAATGGGCAAACAATTGCCTCGGAACTCCACGCACCTGTGGTCTTCAATCGCGGTACGTCTGCGATCTATTTGAGCTCGACCCTTTCCAGCACGTCGGGTGAATACAACAATCTGACATTCACAACGCCAACGGGGTCGGGCGGCGGCGCTGTCACTGTGACGAGCACGGTCGGTGGCGGCACCCAGGGCAGCTTGACGGCACTTGGCGACATCAGCCTCACCAGCGTCAGCACACTCAGTTTCCAGGCTGGCATTTCAGCCAAAAGCCTGGTCTCGCTCGGTGGCACAGGGTCGATGACGCTCGCCACGAATGGCGGCGTTGGGCAATATTACAGTGGGGTAAATGGCCTGCAGCTGGCCTCGAGCAGCGCCTCTGCGCTGTCCGTGAACCTGAATGCTACGCTGACGGCGGCAGGTGCGCCAGTCTCACTCTCCATGACGGGGGCGAATGCCGGTCTCACAATTTCTGGCACGACAACGACAAATTCGGGCGCGGTCACCATCTCGACCCGCGGCTTGCTCACAGCAAGCGCCAACAACAGCAGCATTTCCACGACCAATGGCGCCATCACCCTCACGGGTCTTGGCGGCATCGACAATCAGTCGAACTCTTCGACGAGCAACTACAATGCGGGATCGGGCAAGATCCGCATGTTCGGTGGTGGCAATACCATCACCATGTACGCGCTTCTCTCTACGACGAACGCGGATACGGGTGGCACGCCGGCTGTTCTCATCACAGATGCCGGTACGGTCAACATTTCGACAGTGAATGCCAACGCCGCCAATCTCGGTGTGGGCACGTTCCAGGTCGGCATCGTGGGGTCCACGACGGCCATTGCACCTGCGCAAAGCGTGGGGGCGGGCGGATCCTTGACTCTGTTGTCGGCGGGGCTGCGACTGCGGACGAGCCAGGCTTTGACGCTGACGTTTACAGGCAACGAATCCACCAACAGCTTCGTCATTACGGGCACTGATGCCAGCGGCAATGCGCAGACCGAGACCGTAAGCGGCGCGTCCGCAACATCGGTGACATCCACCAAATCGTTCAAGACGATCACCAGCGTCGTTGCCACCAACGCGACTGCAGCAAATGTCTCTGTTGGCCTGGCCAGCAGCGACACCATTTCCGGCGCCCTTGTTCAGCAGGACGTCTTCAACCAGACCGACAAGATCGACATTGCAAATCTGACGGTCTCCTCCGCCAGCTCCATCTCGATCACGTCCTCGGTCAACAAGATCGACACACTTGCGAACTTCGACGTCGGCAGCAGCCTGACGGTGAAGGCCGTGGGCCATACCGCAGGCATGGCACTGACCGGCAACGTGACGGCGACATCGGTTGATATCGCGACCGGCAACGGGGCACTGATCCTCGGCAACTATAACATCACGGCGACATCCGGCAATGCGACGCTGACAGGCTTTGGTGTGACTCAGGGTGCGTCCTCGACGATCACCGCGTCGAACCAGGTTTACGTCTACGGTTACGATTACAACAACGGCAACAACCGGGGTATTGTCAATTTTCTTGGAAATATTGTCGCGGGCAGCACGGCTGCCAATGCGGTCAACATCCAGGGCTTCAGCAACGCTGTCCTCGGCAACATCACCGCAGGCACGTCTGCAAATCGCGGTGGCCTCCAGATGGGGGATGACAGCTATTACAACATCTCCGGTTCGGGGAACTATTACTGGAACTGGTTCACCGGCTCGATCACGCAGAATGCGAATACCGCGATCAAGGTCGGGCAGTTCACGGCCCGCGCGCATGACTCCGGGTCGGGCGCCATCGCGCTCATCAACGCCGGAAACGAGTTCAAGACACTCAGCCGCGTTGTCCGCCGCGGTGCGTTTTCGCTCTATGATGCCGATACCGAAGCCAATGGTCTGCAGATCGTCGGGCATCTGAGCGAAGGGAATAATGCCAACGCCATTGCAATCCAGACGCGCGGCGCGTTCACCACGGCGGGTGGCTACCAGATTTACGGCAATGGCGTCGTTCTGGATGCGGCTTCGATCAATGATGGCGGCGCCAACATCTATTCGGGGAGTGGCGATCTCGTCCTGCGCGCCAATGGCGGCAATGTCACATTGTCCGGTCAGCAATGGTCCGCATCGGGCACCAACAATTACCTGATCCAGAATTCCAACAACATTCAGCTGGCCTATACGCACGACTTTGCCAAGCTTCAGTTCGGCTTTACGGCGGTTCCCACCTCGGTCGCCGCGAGCCAGGCCATCACGGGCTCTGGTGGCGCCTTGACCATCAACGGCTCGGCAGCAACGTCGGGCACGGCAAGCTCAACCTCTGGCAATCGCATTGTCGTTGTCAGCACTGGCGATGACAGCAGTCGTTCCTTCACGGTGACCGGCACAGACATGTTCGGCCGGACCCAGACGGAGACGATCACCGGCGCCAATGCAGGTTCTGCATCTGGATCGAAGTATTTCTCGACCGTGACCTCGGTCGCAGCCGGCACAGCGGCCGCATCGTCCAGCGTGACCGTTGGTTGGGCAACCGAAAGTGTCGCTGGTAACGTGACACAGCAGAACGACGTCGATCTGACGGCCCTGTCGGGCAAGGTCGGTGGCTCGATCACCCTCAGCCGTACCAACAATAGCTTCAGTTCCGTAACCGATTTGACGGCTGTCGGCGCAATTGCGCTCCAGACGGACAATAATCTGACGATCTCCGGCGCGCTTGTCTCGACAACCGGGGCCGTGTCCGTTTCGAACTACTACACACACACGATCAGTTCGACAGGTTCAGTCACAGCCGCCGGCAACGTTTCGTTGCTGTCGACGCAAGGTCTGCTTTCGATTTCTGGCGCTGTCACGTCCAATACGGGCGGCATTACGCTGCAGACGAACAACGGTAGCGGGACCATATCGCTGGCGGCCGCAGGGTCGCTCAATACGCTGGGGACGGCGCAGGCGATTACAGTCAACGCGTATCGCGACGTCACGATTGCGGGCACGATTGCGTCGACCGGCAACGTGTCGATCAGCACTGCCTATGTGAACGGAGCACTCGGCGCGTTCTCGAATACGGGGGCGATCACCACCACGGGAACTTCGTCGACCATCGTCGTCACGACCTATCCCGGATATTCGCTGACCGTCGGTGGCGCGATCACGTCGGCGGGCGCATTGCAGCTTCTGGCTGGCGGCACGTTCACCAGCACTGCCGCAGGTGTCATCTCAAGCGGCGCGTCAGGTTCTGTTGCAATCCGGTCTGGGTATCAGTTCGGGACCGCCAATACCTATAGCGTGAACATCGCCGGCAATATCGTCGCCGGTTCGGGTGGCGTTCAGTTCTATTCGAACGACAAGGTGACACAGACAACCGGGACGATCACCAGCACGGGCAATCTCGTCGGGATCAACGCCAATGGCGGGACGCCCGTTTACGCGTCTCCCTCGTCACAGGGCACTGTGACGCTCAACGGCAACAACTCGGTCGCAGGCATTGGTCCCTTCTACGTCAAGGGCGAGAATGGTGACAGCGACTTCATCTTCAACAATACGGGCGGTGGCCTGCGCATTTCGGGTGACATCAGCACATCCAACGGCAGCATCACGATCCGGACCGTCGGCGGCTTGCTCGATCTTCAGTCGTTCAACATCAAGGCGGGCGAATATCTGACCAACGGCGGCGGCAACATCACGCTGACGGGTCGCGGGATCAACCAGAGCCTTGGCACCATCAACGCAAACGGTTCAACTAGCGGGACTGTTGCGGGCGACGGGACGGCCGGCGGGTCAATCGTTCTTACCGGACATGACGGAACCGATTTCGGCAACATCACCCTGAACGGGACGCTGCGGACGCTGAACAACACGGCGAACGCCATCACGATTCGCGGCACGGGCAACCTTGTGCTGCCGAGCATCAGCGCCATCAACGGTACCCTGATCCTCGGCGATGACACGGCGACGATCGGTCTGATTTCGGGCAATATCTCGCAGGCTGCCGGCACGACCGTCGCTGCAAAGACACTGACACTCGGGACCGCGACCAATGCCATTGGGGGCTCGGCTGTTCTCATCAACAGCGGCAACAAGTTTGACAGCCTTGGCATCATCAAGGTCGGTGACGCTGCCGGAACGCAATATGACCTTGATATTGCGGACTCGACGGCTGGTCTGACGCTCGGGGCTGCCGTGACCAGCGCAGGCGGCATGCGCATCACGACGGTCAAGACCGTTGCGGACGCGTCTGGTGTCCTTGCGATCGGTGCCAATTCGCTCACGGCAAGCGGCGACGTCTATCTCGCGGGCAATACAGTCACGCAGTCGACGGCCAGCACGATCAATGCCGGCAGCGGCGCGATCACCGTCAACGGCGGGGGCGGTGCCGACAGCTACAGCATCACACTCAGCGGAACCCTGACCACAGCCAATGCCACCTCATCGGCAATCCAGATCCTTGCAGCGGCGAATACGACGCTGAATGCCCTGGTTGCGCGAAGCGGCGGCGTGGTGTTGGGAACCAGCGCCAATCCCTTGACCGGAACCGTCAGCCAGACGCCGACGACCGGCATTATCGAAGCGGCGACCCTGTCTGGCAATCTTGGCGTCCTCACGGCGACCAACACCAAGATCGACAATCTGGGGACCCTGACGACGACGGGTGCCCTGACGCTCAAGGATATCGGCGGAACTGGCACGGGCGGCCTTGCGGTGACCGGAACGGTTACGGCAGGTGCGGCGTCTTCCATCGAGACAACCGATGGTTCATTCCGGATCGGCGCGCAGACGATCAACGTTGCGGGCTTCAACCTGTCGCTCAAGGGCGTGGGGATCTCTCAGACGACCGGATCGGCTGTCTTTGCCACGACCTCCACAGTCAATGCCGGAACAGGCTCCATCGACCTTGTCAGCGCGCTGAACGACTTCACCGGCCAGGTGACGCTCATGTCGACCGGGGCATTCGCCAACATTGCCGACGCCAACCAGCTCAGCCTGAACTCGCTGACTGGAAAGCTCGCGACGACGACGTCGATCTCCGCCGTCGCCGGGACACAGCTCGTCCTGACGCCCGAAGACCTGACAACAACGTCGGGGAACATCTATCTTCAGTCGAAGAACGGCGATCTGTCCACGCCGGGGAACCTGACATCTACAACCGGCAATATCACTCTTATCGCGAACTTCGGCGTGGCCACGACGGGCGATACGCAGGTCAATAACACGATTCAGACGACCTCGGGCAACGTCACCATCTTTGCTGACCGCGAAGTCAACCTCGCCAAGAGCATCCTGTCCACATCAGGCAATATTTCGGTCACCGGCGACACCGTTACGCACTCGACGGGGTCTTCGACCGATATTCTCTATCTGCGGACGGGTTCCGCCGGGAACGTCAGTGTTACCGCGGCACAGACCGGCGGCCTGACGATGGGGCCGTTCTATTACTATCAGGCGGATACTGGCACGATTTCCATCACGGCCGGCGGAACGATCCGTCTGTCCAACATCACCAGCAACGGCCGACTGAGCGTAACGGGTGTCGGCCTCATTCAGCAGTATGACGGGGCCCGGATCGCGGCAACCGAGCTGAGTGTGACAGCACGCGACAACGCCACTGCAGGTTCCGGCATCATCACGCTTGCGAACCTGGCGAACAATGCTGGCGCAATCCGGCTTGTCACGCGCAATGCGGCAGATACCGCCGCCGGTGCAGGCGCGATCAGCTATTATGACGCGGACGCGTTCTCGGTCGCCCGCATCCAGTCGGCTGGAAACGTCACCCTCACCGCAGGCGGCGTGATTTCAACAGCGGCCGCCGGAACGCTTGGGACGGGGCAGGTTGAAGCCAATCTGCTGACCGTGAAGACGCTCAACAATGCGGGCGCAGGCGTCCTTCTGACTGCTGCCGACAACAATATTGGCACGCTCAATGTGTCCATCCGTAACGCGGCTGATACGGCACGCGCGGGGTCGACCACAGGCGAGGATACGGCAACAGGTGTCGGCGGCACGGTCCGCTATTCCGATTCCAACGGCTTTACGATCGCCGGAATTTCGACGGGCGCGTCTGCTGTCCTCGGATCGGGTGGCGCTGTGACGCAATCGGGCGCCATCGTGGCAGAGAAGCTCGGGCTGCAGGGCGCCGGAAACTTCACGCTCAACCTTGCGGATGCCTCATCCAATCCGGTCAACACGGTTTCGGTCTTCGCATCGGAAGCCACCGGTTCACTCGTCTTCTCGTCATTGACCGCGCTGACCATCGGCTCGGTCAATCCGGTCGGCATCACCTCAGGCGGGGCTGCGGTGAATATCCGCGCGCCCTCGATTGATTCGAGCAGCAGTACGATTGATACGAGAAGCTCGGTCCCCGGCGCTTCCGGGGGCAGCGTTACTCTTACGACCACAGGCACGGGCGCAAACGGCGCATTGATCACGGGCGTGATCAATACCTCTGGCGCGGACGCGGCATCCGGTGATTCAAACGGCGGCAATGCGGGCGCGGTGACGCTGACCGCAAGCGGCTCGGTCCTCTCTGTCGGCGGCACGATCACCGCGCGCGGCGGTGCGAAGAGCGGCACAGGCAATAATGGTGCCGATGGTACCGTACGTCTCCTCGCGACGGCTGGCGCAGTATCCCAGAATACCATTTCCAACACACCGAACGAGATCAGCGCCGGACAACTGATCATCGATGCGCTCAACACGTCGGTTCTCAAGAGCAATGATAACCGCGCAGACAAGGTTGTGGCGCGGATTTCGGGCGACGGTCAGTCCTTGACCTATCGCAGCAGCAACACATTTGCCGTCGGCGGCGGGACCGCCGCAGGGCTGACCTGGAATGGCATTACGACACAGGGCGGGGCGGTCACGATCGGTTCGCTTGGTGCCGCGATTACTGTCAATGAGGCGATCACGACACGCGGTGGCACGCTCGTCGTCGGCATTTCAGCGGCTCCGGTCACGAGCTTCAACTCCAGCGGAGTAACGGTCTCCACCGCGGGCGACATTACCATCGGCAGCACGACCGCCTATTCCAGCGGTGGCCGGATTTCTGTCGTCGCATCTGGCGATATCACCACGGGCGCGATGACCTCCAGCGGCGACACCGCCGCCGCCAGCGCATCGGCTGGCGTCATCAGCCTGACGTCGACCGGCGGCACAATCTCTTCGGGCGCTTTGACGGCCAATGGCCGCGACGCGGCCGGCGGCGCCGTCACGCTGACGGCTGCCAATATCAATTTGCTTGGCAACATTTCGACGACGGCGAACACCACCAATGCGGCAACGAGCGGCGGCAACATCACGCTTGATGGCGCGGTTTCGCTTGGCGGCGACAGGACGCTGACCACGGGTGCGGCCAGCGGCGGCAACATTACCTTCCTTGGTACAGTCGACGCGCCTGTTTCTGCCTATAATCTGACGCTGACGGCAGGGAAGGGCGATATCACTTTCACGGGCGCTGTCGGTGCCACTGCAGCCCTTGGCGCGGTCAACATCGCCTCCGCCACCAATGTTTCGGTGTTGTCCTCTTTCGCCGCAGGCAGCTTTACGCAGCAGGCAGGCGCCAACCTGACGACGATTTCGGGCCCGATGACGCTTGCCAATGGCTTCAGCTTCACAGGCAAGGATTTGACCCTTTCCGGAACACTGACGACCGGCAGCTCGGTCTCGATCGCAAATTCCGGCGTTTTCACGACAACGACCGGGGCGGACACCTCCGCTGCGGGCGCCTTCAGTCAGACGGGTGCAGGGGAGAACCAGCTCGCTGGCAATATCTCGACCAGCAACGCGAACATCACTCTGTCCCAGAAGGTGACGCTTAACGGCGCGATCTCCCTCGCATCGGCGGGGGGCAGCATCAACTTCCTTTCCACGGTCGACAGCGCAGCCAGCGGTGCCAAGGCCCTCACCCTTGACGCCGGCACCGGTAACGTGACCTTCTCGGACAAGTTGGGCTTTACGCAGAAGCTTGGGGATATCTCTGTTACGAGCGGCGGCACGACGAAGTTCTCGACCACGGTTGATGCGACAGGCGTGTCGACAGATGCGGCAGGCAACACCCAGATCAATGCGGCGATCACCACGACAGGCGTCCAGCTCTATCGCGACACCCTGAACCTCGCCGCCAGCGTCACGCTGACCGCAGCCACGCTCAAGACGCAGGGTATCGTCAGCGGCGGCGACAAGAGCCTGACCGTCGTCGGCGATGCAGAATTTGGCAACCCGTCCGGCACGAATGACAGTGTCACAGGCCTCGCGACGCTCAGTGTTTCGGGCACGACACTTATCGAAACCGCGATCCTCACGTCGTCGGGGACGCAGTCATATTCAGGTGACCTGACCCTCGGCACCGATACGACGCTGTCGACGACGAACAGCACTGTTACGTTTGGTGGGGCTGTCAACTCGGCAGCTGCTGAGACGAATAGTCTGTCGATCGTTGCTGGCAGCGCTGCTGTGACCTTCAACGGCAATATCGGCGATGCCAATCGCGTGGGCGACCTGAATGTCGGCAGCGCCGGAGAGACGGCGTTCAAGGGAACCGTCGCAGCGCGATCGCTCACGACCAATGTCGGCGGCACAACCAAGATAACCGGCAGCATCGACACGACTGAAGACCAGGTGTTTAACGATGCCGTGGTTCTGGCGGGTGATGTCACGCTGTCAGCACGCGACATCACGCTGAACCTGACGACGAAGAGCGATTCCGCGCAAACCGCGCGTGCGCTGACCCTGACTGGGTCCCGCACCACGACCATCGGCGACACGATCGGTGCAACAGCGGCGCTGTCCTCGCTGACTGTCAACGGTGGCGGGACAACGCTGCTCAACGGCGCGTCTGTGACCACGTCCGGCGGGCAGACATATGATGACGTGCTGGTTTTGGGCCATGACATTACACTGTCCGGCACGTCCATTTCCCTGAATGGGACTGTCGACAGCGATGACGTTGCGACACCCCGAACGATGACGGTAACGGGGACAGGTGCCAAGACCTTCAACGGCACCCTTGGTTTCACGGCGGCCATCGGGGCCCTGACGGTCAATGGTGGCGGCACGACCGTTCTTCACGGTGGGCTCATCAAGACGAATGGTGTGCAGACCTATACCGATGCGGTCACTCTTGGTGTGGCCACCCAGCTGGCATCTTCGGGCAACAACATCAGCTTTGCGTCGACGCTCCGTTCGGACACGACGCCCTTCAGCCTCGAGATCACGGCTGGGGCAGGCGATGTCACCTTCACCGGGGCTGTCGGCACGCAGACTGTCGGGTTGGGCGCGGTCAAGGTCAATTCGGCCGATGACATCTCATTTGCCAGCACGCTTCAGGCGGCCAGCTATGAGCAATTGGCAGGAACCGGTCTGACGAAGCTCGAAGCGGCGTCGACACTTGGTGATTATTTCAAGTTTACAGGCAGCGCACTCACGCTCAATGCGGCGATGACTGCGACGGGTGAGGTTGTCGTCACGAACGCAGCGGCCTTCACCACTGCAGCAGCGGGCGACATAACGGCCGCCAAGCTGACGCAGAGCGGTGTCGGGACCAACAAGCTCGGTGGCGATATCACGACATCGGGCGATATCTCCTTCGCATCGGCCGTTGAACTGACAGGGCCCGTTGTGGCGTCGGCTTCGGCTTCGACCAGCACCATCAGCTTTGCTTCGACCATCAACAGCAGCACGACCGACGCCCGGAATCTGACTCTGTCGGCGGGGCAGGACATTCTGCTGTCGGGCGCGCTGGGCGGGACCAATAAACTGGGTGTTCTGGCGCTCAGCGCGGCCGGCGTGACGCGGCTGAGCGGCGCTGTCACTGCGACGTCCGTAACCAGCGATGCCGCAGGATCCATCGAACTGTTCGCGAACGTCACCACCACGGGTGGGACGCAGAGCTATGCCGACGAACTCCATTTGAAGGCGAACGTCACCCTGGCTGGTACGACCATATCGGTCGGCAAGGTCGTTGGCGAGACCAACGCGCTCACCATCACGGGCAATGCGCAGCTTGGTGCGACGGGCGGCAGCGATACCCTTGCCGGTCTGACCACCCTCAGCATCTCCGGCACATCGACGCTGAATGCTGCCTCGGTGACGTCCAGCGGGGCCCAGACCTTTACGGGTGCAGTCACGCTTGCTCGCGCCCTCTCGCTCGTGGGTGCAGGCATCTCCTTCGTCAGCACGATTGATGGTGCCAAGGCACTTTCGATCACGGATATTGGCGCAACCACATTCGGCGCGGCCGTGGGTGCCACGACTGTCCTGACCAGCCTTTCTGTTGACGGCGGTGGTACGACCAAAATCAATGGTGGCGCGATCAGCACGTCGGGGGATCAGACCTATTCCAACGCCGTGGAGCTCGGTGCTGCAACGTCACTGACCGGCAGCACCGTGTCGTTCCTGAACGCACTGACCGGCGGAAGCGGTGCCAGCGCCTATGGCTTGACCGTGGTCGGCAATGCCGTGCTTGGCGACGCGACGGGATATGGCAGCGAAAACATCTCGCTCGGCTCGCTGTCCATCACCGGGAATACGACGTTGAACGTTCAGTCGGTCACAACGACCGGCGCGCAGCTGTTTGACGGGAATGTCCTGTTCTCCGCAGACTCTTCTCTGACTACATCCAACGCCAACTTTACCGTCACCGGCACCTGGACTGGCGCCGGCAACGTGGCAGTGCATACTGGCAGTGGGAACATTCTGCTCCAAGGGGCGATCGGCGACGCCGTTACCGCTTATGCAGGAACGCTGACCCTCGATGCGACAGGAACGAAGACCCTTCAGTCAACGGTCGACGCCGGATCGCTCACGACCTTGGGGGCAAGCACAGTCTATCTTGCAGGGAATGTGACGACAACCGACGTCCAATCCTATGCAAGTGATATCGTGCTGACGTCTGGCGTCACGCTGACATCACGCGACATTTCCATTCAGGGTAGTGTTGACAGCGGGGGGAGTGCCACCGCCAAATCTCTGACGGTTGTCGCGACGGGCGATTTCGCCCTGAGCGGAAGCCTTGGGGGCACCCGCCGTCTCCTGGACCTCGCCATCAACGCAACGAACGGCATTTCGCTGAGCGGCGCGATCACCACCGACGGCTCGCAGACGTTCACCGGCAGTCTGAAGCTTGTTGGCGATACGACGCTGTCGGGCACCGACATCACCGTCAACAGCGCCATCAATGGTGATGCGTCCCAAACGGCGCGTGCCCTGACGCTTACGGGGACAGGCACCAAGACCTTTAAGGGAACGATCGGCGCGACAAAGGCCATCGGCGCTTTGACGCTTAACGGCGGCGGCGCGACGGTCCTTCAGGGCGGGGCCATCAATACGACGGGCGCGCAGACCTACTCGGATGCCGCATCGCTGGGCGCCAACACGCTGCTGTCGTCTTCTGGCAGCAACATCAGTTTTGCATCGACGCTCGGTTCAGTCACGACGCCCTTCAGCCTCGAGATCACTGCCGGGCTGGGCGATGTCACCTTTACCGGTGCTGTCGGCACGCAGACCGTCGGGTTGGGCGCGATCAAGATCAACTCGGCCCGTGACATCTCATTTGCCAGCACGCTTCAGGCGGGCAGCTATGAACAATTGGCGGGGACCGGCCTGACGAAGCTCGATGCGGCGTCGACCCTTGGTGATTATTTCAAGTTCACCGGCAGCGCGCTTACGCTCAATGCGGCGATGACCGCGACGGGTGACGTCGTCGTCGCCAACACGGGGGCCTTCACCACTGCAGCAGCGGGGGACATGACGGCCGCCAGGCTGTCGCAGACGGGCACTGGGACCAACAGCCTCAGCGGCGATATCGCGACGAGCGGAACGATTTCCTTCGCTTCGGCATTGGATCTGACAGGCGGAATTTCGCTTTCCGGCACCACTGTCTCGATCCTGGATGCTGTCACAGGCAATAGCCACGCCCTCGCGATCAGCGGTGCAGCTGTTCTCGGATCCGGTGATGTGGGCGACACATATACCGGGCTCACCACCTTCAGCGTGACGGGAGCGACCACACTCTCGACCGCGCTGATCAGCACCAGTTCTTCCCAGTCATTCGGCGGGGCGATCACGCTCGGTGCCAACGCCGAGTTGCGCGGCACAGGGGTGACCTTGGGCGGCAATGTCGACGGTGCCTTTGCGCTGACCGTCACCAATTCAGGGATCACAACCCTGAACGGCGCCGTAGGTGGAACGACGCTGCTGACGAGCTTCACAGTTCAGGGCGGTGGCACGCTCGACGTCCAGAATGGCAGCGTGAAGACCAGCGCTTCGCAAAGCTATGGCACGCTCTCTGTCGGGACCAACGCGACGTTCATTGCCCCGACTGTGTCGACTGGCTCGATCAGCGGCAGCGGCAGCCTCTCCATCGTCGGCAATGCGGTGCTCGGCACCGGCGCCGCATCAGAAACGATCCAGGGCCTGGCATCGCTGTCGGTCACGAGCGGCGCGACGACGTTCAACGTCGCCTCGATCCAGACGGCAGGCGCCCAGTCCTATGCTGGTGCTGCCACGCTGCTCCAGGCAACCACTTTGACCACCACCAATGCGGCCGTCACCTTCGGCGGCGCGGTGGATGGTGCCTTCGCGCTCGACGTCGCGGTCGGATCGGGCAATGTGACCTTCACTGGCGCAGTGGGCGCGACGACACGTCTTGGTGGCGTCCATCTTGCAAGCACGGGGCTGATGACCTTTGCCAGCACGGTGCGGGCTGCGTCCGTGTCGACCAACACCAACAGCACGGTCTATCTGGGCGGCAATGTCGATACGACGGGCATCCAGACCTATAACGATGCCATCATCCTGACCAATGACGTGATCCTGACCGGGACGGACGTCACGCTCAACCAGGCCGTCGACAGCGACGGAACCGCCCGCGCGCTGACCGTCCGGGGCAGCGGCGTGACAACTTTCGGCGCCGCAGTCGGCAGCACCGCGCCTCTGGCATCATTGACCGTCAATAACGGCGGAAAGACCGTTATCGCAGGCGGCACGGTTTCGACCGTAGGCAGGCAGATTTATGGCGATGCCATCGAGCTTGCGGCCAACACCACGCTCACCTCGTTTGATCCCGCCTTTACAGGGTCCAGTGATCCCTTCGTCAGCAGCGTCGACTTTTTCTCGACACTGGACTCAGTGGCCTCGACGCCTGCGACGTTGACAATTTCGGCCGGAAACAAGGACGTTAACTTCTATCGAGTGGTCGGTGGGGCAGGGTCTGGCCTCGGTGCAGTCACGATCACGTCGGCTCGCGACTTCGCAATTGGCAGGGCGTTTACCGCGGCGAGCGTCTCGGTCAGCAATAGCCGGGTGGGTCAGCTTTACGGGCCCATTACCGTTGCAGGCGCATTCACCCAGACAGGGTCTGGCGTGAACTATCTGCAGAGCTCGATCACCGCCGGAACGAATGTAACACTCTCGGCCAACGCGATCCTTGAGGCCAATGCGGCGATTTACGCGACAGGTGGCACGATCGATCTGGCCGCAGTTGACGGCACCGCAGGGACGGAAAGCCTGCTGGTAAAGTCCTCTGGTGCATTTGTGATTGATGCGGCCATCGGCGCATCCACATCCATTGGCACCCTCTGGATCGAGGCCGCAGGCGTGAGCCAAGGCGTCCGCATTGATACCAACAATTCCATCATTTCCGGTAGCGGCTTTGCCATCAAGGCCAGCAAGCTGGCCGTCACATCTTCCGGTCTGGTCGACCTGATCCACCCCAACAACGTTGTTCCGACGGTTGCGGCGGCGCTCAGCAATAACGCAGACTATCGCTTCACCAACTACAACAATGCCGGTGTCACGATCGGGACGATTGTGAATCCGTTTGACGCAGCGGTCAGCGTTGTCGGCCTGAAGGCCTCGGGCGCGTCGAACACGTCGGATGCCTCTTTTGTCGTCGGCGGACTGTTGTCGCAGACGGCGAATGCCGTGATCCGTCTCGGTGGTAACCTCACCATCAATGCGCAGCCGAACACGCGCCGCGACGTTGCCTTCAACAACACTGGCACAGGCGCGCTGGGGACGGCGCTGGGCAACACCCTGGTGGCCGGAAACTTCGATTTGCAGTCCGTGGGCAATGCGACCCAGGTTCCGGGCATCAACACCATCATTGATAATGCAAACGCCACGCCGCCGACGTCGCATATCGAAGATGCCTATCTCCAGGTCGGGGGGAACTTCAACCTGACGGGCGGTGGTACCCTGGTGCAGGGCAACTCCTCGCTGAACGTTTTCGGCTTTGGTGCCGGGACTGCGCAGGCCAACACGATCAGCCTGAACGGGGTGATCACGCTCTCGGTCAGTGGCGACAAGCTTGTCGGCACCTCCAACTTTGCCACGTTCGATCCGAACAACAACAATTCCTGCCTGACGGGATGTGTTGCGGTTGATCTGACGACGGGCGGGACGCCCAATGAGATCACGGTCATTTCGCAAGCTGGCGGAAAGTCGATCCTCTCGGGGGGAAGCACGGTCGGTACCGCTGTTCAGCTGACCGAAGTCAATGATGTCCGTGGTGCGCTCAGCATCACGACGGCAGGGGCTTACACCGATCTTGGTACGGCCGTTGAAACAGGCATCAAGACGGACGGGGCGATCTCGCTCGTCAACAATCTCATCCTGACCGTTCAGCAGAGCACGGCCAATGCGACCTCGACTGTCGCTGGCAAGGGAGCGCTCAATCTCGGGGCGGCAAATGCACTCGGCGGAACCATCTCTGCCAATGCCTTTGGCATGCCGGTGACGCTCAAGAACACGCAGGATTTGTCGCTTGGGACGGTGCAGGGCACCACGGTGACGCTGACGACAACGTCCGGGGGCATCACGCAGGCCACTGGCGGCGTCATCGTCGCGGATCAGCTGGTCGTCACTGCCGCAGCCGATGTGCTGTTGACCAAGACAAATACCGTGAGTGCGCTGACAGCAGCCGTTGCCGGCAAATTCAGCCTCGTCAACGGGCGCTCCCTCATCATCGGTGATGGGTCCACGGGTGTCACGACAACAGGCAGCGGCGACGTGACGATTGAGACCAAGGCGGGCAATATTGCCTTGGCCAACGTGATTTCGAGCAGCGGCAACGTGACCTTGGCGACGGCTGGTACCTTCTCCAACACGGCGGGTGCGTCAGCGCTCACGGTCGGTACGGGCAAGGTCTGGCGCATCTGGTCCCAGGATCCGGCAAACGATACGCTGGGCGGCCTTGCACCGGAATTCAAGCAATATGCGGCGACCTACGGGACCACGACGGTGCTGGGTGGGAGCTCCAAAAATGGTGTGCTGTACACACTTGCGCCGACGCTGACCGTCAGCCTGTCCGGCCATGTCAGCAAGGTCTATGACGGGACGACGAATGTGTCGCTCACGTCGAACGACCTGGTCAGCTACGGGGTCTCTGGTGCCGTCGGTACCGATGTTGTTACCGTGTCAGCTACGGGCTTTGCCTTCGACACCAAGGATGTCCTGCGCGACGCCAACAATGTCGTTATCGGGACCAAGACGATTTCAGCGTCCGGTGTGACGTTCACGGCTGTGGATTCGACCGCGCAGAATGCAATCCCGGTTTATGGCTATCAGCTGTCGGCAACCCCGGTGACCGGCGATATCGGGCGGATCACCACAAAGACGCTGACGCTCACGGGCCTCGATTCCGCACTGACCAAAGTCTATGACGGTGCCGTCACTGCGATCATCGCCAGCGGCGCGACGCCCGCACTGAAGGCGACCGTAACGACGGCTGCGGGCCTGTCGACCGACGGCAAACCGATCAGCGGCGACGTCGTGAGCATTCTCGGTACACCGTCCGGCACCTTCGACAGCGCCAACGTCCTCAATGCGTCGACTGTGACCTTCTCTGGCCTGACATTGGATGGAGCGGATGCTGGCAACTATCTGCTCAACCTCTCTTATGCCGGGAGCATCACGCCCTATGTTGTCAGCCTGACGGGCAGCCGTGTTTATGACGCGACGACCGATGTGGCGGCATCCACGCTGACCATTGGCGCGCTGGTTGGCACCGAGACTCTGACCCTTTCGGGCACGGGCACGCTTGCTGACAAGAACGTTGGCACAGGCAAGTCGGTTGGCCTTGGCACGCTGGCTCTGGTGGATGCAGGCTCCAGTTCTACGGCAGGTCTTGCCAGCAACTACACTTTGGTTGGCGGCAGCCGGACGATTGACATCACGCAGGCGACGATCAGTTCGATCTCGGGCATCACGGCCAACAACAAGGTCTATGATGCCTCGACGGCGGCAACGCTGGTGACCACCAATGCGTCGTTCAACGGTATCTTCTCCGGCGACGTTCTGACTGTCGCGAACTCTGCAGGTGTGTTTGCGGACAGCCATGTCGCTCAGAACATCGCGGTCAGCATCAGCGGCCTGACGCTGGGTGGCACGGATGCCGGCAACTATACGCTGGCCGACACGACGGCGAGCACGCAGGCGAACATCACGCCGGCATTGCTCACGGTGACGGCGCTGGCGCAGACCAAGGTCTATGACGGCAACACGTCGGTGACGAGTTCGGCGTTGGGCACGGGTTACAGCGTGAGCGGTTTGATCGGCAGCGAGAGCCTGTCGGGCGTGACGCTGGCCTATGCGAGCAAGGACGTGAGCCTCGCCAATGGCGTGGTCCAGAGCGACAAGGTGATCACGGTTGGCAGCGCAGTGGCCACCTCCGGCACGCAGCTGACCGACTATGACATCACCTACGTCAACAACAGCACGAGCACGATCACGCCCTATGTGGTGAGCCTGACGGGCAGCCGCGTCTATGACGCGACGACCGATGTGGCGGCATCGACGTTGGCCATTGGCGCGCTGGTCGGGACGGAGACTCTGACCCTTTCGGGCACGGGCACGCTTGCTGACAAGAACGTTGGCACGGGCAAGTCGGTTGGCCTTGGCACGCTGGCTCTGGTGGATGCAGGCTCCAGTTCGACGGCAGGTCTTGCCAGCAACTACACTTTGGTTGGCGGCAGCCGGACGATTGACATCACGCAGGCGACGATCAGTTCGATCTCGGGCATCACGGCCAACAACAAGGTCTATGATGCCTCGACGGCGGCAACGCTGGTGACCACCAATGCGTCGTTCAACGGTATCTTCTCCGGCGACGTTCTGACTGTCGCGAACTCTGCAGGTGTGTTTGCGGACAGCCATGTCGCTCAGAACATCGCGGTCAGCATCAGCGGCCTGACGCTGGGTGGCACGGATGCCGGCAACTATACGCTGGCCGACACGACGGCGAGCACGCAGGCGAACATCACGCCGGCATTGCTCACGGTGACGGCGCTGGCGCAGACCAAGGTCTATGACGGCAACACGTCGGTGACGAGTTCGGCGTTGGGCACGGGTTACAGCGTGAGCGGTTTGATCGGCAGCGAGAGCCTGTCGGGCGTGACGCTGGCCTATGCGAGCAAGGACGTGAGCCTCGCCAATGGCGTGGTCCAGAGCGACAAGGTGATCACGGTTGGCAGCGCAGTGGCCACCTCCGGCACGCAGCTGACCGACTATGACATCACCTACGTCAACAACAGCACGAGCACGATCACACCGTACGTCGTCAGCCTCACCGGCAGCCGCATCTATGACGCGACGACGAGCGTCGGTGCCTCGAACTTCACGATCGGCACTCTGGTTGGCAGCGAAACGCTGACGCTGACGGGTGCAGGGACGCTGGCGGACAAGAATGTGGGCACGGCCAAGGCGGTCGGCCTTGGCACGCTGGCGCTGGGCGACGGGACCAATGGCGGTCTTGCGACCAACTACACGCTTGTGGATGGCAGCCGGACGGCGACCATTACCCAGGCCGCGCTGACAGTCACCACGAGTGACGTGGTCAAGACCTATGACGGCACGCTGGGCGTGGCAGGCGCCACGACAGCACCGAACCCGATCGTTGATGCGTCGAGCAACACGCAGCTGTTTGGCAGCGATACGCTGAGCGGTGGCAGCTATGCGTTCACCGACAGCCATGCGGGCAATGGCAACCGGACGGTGACGGTCGGCAATGTGACGGTCAATGACGGCTTCGGCGGCGGCAACTATGCGGTCACCTATGTCGCCAACACGACGAGCACGATCAACCCGGCGGCCCTGACGGTGACAGCGCTGGCGCAGACCAAGGTCTATGACGGCACCACGTCGGTGACGAGTTCGGCGCTGGGCACGGGTTACAGCGTGAGCGGCCTGATCTCGGGCGAGAGCCTGTCGAGTGTCACGCTCGCTTATGCGAGCAAGGACGTCAGCCGTGTGAACGGGGTTGTCCAGAGCGACAAGGTCATCACCGTTGGCAGCGCGGTTGCGGGTTCGGGCACGCAGCTGACCGACTATGCGGTCAGCTATGTCAACAACAGCGCCAGCACGATCACGCCGTACGTCGTCAGCCTGACGGGGACGCGCGTCTATGACGCGACGACCGATGTGGCGGCATCGACGCTGACCATTGGAACGCTGGTCGGCACCGAGACTCTGACCCTTTCGGGCACGGGCACGCTTGCGACCAAGAACGTTGGGCAGAACAAGTCGGTTGGCCTTGGCACGCTCACGCTGGTGGATGCAGGCTCTGGTTCGACGGCAGGTCTTGCCAGCAACTACACGCTGGTTGGCGGCAGCCGGACGGCGAGCATCACGCAGGCGTCGCTGACGGTGACGACCAGCAATGTGGTGAAGACCTATGATGGCACGTTGGGCGTCTCCGGTGCTTCGACGCCGCCGGCTCCGCTCGTGCTTGCCAGCAGCAACACCCAGTTGTTCGGCAGCGATAGCCTGTCGGGCGGAACCTACGCATTCACGAACGCCCATGCAGGCAATGGCAACCGGACGGTGACGGTCGGCAATGTGACGGTCAATGACGGCTTTGCCGGCGGCAACTATGCGGTCAGCTACGTCTCCAACACGACCAGCACGATCAACCCGGCGGCCCTGACGGTAACCGCATTGGCGCAGACCAAGGTCTATGACGGCACTACGGCGGTGACGAGCTCAGCGTTGGGCACGGGCTATAGCGTGAGTGGCCTGATCTCGGGCGAGAGCCTGTCGAGTGTCACGCTCGCTTATGCGAGCAAGGACGTCAGCCGTGTGAACGGGGTTGTCCAGAGTGACAAGGTGATCACCGTTGGCAGCGCGGTTGCAGGTTCGGGTACGCAGCTGACCGACTATGCGGTCAGCTATGTCAACAACAGCACGAGCACGATCACGCCGTACGTCGTCAGCCTCACCGGAAGCCGCATCTATGACGCGACGACCGATGTGGCCGCATCGAACCTGACCATTGGTACGTTGGTGGGCGCCGAGACGCTGACCCTTTCGGGCACCGGTACGCTTTCGACCAAGAATGTGGGCACTGGGAAGGCCGTAGGCCTTGGCACGCTGACCCTGGGCGATGGCACCAATGGTGGTCTGGGCAGCAACTACACGCTGGTTGGCGGCAGCCGGACCGTGAACATCACGCGCGCAACCATCGGTTCGATCTCGGGCATCACGGCCAATAACAAGGTCTATGACGCTTCGACCGCCGCGAATCTGGTCACCACCGGTGCCGTATTCAACGGCAAGTTCGCAGGCGATGTGCTTAATGTCGCCACTTCGACGGGTGTGTTTGCGGACAGCCATGTCGCGCAGAACATCGCAGTCGGCATCAGCGGCCTGACGCTGGGTGGCACGGATGCCGGCAACTATACGCTGGCCGACACGACTGCGAGCACGCAGGCGAACATCACACCGGCATCGCTCACGGTGACGGCGCTGGCGCAGACCAAGGTCTATGACGGCAACACGTCGGTGACGAGTTCGGCGTTGGGTACGGGCTATAGCGTGAGCGGCCTGATCGGCAGCGAGAGCCTGTCGGGCGTGACGCTGGCCTATGCGAGCAAGGACGTCAGCCGCGTGAACGGCGCGGTCCAGAGCGACAAGGTGATCACGGTTGGCAGCGCAGTTGCGGGCAGTGGCACGCGCCTGACTGACTATGCGATCAGCTATGTCAACAACAGCACCAGCACGATCAACCCCTATGTGGTGAGCCTCACCGGCAGCCGCGTCTATGACGCGACGACCGATGTGGCCGCATCGAACCTGACCATTGGAACGCTGGTCGGCACCGAGTCTCTGACCCTTTCGGGCACCGGTACGCTTGCGACCAAGAACGTGGGTTCAGCGAAGGCCGTTGGCCTTGGCACGCTCACCCTGGGCGATGGCACCAATGGTGGCCTTGGCAGCAACTACACGCTGGTCGGTGGCAGCCGGTTTGTGAACATCACGCAGGCGTCGCTGACGGTGACGACGAGCAATGTGGTGAAGACCTATGATGGTACGCTGGGTGTGGCAGGCGCTTCGACGCCTGCGGCACCGATCGTGCTTGCCGGCAGCGGCACCCAGCTGTTTGGCAGCGATAGCCTGTCGGGCGGCGCCTATGCTTTCGCCAATGCGAATGCCGGTAACGGCAACCGCACGGTTTCGGTTGGCAATGTGACGGTCAATGACGGCTTTGGCGGCGGCAACTATGCGGTCACCTATGCCGCCAACACGACCAGCACGATCAACCCTGCTGCGATCACGGTCAGCACATCGAATGTCGTGAAGGCGTATGATGGAAACACCAGCGCGCTTGGCACGCCGGTTGTCACGAGCGGGGTCCTGTTCACCAATGTCAGCAACGCGGCGACGCGCGATACGCTGTCAGGTGGCACCTATGCCTTTGTCGGCGCAAACGTAAGCCGGGCCGGCGGGATCGCATCCGGAGCTGTCCTGAACGACAAGGTCGTGACTGTCGGCAATGTCACCGTCAACGATGGCAACAGCGGCGGCAACTATGCCGTGACCTATGCCAGCAACACGACCAGCACGATCACGCCTTACGTGGTGCGCCTGACGGGCAGCCGCGTCTATGACGGATCGACCGCTGCAGATGCAGGCATCTTCACGCTGAGTACGCTCGTCGGACAAGAAACACTCGGCCTGACCGGCACGGGGCAAATCGGCAATGCGCACGTGACCTATAATGGTCAGACGCCCTTGTCGCAGGCGCTGACCTCATTGGGTTCGTTGACCCTGACCGACGGCGCCAATGGCGGCCAGTCGCTCAACTATCAGCTGGTCGGCGGGGCGCATGCCGTGACGGTCAATCCGCGACCGCTGAATTTCTCGGCAACCGTTCCCGACAAGATCTATGACGGCAACACGGCCATCCAGGTGAGCAGCCTCGTGATCGAAAATCAGGTTGCGGGCGAAAGCCTTGACCTGATCTACAACCCGTTTGCCAATTTCAACAACAAGACCGCGGGCGTGGACAAGCCCGTCACGATCACGAGCATCCGCGTCCAGAGTTCGGCAACTGCGCTGAGTTCGGACTATGTGCCGTTGCCAACCACGTACCAGGCGCGCGCCTCAGTCTTCAAGAAGGACATCACCGTGGTCGGCGTCGTTGCGACCGACAAGGTGTATGACGGCACCACGACTGACGTCATCAACACCAGCGTTGCCGCGCTCGCAGGCCTTGTGTCCGGCGACCAGGTTGGCATTTCCAACATGACGGGGACGTTCGCCACGAAGAACGTCGGTACCAACATCGCCGTGGTTGGCAGCGCAGTCACGCTGAACGGCGTCGACAAGGACAATTACAACCTCATCCAGCCAACCGGCCTCAGCGCAAATATTACACCAAAGACGCTGTTCGTATCGGCGACCGGGATCAGCCGTGCCTATGACGGCACGACAAATGCTCTGGTGAATATCAGCGACAACCGGGTGTCCGGAGACGATGTCAGGTTTGCCTACTCGGCGTCGTTCCTCGACAAGAATATCGGCACCAACAAGTTTGTCAGCGTGAACATCAGCGCGCTGACGGGCGCCGATGGCGGGAACTATGTCCTTGCGGCCAATCCCTCAGCCTTCGCCGATGTCACCAAGCTGACCATTACCTTCACGCCGGTCGTGACGACAAAGGTCTATGACGGAACGACGGCGGCGACGGCAACGCTTGCCACCAACATTGCGGCGGGCGACGCGCTGACCGTGACGTTCCGTGATGCGACCTATGACAATGCGAACGCCGGGACGAACAAGGTCGTCACGGTCACGGGTATCAATGTCTCGGGTGACCTGTCGAACTACACTTGGTCACCGACGACAACGACGGCGGTCGGGCAGGGGGCGATTGCACCGCGCAGCGTCAGCCTGACGGGCAGCCAGGTCTATAACGGCACGACATCTGTTGCGGCGTCCAGCATGGTCATTGGCGCGTTGCTGAACAACGAAACGCTTGTTCTTGCAGGCGCGGGCAGCATGGCTGACCGAAATGTCGGGACCAACAAGGTTGTTGATCCGACAGGATTCCAGCTGGTCAACGGCACAGGCCCGACGGCAGGTCTCGCGTCGAACTACACCTTCACTGGCGGCAGCCAGACGGTTTCGATCACGCCGGCGGCTTTGGTCGTCACCTCGACAGGGGCCGTCAAAACCTATGACGGCACAACGTCGGTGTCTGGCGCCTCTTTGGCTCCAACCCCGATCGTCAAGTCTGGCAGCAACACGCAGTTGTTCGGCGCGGACGGCTTGACGGGTGGTGCATATGTCTTCGCGAGCCCCAATGTCGGTCGCGATGCAAATGGTGCAGTGTTGAGCGACCGGACATTGCTGGTCAGCGGGGTCGGCGTTGCGGATGGCAACAATGGTGCAAACTATACCGTCACTTACGCCAACAATACGACCAGCCGGATCGAACCATATGCGGTCACGGTGACGGCGCTTCCGCAGAGCCGGACCTACGACGCGACCACGAACGCGGGATCGTCCGCCTTTGTGACCTCCGCATTGATCGGGGCAGACTCGATTTCAGCGGTCACGCTCACCTATGATACGAAGAATGTCGCACTTGGCAGCAAGGTCATCACACCGAGCGCAGCCGTCGCTGCGACCGGGACGCTGATCGGCAACTACAGCTTCAACTACGTCGCTGACGCCACGAGCACCATTACGCCCGCCACCATTTCTGGCATTTCGGGTATTTCGGTGCGCGACAAGGTCTATGACGGCACGACCGCTGCGGACGTGACGACAGCCACCTTTGCGGAGAAGTTCGCGGGCGATGATCTCAGTGTCGCGCTGTCGGTGGGCAATTTTGACAGCAAGGATGTCGGTCTGCGCACCGTGTCCATCACGGGCCTGACTCTCGGCGGTGCGGATGCTGCGAATTACGTTTTGTCGAGTGTTTCCGCGACGGCCACCGCACGGATCACGCCACGGCTGCTGACGGTGACGGCGCTTGATCAGTCCAAGACGTATGACGGGACGAGCGCTGTTTCCAACTCTGCGCTCGGAACCGGATATTCCGTCGTGGGCAACGTGGCCGGAGAGGGCGTCGCGAGCGTCGTCCTGTCTTATGGCAGCGCCAATGTCAGCCGCGGAACGGGTGGCAGTGTGCTGAGCAACAAGACGATCAATGTGAGTGGGGCCGCACCTGCTGCGGGTACCGACTTTGGAAATTATACGATCCAGTATGTTTCTGCGCGCGCCAGCACGATCACGCCGTACGTCGTCAACCTGATGGGCAGCCGCGTCTATGACGCGACGACGAACGTTGCTGCATCGAAGCTAACCATTGGCACGCTTGTTGGCGCCGAGACGCTGACGCTCTCGGGCACTGGCACGCTCGCGGACAAGAATGTCGGGACGGGCAAGTCGGTTGGCCTTGGCACGTTGACCCTGGGCGATGGCACCAATGGTGGTCTGGGCAGCAACTACACGCTGGTTGGCGGCAGCCGGACGGTGAACATCACGCCGGCGTCGCTGACGGTGACGACGAGCAATGTGGTGAAGACCTATGATGGCACGCTGGGTGTGGCAGGCGCTTCGACGCCGGCGGCACCGATCGTGCTTGCCGGCAGCGGCACCCAGTTGTTCGGCAGCGATAGCCTGTCGGGCGGAACCTACGCATTCACGAACGCCCATGCCGGCAATGGCAACCGGACGGTGACGGTCGGCAATGTGACGGTCAATGACGGCTTTGGTGGCGGCAACTATGCTGTCAGCTATGTCGCCAACACGACGAGCACGATCAACCCGGCGGCCCTGACGGTGACCGCATTGGCGCAGACCAAGGTCTATGACGGCACCACGTCGGTGACGAGCACAGCGTTGGGCACGGGCTATAGCGTGAGCGGTCTGATCGGCAGCGAGAGCCTGTCGGGTGTTACGCTCGCCTATGCGAACCAGAATGTCAGCCGTGTGAACGGGGTTGTCCAGAGCGACAAGGTGATCACGATTGGAAGCGCGGTTGCGGGTTCGGGCACGCAGCTGACCGACTATGCGGTCAGCTATGTCAACAACAGCACGAGCACGATCACGCCAGCGCCGCTTCGCGTGACCACGCTTGATGTCTCCAAGATATATGACGGAACGACATCGGCAGCTGGAACTGCGGTGGTGGTGCAGGATGGCGTGACCCAGTTGATCGCGGGTGCAACCCTGTCCGGAGGCAGCTTCGCATATGCAAATGCCGATGCGGGCCTGAACAAGACCGTGACGGTGTCGTCCGTGTCGGTGAACGATGGCAACAGCGGTGGGAACTATTTCATCACCTACGTGCCCAATGTCACCAGCACAATCAGACCGCGAACGGTTTCCCTGTCTGCGACGAAGATGTTTGACGGCACGGCAAATCTGGATGGGTTTGTCGAGATAAACACGGGCGTTGCCGGGCAGAAACTGGCTTACAGTGGCGCGTTGGCTTACGCGTCCCAGGTTGAGTTCGTTGGAAACTATATCAAACAGATCCAGTTGCTCGACAGTTCAACGGCGCGCGCTGCGAACTACCAGTTGCCAGTGTTGAACGCGGAGAACGCGCCAGCACTGATCGCGATGGCCACGCCGATGAAGGTGGTCAATCCTGACACCTATCAGACAATGGCAACAACGACGTCCGCTCCGGTGACGACAGCGACCATGACCAATGCGGTCGTTGTGGATGGTGCCGGCGTAAAGGTTGCGGAACCTGTAGCGACGCCCGCAACGGCGCCTGCTTCGACGGCTCCTGAGGCTCCTGTTTCGGCGGCTCCCGAGGCTCCTGCGGCGGCGCCAACGGTTGCGCCATCGGTCAATATGTCTGGGCCAGCTTCCACGACAGGCTCGACAACATCCGTCGCGCTTTCAGCAGACCGTGCGTTCATTGTGCCACTTGCAACGACTGCGCTTTTCAATGTGCCTGCGAACGCGCCGGTCTCGGTGACGACAACATTGGCAGATGGGTCGGCGCTTCCCGCGTGGGTGCGCTACGATGCGGCGCAGGGCTCCCTGGTGGGTGAAGCACCGGAAGGTGTTTCCTCGCTGGCCATCCGGGTTACGGCCGTCGACGAAAATGGAAATTCGGTCTCGACCGACCTCGTTCTTCAGTTTGAAACGAAATAGACAAGGATGTTCACGATGCACAAACGTGCCCTCAAATTGATCGCCGCTTTCGCAGTTTCCACCTTGGGCTCGGTTCAACCGGCATCCGCTGCGAAACCTGCCAAAGTACCGACCGCAGCGCCGACAGCAGCGCCGACGACCGCCGCTTCGCAAGCTGCTCCGGCAGCACCCATTGAATGGGTTCTCAATAAGACTTTTGAGAAATGGGGACTGATCTGCAACAAGGCCAATGCGAAAGATTGCCGCGCAGTTCAGACCCAGAACTATGACAATGCAGCGACCAAGGGTCGCTTGCTTCAGGCTGTTGTCAGCGTCGAAAAGGATAGAACCTTCCTGATCCTGACACTTCCATTTGGGGTCGATCTGCGCGGCGGACTGGTTGCGCGCATTGACGAGAATGAGGAAGTCAAATCGGTCTTCATGACCTGCCTTCCCGACGGCTGTCAGTCCATTATCGAACTTGATGCCAAGCTGCTTTCGCAATTTGTTTCTGGCAAGTTGATGAAAGTTGGCTTCCGCCCATGGGGTGGGGAGAATACGCTGGTTGTGGACGTGCCGCTCGAAGGCGCCAAAGAGGCGGTCGCCGCTCTGAAGCTGTAAGGCAATCACCCGATCCGGCAGCGCGAGTGCCGGGTTGACCCTCGATTTTTCGGCATGAACGTCGCCCGCATCAGGCGACAGCAGATATTCTATTTTTGATCTATTGGAGCATTTTATGGCAAGCGCACCGGAGTCCAATCTTCCGCTCTTCTTCAAGGAACTTGTTCCTCTGTCCTCGATCGAGCATGCGAGCTGGAAGGCCCGCCCGATCGAGAGCGCCCCGTGGCTGGCGGCGCAGCACGCGGTGCCGCTGACCGTTGATGAATTCACGAACGCGCAGCGCTTCTTCCCGATCATCTTTTCGTCCGGACCAAATCCCGTGCCGTTGGCGCTGATGGGTTTGAACGAAGGCGTGAATGTCTTTGTCGGAGATGACGGAAAGTTTGCTGAGCAGGCTTATGTCCCGGCCTATGTGCGGCGCTATCCGTTCATGCTCGCGAAGCTGACGCCAGACAGCACCGAACTGTCCGTTTGCTTCGACCCCACGGCGGATGTGATCGGCGATTTTGAAGACGGAGACGCCTTGTTCGAAGATGGACAGCCAACTGACGCGACCAAACGAATTCTGTCTTTCTGTGAGCAGTTTGAGCAGGCAGGCCAGCGAACAGAGGCGTTCATCAAAGAACTGGTCGACAATGACCTGCTGATGGAAGGCGAGATGACTGTTCAACCCGATGGCGGGGCAGCTCCTTTCGTCTATCGCGGCTTCCAGATGGTCAATGAAGAGAAGTTGCAGGCCCTGCGGGGCGACAAGCTCCGCAAGATGAATAGCTCAGGCCTGCTGGTGCTTGTCCATGCACATCTCATGTCGCTGGCCTTGCTCCGCGAACTGTTTGGGCGTCAGTCGTCTCAGGGCAAAGTCATCGCGGCAGCGTGAAGGGCTGAAACCTTGGGCAGTCGAGACCTGCCCAAGGCCAGCACGGGCGTCATTTCGCCAGGGATCAGCCGCGCATCAGTTCCAGGGCCAGCGCCTCGGCGACCTTGATGCCGTCGACGGCGGCGGAGAGGATGCCGCCGGCATAGCCTGCGCCTTCGCCTGCGGGGTAGAGCCCGGCTGTATTGATGCTCTGGCAATTCTCGCCGCGCCGGATGCGGATGGGGGAGGACGTGCGGCTTTCGACGCCCGTCAGCACGACGTCGGGATGGTCATAGCCCGGCATCTTGCGGCCGAAGATGGGGAGCGCCTCACGCATCGCCTCAACGACGAAGTCGGGCAGACAGGTCGCCAGATCGGTTGGATGGACGCCGGGCTGATAGGATGGCGTGACGCTGCCCAATGCGGTTGAGGGACGCCCGGCGAGGAAGTCCTCCAGCCTCTGTCCCGGGGCCTGATAGGTTGAGCCGCCCGCAAGGAAGGCCTGGCGTTCCCAATGCCGCTGCAGGTCAATGCCGGCGAGCGGACCGCCCGGATAATCGCGCTCCGGCGAGATATCGACCACGAGGCCCGAATTGGCGTTGAATTCGGCGCGCGAGTACTGGCTCATGCCATTGGTGACGACGCGGCCCTCTTCCGAGGTTGCGGCGACCACGCGTCCGCCCGGGCACATGCAGAAGCTGTAGACCGAACGGCCGTTCTTCGCGCTATGCGCCAGGCTGTAAGCCGCGGGGCCAAGGATCTTGTTGCCTGCATCGGTGCCATAGCGCGCCCGGTCGATCCAGCTTTGCGGGTGCTCGATACGGACGCCGATGGCGAACGGCTTGGCCTCGACATGGATGCCGCGTTCGTGGAGCTTGTAGAAGGTGTCGCGCGCGCTGTGGCCGACGGCCATGATGACGTGCTCGGCGGGCAGGGTGGTGCCGTCGGACAGAAGGAGCGCCCGCATCCGGCGATGGCCCGCCGCATCGGTGTCGATCTCGAAATCCTCGACCCGCGTGCCGAAGCGATACTCTCCGCCCAGTTTCTCGATGGTTTCGCGGATGCTCATCACCATCGTGACAAGGCGGAAGGTGCCGATATGCGGATGCGCCTCGGTCAGGATGTCTTCGGGCGCACCGGCCTTCACGAACTCGACCAGAACCTTGCGACCCAGATGCCGGGGGTCCTTGATCCGGCTGTAGAGTTTGCCATCGGAGAAGGTGCCCGCACCGCCTTCGCCAAACTGGGCGTTCGATTCCGGATTGAGCACGCCGCGGCGCCACAGGCCCCAGGTGTCCTTGGTCCGTTCCCGCACGGCCTTGCCGCGTTCGATGATGATCGGCCTCAGACCCATCTGCGCGAGGATCAGCGCTGCCATCAGACCGCATGGCCCGGCGCCGATGACGACCGGGCGCGAGCCGCTCCAGCCCTCCTGCGGCGGGGCCACGAATTTATAGCTGGTGTCCGGCGTCGGGCGGATATGCGGGTCGCCGGCAAGCCGGGCCAGCACGACCGCCTCATCGCTCAAGGTCACGTCAATAGTGTAGACAAGCTTGATCGCGCCCTTTTTGCGGGCATCATTGCCGCGCCGGAAGACTGTCCAGCGCACCACCTCGTCCTCGCGCACGCCAAGGCGGTCAAGGATCGCGGCGGGCAATTCCTCTGGCGCGTGGTGAAGCGGCAGTTTCAGTTCGTTGATACGCAGCATGGGCCGTCCCTAGTCGGGAATGGCGCGGACTGCCACCGGCTTTGTCGTTGCTCAGCCGAGCCGCAGCATCGCATCGCTGCGGGCCAGCGCGATGAGCGTCAGGCCTGCTGCCTTGGCGCGCTCGGCAGCCAGCGTCGTCGCGGTCGAGATGGTGACCAGCAGCGGGCAGCCCGCGATGACGGTCTTTTCAACGAGCTCATAGCTGCACCGGGAAGAGAGCAGAATGAAGCCCTCCGCTGGGGAGATTCTGGCGGCTGCCAGTGCGCCGATCAGCTTGTCGAGCGCGCAGTGGCGGCCAACATCCTCACGGGCATGAAGGATCGATCCATCCGGCGCGCAGAAGGCGGCGGCATGGGCGCCGCCCGTTGCCTTGTTGAGCGGCTGATGGTCTCGCAGGCGTTCCAGCGCGGCGAAGATGGCGGACGGTGCAACGTCGAGATGCGCGGATATCGGGGGCAGGGGGCGGGCGACCTGTTCAAGGTTCTCCAGCCCGCACAGGCCGCAACTGCTTTCGGATACGCGCACGCGGACACGCTCCAGCATCGGTTCCATCCGATCCTGCGCGATGGTGATGCGCAGCACGATGCCTTTTGGCGTCTCATGGGCATGGATGGCCTGCACCTCGTCCGCCCGGGTCACGATGCGTTCCGACAAGGAGAAGCCGATGGCAAAATCGTCGAGGTCGGTCGGCGTCGCCATCATCACGGCATAGCCGATGCCGTTATATTCGACGGCAATCGGCATTTCGACCGGCAGGGTGCGTTCGGCCGGTGTACTGTCGGTCGGGGTCAGCCGGCGGACCGGGATGGTCGCGCTGCTGTCGGTCACGCGCTCGCTTTGAGGGCCGCAATGGCCTTGGCCGCATCGGGGGAGAGGCCAGTGCCGTCATGATCGAAGATCATGCGCTTCATGCGCGGGTCCCAGAACAGATGGATGTGCTCGGCTGTCGCCGCCGCCGGGTCCGGCTCATGCTGCAGGTTGGCGGCGATCTGGTTGGCCATGCGGACCAGATTGTCGAGCGTGCTGCTCATTCGGCCGCCTCGGCTTCGGCGATGCGGCGCGAACGGCGGGCCTGCGCCTCATAGTCTTCCTGCCAGTCGGTCGGGCCGTTGGACGGGCTGATCTGGACGGCCGTCACCTTATATTCGGGGCAGTTGGTCGCCCAGTCCGAATAGTCGGTGGTGACGACATTCGCCTGTGTCAGCGGGTGGTGGAAGGTCGTGTAGACCACACCCGGCGCCACGCGCTCGGTCACCGTCGCGCGCAGGGTCGTTTCTCCGGCACGGCTCGCAAGCTTGACCCAGTCGCCGTCCTTGATGCCGCGATCTTCGGCGTCGACCGGATGGATTTCGAGCAGGTCTTCCTCATGCCACAGGACATTGTCCGTGCGCCGGGTCTGCGCGCCGACATTATACTGGCTGAGGATGCGCCCGGTGGTGAGCAGCAGCGGGAAGCGCGGGCCGGTCTTCTCGTCGGTCGGGACATAGTCGGTCACGACGAACTTGCCCTTACCGCGCACAAAGCCGTCAATGTGCATGATGGGGGAACCATCGGGCGCGGCGTCGTTGACCGGCCATTGGAGCGAGCCTTCCTGATCCAGACGGTCGAAGCTGACGCCCTTGAAGCTCGGGGTCAGGCGCGCAATCTCATCCATGATCTCGGACGGGTGGGCGTAATTCCAGTCGAGGCCCATCGCGCGCGCGAGTTCCTGCGTGACTTCCCAGTCTTCCAGGCCGTTGAGCGGCGTCATTACCTTGCGGACCGGCTGGATGCGCCGTTCGGCATTGGTGAAGGTGCCGTTCTTCTCAAGGAAGGTCGAACCCGGCAGGAAGATGTGCGCGTAGTTCGCGGTCTCATTCAGGAACAGGTCGTGGACGATCACGCATTCCATCGCCGCGAGGCCGGCGGCGACGTGCTTGGTGTTCGGATCGGACTGAAGAATGTCCTCACCCTGCACGTAAAGCGCTTTGAACACGCCATCGGTTGCGGCGTCGAGCATGTTGGGGATGCGCAGGCCCGGCTCCGGGTCGAGCGGAACGCCCCATTCGCCTTCAAACAGGCGGCGGGTTTCCCCGTCGGAAATGTGGCGGTAGCCCGAAAGCTCGTGCGGGAAGCTGCCCATGTCGCACGCGCCCTGCACGTTGTTCTGGCCGCGCAGCGGGTTCACACCGACGCCGCGGCGGCCGATGTTGCCGGTCGCCATCGCAAGGTTGGCAATAGCCATGACGGTCGAGGAGCCTTGCGAGTGCTCGGTAACACCAAGGCCGTAATAGATCGCGCCATTGCCGCCGGTCGCGTAGAGGCGGGCCGCCGCGCGAAGTTCCGCCGCAGGCACCTGCGTGACCGGCTCAAGCATTTCCGGGCTGTTGCGCGCCTGCGAGACGAAATCGGCCCATTCGCGATATTCGTCCCAGTCGCAGCGTTCACGGACAAAGGCTTCGTCGACGAGGCCCTCGGTCACGATCGTGTGCGCTATTGCGGTGAGAACCGCGACATTGGTGCCGGGGCGGAGCGCCAAGTGATGCTGCGCTTCGATATGCGGGGAGCGGACCAGGTCGGTCCGACGCGGATCGATGACGATCAGCTTCGCGCCCTGCCGCAGCCGCTTTTTCATTCGGCTGGCGAAGACAGGATGGCCGTCGGTCGGGTTCGCACCGATGACGAGGATGACGTCGCTGTCTTCGACGCTGTCAAAGTCCTGCGTGCCAGCTGACGTACCGAACGTCGTCTTCAGGCCATAGCCGGTCGGCGAATGGCAGACGCGGGCGCAGGTATCGACATTGTTGTTGCCGAACCCGGCACGCACCAGCTTCTGGACAAGGAAGGTCTCTTCATTGGTGCAGCGGCTGGAGGTGATGCCGCCAAGCGCGTGCTTGCCGTATTTTGCGGAAATGCGCTTCAGTTCGGACGCGGCATAGGCAAAGGCCTCATCCCATTCGACTTCGCGCCACGGCTGGTCGATCGAGGCGCGGATCATCGGCTTCAGGATGCGGTCCTGATGCTGGGCATAGCCCCAGGCGAACCGGCCCTTGACGCAGCTGTGCCCGCGATTGGCCTTGCCGTCCTTCCACGGCACCATGCGGACGAGCTGTTCGCCGCGCATTTCGGCGCGGAAGGTGCAGCCGACGCCGCAATAGGCGCAGGTGGTGACGACCGAACGTTCGGGTGTGCCGATCTCGACGACCTTCTTCTCGACGAGTGTGGCCGTCGGGCAGGCCTGCACGCAGGCACCGCAGGACACGCATTCTGATCCGAGGAAATTGTCGGAGGACAGCCCAGCCGAAATCTTCGACCCGAAGCCGCGACCCTGCACGGTCAGCGCGAGCGTGCCTTGCACTTCGTCGCAGGCGCGCACGCAGCGCGAACAGACGATGCACTTTGACGGATCAAAGTCGAAATAGGGGTTGGAATGGTCCTTGGTCTGGCCAAGATGCGTCGCATCTGCCGCATAGCGCACATCGCGCAGACCCACAGCGCCCGCCTGATCCTGCAGTTCACAATCACCATTGGCCGCACATGTCAGGCAGTCGAGCGGGTGATCGGAGATGTAGAGCTCCATCACGCCCTTGCGAAGCTTGGCGAGATGCGGCGTCTGCGTCTTTACGACCATGCCGGGCTCGACCGGCGTCGTGCAGCTCGCCGGCGTGCCGCGACGGCCTTCGATCTCGACAAGGCAAAGACGGCAGGAGCCGAATGAGGCAAGGCTGTCGGTTGCGCAGAGCTTCGGGATCGACGTGCCCTGTTCAGACGCAGCACGCATGACCGACGTGCCTGCGGGCACGGTGACTTCGCGACCATCGATGGTCAGCGTGACCTGTTCGTCCGACCGTGAGGCCGGCGTCCCGAAATCGGCTTGCGGCTGATACGTCATGCCTTGGTCCTTACCACAAAATCTTCGCGGAAGTGAGTGATGGCGGACATCACCGGATAGGGGGTGAAACCGCCAAGGGCGCAGAGCGACCCGAACTTCATCGTGTCGCACAGGTCTTCGATGAGGGCGAGGTTCGCGTCGACATTCTCGCCGGCCAGAACCCGGTCGAGCGTTTCCGTCCCGCGCGTCGAGCCAAGGCGGCAGGGGGTGCATTTGCCGCAGCTTTCGGCCGCACAGAATTCCATCGCAAAGCGCGCCTGCCTGGCCATGTCGACCTGGTCGTCAAACACGACAAGGCCGCCATGCCCGATCAGGCCGTCAATGCCGGTGAAGGCTTCATAGTCGAACGGTGTGTCGAACTGGCTCGGCGGGTGATAGGCGCCCAAGGGGCCGCCGACCTGCACCGCGCGGACGGGCCGCCCGCTGTCCGTGCCGCCGCCGATGTCCGTCACGAGTTCGCCCAAGGTGATGCCAAAGGCGGTTTCGAACAGGCCGCCATGTTTCACATTGCCCGCAATCTGGATGGGCATCGTGCCGCGCGACCGGCCCATGCCATAAGCGGCATAGGCTTCCGCGCCATTGGCCATGACCCAGGGAACGGTGGCCAGCGTCAGGACGTTGTTGACGACGGTCGGCTTTCCAAACAGGCCTTCGAGCGCGGGGAGAGGGGGCTTGGCCCGCACTTCGCCGCGCTTGCCTTCCAGCGAGTTGAGCAGCGAGGTTTCTTCGCCGCACACATAGGCGCCTGCGCCGACACGGACTTCGACGTCGAACGGCGCAATCAGATGCGCACAGGCTTTGACCGCTGCCTCCATCTTCGCGATAGCGTGCGGATATTCAGACCGGATATAGACATAGCCCTTGGTCGCGCCGACAGCATGGCCTGCAATCGCCATGCCCTCGATCAGCATGAAGGGATCGCCCTCCATCACCATCCGGTCGGCAAAGGTGCCGCTGTCGCCTTCATCAGCATTGCAGACGATGTATTTCTGGTTGGCACTGGCGCCCGCAACGGTGCGCCACTTGATACCGGCCGGGAAGCCCGCGCCACCACGGCCGCGCAGGCCGGAGGCGAGAACGGCATCGATGGTCGCCGAAGGCCCAATCTCGCGCGCCTTGGCGAGGCCCTGCCAGCCGCCGGTTGCATAATAGTCGTCAAGGCTGAGCGGGCGTGTCTTGCCCGCGCGTGCGAAGGTCAGGCGCTGCTGTCGCGCGATGAAGGGATGGGCGGCGATCGGCCCGATGCACAGGGCGTCGGCCCCGCCATTCAGAATTTCTGCAACATCTGCGGCGGTGACAGGTCCGAACCCGATCCCGTTGATCTCAACCAGCGGTTCCAGCCAGTGCATGCCCCAGGATGACACGCGCTCCACCTCGGCACCCGCATCGGCAAAGGCCGTGGCGACCGCGTCTGCGCCGCAGGCGAGAGCCAGCGCGTCGTCTGAAATGCGAACTTTCATAGCGATTTGACCAGCGCGTCCAATTTCGTTGCGTCGAGGCGGGCGTGGACGTCTGTCCCGATCATCGCAGCGGGGCCGACCGAACACAGCCCAAGGCAATAGACGGTCTCGATCTTGACCGCAGCGTTCGGTGTTATGGTGTCGACCAGAGCGTCAACGCCGCGCGCCTGACAGGCTTCGGCCCGACACAGCTTGATGACCGGGCGTGGCTCGGGCGTGGACCGATAGTCGTGATAGAAGCTGACCACGCCATGCACTTCGGCGCGCGTCAGATTGAGCGCGTGTGCGATGGCGCGGATATGGTCCTCGCTGACATGGCCGAACGCCGCCTGCACATCGTGCAGGATGGGGAGCAGGGCTCCTTCGCGGTCCTGATGGACGGCAAGGATGTCAGCGAGGGTCATGTCAATCAGGCTTCCGGCGGCGCGAACGCGCAGATCTTGTTGCCGACCGGATCGCGCAGATAGGCACCATAGGGGTTGCCCGGAGCGCCAGCGCGGTTGCCGGGGGCGCCTTCGTCGGTGCCGCCATTGGCGATGCCGGCGGCGTGGAACGCGTCAACGGCTGCCTTGTCCGGCGCCTGGAACCCGATTGTACCGCCATTGGAATGCGAGGCCGCGTTGCCGTCGGCCGGCTTCATGACGAGCAGCTTGCCCGTTTGCGTCGCGTAGACGCAGGTGCGGTCATTGACCTGCCCGATGCTCGCCACGCCGAGCGGCGCGAGTGCTGCGTCATAAAATTTCTTGGAAACATCAAGGTCTTGCGCCGCGACGCAGATATGCGTGAACATCTATTATTTTCCGGTCTCTGGAGGAGTGGACGGGGGCACAGCGGCCCCCGACCTGATTACATGCGCTTCAGGGCGCAGAGCTTGTTGCCTGAAGGATCGCGCAGATAGGCGAGGTAGAGCTTGCCCATGTCGCCTTCACGGACCCCCGGCGGATCTTCACAGGTCGTGCCGCCATTGGCGACGCCCGCGGCGTGCCAGGCATCGGCCTGTTCGGGAGAATCGACCGCGAAACCAATGGTGCCGCCATTGGCACCGCAGGCGGGTTCGCCATTGATCGGCGTGCTGATCGCGAAAATGCCGCTTTCGGTCATGTAGAAGACGCGACCCTTGTCGTCCTGATGGCCCGGGCCGACGCCGAGCGCGCCGAGCGTTGCATCATAGAACTTCTTCGATGCCGCAAGATCGGTGGCACCCAGCATGATATGACTGAACATCTGCTTTCTCTCCTTGTTGGTTTGATTCGCGCGATCAGAATACCACGACAGAGCGGATCGACTTACCGGCGTGCATCAGGTCGAACGCGGTGTTGATCTCTTCCAGACCCATGACGTGCGTGATCATGGGATCGATCTCGATCTTGCCCTGCATGTACATGTCGACGATCTTCGGCACGTCGGTGCGGCCCTTGGCGCCACCGAAGGCCGTGCCGCGCCAGTTGCGGCCGGTGACGAGCTGGAACGGACGGGTGGCAATTTCCTTGCCCGCTTCGGCCACGCCGATGATGATCGAGGTGCCCCAGCCGCGATGGCAGGCTTCGAGCGCGGTGCGCATCACTTCGGTGTTGCCGGTTGCGTCGAACGTATAGTCCGCGCCGCCGTCCGTCATGGCGACGATCTTGGCGACCACGTCTTCGCGGCTCATCCCCTTGGAATTGAGGAAGTCGGTCATGCCGAACTTGCGGCCCCATTCCTCACGATCCGGGTTGATATCGACGCCGATGATCTTGTTGGCACCCGCCAGACGTGCGCCCTGAATGACGTTCAGGCCGATGCCGCCCAGGCCGAAGATCACGACATTGTCGCCGACCTGCACCTTGGCCGTGTTGATGACTGCGCCGACGCCCGTCGTCACGCCGCAGCCGATATAGCAGCTCGACTGGAAGGGGGCGTCCTCGCGGATTTTCGCAACCGCGATTTCGGGCAGGACCGTGAAGTTGGAGAAGGTGGAGCAGCCCATATAGTGATAGATGGTCTGGCCCTTGTAGCTGAAGCGGCTGGTGCCGTCGGGCATCAGGCCCTTGCCCTGTGTCGCGCGGATCGCGGTGCACAGGTTCGTCTTGCCGGACAGGCACGACTTACACTGGCGGCATTCCGGGGTGTAGAGCGGGATGACGTGATCGCCCGGGGTGACAGATGTCACACCGGCGCCGACTTCGCGGACAATGCCTGCCCCTTCATGGCCGAGCACGCTCGGGAAGATGCCTTCGCTGTCGAACCCGTCGAGCGTGTAGGCGTCGGTGTGGCAGATGCCGGTTGCCATGATTTCGACCAGAACTTCGCCCGCCTTCGGACCTTCCAGATCCAGCTCAACGATCTCCAGCGGCTTCTTCGCTTCAAATGCGACAGCGGCACGTGTCTTCACGGTCGACTCTCCTCCTATGCGGTTAAAAACAGCGTCCTAGCTTTGCCCAAGCGAGCCGTCCAACACCAATCGAATTTATGTATGCGTTGCTTACAAAAAGAAATTGCCCCGTCAACGCAGACCTGCGCGGCCTAAGCTCGGGCGCGCTCCAGAAATCCGAGATGGGCGGTGGCAAAGGCCTGCGGGTCCTCGATCATGGGCACATGCGCCACATGGTCAAACACGACGGCTTCGCTGCCTTTGATGCGGTCTTTGAGCACATCGACCGCGCTGACATCAATCAGGCGATCGTGGCGGCCCCAGACAATGAGCGTCGGGCATTTCACTTCGTGCAAGCGGTCGTTGACCGGGTTTTCGAGCGAATCCTGCGCAATCGCCCAGAAGATCTGGTCCAGCAGCGCTTCGCGGCGTTTGGCTTCGGCGTACATCACCTTCTTGAACTGGCCGGGAATGGGCCGCGGCTTGTGCGCGACGAACGACAGCAGCCGGTCGACATCGCTGGGCGCGCGGATGACGAGCGGGCTTTGCCCTTCGGCCGCGAGCTTCTGCAGTTCGCTTTCATTGGCACCTGCCACGCCCGCATTGTTCAGGAGCGTGAGCGTCGTCAGGCGGTGGCCATGGTCGAGCGCGGTCTGGAGCGCGATGAAGCCGCCCATGCTGTTGCCCGCAATATGGCAGCGATCAATGCCCAGCGCGTCCAGAAAACGCATCAGGCGCGCCGTCTGTTCAGCAATGGAATAGTCGCGGTCGGCCGACAGGTCATTTTCGCCAAAGCCGGGCAGGTCGGGCGCGATCAGTCGATATTTCTCGGTGAAATGCGGCGCTGCAAAGGCCCAATTGTCCTTGTCCGCGCCAAAGCCATGGACGAACACGATCACCTCTGCATCCGCAGGGCCACCCTCCAGATAGGGCCATGCAACGCCATCCACAGTGACTGTCTTGCGCGTCAGGCGGCCCTTGCGCCGCAGGGCCTTCTGAAATTGCCGAAACAGCGTGGCGGGCGCCACGACATAGAGCAGGACGGGCACCGCAACGAACAGGGCGGCAAAGGCGAAAAGATAATACATTCAGCGGTTTCCGTTTAAAATGTCAGATATGCTTTGCGATCCAGGTGCAGACGAGATCGAGGACCTCGTCCTGCTCCGGCTCATTGAAAACTTCATGGTAGAGCCCGAGAAAGTCGTGAAACTCCTTGTCGGGGGCGGCGATCTTTTCAAAGAGCTCACGCGCGCCGACAGGTGAGGCAAGACGGTCTTCGCTGCCATGGACGAGGAGCAGGGGCAGGGTGATCTGTCCCGCCCGGTCCTGCACCATCGTCATGGTATCGAGCATTTCGGACGCCAGTCGCGCGCTCATCTTGCCGGTGTGGACCAGCGGATCGCTGCGATAGGCGGCAACCACCGCCGGGTCCCGGCTGACGGCGGCTGAGTCAAGCTGAAGGATCCCTGCCTTCGGGGCGATCCGCGACAGCAGGCGACCGATGATGCGCGTTGCAACCGATGGGGGTTCCGCAGGCTTGACGGCGGGGCCGGACAGGACCGCACCGGCAAAGTTTCCTTGCGCCTCAAGCAGGTGGGCGACAGAGATGAGCCCGCCCATGCTGTGGCCGACAAGAAAGACGGGCAGGTCGGGATTGCGCATGGTGATGTGCGCGTGCAGCGCCCGCAGGCCATCCAGAAAGACGCCAAAACGGGGCACGAAACCACGCGTGCCGTCGGATCGTCCATGGCCCCAATGATCAATGGCGAACGTCGCTATGCCGTCCCGTGCAAAGCGTTCGGCGACATGCTGATAACGGCCCAGATGTTCGGCATAGCCATGCGCCAGAAGCACGACCGCGCGCGGGGCATCCGGCGTCCAGCTCTGCCAGAACAATTTGTCTCCAGCCGCGAGAGACCCGATCGGCAATGTCATCGTCCCGGACTCGATCTTCACTGTCCCCATCCTCCCTGCGCCCGCTGTGCGGGTCTGTGTGCCAGACTATGCACGGCAGGCGCGCCGGAGTCGACTCAGTCGCGGTCGGCGAACGCTGCTGACCGAGCCAGAATGGCCTCAGCCTGCTTGAGATGCGGAATGTCGACCATCTTCCCGCCAATCCCGACGGTGCCTGCGCCAGGGTTGGCGGCAAAGGCGGCAACAACCTCCTGCGCGTGGGCGATGTCGTCTGGCGTCGGCAGGTAGGCCGCGTTGATGATCGGCACCTGCGCGGGATGAATGGCGAGCCGTCCACTAAACCCTTCGGTGCATGAGGCGCGGCTCGAAGCCCGCAGCCCGTCTTCGTCGCGGAAATCGGCATGGAGCGTATCAATCGCCTGAACGCCCGAGGCATGGGCGGCAAGCAAGGTGAGCGAACGCGCCATGCGATAGGTGAAGGCCCAGTCCCCGTCAGGCGCGCGGTTGGTCGAGGCCGCAACCGCCGTCGCCAGATCCTCGGCGCCCCAGGTCAACCCGGCAAGCCGCGCAAGTCCGGCCGATGCGTAGCTCCCCAGATGGAAGGGGGCGATGGCGGTCTCCGTCGCGACCGGCACAATGCGGATCGCGCCGAGGCCCAATCCATTCTGCGTTTCAAACGCGTCGAGATAATGGGACATTGTCCGCACGCAGTCGGGCCCATCGGTCTTGGGCTGCACAATGCCGTCCGGCTGCCCGCCGACAATCGCCTTGAGGTCATCGAGCATCATCCCGCTGTCGAGCGGATTGACGCGCACCCACAGGCGCGTCGTGCGGGTCTTGACCGGCCGGTCGGCGAGGAAGGCCGCGACCAGATCGCGCGCCGCAGCCTTGCGGTCGGGCGCCACGGAGTCCTCGAGATCGAGGATGAGCGCATCCGCCCCGCAGCTGTCGGCCTTGGCCAGCTTCTTTTCGCTGTCACCGGGGATGAACAGCCAGGATCGGGGCATAAATTCGGTCATCTTCAGGGCCTCTCAACGAGCCGATACCTCTAGACGACTGGCCGGGGATTCCAATCCCGTCCTTCGGACTTGCAATCGGGGCGGGTTATGGCCTCTATTTCACACCCGAACCGGGGGAGATGGATTGGTGCTGGACTTCATCGAAAACGCGCCCCTGTGGCAGCTGGCGATCATGGCCTTTGCTCTGATGGCCGCCGCCTGGGAGGCCGGCAGCCGGTTGCAGGCGCGCTTCGGCCGAAAACGGCACCCGGACGATGTGACGGATGAAGGCTATATCCTCTCGGGTATCCTCGGGTTGCTCGCGCTCCTGATCGCCTTCACCTTCGGGCTTGCGCTTGATCGTTATGAGACGCGGCGTGCGCTTGTCGTGACGGAGGCCAATGCGCTGGGCACGGCCTGGCTGCGCACGGCTCTGCTCGAGAATCCGGCCGGCGTCCGCACGGCGCTGCGCGACTATACCCGTGCGCGTGTCACCTTCAGCCTTGCGCCATCGGAGAAGCGCGCGGCTGCAGATGCAGCGGCAGCAGCGCAGCAAGAGGCACTGTGGCAGGCCGCGATCGCGGCGCTTGGAAACCAGAAGGCTTCGCCGCTTGCGGGCACCGTTCTGGCCCCGATCAATGAAGCGATTGATACCGCCGCCACGCGGTCTGCCGCGCTGGAGGCGCGCCTGCCGGCGAGCGTGGCCGTCATCCTTGGCCTGTACGCGATAATCTCGGCAGGGATGCTCGGCTATGTCGTGGCGCGCGGCGGCACCCGACAAAATGCGGCGTCGCTGCTTCTGTTCATGATGGTGACACTGTCCTTCGTCCTTATCGAGGATCTGGACCGCCCGCGCGATGGCGCGATTCAGGTTTCGCAAAAGCCGATGGTCGACGCGCTCGCGGCCATGAAGTGAGCGGTTGACCGGACCGCTGAATGTTATAAATTATAACAAAAGAGGAGCCCCCGATGAAGTTTGACCGCATCAACCCGATCACTGGCGCTGTGGCGTCCAGCGCGCCTGCCATGCAGGCATCCGACATTCCCGCCATTGCGGAAAAGGCCGCAGCTGCCTTCCCGGCCTGGGCTGCGACGGGCCCCAATGCGCGCCGCGCCGTCCTGATGAAGGCTGCGTCGGCGCTGGAGGCTAAGGCCGATGCCTTTGTCGACGCGATGATGGCCGAGATCGGCGCGACCAAGGGCTGGGCGCTGTTCAATCTGGGTCTCGCCGCCAGCATGGTGCGCGAAGCGGCGGCGCTCACCACGCAGATTTCGGGCGAGGTCATCCCGTCGGACAAGCCCGGATGCCTTGCCATGGCGCTGCGCGAGCCGGTGGGCGTTATCCTTGGCATTGCGCCATGGAATGCGCCGATCATTCTGGGCGTGCGCGCCATTGCCGTGCCGCTGGCCTGCGGCAATGCCGTTATCCTGAAGGCGAGCGAGACTTGCCCGCGCACGCATGAACTCATCATCGAAGCCTTTGCCGAAGCGGGCTTCCCCGAAGGCGTCGTCAACGTTGTCACCAATGCGCAGGCGGATGCCGGTGCCGTGGTGGGCGCGCTCATCGATGCGCCAGCCGTCAAGCGGATCAACTTCACCGGATCGACCGCGGTGGGCCGGATCATCGCCAAGCGGGCGGCCGAGCATCTGAAGCCCTGCCTGCTCGAACTGGGCGGCAAGGCGCCGCTGATCGTGCTTGATGATGCGGATCTGGACGAGGCCGTGAAGGCCGCCGCCTTTGGCGCGTTCATGAACCAGGGGCAGATCTGCATGTCGACCGAGCGGATCATCGTGGTCGAGGCCGTGGCCGACGCCTTTGCCGAGAAGTTCGCGGCCAAGGCCAAGAGCCTTGCGACCGGCGACCCGCGTGAAGGGACGACTCCGCTGGGCGCCGTGGTCGATCAGAAGACGGTCAGCCACGTCAACGCGCTGATCACCGACGCGGTGGACAAGGGTGCCAAGCTTCTGGCTGGCGGAACGGCCGACACGGTGCTGATGCCCGCGACAGTGGTGGACGGGGTCACCTCGAACATGAACCTCTATCGCGATGAAAGCTTTGGTCCGATCGTCGCGATGATCCGCGCGAAGGACGAGGCTGACGCCATCCGCCTTGCCAATGACAGCGACTATGGCCTGTCGGCGTCTGTCTTCACGAAGGACACCGCGCGCGGGCTGGGTGTCGCACGGCAGATCCGGTCCGGCATCTGTCACGTCAACGGTCCGACCGTGCATGATGAGGCGCAAATGCCCTTCGGCGGCGTCGGGGCGTCCGGCTATGGCCGCTTTGGCGGCAAGGCGGGGATCGACAGCTTCACGGAACTGCGCTGGATCACGGTCGAAACCCAGCCGGGGCACTTCCCGATCTGAGGCGAACGCGCCCCTCAGGCAGCGGTGCTGAGGGGCGTATCGTTCGGCTGTGCGATTCCGGCCGCGCGTTCGGCGGACTTGATCGTGTTTTCCAGAAGCATCGTCACAGTCATCGGGCCAACGCCGCCGGGCACCGGCGTGATGGCCGACGCGCGCCAGCGCACGCCTTCAAAATCGACATCGCCCGAAATGCTGCCATCGGGCATGCGGTTGATGCCGACATCGATGACGACGGCACCCGTCTTGACCATCTGCGGCAGGATCAGGTTCGGCACGCCGGCTGCGACCACCAGAATGTCGGCGAGGATCGTATATTGCGCCAGATCACGTGTCTTCGCGTGGCAGATCGACACGGTTGCGTCGCGTGCCATGAGCATCAGCGCCATCGGCTTGCCGACAATGTTGCTTGCACCTACGACGACGACGTTCTGGCCCTCGATCGGGATATTCTCGCTCTCAAGCAGCTTCACCACGCCATAGGGCGTGCAGGGCGAAAAGACGGTGTTGCCGGTCACCAGGCCGCCGACATTGTAGAGGTGGAAACCGTCGACATCCTTGTCCACGGCGATTGTTTCCAAGACTTTCGCCATGTCGATGTGCGGGGGCAGGGGCAATTGCACGAGGATGCCGTGGACGTTGGTATCGGCATTCAGCTCTTCGATGCGCGCCAGCAGGGCCTCATTGGTGATGGTGGCGGGAAAGCGATCCGTGAAAGAGCGGATTCCTACTGCCTCGCACGCGCGGATCTTTTTGCCGACATAGACCGCAGAGGCGGGATCGTCGCCGACGAGGATGACCGCCAGACCGGGCGTGACGCCATGTTGGGCAAGGGCGCGCACGCGGGTGGCGCATCCGACGCGGATTTGCGCAGCCAGCTTTTTGCCGTCGATCAGCTTGGCGGACATCGAAATGGCTCCTCATGATGTTATTCGTATGTGTTACATACAAATTGCGGTTTCGGCAAGCGGGCTCAATGCCCGGGGCCAGCCCCCGCCATGAAGTTGCCTTTGGGCCGGGGCGCGAGCCAAGGCAACCAGGCCGCGATGAAAAGGATGATCGCGCCAATGCCGAAGACATGGCCGACGCCCAGCGTTGCCGCCTGCGCATCGACCAGACGCTCGATCACGGCGCGGGCCTGCACAGCCGACATGCCCGTCGCCTGAAGCTGCGTCAGGATGGTCTGCGCGCCGTTGAGCGACCCGACAAGCAGGTCGCGGCTTTCGCGCGTGGCATCGTCCCACCAGGAGGCCGCGAGCGCCGTCCCGATGGCGCCACTGACCGTCCGCATGAAGCTGAGAAGACCAGCGGCTGAGGCGGTGTCCTGCGTCGGCACCGATGACATGGCAAAGGACATGAGCCCGATGAAGAAGAAGGGCATGCCAAAGCCCTGCAGCAGCTGGGGCAGGGCGAAGTCCCAGAAGCTGCCTTCGGTGGTCCACGACATGCGCAGCATCGACACACCGACCAGCCACATCATCCCGCCCGTGATGCAGATGCGCGGGTCGAACTTCTGCATGAGCTTGCCCACCACGGGCGCCATGCAGACGGCGAACACGCCAACGAGAGCCATGGCATGGCCGGACTCGCTCGCGGTGTAGCCAATGACGGACTGAAGCCAGAGCGGAACAAGCACGATCATGGAGAACAACCCGCCGAAGCCCATGGCGATGCCGATGGTCCCCACCCAGAGCGAGCGATAGCGGAAGACCCGCAGGTCAACGACGGGATGCGTGTCGGTCAGTTCCCAGATGACGAAGGCGATGAAGCCAACCACCGCGATGATCGCGAGCGCCACAATCCCCGTTGAGGCGAACCAGTCATGTTCGCGGCCGATATCGAGCATCAGCTGGAACGACCCGACCCAGATGACGAGCAGGACGAGTCCGATGACGTCGATCCGCTCCTTCTTGGTCTCGGTCTCAAACGGCGCGATGAGCTGATTGACCAGAAACAGGCAGATCGCGATGACCGGCAGGTTGATGTAGAAGATCCACGGCCACGACCAGTTGTCGGAGATATAGCCCCCGATCAGCGGACCGAAGATGGGCGCGCAGATCGTCGTCACGCCCCACAGCGCCATGGCCTGCGACATCTTTTCGGGTGGATAGACGCGCATCAGCAGCGTCTGCGTCAGCGGCATCAGCGGGCCGCCGGAGAGGCCCTGAAGGATGCGGAAGACCACGAGCAGTTCGATCGTCCGCGCAACGCCGCACAGCACCGAGAACAGCGCAAAACCGGTCAGCGAGACCATAAGCGTGCGATAGGTGCCAAAGCGCGCCGCCAGCCATCCGGTCAGGGGCACGGTAATGGCTTCGGCCACCGCATAGGATGTGATCGTCCATGTCCCCTGCGTTGGGGAAATGGCGAGGCCACCTGCAATATGCGGCACGGAAACGTTGGTGATCGTCGTATCGAGGATCACCACGAAATTGGCGAGCGCCAACGCCACCGCCGCGAGGACGAGGCGCGACCCGCCAAGCGGCTGGGGTTGCGCGGCCGTCATCAATCGCGCGTGTCGATGACCGCATCCATCGTCAGCCCGACGCGCAGCGGGTGCGCCTTGACCTCTTCGGGATCGAGCGTGATGCGGACCGGGAGACGCTGGACGACCTTGACCCAGTTGCCCGTCGCATTCTGGGCGGGGATGAGCGCGAAGGCCGCGCCGGTGCCGCCTGCAAAGCCCTTGACCTTGCCGTGGAAGACGACGCTGCTGCCGTAGAAGTCCGACGTGAGTTCGACCGACTGGCCGGGCTTGACCTTGCGGAGCTGGCTTTCCTTGAAGTTGGCATCGACAAAGACCCGGTCGGTCGGCACCAGCGTCATGATCGGCGCCCCGGCGGCCAGGCGTTGGCCGACCTGGACCTGCCGGTTCGTCACGACCCCGGCAATCGGGGCGCGGATGATCGTGCGTTCGAGATTGAGCTTTGCCTGGGCTAGCCGTGCGCGGGCGGCGGCGACGTCGGGTGCGGTCATCTCGCTGACACCGGTCGTCAACGCGGCGTTTGAAGCGAGGTCGCCAACTGCGGAGGCGCGCGTGGCTTCGGCTGCGGCCACACCGGCCTGCGCCTGATCAAGCGCGGCGCGCGCCTGCTGATAGGCCGCACGCACCGTTGAAAGTTCTTCGGCGGATACGGCGCCTGCCGCGACAAGCCCATCACGGCGACCGAGTGCCGCACGGGCCTTTTCGAAGTCGGCTTGCGCCACTGTCAGACGCGCGCGGGCGGCATCGGCTTCGGCGGCGCGCGCGGCAACGCGGGCGTCAAGCGAGGTGCCGGTGGCCTTGGTCTGGCGAAAGCGCTGCAGAGCCTGCTGAAGCATCGCCTCGGCGTTGGCGAGGTCCACGCGGGCGTCCGCATCGTCGATGACGACGAGAATGTCGCCTTTGCGGACCAACTGCGTGCCGCCGACGCGAACGTCCTTGACGGCGCCCGACACCAGCGGCGTCACGACAGCCGTATCGGCGCCGACATAGGCATTGTCGGTGTGGACGCGTCCGGCCTGTGTCACGAAATACCAGATCGCCCAGACAAGCGCGAGGCTGGCCAGCACGAGCGCAAAGATCCGCAGGAATTTCTTCCGCTTCGCCTGAAGTGCCTCATTGGGGGCATCCATATCGGCTGTGGCTGGGGTGTCGGTCATGCGCCGGCCTTGTTCTTGGTGGTGTCAGGGGAGGTCGAGAACCCGCCGCCAAGGGCGCGGGTGAGGGTGATGTCTAAGAGGTTCGCCCGCGCCTTCAGGTCGGCCGCGGCCCGCTTTGCGGACAGCGCCGCGTCTTCGGCGGTGAGAGCCTGCAGGAGATTGGCGATGCCGCGCTGATAACGGACGCGTGCCAGCTGGGCCGCTGCTTCTGCGCCGCGCGCGGCATCATCGGTCGCCTTGCGGCGATCCTCCAGCGCGCGGCGAGACTCGAGCGTATCGGCCACATCCCGCAGCGCACCGATCAGGGTGGCGTCATAGCGCGCCACGGCTTCGTCATAGGCCGCCCCTGCCGCACGATACCGGCCGGCGAGGCGGCCACCATCGAAGAGGGGCAGGCTCAGGGCAGGGCCAAAGCTAGCTGTGGTGGAACTGGACTCGAACAGCTTGGACAGGCCCAGGGATTGCAGCCCAGCGAGAGCCGAGATGTTGATGTTCGGGTAGAAGTCGAGCTTCGCGACCTTCACCCTTTTGGCGGCAGCTTCGGTGCGCAGGCGCGCCGCGACGATGTCCGGGCGGCGACCGAGCAGATCAAGCGCAAGGTTGGCGGGCACGCCCGCGACGGACTCTTCGGCCAGTGTCGGGCGTGGCAGCGCCTTGCCCCGGTCTGGCCCAGCGCCGACAAGGGCGGCGATCCGGTTGCGGCTGAGCGCGAGTGCCTCATCGAGCGCGGCGAGTTCGGCGCGCGCGGCGGCATGGCGGGAACGCGCCAATTCAAGGTCGGATTGCGGATCGATCCCGGCTTCAGCGCGTAAGGCGGTCAGGCGTTCCGTCTCCGCGCGAATGGCAACGGCATCAGCGGCAATGTCGCGGTTGGCCCATATCTGGCTGAATTCAACCCAGGCCGCCGCGATGCTGGTCGCCAGCAAAAGGCGCGCCTGCTGGCCATCGACGCGCGCGGCCTCCGCCTCGCGTTTGGCGGCAGCAAGCGCGGCGCGGTTGCGGCCCCACAGGTCGAGCGACAGATTGGCCGTGGCGGCGATCTTCCCGGTGCCGATCACACCCTTGGGCACGAACAGCGCGGGAATGCCCATATTATAGCTCTGCTTGGCACCGCCAGCCGATCCGTCGATGGACAAGGAGGGATATAGAATGCCGCCCGCCTGTTCGGCCAGGGCATCGGCGGCGCGGATGCGGGCGGCGGCAAGGGCCGTGTCCGGCGAGGCGCGCAGCCCTTCTTCGATGAGGGTGTTGAGGGTGGGATCGCCCAAGGCCGTCCACCAGCGGTCGTCCGGAAACGCGGCCGTCCCGCTCCCGAAGGACTCGACACTCGCCAGATCGGCAGGGGTTCGCGGCGCAGCCGACGCGTCAACGCGCGGCAAAGTCGCACAGGCAGCCAGTGCGACGGCGCTGGACAGGATGAGGCCGGATCGGATGTATCGACTGTACTGCATGGTACGGTCGGCATTTGCGTTTCGACCGCTGTCTTGTCAAGCAGAATGATACTGCCTAGTACGGTCGAGTGAGCAGGATCGCGACCGACAGGAAGGATATCAGGCGCCAGTCCATCGTGGCTGTAGCGCGCAAGGCCTTTCTGCGCGATGGCTATGGCGGCACGACGATGTCATCGATTGCGGCAGCGGTGGGTGGGTCCAAGACCACGCTCTGGTCATATTTTCCCAGCAAGCAGGACCTCTTTGCGGCGGTCATCGATGATATGGTCGAGCGCTATGGCGAGGCGCTTCGCGTGCCGCTGCCGCCCGATGGTGACCCTGCCGAGACGTTGCGCGCCATTGCCCGGTCGCTCATGAAAACGCTCATGCGCCCACAGATCATCGCCTTCCACCGCATGATTACCGGAGAGGCGGGGCGGTTTCCGGAAATCGGGGCCGTGCTTTTTGAACGTGGGCCGGCGAGAGGCCATGCGCGTCTGTCCGCCTGGCTGGCCGGACAGATGGACAAGGGCGTCCTGCGGTCTGCGGACCCGCTGGTCGCGGCCAAGCAGTTTCTCGCTTTGTGTCAGGCAGGCCAGTTTCAGATGAAACTGATCGGTGCGGTCAACCGCGCGGACCCGGATGCCGTGGCGACCGAGATTGATCAGGCTGTGGACACCTTTCTGCGGGCTTATGCGCCTCGCTGAACGCTAGAGCGGGTCCGACAGGATGTGCCGCGCATGGTCAACAACGATATCGGCGATCAGGCGATAGCTGTCCGCAAAGGCCGCGCCGTCGCGCCAGACGGCCGCGATCGAACGCGTTGCCGTCCAGCCTTCGGGCTTCAACCGTGCGACCATGTCTTCACCACCGACCTCTGACCGGAGATAGAGTTCGGGGAGGATCGCAAAGCCGAGGCCGGAGCCGCACATCTGCCGCAAGCTGTCGAGGCTGGTGCCTTCATAGTCTTCGAGAAGGTCGGCGCCGATATCCTCGCAAATGTCGCGGAACTGCCGGTGCGTATGGTGGCGCCGGTCCATGCTGAGGACGCCGATCCCGGCTAGGTCTGCCTTGCACACCACGGGTAACGCGGCAACCGGATGGTCGGGTGGCGCGACGATGTGGAGCGGTTCGCGAAACAGCGGTTCGATGTGCAGCCCGCTGCCCGACACGGGGAGGGGAGAGAGGAGCATGTCGAGATCGCCGCGTGCCAGCTCCCGCGCCTGTTCAATGGGGATGCCCTCCCGGATGTAGAGCCGCAGATCGGGGTGCCGCCGGTGCAGCTGCGCGATGATTTCGGGCATCAGATAGGGCCCAAGCGTTGGCGTGATCCCGAACCGGATGGTACCGGCGATCGACTGCCGCGCGCGGCGAGCCAGATCCTCAATGTCCTGAACCCCCAGCAGGAGCTTGCGGGCCCGGGCGACAATCTCGCGTCCGATGGGCGTCAGCTGAACTGGCGTTTCGTTGCGCTCGACCAGCTGTGCGCCCAGCCGCGCCTCCAGCGCGCGGAGCTGCAGGCTGAGCGTCGGCTGCGAGACGTGCACGGCGTCGGCGGCCCGGCGGAAATTCCCATAGTCGGCAATCGCGACAAGGTACTGAAATTGGCGAAGCATTCCCATGATAGATAATTTCTATCAGAATGATGGGTAAAATGCAATTTGAACAATCAGCCCTGCCTCCAGATATGCGCCGGACGCTTCTTGGAGACCCTGATGTTCGAATTTTTCACCGCAATGTTCCTTGGAACGCCCGTCTGGTTCTGGCTGGCGTTCATCGGCCTCGTCGTCGCGCTGACCGCGTTCGACCTCGGGCTGCTGCACAAGGAAGACCGGGAGATGGGCATCGCGGAGTCGCTGAAGCTCTCTGCCTTCTACATCGCCATTGCCCTTGCGTTCGGCGCATGGGTCTGGATCGAGAAGGGCGCCGATCTCGGCATGAAATATTATACGGGCTTCTTCATCGAAAAGGCGTTGTCAATCGACAACATCTTCGTGATCAGCCTGATCTTCACCTTCTTCGCCATTCCCGCCAAATACCAGTATCGCGCACTCCTGTGGGGCATCATCGGCGTGATCGTGCTGCGCGGCCTGATGATTGCGGCCGGTGCCGCGCTCGTCAGCGAAGCCTACTGGGTGCTTTACATCTTCGCGGCCTTCCTGATCGCGACGGGCATCAAGATGTTCTTCGCGAATGACCATGCGCCCGACCTGTCGAAAAACGTCGCGGTGCGCTGGATCTCAACGCACATGCGGGTGACGAAGGAGCTTCACGATCAGAAGTTCTTCGTGAAGGTTGCCGACGAAAAGACCGGGAAGATGGTGCGCGCCGCGACCCCGCTGTTCCTCGCGCTGGTCGTCATCAACCTGGCCGACCTGGTGTTCGCGGTCGACTCCGTGCCTGCGATTTTCGCGATCACGACCGACACCTTCGTCGTCTACACGTCGAACATCATGGCGATCCTTGGTCTGCGGGCGCTCTACTTCGCGCTCTCGGCGATGATCGACCGCTTCCACTACCTCAAATACGCCCTTGCAGCCGTGCTCGTGTTCATCGGCTCCAAGATCTTCGTGTCCGACTTCCTCTTGGACGGCGCGAAGTTCCCCCCCGTTGCCAGCTTGGCCGTGACTTTCGGTCTGATCGGCGCGGGGATCGGCTGGTCGCTCTGGAAAACCCGCAGCGTGCCCGCCGCCCACTGAAAACCCTGTCCACCACATAACAGAAGGAGACGTCAAAAATGCGCAAGTCCATCTATCTCACCGTCATGGCGGGGCTCGCCGTCGCCGCGGCCCAGCCCGCCCTCGCCAAGGGCAAGGCGGTCTGCGTGAAGCCGACCGCAGCCCAGCTCGACGCCCAGTTCACGGCGTTCAACAACGCCTGGGCTACCAAGAACCCGGACACTGTGACGGCCCTGTTCGACGATGACGCCGTGCTGCTCGCCACGGTGGCCAACAAGCCCCGCACCGACCCTGCCGGCATCCGCGACTATTTCGTGACGTTCCTGAAGAACAGCCCGGTCGGGACGATCAACAGCTCAACGATCAAGTCCGGCTGCAACTGGGCGCTGCGCGCCGGCACCTGGACGGTTGCGCTGACCAATCCGACGACCGGCGAAAAGACCGATGTGAAGGCCCGTTACAGCTTCCTGTACCAGTTCGAAGAAGGACAGTGGAAGATCGAACACCTGCATTCCTCCGCGATGCCGGAAAAGATCTGACACCCCGGTGCCGGCCGCTTCACCCCTGTTGGGCCGGCACCACCCCTCATCAGAAAATCAAACAAAAACAAAGCGTAGAGGACAAGATATGAAGCAACTTCCCCTAAAGTTTCTGGCTGCCGCCTTGGCTGTCACCACGTCGTCAATTGCCGTCGCACAGGAAAGCGAAGGCCGGTTTCAGGTCAAGGTCTTTGGAACGGCTGTCCTTCCCGACGGGAAGATCACGGACGTCCGGACGGACCGGATCGGCCTTCCGGCGGGTGCCCAGACCAAGGCGAGCGACAGCATCGTGCCGACCATTGCGGCCGAATATTTCCTGAGCCCCAATCTGTCGGTCGAAACGATCTGCTGCGTGACGCCGCATGATGTTGATGGCGCGGGCAGCCTCGGCGGTGCCCGGCTCGTCGACAACGCCATCATCCTGCCTGCGACGCTGACGATCAAATATCATCTGGCGAATGGCTCAGGCTTCAAGCCCTATGTCGGCGCAGGTCCGACGCGCTTCTTCATCTTCAGCGAAGGCGTTGGTGCCACGGCGCGGACGCTCGGGGCGACCGACGTTAATCTGAAGGATGATTTCGGGATCGCGCTTCAGGCGGGGGCCGACGTCAAGCTGAATGACCGGGGTCTTGGCCTCAGTATCGATGCCAAGCGCTACTTTGTCGGCACGACGGCCGTGTTCCGTGCTGGGAACACGACGGTGCTCGAATCCCGCCACAAGCTCGACCCCTGGGTGTTGAGCGCCGGTCTGGCCTATCGTTTCTGAACCATGGAAAGGAAGTCCGTGATCCGCACCCTATCCCTTGCTGCCCTCATATGGTCTCCGGCAGTTCCGGCCCTGGCGGCGGATCAGGACTTCCAGTCCTGGAGTTCAGTCAGTGCGACGGTCGACCTGGGCAAGCGCTTTGCTGCAACGATGGAGGGACATCTGCGGCTGAGCGACAATGCCTCGCGCACGGGGCAGGTCCTGCTGCGGCCGAGTATCGGCTACAAGCTCGACAGTACGACCACGGTGTCGTTGGGCTATGCCTATGTCTTCACGGACCCGGTCGGGCCCGTCCAGACGGACGAGCACCGCCTCTGGCAACAGATTTCCTTCCGCGCGGTCGGTGACGGGAAAGGGTTCACCGTCACGGGCCGCGCGCGACTGGAGGAACGGTGGGTCGAGGGACGGAGCGGCACGGGCTGGCGCCTGCGGCCGCAGCTGCGCGCGACCGCGCCGCTCTCCGGCAAGGTCCGGGTGTTTGTCGCCAGTGAGCCGTTCATCGCGCTCAACGATACGGGCTGGGGCCAGCGCAGCGGCCTGGACCGCTGGCGCAACGCGGCGGGTCTCTCGGTCCCGCTGACAAAGACCATCACGGTCGAGCCGGCTTATATGAACCAGTGGGTGGTCGTGCGGGGGCGCGACCGGGACCACCATATCGCACAATTGAATCTGGTTGCCCGCTTCTAGCGGGCGTTTGAACAGGGGGAAAAGACATGACTGCCGACTTGGGGATCAGTGCGCTGCTGTCGCCGATGATCCTGTTTTTCATATTGGGGGGATTTGCCGGGCTGGTCCGCTCGGACCTCAGCGTGCCCGAGTCCATGGGCAAGGCGATGTCGCTCTACCTGATGGCCGCGATTGGCCTGAAGGGCGGCATCAATGTGGCCGAAGCGGGCCTGTCGTCGCACTTCGCAGCCGCATTGGCGATTGGCGTAGGCATGAGCCTGTTCCTGCCGGTGCCCGCTTATGCGGTGCTGCGCAAGGCAGGTGGGGTCGACAAGATCAATGCAGCGGCGATTGCAGCGCATTATGGCTCTGTGAGTGTGGTGACCTTCGTCACCGGATCGGAAATCCTGAACGCGCTGTCGATGCCGCCCGCGGGCTACATGGTCGCGGTCATGGCGGCGATGGAAACGCCCGCGATCATCATCGGCCTCCTGCTCGCGCGCAGGGCGCTGGCATCGGGAAGCACAGTCTCGCGCTCCGCGCTCTGGCATGACAGCCTGCTCAACGGGTCGGTCGTGCTTCTTCTGGGAAGTTTCGCGATCGGTCTGGCCGTGGGCAAGGACGGCGCCGCGCCCGTTCTGCCGGTCTTCGACACAGGGTTCCGCGGCATCCTCTGCCTCTTCCTGCTCGACATGGGCCTCATCGCGGCGCGCCGCCTGCGCGAGACGCGCAACCTGACCTGGCGGCTGGTCGCCTTGGGCGTGGGCCTGCCAGTGATGCAGGGAACCTTCGGCGTGGCCGTCGGGACCGCGATCGGGCTTGATGTCCCGACGGCGGCGGTGCTTGGCATCCTCGGGGCGAGTGCCTCCTATATTGCCGTGCCGGCCGTGATGCGCCTATCGCTGCCACAGGCAGACCCCGGGCTTTCGCTCGGCATGGCGCTGGCGGTGACCTTCCCGTTCAACGTCACGCTCGGAATTCCCCTTTACATCAGCCTCGCAACAAGGATGGGCGCATGACGATCAACATTGTGCAACGACGCCGGATCGAAGTTCTTGTCGACCGGCCGCTCGCGCCGCTTCTGGTCGATCTGGCCCAGCAGGCGGGTATTTCCAGCTATAGCTTCCTGCCCGTCCTGGGGGGCGCAGGCCAGAACGGCGTGTGGATGGATGAGGAGGTCAGCGGCGCTCAGGCGAAGAGGATCTTCCTGACTGTCGCGTCGCAGGACAAGACCGAACGTCTGGCGGAGCTGCTGGCGCCCTTGCTGGACAGTCATGGCCTTGTCTTGTTCATCAGCACCGTGGATGTGGTGCGCGGCGCCCGCTTCTGAGCCGGACTGGCCGGTGAGGGGGCGTCCATCCGCCCCAACACCGGCCACCACCCGCCAAAACTCCATTTAGCGCGCGGCGAGGGCGGCCAGTTCCTTCACAAACTTAGCGGCGACAATGGCGGTCATGCCGTTCACGTCGCGTGTCGGGTTATACTCAACGATGTCCGCGGCCACGATGGGGACTTCGATCCTGTGCAGGACATTCAATATGTCGCGCACGCTCAGGCCGCCGGGTTCGTGGTGCGACACGCCCGGTGCAAAGGCCGGGTCGAGCGCATCGAGATCAAGGCTGACATAAAGCGGACCCGGCGGCAGCGGTACGGATCGGGCGTCAAAGTCCCGCATCTCGACGACGGTCACGCCAAAGCGCGCCGCCTGTTCGCGGCAGTGACGGTTCATCGTTCGTATGCCCACCTGCACAAGCTGACGCGCCAACCCCTGTTCCATGATCCGGGCAAAGGGCGAGGCATGGCTGAGCGGATCGCCCTCAAAATCGTCGTAGAGGTCCGGGTGCGCGTCAAAGTGCAGGATGTTGACCGGTCCAAGTGCCTCGGCGATCCCCGCAATGATGGGATAAGTGACCATATGGTCCCCGCCGAGGAAAAGGGGCGCCGCACCGCCTGTAACAGACGTTCTTGCGGCATTTCGGATAAGGTCGACATCCGCCGCCGTTTCGCTGAGCGGCAGGTCGCCGAGGTCTTCGAGCGCAAAATCGATGCCGATCTCTGTTCCCAGTTCGGTGGCGAGATTGCCGTGGTCCGACGCCAACGCGGTCCGAATCTCGGCCGGCGCACCGGCAGCCCCGCGCAGGAAGGATGAATGCGTGTCGGTCGGCAGGCCGATGAGGTGAACAGTCTTCATGGGCACGGGCTGTGCCCTTGCTTCATTGCCGACGCAAGCGGGGAACCCGGCATCGCGGGTGACTAAAACATTCTTTCAACCTTCCTCCTCTGACAGCGCTTCCATGACCCGATTTGCAACCGGGACGGAGAGGCGATCACGCCACATTGGCCGCGAAAGATGACGCGGTAACGCATTTTTGTGCGAGACAATTCAGCAACTTGGGGAAGGCGTCATCGCGCCGCCTGTCGGTGGGAATGCATTTCGGGTGGGGAACATGTGGCGGGGCAATCGGCCGGTTGGCGGCCAGCCGGTAAAAGCAACTGACAGCGGGCCTTCGCTCGGTGCGCGGGGCGGCCCTGCGACCCATGTTCGCAGCGCCGCGACCCGAAACGTCCTGCTGGGCCTGGCCGGCTTTGCCATGGCTGCGTGCCCCTCGGGAGAGGTCCGTGCGGCCGGTGAGGTGCAGGCTCCGGTTGCCGCAAAGACCATTCTTGGCGAATCATGCGTGACCAAGGACCGTCCGGGGACCGGGCTGAACAAGCTTCTGCCGGTCGATCGCGATATTGTGTGCGAGGGCGTTGCGTCCGGAAGCCTGACCTTCGCCCTTGCAAATGCGAGCGGCCAGAGCGTCGCCGAGCGTTTCGCAGGGAGCCGTCAGGGGTCGGCCCTCCTCAAGCGCCTCGATTGCGAGGCGCCTCGTGTTGAAACTTCGGAATCCGTTGCAGCCACGATTTTTGCCTGCCGCCAGCGCAGTGACGGCTGGCCGGTGATTGTGATCGCGACGGCCGATGATTCGGTCCTGCGCGTGGCCGAGGGGCCGGCATCAACCTATCCAGTGCTGCGCGGCCTGCTGGGGCTGCCGACGGTCGGGAGTTCCAATACCGAAGTGGCGAGCAAAGTGCGCGCGCTCTGGTCGACCCCGATCAAGATCGGGAGCGCAGCGGACCAGGCGGCGATCAAGGTGCTGCTGCGGCAGGCGCGGACGGCAGCGGGCCAGTCTGACTATGAACCCGCCGAAGCCGGGTTCCGTCGTGCGCTGGAATTGCAGACCCGGACTTTTGGCGAGGACGATCTCGCCACGAACGATATCCTCATGGATCTCGCCATGGCCGTGAGCGCTCAGGGTCGGCATGCCGAAGCAGAGGCCTTGATCCGTCGTGCAGCGCCGATCGTTGAGAAGTCGCCCAAGCCGTCGGACCGTGCGCGGCTGAGCGGCTACCAAGCGTATATCGCGGCCTACAAAGGTGATTTTGACTCCGCGCTTCTTCAGGCGCGTGCCGCAACGTCTCAGTGGCGCGCGATTGCTGCGCAGGCGGCATCCCAACAAGGTGGAACTGGCATTGCCGGGGCTGGGGGTGGCTCCGAAGCCGAGGCGGAGCTGGCGATGGCCCTCAACCTTGAAGCCGCCATGCTCCTCCGGACAGGCGATGTGACGAGCGCCTTTGCCAGCGTGGGGGAAGCCATGCTTCTCATTAAGCGCGTTGAGGGCGAGCCACGCTGGTGGGAAGCCGATATCCTCGTGACGCTGGGCAATGTCAGCAGTGCGCAGGGGCGCCTGTCCGCTGCCGAAGCCTATCTCAAGCGCGCGCTGGCGTTGCGCCAGCAGGTGTTCGGCGAAGGCGTGGCCACGCTGCAGGCGCGGGTGGCGCTGGCCCGGGCCTATCAGGTCGAACATATGCGGACCTCCGCAATCATCACCTTCCGTGAAGCGGTCGCCGTTGCGCGCACGCTTCCGAAGTCGAGCATTCCCTTTACCTCGGAAGATCTCGTTCCCTTCTTTGAGGCGGTCCTGGAAGAGGCGCAGTCCTATGACGACCCGAAGGTGCGCCTTGGGCTTTATGCCGAGGTGTTCGACGCGGTCCAGCTGACGCGGTCGCCCATTTTTGATCGCGCCATGGCGTTGACCTCGGCGCGTCGATCGGCAGCGACACCCGAACTGGAGGCGCTGCTCGGCCGCCTAGAGGCCGCGGTCCAGACCGAGCGCGAACTGCGGGTCCAGTTGGCGACGCAACAGTCGCTGATGCCGCAGGAACGCAGCGCCGTGGACGAGGAACGTTACGCAGCGGAGATTTCTGCGCAGGGGAAGGCGATTGCCGACTTGCGACAGCTGATCGCCAAACAGTTCCCGGATTTTGCGGCAACGACAGATGCCTCGGTTCCAAAGCTCGATGATCTGCGCCGCCGCCTTGGTCCCGATGAGGGTGCCTTGAGTTTCGTCATCGGACGCAGTCGCTCTTTTGCGCAGCTTGTGACCAAGGATGGCATAGCCCTTGCCGCGATCCCTGCAGGCGAATCCGCGCTTCAGGACAGTGTCTCCAAGCTCCGTCGCGGGCTGGAAGTGCAGGGCAAGAGCGTCAACGATTTTGATCTCGAAGCTGCATATGACCTCTACACCACCTTGTTTGGCGGCCTTGCGGCGGACATGTCGCGCCTCAAGCGTCTGGTTGTCATTCCGGCGGGCCCGCTCGCCAATCTGCCCTTCTCTCTGCTCGTCAGGGAGCCGGCCAATCCCGGCCAGTATCTGGGCGCCCATTGGCTGGCACGTGACCTCGACATTTCCTACAGCCCGACCCTCAGCAGTTTCGTCGCGCTGCGTTCGACCCGGTTGATAGGTTCGCATCCAAAGAAGCTGCTCGCGCTTGGCAATCCGGTGCTCGCCCCCTTGACGGTCGGGTCGCACGCCGTCGCGCCTGAGACCGGGAGTGACTGCGGCGCAGGCGGGATTGTGCCGGCTGCCCTGCTGCGGTCGCTGTCTTCCTTGCCCGATACCGCGCGCGAAATTGCGGACGTGGCGCGTGCCCTGGGCGGCAGCAAGGACGATATCCTTCTGGGTGACAAGGCGACCGAGTCCGCCTTCCGTGGCCGCCGCCTGGCCGACTATCGCATCCTCTATTTCGCGACGCATGGTCTGTTGCCGAGCGAACTGCGCTGTCAGGCCCAGCCCGGCGTCGTTCTCACACCGCCGCAGGTCACGCCGCAAACCCGATCGTTCGATGGGCTTCTCGACGCAAGCGAGATCGCAGGCATGACGATACCGGCAGAAATGGTTGTCCTGTCCGCGTGCAATACGGCCGCATCGGGCAAGGCCAATGGCGGTGAGTCCCTGTCGGGCCTTGCAGCCTCCTTCTTTCAGGCCGGCGCGCGCAGTCTTGTCGTCAGCCACTGGCAGGTGCCGTCGGCCGCGACGAGCGCTCTAATGTCGGAGATGTTCAGCATCATGGGGTCGTCAAAGGATATGCCCGTGGATGCGGCCCTGCGGGCGGCACAAGCGCGGCTCTACAAGACGCCGGCATATGCGCATCCTTTCTTCTGGGCCGCCTTCGTCGTGATGGGTGATGGTCAATCCACACCGCTTGCCTCGGAGGCGGGACGATGATGCGCGCAGCCCTTCGTCTCAGCCTCTTTGCCTGCCTCGGGATCGCCGCAGCCCAAACTCTGGCTGCGCCGATGACGGTGGTTGAGGCGCGCGGCGGCGGCCTGCGCCCCGGCATGCGCGTCGATGGCGCTTCCAAAATCCAGCTGAAGGATGGCGAGCGCGTGACCGTCATCGGCGCTGATGGTCGTGCCGTTACATTGCGGGGCGTCTATTCCGGCGTGATTGCCAAGGGCGGCGGCGCAGGGGCACAGAACCCGCGCGCGGCGCTGGCAGCACTCATTTCCACCCGCAATGATCGCGCCAGCCAGGTCGGGGCGATCCGCGCCGGGGCGAATGCGGCACCGCTGCCAGATCCCTGGCTGGTCGACATTTCGCGTCCGGGCGCGCGCTGCATCCGGGAAGGCGAGCGCCCCGTCTGGTGGCGGCCCGATGCGTCGGCGCAGGCAAGCTTTACGGTCTATCCGATCGACCGGTCCTGGCGGGCCGATTTTGTCTGGCAAAAGGGTCAGGACCGTATGGTCGCGCCCGACCTTGCCAAGCTGGATGGCGTCAAGACCTTCCTCATCAGCATTCCGGGGCAGGACAACGCCATCAGCATCAACATGATCCCCAGCGACGTGACCGACCCCTTGGTCCTGAGTTCGTGGATGCTGGAAAAGGCCTGTGTGCAGCAGGCCGACGCCTATTTCCGCCAGATCCAGACCGAACTTGAACCGCCCGGCACAGCGGCGACCACAAGGAAACCCTGATGTCCAAAGCCCAGAAGCAGGCGCTTTCCGCGTTCCTGATCGCCATCTTCGCCACCATCATGGCGGTGGGCGCGGTCAAATATTTCTCGCCGCTGACCAATCTTGAAAACAAGGTGGCCGACATCCGCGTTGCCGCGATGCAGCCGCCGATGCCGCCGTCCAAGGATGTCGTCATTGTTGCCATCAATGAGGACACGCTGTCGGCCTTTCCCTACCGCTCGCCGGTAGATCGCGGCTTTCTGGCCGATGTCATCACCCAGCTTTCGGACAAAGGTGCCAAGGTGATCGGTGTCGACGTCATTGTCGACCAGCCAACCGAACCGGAAAAGGATGCGCGCCTCAAATCGGTACTCGATAGCGTCAAGACGCCGCTCTTCATGAGCTACACCTCGGCGCCGAGCATCGTGAATCAGGATCAGCTCGCCTATCTGAATGCCTTTGTGCGCCCCGATCAAAGGGCCGAGGCCAATCTGCTTTCGGACCCGTTTGACGGGCTCGTACGCCGCATCAATCCGGGCGGTGAACTGCGCAATGGGCAGCGGGTCGATACGCCGCTGCATCCCCCCAGCTTCGTGCGCAAGGCCGTGACGCTCTATGGCGCCAAGGCACCGCTTGTTCCGACAGAAATCGCGTGGCGTCCCCGTCCGGATGCTGAAAGCCAGCCGTTCCCGACCTTCCCGGCGCAGTTCGTATCGGTCCTGCCGGATGACTTCTTCCGCGGGAAGATCGTGCTCGTCGGGGCGACGCTCTCCATTACCGACCGTCACCGCACGCCCTTGTCGATCATCGATGATGGCGACCAGGGCAATATGCCGGGCGTATTCATCCAGGCGCATGGGATCAGCCAGGTTCTCGAACATCGTTCGCCGCCCCGGATGCCGATGGAAGGCATTATCGCGCTGACGGCGCTCTTCGCCATTCTTGGCGTGGCCGTCAGCCTGTTCAAGCGCGGGATCGTGTTCAACATTGGCGTCGGTCTGGTGCTGGTCGCATCCTATTGGGTCGGCGCCGTCCTCGGTTTCGGTCACGGCCTGCCGATGGTGCCGCTGATTGGTCCGTCGATCGCCTTTGCGCTTTCCATCTGGATGATGGACGTGTTCATCGGCCGCGCCGAGCGCAAGCAGCGCGAGTTCGTGCAGGGCACATTCTCCCGCTACGTGTCTCCGGCCGTCGTGGATCAGCTCGTCAAGGATCCGAGTTCTGTCGCCATTTCTGGCGAGCGTCAGGAAGCGACGTTCATCTTCACGGACATCGCGGGCTTTACGACGACGTCGGAGAAAATGGGTGCCGAGGAGCTGTCCGACGTGCTCAACGAATATCTCGACGGCGCGTGCGAGATTGTCCTCAAATATGAAGGCACGATCGACAAGTTCATCGGCGACGCCATCATGGCCATTTTCAACGCGCCCATCCGGCAGGCCGACCATGCCGAGCGGGCCGTCCGCTGCGCGCTGGAACTGGACGCTTATGCCGAGAAGTTCCGCATCGACCGCAATGCCCGCGGCATCCCGATCGGCATGACGCGCATCGGCGTGCACACCGGGCAGGCCGTCATCGGCAACTTCGGTTCCCATTCGCGCATGGACTTCACGGCGCTGGGCGACACCGTGAATACGGCCGCACGGACCGAAGGCGTGAACAAGTATTTTGGCACGCGCATCTGCTGCACCTCGGAAACGGTGGACCGATGCCCGAGCCTGCGTTTCCGGCAGATCGGGGACATTGTGCTCAAGGGCAAGACGACGCCGACGCCGCTGTTCAGCCCCGTTTCCGACGCCGAAGACCAGACGCTGATCGAAGGCTATGCCGCAGCCTATCCGTTGCTGTCGGCTGAGGACCCGTCGGCGGCCGCTGCATTCCGCAGCCTTGCCGCCCAGTTCCCGCAGGACCCCATTCTTCAGTTCCACATGGCCCGGATTGACGCGGGTCTGGTGACGGCGCGCGTGGTGATGGATGACAAATAGGCTCTCCACCCGCAGCGCAGCTGGCCGGTGCCTTTTGGCCGGATTGGCTGCCATGCCCGTGCAGCCTGCGGTCGCACAGATCGTTCTGCCGCCGCAAAGCGACATTTCGCGCCAGCGTGTCGAGCCGCTGCCGCTGCCATCGCGTGACTTTGATTTCCGGATCCAGAGCCCGGAGAAGTCGGCAGTGCCGCGCGCGATCGACGAGGTCGAATTCTCGGTCACGTCGATCAAGGTGATCGGTGCCACCTACTTCTCCGCAGACGAGGTTCATGACCTGTTTGCCCCGCTCGAAGGGCGCAAGATTGTCCTGCAGGACCTGCGCGATGCGGCCCAGAAACTCGAAGACCGCTACCGTGCTGCGGGCTTCTTCCTGACGCGCGTGTTCGTTGCCCCGCAAAAGGTGCAGAACGGCGAACTTCAGGTCCAGGTGCTCGAAGGCTATATCGGCAAGGTCTTCGTCGATGCGCCCAATAGCGCCTCGACGGAGCTGGCACAGTCGATCGTCGGTCCGATCACTGGTGCGCGCCCGGCGCGGTTCAGCGACCTTGAGCGGCGCATGCTCCTTTTGAACGACATGCCCGGTGTTTCGGCAACCACAGTGCTGCAGCAGGGGGCATTGCTTGGGAGTTCCGAGATGCTCGTCTCGGCAAAACGGACGCCCAACCAATATCGCGCAACCTTCTCGAACACGTCGTCCGCCATCCTGGGGCCGCTGTCCTACTCCTTGGGCGGCACATTCTTTCAGCCGCTGAGCCGGCCCGGCGCCCTTGACGTGAATTTGTCGGCAGCAGGTGAGCGGCTGAAGGAACTCCGGTCAGTCAGCGCGCGCTATGCCATGCCGGTCGGCGGGCGGGGGTGGATTGGCAGCGTTGGCGGTCTCTATGCCTATGCCCGTCCCGGCGGGGACATCATCGCACTCGACGTCCGCAGCCGCGTCATGTCCTTCAACGGTCGGCTGCGTGCGCCGCTGATGCGGGGTCGGGCCAACTCTGTCTATCTCGATCTCGGCCTGGCCCTGAACCGCAACCGGACGAGCATCTTGGGCGAAGTCGTCTCCGATGACCGCAGCACCGTGGGGGAGGCGACGCTCAGCTGGCAGCAGGCCAATTTCCTCGGCGGCGACACCAACGCGTCGCTGTCCCTGTTCCAGGGGTTCACGATCCTCGGGGCCAACCGCACAGATGCGCCACTCGCATCGGTCAAGGGATTTCAGCCCAAGTTCCAGAAGCTCGTCTATTCGTTGCAGCGCACGCAGCAGCTGGTCGGCAATCTGTCTGCGCAGTTCAACCTGCAGGGACAATATTCGACGGACAGGCTCTCGTCGGGCGAGACGGTATCCTTTGGTGGCCCGTCCATTGGCCGTGGCTATGATCCCTCGCTGATCAGCGGGGAGCGCGGCCTGGGGCTGTCAGGCGAGCTTCGCTACGCATTGTCAGAGTCCGTCGGCAACCTGATCACCGGAATTCAGTTGTACGGCTTTGGGGATTATGGGCGCGCGACCGCCCTGGCGACTGAGACTTCGCCCAAAACAACACAGGCCATCAGTTCGCTGGGTGTTGGCACCCGGATGATGGTGCTCGGCAAAGTCAGCCTCGATCTCCAGTTGGCTCAGGCGCAGCGTACCGTGGGGGATGCGCCCCGGAACAATGCCCAGTTCAATCTTAACGCAATGGTGGTGTTCTGATGTTGTTGTCCCGTCGGCTCCGCGTCGCGCTGATGGGCGCGGTCAGCATGTCTGCCATGAGCGCCGCCCATGCTGGCGACTTTACTGTTTCGAGCGGGACGATCACCGGCGTTGTGCCTGTCACGAACGGGACTGCCACGACGACGACGGTGACGCAGACGAGCGCCCGCGCCATCATCAACTGGTCGGACCTGTCCGTGGCAACCGGCGACACGCTCAAGTTTGTTCAGCCTGATGCGAGCGCAGTGGTGCTCAACCGCATTGTCGGGCCAGCGGGTGGGCCGATTGCACCTTCCAGAATCGACGGCACGTTGGAAGCCAACGGGCAGGTCTGGATTTTGAATCCTTCAGGCGTGCTTGTTGGCGGTGCGGGGCAGGTCAACGTCGCTGGGTTCGTCGCAAGTACGTTGGCGATGACCGACGCCGAGTTCAATGGCGGCACTAGCTTCACCTTGTCGGGCACCAGTCCGGAGGCCATTGTCAATCAAGGCACCATCAACGTGGGGTCGGGATATGCTGTGCTCGCCGGCGAGCGCGTGGAGAACACCGGTCTGGTGCAGGCGCAGCTGGGCACCGTGGCGTTCGGCTCCGGACAGAATATCTCACTCAGCTTTTCCAACGACAAGCTGATCTCCTTCTCGGTTTCGCAGCCCGCGACGACCGCAGGTCGGGGCATTTTCAACTCGGGTCAGATATTGGCTGATGGCGGCCGCATCCTGATGACCGCTCGCACGGCGGCCGATGCTGCCGCCTCGGTCATCAACAGCACGGGGCTGGTTCAGGCACACAGCGTCGCGCTCGTCAACGGGGAGATCATCCTCGATGCTGGAGACACCGGCTATGCGGATGTCTTGGGCACGCTGGATGTGACTGGAACTGCCGCAGGCGAAACAGGCGGCACGATCACGGTGAGCGGATTGCGGGCCCACGCCGGACCCTCGGCCCGGCTGTTGGCAGGCGGTAATGCGGGCGGCGGCAATATTCAGTTTGGTCTCGGCCCATCCATCTCTGGCCCGTCTCGGGCAACGGTTGCCGATATCAATACCGGCGCGATCCTGAATGCGAATGCATTTCAAGTCGGGAATGGCGGCCAGATTACGGTCAGGACGGACTATACCAATTCGGGGTCCTTCCTTTTCGCGAACGGCACCTTCCGGGCAGATGGCGGCGCAACAGGCGGGGCAGGGGGGCTCATTGAGGCATATTTCGCGTCGATTGATCTCACGGGCGCGGCCGATACTCTGGCGCCAGGTGCAGGCGAGGCAGCGCAACTGTCCTTCAATGCGCTCAATATAGATCTCGCAGATACGCCGCCCGCAACAGGTGCTGTTGGCCGCCTTCTGACGATCGACATTGGTCGCATGCTCGACGCGGGACGACGCGTCTCGCTCAACGCGATCGGAGACGGCCCCGGCTTGGGCGACATCCGCATCGCGGCGCCCCTCTCGAAATCGTCAATGGCGGCTTCCGCGCTCTCTTTCTCGGCAAAAAACAGCATCATTCAACTGATCGGTTCCGACATTACGTCGGCGGCAGGTTCGCTTGACTTGCTCTTTCAATCCGATTCCGATGCCAACAGTACTGGCGTGATACGGTTGGGTGGGAATATCGCGCTAGCATCCAACGTCAGTTTCTCGGACGGCCTCATCGGTATAAAATATGACGGGTATTACGACGACAACTACCAGTTCTTCCAGAATGCGCTGGTTCAGCCCGACCCTCTGTTCGCGTCTCCGTTTACGGCGATTAACGGCACCACTCCGGGACAGAATTTTGACGACACATATTCTGTAAAATTCTTCGGCTATTTTCGTCCCAGCGTCACCGGGCTATATACATTTGCGACGAGCAGCGACGACGCCTCTCAGCTCTTTTTGGGAAGCGCGGGACAGTCGGTTAATCTGCTGCAGTCTCAGGTGATTTCGCCCACGCCGCTGAACCCGCTCGTCAATAATGCGGGGCAGCATGGTGTCGAGTTGCGTGCCGGGACCACGAGCGACGTTCTGATCGCGGGCAAATATTATCCGCTCTTGGTCCTGTTTGGCGAAAATGGGGGCGGCGACTTCATACAGGTTGACTATGGCCTGGATGGTCAGGCGCTCGGCAATGACGGTCTTGGTGCCTATTTCCATACGCCGAACGGCGAACTGGCCGCAAAGTCGAAAATTACGTTTTCTGGCCCGGTCGTCCTCGGAGCCGATGTCAACATATCAACCAATGGTCGCGTGGTATTTGACGGCAGTGTCAACAGCTCCGTGAATGGGACGTACAGGCTGAATGTGGACGCAGGGGCGGATGATCTGTCCTTTAACCGCGACATTGGCGCGACGGCTGCGCTTGGAGGACTGACTGCAAAATCGGCCACGTTCAACGCTTCGGCGATCGCCACAACGGGCACTGGTCTCGTCAAGATCGACGTTGCACAATCTGGCGCCATTTCCGGTGAGGTTCGCGGTGGACAACTCTTAAAGACCGGCGACGGCGACCTGTCGTTTTCGGGCATAGCCAGAGTGTCTGAAATCGCGATTGAGCGTGGCCGGTTTCGGTCACTCTCGCCTGCTTTCAACGCGTTGCTCGACGCGGGCACAGTTGGTGTGGGTGTCGACGGCATTCTCGACCTGACAGCACCGCAGGGCGCCAATACGACTTTGGTTCAATCGCTGAAGGGAAGTGGCCGCATCGAATTGGGAGTAGGCCGGACGCTTCATGTGGTCAATGGACGCACCGCCGATGAATTTTCCGGCATAGTGTCTGGGCCGGTCTCGAGCATACTCAGGATCACTGGCGGCGCGCTCACGCTGTCTGGCGATGTGGGCTTTCTTGGGCAAATCAGGGTCGATGGCGCCAGCCTGAAGCTGGTCGGCAATGGCAGTATTGCCGCCGCTGACCGGTTGTTTGTCGAGGGTCGTGACGGTGCCGTGATCGACGTCTCTGGTGTGACAACCGGTTCGACCACAGTCCGGAACTTCTTCACGGATACGTCCTTCAGGGCCGGTTCGGTTATCCTGGGTGGAACGACGCTGGTCATCGACACAGCACTCGGTGACACGGGCGTCAACGCGCTGTCGTTCAGCGGTGGCGGCGGGTCGATCAGCAAGATTGGTCAGGGGACGCTGCGGCTCCGTGGGGCGAACAGCTTCACGGGGGATACGCAGGTCAGTGCAGGCGTGCTGGATGTAACCTCAGAAGCGCAGCTTGGGGCAGGGAACATCACCCTTGGCGGCGGCATCCTCCGCTTCGTATCGGGCGACACGATTGCGCTTACGAAAGCGATTACGCTGGTCGGGGATGCCGGGATTGAATTTCAATCGCCCGCGACGCAGGCCGTGCCCTTCCAGATCACCTGGAATGGCGCGCAATTCCAGAATACGGCCAGTGCCGTCGGTTTCATCGATATCAATACGAGTGTGCTCGATAGTGCAGGTGCTCTTCAGAGCACGTATCAATCGAGTGACAGTCTGACCATTCACAGTTTGACCGTCCAAGGCGCGACGAGTGGCAATGGAACCTTCGGTCCGGCGGATTTCGCCAACTTCTATTATTTCGGCGCCGCAAATCCCCTTGATTACACAAGGGAGCTTATTGGTCAGCCGATGTCCAATGGCTTCAATTTCGGGAGCTTTACGGCTGGCTATGGCGGCCCGAGCGGCGACTTCAACGTCTTTGCCGCCACTCCAAACGCCCCGAACGGCACTTTCTACTTCCAGCTAACGACGTCCGGCGGCGACAACATGGCGCTCGTCTCCATGGCGCCACTCCCGGCGCAGCAGCTTGCACCGCCGGTCAACATCAATGTGACGAGCGCGGTGAACGGGGCGTTCGGTCTGAAGATCTTCGCCAATGGGAACCTCTCCCTCTTGGGGGGGATTGGGAACAGCCAGCCACTCTCGAAATTTGCCGCCAGTGCGACAGGAACATTGCGCATTGGTGCTGACGCTCAGATCAAGACGACAGGCAATATCAGCCTCCATACCGTTTCCCGGCTTGTAAATGAGTCGGTCAGTCCGACCGTGCTTTCAAGCGAAAACGGAACCTGGCGGATCTACAGCGGCAATCAGAGCCCGTTTGACGGGGCCTCTGCGGACGTCGTCGGCAATATCAACTACGATTTCAAGGCCTATGGTGTCGGCCCCGACGTTCTGAAGGGCAATCTGCATACGTTCCTGGCACCTGGCCAGAATGGGCTCGTCTATGGCTATGCCCCGACCATTTCCATCGCGTCTGAAAGTCCGATTTCAAAGCTCTATGACGGCACAACGACCCTCACCGGATCACTGCCCAGGCTGCTGATCTCCAGCAGCGTATCCGGCGATGTCGTTTCTGTTCAGGGGAGCCCGACGGGGCAATATGCGGCGGCCAATGCATCTGCCACGACCTTCTTGCTGTCTGGGGTCAATGTCTCGGCAGTGGATGCGGCTGGCAAGCCGGTCTACGGCTATAACGTCGTCGACGGCACAAGCCTGTCCGCGACGATTGCCCCGCGTCCGATCGTTGTCACGCTCACTGGAAGCACGACGAAGGTCTATGACGGAACCACGTCGGCCTCGTTGAGCGCCGACAACATCTCTGTTTCGGGTGTGGTCACCGGCGAAAGCGTGACAGTCACACGGACCGTGGGTGATTATGCCAGCAAGGACGCCGGCCAGAACATCACCGTGACATCGTCATTGTCTTTGCAGGATTTCTCCGTCGGCCAAGGGACCTCTCTGTCCAATTATGTGCTGCCGACCACAGCTTCTGGTGCGATCGGCGAGATTACGCCGAAGCAGCTGGCCGCGACGCTGACGGGGCAGGTCTCGCGGATCTATGACGGGACGACCAACGCCACATTGTCGGCGAGCAACTTCGTGCTGTCGGGTCTGGTTCAGGGCGAGAGCCTTTCGGTCACGCAGACGCAGGGCAGCTACGCGACGAAGGACGTTGGCACGGGACTGAGCGTCGGAGCCACGCTCACCGCCGCCGACTTCCTTGCGACGTCCGGCACGCTTGCGAGCAACTATGTGCTGCCGACGACCGCTGCGGGTGCGATAGGCGACATCACGCCCAAGGCGATCACGGTGACTTTGGCGGGCAACGCGACGCGGGCCTATGACGGGACGACCGCTGCCCGACTGACCTCGTCCAACTACAGCATATCGGGTCTGGTCTCGGGTGAGAGCCTGACGATCGTGCAGAGTGCGGGCACCTATGCATCGAAGGATGCAGGCCGTGGCATTGATGTTGTCGCGTCCCTTGCGGCTGCGGACTATCTGGCGGGACCAAATACGCTGCTGGGCAACTATAGTCTGGCGGGAAGTGCGCGCGGGACGATCGGCGAGATCACGCCGAAGCAGCTGGCCGCGAGGCTGACGGGGCAGGTCTCGCGGATCTATGACGGGACGACCAACGCGACGCTGTCGGCGAGCAACTTCGTGCTGTCGGGTCTGGTTCAGGGCGAGAGCCTTTCGGTCACGCAGACGCAGGGCAGCTACGCGACGAAGGACGTTGGCACGGGACTGAGCGTCGGAGCCACGCTCACCGCCGCCGACTTCCTTGCGACGTCCGGCACGCTGGTGAGCAACTATGTGCTGCCGACGACCGCCACGGGTGCGATCGGCGACATCACGCCCAAGGCGATCACGGTGACTTTGGCTGGCAGCGCGACGCGGGCCTATGACGGGACGACTGCTGCACGACTGACCTCGTCCAACTACACCATATCGGGTCTGGTCTCGGGTGAGAGCCTGACGATCGTGCAGAGTGCGGGCACCTATGCATCGAAGGATGCGGGACGGGGCATTGATGTTGTCGCGTCCCTTGCGGCTGCGGACTATCTGGCGGGACCAAATACGCTGCTGGGCAATTATAGTCTGGCGGGAAGTGCGCGCGGGACGATCGGCGAGATTACGCCGAAACAGCTGGCCGCGACGCTGACGGGGCAGGTCTCGCGGATCTATGACGGGACGACCAACGCGACGCTGTCGGCGAGCAACTTCGCGCTGTCGGGTCTGGTTCAGGGCGAGAGCCTCTCGGTGACCCAGACGCAGGGCCGCTATGCGACGAAGGACGTTGGCACGGGACTGAACGTCGGAGCCACGCTGGCCGCGGCGGACTTCCTTGCGACGCCCGGCACGCTTGCGAGCAACTATGTGCTGCCGACGACCGCCTCGGGTACGATCGGCGAAATCACAGGCAAGCCGCTGACGATCGCGCTTACCGGCAAAGCGACACGGACGTACGACGGGACTCTGAGCATCTCCCTCGCTAGCTCGAACTTCACGATTTCGGGATTGGTTGCAAATGACAGCGTTGCGGTCACGAGTGCGCAGGGCACGTTGGCATCAAAGGATGTCGGCCAGAACATCGTCGTCACGGCGTCTTTGACGCCTGCCAATTTTGCTGGGGCAGCCATTGGGAATTACATCCTGCCAGGCAGCGCAAGCGGGAGTATAGGCGAGGTTACGCCGCGAACCCTCTCCATCTCGCTCACCGGTTCGGTGTCGCGCGGATATGATGGGACGACTTCGGTCTCTCTCTCACCCGCCAACTTTGCGGTTGCAGGCGCTGTATCTGGCGAAGGCTTCGCGGTGACGCAGACGCAGGGCACGCTGGCCAGCAAGGATGTGGGCAAGTCTATCGCGGTCACGACATCTCTGACTCCGGCCGCCTACACGCCAGCTATAGGCACGTTGGCGGCCAACTACGTCCTGCCGACGACGGCGGCGGGATCAATTGGCGAAGTCACGGCAAAGACGCTGACGTATGAGGCCGTGGCCGTTGAGCGAACCATAAAGTCCGCCAATCCGGCGTTTACCGGACAAGTTTCTGGTTTCATTGCTGGCGAAACGCTCGGGTCGGCAACGACAGGGACATTGGTGTTCGAGACGACCGCAACGATCGACAGCCCCGAGGGGCGCTATCCGATCAACGGCAATGGGCTGTCTGCGGTGAACTATGTCTTTGCTCAAGCGCCTGGAAACGCGACGGCACTGACCATCAAGGTGCCCGTTGCGAGCGTGACGATGACGGTGACCCAGAGTGTCGCCAGCACAATCTCCAACGTGGCCTCGACAGTGGCCATTGTCCCCACGCCGACCGTGACTGCGGCGGTGCCTGCGCCGAAGCCAAGCACAGCTGCTCCGGCACCTGCACCTGCACCCGCCGCTGCTCCAGCACCGGCACCGGCTCCTGCTCCAGCTCCGGCACCTGAGGCCGCACCGGCGCCTGCTCCTGCTCCCGCTCCGGCAGATGCCGGGCCGGGCTCCGGCCCGTCCGATCCCGCGCCGGCGTCAGATTCGTCTTCGCCAAATGGGGCAGGCGATGCGGCAGGACCGGGCGCGCCACCCCCGCCGCCGCCTGAAGGCGCGCCCCCGCCACCAGGTCCGGGCGCCGGCCCGGGTCCCGACGCACCTCCGCCCGCGGGACCGTCTGGCCCTGCGGGAAATAATGCCCCCGACGCGGGACCCGGTGGCGGTGGCGTGACCGTGGTTGCTGTTGCCGCGCCTGCCGTCGATCCATTGCCGCCGTCGCCTGTCCCGGATACGCCGCCGCCGACGCCATCCGATGCGGAAGACAGTGGAGACCCGATCCTGCAGTCGGTGGCCGAAGCGCCCACGCCGCCGCCACAGGCCGAACGCGTCTCTGCAATCGTGAGCCAGCTGAGCCCGTTCGTCGCGGTCAGTGTCGATCTGCCGGTTCGCCCGGAGGGCGTGCCTGGCATTGACACGCGCTACTCGCTCGCGGGCAACCCGGCAGGCATGTGAGATGACGTCGCAGGCCGACCTGATGGCGGAGATGTCGGATCTGCGGGCCGCCAATCTGCAGCTGCAGTCCACGATCAACGGGCTGCGTGCGGAGCTGGAAAAGGGCGCAGCCTCCATCGATGCCGCTGTGCAGGCAGCGCGGGCGGAGCTGACCGAAGAGATGCTGCAGCTTCGCCTGACGGTCGGAATGATGCGGGACCAGCTGGAGGCGGAAGCCAACGCGCATGAGGTGCGGATGCAGGAACTGCGTGCCGCGGCGCAAGGTGAAGCGACGCAGCTGAAGGCGACGATCAGCACGCTGCGCGCCGAACTGGAGGCAGAGCGTCAGTCGGCAAGCCAGGCGCTCGCCAGCCAGGAGACCGCGTTCGCGCGGGACAAGGATACCTTGCACAAACAGATCGTAGCGCTGCGTGCGCTGATGGAGACGAATGCGTGAACGCTCATACGCCCATGACACCGTCCCGCGCGCGTCGGGTCCGCAAGGATGCCGCGCTGCGCCGCGCCCAGATCCTTCTCGAAGTGACACAGCGCTGCGCCGCGCTGACCGATCTCAACGGTGTTCTTGCCGAGCTGGTCGAGCTGACCTCGCGCGAACTCGATTGTGAACGCGGGACCCTGTTTCTCAACGACCCGACGAGCAGCGAGCTCTATTCCCGCGTCGCGCAGGGTGATCTGACGCGTGAAATCCGGATCCTCAATAGCAGCGGCATTGCCGGCCATGTGTTCCAGTCTGGCCAGCCAACACGGGTCGATGACCCCTATCAGGACGACCGCTTCAACCGGTCCGTCGATGAACGCACGGGCTTTGTGACGCGCAACATCGCCTGCGTACCCGTTCGGACCATGGCGGGCGACCTGATCGGCGTCATGCAGAGCCTGAACAAGCGGGGCGGCAGCTTCACCGATGACGACCTCGACCTGCTCGGGGACATGACGAACCATGCCGCCACGATCCTGCAGAGCATGCAGTATATCGAGGAGATCGACCGCATCCGTATCAAGGAAATGGATTTCCTTGAGCTGGTGTCCGACATCAATTCGGAATTCGATCTGTCCAAGCTGCTCCAGCGTGCTGTTGCGGAAACCACGCGAATGCTGGGTGCCGAGCGCGCGACCGTATTCCTGCATGATGCAGCGACGCAGACGCTGTTCTCACGCGTGGCGACGGGCGGCGAGATTTCGGAAATCCGTTTCCCGTCGCATCTGGGGATTGCAGGGGCCGTGTTCACGTCGGCCAAGACGATGAACATTCCCTATGCCTATGCCGATCTGCGCTTCAATCCGTCCTTCGACAAGCAGACGGGGTTCTTCACCCGGTCTATCCTCTGCGTGCCCATTACCAACAAGGACAATCGCGTCATCGGCGTGACGCAGGTCCTGAACAAGAAGGGCGGCACATTCTCCGATGAGGACGAACAGCGGCTGAAGGCGTTCACCGCGCAGATCGCCATTGCGCTGGAGAACTCAAAGCTGTTCGACGACGTCCAGCGGGTCAAGAACTACAATGAAAGCATGCTCCAGAGCATGTCGAACGGCGTCATCACGCTGGACCATGACAACAAGATCGTGACGGCCAATGTGGCGGCCGTGCGCATCTGGGAAACGGCGGAGGCTGATCTGGTCGGCAGGCCGCTGCCCGATGCGCTGGGCGAGGACTGTGACTGGGTCATGGACCGGCTGGCCAAGGCCAAGGCTGATGAGGAAAGCTTTTCCCTGTCCGACGCGAGCCTTGCGATCAACGGGGTGACCAAGTCGGTCAACATCACCTTTACGCCGCTCCTTGCCGCCGAAGGGGAAAATGCGCTGGGGTCCATGATCATGTTTGAGGACATCAGCAGCGAAAAGCGGATGAAATCGACCATGTCGCGCTACATGGATCCGGTGATCGCGTCGCAGATGCTTGACGGGCAGGGGCTCGACTTCCTCGGCGGGATCACTGCCGAAGCGACCATCATGTTCACCGATGTGCGCGGCTTCACCACGATCACCGAAGAATATGGCGCGCAGGGTACCGTTTCGTTCCTGAACGACTATTTCACGATGATGGTCGATTGCATCACCCGCGAGGGCGGCATGCTCGACAAGTTCATCGGGGATGCGATCATGGCCTGTTTCGGCCTGCCCGTCGCGCATGACGATGACCCGGACCGGGCCGCACGGGCGGCGATCTCGATGATCCGCGAACTGTGGGAATGGAATGCCGACCGGCGGCAGCGCGGGCTAAAGACGGTCGATATGGGCGTCGGCCTCAACACCGACATGGTCGTTTCCGGCAACATCGGATCGCCCAAGCGCATGGACTATACGGTGATCGGCGACGGCGTGAACCTCGCGTCGCGTCTTGAAAGCGCGTGCAAGGCCTATTCGGCGCGCATTCTCGTCAGCGAGTCCACGGTGGCCAAGCTGCGCGGAACGTACCGGCTGCGCGACATTGATCTGGTCATCGTGAAGGGCAAGACGCAGCCTGTGCGCGTCTTTGAGATCCTTGACTATCACGATGCGCAGACATTCCCCAACCTGCTCGACGTCGTCGGACATTTCGGGGAGGGCATTGCCGATTATCGTGCGGGGCAGTGGCAAAAGGCCGTCCAGCGTTTCGAAAAGTGTCTTGAACTCAACCCGACCGATGGCCTGTCCCAGACCTATATTGACCGCTGTCATGTCCTGGAGGCGCAGCCGCCCGGCGGCGAGTGGGACGGCGTGTGGACGATGAAGGACAAGTAATATGGCTGAGGCTGCCTATCGCGATCAACCAGTGCCCGGCACGGCGCTGCTTCTCGACAATGATCGCGACTACGTCCCCAATGCGATCCACCTGTTGCGGACGACGCAGCAGATGCAGCTGCAGCTCTCGCAGATGGCCGACCAGAAGGCGTCGATCCTGATGGGCGCGACCTTCGTTTCGTTCACGATTTCCATTGGGCAGGTGGCCGCGGGCCATGCGACGCTGGCACTCGTCATACTGGCGACCTTTGCGTTGCTCGCTGTCATTCTGTCGATGATGGTCGTCATGCCGCAGCTGGGTGTCGCGGGAAAGCGCAGGCTGGAAGGCAATCTTCTGTTTTTCGGAGAGTTTTCGGCGATGTCGGAGACCGCGTTCATAGGGGCATTGAAGGACGAACTTGTGTCTGATGACCGCGTCTTCACGGCCATTTCGCGCGATATCTATCAAAACGGGCAGGTGCTCGCGCACCGAAAGTACCGATATCTGAAGCTCGCCTACCGCACATTTCTCGCCGGGCTGCTGCTGTCCTTCCTGACCTTTATCGGGCAGCTTGTGCTGTCCGCCTGATTGTCAGTCGAGGGCAATCCAAAGATCGAACATGGCTGCACGGCCATGGGTGGCCCCGGCGTCGTCGATGATGGGCCAGGTTAGCGCCTGCTGCACGCGGTACCGGTTGCCGCGACTTGAGGTCAGGTTTCCCGAATAGTTCCGCACTTTGCCGGCGGCGTCTGCATTGGCGAACAGGCCATTCAGGTCAAAGGTTGCCTGCCGGGCGGCCTCGCCCTGCGCATCTGTCAGGCTGTCATGATCGCTTTCGAGCACTTCCAGCGCGCATCGGTTCGCAAAGAAGCAGCTGGCTTGCGGCCCGGCGTCCTGCGCGATGACCGCGCACGGCGCCATCCACAGCGCGGCGACGACATCGTCGGACTTCTGGATCAGCGGGCGGCGGGTCTGCCGCAGGAAGCTGTAGGCGATCAGTTCGATCTTAGGCGCCAAATCCGCTCCGCGAAAAGGGGTCGGAACGATGCTGCCCATGCAATCTGGCCTCTCACGACGACGCTAGAAAACCGAAATTGTTTTCTAATCAGATATTTACCTTAACCATCGGCGGGGCTTGCTCAACCAGAGACGATGCAAACTTGGCTCGGTTCGCAGCACGGCAAAAGGCCATGGAAAGCGCTCGAAATCGGCTGTTTCCAGACATGGCGGACGCAGCGTCGCGCCGATCTGGGATCGGCGGACCATATCCCATCTTAAATGGTTCTATTCATTGAGGAATTCGCGCCAATTCTGCTGCCTTCCGCCTCGACAACGGGCAGGGCGCGGCTATGCGTTTTGCGCATGTTAGCTGAATTCGGCATGGCGGCGCTGTGGATTGCCGCGTCGCTCGCGCTCCTTCAATTTGCTCTGGGCGCTGTTGCGCTGCAGCGCCAGCGGCCAGATCTCGCAGGGGCGGTCGCGCCGCTCGCCGTCGCGCAGGCAACATTGTGCGGCATCGCGTTCGTGACGCTGATCGCACTGTTCCTGCGCTCCGACATGTCGGTCCTTCTTGTTGCGACCAACAGCCATTCCGCAAAGCCGTGGCTCTATAAATTCGCCGGAACCTGGGGCAATCACGAGGGCTCGATGCTCTTGTGGGTCGCGATCCTCGGGGTGGCGGGTGCCACGGTCGCGCTGTTTGAACGATCGCTTCGGGCGGATACAAAGATCGCCACGCTGACGGTACAGGCGTCCATCGCGCTAGGGTTCTACGCGTTTCTTCTGTTCGCCTCCAATCCCTTTGCCCGCGTGGCCGGAGTGGTGGACGGGCAGGGGCTCAACCCCCTGCTGCAAGACCCTGGTCTCGCCTTCCATCCGCCGACCTTGTACATTGGCTATGTCGGCATGTCGGCGGCGTTCAGCTTTGCAATTGGCGCGCTCATTACCCGCGACGTGACCCCCCAATTTGCCCGCGCCATGCGGCCCTGGATCTTGGGCGCGTGGATATTCCTGACCATCGGCATCACCGCAGGGAGCTATTGGGCCTATTATGAGCTTGGCTGGGGTGGCTGGTGGTTCTGGGACCCGGTCGAAAATGCCTCGCTGATGCCGTGGCTCGCGGCGACGGCGCTGCTCCACTCGGTCACGGTGCTCGCGACGCGCGATGCGCTGCGGACGTGGACGATCATGCTGTCATGCGTCGCCTTTTCCATGTCGATGGTGGGCACCTTCCTTGTGCGGTCGGGCATTCTGACGAGCGTGCACAGCTTTGCCGTCGACCCGAAGCGCGGGATCTTCATCCTGAGCCTGCTCGCCATCTACATCTGTGGCGCACTCATCATCTTCGCGATGCGCGTCGGCACCGTCGCAGAAGGCAAGCGCTTCGACGTGGTCAGCCGCGAAGGCGTGCTGGTCATCAACAATCTGCTGCTCTCGGTCATCCTTGTCGTCGTGATGGTCGGAACGCTCTATCCCCTGGGGCTGGAGGCATTTACCGGTCATAAGATCTCGGTGGGTGCCCCCTTCTTCAACGCGACGACCGGCCCGCTTGCGCTTACTCTGGTGGCAGCGATGGCGGCGGGACCATTGTTGCGCTGGCGGCGCGATGAGGCGGCGGTGTTGGCACGTCGATTGGCGCTTCCGATCGTCGTGTCGATCGCGGCATTGGGTGTGCTTCTGATCGCGACCGATGACGTACCCGTCCTGCCGCTCCTCGGGCTGGTCTTTGCAGCGGGCGTCGGTCTGGCCAGCGTGGCGCCCCTGTGGAAGCGTAACCTCGCGCGGACGCCACTCTTCACCTGGGGCATGGTTCTCGCGCATCTCGGCTGCGCCGTCAGCATCACCGGCATGGCGGCCGACAGCGCCTTCACCAAGGAGTCGCTGGTGCCGATGAAGGTTGGCGATGTGCGACCGGTCGGTCCATTCCGTCTGATGTTTGAGGATATCCAGCGGGTGCCGGGTCCCAATTATGACGCGCTTCAGGTCACCATGCGGGCGGAATTGCCCAATGGTGATCTGGTCACGCTCAAGCCGGCGCTCCACCGCTTCTCAAACCCTGCCATGGTCACCAATGAGGCGGCCATCCGCACCTTCTGGAATGGGCAGCTCTATGTCGTGGTGGGCGATGAGCGTGCGGGTGGCCAATGGGTCATGCGCATGTGGTGGAAGCCGTTTGTGACGCTGATCTGGGCCGGCGGCATCATGATCGCGTTCGGCGGTGCCCTGTCGCTGATCGGGCGTGTCCATCGCAGCCGCACCGCACGCAAGACCAACGCGCGAGCGGCATCATGACCCGGAAATGGGTATTCTGGTTGCCCGTGCTGGTCACCGTCGGGCTGTTTGCGATGTTCCTCGTCGCCCTGGTGCGGCCGTCGGATCGCACGATTGCGTCGCAACTGGTCGGCCAGCCGCTTCCCGCTTTTGATGCGCCCGCCGCACTGCCGGAACAGCCCGGCACCAACAGCCGCGACTATGCCGATGGCACGCCGCGATTGCTGAACGTCTTCGGTAGCTGGTGCGGCCCCTGTATCGCTGAGGTTCCGGTCCTGCTGAAGCTGCAGTCCATGGGGGTCGAAATCAACGGCGTCGCCGTTCATGACCGGTCGGAAGACCTTGCCCGCTTCTTTTCGGAAAATGGAAACCCCTATGCGCGCGTCGGCCTCGACGTACAGGGGCGCGCGCAGATGGCGTTCGGGTCCGCGGGCGTGCCCGAGACGTTCATCATCGACGGGAAAGGCCGGGTCGTCGGCCAGCATATCGGCGTCATCACGGAAGCCGACATACCCGATATCCTCAAACAGCTGGGAGCCCGTTGATGCGTCGTCTCCTGATGATTGCGCTGCTGGGCGTGGCGCAGCCGGTCCTGAGCCAGGACTATTCGGAAGAATCATTGCCTGACCCGAAGCAGGAGGCGCAGGCGGTTGCCCTCATGGACACGCTGCGCTGCGTTGTTTGTCAGGGACAGCCTATTTCGGGCAGCAATGCCGATCTCGCGCGCGACATGCGCCGTCTGGTCCGGGAGCGGATTGCAGCGGGTGAAAGCCCGGAGGCCGTGCGCGCCTGGCTGGTGGGTCGATATGGCCAGTGGATCAGCCTGAAGCCCGAATTCAATGACATGACCGCGCCGCTCTGGGCCATCCCGCTCACTGCGCTGGCGGCGGCAGGGGCGCTCTATGCGCGGCGCGCCAAACGGAGGGGCAAATGATCGCCTGGCTTCTTGTATTTGCCCTGTGTGGTTTGACCTATGCCGCGCTTTGGAGGTCCGGCCGCATGTCGCGCACCGCGCTTGACCTGCTGGGGGCCGCGCTGATGCTCGCCGTTGCGGGCTATGCCTGGCAGGGCAGCCCGAACCAGCCCGGGACCCCGGTCGCCTCGACCGCCCGCTGATCGCGGCCCGCCGCTTTCCGGCGGGGCCGCTTCCTCACTTCTTCTTGGGAACCCAGTCGGCGAAGGTCGGCTTGTCGCTCACGCGGTAGAGGAACCCGCCGCGGTTGCGATAGAAGCGTTCCATCTCTTCCCGGTTGAACGGGCGTGATCCCACGCGCCCGAACACCGCGATCTGGCCCCCGGTTTCGTCCACGCCACGGTCACGGTCCAGCCCCTTCGACATGGCCAGCGCGGGCGAGGGCGTCTTCGCCCAGGCGATCAGCTCAGGCTTCGGCGCGGGAGAGAAGCCGTAATAATTGGGCTGCGACGCCGGGGACGTCAGCTGCAGGACTTTGAACCCGTTCCGCCCGTCGGCCACATAGGCAAAGAGTGACGCATTGGTCGATCCGACGATGACGTCCTCCGCATCGTTCAGGCGACCATCAAACGTCACCTTCTGATAGATCTTCGGCTTTTCCGGGTTCGTCACGTTGAGGATGACGAGACCATCCTGCTTTGCCGCGACATAGGCATAGGTGCGCGCCACATAGATGCGCCGGGCATTGGCGAGCGGGACGGTCGCTTCGGGCACCGGCACGATCTTGCGGGCGTCCGTCACGTCGAACAGCTTCACGCCGTCCTTGTCGGTGACCCACAGATAGCGGAACTGGAGGGCGGAGGCCCGCGCGTCGTCCGCAGGCAGTACCTGCATCACGCGGGGCTTGAGCGGATCGTCGAGGTCGAGAACGACCACGCCGGCATCGGCCGCGATATACGCATAGTGCCCACCCAGCGTGATGTGGCGTGCGCCCTTCAGGATATTGCCGGCATTCCACGTCAGCGCGCGGTGCAGGAAGTTGTTGCGCGGTTCCCCATCGATCAGCGTCGAGATGTCGACGAGGATCAGGCCTTCGACGCTGTCCGTGACGAAGGCGTATTTGTAGATCGGGTGGAACGCCTGTTCCTGGTTCATGTTGCGCATTTCCGGGGTGTTCTTGGCCGGATTGATCGGCTGGTTGGTCGCCAGCGCCATGCAGGTGGCGTTTGCGGACTTCACCTGCGTGTCATGACCAAGCGGCGAGAACGGACCGGTGAGGATGCGTTCCGACACGCCCTTGTTCGCGACCGACGCGATGTCATAGGCACGAAAGCCGGCGCGTCCTTCGGCGACGTAGAGATATTCGCCGCGCATCTGGAGGCAGCGGACGGCATCGTCGGTGCCTTTCACCTCATTGCGGATGTTCTCCTTGAGGCCCGTTTCACCGCGCAGGCGCTTGTCGAAGGACTTGCCACGGATCCAGTTGACCAGTTCGCGGCCGTTCCGCTCGACATGGGCCTTGTAGAAGTCGGGATAGGCATATTTGTGCAGGTAGGAGCCGAACACGGCCTGGGGTTCGTCATATTCGGTCACGCGGACGGCTTCGACACCGTTTTCAAGGCCGGTCCAGGCGTACATGCCGACGAAATTGACGAAGTTGGTGCCCTGCAGCAGCAGCTGCGCCATGATCGCATTGTTATCATTTTCGGCCGAGACGTGACAGTCGCTGCACTTCTTCGTTTCGGTCGTCCGGACCGTATGGGGGAAGTGTGGCGCAAACGCCTGTGACGAGAAGCCTGCGGCCGAAATGGGCGGCTGCTGGACGTAGATGCGCTCGCGGTTGACGTTCGTTGACGACAGGATGAGCGCCGAGGTCGACCGGATCGGTGTGATGATGTTGCCCTTGGTCGTCTGATGGCGACCGAGCTGGAACATGTCATCGCGCGCGACCTGCGGATTATAGGTCGCGAAGTTGCGCGTTTCTTCGCCATCAAAATGGTGTGACGAGGTCTTCCAGTTTGCTTCGATCGGCAGGTGACAGCCGCCACAGCTTGTCGTCCAGCTCAGGTGGCAGGTGAAGCAGGCCATCTCGCTGTCCTTGTGCGCGAGCTGGTCTTCGGGGATGCCGGCGCCGAATTCGAACTTGCCGGTTTCCGCGCCAGACTTGCCCATCAGCTTTGCCCGTGCCGACTTCAGGTTGAAGTTCGGGCTGTCGGGATCAACGCTGTCCTTGACGAGGCTGACGCGCCATTCGAGCTTGGGATCAAGGATCGAACGCTGGACCAGATAGCGGCGTCCGGCGTCATCTTCCTTCCATTCAAAGCGGCGCTGCCCGTCCGGATTGCGCAGGAGCGCTAGGTTGTTTCCGGTCGGTGGCGCAGCGGGACCAGAGGTCAGCAGAGAGGGATAGGCGCCAGACGTGCCGTGGCAGTCCTTGCACCCGATTTCGATCGCATTTGCGACTTCGCCATAGATCAGGCCATTGCCGTGGCTGTCCTGCGCGAAGTGGCAGTCGACGCACTGCATGCCCTTTTCGGCATGGATGTCGAGCAGGTGGACCGCCTTGCCGGGCTGCTGTCCGGTCGTGGGGAACTGGCCTGCATCCTTCTTGCGGAACTTCTCAGGGTCATCGTGCGACACGATTTTGCCCTCTGCATCGAGCAGATTGCCTTCGCGGTCACGCTTGAAGATCGCGCGGAAGTTCCAGCCATGGCCATGATAGTCCGCAAACTGCGTGTCCTTGGCCTTGGGGTTGATATCGTCATAGACGCGGCGGACGAATTCGACATCCGACCATTTGCCGCGCGGCGCAGCGCCTTCGGGATTGCGCTCCAGCACCTTCCTCGTTTCGGCCGCCGTCGGATATTTCTGCTTCGCAGGCCACATCAGCGGCGCGTCGCTTTCATAGTCCCACATCGTGTAGCCGAGGAACGAGTTCAGGAAGATGTTGGGCTGGTGCATGTGGCAGTTCATGCACTGCGCGGTCGGGATGGCGCGCGTGAAGGCGTGCTCAAGCGGATGGCCGCTTTCCTTGCGGGGTTCGTGCGGCGTGGACGTCCCATGATCGTCATGACCGCCGGCCTTGTGCGGACCGCCATGATCCGCGTCGCCGCCCGCTCGCTTCTGGCCTTCCATCTTGTCGGCGATGGTCGGATCGAGCGTGACCGTCTGCCCGTCGCGGCCGAATTTGGCGTAGGTCAGGCTCTGCGCAGGCTCGCGGCTGTTGGCATAGGGCACGTGGCAGCTTGAGCAGCCCGAATGGCGATAGTCGCCCGGCTGGTCATTGGTGCCCATGAACCACATGAACGGGTCGTTGAGGCGCGTCTTGTGGATGTTGAGAACCGGGATCGCGACGCGCAGGCCGGTGCCGGGGCCACGGTTGGACTGGCGGATGTCCGGGCGACCGGGTTCCTCCAGGCGCTGGAGAAGTCCGGTGGAATTGGGCAGACCTACTTCGGCAAACTGCGTGCCGATTGTGCGGCCACCGCGCTCGAACACGCGGAAGATGTCGGCGGGCGGCACAACCTGCCAGGTCGGCAGCGGATACAGCGCGGCAAGGGCGCCGCGTGCTTCCTGGTCCTTGGTCAGCGTTCCCGGAGGCGCACCGGGGGACAGCAGCTTCGCAGGCTCGCCTTTGGTTGTGTAGGACTCGCCGAAGATGTAGTTTTTGAAGGGTGCGATCCCGTTATTATAGGCCGCACCGCCCCATAGCATGGCGCCCGTCGACATGATCGAGCGATCGGTCGCCTCGATGACGGACATGTGGCACGCGCCGCAGGATTCGCGGACGACGCGATAATCCGACGGGTTGTTGAACCGGATGAACTCCGGGCTTTCCTTGTTCAGCAGCGTGTAGCTCTGCTTCGGATTTGCGGAGGAGGGCCAGTTCCAGGCCTTGGGATAGCGGGGTAGCACGTGTGCCTTGGCCAGGGCCGCTGTATAGGTCCGCTCACCTTCATGCGCGCCAGCGGGTGCGACGACCGCCGCATTGCCGCCATGGCAGTCGGTGCAGCCCAGCACCACAGCTTCCGAGCGGTGCATGCTGTAGGCGTCGGTCTTCGTATGGCAGGACACGCAGCCCGCGCTCTTCTGTTCGGCCTCGGCCCGACCTTGCCCGGCAGGCGCAGCAGCCGTCCGGACCAGAGTATAGTCGCGTTCCACCGGCTTTTCGGCGGTGTTCGCGAACAGGGCGGTCGGGGCGACAAGCGCAACCAGCAGGGTGAGGCGGGCAATGAGGGACATCAGTAGGACAAAACCGTATTGAAGAGGACCGAATAGTGGCGCTTGTTGCCACCTGTCGTTGTGTAGAGGTCTTTGAAGGCCGCACCCGGTTCGAGCATCGCGCCCGAGAGGCGGAAGACGACGTTCTGGATCATCGACGGCCGCCAGATTGCCGCGGCCGACAGATCCCAGCCGATCGACTTCGGGATTGACCCTTCATTGCGCAGTTCCCGGACAACCGCCGTGTTGGCGAACCACAGATGGTTCGCATTGGTGGACAGCCGGAACTGTGGCGTCAGATCAAGGTCCGCGCCTGCGCCCAGCAGGATCGTGCCGGGGTTGTTGAAGTTGCTCTGGCCTTCGTCCTTCGATGACCGGAGCGAATTCAGGACGCCATTGCGGCCATTGACACCAATGACTCGCCCGCCACCGGCAAAAGGCAGCGACTGGCGGATCCAGTAGCTGGTGTCCGCTCCGGCAAAGATCGGGTTTTCGACAATGGCATCAAAGCCAGTTTCGCGATTGTCATAGGGATTGTTGTCGCCGGTCGCATACAGGCCCGACAGGCGGAAACGCGCCCAGTCCTTGTCATAGCTCGCTTCCACCGCGGCAAAGCCCGCGCGGATCTGGGCAGGCCGACCCGTAAAGATGCTGTTCCGGTCGCTGCCGAGTGCGGCATAAAGCGACGACGTGAAGTTGATGCGCCCGGCATGGCCGTCCGCATTATAGCCGAGATAGACCACGTCATAGTTCCGGCCGCGCAGATTGCCGAGCAGGGCCGGGCGGACAGGGAAGCCGTTGTCATCGATATGGATGTCCTTGGCCTCACGGTTCATGTTGTACACGACCGTGATCTGGCTCGTCACCGCAGGGATCGGGAAATCCTGCCGGTAGACGTTGGCAAAGGCGATCCAGTCCTTGCGCGGAAACTGGACAAGGCTGTTCAGGCCTGAGTTCGTGTCCTTTTCCAGCCGCCAGAAGACGCCATAATTATACTGCGCGCGATTGTTGTCGCGGTTGCCGAAATACCGGATGCCCAGCTGCTGATCGTTGAACAGGAAGCCCCGGAAATCCGCCTGAAACGGCTGGATCCCGATGCGGACGCTGTCAAAGTCATACCGGTCGGAAACGTTGCGCAGGTGCTTGTCGACGAACAGTTCCTGGACACCCAGAAAATGGTCAAAGCGGTGGCGCGGACGGTCCGGCTGAACGAACAGGAGGCGCCGTTCGGAGACGTCGACATAGGACGTGTTGAGCGCAAGCGCGATCTTGTATTCGATTTCGGGTGGCTTGAACGCCGTCGATCCCTTGAACAGCGACACCGCGCCGATGAACGTCTGCGAGGCGACAAAGCTGCTGGTCCGCCCGAACACGTCGAGATCGCCGGGGGTCTGGTTGACCTGACGTCCGACGGGCTGCGGAAAGCTGCGCGGTTCGATGACGGTATCGGACACCAGCGACGCTGCGACGAACCAGTCCTCGCTCTTGATGGGGAGCCAGCGCGGCTTCTTTTCAAGGCTGATCGGACGATCGCCCTTATAGGTGTTTTGGTGATAGGGGTCCCACCACTTTTCCTTGACGATGCCGAGCGCCTGAATGAGCCGCCACCGGTCTGGAATGGGGATCTGATCGGTCGGGAAGGCCTCGGGCGGTGGTGCGCGGACGGCACCGATATTTTCCTGCGTGACCTTGTCCGGCAAGGGGCGTTCACGGCCCGGAATGCGGCGTCCGGTGATGAGCGCGCCATCGGCATCGACCTCAAACACCGGGTCAAGCGCCTCGGGCGCGGCGGCTGGCTGAGCGGTTGCCGTGTCCGCAGCCTGCGTTTCCTGCGCATGCGCCTGACCTGTCCCGGCTGCGAGCAAGAGGAGCGGGAGGGCATGGCGACGCATCATCATTTGCCCTGGCAGACGTTTTGGGCCGCGCTGTCGAGGAACGGCGCGAATGGGCATTGGGCATAAGGCAGCGACGCGTTTCCAGCCTGCGGAAACAGGATGTTGGAGGCGCGCAGGCTGCTGGCCGCATTGCCAACGCCGTTGAGACGTGCAGACGCGTTGGAAAGACCGAGGAAGCTGATCATGTCGTCCTGATCGATGCCGTCGCCTGACGTGCCGATTGCGCCGATCAGCGTTGACCCGCGGTAGATCGGCACGGCGCCCGGGAAGATCTGGATCCCGTTCTGGAGGCGGTTCACGCCGGCTGTGTTGAGCGGCAATGCGGTGCAGCGCCCGTCGGTATCCGATGGGGCTGCGCCGCCGACATAAGCGAGATGGGCGGCCAGATTCCTTAGGACAAGCGCGGACTGAAGCCCGGTGGAAAATGGGCTGAACTGTCCGATCGGGCGGGAAAGCGGGCCATTGGGCCTGTCCACCTGTCCATCCGGAAAATAGGGGCGCGCCAGAAGCCCGATCCATCGGGCGCTGATCGCCTTCTCACCAGTCAGCTGCGACTGGTTCGACAGGAAGGCGCGATAGGCCGTCAGATAGCGCGTGACATTGCTGTCGTTCGTGCCTTGCAGGTCGCTGGCGGCATTCGCATTGGAGAAGAAGGCGGCGGTGCGGGCCTTCTGCAACGACACGTCTATCCCGAAGACCGGTGCATCCGGGGACCGCACCTGGCCGAGGACGACCCCGTTGGAGTCCACGACCGAGACGGTGACTTCGGCCCGGCTGTCGAGGGGTTTGCGAATCTGTGCGCGGGCGCGTTTGATGACGGCGAAGGCTTCTTCCAGAATGGCGCGCACTTCGGCCGCAGACAGCGCCGCAGAGGCTTCCGTCCCGGCGCGGATGGGGAAGCGGGCCGAACCGCGACCATCGGTCAGGAGAAATGCGTCGACATCGGAGAACTCGGTGCGTGTAGCACGGCGGACGCCCGATGTTTCGGTGCCATAAGCGACGCCATCGGTCACGACGGCGTTGTTGTACCCCCGGACTGCAATCAGGCTCCCGACGGTTCCGGACAAGGTCGCAAAGGGTCGCGGCGCACCCGACGCCTGGAGCCCGGAAATCTCGGCATCCGAAAAGCGCAGGAGCGTCCCGTCGACCGAAATGCGACCCGCCTGAATGGCGTCGGGCGCGGCATATCCAAGCGTGCCGGCGAGCGCGATATACTCCTCGTCGTCCCGGTCTATGTCGAGCGTGGAGGCGTCATAGCCATAGTCGCCATCGGCCATGATGCCGATGCCGCCCACGACGACCCCGTTCTTGTACAGCGGGAGCCCGCCCGGATCGGCGGCCATGCCGAGCGGTGAACGCTTCGGTCCGATAAGCCCCTGATCGACTCGCGTGTTGAGGTCGGAACAGGGCAGCTGACTGAACTGCACGCCAAAGAGCGGACCGCTTTCAAGCCCGACCGTGCTGGGCGCGGGCGGGAAGTGTTCCTGCACGATCTGGCTGGCCGTGCGCGTGGAAAAGGCATTGCCGCTCGAAGAGAGATAGGCTGCCGTCAGCGCCTTGGTGATGGCGGCGGCGGGGGCCGGCACGGTCAGGTTCTGGACGTCGCTGCTGTCGCCATTCGGGGCAGCGCGCGTGATGGCCGTTGGCCGGGCGCCCGTCATGTTGAAGACGGCAAGGACGTTGCCCACCCGGTCGACCACGGCGATCGTGGCGGGCAAGCGGCGCGCCGTGGCTTCCTCAATGGCCTGTGCCAGTATCTGCTGCACATCGCTGCTCGTCAGGGCCTCGGACGGACGACTGGGATAGACGCCTTCGCTGGTCGCTGCGGTCGTGGGTGTGGCCGGTGTTGTGGCGGCCGTGCTGCCTGTGTCCGTCTTGCAGCCGGACAGCAGCAGCGCCGCGATCACGATTGCCGACGCACTTCGGAGCCCGCCCTGCCTCATTGCAGCGCCCCGATCGCTGCGCTGGCCTTGGCGAGCGAGGCGCGGAAGGCCAGCGGCTGATAGGTGTAGGGATCCTTCACGGCGGCGTACGCGCGGTTGATATCGTCGCGGATCGCGGCTGCCTGACCCGCGCTGACCGAGCCATTGTTGACCAGCGCGTTGAGCAGCGTGTCGACGGCCATCACGGCTTGGGAACTGCCCTCATAGTCGGTGTAGCGCGTCCGGATGGCCGCATCGCTGACGCCAGCGACCAGCGCCATGATATCTGCCTTGGAGAAGTGCTTGGCCTGGAAGGCCGCCAGCAGTGCGTTGGTTGTCCCGCGCAGACGGGCCGCAGCCTTGAGCGCGGATGTCCGGTCGTTTGCGAGCGCTGCATGGAAAGCCCGGCTGTCAGCATCAAAGCGCTGCGCAAGTGCCGGGACGGTGCGGCGTGCGGCCGTGCTCAGCATGATCATGTTGCCATCGGTGAAGGGGGCCATGCCGCGCGGAATGGGGCGGCCCGGGTTCGCCAGCGCTGCTGCACGGAAGGACGGCTCGTCCGAGATCCTGCGATGGCAGCTGTGACAGTCGAAGAAGTAATATTCCGGGAAGACGCCTTCCTGACCCAGGCGGGCGTCGGACCAGAGCGACAGCGCGCGGTCGAGCGCGACGGCCTGACCCACGGCCCAGTCCTGCACCGGGTCGCGCTTGCCCTTGCGGCGGATATAGTCGGCATCTTCGTTGTGATGCGCCTGAAGTCCGGTGAACAGGTCAAGCTCAAAGGTCACACGCGGGTGGCCCGCAGCCATGATGCGGTGGCTTACGAACTGGCCCGGCTTTGCAGAGCCGAAATGACAGTCGAGGCAGTTGGACGCCCGCGCTTTGGGATTGTCCAGCGGGGTCATGCCCTGGGCGACGTTGCGCTGGTGCGTGGCGCCTACGGTATAGTGCGTGCTGACCCAGCCGGAGGCGGCGCCATGGCAGGATTCGCAGCCAACGCCGTCTGAAATCTGGAATTTGGGGCCGGTCGCGGCCGCATTGTCGGCATGGCAGCCAAGGCACATCGGCGCCGTTTCAGCCGACCCAAGGCCGAGGTTCCGGGCAATCGCGGCCGAACGGGCAGTGCCCAGCGTCCGGAAGGCCCGGCTGTGCGCGCCCGAAGGCGAAGAGTCTTCCTGCCAGCGCAGCAGTTCATCCTGCCGGACAACAGCACCATCGGCGACCTGTCGGCCATGGCAGGTGGAGCCTGCACAGCTCGACACCCCCAGATGGACGTTCTGCGCCACATCCGTTGCCGTGACCGGCTGGATGCCGCCAATCGCGAGATAGAGTGTCGCGCCCGCGACAAGCACGGCGAAGAGGGCGCCGAGAACATGAAACGCACCGCGAAGCGAGCGACCTGCCGCGGGGGTGGTCTCAATACTGTCCATGAACACGCCCCCACCTTGATCGACAGGAATGTGTCAGGCGCGCTGACCCTGTTCCCGTCTTCATCGCCGCCCAAGACTCAGCGATGCGTCCCCCACTTGGCAACGCGCGCCGAAGCGTGCGTTAACCAGCGCAAGACGTGCGGAAAATATCCAAGAAAATCAAGCAATTCCCTCGATTATTGCCGCCGCTTTGGCGTCAAGATCGGCTCACTTTGAGCGGCAATTTTTGATAGGGCGGGGCAGGCGTTGGCGTGACGCGCGGAGTCACCCGATTTCGGCCTTTAGCGTACGGGAACGAGGCTCTGCACCAGCGGCTGCAGTCCGGCATCATAACGGGCCAGAACGGGATGGTCGCCGGCCTTTTCGAAGAAGGAGACGAGGTGATTGCCCGTCCAGTGATGCACCGAATAGCCCGGCTCCTCAGCCACGATCATCGGACGGCCGTCGGGCGTCTCGGGGTCGATCGGCGAAAGCTCGAGCGCAACCTGTGGTGCCGAGGAGCCTGTGACGATGAGCGGATGCCCGGCAAAGGTCGCGGTGAAGGAACGGTGGACATGGCCGGCGAGCAGGGCGGCGATATTGCTGCGGCCCTTCAGGACCTCGGCAAGACGCGCAATCCAGTCGGCTGCGGGGTCGGCATCCATCCATTCGATTCCATGAACGACCGGTGGGTGGTGGAGCGCGATGATGACAGGACGGTCAGCATGGCCATCCAGTTGTTCCCGCAGCCAGGCCGCGCGCTGCGCGCAAAAGGCGCCGCCATGTTCACCCGGATCCAGCGTGTCGATGACAAGGATGACCAGCGGACCCATGTCGACGGCATATTGGACAAAGCCATCTGCGCCGCCGGTTTCGGGGAAGTGGCGGCAGAAATTGTCCCTGTCGTCATGATTGCCGACACATAGGTGAACCGGGCAGGGTGCGCCGGCGAGGGCTTCCTGGAGCTGCCCATAGCTGAAGGCATCGCCCTTGTCGGTCAGGTCTCCGGTGCAGAGCAATATGTCGGGCGTCGGCGACATTGCGGCGAGCTTGCGGACGATGCTGTCCAGCCTTTGGCGATTGAACTCGCCCGGGTTGTTCGCTTCAAATCCGAGGTGGATATCCGAAATCTGCGCAATGAGCATCTTTACACCCTGTTAGAGGACCCGGCGCAACCGCTTGCATCCTCAACGCCTTTCCAATCTTGCGTCTCGGATGCTCATTCCCGGCCGACCTGCGCTGCCGTTAACGAGATATCCCTTTCCACAACCTTAAACTGAGACCAGAAAATACGTATATATTTAAAGCGTTTAGCTTCGATTTTGATGCCATCTTGACGCAAAGGCGCGCGCCACCGCCCGTCAGCCCGACTTTGCTTTCGCGCTGCCGGACTTGTGCGGTACTGCTGCCGTCGGAAGTGTGGACACCGCCTTCAGCGGGTCTTCAAAATGGTAGCCATGGCACATCGCGCAGGTAGACGGGATCTTGTCATGCTGTGGCGTGGCACCGGCGTGGCAGCTTTGGCAGGACTTGATACCCGGCATGAGAACGTCGGTTGCGCTCTTTGATTTGGGCGCATTGTGGCAGGTCTCGCACTTCGCCGTGTCATGCGCCTTGTGGTCGAACCAGGCCTTGGACATGTAGTGCTTCGGCACAGAGACCGGCGCGACGGTGAAGTTCAGGCTGCCCGGTTCCCGGGGTGCGGCCACCTGGTGACATTCGAAACAGGCACCCCCTTGCGAGAAGACGCGGCGGATCGCTGCATCTGGGCTTGCGCTGCCCACATCGGCACGGGGTGCCGAAGCTGGGCTGCCGGGAACATGACGTCCCTGCAGGAACCGGTTTCCGGCGGGGTTCTGCGGTCCGATTCCGCTATAGAGTGCCCGGATTTCCGCAACCGCCTGACGCGCATCGCCATGCCGGAGCGTCAGCACCGTTCCACCAACCTTCGCAAGGCCAAGGCTGTGGCAGGCGCCGCAATTCTTTTCCATCTCGACCGGGGCAAAGCTCGACCGGTCGGCCGTCGGCACGTGACAGTCCTTGCACGCCAGTCCGCGTCCGCCGTTCTGGCTGTAGCCGGGCAGCGTCATCGCCATCCGGGCGACACCGTTCGTCTGGGACAGATGGAGCGCGTGCGGGAATTTCAGGCCCGTATTTTCCTTGGGCTTGTCGGTGAGCGAGATCCGCTTGATCGTCGGCACCACACCTGGCGTGACGACGACGCCCGGGCGGAATTCGGGGTGCTTGCTTGCGAAGTCTCCGACGTCCAGCAGCTTTGTGGTCTTGAGGCGCGTGCTCAGCCCGTCATGGCAATCGGTGCAGAAACGCTGCGGCGTGGCCGGCATGGGCACGGCGCCTTCATGCTCGATATGACACGCAACGCAGCTGTTCTCAGGCTTGTTGAACAGGCGCGACGTTGCATTGAGGACACGACGGAACGGGTTTGCCTCTCCCTTTGCGTCGCGCAGTGCGGCAGGTGGCGCGTGATCATGCACGTCCTTATGGCAGGCGATGCAGCTCGAATCGCGCACGGATTCAAACGCGTTCACATGGCAGGCTTGGCAATCCTTGCCGAAGGAGGCGTGGGCAAGCGAGATCGGGCCGGGCGACCAGCTCTGATCGGCATGGACGCTGCCTGCGCGTGCCTTGGCCATGTGATATGTGGACCATGTCCAGATCGGCCAGGCGAGCATCGTGAGCAGGATGGAAATGGCGAGGATCCACGCGGGCAGGCGCATCTTTGCCCCTGTCTTGCCCAGCGAGAAGACGTATTTGCTGTCCTTGGATTCGCTCGAGTCAGCGACGGCGCCCTTGCGCTCAACACGGACGATCACGCCTTCGCCGGACCGGCTGACCAGCAGTTCGTGACTGCCGAAGTTCAGTACGGCATCTTCGCCGCGAGCGATGGTGAGATTGGTCGCGCTGCGGCCGTTGGCCATGAAGGGCGTGCCCGCGGTGGACGCGACCGTGAGCGTACCGTCAGAATTCGCGGTGATGCTGGCGTGCTCAAGCGGGACGGCGACGTCGGGCAGGGCAACGTCGCAGCCGGGCCCGCGACCGATCGACAGGGTCGATTGCGCAACGTCCTTTGCGCGGACGATCTCGCGTCCGTCGTTGGTGAAGCTGACATGCTGGACAGTAAAGGTCATGGGGTCGCTCACCAGTAGAAGAAGACGCTGATGACATGGGCGAACAGGGCCGCCACAAGCGCGAAGGTCAGCGGAACATGGACGTAGAGCCACACATCAAGCTGTGCCTTGATCTGTAGATGCCTCCGGATGTGGCTCAATGCGGACACCTTGCGGGACAGGATCTGCACGGCGCGGGCGATGTCCTCGGCCCCGGGCGCAGACCGGTCGCGTGCGGCGGCGCTGACCTCGGCAAAGGCTAGCTGCGTCGGGCAGTTGGGGTAGCTGTTGCGCAGCCGTGCAAACACATTGCCCGCAAAGGGGTCATCGTCGAGCGAGGCGCCGATGATCTGTGCGAGATCGGAATTGAGCGGCTGTGCGGCATCGTGGAGCTGGCGGTCGATGCTGCGCAGGTTGTCGAGCATTTCCGCCTGCGTCATCTCACCGCGGTTGGCGCTCAGCTGACGCGGCAGGATGGTGTAGGCGCAGATGCCATAAACCCCGGAGAGGATGACGGCCATCATCAGCACATAGGCCAGCGTGTGGACGTTCCAGCCGAACTGGAAGGCGCAGTGCAGCGTTGCAATGACGATCAGCGACAGGCCAAGCCAGACATGCGCCGACACCCAGGATTTCAGGGTCCATTGTCCGGGGCGGATGGTCCGCTTGCGCAGCCCCAGCAGGGCTAGCCAGACGATCAGCCCGGCACCGATCGTGCCGAGCGTATAGCCATACCAGCTGCTGCCGCTCGGGCGCGGCTCGACGTCGATGAGCGCGTAGGTCAAAATCGCGAGGGCCGACAGGCCGACCGCGATCTTCAGCCAGCGATAGTCGGCATATTTGAGGAACGAGACGTGGCTTGAGGCGCCAGACCGTTTGCCGGTCGTTTTGCGGGCAGGGGTCGCCATGGCCTATTCGCCCTTCTGCATTTGCGAAACGCTGAGGAACTGTTCCGGCGAAATCCGGATGGCCGCGCCCGTCGGGCAGGCGCGCACGCAGCTCGGCCCGCCTTCAAGGCCGGAACACATGTCGCACTTGATGGCCTTTTTGGGCGCTTCGGGGTCGCCATATTTCTTGGACCATTTGGCGCTGGGCTCACCCGGCCCGGGGCCGGTTCCGAACAGCAGCCAGTTGAGCAAGGGCGGCTTCTTTGGCGGCACCTTGTCCATGCGGATCACGCCATAGGGGCAGGCGCGCTGGCAGTTGCCGCACCCGATGCATGTGTCATCGATGAACACTTCGCCATCGAGCCCGCGATGGATCGCGTTGGGCGGGCAATCGGCCATGCAGTGCGGATGTTCGCAGTGGCGGCATGAAGTCGGAACGTGCAGCTGGGCATAGGATTTGCCAGCTTCACGGTTGAGCCGCGACAGGCCGTCGTGGCTGTCCGCGCACGCCTTTTCGCAATTGTCGCAGCCGACACACAGCTTTTCATCGATCAGCAGGACGTCCGTGGCTTCGCCAATACCGTTTTCCACGAGGAAGCTCGCGACCGACGAATACATGTCCGCCACGTCGGAGAAAGTGCTCTTCATCGTCTCGATATGGGCGTTCACGTCCTTGCGCGTCGCCATGTCGAGCTTCAGGCGCTCCAGAAGGGCGGGGTTGCGATCCAGCAGGCTGCGGAAGGCGTCGCCATTGAGCTTGATGACCTCTGCCTTCACGGCCGCGCGGACCGTCGCGGTGCGGCGGCCCCCTTCGATCAGCGCCATTTCCCCGACATAGGAGCCGGCGGGCAGATAGGAGAGGAAGACCGGCTTGCCGCCAATGGTCCGTTCCACCACCATCGATCCGACGCGGATGACGTAGATGTCGTAATTCTCGTCGCCTTCGCTGATGATCGATTCACCGGCGCGCACGCTGATGGTTTCCGCGCTTTCCACGACTTCGGCGATATCGCCAGGGCTGAGACCCGCCTTGAACAGCTGCAGCAGCTGGCGTTCGATCGAGATGCGGGTGACCGCACGCTTCACCGCCGGAACCGTCGCGATCAGCTTGAGCGCTGCCGTACGGGGGATTTCCATCAGAATGCTGTCTTCGGCCGCGACCACCGTGGCGCCGCGCTTGCGGCCCGAAATCAGGCCGACTTCGCCGAACATCTGGCCCGCGCCAATGGGCACGACAATGGTCGGGTCGTTAGGATTGATCCGGACGTGGACCGAACCTGTCGCGACGTTGAAAAGGGAAGACCCCGGTGCGCCGCCTTCGAAGATCACTTCGCCCGCGCGGACGAAGCGGACGTCGCTGTCCAGCGTGAATTCGCGCATCTGAAGCGGGGTCAGATCGCGCAGGATCTCGATCCCCGTGCGCAGCAGCTCCAGCCAGTCATCGACCGAACGGTTGCCGGGGAGCTTGTTGAATTTGGCTTCGAGGATCGGTTCGTCCGCAGGCTTCAGCGACAGATTGCCGTTGATGAACTCGACGACGTCATAGCCCTGGTTCATGCAGTGCTTGATGAGCGGATAACCGGCGAGCGCGCCAATCACGAAGATGCCGGGTGCTGTGGACTCGAACACTGGCGACAGGATCGGGAAGGCCTCGCGGTCCTTGCTGCTGAATTCGATGCCGCAGCTTTCGACAAAGCCACGCGGCGGAGCAGACCCCATGCGCGCGATGACACGGTTGCAGGGGATGCGGAGTTCCCCGTCGCGGGTATCGAGGACGATATGGTCGGCCTCGATACGGTTGGTCGAGGTTTCCGTCAGGATCGTGATGCGGCCTTCTTCCGCCGCAGCCGTCAGCGCCTTGACGTTGGCATCCTTCGCGCGGCTGAAATCCGGGGAGCGGTTGACGATCGTCACGACATTGCGCTGTTCGGGGTCGGCCGCAAGGCCGAGCGCGTTCTCAATGCCCGCATCGCCGGCCCCCACGACCGTGATGTGCTCGTCCAGAATGGCGGTCGGATCGTCCAGCTGATATTCAACGTGCGGCTGGTCCCCGCCGGGGCAGCGCATCAGGTTCGGGTTGCCCTGCGTGCCGATGGCCAGGATCACGGTTTCCGCGTGGACAACGTCGCCGTCGGACAGCTTGAGCTCAAACTTGCCCTTTTCGCCGGTGATCGCCGTGACTTCAGACCGATAGCGCACATGGACGTTCTGCGACGCGGCCTGCGCGTTCCATGTGTCCAGAATCTTTTCGCGCTTGCCGGCATCGAAATCGAGGTCGGACCGCAGCACCAGCTGGCTGGGCGTCGCCATGACGTGCTTGCCCTTTTGATACCGGAAAATGGTATCAGACAGATGGTCCGTCTTTTCGAGGAGGACGTGCGCCACGCCCAATTGTGCCGCGCGTGCTGCCGCGCTCAATCCTGCCGGTCCCGAACCGACAATCGCCACCTTATAGGTGCTCGTCACGTCTTTGCCCCCCGCTAAGCCGCACGCCCCGAACGTGTCACATAAAACAGATTGTAAATGTTTAATTTACCTCACTTTATGTTCTCGCACAGTCTATTAGGTTGGTGCAAGCTTGTAAGCGCTGACGTTGTCGAGGTATAAATGCCAAACAGATTTGAAATTCGGTCCAAACACATTCTTTCTGGTTCGATTATACTAGCCATATTGGCGGTATCATGGTCGATTTACAGAAATGGTAGCTCAGATCCTGTTGCGGGTGACGGTAATTCGCAGGTTGCGCAGGCCGATGTCGACCAGTCTATTGCCAATCTGGAGCAAAAGCTCGCGGCCAATCCCAAGGATGCGGAAGGCTGGCGGATGCTCGGCTGGTCCAGGTTCAGCCGGGGCGACTTCCGGCTTGCGGCGGATGCGTATCGAAAGGCGACGCAACTGGCGCCCGACAATGCGGACTATTGGGCATCGCTCGGCGAATCGCTGGTTCAGGATGCCTCCGGCCCGTTCGAGGCAGAGGCCGTGGCCGCGTTTCGCAAGGCTCTGACGATTGACGCAAAGGATCCTCGGGCCCGCTATTTTCTCGGCGTCCAGAAGGACCTTCAGGGCGACAGCGAGGGCGCGATCAATGACTGGATTGCCCTGCTGAACGACACCCCCAAGGGCGCACCGTGGGAGCAAGGGGTGCGTGATACGATCACCAAGGTGGCGACCGAACACAAGATCGACGTTTCGGGCCGGATGGCAAGCGCAGGTCCGAAGAATCTGCCCGCATCGCCCGCAACCGACGCGATCCCCGGGCCGACCTCGGCGCAGCTGGCACAGGCCTCCTCCATCCCGCCCAGCCAGCAGCAGGAAATGATCAACCAGATGGTCAACGGGCTGGAGCGCAAGCTCGCCGCCGATGGCCGCAACGAAGCGGGGTGGCTCCGGCTGATGCGCGCGCGGATGGTGCTGGGGCAGGGGGACAAGGCCCGGGCCGCAAAGCAGGACGCACTGCGCAATTTTGCAGGCGACAAGGCGGCGACCGCGCGGATCGAGGCGGCGGCCCAGACCCTGGGTGTGCCGCGCTAGACCGCTTCGCGCGCAGGCGGTTCGCTCCCGACAAACAAGAAAGGGGCCGCCCGGTTGTCCGGACGGCCCCTTCGTTTTGCGGTAATCTAAAGCTTACACGACACCGAAGGCGAGCATGGCGTCGGCGACTTTCTTGAAGCCGGCGATGTTCGCACCGCGGACATAGTCGGTATAGCCGTTGCCCTTGTCGCCGTACTGCAGACAGCGGGCATGGATGCCTTCCATGATGTCGAGCAGCATCTGCTGCAGCTCTTCTTCCTTCCACGAACGGCGCTCGCTGTTCTGGCTCATTTCGAGGCCCGACACGGCGACGCCACCGGCATTGGCGGCCTTGCCCGGTGCGAAGAGGATCTTCGCATCGCGGAAGACGTGGGCGCCTTCCAGATTGGTCGGCATGTTCGCGCCTTCGCTGACCGCGATACAGCCATTGGCAACGAGCGCGCGCGCGTCATCGCCAAGGAGTTCGTTCTGCGTGGCGCAGGGCAGGGCAACGTCGCACGCGACGTTCCACGGCGTCTTGCCAGCGTGGAAGGTGGCCTTCGGGAAGGCCGCCACATATTCCTCAATGCGACCACGACGCTTGTTCTTGAGCTCCTTGACCCAATTGATCTTGTCGAGATCCATGCCGTCGGGATCGTGCACGAAGCCGCTGCTGTCCGACAGGGTCAGGACCTTGCCGCCCAGCTGTGTCACCTTTTCGGCGGCGTGCGTCGCAACGTTGCCCGACCCGGAAATGACGGCGGTCTTGCCCTTGAGGTCCTGGCCCTTGGTGCGCAGCATCGCCGCGAGGAAGTAGACCGCGCCATAGCCGGTCGCCTCGGGACGGATGGCCGAGCCACCATATTCCAGACCCTTGCCAGTCAGCACGCCATTCCACTGGTTGGTGAGGCGCTTATACTGGCCGAACATGAAGCCGATTTCACGGCCGCCTACCCCGATGTCGCCTGCCGGCACGTCGCAGTCGGGACCGATGTGGCGATAGAGCTCATTCATGAAGCTCTGGCAGAAGCGCATGATTTCGCGGTCGCTCTTGCCCTTCGGGTTGAAGTTGGAGCCACCCTTGCCGCCGCCCATGGGCAGGCCGGTGAGCGAGTTCTTGAACGTCTGTTCGAACGCCAGGAACTTCAGGATCGATTCCGACACGCTCGGGTGGAAGCGGATGCCGCCCTTGTACGGGCCAATGGCGTTGTTGTTCTGGACGCGCCAGCCGCGCTGGACGCGGATGTTGCCATTGTCATCTTCCCAGCAGACGCGGAAGCTGACGACGCGGTCTGGTTCGGCGATGCGCCGCAGGATCTGCTCGCGGTGATAATCTTCCTTGTCTTCAATGAAGTCGTAAATGTCTTCCGCCACTTCCTGGACGGCCTGGATGAATTCGGTCTGCCCCGGATTCCGGCGGGCGACGCCCGTCATGAATTCGGCCAGATTTACATGGTCATGCTTTGCCATTGCTCTTCCCCCTCGTTGGACTAACGTTTTGCTCTCAGTGTGAAATGGTTCAGCCGGGACGGCGACGGATCACGAGATTTCGGATTTCCGTCATGTCTTCCATCGCGAACCGGACACCTTCACGGCCCAGTCCGGAATCCTTGACCCCGCCATACGGCATGTTGTCGACGCGGTAGCTCGGCACATCGTTGACGACGACACCGCCGACATCCAGCTCGTCCCACGCATCGAGAACCTTGAAGATGTCGCGCGTGAAGATGCCGGCCTGCAGACCGAACTTGGAATCGTTGCAGATGCGCATCGCCTCCTGCCAGCTGTGGAAGCGGGTCAGGAAGGCGACCGGGCCAAAGGCCTCCTCGCGGTTCAGCTTCGTTTCGGGATCGACGCCTTCAAGCAGTGTTGCCGCCAGCATCGCGCCGTCGCGCTGCCCGCCGCACAGCAGGGACGCGCCCTTGTCGATGGCTTCGTTGATCCAGTTTTCGAGGCGCTGTGCCTCCTTCACGTCGATCATCGGGCCGACAAAGGTCGTTTCCTCATGCGGGCTGCCCGCGATGAGCTTCGACGTTCTGGCGACCAGCTTGGCCTTGAACGCATCGTACACGGCATCGTGGACAAGGATGCGCTGTACCCCGATGCATGATTGCCCGGACTGGTAGAAGGCGCCGAACACGGTGCGTTCGACGGCGTCGTCCAGATCGGCATCGGCATCGATGATGACCGCCGCATTGCCGCCAAGTTCGAGAACGACCTTCTTCTTGCCCGACCGCGCCTTCAGGTCCCAGCCCACATCGGGCGATCCGGTGAAGGAGAGGAGCTTCAGCCGCTCATCGGTCGTGAACAGGTCCGCCCCATCACGGGCCGCCGGCAGGATCGAGAACGCGCCCTTGGGCAGATTCGTTTCAGCCAGCACCTCGCCCATGATGATCGCGCCAAGCGGCGTCCGGCTCGCCGGCTTCATGACGAAGGGGCAACCCACCGCAATCGCTGGCGCCACCTTGTGCGCCGCCAGATTGAGCGGGAAATTGAATGGCGAAATGAACGAGCAGGGGCCGATGGGCACGCGCTTCCAGATGCCCTGATATCCCCGCGCACGTGGACTGATGTCGAGCGGCTGGACTTCGCCCGTCATGCGGACCGATTCCTCGGCCGCAATCCGGAAGGTGTCGATCAGGCGGCCGACTTCGCCGCGCGAGTCATTGATCGGCTTTCCGGCCTCGATGCACAGCGCATAGGCCAGTTCATCCTGACGCTCGATGAAGCGGTCCACGCAGTGCTGGAGCACATCGCGGCGTTCATAACTCGCCATACGGGCCATCGGCTCGGCGGCGGCCACCGCGGCCGCGATCGCCGCGTCGATCATCTTTGCATCGGCAAGAGCCACGCGTGTCGCGACTTTGCCTGTATATTTGTCGGTGACCGCAAGGTCCGTATTCGGCTGGAGTGCCTCATTCGCGAGGTAAAGCGGGTACGTGTCCCGAAGCTTCATTGCGCGCGTCCTTTTCGCCCGGTGGATGGGGTCAAGACGCTCAGACTTCCTTGCTGAGCGTCTTGATGTCCTTGTTCAGGATCTGGTCGTTCTCGGTGTAATCAACCGGGCAATCGATCAGATGGACCCCAGGCGTGTTCAGCGTGTGCTCCAGCAGCTGTTCCAGATGCGCTGCGCTTTCGACGCGATGGCCGAACGCGCCGTAGCTTTCGGCATATTTGACGAAGTCCGGGTTGCCATAGGTCAGGCCCCAATCGGAAAAGCCCATATTGGCCTGCTTCCAGCGGATCATGCCGTAGCTGCTGTCATTGAGGATCAGCACCGTGATGTTGAGGCCCAGACGAACGGCGGTTTCCATTTCCTGGCTGTTCATCATGAAGCCGCCATCGCCGCAGATCGCGAGGACCTTGCGGTCGGGATAGACCATTGCGGAGGCCATCGCCGAAGGAAGGCCGGCACCCATCGTTGCGAGCGCATTGTCGAGCAGAACCGTGTTCTGCTGACGCGCCAGATAGTTGCGGGCGAACCAGATCTTGTACACGCCGTTGTCGAGGCAGATGATGCCGTTTGCGGGCATGGCTTCGCGCACCTTGCGGACCAGATACGGCGGGAAGATCGGGAAGCGCGCATCGCCTTCCAGCGACTTTGTGTGGGCGACCTCGGCCTGACGGGCCTTGTACATGAAGTCGAAGTCCCAGTCGCCCGATGTGACGATGTCTTCCTTCATCTGCCAGATCGCGTTGGCGATATCGCCGATGACTTCAATCTGCGGGAAGTAGACCGGGTCCACCTCGGCCGACTTGCTGCTGATGTGGATGACTTCGGCGCCGCCATCACGCATGAAGAAGGGCGGCTTTTCAATGACATCGTGGCCAATGTTCACGATCAGGTCGGCATGTTCGATGGCGCGGTGGACGAAGTCACCGGCCGAAAGTGCCGCACAGCCAAGGAACTTCGGGTGCATCTCGTCGATCGTGCCCTTGCCCAGCTGGGTGGTGACGAACGGAATACCCGTCTTTTCGATGAACTGGAGGAGCATGCGGCTTGTCATCGTGCGGTTCGCACCCGCACCGATCACAAGGATCGGACGCTTGGCGGCTTCAATCTTCTGCACCGCCGCGCGGATCGACTTCACATCGGCATTGGGGCGACGGACATGGCTGCGCGGCAGCGGTGTCGCGTCCGTATGTTCGTCGGCAATGTCTTCCGGAAACTCAATGTGGGTCGCGCCGGGCTTTTCTTCCTCGGCCAGGCGGAAGGCTTCGCGGATCCGGCTCGGAATGTTGTCCGACGCGGCCAGCTGGTGCGTGTATTTGGTGATCGGACGCATCATATCGACGACGTCGAGGATCTGGAACCGGCCCTGCTTCGATTTCTTGATCGGCTTCTGGCCGGTGACCATCAGCATCGGCATCCCGCCGAGATAGGCGTAGGCGGCGGCGGTCACGAAATTGGTCGCGCCCGGCCCGAGCGTCGCCATGCAGACGCCCGTCTTGCCCGTGTGGCGGCCATAGGTTGCGGCCATGAAACCTGCACCCTGTTCGTGGCGCGTCAGGATCAGCTTGATCTTTGTGGAGCGCGACAGGCTGTCCAGCATGTCGAGGTTTTCCTCGCCCGGAACGCCAAAAATATACTCGCAACCCTCATTTTCGAGACACTGGACAAACAGATCAGATGCCTTGGTAGCCACGCTTTATTCTCCCCCCCGATAACCCCCAAAACCACGAGGTCGACAAAGGTCTTGCCGACGTCTGGCTCCTTGAGAATCTTTCAACTTCAGAGAGATAACACCGCATTTACCATGAAATAGCACGACAATCCTCGGCCGGTTCGGCTGCGTCGGACTTCCAAAATGGATGTGAATGGATCGTGCTTGGACGAGCCGCGGGCGCGGCGTTTTGTTCCGCTTTTGCGGACATGAGGAGACACTCAAAGGCAGCCGTCAACAGCGGTGCCCGCCAAGGACTTGAGGACCGGATAAGGCGTGCGCCGCTGCCTTGGGCACCTGCCTTCGGGTGCGCTTTGTCTATTCGGTATAGGCCGTGCGCAAGGCGCGCAGGTCGCGATCAGTCAGTCCGACTTCCGTCTTCAGGAAACCCTCGACGGAGCCCCAGCGTTTGTCGATTTCGGCGAAGGCGCCTTCCAGAAAGGCCTTGCCATCAGCCCCCATCAGCGGGTTGGGGACCCGCGCATTGGGCACGCGCTGATAGCCCGCAAACATCTTGGCGACGGGGTTGGTCTCGGCCAGCGCGGGGCTGATCGGGGGCATCTCAAATTCGGGATGCCGATAGCGCGTCGACAGATGATAGTCGCTGATGATCACATCGCGCGGCACGCCAAGCGCCGACAGGATGAGTGCGGTCGTCACGCCGGTGCGGTCCTGCCCGGCGGAGCAGTGATACATGATCGGCCCCTTTTTCCCGAGCAGATCGGAAAAGACGATGCGCAGGTGCGGGGTGAGGAATTGCGGCATGTTGCGATACAGATCGAACATGCTGTTTGCGCTTGGCGTTGAGCCGCTGCCCATCATGCTGAGCATCGAATAGTCGATTGCCGTATACCGAATGCCGGTCAGGCGCGTCGGCGCAATCAGGCGTTCCTCGCTCGACCGGAGGTCGATCATGTTCACAAGGCCCAGCTGACGGATCTGGGCGACGTCCTTGTCGGTCAGCAGCGGGGTTGCGCCCGCGCGATAGATGAGTCCCCATTTGACGTGACGCCCGCCAGCGGCCGGATAGCCGCCAATATCGCGGAAATTTGAACCCTGCGCGAGCGAGAGCACACGTTCGGCGACGCGTGTGGTCTCGCCGGTGCGGACGTCGCGCAGCAGGAAGTAGCGCCGGGTCGACCCCTGATCCGCAACGATCTCGCGGCCGTCACTGTCGCGCGCCGAAATGACGCCGGACCGGGAAAAGGCGGCATCGGGACGATCGGAGGCAAATACATCGACAGGATTTGTGTCCGTCCAACTGATCACCAGATTGCCCGTGTCGTCGCGCGCGACCAGCGCATTGGCGGGCGGCGTGGCCATCGCACTGGTGGCGGCCATCGCAAGCGACAGTGCCAGTCCGAGCTTCCCAATCCTGATCATATTTCCCCTCCGCTTGATAACAGTCTCGCGTGCCCGGTCGTCCCCCGTCGTCGACCGGACACGCGAAGCCTTTCTTACATCTTCAGTGTGATTTCGAAACCATAGGTGCGCGGTTCGTTGAAGATGCCGGTGCCGCCAGCTGCCGGGCTGAAGGAACGGTAGAAAGCGCTCGCCTCATTGAACAGGTTGCGTGCCCAGAAGGCGACCGACAGGCTTTCATTGGCCGGACCGATCTTCACGTCGGCCAGGGCCAGCCGCCCGTTCACGATGAATGCGGAGTCGCCCTTGGGCTGGAACACAGTGACCTGACCGGTCGTGTTGCTGAAACCGGGGTCGGAATAGTTGGCGAAATAGCCATCCGAATAGTTCGCATCGAGGTGCGCCACGATCTTGTACCCATCGCCCGGATATTCATAGTCGATCGAACCACTCGCCGCATTCTCGGGCGTGTAAACGCCGTAAATGGGGATGGGGAAGGGCACGACCTGGAACACCCCGCCGCCGATGGACTGCGGAAAGGGGTTGGACGTCGCCGGGATCTTGACCTTGGTGTAGGCATAGCTCGCCGATAGCGTGAGCCCGTCAACAGGCATGAGTGTCAGGTCAGCCTCAACTCCGCGCAGTCGGCCCGTGCCGGGTGCGTTGGCGGTTTCCGAGGTGGTCCGGTTTGTCGTCTGGAGGACGCCGTTCACGATCTGCTGATAGGTCGCGAAAAAGTCGAGCTGGACGTCCTTGTAGCTGCCAACATAGCCGGCGAGATTCAGGCGGGCCCGTCGATCAAAAAATTCGGTCTTGGCGCCGACTTCGAACATCGACACCGTCTCGGGATTATAGGCGGCATAGGTCAGCGAACGCGAATTTGCGCCGCCGGAGCGATAGCCTGTGCTCCACTTGCCATAGAGATGGGCGTCCTCGCTGACGTCGACCGAGAGATTGACCAGCGGGTCCACCCGCGACCAGCTTTCCTTGAGAAAACGTGATCCGCGCACGCCGTTCACGACTGGCGGCGCGTTGTTGACGGTGAACAGTTCGCCGTCCTTCTTGTCGTTCGTGTAGCGTGCGCCCAAGGTCAGGTGAAAGATGTCATTGGCAATCGCGGGCGTGTAGGTCGCCTGACCAAAAATGCCGATGCTCTTGGTCGTCACCTTGCTCGCCCGGTCAATGGCTGCGGTCGCGAGATTGAACGGCAACAGGCCGTAGCTGGTCCCTGCCGCATTGTTGATGGTGAGCGTGCTCACGGCCTGCGCATTGTCTTCCACATGCTCGCGATAATAGAGCGCGCCGCCGACGAACTTGAGGCGCGGCAGCTCACCGATCAGCTGCACTTCGGTGCTGAACTGGTCCTGATCAAACTGGGCGAGGCTGTAGCGCCCGAAATTGACGCCCGTAAAGCCGTTGGCGCTGGCCGCTACGGCTGGCGTTGTCAGCGCGGAGGCAATGCCGGAGCCATAGCACATTGGGAACCGGTCCCTCGAAGGGCTGCATTGCCTTGATGAAGACAAGGGCGCGTAGCGCCCGCCGGCTTCATCAAGGCGGTCATGACCG
>RKSN01000001.1:372500-1187972 GCA_005518185.1 Chakrabartia godavariana | reverse complement strand
AAGCCATCTGGATCAAAAAGACATCAGCGCCGATCAGGATCGGCGCAAAGAGACCTGCTGGCCTGTTGCCGCTGCTGCTTCCCAACATAGGACGTTGTCGAACTGGGACTGGTCCAGCTTGCGGTAAGACGTGATCGACTTGAGCTCCAGCTGCGGCGCGGCAGTCCAGTCGAAGGTGACGCGGTGGCCATGCGTCTTGCCGACGCTGCGCTGCTGCGGCGCGCCGACAGGGGCCTGGCTGACACGCGTCGGCTGGATCGGGGTGATCGGCGCACGCGCAAGGCTGCCTGCGGAGACGGCCTGCGCGAACAGCGGGGTCGAGGCGTCGTAGGAGATATCGAACGAATATTCCGCGCTGAAGTCCTCGATCGGAGACCAGAGCGCCTCGACATGCAGCCCACGCTTGTCGAACATATTGAAGTCTTCGGCACCCTCGCGCGGGTTGTCGACGGTGCCGCCGCGCTTGCTGATCAGGCCGTCAAATTTCAGCGCAATATTGCTGATGGCGGGCAGATCAACGTGAAGCTCCCCCTTATAGCCCCCATAATTGCCGACACCGGCAATGGCACGCAGCCCGAATTCCCCGGTCGGGCGGCGCGTGACGATGTTGATCGCGCCACCTTCGGTATTGCGGCCGAACAATGTCCCCTGCGGACCTTTCAGGACTTCGATGCTGGCGACATCGTACAGAGCCGAACCGAGGCCCTGCGCGCGGCCTAGATACACGCCGTCGATATAGACGCCGACGCCCTGGTCGCGGGCGGGCTGGTTGCTGTCAGCCATGATGCCGACGCCGCGAATGTTCATGACGAGCGCGGACGCGCGCGAGAAAAAGGGCGCGACACGCAGCGACGGGATGGCGCCATCGCCAAGGTCGAGAAGCGACTGCGCGTGCCGGTTGGTCAGCTGATCGCTGCTCAAGACCGAGATCGCAATCGGGATATCCTGCAGGTTTTCCGTGCGCTTCTGGGCGGTGACAACGATGTCTTCGAGCGCGCCGCCCTCGGCCATGGATGCGCTGTCCGCATCCGCGCCGCTGTCATTGGCAAAGGCCGGAGATGCGGCCAGAACGAGCGCCGACGCCAGAGCGGAGCTCAGAAGGAAATGCAGCTTTTTCACGATACCCCCCGTGGTTGAACAGGGGTGCCGATACGGCCCTATTGTTTAGGGTCGGCGTCAGTGCCGCGACAGGATGATGGCAGTTTCGTGAGGCTTTGGTGACGCGGTGTCAGAGTTTCGCCATGAATGCCGCAAGCCGTTCCTGCTGCGGCGCGGAGAGCCTGAGGCCAAGCTTTGTGCGCCGCCACAGAATGTCCTCCGCCGTGCGCGCCCATTCATTTTCGATGAGATAGCGGACCTCGGCTTCGGTCAGGCCATGGCCGAAATCTTCGCCGCAGGCTTCGCGTGTCCGGGCATGGCCCAGCACGTCTGGCGCGCGTGTGCCATAGCAGCGGATGAGGCGGTGTGCGCCTTGTTCATCCAGAAACGGGCATGTGGCGCGAAGCGCCGCAATCTGGGCCGGAACCCCATCAACCGGAAAGTCGCCGCCGGGCAGGGGCGCCTGATCAGTCCAGGGCGCGCCGGAAAGGGCGGGGAGGCGGGGCACGAGGCCATCAACTGCTTCCTGCGCCAGGTGGCGGTATGTGGTGATCTTGCCCCCATAGACCGAGAGCAGCGGCGCGCCGAGATCGGGTTCGGAGAGGTCCAGCTCATAGCCGCGCGTCGCGGCTTCCGGGCGGCCGGAGCCGTCATCGATCAGGGGGCGAACGCCCGAATAGGTCCAGATGACGTCGCCCGGCGTGATCGGGGTGCGGAAGAACCGGCTGGCCCCCTCGCACAGATAGCTGATCTCTTCCGACGAGGCGTGGATGTTGGACAGTGGCCCCTGATGGTCGACGTCGGTTGTGCCGATCAGCGTGAAGTCATCCTCATAGGGAATGGCAAAGAAAATGCGCCCATCGGGCAGCTGAAAGAAATAGGGATGCGGGTGATCGAACAGCTTGCGCACGACGATGTGCGAGCCGCGGACCAGACGCATGCTGCGCGCCGGATTGGTGCCGCTGCGCGCGACAAGATCAAGCACGGACGGGCCCGCTGCGTTGACAACCGCGCGCGTCTGAAACGTGCCTGCGCCGGTTTCGATCTGCCAGAGGTCATCCGTGCGGGTCAGCCGCTCAACCTTGCAGCGGGGCAGAACGGTCGCGCCCCGGTCGGCAGCGTCGCGTGCGTTGAGAACGACGAGGCGGGCATCGTCGACCCAGCAGTCGGAATAGATGAAGGCGTGGCGGAATTCGTCCTTGAGCGGCGCACCGGCGGGGTGGCGGTCCAGCCGGACGGCATCGGTTGCGGGCAGCAGGCGGCGCGCACCGATATGGTCATAGAGGAACAGGCCGAGCCGCAGCAGCCAGCGCGGCCGCAGACCCTTTACCCAAGGCAGGACGAAGCGCATCGGCCACACGATATGCGGCGCGATCGCCCAGAGCCGTTCCCGCTCGGACAGCGCTTCGCGGACCAGCCCGAACTCATAATGTTCGAGATAGCGCAGCCCGCCATGGATCAGCTTGCTTGATGCAGACGAGGTGCCGCCGCCCAGATCTGCTGCCTCAAGCAGGAGGACGCGCGCGCCACGCCCGGCGGCGTCGCGTGCGATCCCGCAGCCATTCACCCCGCCGCCAATCACCGCCAGATCGTAAATCGGATGCGTCATGCGGGGGGATTGTCCGTTTCTTAGAGCGCGAGAGGCGCGTGGTTGATGTGCGGAAGCACGTGGCGGGCGAACAGATCGGCTTCCTGCACGTGCGGGTAGCCCGAGAGAATGAAGGCGTCGATCCCCTCTGCCTGATAGGCGCGCAATTTGGCAAGGACCTGATCGGGCGTGCCGACGATGGCGGCGCCACAGCCCGAACGCGCCCGGCCGATGCCGGTCCACAGATTTTCCTCGACAAAGCCGTCGCCGTCCGCCGCGCTGCGCAGCTCCTGCTGGCGCTGCACGCCAAAGTTCTTGGCATCCAGGGACTTCTCGCGGATGGCCTTTCCAGCCTCTTCGTCGAGCTTGGACAAAAGTCGGTCGGCATAGGCGCGGGCCTCGTCCTCGGTTTCGCGTACGATGACGTGGACGCGATAGCCGAACTTCAGCTGCCGTCCCTTGGCGTCCGCCCGCGCCTTCATATCGGCGACGGTTTCGCGCACCTTGTCCATCGTATCGGGCCACATGAGGTAGACGTCCGCCGCCTCTGCTGCGCATTCGCGGGCCTCATGGCTCAGGCCGCCGAAATAGAAGGCGGGGCACTTGCCGGAGATTGTGGTGATACGTGCCGGGTCCAGCTTCAGGTTGAAGAACTCGCCCTGAAAGTCGAGATGCTCGCCGTTGAGCAGCGTCCGCACGATCTTCATGATTTCGGTCGCACGCGCATAACGCGGCCCGCTTTCGATCTTTTCGCCGGGCATGTCGGACGAGATGATGTTGACGTTCAGGCGGCCTTCGGTCCCGGCGGCATTCGGCCCCAGTATACGGTCGAGCGTCGCGATGCGCCGGGCCAGCTGCGGGGGCCAATCCTCACCCATGCGGGTGGCCCAGAGCAGCTTGATCCGCCGCACCTGCGTCGCGATGGCTGCGGCAAACACGGTGGTGTCGAGCCCAAGCTGATAGCCGGAGGGCAGGAGGATGTTGTCGAACCCGCCTTCTTCGGCGCGCAGGACGATGTTGCGGCAATGCTCCCAGCTCGACTGGAGATATCGGTCGGGCACGCCCAGAAATTCGTAGTCGTCGTCGCACAGGGCGGAGAACCACGCGACTTCGCAGGTCTTATCGGTCATTGCACGTTCCTCTCTTCTCCGGGGTCTGATCAGGGCAGGCGTTCACCGCGCGCGGCGACAAGCACGGCGTACCAATCGGTCCGCGTCCACCGCACGGTCAGGGCAGCGGCGCCTTCGGCAATCCGCTCTTCCTGCTGCGATCCGATGATCGGGATGATCCCGGCGGGATGCGCCATCAGCCAGGAGTAGGCGGCGACGCTGCGCGAGACGCCCTGCGCGGTTGCAATGCGGTCCAGCTCCTTGGCGACGGCGAGGTCCCGCGCGCTCTCCGGCTTGACCAGACGGCCGCCTGCAAGCGGCGACCAGGCGAGCGGACGAAGCCCGAGCATCATCGCCTGATCCAGTTCGCCATTTTCAAAGCAGGTGATCCGCAGCGGGCTGATTTCCGGCTGGGTCGCAACGAGCTTGTGGCCGAGGAACTGATTGAGCGCGGCAATCTGCGGCATGGTGAAGTTGGAGACGCCGAGCGCGCGGACCTTGCCGGCCGTCACTGCATCATCGAGCACGCGCGCAACCTCTTGCGGATGGGCCAGAATGTCGGGCCGGTGGATCTGGTACAGATCGATGCAGTCGGTCTTGAGGCGACGGAGCGAGGCATCAAGCGCTGCGTTCAGATAGTCGGCCGACTGGTCATAGGGCAAAGGCGGCAGGATTCCGCCCTTGCTTGCGAGAACCATCCGGCTGCGCAGGGCGGGCTCGGCGGCCAGCACCTCGCCCAGCAGCGCTTCGGCATCCCCGAAGCCGCCGCTGCCGTCAAAGCCATAGATGTCGGCTGTATCGAGCAGCGTGATCCCGGCGTCGAGCGCGGCGTGGACAAGGCGTGACGCTTCCGTCGCGGACCGGCCGCCTTCGGCCAGACGCCACATGCCCCAGGCGATAGGAGAGACTGAAAGGCCCGTGTCACCAAGGGGCAGGCGGGCGGGAGGAAGGGGAAGTTCGCTCATGATCATATCCTGGCTGGTGGCGCGACGGAGGCGCGCTCGATGAGGGTGTGGGGAAGCCGACGGTGGGTAATTCCTCCCCCGGCGATGAGAATTTCGGTTGCTGTGCGGGCCAGCTCGGCCATGGGCTGATGGATCGTGGTCAGTGGCGGCCAGACAGTGCGGGCCAGCGTCGTGTCGTCAAACCCGGCGACCGACAGCCGGGACGGGACGGCGATGCCGCGATCATGCGCCACCGACAGGACGCCCGCTGCCATGTCATCGTTCGACGCGAAGATGGCGGTGGGCGGGTTGGGCAGATCGAGCAGATGGCGGGCGGCGCGAGCGCCTGAGTCAAAATCAAAGGCCCCGTCACAGACCAAAACGGGTTCGTACGACAGTCCCGCCCGGTCGAGTGCACGGCGATAGCCGAACAGGCGGTCATCCGATGCCATATGGTTGGGATGCCCCTTGATGAAGCCGATGCGCCGGTGGCCGACGTTGATCAGGTGGCTCGTCATGTCGTCGGCCGCCTGGGCGTCGTCCATGAAGACCGAGCTGGTCAGCGCATGGTTGGTGCCGGGCGAGATGCGGACGAACGGAATGTCCATCGCCTCCAGCGCGCGCAGGACGGGGACGCAGTCGGTCACCGGCGAGGAGAGGATGATTCCGTCCACCTGCGTTTCGGTGACCAGACCGCGCACCTGTTCGCCCACATCGGGGGCGGCCACGTCGACCGGTTGGGCAAGCAGGCGGATATGATGGTCGCGGCAGCAGTCCCAGCACCCGGTCTGGATCTGGAACATATAATAGGGGCTGTGATTGTCGTAGATCAGCGCGATCTGGTTGCTCTTGGCGCCCGACAGGATGCGCGCCGCAACGCTCGGGCGGAAATCCAGCGCGCGCATGGCCTCTTCGACACGGCTGCGCGTGTCCGCGCTGACATAGGGATGTCCATTGAGCACGCGGCTGACGGTCTTTACCGCAACGCCTGCGCGGGCGGCCACATCGCGGATATTGGCACGCTCGCTCATTGGCCCAGAACCTCGGGTAGCTGCGCGAAAAGCCCTGCAAAGGCGCTGTCCGGCCGATAGAAGACCGGCGGCTGGCCAAGCGGTGCCGCCACATCATGCGTGCCGGGCGGAAAGTCGGTTCCGCTCCAGACGTGCCGCCACGGCGTGTCTCCCGGCAGGACAACCGTGCGTCGGATGGCCGCTTCCTCGATCACCGGCGCGACGAGCAGGTCGGCGCCGTAAAGATACTGGTCCTGCACGGCATGGAGCGCGCGATCATCGGGATAATGGAGAAAGAGCGGGCGTTGCACCGGCAGTCCTTCGCACAAGGCTGCGTCGCACAGATGACGTACATAGGGGGCGAGGTGGGCATGGACCCGGCTCCACCGCGCAAAGCACGCGAGCAGGTCGGGCGTGCTGTCATATTGCAGATTGTCGTCGGGCCGGTTGCCCTCATGGCTGCGCATGACGGGTGCAAAGGCCGCAAGCTCGCACCAGCGCGCCATCAGTTCGGCCGTCCGCACATTGCCGTGGAGCGAGGTATATCCCCCGCAGTCGGAATGGCTGTAGGCGTTGCCGACAAGTCCTGCGGACAGGGCCGCGGTGATGACGGTGCCGATCCCGTCATGGCGCGTGAAGTCGACCGACTGGTCTCCGGCCCAGAGCAGCGGGCAGTGGGCCTGAACCCCCGAAAATCCCGCGCGCATGAAAAAGACGGCGTCCCCGGTGCGACCCCGACTTTCAACGGCCTGCGCATTCACCTCCGCCCACAGGACCGGCCAACGGTTGTGCGCCTCCATCGGGTCCGACCCGTCGGCCAGCCGCAGGTCTGTCGGCAGATATTCGCCGAAATCGGCCATCCAGCCCGACATGCCAATATCGAGCATTTCGCGCCCGAGGACATGTTCGGCAAACCAGTCGCGCGTTTCCTTGCGCGTGAAATCCAGAACGCCGCAGTCAAATTCGCCAAAGTCGACAAGGTAGACGTCGTCGCTGTCCTGCTTCAGGCAGAAGTGCCCGCCGTCCAGGGCCGTCTCGTAGAGGATGCCGTCAACGGCGAGATAGGGGTTGGCATAAGCGAGGAAGCGGATACCGCGCTGTTGGAGGGCAGCGATCCGCTCCGGCAGATCGGGATAACGCTGCCGGCTGCGGCGCCAGTCCCAGAAGAGGCGGCGGCCAAAGCTCGTTTCGCGCACCCCGGCCCAGTCTTCACACCACAGGCCGGAGACGGCCGCACCGGCATCCACAAAGGCCTCCAGCCGTTCAAAGCTGCGCGCTCCATCCTTCAGGCCGACAATCGCCCCGGATATGGCCCAGTCAGGGAGCGGCGGCTGACGCCCGAAGCGCAGGGAGAGCGCGCTGACGAGCGCGGCCGGTCCGTCTGCTGCGAACAGTTCAAACGACGCCCGCTGCGCCCACACTTCGACGCGGTGACGAGAGGAGTCCGTGAAATCAAGGACGCTATAGGCTTCGGCCATGCAATGCACCGCGAGCCAGCGGGAGGTCAGGAAGGTCGGCTGCGGATAGTTGGTGTTCCAGTAATCGCCGCCCGCCATACCGGATTCGTCCATCAGGCGGGTCAGTTCAGTCGACTTGTCCCGGCCAACCCCAGGCTCGCTGGTCCACATCGGGAAGGCGCGGCCGTTGAGGGCGAGGTAGCTCATCTGCTCCCCGCCGCCCCAGACGGTTTCGTCGGCTTCGGCATGGAGGTGCAGATGGATCCGGTCATAGCCGGGGCGCAGCAGGTCAACGCCAAGACGATGGCCCGAAAAGGTCAGGCGCGCGGCCGGGCCGTCCGCATCGCTGAGGGTGACCGCACCCTCTTCCAGAACGGCGTCCAGCGGCGTGATCAGTCCGCTCGGGGCATCCTCGATCCGGAAATTGCCGCGCACCATCTCAATCTGCGGGGCGCCACGCGCCATCGTCAGAACGGGGAGGGGGCCGTGGCCCGTTGTCGGATCCCTGTCCTGCGGTGGACTGCCGGCACGGTGCGACAGGATCAATCGACCCGCGTAGTGCAGGTCGAACCCGCCCTCGCACATCGAAAATCCGTCCTGCATCCGTCCCATCCTTTGCGACGCAAACCCGCGCCTTCTGTCTGTAAATGGCCGCACTTGGTGTGCGATCCGCATCTGGAGCCGTGTCGGCGGCCGGAACAGAGGGGCATCCCCAGTGTTGCGGCTTTGCCACGCTCGCCGAGACTCGTGTGACACCGCTTGACATATCGAAGCGGGAATCGCAATTCAAGCGGCACAAGTGGCAGGAAACGGACGTTCAGACCGTGCCCGAGCTGCGGTTCGCACTGGGAGGAGGATTTATGAACACCCCTTTTAAATCAATGCTCAAAGCTTCGGCAGCGTTCGCGCTGGCCGGCCTTGTTGCGGCGCCTGCCTTTGCGCAGGCCGCGGATGACGAAGCCCCGACCGAAATCATCGTCACGGCACAGAAGCGTTCGGAAAGCCTGCAGTCGGTTCCGGTTGCAGTCTCGGTCATCTCGGGAGAGTCGCTTGCCAACAACGCGCGCCCGAGCCTCGAGTCGGCGACTCAGCTCGTGCCGTCGCTCAACTTCCTGAAGTCAGGGACGACGCTCAACCAGACGATCTTCCTGCGCGGCGTCGGCACGGCGACCTTCTCGATCGCGGGCGAGCCGTCGGTGTCGACGGTCGTCGATGGCGTGGTCTACGCCCGTTCGGGTGAAGCCTTCTCCGACCTCGTCGATGTGGCGCAGATCGAAGTGCTGCGCGGCCCGCAGGGCACGCTGTTCGGCAAGAACGCCTCGGCCGGCGTGATCAACATCACGACGCAGATGCCGAAGCGCGAATTCGGCGGCACGGTGGAAGCCAGCTATTTTGACCGCAAGGAAGTTCGCCTGAAGGGGTCGATCAATGCCCCCATCGGCAAGGACAGCGCGGCGCGCCTGACGGCGTTCCTCGGCAGCTATGACGGGAACATCCGCAACGTCACGACCCGCAATTGGGTCAACGGCTACAAGCACTGGGGCGTCCGCGGCCAGTATCTCTACGAGCCGAGCGACGACCTGCGCGTCTACCTCGCTGCCGATTATTACAAGAATGACGACGATTGCTGCGCTGACATCATCGCAACCGGTCCGCTGACCGGTGCTGGCGTTGCGAGCACGAGCCTCGCCTTCAGCAGCGTTCTGCCGACGCCGCGCGGGGCAAAGACCCGTCAGGTTGCTCAGAATCTTGAGACGTCGACCAAGGAAAAGGGCTGGGGCGTTTCGGGCCAGATTGACGTCGCCGTCGGCGACCATACCCTGACCTCGATCACAGCCTATCGCGGGTGGGACAACACCGAAATCCGCGACGGGGACTGGCTGGACAAGGCCTATGTCGGCTTCAACCAGCTGCATGACAATGGTCCGCAGACCTCGACCACGTTCAGCCAGGAAATCCGGCTGACCTCGCCGGCCGACCAGACGCTGTCTTACGTCCTTGGTGGCTATTATTCGCGTGCTGAAAGCGAACGCACCTTTGCGCGCAACGTGATCACCTGCACCGCGGCAACTGGTGCACCGACGGGCGTCCTGATCCCGTGCGGCAGCGCGAATGCAAACGCGTCGACCAATCCCAATGGCAGCGCCACATTTGGTTCGGTCTTCGACAACCTGGCCCTGTTCGGTCAGGGGACGTTGAAGCTGGGTGAAAGCGTCCGTGTCATCGGCGGTCTGCGGTACACGCATGACAAGCTGTCGGTCTTCCACTCGCGCGTGTCGCCGCTGTCGGGGCCGGGCATCCAGCCGAACTTCGACCAGGGCGTCTATGACCGCTATCTGGCGCTGGTCGCCGCAGGCACCGCACCGTCGGCAGCGGTCACGCAGGCCGTGGCAGCATCGAACGGCGTGCCGTGGCGGACGCGGACGAGCAATGACAACCTGTCCGGCAAAATTGCCGTGCAGGGCGACATCAGCGACGCGGTCATGGCCTATGCGAGCTATGCCCGTGGCTATAAGGGCCCGGCATTCAACGTGTTCTTCAACCTGACGGCCACGGGCACGAACGTGATCGAGCCGGAAACGTCGGACTCGTTCGAAGTCGGCCTGAAGAACACCCTGTTCGGTGGCCGCCTGACGTTCAACCTCGCGGGCTTCTATGCGAAGTATAAGAACTTCCAGGCCAACAACCCTGATCTGGTCGCGGGCGTTGTCGTGACGCGCTTCACCAATGCGGGCGAAGTCTCGACCCGTGGTGTCGAATTGGACTTCAACTATCGTCCGTCGCGCAACACCACCATCACCGGCGGTCTGGCGTACACCGACGCGCATGTTGACTCGTTCAAGGTTGCTCCGGGTGCGGCGGCCACGGCGATCATCCCGGCAGGTACCAAGCTTGGCTATGCGCCGAGCTGGAAGGGCTCGATCTCTGCCGACCATCGCTTCGAGACCGGCAGCTTTGCCGACATCACGCTCGGGGGTTCGATGAACGGCCAGACCAAGCAGCTTTCGCTCTTCGCGCCGGATGCGGTCCAGCGGCGCTTCGGCACCATTCCGGGCTACACGCTGTTCAACCTCTCCGCCGGTCTGGTCGACCCGAACGACAAGTGGAAGGTGACCGCGCAGATCCGCAACCTGTTCGACAAGGCCTATCCGGCCGCGATCGTCAACGGCGGCGTCAGCGGCTCCTATCGCTACCAGATCCCGCGCGACGCGGATCGGTATTGGGGCATCAGCGCCCGGTACAGCTTCTAAGGTTGATACCAAACCAAAACCCATTGGCCTCCGCAGTCCGCTGCGGGGGCCATTTTTTTTGGGCGACGAAAGCGCCGTCAGGGTTTTTCTGCGGCGGTGTCGAGGTTCGGCAGGACCATGTGGATGAAGGCAAGTGCGGCGAGATAGGCCACGCCGCAAATCGCGAACATCGGCGTATAGCCATGGTTGTTCTGCAGCGACCAGCCGGCCAGTTCGATGATCCCCATGCCCGCCAGATTGCCCGCCACGGCCCCCAGTGCGATCACGCTCGCGATGCGGGTCGCGGGCACGATGTCTGCTGTCATTCCGAAAATGTTGGTCGAAAAACCCTGATGGGCGAAGAGGCCGAGGCCGATCAGGACCGCTGCCAGCCAAGGGTCCCGCGTCGCGAGCGCGAGGGGCATTGCCAGAACGACGAGCGCAAAGAGGAGCATCGACATCTTGCGGGCGCGGTTCATCGTCCATCCGCGCGCGCGCAGCAGCGGGAAGAGGCCGCCCGATGTCACGGCGCCAAGCGCTGCGAGCGAGAAGATGATGGCAATGGGCCAGCCCAGCTGCGCCTGCTTCATCCCGAACACGCGCGAAAAGAAGTCCGGCATCCAGAACAGGACGAACCACCAGACGCAGTCGGTCAGGAATTTGGCGCCAATGACGGCCCAGCTCCGCCGGTCCTGCAGTAGCGTGCTCCACGCAACGGGCGCACGCTCCGGTACCTTGCCGACAGGGACGAGCTTGCCGGTGCCCAGCCACCAGGCGGCCAGCCAGAAGAAGCCGAGCGCACCTGTGACCACAAACGCTGCCTTCCAGCCAAAGGCAACGGCGAAGGGCGGGATCAGGATCGGGGTAATGATCGCACCGATGTTGGACGCGGTGTTCACCACACCGATCGCCAGATTGCGCTTTTCAGGGGGAACATAGAGCGCAGCGGCCTTCAGGCCCGCAGGCGTTGAAACGGTTTCCCCGATGGCCAGAACCACGCGGGCTGTCACGAATTGCTGCACTGAATTGGCAAGCGCGTGGGCTGCGCCCGCCATGCTCCAGACGGCGACTGCAATCGCATAGGCCCAGCGCACGCCCAGCCGGTCCACAAACCAGCCGACAGCCAGCAGCGCGCCGGCGGCCGCAAACTGGAAAGCCGATCCGAGATGTGCATAGTCGGCGTCGCTCCAGCCAAATTCCGCCTCCAGCGTTGGCTTGAGCAGGGCGAGGACCTGACGATCAACGTAATTCAGGGCATTTCCAAGAAAGAGAAGGACAATCAAAAGCGTCACTGCGCGGTTTGTCGGCGGCGCCGATCCTTCAACTTTCATCCATTTTCTCCTGCACGACCCGTTGCGCGGGCGCTGTCGCTTGCATCCTAGCGCGATGAGGCGATAAGAAAAGGCATTATGACACCGCAAGACATGTCCGGCGCGGGCCGCCGTCAGGGATTGGATTGGGACGCGCTCCCTTATGGCGGCGACCTTTTCGGCGAGATGCATCTGGCGGGTGTCGAAGAGCCGCAGTCGGACACGCCGTCCGAGCGCCTCGTGCTGCTTCCCGGGCTGGCGATCTGCGGCGTCGCTGCGGCGGCCGCTGCCTGGCTTGCCGAACATTATCAATTTCCGATCATTCTGCTGGGCCTTCTGATCGGGCTGTCGCTGAACTTCGTCGCCCGCGATGTGCGGACGCATGCCGGGCTTGATTTCGCCTCGCGGACTGGGCTGCGCTGGGGCATCGTCATTCTGGGCCTGCAGGTTACGCTCGCGCAAATTGCGGCGCTGGGGGCCGCGCCCTTTGCGGCGCTTCTGGTCGTGATGGGTGCCACAATCCTCGCCGGGATCGTTGGCGCGCGCATCGCGGGGCAGGGTCAATATGCAGGTCTGCTTGCGGGGGGATCGACGGCGATCTGCGGCGCAAGTGCCGCGCTCGCGCTCTATGGTGTGATTGGACGCGACCGGCTGAGCCAGGCGCAGTTCGCGCTCACGCTCGTTGGTATCTCTCTGGCCAGCGCGATCGCGATGTCGCTTTACCCTGTGCTCGCGACGATGCTGCACCTCAGCGACGCACAGGCGGGGTTCCTGATCGGCGCGTCGATCCATGATGTGGCGCAGGCGATTGGCGGCGGATATGCCTTTTCCGATGCGGCGGGCAGCTACGCGACGATTGTGAAGCTCGCCCGCGTGGCCTTGTTGGCCCCAGTTATCGCGCTTGTGTCGCTGATGGTTGGCCGGGACGGGCAGGGGGCGGGCGCCCCCTTGTGGCGTCGGCTCGCCTTGCCCTGGTTCATCACCGCCTTTCTCGCCGTGGTCGCGATCAATTCGATGGTCACTATCCCCCATCGGTTCGTCGAAATTGCGCTCGGCGTCTCAAAGGGTCTGCTTCTGGCCGCGGTCACAGCAACGGCAATGCGCAGCCGGATGGATCTGCTGATGGAGATGGGCTGGCGGGCGACGATCCCTGTCGTGACGGCAACTCTTGTGAGTTTCTGCACCGCGCTCATGCTGGTCCTTTTCTGGCTTTAATCGCGCCTCTCCCGGTCGCCGGGAGTGCTTTTCAGACGAGATGCTGCGTGCGCCCCGGCGAGGCGCCGACGTGCATCCGTATGCAGGAAAGTTGTCTCTCGCGACAAATGCCCTAGTGCCGGGAGGGGAACACCAACGGGCAGATGAACAATGGGCTTTGTAGCCGACAAATTGATCTTGTTTGGCGCATCAGGGGATCTTTCGCAGCGGATGCTGCTGCCCTCGCTGTGTGCGCTTCATGCCGACGGGCTGGTCCGCCAGGATCTTGAAATCTTCGGCACCGCGCGTTCGGACATGACCGATGAGAGTTTCCGGGCGTTTGCGGCGACAGCGCTGGAAACCTATCTGCCCGAAGACCGCAAGAGCGCGATCCCGGCATTTCTGAACTGCCTCTATTATCAGAAGGTCGACGCCTCGGTGCCGGATGAATTTCCGGCGCTGGCCGCGAAGGTTGGTACGCCCAAGGACGGGCTGGCCATCTTCCTGTCGACCGCCCCTTCGCTGTTCGAGCGCACGATTGCCGGTCTGGCGGCGACCGGGCTGGCGCAGAAGCACACGCGCATCGGCCTTGAAAAGCCGCTGGGCACCGATCTTGCCACCAGCCAGCAGATCAATGACGCGGTCGCCGCCGTCTTTAGCGAAGACCAGATTTTCCGGATCGACCATTATCTTGGCAAGGAAACGGTCCAGAACCTCTTGGCCCTGCGCTTTGCCAATATTCTGTTCGAGCCGCTCTGGAATGCGAGCCACATCGATCATGTGCAGATCACCGTGGCCGAAACCGTCGGGCTTGAAGGCCGCGTCGGCTTTTATGATGGCGCGGGGGCGCTGCGCGACATGGTGCAGAACCATATGCTGCAGCTCCTGGCACTCGTCGCGATGGAGCCGCCGTCGAGCTTTGATGCAACGGCGGTGCGCGATGAAAAGGTGAAGGTGCTCCGCTCACTGCGGGCTGTGGAGCCGAGCGAGAGCGTGACCGGACAGTATAAGGCAGGTGCGATCGCGGGCGTTGCTGTGCCCGGCTATGATGAGGAGCTTGGCGCGACATCATCGACCGAGACATTTGTCGCGCTGAAAGCGCATGTCGACAATTGGCGCTGGAAGGGCGTGCCCTTCTATCTCCGGACCGGCAAGCGGCTGCCCGAACGCAAGACCGAGATCGCGATCCAGTTCAAGCCCATCCCGCATTCGATCTTTGCCGGCCATGGCGCGCAGACGGAACCGAACCGCCTCATCATCGGTATCCAGCCGCAGGAGAATGTCCGGATGTCGGTGATGGCAAAGGTCCCCGGTCTGGATCGTGGCGGGGTGCGGCTGCGTGAGGTGCCGCTCGACATCTCGATGCCGAACGCCTTTGCGGGCGCCCGCAAGCGCATCGCCTATGAGCGGCTCCTGCTCGACCTTGTGGAGGGCGACCAGACGCTGTTCGTGCGGCGTGATGAGGTGGAGGCGCAGTGGCACTGGGTGGACGCCATCCGCCAGTCCTGGGCCGACAATGGGCTGGAACCCAAGCCCTACACGGCGGGAAGCTGGGGGCCGAGCGCCGCAATCGCACTGGCCGAACGCGATGGAGTGACCTGGCATGAGTAATCTGCACCCCAAGATCGAGGCCGTCACCGCACGGATCATCGAGCGGAGCCGCCCCGGACGTCAGCGCTATCTCGACCTTGTGGCCCGTCAGGCCGATGCCGGCGTCAATCGCGACCGGCTGTCCTGCGGCAATCTGGCGCACGGATTTGCCGCCGCAGGAGATGACAAGCCCGCCATCCGCGCGGGCGCCTCGATGAACATCGGGATCGTCACGGCCTATAACGACATGCTGTCGGCGCATCAGCCTTATGGCCGCTACCCAGAAGCCATCAAGATGTTCGCGCGCGAAGTCGGCGCGACGGCGCAGGTGGCAGGCGGCGTCCCGGCCATGTGCGACGGGGTGACGCAGGGTCAGGCGGGCATGGAGCTCTCGCTGTTCAGTCGTGACACGATTGCCATGGCCACCGCCGTCGGCCTCAGCCACGCCATGTTTGAAGGCGCGCTCTTGCTCGGCATCTGTGACAAGATCGTCCCCGGCCTGCTGATCGGCGCGCTGCGTTTTGGGCATTTGCCGACAATTCTGGTGCCCGCAGGACCCATGCCGACGGGCCTTGCCAACAAGGAAAAGCAGCGCGTGCGGCAGCTTTATGCCGAGGGCAAGGCCACGCGCGAGGAACTGCTCGAAGCCGAAGCCGCCTCCTATCACGGCGCCGGCACCTGTACCTTTTACGGGACCGCCAATTCCAACCAGATGATGATGGAAGTGATGGGTCTCCACATGCCGGGGGCCGCGTTCATCAATCCGGGCACCAAGCTGCGCACCGAACTGACGCGCGCGGCGGTCCACCGGCTCGCCGAGATTGGACAGGGGGACGATTTCCGTCCGCTTGGCCACTGCGTCGATGAAAAGGCGATCGTCAATGCCTGCGTCGGGCTGCTCGCGACCGGCGGGTCGACCAACCACGCCATCCATATTCCCGCGATTGCGCGTGCGGCGGGCATCCTCATAGATTGGGAAGATCTTGACCAGCTGTCTTCCGCAGTCCCGCTGATCGCGCGGGTCTATCCCAACGGAGCGGGCGACGTGAACCATTTCCACGCCGCAGGTGGCATGGGATTTGTCATCAACGTCCTCCTTGAGGCCGGGCTGCTCCACCGCGACATCATGACCGTCGCGGGCAAGGATCTCGGCGATTATGGCCGGGAACCGGTGCTGGACGGAGAGACGGTTGTCTGGCGCGATGGTCCGACGGTGAGCGCCGATGACACCATGCTGCGGCGGCCCGAGGCGCCGTTCCAGCCCGATGGTGGCATGCGGCTTGTCCAGGGCAATCTGGGGCGGGCCACGTTCAAGACCAGTGCTGTCGAAAAGACGCGCTGGACGATCGAGGCGCCGTGTCGCGTGTTCGAGACACAGGAGGACGTGATCGCGGCGTTCAAGGCCGGCGCGCTCGACCGCGATGTCGTCGTGGTGGTCCGGTTCCAGGGGCCGCGCGCCAACGGTATGCCCGAACTGCACAAGCTGACGCCGTCTTTGGGCGTGCTGCAGGATCGCGGCTACAAGGTTGCACTGGTCACCGATGGGCGCATGTCGGGCGCAAGCGGCAAGGTTCCGGCTGCAATCCATCTGACGCCGGAAGCAATTGGTGGCGGGCCGATCGCCTGCCTGCAGGATGGCGACATCATCCGCCTGTGCGGTCATGATGGGGTGCTGGACGTTCTGGCCGATCTGTCGGGGCGTGTGCCCGCGACCGCCCCAGTTGCGGAAGATGGACTTGGCCGTGAACTGTTTGCCATGATGCGTGCCGGTGCAGATGGGGCGGAGCGCGGAGCGTCCGCGATGCTGGCGGGGGCAGGGCTATGACACGGATTGTGACGGTTGATATCGGTGGCACGCATGCACGCTTTGCCATCGCCGAAGTTGCGGACGGGCACGTTCTGTCACTCGGAGATGCCGTCACGCTCCATACGGCCGATCATGCGTCCTTCCAGACCGCGTGGGAGGCCTTTGCGGCGCAAGCCGAAGGGCCACTGCCCAAAGCGGTCGCGATCGCGATTGCAGGCCCGGTGGAAGGTGAGGTCATCAAGTTCACCAATAATCCCTGGGTTCTGCAGCCTGCGCAGCTCCCGGGCCAGCTTCAGGTGGACGCGATCTCGCTCGTCAATGATTTTGGCGCGGTCGGCCACGCCGTGGCGCAGGCCGGGCCCGCGCATTTCCAGCATCTGTGCGGCCCCGACGAGGCCTTGCCCGAAAGCGGCACGATCAGCGTCATTGGCCCGGGCACGGGTCTTGGCGTCTCACACGTCTGGCGGGGGGCGGGGACCTATCACGTCGTGGCAACCGAGGGCGGGCACACCGATTTCGCGCCACTCGACAGCATTGAAGATGAAATCCTCAACCAGCTGCGCAAGCGCTATCGCCGCGTCTCGGTGGAACGGATCGTGTCGGGTCCGGGCCTTGTCGACATCTATCAGACGCTGGCGCGGATCGAGGGCAAGGCGGTTCACGCGCTGGAGGACAAGGCGCTGTGGGCATTGGGGCTTTCGGGTGAAGACAGCCTCGCCACTGCGGCCATTGAACGCTTCTGCCTGACGCTCGGCAGCGTTGCGGGGGACATTGCCCTGACGCAGGGCGCGAGCGCGGTGGTTGTGGCGGGCGGCCTGGGCCTGCGCATCAAGGACACCATTTTGTCGTCCGGATTTGGCGAGCGGTTCCGCGCGAAGGGCCGATTTGAGGCCATGATGGCCCGCATGCCCGTCAAACTCATCACGCATCCGCAGCCGGGCCTGTTCGGTGCTGCGGCCGCTTTCTGCAAGGAGCATGGAATTTGAAACCGATCGAAGCCATCATGCGCACCGCGCCGGTCATCCCGGTGCTTGTGATTGATGACGTCGCGCATGCCCGCCCGATTGCCGAGGCGCTCGTCGAAGGTGGCCTGCGCGTTCTGGAAGTCACGCTGCGCACGCCGGCCGCGCTCGACGTGATCCGCGAGATGAAGACCGTCGAGGGCGCTATTGTAGGCGCCGGCACGGTGCTCAATGAGGCGGACCTGCGCGCCGCGCTGGATGCGGGGGCGGAGTTCATCGTGTCACCCGGCCTTACCGAACCCCTCGGCAAGGCGGCGATTGCGAGCGGCATTCCCTTCCTGCCCGGCGTCGCGAATGCCGCCGACATCATGCGCGGGCTTGACCTCGGCCTCGATCATTTCAAGTTTTTCCCGGCAGAAGCCTCAGGTGGGTTGCCCGCGCTCAAGGCGCTGTCGGCGCCGTTTGGGCAGGCCAAGTTCTGTCCGACAGGTGGGATCTCGCTTGAGACCGCGCCTGCCTGGCTGGCGCATGGCCCCGTCCTGTGCGTCGGGGGGAGCTGGGTCGTCAATCGTGGCGCGCCGGATCGTGCCGCCATTGTCGAGGCGGCGCGCAAGAGCGCGGCGCTGGCCTAACCCGCCAGATTGCGGCGCATCAGCGCCTGTTCCCAGGCGAGGGCGTGGCTGACGATGACATCAAGGTCCTGATAGCGAGGCTGCCACGGGAGCCGCGCCATGATGCGTGAATTGTCGGCGATGAGCGCATCCGGATCCCCGGCGCGTCGGCCTTCGATCTTGCGGTTCAGCGTGACCCCAGCGACCCGATCCACGGCGTCAAGGACTTCCCGAACCGAAAAGCCGCGCCCATAGCCGCAGTTCATCGTCAGGCTGTCGCGGGGCGCCTCCGCCAGCGCGTCGAGCGCGTGGATATGGGCCTCCGCAAGGTCTGAGACATGAATATAGTCGCGCACGCCCGTGCCATCGGGCGTCGCGTAATCGGTGCCGAACACGCTGACATGATCGCGTTTGCCCAAGGCTGCTTCGACCGCGACCTTGATAAGGTGCGTGGCGCCGGCCGTCGATTGTCCGGTGCGCCCCTGCGGGTCGGCACCTGCGACGTTGAAATAGCGCAGTGCGCAGAAGTTCATCGGATGGGCCGCCGCGACATCGGCGAGCATGTGCTCGGTCATCAGCTTGGACATGCCATAGGGATTGATGGGCCGCTTCGGCGCGTCTTCGCTGACCGGCACGGAGTCCGGGATCCCATAGGTGGCTGCGGTCGACGAAAAGATGAAATGGCGCACGCCTCCCGCCACGGCAGCGGCCATCAGACTGCGCGAGTTGGCGGTGTTGTTTCCATAGTATTTGAGGGGGTTTTCAACCGATTCCGGAACGACAACAGACCCCGCAAAATGGAGGATGGCATCGATGCGGTGTTCGGCAAGAACATCCGACACCGCAGCGACGTCGCCAATATCGGCGTCGACGAAGGGGACGTCATCCGGCACTGCCCAGCGAAAACCGGTGACCAGATTGTCGATGACGACGGTGCGGATTCCCCTGTCTCGCAGGGCGAGCACGGCATGGCTGCCAATATAGCCGGCGCCGCCGGTTACGAGAACGTTGAGCGTGCTTGCTGCAGCAGCCATGATGTGTCCCTTACCCAGATATGACCCGAAGGCCCGAGCCGGGACAACCGCGCAGCAGCTACCTCGGTTCCGGGACCTTCGCGCCCTCTATGGCGGCAACAAGTTCATCTTCGCTAAACGGCTTGTGCAAAATTGCAGAAAAGCCGAGCGCAAAGGCTTCGGCTTCCAGTTCACTGTCGCCGTGCCCTGTCATCAGGACAACCGGGTTGAGCTGATCGCGCTGACGCAGCGTGCGGTAGACGGCGAAACCGTCATGATCGGGCATGCGGAGATCAAGGAGAACGACGTCCCAGACAGCAAGGTCGCGATGGTCGAGGAAATCACAAGGGGAGTTCCATGTCTGCACGGTATGGCCCAGCAGCTTCAACAGCATCGCTGTCGAATCAAGCACGTTGAAATCATCATCAACGATATGGACGATCACGTCCGTGGTCATTTGGTTGGCTCCCTCCAGACCCATTTTCAGAACGCCTCCCATCGGCGCTCAATTCTAATTTATGTCTTTGCAGGACCTGTATTTTTATCATTTCTGACAGGCTGGGCGTCATAAGATTTTTGGCATCTGTCGAACGATATCGGTTCGGAAGGAAAATTCCGCACGCTCTTTACCCCGTTTTCTCCCCGCCCGATTTCAACTCGGACTGCATATGCATATGCACTTATATCCGTTCCCGATCAATTCAGGGTAAATACGGAACCGGGTTATCGGGCCATTGCAATCAGACCGCTTGTCGCCATATGGCCGCAGTCCGTCTCCAATCACGTTCAGAGTGCCCATCACATGTCAAAGACGATCACCACGCGCATGCTCATCATGGGGTCCGGCCCGGCGGGTCTTTCGGCGGCAATCTATGCCGCACGCGCTGGCCTCAAGCCGATCGTCGTGCAGGGGCTGCAGCCTGGCGGCCAGCTGACCATCACCACCGATGTCGAGAACTATCCTGGATTCCGCAATGTCGTTCAGGGCCCTTGGCTGATGGAAGAGATGCAGGCGCAGGCCGAACATGTCGGCACGCAGATGGTGTGGGACATCATTTCGGACGTTGATTTCTCGCAGCGCCCCTTCCGCCTGACCGGCGACAGCGGGGATATCTACATCGCTGACACCGTGGTGATCGCAACGGGTGCCCAGGCCAAATGGCTCGGCCTCGACAGTGAAGCCGCCCTGCAGGGCAAGGGCATTTCCGCCTGCGCCACGTGCGACGGCTTCTTCTACCGCGGCAAGAAGGTCGTTGTGATCGGCGGCGGCAACACGGCTGTCGAAGAGGCACTTTATCTCACAAACCACAGCCCGGAAGTCACGCTCATCCATCGGCGCGACAGCCTGCGCGCGGAAAAGATTCTGCAGGACCGCCTGTTTGCCCATCCCGGCATCAAGGTCCTCTGGAACAAGGCCGTGGAGCGGTTCGTCGGCAGTGGTTCGCCCGAAGTGGTGACCGGCCTCGACCTGCGTGACACCGTCACCGGAGAGCTTTCCCATCTCGAAACCGATGGGGCGTTTGTTGCCATCGGTCACAAGCCGGCGACCGATGTTTTCGCCGGCCATCTGCCCATGGATGATGAGGGTTATCTGCTGGTCGAGACGGGCAGCACCCGCACGAGCATCCCCGGGGTGTTTGCGGCAGGCGATGTGACCGACAAGGTTTACCGTCAGGCTGTGACGGCGGCTGGCATGGGATGCATGGCGGCGCTCGATGCCGAACGTTTTCTGGCCCATGCCGACTTTGCAGCGCGCGCCTCAACCCCCGCTGAGGCGCTCCAGAATAGCTGAGCGCAGCACGGCGTAGTCAGCGGCGCGCGCGAAGCTGTGCGCGCTGCTGTCAAATTCCACCACCCGATAGCGGCCGCTGGCGCGCGCGGCTTCAAATGGGCGTGTCGCCCAAGCCTCGGCAAAGGACCGGGCGGTACCGTCCCGGCTGGCGAGCAGGATCGTCGCTTCCACTTGGCCGTCGGCCATAGCGCGTGCGATCCTGTCTGAGAGCGGAGAGGGCACAGCCGGGGCCGCAAGGCGGCGGAGGCCGGACAGAAGCTTTCCGATGTTCACGTCGCCTGACAGCAGGCTGCGCCACGCTTTCGGGTCTCGCAACCGTTGCCGGTAATGCGATTTGATCGCGGCAGGCGGCGGCAGATCGTCGGTCGGCTCAACGACCCAAATGTTGGAAAGGACCAACGCGTCGATCCCCTCGGGCGCGTGCAGCAGGAGCGCGCTTGCTGCGTCGCAATTGCCGAAGGCGATCATGCGGGTCATGTCCGGGCAGGCGGCGCGGAAGGCGGCAATGGCGGCCCGGAGATCAGGCCCGCTTGATTCAAAGCCTGCATTGGCTCCGTCGCTGTCACCCACGCCGCGCCGGTCAAAACGAAACACGGGGTAGCCTTCGCCTGCAATGTCGCTGGCCAGACGCGCCATGCCCCGGTGCGCGCCGACTCGAATCTCATTCCCGCCCGAGACGATGAGGAGGCCGGTCCGGCCGTCGCCGTCGTCAAGCGTCGCCTGAAGCGTCGCGCCGTCATAATCAAAGCTCAGGAAACGGCGCATGACCGCATCCACGTCACAATGTCCTCGGCCAGCAGTTGCGCAAGCGCCGGGTCTTCACCGGGTTCGGCATGGCGCCAGAGCGGGCTGCCCGGCACATGCAGATCGGCGTCCGCGCGGTCGCTGCCCAGCCGGACCGTCCGCAGCAGGGGAGGGCTACTCAAAGGCTGGGCGCTCAGATCGTCCAGAAGGTCGCGTCGGACGGATTGCCCCGAAACAAAGGCGTGCGTCTCGTCCGATTGAGTGGTGTCTTCGGTCCGCATCAGCGTTCGCACCAGTCGGTCGCCGCTTTCCGGCGCAAACCGCCAATGCGCGGCCACGTCCGCCGCGTCGTCGAGGAGACAGCCCGCGCGAAAGCTCGCGATTCCGATGACCGTCCCGGACGATTGCAGTGCTGCGGCAACTTTGGCCACCGCGTCCCGAAGGTCGGACAGCGTCGTTGTCTCAAGATGTGCCGGATGTTCGCCCATGCCGGGCAAGTCCGGCATGACGGCGTGGAGATCCGCCGCTGCCAGACGCCGCAACAGGAGGGCCAAGGTCCGCCGGACCTTGTTCGCTTCCTCAAAGAGAGGCGCTAAGACAATAATCTTGCGTGGTTTATCTGATCCGGTTTCGATCGCCGGTATGTCGCCGATCCACCGGCTTGCCAGTGTCACGGCCGTCTTTTCCGGTCGACGAAGTCGACCAGCGCGCCGAAGGTGCCAAGCATGTCACCATCGACTTCATCTGCGTCGACGATGATCTCCATGCGATCCTCCAGCTCGGCCAGCAGGTTGGCCACGGCCATCGAATCGAGTTCGGGCAGCGCGCCGAACAGTTCCGTATCATCGTCGAAAGCGCTCGCACGCTCGGGGGGGATGCCGAGCACGTCGGACAGGAGAATGCGGATTTCTGCCGCGAGGGCGGCGCGTTCGTTGGACACTCTAATTCTTCTTTCGACGTTTGAGAGCAGAGGCCGTGCGGCTCACAGACGATCTGGCCATGCCGAGCAAGCCTGTAACCCGCATTGGGTTGAAGAATTCCAAACTGTGAAGCTGTTCGCGCTGGTCCATCCAGTCGCGCTTATAGCCGTCGTCGCCTGTGCCGTAGCTGATGGTCTCAGCCCGATCGACGTCGATGACATGACGGAAGAGGGCCGCCGACAGCACTGTGCCCGGCGACATCGCCGCTGCGTCGTCGCGATAGGCGAGTTTGTGGATGATGGCGTGACCATGGTCGATGGTCCAGAGCTGGACCGCGACCGGAGCGCCGTCATGGCGTGCCATGCCGAGACGGAGCGCGCCTCTCTGCGCCGCCGCTTCCGCCATGGCGTGCAGGAAGGGCAGGGACCCTTCGTCGCCTTTCCAGCTGTCGGCAAAGACCGCCTGATAATCGGACCACAAGGCGGCATCGAGTCGGTCATGGATATGGATGTCCATGGGGAACTTCCGCACCCTGCGGTCATGCGTGCTGCGCAGCTGCCCCGGACGGGCTGTCCAGAAGGCCGCAAAGCCACCTTCGCCGACAGTCGTATACCAGTGGCCCGTTTTCGGCCATGCATGGACCACCCAGCCTGTTTCGCCAAAGGCCCTTTGCAGCAACCCGGCGGTGCCATCTGCCTCGGGAACCGGCTCAATCCGGAACGTGGCGAGTTCGCGCCGCAGCAGATGTCCGAGGCCGTGCAGCAGTTTCAGCCGCGCTGCATCGGGCGCACCGGGCGAAAAGACGGGCCGATAGGCAAGCGTATACCAGCTGGACAGACCTTCTGCCGATGCCTTTCCGGTCCTGCGCAGGAACATCCATGCGTCATGGCCGTCGGCTTCGGCATGCGCGATCAGCGGGCGGGCTTCGGGGCAGATATGCTGCTGCGTCAGCGCAAACCAGTCGAGCCGGTCAAACAGGCTGTGCTGCGCGGCATCCGACAATTGCGAGCCAAATCTGGCGGCAACGGCGGACAGGTCATCCAACAACTCCCCTTTAACCCGCATTGTGCTAGCCCCGCATTCACCAAACAAAATTGGGCCTGAAGGAAGTAGAGTGCAATCCCCCGACCCGACGCCTTATCCGCTGGACCACCTGACATTGCGCGGCGATCCGGACCGGGTCGCACTTATCATGCGCGATGAAACAATTTCTTACGCGGCGCTCGAAAATCTGGTGGGCCGCCTCGCGGCCGCGCTCCGTGCCCAAGGGCTGCAGCGCGGCGAACGGGTTGCGACGTGGCTGCCCAAGACGCGCGTCGCGTGCCTGATGCCGCTCGCGGCTGCGCGGGCCGGTCTCATTCATGTGCCGGTCAATCCTGCACTGAAGCGGGCGCAGCTGGCCTATATCCTCGAAGACAGCGGCGCGTCGATGCTGATCACCGCCGGCAGCCGGGCCATGCTGCTCGAAGAGGGCGACGTGGCGCAAAGCTGCACCCTGATGCTTGAAGATGCGCTTCTGGCACTGTCGGAACAGTCAGACGCCTTGCCGGCATCGGCGGAAGACCCGGACAGTCTGGCCGCCATCCTCTATACCTCCGGGTCCACTGGGCGGCCCAAGGGCGTCATGTTGAGCCATGCCAATATGTGGCTGGGGGCGATCAGCGTGGCGCATTATCTCGAGATCGTGCCTGAGGACCGTGTGCTTGGCGTGCTCCCGCTCAGTTTCGATTACGGGCAGAACCAGCTGCTTTCGACCTGGGCCGGTGGTGGCACGGTCATCCCGCTCGATTATCTGATGGCGCGCGACGTGGTGAAGGCGGTTGACCGTCATGACGTCACAACCATCGCCGGTGTTCCGCCTTTGTGGATCCAGCTGTGCGAAGCGGACTGGCCAGAGACGGTGGCGGCGAAGGTGCGGCGCCTGACCAATTCGGGCGGCGCGTTGACCGTTCCGCTCGTGCACGCCATGCAAGGCACATTTCCATCCGCGCGGCTTTTCCCGATGTATGGCCTGACCGAGGCGTTTCGCTCGACCTATCTCGATCCGGCTCTTGTCGGATCGCACCCGACCTCAATGGGCCGGGCAATCCCCTTTGCCGAGATCATGGTGGTCCGGCGGGATGGCACCGAAGCCGCACCCGATGAACCCGGTGAGCTGGTGCATGCGGGGCCGCTGGTCGCAAAGGGGTATTGGAAGGATGCCGAGCGAACTGCGTCGCGCTTCCGGCCCGCGCCCGCGTTTTCGGCCTATGGCGGCACGGCTGTCTGGTCCGGCGATACGGTGCGTCGCGACGCAGACGGGCTGCTTTATTTTGTCGGGCGCGATGACGAGATGATCAAAAGCTCCGGTAACCGCATCAGCCCGGCCGAAATCGAGGACGCCGCCATTGCCAGCGGATGGGTGCGCGAGGCGGTGGCCTTTGGTGTCCCAGATGCGCGGCTCGGGCAGGCGATCTGCCTTGTCGTGCGGGGGGAGGCGTTGAAAGAGGCCGCGCTGCAACAGCATCTGCGACAGGAACTGCCGAACTTCATGCAGCCTGCGCGCACCGTCTGGTGGGATGACCTGCCGCGCAATCCCAATGGCAAGCTCGACCGTGTGGCGATCCGCGCGCATTTTCTGGAAGGGGCTGACGCATGAAACCGATGGGTCCCATTCCGCCAGGATATGTCGGCCGTGACAATGAACTGCTCATCGGCGGACAGAAGGTCAGCGATATCTTCACATCGGATATCCAGACGCCACTTTTTGTCTATGATTTACAGATAATTAAAGAACGTATCTCTCTTCTGAGAGAAGCGTTGCCACCGTCGCTTGGCCTGCATTACGCGATCAAGGCCAACCCGCTGCCCCAGCTGGTGAAACTCATGGCGCCGCTGGTGGACGGGCTCGACGTGGCATCGGGCGGAGAGCTGCAGATCGCGCGGGACTCTGGCGCGCGCCATATCTCGTTTGCAGGGCCGGGGAAGACCGATGCCGAACTGGAAGCCGCAATCAGGGCCGGGATTGTTCTCAACCTGGAATCTGAAGGTGAGTTGCGCCGGGCGCTGAACCTTGCCGAGCGGCTTTCAACGACGCCCAAATTGGCCGTGCGTGTCAATCCAGACTTTGATCTGAAGGGATCGGGCATGCGTATGGGCGGCGGCGCGAAGCCGTTCGGCGTCGATGCCGAGCGTGTTCCGGCGATGGTACGCACAATCCTGGCAGCAGGCGCGGACTGGCGCGGCTTTCACATCTTTGCCGGGTCGCAGGCGCTCGACGCCGGGGCCATCTCGGAGACACAGGCGCAGACCATCGCGCTCGCCGCGCGGCTTGCCGAAGAGGTTGGCGAAGCACCGCCGTTCGTCAATCTGGGCGGCGGGTTTGGCGTGCCCTACTTCCCGAATGATGTGGCGCTCGATGTCCGGAAGGTTGGCGAAGCGCTTGGCAAGAATATTGATCAAAGATCTGATATTCTTGCACAAACTGCTTTCGCAATTGAGCTTGGTCGCTATCTCGTGGCCGAGGCCGGGGTCTATCTGACACGTGTGATCGATCGAAAGATCAGCCATGGCGAAATCTTTCTGGTGACCGATGGGGGGATGCATCACCAGCTGGCGGCCAGCGGCAATTTCGGGACGGTCGTCCGCCGCAACTATCCCATCGCGGTGGCGTCCAGATTTGAGACGCCTGCAACCGAGGTCGCCACGGTCGTCGGGTGCCTGTGCACGCCGCTCGACCGGCTGGGGGATCAGGTCCTTCTGCCGCGTGCGGAGGAAGGTGACGTCATCGCCGTCTTCATGGCAGGTGCCTATGGCGCAACGGCGAGCCCGGCCGCCTTTCTGGGTCATCCACCGGCGGGCGAGATCATCGTCGGCGTGGCACCCTGACGTCGCAAAGCCGCCGCGAAGCGGGGCGGCGATGATGCCAGAAACAAGTCGTTCCTAACGGTATCTTCACCTCTTTGGCGCATAGCGTCTGCCTGAATGGATGGGTTGTGCACAGTCCACGGTGCACGGCCTTGGCACGTGTAAGGGACGCAAAAATGCGAATGGGGCGTAATTCCAAGGTGTTGCTGGGCGTCAGCCTGGCTGCGCTGTCGCTTTCGGGCTGTGCGGGGGCAGGTGGGGGCGCTGAATTGCCCCCGGCCTCGTTCGTCGCGATGCAGGAAGGGCCGGGCGAAGAATATGTCATTGGTCCGCTCGACCAGCTCAACATCTTCGTCTGGCGCAATCCCGAACTCTCGGCCAAGGTTCAGGTCCGTCCTGATGGGCGGATCACCACGCCGCTGATCACTGACATGCCGGCCGTGGGCAAGACGCCGACCATGCTCGCGCAGGACATGAAGCTGGCTCTGTCGGAATATATCCGTGACCCGCTGGTGTCCGTCATCGTCGACAATTTCGCCGGCACCTATTCGCAGCAGGTCCGTGTGGTCGGCGCGACGGAAAAGCCGGCCTCCATTCCGTTTCGTGCGAACATGACGCTGCTGGATGCGATGATCTCGGTGGGTGGGCTCTCCGAATTCGCGGCGGGCAACCGCGCGCGCCTCGTGCGTTTTGACAAGGTGTCGGGGCGTCAGCGGGAATATGCGCTGCGCATCGGCAATCTGCTGAAGCGCGGGGACACGACCGCCAACGTCCGGCTCCAGCCGGGCGACGTCATCATCATCCCCGAATCCGCCTTCTGATCGATCGCCATGGGCAGTCTCTATCAGGAACTTCTCTTGGCCGTGCACGGCGTCTGGCGCCGCCGCTGGGTGGCGCTGGGTGTCACCTGGGCGGTGTGTCTGATCGGCTGGATCGTCGTCAGCATGATGCCCAACCGCTATGAATCGCAGGCGCGGGTCTTTGTGCAGATGCAAAGTCTGCTCAGCGACAAGATCGGCGTGACGCCGAACGAGCAGCAGCGCGACATTGATCGGGTCAAGCGGACACTCACCTCCACGGTCAATCTCGAAAAGGTCGTGCGCGGCACCGAGCTTGCAAACACCGTATCGACCGACAAGGAAGTTACCGCTGCCGCAAGCGGGCTGCGCGATGCCATCAAGGTGACCGAGCAGCAGGAAAACCTGTTCGAGATCAAGGCGCGCCTTGGTCTGTCGGGCCATTCGGATGCGGAGAACGCAAAGCTTGCGCGCGCTGTCGTCCAGAAAATGATCGATATCTTCGTTGAGGAAAACATGAGCGGCGACCGACGCGAGACGTCGCAGTCGCTGCGGTTCCTTGACCAGCAGATCGTGCAGAAGGAAGAGCAGTTGCGGGCAGCCGAAGCGCGCCGTGTGGACTTTGAACGCAATGCGCTTGGTCTGTTGCCGGGCGTCGGCTCGGTCCAGTCGCGCATGGAAGCGGCACGCGCCGAGCTCAATCAGATCGATTCCAACCTGATGTCGGCGCAAGGCTCGCTGGCGGCCGTCAACGGGCAGTTGGCGGGTATTCAGCCGACCATCGCCATGCCCGGTCTGGGCGGCGGCGGGGACAGCCGTGTGGCCATATTGGAAGGCCAGATCGCGGATGCGCAGGCGCGCGGCTGGACGGACAGTCACCCGGACATGCAGGCACTGCGCAGCCAACTGGCGCGGGCACGCGCCACAGCGCCGCGTGGCGGAGGTGGCGGCTATGCAACGCCGAACCCGGCGTTCACGTCGCTGCGTGCGATGCAGGCGGAAAAGCAGGCGGCCGTTGGCGCGCTCGCGGCTCGGAAGGCGCAGCTTCAGGCCGAACTGTCGCAATATGCCGCCCGCCAGATCGAGCAGCCGGGCGCGCAGGCCGAGCAGGACCGGCTTTCGCGCGACTATGAGGCCATCAAGCTTCAATATGACAAGTTGCTGGCCGATCGCGAGGCGGTGCGCCTGCGCGGTCAGGTCGCGTCGTCGACGGACTCGGTCGCGTTTCGGATCATCGATCCACCGTCGAGCCCGCGCCAGCCGGTCGCGCCCGACCGTCCGACCCTGATGTTCGGCGTTCTCATCGCCGGGTTGCTTGCGGGCGTCGGCACGGCCTTTGCGCTCAGCCAGCTGAACAGCAGCTTTGCATCGCCGCAAAAGCTCGCGGCCGTCACGGGCATGCCGGTCATCGGTTCGGTCAGCGAAGTCGTCCCGGCGGCGCGCAAGCCGGTTCTGGCAAAGCGGCAGAAGCTGTTTCTGGGCGGTCTTGCAGGGCTGGCCGGAGTGTTCCTGCTTCTGGTCGTCGTCGACATGGTTCAGCGAAGTGGGGTGGCGTGATGGGACTTCCGGACGTGAATCCTGACAAGCCGCAGCGCGGGGCCGGCTCGCTCATCGAACGGGCGTCAGCGCGTTATGGGCTCAACCTGTCGAGCACAGAGCGGCCGCGCCGCCCGGCCGACATTCCCAATATTCCCGAACCGCAGCCAGTGTCGCTCGACGCGTCGGAGGGCTTGTTGCCCGTCGCGGCACCTGCGCCAGCACAAGCGACGGCGCAGCCAGCCCCCGTAGCCCGCACGGAAGTTGCCGAGATCAGCCTCGAACGCTTGGCCGACACCGGTTTCATCGTGCCGGGTCATCCGCCGACGACTCTGTCGGAAGAGTTCCGGATCGTGAAGCGCCCGCTGCTGCTGAACGCCTTTGGCGGACGCGCGACACCCTCGGTTGAGCGCGGGCGGGCCATCTTGGTGTGCTCGGCGCATCCCAATGAAGGCAAGACTTTCTGTTCGATCAATCTTGCCATGTCGCTGGTCAATGAACGCAATGTTGAGGTCGTCCTCGTCGATGCCGACGTGGCCAAACCCGAAATCCTCTCCACGCTGGGCATTACGGGCGCATCCGGCCTTATCGATGCGCTTGCGCAGGGCAGCGACCCGAACGCGCTGCTCATCCCGACGAGCATTCCCGGTCTCTCGGTGCTGCCGGCGGGGCATCAGACGCCCAACGACTCCGAACTTCTCTCCTCGGCAGAGGCGCTCACGCTTGTCGACAGGCTTCTCGCCAGCAACCCTGCGCGGATCGTCATCTTTGATTGTGCGCCTGCGCTCGCGGCGTCGCCGGCTTCAGCCCTGGCGCACCATATCGGGCAGATCCTCCTGGTCGTGCGCGCCGATCGAACGAGCGAGCATGACCTCGCCGAGGCGGTCAAGCTGATGACCTGTCAGGCGCCCATCCAGTTGCTGCTCAACGGCACGACTTTTGCCGGGAGCGGACAGAAATACGGTTCCTATTATGGGTATGGAGGCTGAGTATGGCCATGAGTAACACCCTGAAACTGCACGGGTCGCTCCTTACGCTGACGGCTGCCGCGTTCGCGCCGCAGGCCGCGCAGGCGCGTTCGGATGTGTCGCCCTATCTTGAGGTCGGACAGATCGCGACAGCTGACCTGAAGAATGGCGGGGACGTGCTGACCTACAGCACGGTCGCGGCTGGCGTTGATGCCTCGGTGCGCGGTCCGCGGGCGGAAGTGCAGGCGACCTATCGCTATGAACGGCGCATCGCCTGGCAAAAGGATGTGGCTGACCAGTCGGTGCATACTGGGCTGATGCGTGCGCGGCTTGACGTCGCGCCGGAGTTGCTGAGCCTCGAAGCGGGCGCTTTGGCGACACGGGCGCGCACCGACATTCGGGGCGATGGCGCACCGCTGCTCGTCGGGAATGTCGCAAACCAGTCCCAGCTTTACTCGGTCTATGCCGGTCCCTCGCTGGCGACCTCCATCGGCGCGCTCGATGTCGCGGCCGCCTATCGTGCCAGCTACACCAAGGTCGAAGCCAATAGCAGCTTCATCACGCCGACCGGTCAGCCTTCGCTGGACCAGTATGACGACTCCCTGTCGCACTTTGCGACGGCGAGTGTCGGCATGCAGCCCGGCGTCCTGCCATTCGGCTGGACGGTTTCCGGCGCCTATGAGCGCGAGGACGCTGGCCAGCTCGATCAGCGGTTCGAAAGCCGGAATGTGCGCGGCGACGTAACGCTGCCGGTCACGCCAACCGTCGCGCTGGTCGGTGGCGTCGGCTATGAAGATATTGAAATCAGCCAGCGTCCGGTTCTGACCGATCCGCTCGGCGCGCCGGTGATTGACGGCAATGGCCGCTTCGTCACGGACGATGTGGCCGCGCGCCAGCTCGCGTATGATTTTGACGGTCTCTATTGGGATGCTGGCGTCCTCTGGAGGCCCAGCAGCCGCACCTCTCTCGAGGCGCGGGTCGGGCGGCGTTATGGGTCGATGACCTATTTCGGCACCTTCAGCTGGCAGGCGACGCAAAACAGCGGGCTGCAGGTTGCGGTCTATGACGAACTGCAGACCTTTGGCCAGCAGCTGAGCGACAATCTTTCGCGCCTGCCGACGTCCTTTGCCGTGCCGCGCAATGCGCTCGCCAACAACATCAGCGGGTGCGTGTTCGGCGGAACGGGTGCCGGGGGCTGCCTCAACGATGCACTGGGGGCGATCAACACCTCGGCCTATCGCAGTCGTGGGCTCGCACTCCTCTGGTCAGCAACGCGCGGCCGCTGGAATGCAGGTATTGGCGGGGGCTACACGCAGCGCAAATATGTGTCGCCGGTCCAGCCGGGGGTCTTTTCGACCAACGGCCTGAAGGATGAGATCTGGTACGGGCAGGCGAATGTCGGGTACGCCCTCTCGCCGCGCACCCAATTCACGGGCGATGTCTATGTCACGCTGTTCGACCCGGGCATCGTCGGGGCCGGTAACGTCCTGTCCACCGGTGCGACCGGCGCGCTCACGCATCGCATTACCCGCAAGCTCGACGCCAATGCAACGCTTGGTCTCTATTCGACCCGCGTCGATGGCAATGATGGCGATCTCGTGGCTTCGGCCTTTGCTGGCCTGCGTTATTCATTCTGATGGGAAGAGAACATCCTGTGTCCATGGATACCGAACATTATGGCCTGACCGGGCGCCCGTTCCAGCTCACGCCGGACCCTGGCTTCTGGTATGAAAGCGCAACGCACCGCAAGGCGATGGCCTATCTGGGCTATGGCCTCGCGCTCGGTGAGGGCTTCATCGTCATCACCGGGGAAATCGGCGCGGGCAAGACGACGCTGCTGGCCCATCTGCTCGATACGATCGACTCCAGCCGTGTCGAGGCCATTCAACTGGCGTCCACGTTGATCCGCGGGGACGATGTCCTGAAACTTGTCGCCCATGCCATGGGCGAAGATTGCACGACGGCAGACCGGGCGACGGTGCTCACGGTCATCGAAGAGCAACTCGCCGCGCGCGCGCGCGCCGGCAAGCGCGTTCTCATCGTGGTCGACGAAGTGCAGAACATGACGGTCGGCGCACTGGAAGAATTGCGCATGGTCTCCAATTTCGCAACGGGCAGCCAGCCCGTCGTGCAGTTCCTGCTGCTCGGCCAGCCCGAGTTCAAGGACATGATCGCCTCGGCGCCGCTGGAGCAGCTGAAGCAGCGCATCATTGCCACCCACCATCTCGGCCCGATGGAATCGAACGAGGTGCTTCCCTATGTCGAGCACCGGCTGCGCCATGTCGGGTGGCAGGGACGGCCGCGCATCGCCGAAGAGGCTGGCGCGCGCCTCTTTGTCGAATCCGCGGGCATTCCGCGACGCGTCAATCAGCTCATGACGCGTGCCATGCTGATGGCTGCGCTGGAGGACAGCGATGTCGTGGGTGACGCCCTGATCGATGCTGTGGTCGCAGACCTCAGCCGCGAGGAAGAGGCCGGGCGCCGCATTTCGGAAGCGCCCGCCGCATCGCCGATGGCGGCCGACGGCCCGGCGCTGATTACGGATGATGTCGCGCTCGATATGGCAGCCCGGATCACCATGCTGGAAGCGCAAGTTGCCGAGCAGGAGGCCGCGTTGCGGCGCGTGCTCAATCTGCTGGTCGATTGGGTCGAGGGGGAGAATGCCGCGCGCCGCGTTCCCGTCGCGGCCGTCTGAGCCAGGTGGCCCATGATCCGCAATGCGCTGTCCGTCGATGTGGAGGACTGGTTCCAGGTCGGTGCCTTTGAAACTGTCATCTCGCGCGAAGACTGGCCGCGCCATGAGGTTCGGGTCGAACGCAATACCGATGCTGTGCTGCAGCTGTTTGATGACTGCGGGGTCAAGGCGACCTTCTTCACGCTGGGTTGGGTTGCCGAACGCTTCCCCGCGCTGATGCAGCGCATCGCTGCGCAGGGGCATGAGGTGGCCAGCCATGGCTGCGACCACAAGCGTGTGTTCCAGATGACGCCAGACGAATTCGCCCGCGATATTGCGGCGTCCAAGGCACAGCTTGAGGATGCATCCGGCACCGAAGTCACGGGGTACCGCGCGCCGAATTTCTCGATCGACCAGCGCACGCCATGGGCGCATGGCCTTCTGGCGGAGGCCGGCTACGCGTATTCATCAAGCGTGGCGCCGCTCCTGCACGACCACTATGGCTGGCCGGAATCGCCGCGCTTCCTGTGGAAGCCGCTTTCCGATGCTGATCTCCTGGAACTGCCGGTATCAACGGTGAAGATCGCCGGTCGCAACTTCGCGGCGGGCGGCGGCGGCTTTTTCCGGCTGCTGCCCTACGCCGTCTCACGGGCCGCTATCGCGCGGGTCAATGGCGAGGGGCGGCCCGCGATCTTCTATTTCCATCCCTGGGACATGGACCCGGGCCAGCCCTTTGTTCGCAATGCGCCGCTCAAATCCAAGTTGCGGCATTATCCCAACCTCGGCGCGATGGCAGGAAAGCTGCGCCGGGTGACGCATGACTTTGCGTGGGCGCGCGTGGATGAGGTCGTCGCGCGCGAACGGGCGTGGCTTTCATGAACGCCGTCAGCAGGATTGCATCCGTTGAGACCCGCGTTGCGGATCTGGCCGATCCCCAGATTTGCTCCGCAATCGAGGACTTCGTGCGACTTCAGCCAGAGTCGACGCCTTTTCATTTGCCCGCTTGGAGCCGTGCCGTTCAACGGGCTTGCGGCGCGCGCGCGCATTATCTCTTCGCGGCGCGCGGCCGGGAGATCATGGCCGTGCTACCCCTCCACGAGGTCCGCTCGCCGCTCTTCGGCAATGCGCTGGTGTCGGCGGCATTTGCCGTGGGCGGCGGCCAGCTGGGCGATGCGCAGGGATTGGCAGACGCCGCTCTTGCGCTTGCGGAAAAGTGCGGCTGCCCGACCGTCGAACTGCGTGGTGGTGTGCTCCCCGAACGGGGCTGGGTGATCGACGATGAGACCTATGTCGGGTTCCGTCAGCCGCTGGCCGAGGATGATGACGCGCAGCTGCGCGCCATTCCGCGCAAGCAGCGGGCCGAGGTGCGAAGGGCTTTGGGTTTTGACCTTGATGTCACTGTGGGCGTTGGCCCCACAGATATCGACCATCATTACCGCGTTTATGCCGAAAGCGTCCGCAACCTTGGCACGCCGGTCTTCCCGAAGCGGCTGTTTACCGAGGTTCTGGCTGCGTTCGGCGACGAAGCTGATATCCTGACGGTCCACCATAAGGGGCAACCGCTCGCCTCAGTCCTGTCGCTTTATCACAAGGGGGTCGTCATGCCCTATTGGGGCGGCGGCGTCGCGGGGGCGCGAAGCTGGCGCGCAAATGACCTGATGTATTATGCGCTGATGTGCCACGCCCGACGTGACAAGGGTTGCCACAGCTTTGACTTCGGACGGTCCAAGGTCGGGACAGGCCCGGCGGCCTTCAAGAAGAATTTCGGCTTCGCGCCCGAGACCCTGCGCTATGCCAAGCGGTCCGTGGATGGACAGCCGCTGCGCAACGTCAATCCGCTCAGCCCCAAATATCGGCTGCAAGTCTCCTTGTGGCAGAAGCTGCCACTGCCGGTCGCAAACAGGATCGGGCCGTGGATCTCGCGGGGGCTGGGATGACGGGCGACATCCTGTTTCTCGCCCACCGGCGGCCTTTTCCACCGGACCGGGGGGACAGTATCCGCAGCTGGAACATCCTGAACGCGCTCGCAGACATTGCGCCCGTTCATCTCGTCTCCTTTGGTGAGGCGGATGACGCGGCGTCCGCTGCACTGGTGGAGGTCTGTGCTTCGGTTCAGTTGATCCCCCACCGCCGGACAAAGATTGGCGCGATGGCCGCGTCATTGCTGTCGGGTCGCCCGGCCTCGGTGGAACTGTTCCGATCCGCCGCTTTCGCCAAAGCCGTCAGCGCCGCGATGGCGGCCTATCCCGTCCGCGTGATATACGTCTTTTCGGGACAAATGGCCCAATATGCGCCGACAGGCGGGCAGGGGCCGCGCTTCGTCATGGACTTTACCGATGTCGATTCGCAGAAGTTCGCCTCCTACGCAAAGGCGGGCGGGGTGAGCGGTCTGGCGAACCGGATCGAGGCGGCGTGGCTGTTGCGGTTCGAGAGGGCGGTGGCGGCTCGCGCGGATGTGTCACTTTTTGTCAGTGCGGCCGAGGAAGCGCTGTTCCGCCGCGTCTCCGGTCTGGCCGAGCCCGCGACGGCGGTACTCGAAAATGGTGTCGATCTGACGCGTTTTTGTGCCGGTACATGGCCGCGTCCGCAGGCGGCGGGAGATGCCCCGTTGATCGTCTTCACCGGGCAAATGGACTATCTGCCCAATATCGATGCGGTGACGTGGTTCGCGCATGAGGTCCTGCCGCTCATCCGTGACCGGCAGGCCGATGCCCGTTTTGCGGTTGTCGGCCGCGCGCCGACCGAGGCGGTGCGGGCGCTTGGCGCCTTGCCCGGCGTCATCGTGACCGGCGAAGTTCCGGACACACGCCCCTGGCTGTCGGCGGCACAAGTGGTGGTCGCGCCGCTCCGCATTGCGCGCGGCATCCAGAACAAGGTGCTGGAGGCGATGGCATCGGCCAAGGCCGTTGTGGCCTCTCCCGAGGCCGCCGAGGGGATCGACGCCTGCCACGGAAAGGAACTGCTGATTGCGCAAACGGCCCCCGCGCAGGCAGATGCCGTCCTCTCCTTGCTGCATGACCCCGCACGACGGGTCGCGATGGAGGCCGCTGCACGCGCGGCGATGGAGGCGCGCTACAGCTGGGCTGCAAAGCTCGCCCCCTTGGCAAGCTATATCGGCATGAACGCCCGACAGGTCGCCGCGTGACCAGCATCGCATCGGAGGTGGACTGCGGGTCGGCGGATACGGGCGCCCGTCTGGACGCATCCCGGCGCTGGCGCGACGCGCTCTTGGCGATGTGCGCTGGCGCCGTCATGCTTCTTGCCCTTTTTGCCTCAGACACGCGGGATCTGGTCGGAATCTGGCTTCACGCATCGACCTTTAATCACTGCGCTCTGATCCCGTTCCTTGCGATCTGGCTCGCCTGGCAGCGGCGTGACGAGATCGTGCATGTTCCGCCGAGTGGTAGCTGGCTCGGGTTCGTTCCGATGGCGGCGGGCGCGTTGCTCTGGATGCTGGGCGACGCGGGTGGCGTTGCTCTCGCGAGACAGGCGGGCCTCGTCGTCATGCTGCAGGCGCTCGTGCCGTTGTGCCTCGGCCTTGCGCTGACTCGTGCGCTGCTCTTTCCGGTCGCCTATCTGCTCTTCATGGTGCCTGTGGGGGAGGAGCTTCTTCCGGTCCTGCAGACCCTGACCGCGCGCATGTCGATGGCGCTGCTCGATCTGGCGGGCATCCCTGCGCATATCGAAGGCATCTTCATCACCACGCCCAATGGCTATTACAAGGTGGCCGAAGCGTGCGCGGGCGTAAAGTTTCTGGTGGCGATGGTCGCCTACGGCGCGCTCGTCGCCAACATGTGTTTCCGCAGCTGGCCAAGGCGGGTCGCCTTCCTTCTTGCCTGTGTGGCGGTCCCGATCCTCGCCAATGGCGTGCGCGCCTTTGCGACCATGTATGTGGGCTATCTGACAACGGCCGACACGGCGTCTGGGTTTGACCATGTGCTCTATGGCTGGTTTTTCTTCGCCGCCGTGATGGCGCTTGTCATGGCGATGGCCTGGCCCTTTTTTGACCGGAAGCTGACCGACCCCTGGCTGACGAGCGGTGTGGGCGCTTCGGCGCGGCCCAACGTCGGCAAGCGTCCGGTGATTGTGGCGATGCTGCTGCCCGTCCTTGCCTTGGGATGGTCGAGTGCCAGCAGCGCGATCGGGCGGGTGCCGCTGTCGGGGCCAGTCACGCTTCCCGATATTCCCGGCTGGACGCGCACGCAGACCACGGATACCCCCGATTGGACACCGCATTACAAGGGCGCCAATCATCTTGTGATCGGCCATTATGCGGGCCCGCGCGGGGAACGGGTCGATCTCGCGATCATTCTCTATGCCTGGCAGGAGGAAGGCCGCGAACTGGTCGGTTATGGACAGGGCGCGGCGGGGCTTGACGCGCGCCGCTGGGTCTGGTCCTCGGCTGGGCCAATGATCAAAGACGCCCATACCGAATATCTGACGGCGCCGGGCCCGGTGCGTCGGCTGGCAGCGACATGGTATGTTGCAGGCGGCCGGACGACGGGCTCTGCGTTAAGGGTGAAGCTCGACACCATGACTGCGCGCCTTTTCGGCCGCAATCAGGCGGTGGGTGCGGTCATCGTGTCCGCACAGGATCGCGACGGGAAGGCGGCAGACGACACCGTCCGGGCCTTTGCCAACGCACTCGGAAACCCCGGGCAGCTCGCGACGCGGGCAATTTCGGACGCGCGCCGATAGGCCATGTGCGGAATAGCCGGTCTCTTTCACCTCGAAACTGCCAAGCCGGTTGCGGAAGGACGTGTGCGCGCGATGGCGGACGCGCAGGCGCATCGCGGGCCGGACGGATCGGGCGTGTGGACCGCACCTGGCGTCGGGCTGGGCCATCGGCGCCTGTCGATCATCGACGTTGCGGGCAGCCCGCAGCCGATGCTGTCGGCGGATGGGGCGCTGGCCATTGTCTTCAATGGTGAGATTTACAACTTCCGCGACTTGCGGGGTGAACTCCAGCGGCTGGGCCATGTCTTCGCCACACAAGGCGACACCGAAGTCATCCTGCACGGCTATCGCCAGTGGGGTGCGGACATTCTGCCGCGTCTCAACGGCATGTTCGCCTTTGCGATCCATGACAGCCGGACGCAGCAGCTGTTCCTCGCGCGCGACCGGTTCGGCGTAAAGCCGCTGCATTACGCAGCACTCGCCGATGGCAGCATCGCCTTTGCCTCGGAATTGAAGGGCCTGCTGGCCAATCCCGCCGTCCGCCGGGAACCCGATGTCCGTGCGGTCGAGGATTATATGGCTTTCGGCTATGTCCCCGATGACAGCTGCATCGTGGCCGGCTTGCGCAAATTGCCTGCGGGGAGCTATCTCCTGCTCAGCCGCGGCAAGCCGGCCCCCGCGCCCGTCACCTGGTGGGATATAGATTTCAGCATGCGCACGACGGCATCGCTCGCCTCGCTGGAAGAGGAATTGCGCCATTTGCTTCATGACGCCGTGGCGTCGCGCATGGTGTCTGACGTTCCGCTCGGTGCCTTTCTGTCGGGCGGGGTAGACAGCTCAACGGTCGTTGCCTTCATGGCGGAGATCAGCAACGCGCCAGTTGAAACCTGCTCCATAGGCTTTGACGTCGATGCGCTTGATGAGACGCATTATGCGGACCGCATCGCCGCGCGCTTCGGGACGCGGCACCGCAAGCGGATCGTCTCACCCGATGATTTCGGCGCGATCGATACCCTGTCCGCAGCCTTTGATGAGCCCTTTGCCGATGCGTCGGCGCTGCCGACCTGGCGCGTCTGCCAACTGGCGCGCGAGACCGTGACGGTCGCGCTGTCGGGCGACGGGGCGGATGAAGCCTTTGCCGGCTACCGTCGGCACCGCTTCCAGCATGCTGAGGAGCGCGTGCGCGGCCTGCTGCCAGCCGGCCTGCGCAGTCGTGTGTTCGGGGGGCTTGCCAGCATTTACCCCAAGGCGGACTGGGCCCCGCGTCCGCTGAGGGCCAAGACGACATTTCAGTCGCTCGCCCGAAATGGCGCGGAGGCCTATGCCCGCGCGGTCGGGATCACCTTGCCGGAGCATCGCGCCCGCCTGTTTTCCCCGACGTTCACGTCAGCGCTGCAGGGGCACCGTGCGGAAGACCGCTATCTTGCCGCCATGGCCGGAGCGCCCGCGCGCGACCCGCTTGACCGGGCGCAATATGCCGACCTCAAGATCTGGCTTCCGGGCGACATCCTGACCAAGGTGGATCGCACCAGCATGAACGTCAGCCTGGAGGCGCGCGAACCCCTGCTTGATTATCGTCTGGTCGAATTTGCCGCGCGCCTGCCGGTATCGCTGCGCCTGAGCGGCGGCGAGGGCAAGTGGCTGCTCAAGAAGACCATGGAAGGCCATGTGCCAGAAGACATCCTCTACCGGCCCAAAATGGGGTTCGTCACGCCGATCTCTGACTGGTTCAAAGGTCCGCTGGCCGGAGACGCCGCTGATCTCGCCACCAGCTCAACGCTGGCCGAGACCGGATGGTTCGACCCGGCGATCATCGCCCGGGCCGCGCGGGACCATAAGGCGGGCCTTGCCGACAATGGTCGGCTGCTGTGGCAGCTGGTCATGCTCGAAAAGTCGCTCAGCCGGCTTTTCGCCTGAACGGGCAGCGCCTAGGCGCGGGTGAGTGCGTCCTGAACCTGTTTCCAGAACAGGCGGCGGCGCGAAAAGGGGCGGGTGCGACGATATTCGCTTTCGCACACCGCCTCGGCGCGATCCCCATGCACCTGCCGCAGCCGCATAGCTTCCACGCGTGCCTCCCGTGACAGACCCGCTTTGTCCTCTTGCTTGATGAACATGACCACCGATACCCGTTTGAAGCGCGCTTAATGCTCCAAAGTGGTGACATGTCTAAGACAGAATGGCGGCATCCGTCGGGTAAGTCGCTTCAACGAAATAAAGGCCGTCGGGCGGCGCGTTGAAGCCGAGCGCGGCCCGATCACGCGCCTCGAGTGCCGCCTTTAGGTCGTCCGAAGTCCATTTGCCCTGACCGACGAGCACAAGGCACCCCACCATCGACCGCACCTGATGATGGAGGAAGGAGCGGGCGGCGACTTCGACTTCGATATCCTCGCCAAACCGGCGGACGCTGATGCGATCAATCGATTTGACGGGGCTCGCGGACTGGCAGTGGATCGACCGGAAGGTCGTGAAATCATGCGTGCCCACAAGGCATTGCGCGGCGGCGTGCATGGCGTCGGCGTCCAGCGGCTGGGGAACGCGCCAGGCACGGCCCTGATCAAGCGCAAGCGGCGCGCGCCGGTTCACGATCCGGTAAATGTAGCGGCGACCGGTGCAGGAAAAGCGGGCATGCCAGTCATCCGCGACCGGCACACAGTCCAGTATCGCCACTGGTTGCGGCCGCAGACGCGCGTTGAGCGCTTCCATCAGGCGGAAAGCCGTTATCGGCTTGGTGATCTCGATATGCGCCGCCATGGCTTCGGCATGGACGCCGGCGTCGGTGCGCCCGGCCGCATGCACGACGCAATCCTCACCCACGATCAGCCGGGCCGCATCCTCGATTGCCGCCTGCACGCTCGGTCCGTGCGCCTGACGCTGCCAGCCCATATAGGGGCGACCGTCAAATTCGACCGTGAGCCGGAACCGTGTCACGAAAGGACGGTACCCACGGGAAGGACAAAACCGCGCAGCAGCTCGGCGGGTGTCATCACGGACTTGCCGGCGCGCTGGACCTTGGTCGGCCGCAGCGCGCCGTCTGCGCAGGCGATCGTGAGGTCGGTGTCGAGTACAGTGCCCGGTTCGCCGGACGCCGTGCTGATTTCGGCGGCGAGGATGCGGAAACGTTCGCCCCCCAGTTCGAAAAAGGCGCCGGGCGCGGGGGCAAAGGCGCGGACCTGCCGTTCGACAGAAGCGGCGGGCTGGTGGAAGTCGATCCGGCTTTCAGCCTTGGCGATCTTGGCGGCGTACGTCACGCCGTCCTCCGGCTGGGTGACGGCGGGGTAAGCCGACAGATAGGCGAGTACCTCAACGAGAAGCGTCGCGCCCAATTCGGCGAGTTCGCTTGTCAGATCGCCAGCAGTCTTGCCGTCGATGGCGGTGTGGACCTTGGCCAGCATTGGCCCTGTGTCCAGCCCGGCCTCCATCTGCATGATCGTGACGCCCGTTTCGGCATCGCCCGCCAGAATGGCGCGCTGCACGGGGGCGGCACCGCGCCAGCGGGGGAGGAGCGAGGCATGGACATTGAGGCAGCCAAGCTGCGGGGCATCCAGGATCGCCTGCGGCAGGATCAGGCCATAAGCGGCGACGATTGCGACATCGGCGCCATGGTCGGCAAAGGCGGCCTGCGCCTCTGGGTCCCTGAGCGAGACTGGCGTATGGACCGTCAGCCCCAGCTCCTCGGCGCGCCGGTGAACGGGGGTGGGGGACAGGGATTTGCCACGCCCGGCCGGACGCGGCGGCTGGGAATAAACGGCACAAATGTCGTGCCCGGCCGCCACGAGCGCATCGAGCGTCGGTACGGCGAAATCCGGGGTTCCCATGAAGATGATGCGCATTGCACTCTCCAAGCCCTTGGCAAGGCACATTGCAAGCCCCTATCAGCATTCGCATGGCTTCACCCGAGATCGAACGACTGACACAGGCGCTGGCGCGTTTGCCGGGCCTTGGCCCGCGCTCGGCTCGTCGGGCCGTGCTCCACCTGCTCAAAAAGCGGGAAGGCGCGCTGCTGCCTCTGCTCAAGGCGCTCGCTGAGGTGAATGACAGCCTGTCGACCTGCCATGTCTGCGGCAATGTCGACACCACCGATCCGTGCGGCATCTGTCGTGATGTCCGACGCGACCAGCGGATGCTGTGCGTCGTCGAGGACGTGCCCGATCTCTGGGCGCTCGAACGGTCCCGGCTGTTTCCGGGCAAGTTCCACGTGCTGGGCGGCCGATTGTCGGCGCTCGAGGGCGTTCGGCCGGAGGATCTGAACATCGACTCGCTTCTGGCGCGGATCGCGGCGGGCGGGATCGATGAGGTGGTGCTCGCCATGAATGCCACCCTCGAAGGCCAGACGACGGCGCACTACATTTCCGAAAAGCTTGAAAATGCGCCGGTGCGCATCACGCAGCTGGCGCACGGACTTCCGGTTGGCGGCGAACTGGATTATCTGGACGACGGCACATTGGCCCAGGCGTTGCGGGCCCGGCGGCCGGTGGCTTGACCCGCCCCATCCTCATACCTAACTGAGCGCCATGGCTATTCTTCCGATTATCGAAACGCCCGATCCGCGGCTCAAGACCATTTCCACGCCGGTCGATACCGTCGATGACGATCTGCGCGCGCTGATTTCGGACATGTTTGAGACGATGTACGATGCGCCGGGCATTGGACTTGCCGCCATTCAGGTGGGCGTGCCCAAGCGGCTGCTGGTCATCGATCTTCAGGACAAGGATGAAGAAACCGGTGAAACCATCCGGGATCCCAAGGTTTTTATCAATCCGGAGATCCTGGAAGAATCCGACGAGTTGAACGTCTACAGCGAAGGCTGCCTGTCGGTGCCCGAGCAATATGCCGATGTGGCGCGCCCGGCGGTGATCAAGGCCAAGTGGCTCGACAGGGACGGGAAAGAGCATGTCGAAACGCTCGACGGTCTGCTCGCCACCTGTCTCCAGCATGAGATGGACCATCTGAACGGCATTCTGTTCATCGATCATCTGTCCAAGCTGAAGCGCGACATGGTGCTGAAAAAGCTGGCCAAGGCGCGTAAGGTCGCGGCCTGACGCGGTTTTCCCGTTGACGGGCGGGTGCCGCGAAAACGGCTTCCAATGTAGGATTGTTCGTTCTATGTTCCGCTCATGATGGCGGGCACAGCGATACAGATTTTGGCAATTCTCCTGCTCGGACTCGGTCTGGGCGGGGTCGTCGGCTGGCTGTGGGCGGGCCGGAGCAGTGCGGCCGTCAGTGCAGAGCGCGATGCCGCACGCGCGGAGCGGGACCGGGCGACGGCTGATTTCAAGGCGGCCATCGTCGATCTCGAAGCGGCTGTGTCGGAACGCAACACGCTCAAGGAAACGCTTGCGGCGGTGTCGGCTGAACAGCGCGCGCGTGAGGAAGCCCATGCCGCGCAGGTCCGTTCGCTGCAGGAGGCGAAGGAAGCGCTTTCTGCGCAGTTCAGCGAAGTCGGTGGCAAGTTACTGGAATCAGCTCAAAAGCAGTTTCTCGAACGCGCCGAAGCGCGGTTCCGCCAGTCGGAGGAAACCACGGGCCAGGGCCTCAAGGCGCTGCTCCAGCCGGTGCATGAACGACTGCAAAAATATGAGGAGCAGGTCACCAAGGTCGAGGCCGAGCGCCGCGATGCCTTTGGCCTGCTGCATGGGCAGATTGCGGCGATGCGCGAAGGCACCGAACGGGTGTCGAGCGAGGCCGCGAAGCTCGTCAATGCGCTGCGCAATGCCCCCAAGGCTCGCGGGCGTTGGGGCGAGCAGCAACTGCGCAACGTGCTCGAAAGCTGCGGCCTGTCCGATCATGTGGACTTCGTGACCGAAGTCAGCGTGTCCGACGGCGACGGCGGACGCCTCCGCCCTGACGTGATCGTCCGCGTGCCGGGCGGCAATTCGCTCGTGATCGACGCCAAGGTGTCGCTCAACGCCTATCAGGACGCATTCGGCGCGGTCGATGAGCAGGAACGGCAGGTCCATTTGACGGCCCATGCCGCCGCCATGAAGGCGCACGTCAACGCGCTCGGCAACAAGGCCTATTGGAGCCAGTTCGATGATGCGCCCGATTACGTCATCATGTTCGTGCCGGGTGAGCATTTCCTGACCGCGGCGCTCGAACAGGATGCGCAGCTTTGGGACTATGCCTTTGACCGCAAGGTCCTGCTGGCCACGCCCACCAACCTCATCGCCATTGCGCGGACCGTTTCCGCGGTTTGGAAGCAGGAGAAGATGGCCGGCCAGGCGCGCGAAATCGCTGAACTGGGCCGCGAACTCTATTCCCGCCTCGCGACCATGGGTGGCCATGTCAGCCGCGTCGGCAAGAATCTCGATACCGCCGTCAACGCGTACAATCAGATGGTCGGCAGCCTCGAAAGCCAGGTGATGAGCTCGGCCCACAAGTTCGAGAAACTGGGCATCGACACCGGCGCCAAGTCGATCGAGGCGCTGCCGGTGGTCGAAGGCCATGCGCGGCCGCTCGTGAAGCTGATTGCGAATTCCGGTGAGAATGATCTGGCATAAACAGCTTATGGAAGAAGAATATCTGCCTCAATCGGACTTCCTTCATGCGATCATGAATGAGGAAGTGTCTTTTGAATCCGGCGAGTTTGGCGAGCGGAATCTCCAACAATTGATTCTGATGACCCGCGATCAAAACCCCGTCAATCGAGACTGGGCTACATTGCTGTTGAGCCAGTTGGAGTTAGATCGCACTGATGTGCGGGAGGCCTTGCTCGCTGCAACATTGGACACTGAGCCAGCGGTGAGGGGAGAGGCCATTCTCGGCCTTACTCAGTTGGAACCCAAACTGGCCTTGCCGATCCTTCAAAGGGAACTTGAAGGGGAAGTGATCAATATGCCCATGCTGGAAGCGGCCATCATCATCGCCGATCCTTCCTTGATACCGTTGTTGGAGGATTTTTCTGAAAGAAGCGATTTTGAATGGCTCGATCAAATGGTGCTTGACGCTATTTCCGCATGTCGGGCGGTGACATAGCACAACCGTCAGCTTTGGTGGTCCTGCGGCCTACCAGCTCGCCCCGTCGACCAACTTTCGCGGCAAGTTTTCCCAAAGCTCCGGAGCAAAGATCCGCAGGTTGACACCCATCCGGCCATAGTCGGGATCAATCGGCGTCCAGTGCGTCGTGATGCCACATGTGCAGCAATGCCAGGTGGTGAGCGTGGCATCGCCCTGCACATAGCCGACACCCGTCCCTTGCACCTGAATCTGGTCAGGCGGCCCGTACGTCCAGAGCGCGCCGGTTAGGCGGCAGATCGAGCAATTACACTGGGTTGCCTCTTCGGGCTTGAAGGAAAGGCGGACCCGGATCGCGCCGCAGTGGCAGCTGCCCTCATGCGTCATGGCGGGGTTTACCGCTTCCGCAGCTGGTTCAGCACCTCATAGGCCATCACCGATGTCGCGACCGCGGCGTTCAGGCTGTCGGCCTTGCCCATCATCGGCATTTTGACGAGCAGGTCGCAATCGGCCTCATAGTCCTTGGGCAGCCCTTGCGATTCATTGCCGACGAGCAGGAAAACGGGCGGGGCATAGGCCGGGTCCTGATAGTCATTCTCGGTGTTCAGGCTGGTGCCAACAAGCTGGCCGGGCCCCTGACGCAGCCAGTCGATGAAGTCCGGCCAGCTGGATTTGCTGACGCTTTGCGTAAAGAGCGCGCCCATGCTCGCGCGGACGGCTTCGACCGAGAAGGGGTCGGTGCAGTCGTCGATCAGGATCAGCCCGCCTGCGCCAACGGCATCGCCCGTGCGCAGGATGGTGCCCAGATTGCCGGGATCGCGCAGGCGCTCCGCCACGATCCAGATCGGGGCCGTGGACCGGTCGATTTGGGCCAGCGGCGTCCAGCGTTCGGGATAGATGCCGATGACCGCGCCCGGATTGTCCTTGCCCGAAATCTTGGCAAGGATGTCGCGCGGCGTGATGACGACTTCGCCACCCTTGGCCTCGGTTGCGGCCACCAGCTTTTCCACCAGGGGATGGTCGGCGCTTTCGGCGGCGAACCAGAGCATCTCGGGCACGGTGCCTGCGTCGAGCGCTTCGGTCAGGATCCGCAGCCCTTCGGCCAGGAACTTGCCTTCCTCACGTCGCCCCTTCTTGTCGCGCAGGGTCCGAACCCGTTTGACGAGCGGGTTGGAAAATCCGGTAATTTCGCGGGGCATTGCGGCTTATTCAGCCTCGTGGAAGCGCGCTTCGACAAGCTCGGCGAGCGTGGCGACCGCCTGTTCGGCACCGTCGCCGGTCGCGCTGATCGTGATATGGTCGCCAAGGGCAGCGCCGAGCATCATCAGGCCCATGATCGACGTGCCGACAACCTTTGATCCGTCCTTTTCGACTTCCACCTGCGCGGTCAGGCCGGAGGCGGTCGTCACGAACTTGGCACTCGCCCGGGCGTGGAGCCCGCGTCGGTTGCAGATCTGGACGGTGCGGCTGACGCTCATGCGGCCTGTTCGCCCAGCACTTCGGAGGCGACGGAGATATATTTGCGGCCCGCTTCGCGCGCGGCGGCGACGGCTTCAACCACCTTCATGCGGCGGCGCGCGCTTTCCAGACGGATCAGCATCGGCAGGTTGATGCCCGCGATGACTTCCACACGGCCGACTTCCATCAGTGAGATCGCAAGGTTGGAGGGCGTGCCGCCGAACAGGTCGGTCAGGACGATCACGCCGCTGCCGCTGTCGACCCGCGCGATGGCCGCAGCGATATCCGCGCGGCGTGCTTCCATATCATCTTCAGGGCCGATGCAGATCGCTTCGATCGCCGTTTGCGGGCCCACCACATGTTCCATTGCCGTCACGAACTCGGTGGCGAGCCGACCATGCGTCACTAGCACAAGACCAATCATCAACTACCCCGTCTTCCACATCGCTGGCGCGCGCACACTACGCCCTGGCGACCGGTTCTTCCGTACCATCCCCCACGTCGCGGTGTGAGAGCGTAGGGGCAAAGCCCTCGCTCGCCAAGTGGGCCGCGACTCGTTCGGCGACATGCACCGAACGATGGCGGCCGCCCGTACACCCAAATGCTATCGTAACATAGGCCTTTCCTTCGGCGCGATAGCGCGGGAGGAGGGTCGAGAGCAGACCTTCGATCCGCGACACCGCGTCCTCATAGGCCGGATCGGTGCGGATGTAATCACTGACAGGCCGGTCGCGGCCCGTCAGGTGGCGCAGGCCTTCCACCCAATAGGGGTTCTGCAGGAACCGCATGTCGAACACGAGGTCGGCATTGCGGGGCAGACCGCGCGAAAAACCAAAGGACAGCACGGCAACACTCATGCCCGCATTGCCCCATCCGCTGAACCGCGTGCGGATTTCATGCTTCAGATCGTTGGTCGTGCTCGACGTCGTGTCGATCACGTGCTGCGACCATTGGCGCAACGGGGCGATCAGCTCCCGCTCGCGGGCGATCCCGTCGGCGGCTGGGCGGTCAAGCGCCAGCGGGTGGCGGCGGCGCGTTTCGGAGAAGCGGCGCTCCAGCTCCGCCCCGGCGCAGTCCATGAAGAGGACGGACAGGTTGTCGCCGCGTGTCTCGTTCATCGCCTTGACGCGCTCGACCAGCGCCTGCGCGTCAAAGCCCCGGGTCCGGCTGTCGATGCCGAGCGCCAGCGGCCGCTCATCAGAGATGCCGACAGGCGCCTGGGTGGCGAGCAGGCGGTCGAGCAGCTGGAAGGGCAGGTTGTCGACCACTTCCCATCCCATGTCCTCCAGCGTGTTGAGCACGGTCGATTTGCCCGCGCCAGACATGCCCGTCACGAGCAGGATGCGATCCGGACGTCCGTGCTTCATGCGATGCCAACTCCCTGTTTTAGCGCCATTTCCACCTTGATCGGCGCGGAGGCTCTATGGGCATCCAGCCGGAGAAGGGGAAGGGCAATTCCGCCGACGGTCTCGGTGGGTGCTTCGGGAAGGCGGTCGCCTTCGACGCCGAGCCGGACGACCAGGGCGACCTCGACCTCGCGGACCGCCTCGACCCGGCAGATGCCGACGGCGCGGATCTCGATCTGCCCGAACATGGGGCCCGGGGTGGAGGCGACAAGGCGGTCTCCGTCCCGCTGGACGGTCACACGGTCATCACTGACGAGCTTTGCCCCGCGATCAATAAGGCGCAAGGCCAGGTCAGATTTGCCGCTGCCCGACGCGCCGATCAGCAGGATGCCGCGCCCATCCATGGCGACGCAGGTGGCGTGAAGGGACTCGGGCCCGATCATGCCTGCGCCGCGGGCAGAGTGACCAGAAACACGGCGCCGCGCTGCGCATCGGCCCTGTCGCGTACGCTGATCGTTCCGCCATGGCCCGCGACAATCGTGCGTGAGATGGCAAGGCCGAGCCCGGAATGCTTGCCAAAGGCCTCCCCGTCGGGCCGCAGGCTGTGGAAGCGCTCAAAGATCGCCTCGCGCGCGTCGGGGGGCACGCCGGGTCCGTCGTCCTCCACCGTCGCAATCACTTCATCGTCCGATCGCGTTGCCGAAATGCGCACGACGCCGCCCTGCGGCGAGAAGGACACCGCATTGTCGATGAGATTGCCAAAGACGCGGGCAAGGCCGCCAGCATCCCCCATAACGCGGGTGGAACCGCGCTGGGGCCGGGCAAAGGCGATGCGGACGCTGCCATTGGCCGACCGCGCCTCGCGTTCGTGCAGAAGGCCTTCGATCACCGCGCCGACATCGACCGCTTCAAAGCGGGTGCGCGTCAGCTGCGCATCGAGGCGCGACGCTTCCGAAATGTCGGTGATCAGCCGGTCGAGCCGACGCACATCATCGGCAGCGACCTGCATCAGCTGCCGACGCAGGCCTTCATCCTTGACCCGCTCCATGCCCTCCACGGCGGAAGAGAGTGAGGCGAGGGGATTCTTGAGCTCATGCGAGACGTCGGCGGCAAAGGCTTCGGTGGCGTCGATCCGCGCGCGCAATGTCTCGGTCATGTCGGACAGGGACCGGGCCAGATGGCCGATCTCATCGCTGCGAAAGGGCAGGCGGGGCACAACGACCTCGCGCGCGCGGCCAAGGCGGACCCGCTCGGCCGCCATGGCGAGGAAGCGCAAGGGGCGGACAATGGTCCGTGCAAGGAACAGCGACAGGAGGATCGATGCCAGCGCGGCCATGCCGACGATGATCCCGAGCTGTCCCCGGTCGGCGCGGGCGAGCCTGCGGATGTCGCGGACATTCTTGTCGACGACGATCCGCAAATTGCGGCGATCGGGGATGGGGGCAGCCGAAGAGACGATGTGGGTGCGGTCATCGGTCAGCCAGATCTTCTGGCCATTGGGGATCGGCGGGCCGAACCCGGGGAACCGGGGGACAGGCCGCGCGCGCACGATGGCGTCGACGGCATCGTCCAGCGCGGCGGCAAAACGCCTCTGCCAGCCTTCCTCATCGGGATCGCGCAGCGCGATGTTGGGCCGATGTCCGTCCCAGCTGTCCGCAAGAATGCGCCCGTCGGCGGCAACCACCCGCACGCGGGCGCCCGTTGTCGCGCCCAGCCGATGCGCTTCTGCCGGATAATCGTCTTGCGGCACGCGGGCGAACACCGTTGCCAGCAGGCGGACCTGATCGGCCGACTGGCTGAGCCGCTCGGCAATCAGGCGGTCGCGGATCACGTCGAGGTAGAAAAGGCTGCCCGCCAGGAGGACGACCGGAAGAATGTTGACAGCAAGGATCCGCCGCGTGAGCGACATCCGGCCTGACCAATGAAGGGTCATGCCGGGGGGGTCAGTTTTCGGTGAAGCGGTATCCGGCGCCATAAAGCGTATCGATGGCATCAAATTCGGGGTCGACCTGCCGGAACTTGCGTCGCAGCCGCTTGATGTGGCTGTCGATCGTCCGGTCATCGACATAGACGTCGTCCTGATAGGCGGCATCCATCAGCTGGTTGCGTGACTTCACCACATCGGGCCGCTGGGCCAGAGCCTCGAGGATCATGAATTCGGTGACGGTCAGGGCCACGTCCTGCCCGCCCCAGCGCACGCGGTGGCGCGAGGGATCCATTTCCAGCCGCCCGCGCACCATCACCTCGACGTCGGGCGCGCTGCCGCCCTCGGCCTGTGTCGGCCCGGAATATTGCACGCGGCGCAAAATGGCGCGGATGCGCGCGATCAGCAGCCGCTGCGAAAAGGGCTTTGCGATATAGTCGTCCGCCCCCAGCGCGAGGCCGAGCGCTTCGTCAATCTCATCGTCCTTCGACGTGAGGAAGATGACGGGCAGCGTCGACTTCTCCCGCAGGCGGCGCAGCAGCTCCAGCCCGTCCATGCGGGGCATCTTGATGTCGAAGACGCCAAGGTCTGGCGGATTGTCGAGAAGCGCCTTCAGGGCTGTCTCCCCGTCGGTATAGACGCGGGTGTGAAATCCCTCGGTCTGGAGCGCGATCGAGACGGAGGTGAGGATGTTCCGGTCGTCATCGACCAGCGCGATTGTCGCCTCCATTAAAGTTCGCCTGAATCACGCCACATGAAATCTTCTCTAGAAACAAACGATGTTAACGGCAATCTCGGCGGATTAGGGGTGCCCATTGCCTTGACGCTGGGGAATGCCGGGGTTAGGCGCGCTCGCATATTCCTGCTCAATCCGGAGAGACATCCAGTGGCCGACCGCGTCCCCGCTTTCACCCTCACCAATCAGGGCCTGCATACGAATGCGGCAATTCACTGGAACCTGCTGACGCCGTCGCTGGTCGAAGAGGCCGTCCGCCGGAACGAAGGCGTTCTGGCCGCTGACGGTCCGCTGGTCGTGGCAACCGGCAAGCACACCGGCCGTTCGGCCAAGGACAAGTATATCGTCAAGGACGCCGAAACGGCCGACACCGTGTGGTGGGGCAAGACGAACGCACCGATGGACCCGGTCTATTTTGAGGCGCTCAAGGCGGACTTCATGACGGCGCTCGCCGGCAAGACCGACCTCTTTGTCGCCGATCTGTTCGGCGGGTCTCAGCCGGAACACCGTGTCAACGTCCGCGTGATCAACGAATTTGCGTGGCACAATCTGTTCATCCGCACGCTGCTCGTGCGTCCCGACGAGTCGGAACTGGCCGATTTCGTGCCGGAATACACGATCATTGATCTGCCCAGCTTCCGCGCCGACCCGGAGCGTCATGGCTGCCGTAGCGAGACCGTGATCGCGGTCAACTTCACCGAAAAGCTGATCCTCATCGGTGGAACGGCCTATGCCGGCGAAATGAAGAAGTCCGTCTTCGGCATTCTCAACTATCTGCTGCCGACCAAGGGCGTGATGCCGATGCACTGTTCGGCCAATATCGGCGCGAACGGCGACACGGCGGTCTTCTTCGGCCTGTCGGGCACGGGCAAAACGACCCTGTCGGCCGACGCAAGCCGCACGCTCATTGGCGATGACGAACATGGCTGGTCGGATACCGCCGTCTTCAACTTTGAAGGCGGCTGCTATGCCAAGATGATCCGCCTGTCGGCCGAAGCCGAACCGGAAATCTTCGCGACCACGAAGCGCTTTGGCACCGTGCTCGAGAATGTCGTGATCGATCCGGTCACGCGTCAGCTCGACCTCGATGACAACAGCCTCGCCGAAAACAGCCGCGGCTCCTATCCGATCGACTTCATCCCGAATGCGTCGGCGGAAAATATGGGCCCGGTGCCCAAGAACATCATCATGCTGACGGCCGATGCCTATGGCGTGCTCCCGCCGATCGCGAAGCTGACGCCGGATCAGGCCATGTACCACTTCCTGTCGGGTTATACCGCACGCGTGGCCGGCACCGAAATCGGCGTGACTGAACCGGAAGCGACGTTTTCCACCTGTTTTGGCGCGCCGTTCATGCCGCGTCACCCGAGCATCTATGGCAACCTCCTCAAGGAGCGCATCGCCAAGGGCAATGTGACCTGCTGGCTGGTCAACACTGGCTGGACGGGCGGCAAGGCGACAATGCCGGGGATCAGCCGTATGCCGATCAAGGCCACGCGCGCGCTCCTCAATGCGGCGCTGGACGGTAGCCTGAACGAAGTCGAATTCGCGAAGGACCCGAATTTCGGCTTTGACGTGCCGGTTGCCGTGCCGGGCGTCGATACCAAGCTGCTCAACCCGCGCGACGCCTGGGAAGACAAGGCGCAGTATGACGCGACCGCGCGTCAGCTCGTCCAGCAGTTCATCGACAACTTTGCCCAGTTCGAAGATCACGTCGATGATGGCGTGAAGCAGGCGGCCCCCAAGGTCGCCTGATCCGGGCCGGTTTCAGCGGCCTGTCGTCCCGCAGAAGGGGCGCAGGCCGCAAACCATCCCCGAGTCGCAGTGCGCAGGCGCCTGCGCGCCAAAATATTCTCACGATGCCTGAACATGGGCCGCGAGGGCGAAGTCCTTCGCGCTAAAGTCTTTTTGCGCCGGGCCTCGCGATGCGCGCAATTTTGCGCCGACGCTGACGTTTGACTGTCACTTTTGCGTGGCTAGCCTCGTGCTTTCACAGTGTGCAGGAGGATGAGATGGGTTTGCTGGACGGTATCATGGGGCAGCTTGGCGGAGCCGATCAGATCGGCAAGATCGCGGGTCAATTCGGCCTGAGCGAAGAGCAGGTCCAGATGGCGGTCGCCGCTCTGGGCAAGGCGCATCCAGAACCAGGCGACACCGTTTCGTCGGCCGCGGCATCGACCGGGCTTTCGGCGGAAACGCTGCAGGGCATATTGGGGCAGATTGGCGGCGAAGGCGCGCTTGGCCAGGCCGCCGGGATGCTGGATCGTGACGGCGACGGCAATCCCGTCAATGACATCATGGGCATGGCGGGCAAGCTCTTCGGGAACTGAGGCTGCATCGGGCGGCGGCATCGGAGTTGCCGGGGGCGCACATTTTCGGCAGAGGTTGCGGATGGACCTGTCACAAACTCTGCCGCCGCGCTCCGCGCTCTATATGCCGGCGTCAAATGCCCGCGCGATCGAAAAGGCCCGTGGCCTCGCCGCGGACATGATCATCCTCGATCTGGAGGATGCCGTGCCGCCCGGCATGAAGGACGAAGCGCGCATGGCGGCGGTAGAGGCTGTCGCGGCGGGCTTTGGAGAGCGGTTGACGGCCATCCGCATCAACGCGCCGGGCACGCGGTGGCACTTGAATGATCTGGCCGTGGTGAAGCAGTCGCGCTGCGATGTCGTCATTGTGCCCAAAGTCGAGGCATCGGACACGGCGCAGGAGGTTGCGGATCGTCTGGGCCGCCCGATCATCGTCATGATTGAAACGCCGCGCGGCGTGCTCAATGCGGCCGACATCTGTGCGGTTGAGGGCGTGGTCGGGGTCTTCGTGGGGGCGAACGATCTCGCCAATGAACTCAGGCTCCCGCCCGGCAGCGGCCGTGCCGCCATGTCGATGGCGCTGCAGACCATCGTTCTCGCCGCGCGTGCTTCGGGCGTCTGGGTGTTCGATTCGGTCTTTAACGACCTGAACAACCCGGACGGTCTGGCCGCCGAATGTGCCGAGGGCCGGATGCTCGGCTTTGATGGCAAGACGCTGATCCATCCGAACCAGATTGCGGCGGCCAATGCCGCCTTTTCGCCATCTCCGGCTGAGATCGAAGAGGCGCAGGCGCTGGTTGCAGCCGCCTCAGGCGGGGCAGAGCGCTTTCGCGACCGCATGATCGAAACGATGCATGTGGAGGCCGCCAGACGGATTTTGGCCCGCGTGGCGGCCGACTGAGCTTACTTCTGCGCGAGCAGCCAGGTCACGAGTTCCTTGCGCTTGGCCGCATCGGCGATGCCGCCAAAGGACATCTTGGTGCCGGGAACCATCGCGCGCGGATTTTCCAGATATTTGTCGAGCGTGGGCTCATCCCAGGTCAGGCCAGCAGCCTTCATGGCGGGGCTGAACTCATATCCCTTGATCTCGCCCGATTTCGTGCCAGCAACGCCCCAAAGGTTCGGCCCAAGCGCGTGCGGGGCATCCTTGGCGATCGTGTGACAGGCTGCGCACTGTGCCCAGGCGGCGGGACGGACGTCGGCCGACGCGGTCTCGGTCCCGTTCGTGCTGGTGTCGGTAGCAGCGGTGTCGCCGCTCGTGGAGCCGGTGTCTTCGGCGGGCTTTGAGCCGCAGGCCGACAGCAGGGCCAGGGCGGCAAGTGCAGTGAATGTCTTCATGCGTCGATTACCTCTTCATCAACCCGGGCCGCATTTTCCTGAATGAACTGGAAACGGTGCTCGGGATTTTTTCCCATGAGCCGGTCGACCAGATCGCGGACACCGGCACGCTCTTCATATTCCTGCGGCAGCGTCACACGAATGAGCGACCGCGTGCTTGGGTCCATCGTCGTTTCCTTCAACTGCCCGGGGTTCATTTCCCCAAGGCCTTTGAAGCGGGCGACTTCGACCTTCTTGCCCTTGAATTCTGTGGCTTCGATCTGGGCGCGATGGGCATCGTCGCGCGCATAGATGGATTTGGCGCCAACCGTCAGGCGATAGAGCGGGGGCTGCGCGATATAGACATGGCCCTGCCGCACGATGTCGGCCATTTCCTGGAAGAAGAAGGTCATCAGCAGCGTCGCAATATGCGCGCCGTCGACATCGGCATCGGTCATGATGATGATGCGGTCGTAACGCAGGAGATCGGGATTGCACTCCTTGCGCATCCCGCAGCCGAGCGCCTGGGCGAGATCGGCGATTTCGCTGTTGGCGCGGATCTTGTCGGATGATGCGGAGGCGACGTTCAGGATCTTGCCGCGGATGGGCAGGATTGCCTGCGTCTTGCGGTTGCGGGCCTGCTTGGCCGAGCCGCCGGCGCTGTCCCCTTCGACGATGAAGAGCTCGGTGCCCTCGGGACCATCTTCGGAGCAGTCGGTCAGCTTGCCAGGAAGCCTGAGCTTTCGGGCTGAAGTCGCTGTTTTGCGCTTGATTTCTTTCTCGGCCTTGCGCCGGAGGCGATCGTCCATCCGATCGAGCACGTAGCCGAGCAGCGCCTTGCCGCGCTCCATATTGTCCGCAAGGAAATGGTCGAAATGGTCGCGCACCGCATTCTCGACGAGCCGCGCGGCTTCGGGCGAGGTCAGACGGTCCTTGGTCTGGCTTTGGAACTGCGGGTCCCGGATGAAGACCGACAGCATGATCTCAGCACCGGTGACGACGTCTTCGGCCTGCAGGCTCTCGGCCTTCTTCTGGCCAACGAGTGCGCCGAACGCCCGGATTCCCTTGACGATGGCGGCGCGAAGGCCAGCCTCATGCGTGCCGCCGTCGGGCGTCGGAATGGTGTTGCAATAATAGCTGTAGCTGCCTTCGGACCAGAGCGGCCAGGAGACGGCCCATTCAACCCGGCCCTGATCGTCGGGGAAATCCTGATTGCCCGCGAAAAAGTCCGCCGTGACGCATTCGCGCTCGCCCACCTGTTCACGCAGATGGTCGGCAAGCCCGCCGGGAAACTGGAAGACGGCTTCGGTCGGGGTGTCGTCCGAGATGAGTTCGGCGGCGCACTTCCAGCGGATTTCGACACCGGCAAAGAGATAGGCCTTGGACCGCGCAAGCCGGAAGAGGCGCGCGGGCTTGAAGTTCATCTCGCCAAAGATTTCGGTGTCGGGCGTGAACGCCACGCTTGTACCGCGCCGGTTGTTGACGGGGCCGAGCTTTTCCAGCGGACCAAGCGTCTGCCCCTTGGAAAAGCGCTGGCGGAACAGTTCCTTGTTCCGGGCAACCTCGACCACGGTGTCGCTCGACAGGGCGTTGACGACCGAGACGCCGACGCCGTGCAGGCCGCCCGACGTCGCATAGGCCTTGCCGTTGAACTTGCCGCCCGAGTGGAGCGTGGAGAGGATGACCTCCAGCGCCGACTTATCCGGGAATTTGGGATGCGGGTCGACGGGGATGCCGCGCCCATTGTCCGTGATCGTCAGGCGGTTGCCAGGCTCCAGCGAAATTTCGATGCGTGTTGCGTGTCCGGCGACGGCTTCATCCATCGCATTGTCGAGGACTTCGGCGGCCAGATGGTGAAAAGCGCGCTCATCGGTGCCACCGATATACATGCCGGGGCGGCGCCGGACAGGCTCCAAGCCTTCCAGAACCTCGATCGACGATGCGTCGTAGCTACCTGAATTCGCGGGAGTGGACGCAAACAGATCGTCTGACATGGCCGCGCTATAGTGCGCCCGGAGTCAGCCGCGCAAGTGCGACGTTCGACTTATCCCCCGCTGGGTTTCGCCCCCGGCACGGCAAAGGGCAGCGGCTTGCGGTCGCGACGCGGCATCTGGGCCTGATAGGCAAGGCCGCAATGGTCGACGCAATAGGGGAAACCGGGGTTCACCTTTTCGCCGCAGAAGTGGAAGTCGGGCTCCCCCGGATGGCCGAGCGGCCATTTGCAGATGCGATCATTAAGATCGAGCAGCGACGTCTTGTCGGCTATTTCGGGGCTGGGGCGCGCAGGCACGAGGCGACGCGGCGGAGCAGGCGGCGGCGGGGCGCTCTGTTCACCGGGATTTTGGCGCACGAAACCGCCCGGGCCGATGGACCGGATCGTCGGCGGCATCTGGTCGGGATTGGTCGACCGCGGGGCAGAGGGCATGCTCGGGGCTGCAGCCTGACGCGCAGCGGGCGCGGGTTGCGGCTTGGCAGCCGGGGCTGCGGCAGGTGCTGCAGGCGCGGGCTTGGCACGAGGCGCGGCAGGCTTGCGGGCCGGGGCGTCCTCACCGTCATTGGCCTTCACCGGGGACGGGCGCGACTGGAGGCCAAGGCGGTGCGCCTTGCCGATCACGGCGTTGCGGCTGACGCCACCCAGCTCTTCGGCGATCTGGGATGCGGTCATCCCCTTGGTCCACATCGTCTTCAACTGTTCGATGCGTTCGTCGGTCCAGGACATTCTATCACCACTTCAACCAAATAGGACTGTGCGCCACCCTTGCGGCAATCGGCGCTAGCCGATAGGCGATTGTGCAATGAACAGCGAGTCCGAAATTTCAATCCGCAGCGAACCCGGCGTTCCGTCTATCCGTTCGGTCAACTGGGGAGGCTTGCAAGCCCTCTATGTGAAGGAGGTGCGCCGCTTTTTCAAGGTGCAGGTCCAGACCATCTGGGCACCCGCGCTCACGACCATGCTCTATCTCGTGATTTTCACGGTGGCACTGGGCGGCGTGAAGCGTGAGGTTCTGGGTGCGCCCTTTGCCGATTTTCTGGCGCCGGGCCTCATCATCATGGGCATGATGCAGAACAGCTTTGCCAATAGCAGCTTCTCGCTTCTCGTCGGCAAGATCCAGGGGACGATCGTCGATTATCTGATGCCGCCGCTCTCGACCGCCGAGGTTCTGTTCGGGCTGGCAGGTGCTGCGGTGACGCGTGCCGTCTTTGTCGGCTTTGCGATCTGGCTTGCCATGCTCCTCTGGCCGGGTGTGCACGTGTCGCCCAAGCATATCTGGGCGATTTTCCTGTTCGGCCTGCTCGGCTCGTCGATGCTTGCGTTCATGGGCGTGCTGACGTCGATCTGGGCGGAGAAGTTTGACCATGCGGCCGCCGTCACCAATTTCGTCGTGGCGCCGCTCGCGCTCCTGTCGGGCACCTTCTATTCGGTCGACAAGCTCGCGCCGACCTTTGCCGCGATCAGCCACGCCAATCCGTTCCACTATGCGATCTCCGGTTTCCGCTATGGGTTCATTGGGCAGGCCGACATTCCGTTGGGCTTCGGCGTTGGCCTTCTTCTGGCCATTAACGCCGCGCTGGCGCTGATCTGCTATTCGCTTCTGAAGAGTGGCTGGAAGATCAAGAGCTGATTTGACGGCGGAATAGGGGAAGCGGGCAGAGCCAAAGGGCAGGGCCAGAGGGCAGGGGTTGTCCGCGCTTTTCTCCCTCGGTATATACCCTTCTCGCTTGAAGGCGGCCCCGATTGGCCGCCTTTTTGTATTGCGGTTGAACAGGAGGCAAATGCCATGACGATCACGCCCTTGATGCCCGTTTATCCCCGGTGCGGTTTTCGCCCGGTCAAAGGGGAGGGCGCGTACCTCATCAGCGAGGACGGTCGACGTGCGCTTGATTTCGCGAGCGGCATCGCGGTCAACCTTCTGGGGCATGGCCACCCGCATCTGACCAAGGCGATTGCCGATCAGGCGGCGACGCTGATGCACGTCTCCAACCTTTATGGCAGCCCGCAGGGCGAGGCGTTCGCCCAGCGTCTGGTCGACAACACTTTTGCCGACACGGTCTTCCTGACGAATTCGGGCGCGGAAGCGGTTGAATGCGCGATCAAGACGGCGCGGCGCTATCACCATGCCAAGGGCAATGCGCACAAGAACGTGCTGATCACGTTCAAGAACGCCTTCCATGGCCGCACCATGGCGACGATTTCCGCGACCGATCAGGAAAAGCTGCGTGACGGCTTTGCGCCGCTGCTCGAAGGCTTTGTCGTTGTGCCTTTCGATGATCTCGACGCAGCACTGGCCGCAGTTGACGAGAACACGGCAGGCTTCCTCGTGGAACCCGTGCAGGGCGAAGGCGGCATCCGTCCGGCGAGCCCGGCCTTCCTCAAGGGGCTGCGCGACATCTGCGACGAAAAGGACCTGATGCTCGTATTTGACGAAGTGCAGTGCGGCGTTGCGCGCACGGGCACGCTCTACGCGCATGAGCAATATGGCATCCTGCCCGACATCATGGCGTCGGCCAAGGGCATTGGCGGCGGCTTCCCCATGGGCGCGTGCCTGGCGACCGAAAAGGCGGCGTCGGGCATGGTCATCGGGACGCATGGCAGCACCTATGGCGGCAACCCGCTTGCTTGCGCCGCAGGCATGGCCGTTCTGGACGTCATCCTTGAGCCCGGCTTCCTCGATCAGGTGAAGGCGACGGGCGACCGCCTGCGCGCCAGCCTGGAGCAGCTTATTCCGAACCATGACGAGCTGTTCGACAGCGTGCGCGGCATGGGCCTGATGCTCGGCCTGAAGCTCAAGCATGACAGCCGCGCCTTTGTGGCGCATCTGCGCGACAATCACGGCCTGTTGACGGTGGCAGCGGGCGACAATGTCGTGCGTATCCTGCCGCCGCTCAATATCGATGACTCCCATATCGCCGAGTTTACGGAAAAGCTCTCGGCAGGGGCGGCCAGCTTTGCGCTGCCGGACGCGGCGTGACCCGGCATTTCCTCAACCTGTCCGACGCGGGCGCGGATGCCATTGCGGCCATCCTGAACGACGCGCTGGACCGGAAGGCCGCCCGGATCGGTTGGCCCAAGGGCCGCCCTGACGCCGATGCCCCGCTCAAGGATCATACACTCGGGATGATCTTTGAGAAAAACTCGACTCGCACGCGCGTCAGCTTTGAAATGGGGATGCGTCAGCTGGGCGGCGACGCCATGTTCATGGCGGCGGGCCAGATGCAGATCGGGCGCGGGGAGACGGTTGCTGACACGGCACGTGTGCTCTCGCGCATGGTGGATGCCATCGTCATCCGCACCGACGACCACGCCAAGATCGAAGAGATGGCGGCCTATTCGGATGTGCCGGTGATCAACGGCCTGACCGATCTGTCGCATCCCTGCCAGATTGTAGCCGATATGCTGACGCTGCTGGAACATGGCAAGGCGCTGCCGGGGCTTGAGGTCGCCTGGCTGGGCGATGGGAACAACGTGCTCGCGTCAATCATTGAGGCGGCAGGCCTCATGAAGTTCAACGTCCGCATCGGCTGCCCCAAGGGCTATGAGCCTGACGCCGGGTTCATCGACCGCGCGCGCGCCGCAGGGGCCCGGATCGACATCATCCACGACGCGGCGGAGGCGGTTTTGGGCGCAGACGTCGTCGTCACTGACACCTGGGTGTCGATGGGGCAGGATCATGCGCACAACAAGATTGCCGCCATGTTCCCCTTTCAGGTCAATGACGCGCTGATGGCGAAGGCCAAATCGGACGCGAAATTCCTGCACTGCCTGCCTGCGCATCGCGGCGAAGAGGCGACCGACAGCGTGCTGGACGGTCCGCAGTCCGTAATCTGGGATGAGGCGGAGAACCGCATCCACGCGCAGAAGTCGATCCTGCTCTGGGCGCACGGGCTGCTCGCGTGAACGATCTCGATCGGGTTCTCGGCTTTACGATCCCGGGGCGCAACGCGCGGGGCCGCGTCGTCCGGTTGGGGCCGGTGCTGGAAGATATTCTTGCCGCGCACGGCTATCCGCCCGCGATCGAGAAGCTGCTGGCCGATGCGCTTGTTCTCACAGCCCTGCTCGGCACCACGCTTCATGACGGCGACGGCCAGATGACGATGCAAGCGCAGACCAAGGGCGGAGCTGTCGACCTTCTCGTCTGCGACTACCGAGGTGGCGAGCTGCGCGGCTATGTGAAGCATGACCCGGCGCGCATTGCCGACCTGCCGCACGATCCGGACATGAAAACGCTGTTTGGCGAAGGCTATCTCGCGGTCACCTTCGATCAGGCGGTGACGGGGGAGCGGTATCAGGGGATTGTGCCCATTGAGGGCACCTGCCTTGCCGACTGCATCGAGCATTATTTTGCGCAGTCGGAACAGATCCCCAGCCTCGTGCGCACGGCAATGTCGGGGGACATTGCGGGGGGGCTGCTTGTGCAGCATCTGCCCGAGGGGGAGGTGGGGCGTGAGCGTCTCCACGTCCGCACCGACCATCCAGAGTGGGAGCACATCCTCGCGCTTGCCCACACGATCACGGGTGAGGAACTGACCGAACGGGGACTGTCGCTGGAAGACATCATCTGGCGGCTGTTCAACGAGGAACCGGAAATCCGTATTCTCGACGCGGTCGGCCTGAAGAAGGGGTGCCGCTGCGATGCGGAGCACGTGCGCGGGGTCATCATGAAGTTTGGCGAGGCGGAGCGGCAGGAAATGGCCGATGAACACGGCATTGTGAAGGTCGATTGCGCCTTCTGCTCCAAGATCTTTCCTGTCCAGATCTAGCGCAGGCGCAGACCTTTCACGCGCGCGTCATCAAGAGCGTGGTATTTTTCCAATACATTCCCATATTGGAGCCATAGCTTTCTTTGGAGCTCGGTGCGTATTTCAGGGGGCAAGAGTTTGAACGCGAAGATCTGGCTTGCTGCGGCATTGGCCACAGGCACGCTTGCCATCACCCCAACGGGGCCCGGGCTCGCCGCGCCGACGGCACCCTTACGCCCGATCAAGGCGCTCCTTTCGGTGCAACCGGGCCTGTGGGACATCCGGTCGCGCGACAATCCTGAGGCCAGCCGCACCCTCTGCATGTCGGACCCCAAGGTCCTGCTGCAGTTGCGGCACCCGAATAATGTGTGCAGCCGCTTCGTGATTGCGGACGATGGCCGCGAAGCGACGGTGCAATATTCCTGCCCGTCGGGCGGCAGCGGTCGGACCACGATCCGCGTGGAAACCCCGCGACTGGTGCAGATCGAGACGCAGGGCATCGCCGACCAGTCGCCCTTTGCGTTCAGCGCCGAGGCGCGCCGGATGGGGACGTGCACAGCGCCGTCACCGGGCCTTGCTGCGCGGGAGAAAGCTCGGCCACGCTTAGGCATTCGTTAACCTTAACGCGCTAGACCGGTCCTCGAAGTTCTCATGGTGAACTTCCTCTCCCTATTGTGAAGTGAACTCATGGGGCCATCTCCGGATGGCCCTCTTCTTTTGTGCTGCTTGAAAGACGCGGCCAGTCGGCCTAGCTGCGCGGCATGACCTTTCCAAAAGCATCTGATGGCGGCGCAGCGGTTGTGCTCGTCTCTGGCGGGCTGGACTCGCTGGTGGTCGCGGCCATGGCCAAAGCGGCGGGCTGGCGGCTTTTTGCGCTGACCATCGACTATAACCAGCGGCACCGGATCGAGCTTCAGGCCGCGGCGCGTGTGGCCGAGGCGCTGGAGGCGGAGCGACACGTTGTCCTGCCACTGGATCTCACGCAGTTCGGTGGTTCCGCGCTGACCGACGGTGCCATTGCCGTGCCCAAGGGCGGCGTCGAACCCGGCATTCCTGTCACCTATGTGCCGGCACGCAACACGATCTTCCTCTCGCTGTGCCTCGGCTGGGCGGAAGCCGTGGGGGCGCGGGATATCGCCATCGGCGTCAACGCGCTCGATTATTCGGGCTATCCCGACTGCCGGGCCGAATTCATCGCCGCGTTCGAGAATATGGCCAATCTCGCCACGAAGGCGGGCGTCGAGGGTGATCCGTTCCGCGTGCATACGCCGCTCGTCGCGATGTCCAAGGCAGACATCGTGAAAGCGGGGACCGAACTCGGCATCGACCTCGGGCTGAGCTGGTCCTGCTATGATCCGACCGACGATGGGCGCCATTGCGGCCAGTGCGACAGCTGCCGTCTTCGGCAAAAGGGGTTTGATGACGCGGGCGTTCCGGACCCGACGATCTATGCGGCGCGTCCGTGACCTATTCGGTCAAGGAAATCTTCCTGACGTTGCAGGGGGAAGGCGCGCAGGCGGGCCGCCGGGCCGTCTTCATGCGCTTTTCCGGCTGCAACCTCTGGACCGGGCGGGAGCAGGACCGCGCGACCGCGATTTGCCAGTTCTGTGACACGGATTTCGTCGGTACCGACGGAGAGGGCGGTGGCAAGTTCTCGACCGCCGAAGATCTGGCGGACGCGGTGCATCGCACCTGGGGCGCATGTGCGGACGGCGTGCCCTATGTCGTCATCACCGGTGGGGAGCCGATGCTCCAGCTCGATCCCGCGCTGATCGATGCGCTTCATGCCCGGGGCTTCGAGATCGGAGTCGAGAGCAACGGTACCTTGCCCGCGACGCCCGGCATAGACTGGCTGTGCATCAGCCCCAAGGCCGGGAGCGATGTCGTCCAGCGTCAGGGCAATGAACTCAAGCTCGTCTGGCCGCAGCCGGGCAGCGACTGGGAAGCCATGCAGGACTGGGCGTTCGACCATTTCCTGATCCAGCCGATGGACAGCATCGCGCGCGACGAAAATCTGAAGGCGGCCATCGCGTTCGTCATGGACCATCCGCGCTGGCGGCTGTCGCTTCAGACGCACAAGGCGCTTGGCCTGCCCTGATCGGCGCTAAAGTCTCCAAATCTGGCCGCAAGGCTTGCATTGTTGGGAATCTCCAGCTAAGCGCGCCGCCTCAATCCCGCATGGGAGGCACATAAACCGGTGCGAGGTTCTGCCTCGTTCTCGCCTCCCAGTGGACCAACCGGAAGGATATATCCCTATGGCAGCTCCTACTGTCACCATGCACCAATTGCTTGAAGCGGGTGCACATTTTGGCCACCAGACGCACCGCTGGAACCCGAAGATGAAGCCTTACATCTTTGGTGATCGCAACGGCGTGCACATTCTAGATCTTTCGCAGACCGTTCCGCTTTTCGCCCGCGCGCTCGACTTCGTGTCGCAGACGGCAGCACGTGGCGGCAAGGTTCTGTTCGTCGGCACCAAGCGCCAGGCGCAGGGTCCGATTGCTGATGCGGCCCGTGCCTCGGGTCAGCACTTCGTGAACCACCGCTGGCTGGGCGGCATGCTCACCAACTGGAAGACGATCTCGGGCTCGATCAAGCGTCTGAAGTCGATGGAAGAAACGCTGTCGGGCGACACCGCCGGGTTCACCAAGAAGGAAGTCCTTCAGATGACCCGTGAGCGCGACAAGCTGGAGCTGTCGCTGGGCGGTATCCGCGACATGGGCGGCATTCCGGACGTGATGTTCGTGATCGACGCCAACAAGGAAGAGCTGGCGATCAAGGAAGCCAATGTTCTGGGCATACCGGTCGTTGCGATCCTCGATTCGAATGTCTCGCCCGATGGCATCGCCTTCCCGGTTCCGGGCAATGACGACGCCAGCCGCGCGATCCGCCTCTACTGCGAAGCGATTGCCACGGCCGCCACGCGCGGTGGCCAGCAGGGCGCTGCGGCGCGTGGTGCCGATCTTGGCGCCATGGACGAGCCGCCGGCCGAAGCCGTCCTCGCCGACGCCTGATCTGATTTGTCATTCCCGTGAAAGCGGGAACCCGTACCGCGCCCCTTGTGGCGCTGATGGGCCCCCGCTGCGGCGGGGGTGACGCCATTTAGAACCGAAAGGACAAGAACATGGCAGACATTACTGCTTCGATGGTCAAGGACCTGCGCGAGAAATCCGGTGCAGGCATGATGGATTGCAAAAAGGCGCTGTCGGAAGCCAATGGCGACATGGAAGCCGCCGTTGACTGGCTGCGCGCCAAGGGTCTGGCCACGGCATCGAAGAAGTCGAGCCGCACGGCGGCTGAAGGCCTCGTCGGCGTCGCGGTGAGCGGCACGACGGGTGCTGCGGTCGAAGTGAACTCCGAAACCGACTTCGTCGCAAAGAACGACCAGTTCCAGGATTTCGTCCGCAACGTGACTGAAATCGCGCTCGCCACGGGTGACGATGTCGAAGCGCTTTCTGCTGCGGCCTATCCGTCGGGTGGCACGGTTGCTGAAAAGCTGACCAACAACATCGCAACGATCGGTGAAAACCAGACGCTGCGTCGCGCCAAGGTGCTCAAGGTCGAACAGGGTGCAGTTGTGGCCTATGTCCACAACGCCGTGACGACGGGCCTCGGCAAGATTGGCGTTCTCGTTGCGCTGGAAAGCGCGGCGCCTGCTGACAAGCTCGAAGCGCTGGGCAAGCAGCTCGCCATGCACGTGGCGGCTGCCTTCCCGCTTGCGCTCGACGAAAGCGGCATTCCGGCCGACGTGATCGAGCGTGAACGCAAGATCGCGCAGGAAAAGGCAGCCGAAAGCGGCAAGCCGGCGGACGTCATCGCGAAGATGGTCGACGGTGGCGTTGCCAAGTTCGTCAAGGAAAACGCGCTGCTCAACCAGCTGTTCGTGATGGACGGCAAGACCAAGATTTCGGACGTCGTTGCCGCTGCCGGCAAGGACGCCGGTGCCCCGATCGTGCTGAAGGACTATGTCCGCTTCCAGCTCGGCGAAGGCATCGAGAAGGCCGAAAGCGATTTCGCGGCGGAAGTCGCAGCTGCAGCGGGCCTCTAAGCCCGACGCTTGGCAAGGGCGCGCACCCGGACTAGGGTGCGCGCCACGCTCTTGGTCTGTTTGTTTTCAGAAAGATTTTCCTGCCCATGTCGCGCCCCGGCTTCAAACGCATTCTTCTGAAGCTGTCCGGTGAAGTTCTGATGGGCGATCAGGCCTTTGGCATCCAGCCGGAAACCGTTGCCCGCATGGCGCAAGAGGTGAAGGCGGCGAAGGACGCCGGCTTCGAGATCTGCCTCGTCATCGGTGGCGGCAATATCTTCCGCGGCATGGCCGGCGCCGCCAAGGGCATGGACCGTGCCCAGGCCGACTATATGGGTATGCTCGCGACCGTCATGAACGCGCTGGCGATGCAGAACGCGCTCGAGCAGCTGGGCGTCGATACCCGCGTCCAGTCCGCGATCCAGATGGATCAGGTCTGCGAACCTGTCATCCGCCGCCGTGCCGAACGGCACATCGAAAAAGGCCGCGTCGTCATCTTCGCAGCCGGCGTCGGCAGCCCCTATTTCACCACCGATTCCGGTGCTGCGCTGCGCGCCGCCGAGATGAAGTGCGATGCCCTGTTCAAGGGCACGAGCGTCGATGGGGTCTATGATGCCGATCCGAAGCTTGTCCCGAGCGCCAAGCGCTATGAGACGGTGGGTTTCGACACCGTCCTTTCGGACAATCTGAAGGTCATGGACGCAAGCGCCGTCGCGCTGTGCCGCGACAACAATATTCCGATCGTCGTGTTCTCGATCCGCGAGGAGGGCAATCTGGCCCGTGTCCTCGCCGGACAGGGAACGGCGACCGTCGTCACCAACCAGAATTGAGGGAGCAGGACTATGCCATCCTATGACAAGGGCGATATCGAACGCCGCATGAACGGTGCGCTGGACTCGCTGAAGAGCGATCTGGCGGGCCTGCGTACGGGCCGTGCCAACACCACGCTGCTCGACCCCATTCAGGTGGAAGTCTACGGCGCGAACATGCCGCTCAACCAGGTTGCGACGGTGTCCGCGCCGGAGCCGCGCATGCTGTCGGTTCAGGTGTGGGACAAGTCGAACGTCACGCCGGTTGAAAAGGCGATCCGCAACGCCGGTCTTGGCATCAATCCGATCACCGATGGGCAGAATATCCGCCTGCCGATCCCGGACATGACCGAGGAGCGCCGCAAGGAACTGGCGAAGCTCGCGCATCAATATGCGGAAAAGGCCAAGATCGCGGTCCGCAACGTGCGTCGCGACGGCAATGACGCGCTGAAGGCGGATGAAAAGAAGAAAGAGATCAGCGAAGACGATCGCAAGCGTCTGGAAACTGAAGTCCAGAAGCTGACCGACGCCACGATCTCGGAAATCGACGTCGCTCTGGCTGCCAAGGAAAAGGAAATCCTCGGCAAGTGAGTGCTGCCACGGCCCCCGCGGCCGCGGCAGGGCAGGGCGGCAACGTCCCCCGGCATGTCGCGATCATCATGGACGGCAATGGCCGCTGGGCCAAGCGCCGCCTGCTTCCGCGCATTGCCGGGCACCGGAAAGGCATTGAGGCCGCCAAGGCCGTCGTGCGTGCTGCCGGTGACCTCGGCATTGAGGTTCTCACGCTCTACGCCTTTTCGACCGAGAACTGGCGCCGCCCCGCCGATGAGGTCAGCGACCTCATGGGTCTGCTGCGCCGTTTCATCATCGATGATCTGGACGAGCTTGCGGCCAATGGCGTGCGCCTCAGGATCATCGGTGACTATCAGGCCCTGAAGCCTGATCTGGTCCAGCTGATCGACGATGCGATGGCGCGGACCGCATCCAATACCAAAACGACGCTGGTCATTGCGCTCAATTACGGCTCTCAGGCCGAGATTGCGCGTGCGGCACGTCGGCTGGCCGAAAAGGTCGCGGACGGAACGATGGCGGTTGAGGACATCACCCCCGGCACCTTTGAGGGCGAACTCTATACCAAGGATGTGGCGCCGCCCGATCTTGTGATCCGCACATCGGGTGAGCAGCGCCTGTCCAACTTCCTGCTGTGGCAGGCGGCCTATGCCGAACTGATGTTCGTCGACACGCTGTGGCCCGATTTTGGCAAGGCGGATCTGGCGGCGGCCATCCGCGATTTCGGGGAGCGCGAACGGCGCTTTGGAGGCGTATGACACCCGAGCTGTTGCAACGCATCACCGTCGGCATTCTCCTTATCGCCGTCGCAGTGCTGGAACTCTGGCTGGGCGGCAGCGCCCTGTGGGTGCTGGCGACGGTTGCCGGGCTGATCATGGTCGGCGAATGGGCCGGGCTAACGCGCGGGCAGGGCCAGCGCAAACTCGTGCAATATGCGATGTGCATTCCGCTGGCCCTCATGTCGCCGCTGGCGGCGGGTCCGGGCGTTGTTGCTCTTGCCGCAACGGCGGGCGCGCTCCTGTTTGTCCTCATCCTGACGCGCAATGCGTGGCTTGCCGCCGGGATCGCCTATGTCGGTCTGCCGATCATGGCGCTGTTGTGGATCCGCGAGCAGGATCAGGGCCTGCTTCTGGCCTTCTGGGGCCTGTCGCTCGTCTGGGCGACTGACATCGGCGCCTTTTTCGCCGGGCGCAGCTTTGGCGGCCCGAAGGTCGCCCCGGCCATCAGCCCGAACAAGACATGGTCCGGCGTGATCGGCGGGATGGTTGCCGCCGCGTTGCTGGGGAGCGCGCTTGCAAGCTATGCGGACCTGCCCTTGCGGCTGGCGCTGGCGAGCCCGGCGCTGGCACTTCTGGCTCAGGTGGGCGACTTCTTTGAAAGCTGGATGAAGCGCCGGGCCGGAGTGAAGGATAGCGGGACGATCCTGCCGGGACATGGCGGTGTGCTGGACCGGCTGGACGGCGTCGTGACCTCGCTGCCGCTTGCGGCATTGCTCATCTGGCACATGGCCTGAGTCGGGTGCCGCGATGAAGACGGTCTCCATCCTCGGCGCGACAGGGTCCATCGGGCAATCGACGCTCGATCTCCTGATGCGGGCGCCCGACCAGTATCGGGTGCTCGCGTTGACGGCGGCGACCGATGTGGATGGACTGGCGGCCGCAGCAAAGGCAGCGCAGGCCCGGCTTGCGGTGATCGCTGACGAAACCAGATATGAGGCGCTGAAGCAGGCGCTCTCCGGCACCGGCATCGATGTTGCCGCCGGTCCGCAGGCGCTTGTGGAGGCGGCTGTGCTTGACGCGGACTGGACGATGGCGGCCATCGTCGGCTGTGCCGGGCTTGCTCCGACGCTCGCTGCGCTGGAGCAGGGTCGGACTGTCGCGCTCGCCAACAAGGAAGCGCTTGTCTCTGCGGGTGATCTCATGCTCGCGGTCGCGCGTCGGTCTGGCGCTACGCTGCTGCCGACCGACAGCGAGCACAATGCCGTCTTCCAGTGCCTCGACCAGTCGGCGCCCAAAGGCGTCGCACGGATCATTCTGACTGCGAGCGGCGGGCCGTTCCGGACCTGGTCGCATGCCGAGATGAAGGCGGCGGTGCCCGAACAGGCGCTCAAGCATCCCAATTGGTCAATGGGTGCCAAGATCACCATCGACAGCGCGACCATGTTCAACAAGGGGCTGGAACTGATCGAGGCGCACTATCTGTTTGATATGCCCGCAGACCGTCTCGACGTGATCTTTCACCCGCAGTCGGTCATCCATTCGATGGTCGAATATGTCGATGGGTCGGTGCTGGCGCAGATGGGCGCGCCCGATATGCGCATTCCGATTGCACACTGCCTCGCCTGGCCGGACCGGATCGATACGCCGGTCGCGCGGCTCAACCTTGCCGACATTGCCCGGCTCGACTTTGAAGCGCCCGATGAGGCCCGTTTTCCGGCGCTCCGGCTGGCGCGCGCGGCCATGGTCGCGGGGGGTGCCAAGCCAGCGATTCTGAACGCATCGAACGAAGTGGCGGTGGCAGGATTCCTGCAACGCCGCATCGCATTCACGGATATTGCGGAGATTGTGGAATCGGTGTTGCACGCCTATGACCCGGCGGCGCCATCGGCAATCTCCGACGTTCTGGAGATCGACGGCGAGGCTCGGCGCTTGGCCGCGCGTAGCATGGAGGCCAGAGCAGCATGATGGAAACGCCCGGACTTCTCTGGACGGTTGCGTGCTTCATCCTCGTTATCGGGCCGCTGGTCTTCATTCACGAAATGGGGCATTTCCTTGTTGCGCGCTGGTGCGGCGTGCAGGTCGAGGCGTTTTCGATCGGCTTTGGCCGCGAGCTGTTTGGCTGGACGGATCGGCTGGGCACGCGCTGGAAGGTCGCATGGATGCCGCTCGGCGGCTATGTGCGCTTTGCCGGAGACATGAACGGTGCCAGCATGGAAGACAGCCGCTGGCGGCAGCTTCCCCCGGACCAGCGTGACCGCGTCTTCCACGCCAAGCCCTTGTGGCAGCGCGCGCTGATCGTCGCGGCGGGCCCGCTTGCGAACTTCCTCGCCGCCATTGTCATTCTGGGCGCCTTTGCAGTCGCTTATGGGGAAGGCAAGACGCCGCCTGTGGTGCAGGTCCTGCAGCAGGGTTCGCCGGCCGATGTTGCCGGTGTCCGCATCGGGGACCGCATCGTCGGCCTCAACGGCCGCGCGGTGGAAAGCTTTGATGAGATTTATCCGATCATTCAGGACCGCCCGGGCATTGAAGTGTCGATGGTGCTGGTGCGTGACGGTCGGACGCTGAATCTGGCGGTGACGCCCAAGACGGTCGAGGAGAAAGACCGTTTCGGCAATGTCTACCGCATCGGGCGGATCGGGATCGGCTCTTCGGCCGAGCGCGTGATCGTGCCGGTTGCCTGGTATGAGGCGCCCGTTGTCGCGGTCCGGCAGACGGCAGACATCCTCGATCGCATGGTCACGGGTCTCTGGCAGCTTGTGACGGGCCGACGCCCGGTTGACGAGCTGGGCGGCCCGATCAAGATCGCGCAGATGTCGGCACAGGCGGCCACCTTGGGCTGGCAGGAGTTTGTGTACCTCGTCGCGTTGATCTCGATTAACTTGGGGTTCATCAACCTGTTGCCAGTGCCGATGCTTGATGGAGGTCATCTCAGCTTCTATGCGGTCGAGGCTATTCAGCGTCGGCCCGTCAGTCCAAGGACGATGGAGCTTGCATTCCGGTCAGGCATGTATGTTCTGCTGGCGTTGATGGTGTTCGTGACGCTGAACGATCTGGTATAGCCGGGCGGTTTGACGGGTTTCGGGAAGCGAGAAGCAGGGTCTGCTTCATTTTTTGGGTGAGAGAGAGCGCGTGGTAGCAATTGAAAAGACCGGTTTTCGCAATCGTTGCCTGACGGCGCTGCTCCTGGGCACGGCGCTTCCCGCGCTGGTCACGCCCGCTGTTGCGCAGACGCGGCGTCCGGCGGTCCAGCCGACGCAGGCGCCGCAGCCTGCTGCTGCACTGGCCCCCGCAGCCCCGGTTGCGCCTGCCAAGGTCATCAAGACGATCAACGTCGTCGGCTCGCAGCGTATCGAGCCGGACACCGTGCGTTCCTACATCAAGCTGCGTCCGGGCCAGACCTACACCGTCGAAGCGCTCGACGACGCCCTGCGTGAGCTGCTGGACACCGAACTCTTCTCGGACGTTCAGATCCGCGACAATGCGGGTGATCTGACGATCGAGATTCAGGAAAACCCGGTCATCAACCGCATCATCCTTGAGGGCAACAAGCGCCTGAAGGAAGAGAAGATCCGTCCGGAGATCAAGGCCGCACCGCGCCAGATCTTCACGCGTTCCAAGGTCCGCGCCGACGTGGCCCGCATCATTGACCTCTATCAGCGTCAGGGCCGCTATGCGGCGACGGTTGAGCCGAAGATGGTCACGCTGGACCAGAACCGCGTCGATATCGTTTTCGAAATCAACGAAGGGCCGAAGTCCAAGGTCCGCCAGATCAACATTCTGGGCAATGAGAAGTTTTCGGACAAGAAGATCATCAGCGAGATGGCCACGCGGCCGTCGAGCCCGCTTGGCATCTTCTCGTCCAAGGACAGCTATGATCCCGACAAGCTGGCATATGACCAGTCCAAGATGCGTCAGTTCTATCTGACGCAGGGCTATGCGGACTTCCGCGTGACATCGGCGACTGCTGAACTGACCCCGGACAAGCGTGACTTCATCGTCACTTATGTTGTCGAGGAAGGCCAGCGCTACAAGTTTGGCGACGTGACCGTCGAGAGCGAACTGCGTGACTACAAGCCCAAGGCAGAGTCGCTCGCGACCAAGAAGGGTGCCTGGTACAACGCCAAGCAGGTGGAAGACACCGTTGAGGGGCTGACCGAGGCGGCGGGCCTGTTCGGCTATGCCTTTGCCGAGGTGAATCCCGATTTCCAGCGGGACAAGGACACGCTCACGATGTCCATCGCCTACAAGATCGCGGATGCGCCGCGTGTCTATGTGGAACGGATCGACATCAACGGGAATACTGTGACGCAGGACAAGGTCGTCCGCCGCGAATTCCGTCTGGCCGAAGGCGACCCGTTCAACAGCTTCCAGGTCAAGCGCTCGTCTGACCGCATCCAGAGCCTTGGCTTCTTCCAGGAAAAGCTGGAAATCGAACAGAAGCCGGGCTCCGCACCCGACCGCATCGTTCTTGAGGCGAATGTGGAAGAAAAGGCGACGGGCGAACTGCAGCTGTCCGCTGGCTTCTCCTCGCTCGAACGCTTCATCATCAACTTCTCGATCCGCCAGCGCAATTTCCGCGGCAAGGGGCAGGAGCTGCGCGCCAGCGTCAACTACTCCCAATATTCGAAGTCGATCGAACTGGGCTTTACCGAGCCCTATTTCCTCGATCGCAACATCGCGGTCGGCGGCGATATTTTCCGGCGCGATCTGAACTCGTTCAACTTCATCAACCAGAGCCGCCAGACGACCTATCAGCAGGTTACGACGGGTCTGCAGCTGCGCATGGGCGTGCCGATCACCGAATATTGGTCGTTCGCCGCCCGTTATGGCCTCAGCTATGACGACGTGTCGCTCGATACGGCGACCTATTACTTTAACGGCCAGTGCGATCCATTCCTCGCCGGGCGCTATCTCTGCGATGCCATCGGCAAGCGGACGACGTCATCGCTCGGCTACAGCGTCGTGTTCGACAATCTGGACAATCGCATCCGTCCGACCAAGGGCCAGCGGCTTCTGGTCAGCCAGGACTTTGCAGGCCTTGGCGGCAGCGTCCGCTATCTGCGCACCACGGTGGACGCGCGCAAATATTGGAAGCCGTTCGGCAACTATGTCTTCTCGGTGCAGACGGAAGGCGGGTATATCCACTCGTTCGAGAAGAGCCGGGGCGCCGGGCTGGACAAGGTCCGCCTGACCGACCGTTTCTATCTGGGGGAACCCCAGTTCCCGGGCTTTGACATTCGCGGCATCGGACCGCGCGTGCAGCGCCTGTTCTATGACACCAATGGGCAGTTGATCACGGCGCGTAACCAGGTTGTCGATGACTCGCTGGGTGGCCGCGCCTATTATCTGGGTCGGCTTGAGCTGGAAATTCCGCTCGGGTCTGGCGCGCGCGAAATGGGGCTGCGGCCGTCAATCTTCGCGGTCGCAGGCTCCGTGTTCGGCATGACCAAGCCGGTGCTCAACAGCCTGCCCAACGGCCTGACGCGCTGCCGTGACAATGTGACGGGCGTGGTGACAGAGTTTCAGAACACAAATACCTGTGCGACGGGTACCACTTCGATCTTCAGCGTACCGGCCTTTGAGGAACGCTATTTCGGCGATTCCTGGAAGCCGCGCGTTTCTGTTGGCTTCGGCGTCAACTGGCGCTCTCCCTTCGGCCCGTTCAGGATTGATATAGCCAAGGCGCTTATCAAGCGTGACGGGGATGATCCAAAACTGTTCACTTTCAACGTAGGAACTCAATTCTGATGAAGACCATGACCAAGATGATTCTCGCCGCGTCGGCGCTCGCCCTCGCGCCTGCCGCCCCTGCAATGGCGCAGTCGGTGGCCTATACCGACGTGCAGCAGGTGCTCGCAGCATCGGCAGCGGCCAAGACGGCCGAACAGCAGATGCGCGTGACGTACAAGGCACAGTACGACCAGGTGGAATCGCGCTCGCGCGTTCTTCAGGCTGAACTCAACGCCATGATCGTCAAGTTCCAGGCCGACCAGAAGGCCAACCCGGAAAACCCGGCGCTGCAGGCGCAGGCAAAGGCCATTCAGGACAAGCAGCGCTCTGCGCAGGAAGAACTCGGCCGCCTCAGCGATCCGCTGGAGCGCGTGAACGCCTATGTTCTTGAGCAGATCGATACCAAGCTCGATGCCGCAGTGACCGCTGCCATGGCGAAGAAGAAGGTTGCCCTGCTGCTGCAGCGTGGCGCCGTCATCAAGAACACGCCGGGCACCGATCTCACGCAGGATATCGTGAACGAACTCAACGCGCTCGTTCCCAATGTCTCGATCACGCCGCCGGCTAATTGGCAGCCGGGCCAGAACCGTCCGGGCGCGCAGCAGCCGGCTGCACCGGCCCAGCAGCAGCCGCAGGGCCGCTAAGCGCGCAGAACGGGGCAGAGGTGATGGCAGGTTCGCTGGATATTCGTGCGGTACTGGCGGCACTGCCACACCGTTACCCCATGCTGCTCGTGGATCGGGTGGAAGAGATCGTGCCGGATCAGTCGATCCGTGCGATCAAGGCCGTCACCATCAACGAGCCGTTCTTTCAGGGGCACTTCCCCGGTCGTCCGATCATGCCGGGCGTCTTGATCGTGGAGGCGCTGGCGCAGGCCGCTGGCGTCCTCGCGATTGAATCGCTCGGTCTGGCGGGCTCCGGCAAGCTCGTCTATTTCATGGCGATTGACGGGGCGAAGTTCCGCACGCCGGTCGAACCGGGCTGCCTGCTCACGCTCGAAGCCGAATTCATTCAGAAACGGTCGAGCGTCTGCAAATTTGCGGGACGTGCGCTCATCGATGGAAAGCTGGCCGCCGAGGCCAACTTTACCGCAATGATCGCCGATCCGCCGGCCTGAGCCACACGGCGCTTGCCAATTTGATCATGCGCGGCTAATGCCCGCGCTTTCCCGCATCCCGGACTGGTCGGAACCAGTCGAACTTGGAGCAAGAGACATGAAAAAAGACGGCCACCCCGATTACCACATGATCAAGGTCCAGATGACCGACGGCACCGTGTTCGAAACCCGCTCCACCTGGGGCAAGGAAGGCGACACGATGGTCCTCGACATCGATCCGCTGGCGCACCCGGCATGGACCGGTGGCTCGGCCCGTCTGATGGACACCGCCGGTCAGGTCGCGAAGTTCAACAAGCGCTTCGGTGGTCTCACGCTCAAGCGCTAAGTCCGGCCTCGGATTGACACCTAGTCAAAGCAAAAGCCCCGACCGTCTGGCCGGGGCTTTTCTTTATCATTCGGCCGTTTCAGCCCCGGCGTCTGTTTCCACCTCTGTGTCGGCAGCGTCGTCACCGGCATCGCCGATGAGTGCCGCGCTCACGACATGTTCGGCGTCAGCCACGTCGAACAGGCGGACACCCGCCGTGTTGCGACCGATGACCCGCATGTCGGATACTTCCATCCGGATCATCTTTGCCTGATCGGTCACGAGCATGATCTGCTCACCGTCCGTTGCCGGGAAGCTGGCGACGACCGGGCCGTTGCGCGCGATATTGTCGATATTGGTGATGCCCTGGCCGCCGCGATTGGTGCGGCGATATTCGTAGGAGCTGGACCGCTTCCCATAGCCATTGGCGCACACCGTCAGGATGAACTGCTCACGCTCGGCCATTTCGGCCATGCGTTCTGCGGTCAGCGTCGGCGCGTTGTCATTGTCCTTCCAGGGGGCAGCGCGCAGATAGGCTTCGCGCTCTTCCTGCGTGGCACCCGAACGGCGGAGGATGGTGAGCGAGATGACCTCATCCCCATCCTTCAGCGTCATGCCGCGCACGCCAGTCGAGTTGCGGCTCTGGAACTCGCGGATGTCGGTGCCCATGAAGCGGATCGCGCGGCCATTGCGCGACGCGAGCAGGACGTCATCCTCTTCGGTCAGCAGCGCCACGCCGATCAGGCGGTCATCGGCATCTTCGCCTTCGAACTTCATCGCAATCTTGCCGTTTGACGGCACGTTGGTGAAGGCATCCATGCTGTTGCGGCGGACCGACCCCTTTGCCGTTGCGAACATGACGTGGAGCTTGCCCCATTCATTTTCGTCTTCGGGCAGTGGCAGCACGGTCGAGATCGTCTCGTCCTTGGCAAGCGGCAGCAGGTTGATCATCGGGCGACCGCGCGTGTTCGGCCCGCCTTCGGGGAGGCGCCACACCTTCATGCGGTACACCTTGCCCAGCGTCGAGAAGAACAGGACCGGCGTGTGCGTGCTCGTCACGAACAGTTCGGTGACGACGTCCTCATCCTTGGTCGACATTGCCGAACGGCCCTTGCCGCCGCGCTTCTGCGCCCGGAACGTGTCGAGCGTGGTGCGCTTGATATAGCCGTCCACGGTGACCGTCACGACCATGTCTTCGCGTTCGATAAGGTCTTCGTCGTCGATGCTGTCTCCGGCGGGGGCGATTTCCGAGCGGCGCGGCGTTGCGAATTCATCGCGAACCGCGACAAGCTCATCGCGCATCACGGCGTAGAGCTTGACACGGTCGGCGAGGATCGCGAGCAGCTCTTCGATCGAGGCCGCCAGACCCTTCAGTTCGGAACCGATCTCGTCGCGGCCCAAGGCCGTCAGGCGATGCAGGCGCAGTTCGAGGATGGCGCGGATCTGCGTTTCCGACAGGCGATAGGTGTCCCCGCTGATTTCCGTTTCGACAGCTTCGACCAGCTTGATGTACTGCGCGATTTCAGCAACGGGCCAATCGCGCGCACCGAGCTTTTCGCGCGCTTCGGCGGGGCTCGACGACCCACGGATGATCCGCACGACCTCGTCGAGGTTGGTGACGGCGATGACGAGGCCGAGCAAAATATGTGCCCGGTCGCGCGCCTTGTTCAGTTCAAACTTCGACCGGCGCGTGATGACCTCTTCGCGGAACTTCACAAAGGCTTCGATGATGTCGCGCAGCGTGAGTGTTTCGGGACGGCCGCCACGGATGGCGAGCATGTTGGCCGGGAAGCTCGACTGCGCGGGCGTGTGACGCCACAGCTGGTTGAGCACGACCTCCGCCGTCGCATCGCGCTTGAGTTCGATGACGACGCGGACGCCTTCGCGGTTGGATTCGTCGCGAATGTCGGAAATGCCTTCGATCCGCTTGTCCTTGGCGGCTTCGGCAATCTTCTCGACGAGCGCGTTCTTGCCCTGCTGATAGGGGATTTCGGTCAGAACGATCGACTGCCGGTCGCCGCGACCTTCCTCGATGACGTGCCGCGACCGGACGATGATCGAGCCCTTGCCAGTCGTATAGGCCGAGCGTGCGCCCGAAAGGCCAAGGATCAGCCCGCCCGTCGGGAAATCGGGTGCGGGCACGATTTCCATCAGCTCTTCATTGGTGATCGCACCATTTTCCATATACGCCAGGCAGGCGTTGATGACTTCGCCCAGATTGTGCGGCGGGATGTTGGTCGCCATGCCGACCGCGATGCCGCCTGCGCCATTGACGAGCAGGTTGGGGAAGCGGGCGGGGAGGACGCGCGGTTCTTCACGCGAGCCGTCATAGTTGGGCTGGAAGTCGACCGTGTCCTTGTCGAGATCTTCGAGCAGGGCCATGGCGGGCTTTGCCAAACGCGCTTCGGTGTAGCGCATCGACGCGGGCGGATCCGGGTCCATCGAGCCGAAGTTGCCCTGGCCGTCCATCAGCATCAGCCGCATCGACCAGTCCTGGGCAAGACGCGCCAGCGCATCATAGATCGAGGAGTCGCCGTGGGGGTGATAGTTGCCCATCACGTCACCGACGATCTTGGCCGACTTGCGATAGGGACGACCGGGAACGAAGCCGCCTTCCTGCGCCGCAAAGAGAATGCGGCGGTGCACCGGCTTCAGGCCGTCGCGCACATCGGGCAGCGCGCGCGACACGATGACGGACATCGCATAGTCGAGATAGCTCGACTTCATTTCATCGACGATGCTGATCGGCGAAATGTCGGACGGGTCGGCGGTAATCGGTTCGTCGGTGCTCAAAATACTGACTTTCCACAAAGGTACTTTTTGCTGCTGCGGGCCTAGTGCGCTGCGCACAGAAATGCCAGCAACAACGCCCTTGGCCGCAGACTTTCTGTGGACTGGTTCAATCGCCGTTCAGGCGCTGGCGGGCAGGTGGACCGCGCATGGTTCCGCTTGTGCAGATTGCACGAAAGGATTAGCGGAGTCGCGCATCATTTCGTGCCGGAAAAGCCTTTCGGCACTCAGGAGGATAAGGGATATGAAGACCGTTTCTCGCGCCGCGATTGGCATTGCGTTTGCGATGGGTGTGGCTGTTCCGCTGGCCGTGTCGCCGGCGCTCGCCGAGAAGAAGGAAAAGCCTGCGCCCGCCAAGCAGTGGCAGCTGAGCAAGGAATTCCGCGCTGCTTATGTGGCTGCGGATGCCGCCGTTAAGGCGAATGCACCCGACGCTGTCACCAAGATCGAAGCGGCTGAGGCCACGGTGAAGAATGGCGATGAAAAGTACATCGCCGGCACGCTGCGCCTGACCCTGGGTCAGGCCACCAAGAATCCGAAGCTCCAGGCGGACGGCATCATGGCAATGATCGCCAGCGGTTCTGCCGCGGCAGTGGACGCGCCCAAGCTGAACATGGCCGCAGGTCAGCTGGCCTATCAGGCTGGCAATTATGTCGATGCCAAGAAGTATCTTGCTGAGTCCATCCGCCTCGGCAATCCCGGCGTGGACGCGCACCTGCTGCTCGCCGAAGCAAATTTCAAGGCGGGCACGACGCAGGAAGGCCTTGCGGCGCTTGATGCTGCGATCAAGGCTGAACAGGCCGCCGGTCGCAAGGCGCCGCCGGAATGGTACGGGCGTGGCGCTGCCATGGCGTACAAGGCCAAGATGAATTCGGAAACGGCCAAGTGGACCCGTGAACAGGTCCGCGCCTATCCGACGTCTGAAAACTGGCGTAGCGCGCTCGTCATATATCGTGACGGGACGACGCTCGACAATCAGGCGATGCTCGATCTGTTCCGCCTGATGCACGACACCAAGGCGCTTGCCGGTGAACGTGACTTCTTCGAATATGCCTCGCTCGCGGTGACGGGTGCGCTTCCCGGTGAAGCCAAGGCTGTCATCGAAGAGGGCTTCGCCTCGGGTGCGGTCAGCAAGTCGAGCCGCGCCGTCTCGGAGCGTCTGACCGATGCGAACAACAAGATCGCGTCGGACAAGGCTTCGGTGATCGCGGACGAAAAGCGGGCGGCTTCGGCGCCTGATGGTCGTCTCGCCGCCAACACAGGCAGCGCCTATCTGGCCTATGGCGACTATGCCAAGGCGATCGACCTGTTCCGTCTGGCCCAGAAGAAGGGTGGCATCGATGCCGACGTCGTGAATACGCGCCTCGGTATCGCGCTGGCCCGTTCGGGCCAGAAGGACGCGGCCAAGGCGGCGTTCCAGGCGGTCACCGGGGCGACCCGCAAGGACATCGCGCAGTTCTGGCTGCTGTGGCTCGATCAGGCGCCGGCGGCCTGATCCACCCAGTCATTGTCGATCAAGGGAGGGGCTCCGGCTTTGCCGGGGCCCTTTTCTATTCGTCGCCGACAGGCACGCCCGGCTTGTTCTTGGACGTCCGGATGGTGAGCGAGGTCTTCACCCCTGCCACATGCGGCGCGGTCGTGAGCGAGGTAGTCAGGAATTCCTGAAATTCCTGCAGGTCGCGCGCGACGATCTTCAGGATGAAGTCGATCTCGCCGTTGAGCATGTGGCATTCGCGCACGGGCGCAAGCTTTGCGACATGCTCCTCAAATTCGCGCAGATCGCTTTCGGCCTGGCTCTTGAGGCTGACCATCGCAAAGACGGTGATGGTATAGCCCATGCGCATCGCGTTGAGCTGGGCGTGATAGCCTTCGATCACGCCGTCTTCCTCCAGCGTCCGCACGCGGCGCAGGCAGGGCGGCGCCGTCAAGCCGACGCGACTCGCCAGCTCGACATTGGTCACGCGTCCGTCCTTTTGAAGCTCCGCGAGGATTTTCTGGTCAATCAGATCGAACGCATTGTGCGGCATAGAGACATGATCCGTTCAGGAAGTTGCCCGAAGGTATAATAAAGTTGCAGCCGATTGCAATTGTACCAGTTTGCGACGGTCCGGAATCAAGGCTGGCGATAGACGGGGCGGGGAGCTATTCCGGCATCGGAGAGGCCGAACCGCGCCGAACGGGAAAGATACGCTTTGCGCTTTGACGACACCCTGACCACCGTGCTCGCGCAGCAGACCGACGATGTCGGCGGGGCGGCGGCTGTGTGGATGCAGATTGTCGACATTCTGGCGCAGGACAAGGGCACAATCAGCCCTGATTTGCGCGCCCGGGCCTTGCTGCGGGTCGAGGAACTTCGTGAAAAGGTTCCGCAGCCGCATCGGCGCAGCGCGGCGGCCGCGGTCGCCTTTCAATGTCAGTCAGCGGAACTGGTCGCGCTCTTCGGTCGTGACGTGCCACAAGTGGCAGCGCCCGTGCTGCAGGCCGCACGCCTGTCGGTGGCTGAATGGGAGGACATCCTTCCTGGCCTTTCCGCGCCGTCGCGCGCCTTGCTGCGGGAACGCCGCGACCTGCCGGCGCAGGTCAACCAGATGCTCGCCGCCTTCGGCCCCAGTGACTTTGCGTTGCCAGCGGTCGTTGGCAGTGCCCGCGAGGAAACGGTGGCGCAGATCCAGGATCTCGTCGCCCGGATCGAGGCCTTTCGCAAGGAACGTGCCGACGAAGGTCGTCCTTTTCGCTTTGCATTGCTGGACGACGACGCGCCTGTTTCAGCGTTCCGGTTTGAAACCGGCGTGGACGGCATCATTTCCTGGGTGGAGGGCGCGCCGCGTGGTCCCGTGATCGGGATCGAACTTGGGTCGATGGCCGAAATCGGGGAGCATGGCGTCGATGGTCATGCAGCGGGGGCCTTCCGGCGCCGGACGCCCTTCCGCAACGCGCGAATGCGGGTTCCGGGGCAGGGCATGGCCGCGGGCGACTGGATCATTTCCGGCCTGCCCATGTTCGATGACGCGACCGGGCGTTTCGAGGGCTATCGCTGCACGGCCCGCCGTCCGCAACGCGAGGAGCATCCGCTGCCCCGCGCGACGGGTCTTGTAGCGCAGGGGCTGCCGCCCGACTCGCTGCGCCAGCTTGTCCATGAGCTGCGGACGCCGCTCAACGCCATTCGCGGTTTTGCAGAGATGATTTCGGCCCAGCTTCTGGGGCCCGTCTCCTCACCCTATCGCTCGCGCGCCGAGGCGATCATCGTCGATGCACGCAAGCTGCTGGCGATGTTCGATGATCTGGACGTCGCCGCGCGCATCGAGCGTGGCGCCTTTGAGGGGCGCAGCGCGGCGGGCGTCGAGCCGGTCTCAGTATTGCGTGCCATCGTGCAGGATGCAGCTCCCCCGGGCAGCGCCTATCGTTCGCGCCTCCAGGTGCAGGCTGACCCGGACGTGCCGCCGGTTCTGCTCGATCTCGTCACGCTGGAGCGCCTGTTTTCCCGGCTGATCACGGCGGCCCTTTCGGCCTCGCGCAGTGACGACGAGATCGGCGTTCAGTTGCAGCGTGCCGGTCCGTTCGTCCAGTTCCGGATTGACCGGCCCCAGTCGCTCGCCGGGTTGACTGCGCTGCAGCTGTTTGACACCTCGCTCGACCAGAATGACGACAGCGCCGATGGCCCGCCGCTCGGCATGGGCTTTGCGTTGCGGCTGGTGGACAGCATGGCGACCGCCGTTGGGGCGGTGTTTGAGGTGGCCGCCGACGCCTTTGTGCTCCGGCTCCCCGTCGTGTCCACAAACGGCGTTGCCGGCCGCAGCAGCTAATGGCTTGCGCGGGAAGCCGCCGCTCCGCTATCGGGCAGGGGCGTTGGCAGTGGGCCTGTAGCTCAATGGTAGAGCCGGCCGCTCATAACGGCTAGGTTGCGGGTTCGAATCCTGCCGGGCCCACCAAAACGCGTTTGCCGCCGGCATCTCCGGCGTCTATGGCACCCGCGTCGGGGAGTAGCGCAGTCTGGTAGCGCATCTGCTTTGGGAGCAGAGGGTCGCAGGTTCGAATCCTGTCTCCCCGACCATTTTCATGAAGTATCCACAGTAAACCGCCCTCAGGCGGCGAGGGCTTCGGTCAAGGCGAGGGTGCGGATGCGTTCAAGCGGTGAGACGAGGCAGGCCTCGACCTGATCGGGCGCGGCGATGATGGCCGAGATGGCAAACTGCATCTGGGCGATGCGATCAATTTCCTGGAGCGCGCCGATATGGCCGGAAATGACCGCCGGGTCGGCGCACAGCGCTTCCCCGAGGCGTTCCAGGCTTCGGCCCATATCCTCCAGTTGCGCCGCCAGTTGCTGATTGAGCGGCATCAGGCGTCCTGACAGGCTTTCAGGATGGCACCGGCGAGCGCATTCAGGGGAAGAACCTGATCGACCGCACCGGTCTCGACCGCACTGACGGGGGCTTCGGAGACGATCGACGTTTCCTTGTCCTGCGCCAGCGTCTTGCCGCCGGCGGCCTTCAGCGCCTTGATACCCTGCGCGCCATCATTGCCCATGCCGGTCAGCACAGCGCCGAGCATTTTGCCGCCCGCCTTGGCCATTGAGGCATAGAGCAGGCTTGCCGATGGTTTGAAGCCCTGAACGGGTTCCCGATCGAGAAAGCGGATGCGGCCATTTGGCCATTGGTCGACGACGACGTGCGATGACGGGTCGGCGGCGAGATAGACGACGCCCTGTTCAAGGACCATGCCTTCGGCTGCGATCTTGACCTGCGGCTTGATCGCGTCGGCGAGCTTGGCGGCAAAGGGCGCGACGAAGCCGCCATCAATCCGGAGGAGCGCAATTGTCGGCGGGCAGTTTTCGGGAAAACCGCGCAGCACCTCGGTGATGGCCTCAATGCCGCCCGTGGAGGCACTGAGCGCCACCAGCGTGCCGTCCCAGACGAAGGTTCCCGTAAAGCCTGCCCCGGCATTAGCGCCTGGCGCCGTGACCTTGTGGTTGGCGACCGACAGGACGAGCTTGCCCAGCGTGTTGGCAATTTTGTCAAACTCGTCGGGCGTTGCCTGCTGGGGCTTTGGGAAGCACTCGACAGCGCCAAGTTCAAACGCGCGGAGCGACGTTTCGGCGCCCTTGCCCGTCCGCGTGGACAGCATGACAACGGGCAGGGGGTTGGTGCTCATGATTTCGGCAAGGAAATCGAGACCGTTCATGCCGGGCATCTCGACGTCGAGTGTGACGACATTGGGGCTCAAGTCCTCGATCATGTCGCGCGCCTCATTGGCATCGCGTGCGGCGCCTACGACCTCAATGCCTTTGGTCCGTTCCAGGACGTCGCTGAACAGCGCTCTCATGGTGATCGAGTCATCAACGACCAGAACTTTTGCGACCGACATGTTATTTCCCCACAGCTAAACAGGATTTGGATCAGGCAGCTTCTGCGACGCTGCCTTCGGGTTCGATGGCCAGCGCCTCAAGCGCCAGGATCATGACCATGCGGTCCTCGATCGAGGCGAGGCCGCGGATGATTTCGCCGAGACGATTGCCGGAGACATCGGGCGGCGGCTGCAGCGTCGCATCGTCAATCGAAACGATGTCGTTGACCGCATCGACGATCAGGCCCTGGAGCTGTTCGTTCACGCGGACGACCATGATGACGTGGCGGGCCGACGGGTCGGTCGCGCCCCAGCCGAGGCGGGCGCGCAGATCCATGACCGGCAGGACCGTGCCGCGCAGGTTGACGACGCCGCGCACATGGCTTGCGACGTGCGGCAGCGCGGTTGTCGGGGACCAGGCGCGGATTTCACGCACAGCCATGATGTCGATGCCGAGAACCTGCTCGCCGATCTGGAAGGTGATATATTGCTGCATGCTGCGTCTCCGGATCAGTGTGTTACGCGGCGGACGGCCGCAGCGAGCTTGTCGGGGTCAAAGGGCTTGACGATCCAGCCGGTTGCACCGGCGTCCCGCGCGCGTGCTTTCTTTTCGTCGGAGCTTTCGGTGCTGAGCACGAGGATCGGCATGTCACGATAGCGGTCCTGCTTGCGCAGCGCTTCGATCAGGCCAAAGCCGTCCATCTTCGGCATGTTGATGTCGGTGATCACGAGATCGGGAATATGGCGGTTGAGCCAATCGAGCGCGATCAGGCCGTCTTCGGCGTCGTGGACAACATGTCCCTGGCCAACAAGGGCGTGCTTCAGAAGCGCCCGCATGCTGGGACTGTCGTCCACGGTAAGAATGGTGATGGGACCCATGCGGGCTGTCCTTTCCAGTTAAAAGAGTTCCACATCGCCCGCAGGGGCACGCTCGACAGGCCGCAACGGCGGCAGCGCAATACGTGGAACGTCCTCTGTGGGAATATGTTTACAGCGAATCTGGCCCGTGGCCGGTTTCAGGTCCAATCGCCGGGCCGCCGAGCCGCCGGTATCTTCATGGCTGATCGGAATCCCGTCCTCGCGCAGGAACTCACGCGCGAAATTGGCATTTGTGGTGCCGATATGCGCCATGGCCCGGTTGATGTTGGACCCGCCATAGATGTGTGCGCGCATTGTCGACCGGTTGGCGCCCCGTTTCAGCATCTCGTTGATCAGCTGCTCCATCGCAAAGGCCCCATAAAGCCGCTGCTTCAGCGGGTCGGGGGCCTCGTTGCCGCCGGGGGCCGCGAGGAGGAAGTGGTTCATGCCGCCCGTGCGGATGGCAGGATCGTACAGGCAGATGGCGATGCAGCTGCCGAGCACGGTTGACAGGACGATCTGTTCCCCGTCGCTGACGTGGAAGTCGCCCTGAATGACGTTGATGCGGTTCTCGTCGGCGAGAAGACCAGAAACGGTCATGCGAACACGGCCTCCGCGACGCGGCTGATGGGGAGCACGCGATCGACTGCGCCCAACTCCACGGCCACGCGCGGCATGCCGTACACAACTGACGTCGCCTCATCCTGAGCGATCGTTTCGCAACCGGCCTTTCGCATGGCGAGTAGCCCGCGCGCGCCGTCCTCGCCCATGCCCGTCAGCAGGACGCCGGTCGCGGCTGCCGGGGCAATGGCGGCCACGGATTCAAACAGGGCATCGACACTGGGGCGATGACCGGAAATCGGGTCGGCCGACATCAGCTTGGTCAGCAGGCGTCCGCTCCCCCGCACGACGAGATGGCGTTCATTGCCGGGCGCGAGATAGACATGGCCCGGCTCCAGAAAGCGGTCGCTTTCGGCAAGGGAAACAGTGGCAGGCGAGATGGTGTCGAGCCGGCGGGCGAGCGCCTTGGCCAGCGCGCCGGAGATATGCTGGACGATGACAGTGGGCGGGCAATTGGCCGGCCATTGGGTCAAGAGCTTGGTGAGCGCTTCGACCCCACCCGTGGAGGCGCCAATGGCGATGAGCTTCTTCTGGCCGCCGGGACGTGTTGCGTCGGACGCTGCGGCCGCACCCTTGGCGGCGCGTTGTACCACGGTCGATTTCGGGCGAACGCCGTGGCGCGCCGCAAGGCGGATGATCCGCGCGAGCACCCCGCCATCGCCCGCCAGAAGCTGGCCATCATGGCCGTTGGGCTTCTCATAGCAGTCAAAGGCACCGATCTGCAGCGCTTCCATCGTGATTTCGGCGCCATTGCCGGCATGACCCGACACGATGATGACAGGTGTGGGCCGCAGTGCCATGATCTTTGCGAGAAACTCGAGGCCATTCATCCCCGGCATTTCGATGTCGAGCGTGATGACGTCCGGGTTCAGTTCCTTGATCAGCGTCCGCGCTTCGGCGGCGTTGGCGGCGGTGCCGACAACTTCGATCCCCGGTTCCTTGCCGAGCATCGTCTTCAGGATGGCGCGCATCGTGGCGGAATCGTCGACGATCAGTACGCGGGTGATCATGCGTCTCGCTTTCTGTAGATTGTCTTGCCGACCATGTCGAAATGGCGGTGGCTGGATCCGGGCAGGCGTTCGCTATGGCCGATATAGAGGTAGCCGCCGGGCTCGAGGCAGGCCGCGAGCCGTTCGACGAGGCCTTCCTTCGTCGGCTCATCGAAATAGATCATGACGTTGCGGCAGAAGATGACCTGAAAGTCGCGGGTGAACGGCCATTCGCCGAGCAGGTTCAGGCGGCGGAACCGGACTAGGTTGCGCACCTGGTCCGCGATCTGGACATTGGTGCCGATGGGTTTGGTCCAGCTATTGCGCAGGGCAGAGGGAACCGGGTCAAGCGCGCTCTGGGGGTAGAGCGCCGCCTTGCCGGTTTCGAGGACGCTTTCGGTCAGGTCGCTGGCGAGGAAGGCAAAGGGTTTCTGCGCCAGCTGAAGCCCGGCATTGCGGTCAGGCCCGAGCAGCGTGAAGGCGAGCGAATAGACCTCTTCCCCGCTCGAACAGCCCGCCGACCAGAAGCGCACCGTCTCCCCGGCCTTGGCGCGCTCGATCAGCCCGTCGCGGACATGGTCGCGGAAATGGTCGAAGTGATGATCCTCTCGGAAGAAATAGGTGTGGTTCGTGGTCAGAAGCGCCACAGCGACGCGGCGCTCATCATCGTCCTGCCGGATGAGGCCGATATAATCGGAAAAGGTGGCGAGGTTGCGTTCGCGCAGGCGCCGGGCGAGGCGGGAATAGACCAGCATCGCCTTGCCGGGGGGCAGGACATTGCCGGACTCGCGATAGATCAGCTTCGAGATCGTATCGAAGTCGCCCCGCGAAAAGACATGCGCATTGTCGCCCTCAAACGGGCTTGCGATGTTGAGCGAAGGCATCGTCACGCAGCGAGGTCCAGCTCTTTCGGGCTGTGGGCGGCAGCGGCCAGCGCCTCGACATCGACGATGAGGGCAATGCGGCCGTCGCCGAGGATGGTTGCGCCGCCAATGCCGGTGATCGGGCGGAAGTTGGTCTCAAGGCTCTTGATGACCACCTGACGCTGGTCCTGAATGGCATCGACCTGAATGGCGATCTGGCCATAGGATTCGGTTTCGACGACGATCAGCACATTCTGCGCTGAATCCTCTGCGATCTGTCCGATGCCCAGACTGGTCGTCAGCGGCACGACCGGCAGATAGCTGCCGCGGACGTTGATGACGTGCTGGGACGGCGTGAGGCGCTTCAGATCTTCGGGCTTGGCCTGCAGGCTTTCGACGACATTGTTGAGCGGCAGGATCAGCGTTTCGCCGCCGCTGCTGACGATCATGCCATCGGCAATGGCAAGGGTGAGAGGGAGGGAGAGCGAGAAGACAGTGCCCTTGCCCGGCTCCGACGAGATGCTGACGCGCCCGCCAAGGCCCTGAATGGCCTGCTTCACGACATCCATGCCGACCCCGCGGCCCGAAATGTTGGACACCTGTTCGGCGGTCGAAAAGCCCGGCGCAAAGATCAGGTTGTCGATTTCCTCATCGGTCAGGCGCGCATCGGGGGCGACGATCTTGCGCTCCACGGCCTTCTGGAAGACGCGCGCGCGATCAATGCCACGGCCGTCATCGGCGACGCAGATGAGGATATGGCCTCCTCGCTGTTCGGCGGACAGACGGACATTGCCCTCTGCGGCCTTGCCGGCGGTGATGCGGTCTTCCACCGGCTCCAGGCCATGATCGATCGCGTTGCGGATGAGGTGCGTGAGCGGCTCACCAATGCGTTCGATAACGGTCTTGTCGAGCTCGGTGGCTTCCCCTTCGACGGTCAACGTCACGCGCTTGCCCGTTTCGGATTCGAGTTCGCGGACAATGCGCGGCACCCGGCTGAAGACCGAGCGGATCGGCTGTGCCCGGAGCGCCATGGCGCAGTCCTGCAACTCGCGCGTCAGATATTCGAGCTGCGACAGCTCGTCTTCGGCCGCGACGCCAGCGCCGCTCAGGCGCTGTGCCAGCATCGATTGCGTGATGACCAGTTCGCCCACAGTGTCGACCAGCCGGTCGAGCCGGTCGAGGTCGACACGAATGGTCGCCACCGGAGCCGCAGCGGCAGCCGAGTTGACCGCGTTTACCGCAGGCGGCGCAGAAACCGGATCGGCAGCGGTTTCAGGCTTGATGGAGGCAATGGCGGGCACGGGAGCGGCCGCCGGTTCAACCTTGGGAGCCTCGGGCTCCGGCGTTGGAGCAAGCGGCGCTGCCTCCGGCAGTTTCACGACCGTGGGGTCTGCCTGTTCGACAAAGCGCGGCTCTTCGCCTGTCACATAGATGGCGAGATCGCAGGCATCGCCGATGAAATCGAAAATCTCGTCGATCTTGGCCCGCGTGACCGACGCGGGCACATCGATCTCCCAGCCGAGATAGGCGGACTCGGCGGCGAAATTGTCGAGATCGGGGACGCTTGATGCATCGACGGTCCGCACGGTCGCGCCAAGGGTGTGGAGTTCACGCAGCAGCAGGATCGGGTCGCTGCCATTGTCGAGTGCGCGGGCCGTCGGGCGAAGGTGCAGGACATGCCCGCCTTCCTTGCTTTCGGGCACATCAAGGTCGGCCAGCAGCGCATCGAAATCGATATCGGCATCGTCATTGGCCGCAATCTCACGGCCGCTCTCTTCCTCCGCCGTGGCTTCGGGCTCGGCTTCGGGGAGGGGGGCCGGATCAGCGGTGGATGCGGAGTCTTCTTCGGGGACGATCTCGCCCGTCGCAATGCCTTCCAGCTCGGCGGAAATGGCGTTGTCCGACGGGGCGTCGGCCTGTCCCTTGATGGCGGACACATGGTCGGTCAGGATGTCAAAGGCGCGGATCAGCGTCTTGAGCAGCCCCGGCGTCAGCGGCTTGTCGCCGTCGCGGACCTGCTGCAGCACGGTTTCAAACTTGTGCGTGAAGGACTGAAGCGGCGTAAAGCCGAAGGCGCCTGCGCCGCCCTTGATCGAGTGCACCGCACGAAAGATCGAGTTGATTGACTCCGCGTCGCCCGAGCCGTCCTTGCACGCGAGCAGGCTGCGCTCGGCAATGTCCAGCCCTTCATCGCATTCCAGAAGGAATATCTGCTGGATTTCGTCATGCTGCATCGTGGGTGTCCAATCCGAGCAAGTCTGTGGTGCCGGAAATCTTTGCGGCGGTCAGGATGGCGTCGCTCGGGGTCTCGATGGACAGTCGGGCGTCGCGCCCGGATGCCGTCTTGCGGGCGGCAAGGAGCAGTTGCAGCCCGATCTGGCCCACCAGCTGGACGGCACTGCCGTCCAGCTTGAGCGCACCGCCCTTGGCCAGGGCATCGGAGATCTCGACCGTGAGGCCGGACACTGCGCGGCGGTCAATCGCCGTGGGCAAGCTGATGGTCGTCATGCCGTTTCCCCGAATTCAGCGTATCAGAATTCCGACCAGTCTTCGTCGGCCAGGTCCTGCTTGACGGCGAGGTTGCCGACCACGCGCGCCGCCTTGCGGGGGGCGGGCTTGATGCGGGCAACCGAAGCGGCTGCCGGGGCACGCGCCGTGGAACGCGACACTTCTTCGGACAGCGAGGTGCGGAAGCGGGCGACCAGTTCGGCCAGTTCGGACGCCTCGCCAGCAAGACTGCGCGATGCTGCCGTGCTTTCTTCGACCATCGCTGCGTTCTGCTGCGTCATCTTGTCCATGTCGCCAACCGCGATGTTGATCTGCTGCAGGCTGGCCGCCTGGCTTTCGGCCGCCGCCGAGATGCCGGACACAAGACCGCTGATCTGTTCCACCTGTTCGCCGATACGGGCGAGCATATCGCCGGTCTTGCCGACCAGGCTGACGCCCTTTTCGACCTGAACGTTCGATTCGGTGATGAGCTGCTTGATGTCCTTGGCCGCATCCGCCGAGCGCTGAGCGAGGGCACGCACTTCATTGGCGACGACCGCGAAGCCCTTGCCGGCGTCCCCGGCGCGTGCCGCTTCGACGCCCGCGTTGAGGGCAAGGAGGTTGGTCTGGAAGGCGATGCCGTCGATCACGTTGATGATCTGCGAGATTTCCTGCGCCGACTTTTCGATGTCGCCCATGGCAGTCACGGCCTCGCCGACGACCTTGCCGCCATTGGTGGCTTCGTCCATCGCCTGACCAACGGCCTGATTGGCGGTGCGGGCGTTTTCAGAGGCGCTGCGGACCGACTGGGTCACTTCATTCATGGCAGCCGCAGTTTCCTCGAGCGAGGCCGCCTGCTGTTCGGTGCGGCGCGCCAGATCGTCGGCGGCTGTGCTGATTTCGGTCGAGCCGGTGTTGACGCTTGTCGCCGAGCGCGCGACGCGACCAACAACGCTGTTCAGTTCCTCCACGGCATCGTTGAAGTCGCCGCGCAGCGAGTCATATTTCGGCGCAAACTGGACGGTGATGCGGTGCGTCAGATTGCCATCGGCAATTGCCTTCAGACCGCTGGCCAGTTCGGCCACGACGATCCGCTGGGCGGCTTCATCTTCCTGACGTTCCTTGGCGGCAACGCGGAAGACTTCGATCGAGCGCGCCATGTCGCCAATCTCGTCCTCACGGTCCTTGCCGAGAATGGCGACGTCGTAGTTGCCACCGGTCATCTTATCCATGACGGCAATCATGCCATTGGTGGGGGCGAGGATCTTGCGCATCAGGAACCAGACCGCGGCACTCACGGCGCCAGCGAGGAGCAGCATGATCAGGCCGAGTTGGATCGACGCGCTGATGACGGCAGAAGACGCCTCGCCTTCGATAGTGTCATCTTCCTTCAGAAGATCGTCAACCGCACGTGTCACCGACGCGGTGTTCTCATCCTCGAGCCGGGTGAGGCGGGCAAAACTTGCCTTAGCCGCATCGGTATTGCCTGCTTCAACTGCCGGAACAAAATTGTCTTCCACCTCACTCCAGAAACGATCACCGGTCGGCAGAATCTTCTGCTGAAACTCGTCCTGGATGTCTTTGGAAATATGCTCGTTCTTGTCCCAGAAGCCTCGCCGCTCTTTGAATGCCTGCGCCTTTTCGCGGAGCTGCTTCGTAGCTTCACGGTTGGAGACGTTCCCAAGAATGACGCGCGTTGCAACGAGGTAACCTTCAGAGACGTCCAAGGGCGGAGGCATGGTATCTGAAAGCAAATCTGCGGCCGCCTGTTCGCGGTCGTGCAGCGTGCCGCCGATGCGGATGTAGTTCACGTCATACGCGCCAATGCCAATTGCAAGGGCGAAAAGCCCGCCCATCACGCCTGCACCGATCTGGCTGATGCGTTGAATCTTCATGTCTGCTTCGCTCCTTCACCGCAGAAAACTGTGCAGCGACGCACCGCACGGGGTCGCCTACCGGTTAAGAAACGGCAGCGAAGCGCAATGATTTAGCGAAGAAGCGCCAAGGGGCGGCTATTGGGCGTTGGTCTCGTCGGTCGGGATGCGTGCGCCTTCGGCATTGGCGGCGGCATCAATGTCCGCAATCTGGCGATTGATCTCGGCGTCCGTATCGTTCCGGATGTCCGCCGCGCGCTTGGCAATGGCCTGTTCGGTCTCGCTGTCGCTGGCCTTGGGCGCGCTGTCGCAGGCCGAAAGGAGAGAGAGGGCGACGACGGGGATGAGGAGGCGCTTTTTCATCGTTTTGCTTGGCTAGCCCGTCGCTGCGGGTTTGCCAACGCCGTTTCGCTGGGCTAGTGCCGCGTCAAATCCCACAGCCCATAGACGAGAGAAACGACCCATGGCCGCGCAATATGCCTTTGTCATGAAGGACATGACCAAGTCTTTCCCCGGTGCGCAAAAACCGGTGCTGAGCAACATCAACCTGCAATTCTATCAGGGTGCCAAGATCGGCATCGTCGGCCCCAACGGTGCCGGTAAATCCACGCTGATCAAGATCATGGCTGGCATCGACACCGATTTCACGGGCGAAGCCTGGCCGGGCGAGAACATCACCATCGGCTATCTTGAGCAGGAACCCCAGCTCGACCCGACCAAGAACGTCCTTGAAAACGTCAAGGACGGCGCGCGGGAGACTGCGGACATGGTCGACCGCTACAACGAAATCTCCGCCCTGATGGCGGAGCCCGACGCCGATTTCGACGCGCTGATGGAAGAAATGGGCACGCTTCAGGAACGCATCGACGCAGTCGATGGCTGGACGCTCGACAACCAGCTGGAAATCGCGATGGAAGCGCTGCGCTGCCCGCCGTCGGACTGGTCGGTCGAAAACCTGTCGGGCGGCGAAAAGCGCCGCGTCGCGCTCACCCGCCTGCTGTTGCAGAAGCCGTCGATCCTGCTGCTCGACGAACCGACCAACCACCTTGATGCCGAAAGCGTCGAGTGGCTCGAAAACCATCTCAAGGAATATGCGGGTGCGGTGCTGATGATCACCCACGATCGCTATTTCCTCGACACGGTCGTCGACTGGATCCTTGAGCTCGATCGCGGGAAGTACTTCCCGTACGAAGGCAATTACTCGACCTATCTGGAGAAGAAGGCCAAGCGCCTTGAGCAGGAAGACCGCGAGGATTCCGGCCGCCAGAAAGCGATCAAGGAAGAACTTGAGTGGATCCGGCAGGGGCCCAAGGGCCGCCAGACCAAGTCCAAGGCGCGTATCTCCAAGTTCGAACAGCTCGTCGCGAGCCAGGAAAACCGCACGCCCGGTAAGGCGCAGATCGTCATTCAGGTGCCGGAGCGTCTGGGTGGCAAGGTCATTGAAGCCAGAGGCATTTCAAAGGCTTATGGCGACAAGCTCCTATTCGAAGACCTGTCCTTCATGCTGCCGCCGGGCGGCATTGTCGGCGTTATCGGGCCCAACGGTGCGGGTAAGTCCACGCTGTTCAAGCTCATAACCGGTCAGGAAACGCCCGACAGCGGCACGATCGAGATCGGGGAGACCGTGCGTCTCGGCTATGTCGACCAGAGCCGCGATCACCTCGACGCGTCGAAGAACGTCTGGGAAGAAGTCTCGGACGGTCTCGATTATGTGAAGGTCAACGGCCACGACATGTCGACGCGTGCCTATGTGGGCGCGTTCAACTTCAAGGGTCAGGATCAGCAGAAGAACGTCGGCAAGCTTTCGGGCGGGGAACGCAACCGCGTCCACATGGCCAAAATGCTGAAGCGCGGCGGCAACGTGCTGCTGCTCGACGAACCGACGAACGATCTCGACGTCGAAACGCTGGCGGCGCTTGAAGATGCGATCGAAAACTTCGCGGGCTGCGCCGTGGTCATCAGCCACGACCGCTTCTTCCTCGACCGTCTGGCAACGCACATCCTTGCGTTTGAAGGCAACAGCCACGTCGAATGGTTCGAAGGCAACTTCGCGGCCTATGAAGAGGACAAACGCCGTCGTCTGGGTGACGCCGCCGACCGTCCGACGCGTCTCGCTTACAAGAAGCTGACGCGCTAACCCAATAGACGCCGCAGGACGGGCCTGATCTCCAAGAAGAGAGGATAGGCCCGTTCCCAGCACCGGCGGAACACCCGGTAAACGGTCAGGTCAGGGGGTGATCCACTGGCCGTGCCAAATATCGTCGTCGCGCCGGAAGCGGGCACGCTGATTGCCGCAGCTGGTCAGCTTCAGCCATTCCATCTCCAGCGCCTCGATCATCACGATGGCGAAGTTCGGCCGTCCTGCTTCGCTTTCGGCGGCGGTGGGCGCCCGGTTCAGCAGATGATCGGGCAGGCCGCTGGTGGGCGAGGCGGCTTCCGTGCCGGGCGCAAAGGCGGCGAGGTAGCAGCGGCGGCTCGAGGGGGCTGAAGCGGCCCAAGCGGCATCCGCGGCGGCGCCATCGGTTTCGATGCGGCCCATGCCGCGCAGCGTCAGCTGGATGCGGGCCTCCGGGTCATAGCCAAGGACGGTGACAGGCGCGCCGGCGCCAATGTGCGCCGTCTTGGCCGACCGCGCATCGGTGTGGAACCGCAGGGCTGTGCAGCCTTCCTGAACGTCGCGCAGCACCATGATCCGGGGATGGGCGACGGCATCCTGTGCCGAACAGACGACGGGCGTGTGGAACGGGCTGTGCCGGTCGCGCACGGCACACAGCCAGCGCGCCTTGGCATCGGCGAGAACCTGATCCAGATCTGGAAGCGCGCCCCGGTTTGTCACGCGAGTGCGAAGTCCCCGTCTTCCTCATCGAGCACGTAAAGGTCTCCCTCGGCGATCGCGAACCATGCGCCGTGGAGCTTGAGCTGCCCCGCCGCCTCGCGTTCGGCAATGAAGGGGAAGGTCCGCAGATTGGCCAGGCTGACCTTGATCGCTTCCCATTCCAGCGCGCGCTGCGGGTCTTCGGGCGCGCGGGCGACGACGTCATCGCGGGCGGAGCGGACGATCCCCATCCAGTTGTCGATGAAGATGTTGTTGCCAGAGCCGGGATGCGAGTCCGCAAGCGCGGCCTTGATGCCGCCGCACTGGCCATGGCCAAGGACGACGATGTGCTTGACCTCAAGACCGAGCACACCGAATTCGATCGCTGCCGAGGCGCCGTGGAGGCCGCCGCCCATTTCAAACGGCGGCACAAGATTGGCGACGTTGCGCAGGGCAAAAACCTGTCCGGGGACGGTGTCGAAGATGGTGGCCGGGTCGACGCGGCTGTCGCAGCAGGAAATGACCATGACCGGCGGAGACTGGCCATCATTGGCGAGCGAGTCATACCGGGCCTTTTGCTGGCGATAGGCGTCCGCACGGAAGCGGAGATACCCTTCAATCAGGGCCTTGAACTCGGGCATGACAATCTCCTCAGGTGGTTGCGCGCTAGCCAGCGTTCCCAAGGTTGGCAAGTGTCGAACGGGGGAGTAGAGGCGGGCGCATGACTGTTCCTGCTCAAGCCGAACGTGTCCGCAAGCCGGACTGGATCCGCGTGAAGGCGCCGACTTCGGTCGGTTTTGCCGAGACCAAGGCGCTGATGCGCGCAAAGTCCCTCAATACCGTGTGCGAAGAGGCCGCTTGTCCTAACATAGGTGAATGCTGGACCAAGAAGCACGCCACGGTGATGATCCTCGGCGACGTGTGCACGCGCGCTTGCGCCTTCTGCAATGTGAAGACCGGCATGCCGCGCCCGGTTGACCGCAACGAGCCGCAGAACCTGGCCGATGCCGCCGCCGAAATGGGCCTGAAGCACATCGTCATCACTTCGGTGGACCGCGATGACCTGCCGGATGGCGGCGCGTCCCAGTTCGTGAAGGTGATCGAGGCGCTGCGGCGGACCACGCCCGAGACGACCATCGAGATCCTGACGCCTGATTTCCGGAACAAGATGCAGGCCGCGGTCGAATCCATCGTCGCCGCGCGTCCCGACGTCTACAATCACAATCTGGAAACCGTGCCGCGCCTTTACCCGATGATCCGCCCCGGTGCGCGTTATTATGCGTCGCTGCGCCTGCTGGAAACGGTGAAGCGGCATGATCCGACCATCTTTACCAAATCGGGCATCATGGTCGGTCTGGGTGAAGAACGCCTCGAAGTGCATCAGGTGATGGACGACATGCGGTCCGCCGACATCGATTTCCTGACGATCGGTCAGTATCTTCAGCCGACGCCCAAACATGCGAAGGTGATGGACTATATCACACCGCAGACTTTTGACGCGTACGCCGCGATTGCACGAGCCAAGGGGTTCCTCCTGGTGGCGTCCTCGCCGCTGACCCGGTCCAGCTATCACGCCGACCGAGACTTTGCCGCCATGCGCGATGCCCGCGCGGCCCAATTGGCCAATGCCAAGGCATAGCGAGACCCGCACGCTCCCGTGGAGCGCGGAGCAGATGTATGCGCTCGTCGCCGATGTCGCGCGCTATGGGGAGTTCTTGCCCTGGGTGAGCGGTGTCCGCGTCAGGTCCAACTCCGAGACCGAGATGGTGGCGGACCTCCTTGTCGGGTTCAAGGCGATCAAGGAGACGTTCACGTCCCGCGTGGTCAAGTCCCGGCCGCACCAGATTACCGTCGATTATCTCGATGGGCCGATGAAATATCTGCACAATGAATGGACGTTCCGCGACCTGCCCGAAGGCGGGTGCGCCGTCGGCTTCATGGTCGACTTTCAGTTCAAGTCCCGGATTTTCGAGGCGCTGGCAGGACAGGTGTTCGAACGCGCGCTGCACAAGATGACTGACGCGTTCGAAACGCGCGCGGCCGCGCTTTACAGTTCCGCGCCGGGCAGCAGCAGTTCAAGGGCAACGAGCGCCGCCTGAACGCGGATTGGCCCGCGGCCCAGATCGCCGAAATATTTGATGTCGGCAATCACGTCTTCGGGATCAGCGCCGCGGCGCGCGCGGGCGAACACGACGGTGCCCACCGGCTTCTTTGCCGATCCGCCATCCGGCCCGGCAATGCCTGTGATGGAAACCGAGACATCAGCCGTCGAATGATCGAGCGTGCCCTGCGCCATCGACCATGCGGTTGCGATCGAAACGGCACCAAAGGTTTCCAGAATGTTCGAATCGACGCCCAGCGCGCTCATCTTCGCGTCGTTGGAATAGGTGACGAAGCCCACCTCAAAGACATCGGACGACCCCGCAATGGAGGTGAGCGCGGCTGACACAAGACCGCCCGTGCAGCTCTCTGCAACCGCCACACGGCGGCCTTTCGCGCGGTTTTCGGCGATGACACGCCGCGCGGCTTCGATCAGTTCAACGGGGAGGGCGTCTTCCATGTCCGACTACTTTGTTGTGACCGGTTTCCCGCTGCCCGAGGATGCGGGACAGATGGAAAAGGGTGCTTTTGCCTTGGCAGCGGCGGCCTGTGCCTTTGGTCGGGCTCCGATTTCAAGCATTATTCCAACCAACTGCGACATATTCTCGGGCGGAAGCGGGGCGAGCGTCTTCATGATCCGGTCAATATCGGCGCATTGGGCGGCATCGACCTGCTTGACGATTGCAGTGGCCACACCGGCCCCGAAGAAGCCCTTGAGCGCCTCATCCGGCAAATTGGCCAGCAAAGCCGCGTCCATGTCGACAAATTTCAGAAGCGCCTGCTTGGCCGTCGGCCAGTTGGGGGCGGCGGCCGTGCGGTAGCGGGCGGCTAGGTCCGGACCAGCCTTGGCAAGATAAGCCTCTGGCCCGATGGCTGGCGCGCACTTGGCGCCGACGGAGGTGATCACATCCGGCAGCGCAAAGGTAATGAGGCTCTGTGCTTCCTTTGGCGTCAGGCACTGCTTGGCCGTCTGCGCGGTGGCAACAGCGGGCAAGGCGAGCGCGAGCGTAAGTCCGGCAGCGTAGCGGAACATGGTCTTTGGCATCCTATTCCTCCTCGGGCAGGCGGATGGTGGCGATGGCCTGCGCCGCAATTCCTTCGCCGCGCCCGGTAAAACCAAGCCGCTCGGTCGTGGTTGCCTTGATGCTGACGCGTGACACCGGAATGTTGAGCATCTGGGCAACCACCCCCCGCATCTGGGCGCGATGTGGACCGATCTTGGGGGCCTCGCAGATGATCGTGACATCCACATGATCGATGCGTCCACCGGCGCGGGCGATCAGCGATGCGGCATGTTCGACAAAGCGGTGTGAGGCCGCCCCGCGCCATTGCGGGTCGCTGGGCGGGAAATGTGATCCGATATCGCCATCGCCCAGCGCACCGAGCAGCGCGTCGGTCAGCGCATGGAGCGCAACGTCGGCATCGCTGTGCCCCGAAAGGCCATGGCTGTGGTCCAGTCGCACGCCGCACAACCACAGTTCCCCGCCCTGAACGAGCCGGTGGACGTCATAGCCGGAGCCGGTGCGCACGATCATCCGATGGGAAAGGCGGCGTTCGGCCTCATCGAAATCTGCCGGGCGGGTGATCTTTTCAAGCATGGTGTGGCCTTCGACGACAGCGACCTGAAATCCCGCAGCGCGGACCATCTGCGCGTCATCAGTTGCGGCATTGCCGGTCCATTGCGCATGGGCTGCGCGAAGCGCGGGGGTGCGGAAGGCCTGCGGGGTCTGGACGCGGACGAGGCCGTTGCGGTCGACCACGTCGCCCAGAGCGCCATCGTCACGCGCCAGCGTGTCCACGACGGGGAGCGCAGGCACCGCGCCATCGGACGAGGCAAGGGCGTCAAGCAGGCGATCGATGACGGCTGCGGGGAGAAATGGTCGCGCGGCGTCATGGATCAGGACAAGGTCGGCACCGCCCGCCGCCCTGAGGCCCGCTGCAACCGAATCCTGCCGTTCCGCGCCGCCCACCACCAGGGCGTCGACGGAGAAGCCCTCAAGGGCAGCTCGGGCGTGCGCTTGCTGTCCGTCGCCGATCACAACCACGATCCGGTCGATCCCGGGATGGCGGGCGAATGCGGCGATGGAATGGGCCAGAACGGGGGTGCCGCCGATGGGAACGTACTGCTTGGGCAGGGACGATCCGGCGCGTTCCCCTTTACCTGCGGCAACAATGATCGCGGCGGTTGACATGCGGCCCGGCTTAGACACTCAAGACTGTTGCGCCGCAACACAAAAATGCGTAGGGCATCTGCTGAAATTTTAGGCAAATCCATGCAGCGCTTGAACCCCATCTCAGTCGGCAATGTCCGCATCGACGTCCCGGTCGTGCTCGCCCCCATGACGGGCGTGACCGACATGCCGTTCCGCAAGATCGTTCGGCAGTTTGGCTGCGGCCTCAACGTCACCGAAATGATCGCCAGCCAGGCCATGATCCGGGAGACGCGCCAGAGCCTGCAGAAGGCGGCGTGGGACCCGATCGAAGAGCCCGTGTCAATGCAGCTCGCGGGCTGCACGCCGACCGAAATGGCGGAAGCCGCGAAGCTGAATGAAGATCGTGGTGCGGCCATCATCGACATCAACATGGGCTGCCCGGTCAAGAAAGTCGTGAATGGCGATGCCGGGTCCGCGCTGATGAAGGATCTGCCGCTCGCCGCCAGCCTGATCGAGGCGACGGTGAAGGCGGTGAAGGTCCCCGTCACGGTCAAGATGCGCATGGGCTGGGACGAAACCCGCCTGAACGCGCCCGAGCTTGCCCGGATCGCGGAAGACCTTGGTGCGCAGATGGTGACGGTGCACGGCCGCACGCGCAACCAGATGTACAAGGGGTCGGCCGACTGGGCCTTTGTCCGTCAGGTCAAGGATGCCGTGAAGATTCCGGTGATCGTCAATGGCGACATCTGCTCGGTCGAAGACGCGCAGACCGCGCTTGACCTGTCCGGCGCAGACGGCGTGATGATCGGACGTGGCGCCTATGGCCGGCCGTGGATCATCTCGCAGGTCATGGCCGCGCTGACGACCGGCGCAGACGAGCCTGACCCGTCGATTGAGGAACAATATCACATCATCGTGCGGCACTATGAGGACATGCTTGCCCATTATGGCGAGGTGACCGGGGTCAACATGGCGCGCAAGCATATCGGCTGGTACACCAAGGGCCTGCATGGCTCGGCCGAGTTCCGCAATGCCGTCAACCAGATCAACGATGCCCGCACTGTCCTTGCCATGCTCGAACGCTTTTACGAACCATGGCTCAGCCGCGCGGCCGCCTGAAGGTCATCGACACGCCGGTTGGGCAACTGACCGGCGATGATGTTGTCGCGGCCTCGCCGATCGCCATGATCGTCATCGATGAGGCGGCGCGCGTGCAGCATGTCAATGCCGCCGCAGAAATGCTGATCAATCTGAGCGCGCAAAATATTGTCGGCCGCGTCCTGCCGGACATTTTGGCCATGCCGGACGGCTATGCAGGGGAGGACGCTCCCTTCGCCGCCTATGATGCAACGCTGCGTCTGGCGCGCGGCGGGGCCCTGCGGGCGGATGTGTTTGTCACACCTTTCGCCGAATATGCGGGCTGGAAACTCGTGTCGATGTATTCGGGCGCGGCCACGCACAGGGTGGGGAACCGCGCTCATGGCGGCGGCGCGCGCGCGGCGGTCCGGATCGCGGCGATGCTGGCGCATGAGATCAAGAATCCGCTGGCGGGGATCAAGGGCGCCGCGCAATTGCTCGCCCGCAGCGTGGACAGCAGCGCGCAGCGCCTGACCCGCCTGATCCAGGATGAGGTGGACCGCGTGGCGAGCCTGATCGACCGGATGGAGGGCTTTACCGATACGCGCAAGCTTGAGCGTCAGGCCGAGAATATCCACGCGATTGTGGATCATGCGCGCGAAGTGGCGCTGTCCGGCTTTGGCGACCGTCTCGTCATTCGGGAACTCTATGATCCGTCGCTGCCGGATGTGCTCGTGCACCGCGATACGATGGTGCAGGTGGTCCTCAATCTGCTGAAGAATGCCGCCGAAACCGCCGAACCGGGCAAGAAGCGGCGCGTGACGATCACCACGTCGTTCCGCCATGGCGTTTCCGTGGCGGTGGATGAAGGGGGCCGGCGCATTTCGCTGCCCATCGAACTGTGCATCATCGACGACGGCCCGGGCGCGCCCCCCGAAATCGTCGACAACCTGTTCGATCCCTTTGTCAGCAGCAAACCGAAGGGGCAGGGGCTCGGCCTTGCCCTTGTGGACAAATTGACGCGCGATATGGGTGGGATCGTCCAATATGCGCGGGAAGGCGCACCGGAGCAGACGGTCTTCCGCCTCCTGCTGCCGCGCGCGGACGGACGGAGCTGATGGGACAGGGCAGGGTACTTGTCGTCGATGATGACGACGCCATCCGTCTGGTGATCACCGAGGCGCTGTCGCGTGAGGGACACGATGTCCGGTGCGCGGCGAGCGTCGCCGAACAGAGCCAGGTGCTTGAGGATTTTGATCCCGACGTGCTGGTGACTGACGTGATCCTGCCCGATGGCAACGGGCTGGATGTCGTCCCCGACATCCTCGCCAAACGCCCCGGCCTTCCGGTGATTGTCCTGTCGGCGCAGAACACGCTGGCGACAGCCGTCCGCGCGACGGAGCAGGGCGCGTTCGAATATCTGCCCAAGCCCTTTGATCTGGATGAGCTGTGCCAGGCGGTGCGCGACGGCATGGGGCGGCGCGGCATCGCCGTCACTGGTCCGGCGCTGACCGAAGCTGACGCGGCCATGCCGCTGATCGGGCGGTCTCCGGCCATGCAGGAGGTCTATCGGACGATTGCGCGCGTCGTGCCCAATGATCTGACTGTGCTGATCCTCGGGGAAAGCGGCACTGGCAAGGAACTGGTCGCGCGTGCGATCCATGATCTGGGTGCGCGCAAGGCAGCGCCCTTCATCGCGATCAACATGGCGGCGATCCCGCGGGAACTCATCGAGGCCGAGCTGTTCGGGCATGAGCGCGGCGCCTTCACCGGCGCGCAGCAGCGCACCGCCGGGCGTTTTGAACAGGCGGCGGGCGGCACGCTTTTCCTCGATGAAATTGGCGACATGCCGATGGATGCGCAGACGCGTCTCTTGCGCGTCCTGCAGTCGGGCGAGTTTACGACCGTGGGCGGCAGCCGCTCGATCAAAGCGGACGTGCGGATCATCGCGGCCACGCACAAGGATCTGCCCGCGCTGATCGCGGCGGGACAGTTTCGCGAAGACCTGTATTTCCGCCTGAACGTCGTCCCCGTCGCGCTGCCGGCGCTGCGCCAGCGCGTCGCGGACATCGGCCTGCTGTCGCAGCATTTTCTTGATCGCGCGGCGGCGGAAGGACTGCCCCGCAAGGCCATCTCGACCGACGCCATCGCACGACTGGGTCAGCATGACTGGCCGGGCAATGTCCGCGAGCTCGAAAATCTCATGCGCCGCCTCGCCGTGCTCGCACGTGATGACCTGATCGGCGGGGACATGATCGAGGCACAGCTCGGCGGCCGCCCGGCGCGCAGCAGCGATGCGCCCGTCATTGTCGCCCGGTCTGGCCTGAGCAGCGCGGTCGAGCACCATCTGGCCGCCTACTTTGCCGAGTTCGGCACAAGTCTGCCGCCGGATGGGCTTTACGATCGCATTCTTGAGGATGTGGAGCGTCCATTGCTTGTCGCGACTATGGCGGCGGTGCGCGGCAATCAGCTGCGGGCGGCCAAGCTGCTGGGCATCAACCGCAACACCTTGCGCAAAAAACTGACCGATCTCGGCGTCGATCCATCAATTGGTCGCCGCTAACCGCTCGCTTGGTCGCGCTGTGCCGGACTGTGCTTGATCTGCAACGCATGTGTTGTAGTATTGCAACGAATGGCAAGACCTGAGGTCACAACCCTGCAACTCTGGCAGCGACGGCTCGCACTTTTTGCGCGCCGGCAAGAATGGATCACGCTCGCCAGCTGGGGCGCGGCAACGGGTGCCGCCGTCATGGCCGTCACTACCTGGCTGATCCTGAGCAGTGACGGCGTGCTGAGCGCCTTTTCGGGCGTGCTCCTTCTTTTGGGCAATCTCATCCCGGCGGTCGTCCTGCTCGTGCTGGGCGGCCGGCGGCTCGCCATGCGGCGCGCGGAGAAATCGCTGGTCGGTGCCAATGGCCGGCTCCACGTCCGGCTGGTTGCGCTCTTCTCGCTGATTGCGACGATCCCTGTCGTCCTCATGGTTCTGATCGCGTCGCTGCTGTTCCAATATGGCGTCGACATCTGGTATTCGAAGCGTGCGCAGGGGATGTTTGAAAACACCACCGCGCTGGCGCAGCAGCTTTATTCCGAAAAGCAGAAGCGCGTGATGGACGAAACCGCGGTCATGGCCGGAGACCTTGTGCAGGCGCTGCAGGTGGCGCCCATCGACAGTCAGGCCTTTGCCAACCAGTTTGCCTTTCAGGTCTATCAGCGCGAGCTGTCAGAAGCGGCCGTTCTTGCGATTTCGGCCAAGAATGGCGTCCAGACGCTGGCCATAGTGAACCCCTATGAGCGCGCCACGCAGAACTGGGTGCCGCCCGAAGTCGCACGCGAACTGCTGGCCAAGCGACAGGCCGTCTTCCGGGATACCGGGAGCCGCATGGAGTCGGTCACGCCGATGCCGGGCACGCCCGATCTTTTCCTGTATGCCTCGCGCGTGGCCGATGACGAGACACTGGCACAGGCCAAGCGGGCCTCGCTCGTCCTGCGCGATTATAATGCGCTGCTCAAACGTTCGGCGAAGCTCCAGTTCCGGCTCAATGCCGCGCTCTACCTGCTCTCGCTTCTGATCATCGGGACCGCGGTGTGGACCGCGCTGCGCGTGGCGGACCGGCTGGTGCGGCCCGTGGGCGAGCTGGTCGATGCCGCGCGCAAGGTTGCCGCCGGTGACCTGTCCGTCCGGGTGACGACGTCGCGCAACCGCGACGAGGTTGGTGTGCTCTCACGTGCCTTCAACCGCATGACCGAGCGGCTGAGCGAGCAGAACATGGACCTGATTGCCTCGAACGATCTGCTCGACCGGCGACGCGTGCTTATTGAGGCGGTGCTGTCGGGCGTCACGGCGGGCGTCATTTCCGCGACGCCCGAGGGCTATGTCCGCGTGATCAACCGCTCGGCGTGCGACATCCTGCACATCTCGCCCGACGCTGCCGTGGGCGAGCCTCTGGCTGGCCTTGTCCCGGAATTCGGGCAGTTGCTGGCGGATGGCCGCAGCGAAACCGTGCTTCAGCTGGCAACCGGCGGGGATGCCCGGACGCTCGCGGTGAAGGTGGTCGACAGCGAATTTGGCCAGATCCTCACCTTTGACGACATCACCCAGCAGCTGATCGACCAGCGCCGGGCCGCCTGGTCCGACGTGGCGCGTCGTGTGGCGCATGAGATCAAGAACCCGCTGACGCCGATCCAGCTGGCGGCCGAGCGGTTGCAACGCCGCTTTTCCAAGGAAGTCACGTCCGATCAGGCCGCCTTTGACCGGCTGACTGACACGATCGTGCGGCAGGTGGGCGACCTGCGGCGGATGGTGGACGAATTTTCCTCCTTTGCACGGATGCCCAAGCCGGAATTCGCGCAAGAGGCGATCGTGGACATCGCGCGCGAAGCGATGTTCCTGCATGAAGTCGCCAATCCTGCGATCAAGTTCTCGATCACCGCACCCAATCCGTCGCCGGTGCTCGTCTGTGACCGGCGGCAACTGGCGCAGGCCCTGTCCAACGTCGTCAAGAACGGCGTCGAGGCGATCACACAGCGCACCGATGCCAAGGCCCCGGACATCGCCCTGACCATTGAGACCGAAGCGGCTGGCGCGGTCGTTATCCGGGTCGCCGACAGCGGGATAGGCCTGCCGCTGGAGCGTGACCGGATCATCGAGCCCTACATGACAACACGTCCGGGCGGCACTGGCCTCGGCCTCGCGATCGTGAAGAAGATTGTCGAAGAACATATGGGCACGATCAGCTTTGGCGACCGGGATGGCGGCGGCACCGTCGTCACCATTCGTATCGACCCGGCGGCGCTGGCCGCTGCAATGGCGCGGCAGGCGCAGGCGGCACCCGTCGCTGACCAATTGCCGTCCGCACTCACGCGCAACAAGGAGAAGTAGGCCATGGCACTCGACATTCTTGTCGTCGACGATGAAGCGGATATCCGCGATCTCGTGGCCGGTGTGCTGGAAGATGAAGGCTATACCGCGCGCACTGCGGCCGACAGCGACTCCGCGCTTGCCGCAATAGCGGACCGGCGCCCCTCGCTGGTCCTGCTCGACGTCTTCCTGAAGGGGTCGCGGCTCGATGGTCTTGATCTCCTCGATGAGATCAAGCGGCGCGACCCGACGCAGCCGGTCCTCGTCATTTCGGGGCATGGCAATCTCGACACCGCCGTGACCGCGATCCGGCGGGGCGCATCCGACTTCATCGAAAAGCCGTTCGAGGCGCAGCGGCTCTTGCATCTGGTTTCCCGCGCGACCGAGACCGAACGTCTGCGCGCGGAGAATGAGACGCTGAAAGCCCAGTACGGGCTTGATGAGCAGCTGAGCGGCACGTCGAGCGCGATCAACCATGTGCGCGCCACGTTAAAGCGCGTGGCCCCGACGGGAAGCCGCGTGCTCATCAGCGGTCCAGCGGGCGTCGGCAAGGAAGTCGCCGCGCGGATGCTGCACAGCTGGAGCCCGCGCGCCAATGCGCCGTTCGTCGTCGTCAGCGCCGCGCGGATGACGCCCGAACGTGTCGAAGAGGAACTGTTCGGGTCGGAACGCGTCGATGGGACGATCACGCCGGGGCTGCTGGAACGCGCCCATGGGGGGACGCTGTTCCTCGATGAAATCGCCGACATGCCGATTACGACGCAGGGCAAGATCCTGCGCGTGCTCACCGATCAGAGCTTTACCCGCGTCGGCGGGCAGCGGCAGGTCAAGGTCGATGTCCGTGTGCTCTCATCGAGCGCGCGCACCTTGACAGACGAGATCGATGCGGGCCGCTTCCGCGAGGATTTCTATTACCGGCTCAACGTCGTGCCGGTCTTCATTCCCGCTTTGTCGGAGCGGCGGGAGGACATTCCGATGCTCGTCGAGCATTTCATCGCGCGCTATTCAGCGGATAGACGGGTGCCGACGCCCGATGTGGCGCCCGATGCGATGGTCGCGCTGCAGGCCTATGACTGGCCGGGCAATGTCCGCCAGCTGCGCAACATCATGGAGCGCACGATCATCCTTGCGCCGGGGGACCGGATGTCGCGGATCGATGTCGACATGCTGCCATCGGAAATCGTCAACGATCCTGCGAGCGGGCAGGGGAACAGCCCGTCCTCCGCCATCATGGGCGCGCCGTTGCGTGAGGCGCGCGAAGCCTTTGAGCGCGAGTATCTGCGTGTCCAGATCCGCCGTTTCTCCGGGAACATTTCGCGGACCGCGCATTTTATCGGGATGGAGCGTTCTGCCCTGCACCGGAAGCTCAAGATTCTGGGCATGGTGGAGGATCGCGAGTCCGGAGACGACTGAACAGCGCGGTGGACCATGTCCGCCGCTGACGGTATATACATCCCGTTCCCGGGTTTTTTGGGGAACGGCGACAGACGCCTGCAAACAGGTGCGATCGCGGGAAGAATGGCCCGCCAATTAAAGAAAAGGAATAAACAGTGGCTGATAAGACCAACAACCTCCAAGATATTTTCCTGAACACCGTCCGCAAGGCCAAGGTCCCGGTGACGATGTTCCTCGTGAAAGGCGTCAAGCTTCAGGGTATCATCACCTGGTTTGACAATTTTTCCGTCCTGTTGCGTCGCGACGGCCAATCGCAGCTGATCTACAAGCATGCGATTTCCACGATCATGCCCGGCCAGCCCATCGACATTCCGGCGATGCGCGCCGCCATTGGTGAGGGCAAGCGCCAGAAGTCGCTGCAGGATGTCTTCCTCGGGGCGACCGAACGGACGCAGACGCCGGTCACGATGTTTCTGGTGAACGGTGTGATGCTGCAGGGCGAAGTGGCGACCTTTGACCTGTTCTGCCTTTTGCTGCAGCGCGATTCGATGGCGCAGCTGGTTTACAAGCACGCAATTTCGACGGTTCAGCCGGCCCATCCGCTGAACCTCGCCGAGGAAGAATCGGACGGCGATTGAGCGTTTTCAACAGACAGGATGACGATGGCTTTGCACGTGGTGCAAGGGCCATCGTCGTCTATCCCGAAATCGGTACGAGCAACCGGAATGCCAACTCGCGCCTTGATGAGGCAGCGGGACTGGCGGCTGCGATTGGCCTCGACATCGTGGACCGTGCCACCTTCCGGATTCGTGCGGCGCGGCCTGCAACGCTGTTCGGCGGCGGTCAGGTGGAAGACATGGCGGCCCGCGCGGCCGCCGTTGAGGCCGATCTGGTCATCATTGACGGTGCGCTGACCCCCGTTCAGCAACGCAATCTTGAAAAGGAATTGAAGGCCAAGGTGATCGACCGGACCGGCCTGATCCTCGAAATCTTTGGGGAGCGCGCCGCGACGGCGGAAGGCCGCCTTCAGGTTGAGCTGGCGCACCTCGACTATCAGGCGGGGCGCCTTGTGCGCAGCTGGACCCACCTTGAGCGCCAGCGCGGGGGCTTCGGCTTCCTTGGGGGGCCGGGGGAAACCCAGATCGAGGCCGACCGTCGCCTGATCCGCGATCGCATGGCCAAGTTGCGGCGGGAGCTGGAACAGGTACGCCGCACGCGCGGCCTGCACCGGGACCGGCGTAAAAAGGCGCCTTGGCCAGTCATCGCGCTCGTCGGCTATACCAACGCGGGCAAGTCCACGCTGTTCAACCGGATGACCGGCGCGACGGTGATGGCGGAAGACCTGCTGTTCGCAACGCTCGATCCGACGATGCGGCAGATTTCTCTGCCGGGCGTCGAAAAGGCGATCCTGTCGGACACGGTGGGCTTCGTCTCTGACCTGCCGACGCAGCTGGTTGCCGCATTCCGGGCGACGCTTGAAGAGGTCAACGCGGCCGACCTGATCGTCCATGTGCGCGACATCTCGCATCCCGATAGTGATGCGCAGTGCGCCGACGTGGAATCGGTGCTGACCGAGATTGGTGCGCGCGGCGAGGGGGCTGCACCGATGATCGAGGTGTGGAACAAGATCGACCGGCTCGACCCCGATGCGCTGGCCTTTCACACCGAGGAGGCCGCGCGGCGCGAGAATGTCGTGCTGGCGTCTGCTCTGACAGGCGAGGGCGTGCAGGATATTGAGGAGCTGTGCTCCACGCATCTGACGTCGGCGCACCGGCTGCGCACGATCACCCTGTCATCGTCCGATGGCGCAGGTATGGCCTGGGTCCATGCGCATGGCCGCGTGCTGGACCAGCAGGCCGAGGGCGATCAGGTGACGCTCCACGTCCGGATGTCCGACGTCGACTTTGGCCGGTTTGGAGCGCGCCACAGCTAGGCCGGGCGCTTCGCCTTCTGCCAGAGGGCTTCCTGCGCATCGAGGTCAAGGTCCGCAAAGCGGCCTTCGGCCATGCCCTCCATGGCGCGGAAACGGCGTTCGAACTTTCCGTTTGCGCGCCGCAGGGCGACTTCGGGATCAATGCCCAGCTTGCGTGCCCAGTTGACGACGGCGAACAGAAGATCGCCGACCTCTTCCTCACGCGCATCAGCGTCCGGGGCGCTTTCGACCTCGGCCATTTCTTCGGTGATCTTGGCCTTGGCACCATCGGCGTCGGGCCAGTCAAAGCCGGTGCGTGCCGCACGCTTCTGCAGCTTTTCCGCGCGCAGCAGGGCGGGCATGCCGAGCGCCACGCCGGCCAGTGCGCTGTCATCCGCGCTCCCTGCACGCTCTGCGGCCTTGAGGCCTTCCCAATCGGGCTTTTCGGCATCGCCAAAGACATGCGGGTGCCGCCGCAGCATCTTGTCCGAAATGGCCTCGGCCACGCCTTCAAAGTCGAAATGCCCAAGTTCTTCGGCCATGCGGGCATGGAAGACGACCTGAAAGAGGAGGTCGCCCAGTTCGTCCCTTAGCGCCGGAATGTCGCCGCGCTCGATCGCGTCTGCCACCTCATAGGCTTCCTCGATCGTATAGGGCGCAATCGTCGCGAAATTCTGTTCGATGTCCCAGGGGCAGCCCGTCTCTGGCGAGCGCAGCTGCTCCATGATCGCGAGAAGGCGGTCAATCGGTCTGGGCTGGTCTGTGGACAAGGGGGCCTCCAGGTTGGACGCCCGTCACGTGGCGGAAGCCAGCCTTGGGGTCAATCCCGGTGCGTGCTGACCGCGTCGAAGATCTTGGCACCGGCCATCAGCACGGCGAGAAGGCACGCGCCGAACATGATCCATCCGATCTTGCCGGGAAACTGCGTGAGATAGGCCTTGCCGCGCTCCGCCCCGCCAAGCGCGAGGGCATAGATGATGAACAGGGCTTCAAACCGGGTCTTGATGACGAACGGGCGTTTGATGATCCGCAGCATGGCGCAATCACTGCAAGGGCTGGGCCAACCTAAGATTTGCGCCATTCTTTACTTAACAGGCGTGGTAAAGTGTAAGTTAATCCGACAGAAGCGCATCGAGTTTGAGCGCGGTGAGCAGGGCCGCGCGGGCGCGCCGGATATCCGCCCAGAGGGCGGGCGAGGTCAGGCCGTCGGGCGCGATTTCCTCGGGCCAATATTCTGCAATGACGTCCGCAATGGCGTCGAGTTTAGCCTCATCCACCAGAAAGCGGGTGTCCACGGTCGCCGGATCGCAGACGACGCGGAGGCGCAGACAGGCCGGGCCGCCGCCATTGGCCATCGACTGCCGGACATCGACGGGCACGAGCTGCCGGATCGGGCCGTTGCCGGCGATCATCTCCAGCAGCCACGCCCAGACGGTCGCATTGTCGCGCGCTTCGGTCGGCAGGATCAGGGCCATACCGCCGTCGGGCAGCGTGACCAGCTGCGCATTGAACAGATAGCTCTGGATCGCATCAGCGAGTGAGACCCGCGCCGCCGGGACCTCGACGATCTCTACCTCAGGCAAAGCGGCCCGCAGATCGGCGTAAAAGGCATCACGATCCTCAAAGGCCTGTTCGTGCGCGAAGAGCACCCGCTCATTCGCGACGGCCACGACATCGTTGTGGAATGCCCCTGCCGCAATCGCGGCTTCGGACTGCTGCACGAAGAGTGAACTGCGCACGCCATGAACGCGGGCGACGGCGCGGGCAGCCTCGACATGCTGGCGGGCGGGGAAGGGGCCGCCGGAGACGCCATAGACAAAGACTTCGACGCCGGGTGCGCCATGATGGGCACAGAGCCGCATATGGTTTGCTGCGCCTTCATCGCCAAAGGGTGGGGGCACCGGGCCGTGCACGGCGAAGGCTGGGTCGGCAAAGGCCACGCGCAGTTGCGCCAGCGTGCCGGGCCATTCGTGGCTCCGGTGCGGCATGGTGACGAGGTTCGCGACGCTCAGATGGCATTTGCCATCGGCGGTGTCGGGGGCAGGCGAAACAGTTGCGGCATTGGCGGCCCACATGGCGGAGGCGGACAGCGCATTGGCGAGCAGCCGCGCATCAGCCTGTTCCGGGGTAGTTCCCAGCTGCGTGAGCCAGCGCGTGTCGGGCCGGTCGTGCGGCAGGAATATCCCCTGCGTCAGGCCCAGCCGGAGGTTTGCACGCATCTTTTCGATGCCCTGCAGCGCGGCCGCGCGCGGTTGCGATGTGCCGCCCGCATTCTTGGCCGAGGCCAGATTGCCGAGGCTCAGCCCGGCATAATTGTGGCTGGGACCGATAATGCCGTCAAAATTGATTTCGGTCAGCATGGCTTACCACCGCGCCACATGCGTGATGGTATCGCCCTCACCAACGCCCAGAAGCGCAGCACCCTCTGGGTCGATCGCAATTCCGCCGTCGCGCCGTTCCAGCCAGCCATAGGTCGCCCGGAAGCCCTCAAGCTTCCCATGGGCGATCAGATCCTTCTCACCCGCCTTATGGTCGCCCAGCTTCGGGTCGATCGCGATGATGCGTGAGTCCGCCGCCTCGCGGATGCTGCGGATCTGGTCGGTCCGCGCTGTCATCGTCGGCCCGCCATCGAAGATGTCGATATAGTTTTCCCAGTGAAAGCCCTCATTCTCCAGCATCCGCATGGCTGCGCGCCCAGAGGGATGCGGCATGCCGATGACGGCACGGGCGCTTTCGGGGAGCATCGCGGTATAAACGGGATGTTTGGGCATCAGATCCGCAATGAACTGGTTGCCATGGACCGCATTGAACTGGTCCGCCTGCTGGAAGTTCATCCCGAAGAAGCGGCCCGCCACGCCGTCCCAGAAGGGCGAGCCACCAGCTTCGTCGATGACGCCGCGCAGCTCGGCGAGCGTCTTGTCGCCAAAGCGGGGGCGGTGGTTGCGGATGAAGAGATAGCGGCTGCGCGCGATCAGCATGCCGAGGCCGCCCGAACGTTCGCCGGGGTGGAGGAACAGGCCGCCCACCTCGGTGCAGCCTTCGAGATCGGTCGTCAGCGTCAGCATTTCGGCGCGGAAGGTCTTGTCCAGTTCCACGCTGTGCTGGGTCAGCATACCGAGACGGTAGGAGTAGAAGGGCCACTTCTGTCCGACGCGCGAGAAGATCTGACAGGTGCCGCGCACCTCGCCGGTCGCCGTGTTTTCCATGACGAAGACAAAGAGATCGTCGTCAATCTCGTCCTCGGTCCGGGCAAAGGCCGCGGCGGCACGTTCGAGCTTTGTCGTGAGCGCCTTGCGGTCCGGGGGCAGATTGGTGAAGCCCCCGCCGGTGCGCTTGGCCATTTCATAGAGATGCTGGACGTCGTCGGGCTGCGCCGCGCGGATGACGAAGCTCACAGGCCACCTCGCTCTGCAATGCGCAGCAGGGTAAGGGTGGAAAGGCGGGCACGTTCGGACAGGCTGTCCACGATCAGAAACTCCTCACCGGAATGAATGGCGCCGCCGCGCGGCCCCATGGTGTCGACGACAGGGATGCCGCATGCGGCGATGTTGTTGCCATCGCATACGCCCCCTGTCGGACGCCAGTTGATTGCCAGACCCAGTTCGCTTCCGCAATCGCGGACGAGATGAAACAGTTTCTCGGCCTGTTCATCGACCGGCTTGGGCGGGCGGTTGAAGCCGCCATGGACGTGGCAGCACACATCATGGTCCCGCCTGATCGCAGCGACCGTCTGACGAATGAGGTCGGTCGCCGCTGTCATGTCCTCACGCGTCATCGGGCGCAGGTTAACGCGCAGAATGGCAAGGTCGGGCACCACATTGTTCGGCCCGCCACCGTCGATACGTGACGGATTGACCTTGAGGCCGGGTGCCTTTGCGGCGGACAGCCGGACGGCGAGGTCGGCGGCGGCCACAAGCGCATTTCGGCCATCCTCAGGATTGCGCCCTGCATGTGCGGCCTTGCCATGCACGATGATCGAGAAATTGCCGCTGCCCGGACGCGCACCCGCCAGCGTCCCGTCAGGAAGCGCGGGTTCATAGGTGAGGGCGGCGGTCTTGCCCTGCGCCAGTTCGGCAATAAGGCGGGCCGAGGCATGACTGCCGGTTTCCTCATCCGAGTTGACGAGCACGTCATAGCCGATGCGCTCGGCCAGCGATGTCTGCTCCAAGGCCGAAAGCGCGGCGAGGATGACGGCAATGCCCCCCTTCATGTCCGCCGTGCCGGGACCGTTGAGGACGCCGGGCTCACGCCAGCGGAGTGACTGGAACGGATGGCCGGCGGGAAAGACCGTATCCATATGCCCGGTCAGGAGAACGCGGACCGGCGCCTCGGGCCGGACAGAGACGCGGAGGTGCTGACCACGGGTGATCTCGCTGACCTGCCCGCTCGCATCGACGCTTTCGACCGGATCGGGATCGACCAGAGTGACGTCGCCGGGGAGCGCCGCAAAGGCATCGGCGAGCATCCCCGCAACCGTCTTCAGTCCGGCAAGGTTGGTCGTGCCGCTGTTGATCGCCGCCCAGCGTTCCACCTGTGCGAGCATCGGGGCATCGCCCGCATGCTCAAGTGCCCTTGTTTCCTCACCCGACAGTCCGGTCATACCGCTTCATAGCGAGCGGCAGACCGGAAGGCGAGGGGCCGAATTGGTTCGAATTCAGGCCTTGGCGGCGTCCGCCTGAGGACGAGCGAATTCGGATGGCACTTCGGTGTACATCCGCTTCGCTGCCGGCCGCGCGGCGATCTTTTCGATCCAGGCGAGCAGATGCGGTGTGTCGGTTGCGTTCACGAACTCGAGGAAACCGAACTGCATCCCGCCGGCGATGGCATAGTTGCAGATATCGGCCAGCGTATATTGATCGCCGATCAGCCATTCGGTCTGGGAGAGCTGGTCCTCCAGACGCTTTACCGAGACGCCGATCTTGCGCATCTCGTCGTCAAGCAGCTCCTTGGGGAAACCCTTGCGCGCATTGCGCCACTTGGTCTGCTGTTCTGGGACTGGAATGCGCGCGACATAGTCCTCAAATTCCTCGTCGGAATAGGCGCGCGCCATCGGGCCGATATGGCGTTCCCAGCCGATGGTGGAGACGCACCAGCAGAAATATTCGTCAACCCACTTCGTCCAGACCCGCATCTGCGCCACGTCATAGGGGTCCTTGGGGCGCAGCGGGTTCGCATCTGGAAACACGTCTTCCAGATATTCGCAGATCACCGTGGATTCGGTGATGATCTTCCCATTGTGCTCCAGCGCAGGCACCTGTCCGCGCGGATTGATCGCCTTGAACCAGTCCTCATGATGTTCGAACTTGGTCGGGTCGAGCCGGTGGATCGTGAAGTCGACACCCTTTTCATACAGCGCCAGCATGGGCTTCAGGGAATTGGCGCCGGGGCCAAAGCTGTAGAGTTTGAGCATCTGTCTCTCCAAACTGTTATGTGTTCTAACAAATATGACGCAGCTCGAACTGATATGCAACACATACAAATTGACGGTAGCGTGCGCGCTTGCCAACTGGTGCCAATTCGATCATAGGCGCTTTGCCCTTTTCCTCCCCAGGGATATGTTGATCGCAACAGTCCAGAAAAGGGTATTCCATGTCTGCCTATGTCACGCGCGCCGGTCTTCAGGTTTCGCCGGTGCTTGCCGCGTTCGTCGAAAACAAGGCTCTGGCCGGGACGGGCGTCGGCGTGGACCGGCTCTGGCAGGGCTTGGCCGATCTCCTCGCGCGCTTTGCGCCCCGCAACCGCGACCTGCTGGCCAAGCGGGACGAGATCCAGGCGAAGCTCGATGCGTGGCACGCGGCGCATCCCGGCCCGATTGCAGATATGGCGGCGTATCAGGCGTTCCTGCGCGAGATTGGCTATCTCGTGCCCGAACCGGCCCCCTTCACCATCGGAACGAAAAACGTCGATGACGAAATCGCCGTCATGGCGGGGCCGCAGCTTGTGGTTCCCTCGCTCAATGACCGCTTTGTCCTCAATGCCGCCAATGCGCGGTGGGGCAGCCTTTATGATGCCTTTTACGGCACCGATGCGCTTGCGGCCGATCCGGCAAAGCCCGGCGGATATGATCCCGTGCGTGGCGCCGCCGTTGTCGCTGCGGCGAAAGCCTTTCTCGACGATGTGGTGCCGCTGGCCAGCGGCAATTGGGCCGACTGGGCAGGCGGAGGCCTGACGCTCGCGGAAGCGTCGATCCCGATTGTCCGGCGCGGGGACGACATCCTGCTGCGCCACAACGGGCTCGGCATCGAAATCCTGATCGATCGGGCGCACCCCATTGGCCGTGATGATCCCGCGGGGATCAAGGACGTGGTCCTCGAATCTGCGCTGACGACAATCATCGACCTTGAGGATTCGGTCGCGGCCGTGGACGCCGATGACAAGGTCGCCGCCTACACCAACTGGCTCGGCCTGATGCGCGGTGATCTTGTCGCGACCTTTGAAAAGGGCGGGAAGACGATGACCCGCACGATGGAGCCCGACCGGGAATGGGGCGATGAGCTGCTGCATGGCCGCAGCCTCATGTTCGTGCGCAATGTCGGCCATCTGATGACCAATCCGGCGGTCCTGCTGCCTGAGGGCGGTGAGGCGCCCGAAGGCATATTGGATGCGGTGTTCACTTCGCTGTGCGCGATGCACGATCTGCTCGGTCTCGGCACCCTCCGCAACAGCCGGACGGGCAGCATCTATATCGTGAAGCCAAAGCAGCATGGGCCGGAGGAATGCGCCTTCACCAATGACCTGTTCGATGCCGTCGAAGACCTGCTGGGCCTTGCACGGCACACGATCAAGGTGGGCGTGATGGACGAGGAACGCCGGACCTCGGCCAATCTCGCCGCGTGCATCCATGCCGTGAAGGACCGGATCGTGTTCATCAATACAGGCTTCCTCGACCGCACCGGTGACGAGATGCACACCGCGATGCGCGCCGGACCGATGATCCGCAAGGCGGCGATGAAATCGAGCGACTGGATCCAGGCCTATGAAGCCCGCAACGTCCAGATCGGGCTGGCCTGTGGTCTGTCTGGCAAGGCGCAGATCGGCAAGGGCATGTGGGCCGCGCCCGACATGATGCGCGACATGCTCGACCAGAAGATCGGCCATCCCAAATCGGGCGCGAACACCGCCTGGGTGCCGTCCCCCACGGCGGCCACGCTGCACGCCACGCACTATCACCGGGTGGACGTTTTCGCCCGCCAGCGGGAACTGGCCAGAGGCGCGACGCCGGGTCTGGACCCGCTGCTGACCATCCCTGTTGCCCCCCCGGGCCATAACTGGTCCGATGAGGAGGTGCGCGCCGAGCTGGAGAACAACGCGCAGGGCATTCTCGGCTATGTTGTGCGCTGGATCGACCAGGGGATCGGCTGTTCCAAGGTGCCTGACATCAACGATATCGGGCTGATGGAAGACCGCGCGACGCTGCGCATCTCATCGCAGCATATCGCCAACTGGCTGCTCCACGGCGTGTGCACGGCAGAGCAAGTGGACGCCGCCTTCGCCAAGATGGCGGCCAAGGTCGACGCGCAGAATGCCAGTGACCCGCTCTACGAGAAGCTCACGCCCGACAGCATCGCCATTCAGGCCGCGCGCGCACTGGTATTTGAGGGGATCGATCAGCCCAATGGCTATACTGAACCCTTGCTTCACAAATTCCGGCAGGCAAAGAAGGCGGCACGATAACAGATATCGCCGGGGAGGGGCGCTGCATGACGTATGTTCTTTGGGGCTCTCCCCATTCGCTCTACACGGGCAAGCTGCGCGCCTACCTCATCAAGAAGGGGCTTCCATTTCAGGAGAAGGTGCCGGCCAATCCGGAATTTGCGGCGCGCATCCTCCCGGCCATCAAGCACTTCGTCATTCCGGCGCTGGAGACGCCCTCGGGTGAAATCCTTCAGGATACGGGCGATATCATCGACCATCTGGAAGCGCGGCATGCGCTTCCCTTGCTCGATCCGGTCACGCCCATTCAGCGGTTGATCTCGAGCCTTTTTGACGCCGTGGGTTCGGAATATCTCCTGCCGCTCGCCATGCACTATCGCTGGACCTATCGGGCCGAGCAGGAGACATTTCTTCAGGCGGAGTTCGGGCGGACCATGGTCTCCGGGCACAGTCGCGACGAACGCCGCGCCATGGCCGCGGGCATGATGGATTTCTTCGCCGGGTTCCTGCCCAATCTGGGCGTCTTTCCGGAAACGGTCGATGCACTGGAGACGGCCTATGCCGACTGGCTCGAGGCGCTCGACGAACATTTTCAATATCATCCCTATCTGCTCGGTGGCCGGCCCTGCCGGGGCGATTTCGGCATGATGGCGTCGCTCTTTGCGCATTTGGGGCGTGACCCGGTTCCCGCCGGGTTGATGAAGCGCAAGGCACCCAACCTGTATCGCTGGACCGAACGGATGAACATGGCGGCGATCAGCGACGGCGAATTTGCGGGCTATGGGGAAGACTATGCGCCCCACGATGCCATTCCGGACACGCTGATGCCGGTGCTGTCGCTGATATTCCGGGACTGGACGCCGGGGCTGGTGGCCGAAGTCGAATGCTTCAACACATGGGCCGCTGACAAGTCGGAGGGCGCGATCGTTTCCGTTGACGGCCAGCGGCAGGTGCATCCGAATATCGGCCCCGTCCGCTACCCCTTCCACGGGATCGAAATGAAGCGAGGCAGCGCACCCCACGCCCTCTGGATGTTCACATCGGTTCTGGATCAGGCGCGCAATCTGGAGAGCGGCGCAGCGGCGCGCTTGGAGACACTGCTTCAGGCGACTGGCGGGGAAGCTGCCTTTGCGCTGGCGCCCGCGCGCCGAATGAAACGGGAGGACAACGTTCTCGTCCTGATCTGAGCGTCAGTTGACATGCCCCTGTTTTTCCCAAGGATGGCGGAAAAGGGAGAGAGAGATGACTGACGCGTCCATCACAACGTTCGACCCGAGCGATGCACGGCTCTATGTGGATGATGTCTGGCGCGAACCCTTCGCGCAGCAGCGGCGCGTAGCGCCGGTCAGTTATCTGCCGGACAGTCCCTACGGGCCCTATTGGTCGGTCTGCACGCTGGACCTGATCCAGCAGGTGGAGGCCAACCCGGCCGTTTTCTCGTCGTCTTACAAGCTTGGCGGCATCACGATCGGCGCGAACATCGAATCGTCGGACCGGGAGTTCCCGAACTTCATCGCAATGGATGGGGAACGCCACGCGGCGCAGCGCAAGGTGGTGCAGCCGAGTTTCAACCCGAGCGAGATGACGCGGCGCGATGTCGAGATCCGCGACCGGACCAGGGCCCTGTTCGACAGCCTGCCAGTGGGCGAGACGTTTGACTGGGTGGAACGCGTCTCCATCCCGCTCACCATGGGGATGCTGTGCATCCTGTTCGATTTTCCGTTTGAGGAACGGCATGATCTCAAGCGCTGGTCCGATTGGGCGAGCGACGTGACGCCCGACAACAGCGAGGAACGCTATGGCCAGTTCCTTGAACAGATGGGGCAGATGCTCGCCCGCTTTGACCGGCTGCTGGAGGAGAAGCGCCAGCTTCCGCCCGCCGACGATCTGATGTCGCGTATCATCCACAGCGAAGCGATGGGCAATATGGATCCGATGGAGCGGATCGCGAACATCGCGCTTCTGATTGTGGGCGGGAACGACACTACGCGCAATTCCATGAGCGGGCTGATCGACGCCTTCCGTCTGTTCCCGGACACGCTGGCACAGCTCCGCGCCGATCCAGCGCTCATCCCGACAGCGGTTCAGGAGATCATCCGCTGGCAGTCCCCGGTGACCCATATGCGGCGCACCTGTACCGAGGATACCGAATTGGGTGGCCAGAAGCTGTCCAAGGGCGACATGGTCATCATGTGGTATATCTCGGGCAATCGCGATGAGAGCGTCTTTGCCAATCCTGACCTGTTCAACGTCACGCGCGAGAATGCGCGGCGCCATGTCGCCTTTGGCTATGGAGTCCACCGCTGTGTCGGCGCGCGTCTTGCCGAGCTGCAGCTGACGAGCCTGATCAACGAGATCGTCAGCCGCAACATCACCATAGAGATGCAGGGCAAGCCCGACCGGCTGTCGAGCTGCTTCCTCCATGGCTTTACGCGGATGCCGGTGGTGATCCGCCCGAATTGAGGCTCAGAGGCGCGCTTCACCCCATTCGACCCAGGCGAACGGCTTGGGTGTCTTGGGCATATAGCCCTTCTCCGAATGGGCGATGTTGAACCCGGCCTTCTGATAGGCGCCCGTGATCGGTCGCGTCAGGTGGCAGTTGCCGCTGAGGCGCTTCCACACGGGTTCGATCCGGCGCTGCCACTTGGCCGCACCCGCATCAGGCGCGGCCCCATGTTCAAGGAACAGCGCCTTTCCGCCGGGGCGCAGCACCCGCCGCATTTCGGACAGGACCTGCTGCTGGTCATGCACCGAACACAGAGTGAAGGTGACGAGCACGGTGTCGAAGCTCGCATCCGCAAACGGCATCGCTTCACCAACCCCCGCGCGAATGTCGGCCACCATGCCCCTGGCCTGCGCCGCTTCCCGCGAGCGGTCGAGCAAGGCCGGGGAGGGATCCAGGCCCGCAAAGCTCTTGATCCGCGCGGGATCATAGAACTCCATGTTGATCCCGCCGCCGCAGCCGAGTTCCAGAACGTCGCCATCGGCCTGCGGGACGATACGGCTGCGGGCCTTCATGATCTGCGGCTGGGCGCAGCAGCAGCCGATGAGCTTCGGCACCATGACGCGGTCCCACCATCCGGCGGGCTTGGGATCATAGGTGGTCTGCGAATTCTCTGAGGACATTGGCGTACAACTCCCGCTTGAAGGGGACGATCAGGTCGATCAATTCATGTGGATGGGCCCAACGCCAGGCCCGGAATTCCTGATGCGCGGTTTCAATGTCGACATCGCTGTCCTGCCCGAGGAAATTGAACAGAAACCAGTGCTGGCTTTGCCCCCGATATTTTCCGCCCCAGATCCTGCCCATCAGCTCATCGGGCAGGTCATAAAGATGCTGGTCGGCCGATGTGGCCACCAGTTCGACAAGATGCGGCTGGATGCCTGCTTCCTCGCCCAGCTCCCGCAGCGCTGCTGTCAGCGGGTCTTCGCCCTCGTCAATGCCGCCCTGCGGCATCTGCCAGGCTTCGACCATGTTATCGAGCCGCTGTCCGACGAAGATCAGCCCGTCGGCATTGCGCAGCATGATGCCCGCGCAGGGGCGATAGGGCAGATTGGCATAAGGATCGCTCACGCGGCCAGTTCTCCGAGCAGTTCCTTCAATGCATTGAGGCCGTTCGTGATGTCCTGATGCGAGGACGGGATGCCTTTGCGAAGGCAGATGAAGCCGTGGATATTGCCCGCCGCCTCCAGATAGGTCGTGCGGACACCCGCCTCGATCAGACGGGCGGCATAGGCCCGGCCCTGATCGCGCAGCGGGTCAAGCCCGGCCGTGATGACGACGGCGGGCGGCATTCCCGCCAGATCACGGTGAAGCGGGGCGACGCGCCAGCTGCCGTCGCCCGCATAAGACGACATGAAGAAATTCATCGAATCTTCGGTCAGCAGATACCCCTGCTTGAACGCTTCATAGCTCGGCCACGGCTCGTGCTCGGCGACGGCGGGGTAGATGGCATATTGTGCAATGACGGGCTTGGACGCCGGCGCATCGCGCAGCGCCATGGCCGTGACGACCGTCAGATTGCCGCCCGCGCTGTCTCCGGAAAGGATCAGGCCGGTGCACGGAATATTGTCCGCAATCCAGCGCGTGGCGGCCTCGCAGTCTTCGGGTGCGGCAGGGAAGGGGTTCTCCGGCGCAAGGCGATAGTCGATCGAGATGACCGGCATGTCGAGCTGGCGGGCTGCTTCGGCGCAATAGGGTTCATGCGAGTCGATGTCGCCGATGACGAAGCCGCCACCATGGTAGAAGACCATAACAGGGCCGGGCGTCCTGTCTGCGCGTGCATCATAGAGGCGCGCCGGGATCGTACCTGCCGGGCCGGGGATGTCGAGATTGCGCGTGATGGCGAGGTCGCCGACCTCAGCGTCGGCCACATGCCGCATCGCCAGCATCATGTTGCGCGCGTCCGCCACCGGAATCTCGTGCATTTTGGGGCCGGTCTGACTGTTCAGAAACTGCAGGAAGGCGGCAGAATCGGGCCGAACGAAAGGCTCTGACATGGTCTCTCCACTTACTTCTATTTTCACCGTTGCTTATCGGTCGATCCCGCGCCCGTCCACCGGCAAAGCACATCTCCCCAATCTGACAGTTTTCCTATTTTGGTTTCCGGCGAATAGCTGCATAGAGGCCGACAAACAGAAACACGCAGGACCCGATTGAATGGCTACCGCCGCGCGCATTGACGCAACTGATACCACCGCCCTTGAAACATCCGAAGCCGTTGTTGTCCGCTTTGCGGGGGACTCCGGGGATGGGATGCAGCTGACCGGGGGGCAGTTTACCTTGTCCTCCGCGCTGGCGGGAAATGACTTCGCCACATTCCCGGACTTTCCGGCCGAAATTCGCGCGCCTTTGGGCACCTTGTTCGGTGTGTCCGCATTCCAGATCAACTTCGGGTCCACCGAAATTGAAACGGCAGGCGATGCGCCGGACGTGCTCATCGCGATGAACCCGGCGGCGCTCAAGACCAACGTCAAGGATCTGAAGCCCGGCGGCCTCATCATTGCCGACAGCGGGGAATTCACCGCGCGCAATCTGGCGAAGGCCGAATATGACGCCAACCCGCTTGAGGATGACAGCCTTGGCAAGTGGCAGCTGATCCAGTTCAACATCTCGCAGCTGACGATGGACGCCGTGAAGCCGTTCGGCCTTGGCAACAAGGAAGCGCTGCGCTGCAAGAACATGTGGACGCTCGGCCTGGCACTGTGGATGTTCGACCGCGACCGGCAGCCGATCATCGATTGGCTGAATGAGAAGTTCGCCAAGAACCCGGTCCTGGCCAATGCGAACATCGCCGCGCTCAACGCGGGCCATGCCTATGGCGAAACCGCCGAAATCGGTCAGCCGGGCACCGTCGCCATTCCGCAGCGTCATGTGAACGCAGCACCGGTTGAGCCGGGTCTGTATCGCACGATCACCGGTGCGGACGCAGTGGCTTATGGTCTGGTCGCGGGTTGCCAGCTGGCGGGCGTTCCGATGTTCTTCGGCGGTTACCCGATCACGCCGGCATCCTCGATCCTGCATGCCCTGTCGCGCCTGAAGGAATATGGCGTCACCACCTTCCAGGCGGAAGACGAGATTGCGGCAATCGCCTCGGCCATTGGCGCATCTTATGCGGGTCAGCTTGGCGTCACGTCCTCGTCCGGTCCGGGCATCGCGCTCAAGACCGAAGCCATTGGCCTTGCGGTCATGACCGAGCTTCCGCTCGTCATCGTCAACTCACAGCGCGGTGGCCCGTCCACCGGTCTGCCGACCAAGACTGAGCAGTCCGACCTCTATCAGGCGGTCTATGGCCGCAACGGGGATACGCCGCTTCCGGTCATTGCTGCGCGCTCGCCCAGCGACGTGTTCGATTGCGCGATTGAGGCGGTCCGGATTGCCACGCAGTTCATGACGCCGGTCATCCTCCTGACCGACGGCTATATCGCCAACGCGGCTGAGCCGTGGAAGGTGCCGGACATGAGCAGCTATCAGCCGTTCCCGGTGACCTTCCTTGATCATGTGCCCGAAGGCGGGTTCAAGCCTTATGGCCGAGACAACAAGCTCGCGCGTCCGTGGGTGAAGCCCGGCACGCCCGGCCTGCGTCACCGCATCGGCGGCATCGAAAAGCAGGTCGATACCGGCCACATCAACTATTCGCCTGAAAACCATCAGGCGATGACCGACCTGCGCAAGAACAAGGTCGATGGCATTGCGAACCACATTCCGGATCAGGACGTCTGTCTTGGGGCCGCGGGTGGCAAGCTCGCCATGGTGGGCTGGGGGTCGACCTATGGTGCCGTGCATCAGGCCGTCCGCCGTGCCCGCGCCAAGGGCCTGGATGTCAGCCATATCCACATCCGCCACATCTGGCCGATGCCGAACAACCTCGGTGAACTGCTGCACAGCTTTGACCAGGTGATCGTGCCCGAAATGAACACTGGCCAGTTGAAGACTGTGCTGCGCGACCAGTATCTGGTCGACGCCAAGCCGCTGAACAAGGTGTCGGGACAGCCGTTCCGCATCGCCGAAATTGAAGCTGCCATTGAGGGAGCACTCGCATGAACGACATGACCCCGATCAAGACCACGCCCAAGGACTGGGAAACCGACCAAGAGGTCCGCTGGTGCCCCGGTTGCGGTGACTATGCGATCCTGAAGGCCGTGCAGCGCACAATGCCGGATATTGGCGGAACGCCGGAGAACACGGTGTTCGTGTCGGGTATCGGCTGCTCCTCGCGCTTTCCCTATTATATGGAAACCTACGGCTTCCACACGATCCACGGGCGTGCACCGGCGGTGGCGACGGGCGTGAAGCTCGCCAATCCGGACCTCGACGTCTGGGTGATCAGCGGCGATGGCGATGCGCTCTCCATCGGTGGCAACCACACGATGCACCTGCTGCGCCGCAATCTCGATTGTCAGTTCCTCTTGTTCAACAATGAGATTTACGGTCTGACCAAGGGCCAATATTCGCCGACCAGTCGGGAAGGAACGCGTTCGCCCTCGACGCCGTTCGGTTCGGTCGATCGTCCCGCAACGCCCTGCGCCTTCGCGCTGGGGGCAGGGGCCCGCTTTGTCGCGCGCACCTATGACGTCGCCAAGCAGACCGTCGATGTCCTGAAGGCGGCCCACGCCCATAAGGGCGCGTCCTTCGTCGAGATCTTCCAGAACTGCATCGTCTACAATGCCGACGTGTTTGGCGGCTTCACCGAAAAGGCGAACCAGAACCACCAGCTCTGGCTCGAAAACGGAAAGCCGATGTTGTTCGCAGGCGGCACCAAGGGCATTACGATGGACATGAAGTCGCTGAGCCTGCAGGTCGTCGACGTGGTCGATGGCAATTGGGAAGCCGCAGGCGTCATTGTCCATGACGTGACCAACCGCGCGGTTGCGCACATGCTCGTCGAAATGCCGTTCGGTGCGTTCCCGATGGCACTTGGCGTTCTTTACGATGACCCGCGCCCGACTTTCGATTCTGCCGTCATTGCGCAGAATGAGGCCGTTGCCGCCGGCAAGACGCCGGACCTGCAAAAGCTGATCTCGACCGGTCAGACCTGGACGGTCGACGCCTAAGTCGACACGGGACGACGGGGGCAATGGACAATCTGACCCATTCCCTCGTCGGCGCGGTCCTGGGTCAAGCGGGGCTCAAGCGCCTGTCGGGCCTCGGTCTGCCGACGCTCATCATCGCGGCCAACATTCCTGATATCGACGCGGGCTGCACGATCTACGGGATCGAGTCGCTCGCCATGCGCCGGGGTCTGACGCACGGCCCCATTGCGTGGCTGGTGCTGCCCGCACTTCTGACGGGGATCATGGTCGCGTGGGACCGATGGCAGGCCAAGCGCGGGACCCGCCCCGGCGACCGTCTCCAAGTCAGGCCGATGGCACTCTTCCTCCTCGCCTTGATCGGAACGCTCAGCCACCCGGCCTTTGACTGGCTCAACAATTACGGCATCCGCCTGCTGGAGCCGTTTTCGAGCCGCTGGTTCTATGGGGACAGCATCTTCATCATCGATCTGTGGATGTGGATCGGTCTCGGGCTGGCGGTCTGGCTGTCGCGCAAACGGGAAAAGGCGCGCCGCGCCGATTGGACGCGTCCGGCTCGCGCGGCGATTGTGGCGACCTTGGCCTATGTGGCGTTCAACGTGGGGCTCACGATGCACATTGAGCGGCAGGCTGCGCAGACGTTGGCCGCACAAGGCAGAGCGCCGACGCTTGTCGTGGCGAGCCCGGTGCCGGTCCTCTTCTGGCAGCGCGAGGTTCTCTGGCGAGATCGGGAACGGTTTGGCCGGGGCCGTTATGATCTGTTGCGCGGCCTTACACTCGACGGGGTCTCCCAGCCTATCGGCATGGTCGATCGCCGTATTGGTCCCGCCGCGTCCGCGCGGGCCGATGTCCGCGCCTTCCTCTTCTGGGCGCGCATGCCCTTCGCTGTCCGGAATGGCCGCGCGCTGACCATCGGCGACCAGCGCTTTGACAACCCGGTCACAAGGGACAGGTTCAACGTCCGGATCGACTGACCTAAGGGAGGTCGGATGAGCACAACATCCATTCTCTGGTTCCGGCAGGATTTGCGCCTGCATGATCAGGCCGCCCTTGTTGCGGCCGCAGGTGAGGGGGCCTTTGTCCCCGTCTATATCCTTGATGACGAGACGCCCGGTGACCGGCGCATGGGTGGTGCCCAGCGCTGGTGGCTGCATCATTCGCTGGCGCGGCTGAAGGCGGCGCTGCCCGGCTTGGTGCTTCGCCGCGGGTCCGGCATGGCGGAACTCGCGCGACTCTCGGCCGACACCGGGGCGACGCGCATTCATGCCATCCGCCATTACGAACCCTGGTGGCGCGCGGCGGAGAGCGAGGTTGCGGCGGAGTTTGACCTCGTCCTTCATGACGGCAACCACCTCGCCCGGCCCGAGGCGATCCTGACCGGCGGCGGCACACGCTACAAGGTCTTCACTCCGTGGTGGCGCGCGCTGCTTGCGCAGATGCCGCCGCCCAAGCCGTTGGCCATGCCCGATTTGTCCGGATGCCGTTCGGGCATTGCGTCCGACGACCTCAATGATTGGCATCTGCTTCCGACAAAGCCAGACTGGTCGACCGGGTTCGGTGACTGGACGCCGGGGGAGGCGGGCGCGCGCGCTGCGCTCAAGGCCTTCGTGCCGCGCCTGAAGGACTATGACAGCGCCCGCAATCTGCCTGCCGTCGCGGGCGTGTCGCGCCTGTCACCTCATTTGCATTTTGGCGAAATCAGTCCGGCCACCGTCTGGCACATCGCCGCGCGCGAGGCTGGGGCCGCTGCCGAGCCTTTCCTGCGCGAGGTAGGCTGGCGCGATTATGCGACCAACCTTATCGACCAGTTCCCCGATTATCCGCTCCGCAACGGCAAACCGGCTTATGATCGCTTCCCCTGGCGCGATGGACCCGATGCGGATCGGGACTTTCTGGCCTGGACCAAGGGGCGCACCGGCTATCCCATTGTGGATGCGGGGATGCGCGAGCTTTGGGCGACAGGTTTCATGCACAACCGGGTCCGGATGATTGCGGCCTCCTTCCTCATCAAGCACCTGCTGATCGATTGGCGGCGCGGGGAACAGTGGTTCTGGGACACGCTGCTCGATGCCGACTATGCCGCGAACGGCTCCAACTGGCAGTGGGTCGCCGGGACGGGCGTTGATGCGCCGCTCTTTTCCCGGATCATGGCGCCGCTGTCCCAATCCGAAAAATTCGATGCCGGGGCCTATATTCGCAAGTGGGTGCCCGAGCTGGCTGGTCTGCGCGATCCCTATGTGCACGATCCGGACGAGTTCGGCGTTCGGCCGCGGTCCTATCCCGCCAAGATCATCGCGCACCGCGCGGCGCGGGACCGGGCCCTAGAGGCGATGCGTTTCACCCGCGACGAAAAGGAACGGGTGGACGGCTGAATCTTTCGCTTGGCGCGCGCCGACTTTGTCGTAACATCACGGAACAACAGAACAGCACGGGGGAGAAGCATGCGCAAATGGGTCTTGGGCGGCGTGGCCGCGTTGGTGTTGGCGGGCGGTGGATTTTGGCTGTCGGCGGATCAGGATACCCGAAACCTGATTGCCCATTTGCCGACGAACCGTGATGTTCTCTTCTGGTCTGAACCGCAGCGCGACGCGGCCTTCCGGGCGCTGGATGCCATGCCCATTCTTGCCAAGGCCTCGACCGTCTCCGCTGGCGGCATGGTCAGGCCGCTGCCGCCGGGCAAGCCGCTGGACATCAAGATCGACATACCGGCCTATATGAAAAGCCAGCGCACAGCCGCTCTCGTCATTGTGCAGGATGGCAAACTGCGCGGCGAATATTATGGCCTCGGTTTCACCAAAAGCGGCAAATGGACGAGCTTTTCGGTCGCAAAATCGCTGACCTCAACGCTGGTCGGGGCGGCGGTGAAGGACGGCGCGATCCGTAGCCTTGAGGACAGGGTGACTGCCTATATCCCTGATCTAAAGGGATCGGCCTATGAGGATGTGACCGTCCGCCAACTGCTGACCATGACATCGGGGGTCCGCTGGAACGAAGACTATGAGGACCCCAAGTCCGACGTTGCTCGCTTCAACGAGCATAAGCCGACGCCGGGAATGGATGCGACCGTCAGCTATATGCGCACTTTGCCCCGCGAGGTGCCCGCCGGCAGCAAATGGGTTTACAAGACCGGTGAAACCAACCTGATCGGCGTGCTGGTGTCGAGCGCGACCAAGAAGCCGCTGGCCCAGTATCTGAGCGAGAAGATCTGGAAGCCCTACGGCATGGAACGGGATGCGACATGGCTGCTGGGGTCGACCGGCCATGAAATCAGCGGCTGCTGTTTCCAGGCGGCAACGCGGGACATGGCGCGCTTCGGCATGTTCATCCTCGATGGCGGACGCATCTCAGGCAAGCCGGTCCTTCCGGACGGCTGGCTGGCACAGGCGACCACCAAGCAGGCAGACATCGGCGCACCGGGCCGCGGTTATGGTTTCCAGTGGTGGACTTATGACGATGGCAGCTTTGCCGCACAGGGCATTTTCGGGCAGGGGATCTTCATCGATCCCAAGCGCAAGCTGGTGATCGCGAGCAATGGAAACTGGCCCAAGGCGACTGACAAGGCGATCGGTGAAGCCCGGCTCGCTTTCTATCGCGCCGCACAAGCCGCCGTCGATGCGGAGGTTCAGCCGTAACGCGCGACGAGATTGTCGAGGACCGCCTGGTTCAGAAGGTTCGCGAAGGCACAGCCCACGCGAGCGCCGTCATTCCAGGCAACCTCGGCCTGAAGTCCGGAAAGCCCGGGGAGCGTGATCCAGCACAGCGCACCCTGGCGCATCCCCGTCACCGCCTCGCAGGAGAAGCCACCCAGCGACAGGTCCGTCACGATCACCTGAAAGCCGGGTGCGCCAGACGGGCGCAGCGTCGCCGGCATTTTCAGCGAGACGCGCGGCGCGCACCGGTCTTCCTGAGCGGCGCGCATATAGGGGTCGTTGGTTGTCGTCGTAAAATTGCCTGCCATCGCCCAAGCCCTTTCCTTGAACGTTTCAAAACGATGGCAGCTTTGCGCCGATTTGGTTTTGGGACGGTTAAGCGGACTGGTTAACGCGTTCGCGGTGGAGCGTTTCAAATCCAGCCGACAGCAGGGCCGCAATGCGGGTTCCAACGGCTTCGGGCTGTTGCAGCGTTGCCGGGTCTTCGCCCGGATAGGCCTTGGCGCGCATCTTGGTGGCGGTCGCGCCCGGATCGATGATCGCCACCTTGATGCGACCGATGTTCCGGTTTTCCTCCGCATAGGCGGAAAGGAGCACCTCAAATGCAGCCTTGGAGGCCCCGTAGACGCCCCAGAAGGCGCGCGGCTTGGTCGCGACGCTCGATGTGACGCCGACAAGCTGAGGGGCGTCGCTCTTGCGCAAAAGCGCATCAAACGCAGCGAGCATTGCCTGCTGCGCGCTCACATTGAGGGTGAAGACGTCGGCAAACTCCCGCGCATCGGCGTGCTGCACCGGGGCGAGCGTGCCGAGCATCGCGGCATTCAGGATCAGGATGTCGAGCTTGCCCCAGCGGCCATGTACGGCTTCCGCCAAGCGACCAATGGCCTCGGCATCCTTCAGATCGAGCGGGGCGATCGTCGCGCTGCCGCCAGCTGTGTGGATGCGGTCTTCGACGGCCTCTAGCCCATCGGCGGCACGCGCCGTCAGGATGACATGCGCTCCAGCTGCCGCGAGGGCTTCAGCCGTTGCAGCGCCAATTCCCCGGCTGGCACCTGTGACAAGGGCGACCCGGCCCTTCAACGGTTGTTCGGTCATACCACCCGCTCGGCAAGCAGGCTCAACTGGCTGATCGGCTCCATCTCGTCCTGATCGGTCAGGCGGGTCGGATAATGGCCGGTGAAGCAGGCGTCGCAATATTGCGGTCGGATGTCGTTGCGCCGTTCCTCACCAACCGCCTTGTACAGGCCGTCGATCGAGATGAAGGAGAGGCTGTCTGCCTGGATGAAATCACGCATCCCCTCGACATCATGGTTCGCGGCCAGCAGCTTTGCCCTCTCCGGCGTATCGACCCCGTAAAAGCAGCTGTGGCGCGTCGGCGGGCTGGCGATCCGCATGTGAACTTCGCGCGCGCCGGAATCGCGCATCATCTGCACGATCTTGAGGCTGGTGGTGCCGCGCACGATCGAGTCATCGATCAGGACGATGCTCTTGCCTTCGATCAGCGCGCGATTGGCATTGTGCTTCAGTTTGACGCCAAGATGCCGGATGTTGTCGGTCGGCTGGATGAAAGTACGCCCGACATAGTGGGACCGGATGATCCCGAGCTCAAAGGGGATCCCCGATTGCTGCGCATAGCCGATCGCCGCCGGGGTGCCGCTGTCAGGCACGGGCACGACAAGGTCAGCTTCAACCGGGTTTTCGATGGCGAGCTGTGCGCCGATGGCCTTGCGCACCGAATAGATGCTCGACCCGCCCGTGATCGAGTCCGGCCGCGCGAAATAGATGTGCTCAAAGATGCATGGGCGGGGGTCTGCGGCGGGGAGGGGGCTGATCGAGCGGATGCCATCACCCGTGACGATGACGATTTCGCCGGGCTCCACATCGCGCTCATAATCAGCGCCAACGATATCGAGCGCGACCGTTTCCGACGCGAAGACGACGGCGTCGCCAACGCGCCCCATAACGAGCGGACGAATGCCGAGCGGATCGCGGCAGGCGATCATGCCTTCGGGCGTCATGCAGATCAGCGCATAGGCGCCCTCAACCTGCTTCAGCGCGTCGATGAACTTGTCGAGCAGCGTGCGATAGGTGCTGGTGGCAACGAGGTGAATGATGACCTCGGTATCGCTCGTCGACTGGAAGATCGCGCCCTTTCGGACAAGGTCGCGCTTGACCGTCATCGCGTTTGAAATGTTGCCATTGTGCGCCACCGCAAAGCCGCCAGACGCAAGGTCGGCAAAGAGCGGCTGGACGTTGCGCATCGAGGTTTCGCCAGTGGTCGAATAGCGGACATGGCCGCAGGCAACATGGCCGGGCAGGCCGCGGATGATTTCGTCACGGTCAAAATTGCCGGCCACATGGCCCATCGCGCGGTGCGAGTGGAAACGCTCGCCGTCCCAGCTGGTAATGCCTGCCGCCTCCTGCCCGCGATGCTGCAGGGCATGAAGGCCCAGCGCGACGACGGCAGACGCGGTATCCGCACCCCACACCCCGAAAATGCCGCACTCTTCGCGCAGCTTGTCATCATCATATGGATTGGTGGAGAGCATTCTAAATCGCCCGCAATTTCGCCCGACAGAAGGCGCATATAGGCCCAAGCACTGGAAATGGAAGGCGCAAAGGGTGGCAATATGCGCGACAGGGCCGGGAAGCGCCGCTATAGGCAAAGCATGACTGACGAGACCGTTTTTGCGCCCAAGTTTGACGATAAGGGTCTCCTGACCGCCATCTGCACCGATGTGAACAGCGGCGAGGTGCTGATGCTGGCGCATATGAACCGCGACGCACTGGACAAGACACTTGCGAGCGGAAAGGCCACCTTCTGGTCGCGCAGCCGTCAGGCGCTGTGGACCAAGGGCGAAACCAGCGGCAATGTGCTTGAGGTCGTGGAGGCGCGGATCGATTGCGATCAGGATGCTGTGTGGCTGAAATGCCGTCCGGCGGGGCCAGCCTGTCACACGGGCGCCCGGAGCTGTTTTTACCGCGTAATCGGGCCGGAAAAGCTGATCCCCGACGCCTGAGCCACTGCCCGGACACGCGTGTCACGGGGCTGAAACAGCCTGTTGATCTTTACGTGAACGTAAAGTAGAAACGGGGCATGTCGAGTGCCACCGTTGATATCGCCGATCCGCGCGACCGTCATCAATATTCCATTTCAGACCTCTCGGATGAGTTTGATGTCACGCCGCGTGCGCTGCGCTTCTACGAAGATGAGGGTCTCATCTCGCCGATCCGCAGGGGGCTGACCCGGGTTTATACAAAGCGGGACCGGGCACGTCTCGCGTGGATCCTGCGGGCCAAGCGCGTCGGGTTCAGCCTGTCGGAAATCCGGGAAATGATCGACCTTTACGACATCGGGGATGGCCGCCATCTCCAGCGTCAGGTCACGGTCGAAAAATGTCAGGCGCGTATTGATCTGCTGAAGCAGCAGCGCGTCGATATTGACGCCCATATCGAAGAGCTGTCGCGCTTTATCGATGTCGTGAAGAAGGCCGATCCCGCACTCGGCAAGTAACCGCAGTTCGTTTCGGAGACCCGTAATGCCGCAATATACCGCGCCTGTCCGCGATACTCGCTTTGTGCTCGATCATGTCATCGGGCTGGACCGTTATGCCAATCTGCCCGGCTTTGAGAATGCGACGCCCGACATGGTCGACGCAATCCTGGAAGAGGGTGGCAAGTTCATGGCGGAAGTCCTTTTTCCGCTGAATAAGGTCGGCGATGAGCAGGGCTGCACACGTCATCCCGATGGCACGGTGACCACGCCCGACGGTTTCAAAGAAGCCTATAAGGCCTATGCCGAGGCTGGCTGGACCACGCTCGGTGCGCCGCCGGAATTCGGCGGGCAGGGGCTTCCGCACGTCATCAGCATCGCCATGGAAGAGTTTCAGGCGACCGCCAATCAGGCCTTTGCAATGTATCCCGGCCTCGCAGGCGCGGCGGTTTCCGCGATCCTTGTTGCGGGGTCGGAGGAACAGAAGCAGACCTACGTCCCCAATATCGTGTCGGGTAAATGGGCCGGGACGATGAACCTGACCGAACCGCATTGCGGGACGGACCTAGGCATGATCCGCACGCGCGCCGAACCACAGGCGGACGGCAGCTACCGGATCACGGGCACCAAGATCTTTATTTCCGGCGGAGATCAAGATCTTACAGAGAACATTGTCCATCTCGTCCTCGCCAAGACACCGGGCGCGCCGGACAGCACGAAGGGCATATCGCTGTTCATCGTGCCGAAGTTCCTCGTCAATGCAGACGGCTCGCTGGGCGACAAGAACGCCGTCAGCTGCGGGTCGATCGAACACAAGATGGGCATCCGCGGCAGCGCGACCTGCGTCATGAATTATGACGGCGCGACCGGCTATCTGGTCGGCGAAGAGAATAAGGGCCTGGCGGGCATGTTCGTGATGATGAACATCGCGCGTCTCGGCGTCGGGGTGCAGGGCCTCGCACAGGCCGAAGGCGCGTATCAGAACGCTGTGCAGTATGCGAAGGATCGCCGTCAGGGCCGTTCGCTGACCGGTGCCAAGGAGCCGAACGAAAAGGCGGATACGCTGTTCGTCCATCCCGACATCCGCCGCATGTTGATGGAGGCCAAAGCCTTTACCGAAGGGATGCGCGCCTTTGCGCTTTGGGGTGGTTTCCAGTCCGACCTCGCGCACAATGCCCCGACGCCGGAAGAGCGTCAGCTGGCCGACGATCTGCTGTCGCTTCTGATGCCAGTCATCAAGGGCTATGGCACCGACAAGGGCTATGAAGTCTGCACCAACATGCAGCAAGTCTTTGGCGGTCATGGTTATGTCGAGGAATGGGGCATGAGCCAGCGCGTCCGCGATGCGCGCATTGCCCAGATCTACGAAGGTGCGAACGGCATTCAGGCGCTCGATCTCGTAGGTCGCAAGCTGCCGGCCAATGGGGGACGCGCCATCCAGGCCTTCTTCGGGATCGTCGCCAGCGAATGTGCGGCAGCGAAGGGCAACCCCGCGCTTGAAAAGATCGCGACCGCGCTGGAGGCTGCCTTGGGGGACCTGCAGGCATCGACGATGTGGCTGATGGCCAATGGCCTGACCAATCCGGACAATGCCGGTGCGGCCTCAACGCCGTTCATGCATCTGACCGGGGTTGTGGCGCTGGGGCTTATGTGGCTGCGCATGGCGACGGCCGCACAGGCGGCTTTGGAGGCCGGAACCGAAGACCGGGCGTTCATGGAGGCCAAGCTGATCACGGCACGTTTCTATGCCGAGCGCAGCCTGCCCGAGACGATTTCCCTGCGCCGCAAGCTTGAAGCGGGCGCCGAGACGATCATGTCGCTTCCTGTCGAGGCGTTTGCTGCCTGATTTGATGTGAGGGGTGTCCAACAGGCACCCCTCGCTTCACCTTCATATAAAACCGATAATATATATTATGTAAAATATAGATGAGGTGGGAAAGCCCCCTCGCGCGGAATTGCGTGCAGTTTGCGGTTTAAGGGTTCAGGACCAGCGTGTCGCCTTCGACGCGCCAACCTTTGAGCGTGTTAAGGAAATTCATACCGAGCAGATTGGTGTCGCCGAGCGTGTCGGACACAAGAATCGCAACATCGTCGCGCCGGATCGACCCAATGGACAGACGGTTTACGCGCGCCCGACGCATTTCGGCGGTGCCGTTCGCCGTTTCCACGATTACGGGAAAACCGGCTTCACTGACGTCCACAGCGGCCGCATGCGCATCGGCGAGCGACATCGACGTTGTCGTCGCGCCACTGTCAATCATGAAGCGTATGTCGCGCCCGTTGACGCGTGCCGTCACGCTAAAATGCCCATTGGCATCACGCGGCACCCGGAGCGGACCATCTTTCTGTGTCGCGCTCTCAAGGCCGAGCTCTACGGCAACGCGATCCCATACAATCTTGAGATCGGATCTGAAGGTGAACAGAACGAACAGGGCTGCAAAGATTAGCGCCCAGGTGAGCAGCATCTTCAGGGTTTCGCCAAGTGGCAGGCGGCGCGCCAAGAGGCTCGAACCAACGAGGACAAGCAGCAGGACCGCATAGATCAGGCTGCCCGTCTGGTCGGTCATTGGCGTTCGGCCTTGGCAAAGAGGCGGTAGAAATTGTCCGCGGTCTGCTTTGCCAACTCGTCAACCGCTTCGCCGCGCACATCGGCCAGAAAGCGGGCAGTGTCGGCGACGAACGCGGGTTCGCAGCTTTTTCCGCGATGCGGCACAGGCGCCAGAAAGGGCGAGTCGGTTTCGATCAGCAGCCGGTCCTGCGGGATGCGCGCTGCTGTCTGTCGCAGGTCCTCCGCATTCTTGAACGTCACGATCCCCGAGATGGAGATAAAAAGACCCAGTTCCAATGCAATATCTGCAAATTCTCCACTCGCGGTGAAGCAGTGGATGACGCCCGTATAGGCCCCCTTCCCCATTTCCTCCCGCAGGAGGCGCGCCGTATCGTCTTCTGCATCGCGCGTGTGCACGATGACAGGCAGACCAGTCTCCCGGGCCGCGGCCAGATGGGCGCGGAAGCTGGTCTGTTGCTGCTCCCGGTCGCTATGGTCGTAATAATAATCGAGCCCGGTTTCGCCGATGGCGACGACCTTGGGATGCGCAGTGGCTGCTACGAGTTGCGTTGTGTCGACATCGGCGTGGCTGTCCGCCTCATGCGGGTGGATGCCGACGGAGGCCCAGATGTTGGGCGCTTTTTCAGCCGTTGCAATGATGTCCGCCCATTCGCGCTTGCGCGTCGAGATGTTGAGCATCGCCGTTACGCCGGCCGCCGCCGCACGCGCCAGCACGGCGTCCTGATCCTCAACCAGACCCTTATAGTTGAGGTGGCAATGGCTATCGACGAACATCAGGCTTCGTCAGCGGGCAGTTCAAGCCGCGGGAAAAGCGGGGTTGGTGCCGGCAATGTGAAGCCGGAACCGCAGAGCCGGCCATACCATTCTGAATCGGCGAAGGCCGCATAGTCACGTTCGCCTGCCGGGATGCCGAGCTGGTCGAGCATCTTGCCGGCGGATTCGGGAATGATCGGCTGCACGGCCAAGGTCAGATCACGGATCGCCTTCACAAGCGTACGCAGGACGACGCCCATGCGCGCCGGATCGGTCTTGCGCAGTGCCCAAGGGGCCTGTGCGTCGATATATTGATTACACGCAAAGACCGCGCGCATCCAGGCATCGAGGCCCTGCGAGAAGGCCAGAGCGGCAAATTCGCGTGGCACGTCATTGGCGCAGGCGTCATGCACCAGTGCGAGCAAGGCCGCGTCATCCGGGGCGTCCTCACCCTCATTGGGGAGTTTTCCGTCAAGGTTCTTGAAAATGAACGACAATGTCCGCTGCGCCAGATTGCCATAGCTGTTGGCAAGCTCGGCATTGACACGGGTCACGATGGCTTCCGGGCTGTAGCTGCCATCCTGTCCGAAGCTCACTTCGCGCATCAGGAAATAGCGCAGCGCATCGACGCCAAAGAGGCGCGCGAGGTCCATCGGGTCGACGACATTGCCCAGCGATTTGGACATTTTCTCGCCCCGGCTGAGCAGAAAACCGTGGCCAAAGACCTGCTTTGGCAAAGGCAGCTTGGCCGACATCAGGAAGGCCGGCCAATAGACAGTGTGAAAGCGGACGATGTCCTTGCCAATGATGTGCAGATCGGCGGGCCAGAATCGCGCAAAATCACCATCCGTGTCGGGATAGCCGATGCCCGTCATATAGGTCGTCAGTGCGTCGACCCAGACATACATGACGTGTCCGGGTGATCCGGGCACCGGCACGCCCCAGTCAAAGCTGGTGCGCGAGACGCTCAAATCCTTGAGGCCACCTTCCACGAAGCGCAGCACCTCGTTCCGGCGGCTTTCGGGCCGGATAAAGTCCGGATTGTCGCGGTACAGGGCGAGCAGCGCATCCTGATATTTGGACAGGCGGAAGAACCAGGTTTCTTCCTTGGTCCATTCCACCGGCGTGCCCTGCGGGGAAAGTTTCTGGCCCCCTTCCCCGTCGGTCAGTTCGCTCTCGTCGTAAAAGGCCTCATCGCGGACGGAATACCAGCCTTCATAGCGGTCGAGATAGAGATCGTCATTGGCCGCCATCGCTTCCCACAACGCCGTGCTCGCGCGCTTGTGATCCGCCTCGGTCGTGCGACAGAAACGATCGTAAGAGATCTGGAGAGTGTTACACATCTCCTTGAAATAGGATGACATTTCATCTGCGAAGGCCAGTGTGTCCTTGCCCGCCGCACGGGCGGTCTGAACCATTTTCAGGCCATGTTCGTCGGTGCCGGTCACAAGCCGGACGTCGCGGCCCATCAGCCGCTGAAAGCGCGCAATCGCATCGGTTGCGATGGCCTCATAAGCGTGGCCGATGTGCGGACGGCCATTGGGATAGGCGATCGCTGTGGTGATGTAGAAGGGTGTGCCAGACATGGTGTCAGGCTTTAGCGGATGATCCCGCCGGGGCAAGCGCTGCAACATGGCTGGCCATGCTGAAGACGACATTCTGCGGATCGAGGGAGCCGGCAACGGCATGGGCGGCAAGACTGCGCGCGGCTTCCCAATGTTTGAGCGCGTGGCCCAGCGCGTCGCCCGTGCGTCGGCGGGCCTCGGCCGCGAGGAAGGACGGTGCGCGCTGCAGGAACACTTCATAGCGTGCCTGGGCTGATTTCCCGGACAGCTGTTGTGTCAGGGCGAGACGCAGCGCGTTGTCCGCATCGCCGCGCGTGGCAAGGTCGCGCAGGGCAGCGTCGATCGCCGCAATGTCGAGCCCGGCATAGTTCAGCGCGCGCCCGGGCGAACCTTCCCCCGCCTCCACCAGGGCGGCAATTTCCGCAGGGTCGCTCTCGGGCAGCTGGGCGCGCAACACTGACGTCATGGTGGCGTCGTCGAGCTTGCCGAAGCGGAGCACGCGGCAGCGCGACCGGATCGTGGGCAGCAGTCGTCCGGGACTGTGCGACACCATCAGGAAGATCGTGCCCTGTGGCGGCTCTTCCAGACGCTTGAGCAGGGCGTTGGCAGCAGACACTTCAAAGGTCTCGGCATCATCGATGACGATCACCCGGCGCGCGGACATGGATGGCACAGTGGCAAACATCTGGTTGAGGGCCCGCACCTGTCCCACACGGATGCTGCGCGACAGTTCTTCGCCCTCCGGCCAGTCCACGCGTGGTTTGGCCGCCACCTTGTCATCCTTGGGCAGACGGTCGAGCAGCGCAAAGTCCGGATGGCTCCACGCCTCGAACAACTTGGACGTCGGGTGCTGCAGCGGCACGTAAATGCCCGGCGTGTCGGGCGACAGGCCCATGCCTTCCGCGAGCATCCGCTTTGCGAACTGCATCGCGGTGGCGAACTTCCCCACCCCCTGGGGGCCGGTCAACAGCCATGCATGATGCAGCCGTTCGCCATGGAGCGCTGCGCGAAACGCGGCGATGGTGGCGTCATGGCCGAGGATCGCGGTCACAGAAGGTCCGCCAGGGCGTCAAGGATGCGCGCCGTCACCTCTTCCGGTGATCCGCTGGCATCGGTCACGCGGAAGCGACCGGGCTCCTGTACCGCCAGTTCGCGGAAGCGCGCCGCCACGCGTTCATAATAGTCGGTGCTCTTGGCCCCCATCCGGTCGGTTTCGGCAGATCGGGCCGCCGCCCGCCGGGCGCCTTCGTCGACCGGCAGGTCAAGGACGATGGTGCGGTCGGGAAGCAGGCCGCCCGATCCGACGCGATGCAGATCAAGAATGTCGGCGTCGGACACGCCACCTGCTCCGCCCTGATAGGCGCGCGTGGAATCGACAAAGCGGTCGCACAGTACCCAAGAGCCCGCTGCAATTGATGGTCGGATGAGCTTGGCCACATGGTCGGCGCGCGCGGCGGCAAAGAGCAACGCCTCCGTGGCGTCATTCCAACGGTCCTGCCCGCCCGACAGCAGCAGGCTGCGAATGGCCTCCGCGCCTTCGGTGCCGCCCGGTTCCCGCGTGGTGACAACGGTGTGCCCGCGCGCGGCCAGCGCTTCGGCCAGACGGCGGATCTGGGTGGACTTGCCGACCCCTTCCCCGCCTTCCAGCGTGATGAAGCGCCCCGCCAAGGTCAAAGGCCGAACAGCGACAGAAGGCCGAGCCAGATCCGGCGGAAGAAGCCGGCTTCTTCCACATCGGCGCCAGCCACGAGCGGTACAACGGCAGGCGGCGTGTCCGGCGTCGTCACGACAAGATCGGCGACATGATCGCCGGCCTTGATCGGAGCCCGGATCGGCCCATCATAGCGCACCTTGACCTGCATGTTGGGGGCAGCGGTGCCCGCCGGCAGCGTTACGTTGATGGCCTGCGGTGCAACGAGCGCGACTTCGGACTCGCTGCCATTCTGGACTTCGGCCTTCTCAACCGTCGCGCCCTTGGGAAAGAGCGGCTTCACCGTCCACGCCTTGAAGCCCCAATCCATCAGCTTCACCGATTCCGCGATGCGGCTGTTGAAGCTGTCGAGCCCGGCGACGACCATGACAAGGCGGCGCCCATTCTGTTCGGCCGAACCGGTGAAGCCATAGCCGGCTTCATCGGTATGGCCGGTCTTCAGGCCATCGGCCCCGGGAATGCGGCCGAGGATCGGGTTGCGGTTCTGCTGGGTGATGTCCTCGCCCTTGCCCATCGTCTTCCCCCAGCTGAATTCCTTCTGCTGGTAGAATTTGCTATAGAGATCGGGATAGTCTCGGATCGTCGACACAGCGAGCTTGGCGAGATCGGTCGCCGTGACCTGTGTGCGGCCTTCGTCGGGCCAGCCGTTCGAGGTGCCAAACGTGCTGTTGGTCATGCCCATCCGCTTCGCTTCGGCGTTCATCCGCGCGACAAAGGCTTCCTCGGTGCCCGCAATCCCTTCGGCGAGAACGACGCAGGCGTCATTGCCTGACAGCGTCACGACGCCATGCAGCAGGTTTTCCACGCTCACCTGTTCACCCGGCGACAGGAACATGGTCGATCCGGCGGCTGGCCCGTGCCATTTGGCCCAGGTTTCCGGCCGCACGGTGAACTTCTGGTCAAGCTTGAGTTCACCCTTCTTGATCATGTCGAAAACAACGTGCGTCGTCATCATCTTCGCCATGGAGGCGGGGGGCATCTTCCGGTCGGCATCCTTGGCATAAAGAACCGCGCCAGAAGAGAGGTCGATCAGATAGGCAACAGGCGCCGCCGTCTCAAAAGGCGGGGCGGCCGCAAAGACCGGCAACGCCGTTACCGACAGGAGGGCAACGGCGTAAATGTTTGGTTTCATGAACTAATCCCGAAAAGGCGACTCAGCGCGTGATTCGAGCGTCTCGATAGCCTTTTGCAGCCAGAGGTCCAAGCGCGGCCCGTGCGGCGGCTTCGCTCGCATATGGCCCCTTGCGGACCCGGAACAGGGTGCCGACGGGCTGGACGCCGCCGCCAATCTGCCGCGCAACCTGCTGCGCCTTCCAGCGCGACGACAGGGCCGCGACCTGCACATAATAAGCATCCGATATGGTGCTCGTCGGCGCAGGTGTCGGGCGCGCCGCAACGCGGCGGGCGCCCGCCTGCTCGACCACGAAGCCGTCCTCCGCAGGCGCTGATGCGCCCGCGTCTGGCGCGGCGTCGTGCCGGTTCATGATCCAGTGCGGCCCGGTGGCTTCGCGCGGCCCGGCTTCGGACGCAGCGGTCACGGGTTTAAGCTTCGGGCGCGGCGGCTGAACCTCGGTGGCGGCGCGGCTCGCTGTGCTCACGGCAGCAAGAGTCCCGGCCTTTTTGCGCAGCACGATCAGCAGCGATTCCGGCGTGTCGAGACGATCCCCGGCGGCTTGACCCATGCGGAGCGCAGCTTTCTCCTGCTCGGTCGGATTGACCACGCGGACACGCAGCGGCGCCTGCCCGACCGGCTCCATCAGTAGCTGCCGCGCCGCACCGGCCGATAGCTCGACGAGCGCGCCAGACCGGTTGAGCGCCGGACGTGCCGAGACGCGCGCCACAATGGTCCGTCCGGTGTCCAGTCGCGTCAGTTCAACGAAACTCGGAATGGGCAGCGACTTGTGCGCGATCCAGATGCCTGATGGCCCAAGCGGGGCCCCTTCCCCTGGCGCGGTTTCGGCCCCCGGCCAGACGGCCTGCCCGACCTCGTCATAAAGCTTCATTTCCTGCGAGAGCAGGTCGGGTTCCGGCATCGGCTGCGGCGTACCATTCGCGTCAGCCATGCCCGCTGGCGCAGCGGGCTTGGAGCGTGCCTGCGCGACACCCCAAAGGCCGACAGCCGCACAGATGGCGGCTGCCAGCGCAACCTTATTCGTCTGGAACCCCCGTCGCCACAGCATCGGCCAACAACCCCACCGAAAGAGCATAAAAATTGGAGCAGTTATAATCCAGTATGACCCTGTAATTTCCGGTTAACAGCCAGGCAGGCGTGTTTGGGCCATCGGGCTGGAACAGCGTTGCCTGTTCGCTGTCACGCAAGATCGGGCGTTGTGGCTGCACGCCCAAGGCGCGCCATTCGGCCACCGTGCGCCACTGGCTGTGGCGTGCAAACACCCGTTCGCAGCGTGGCGAGACGGTCCGCCCATCGAGGCGCGAGAGGTCCAAACCTTCAGGAAGCGAAGCCCCTACGCCCCAGGGCACGCCGCGCCGCCAGCCCGCATTGACGAAGTAATTGGCGATCGAGGCCAAGGCATCGGCCTCGCTCGACCAGATGTCGGCACGCCCGTCCCCATCGCCGTCGCGGGCAACGCGTAGATACATGGACGGCAGAAACTGCGGATAGCCCGTGGCCCCGGCCCAGCTACCCTTCAGCTTTGACCGAGGATAGCCGCGATCCATCATCTTGGCGGTCGCGATGAATTCGGCAGTAAACAGCTCGCGCCGGCGCCCTTCATAAGCGAGCGTTGCCAGGGAGTTCAGCAGATCGAAATTGCCCGTGAATGATCCGTAATTGGTCTCATGGCCGTAAATGGCCATCATGATCTCTTCGGGCACCCCGGTTTCGGCTTCAACGCGTGCGAGGAGCGGACGCAGCGCCAGGTAACGCGCCCGACCGCGCTCGATCCGGGCGCTATCCATATGGCGCGCACGATAAGGCGCAAAGCGCGGGATCGCGGTCCCCGGTGCGCCACCTGGCTGAGCGCGATCCAGCTCCACCACGCGCGGCAGGAAGGTCAGGTTCGGGATGATCTGGTCAAGTGTGGCCGCCGACACGCCGTCTGCTGCGGCCCGTGCGCGAAGCTGCTCCGCAAAAGCGGCAAACCCGGTCTGCTCTGCTGCCACGCCCGCCTCAGGCACTTGCGCCATGGAGCGGCCATCGACCGAAGGATCGGGCACCGATGCCGAGACCGCCAGCACCGCTGCACATCCGATCACACGAGAAGTCACGCCCCACATGGGGTCAAAGTGGCAGAATTGAAGCGAGGTGCCAACCCGGCCCGTCGTTTCCCTTGCACGTCAGACCGGCCTGACGCTATGGGCACCCCCGGATGGACAGGTGGCCGAGTGGTTTAAGGCTCTGGTCTTGAAAACCAGCGTAGGGGCAACTCTACCGTGGGTTCGAATCCCACCCTGTCCGCCAGATACCCCTGCAGAAAACCGTCCTTTCCCTCATCCCGCTTGCGGATCACGGCACGAGGATCGTACACAGCGCGCCAACGGCAGCTGCTCAGGACGGCGTGGATGCGTCTACTTCTTGTGGAAGATGATATTGAAACCGCGCGCTTTTTGTCGGGCGAACTGTCGCGGCTGGACCATAAGGTCCAGATTGCGCGCGACGGCCGCGATGCGTTGTTTCTCGTGCGCGAGGAAGAATATGACGCGGTCATCCTCGATCGCCGCCTGCCGATGCGGGATGGCATTTCTGTGCTTCAGCAGATCCGTAGCGAGAACCGGCCAGTCCCGGTCATCATGCTGACCGCACTGGGCGCGCTGGGCGACAAGATTGAGGGGCTGGATGCGGGTGCTGATGACTATCTGGTCAAGCCCGTCGAGGTTGCCGAACTGAACGCGCGCCTCAATGCCCTTCTGCGTCGGCCGAGCCAGATGATCGAAACCGGCGTCCTGCGCACCTCCACAATCGAAGTCGATCTGCTGGGTCATAAGGTGAAGCGCGGCGGGAAGGCGCTGGAACTCACCCCGATCGAATTCAAGATACTCGTTGAACTTCTGCGCAACCAGGGCGGCGTTGTGACGCAGCGCATGTTGCTCAATGCGGTATGGGGTCATGATTTTGAGCCCACGACCAACATATTGGCAACGCATATCCGCAGGCTGCGCGCGCGCCTTAAGGTCGGTCGACATGGCGATCCGATCCGGACAATCCGTGGTTCAGGATACAGCATTCGCCAAGATGCGTGAGCCAAAGCGTCTCACCCTGCGGGGCCTTGCATGGACCAGCGGCCTCATTCTTGCCGCGACAAGCCTCGGCGTCAGCCTTGTCGGATATACGGCAACCCTGCATCTGATTGACCGCGAAATCCGGATCCGCCTGGAAGATACAGCGCAGGAGATCATCGGAGATCAAAAACCCCCAAAGCGCAGCGCCGTCATCCGGCGCCTTCTTGCCGAGGAGAACGGGCCCGGGACAAATGACACCGGCTTCATGCTCATCGACGAACATGGGCGCAAGATCGCAGGTCTGTTGCAGATGCCCGTGCCGCCCATCGGCTTTTCCAGCATCGACTATACCCAGAAGGTCGAGGGCCTTCACCGCGGTCGGGCGCTTGCGAAACCTGTGGGGGACGGGTCGGTTCTGGTCCTCGTGGCAGACGCCGACGTCGTCGATGATTTCGAATGGCTCATATTCACGGTCTATGGCGTCGGCTTTGTCCTTTCGGTTGCGGTGTTTGTCGCGGGCATCGGTCGGATGATTTCCATCATTCACCGGCGCATGGACGAGATCCGGGTCACGGCGCTCGAAATTGCGGACGGCAATCTTGCGCAACGGCTGACTGTACGCGGCTATAATGATGAATTCGCCCTGCAGGCCGCCGCATTCAATGCGATGCTCGACCGCATCGCGGAGCTCGTCGATCACCTGAAGACGGTGTCGGATGACATCGCGCATGATCTGCGCACCCCGTTGATGAAGTTGCGCAACAGGGTCGTCGCGCTGGAGAAATACAGCGGGGACCGGGATGCGCGCCGTGCGGTGCGCGCCGCGCTGGATCAATGCGATCAGGTTTTGGCGCTGTTCGCGGCGATTCTGCGCTTGTCCGAAATCCAGGGTCACCGGCGGCGTGAGCAGTTCCAGCCGGTGCGGCTTGATGACATCCTTCAGATGATTCGGGACACCTATGAGCTCCCGATGGCCGAACAGGGGCGCGAGTTGCGCGTGGTCGGGACGTCAGCTGCCACCGTTCTCGGCGACCGCGGGCTGCTCACCCAAATGATGACGAATCTTCTGGAAAACGCGATCCACCATACGCCGCCGGGAACGTCTGTCTTGCTGTCGATTGAACGGCATGGCGATGCTGTGGTCTTCAAAGTTCGCGACAATGGGCCCGGTATCGCAGCCGCAGACCGCGCGCTGGCCCTGCGCCGCTTTGGGCGGGTTGCCCCGGGGAAGCATCGCGGCTTTGGTTTGGGATTGCCCTTGGTTGCGGCCATCGCGCGTCTGCATCACGGGTCGCTGGAGCTTACTGCCGGCAATCCCGGGCTGGTCGCGACCGTCATGCTTCCTCGCCTGACTGATTTCGCACCTGCAAAAATTACAGATAAAACCACCTGATATCAATGCGATGGGTGCGGAGTGTGACGAATATTTCACCTTCGTGTCACCATCGTGTTTTTTTCCGCACCTAGCGGGCCCTCATCCATCGTCAATCACGACATATGGGGGAATTTTAAGTGAAAACGTCAGTATCGATTTTTGCTCTCGCAGCGCTTGGTGCGCTCGGCCTTCCGGCAGGAAAGGCACGCGCTGCTGAAACGCAGGACACAGCGGCTGTCGCTGAGTCGGCGCCGGGCCTCGACGAAATCGTCGTGACCGCGACCAAGCGGGAAACCAATCTGCAAGATACGCCGATCGCCATCACGGCCGTGACTTCGGCTGCGATTTCGGACCGTCACATCCAGAGCCTCATCGACTTTACCGATGGCGGCATCCCCTCGCTGCGCGTCACGACCTTTGAAGCCCGCCAGTCGGCGCTCACGGTCGGTATCCGCGGCATCGTTCCGTTTGACCAGAACCAGGTGGCCCGCGAAGGCGGCGTTGGCGTCTATATCGATGGCGTTTACCTCGGCCGCTCGCAGGGCCTGAACGCAGCTCTCTTCGACGTGGAACGCGTCGAAGTGCTGCGCGGTCCGCAGGGCACGCTGTTCGGCCGCAACACCGAAGGCGGCGCGCTCAGCATCGTCACCAAGGGTCCGTCGGGTGAATTCGGCGGCCGCGTGAGCGCGGGCGTGGGCAATTACGGTGCCTATAGCGGCGAGTTCCATATCGACCTTCCCGGCGTCCACAACTTTGCGGTCAAGGTGGATGGCGTTCTCCAGCATCAGGACGCCACGACCGAGAACCCGGCATCGGGACAATATGGCTGGAACTACTACAACCGCGTTGGCGGCCGCATTTCGGGTCGCTGGACGCCGGTGGCCGGCCTGACGGTCGACCTGTCCTATGACAAGGCGAAGGACGAAAACACGCCCTTCTACAGCCAGCTGATCAACTACAACCCCAACAACCGTCCGGTCGGCACCTATGTCGGCACCACGCTGACCTGCCCCACCGGCGCCGCCAGCTGCATCGCACCGAAGGCGCCGCTCGTCGTCGTCAGCGGCGACAAGCGGATGGACGTCGCTGATCTCGGCGTCATCCAGCAGCCCAGCGTCGACAACACCCACGGGTTCTCGGCGGCGATCAAATATCATCTGACCGAAGACCTTGAGCTGCGCTCGATCACCGGCTGGCGTGGGGTTGATACCACGCAGTGGGATGGCTCTGCTGGCGCACACCGCTCTGCCTTCGTGCCCAATGGCGAGTTTGGCCGCTACAGCCTATCGGAACTGATCCAGCACCAGTTCAGCGAAGAAGTTCAGCTCGTCGGCAGCATCCCGCAGGTCGATTTCGTCCTGGGTGGCTACTACTTCAACGAACATGCGCAGGAACGTGCGGCCACGCCGAACCCGCAGAAGTGGAATGCGGACGGCACGGGCTACACCTTCGTCAATCAGGTTGCCCCGAACCCGACCGCGCCGATCGCATCGGCAAACCAGGGCTGGGACCCGGCCTATTGGTATGTTCAGCGCGACAGCCACGCCGTCGGCAAGAGCTACGCGGCCTTTGGTCAGGCAACCTATACGCCGGACAGCATGGATATCGTCCATCTGACCGCCGGTGGTCGTTACACGCATGAAACGCGCAAGGGTGCCCTCACCCGCGTCAACAACGTCGCCTTTGCCGGCGCGGTGCTCGACTATTCGAACAGCCGGTTTGACCCGATGGTGACGCTGGCCGTCGATGCGACGCCCGATGCCCATCTCTATGCGAAGTACTCGACCGGCTTCCGTGCCGGTGGCGCCAACACGCGCTCTTCGAGCTTCCGCCAGTTCGATCCGGAATCGGTGCGTTCGTATGAAATCGGTGCCAAGACCGACTTCCTCGATCACCGCGTTCGCCTGAACGTGGCAGGCTATCTGATGGAGCGGAAGAACACGCAGATCGACTTTGACTTCGTCGATACGCGTGCCACCCTGCCCGGCGGTGGTGCGAACCCCTATTTCAACAAGCACACGCAGGAAACGGCGAACTCGCCCGGCACGTCGCGGATCAAGGGCGTGGAAGCGGACCTGACCGTCCGCCCGGTCGAAGGGCTGACGATTGGCGCATCCTATGCCTATACCGATGTGAAGGTGCCGCCGGTTGCCAACCCGATCGCGGAATCACCCGCGACCTTTGGGGTGATCACCAACGTGTTCACGGTCTTTACGCCGAAGAACGCGGCATCGGGCTTTGCCGACTATGAAATGCCGGTTGGATCGGGCGATACCCGTCTCCGGCTGCACCTCGACGCCAACTATGCGGATGCACAGTACAGCTTCCAGGATGAGAACGTGAAGACGGACTCGAGCTTCATCGTGAATGGCAGCCTGACGCTTGCTGGCATCGAAATGAACAGCACGGGGACCAAGGCAACGCTCTCGCTCTGGGGCCGCAACCTGTTCAACGAGTCGCACATCTACCGGCGGTCAAACGCCAACAATGCGATCCTTGGCTCCTATGCCAACTTCAACGCGCCGCGCACCTTCGGAGTGCAGGGCACGGTGAACTTCTAAGATCGGCAAAACGCCAAGGGGCACATTCCTGCCCGTCGGCGCACGGACCAAAGCAAGGGGCTGAACCGGTGACCTGCCGGTTCGGCCCCTTCGCTTATGGGACCTGGCCTTCCACCTGCCGTGTAAGCGGGCGCTTATTCCGCACCTCATAAGCCGCGCGCCCATTGTTCGCTCTGGCATTTGGACCAAAGATCGACGCATTGTTCTTCCAGACAGGAGAAGCCCGATGACCGTTGCCGCTACGCCCGCCCCACGCCGGTGGGACCCGATCGTGAAACTGACCCATTGGGGGATCGTCGTGGCGGTCATCGCCAATGCGCTCGTTACCGAAGAAGGATCGGGCTGGCACATCTGGGTGGGCTATGGCCTGGCCGCCCTGCTTGCCCTGCGGTTGGTCTGGGGTCTGGTTGGCCCAGCGGAAGCCCGCTTTTCAGCCTTTCCCCCGAGCCCGCGCCGGGCCCTCGCGCATGTCGGCGAAATCCGGCGTGGGGAGGTTGTGGCGCACCGGTCACACAACCCGCTCGGCGCCCTGATGGTCTATGCGATCTGGGCCTGCCTTGGCGTCATCATCGCCACAGGAATTGCCATGGCCGGTCCGCCGCCGGCGGATCCCAATGTCGACGCTGAACATGGTGCGCGGCAGGAACAGGCGGCGGGTACCCCGCCCGGGTCCGCTGTCCGCGGCGAAGAGGATGGCGAAGATAATGAGCGGCTGGAGGCGCGCGGCGAAAGCGATGAACGCGGTGAAGCCGGTGAGAATGAAGGCGAAGAAGAAGGGCCGCTGACCGAAATCCATGAGGTTGCCGTCAATCTGCTGTATCTTCTCATTGCACTGCATCTGGCGGGCGTCATTTTTGAAACGCGGCGCAGCGGGCCGCAAATTGCACGCGCCATGATCCCCGGTGGCAACAGAAAGCCCTGATGCTGCGTCGGCCCCACCCCCGAGCGGCGCAGCGCGGCGATCGTCAGGCTCTGGCGGTCGCCGCAATCGTCGTGGCGCAGGCCCTTGGCGCCGTCTTCTTCGTCGCGGATGCGGTCGGTGATGTGCGGGCGGGCGGATGGAGCACGCATATCGTCATTGAAATGATCGTCTCCTTTGCGCTGCTCGCCGGGATCGGGTTCGGGATGGTGCAGGTGCGGACGCTGCTCACCGAAGCGCGGCAGCGCGACGAGGCTCTGGCGGTCGCGTCTGGGGCGCTGGCCGACCATATTCGTCTGCGCTTCGCCGCATGGGCACTGACCAAAGGCGAAGCCGATGTTGCCCTGTTTGCGCTGAAGGGCTGCACCGTGGCTCAGATTGCCGAGATGCGCGGGACGGCGGAAGGCACCGTCCGCGCGCAGCTGGCGAAAGTCTATGCCAAGGCAGGCGTGTCCAGCCAGACGGGGCTGGTCAGCCTGTTCTTCGAAGACCTGCTCGATATCGATCTGAACGCGTCTCAGTCCTCAGAACGGGATACTTTGTCCATCCCAGGCGAATAGCCCACCGCTCTGATCGGGGCCGAGACCCTCCAATACCGCCAGCATCGCATTCGCGCTTTGCTCGGCGGTGAACAGCTTTCCATCCGGCACACGGGCCTGAAAGGGCTTAGACAGCGCGGTGTCGACCGTCCCCGGATGGAGTGTGACGCACACCGCCTTCGGATGCGTGCGGGCGAGTTCGATGGCCATGGTCCGGACCAGCATGTTGAGCGCCGCCTTGGACGCGCGATAGCTGTGCCAGCCGCCGAGGCGGTTATCCGAAATCGAACCGACGCGGGCCGATAGGGCGGCGAAGACCGCTTTTCGGTCCCGACGCAAGTGGGGCAGCGCGTGTTTCGCGATCAGGGCCGGGCCAACCGTGTTGATCCGGAAGGCCTGTTCCAGCGCATCGGGTGTCAGCGCGCGCAGGCTCTTTTCCGGCTGAAAGGTCGCATCATGCAACATGCCTGTTGCCACGAAGACGAGATCGAGAGGCCCATCCGCCGCGGCCATGGAGACAGCGTGCTGGATCGTGGCATCATCGGTCAGATCGAAGGCCAAGGGCACGATCTTGTCGCCACTGACGGACGCAGATCGCGCGGCCGCGTACACCACCCCATAGGCAGGGTCTGCCGCGAGGGCCTCGACCACCGCGCGCCCGATCCCGCCACTCGCCCCAAAGACGAGCGCGCGTTTGAGTTCGGCCGTGGCATTCGCGGGCGTGTTATCCATGGCGCGTGTCTAGTCACCGGCTGCCGCGCGCGTCCACCCTGAATTTGCCTTGGCGCCTCTCCCGCCCGCGAACGAAGATTGGGTTGCAAAAGTAATGGCATATTAGAAAGTTTCGCGGCAGAAACAGAGGTGTAAATCAAGAGCTCGCGCGCTGAAGCGGCGTTCGCAGGCATATGACAGGGGGAGGAGAAAGCGGATGGACCAGCTGCTTGATCTGCTGGAGACTTTGCGGATCGGCTTTCCGGTCTTTGTCTCGCATCTGGTTGCGACGCTGCTGATCTGGGTCGTTTCGATCACGCTTTACGCCCGATTGACGCCGCATTCCGAAATTCCGCTCATCCGCGCCGGCAATGTGGCGACGGCCATTTCCTTCGGGTCTGCCTGCCTCGGGCTTGCCATTCCGCTGGCCTTTTGTCTCGCGGGCTCGGTCAACATCTATGACATCCTGATCTGGTCCTTGCCCGTCCTGCTCGTGCAGGTGGCGACGTTCCTGATCGTGGACGGCATTGTCGGTGGTGTGCCGCAGCGCCTGCGCGACAATGATCTTGCCTGCGCGATATTCCTCGCGCTTGTGCGGCTTGGCGTGGCGGCCATCATCGCCGGTGCGATCAGCGACTGACGGATGGCCGCGCGCCCTCCTGTCCGTGGCTGGATCCTGGCCTCTGTCCTTGTCCTGATCGCGGCGGATCTAATTCCCGAACTGCTTCCCCTGCGCCCGGCAAGTCAGGCCGCCGGGGGCACGGTGCGCCGTCCGGCCCCTACATCCGGCTCCATGGGGGAGTTCATCGACATAGAGCCAATACCCCGATTGAGGAGTGTGCAGGGCACCGCCTTCAGCGTTGCGGGCGGCAATCGCTGGATGACGGCCCGGCACGTCATCAACAGCTGCACGTCAGGTCAGTTGCTCGGCGCATCGGGCGATATGGACCTCACCGAGATGCTGGTCAGCCAGAGCGACGATGTCGCTATTGTGCGCACTGATCTCACGGGGGCGCCGCCCTTCCACATTGCGCCGCGCCCGCCCACAATCGGTGAGGCCGCCTATCTGTTCGGCTATCCCCATGGCGCGGCTGATTTCGTTTCGATGAAGCTTCTTGGCCGTGCCGTCGCGCGTCAGGGATACCGTCCCTACCCGCGGCAACCCGTGCTTCAATGGGTGGAAACGGGCGGCGGCGGACGTGCGGATGACCTGAGCGGGATGAGCGGTGGTCCCGCCGTCAATGCGCAGGGCCAGGTGGTCGGCGTCTTCTCCGCATCCGGCATTCGCCGGGGGCGGATTGTGACGGCCAATCCCTGGTCGCTCGCGCGGTTTGATGAGATCCCGGCACAAAGCCGCGAGACCATGTCCCGCGCGATCAAGGGGCAAGCCGACGCGGCCATCTACCTTCGGCAGATGATCCGCGCCCGATCGCTGCGGGAACTGGTCTGCGAAACCTAGATGTCGACGATGATCTTCCCGAAGTGCGCATTCGCCGCCTGATGGCGGAAGGCGTCGCCCAGCTGGGCCAGTGGGAAATGCTTATCCAGGACCGGCTTGATGCCGGTCACGTCGATGGCGGCGATCATGTCGAGCTGCTGCTGGCGGCTGCCCACGGTCAGGCCGATGACGCGGAGCTGTTTCGCCATCAGCGTCGCCGTCATGACGGGCCCTGCAAAGCCCGCGAGCACGCCGATGAGCGCCACATGGCCCATATTCTTCGCCGCAATCATCGACTGGTCGAGCGTGCCGGAGCCGCCGACCTCAACGACATGGTCCACACCGCGTCCGCCGGTGAGGCCAAGCACGGCGGCACCCCATTCGGGCGTTTCCTTATAGTTGATCAGATGATCGGCGCCGAGCGCCTTCATCCGGGCGAGCTTGTCATTGGAGGATGAGGTTGCGATCACCGTCGCGCCCATGGCCTTGGCGAATTGGAGCGCGAAGACCGAGACGCCGCCGGTGCCCTGCACGAGAACGGTGGCCCCAGCCTTGATCTGGCCATCAACGACCAGCGCCCGCCACGCCGTCAGGCCGGCGCAGGTCAGTGTCGCGGCCTCCGCCGCCGAATAGCCTTTGGGCGCATGGGTGAACCATGTCGTCGGCGCGGTCACAACTTCGCGGGCATAGCCGTCAATCCCGTCGCCCGGCACGCGCGTGAAGGCGGTGCTCGGCGGGGTGCCATCCAGCCAGTCCGGAAAGAAGGTGGAGACTACCAGATCGCCAACGGCATAGTCGGTGACGCCCTCCCCCACGGCGATCACTTCGCCAGCGCCGTCCGACATCGGGATGCGGCCATCGGCGGTCGGCAGCATGCCGGAGACGACGGCAAAGTCATGATAGTTGAGCGAACTGGCGCGGATGCGGACCTTGATTTCGCCGCGCCCCGGTTCGGGGGCATCGGGCACGTCCACCAGCGTCAGGGACTCGAGGCTGGCAGGCAATTTGACGTGAATCGCTTTCATGGGGTCTCTCCTTTGACCTGTTGTCTGTTTCAGCTTGACGGGCACGTCAACCAGTCCAAAGTGACAGGTGAACGCAGGGGCCAACAGGCCCGCGACAGAATCAGGAGTGGATATGGCAGCCGAGTTCGATCTAGTGATCCGCGGTGGAACGATTGCGGACGGAACCGGTGGGCCGCTGCAGGATGGCGATGTCGCCATCCGCGATGGCCGGATCGCGGCCTTGGGCAATTTCGCCGGTTCGGGCGCGGAGGAAATCGATGCCCGCGGGCGCATCGTCACACCGGGGTTCGTTGACGTGCATACCCATTATGATGGCCAGGCCATCTGGTCGGAAGAGCTGGCTCCCTCCTCCTCGCATGGCGTGACGACCGCCGTCATGGGCAATTGCGGTGTGGGCTTTGCGCCCTGTCGCCGCGAAGACCATGACATGCTCATCAACGTCATGGAGGGCGTGGAGGACATTCCCGGCGTCGTGATGGCCGATGGCCTGCCGTGGAACTGGGAGACGTTTCCCGAATATCTGGATGTCGTCGCCGCAGGCAAGCGCGATATCGACGTCGCTGCCTACCTCCCCCACTCTCCCTTGCGCGTCTATGCGATGGGTGAACGCGGCGCGCGCCGGGAACCGGCGACCAGCGACGACCTCGCCCGGATGCGGCAATTGTCGCGCGAGGCGATGGAGGCCGGTGCTCTGGGCTTTGCGACGTCCCGCCTGTCGATCCACAAGACCGCCGATGGCGGCAGCATTCCGACATTTGACGCGGACGTCGCCGAATTGCGCGAAATCTGTGGCGGCATGGCCGATGCCGGGACAGGCACGCTGCAGATCGTGCTCGATGCCTTTGCCGGCTGGGACAAGGAATATCCGATCATCGACGACCTGATGGCATCATCGGGTCGTCCGGCAACCTTCACGCTGGCCTCGGGAAATGAAGGCCCGCCGCGATGGCGCAATGTGCTGGAGCTGATGGCACAATCCAAGGCCAAGGGCGCGCAGGTGACGGCGCAGATCATGCCGCGCCCCATCGGCCTGATCGGCGGGCTGGAGCTTTCGGTCCATCCTTTCATCATGTGCCCCAGCTGGCAGAAGATCGCGCATCTTCCGCTCGACCAGAAGGTCGCTGCGATGCGGGATCCCGGGATGCGCCGCGCGCTGCTCAGCGAAACGCCCGAGGAAGGGCATCCGTTCAACAGCCTCGCCCGCAACTGGCGCTGGATGTACGCGCTCGACAATCCGCCCAACTATGCTCCCCCGCCCGAGGCAAGCTTTGCAGCGATCGCGGAGGCGCGCGGGATCACGCCCGAGGAGGTTATTTACGACCGCTTCCTCGAGACCGAGGGCAAGGGCTTCTTCCTCGCAGCGCTCGGCAACTATGAAAATGGCAAGCTGGATGCGGCGCATGACATGCTTGTGCATCCCGACTGCGTGCCCGCACTTGGCGATGGTGGCGCCCATTATGGAGCCATCTGCGATGCGAGCTATTCGACGTTCCTCCTGACCCACTGGGTGCGGGATGCAAGGGAAAACAGGATCGATCTTGCGAGCGCCGTCCACATGCTTTCCGCCATGGCGGCGCGTGCGGTGGGCCTCCATGATCGCGGCACGCTGCGCGTCGGGGCCAAGGCCGATGTGAACGTCATCAATCTGGACGGCCTGCGTCTCCATCTGCCCGAGATCGTGCGCGACCTGCCAGCCGGCGGGCGGCGTCTCGATCAGAAGGCGACGGGCTATGAGGCGACAATCGTGTCCGGCACGATCATCCGGCGGCATGACCAGTCGACCGGAGCACGGCCCGGGGCGCTCGTCCGTGGCGCGCAGGCTGCCTGATTTCGCAAGAGAGCACGAAAGTTGTCCGCGCCCATGAAGATGCTCGAAGGCATCCGCATCGTTGACCTGACCACAGTCATTTTCGGCCCCTATGCCACGCAGATGCTGGGCGATCTGGGGGCCGAGATCATCAAGATCGAAAGCCCGACCGGAGACACCCCGCGCTATATGGGGGCGTTCAAGAACACGCCCTATATGGGCGGCACGCACATGACCGTGAACCGGGGCAAGAAATCGGTCGTGCTCGACCTCAAAAAGCCTGAGGATGCTGAGGTTCTGCGCAAGCTGATCGCTTCGGCGGACATCTTTGTCCACAATGTCCGGGCAAAGTCGATCGGGCGGCTGGGCTTTGGCTATGAGGATGTGAAGGCGATGAAGCCCGACATCATCTACGCCCATTTCGCCGGGTTCAGTCAGGATGGTCCCTGGGCTGACTGGCCCGCCTATGACGATGTCATTCAGGCGGCGACGGGCACGACCTCGCTCTTGCCCAAGGTCGACGGCAATCCGGCGCCACGCTATTTCCCGTCGCTGATCGCCGACAAGGTGTCCGGCACCTATGGCGCGCAGGCTTTGCTCGCGGCGCTCGTCCACAAGCTGCGTACCGGCGAAGGCCAGCATGTCGAAGTACCGATGCTCGACTGCTTTGCGAACTTCATGCTCACCGAGCATCTGCAGGATCAGGTGTTCGAACCGCCGTTGGGGCCGCCCGGCTATCCGCGCCAGCTGGACCCAAATCGCCAGCCCTTCCCGACAAAGGACGGCCATCTCGTCATCGTCCCCTATACCGATGCGAAGATCATCAAACTGTTCGATCTGCTGGGCGATCCGGGCTTTCTCTCAGCAGCGCCGTTCGACACGCCGATGGGGCGCTTCCAGAACATGACCCCCATTTATGGCCGCATTGGTGAGCTGACCCCGCAAAAGACCAATGCCGAATGGATCGCCATTCTGACCGAGAACGATTTCCCCGTCATGCCGGTCGCCGATCTGTCGGAAGTGATCGACAACGCACATCTGAAGGCCACCGGCTTCTTCCAGATGCTCGACCATCCGACCGAGGGCAAAATCCGGCAGATGCGGCAGCCGGTGCGCTATTCGGCCGATCCAGACCGCCCCATTGGTCTTGCACCGACGCTGGGCCAACACACCGATGAGATCAAGCGAGAGGTAGAAGGCTGATGCTGACCAAGGGCGACGAATATCCGATCCACCAGACACCGGAGCCGATTGCCTATTCAGGCACCGACCGCAATTTCTACGACCGTTACTTCTTCAACGGATACAAGGCGGATGGCAGCGACTTTTTCGCGATTGCCTTTGGCGTCTATCCGCATCTCAACGTGGCGGACGCCCATTTTTCCTGCATCCGGGGCGAGACGCAGCACTGCGTTCATGCCTCCCGCCTGCTGGGCATGGAGCGCATGGACCTCAATGTCGGTCCAATCTCCATCGAGATCATCGAGCCCCTGAAGTCGCTGCGCGTCATCGTCGACAATCATGAAGGCATCTCGGCCGACCTGACCTTTACATGTCGCGCCTTCCCGCTGGAGGAACCTCGCTTCATCCGCCGCATCGGGCCGCGCACCTTCATGGATTACACCCGCCTCACGCAGAACGGCCATTGGCAGGGCTGGATCGAGGTTGATGGCGTCCGACATGACATCTCGGGCGCGGTCGGCACGCGTGACCGGAGCTGGGGCATCCGCCCCATTGGCGCGAGTGACCCGCAGCCCACGGTCCCGCAGGTCATTCCCCAATTTTATTGGCTGTGGAGCCCGGTAAACTTTGAGGATGGCGCCCTCTATTTCCATGTGAACGATGACGTCCATGGTCGCGCCTGGAACACGCGCGCGGTCTGGTGTCCCGATGGCGCGGGTCCTGAACAGATGGCGGAAAGCGAGGCGTGCAAGATGACGACCGCGCTGAAGCCCGGCTGGCGTCACGCATCCTCGGCCGAACTGGTCGCCGAGATGCCCGACGGGCGCACGCTGTCCGCAACGTTTGAACCCGGCGTGCCCTTCCTCATGCGCGGCATTGGCTATGGTCATCCCGAATGGACGCATGGCGGCTGGAAAGGTGAGCTTGCTGTTGCGCGCGAGGACATTGACTTGACCGCGATCGAAGCCGGTCGCGCCGACCATCTCCACATTCAGGCCATTTCGCGCGTCACGATGACGCTGGGTAATGAGCAGCGCAGCGGCACCGGCATATTGGAGCAGCTCATCCTTGGCGCCTATGAACCGCTTGGGCTGAAAAGCATCTTCAATGACTGAGGCCGTCCCGTCCCTCGCGGAGATGACGCCCGACTGGCTGACCCAGCGGCTGCGTGAAAACGGCTTTGACTCGACCGTGGCCACTGTGGAGTCCGGCCCCATAGGGACGGGTCAGGTGGGGGCGACCTATCGCCTGCAACTGACCTATGCCGGCCCCGCGAACGGCGCACCAGCGACGCTGGTTGCCAAGCTGCCGTCCAACGACCCTTTGAGCAAGGCGACCGGCAAGTCGCACATGACCTATATCCGCGAGAGCCGCTTCTATCAGCATTTCGCGGGCAAAAAGCCGATGGCGGTGCCGGACCATCTCTTCATCGCCTTTGATGACGAGAGCCATGATTTCGCGCTGCTGATGCATGACCTGCCCCGCCATGTGCAGGGCAATCAGCTGCTCGTCCCGACGCGCCAGGAGGCGGAGCTCGCGATGGACGCGGCCGCGAGCATCCATGCGGGCTGGTGGGGTGACCCCGTGCTCGATACGCTCGACTGGCTCAACGGCACGCGGGCGGTGCCGCCGCAGATTGATGGTGAGGCGCTCTACACCGCTTTCTGGCCAGCTTTCTGTGACCGCTATGGCGACCGCGTGACCGACGCGATGAAGCAGGTTGGGGAAGCCTATTACGGCAACATCCAGCGCTGGTCCGACAGCCGCGAGGGGCCGCGATGCCTGACGCACAATGATTTCCGACCGGACAACATGCTCTATTGCCCGGACGATGCCGACAAGCCGATCATCGTCGTCGACTGGCAGACGGTTGGCGTTGGCAGTGGTGCGGGCGATATCGCTTATTATCTGGGCACCGCGATGGACCCGGCCACGCGCAAGGCCGAAGAACGCGGTCTCCTAGCGCGATACAGCGAAGGCTTAGACCGATATGGAGTCCCCGCCTCAGATCTGGCCGATCAATGGGATGCCTATCGGGCAGCATCCTTCGCCGGCATGATGATGGGCGTCACCGCGTCGATGGTCGTCGTCCAGACCGACCGGGGGGACTCCATGTTCCTCGCCATGGCGGAACGCTCCGCGCATATGGTGCTTGACCATGCGGAGGTTGCGCTCAGCTTTTAACCGGCTTCGCGGACCAGCGCGATCTTGTTGGCGGGCAAGCCTGCACGCTGGGCGCGCTGATTGGCTTCCGCGCTTGTCATCGCATCATGGTCGGCAAAGATGCGCTCAATGTCCGCGCGCTTGGCGAGCAGCGTCTTGGCAATGCCGGGGGCGAGGCTGTCGCCCTCCCCGACGCGCCCAAGCATCGCTGCCAGATCGCTGAGCGTCGCATCTTCGGGCGTACGGAAATACTGCCCCTTGCTATCGAAATAGCCGATTCCGAATTTCGCCATGAGTACCTCCACTGGTCGCTGTGTTGATCCAGCATGAGACCAAACGGGCGAGACCTGCGACGGTTCCTTGGGAGAATTTGGAACTTGAAGGACGGCAAGGGATGCAATTTTTCCTTCGCGATCTTCTATCCTTTGCGTTCTTCGCGTGAACCTGAAGCCAGCGGTTCACGCGAAGGGCGCGAAGAACAAGGTAAGGCCGCGAAGGCGGTAAGCTCCCTTACTCCATCTCCAGAATGACCGCATCGACCGTCAGGCTCTCGCCTGCGCTCGCGTTCACTGCCTTCACCACGCCTGCCTTTTCGGCGCGGAGGATGTTTTCCATCTTCATCGCCTCGACAACGGCGAGCGGCTGACCCGCCTCCACCTTGTCGCCGACGCCGACATGGATGGCCGTGACAAGGCCCGGCATCGGGCAGAGCAGGAACTTGGAGAGATCCGGCGGCACCTTTTCGATCATGTGCGCGGCGAGCGGCGCGACATGCGCGGGCAGGCAAATTGCCGTGTGCGAGGCGCCACGTGTCGTCAGCTTGAAGCCGGTGCGGGTCTTGGTGACCTTGACCGCCAGTTCCTTGCCATCGACATCCGCCACGACCAGCCGGTCGCCCGGCGTATATTCGAGGCCGATGTTGAGATGCACGCCATCAACGAGCAGTTCGTCCTCATAAACGTCGACCAGATGCTCGGCACCACCAATGCGGACATGCCATTCGGCGGGCGGCTCCAGCTCATCGCCGAGTTGCCCATCCACCTGCCGCGCGCGGTCCGCCTGTGCGCACGCCATGAAGCCTGCAATGCCCGCCAGCGTCTTGATCAGATCGTCCGAGGTCGCGGCACCGACAAAACCATCGGGATATTCCTCCGCGATGAAGCCGGTGGTCAGCTCGCCCGACCGGAAGCGCGGGTGCTGCATGATGGCCGAGACGAAATCGATATTGTGGCCAAGGCCCTCGAGTTCGAACCGGTCGAGCGCGGCGATCTGCTTGTCGGCCGCCTCGTCGCGCGTCGGGCCCCAGGTGATCAGCTTCGCGATCATCGGGTCATAGAACATGGAGACTTCACCGCCATCGGCAACACCATCATCCACGCGCACGCCATCGACGCCGCGAATGTCGCCTGCCCAGCCTTCGACCGGCGGCTTGTAGCGCGAGATGCGGCCCGTGGACGGCAGGAAGCCACGATACGGGTCTTCGGCATAGACGCGGTTCTCGATCGCCCAGCCGTCGATCTTGATGTCGTCCTGCGTCATGGTGAGCTTCTCACCATAAGCGACGCGGATCATCTGTTCGACAAGGTCGATGCCGGTGATCGCTTCGGTGACAGGGTGCTCCACCTGCAGGCGCGTGTTCATTTCGAGGAAGTAGAAGCTCTCGCCGCTCGGGTCTGCGCCCGAGACGATGAGTTCCACCGTGCCCGCCGAATAATAGCCAACTGCCCGCGCCAACGCGACGCACTGTTCCCCCATCGCCTTGCGCATCTTGGGCGTGACGAAGGGCGACGGCGCCTCTTCCACCACCTTCTGGTGGCGGCGCTGGATCGAGCATTCACGCTCATTCAGATAGAGGATGTTGCCGTGCTGATCGCCGAGGATCTGAATCTCGATATGGCGCGGGTTCAGAATGAACTTCTCGATGAAGACGCGGTCATCGCCAAAGCTGTTCAGCCCCTCGCGCTTCACGCTTTCGAAGTTCTCGCGGACCTCCTGCTCGGAATAGGCAAGGCGCATCCCCTTGCCGCCGCCGCCGGCCGAGGCCTTCATCATCACCGGATAGCCGATCTCGTTCGAGATGCGCACGGCGTGCTCGGTATCCTCAATTTCACCCACAAAGCCGGGGACGACGTTGACGCCCGCCTGCATCGCGAGCTTCTTGGATTCGATCTTGTCGCCCATCGCCGCAATCGCGTTCACCGGCGGGCCGATAAAGGCGATGCCCTCGGCCTTCAGCTGCTCCGCAAAGCTGGTGCGTTCGGACAGGAAGCCATAGCCCGGATGCACGGCCTCTGCGCCCGTGGCCTTGCACGCCGCGATGATCTTGTCCGCAATCAGATAGGACTGGGCGGCAGGCGACGGGCCGATATGAACAGCCTCGTCCGCATCCAGCACGAACGGCGCACGCGCGTCGGCATCCGAATAGACGGCGACCGTCTTGATGCCCATTCGACGGGCGGTCTTGATGACGCGACGGGCGATCTCGCCACGGTTTGCGATCAGGATCTTTTTGAACATCTTTTCAGCTTCCCAAATCCGTTTGGGCTGAGCCTGTCGAAGCCCAGCCCTTCCTTATTAGCTTGGTGTCCGGTCAAGGACGGCCCTTCGACAAGCTCAGGGCAAACGGTGTCTCACTCCCCCACCGGCGGCATGTTATGCCCCAGCAAGCGCAGTACATCTGCCGCGCACTCCACGACGTTACTGCCCGGCCCGTAAATGCCCTGCACGCCTGCATCGCGGAGGAAGTCATAATCCTGCGGCGGGATGACGCCGCCGGCGATGACCTTGATGTCGCCGCGGCCTTCCTTCTTCAGCAGGCTGATGAGTTCCGGGATCAGCGTCTTGTGGCCTGCCGCGAGGCTGGAGGCGCCGACGACATCCACGCCTGATTGCAGCGCGAGGACCACGGTTTCCTCCGGCGTCTGGAACAGCGGGCCCGAGACTACGTCAAAGCCCATATCGGCAAAGGCCGAGGCGATGACATTGGCGCCGCGGTCATGCCCGTCCTGCCCCATCTTGGCGACGAGCAGCTTCGGCTTGCGACCGAGGCGGCGCGACACGGCCTCGACGCCGTCCACCACCTGCGCCCAGCGGCTGTCACCCTGATAGGGCGCGGCATAGACGCCCTTCACCGGGGTCGGTGTGGTGCCGTAGCGACCGAACACGGCCTCCATTGCCGAGGAGATCTCACCCAACGTGGCGCGCGCGCGCGCCGCTACGACGGCGAGCTCCAGCAGGTTGCCGCCGGACTTTGCGCCTTCGGTCAGCGCCTTTAATGCTGTCTGACAGGCCGCTTCGTCGCGGGCGGCCTTCACCGCCTTGATCCGGGCGATCTGGCCTTCGCGGACCTTGGCGTTGTCGACTTCGAGCGTTTCGAGATGGTCTTCGCTCGGCAGGCGGTACTTGTTCACGCCGACAATGACGTCGTCGCCCCTGTCAACACGCGCCTGACGGCCCGCGGCGGCTTCCTCGATCATCGCCTTGGGCCAGCCGGCCGCCACGGCCTTGGCCATGCCACCTTCGGCCTCGACGCGTTCGATGATCTCCCACGCCTTGTCGACCAACTCCTGCGTCAGGCTTTCGATATAATAGCTGCCGCCCAACGGATCGACGACATTGCACATGCCCGTCTCTTCCTGGATGACGATCTGCGTGTTGCGGGCGATGCGCGCGGAAAAGTCCGTCGGCAGCGCAATGGCCTCGTCGAGCGCATTGGTGTGGAGCGACTGGGTGCCGCCAAGCATGGCCGCCATCGCCTCAATCGTCGTGCGGATGACGTTGTTATAGGGGTCCTGCTCGGTCAGCGAGACGCCCGAGGTCTGGCAGTGCGTGCGCAGCATCTTGGAGCGTTCGTCCTGCGCGCCGAGCTTGGTCATCACGCGGTGCCACAGCACGCGGGCGGCGCGCAGCTTCGCCACTTCCATGAAGAAGTTCATGCCGATGGCGAAGAAGAAGCTCAGACGGCCTGCGAACTTGTCGATGTCGAGGCCAGAGGCCACGCCATATTTCACATATTCCATGCCGTCGGCAATGGTGAAGGCCAGTTCCTGCACCTGCGTCGCGCCAGCTTCCTGCATGTGATAGCCGGAAATGGAAATACTGTTGAATTTCGGCATCTTGGCACTGGTATATGCAAAGATGTCAGAGATGATCCGCATCGAGGGTTCGGGTGGATAGATATAGGTGTTCCGCACCATGAACTCTTTGAGGATGTCGTTCTGGATCGTCCCGTCGAGCTGCTCGGTCGGGACACCCTGCTCCTCACCCGCGACGATGAAGAACGCCATGATCGGGATCACCGCGCCGTTCATCGTCATCGAGACCGACATCTGGTCGAGCGGAATGCCGTCGAACAGGATCTTCATGTCCTCAACGCTGTCAATGGCGACGCCCGCCTTGCCGACGTCACCCACAACGCGCGGGTGATCGCTGTCATAGCCGCGGTGCGTGGCAAGATCGAAGGCCACCGAAAGGCCCTTTTGCCCGGCCGCAAGGTTGCGGCGGTAAAAGGCGTTCGATTCCTCGGCGGTCGAAAAGCCGGCATATTGGCGGATCGTCCAGGGGCGCCCCGCATACATCGACGCGCGCACCCCGCGCGTGAACGGTGCAAAGCCCGGCAGGCCCGGATCAGCGGTCACATCCTCCGCTGTGTAGAGCGGCTTCACGGCAATACCTTCCGGCGTCTGCCAGGTCAGGTCCTTGCCCTTCACTTCCTTGGCCGCTGCGGCCTGCCAGTCTTCGTATGTGCTCATCTGTCTATCCATTTTCACAAATCGTCAGGCTGAACTTGGTTCAGCATCCATGCCTCAGCCTGCGAACTGCGGTGGGGTCGGAGGCATGGACCCTGAAACAAGTTCAGGGTGACGCTCATTTTGAAGCGTTTAACGCCCCTTGAACTCCGGCTTCCGCTTCTGGAGAAACGCCATGCCGCCTTCCGCCGCATCTTCCGACGAGCCCGCGATCCGCTGCCCTTCGGCTTCGGCGAGGAGCTGTTCGGAATAGCTGTTCTCCATGGCGACAAGGATGTTCTTGCGCATCGTCGCGTAAGCAAGCGTCGGGCCATTGGCGAGGCGGGTCGCGAGCGCGCGCGCTTCGGCCATCAGGTCGGCATCTTCGACCACCTTGTAGATCATGCCCCAGTCATAGGCCTTGTCCGCGCTGATCTTTTCGCCGAGCATCATCATCTCGGTCGCGCGTGCCTTGCCGACCATGCGGGGCAGCATCCAGCTCGCGCCGCCATCGGGCACAAGGCCGATGTTGACGAACGCCTGCAGGAAATAGCCGCTCTTGCCAGCGATCACGAAGTCGCCCGCAAGCCCGATTGAGCAGCCGACACCGGCGGCGGCGCCATTGACGGCGGTGATGACGGGGATATTGAGCCGCGCGAGGTTCATCATCAGCGGGTTGTAATGCCGGGTGAGCGCGATGTAGCTGCCCTCCCCGCCCGAAATCGACTTGCCGCCGCGCGCCTGAAGGTCTGCGCCGGAACAGAACCCACGCCCCGCGCCCGTGATGATCAGGCAGCGTGCATCGGTGAGGGAGGACAGCGCGTCATTGATCTCGCCCGCCATGTCGAGACTGCACGCATTCATCCGCTCCGGGCGGTTGAGCGTGATCGTGGCAATCTTGTCAGTGACGTCAACGGTGATCGTTTCATAGGTCATGTTCTTCTCCTGTCCTCTCCGAACTTGTAAGCCCCTCCCTTCCAAGGGAGGGGTTGGGGTGGGTTTGTGCCGCGACCGCTCGCTTACGCTCGCACCCACCCCGGTCCCCTCCCTTGGAAGGGAGGGGTGAAGGATCAATGCCCCTTCGGCGTCTCCATAATCTCGGTCAAAACCCCGCCCATGTCCCGTGGGTGCACAAAGAAAATGAGCGTGCCGTGCGCGCCGATGCGGGGTTCTCCGAGCACGCGTTTGCCCATGGCCTCAAACTCGGCCTTGGCGGTGTGAATGTCGGGCACTTCGTAGCACATGTGGTGCTGGCCCCCTTGCGGGTTCTTCTCCAGGAAAGACGCGATGGAGGTATTGCCCGGCAGCGGCTCGATCAGCTCGATCTGCGTACCATTGAGCGCACCATCCGCGCCCGGCGTATCGACGAAGCACACCTTCACGCCCTGGTCCGGTAGGTCGAACGGATCATGGATCTTCGTCGCGCCCATCACATCGCGGTAAAAGACAATGCTGTCCGCAATGGAGGGCGTCGCGACGCCGATATGGTTGAGACGGCCTAGTTTCATCAATCTAAACTCCCGAAAGTAGCAGACCCTTGATCAAACTTTCGATCACAGCGGAATATTGTCGTGCTTCTTCCACGGGTTCTCCAGCTGCTTGTTCCGCAGCTTCCGAAGACCCAAGGCAATCCGCCGCCGCGTGGAGTGCGGCATGATCACCTCGTCCACAAAGCCCTTGCTCGCGGCCACAAACGGGTTGGCGAAGCGGTCTTCATATTCCTTGGTGCGCTCGGCAATCTTTTCCGGGTCGCCGATGTCGGAGCGGAAGATGATTTCCACCGCGCCCTTGGCGCCCATCACCGCGATTTCGGCGGTCGGCCAGGCGTAGTTGAGGTCACCGCGCAAATGCTTTGAGGCCATGACGTCATAGGCGCCGCCATAGGCCTTGCGCGTGATGACGGTGATCTTCGGCACGGTCGCTTCGGCATAGGCGAAGAGCAGCTTGGCGCCGTTCTTGATGATGCCGTTATGCTCCTGGCTGACACCGGGCAGGAAGCCCGGCACGTCAACGAAGGTGACGATCGGAATCTCAAACGCATCGCAGAAGCGGACGAAGCGGCCTGCCTTCTTGGACGCGGCAATGTCGAGGCAACCTGCGAGCACCATCGGCTGGTTGGCGACGATGCCAACAGTGCGGCCTTCCACGCGGCCGAAGCCGACGATGATGTTCGCCGCATGATTGGGCTGGATTTCGAAGAAGTCGCCTTCGTCGACGGTCTTCCGGATCAGCTCATGCATGTCATAGGGCTGGTTCGCGCTCGGCGGGATCAGCGTGTCGAGGCTGTTCTCGATCCGGTCCCACGGGTCGCTGGTCGGCCGTTCGGGCACGCCGCTGCGGTTGTTTTCCGGCAGGAAGTCGATGAAGTCGCGTGCCGCGAGCAACGCTTCGATATCGTTCTCCAGCGCGAGATCAGCAACGCCGGACTTGGCGGTGTGCGTGACGGCACCGCCCAGCTCTTCCTGCGTCACGACTTCGTTGGTCACCGTCTTCACAACGTCCGGGCCGGTGACGAACATGTAGCTCGAATCCTTCACCATGAAGATGAAGTCGGTCATCGCGGGCGAATAGACCGCGCCGCCCGCGCACGGGCCCATGATGAGGCTCAGCTGCGGCACGACGCCCGATGCCAGCACATTGCGCTGGAACACTTCGGCATAGCCGCCAAGGCTCGCCACACCTTCCTGAATGCGCGCACCGCCTGAGTCATTCATGCCTATGACGGGGGCGCCGACCTTCAGCGCCATGTCCATCACCTTGCAGATCTTCTGCGCGTGCCGCTCCGACAGCGAGCCACCGAACACGGTGAAGTCCTGACTGAACACGTAAACCAGACGGCCGTTGATCGTGCCGGAGCCAGTGACCACGCCGTCGCCGGGGATCTTCGTCGCGTCCATGCCGAAATCGGTGCAGTTATGTTCGACATACATGTCAAGCTCTTCGAACGAGCCTTCGTCGAGGAGTACGCTGACGCGTTCACGTGCAGTCAGGCGGCCTTTGCTGTGCTGCGCGTCGATGCGCTTCTGTCCGCCGCCCATACGGGCCGCTTCCCGGCGCTTTTCGAGTTCTGCGATGTTTGATGACATGGGCGTCCCCGTCTTGAATTTGAAGCGGGCTGTTTGGGCGGTGCGGCAGTCAATGTCCAATGTGAATTTGCGAAGTTGCGAAGTACCAGTTTGCAAAGTAGATCACGTAACAAATCTCTCTTGTCAGGGAGAGCGGAAGGGCTTTGAGATCATGTCCAAGCGTCGCATCTTTGCCGGTCAGCGCCTGCGCACCCTGCGCGCGGCCCGCAGCCTCAAGCAGGCGGAGATGGCGCAGCGGCTGGGCATCTCTGTGTCCTACCTCTCGCAGCTCGAAAGCGATGACCGTCCCCTGACCCCGGCCCTGCTCGAAATCCTGGCGCGTGACTTCCCGCTCGACTGGCAGGAATTTGAGGAGGACGCGACCACCCGGCGCTTCGCGGCGCTGCGCGAGGCGGCGGCCGACCCGCTCTTCCCCAATCCGCTCACGCCCGAACAACTCAGCCGTATCGCGGAGCAACAGCCCGCGCTCGCCGATCAGTTTGTCACGCTGCATGCTGCCTATCGCAATGCGGGCCAGCGGCTCCAGATCGTGGATGAGGCGCTGGGTGCCGATCAGGCCGATGGCAGCCGCCTGCCCTGGGAGGAGGTGCGCGACTGGTTCCACAATGCCGGCAATTATGTCGACGTGCTCGACCGCGCCGCCGAACGGCTGGGCGACAAGCTGCGCGGAAGCCAGCCGACGCCGGCCCTCGAGGGGCTGGAACTGTATCTGCGCAATGCCCTGTCGGTGTCGCTGGTCTATGCAACAAGCGCGGGCCTGCGCGATTTCGATCCGGAGATGGGACATCTCGTCATCGATCAGGGACAGCCCGTTGAAAGCCAGCGCTTTCAGCTTGCCCACCAATTGTCCGCTTTGGCGCTGCGCGACGAGATCACGGCCGTCGTCGAACAGGCAGGCCTGCGCACGGCGGCGGCACGGCGCCTTCTTTCGGTCGGGCTTGCCAACTATGCCGCAGGGGCCTTGCTGATGCCCTATGCCCGCTTTCGTGACGAGGCGCGGGTGGTGCGGCACGACATTGATCGTCTGCGCCAGCATTTCGGCGTCAGCTTTGAACAGGCCTGCCACCGCCTCTCCACCCTCCAGCGCCCGGGCGCACGCGGCATCCCCTTCTTCTTCTGCCGCGTGGACATGGCGGGCAACATTACCAAGCGGCACTCCGCCACGCGGCTCCAGTTCGCGCGCTTCGGCGGTGCCTGTCCGCTGTGGATCGTGCATGAAGCAGTGGCCATCCCTGACCGTATTCTCGTCCAGCTGGCGGAGACGCCCGATGGCGTACGCTATGTCTCGATGGCCAAGGGGCTGGTGAAGCCGTCGGGCAGCTATGACCGCGCGCCGCGCCGCTATGCCGTGGCTTTGGGCTGCGAGGCGGACCATGCGCGCGAGTTCGTCTATGCCGACGGGCTCGACCTCACCTCCCCGCGCGCGGCGACAAAGATCGGCGTCTCATGCCGCCTGTGCCCCCGTGCCGATTGCGACCAGCGCGCCTTCCCGCCGTCCGACCGCGACATCGTGGTCGACCCGGATCGGCGGGACGTGGTCCCCTATCGACTTGCGTGAAGCCGGATGGCCTTATGCACAAATCCGTTAGTCCCGAGCGAAGTCGAGGGACGTGGCCGCCAGAGCCGGTGTCTCGACTTTGCTCGACAAGAACGGATTTGTTCACTGGCTAGACTTTGACCACGCCCAGGCGGATCATGTCACGGGCGGTATCCAGGATGCTTTCCGCCGGATCGCGCGTCTGCCAGCCGAGGATATCCTTGGCCCGTTGCGCCGAGGCGTCGCGGATATTGTCCAGTTCGCCAACGACCTGCTTGATGACCGGATCGAACAAAGCCGACAGCTTCACCAGGAAATTGGGCAGCTTGCGCGTCGGCACCTTGCGTCCCTGCGGGCCGAGGCCCTGTTTCAGGATTGCGGCGACCTCCCCCATCCACAGGAATGGTCCCGCCGCGATAAAGCGCTCCCCCGCCATATTGGGTGCGGTCAGGCAGCGCACGTGGAGGTCCGCCACGTCGCGGACATCGACCACGGAGAAGCCAAAATGCGGCAGACCCGGCAATGAGCCGTCCATGAGCTTCTTCACCGCCTCGAGCGATGTCGAGAAGTCCGGCGCCATCAGCGGTCCAAGGACGAGCGACGGGTTGACCGTCACGAACTCCATGTCCGAGCCACTCGCCGCCACCCAGTCGCGCGCGGCGCGCTCCGCAATAGTCTTGGACTTCACATAGGGATAGGCGTCGGGGCTATCGACATTGGTCCAGTCGGCCTCGGTAAAATGATGCTTTGCGCCGCCATGCCCATAAGCGATGGCCGCGACGGAGGACGTCATGACGAACCGCTTGATCCCGGCTTCCTTGGCGAACCGCAGGGCTCTCAATGCACCTTCGCGGGCCGGAACGATCAGCTCATCTTCATGCTTGGGCGCATTGGACGGGATTGGCGAGGCGACATGCGCGACATGGGTGCAGCCCGCCATCGCCTCTGCCCAGCCATCATCGCTCATGAGGTCGGCCGCGAAAAAGGTCAGTTTGCTGTTGTCCACGCCCAGCCAGGCCCGGACGTCGGCCTCCCGCGCCAGATTGCGGATGCTCGAGTGGACCTGCCAGCCCTCGGCCACCAGCTGCCGGATCAGGAAGCCCGCAATATAGCCGCTTCCGCCCGATACGAAGACCTTGCCTGTCATGTGTCGCTCTCCTCACCCCCATCATTGTGCAGCCAGACTAGTGGCAGATCGAAACCGAGACAATCGCATTGGAAGGGCTTGCCACCATGCCGGGTTTTTCCCATTAGCCACTCAATCAAGGGAGTGTGCGATGTCGGATCAAGACCTGTTTCCCGTTCCTGCCGAGTGGGCGAAGAAGGCGCGCGTCAATGCGGCAAAATATGCCGAGATGTACGGCCGCTCGCTTGCCGATCCGGGAACGTTCTGGCTGGAACAGGCGCGGCGTCTCGACTGGGTCAAGCGTCCCGAAATCGCGGGTGACTGGTCCTTTGATGCGACGACCTTTCACATCAACTGGTTCGCCGATGGCAAGCTCAATGTCGCGGCCAACTGTATTGACCGGCATCTGAAGGATCGCGGTGATCAGGTCGCCATCATCTGGGAACCCGACAGCCCGGAAGAAGCGCCCCGTCACATCACCTATCGCGAGCTGCATGAGCAGGTCTGCCGCATGGCCAATGTGCTCAAGGCCAATGGCGTGCAGAAGGGAGACCGCGTCACCGTCTATCTGCCGATGATCCCCGAAGCGGCGATGGCGCTCCTCGCCTGCGCGCGGATCGGGGCAATCCATTCGGTTGTGTTCGGCGGCTTTTCACCCGATGCACTGGTCGGGCGCATTCAGGACTGTGACTCCAACGTCGTCATTACTGCCGACGAAGGCCGCCGCGGCGGTAAAGCCGTCCCGCTGAAGGCCAATGTCGACGCGGCAGCGCCGCAATGCCCGAGCCTCAAGAAGGTCATCACGATCAAGGCAACGGGGGGCGACGTCGCCATGACCGCCGGGCGCGACGTCTGGTATCATGAGGAAGCAGCGAAGGTCGATGCAGAGTGCGCGCCCGAAGTCATGGGCGCAGAAGACCCGCTCTTCATCCTCTACACCTCGGGATCGACGGGCAAGCCCAAGGGCGTGCTGCACACGACGGGCGGCTATCTGCTCTGGGCGAGCCTGACGCACGAGCTGGTGTTCGATTATCGCCCCGGCGACGTGTACTGGTGCGCGGCCGATATCGGCTGGGTCACCGGCCACACCTATATCGTCTACGGTCCGCTTGCGAACGGCGCGACAACGCTGATGTATGAAGGCGTGCCCAACTGGCCTGATGCCAGCCGCATCTGGCAGGTGTGTGACCGGCACAATGTCCACACAGTGTTCACCGCCCCCACAGCGCTGCGCGCCCTGATGCGTGATGGCGATGATTTCGTGAAAGCGACATCGCGTAAGTCGTTGCGCTTGCTGGGAACTGTCGGAGAGCCCATCAATCCGGAGGCATGGCGCTGGTATCACAATGTCGTTGGCGAAGGGCGCTGCCCGATCGTCGACACCTGGTGGCAGACCGAGACGGGCGGCGCGATGATTGCCCCCCTGCCCGGCGCCACCGATCTCAAGCCGGGAAGCGCGACCAAGCCGATGCCCGGCGTCGAGCCACAGCTGGTCGATGCCGACGGTCAGGTTCTGCACGGCGCAACATCGGGCAATCTCTGCATCGTCCGCAGCTGGCCGGGGCAGATGCGCACCGTCTGGAACGATCATCAGCGCTTCTTTGAAACCTATTTCACCACCTACCCCGGCAAATATTTCACCGGGGATGGCTGCCGCCGCGATGAGGATGGCTATTACTGGATCACGGGCCGCGTCGATGACGTGATAAACGTCTCAGGCCACCGCATGGGCACAGCCGAAGTGGAAAGCGCCCTCGTCCTCCATGCGCGCGTTGCCGAAGCCGCGGTCGTCGGCTTCCCGCACGACATCAAGGGTCAGGGCATTTATGCCTACGTCACCCTGAACGCGAATGACGCGCCGAGCGAGGATCTGCGCAAGGAACTTGTCGCCTGGGTCCGCAAGGAAATCGGCCCGATTGCGACGCCGGATGCCATCCAGTTTGCCCCCGGCCTGCCCAAGACGCGCTCGGGCAAGATCATGCGGCGCATCCTGCGCAAGATCGCCGAAGGGGACGTGACAAGCCTTGGCGACACGTCGACATTGGCCGACCCCTCGGTTGTCGAGGATCTTGTCGCCAACCGGCTGTCATAGGGAGACCGGGGTGTTCGGCGTGGATGGCTCCTCAATTGCCCAGACGATCCAGCTTGCGCTGACGCCGATCTTCATTCTCGTCGCCATCGGGAATTTCATGAACGTGCTGACGTCGCGGCTGGCGCGCATCGTCGATCGTGCCCGGCATCTACAGGGGGAGCATGTCGCGACGACCGGTCCCGACCATGACCTGCTCGTCAATGAGCTGCGTCAGCTCGATCTGCGTATCAAGCTGATCAACCGGGCGATCCTGCACCTCGTGCTCGCCGCCATCACCGTCGGAGTGACGGTGGGCCTGTTGTTCATCGAGCGCCTGTTGGGCTTCAATCTGGAAGCGGTGATCGCGGGCACCTTCTTCGGGGCCATCCTGCTGCTGATGCTCGCGCTCGTCACGTTCCTGCGCGAAACGCGGATCGCGACGGCGCTGCTGCGTATTCCGGAGAGCTACCTGAACCAGTGAGGCTGAATCCCGAATGAGGTTCGGGACCAACTGCCCACGGCTATTTCAGGAGGACCAGTTCTTCCGCCATGCTCGGATGCAGTGCCACGGTGTCGTCAAACGCCTGCTTCGTGAGGCCCGCCTTCACCGCAATCGCTGCGGCCTGCAGGATTTCCGCGCTGTCGGGCCCAATGAGGTGCAGGCCGACCACGCGTTCGTCCGCGCCAACCGTGACCATCTTGTAGAGGCCGCGCTCCATCCGACCGGAGACGACGTTCTTCATCGGGCGGAAGTCGCTGCGATAGACCTTCACGCTTTCGCCAAATTCGGCGCGCGCCTGATCTTCGGTCAGGCCGACACCGGCAATCGGCGGGCTGGAGAAAACGGCGGTCGGGATGCAGCGATAGTCGACGGTGCGCGGGGTGTTGCCGAACACGGTGTCGGCAAAGGCATGGCCCTCACGGATGGCGACAGGTGTCAGCTGCACGCGGTCGGTTACGTCACCAACGGCATAGATGCTCTCGACATTGGTGCGGTTATATTTGTCGACGAGGATCGCGCCATTCTTGTCGGTCTCGACACCCGCCGTTTCAAGACCGAGGCCGGGCGTCTTGGGCGTCCGCCCGATCGCGAACACGAGCATGTCTGTTTCGATCGTCCCCTGCTCGCCGCCATCGAGCAGCAGGCTGCCGTCCGCCTGCTTGGTGATGGCAAAGCACGGGAAATTGAAGTGGACGTCGATGCCTTTCGCCGTCGTCATGCCGACCAGCCGGTCAACGATCTCGGTGTCGTAGGACCGCAGCATACGGTCGCCGCGCGTGATGAGCGAGACCTTTGAGCCAAAGGCATGAAAGACGCCCGCAAACTCGTTGGCGATATAGCCTGCCCCCGCGATCACGACGCGCTTCGGTAAGGCGTCCAGATGGAACACTTCGTTCGAGGTAATGCCATGCTCGGCGCCGGGCACGTCGGGGATGCTCGGCCAGGCGCCGACCGCGATCAGGATATATTTGGCGGAGACTTCCTTGCCGCTCGCCAGCCGGACGGTGTGCGGTCCCGCCACAGTCGCGCGTTCGGCAAAGATGGTCGCGTGGTTGGAATTGAGCGTGCTGGTGTACAGCCCTTCCAGCCGGGTCACATCGTCCTGCACGATATCGCGCAGCCGCTTCCAGTTGAAGGACGCGCTTTCAATGTCCCAGCCAAAGCGCTCCGCTTCATGCAGATCCTCCGCGAAGTGCGCGCCGTAGACGAGCATCTTTTTGGGGACACAACCGCGAATGACGCAGGTGCCGCCGATCCGATATTCCTCCGCAACGGCAACCTTCGCCCCATGCGATGCGGCAATCCGCGCGGCACGCACGCCGCCCGAACCGGCGCCAATGATGAAGAGGTCGAAATCGAAGGTCATGTGCTGCGGCCTATCCCAGAATCCGTTAGCCCCGAGCGAAGTCGAGGGACGTGTCTCGACTGCGCTCGACACAAACGGGCTTTTGCATGTTTACACGTATGTTTCCAGCACCCTGACCGGCTTAGCCAAAAGCCTTGTCCAGCAATGCCTGGGTAGAGGCGTCAAACGTCATGTTGCCGCCTTCGATGCCCTTGGCCATTTCCTTGCCCAGTTCGACGCCGAACTGATCGAAGGGATTGATGCCGAGCAGCACCGCATTGGCAAAGGTCCGGTGCTCATAAAACGCCAGCAGCGCGCCAAGGGTGCGGGGATCAACCTGCGGGAGGAGGATCGTTGTCGATGGCCGGTCGCCGGCATAGGCGCGCGCCGGATCGTCGCTGGCCTTGCCCGCCATCAGCGCGGCCCCTTGCGCAAAGCAGTTGCCAAGGAGCTGGCGGTGATGGGCGTCATCAAACTCATGGCCCGGCTTGATGGATGCAATGAACTCAACGGGGACTAGCCGCGTGCCCTGATGGAGCAGCTGGAACACCGCGTGCTGCGCATCGGTGCCCACCCCGCCCCAGGTCACCGAGCCGCTTTGGCCGTCGAGCGGGGTGCCGTTGAAGGTTACGCTCTTTCCGTTCGATTCCATCTCCAGCTGCTGAAGATAGGACGGCAGCAGCCGCAGGCGCTCATCATAGGCGAAGACGGCCCGTGTCTCGGCATCCCGGCCCAGCGAATAATATTGGTCGACAAAGGCCGCGAGCAGCGGCGCATTCTGCGACGGCGGCGCCAGACGGAAATGCCGGTCCATCGCCGCCGCCCCTTCGAGCAGTTCCTCAAACGCCGCCCAACCAAGGCCGAGGGCCGCGGGGAAGCCGATGCTCGACCAGAGCGAATAGCGGCCGCCCACCGTTTCGGAGAAGGGCAGGATGCGCGTTTCATCCACGCCCCATTCAAACGCACGTTCGGGATTGGCGGTCAGCGCGATCACGCGGCCCGTGGCATCTTCCACGCCCGCCTCGACCATCCAGCCCAATGCGCTTTCGGCGTTGAGCATGGTTTCGGTCGTCGTGAAGGTCTTGGACGCAACGACGAGCAGCGTCTTGTGCGGATCGAAGCCGGCAATGGCTTCCTTGAGTGCTGCCCCATCCACGTTCGACACCACGGCGACGTCATAGCGACCCGCGTCGCGGCCCAGCGCGTCGACAAGCAGGTCCGGGCCCAGCGCGGACCCGCCAATGCCAATGTGGAGCACGTGGCGGATGTCGCCAAGCGCCCCGGCCTCGATCGCCTCGATCAGGGCGCGCGTCCGGCCATGAAGCTGCTTGGCGCGGGCGACAGATTCCGGCGCTCCCTCGCCGCGTTCGGCGGTGTGTTCAGCGGCGCGGTTCTCGGTCGGGTTGGCAATACGTCCGCCGAACAGGTCATCGCGGCGCGCATCCAGCCCCATGCTGCGTGCGACATCGGTGAGCCTGGCGATCAGGTCCGGCGTCAGGTGGGTCTTTGAAAAGTCGAAATAAATGCCCTGCTCGGTGAGCGAGAGCGCCGCAACACGGCCGGCATCGCCCGCGAACAGATCGGAGAGCGTCTGTGGCTTCGTCGCCTTCAAAAATTCAAACCGTTCGCGCAAACCGGACATGACTTCTCCTGATCGATGATGCCGCCCGACTTGACGGCCCGCCGCTGCGACCGCAGAGCGTAGGCATGAGCGATACACAGAACGAGGCTGCGCCGAAAGTTGACGCCAGCGTCAAAGCGGACAAGCCATCCGAAACACGCGAGTTTCTGGTCTTTCTGGCCAAGCTCGCAGTGTTCGTCTTCATTCTGCGCAGCTTCATCATGGCGCCCTTCAGCATCCCTTCGGAATCGATGCTGCCCCGCCTGCTGATCGGCGACTATGTGATCGTGTCCAAATGGAACTACGGTTACTCCCGCTATTCGCTGCCCTTTGGCCTGCCGCTGTTCGATGGCCGCGTCTTTGAGCACCTGCCCGAACGCGGCGATGTCGTCGTCTTCAAGGCACCGCCGGGCAATCAGGTTGACTATATCAAGCGTGTCATCGGCCTTCCGGGCGACATGATCCAGATGCGGCAGGGCCAGCTGTTCATCAATGACAAGCCGGTGCCCAAGGTGCGCGTGCCCGACATGGTCGAGGCGCAGACCCCCTATATGCAATGCTTTGCCCCGGCCTATGCCAAGCTCGACAAGGATGGCGCACCGATCTGTTCCTATCCCCGCTACCGCGAAACCCTGCCCAATGGCCGCAGCTATTATGTGCTCGACCTCATCCCCGATGGCACGGCCGATTCCACGGAGATCTACACGGTGCCCGAGGGTCATGTGTTCATGATGGGAGACAACCGTGACAACAGCCTCGACAGCCGCTTCCCTGCGCAGGAAGGCGGCGGCATCGGCATCGTCCCGGTCGAAAACCTTGTCGGGCGTGCCATGGTCAGCGCCTTTTCCACCGATGGCTCGGCCAACTGGTTCCTGCCCTGGACGTGGTTCACAGCCGCCCGCTGGCACCGGATAGGCGAAACATTTTGAGTGATCTGTCGCACTGGGTGCAGGACGTCTTCGGCGTCGTCCCCAAGGAACTGACGCTCTATGAGCGCGCGCTGACGCATGGAAGCCATGGGGCTGCGACCTATGAGCGGCTCGAATTTCTTGGCGACCGGGTGCTGGGCCTCGTCATCGCCGACTGGATCTATGCGCGCTTTCCGCAGGATGCCGAGGGGCAATTGTCGCGCCGCTTCAACAGCCTCGTCTCCGGGGAAACTTGCGCGGAGGTGGGCCGATCGGTCCAGCTGTCCTCGCGGATGCGGCTCGGCAAGCAGGCGCTGGAGGACGGCGCCTATGACAGCGACAATGTGCTCGGCGATGTTGTCGAGGCGCTGATCGGGGCGGTGTTCCTGGAACATGGGCTGGAGGCAGCCGCCAAGTTCATCAAGGCGAAATGGGAGCCGCTGCTCGATGTGCAGCGCGCGGCCCCGCGCCATCCCAAGTCAGAGCTTCAGGAATGGGCGGCGGCGCACAATCGCCGGACGCCCGTTTATGAGATTGTCGAACGGTCGGGTCCGCACCACGCCCCGCGCTTCACCGTGAAGGTGTCGCTGGGATCGGCGGGGGAAGCCTCCGCGACCGGAAAATCAAAACAGGATGCAGAGACGCAGGCCGCGGCCGCGCTCCTTGAAAGGTTGAAGAAGTGACACAGAAATGCGGGCTGGTTGCCATTGTTGGCGCGCCCAATGCGGGCAAATCAACGCTCGTCAACGCGCTGGTGGGCCAGAAGGTCGCCATCGTCAGCCCCAAGGCACAGACGACGCGCACGCGGCTGATGGGCATCGCCCTCCATGGCGAGACGCAGATGATGCTGGTAGATACGCCCGGCATCTTTGAACCGCATCGTCGGCTCGACCGGGCGATGGTGCAGGCGGCGTGGGGCGGCGCGCAGGATGCCGATGTCATCCTGTTCGTCGTCGATGCCAAAGGCGGGCTTGGCCCGAAGGTGGAACGGATCATCGAAGGCCTGAAGGCGCGCCCGGAACCCAAGATCCTTGTCCTCAACAAGGTCGATATCGCGGCGAAGGAGAAGCTGCTCATCCATGCCGACCGTCTGACGGCGCAGCTCGATTTCACAGACGTCCTGATGGTGAGTGCCGAGACGGGCGACGGGCTGGATGTTCTCAAGGATCTCGTCGCTTCCAAGCTGCCCGAAGGCCCGTGGCACTTCCCCGAGGATCAGGTCAGCGATGCGTCCGACCGGATGACCGCCGCCGAGATCACGCGCGAGCAGCTCTATCTGCAGCTCCACGCCGAACTGCCCTATGCGTCGGTGGTCGAGACCGAGAAATATACCGAAAATCAGGACGGATCGGTCGACATTCACCAGCAGATCAAGGTTGAACGCCCGTCGCAGCGCGCGATCATCCTGGGCAAGGGCGGCGCCCGTCTGAAGGAAATCGGGTCGAAGGCGCGCGCGGAAATTTCAAAATCGCTCGGCTGCCATGTTCGACTGTTCCTGCATGTAAAGGTCGATCCCAAATGGGATGAGGATCGCGGCGTCTATCGCGACCTCGGGCTGGATTGGGTCGACTAGCCTTGCATCCGCCGGGCCTTTCGCCTAGCGGGCAAGTGTCATCTGGGGAGTAGCCCACCGCATACGTGCGGGCCGCGCTGTCAACATACTTGGTCGAGAGGCCATGGCAGGCGGGAACGGATCATCCGTTCAGGCAAGACCAATGACGCGGACCCTCCGACCGGCCAGGCGGGAGGTGACGCGTTATTGTGTCTCACGAAGCCTGGCCTGGAGATGTTTGTGGAAGCCCTTCTCACCTCGACCGCTGTCGTCGCCCTCGCCGAAATTGGCGACAAGACCCAGCTGCTCGCCATTGTTCTTGCCACACGGTTCAAAAAGCCCGTTCCGATCATTCTCGGGATCCTTGGCGCGACGATTCTGAACCACTTCTTTGCCGCACTGGTCGGGTCGCAGGTCGCCAATCTGCTCGATGGCTACTGGTTCCGCGTCGCGGTCGCAGCCTCCTTCGTCATCATGGGTCTGTGGACGCTCATCCCCGACAAGTTCGATGATGACGAGCTAAAAAGCACCGGCACACGCGGCGCCTTCCTGACCACGCTCATTGCCTTCTTCTTTGTTGAGATGGGCGACAAGACACAGATCGCGACCATCGCGCTTGGCGCGCGCTTCCACGACGTCATCCCGGTCACCACCGGCACCACGCTCGGCATGATGCTGGCCAATGTCCCGGCGGTCTTTCTGGGCAGCGCGCTGATCCGCGTCGTGCCGCTCAATATTGTCCGCATGATCGCCGCCGGTCTGTTTGTGGCCATTGGCGGCTGGATGTTCTGGACGCTGTTCGCCTGACCGTTCGCTTCAGCCCCGTTGACCGAGCATTTCGTCCACCCAAGCCGGGACGAGATCGGTCGCGGGGCCAAGGCGGCATTCGTGGAACAGGATGCTGCCCTGCGACGGATCAAGGTTAAGCTCCAGCGTGCGTGCGCCGACATGGCGCGCGGTCTGGACAAAGCCCGCCGCCGGATAGACGGCACCCGATGTGCCGATGGAAACAAACAGGTCGCAGTTGCGGACCGCTGCGTCGATCTCGTCCATCCGGTAGGGCATTTCCCCGAACCAGACGACGTCAGGCCGGAGGGAAGGTGCGCCGCACGACGGGCATGGCGGACGATGCGACATTGGATCCCGCCAGGCGCTGCGTTCATCGCACGCCATGCACCAGGCCGATAGATGTTCCCCATGCATGTGGATCAGTCGTTTGGCCCCTGCCCGTTCATGCAGATCGTCGACGTTCTGCGTGACAATCAGCAGATTTCCGTCCCAGGCCGTATCCAGCCGGGCAAGCGCCTGATGCGCGGCGTTAGGTTGCGCCTTCTGGATGTTTTCGCGCCGCATGTCGTAAAACCGCAGAACCAGATCGGGATCGCGCGCAAAACCTTCGGGTGTCGCCACGTCCTCGATGCGATGCCGCTCCCACAGGCCGCCTGCGCTGCGGAAAGTGTCGATCCCGCTTTCGGCCGAAATGCCGGCACCCGTCAGGATTACGATGTTGCGGACGTCGTTCATACCCATGCCATATGGTGAAGACTGGGCAGCCTCAAGCGGCTGCTTTTCTTTTCCGGTGCTTTGCGCCAAGGCTGCGCCAAAGAGGCGAAGGAATGACGCGCATGACCAGCATCGGCATCATCGGCAGCAAGGGACGCATGGGACAGGCTCTGGTTGTCGCTGCCGAAGGGGCACAGCTCTCCGTTGCCGGTGGAATCGATGCGGGCGGAGACCCGATCGCGCTTGCGAAGGTCGCAGATGTGCTGATCGACTTTTCGTCGCCGGGCGCCCTGGTCGCCAACCTTGGCGCGGCGGTGGCCGCCGGAAAGCCGATCCTGATCGGCACGACAGGCCTGAGCGAAGATCATCACCGTGCGATCGATGACGCAGCCAATCATGTCGCCGTCCTCCAGACCGGCAACACCTCGCTCGGCGTGACGCTGCTCGCCCGGCTGGTGCAGGAAGCCGCCGCGCGCCTGGGCACGGACTGGGATATCGAGATTGTCGAGATGCACCACCGCATGAAAGTGGATGCCCCGTCGGGCACGGCGCTCCTTCTGGGCGAAGCCGCGGCCAAGGGCCGGCAGATCGATCTGGCACGCCACAGCGAGCGCGGGCGCGACGGCCATACCGGGGCACGGGCGCCGGGCGCTATCGGCTTTGCCGCACTGCGCGGCGGAACCGTCGCTGGTGACCACAGCGTCATCTTCGCGGCCGACAATGAACGGATCGAACTTGTCCACCGGGCCGAAAACCGCGCCATCTTCGCGAAGGGCGCGATCAAGGCGGCGCAATGGCTCACGCGCCAGCCCGCCGGGCGATACACGATGGATCAGGTTCTCGGCGTCTGAGCCCGCGCGATGAAGAAGGCCGACATCTTCGAATTCTACCGCCGGCTGGCCGAGGACAACCCCGCGCCTGAAACCGAGCTTGAATATGGCAATGACTATCAGCTGCTCGTCGCCGTCGTTCTGTCGGCCCAGGCGACCGATGTCGGCGTCAACAAGGCGACCCGCGCCCTGTTTCGTGAGGTCACGACGCCGCAGCAGATGGTGGCTTTAGGCGAAGACGGCCTGAAGGCGCACATCAAGACGATCGGTCTGTTCAACGCCAAGGCCAAGAACGTGATCGCGCTGTCAGAAATTCTGGTGCGCGACCATAATGGTCAGGTCCCCGCCGACCGCGACATTCTGGAAAGCCTGCCCGGCGTCGGGCGCAAGACGGCCAATGTCGTCATGAACACGGCCTTTGGGGCGGAGACGTTTGCGGTCGACACTCATATTTTCCGTGTCGGAAACCGGACCGGGCTGGCCAAGGGCAAGACTCCCCTCGCTGTCGAGAAGCAGCTCGACAAGCACACCCCTGCCCCATTCCGGCTGGGCGCGCACCACTGGCTGATCCTGCACGGGCGCTATGTCTGCAAGGCCCGGACGCCCGAATGCTGGCGCTGCATCGTCGCAGATCTCTGCGCGTTCAGGCCCAAGACAGCAATGCCGGCTAAACTCTCGCCACCCAAGGACAAAGGAGTCATGCCATGAAGAAGCTGATCCTGATCGCGGCCCTCGCCTCCACGTTCGCAGGCGGGCCAGCCATCGCCAAGAAGCGCGCCATTCCCGATGCCATCCCCAAGGGGGCGGCCGTCGATTGCATCCCGATTTCGCAGATCCGCGAAAGCCGCGTCCGCAGCGATTCGATCATCGATTTCCGGACAGGCAGCAAAAAATGGTATCGCAACACCCTGCCCAATAGTTGCCCCTCGCTCGGCTTTGAGGAGCGGTTCAGCTACCACACATCGCTCAGCCAGCTGTGTTCGGTGGATACCATCGCCGTGCTGCAACAGTTCGGGGGCCATTTACAGGAAGGCCCGCGCTGCGGCCTTGGCAAGTTCCAGCCGGTCGAACTGGCCAAAGCCCCGCGCAAATAATCCGCATTCAGGGGTGGCAGCGCGCTTCCGCCTTTGCTAACGGCCGTTGCACGCACCCGTAGCTCAGCTGGATAGAGCGCTGCCCTCCGAAGGCAGAGGCCAGAGGTTCGAATCCTCTCGGGTGCGCCATGCTTCCCCATCGCATTCAAATAGGCAGCCTGTGAGCGGCCAGCGCCCGCCGGTTCTTGACGCCCGAAATTAGGCGAGCTTAGCTCAGTGCGCCCCGGATGGCGGCAATGGCTTCGGCCGACTTTGTGCCGTCGGGCCCGCCGCCCTGCGCCATTTCCGGCTTGCCGCCGCCGCCCTGCCCGCCAAGCGCCTCGACGCCCTTGCGGACCAGATCGACCGCGCTGAGGCGCGCCGTCAGATCATCCGTGACCGTCACGAGCACCGAAGCACGCCCGTCATTGACCGTCACGAAGGTCGCAACACCCGAACCGAGGGTCTGTCGCGCCTCATTGGCGAGGCCGCGCAGTTCCTTGGGATCCAGGCCGTCAAACGACTGGGCGAGGAACTTGATACCACCGACATCCTCGGGCTCCGCCGCGCCGCTTCCTGAGCCGCCGCCAAGCGCAATTGCCTTCCTGGCTTCGGCGAGTTCCTTTTCGAGCCGACGGACCGACTCCGCCAAGGCCACCACGCGCGCGGGCACCTCGTCCGGATTGGCGCGCAACTGGGCCGCGACATCCTTCAGCTTGTCCTCGCGATCGGTGAGCCACAGACGCGCGGCCTCCCCCGTCATCGCTTCCACGCGGCGGACACCCGCAGCAACCGCGCCTTCGGATACAATCTTGAACAGGGCGATATCGCCCAGCGCATCGACGTGCGTGCCGCCGCACAGTTCGACCGAATAGGCCTTCCCGTCGGCGCGCGGTCCCATGGTCAGTACGCGGACTTCCTCGCCATATTTCTCGCCAAACAGAGCGAGCGCGCCTGCCGCAATCGCATCCTCGGGCGACATCAGTCGGGTTGAAACTTCACGATTGCCGCGGATTTCGGCGTTCACCTCGGCTTCGACGGCCGCGATGTCCTCCGCCGTCAACGCGGCATTGTGCGAAAAGTCAAAGCGCAGCCGGTCCTCAGCAACCATGCTGCCCTTCTGCGTCACATGCCCGCCCAGACGATTGCGCAAGGCGGCGTGCAGCAGGTGGGTGGCCGAATGGTTGGCGCGGATGCGGTTGCGCCGCGCCCCATCGACCGCCAGATGAACCGTCTGGCCGACCGAGACAGCGCCGCTTTCAACCACGACATGATGTGCGTGGAGCCGCCCGAGCGGCTTGGCGGTGTCGTTGACGCTGACCTTCAGATCGCCGTCACCGGTGATTGTGCCCGCATCGCCCGACTGGCCGCCGCTTTCGCCATAAAAGGGCGTCTGGTTCGTGAGGATGACGCCCTTCTCCCCCGCATTCAGCCGCTCGACGCGCTGGCCATCGCGCACGAGGGCCACAACCTGGCCTTCGCCCTGGGTGCTGACATATCCGGTGAATTCGGTGCTGCCGAGTTCGTCGGCAATGTCGAACCAGATTTCTTCGGACGCCGTTTCTCCGGAGCCCTTCCATGCGGCACGGGCCATCGCCTTCTGGCGCGCCATTCCTTCGTCAAAGCCCGCCCGGTCGATGCCGAGCCCCTGTGCGCGCAGGGCGTCTTCGGTCAGGTCATAGGGGAAGCCATAGGTGTCATACAGCTTGAAGGCGACATCGCCGCCCAGCACGTCGCCGGCAGTCATGCTGGCGGTCGCTTCGTCGAGGAGCTTCAGCCCCTTGTCGAGCGTCTGGCGGAACCGCGTCTCTTCCTGCAGCAGCGTTGCCTCAACCAGCGGTTGCGCGCGGACGAGCTCGGGATAGGCGACGCCCATTTCGCCGATGAGCGACGGCACGAGCCGATGCATCAGCGGGTCCTTGGCGCCGAGCAGGTGCGCATGGCGCATGGCACGACGCATGATGCGGCGCAGGACATAGCCGCGCCCTTCATTGGATGGCAGCACGCCGTCGGCAATCAGGAAGCCCGAGGCGCGCAGATGATCTGCAATGACACGGTGCGACGCCTTCATCTCGCCCGAGGGATCGGTGCGGGTCATATCCGCGGACGCGCCGATGAGGGCCTTGAACGTATCGGTATCGTAATTGTCATGCACGCCCTGCAGCACAGCGGCGATGCGTTCCAGACCCATGCCGGTGTCGATCGACGGCTTGGGCAGGCTGGTGCGGCTGCCATCGGCTGCCTGTTCGAACTGCATGAACACGAGGTTCCAGATCTCGACGAACCGGTCGCCGTCCTCATCGGGGCTCCCCGGAGGGCCGCCAGGGATGTGGTCGCCATGATCGTAGAAGATCTCGCTGCACGGGCCGCAGGGGCCGGTATCGCCCATCGACCAGAAGTTGTCGCTGGTCGGGATGCGGATGATCCGGCGTTCGGGAAGTCCCGCAATCTTGCGCCACAGATCGAACGCCTCATCGTCGGTGTGATAGACGGTGACCGTCAGGCGGTCGGCGCTGATGCCCCATTCCTTGGTGATCAGGTTCCAGGCGAGCGTAATGGCCTGTTCCTTGAAATAGTCGCCGAACGAAAAGTTGCCGAGCATTTCAAAGAAGGTGTGGTGCCGCGCGGTGTACCCGACATTGTCGAGGTCATTGTGCTTGCCTCCGGCGCGGACGCATTTCTGCGATGAGGCCGCCGTCACATAGGGACGCGTCTCAAGCCCGGTGAAGACGTTCTTGAACGGGACCATGCCGGCATTGGTGAACATCAGCGTCGGATCATTGTGCGGCACGAGCGGCGCAGACGCGACGCGTTCATGGCCGTTCGCGGCAAAATAATCGAGGAAGGACCGGCGGATGTCGTTTGTGGAAGTCATAATCGGTAGCGCTTAGGCGAGCTACCGCCGCTTCTCAAGCACTGCCTCCGCAAAAAAGGCCCGCCGGGGCGGGCGGGCCTTTCATTGCTTGAGACGCAACGGAACATCTGACGCAGCCTTGTTGGGGGGAAGGCTGCCTTGAAGGTCAGAGGTCGCCGTCCGCCTCGGGTTCGGGATCGCCCATCAGGCCTTCGGCGACCGCATCGGTCTTGCCACGGATCTGCTGTTCGATCCGCGCGGCCATATCGGGATTGTCCTTGAGCCAGGCCTTCGCATTTTCGCGGCCCTGACCCATACGGATCGAGTCATAGCTGAACCATGCGCCGGACTTCTCGACGATCCCGGCCTTCACGCCGAGGTCGAGAATTTCGCCGGTCTTGGAAATGCCCTCGCCATACATGATGTCGAACTCGACCTGTTTGAATGGCGGGGCGACCTTGTTCTTCACCACCTTCACGCGGGTCGTGTTGCCGACAATGTCCTCACGGTCCTTGATCTGACCGGTCCGGCGGATGTCGAGACGCACCGAGGCATAGAATTTCAGCGCATTGCCACCCGTCGTCGTTTCCGGCGACCCATACATCACGCCGATCTTCATGCGGATCTGGTTGATGAAGATGACCGTGCAGCGCGAACGGTTGATCGAGCCGGTGATCTTGCGGAGCGCCTGGCTCATCAGGCGGGCCTGGAGGCCCACATGGCTGTCGCCCATTTCGCCTTCGATTTCCGCACGCGGGACGAGTGCAGCAACCGAGTCGATCACCAGCACGTCGATGGCGTTGGAGCGCACCAGCGTATCGGCGATTTCAAGCGCCTGCTCCCCCGTATCGGGCTGCGAGACGATCAACTCATCAATGTTGCAGCCCAGCTTACGGGCATAGGCCGGATCGAGCGCATGCTCGGCGTCGATGAACGCCGCCGTGCCGCCACCACGCTGCGCTTCGGCAATCGCATGGAGCGCCAGCGTCGTTTTGCCCGAGCTTTCCGGCCCGAAGATTTCGATGATGCGACCGCGCGGCAGGCCGCCAATGCCAAGGGCAATGTCGAGGCCGAGCGACCCCGTGGACACCGCTTCAATTTCCATTTTCTCGCGCGAGCCGAGCTTCATCGCCGAGCCCTTGCCGAAAGCGCGGTCAATCTGCGCAAGCGCGGCTTCGAGTGCCTTTTCCCTGTCCATCATTGCTGCCGAACGATCCGTTTCGATGATCTTGAGTTGAGCCGACATGGCCAGTCCCCTCGTAGCTGTTGCGCTTCCGACGTCAATCGGATGATCAGCATGTATGCGATTTGTTCTCAACGAACAAGAGAGGAACGAAAATTTTTTTCCTGTTTTGTTCTCTCCCCAGTTCACCCGGCCATGGTGCGTCGAACAGCCTCAGCAAGTTGCTGAACGGAAAAGGGTTTCGGGAGAAAGTTAACATTGTCGAGCGCGATGGAACGGCGCAGCTGTTCCTCGGCATAGCCCGACATGAACAGCAGCGGCATCTCCGGAAACAGTTCGCGCGCATGGCGGCCAAGCGACGGACCGTCCATCATCGGCATGACCACATCGGACACGAGCATGTCGATGTCCTTGCGCGCCTTCAGGATTTCAAGCCCTTCCTCGCCATTGGTTGCGGTCACGACCTCATAGCCGTGCCGGACGAGCGCACGTTCGGCAACGGCGCGCACCATATCCTCGTCCTCAACCAGAAGGATGGTGCCGCTGCCCCAAAGCTCTTCGGTCTTTTCCTTGGGCTTGACCGGTTCGGCGGCCTGCCCGGCCTCGACGATGTGGACCGGCAGGTAAATGACGAAGCTCGTCCCCTCACCCACTTTCGAATCGGCGAAGATGAACCCGCCCGACTGCTTCACGATCCCGTAAACGGTCGACAGGCCAAGTCCCGTCCCCTTCCCCACTTCCTTCGTCGTGAAGAACGGCTCGAAGATCTTGGGCAGCAGTTCGGGCTGGATGCCGGTCCCGGTATCGGTCACGCTGAGCGCGGTATAGTCCGCCACCGGCAGAATCTCGCTGCCGATCTTGCGCACTTCGGCCGATGTCACGGCATAGGTCTGGATGGTGAGCTTGCCGCCACGCGGCATCGCATCACGCGCATTGACCGCCAGATTGACGATCACCTGCTCAAGCTGGCCCGGATCGGCGCGGATGGGCCCCAGATTGCGCCCATGCTTCACGATGAGTTCCACCGTCTCGCCCATCAGGCGTTTGAGCAGATTGGAGATCTCCGCCACCACGTCGGGCAGCTGAAGCACCTGCGGCCGCAGCGTCTGCTGGCGCGAGAAGGCGAGCAGCTGACGCGTCAGGCCTGCCGCGCGGTTGGCGTTGTTCCGGATCTGCTGGATGTCGTCATAATCGCTGTCGCCCGGCGAATGCCGCATCAGCATCAGGTCGCAATGCCCGAGAATGCCGGTCAGAATATTGTTGAAATCGTGTGCGACGCCGCCGGCCAACTGCCCGACCGCCTGCATCTTGGTTGCCTGCGCCACCTGCTTCTTCAGGCGCGATTCCTCGCTCGAATCCTTGATCGAAAGGAGCACGGCGGCCTCGCCCAGCCCCTTGGCGCTGGCGATCGTCAAGGCGACAGGCTCTTCGGGCAGACTGACGAGGCGCACTGCGATATCGCCGCTGATCGGCTGCCCCATCGCATAGCGGCGCACGGCGTCGGCCACTGCGGCCTTGTCCTCGCGGATCACGAGATCGCCGGGATAGATGGGCTTCGACCCCACCGGCTGCCCGACGGCGCGGCAAAAGGCGTCGTTCAGGAACAGGAAGCGCCCGTCCCGGTCCGCCAGCGCAAGGCCAAGCGGCAGTTTGGCCATCATCGCCTGCATCGATAGCGCCACATTGGGGTCGCCGCCGCCGCGCGGCGAGTCATCGTCCAAGAGGATGACCAGCGTTGCGCTCTTGGGATCGCCGGGATCGGTCGGGATCTGCAGGAGCCGCAGCGGCAATCCGGCCCGGCCTTCGACCGCAAAGCGCAGCGCCCCGCTCTTGTCGGTTTCAAAGAACGATACGAACTCACGGCCCTCAACCAGAGCTTCCGGGCGGCCCGATGCGCGCATCGCAAACACCCGGCTGGCGGCGCGGATATTGCCCTCCGGCCCAATCAGCACGGTCATGATACCCGCTTCGCTCAGCCGTTCCCCCGCCGGTCCTGCGATCAGCCTCTTGGCCTCCGACATCAGGTCAAAGTCGGATGACGGGGCACAGCGCCACACCAGATGCGTCTCGCGGCTGCCGCTGCGCTGAATCTGGACGTCAAAGAGCATCGTGTCACGGCGCAGGCCACGCACCGCGGCTGTGCCGTCGCGCCAGGCAGCTTTGGCGGCACTGGACAGCTGAGCGGACTGCGCGGCATCTGCAACAATGGCCGGTGGCGCCACAGGGCCGCCAAACCACGCCTCATGCAGGGCGTTGGCACAGACGAGCCGACCTGTCCGGTCGGTCACGGCGACCGCCGCCGTATCTCCGTCCAGCGCATCGCGGATCAGGGTCCAGTCGATTTCCTGTTCCGCACTGACGGCACCCGGAAACATCCGCCGGGCGAAAAAGCCGAGCGCAGCTATGGCGAGAACGGCGGCTGAAAAGCCTGCCGCAATTGGGGCATTACCCGAAAACCAGAAGATCAGCCCTGCAGACACAAACGCCGCCGCCCCAACGACGATCAGGATGTTGCGTTCCTCCTCCGCCGGCAGGGCGAGGACGGACGGCGCCTTCAATTCGGTGGTCAGGGCTTTGGGTTCAGACACGCTCGGGTCTGTGCCCTTTGAGGGGCCGTAGCGTCAAGCCGTGCGCCGACGCAGCGTGCGCGACTTCCATTTGCGCTGCAGCCAGATCCGCCACCCGATTGCGGCCACCACATAGCCGATAACGGCGGAAAGCAGCGCAATTAGGAACAGGCCCGTCAGCAGCGCCGGCGCCGCACTGGAGACAAGCCATTCCGCCCAGGCCGAGAGCGGCGCGTTGCGTTCCATCAACGCTTCAAACTGCGTCACGTCAGCCCCGAGGTTGAGCGCCGAATTGCCGACATAGATGGATGCCGCGATGATGAAGGGCGTGGTTGCCGGATTGCTGAGGAACGTCATGGCGGCGGCCACGGGAATATTCGCGCGCACCGGCAAGGCTAGCAGGGCAGCACCGGCAATCTGGATCCCGGGGATCAGCAGAAAGATCCCGACCAGCAGCCCCAGGGCCACGCCGCGCGGGACGGACCGGCGGGTGAAACGCCAAAGCGCCGGGTGAAAGACACGCTGGGCAAAGGGCCGCAGAAACCGGCTGCGCTCAAAGCTTTCCTGACTCGGCGCCTGACTGCGGATCCATTTGCCGAGGCGGCTCATCCCCGGTCCCTCAGGAGGCGACCGGCCTCGCGCTTCCAGTCACGCTGCTTGATCGTTTCGCGCTTGTCGTGCGTCTTCTTGCCTTTGGCGAGAGCGAGTTCGACCTTGGCGCGACCGCGCGAGTTGAAATAGATCGACAGCGGCACCAGCGTCATGCCGTCGCGCGCCACGGCGCCATGCAGCTTGTTGATCTCCCGACCATGCAGCAGCAGCTTACGAGGGCGCTTGGGTTCATGGTTGAACCGGTTGCCGTGGCTGAATTCCGGGATATTGGCATTGACCAGCCACACTTCGCCGTTGTTCACTTCGGCGTAGCTCTCGACAATCGATCCTTCGCCGAACCGCAGCGCCTTCACCTCGGTCCCGGTCAGGGCAAGCCCCGCCTCATAGGTCGTGTCGATGAAATAGTCGTACCGCGCGCGCCGGTTTTCGGCGACGGTCTTGAACTTGTCGAACGTGGCGGGGCGCGGGCGGGCCATCAGATGAGACCAGCGTGCTCCAGCCCTGCATCAACGGCCGCGCGGGAGGCTGTGCCCGCAGGGGTCATCGGCAAACGCAGCTCTGCCGGAAAGCCGTCCAGAACCCGCGTCAGCGCATATTTGGTAGGGCCCGGCGATGCGTCGGAAAAGAGCGCGCCGTGCAGCGGATGAAGGCGATCGTTGATCGTCCGGGCAAGCTCATAGTCCCCGGCATGGCATGCCGCCTGCAGCGCGGCACACAGCTTGGGCGCGACATTCGCCGTCACCGAGATGCAGCCCACCCCACCTGCTGCGTTGAACGCAAGCGCCATGTCGTCATTGCCCGACAGCTGCGCAAAGTCAGTGCCGCACGACAGCCGGTGCGAGGTCACGCGGGCCAGATTGCCGCTCGCATCCTTGATCCCCACGATCGAGGGGATTTCGGCAAGGCGCGCCACGGTTTCCGGCAGGAGGTCGGTCACGGTCCGGCCCGGCACGTTATAGAGAATGATCGGCAGGTCGCACTTGTCGGCGAGATGCGCGAAATGGGCATATAGCCCATCCTGATTTGGGCGGTTGTAATAAGGGGCGACGACCAGGGCCGCCGCGGCCCCTTCTGCCTTGGCAAAGGCCATGTGGCGCACCGCCGTTGCCGTGTCGTTCGATCCGCAACCGGCGATCACGGGCACGCGACCCGCCGCTTCCTCGATGCACAGAGCGATGACACGATAATGCTCGTCATAGGACAATGTGGCGCTTTCGCCGGTCGTCCCGCACGGCACGAGCGCACTCGACCCTTCCTGTATTTGCCAGTCGACGAGCCGACGAAACGCCGCCTCATCTACCTGTCCATCGCGAAACGGCGTCACGAGCGCCGGAATTGAGCCCGAAAACATGGGGGCAGCCCTTCACCTGATTGCCGCATTGCGTCATAAGCAAACGCGAGAAGCGGCCTGTCGTTCAGCGCCAAATAAGGATGCGTACCCCATAATGTCCAGCATGTTGTCTCGTGCATTGAGGGCTTTTCTCCTGTCACCGGTCCTGTTCGCCGCACATGCCGTGAACGCGGAGACGCCTGACCTGCCCTCTGCTGCCGCAACATTCCCGCTTCCGGCCCCCGTCGTGCAGCCGCTGCCCGTCACGGATCCGATTGCTTCCGCGCTGAGCCAGTGGAACATGCTCCGGCGCAACGACAATCTTCCCTTTTCCGCCTATGCCAATTTTTTGGCGGTGAATCAGGGCTGGCCGGGCGAAGCGGCATTTCGCAAGAATGCCGAACGCGCGATCAAGCCGGGCGTCGACAGCGCCAGCGCCATCATCGCTTTCTTTCGGAAATTTCCGCCGCAATCCCCCACAGCGTTCCTGCGCTATGCCGAAGCACTAGATGAGCAGGACCGGCGCGACGAAGCGGCCGACGCGGCCCGCAGCGCATGGACCGGCGGCGCCCTGTCCACCGATGATGAGGTCCGCCTGCTGACCCGGTTCGGGTCGGTCTTGACGCTGGGGGACCATGACCGGCGCATGGACAAGCTGCTCTGGCAGCGCGCGACGCCCGCCGCGACCCGTCAGATCGGGCTGACCAGTCCGACCAAACGGCCCTTGTTCGACGTTCGTCTGGCGCTGTTGACCAAGGCGGCGGACGCGCCGGATCGGCTGGCTTATGCGACCGCCTCCCTGCGGGCCGACCCCGGATTTTTTGCCGATTACATGTGGTGGCTGCGCAACACAGGCCAGTCAGCGGTCGCCCGGCAGATCCTGCGCAACAACGCGTCCCTTTCGGCCTTTCCGTCCGCGCCAGATGTCTGGCTGCAAATGCTCCTCATCTCGGCCCAAGACGCGGCGAAGGATGGCGACTGGCAGGTGGCCTATGACATCTCCAGCCGCGCGGGCACCGCATATCCCCCGGGCACAGTCATCCGCGACCGCCCCTTTGGGGAGCGCGATGTCTATACAGACCTTGTCTGGATGGCGGGCACAACGGCGCTCAACCGGCTGGCGCAGCCGGAAAACGCCGCGCGCATGTTCCAGCTGTACGCCGCTGCGGCCAAATCGCCGCAAACGCAGGCCCGGGGACTCTATTGGGCGGGCCGGGCGCTCGAAGCGGCGGGTAGGCGCAGTGATGCCCTGCCCCTTTATGAGTCCGCCGCCCGCTTTTTCGACCAGTTCCATGGTCAGTTGGCAAGCGAGCGTCTCGGCCGCGTGCCGCGGGTCCGCAATGACGATGCTGTCGTCAACGTCTCGGCCGCGCAGCGCGAGAACTTCAATCGCCGGACGATTGTTCGTGCGCTCATCGCTCTGGGCCAGTCGGGCAATTGGGTTGATCAGAGCCTCTTCGTTCGCAGCCTTGCCAACGCTGTCGACAATGAAGTCGATCACGTTCTGGCGACCGAGCTTGCCGCGCGGATCGCCCGACCGGACCTCAACGTCATGATCGGCCGCAACGCGCGGAATACGGGCCTGGCCAACTATGTGAACGCCGCTTTTCCGCAGGTTGAGGTGCCGCCGGAGCTGACGTCGAGCTGGACGATGATCCACGCCATTTCGCGGCAGGAAAGCCAGTTTGACAAGGAAGCGACCAGCCGGGTGGGCGCGCGCGGCCTGATGCAGCTGATGCCCGCGACCGCGCGGGACACCGCGCCCCGTGCCGGCCTTGCCTACAATTATGAAAGCCTCGGCAATCCGCAGTACAACATGGCGTTGGGCTCAACTTATTTCGGGCGGCTCATAGACATGTATGGAGGATCCTATGTCTTGGCGGTCGCGGCCTATAATGCCGGGCCGGGCAATGTGAACCGGTGGCTGCGGACCTATGGCGATCCCCGCAGCGAAGTCGATGTCCTGACCTGGATCGAGAACATTCCGCTCTCCGAGACGCGCAACTATGTGCAGCGTGTTCTCGAAAATGCCGTGGTCTATGATCTGCTCAACCCCGCCCGTGCGACGGTGCGGTCGAGCACGCCGCTGTCCACCTATCTCGGAAAGCGCTATCCGGGCTGATGGATCGTCCCAACTACATTACGCCTGCGGGCTTCGCGGCCCTGCGCGCGCGTTATGATGCGCTGTTTGCGGGCGAACGCCCCAAGCTGGTGGAGACCGTCTCCTGGGCCGCCGGGAATGGCGACCGGTCTGAGAATGGGGATTATATCTACGGCAAACGGCGGCTTCGCGAGATCGACCGTGAACTGGGCTGGCTTTCCCGCCGCATGAAAGCCGCGAAGATCGTCGATCCTGCCGCACAGACAGACCTGTCATGCGCCCTTTTTGGCGCGACGGTCGTCCTTGCTGATGAACACGACAACCGCCGAACCATCACCCTCGTCGGCGATGACGAAGCCGAACCCGGCGCGGGCCGCGTGGGGTGGAACTCACCCATCGCCATCGCCGTGCGCGGCGCGCGCGTGGGCGATCTCCGGCGCGTCACCCTCCCGGCGGGCGAGATCGAATATGAGGTCATGGACATCCGCTACCCGCTGGCGGACTGATCGACTTTATTTGATATCTTCCAGATCGGGAAAGACGCTGCGCGCCAGCCGTTCCAGCTCCGGGTCAAGCGGGGGTGGCGTCATGTTGGCGTGCTTTTCAAGCTGATCGGCAACCGCCGTCAGAAAGGCGATGCGCGCCGCCTTCTTGTTGTTGGCATCGATGATCGTCCACGGCGCCCAGCGCGTGTCGCACCGCTTGAACATGTCATGATAGGCATCGACATAGGCGTCGCGCTTTTCCCGGTTGCGATAGTCTTCGACGCCGGTCTTCCAGCGCTTCCAGGGATCTTCCAGCCGCTTGCGGAAGCGCCGGTCCTGCTCCTCCTGCGTTACGTGCATGAAGATCTTGATGAGGACGACGCCATTGTCGCGCTGCTGCGCCTCAAATTCGTTGATTTCGTCATAGGCGCGCTGCCACTGCGCATCGGTGCAGAAGCCCTCGATCCGTTCGACAAGCACGCGGCCATACCAGGTCCGGTCGAAAATATTGATCTCGCCCTTGCCCGGCAGCCGCTTCCAGAAGCGCCAGAGGAAATGGCGGACGCGCTCTTCCTCGGTTGGCGCGCCAATCGGCCAGACTTCGAACCAGCGGGGATCCCAGCCTGCCGTCAGGCGGCTGATTGCCCCACCCTTGCCCGAGGCATCCCAGCCTTCGACCGCGATAATCGCGCTGTTTCCGTGGCTGATATAGGCGGCCTGAATTTTGGCGAGGCGTTCCTGGAGCGCGGCAAGATCGGCATCATAGTCGCCTTCATAATGCGCGCCGCGCTCATATTCCGAAAGGTCTGCCCCCATGGCAGAAAGCCTAGAAACAGATTTCCGCCTGCCACAAGCGCCAATTTGGCGGCGATTCAAACCGCCCGATTTTGGGACATTTCGACGACGAACCATAAGCGCCTCATTCTGCCCGAGAGGAAGGGCAGGATGGACGTGCAGACCTCTGAATCCAAGCGCTTAATGCGGATGCGCACGACCATTTGGCGCATCCGCAGATCCGGTTAGCCCTTGGTCTGTTCCACGATGCGGATATTAAGTTCGCGCAACTGCTTGGCCGTCACCGGACCCGGCGCACCCATCATCAGGTCTTCGGCCTTCTGGTTCATCGGGAAGACGATGACTTCGCGGATATTGGGTTCATCCGCCAGCAGCATGACGATACGGTCAATGCCCGGTGCCGAACCGCCGTGCGGCGGCGCGCCAAATTTGAACGCGTTGATCATGCCGGCAAAGTTGGTGTCGACATCTTCCTGCGAATAGCCGGCAATCTCGAACGCCTTGTACATGATTTCCGGCTTGTGGTTACGGATGGCGCCCGAGGAGAGCTCCACGCCATTGCAGACGATGTCATACTGGTAGGCGAGGATATCGAGCGGATCCATCGTCTCCAGCGCTTCCAGCTCACCCTGCGGCATCGAGAACGGGTTGTGCGAGAAGTCCACCTTCTTGGCGTCTTCATCATATTCGAACATCGGGAAATCGACGATCCAGCAGAATTCGAACGTGTTCGGATCGATAAGACCGAGCTGATCGCCGACGCGTGTGCGCGCCGCGCCGGCCAGCTTGGCGGCCTGGCCTTCATTGCCCGCGGCAAAGAACAGGCCGTCGTCCGGACCAAGGCCGAGTGCCGCATAAATGGCCTTCATGCCCTCTTCGCCATGGTTCTTGGCAATCGGGCCGCCAAATTCGCCGCCCTTGCGCGTGACATAGCCAAGACCGGCATGGCCTTCGCTGCGCGCCCAGTCGTTCATGTCATCGAAGAACTTGCGGCTCTTGTCCGCCGTGCCCGGGGCCGGAATGGCCCGCACGACGCCGCCGCTGCCGACGATGCGTTCAAACAGACCGAAACCCGACGTCTTGAAGTGCTCAGACACGTCGGTGATGACGATGGGGTTGCGCAAATCGGGCTTGTCCGACCCGTATTTCAGCATCGCTTCGCGATAGGGAATGCGCGGGAACGGCGCCGGGCTGACCCGACGGCCATTTGCAAATTCTTCGAACAGGCCGTGCAGCACCGGCTCGATCGCGTTGAAAACGTCGTCCTGCGTGACGAAGCTCATTTCGAAGTCGAGCTGGTAGAATTCGCCCGGCGACCGGTCGGCGCGGGCATCTTCATCGCGGAAGCACGGCGCAATCTGGAAGTAGCGGTCAAAGCCCGCCACCATCAGCAGCTGCTTGAACATCTGCGGTGCCTGCGGAAGCGCATAGAACTTGCCCGGATGCACGCGGCTCGGCACGAGATAGTCGCGCGCGCCTTCCGGCGAGGACGCCGTCAGGATCGGGGTCTGGAACTCGGTAAAGCCCTGTTCGATCATCCGGCGCCGCACGCTCGAAATGACGTTCGACCGCAGCACGATGTTGTTGTGCAGACGTTCGCGTCGCAGATCGAGGAAGCGGTAACGCAAGCGGATGTCTTCCGGATATTCCGCATCGCCAAACACGGGCATCGGCAGTTCCTGCGCGGCCGACTGCAAGGTTACCTCGCGCGCGCGCACTTCGATCTCACCGGTTGGGAGGTTGGCGTTCACGGTTTCCACCGCGCGGGCGACGACATCGCCGGTAATCGTGACGACCGATTCCGCGCGCGCTTTCTCCAGAACCTTGAAGGCTTCGGAGTCCACGTCGGTGACGATCTGCGTCAGGCCGTAATGGTCGCGCAGGTCGACGAAGAGGAGGTTGCCGTGATCGCGCTTGCGGTGGATCCAGCCCGAAAGACGGACAGTCGATCCCACATCGGATTTGCGGAGCTGGGCGCAGGTATGTGAACGATAGATATGCATGGCGCGCCTAGACGTGGACAGCGCCGATTTGTCAAGAAGAAGGGGCGCCGAAGCGCCCCTTCCCTTCCTGTGTCAGGTCAGCGGTTGTTGCCGCCGCCATGGCTGGACTGGCCGCCCTTGCGCCCGGCTTCGGATGCCCGCTCACGGTCATTGGCGAAATTGCCGCCAGAGGCCTTGCCGCCTTCGCTCGCAATTTCACGCTGGCGTTGTTTGTCCATAGAGGCGAAGCCGCGGTTCGACGTGTCGCCCTGCTTGTTCTGGGTGTTGGCCATTTTCATCACTCCATCCTGCGTGTACCAAACAGCATCTTTGTCAGATGCACAGAACCTAACCCTCTCATTTTAAAAGGGTTGCTCGGCTCAACGCAGGTTAAAAACCGCTGGGCGTAAGGCTCAAATCTGGTCGAAAATGCGCGAAGGGTGGAATGCGGGCGCGAACGCGGCTACGCGGACAGAATGAAGATTCATCCGCTTGTCACCACCACTGACGAACTCGCCGACCTGTGTGCCCGCTGGGAAAAATCCCCCTTCATCGCCGTCGATACCGAGTTCATGCGCGAGAACACTTATTGGCCGGACCTGTGCCTGATCCAGGTCGCGGACGAGCATGAGGCCGCCGCGATTGATCCCAAGGCGGACGGACTGGACCTGAAGCCGCTCCTCGACCTCATGACCAACAATGAGGATGTGCTGAAGGTCGTCCACGCGGGCGGGCAGGACATCGAAATCATCTGCAACCTGACGGGGAAGACCCCGCACCCCATGTTCGACACCCAGATCGCGGCGATGGCGCTCGGCCAGGGGGAGCAGGTCGGCTATTCCAATCTGGTCGACTCGTGGCTCGGCATCCAGCTCGACAAGGGCGCGCGGTTCACCGACTGGGCCCGACGTCCGCTCGACAAGCGTCAGATCGACTATGCGATTGGCGACGTGACCCATCTGGCGGTCATTTTTCCAAAGATGCTGGAAAAGCTGCGCAAGACCGGCCGGGGCGTCTGGCTCAATGATGAGATGGAGCGCATTGCCGATCCCGCCAATTATGTCGCCGATCCCCAAGTGATGTGGAAACGCGTCAAGATCGCCACGCGCAAGGCCGAGCCTTTGGGACGTCTGAAGGCGCTCGCGGCCTGGCGCGAAACCGAAGCGCGGCACAAGAACATCCCGCGCGGGCGCATCATGAAGGATGAGACGCTCGCCGATCTCGCCATGCATCCGCCACGCAGCCAGCATGATCTCTCCAAGGTCCGTGGTCTTTCCACCTCCTGGGCTGCGAATGAAATCGGCGCACGCCTGATGGACACGCTGGCCAATGCGACGCCGCTTCCGGCCTCAGAAATGCCCGCGCGCGACGATCGCCGCCCCGGGCTTGGCAAGGAAGGCGGGCTGGTTTCAGACCTGCTGAAGCTGCTCCTAAAGATCCGGGCCCGTGATATCGACGTCGCCCCCCGCCTGCTCGCACGCACTGACGAGCTGGACTTTCTTGCGGCGGGGCATCGTGACGGACTGGCCATCCTGGAAGGATGGCGTTTCGAACAATTCGGCCGGGACGCGCTCGATCTGGTCGACGGTCGGCTCGGCTTCGGTGTCGTGAACGGCAAGCTCAAGATCACGCGCATCGAGGAGCGGGAAGAGCTGGAAAGCGAAGAGGGATGATCACACGGGCGCTCCCTGTCCTCTTGCTGGCCGGGTGCGCGCCGATGCCGGCACCCGAACCGGTTCAGCCGCCGCCGGCCTGCTTTGTGGAAAAGGCGCAAACCCTGCTGGGTAGACCGGCCACGCAGGAACTGGCAACTGAGGCCCTGCGGCTGACCGGCGCGAGGACCGTACGCTGGATGCGCCCCGGCATGGCAGTGACGATGGATTACCGCGCGGACCGGCTGAACATCCTGATCGATGACACGAACATGGTGACGCGTCTCAGCTGTGGCTGAGGCAGCTCAGTCCATCAGGCCCTGCGCCATCATCGCCTCCCGCGCGAGCGGTACGGTCAGTCCGCGCTTGCGTGACAGGGAGGCCGCGTCGAGGGCATCTGCCGCGCGCTGGATCGCCAGATAGCTGCGCTCCAGCCGCGCCGCGACATAGGCGGCCACCTCAGGCGGGAGGACGAGCCCCCGCTTCGACAGCATCTTGGCCAGCAGCGACTCGGTCAGCGGGGCGTCCGGCAAGCCGATTTCGGCAATGGGGGTTGCCGCCAGACGCGAGCGGAGGTCGGGCAAGCGGATTTCCCAAGCGGGCGGCGCCTGCTCTGCAATGATCAGCAAGGGGATGCGCGTCTCCTGCGCGGCGTTCCAGGCGTGAAACAGGTCCGCTTCGGCTTTCCGTTCGGCATCGTCGATGACGACACCGCCCGACCGCGCGGCGAAAATGCGGCCCAGCAGGCTCTTGCCACTCTTGCGCGGGCCAACGAGCAAACCCGCACGCACCGGCCATCCGCCCCACCGGTCAAGATGACGCACGGCGGCGTCATTGGACGGCGTCACGATGAAGTCGCTCTGGTCTTCCTGTGCGGGCCAATCAAATGGCAGGCCAATCTGGGTCATCTGCTCCGGCAGTGTCGTTAGCGCCGGATACGAATGGTATCGCCGGCCACCGTGACGCGGTATCCGCGCGCCGACAGACCCAGACGCAACATGTCCACGTCTCCGTCGAAAGCCACCCGCATGACCGAGACGCCGCCAAGCGCGAGGCTCGACGTGGAGGCAGAGCGGACACCGGGCACCGCCCGCACGGCCGATTCTGCTGCCGTTACCGACGCGACGTCAGGCGTATCGAACTGGACCGAGAAGGTCTTGGTCGCCGCGGCGGCTGCGCGGTCCTCATCGGCGGTCGTCACCGCCTGCTCGCCGGTTGCGCCGCTTTCATCCGTGATAGCGGTCGGCTCCAGCTCTTCCTCGTCCACCGGCTTTTCGATGACGAGCGAGGTATCGGGAGCCAGCTTGCCGGAGGCGAGCGCCGCCGCAAACAGCGCATCAAGACGGCGAACGCCTTCATCCATCAATTTTGGAATGCCAGCGCTGGATCCGACGCGCAGCGTGAAATTGCCCAACGGCCGCGAATCCGGACCATAAAAGGCTGAGAAATGGCCGAGAACGGGCCCGCCCGGATAGAGGCGCTCCAGCCGGACCTGCGGGATGATGAGGTCCGCTGCGCCATATTGGTCGAGCAGCATCCGCCACCAGCGGCGGCCCGGGCGCTTTGTCTGCGATGCGGTCAGCAGCAACGGGTCCGCCCCGCCACCCGTCGGGCGGACATAGTCGATGACGCTGTCCGCCGTGCGGAAACGGGCCCAGGCCTTTTGCCATTCCGTCCGCGTCTCAAAGCTCTGAGGCAGTCCGCCACTATACTGGATGGGCACAACCAACAGCGGTGCGGAGCGACGGACATTGCCCGCCACGCCAAGAATTTCCGACGTACGCACACGATCAAACAGGACACCAAGCCGCGCGATATAGCGGTTCGGCCCGATCTGTTCGTCCTCGACGACAATGCCCGACACAATCGAATCAAGCGCGCCATCGCTCAGTCCGGGCGCGCCCGGCCCGTGCGTTTCTTCCCACAATTTCTTCCAGCCGAGCCGCTGCGCCTCACGCCAGCCGCGCATCCGGGCGGCATCAGCTGTCTTCGCAGCCACGTCGACAACGACGCCGCTCACCTCAAAATTGCTTGCGCTATCGATCGGCGGAACGCCGCGTTCGCCGCCTTCAAGCTGCGCGTACACGGCAATTCCCATGGCCCCGACGCACAGCGCGATCGCAAAGGGCAGGACACGGAGATGGCGGGTCTGGAACGTCACGCGCGCCTTTTGGCGAGTTGGGCGTGGAATTCCAAGAGCGATATCGCTAGCAGCCGAGAAATGGACTCCAAGCACAACGCCTCCGAACCCTATACCTACGCCAAGGCTGGCGTCTCCATCGCGGCGGGCAACGCCCTGGTCCGCGCGATTGCGCCCCTGGCCAAGTCCACGCGGCGGCCCGGCGCAGACGCGGATTTGGGCGGGTTCGGCGGGTTTTTCGATCTGAAGGCTGCTGGCTTTACCGATCCTCTGCTTGTGGCCGCCAATGACGGGGTCGGCACGAAGCTCAAGCTTGCCATCGAATCGGGCAAGCATGACGGCGTCGGCATCGATCTTGTTGCCATGTGCGCGAATGATCTGATCGTGCAGGGGGCAGAGCCGCTCTTCTTCCTCGATTACTATGCCAGCGGAAGGCTCGACACTGATGTCGCGGAACGCGTCGTCGCGAGCATCGCCGAAGGCTGCAAGCAGGCCGGATGCGCGCTTATCGGTGGTGAAACGGCGGAAATGCCGGGCATGTATGCCGATGGCGACTATGATCTCGCGGGCTTCTGCGTCGGCGCTGTCGAGCGGTCCCAGGTGCTGACCGCCGACAAGGTTGCCGACGGCGACGTCATCCTTGGTCTCGCCTCTTCGGGCGTCCATTCCAACGGCTTCTCGCTGGTACGTCGCCTCGCGGCTGACAAGGGATGGAAGCTCGACCGCCCTGCCCTGTTCGATCAGGACGTGCTCCTCATCGACGCGCTGATGGCCCCGACGCGGATTTACGTGAAGCAGCTTCTGCCGCTCGTGCGTGCAGGCAAGGTGCATGCGATGGCGCACATCACCGGGGGCGGCCTCCTTGAAAACATCCCGCGTGTCCTTCCCGAAGGCCTGCATGCGCATGTCGATGCCGATCTCTGGCCGCAGCCGCGCCTGATGGCCTTCCTGCAGGCGCAGGGCCATATCGAGCCTGAAGAAATGGCGCGCACCTTCAACTGCGGGATAGGCATGGCAGTCGTTGTGGCTGAGGCTGATGCTGCGTCGGCAATGGCGGATCTGGAAGCCGCCGGAGAAACCGTCTTCCGCATCGGCCATATCACCAGGGGTGAAAAGGGCTGCACCGTGCGGGGTTCGTCCGAAAGCTGGAGCGCCCGGGCCGACTGGTCGGCCACGCACCATGGCTAAGGCGCGGGTTGCCGTCCTGATTTCGGGCCGCGGCTCGAACATGGCGGCGCTCGTCTATGCAGCCAAACAGCCCGATTGTCCGTTTGAGATCGTGCTCGTCGCGGCGAATGACCCCGAAGCCGCCGGTCTTGCGTTCGCTGAGGCCGAAGGCGTTGCGACCTTCGCCCAGAGCCACAAGGGCATGAAGCGCGCCGAATTCGACGCCATTCTCGACACGGAAATTCGCAAGGCCCGCGCGGATTATGTGGCGCTCGCCGGTTATATGCGGCTGCTCTCGCCTGAGTTCGTCGCCAAGTGGGACGGACGGATGCTCAACATCCACCCCTCGCTCCTGCCCAAGTATAAGGGCCTCGACACGCATGAACGCGCGCTGGAGGCTGGCGACACGGTCGCCGGCTGCAGCGTCCATATTGTGACGGCGGGGCTGGATGAAGGTCCAGTGCTGGCCCAAACCGAAGTCGCGGTCCTGCCAGGCGATACGGTCGACACCCTCGCTGCCCGTGTGCTGATCGCGGAACATCAGACCTATGCACGTGCGCTCGCCGCTTATGTGACGCGCGAAAGCGACCCGCAATGGCTGCTCGCGCAACTCCGCGAACGCGCGCTTGCGCTGCCATCAACCGAAGAGCGGACCTCGCACGGCAGCCCCGGTTTTGCGATTGCGGGCGGCAAGTTCTTCGCGCTCTTCTCGCAACACCATCATGGCGACGGGAAAATAGCGCTGTTCGTCAAGACGAGCGGCACGGACGAACAGGCGATGCTCGTCGAGCAGGATGACGACCTCTATTACCTGCCGCCTTATTATGCGCCTTCGGGCTGGATCGGCATTCGGCTCGATCTCGGGCGCAATGACTGGGACCATTTGGCAGATTGGCTCGCAAAGAGCTGGCGTATCTGTGCACCGCCCAAGCTGCGCAAGGCGATTGCCGTCGCGGACGATTTCTAGTCAGGTATCCCGGCAGATAGCGCCTCGACAAGCGCCCGGACCTTCTTTTGCCGCCACTGTGGCAACGGCGCGACCAGCCAATAGGCCAGATCACCCGGTGCGGCATTGTCGATTGCCTGCACGCGTCCCGCGTCGATATCGGCCTGCGCCAGCAGAAGCGGCACGCGCGCGCGGCCAAAGCCATTGGCGGCGGCATCGATGGCGAGGCCCGCATCGGACACACGAAGTGTCGCCGCATCATCCCCGGGACTGCCCGGCCAGCCGATCATCGTCTCCCCGCCGCCCTGCGGCGCCGTGACGGTCACCATGGCGCCGTCGGACAATTGCAGGCCTTCATGCCCACCCGGCCCATCCGCCAGAATGACCGCAAGATCGAGATTAGCCTCGGTAAATTCGGGCAGGCCGTCCGCGGCAACGATTGAAAAGCGGGTCTCGGGATCCGCCCGCCCAAATGCGGCCAGACGGGGGGCGAGCCACTTCGCTGTAAAATCGCGCGGTGCCGCAATGGTCAGTGACTTTGAAGACTGTCCGGCCTGCATGGCACGAACCGATTCCTCGAACTGCAAAAAACCCGCCCGCAGGGCGTCCAGCCCGTTCTCTGCCTCAGGCGTCAGTTCCAGCCCCTTGGGCGTCCGGCGGAAAAGGACAACGCCGAGCACATCCTCAAGCGCGCGGATCTGCTGGCCGACGGCCGCAGGCGTGACCGCCAGTTCATCGGCTGCGCGCGTGAAGCTCAGATGACGGGCCGCCGCGTCAAAGACGCGCAGGCCGTTCAAAGGAAGCAGCGTCCGCTTCATCCGCTGACCACCGGCGCACGCAGATCAAATTTGGGGATGGCGATGTCAAAGCGTGAGCCATCCTCACCGATCATCTGGTAAGTGCCCACCATGGAGCCCGTCGATGTTGTCAGCGGGCAGCCCGAGACATAGTCATAGGACCCGCCAAGATTGACTACCGGCTGCTCGCCCACAACGCCTTCACCTTCAACAAGATGCAGGACATTTCTGGCATCGCGTATTTCCCAGCGCCGGGTCAGCAGCTGCACCGCCATGTCACCATGGTTTTCGATGCGGATGTGATAGGCCCAGAACCAGCGTCCGTCCTGCGGCTGCGACTGTTCGGGCAGGTAATTGACCGACACGCGCACGATGACACCGCGCGTCTCTTCCACATAAGGGAAGAGAGCGGCGATCACAGGCCGACCGCGCGCAAGGCCTGATCGATATCCTCAATCAGGTCCTGCGGGTCTTCAAGGCCGACATTGAGGCGCAGCATCCCTTCATCGACGCCCATCGCCGCACGCGCCTCAGGCCCCACGCTGTGGTGGGTCGTTGTCGCGGGATGAGTAATCAGCGAACGCGAGTCGCCAATATTATTTGATATATCAATGAGTTGCAGGGCATTCAGCAGAGCCATTGCCTGCTTGCGATCTTCGACAAGGAAGGAGAAAATGGGCCCACAAGCCGACATTTGCGACATGGCAAGCGCGTGCTGCGGATGGCTGGCAAGCCCCGGATGGAGCATCGACTTCACGCGGCCTTCCATGAAGCGGCCAACCATCAGCGAATTTTCTGACTGGCGCCGGATGCGCAGATCGAGCGTCTCCAGCCCCTTGAGCACGACCCAGGCGTTGAAGGGCGACAGATTGGGTCCAGTATTGCGCTGGAACGGCAGCAGCTTGTCATTGATGAACTCATGGCTCGCAGCGACTGCCCCGGCAAGGACGCGGCCCTGACCGTCCATCATCTTGGTGGCGGAATAAGCGACGACATCTGCCCCATAATCCATCGGCCGCTGGAGCGCGGACGTTGCAAAGGCGTTGTCGACGACGGTCGTGATGCCGTGCTTGCGCGCCAGACCGCAGACGAAGGTGAGATCGACGATGTCCATCGTCGGATTGGCCGGCGTCTCGAAGAAGAACACCTTGGTATTGGGCTGGATCGCCGCTTCCCACTGGGCATTGTCGCGGCTGTCGATTGTCGTCGTCGTGATGCCGAATTTGGGCAGCAGGCTGTCGGTCAGCCAGCGGCACGACCCGAAAGCGGCCCGTGCCGCAACCACATGGTCGCCCTGTTCCAGCTGGCACAGCAAGGCCGACGTCATGGCGGCCATGCCTGTTGCCTGACATCGTGCGGCATCTGCCCCTTCCAGCAGGGCGATGCGTTCCTCAAGCATTTCGACCGTCGGGTTCTGCAAACGGGAATAAGTCATGCCCGGCTGATCGCCCGCGAACCGCGCGGCAACCGTCTCGGCATCGTCATAGGTGTAGCCGGACGTCAGGAACAACGCTTCGGACGTCTCCCCATGCTCGGAACGCCAAGTGCCGCCGCGCACGGCCTGCGTTGCGGGACGCCACTTGGACGTGATGGCGCGATTCTGTCCGGTATCCTTTTTCATGCCCGCCTCTTCCTAGCGTGGCGCGTTCAGGTCAATGGTGTTTGGCCCGAAAGTACGACGGCCGCCTGGCTCTGATCGATGTTTCCGCCTGACAGGATCACGGCAACGCGCTTGCCCTTCATCTGTTCGCGTTCCTGCAGGAGCGCTGCGAGAGCGACAGCCCCCGCGCCTTCGGCCAGATTGTGCGTGTCCTGCCAATAGATGCGGATCGCTTCGGCCACCTCATCATCGGTCACGCCCACAAAGCGTTCGGCCCCTTTGCCAAAATAATCGAGTGCCGCCTGAACCGGCGTGCACACCGCGACCCCGTCGGCAAAGGTGTGTGCGGTATCATTCTGGATGAGCCGACCGGCTTCGAAGGACTGCTTGGCCGCATCGACATGGGCGGACACCACGCCGACAATCTTGGTTTTCAGTCCCATGGCATCTCGCGCCGCAATCGTGCCGCACAGGCCCGACCCGCAGCCGACGGGGACATAAACCGTGTCAAGATCAGGCACGGCGTCAAATAGCTCAAGGCCGTAGCTGGCTACACCGCGGACGAGTTCCGTGTCATAGGACGGGACCATGTAAAGGCCATATTGCGCCGCTCTTGCCACGGCCTCTGCCTTGGCGCTGTCAAAGTCATGACCATGCTCGATGAGTTCCGCCCCGAAGGCGCGCATGGCGGCATTTTTTTCGCGGGCATTGCCAAAGGGAACGACAATGGTTGCCGTCAGCCCCGCTTTGACGGCCGCGCGCACTTGCGCCTGTCCATGGTTGCCGCGCGTCGCGGTGATGATCCCTTTGACCTCGGGATGGGTTTCCCGCAGCCAGTCGATATAGGTGATCGCGCCGCGCACCTTGAAAGCGCCGGTCGGCGTGTGGTTCTCATGCTTGACCCAGACCTCGCAACCCGTCCGCTCGGCCAGCAAAGGCCATGCATATTGCGGCGATGGCGGCATGTCGCGGTAGATCCGCTGTGCCGCCCGGCGCAGGTCCTCAAGCGTGAACATGGGCCTCAAAGACCGGCAAGGACCGCATCGCCCATCTCTGCGGTCGTCATCGTCCCACCGAGATCCGGGGAGCGCGCGCCACCGGCGAGTGCCGCGGCAACGGCCGCTTCGATCCGGTCGGCCTCTGCCGGACGGTCCAGCGAATAACGCATCATCATGGCGGCCGACAGGATCGTCGCCAGCGGGTTGGCCTTCCCCTGCCCGGCGATATCGGGCGCCGACCCATGGATCGGCTCGTAAAGCCCCTTCTTGCTGTCATCGAGCGAGGCTGACGGCAGCATCCCGATCGACCCTGCACACATGCTCGCCTGGTCCGACAGGATATCGCCAAACAGATTGCCAGTGACGATCACGTCGAACTGTCCGGGATTGCGCACCAGCTGCATGGCGGCATTGTCGACATACATGTGGCTCAGTTGCACATCGGGATAGTCGGCTGCCGTCTCGATGATGACGTCGCGCCAGAGCTGCGAGGTTTCCAGCACATTGGCCTTGTCGACCGAGCAGAGCCGCCCCTTGCGGGCCCGCGCTGTTTCAAAGCCGACCTTGGCAATGCGGCGCACTTCGGCTTCGTTATACGCCATGACGTCATAGCCTTCGCGCAGTCCGGACGCCGTGGTGCGGTGGCCCTTTTCGCCGAAATAGACGTCACCATTGAGCTCGCGGACAATCACCATGTCGATCTGCGAGGCGACTTCAGGCCGAAGCGCAGAAGCATCGGCAAGTTCGGCATAGAGCTTGGCCGGGCGCAGATTGGCAAAGAGGCCAAGTTCCTTGCGGAGGCCCAGGATCGCCTGCTCGGGGCGCAAATGGCGTTCCAGCGCATCGCAATCCGGATCACCAACCGCACCGAACAGGATCGCGTCCGCGCGACGGGCAACGTCCAGTGTCGCCGCGGGCAGCGGGTGACCATGCGCCTTATAGGCCGCTCCGCCGACCGCCGCCTCTTCGAACGACAGGCCCTCAATCGCCAGTGCCTCGAGAACGCGCTTGGCCTGGGCAATAACTTCCGGACCGATCCCGTCACCGGGCAAAAGGGCGATGCGCATGCTGTATTCCTCCATTTTCGCCGCGCAAATGGCGGCAACCCGTCAATTAGGCAACCGCCCTTTTCAACCTGTCGATCAATCGTGCCCGCGCGGAGAGCAGATCAGCCGTGCGCCCCTGCAGGATATGGCGCTCAAGCTTGGCACCATTCGCATTGAGCAGAGCGAACGTCTCTGGCCAGTCTTGCGGCATCGCGCCGACCTGTGTGCCATATCCTAGCGCGCGCAGCAGCAGCAGTTCATACCCCGCCAGCGCCCCTGCCCAGTCGCGTACGATATCACCTGCCTCAACTGCTGAAAGTACTGCTGCAAGTGATTGAAAGAGGGCAGGATAATTCTGTTCATCGGGCAATGCCACCGATGTCAGCGCGCAGCACCATTCCAGCGCGAGGGCTGCCAGCGGTTCGGACATCAGCGGCGCGCGCGACTGAACGAGTTCGACGGACACCCCCGCCAATTGTCCTGCCAGACGCGCCCGAAATTCGGCCGTGACAAGATTGGCCGGCATCAGGACGGGCCGCATCGTGCGCGAGCGACCGCCCCGGACATAACCGGCCACCAGTCCATGGTCGGGCGTCATCAGGCGCACGATGACGCCATGCTCGCCATGGTGCCGCACGGAACAGACGATCGCGGGGGTCCGGATGATCACAGCTGACCCCATATGCCGATCACCGCATTTAGCAAATCCTTAGGATGGCCGCGCTATGCGCAACCCTGTCATGACCTATATTGAACCCAAGGTCGCAGGCGCGCCAACGATGGAGAGCCCGGCGCCCCGATGCCCGGTCCTGCCCGGCGCGCGTCTACATCCGCGCCCGGAATTTGGCCGCAGGTTCATCATCTTCGTCGATACCGAAGAAGAGTTTGACTGGAGCGCCGACTTTTCCCGCGCGTCGCAATCGACCCGCGCCATTGCGGCCCTGCCTGCCGCGACCGCGCGCTTCAATGATATGGGCGTGCACCCCGTCTACCTGTGCGACTATCCGGTCGTAACCAATGCGGACAGTGCGCCCATCATCGGTGAGCTGGCACGTTCGGGGGCCTGCGATGTGGGCGCCCATCTTCACCCCTGGGTCACCCCGCCCCACCGCGAGGCCGTCAACATCCCCAACAGCTTCACGGGAAACCTGCCAGAAGACCTGCAGTTCGAGAAACTGGCGACGCTGACGGCGGCCCTGTCGGACCTTCTCGGCGCGCCGCCCACGGTGTTTCGGGCCGGGCGCTACGGCCTTGGGTCAAGCACGATGGCCCATCTGCGCGCGCTTGGATACCGGATGGACGTCTCGGTTCGTTCCCTGTTCGATTATTCGAACGAAGAAGGGCCGGATTATTCGTCCTGCCCGCTCTGGCCCTGGCGCTCGTCCGAAGGCATTGTCCAGATGCCTCTGTCCAGCGGCTGGACGGGCCATTTGCGGCGCTTTCCGGGACTTTACCGTTCGGCTGGACTGCGCGGGCCGCTCGCGCGATCGGCCATGCTGACGCGCGTCCCGCTGACGCCAGAGGGCACGCCCGTAGAGCATGCGATCGAAGCAATCCGCGCCATGGTGTCGGACGGGCTCGACATCTTCAGCCTCTCCTTTCACTCCCCCACGCTGGCCATGGGGCACACGCCCTATGTCCAGTCGCAAGCCGATCTGGATCGCTTCTGGGGCTGGTGGGACGCTGTGTTTGAGGCCTTCGATACACTCGGGGTGACGCCGGTGCGCTATGCCGAGCTGGAACGCGAGCTGGTTGCAGCCCCATGAGCGCGCCATCACGCCTCGCATCGGTGGCCGGGGCAGAACTCCTCAATCCCGAAGATGTATCCCGGCTCGCTCCGGAGTGGGACAGGCTCGCCGCACACGCCAGCGACGCCAACAGCTTTTATGAGCGCTGGTTTCTGGAGCCAAGCCTGCACCACCTCGACACGCCGCGAAGCCTCAAGATCCTGACCGTCCGTGATGCCAACGGGTCGCTGATCGGCCTGATGCCGGTGCGCAGCGGCCAGACTTATGGACGCAGCCCCCTGCCCGCGCTCGAAAACTGGCTGCACTACAACCAGTTTCTGGGCGTGCCGCTGGTGGCGCGTGGCGCGGAGCATGAGTTCTGGACGGCGACACTTGCGTGCTTTGATCGGGACTGGCCGGGCACCGATATCCTGTACCTGTCCGAGATGCCGGCGGTCAGCGCCGTCACGCGCGCGCTCCTCGATGTCTGCCGGGCGACGCGACGCCCGAGCGCCGTCGTCCACCGATATTCGCGCGCGCTCCTGTGCGCCGGCGACACGCCTGAGCATTATTGGGCGGCCACGGTCCGCAAGAAGAAGCGCAAGGAAATCGCCCGGCTCGAGAACCGACTTGCTGAACTGGGCGAGGTGCGGTTCGAAATACTCCGGTCCAGTGACGGCGCAGCCGATTGGATCGAGGACTTTCTGACGCTTGAGGCCGCTGGCTGGAAAGGTCAGGATGGCGCAGCCCTTGCCCTCGAAACCGGGCGCCGTTCCTTTTTCGAGGAGGCTCTGTCGACAGGGCTTGCGACCGGAAAGGCCGAGATGCTGCGGCTGCGCGTGGGCCAGGACGTGGTCGCCATGCTCGTCAACCTGCTGGCGGGTGACGGCGCTCTTTCCTTCAAGATCGCTTATGACGAGAGCTATGCCCGCTTCTCGCCGGGCATTCTCATTGAAAAGGCAAATTTGCAGCGCCTTTCAGACCCAGCTTTTTGCTGGATGGACAGTTGCGCGGTTGAAGATCACCCGATGATCAACAGCCTGTGGCGCGACCGGCGGGAAATGGTGCGCATCGCCCTCCCCCGTCGGGGCGTCCGCACGACCATGCTCTTCCGCGCCGTGCGCCTCGCCGAGGCGGGATGGTCCGCCATCAAGCAGTTCCGCCAATCGAAACCTAAGGATCAGAGGCTACGGGACCATGACGAGCTTTGACGCGGCCGGGCTGGCCGAGTTCAGGACACTTTACCCCGAGGCGAGCGGACGCCTGCACCATGGATTGACGGCGCACCCGCTGCTCACTCTGGAGCGCCTTGCCGAGCTGGCAGCGCGGACCGACCCCGCGCACGTCGAATATAATAGCGGCCAGCTACCTGTCGGGATCGACCCAGAGGCCGTGCCCGGCAACGGGCTGAGCATCACCGAGACCATCCGCTCCATTGAGGACAATGGATCGTGGATGGTCCTCAAATGGATCGAGAATGATCCCGCCTATCGGGTCTTGCTGGAAGAGGCCCTGGCCCCGCTGCGTGCGGTTGTCGAACCTGTGACGGGCGAGATGATGACGTTGCAGGGCTTCATCTTCGTGTCGTCACCCGGCGCGGTCACGCCCTATCACATGGACCCGGAACACAATATCCTGCTCCAGATCCGGGGCACAAAGACGATGACCGTCTTTCCACAGGTCGACCCAGAGCTGCTCTCGGATCAGGACCATGAGCGCTACCATGTTGGCGGCCATCGCAACCTGCCCTGGCGCGACGATTTCGCGGCCAAGGGCAAGGCAGTCCCGCTCGCGCCGGGCGATGCCATCTATGTCCCCGTCAAGGCGCCCCATTGGGTGAAGGTCGGCGAAACGCTCTCCATCTCCCTGTCGATCACATGGCGTTCCAACTGGAGCTATCGGGAAGCCGATGCGCGGGGATTCAATGCAGCGCTGCGCTCGCTTGGCCTCTCCCCCGCGGCACCAGGGCGTTATCCGAGGCAGAATATTGTGAAGTCGACTGCCTACCGGGTCTTGCGGCGCGCCCGGTCCACTATCGGACTGGGCAGCTAGAGCGACCGGGACAGGCGGTCGAGCAGTTCGCGGGCGGGGCTTGTCGGGGTATCGGCGCGCGTCATTTCCGCTTCCAGGCGGGCAACGCGGGCGTAGAGATCCAGACTTGCGGCGATGCGCGTGCGTGCCCCTTCTGGCAATGCGGCCACCGCATCAGGATCGGTCTCGGTCGGCCCGCCCAGCCGGAACGGGCCGCGCATATCGATCACTTCTCCCGCGCCCGTCGGGCGCTGGCTCCGATGCGCGAGCAGCCAGGCGATCACATGCATGAGCCGTGTCGTGACCTTCAGCGATTCACAGGAAAAGGCGACACGCAACACCGGGCCTAGGCGATCGCGCTCTTCCCGGCTGAACGTGTCGAAATAGGCCCGCGCATCATCGGCTAGGACCATCGCCTCCACATACAGGGCGTCAATGACCTTTGCCGTCACTTTTGTATCGGCGATTGCGACCGCTTCCATGGTTCCGCTTATGGCGGCGCGATCTGGTGCGGAACAGTTGGAAACGGCGTTAACGCGCCGTCAGGCGATAATATCCGGGATCAGTTCGGATTCGAGCGCTGCGATCTCATCGCGCAGGGCGAGCTTGCGCTTCTTCATGCGGGCAAGACGGATCTGGTCGGGCAGCGGCGTGTCGCGCAGCGCGTCAATCGCGGCATCGAGATCGCGGTGCTCCTCCCGGAGCGATTCGAGTCGCAATTGCATCAGTTGCTGCTCCATCCCGACCCCTCGACAACATAAAGTGCATGTAGCGGGACATCACCGCCAACTGTCACGAAACTTTCTTATTTCCCCGCGCCATTCGCCGCCAAAAAATGCTCCATTATCGCAGCAACTTCAATATCCGCGAGACAGGCCCTGTCGTTCCTGTTCTACTCGACGCCTCAGAAAACTACTGGAGAGTCGCTTATGGAACATAACCATGTTTTCGCACTCGAAGCCAAGCACGCCATGCTCGACCAGAAGATTCACGAAGAGGAATTGCGGCCACACCCCGACCAGCTGACGCTGAGCCGCATGAAGAAGGAAAAACTCCGCATCAAGGAAGCGCTGGCCCAACACTGACCAGCATGTCGGACTGCTGTCCTGGGGCGCTTCGCCTCAGGCCGGCATCCGAAATCAGGAAATTTTGAGACCGGGCCGACGCGACGTCGGGACTTTCAGGAAATCCGGCGTCGGATCCTCCGCCTTGCCAACGGGCTGACGGACCTTTGCGGGATCAATCTCGGCGTTGAACGCAACGCCCATCCGGCCATCGGTCGCCCAGACGACCTTGCCCTTGACCGGGGCCATGTTCTTCATTTCAACGACAACTGCCGTACCGACCGCAAGCATCGTCGGTGCCTCGGCCATCAATCCGGTCGGTGAGAGGTTGCGAATGCGGATCGCTTCGCTGGAAACGCCACCGTCAACGCCCATCTTGCCCAACAGAAACAGGCTCGAACGGTTCGTGGACCGCTGTCCCCGCGCGTTCAACGCGTTTTCGTCGCTGGAATTTGGTACACTGGCCATAGCGACGCGATACCCCAAATTGTTTTTCAATCGGTAAACGCGGTGAAAATCCTATTCGTCGCGCGAAATCTTTTCCTGGCGTTCATGCGCTTCCTGCGCCTCGACGGTCATTGTGGCAATGGGGCGGGCTTCCAGACGTCCCAGCGAGATCGGCTCGCCAGTCACTTCGCAATAGCCATATTCCCCTTCCTCGATCCGACGCAGCGCGGCGTCGATCTTGGAGATCAGCTTGCGCTGACGGTCGCGTGTCCGAAGCTCGATCGACCAGTCGGTCTCGCTCGACGCGCGGTCCGTCAGATCGGGTTCCCGCAGCGGCTCGTTCTGGAGGGTGTTGAGCGTATCCTGCGACTCGCGGAGGATTTCCTCTTTCCAGTCGGTCAGCTTCTTGCGGAAATAGGCCAGCTGCCGGGGATTCATGAAGTCTTCGTCTTCGCTCGGCCGATAATCGATGTCGACAGCGTCCGCTGATTGGGTCTGACCGCTGATCGCATTCGCCATAACAAAACTCCCTGGCTCGGCCACGAACCCGGCCTCTGCCGGTCCGGTATTGAGGCGCGCTATAATGACCCCATTTCGGAGGCACAAGCGCGCGAATCACATGCGCGCCATGCCGCCATTTTCAGGTCATTTTGATGAAAGCAGGACTTGGGCGCTTCCCCTGACACAGGAAAACAGCCCCTATTTGGCACATTAACCATAACCATTTCGGCCGGGGTTCCAACAAAGTCCAAAACTTGGCTGCAAACACGGTAAACGCGGTTGCGGACCCCCGGTTGCGTGCGCAATCCCGACGCATCGTTTCTGTCGCCCGGCGAAAACAGGTTGCCGCGTGACGAGTAAAAGGGGTTGTACGCCATGTCGGTTCGGATGGCACTTACCAAGCTTTGCGCCTGTGCGTGTGGGGGGGCGGTCATCGGCGGGGGCGCGATGCACGCAACGCAGGCCCAGCCGATGCGCAGCGCCTATTCCGCGCCTGCCCCGAAAGTGAAGAAGCCGATGCGGCAGCGCCTGGCCATGGCCCCCAAAAAGGGGGGGCGCGTGGTCAAGCGGATCAAGCGCGTGACGACCACCACGTCGTCCATGTCCTGCGCACCGCAGACGATCCGCCTCGCGTCGGCCGGTGCGGAACCCATGCGCTCCCGCCAGTCCGAGGCACAGCCTGTCATGAACGGCGGTGGCGGCACCGTGCCCGTCGTGATTGGCGGCGGTCCCATCGGCGGCTTCGGCGGTGGCTTTATCGGGGGCGGCTTCTTCGGCGGCGGCAGCGGCGGCGGCAGCATTGTCGTCTCCTCGACCAGCAGCGGCGGATCTAGCTCGACCTCTTCGGGCGGTTCGTCGACGTCAACGGGCGGATCATCCTCGGGGAATGTGTCGAGCACATCGTCCACCGGCGGGTCATCGTCGGGGAATGTTTCCAGCACATCGTCAACGGGCGGATCTTCGACGTCCTCGGGGACGGTGTCGAGCACTTCGTCGACGGGGGGCTCCTCCACCTCTTCGGGATCGGTCTCCAGCACGTCCTCGACCGGCGGGTCGTCCAGCTCGACCTCCTCGGGCACGGTATCTAGCACATCCTCCACAGGCGGATCCTCCTCCTCCACGTCGAGCGGCACAGTTTCGAGCACGTCGAGCTCTTCCGGCAACGTTTCGAGCAGCTCGAGTTCGTCCGGCAATGTGTCGAGCAGCACCAGCACCTCCTCAAGTTTCGGCGGCTCGACCAGCTCGACGTCCACTTCCACGTCGACGTCGACATCTTCGTCAACATCGTCTTCCACCTCTTCGTCGACATCGTCCTCTTCGTCTTCGAACGGATCGAGCAGCAACGGTGGCTCCAGCGGGAACGATGTCCCCGCCCCGCCGATGCTGCTTCTGTTTGGAGGTGCGGCGGCCGGTCTGGTCGCCCGCACCCGTGCTGCGCGGAAGGTTCAAACCGCGCCTGTTTCGTAAGTGTATTGCGTAATACCGTAGTCATCTTGAAGGACGCTGCCACGCGACCCGGCAGCGTCCTTTTTCTTTGCCCTTGGCAAGGCCGCACCTGCGCGCCATAGCGCGGCCATGCACGACATTCGTTTCATCCGCGACAATCCCGAGGCTTTTGACGCCGGTCTGGCGCGCCGTGGCCTTGCGCCCCAGTCGGCCCGTTTGCTCGATCTGGACGAGCAGGCCCGTGCCGCCATCCGCCAGTCGGAAGAGCTCCAGTCCAAGGCCAATGCCGCCGCCAAGGCCATCGGCGCGGCCATGGGCAAGGGCGACCGCGATGAAGCCGAACGGCTGAAAGCGGAAGTCGCCGAAATCAAGTCGAGCCTGCCCGCTCTGGAGGCCGATGCCAAGGACCGTGCGGCGGACCTGCGCACCGCGCTGGCCGCACTGCCCAACATCCCTGTGGATGACGTGCCGACCGGCGCAGACGAGACAGCAAATGCCTTCGTCTCCGACTTCGGGGAAAAGCCCGCATTCGACTTTGAGGTTCTGGAACATGACCGGCTCGATGCCGGCCTCGGTCTGGACTTTGAAACCGCAGCGGCGGTCTCCGGCGCGCGCTTTGCTTATCTGCGCGGCGGCATTGCCCGCCTCAATCGCGCGATCGGCCAGTTCATGCTCGATCTGCACACGCGCGAATTTGGCTATGAAGAAGTCATGCCGCCGGTTCTCGTCCGGGACGACGCCCTGTTCGGCACCGGCCAGCTTCCCAAATTTGCCGAAGACCAGTTCCGCACGACCGACGGCCGTTGGCTGATCCCGACGGCGGAAGTGTCGCTGACCAACATGGTGCGCGAAAAGATTCTGTCGGACACGGAGCTTCCCATCCGCCTGACCGCCCTCACCCAGTGCTTCCGCTCCGAGGCCGGCTCGGCAGGACGCGACACGCGCGGCTTCATCCGTCAGCATCAGTTCGAAAAGGTTGAGCTCGTGTCGATCACGACGCCCGAACAATCCGACGCCGAGCATGAACGCATGACCGAGGCGGCAGAAACAGTGCTCAAGCGGCTTGGCCTGCACTTTCGCCGGATGCTGCTCTGTTCCGGCGACATGGGCTTCACCGCGCGCAAGACGTATGATCTCGAGGTCTGGCTTCCGGGCCAGAAAGCGTATCGTGAAATCTCGAGCTGCTCCAATTGCGGTGACTTCCAGGCCCGCCGCATGAACGCGCGCTATCGTCCGCAGGGCGAAAAGGGCACGCGCTTTGTGCACACGCTCAATGGATCAGGTCTGGCGGTTGGTCGCACGCTGGTGGCTGTGCTGGAAAATTACCAGAATGCCGACGGCAGCGTGACGGTGCCAGAGGTGCTGCGGCCCTATCTGGGCGGAACGGAACGCATCTCGGCCTGATCCATGTCTTTTTCGTGACTTCGCCGCCCAATTCGCTTATGGGCGCGCGGATCATGACAACGACAAAACTTCCTGCCCAGCCCAAGGTCGGCATGGTGTCGCTCGGCTGCCCCAAGGCTCTCGTCGACAGCGAGCGGATCCTGACGAAATTGCGCGCCGACGGCTACGGCCTGTCCGGCGACTATGAGGGCGCCGATGTCGTCCTTGTGAATACGTGCGGTTTCCTCGACAGCGCCAAGGAAGAGAGCCTTGAAGCCATTGGCGAGGCCATTGCCGAAAATGGCCGCGTCATCGTCACCGGCTGCATGGGCAATGAAGCCGACGTTATCCGGGCCCGCTTTCCCGAGGTGCTCGCCATCTCCGGCCCGCACCAGTATGAAGCTGTCGTCGAAGCTGTGCACGCAGCAGCACCGCCAATCCCGCACGCCTTTGTCGATCTGGTGCCCGAAGCCGGGCTCAAGCTCACGCCGAAGCATTACAGCTATCTGAAGATCTCAGAGGGCTGCAACCATCGCTGTGCCTTCTGCATCATTCCCTCCATCCGCGGCGATCTGGTCTCACGTCGGCCCGACGCCATCCTGCGCGAGGCGGAAAAGCTGATTGAAGCCGGCACGCGCGAGCTGCTGGTCATCAGCCAGGACACCTCAGCCTATGGCGTGGACATCAAGCACCAGTCCCGCCCGTGGAAGGGGCAGGATGTGCGCGCACACATGACCGACCTTGCCCGCGAACTCGGCAAGCTCGGTGCCTGGGTCCGCCTGCACTATGTCTATCCCTATCCCCATGTTGATCAGGTCATCCCGCTGATGGCCGAAGGGCTGGTGCTGCCGTATCTCGACATCCCGTTCCAGCACGCCGCCCCCTCGGTTCTGAAGGCGATGAAGCGCCCCGCCAACGAAGCCAAGGTTTTGGAGCGCATCCGGCAGTGGCGTGAGATCGCCCCCGACATCACGATCCGCTCCAGTTTTGTCGTCGGCTTTCCGGGCGAGACCGAAGCGGACTTCCAATATCTGCTCGACTGGCTGGATGAAGCGCAGCTCGACCGGGTCGGTGCCTTCCGGTTCGAGCCAGTCGAGGGTGCTGCGGCCAACGCGCTGCCTGATCCCGTGCCCGAAGAGGTCAAGGAAGAACGCTATGCGCGCCTCATGGAACGCACGGCCGCCATCTCGGCCGCAAAGCTGGCTGCAAAGGTCGGTCGCGACCTCGACGTCATCATCGACATTGTCGACGATACGGGCGGGGCCAATGCGCGGTCGAAGGCAGACGCGCCCGACATTGACGGCCATGTCTTGCTGCGTGACGCAGGCCACCTGCAACCGGGCGACATCGTGCGCATCCGGGTGGAGGATGCCGACGACCATGATCTGTACGGCGTCCCGCTCGCCGGCTGATCTTCTTCCCTCCCTGCGCATCTGCCGCCAGCGCATCGCCACATGATTGACGGAGTCCGACCATGAGCCGCTTTGCCCATCTCATCCAGCCCGATCAGGGCCAGGACGCGCGCACCATCACTTACGTGACCAAGGCGGGTTTCGAGGACTGGATCAAGCGTCTGCCGGAACGCGAGCGGACTGCGGTGCTGGTCGCCGGCTTTTCGGGCAAGCCGGGCGAAACGGTCATCCTTCCGGGCGACAAGCCGGGTGACTGGAGCGCCGCACTCGGCGTGCCCGACAAAAAAACTGTCTGGGATCTCGCCCCTGCCGCGCAGAGACTGCCTGCCGCAACCTACCGTTTGGCTGATGCCAGCGTTGGCACATCAGGTCTGGGCTGGCTTCTGGCGCAATACCGGTTTGACCGCTTCCTCTCATCCGCCGATGCCGCAGGCGACCGCATCCTCCTGGTCAGCGAACCGGGGCTGATCGTTGACGTCATCCGTCAGGCCGAAGCGACCGCCATTGTCCGCGACCTCGTCAACACACCCGCCGCCGATCTTGGGCCTGCAGGGATACAGGCCGCCGTCGAAGCGATGGCAAGCGAGTTTGATGCCAAGCTCCACGTGACCAAGGGTCATGAGCTCGAAGTCGGCTATCCGATGGTGCACGCCGTTGGCCAGGCCGCGGAGAAGCATCGCGCGCCGCGCCTGATCGAACTCGTCTGGGGCAATCCCAAGCATCCGAGGATCGCCGTCATCGGCAAGGGCGTCGCATTCGATACGGGCGGCCTCAACATCAAGACCGGCTCCTTCATGCGGCTGATGAAGAAGGACATGGGCGGTGCGGCACACGCTCTCGCCCTTTCGCGGCTGATCTTGGAAAATCGCCTGCCGGTGCACCTGCATCTCCTTATCCCGGCGGTTGAGAATGCAATTTCCGGCAATGCGATGCGTCCCGGCGACATCCTGAAGAGCCGCAAGGGCCTTACGGTCGAGATTGATAACACCGATGCCGAAGGTCGCCTGATCCTGGGCGATGCCATCGCCAAGGCCGCCGAGGACAAGCCCGAGCTGATGCTCGACTTCGCAACCCTGACGGGTGCGGCGCGCGTGGCGCTTGGCCCCGACCTGCCGGCGCTGTTCGCAAATGACGAGGCGCTCGCGGCGGATATCTGCGCGGCCTCTGAAGAGGTGCAGGACCCTCTGTGGCGGATGCCCTTGTGGGACCGCTATGACGAAATGCTGAAGTCCGACATCGCCGACATGGTCAATTCGGCCGAAGGCGGCATGGCAGGCGCCGTCACGGCCGCGCTCTTCCTGCGGCGCTTCGTGCCGGAAGGGACACCTTGGCTGCATCTGGATACCTTTGCGTGGCGTCCCTCGACACTCCCGGGACGGCCCAAGGGTGGCGAAGCCATGGGATTGCGCGCGGTTTTTGAGCTGCTGCGGCGTCGGTACCCTGCAGCCTGAGAACGGTCCGAATCTGTCACCATTGCGTAATGCCCGATTGCTCGGCTATTGCGCCGCGCAATGACACAATCTGAACGCCCCCAATTCGGCCTGACGGGCCCGTCGATCGCACTCGATGCGCGCACCCACGCCGTGCGCGGCGACCTTGCGGATATTGCGCTCGCCGGAAAGCTGTTCGTGCCGCATTATGCCCGTCCGATGGAAATGGTCTGCACCACCGCAGGTGTTTCGATCCACGAAGGCGCGGATGTCGACAGCGCCGTCGTTGCCCCGCTGGACGCGGGCGCTGCGTTCCTGGTTGTCGACATGGCAGGCGATTGGGCCTGGGGCTTCCGCAAGGCCGATCATCTCGTCGGCTATGTTCCGAAAGCTGTTCTGGACAACGGGCAGTGACACGCGTCTTCATCGACGGCGGGCACGGCACCACCGGCCTTGAAATCGCTGAGCGGCTCGCGGGGCGCCCCGAGCTTTCGATGATCACGCTGGATGACGACCGCCGCAAGGACACCGGCGCGCGCGCAGAAGCGATCAACGGCGCCGACGTTGTCATCTTGTGCCTGCCCGACGACGCTGCGCGGGAATCGGTCGCCCTCATTCAGAACGCGACAACGCGCGTCATCGACGCGTCGACCGCGCACCGGACGGACCCTGACTGGGTCTTTGGTCTGCCCGAAGTTGTTGGGCGGGACGCCGTTGCCCAGGCCCGCTTCGTCTCCAACCCCGGTTGCTATTCAACCGGGTTCATCGCGCTCGTCGCGCCGCTGGTAAAGGCCGGCGTGCTTCCCGCTGACTGGCCCTATGTCTGCAACGCCGTGTCGGGCTATTCCGGCGGCGGCAAGGCGATGATCGCCGAATTTGAAAGCGGTGCGGCCGCTACCGCGTGGCGGACCTATGCCCTGTCGCTGTCGCACAAGCATGTGCCCGAAATGCAGGTGCGCTGCGGCCTCGCACATCCGCCGCTGTTCGCACCATCGGTTGCCCCGACGCATCGCGGCATGATCGTGGATGTGCCGCTGATGACAGCGGCCATGCCCGGCCAGCCGCGCTTGGCGGCGATCCGTGAGGCGCTCCATTCGGCCTATGATGGCTCCCCGATCGTCCGCGTGGTCGATGATTTTGATGAGGCCAACCTCACCATTGAGCGTTGCGCGAATACCGACCGGCTCGACCTGTTCGTCTTTGGCCGGGAAGATGGCGGTCAGGTCCGCCTCGTCGCGGCGCTCGACAATCTGGGCAAGGGCGCGGGCGGCGCTGCTGTGCAGTCACTCAACCTGATGGCCGGTTTGCCCGAGACGGCTGGCCTGCGCCTTTAAGCGTGGTGCACCCGACTGGATTCGAACCAGTGGCCCCCAGATTAGGAATCTGATGCTCTATCCTGCTGAGCTACGGGTGCGTCCCTGCGCTGCCTAGGCCGCGTGGGAAAGCAGGTCAATTCTGCTTGTCCGGCGGAACGACCGGCAGCAGCAACGGCATGACGGAAATGCCATCCTCAATCAATTCGCGCGCTTCATCCAGCGAGGCCTGCCCATGGATCAGCGCTGGATCAATCTCGCCTGCATCCATTGCCCGCGCCTTTACTGCGAAATCAGGGCCAACCCATTCGGACTTCTTGAGTATTTCGGCCTGCATCGCCGCGACCTTTTCGACCATCGCCTTGAAGTCGGCAGGGAGCGCCGCACTTTCGCTGGCAAGGGAGATCTGCTGGCCGCCGTTCTGATTGCCCTTTCGCGCAACATTGGGGGCCATCACCGCTTTTTCGGCATCAGTCGAACCACAGAAGGGACAGGCAACGAGGTTGCGCCGCTTCTGATCCTCATAGGCGTCAGAACTGGCAAACCACGCTTCGAACACATGGCCGTCCCCGCATTTGAGATCAAAGACGATCATGCGATGGTCTCGACCGAGGGAATGGCCCGACGATGCGTCAGCACGGGAATACGGCCTCGCACCTCGTCGACCATTGCGGGGTCGATCTCGGCAAAGCCCAACCCTGGCGCGGTGCCCATGTCGAGCACGATCCGACCCCAGGGATCGATCACCAGAGAATGGCCATAGGTCTTGCGCCCGTCTTCGTGTGTGCCCGTCTGCGCAGCAGCAACGATCCAGCAGGCATTTTCAATCGCGCGCGCGCGCAACAGGACATGCCAGTGCGCTTCGCCTGTGGGCACGGTGAACGCGGCCGGAAGGGAGATGAGCGTGGCCCCTGCCCCGGACAGCGCCTGAAACAGCGCGGGGAAGCGGATGTCGTAACAGATCGACAGGCCGAGCGGCCCTGCGGGCGTGGACGCAACGACGGCGCCGGCTCCCGGCTCATAAGCGTTCGACTCGCGCCAGCTCTCCCCGGTCGGCAGATCGACGTCGAACAGATGCAGCTTGGTGTAACGCGCGCGGATTTTCCCCTCAGGATCGATGAGGAACCCGCGATTGGCCCAACGGTCACCGGCGTCGACGGCAAGCGATCCGAGATGCACCCAGATACCGGCGTCCCGCGCGGCCGCACGAACCTGCGCCAATTGCGCATTCTCTGCCTCGGCAAGGACATGCGGCGTCGCGCGCGTGCGGTCCGAATCGAGCAGGCCCGACATCTCGGGTGTGAACAGCATCTGCGCGCCACCCGCGGCCGCATCGCGCACAGCATTGGTCAGCACTGCGCCGTTCGCCACGGGGTCAATCCCCGACGTCATCTGCAGAAGGGCAATGCGCACGCTTCAGGCCGCGAGCAAGGGGTCCAGCCCGCCGCGCGCATCGAGCGCGGCAAGATCATCCGAGCCGCCAATATGCTGTCCGTCGATGAAGACCTGCGGGACAGTCATGCGACCGCTGGCGCGTCCGATCATTTCCTGACGACGTGCCGAATCCATCGTGATATCAATGTCTTCCGGCTCAACGCCTTTGGAGCGCAGCAAGGCCAGCGCCCGCGAGCAATAGGGACAAAAGGCTTTCGTGTAGATTTCGACTTTGGCCATGATGTTTTCCTTTGAAATCGGAATTGGTGCCGCCCCGGCCAATTGTCAACGTCAGGCGGTCTCCCGGATGACGCGGGCCCAACACAGGACATGGACCGAGGCTGCCCCAGCGCGTTTCAGCACCTGCGCGCACGCATTGGCCGTCGCCCCGGTCGTATAGACATCGTCGACGAGAAGGATGGCCTGCCCCTTGACCAGTTCCGCCTTGTCCTCGGCCATCCGGAACGCGCCCTGAACCTCCCTGCTGCGCGCGGACGGGTTGAGGCCCCCGAGCGGCGACGTCCGCCGCACGCGCAGAAGAGGGGCTTGCAGGACTATCTGGCCGGTCAGGCGCGAAACCTCCCGCCCGATCAGCAGCGACTGATTGAATCCGCGATTCCATATCCGCCAGCGATGGAGCGGGACTGGAACAAGAAGACCATCCGGAACCCGCCGCGCATGCCGGGCCAGAAAGGCGGCCATGACGCGGGCAATGGCAGGCTTGCGGCCATATTTGAGCTTGAGTGCCAGATCACGCGCCATCTCGTCATAGGCAACGGCTGCCAGCACGCCGTCATGGCGCGGCGGGGCGGCCATGCAGGGCGCGCACACCCCGCCGGCAATCGGGACCGGCACATTACAAAGCACGCAGCCCGTATCCGGCAGCAATTCCAGCTGTTGCCAGCACGGCGCGCAGAATTGCCCGTCGTCGCTCACGATCCGGCCACAGCCCGCGCATCGCCGCGGCAGGGCGAAATCAAGGGGGGCCTGAACGAACTTCCGCCATGCAGCCATCCCCTCTTGTCCGCAATCGGGCGCGCAGGCACAAGGCCGCGATGTCCGACGAAATTTTCTCAAGGCCGCGCAGACGTTTGAACCGGGCGCGGGCACTTCGTGCGACCTCCGACTCGCGTTGGCTCTCGCTTCGTATGGCCGAAGAACTGGCAGACCGCCTGTCGTACATGTCGCTTCAAGCCCGCCACATCCTGGTCATTGGGGACGGCTCTGACATCGCGACAGCGGCCTTTCCCGACGCTGCGATCTACCGGATGGACCTCGCTCCGTCGGATGGGGTGGATTTTGTCGGGGAAGAAGATCGTCTGCCTATTGCAGACAATGCGGTCGATCTGGTCATTGCCATTGGCAATCTGGACAGCGTGCATGACTTGCCTGGTGCGCTTCTCCTCATCCGTCGCGCGCTGCGTCCGGGCGGACTGTTCCTTGGCGCTATGCTGGGTGGCGGATCGGTCGCCAGCCTGCGTGCCAAAGTCGCTGAGCGGGAAGCTGCGGCAGGGAAAGGCGGCGCTGCCCGCTTCCATCCGCAGGTGGATGTCCGCGCGGCTGGTGACCTTCTGTTCCGAGCCGGATTTTCAACGCCTGTTGCCGACCTTGATCTTGTGAATGTCCGCTATTCGAGGATGACCAACCTCCTTGCTGACGTGCGGGCGATATCCGGCAATGCCCTGCCTGCCGTCCGTCCCCTATCGGGTGCCGTCGGCCGTTCCCTGCTTAAGGAAGGCGATTTCGAGGACCAGTTCGGTATTCTCTATCTGACGGGATGGGCCCCTGCCCCCGGCGAAGCCCGCCCCGCAGGACCGGTCAAAGGAGCCTACTGAGGCGCTCCACCAAGGGGATATCAGCGGGCGGCATCTCGAGCGTCCGCAGCTCGTCCATGCGGCACCAGCGAAGATCCGACGCCACGAGCGGCTTCGGATCACCCGTCCAGTGTCGGCACACAAACAGGAGGAGCAAGAGGTCCCGGTCACCAAGTGGCTCGCTCGCAAAGGTCAGCGCCTCGAGCGCGTCCACAGCGACCCCGATGTCGAGCTCCTCGCACAATTCCCGGACGAGAGCGGACACGGGCGTCTCACCCGGCTCCACCTTTCCACCGGGGAATTCCCAAAGCCCGGCCATGGGCCGCCCTTCGGGCCGCAGCTGCACAAGCACGCGCTGCTCATCATCGATGAGCGCGGCAGCGGTAATGAGCAATAACCGGTTAGCGTCGGAGTAACGTTGCGTCATAGACATTTCCTTAACCCCGATTGCCCTAAGGATGCCATGGGGAACACTTGGGACTGGAACACATCCATGTGGAGCGAATTTGCGCGCCGCCTCTGGCGCGATGAGCGGGGAGCCACAGCCATTGAATATGGGCTGATCGTGGCGCTGATCGTGGTTGCGATGATGACGACGCTCGGATCGATCGGCGATACCGTCAGCAACATGTGGAATCTGGTCGCCAGCAACTACATGGCTGTCGCCTGAGGCCCCACATCGTCACCGCGCGGCGCACGTCACCAGCGCGTCATGACCCCAAGACGATAATCTTCACCTTCTGACCGGGCCGGAGCGCATCGTCCGCGCCCAATCCATTGAGCACGCGGAAGCGCTCCAGCTTATAGTCCGGATAGGCCATGCGCTCGGCAAGAGTGCGTGGCGTGTCCCCTGCGCGCACGGTGACGACATCAATCCGGCGCGGACGGATGGCCGCGATTTCTGAGGCGCTTAGCCGCCGCACGCTCTGAAACAGCGACGAGAACGTTCCCGCACCGACAGGGTTGATCGCCACGATATGGTAAGCGGTCGATGGTCCAAAGACATAGGCATAGACGGTGACATCCACCGGCCCCGACTGGGTATTGGCGCGGGCGACGGCATAGCCCGTCTCAATTCCGTTGATGGTCGTGCGCTGCACCGATCCATAATCGATCTGCGCCTGTTCCCCGCCAACCGATTTGAAGACGGCTGCGATGTAGGCGTCGAGGCTGCCATTATAGGGACCGCCCGAAAACTGCGCCTGTCCCCCCGTGCCGGTGATCGAAACGGCCTGCGGACTGTTGGACATGACAAAGCCCGACGGCGCCGTGAAGCCTAGCTTAAGATCGGGATGGCGGAAGTCGCTGCCCTCAATGACGCCCTGCTTGGGATCATCATCATACATCATGCCGTCCAGCATCTGCAGGAAGCCGTCGCGATTGGTGAGCTTCCCCGTCGCATTGGTCGCCAGCGCCTTCTGGCGGGACCGCGCAACGCGGCTGGCCGGATCGGGGTGCGTGCTCGCCCATTCGGGCAAGGCATTGTCAGAGCGTCCCGACCGTCGCGCGTCGAGCGACGTCTGCGCAGCGAGTGAGGCCAGCATGGTTGATGCGGCGACAGGATCATAGCCGCTCCGGGCGAGATAGGTCACGCCAAGGTCATCCGCCTCATATTCCTGCGCGCGCGAATAGCTGAGCACGTAACGCTGGGCGATGGCCCCGCCGAGCTGCTGGCCCAGCTTGGCCCCATCGCCCCCGAGGAGAACCCCGCCGAGCACGGTTGCAAGGACAGCGCCAAGCCCGGCCTGCGTTGCACGGCTGTTCCGCTTCTGGGAATGGCGGGCCGCAACGTGGCCCACCTCATGGCCGAGAACCGAGGCGAGTTCCGCCTCATTGTTCATCAGCCCCATCAGCTGGCGCGTCACATAGACATAGCCGCCGGGAATGGCGAAGGCGTTGTTCACGGGCGAGTTGAGCAGAGAGATCGTGAATTCGGTCGGCTGGTTGGACAGCCCCGACTGCGAGGCCACCTTGCGGCCCACTGTCGTCACATAAGCCGCCTGACGCCCTTCATACAGGCCGCCAAATTCGGCCAGTAATTCGGGATGCGCCTTGGCACCTGCCGCCTTGTCCTTGGCGGTCATGGCCTGGGGTACGGAAACCGGGGACTTCTTGGCCTCGCTCGGCGTCGACAGACCCTGAGCAAAGAGAAACGCAACAGCCGAACCGGCCAAGACAAGCTTTTTCATCATCCAACTCCATTCATCCCACGACGGGGATAACGCGGAAGTTGGGTTTACAGTCCGCCCATCGCAAGAAATTTCTCGCGCCGCTGCTGCTTGATCTTGTCGCGGCCAAGACCGTTCAATGAATCCAGCGACTTGCCGATCGCCGCCCCCAAAGCATCGATCGCAATAGCGGGGGAACGATGGGCACCGCCCACAGGTTCGGCGATGATTTCGTCAATCACGCCCAGTCGCTTCAGATCCTGCGCTGTGATTCGCATGGCTTCGGCAGCATCCGCCGCCTTCTCGGCCGTCCGCCAGAGGATCGAGGCGCACCCTTCGGGCGAAATCACCGAATAAACGGCATGTTCGAACATCAGGACGCGGTTGGCCGCGGCAAGCGCCACTGCACCACCCGAGCCACCCTCACCAACGACGGCCGCCACAATCGGCACGCCGAGTTCCAGACATTTCTCGGTGGAACGGGCAATCGCCTCTGCCTGTCCGCGTTCTTCAGCCTGCACACCCGGAAACGCGCCCGACGTGTCCACCAGCGTGACGACCGGCACGTTGAAACGGTCAGCCAATTCCATCAGGCGGATGGCCTTGCGATACCCCTCGGGCTTGCCCATGCCGAAATTGTGCCGGATGCGTGTCGCGGTATCGTCGCCCTTCTCATGGCCAATGACCATGACCCGGCGCCCGCCAAGGCGTCCAAGCCCGCCAAGAATGGCCTGATCGTCGCCAAAGGCGCGGTCACCGGCGAGCGGCATGAAATCGTCGATCAGCTGTCCGACATAATGCTTGAAATGGGGCCGGTCGGGATGCCGCGCGACCTGCGTCTTCTGCCAGGGCGAGAGCTTGGCATAGGTGTCGTGCAAAAGCCGGTCGGCCTTGGCTTCCAGCTTCGCGATCTCGGGATCGATATCGGTGGCGCCGGCGCTTTCGCGCAATTCGGCAATGCGCGCGAGCAGTTCGGCGACGGGCTTTTCAAATTCAAGCAGGGCTACCATGCGCCAAGCGGTTACGAGCGACGACGCCGCGCGTCAACGAGAGGATGGCGCGCATTGACCAGCTCGACCAGTCGGCGGCTGTCCACATGCGTGTAAATTTCGGTCGTGGAGATGTCCGCATGGCCCAGCAGCATCTGCAGCGCACGTAGATCAGCGCCGCCTTCCAGCAGATGCGTGGCAAAGGCATGGCGAAGCACATGGGGGCTGATCCGGTCGGGGGACAGGCCAGCCTCGCCCGCCAGTTGCTTGATCAGCTGGAACAGCCGGACGCGGCTGAGATGCGTCTTGCCCGACGGAAACAGCCAGTGGGACCCGGCAGGCCGCACGACCATCCAGTCCGTCACCGCTGCACGGGCGCGGTCGGACACCGGCACGAGACGTTCCTTTTCGCCCTTGCCCTTCAGGATGGCAAAGGGACGATCCGGGACGATCGCCCGTACATGGAGCGAGACCGCCTCCGTGGCGCGCAGGCCTGATCCGTAGAGCAGCTCAAGCAGGGCATGGAGCCGGATGTCGGTTGGCCGCGGATTGGCGGCGGCCCGCCGGCGTTCAATCTCGAGAAACAGCGCCTCGATATCGGCATGGCTCAGCGTCTTGGGCAGGCGCCGTCCCTGCCCCGGCTTTGGCAGAGCGTGCGACGGATCATCCGCACGATGCCCTTCATCCGCCAGAAAGCCGAAAAAGCGCCGCAGGGCGGACGCCTTACGTGCGACGGATGAGGCCGCCAAATCAGACCATTGGTCGGCCAATCGATGGATGGCCTCGGCATCTGCCGTCACAAGCTGACCACCGAGCATCGACGAGGCGGAACGCAGGTCCGACTGATAGGCAAGCAGACTGTTGCGCGCGGCGCCCGCTTCGGCCGACATCATCTCCAGAAAGCGCGCGATCAGGCCATGATCGGACGAGCTGGTCATCTCAGACGCGCGAAATGGCCTCTACGGCGATCATGCGCGCCTCGGGCTCCAGCCCCACGCGGCGCAGCGCCGAGACGACGTGATAGAGGTGTGACGGCGGAATATCGGCCCAGCGGCCCGACTGGAGGCCAACCGCGCAAAGCACCGCCACGGCACCCACCGATTTGCGCCGCACCGCCTCCTCAAGCGCATCCGACCAGGCCGAGCGGCGGCCTAGCGGCACTTCAAAGCGGTCCGCCATCGACGTCATGTCCGATCCGGCAACGCGGCCAAGGCCGGCAAGCCCGGCAAAGAGGAACCGGCCCCGCAGCGTCGCATCGCCCTCGCCTGCCCCCGCAAAATTGTCGATTGCGCTCGCCGACACATCCCCGAGAGGCTTGGGCGCGCCGACCGACAGATAGCCCCAGGCGCCGGGAATATCGGCCTGGCGCACGACGGGCGTCCATTTCGCAGCATAGGTGTCCAGCCCTGCTGCGAACATCGACGCGATCAGCTGCGGCGCTTCATCGGCAAAGTCATCGCTTGGGCGGATCTGCGCGGCCAGTCGCGCCGTCGCGACCACCCGCGCATAATTCTGCCATTCGCCAAGCGAATCCAGCGCCCAGAACTGCCACAAAGCGCTGACCTGATCGGAAGGAGACGTGCCGATAAACGCCTGCCGCAGCACGTCTGCGGGCTTACCCGCGCGCTCGTTGGGGTCGGCTTCGTCATAGGCCGCGCCGTAAAAGTCGACGAGCGCGCTGCTCGACAGGATGCCCATCGCTGCCGCGCGTTCCGCATCTGGCAGACGGCTTGAGAAGGTCAGAAGCGGCGCCTGTGCGCGCCATGCCCGCATCCGGGGATTGAGCGGCTGCAGAAGCCGTTCCGGAATCTCAAGCCCGGTCGCGGTCGCCATGCCGAACCGCCAGGGGTCAACCGAGTCGATTTCTTCCCAGTTCACCGTCACGGCGCGCCGCGTGTTGGAGGCCGCCCCGACCACCTTTTCCGCAAGGACGACGTCGGGATTGGTGTCACCCTTTCGGCTGCGAGCGCGGTCAAGCTGCGCCGAGGAAAGCGAGGATTCACCGGCAAAGGCTGAGCAGATCGCGCGCGCCATCGTCCAGCGCGTGTCTTTATTGTCCCGATCGACGCCCTCGGTCATCGGGCACAGGGCCGACGGGTCCGAGGACGCCAGCGCCGCCTGAAGCCCTGTGTTGAAGAGGTTTGGCGAATATTGATCGACGTCGACCGCCTGCACGAGATTGCGGGCGGCCCCGGCCTCGCCCATGCGGACGAGCAGGCTGGCGCGCGCCGCGACCCAATCCGCCCCGGAAATGCCCGTGGGCGTCTGCGCCCTGCTCAGCAACGCGCGCCGGAGAACAATCGATGCCCAGCGTGAGGCGATGGGCGCGTCAATCCGGTTGAGGACCTTCGCCAGATACTGGCCGTTGATCCCGGCAAAGGCCGAAAGGCCCATATCGCCATCCGTCGCGCCGAGCAGGCCGACAACCTCAGTCGAACGGCGGACCTGCGGCGGAATGTCGACGAGAAGAACGGGCGTATCGGTCGCCTCGTCAGCCGCCGTGGTCGCATCGGCCGTCACCATATCGTCTGACGGCACCGCACTGTCTGAAGCCGTCGGAGCAACAGGCAACCCATTTACGGGCGACGCGCTTGGCACAGCCTCCGGCGTCGTACGCGGACGCGGCGCTTCAGACTCCGCCCGACGGGCGGGGGTCTGTTCCGGCGTGTCGCCAAAACCGGGTGGCAGGATCGATTCGGGCCGGTCCTGGCTCAGCGCCGGGATCGCCGCAATCGCGAGACCCGCCGCGCCCAGCAGCGCCAGGCGGGAAACACGAACGTCAGGACGCATGAACATTGACCGGTTTTTCCACGACCTTGATGGGTTTGGTGCTGTCGAGGCTCGCCAGAAACACCAGCAACCCCGCAATTCCCAGCAACAAGACCCCGAATTTGATCGCTCTGCCCATAAACGTCCGTCCGGCCTCTTCAAGAAGGAATTGTCCCCTTTTGCCCGAACGCGACGGCCTGTGTATAGCCCCCCGCCAATGAACGCCGCGCCACCCTCTTCATACGACAAAGCCACCAAGCCGATTGCGCTTGTCGGCATGATGGGTGTTGGCAAAACCAGCATTGGCCGCAGGCTCGCGCAAAAGCTCCACATTCCATTTGTTGACGCAGATCAGGAAATTGTGGACGCCGCTGGTCTATCCATCCCCGAAATCTTCGAACGGTTCGGAGAAGCCCATTTTCGGGATGGAGAGCGCCGGGTGATCGCACGCCTGTTTGACGGAACGCGCAAGGTCATCGCGACGGGCGGCGGCGCCTTCGTGAATGCCGAAACGCGGCGCCTGATGCTCGACCGCGCAGTTGTGATCTGGCTTGATGCCGATATCGACACGCTGGTCGAGCGAACCGCGCGCAAGGGCGAACGACCCCTCCTCGCAAACGGAAATGCCCGCGACATCCTCACTCGTCTCGCCGCAGAGCGCAATCCGCTCTACGCGCAGGCACACATCCACGTGAAGAGCCAGTCCAACCCGCACGAGGCAACACTCGAATCCATCTTGAAGGCACTTGCATGAAGGCAACCGTCAATGTCGGGCTTGGCGCCCGCAGCTACGACATTCTGATCGGCAACGGCCTGCTCGATCGCGCAGACCACAGCATCGCGCCGGTTCTTGCGGGACGGCCGCCGATCATCGTGACTGACGAAACCGTCGCCAAATCACAGCTGCCCCGTCTGGAAAAGGCGTTGGGCAAGGACAGCCGATCCATCATCCTGCCCGCAGGCGAAACCACCAAGAGTTGGGCACAGCTGGAATTTCTGATCGATGCCTTGCTGGATCTGGGGGTCGAGCGGAACGACAAGGTCATCGCGCTCGGTGGCGGCGTCATCGGCGACCTCGTCGGCTTTGCAGCCTCCATCCTGAAGCGCGGCTGCGGCTTCATCCAGGTGCCGACCACGCTTCTGGCCCAGGTCGATTCGTCGGTCGGCGGCAAGACCGCGATCAATGTGAGGGCGGGCAAGAACCTTGTCGGCAGCTTCCACCAGCCCGCGCTGGTGGTGATCGACCCGACCGTTCTCGAAACCCTTCCTGACCGCGCGATGCGTGCTGGCTATGCGGAAGTCGTCAAATACGGCCTGATCAATGACGCCGCCTTCTTTGAGTGGTGCGAAGCCCATGCGGCAAAGCTCCTCGCCCGCGATCCGCACACGTTGGTCAAAGCCATCGAGCACAGCGTGCGGGCCAAGGCCGCGATTGTGGCGGCGGACGAGCGCGAGACCAAGGATTACCGCGCGCTGCTCAATCTTGGTCACACCTTTGGTCACGCCCTTGAGGCGGAAACGGGTTTCTCGGACAAGCTGCTCCATGGCGAAGGCGTCGCGGCGGGCATGGCGCTTGCCCATGGATATTCGGCGCGTGTTGGTCGGCTCCCCGCAGACGCGGCGAAGCGCGTGCGGGCGCATCTGGAATCGGTCGGGCTTCCCGCCTCGCTTTCAGCGGCGCATGTGCGCGCGGACGGTCAAAAGCTGGTCGACCACATGCTCCACGACAAGAAGATGTCGGGCGGGCACCTGCCCTTCATCCTGTCCGCCGGGATCGGCGCGGCCTATGTCGATCATGGGGTCGATCTGGCCGATATTGCCGCGTTTCTGGATGACGAACAGGCCTAACGACGCCACGCCTGCCAGGCGAGCCAGAGCCAGCCTGCGATCATGAGCACGCCTCCAATCGGCGTGATCGCCCCGAACCAGCGCGGTGCGCCAAGCGCCATGGCGTAGAGCGTCCCTGCAAAAATGGCGGCCCCGACAAGGAGCGACCAGGCCGGACCTGGCGCCTGCTTGGCCAGCATCAGCACCGCAAGCGCATGAACAAGCTGATAGCCGGCCCCGGTCTTCAGCCATTCCGCCGCCTGTCCTTCCGCCCCATGCGCGCCAAAGGCGCCTGCCGCAATGGCGAGCGCGGCCGTCAGGGGTGCGAGAATGTCCAACATCAGCCTTTGCTCCGGTAGTAGATTTCCTTGAGCGCATGGAGATCGCCCGTTTCGATCTGCGCCTCCAGCCGCATCCTGTCGCGGTTGCGATAATCACGCTCGGTTTCGGCGACGTCCTCATCACTAAAGCCCGCCCGGCCCAAGGCCTCGGCCCCCATGCGAATGGCCGATTCGTGGACCTCGCGCACGACACCGGCGAGATCGAAGTCGCTGAGCGCGATCACCTGACGCCGGTCATAGGCCCGCACCATGACAGCCGCCTGTGGGAAGGCCTCCAGCACCGGCCCGATCTGCGCGGGACCAATGTCTGCGTCGTCAGTGCAGAACAGGATGAGCCGCGCCTCTTCGGCCCCCGCCTTGCGCAAAATGTCGATCCGCCGTCCGTCCCCGTAATAGACCTTGGAACCAAAAGTCCCGCTGCGCTCAATCTGCGCCGGCTTCACATCGATCAGCGTGACTGAAAGGCCGCGCGACATGAGCATCTGGGCCACCGTCTGCCCAAAGCGGCCGAACCCGACGATGATCGCCTTGGCCTGCGACGCATGTTCCGGGCCATCGTGGTCGCCCTGCCCCTCCTCCTGCGAAAACTCAAACCGGCGCGCCACCATCAAAAGGAAGGGGGTGGTCGCCATCGACAGCGTCACGATGGCGCTGAAGAGGCTCGCCGCTTCCGGCTCGATCAGCATGGCCTGCTGCGCCTGCGCGAAAAGCACGAAACCGAACTCGCCGCCCTGGCTGAGCAGAAGGCCAAGCCCAAGCGCCTGTCGCCCGCCCACGCCGAACGCCCGTGCCACGGCCCAGATGATGCCGGTCTTCATGAGGACGAGCATGGCCGCAATCCCGAAGACGAAGCCCGGATTGGCGAGGATCGCCGGGATATCGAGGACCATCCCCACGGCGAGGAAGAACAGCCCGAGCAGGATCGATCGGAACGGCTCGACATCGCTTTCAATCTCATGCCGGTAGGGCGAGTCGGCGAGCATGACGCCGGCGACAAAGGCGCCGAGCGCAGTCGACAGGTGCAGCGCCTCCATCAGAGCCGCCGCGCCAAGGACGGTGAACAGCCCGACCACGACGAACATCTCGCGCTCACCCATGCGCCCGGTGACGCGGAGCAGCGGTCGGATCAGGAAACGGCCCGCCGCCACCAGACCGGCAACCGCCAGCACCGTGTAGACAGCGAGCATGTAGCCCGGCGGCGTCGCGGGATCGGCGGGTGCCCGCGACAAGGCGGCAATGATCGTGATGAGCGGCACGATCGCGAGGTCCTGAAACAGCAAGATCGAAAAAGCGCGCTCGCCAAAAGGCGTGTTTATGCGCCCAGATGATTTGAGGCTCGGCAGCACCTGCGCGGTAGACGACAGCGCCAGTGGCAGGCCAAGGGCAAGCGCCGCCCCCCAGGTGAAGCCCGCAACCGCGCCAATGGCGACGGCCAGCGCCAGTCCACAGGCGAGCACCTGCACCAGCCCCAGCCCGAAGATATCGCGCTTCAAATGCCAGAGCCGCGCGGGATTGAGTTCCAGCCCCACGAGAAACAGGAGCAGCGCGATCCCGATTTCAGCGATGGCGAGCTTCGATTCGCCGCCACCGGCGAGTTGCAGGCCGTGCGGGCCGATCAGCGCGCCTGCAACGAGATAGCCAAGGACCGCGCCGAGCCCGAAGCGGCGAAACAGCAAGACCATCGCAAGCCCCGCGCCCAGCAGCACCACCGCTTCGGCGAGGAGCGACTCATGCATGGTTTGTTGCCCTGCCAGCGGCTTCGGCCGCCGCTTCGAACGGCAGACAGATCGCCCCATGCCGGGCGGGATAGTCGACGGCCGCCTCAAACACCGCCAATTCCGGCCAGTCAGCGGGCCGCGCGTCCCTCCCCGCCAGCCAATCGGCAAGCGCGCGTGCAACATCTTCAAGTTCAGTCGCGCTGTGTCCGATGACGCGGCTGGCCATCAGGTTTGCCGCCGCCTGCCCCAGTGCGCAGGCGCTGACGACTTGTCCAAGGTCCGTCACCCGGCCCTGCGCGTCGGTTCGGACATCAACCGTTATCCGGCTCCCGCACAGGGGCGACCGGCGCTCCGACGTGCCGTGCGCATCGGCAAGCCGCCCGAGATGCGGGATCGTCGTTGCCAGCCGCAGGATGTCAGTCGTGTAGAGTGCGCTGGCCACCTCACTTGCCCTGATGACGGCGTTCGTTGACGAAGCTGACCAGCGCATCGCCACTCGCCCGCAGCAGGGGATAGGTGCGGGATTGCGTCATCCAGTCCGGACGATGCGCGCCGCCGCGCACAAAGTCAGACACGAGAGCGAAGAGGAGAAAGATGACGGTTGCCAGAATGAGCCCCTTCACTGTCCCGAACCCTAGCCCGAGGACGCGGTCAAAAGAACCGATGAAGGAGCTTTTGGTTTCCGACCCAATCTTGCGCGCAACCATGCGCCCGGCGAAGAGTGCTGCGCCGAAGACTAGGACGAAGGCGAGCGCGGATGCGCCGGATTCGGTGCCGACGACGCCGGTCAATCGACCCGCGATCGGGCCATGCAGCACCTTGACGGCAGCAATGGCCAGCACCCAGGCGCCCAAAGACAGGCATTCGGTGACAAACCCCCGCTTGAACCCAAGCAGCCCGGCGCCACCCATCAGCACCAATACGAACACATCAAGCGCAGTCATGATGCTTCGCTATCCGCGTGCAAGGATATGGTCAACGAACTGGCCAAGTGTGCGGAATGTTTGACGCTTGATGCCGTCAGATGGCGCGTCAATGCCGGCGGGGCACAAGGCACGCTCAAAGCCCAGCTTGGCGGCCTCCTTCAGCCGAAGCGCGGCATGCGACACGGGCCGGATCTCCCCGGACAGGGCCACCTCCCCAAAGGCGATCGTGTCGATGGGCACGGGCCGTTCCGTCCACGACGAAATCAGCGCTGCGGCCACGGCAAGGTCGGCCGCCGGGTCCGACAGCCGATAGCCGCCCGCAATGTTCAGATAAACTTCGGCCGATGAGAGCGAGAGGCCGCAGCGTGCCTCCAGCACAGCTAGAATCATCGCCAGCCGCCCATTGTCCCAGCCGACCACCGCGCGACGTGGCGTGGCCCCGCTGGCCAGCCGCACGGTCAGCGCCTGTACCTCCAGCAGCACCGGTCGCGTGCCCTCCAGGGCAGGAAAAACCGTCGTCCCCGTCACCGTCTCATCGCGCGCGGTCAGAAACAGTGACGACGGATTGCCCACCTCCGACAGGCCGCTCGCCTCCATTGCGAAGACGCCGATCTCGTCTGTCCCGCCAAAGCGGTTCTTGATCGCGCGCAGGAGGCGATATTGGTGGCTGCGCTCGCCCTCAAAACTCAGCACGGTGTCGACCATATGTTCAAGCACGCGTGGCCCTGCAATCGAGCCATCCTTGGTGACATGGCCGACGAGGACCAGCGCCGTGCCCCGTTCCTTGGCGAAGCGGATCAACTCCTGCGCGGAGGCACGCACCTGGCTCACCGTGCCCGGCGCCCCCTCAATGAGGTCGCTGTGCATCGTCTGGATGGAATCGATGATGGCCAGCGCGGGCGGCGCAGACGCCCCCAAAGTTGTCAGGATGTCGCGCACCGACGTCGCAGCGCCTAGCATGACCGGCGCATCAGCGAGCCCGAGACGTCGCGCGCGCAACCGGACCTGATCGGAGGCCTCTTCGCCCGAAATATAGGCGACGGGCCGTCCCGATTTCGCGAGCCGTGCGGCCGCCTGCAGCAAGAGGGTCGACTTCCCGATGCCAGGGTCCCCGCCAATCAGCGTTGCCGACCCCGCCACAAAGCCGCCGCCCAGCGCGCGGTCGAGTTCCCGGATCCCGCTCGACAGACGATCTGGAAGCGCCGTCTGGGTGTCGAGCCCGACGAGATCGATCCATTGGCCCCCGCCTTGAAGATCATGCTTTGCCCGAAACGGCGTGACGACGGCGCCCGCATCCTCCACGATGCAATTCCATTCGTTGCAGTCCACGCACTGGCCCGCCCATTTCGAACTGACACTGCCGCAGTTCTGGCAAACAAAGCGCTTCTGGGCGCGCGCCATCCCTCATCTCCGTAACGTGAACGAAATGGGAACATAAGTGCGGTGACCTGCGACGTCAATCGGCCTCAGGAGAGAGGCTGCCAAAGGCGTGTGCATCGTTGCGTCCCGCCAACCAGTGCCGCAACGCATCCCGTTCAATGATGTCGACCCGACTATAGCCCGATCGGACAAAGCCAGCTGCCGCCAGTTGCGCCAGCGCATTGCTCACCGCCACGCGCGAGGCCCCGAGACGTTCAGCCAAATCATTCTTGGCAACGGGCACGGTTCCGGTCCGACCGCTCACCCGATCCAGATCCAGCAATTGTCGCCCAAGCCGGTCGATCAGCGGCAGGCGCAGGATCTCATCTATGGCGACAATCGCGCGGGCCTGCCGCCGGGCCATGACTTCGAGGATGAGCTCGGTAACCTCGGGAAATTCCTCCAGAAACAGACGAAAGCGCGCAGCGGACACGTGGTCGATGACGACAGCGCCATGCGCATGGGCATCCTGCATCCGGGGCAAGCGGGCAAAGACCGTGATTTCTCCGAACATGTCACCCGCACTCAGCAGACCTGCGGAAATGACCTGCCCTGAACGTCCCACCGCACCCAGACGCACAAGCCCGGAGATGATGAAATCGACCCCTGCCCGCCGGTCGCCGCGCTGGTGGATCAATTGGCCATGAACATAGGTCTTGCGCGTCGCGACCGCCTGCAGCCGCGACCGAGCCTTTGGGCTCAGCCTCGAGAGGATTCCGCGTTCTGGTGTGACATCCGCGCTCAAGGGCCCCACCGTTGAAATAGTTGGGGGAATGTACAGCGTTTTACAGTCTTCGGAAGTCAATATCATTACAGCGCGACCCCGAAGGCTGTTCGGCCCTTTCTTTACGTGTCCTGGGTCGCATTCAGGAAATGGGGGCGTCGAGCTTAAATGGCTCGACTTTGGTGCCAGCCGCGATACCCTTTCGCCATGCGCGAAAAGGAATTGCGGCTGGCACTCGTTTGTTACGGCGGGATCAGCCTTGCTGTCTACATGCACGGCATCACCAAAGAGATCTGGAAGCTCACCCGGGCAAGCCGCGCTTTTCACGCGGGGGAAACGCCGACGGCGGCTTCCGAAGTCCTCTATCGAGACCTTCTCGCCCATGTTGAGGCCGCCGAGCAAGTCAAACTCCGCGTCCTGACCGACATCATTGCCGGGGCGAGCGCGGGCGGCATCAACGGCATCTTTCTGGGCAAGGCCATTGCCAGCGGACAGTCGCTTGAACCGCTGACCCAGCTCTGGCTGGAGGAAGCGGATGTCGATCGGCTGCTTGATCCGGATGCGCGCCCTCTGTCCCGCCTGACCAAATTCTGGGCGACGCCGGTCGCCTGGTTTTACGCAAACCGGTCTGGTGGCACGATTGAGACAACCGTGGCCAGCGAAGCCCGTGAGGAAGTGCGCGCCAAGCTGACGCGCTTCGTGCGTGCGCGCTGGTTTGAACCGCCGTTCGGTGGCAAAGTCTTGGGAGGCATGGTGCTCGATGCCTTGTGCGCGATGGAACGCGCGCCTGCTGAACCGCCCCTCCTGCCGCCCGGGCAGCCGCTCGACCTTGCCGTCACCGTCACCGACTTTCGCGGGCATCCCGAGCCGCTGCGGCTCAACTCGCCGCCGCAGGTCGTGGAGAATGAGCACCGCCTCGTCTTGTCTTTCCGCCACGATCCGGAACAGGACGTGGAACTCGGCAGCAGAGTATCGCTCGCCTTTGCCGCGCGGGCGACCTCAAGCTTTCCCGGCGCCTTTCCGCCGCTCACCCTGTCGGAAATGGACCAGCTGGTCGTCGAACGCGGCGAGGCCTGGGGCGACCGCGGCGAGTTCGTGCGAACGGCCTTTCCCAAATCCATCGCCAATATCGATGAGCTGACGCTGATCGACGGCTCCGTTCTCGCCAACGCCCCCTTCCGCGCCGCAAGCGACCGGCTGAAAGATCGTCCTGCCCGGCGCGAGGTGGATCGCCGCTTCGTCTATATTGACCCCAAGCCGGGCATCCGCGCCATTTCCCTGCGACGGCAAGGCCATGCCGATCGACCGGGTTTCTTCACCACCATCATCGGCGCCCTTTCCGAATTGCCGCGCGAACAGCCGATCCGTGACAATCTGGATGCAATCGACGCCCGGTCGACGCGCATTCGGCGCATGCAGCATATCGTCGACGCGCTTTCGCCGCAGGTCGAGGAGACCATCCAATCGCTGTTCGGTCGCACCTTCTTTCTGGACCGGCCCACGCCCAAACGCATCGCCGCCTGGCGCACCAAGGCTCATGAACGGTCCGCCGCCGAAGCCGGTTTTACCTATGCCGCCTATGCGCATCTGAAGCTCTCCAACGTGGTCGAGGAATCGGCGGACCTCGCGGCGCGGATTTCGGCGGGCAACCCCGGCTTCGATGCCCACACCTTCCGGCGCGACCTCTGGGCGGAGGTCCGGGCGCGCGGGATCGACCAGATCGACACCGGCAGCCAGAAGGCGAAGGCCCCGTCGGTCGCCTTCTTCCGGCAACTGGACCTTGGCTTTCGCATCCGTCGCCTCAGATTTCTGGCGCGCGACGTGACCGCCATGGTCGACATGGGCGAAGCGGGTGATGCGGACCTCGTTGCACTTCGCAAAACGATCTACGACCGTCTTGCTCCACTGATCGATCTCCAGAACGCGCAATCCTACAAGGACGTCCAGATCGGGTCTCCGGCATCGTTTCTGGATGACATGATGGACAGACGGGCCCTGATGCGCCTGGATGAAGAAACCGATGCCGCGCTCGCTGCCGCGCTGTCCGCCTGCCCGAAGGCGCTCTGTCGGCGACCGCTGCTGGCCTATCTTGGCTTTCCCTTTTACGATGTCAGCACGCTCCCGATGCTTCAGGGTGAGGGGCTCGACGAATTCAACCCGATCAAGGTCGATCGGATTTCGCCCGATGATGCGCACTCCATCCGGTCAGGCGGTGCAGCCGCCACGCTGAAGGGCATTGAGTTCAACAGCTTCGGCGCCTTCTTCAGCCGGTCCTACCGCGAAAACGACTATCTCTGGGGACGCCTGCACGGAGCGGAGCGGATGGTCGACATCGTCCTGTCCACCATGCAGCGGCCTCCGGAAGAGGAGGCCGCCAAGTTCAAATTCCGCCTGCTGTCCGCGATATTGGATGAGGAAGAGGCCCGACTGAGCAACGTGCCGGGGCTCTTTTCCGTCCTGCGCGAAGAGCTTCGCAATGGTCCGCTGGCAAAATTTGTTACCCTGCCCTAAGGTCAACCGTCCAACAGGAGCGGAAAGCGCCATGCAATTTCTGAGAACCATCTTCTGGGTCGTCATTGCCGTCATTCTTGTGGTCTTTGCGACCAGCAACTGGACCAGCATCTCGATCATCCTCTGGAGCGATCTGGTGCTGCAGACGTACCTTCCTGTGGTGATGTTCGGCGCCTTTCTCCTCGGGCTCGTCCCCTATTTCCTGCTGCACCGCGCTACCCGCTGGAGCTTGCAGCGGCGGGTGAGCCAGCTTGAGCGGCAGTTGAGCGAGGCGCGCGCCATCCTCGATCCCAAGCCTGCCGAAGCGCCCGTGCCGGGTACGATTCCCCCTTCCGCTGCGCCCATTGCCGTGCCACCGGGGGTATCATGACCAGCCCTATCTACGTCGCCATCGACACGCCGGACCTTGAAAAGGCCCGTGACATCGTCGCCAAAGTCAAACACCATGTCGGCGGCATCAAGCTTGGCCTTGAGTTTTTCTCAGCCAATGGCCGCGCCGGCGTGCGCGAAATGGCGCACCTTGGCCTGCCGATCTTTCTCGACCTGAAACTGCACGATATTCCCAACACCGTTGGCAAGGCCGTGCAGGCGCTCGCACCTTTGAAGCCCGCCATCCTGACCGTCCATGCCGCCGGTGGACGCGCGATGATGGAAGATGCCAAGGCGGCAGCGCCCACAGGAACCAAAGTCGTCGCCGTGACGGTGCTCACCAGCCTTGATGCGACCGATCTTCAGTCGATCGGCGTCGAAGGTACACCGCACGATCAGGTCGAGCGGCTGACGCTACTCGCCAAGGAAGCGGGTCTCGACGGTGTTGTCTGCTCGGGCAATGAAGTCGCTGCAGCACGCAAGCTTTGGCCGGGCGGCTTTTTTGTCGTCCCCGGCGTCCGTCCGAATGACGGCAAGATTGGGGACCAGAAGCGTGTCGTGACGCCACGACAGGCGCTCGACAATGGAGCGTCGATCCTTGTGATCGGGCGCCCCATCACGCAGGCCGCCGATCCCGACGCCGCAGCCCGGGCCATCGACGCGACGCTTTAGCCATGCCGGTCAAAGTCAAAATCTGCGGCGTCTCGACCGAAGCGGCGCTTGACGCCGCTGTCGTCGGCGGCGCCACACACATCGGCTTCAATTTCTTTGCCAAGAGCCCGCGCAGCGTGGCGCTGGACCGGGCCGCCGCGCTTGTGCGGCGCTTGCCACCCCATGTCCTGCCGGTTGCACTCGTCGTCAATGAAGACCGCGCGCGGATTGACGCCATCCGCACCCAGACCGGTATCGCGACCGTGCAGCTACACGGCGACGAAAGCCCGGCCTTTGCCGCTTCGTTGGGCGGGGATGTGTGGAAGGCCATCCCGGTCAAGACGCTGGAGGATCTTGCCCTCGCCCCTCAGTTCGTCGGCGCCGTCAGCCATCTTCTTTACGATGCCAAGCCTCCCAAGGGCGCCGATCTGCCCGGCGGCACCGGCATGCGCTTTGACTGGACCTTGCTCGACGGCTTTGCGCATCCCCTGCCCTGGCTGCTCGCTGGGGGACTGGATGCCGACAACCTCGCTGAAGCAGTAGGCCGGACGGGCGCGCACTTTGTTGACGTCGCCTCTGGCGTTGAGTCCGCGCCGGGCATCAAGGATGTGGACAAGATCGCCGCATTCCTTAAAGCGGCAGCCGACCTATGACACGCACCAACTCCTACCGTACGCAGCCCGACGACCGCGGGCATTTTGGCCAGTTCGGCGGACGTTATGTCGCTGAAACGCTGATGCCGCTCGTCCTTGATCTCGAAAAGGAATATCGGAAGGCGAAAGCTGACCCGGCCTTCCACGCCGAATTTGACGATCTGCTTGAACATTATGTCGGCCGCCCGAGCCCGCTCTATTTTGCGCCGCGCCTGACCGAAGAGCTGGGCGGCGCACAGATCTGGTTCAAGCGGGATGAACTGAACCACACTGGCGCGCACAAGATCAACAATTGCATCGGACAGATCCTGCTCGCCATCCGGATGGGCAAGACGCGGATCATCGCCGAAACCGGTGCCGGCCAGCATGGCGTGGCAACCGCAACGGTCTGCGCGCGCTTCGGCCTGCCCTGCGTCGTCTATATGGGTGCGACCGACGTCGCGCGTCAGGCACCCAATGTCTTCCGCATGAAGCTGCTTGGCGCCGAAGTCGTGCCGGTCACTTCGGGCGCGGCGACGCTCAAGGACGCCATGAATGAGGCACTTCGCGACTGGGTCGCGAACGTGCATGACACCTTCTACATCATCGGCACCGCTGCCGGGCCGCACCCCTACCCCGAACTGGTCCGCGATTTTCAGAGCGTGATCGGCAAGGAAGCCCGCGCGCAGATGATGGCGCGCACCGGTCGCCTGCCCGACTTGCTCGTGGCTGCTATCGGTGGCGGCTCAAACGCCATCGGCCTGTTCCATCCCTTCCTCGATGATCCGTCGGTCAAGATGCTTGGCGTCGAAGCGGCGGGTCATGGTCTGGACAAGGAACATGCGGCTTCGCTCGCCGGCGGGCGCCCCGGCATTCTGCATGGCAACAAGACCTATCTGCTGCAGGATGAGGACGGTCAGATCACCGAGGGCCATTCCATCTCGGCAGGTCTCGACTATCCGGGCATCGGACCGGAGCATAGCTGGCTCAAGGAAATCGGCCGCGTTGACTATACCTCGGTCACCGACACCGAGGCGCTGGACGGCTTCCAGCTATTGTGCCGCACCGAAGGGATAATCCCCGCACTTGAACCCAGCCACGCCATCGCTGCTGTCGCGAAGGTTGCACCGACGATGCGCAAGGATGAGATCATCCTCGTCAACCTCTGCGGTCGCGGCGACAAGGACATCTTCTCGGTGGCGGAGCATCTTGGGGTGAAGCTCTGATGTCCCGTTTTACCACCGCATTCCAGCCGGGTCGGTCCGCCCTCGTCTGTTTCGTCACAGGCGGCGATCCGACGCCCGACGCGACGCCTGCGATCCTTGATGCGCTTGTCGAAGGCGGCGCCGACGTGATCGAACTCGGCATGCCGTTCACCGACCCCATGGCGGACGGGCCCGCAATCCAGAAGGCGAACCTGCGCAGCCTCGCGGCGGGCACCAGGACAGCCAATCTGTTCGCCATCGCAACCGGCTTCAGGGCACGGCACCCCAACGTTCCGCTCGTTCTGATGGGCTATGCCAATCCAATGACGATCCGTGGCGCGGACTGGTTTGCGGCAGAATGCACCAAGGCCGGCGTCGACGGCGTCATCTGTGTCGACATTCCGCCGGAAGAAGACCCCGAACTCGGCCCCGCCCTGCGGGAAAAGGGCATCTCGCTGATCCGGCTGGCAACACCGACCACAGATGCGGCGCGGCTCCCCGCCGTGCTCGAAGGGTCATCCGGCTTCCTCTACTACGTTTCGGTCGCCGGGATCACCGGTCTTCAGCAGGCGGCCCAGGCTTCGATTGAAGAGGCCGTCGCACGGCTCAAGGCGGCAACAGATATCCCCGTCGCCGTCGGCTTCGGCGTCCGCACGCCGGAACAAGCGGCCGACATTGCCAAGGTCGCCGATGGCGTGGTCGTCGGCTCGGCAATCATCGATATCATCGCGGAAGAAGGTGCGGCCTCGCCCGCCAAGGTCCGCGATTTCGTCCGGTCGCTGCGCACCGCGATGGATGCTGTTTCGAAGGAGAAGAGCGCATGAACTGGCTGAGCCGCGTCCGCAATGCGATGCCCTTCATCGCCAAGCGCGAAACCGAAGGCAATCTCTGGAACAAGTGCCCGTCCTGTTCGCAGATGATCTTCATCAAGGAATATGAGGAAAACCTGTCGGTCTGCACGGTGTGTGGCCATCATGGCCGCATCGGGCCCAAGGCGCGCTTTCAACAGATTTTCGATGACAACGGCTGGTCCATGCTGCCGACGCCCCGCGTCGCCGAAGACCCGCTGAAGTTCCGCGATTCCAAGAAATATGTCGACCGTATCAAGGCCGCGCGTACCGCCACTGGCGAGCATGATGCGCTGCTGAATGCGCGCGGCAAGATTGAGGGTCAGGGCGTCGTCGTAGGTGTTCAGGACTTCGCCTTCATGGGCGGCTCAATGGGCGTCGGTGTCGGCGAAGCCTTTATCGCAGGCGCACAGGCAGCCTTGGCCGACAAAGTGCCCTACATCATCTTCACGGCCGCTGGCGGTGCCCGCATGCAGGAAGGCATTCTGTCGTTGATGCAGATGCCGCGCACGACCGTTGCCATCGCGCAGCTCCGCGAGGCCGGCCTGCCCTATATCGTCGTCATGACGGACCCGACCACGGGCGGCGTGACGGCAAGCTATGCCATGCTCGGCGACGTGCAGATGGCCGAGCCCAACGCGCTCATCGGCTTTGCCGGCCAGCGCGTCATTCAGGATACGATCCGCGAAAAGCTCCCCGAAGGCTTCCAGCGGGCCGAGTATCTGCTCGATCACGGCATGCTCGACATGGTCGTGGAGCGGAAGGACCTGCGCCAGACGCTTGCCCGGCTGATCGGCTATCTGATGCCGGAAAAGGCTGCGGCCTGACCGCACGTGGCAGACCACGCCCATTCCGATGACCCTGCGGTTCAGGCGCAGCTGGACCGTTTCGCGCAATTGTCGCCCGGTCGCGACATATTGGGGCTGGAACGGATCGAGCGCCTGCTTGCCCTGCTGGGCAATCCGCATCTCGACATGCCCCCTGTCTTTCATGTCGCGGGCACCAACGGCAAGGGCTCAACCTGCGCCTTTCTGAGGTCGATTCTCGAAGCCGCCGGTCGAAAAGTCCATGTCTATTCAAGCCCGCATCTTGTGCGGTTCAATGAGCGTATCCGCGTCGCAGGCGAGCTGATTTCAGACAAGGCATTGGCCCCGCTCCTTGCCGAAGTGCTGGATGCAGCCGAAGCCGATGGGCTTGCGCCGAGCTTTTTCGAAGCAACAACGGCGGCTGCGTTCCTCGCCTTTGCGCGCACTCCGGCCAATGCCGCCATCATTGAAGTTGGCCTAGGCGGGCGACTGGACGCTACCAACGTCATCCCGGCCCCGCTCATCTGCGGCATTGCCCAATTGGGGATCGACCATGAGGCGTTCCTCCTCGATCCGGAGAATGGCCCGGACTTCCCGCCGCTCGAGCGGATCGCCTTTGAAAAAGCAGGGATCGCCAAGGCGGGCGCGCCGCTCGTCACCATGGCCTATCCCGACGCCGTGGCAGGGCGGATCGAAGCGGTCGCCGCCACCGCAGGCACGGCCACAATCGTGCAAGGCCGCGACTGGCACTGCCAGTTGAAGGGCGACATGATCGCCTATCGCGACAGCAAGGGGCAATTGCGCCTTCCGCTGCCGCAAATGGCGGGGGATCATCAGGTCGCCAATGCCGGTCTGGCCATCGCCATGCTCCGGCACCAGGACTATATTTCCTTTCGGGAGACGGCCTTTGCATCGGCGATGGCGAAGACCCAATGGCCGGCTCGGATGCAGCGCCTGTCGTCCGGGCCCCTCGAGGATGTGGTCGCACCCGCGCAGCTCTGGCTGGACGGTGGCCATAACCCCAATGCGGCCGAAGCCATTTTATCGACATTCCGGCGTGGTGCGCCGGTCGACATCGTGATCGGCATGCTCGCCAACAAGGATGCAGCTGAATTTCTGCGGATCATCGCACCCGTGGTCCGCAGCGTCACGGCTGTTCCCATTCCCGGGCATGAGTGCCATGCGCCGGAAGCGCTCGCGGAAATGGCACTGGCCGCCGGAATTGGGTCAACAAAAACGGCGCCAGATGTCGAGTCAGCATTGAGCCAGATAGCCGAAGACGGCGGCGCCCGACGGATTGCTATCCTCGGCTCGCTCTATCTTGCGGGCGTCGTTCTCAAGGAAAACGGTCCGCTGCCCGACTGATCAGTGCGGCGTCTCGGGATCACCATCCGTCCCCCCGCCAGCCGTTCCCATTGCGGCATCGACCAGGCCCGTCCGCATCATGATCCAGAAGATCACAATGCCCGGCAGCGCGGCGACCGTCGTCAGCAGGTAGAAATTGACGTAGCCCAGCGACTCGATCAACGCGCCTGCGGTCGTGCCGGTCAGGAACCGACCCACCACGCTCGCCCCTGCCGAGATCAGCGCATATTGGGCGCCGGTGAACCGCAGATCGCAAAGTGCAGAGAAGTAGGCGACCACGACGACACCGCCGAAGCCGCTCGCCAGATTTTCAAAGCCGATCGCGCCAGCCATCGCCAGATTGCTGTGCCCAGACGCTGCAAGACCCGCAAAGCTGAGGTTCGAGAGCGCCATCAACACCAGCGCGACCAGAACGGAGCGCTTCAGGCCCAGTCGGGTAAAGGCGACGCCGCCGATGAAGATGCCAATGAGATAGGCCCAGAAGCCCACCCCGACGTCGTAAATTGCGATCTCGTCATTGGAATAGCCAAGGTCATCGAACAGCAGGCGGAACGTCAGATTTGCCAGCGTATCGCCAATCTTGTGCACGAGGATGAACAGCAGAACGAGCATCGCGCCCGACCGCTGGAAGAACTCGGTGAAAGGCCCGACAACCGACGCGATGACTTCACCCAAAGCCCGCTTTTCATTGGTCACGACATGACGCTTGGGCTCGCCAAGCCAAAGCCCTGTCAGCATCGCAGGCAGCGCAAATGCGGCGCAGGCCATATAGGCCGCCGACCAGCCCATCCGGTCCGCGACCACCAGCGCCAGCGCGCCAGCGCCCGCCGATCCTATCCGCCAGCCATATTGCGACATGCCCGATCCGACGCCGAGCTGATAGGGCTTCAGAGTCTCGATCCGATATGCATCGATGACAATGTCGAACGTGGCCCCGGCAACCCCGACCAGAACGGCGGCCAATACGGTCGCGCCGATGTCTGCCGAAGGATCAACCAATGCCAGATTGATAACCGCAGCGATGACCGCCAGCCCGGACACCAGCAGCCAGGAGACGCGTTGCCCCAGATGCCCGATCAGCGGCAGGCGGACGCCGTCAACGATCCACGCCCAGAATACTTTCAGATTGTACACCAGAAAGGCGAGCGTGAAGGCGGTCACCGTCTTCTTGTCGATGCCGTCCTGCGCGAGCCGCGTCGTCAGCGTCGCGCCGATCATGGCATAGGGAAAGCCCGAAGACACGCCGACGAAGAAGGCCGCGAGTGATTCCTTTTCCAGATAGGGCTTCAGGGCACCCCACATGCCCGCATCGCCTGCCGTTACGGTTTGGCTGGTTTCACGCACGCAACTTGCTCCCCACTCAATTTCGCGCGAACGTAGCGCCATAAACGGAGAAGGATAGTCCCGTCATGAACATGATGACGCCCACGCCGGGTCAGGTCGCGCTCGCCCGCCAGATTGCGGATGGCACCGTGGCCGCGCCGCGCGGCATCACCACGGTTCCGGCGCGCCACTATACCGACCCCGAATGGTTCGCGCAGGAAAAGGCGGCGCTTTTTGATCGCCTGCCGCAGGTCATTGCCCCTTCCGCCCTAGTGCCCGAACCGAACATGGCGGTGCCGCATGACGGCTTTGGCCGCCCGCTCCTGATCACGCGCGACAGGGACGGCAAGGCGCATGTATTCCTCAATGTCTGCCGCCATCGCGGCACGCGGCTGGTCGAGGGTCAGGAGCGTGTCTGCGCTGCCCGCATGGTCTGCCCCTATCACGCGTGGAGCTATGCGATGGACGGGGCGCTCGTCGGCCTCCCGCGCCCGGACACCTTTCCCGGCTTCGATAAATCCACGCATGGTCTGCGGGAGCTTCCGAGCCGTGAGGCTGGCGGCCTTATCTGGTACGCGCCGGACGAAGGTGCAGACTTTCGCGAGGCAGACGCCCTGGGCGCAGATTTTGACGCCTTCGGGATGCGCGACCTGCACCTCTTCAACCGGCGGACGCATGACGTGGCTTCCAACTGGAAGCTGATCATGGACGCGTTTCTGGAAAGCTACCATGTCGCGCGCCTCCACGCGTCGACCATCGGCCCCTTCTTCAAGGATGGCGTGACATCCGGCGACTGCATCGGTCCACACCAGCGCTCCGCCGTCGGCCGCGCGGCGGATCTCGCCTCGATGGATCTGGAAGACTGGCCCCAGCTCCGCGCTGCCGTGACCTTCGCCTATCAGCTCTTCCCTGCGACCGTGATGGTCGTGAGCCCCGATTATGTGAATTTGATGGTCCTCATGCCCCAGTCCGAGGGGCGCACCTTGGTCGAGGATTTCATGCTCATCCCGGAAGAACCCAAGACCGAAAAGGCCATTTCCCACTGGCAGCGCAGCTGGGAATTGCTCGATGGCGGCGTCTTCGCCTCAGAAGACTTCCGCGCCGCTGCGCTGGGTCAGCAAGGGCTCGCTTCAGGTGCGCTCGATCATCTGACGCTCGGGACGCTGGAAACAGGCATTCGCCGCTTTCATGACGAGATCGAGGCGCGGCTCGGTTCTTGTCCGTCATCCTGAACTTTTTTCAGGATCCATTGGCGGCACGAAATGAATGCAGGTTCCTCGATCCGGGTAACGCGGTGCTGATGGCTGCTGAAACAAGTTCAGCATGACGTGTGGTCCAATTCCGTCTAGGGCGCCCCAATGAGCACGCACGAACCGCAACGCATCGCGAAACTCCTGGCCCGGGCGGGCGTCGCCTCGCGGCGCGAGATCGAGCGGATGATCGAAGAGCGCCGCATCGCGATCAACGACGTGCCGGTCGAAACGCCTGCCACCATCCTGACCAGCCTGAACGGCGTGACTGTGGACGGAAAGCCCGTCGCGCCGCCAAAGGCGGCCAAGCTTTTCCGCTTTCACAAGCCCGCCGGTGTCCTGACAGCAGAGCGCGACCCCAAGGGCCGCAAGACGATCTATGACGTGCTGCCCAAGGGCCTGCCGCGCCTCGTCCCGGTCGGGCGGCTCGACCTCAATACCGAAGGACTGTTGCTCCTTACCACCGATGGCGAACTGAAGCGGCAGCTGGAACTGCCCGCCACGGGCGTCGTCCGGTCCTATCGCGCGCGGGCTTATGGCAATGTCAGCCAGGCACAGCTGGAAGACCTCATTCATGGCATCGAGATCGATGGCGTCCGCTATGGCTCGATCGATGCCAATCTGGAACGCCGCACCGGCGCCAACACTTGGGTCGAAATGCGCCTGACCGAGGGCAAGAACCGCGAGGTCCGCCGTGTGCTGGAGCATCTCGGTCTGCGCGTCTCGCGCTTGATCCGGACCAGCTATGGCCCGTTCGTGCTCGGCGATCTGGAACGCGGGCAGGTCGCCGAAGTGGACCGCAACCAGCTGTTCACTTTCCGTCAGGCGCTGTCCAAACAGGGCGGCCCAAAACCACGCCCCGCATCCGATGAGCGGCCTTCGGACAAACCCCGTCCCGCTCGCCCGGCGCCGCGCAGTGATCGCGCCGCCCCTGCACCGTCGAAGCGGTCGCCATCGCGGCCGACGCGTCGTCCATGAGGATTATCGCCGGAGACTGGCGCGGACGCCCTCTCGTCGCGCCCAAGGGAGATGCTACGCGCCCCACCGCCGACCGGACGCGGGAGGCGCTGTTTTCCATGCTCGTCAGCCGGTTGGGCAGTTTTGAGGGGCTCAGTGTCGGGGACTTTTTTGCAGGATCGGGTGCGCTCGGGCTGGAAGCTTTGTCTCGGGGCGCGGCGAGCTGCCTCTTCGTGGAACAGGACCGGGCGGCGATTGACGCGCTCAAGACCAACATCGCCAAGCTCGGCGCCAAGGGGGCCGAGGTCCGGCAGGGCTCGGTCCTGTCGCTGCCCCCTGCCCGTGCGCCCCTTGATCTCGTGATGATGGACCCGCCTTATGCCAGCGGCGCCGGTTCAGTCGCGCTCGACAAGCTGGGGCGTTTGGGCTGGATCGGCCTAGCGACTCTGGTGAGCATCGAGACCTCGCGGACCGAAACCGTTGATGTTGCCGGCTTTGAGATCGACGCGCAGCGCGATTATGGCAAGGCGCGCATCACCCTTTTGCGCGCAACGCCAGCAGACCCACAAGGCTGAGGCCAGAGCAGACGGCCAGATAGGCGCCGACTGCCCAAAGGCCCGCACTGTCGGACAGGCGCTGGGCGATCAGCGGCGCAAGGCCACCGCCCAGAATGCCCGCGACGTTGAACGCCACAGACGCCCCCGAATAGCGGACGCGCGCCGGAAACAGGCTCGGCAGCCAGGCACCAAGCGGGCCATAGGTCAGCCCCATCGCAAACAAGGCCATCGCGAGGAACGTCGCGACCAGAAACGGAACTCCGCTGCCGAGCGTCGGGACAATGGTGAGCGCGACGACCATCGTCAGCGCGCAGCCCGCCATCAGGACATTACCCGCGCCGAAGCGGTCGGCGGCATAGCCCGAAACGATGATGCCCCCTGCCAGAAACAGGATGGCGAACAGTTGCAGGCCAAGGAACGCCTCCCGCGCCATGCCAAGTTTCGTCGTGCCGTAGCCAAGCGCAAAGGCGGTCGCGAGATAGAAGATCGCAAAGCAGGCAATCGCCGCGAATGTCCCGCCCAGCACCTCGCGCCAATGCCCGCGCATCAGCTCCCGCAACGGCACCTTGGGCGGCGGTGCTTCTGCAAGGGCAGCCGCAAAGGCGGGCGTTTCGGTGAGCTTCAGCCGCACCCACAGGCCAATTCCGACCAAGAGGGCACTGCCGAGGAAGGGAATCCGCCAGCCCCATTCCTTGAAGTCGTCCCCCGACAGAAACAGGCCGAGCAACAGGAACAGGCCGTTGGATGCGATGAACCCGACAGGCGCACCAAGTTGCGGGAACATCCCGTAGCGCGCTGTCTTGCCTGCGGGTGCATTCTCGACGGCCAGCAACGCCGCGCCGCCCCACTCGCCCCCAAGGCCAAAGCCTTGCCCGAAACGCAACAGGCACAGCAGCACCGGCGCGCCCCACCCAATCGCCGCATGCGTCGGTAGGAATGCGATCAGAAACGTCGACAGCCCCATGATGAGGAGCGAGGTGACAAGCGTCGACTTCCGCCCGATGCGATCGCCAAAATGACCGAATGCAATGGCCCCCAATGGCCGTGCGAAGAAGGCAACGGAAAAGCTCGCATAGCTGGCAAGCAACTGCAGGCCGGGCTCATCCGAAGGGAAGAAGAGAGGCCCGAAGACGAGCGCGGCGGCCGTCGCGTAAATGTAGAAGTCGTAAAACTCGACGGCTGTGCCCACCAGCGACGCGGCCAGAACCCGCCTGTGTGAAACCGGTGTGGACATGCGCTGCTCCCCCAAAGATTGCGCCACCCAATGTCCGCAAAAACGCGGCCTGTCGAGCGCCCTCTTTGGAGAGGATCAGTCGCGTTCCGTCCCGACGATATCGCCAATGACAGCGTCGAGAGACTTGCCCGATTTCTTGGCAACGGTGGCCAGTGTCTCGCCCGGAGCGGCGGCATAGCCCTTTGCAGCGAGCTTTGCGTCGAGGCTGGCAGGCGTCAGGCCCATCATTGGTGCCAGAGCTGCCACGGGCTGCGCGCCCAAGAGCTTGGCGGCCGGCGACGGCGGACGGCCGGGGCTATTCACGGCCATCACCACAAACACCAATCCACCCGCGACCGACAGCAAGGTCGGCATCCAGATCGTCTTGCGCCGGAAATAGCCTTTCATGCCCGACCAGTTCTTCTGGATATGCAAGACGACCGGCAGCAAGAACAGCATGCTCAGCCATTCGTGCATCCCGTGAAAATATTTCGACCCCAGATGGAAGAACAGCGCGACGCCGGAAATGGTCGTGACGAGAAAAAGCCCCACGGTGAACGGGGTTGCATAGCGGTTGAGCACATCATTCATGGGGAGGTCGCCATTTTTAATTGAGAACGATTCGCATCTGGCGAGACAGTGCGTCCTTGTCCAGCGGGATAATGCCCGCTTGCCCAAAGAAAAACGGCCCCGGATCGCTCCGGGGCCGTCTTGAAGGCGTGTTTGCGCCAGGTCAGGCGAAGGTGACTGACACCTTCTGGCGACGCCGCATGGCTGCGCCAACCAGGCCGAAGCCTGCAAGCATCAGGCCCCACGTGGCGGGTTCCGGCACGCGCGCATCGATGGTCAGCTTCACGCTGTCCAAGAGCGGTCCGACATTGTCGGCGCTTGACGTGCTAGCGAAGAACTTGAGCGTACCAGCGCTACCCGCAGTGAAGAACAGCGAATAGGAGCCAAAGCCCTGCGCGCCGCCAATGACGTAGGACGTGGACACACCCGTCGTGGAAACCGACGGAAAAACAATCTGATCCACGGCTCCCAAGTTGGCAAAGTTATAGCCATAATTCAGCATGTTAACGGCAGAACCAAACGTGAAGCCCAGGGCAAACCCGTCAGAATTTCCGCTCCGCTGACTGCCTCCGAGCGTCGCCGTATACCGCACGGTATCACCAGCATTGAATGCAAAGGAAGCGAGGCTGGTGATGCTGCCGGGACCAGACGAACCGTCGAGATCAACGCAGGACCCGCTGCAGGTGATGCCGTAGTCGCCGCTCTTGACCACGTCGACGTTGCCCGAGACAGTGAAATTGGCAAAACCAGCATAATTCAGCGCAGAGTTACCACCCGCCTCAGCGTCGAAGTTGTCGGTGAACACGACGCCTGCTGATGCCGGAGCCGCCAGTGCTACGGCCGTTACCGCGATGAGGGAGGAGGTGAGTCGCATAAAAATCCCGTATTTTCATGGTGGTGGAATAACGCACCATATTGGTTACAGTTTGTTAATCACGGTTTTTGAAGGCGTCAAACAGCCAATTTCAAGCAGAAGTCCCAAAATGAGACGTCGAACCTACATGGATGCCACCATGCCCATAGAAGTTAACCGTCAAGCAGGCGCATACTTGCCCCGCGCGCCAATGTTCCCTAATCGTTCACGCGATGACACTGCCCGTAAACCCGCATGAACCCGCGTATATCCAGGGCCTCAATGCCCCGCAGCGCAAAGCCGTCCTGACCTCGGACGGCCCGGTTCTGATGCTTGCGGGTGCGGGAACGGGAAAAACGGCAGCGCTGACCGCGCGGCTAGCGCATCTGATCGCCACGCGGCGGGCCTGGCCGTCCGAGATCCTCGCGGTGACGTTCACCAACAAGGCCGCCCGCGAGATGAAGGAGCGCGTGGGGCGCATCATCGGCGATGCCGTGGAAGGCATGCCCTGGCTTGGCACGTTCCATTCCATCTGCGCAAAGATGCTCAGAAGGCATGCTGAACTCGTTGGTTTGCAATCGAATTTTACAATTCTTGATACCGATGATCAGCTCCGTCTCCTCAAGCAGATCCTTGTGGCGGCTGATCTGGACGAGAAGCGCTGGCCCGCGCGGCAGCTCGCCGGGCTGATCGATCAATGGAAGAACAAGGGTCTGACACCGTCAGATATCGATGCCGGCGAAAGTGCGCGGTTCGCCGACGGTCAGGGAGCCAAACTTTACACCATTTATCAGGAGCGGCTGAAGGCCCTCAACGCCTGCGACTTTGGCGATCTCCTGCTCCATATGCTGACCATCCTGAAAACGCACCGCAATGTGCTCGAAAGCTATCAGGAGCGGTTCAAATATATCCTCGTCGATGAATATCAGGATACCAATGCCAGCCAGTATCTCTGGCTCCGGCTGCTCGCCCAGTCCCGCAAGAATATCTGCGTTGTCGGCGATGACGATCAGTCGATCTATTCGTGGCGCGGTGCCGAGGTGGCGAATATTCTGCGCTTTGAAAAGGACTTTCCAGGGGCCGCCGTCATCCGGCTTGAACAGAATTATCGGTCCACACCGCACATTCTTGGCGCGGCGTCCGGGCTGATCGCGAGAAATGGCGGGCGACTGGGCAAGACACTGTGGACCGAGGTCGACGCGGGCGACAAGGTTGAGATCATCGGCGTGTGGGATGGCCCCGAGGAGGCCCGCCGCGTCGGCGAACTGGCCGAGGACTATCAGCGCGCGGGTGGTTCGCTGGACGACATGGCCATCCTCGTGCGCGCCCAGTTCCAGACCCGCGAGTTTGAGGACCGCTTCATTTCGATCGGCCTGCCCTATCGGATCGTCGGGGGGTTCCGCTTCTATGAGCGCGCCGAAATCCGGGACGCCCTCGCCTATCTTCGGCTCGTCAACCAGCCTGCCGATGACCTGGCCTTTGAGCGGATCGTGAACCAGCCCAAGCGCGGGCTGGGCGACAAGGCGTTGGCGAAGGTCCAGACCTTTGCACGGGGCATGGGCCAGCCATTGTCTCACGCGGCGGCGGCTATCCTCGACAGCGACGAATTGACCCCGCAGGCCCGCCGCGCGCTCGGCAGCTTCATCGGCGACATCGCCCGCTGGCGCGATCTCGCGTCCAGCGTGCCGCACTATGAGCTTGCCCGCCAGATCCTGGATGAGAGCGGATATACTGCGATGTTGCAGGCCGACAAATCCGCCGAAAGCGCCGGGCGCCTCGAAAACCTCAACGAACTCGTCCGCGCGATGGAAGAATATGAAACGCTGGGCGCCTTCCTTGAGCATGTCAGCCTGGTGATGGACAATGAGGCGCAGGCCGATGGCGAAAAGATCACGATGATGACGATCCATGCCGCCAAGGGACTGGAATTTGAGCAAACGTTCCTCGCCGGATGGGAGGAAGGCGTATTCCCGTCACAGCGGTCGCTGGATGAGGGCGGACTGGCCAGTCTCGAGGAAGAACGGCGGCTCGCTTATGTCGCAATCACCCGCGCGCGCAGGAAATGCACGATCCTCCATGCGGCCAACCGACGGATCTACGGCCAGTGGACGTCGAGCATCCCCTCACGCTTCATTGCCGAGCTGCCCGCCGAGCATGTATCGCAGGAAAGTTCTCTGTCAGGCGGCGAGAGCCTTTGGCGGGCCAACTGGGCACAGGCCTCGGACCCGTTCGCGCACGTCAATCGCGGCACCGGGCGCGGACCCGGGTGGCAGCGTGCCGCCACGAGCTATTCGACCGCCCCGACCCGGATCGTCGAGGCGCGCGCCAGTGCGGTCAGCCTGGGCAATAAGGGGCGCAGCGATCTGTCCGTCGGCCAACGCGTCTTTCATCAGAAGTTCGGGTACGGCCAGATCGCAGAGATCGAAGGCAACAAGCTGGAGATCGACTTTGAACTGTCGGGCCGCAAGCGCGTGCTCGACACGTTCGTCACGATAGACTGAGGCCGCGAAAATGGTGCCTGTGCCCGGCAAGTGCCGGCGCACAGGTCCATCAGCGTTCTTAGAACACCGCCTTGGCTTCGGTGCCCATCATGGCACCTCGCACCATCGGGATCGGCGGACCGCCAAAGCCCAGAAAAGTGTCATGGAAGGCCTTCCACTTGGAACGGTCACCACCGGTCCAGTCGTCACGCAGCTTGCGGATCATCAGCTTGCCCATCGTGTAGTTGAGATAGGCCGGATCATAGGTGCCGCGCGCCGATTGCTGGCGGGCATTGCCTTCATCCTGATAGCATTGCTGGATGAACATCCGGCGCGACTGGTCCTGCGTCATGCCGCGCGCGTGCATCCCGATGGCAGAGAGATAGCGGCAGTCGCGCAGCAGCGCGTTGGAGAGTTGCCCGATATGCGTCTCCGGATCACCCTTGTTGAGGCCCGCATCCCACATCATTTCCTCGGTATAATGCGCCCAGCCTTCGGCAAACGCATAGCCGACGAACACGCGTCCGAAGATGGATTTGGCGCGGTTGGCGTGGAGGAAATTGAGGAAGTGCCCCGGCCAGACCTCGTGCGTGGACGTGAACAGAAGGTCCTTTGATCCGGGCACATATTCGTTGCGGGTCTTTGCATCCCAGGCCGGATCGGGCGGGGAGATGTAATAGACGGACGGCAGGCCTTTCTCATACGGCCCCGGAATATCGATATAAGCCGAGTTCTGCCGGTTATAGGGCGGCGATTCCTCGACCTGCGCCTGCTCGGTACCGGGGATCGACACGATATTGTTGTCAACGAGGAACTGGCGGAGCATCGGCAACTGCTCGCGTGCCTCGGCGACCGGGCCGGACGGTCCCTTCTTGGAATTCATCTTGTCCATGCAGGCCGTGATCGACTTGCCCGGCGCAAACTTGGCGCATTCCACCTTCAATGCATCCTGATTGCGCTTCAGGTCGGCCCGGCCCACGGCCTCCAGCTCATCCAGCGACACATCGACGCCTTCGGTGGCCGACAACATGCGCGAGAAACGCTCGGGCCCAAGCGCGAAGTTGGTCGTGGCGGTCTTCCTCTGCCCTTGCAGCCAGGTCGCCATGTCGTTCATGGCGGCGGCGGCATCTTTGGCCGCGGCATCGAATTCGGCTTGTAGGGCGGGATCCTTGACGCTGGCAAAGGCGGCCTTGGCGTCACTCGTGTAGTAATCCGCAAAGCCCTTGAAGCCGGGGATCGCATAGTTGACGAAGCTTGCCGGCATCGGCGTTTTCAGATTGTCACGAATCTGCTGAACCGCCTGCGGAATGGCGCGCGCATATTTGATGAACGCCTTCATCCGAGTTTCGGGATCGGCATAGGGCCGCGCGATATAGACATTGGGATCGAGCCCGTTGTCAAAATACCAGGTTACATTGGTGTGCGGCGCGTCGGCGTCCTCCAGCCAGAACAGGTCCTTGCGGGCAACATGGATCAGATAATCATGCTCAAACTTCTCATCCGCGGTCATGCCGGACACATCCATCGCCTGTGCGACGGAAATCGTGTTCTTGAGGAAGGCGATCCGTGCCGCGATCCCGTCGGTGGTCCAGTCCGGCAACACGCCATCATATTCGTGACGGCCCTGATAGACGGCGAAGCTGGGGTTCAGGCGGAAATAATCCTCGATGAAGCGATCCGAAAAAGCCTGCCAGGGGCGAATGGCGGGCGCAGCGGGCGCCGGAGGCGCTTCGGCAACGGGTGCCGCCGCTGTCTCCATCTTCGCCGCGCAGCCAGCAAGCGACAGCGCGCTGAGCGCGACCGACAATGTGAGCGCAACACGCTGTGATTTCATAGAGATAACTCCCGGCAAGATTTTCTATTCGACTCGGTATGTCCACAAAGGTTGCACCAGCGCGCGCGCCGCGCCAAGGACTATCCCGTGACTGAGATCCTGCCCGCCCCCACCCACCCGCTCGGCTATCGCGACTATCGCCTGTTCTGGATTGCCCGCTTTTCCGCGGTGCTGGCGACGACGGGCATCGTCGTGGTGCTGGGCTATCAGTTCTATGACGTCGCCCGCACCGATTATGGCATGTCGATCAAGGAAGCGTCGTTCCAGCTAGGCCTTTTGGGCCTCGCCCAATTCGTGCCGCTCGCCGTGCTGACGCCCGTCGCCGGATGGGTGGCGGACCGGTTTGACCGGCGGCATGTCGCCATGCTCGCCAACAGCATCGACGCCTCTGTCGCCCTCATTCTTGCCGTCATGACCGCCAATGACGCGCTCACCTTGCCGCTGCTGTATCTGATGGCGGCGCTGCACGGCGTGGCACGCGTGTTCGTCGGCCCATCCATGTCGTCGATCGTTCCCAATATCGTGCCTGCCAATGTCCTGCCGCGCGCCATCGCCTTCAATTCGATGGCGTGGCAGACCGGCACCGTCATCGGCCCGGGCATAGGCGGCATCCTGTTCGGCATGGTCCAGTCGGCCCCCTATTGGTCGGCAGCAGTGCTTCTGGCCATTGCAACGCTTGCCGTGTCACAGATCAGGCCGCTGCCCAAGGTCGAGATCAAGGGGAACGCGCATCCGTTCCGCCAGATGATCGACGGGCTGCATTACACCTGGAATGAGCGCTTCCTGCTCGGCGCGATCACGCTTGATCTCTTTGCCGTGCTGCTCGCCGGGGCGACGGCGCTTCTGCCGGTGTACGCGCGCGACATCCTGATGGTCGGTCCGGAAGGCCTTGGCTGGCTGCGTGGTGCGCCGGCGGCGGGCGCCACGCTGATGGCGCTCTGGTTCACAGTCCGTCCACTTCAGCACAATGTCGGCGTCAAGATGCTCTGGGCAGTCGTGGTCTTCGGCATCGCCACAATCGTGTTCGGGATCTCCAAGAACTACTGGCTGTCGCTCGGTGCCATGGCCGTGCTTGGCGCGGCTGACATGCTCTCGGTCTATGTGCGCTCCTCGCTCGTCCAGCTCAACACGCCGGATGACATGCGCGGGCGCGTCTCCGCCGTGTCCACTTTGGCGATCTCGGGCTCCAATGAACTGGGCGAAATGCAGTCCGGCCTTGCCGCCGCACTGCTCGGCCCGGTGGGGGCAGTTGTCTTTGGCGGCGTCGGGGCTATCTTTGTTACGGCGCTCTGGTCCCGGCTGTTCCCGGAACTCAAGAACGCCAAGACATTCGAACCGCAATTCAGAAAGACATCACAATGAAGTTCGATTCGATCCTCGCGACCATTGGCCAGACCCCGCATATCCGCGTCTCGCGCTTGTTCCCGGACCATGACGTCTGGATCAAGTCGGAACGGTCCAACCCTGGCGGATCGATCAAGGATCGCATCGGCCTTGCGATGATCGAAGATGCCGAACGCTCCGGCGCACTCCTGCCCGGCGGGACGATCGTCGAACCGACCTCTGGCAACACCGGCATCGGGCTGGCGATGGTCGCGGCGGTCAAGGGATATAAGCTCATCCTCGTGATGCCCGAGAGCATGTCGATTGAGCGCCGCCGCCTGATGCTCGCTTACGGCGCGACGTTCGATCTGACCCCGCGCGAAAAGGGCATGAAGGGCGCCATTGAACGCGCCCTCGAAATCGTTGCTTCCACGCCCGGTGCGTGGATGCCGCAGCAGTTCGAAAATCCCGCCAATATCGACGTCCATGTCCGCACGACGTCCGAGGAAATTCTCGCCGACTTTTCGGACAAGCCGCTCGATGCGCTCATCACCGGCGTCGGCACGGGCGGGCACATCACCGGCTGCGCGCAGGTGCTGAAGAAGCACTGGCCGAACATGAAGGTGTTTGCCGTCGAACCAACGCTCTCGCCTGTCATTTCGGGTGGCGCCCCTGCCCCGCACCCGATCCAGGGCATCGGGGCCGGCTTCATTCCGGCCAACCTGCACACCAATCTTCTCGATGGCGTGGTGCAGGTGGATCCGGCGGACGCCAAGGAAATGGCGCGGCGCTCCGCCACAGAAGAAGGGATGCTGGTCGGCATCTCGTCAGGGGCAACGCTTGCGGCCATTCGTCAGAAGCTGGCCGAACTGCCCGCTGACGCGCGCGTGCTCGGCTTCAATTATGACACGGGCGAGCGTTACCTGTCGGTCCCGGACTTCCTGCCGGAGGCGTAAGCCCTCGTCTCCAGCCCGTGCCTGACAAGGACCTATACCATCTGACGCACGACGCGATCGTCGATGCGGTCAAGGACGCGGAGACCAAGGGTGTCCGGCCCGGACCCATTATTGCGGTCTGTCTTTTGGCGGTAGTCGCGTTCGGTATCTGGGCCTGGTCATCTGGCTGGCTGAACGTCGGCATCGTCGGGCTTCGCCAGAGCCCGGTCGATGAATATTCGATAAGCCTGCCAGCCAATGTGCCGACGGTCGAACCGCTCGAACTCAAGCAAGTCCCCGTTGAACTTGCCAAGAAAATCAATGACGCCACGCCCTTCACCAAGGAGCCGGTGCCACCCGCCAAGCCTTTCCGGATCACCGGCGCAGCCAATGACATCGCGCGTGCGACCGACTGTCTGGCGGCGGCCATCTGGTATGAGGCAGGTGCCGAAACGCTCGCCGGGAAGAAGGCCGTCGCCCAGGTTGTTCTGAACCGCGTCCGCCATCCGGCTTTCCCCAAATCGGTCTGCGGGGTCGTGTTTCAGGGGCAGGAGCGCGCCACGGGGTGCCAGTTCACCTTCACGTGCGATGGCGCCATGATCCGCATCCCGAGCCTTGCCGCCTGGGCACAGGCGCGCGGCCTGGCCAAGATCATGCTCAATGGCGAGGTGTTCAAGCCAGTCGGCGTTGCCACGCACTATCACACCGATTGGGTCGTCCCCGCATGGAGCGGCAAGCTCGACAAGGTCCACAAGGAGGCAACGCACCTTTTCTTCCGCTGGATGGGCTTCTGGGGCACGCCAGCCGCGTTCCGGGGGCGCTATGCAGGCGTCGAGCCCGCCGTGCAGAAGCTCGTCATGCTTTCGCCCGCGCACGCCCAGATTGCGCCGGGAGATACCATCCTTGGTGATCTGGCGCCGCTGGATCCAGGTGCGCCGCTGCCGGGCGCCGATCCCGCAGTTGCCAGCGGGGCCAGTGCTGGAACAGGCGTGCCGCCCAACCCTTATGGGTTCAAGCCGCGCCTGCAGAGTCCCTCGGGGGATTTCATTGCCTTTGTCGTGCCCAAGACAACCGACCCCGGGCAGTTGCTCAACCTCGTTCTCGCCTCCTGTTCGGTGAAGCCATATTGCAAGGTGCTGGTCTGGACCGACAACCGCCGCGCGCCGACCAAGATGCCCGTCAGCGATGATCAGCTGGCGGCGATGTCCGTCAGCTATCTGCGCAACCGATCCAACGGGCTCGACAAGGTGCTATGGAATTGTGACGTCTTTCCGCGTCCCGATCCCAATCAGTGCATGAAACAGCGGGTCGTGCCAGCGACTGCGCCAGTGCCCGCGACGAAGGCCGGGACGCCGGCGGTGGGTGCAAACGTCCCGCCGGGACAAGGGGCCCCTTAGTCAAATTTGGCCCCGGGAAGCGGACTTATTCCGCCGGGACAGCAACCTTCGGTGCCCGTCCGGTGAGCCATCGGACAAAACGGGGTATGGGCGCATAGGCCTCCATCCACGCGGCATAGGCAATGTACGCCGGGTCAGAGAACAGATGCATCTCCTCCGTGCGGGCGCGCCAGTAATAGACGGCGCTCACCAGAGCCAGCGTCACCGTGTTGCGGACGGCATCGACCATATTGTCCGTCGTGACGAGGAAGGGCAGCGTCGCCAGCCACCAATAGCTGTTCTTTGCCAGATAGGCCGGATGCTTGGTGAAGGCATAGGGCCCGTTCGTGATGACGCCGCGATGTGTGAGGTTTGAGAAGCGCAGCCCGAACGCAACGGTCGCCCAGGCATAAGCGGCGGTCAGCAAAACGAGCACGCCACCCCAGAGCGAAAAGAGGACAGGCGAACCCTCCAGCCAATGGTGCCAGCTGTTATCACCCCATGTCCCGACCTGATAATAGAGAACGCCCCCCTCCACCATCAGGACAAAGGGCGGATAACAGATGAGTGCGGCCACCCAGCCCTGCATATGCGGATTGGCGGTACGGATGTGTGCATCCAGCGGCTTCATCGTCAGCAGATAGCCGACGGTCGCAAAGGCGACGTCGATCACAAACATGAAGCTGATGAGCCAGCTTGCCAGCGCGACGGGATCGGACAGCAGGTCAGTCCGCGCCCAACGCACGACATCCCCAAAGCCGCCGGGCACGATCGAGAACATGAAGGCGAGGAAGAAACCCTTCACGGCCCACGCGCGCAGATGATGGCGTATCTCTTCGCCCTCCCACCCGTCCTGCCCGATCAGCCAGGTTCCGAAATGCCACGCGCCATCGCGCGGCTCGACCAGATGACGGTCTATCCAGAGGACATAGGGAATGGAGAGGAGGAGCAGAAACGGCACCATGGTTTCGAACAATTCCATGGCGAACAGATAGTTGCCGCGCCAATACCAACGACCAAGGCAGTAGACGACACCGATCGCACCCCAGGTCGCCCACAGCCCCGCAATCTTGACGAGCGAAATGTCGACAATGTCTCGCATCGGGCGCGCCCGGGACCAATCCAGCCCTGTCGATGGGCGCAGGTGCACCTTGTCCACGAAAAGCGACCAGAGCGCCATCGGCAGACCACACGCGAACAGATTTGCCAGCGCCGACCAGCTGCCATCCATGCCGAACGTGCGGGCGACGGAGATCCATGCGAACAGTCCCGCGAGCCCGGCAAGCCCCACGCCTGCGGACACAGCGGATGTCGGCCTTGGCGGGCGGACCGGACGGGACTGCGCTTCCATAGGGCGTTTCTAGCCCAGGCCGGTTAAGGTTGATTTACTGTTTCCCCAAAGGTCGATTTACAGGGTGGGCCCGAACGGCTAGCTCGAAAGACCGTTCATTCTGGTGATATTCCTATGGTATTTCTCGGCAAGGCATGGCGTTTTCTGGTCGGCGTCAAGGACGCGCTGGTCCTTGTGTTCATGCTGCTCTTCTTCGGCGCGATCTACATGCTGCTCTCCAGTTCCCCCAACGCTGCGCGCGTGGAGGACGGTGCGTTGCTCGTCGCGCTCGACGGTTCGATTGTCGAACAGCCGCAGAGCCGCAGCCCGACCGAACTGCTGTCGGGTGCCACCAACGAAGTGCGCGAGAACCGCCTGCGCGACGTCGTCCACGGGATTGAGACGGCTGCAACGGACCACCGCGTGAAGGCAATTGCGCTCGATCTCGACAGCTTCTGGGGGGGCGGACAGGTCGCGCTTCAGCGCGTCGGTCAGGCGCTCGACACCTTTCGCAAATCAGGCAAGCCCGTCGTCGCCTTTGCAACTGCCTATTCGGATGACAGCTATCTACTGGCGGCCCACGCCAGCGAGGTCTGGCTCGACCCGATGGGCATGGCCTTCATCGCCGGGCCCGGCGGCACCCAGCCCTATTTCAAGGGTCTGATCGACAAGCTGGGCGTCAACGTCCACGTCTATCGCGTCGGCAAGTTCAAATCCTTTGTCGAGCCTTATACCCGCACCGAACAGTCGCCCGAGGCCAAGGCGGCGGGGCAAGCGCTGGCCGACGCCCTGTTCACGGCCTGGAAAGGCAATGTGAAGGCGGCACGCCCCAAGGCAAAGGTCGAGGCCTATATCGCCAACCCGCAAAGCACGGCGGCGCTTGGCAGCTATTCACAGGCCGCGCTTACTGCCGGACTGGTTGATCGGCTTGGCGATCGGATCGCCTGGTCCAAACGGATCGCCGAAATTGCGGGGACCGACAGCGACGCGGCCGCAGACAGTTTCCGCGGCACCGAGTTTGCCGACTATCTCGCCGCCCATCCTTATGCCTCGCATGGCGGCAAGGTTGGGGTCGTCACTGTCGCGGGCAACATCGTTGACGGCGAGGCACCCGCCGGGACGGCTGGCGGTGAAACGCTCTCCCGCCTGATCCTCGATGCGGTCGCCCAAGGCGATCTCGACGCCCTCGTCGTGCGGATCGACTCGCCCGGCGGGTCAGCGCTGGCTGCCGAGCGCATCCGCCTTGCCCTTCTCGAAGCCAAGCGGGCCAAGCTCCCCGTCATTGTCTCTATGGGCAATGTCGCAGCCTCGGGGGGCTACTGGATCGCCACGGCGGGCGACAAGGTCTTTGCCGAGCCTGCCACCGTGACCGGGTCGATCGGCGTGTTTGGCATTCTGCCGACCTTTGAAAACACGGCGGCGAAGATTGGCATTTCCGGCGACGGGATCGCGACGACGCCGCTCTCGGGACAGCCGGATATCCTTCGCGGCACCAATGCCGTCACCGATCAGCTGATGCAGGGCGGGGTCGAGGACATTTATCGGCGCTTTACGGGCCTTGTTGCGACTTCGCGCAAGCTCCCCCTCCCCCGGGTTCAGGAAATCGCACAGGGCCGGGTATGGGACGGTGGCACGGCGCGCCAGATCGGACTTGTGGACGCCTTTGGGTCGCTTGATGAGGCCGTCGCGGAAGCTGCACGGCGCGCCAAGCTTGATCCGGAAAAGGTCCGCCCGGTCTATCTGGACCGCATCCCTTCCTGGATGGAGTTGCTGGCGCAGGGCTGGTTCTCTGAAGAACCCGCGACGCGCGCGCACGATGCCTGGTCACGCCTGATCCTGCTGCAACAGGCGCAGCTCGCAACAGGATTGGCCGATGGCCTTCACGTCCTGTCCGGGCCTGCTGTTCAGGTCCGGTGCCTATCCTGCCCTGCAGTCCCGCGACTGGGCGCGCGGGAGACTTTCATCAAAAGCTGGTTGAACAAGGTGATTTCATGATCGAACTTCGCGCCGCCACTCCCGACGACGCCTCGGCCATCGCGGCCATTTACGCGCCCTATGTCGTGACCAATGCCGTCTCTTTCGAAACGGCGGCCCCCAATGCACGGCAGATGCGCACGCGCATTGAGAACAGTGACGGGCTCTATCCCTGGATCGTCGCCGCCGAAGGTGATGTTGTCCTCGGCTATGCCTATGCCAAGCCGTTTCGCCCCGGCGAAACGCATCGTTTTGGTGTTGAAGTCGCGGTCTATGCGGCGGGGGAACTGGAAGGCAAAGGCATCCGCCGCAGCCTTCTTCAGGCGCTCGTCGCGACGCTGACCGAGCAGAACTTCACGCAGGCCATCTGCACGCTGATGACGCCCAATGACAAGCTGATCCAGCTATACGAGTCGGTCGGCTTCCGGCGCGCCGGCGCCTATCGCGAGGTCTGCTACAAGAATGGCCAATGGAGCGACATTGGCCTGTGGCAGCGCGAGCTTTCCGAACCGGCCAACCCGCCCGCCGAATTAAAGCCGTTCAGCGAAACGGGCGTGGTGCGCGGGTAAGGCGCAAAAATTCCCGTTCGTGCGGATATCCGTTCGTCCCGAGCGACGTCGAGGGACGGAGCACCACACGCCACAGGTGTCTCGACTTCGCTCGACACGAACGGTTATGGGGGTTGCGACGGATAAGAGAGGACGCAAGCATGACCAGCCATGTCGAAGGCAAATCGATCATCATCACCGGTGCAGGCGGCGGCTTTGGCAAGCTTGTATCCGAAAAGGCCGCCGCCCTCGGCGCGAAGATCACGTGTGCCGACATTGACGCCGCAGCGGCCGAAGCCGTTGCGGCAGGCATTCGCACCAATGGTGGTGTCGCCCGTGCGCAGGCCGTCGACGTCCGCGACATCGGCCAGATGAAGGGGCTTGCGACGGCGACCGTGGCGGAGTTCGGCGCCATCGACGTCATGGTCAACAATGCAGGCATCATGCCGCTCGCCTTCTGGGCGGACCATGAGGCCGCGCTCGATGCCTGGAACCGGTGCATCGACATCAACCTGAAGGGCATCATGCACGGTATCATCGCGGTCCATGACCAGATGATCAGCCAGGGTCGCGGTCAGGTCGTCAACATTGCCAGCATCTACGGGAATTTCCCCGTTGCCGGCGCGGGCATCTATGGCGCGACCAAGGCGGCGGTCAGCTTCCTTTCAGAGAGCCTGCGCGTGGAATCGCGCGGCAAGATCAAGGTGACGACGGTGAAGCCGACGGGCGTGCCCGCAACCGGCCTGTCGGGTACAATCATCAATCAGTCCGCGAGCATCGGCATCCTCGGCCAGAATGCGCCTGAGTTCCTGTCGATGGTCGAACAGATGGGCGCAGGCACCTTCCCGCCCGAGCGGCTCGACCCCGAAAACATCGACTATGCGAGCCTGGCGCCGGAGCACATTGCCGATGCCATCATGCACGTGATCAACCAGCCCTGGGGCGTCTCCATTGGCGACATCACCGTGCGCGGTGCGGGGGATCACTTCATCCTGTAGGGCCGAGCGCGGTCTGGCAGACATCCCCCATGCCGATGGCGCGGAGGAACACGGTCCCTTCCAGAGTCACCAGCAGGCGCGCGGCATCGGCATCGGGCGTATCGCTCTGAAGCTGTGCTTTGCCCCAGTCGAGAAAGCCGCGCCCGATGGTCTCGCCGATCTGCGCCAGCGCTGCATCGCCATTGGCAGCTCCGCTCGCCACTTCCAGAAAGACGCGCATATAGGGTGCGAAGCCGGGGTCCGAGAGGGCTGCGAACAGGCGCGCCAGCAATGCGTCGTACGGGAGTGGCTCGGGCGTGGCCGCGGCCTCCATCAGCGTGACCATCCGCCCGGCAATATGCTGCAGCACCGCGGAGATCAGCTCCCCCTTGTCGGCAAAGTAATAGAGCAGCATCCGGTCACTCGTCGCCGCCGCCTTGGCGAGCGGGCGGAGGCTGGACGCACTCAACCCATGGGCGAGCACATGGTCGGCCAGCTTGTCGAGGATCTGCGCGCGGCGATTTTCAGGAGCCATCATTTGGCTCTTGTAGCGACTGCTACATTGATGTAGCAATCGCTACACACATCAATGAGAGAGGAGAGGACCATGAAGGACAGTGATCGGACCTGGCTGACCCTTTGGGCGTGGGGTGTCGTGATTTTCGGGCTGGCGCTCGCCACCTTTGCCCTGCCCGCAACCGACGCGCCCGGACGTCTGATGTTCGACATTCTCGGCAATTCCGTGCCCGCAGACCCTGACGCGCACCTTCGTTTTGCCGTCGGGCTGATGGGCTGTGTCACCATGGGCTGGGGCGTGACCTTCCTTGCCGCCTTCCGCGCAGCCTGGGCCCTGCCCGCTGGGCAGGCGCGGCCGATCTGGCGGCTGATCGTCACAGGCGCGCTCGTCTGGTTCATCCCGGACAGTCTGTTGTCGGTTGCCACTGGCTTTGCGCTCAACGCGGTGTCGAACACCGTCCTGCTTGTCCTGCTGCTCGTTCCGCTGCTGCGATCCGGCGTGCTGAAGGCGGGCTGACTCAGGTCGCCGCCGTTGCGGGGCGATACTGCGCGCTATCGGTGGTGAACTCTGCATGGCCATAGCTTGCGAGCTGGCGGCGCAGTTTTGAAACGAGATGACGGTCGGTCAGTTCGCCCAGCACGGGAAGCCTGCCCGCAATGGCATAGGCCGCCATGCGGAAGGTGATGACCGCGATCGTTGCAGCATAGAGAAACTTGTCCATCCGCGTGATCTTTACCCCGACGCGCTCTGCCGCTGCCCAATCACCGTTCAGAAAGGCCTTTGCGAAGAAGACGCGCGCAAAGGACCGTTCAAGCAGACGAAAGGCGCGGCCCGACAGCGAGCGATCGGTCGACAGCTCAGCCTCCATCGTTGCGCGCAGAAGCCCGCCGCAGATCTTGTCATCATATTCATGGCGCAGGGTCGCGCTGCGCGTCAGCCAGATGCGAACGATCTCTTCCGGCGTGTCAGCGAGCAGGTCTTCGGGAAGCCCGAGCAGATAGCAGCGGTACCGCGCCAGTTCCACACGCGCACGTTCGGCAGGCGTGAAGCTCTTGCGCCCCGCCTTCAGCACGTCGTTCGACAGAAAATAAATGGGAATGAGGCCAGCGGGCATCTGGTCGAGCTGCGGGATGGGCACACCATAGGTCTTTTCATCCCACATGCCCGGGCGCGAGAGGACGTTGACGCGCACCATCGAGTGCATCAGCCGCACCATTGCTGCCGCCTTGAAGCCGGGGCTGAACCGCTCTAGCGCGCCGGGCAGGATCGTCGTCGTGAAGAAGGTCGCGGTTTCCTTCACCCGCCGCGCGGCGGTGGCGTGGCTCAGGGTGCCCGTCAGCGCCATGGGGAGTGCGGAATATTTATTGAGGAAGGTCGCGATGAACGCGCCGCGAATGGCAAAGGGCGACAGGTTGGCCGCGCTGTTGCGCTCTTCCTTGGCCCCGGCCTCCACCATCTTCATGTCGAGCCAGTCGGGCACGCGCTCCATCTCGGCGATCAGCGCGACCAGCTCCGGCGGCGCATTGGGCACGGCGTCCAGTCCCTTGTCACACGCCGTCACCAGCATATCCACGAGCGGACGGAAGCCATATTGCGGCATCAGCGCGGCATAGGCATCGCCGGTAATGTCGCCAAGATTGGTATATTCGCGAAAGCGGCCGACCAGCGCGCTGTCCCTCAGCATCTCCTCACGCGGGAAGGCGGAACCAACCCGGAACTCGGTTACGTCCTCAGGCCGGTCGGCAAAGCGTTCGGGCGGACGATCAAAATCGAACCGGTCATAGAGCGCGGGCAGCAATTCCTTTTGGGAGCGGACACGGGCGGTGATGTCGGTGAGGGAAGACGTCATTGCGGGATGCTGCCACGATGGGCGGCACGGTCAACCGTTATATGTATCAGCCCTTATAGGAAGGGATGGCCCAGCCCTTTACGATCGCCATGGCGCGCAGCGCAAATCCAGCAGCGGTGCCGAGGGCTGCCGCAATGAGCAGCGGAACACCCGCCCACCACAGAAGCACGAACAGCCCTGCCGCGAGCGCCGCCGCCGTCACGTAGATTTCCGGGCGCAGCAGGATGGAGGGTTCGCCCGCCAACACATCGCGGATGATGCCACCGACGCACGCGGTGATGACACCCATCAGCACGGCGGTAATCGGCGCGACGCCCATGGCGAGCGTCTTGGACGCCCCGAACACTGCGTAGACGGCCAGCCCGATGGCATCGAACCAGTCGAGCGCCCTGCCCTGCCACCAGCGCACCGGCGTGACCCAGATAAGACCCACAACGGCAAGGCAGATGGCAGGCACGTGCCAGTCCTGCACCCAGAATACAGGTGCGCCGATCAGCAGATCGCGCACCGTGCCGCCGCCCACGCCGGTCACGAGCGCGAAAAAGGAGAACGTCACCAGCGTCTGGCCCCTGTGCGCGGCCGCCAGGGCGCCGGAGGCCGCGAAGACGGCAATACCGAGCAGATCGAGCCAGGCGGGCAACGGGATCACGACGCCTTGGCCTTCCGCTTCATCCGCGACGCCATTGGAAGGAGCACGAGGCCGAAGATCGTGCCCAAGCCTGCCAAGGCCGCCATCGCGATCAGGATCGGGTGGTGCGTGTCCTCGCGCGTCTGAAGGTCCATGATGTGGAGGCCCCACATGAAATCATAAAGCCGCCACTGCCCCGTGCGCACGGCAAGGAGCGCGCCGCTGTCCGCATCGATGAACACATGCGTGCCATCATCAAAGTCAGCTTCCCAGGCAGGCCGCTCCCGACGCAGTTCGAGCGGATTGCGATCGGCCGCCACAAAACGCAACGCTTCGATCTTGCCAGTGCCTGCATAGGCCGCAAGCACCGCTGCCCGCGCTTCCAACAGGGTCAGCCGCTTCAGATAGCGTCCGGTCACAGGATCAAGGCGCCCGACGCCACCATCGGCATAGTCGATGGTCCATTGCGGCCCCCAAGGGCGCTGTTCCAGCTTGGCCGACAGGATCGGGCGGCCATCTGTCTTGGGGGCGATCACCTGCGCGGGCAGGACCAGCCGGGGCTGCTCTGCGCGCAAGGCCGAGCCGCGCACTTCCTCAATCGGTCGCGCGACCATCCAGAGGCCGCTCACTGTCCAGAACAGCAGCGGAATGCCGATCAGCCAGCCGGTCCACAGATGGAGCCGGTAAAAGGCGCGCCGCGGCCGCATCCGATCAGATGTGGATCGGCTTGCCTGTGACGGCCATGGCCGCTTCCTTCAGCGCCTCAGCATGCGTCGGGTGGGCGTGGCAGGTATAGGCGATGTCCTCGCTCGTCGCGCCAAACTCCATTGCGATCGCAGCTTCGGCGATCATCGTGCCGGCGAGCGAGGCGACGATATGCACCCCGAGCACACGGTCCGTCTTCGCATCGGCCACGACCTTCACAAAGCCGTCGGTGTCGCGATTGGTCTTGGCGCGGCTGTTTGCCATCATCGGGAACTTGCCGACCTTGACCTCGCCCTTTTCCTTCGCCTGCTCTTCAGTCAGGCCGACGCTGGCAAACTCCGGCATGGTGTAGACGACGCCGGGAATGACATCATGGTTCACAATGCCCGTCAGGCCAGCGCAGAATTCCGCTGCCGCAATACCTTCGTCTTCGGCCTTGTGCGCGAGCATCGGGCCCGGCGTCACGTCGCCAACAGCGTAAATGCCGGGCACCTTGGTCTGGAAGTCATGACCGACCTCGATCTGGCCCCGCGCGTTGAGCGCGACACCCGCCTTGTCGAGGGCGAGGCCGTCCGTGTTCGGACGACGCCCGATAGCGACGAGGACGCAATCCGCCTCCAGCGTTTCGGCAGCACCGCCGGCTGCGGGTTCGATGCTGACGGTCGCCGTGCCGCCCTTGACCGCAACCCCGGTGACCTTCGTCGACAGCTTGAGGGTCATGCCCTGCTTCTTGAAGATCTTGGCCGCTTCCTTGCGGACCTCTCCGTCCATGCCGGGGAGAAGCTGGTCGAGATATTCAACGACCGTCACCTCTGCGCCAAGCCGCTTCCACACGCTGCCCAGTTCCAGACCGATCACGCCGCCGCCAATGACGACGAGGTGCTTTGGCACCTTGGGGAGCGCGAGCGCGCCGGTGGAATCGACGACCACCTTCTGGTCGATCTCGACACCCGGCAGCGGCGTCACCGATGACCCCGTCGCGATCATGATCTTCTTGGCCGTATAGGCCGTGCCGCCAACATCAATGCTGCTGGGCGACGTGAACGCGGCGCGGCCCTTGATCCAGGTCACCTTGTTCTTCTTGAAAAGGAACTCGATCCCGCCGGTCAGTTCGCCGACTGCCTTCGCCTTTTCGGCCTGCATGGCGGCGATATCCACCGTCACGTCCTTGAAGCTGATGCCGAACTTGGTGAGCGAACCCGAATGCGCTTCCTCAAAAAGCTCCGACGCGTGCAGCAGCGCCTTGGAGGGGATGCAGCCGACATTGAGGCAGGTGCCACCCAGCGTCTCGCGGCTTTCGACGCACGCGGTCTTCAGGCCCAGCTGCGCGGCACGGATGGCCGCAACATAGCCGCCGGGGCCCGCGCCGATGACGATAAGGTCGAAATTGGTGTCGGTCATAATGTCACTCCAATTGTGCTCCGGCGCAGGCCGGAGCCCAGGGCCGCTAGCGCATCAATTCGCCGAACAGATCCCGCCACTGCGGGTTGCGTCCTTCGATGAGGCGCAACTTCCACGCCCGCTTCCAACTCTTCATCTGATATTCGCGGATACGCGCATCCTGAATATCGTCATGCTTCTCATACCAGACAAGAAGCGTGCACCCATGCTTCTTGCTGAAACCTTCAACCAGCCCGTGGCGATGCTGATAGGCACGCTGGGCAAGGTTGCTCGTCACACCCAGATAGATCGTCCCGTTCGGCTGGCTGGCCATCAGGTAGACATATCCGGAGTTCACTGCCCTTCACCCCTGGGCTCCGGCCTTCGCCGGAGCACCCAAGATGCAAGGACTATGCATCAAAGATCAATCAACAACCGCGTCGGGTCTTCAATCGCATTCTTGACCGCGACGAGGAACGTCACCGCTTCGCGGCCGTCGATCAGACGGTGGTCGTAGCTGAGCGCGAGATACATCATCGGGCGGATGACGATTTGACCATCGCGGACGACCGGACGGTCCTCGATGCGGTGCAGACCGAGCACCGCGGACTGCGGCGGGTTGATGATCGGGGTCGACATCAGCGAGCCGAACACGCCGCCATTGGAGATGGTGAACGTGCCGCCCTTCATGTCGTCCATCGTCAGCGTGCCGTCCTTGGCGCGCTTGCCGAAGTCCCCGATCGTGCGTTCGATACCGGCCACTGACATATCCTGCGCGTCCCGGATGACGGGCACGACAAGGCCGTTAGGCGCGGAGACGGCGACCGAAATGTCGGCATAGTTGCGATAGACGATCTCATCGCCTTCGATGCTCGCGTTGACGGCGGGAATGTCCTTCAGGGCCATGCACACGGCCTTGGTGAAGAAGCCCATGAAGCCCAGGCGGACGCCATGCTTCTTTTCGAACAGGTCCTTGTACTTGGTCCGCGCGGCCATGACTTCGGTCATGTCGACGTCGTTGAACGTCGTCAGCATGGCGGCGGTGTTCTGCGCTTCCTTCAGGCGACGGGCGACCGTCTGGCGCAGGCGGGTCATCTTCACGCGCTCTTCCGCGCGGCCCGATGACGGCGTGGCAGCCGGGGCTGCGGCAGGTGCAGCCATGGGCGCAGCTTCTGCCTTGGCGGTGGCCGTCCCCGCCGACACGGCGGCCATCACGTCATCCTTGGTCAGGCGGCCATCCTTGCCGGTGCCCTTGATCTTCGTGGGATCAAGGCCATGTTCAAGCACAAGGCGGCGGACCGACGGCGACAGCGTCAGATCGCCGCTGTCATCTGCGTCCAGTCCGGGTGCAGCGGCGGCCGGTGCCGGGGCTGCCGCTGCAGCCTTCGGCGCGGCAGGCGCGCCGGAACCCGCTTCGATCGAGCCGATGACGGCGCCGACATTGACGGTGGCGCCTTCGGCCACGGCATGGGCCCCCATGACGCCCGCCACCGGCGCGGTCACTTCCACCGCGACCTTGTCGGTCTCGAGGCTCGCAATGGCTTCGTCGGCAGCAACCGGTTCGCCGGGCTGCTTCAGCCACTGGCCAAGCGTGGCTTCCGAGATGGATTCACCGAGGGTCGGGACTACTACTTCAGTCGACATGATCAGCCTTTCCGCTGGCGTCTGATTTCGGCGCGGACGCTATGGCCCAGCGCATGGGAGATGAGAGCGGCCTGTTCCGCCTGGTGGCGCTTCATGAGGCCAGTGGCCGTCGAAGCGCTTGCCTTGCGACCGGCATAGCGGGCGCGATCCGGCTTGACGCCGGCGTCGGCAAGGCATTCCTCGATGAACGGCTCGACGAAGAACCACGATCCGTTGTTCTTCGGCTCTTCCTGCGCCCAGACAACTTCTTCAAGGTTCGTCATGCGCTTCAGGCGCGCGACGAGCGGTTCGGACGGGAACGGATAGAGCTGCTCGATGCGGACGATCGCCGTGGTGGTATCCCCCGCGGCGTTGCGCGCTTCCATCAGATCATAGGCGACCTTGCCCGAACACAGGACAAGCCGCTTCACGTCCGTGTCGGCAGGCGCCCACGGGTCGGACAGAATCCGCATGAAGTGGCTCTGGTCGAGGAACTCGTCCACCTTCGATACCGCCAGCTTGTGCCGCAAGAGCGACTTGGGCGTCATGATGATCAGCGGCTTGCGGAACTGCCGATGCATCTGGCGGCGCAGGATGTGGAAATAGTTGGCCGGCGTCGTGCAGTTGGCCACCTGGATGTTATCCTCGGCGCAAAGCTGAAGATAGCGCTCCAGACGCGCAGAGCTGTGCTCCGGCCCCTGACCTTCATAACCGTGCGGCAGCAGCATGACGAGGCCGTTGGCACGCAGCCACTTGGACTCACCCGCAGCGATGAACTGGTCGATCATGACCTGTGCGCCATTGGCGAAGTCACCAAACTGGCCTTCCCAAAGCACGAGTGCCTTGGGGTCGGCCCCGGCATAACCATATTCGAAGCCAAGCACGCCAAACTCCGACAGCGGGCTATCGAGCACCTCAAACCGTCCGTGCGGCACGGTCGAGAGCGGGATGTACTTGTTTTCGTTGGTCTGATCGACCCAGACGGCATGACGCTGGCTGAAGGTGCCGCGACCGGAGTCCTGACCCGACAGGCGGACGCCATAGCCCTCGGACAACAGCGATCCGAACGCCAGCGCCTCGGCCGTCGCCCAGTCAAAGCCCTCGCCCCTGGCAAACATGTCCTTCTTCGCCGCCAGCACGCGGGCGAGCGTCGGATGGATGTTGTGCCCGTCCGGCACCGTCGTCAGCGTGCGCCCAAGGCTGTCGAGCAGCTTGCGCGAAATGCCAGTTTCGACGTTGCGGCGCGCCGTTTCCGGGTCCGCGGGCTTGTTGAGGCCCGCCCAGCGGCCGCCAAACCAGTCGGCGTCATTGGGCTTGTAGTCAGGCGCCGCCTGAAACTCCTGTTCCAGAACCTGCGTGAAGCGCATCGCGTGCTCGGCGGCCCAGCTGGCGTCAATGACGCCCTGATCGACAAGCCGCTGGGCATAGATTTCACTCACGCCCGGATGCGTCTTGATGTTCTTGTACATCAGCGGCTGGGTGAAGCCCGGCTCATCACCTTCATTGTGACCGAAGCGGCGATAGCACCACATGTCGATCACGATGTCGCGGTGGAACTTCTGCCGGAACTCAACGGCCAGCTTGCTCGCAAACGTCACGGCTTCGGGATCGTCGCCGTTGACGTGCAGGATCGGCGCCTGAACACCCTTGGCCACGTCCGACGGATAAGGCGAGGAGCGCGCGAATTGCGGGCTCGTCGTGAAGCCGACCTGATTGTTGACGATGAAGTGGATACAGCCACCCGTATTGTACCCGCGGATGCCGGAAAAGCCGAGGCATTCCCAGACAATCCCCTGCCCCGCAAAGGCCGCGTCGCCGTGCAGCAACACGGGAAGGACCTGCGTGTGCTTGCCCTTGCCGATATCGTCGCGGAACGTCTGGTTCGCGCGGACCTTGCCGAGCACGACCGGGTCCACCGCCTCAAGGTGCGAGGGGTTAGGCACGAGGCTCATATGCACCTTGATGCCGTCAAATTCCCGGTCGGTGGACGTGCCGAGGTGATACTTCACGTCGCCCGAGCCGCCGACGTCTTCGGGGTTGGCCGAGCCGCCCGAAAATTCGTGGAAGATCACGCGGTATGGCTTGCCCATGACGTTCGCGAGCACGTTCAGGCGGCCGCGGTGCGGCATCCCGATCACGATTTCGCGGACGCCCTGCGCGCCGCCATGCTTGATGAAGCTTTCCAGCGCCGGGATCATCGCCTCGCCACCATCAAGCCCGAAGCGCTTGGTGCCGACATATTTTCGCCCGAGGAACTTCTCGTACTGCTCGGCTTCGATCACCTTGCCGAGAATGGCCTTCTTGCCCTCATTGGTGAAGCCAATCGACTTGTCGGCGCCTTCCATGCGCTCCTGGAAGAAGCGGCGCTCCTCCACGTCGGAGATGTGCATGTATTCCAGGCCGACATTACCGCAGTAGTTGGCGCGCAAAATGCCGACGAGCTCCCGCACGGTCGTCCATTCCAGCCCCATCGTCCCACCGACATAGATCTTGCGATCAAGGTCAGCAGCCGAAAAGCCATGATATTCCGGCGTCAGGTCCGCCGGCAGGTCCTGCTTGGTCAGTCCGAGGGGGTCGAGGTTCGCCGCCAGGTGTCCGCGCACGCGATAGGTGCGGATGAGCATCATCGCGCGGATCGAGTCGCCAGCCGCCGCCGCGACGTCCGCTTCGGCCATCGGCTTGCCCGCGGCCTTCGCCGCCGCCTTCACCGCAACCTGCATCTGCGTCGGATCGAGCGCCGCCGTCAGATCATCGGTGTCGGAGAGCGGCCAGTTGGGCCGGGCCCAGCTGGGGCCCTGCTCGACTTCGAATTCGTGGCTTTCAAAACCCATATCTAACGCCTTCCTGGGGAGAGGAGATCGGCGGCCGTGCGAAGGGGTTTAGCCCTTCAGCACCTCCACCAGCGTGCGGCCGAGTTCCGACGGAGACGGCGACACACGGATGCCCGCGGCCTCCATCGCTGCGATCTTCGAGTCCGCATCGCCCTTGCCGCCGGACACGATGGCACCGGCATGGCCCATGCGGCGGCCCGGAGGCGCCGTGCGGCCCGCGATGAAGCCGACCATCGGCTTCTTGCGGCCGCGCTTGGCTTCGTCGATGAGGAACTGGGCAGCCTGCTCTTCCGCGTCGCCACCGATTTCACCGATCATGACAATCGACTTGGTCTCATCATCGGCAAGGAAGGCCTCAAGGCAGTCGATGAAGTTGGTGCCGTTGACCGGGTCGCCACCGATGCCAACGGCCGTCGTCTGGCCAAGGCCTTCCGCCGTCGTCTGGAACACAGCTTCATAGGTCAGCGTACCGGAACGCGAGACGACGCCGACCGAACCCTTGGAGAAGATCGAACCGGGCATGATGCCGATCTTGCATTCATTAGGCGTCAGGATGCCGGGGCAGTTCGGGCCGATAAGACGCGACTTGGAACCGGACAGAGAGCGCTTCACCTTGACCATGTCGAGCACCGGAATACCTTCGGTGATGCAGACGATCAGCGGCACTTCCGCGTCGATCGCTTCAAGGATCGAGTCTGCGGCAAAGGGCGGCGGCACGTAGATGACCGAGGCGTCGGCGCCGGTCTTGGTCACGGCTTCCGCAACGGTGTCGAACACCGGCAGGCCGATGTGCGTGGTACCGCCCTTGCCCGGGGTGACGCCGCCGACCATCTGCGTGCCGTAATCCAGCGCCTGCTGCGTGTGGAAGGTGCCCGTATCGCCGGTCATCCCCTGCGTGATGACCTTGGTGTTCTTGTTGACGAAAATGCTCATGCCGTCCTGTCCTGTTATTCGACGTTCGCCGGATCGACGCGCGTCCCTGTTTGTTCGTCCAAACCCTTCGGGCGAATGGCCATCACAATCGCCGCTGCCAAACCGAGCGTAGGGATTGCAAGAAAGGCCATGCCGCCGACCATGAAGTACCCGATGAATACCTGACCATCACCCCGGCTGAAACCCAGAAGATCAAACCAGTACTCTGCCGTAAACGCGACAGCGCATGCTAGCAGGAGAAGACCGATCGCACCCCCCAAAAGGGAGGCTGCCGACTGGCGCAACCAGAGCCGTACCAGCCCTGCAACTCCAGCGACAATGCCGCTGAGCGCGATCAGCAGAACCCCCATCAGGCGAGCGAGCTGTCAATCGCCTTGCACGCCACCAGCAGTTCCTTGACAGCGTCGACCGACACCTGGAAGTTCTGCTTCGCTTCCGCTTCCAGCGCGATTTCGATGACTTCCTCGGCGCCGTTTGCACCAATCACGGTCGGCACGCCGACATAAAGACCGTCGAGACCGTACTTGCCATCAACATAGACGGCGCAGGGCAGAATGCGCTTCTGGTCGCCCAGATAGGCTTCGGCCATCGCGATCGCCGAGGTGGCGGGCGCATAATAAGCCGAACCGGTCTTGAGCAGCGCGACGATCTCACCGCCACCGGCACGCGTGCGGGCCACGATCTCATCGATCTTCGCCTTGGACGACTTGCCCATCTTGACGAGGTCATCAACGGGGATGCCCGAGACGGTGGTGTAGCTGGTGACCGGAACCATCGTGTCGCCATGGCCGCCGAGCACGAAGGCGTTCACGTCCTTGACCGACACGCCGAATTCCCAGGCGAGGAACGTCGCGAAGCGCGCCGAGTCCAGAACGCCTGCCATGCCGACGACCTTGTTGTGCGGCAGGCCCGAGAATTCACGCAGCGCCCACACCATCGCATCGAGCGGGTTGGTGATGCAGATGACGAATGCGTCGGGCGCATACTTCTTGATGCCTTCCCCGACCGACTTCATCACGCCAAGGTTGATGCCGAGCAGGTCGTCGCGGCTCATGCCCGGCTTGCGCGGGACGCCGGCTGTAACGATGATGACGTCCGAACCGGCAATGTCGGCGTAATCGTTCGTGCCCTTGATGTTGGCGTCGAAGCCTTCAACCGGGCCGCACTGCGCCAGATCCAGCGCCTTGCCCTGCGGCATGCCTTCCGCGATGTCGAAAAGGACGATGTCGCCCAGTTCCTTCTTTGCAGCGAGGTGAGCCAGTGTGCCACCGATCATGCCTGCACCGATGAGCGCGATCTTCTTACGAGCCATTGTCGTGTCCTTCCCGATTGGCCAAGTTTGGAATTGCCGCCGCGCTTAAGCCCGTTTGAACTCTCATGCAAACGCATAATGCCGTAGAGTTAAGACTTTTTCTGCAATTCATTCGCAATAGCGTTTCTATCAGTTCAGCGGTCGAGAATTCATGATTTCCGTTCCGCCATTTATCCATTAGTCTCTCTCGATAACGACATGGAGACAAGATGATGAAGAGCCCCGTCCAATTGCACATCGACATCGTGTCTGACGTCGTCTGTCCCTGGTGCGCCATTGGCTACGCCCAGCTGGAACGCGCCATCGGCAAGATGGGGGACCGTCTCGAGGTGGGTGTGCGCTGGCATCCGTTTCAGCTTGCACCCAACCTCCCGCCCGAGGGGCAGAACATCGCCGACTATACGCGCGACCGCTATGGCGCGACGCCCGAACAGTCGACGTCAAGCCGCACGCGCATCACCGATGCCGGCAAAGCGCTGGGACTGGAGTTCAACTATTCGGCCGACAGCCGCATCTATAACACACGCCGCGCACACAAGTTGCTGACCTGGGCGGGCGAGACGGGCGGACAAACCGCGCTCAAGAAGGCGCTGTTCCACGCCTACTTCACCGAACAGAAGAATGTGAGCGATGACGCGGTGCTGCTGGATGCCGTGGAGGCCGCGGGGCTCGACAGGGCCGCTGCCGCCCGAGCGCTGGACGACCCCCGCTACGACACCATTGTCGAGGCCGAATTCGCCCATTGGCTTGACCAGAACATCAACGGCGTCCCGGCCTTCATCGTCAACGGCAAATACATGATCCCCGGCGCGCAGGACGCCGACACGTTCGTGCGGGTGCTGGAAAAGGTGATGGAGAAAGAGGCGGCGTAAACTGACATCCTAAATCCACCGCTCGCCCTGAGCCTGTCGAAGGGCTGTTCTTCTCCTTTGTGCTTCGAGGAACAGAGAAGGACGGTGCTTCGACAAGCTCAGCACGAACGGAAACGGGGATCCCCTACCCCGCCAGCGCCTTCACGATGTCGTGCCAGTGATCGAGCTCTTCGTTGAAGCTCTTGACCGGAATGCGCTCATCCTTGCCATGGGCGCGTTCGTCGTCGGGGGAGATGATCCAGGCACCTGACACGCCATAGACCGGGATCCCGACCGAGCGGAAGAACAGCCCGTCGGTCGCGCCTGTCGACATTTGCGGGGCGAGTTCGGCATCCTTGTGGCGCTTGCGCAGTGAGTCCGTCACCGCCTTGATCACATCGGCACGCAGCGGCGATGGCGGGGACGGGCGGGCCTCCGCGACGGGATCTACGGTGATGGCGCTGCCGACGGCCTGCTGAAGCTCGTCCTGAACCGACTTTGCCTCGACACCCGGGAAGATGCGGCAATTGACCATCGCGCGCGCCATCTGAGGCAGGGCATTGTCAGCATGGCCGCCTTCGAGCCGCGTCGCGACACAGCGGGTCCGGGTCTGGCCGACTTCAAGCGGATCGGCTTCGATGATGTCGGCGGCCGCGCCATCCTTTTCATTGGCAAGCCAGCGTCGCATCGCATCGCCAAGCGGTCCCTTTTCATGCTTTTGCCGAAACTGGAAATAGGCGCGCGTCGTCTCATTGAGCATCGGCGTGAAGCGATGCGCTTCGAGCGTTTTGAGCGCCGTCGCCAGATCATAAATGGCGTTATCCGGACGCGGGCGGGAGCTATGGCCGCCGGGGTTGCGCGCCGTCAGCCAATAGCTCTGGAACATCTTTTCCGACGTCTGGAAGCCAAAGCCGAGGGGGACCATATCCTTGGTATAGGCCCCGCCCCCGGCATCCGCGTTCAGCGCATATTCGGCATCGACCAGATCCCGCCATTCAGTCGCCGCGCGCAGCGCGCCATTGCCCGCCGTTTCCTCGTCGCCCGTGAACAGGATGATGATGTCCCGCTTCGGCTTGAACCCCTCGGCCTTCAGCCAGAGGAGCGAATTGGCGATGGCGGCGATGCCAGACTTCATGTCGATCGCCCCGCGCCCGTAGAGATAGCCGTTTTCCTCGACCATCTTGAACGGATCGCGCGGCCAATCCTCGCGCTTGGCCTCGACGACGTCCATATGGCCGAGCAGCAGGATCGGCTTCTTGGTCGGCTTGCCGTCGGCCTTCCAGCGCACGATCATCGACTGCGTGCCGTCATGGTCCTTGATGACGACATCCTTGATGCCAGCGGCCTCAAACTGGCCCTTCAGATAGGCGGTCAGCTTCTTCATCTCTTCCGGGCGTGACTGGGTGGTCGGGATATTGATCGCCGTCTCAAAGATCTCCCGCCCCTTGGCGTGCCAATCGGGCGCCGCGAGCGCAGGGGTGGTCATGGCGAGAGCGGAGGCAGCAAGAAGCAGACGGCGCATTGGGATGATCCTTCAAATTAATGCGGGAACGCTAACGTGAAAATCAGGATTCGCCATGCCCTTCGGCAAGATAATCCTGCGATTGCATTTCCATGAGGCGCGAAACGGTGCGTTCGAACTCGAAGCGGCCGTCGCCCTTTTCATAAAGTTCGGCGGGTTCGGCGTCCGCCGCCGCGATCAGTTTGACCTTATGTTCGTAAAGCGCATCGATAAGCGTCACAAATCGGGCCGCCTCGTTGCGGTTCTCCGGCCCGAGTTTCGGGATGCCGACGATGATGACGCTATGGAAATGGCGCGCAATCGTGAGATAATCTGTGGCCCCGCGCGCCTCAGCGCACAGGCGCTTGAACGAAAAGACGGCGACGCCCTTCAGGCTTTTGGGCACGTGCAACATGCGCCCGCCACCGACGTCGATGTCCTCCGACGGCACATGGGCAGCATCTTCGGGCGGGTAGTCGGTCAGGCGGAAAAAGGCCTCGCGGCACGCCTCTGTCGCGGAAGGCCCCAGCGGACTGTGCCAGGTGTCCATCCCGGCCAGCCGCTCTAGCCGGTAATCGGTCGGGCCATTGAGCGTCAGCACGTCGAGCCGCGCCTCGATCAGCGCGATGAAAGGCAGGAAATGCTCCCGATTGAGACCGTCCTTATAGAGGTCCTTGGGCGCGCGGTTGGACGTCGTGACGATGACCACGCCCGCTTCGATCAGCCCGGTGAAGAGCCGCGACATGATCATCGCGTCGGCGGAATTGTTGACGACCATCTCGTCAAAACACAGGCATTTCGTCTCCCCGGCAATCGCCGAGACGACCGGCTGAATCGGGTCACCAATCTCCTTGGCGCGCTCGATGCGCAGCCGCGCGTGCACCTCGATCATGAATTCATGGAAATGCGCGCGGCGCTTGGCGGGTAGATTGAGGCAGCTGTGGAAAAGGTCCATCAGCATCGACTTGCCGCGTCCGACGCTGCCCCAGATGTAGAGACCGCGCGGCACATCTTCAGACGCCTTGCCAAAAAGGCGCCCCAGAAGCCCTGACTTCGGCGGATTTTCAAGTTCGTGCTGAAGCGCGTCCAGCCGCGTCGCTGCCGCTTCCTGCTCGGCATCCGGCTTCAACTCTCCCGCTGCGACAAGCTGCCGATAGCGGTCGAGCACGGTCGTCACTGGCGACGGCCCTTGCGGATCGTGGCGGAAAAGGCACCGACCTTGTTGTCGCCCTGTTCAACGATACCGCGCAGGAAGACGAGCCGTTTCGTCTCACGCAGGATTTCGACCACGGAATCAAGCGGTTCATTGGGCACCGCGCCGCCAATGAACTGCGCCGAGAGGTCGAGCGTGACCGAGCCTGCCATACCGTCCAGCCCCAGCATGTGGCCGCACGAAAAGATGGAGATATCCATCAGCGCAAGCGTGGTTGCCCCGTGGACGATATCGAGCAGGTTGGTGTGGCGATGCTCCGGGAACATCCGCGTGCGGACGAGTGGCCCCTCCACGCGAACGAGCATCCGGCCCATGACTTGCCCATTGAAGCGACTCTCGTCACGCAGTTCCCAGCGTCGCCAGCCCGGATGATCGGGGTCGTGATCATTGTCAAAGGCGGCGTCTTCCACCACCTTGAGCGGGCGTTCTGTCACGGATGCACTTTCCAGACCGGCGCGTCAGATGGCGCGTTCGGCCACCATCTTCTTGGTTTCTGCAATCGCCTTGGCCGGGTTCAGGCCCTTGGGGCAGACATTGGCGCAGTTCATGATGGTGTGGCAGCGATAGAGGCGGAAGGGATCTTCCAGCTCGTCGAGACGCTCACCCGTAAACTCGTCACGGCTGTCGGCGAGCCAGCGATAGGCCTGGAGCAGAATGGCCGGACCAAGGAACTTGTCGCTGTTCCACCAATAGCTCGGGCAGCTCGTCGAGCAGCAGGCGCACAGGATGCACTCATACAGCCCGTCGAGCTTGGCGCGGTCTTCCGGCGACTGCAGACGCTCCTTGCCCGAAGGCGTGGTCGTCTTGGTCTTCAGCCACGGCTCGATCGAGGCGTACTGCGCGTAGAAGTGCTTGAAGTCCGGAACGAGGTCCTTGATGACATCCATGTGCGGCAGCGGGGTGATGCGCACTTCGCCGCTGCAGTCCTCGATCGCCTTGGTGCAGGCGAGCGTGTTGGTGCCGTCAATGTTCATCGAACAGGAACCGCAGATGCCTTCACGGCAGGAGCGACGGAAGGTCAGCGAGCTGTCCTGTTCCGACTTGATCTTGATGAGCGCGTCGAGGACCATCGGACCACAAGTGTCGAGATCAACCTCAAACGTGTCGTAGCGCGGATTTTCGCCGCTGTCGGGATCATAGCGGTAAATCTTGAACGACTTGGGACGCGCGGCCCCATCGGCCTTATGCGTCTTGCCGTTCTTGTTGATCCTGCTGTTTGCCGGAAGGCGGAACTCAGCCATTACCAAAACCCCTGAATCAAGTTGTCTTTGCCGATAGCGGGATGGTGCCGCGCGTCAACCTCTTGCGATGGATTTGTAATTCTGAAGCACGGTTGCGCCCATTCCGGCCACATGTCACTTGGGACATAAGATGCCGCAGACCCGCTACCCCTCCCTCGATATTCTCCGCGGATTTGCGGTGATGGGCATCCTGCTGATGAACATCATCGGCTTTGCCATGCCCATGTCCGCTTATGCCAATCCGGCTGTTTGGGGCGGCGCATCTGGTGCCGATTTCTGGGCCTGGACAATCGCTTCCGTCCTGATCGACGGAAAGATGCGCGGCCTGTTCTCTCTGCTGTTCGGCGCCTCGATGCTGCTGGTGATCTCGCGCGCCGAGGCAAACGGGCTGGACGCCGCCAGTGTGCATTTCCGGCGGATGGGCTGGCTGTTCCTCTTTGGGCTGCTGCACTTCTGCCTCATATGGGCGGGCGACATTCTGGCGCTCTACGCGCTGTGTGGCGCGTTCGCTTTCATGCTGAAGGACGCTAATCCGAAAACGCTCCTGTGGCTCGGGGCAGGCCTCATCCTGTTCAACATGCTGCTGTGGGGAATGACCGCGCTCGAATTTCACGAGGCGCGTTTCGAAGCACAGGCGATCGGCGCCAGCGAAGCAGCCCGGGCACGATACGCCGAAATCATTGCGGCACTCGGCGCCCCGGGCGATCCCGGCGTCCGGGCAGATGTCATGCTTCAGCTTGGCCGCTATTCAGAGATTGCCGCCGCCCGCTTTGTTGACGGGTCAGGCGGCCTTATCGCTCAGGTTTTTGCCTATGGGCCGGAGACCGTCGGCCTGATGGCCTGGGGCATGGCGCTGCTCAAATCCGGCATCCTGACCGGACAATGGCCCGCGCGCCGATGCCTGAAGGCGGCCCTTGCTGCCTATGCGATTGGCCTACCGCTTTCGGCAGCACTAGTCTGGGCGGGCGCGGCGTCCGGTTTCGATCCGCTGACGATGAACGACATCTATTATGTCTGGAGCGTGGTGCCCCGCATGGCCATGATGATCGGGCATCTGATGCTGCTTCTGGCCCTCATCGGCACTACAAGCGCTTCGCGACTTGCGCGGGTCGGCGCGGCAGGGCGCATCGCCTTTTCCAACTATATCCTGACGTCGGTGCTAATGACGACGCTCTTCTATGGCTATGGCGGCGGCTTGTACGGCGCGCTTTCCCGCGCACAGGTGTATCTGGTCGTGCCCCTCGTCTGGGCGCTCATGCTCGCCTGGTCCAAGCCGTGGCTGGACCGTTATCGTTACGGGCCGCTGGAATGGGTGTGGCGTTCACTCGCCCGCTGGAAATGGCAGCCGATGCGCGTCAGCACAGACTGACGCGACCACCCGCATGACGTTCTAGCCGCCCGGCAAGCTCCAGCTCCAGCAGGACAAGCTGGACCAGGGCCGGCGCACATCCGGCCTGCCGGACGATCTCGTCGATCGCGACCGGCACCGGCGACAGGAGCCCGACAATGTCCCGCCGTTCGGCATCTGACGGATCGCCTGAGAACGGCCCGCCCTGAAAGTCGGCCCTCTGCTGGGCGACGTGGCCCGATATCGGCCGGATCGTCTCAAGCACATCGGCCGCGTTCTGGATCAGCGTCGCCCCGTCGCGGATGAGCTGGTTGCACCCCTGCGCCCTTGGATCGAGAGGCGAGCCCGGCACAGCCATCACCTCCCGCCCTGCCTCATTCGCCAGACGCGCGGTAATGAGCGACCCCGATTTGGGGGCGGCTTCCACCACCACCGTCCCGGCGGACATGCCTGCAATGATGCGGTTGCGATAAGGAAAGTGGCGGGCCAGCGGCTCCCGCCCGGGTGGCTGTTCCGCAATCAGCAGGCCACGTTCAGCCACCGCCTCCTGCAAGGCGGCATTTTCGGGCGGATAGGCAATGTCGATCCCGCTCGCGATGACGCCAACCGTCCCGCCCTCGAGCGAGCCTGCGTGGGCGTTGGTATCGATCCCGCGCGCCAGACCCGAAACGACGACGATGCCGTCACGGGCAAGGCCGGTCGCCAGTTCGCGCGCAAAGCGGCACGCGGCGGCCGACGCATTGCGCGCACCGACAATCGCGATGCACGTCCGGTTGCCGAGCGCGGCATCACCGCGCACCGTCAGTGCGGGAGGTGCGGTGTCGATTTCGGCCAGAAGGCGGGGATAGTCGGCCTCCCCCAGAAAGAGATAGCGCGCGCCGGCCTTTGCAACCGCTGCCATCTTCCGGCGCACCTCGTCGAGCGACGCAATGCGGGGCGCCCGTCCTCCGGCCCGGGCGGCCAGTTGGGGGATCGCGTCCAGAGCGGCGGCCGCGCTGCCAAAGCGGCGCATGAGCTGGACATAGGTCACGGGGCCAATATTGGCCGACCGGATCAGCCGCAGCCGATCCTCAGTCTCTGCCGGCGGCAGGGTCACTCAGTCTTCTGGCCGATGTGCGGTTCTGTCCCCGCCATCAATCGGCCGATATTGTCGCTGTGTTTCCACAGGACGGAGATCGCAAGCGCTGCAAGCATGACGGCCATTGCCAGCCGGTCGAACAACAGCGCCGAAATCGGCGCCGACACGGCGGCGACCAGCCCGCCGACCGACGAAATGCGCGTCAGCGCCATGCCGCCCAGCCAGCAGATCGCATACACAGCCCCGATCCGCCAATCGAGCGCAAAGCAGATGCCGAGCATCGTTGCGACGCCCTTCCCGCCCCGGAATTTCAGCCAGACGGGGTAAAGGTGCCCGTAAAAGGCGCCGACCGCGCCAAGCAGTTCCCCGCCGGGCACAAGATGCGCACCGATGAGGACCGCCGCCACGCCCTTCAGGGCGTCGAGGATCAGCGTCCCGGCGGCCAGCCCCTTGCGCCCGGTGCGCAGGACATTGGTTGCCCCGATATTGCCGGAGCCGATCTGCCGGAGGTCACCGGCGCCGAACATCCGCGTCAGGATGACACCAAAGGGGATCGAACCGAGCAGATAGCCCAGAACGAGCGACATGGCGCCTGCGATCCACATGGGCATGGCTTGATCTCCCGTTGGCCCCCTCTTTTCGGGTTTGATAGAGGCTCCGATTGTGCAAGGGCAAGTCCCGATGTCCGATGAACGTCCCATCCTTGTGTTCGACTCGGGTGTTGGGGGGCTGTCCGTCCTGCAACACATCCGCCGCGCCCTGCCCAAGGCGAGCATCGTCTATGCGGCCGACAATGCCGGCTATCCCTATGGCACGAAGAGCGAGGCCGAAATCGCGTCGCGCGTCCCGGCCCTGCTTGGCCGCCTGGTCGAACGGTACCATCCACGCATCATCGTGATTGCCTGCAACACGGCCTCAACCATCGCGCTGGCGCATGTGCGCTCCGCTCTGGACTTGCCCGTCGTTGGCACCGTCCCGGCGATCAAGCCGGCGGCCCTCCTTTCAAAGACGCGGGTCATCGGCGTGCTGGGCACGCAGGCCACGGTGCGCCAGCCCTATGTCGACAATCTCGTGGCCGAATTTGCGAGCGATTGTCTGGTGCTGCGGCACGGCACGGCCGAGCTGGTCGATATGGCGGAAGCCAAATTGCGCGGGCACCCGCCGTCCCCCGAAGAGATGCGTCGCGTGATGCAAGGGCTCTATGGGCAGGACGGCGGCGACAGGATTGACGCGGTTGTGCTTGCCTGCACGCATTTTCCGCTGCTCGCCCGTGAGATCAGCGCGGCGAGCCCGCCGCATGTGACGCTGGTCGACTCCGGGGAAGGCATTGCGCGGCGCACCGCCTTTCTGACCAAGGGCCAGGCGTGGCCTGTGTTGCCCGGCGGCCGAGCGGTCTTCACGCGGCAGGATGCCGAAGCCAAATCGCTGACCCACGCGCTTGATGTCTACGGGCTCAGCAAAATCGATTATCTATAGGGGGGTACATGCCGCTGACCGAAGCCGAGCTTGTCGAACGTTTCAACGCGAAGCAGCCTCCGACCGGGCCGTTGTTCGGCATGAGGGTGCTCGGTGTTGATCAGGACAAGGGCGTCGTCCGCATGTCGTTTTCTCCCGGCGAACAGCTGACCAACCCGCGTGGCACGCTTCAGGGTGGCATAGTCGCTGCCATGCTGGATGATTGTGCGGCCTATGCCGGGATCGTCGCGCTCGGTGAACCGGGCTTCATTGCGTCGCTGGAAATCAAGACGAGCTTTTTCGCGCCAGCGTTTCCGGGGCATCTTCAGGCGGAAGGACGCTGCGTGAAAATGGGAAAATCCTCGTGCTTTCTGGAGGCAGACCTGTTCGACGCCGATGGCAAGCTGCTCGCGCGGCTGACAAGTGCGGCCGTGCCGATCCGCTCTGCCCAGAAACCAAGACTGGTCGACGCCGCCAATCAGGCGTGAATACCTTAGTTTTACGCGAGGTGTTGCGAATCGTTCTCACTGGCAATGCCCCGAGCGAAGCGATATTGGCGCAAAAAACAGGCTCGCAGGAATGTTCCGTGGATTATAGCAAGGTCTTCAACGCCGCGATTGACCGCCTCCATGAGGAAGGCCGCTACCGCGTCTTCATCGACATCCTGCGCAATAAGGGCGCCTTCCCCAATGCCCGCTGCTTTGCCGGGCATAACGGGCCAAAGCCGATCACCGTCTGGTGCTCCAACGACTATCTCGGCATGGGCCAGCACCCCAAGGTCATCGCCGCCATGGAAGAAGCGCTGCACGATGTGGGCGCAGGCTCCGGCGGCACCCGCAACATCGGCGGCAACACGCATTACCATGTCGATCTGGAGGCCGAACTGGCGGATCTACACGGCAAGGAATCGGCGCTGCTCTTCACCTCGGGCTATGTCTCGAACGAAGCGACGCTGGCGACACTTGCCAAGATCCTGCCCGGCTGCATCATCTATTCGGATGAACTCAACCACGCCTCCATGATTGCGGGCATCCGCAATTCGGGCTGCGAAAAGAAGGTGTGGCGTCACAATGACCTCGCCCATCTCGAAGAACTGCTCGCCGAGTCCGACCCCGACGCGCCGAAGCTGATCGCCTTTGAAAGCGTCTATTCGATGGATGCCGACATCGCCCCGATCGCCGCGATCTGTGATCTGGCCGACAAGTATAACGCCATCACCTATTGCGACGAAGTCCACGCCGTCGGCATGTATGGCGCGCGCGGCGGCGGCATTACCGAACGCGATGAAGTCGCCGAACGCATTACCATCATTGAAGGTACGCTCGGCAAGGCCTTTGGCGTGATGGGCGGCTATATCGCGGCCGACAAGGTGATCGTCGACGTCATCCGTTCCTACGCACCGGGCTTCATCTTCACGACCTCGCTCTCGCCGGTCCTCGTGGCCGGTGTTCTGGCCAGCGTCCGTCACCTCAAGGCCTCTTCGGTCGAGCGCGAGGCGCAGCAGGCTGCGGCCGCCTTCCTGAAGAAGAGCTTCGCGGATGCCGGCCTGCCTGTCATGGACAGCGACACGCACATTGTGCCGCTGATGATTGGTGATCCGGTCAAGGCCAAGCGCATCAGCGACATCCTGCTCGCCGAGTACGGCGTCTATGTGCAGCCCATCAACTTCCCGACCGTCCCCCGCGGCACGGAGCGCCTGCGCTTCACGCCGGGGCCGACGCACACCGAAGCGATGATGACCGAACTGACGTCGGCGCTGTGCGAGATCTGGGAACGCATGGAGCTGCGCAAGGCGGCCTGAGGGCCATGACGTCTGCGCGCAACGTCATCATCTTGATGTCGGTCCGTTTTCTATAAGGTCGCCTTCTGCTTTGCTCCGGGCCCGTTCCGGAGCCCATATTGTCGGTTGTATGCCGTTGCGGCTCTGGGCTCCGGGTCAAGCCCGGAGCACGCTGTGCATCTCCACCGCGTCTCCGCGCGAACCTGACGTCCCCGATGCCAATGAATCCTGACACAAGTTCAGGATGATGATGTAAGAGAATCCGCCCTAACGCCGCCCGAACAGCTTCTCGATGTCGCCATGCGCCAGCTTGATCCAGGTTGGGCGCCCATGGTTGCACTGGCCGGAGTGCGGCGTCACTTCCATTTCGCGCAGCAGCGCGTTCATTTCCGCGACGGATAGCACGCGACCGGCGCGAACAGAGCCATGGCAGGCCATGGTCGCGGCAACTGCTTCAAGCTTTTCCTTCAGCGAAAGCGCCTGATCAAACGCAGCCAGTTCATCGGCAAGATCGGTGACAAGAGATTTCACGTCCCCATGCCCCAGCAGCGCGGGCGTCGCGCGGACGAGCACGGCGTTCGGGCCAAAGCGTTCCAGGTCGAGACCAAACTCCGCAAGCTCTGCCGCCCGCTCTTCCAGCCGGTCGCAGGCGGGTTCCTCAAGCTCGACGACCTCGGGCAGAAGCAACGCCTGCGAGGCGATCGTCCCGCCCTCCAGCGCGCGGCGCATTCGTTCCAGAACGAGCCGTTCATGCGCCGCATGCTGATCAACAATGACGAGCCCGTCTTCCGCCTCGGCGACGATATAGGTCTTGTTGACCTGACCACGCGCGACGCCCATCGGATGGCTGACGCTTTCGGGCAGCGGCGCATAAGCCGGCTCGGCACGCGCCATGGGCGGCGGCGAAAAGGTCGGGCGCCGGTCATGGAACTGGGCATAGCCTTGGGCGCGCGGCTCTCCCCCCTGCGACCAGAGTGGCATAGCCGGGCCGGGACTGGCCACGGGTTCAGCCTGCCATAGCCCCAGCGCATCGGCCGCGGCGGGTTGCGCGCTTCGGTGGCCCGCCTCTTCCAGCGCACGACGCAGGCCGGAGACGATCATCCCGCGCACCAGTGTTGCATCACGGAAGCGGACTTCGGTCTTGGCCGGATGGACGTTCACATCGACTTCGGTGGGCGGCAGATCGAGGAACAGGGCGACGACGGGATGCCGATCCCGCGCCAGGAAATCGGCATAGGCGCCCCGGACGGCACCAATCAGCAGCCGGTCCTTCACAGGTCGGCCATTGACGAACAGATATTGATGGTCCGCCGCCCCCCGGTTGAACGTCGGGATGCCCGCAACCCCGCCGAGCTGATAGTCGCCCCGCACCAGATCCACGGCGACGCTATTCTCTGCCAGATCACGGTCGGTGAGCGCCGCCACCCGCTCGGGCCGCGTCTGACCCGGTGGGACGGAGAGCGTCCGCCGCCCGTCATGCTCCAGCGAAAAGCCGATGTCGGGCCGCGCCATCGCCAGCCGTTTCATCACATCAAGCGCGGCGGCATATTCCGAACGCGGCGTCCGCAGGAACTTGCGGCGCGCGGGCACTTTCTCAAACAGGCCCTCCACGCGGACCCGCGTTCCCGGAGGAAGCGCAGCCGGTGCCTCTTCGACGACACGGCCATTGTCGACCACGCGCCGCCAGCCATCGGCCCCGCGCACGCGACTCTCGAGCGACAGCCGTGCGACACTCGCGATACTGGGCAGCGCTTCGCCGCGAAATCCCATCGTCGCGACGTGCTCGATATCATCGCCGGGCAGCTTGGAGGTGGCATGACGTTCCAGCGCGAGCGCCATGTCGGCAGGCGTCATGCCGCAGCCGTCATCGCTGACATCGATCAGGTCAATGCCGCCCGCGGAGAGCCGCACATCGATTCGCATCGCCCCGGCATCGACCGCGTTTTCGACAAGTTCCTTCAGCGCACTTGCCGGTCTTTCAACGACTTCCCCCGCAGCGATGCGATTGACCAGATGCTCGGGAAGGCGGCGTATTGACATGGGCTGCGCTCTACCCCATCGGGCGCTATTCCGCGACCCGTCGGGTGAAGGGTCATCGACTTAGCTGTGGGTTGTCGGCCTGCCTGCTTTTGTCGGTCAGGCATCCGATGCAACAGCAATCAGGATCAAACCGCACATGTTCTTTTCCCGCCTGTTCAAGATGATGTCTCAGGATATGGCGATCGACCTCGGCACCGCGAACACGATCGTCTACGTGCGCGGCCGCGGCATCGTCCTCAACGAACCCTCCGTGGTCGCGATCGAGACCATCAACGGGGTGAAGAAGGTGAAGGCCGTCGGCGACGACGCCAAGCTGATGATGGGCAAAACGCCGGGCAATATCGAAGCGATCCGCCCGCTGCGCGACGGTGTGATTGCCGACATCGAAGTCGCCGAAGCGATGATCAAGCACTTCATCCACAAGGTGCATGGCCAGCGCAACTTCATGCGCTTCCCCGAAATCATCATCTGCGTGCCGTCGGGCTCGACCTCGGTCGAACGCCGCGCCATCCGCGATGCGGCCTCCAACGCCGGTGCCAGCCAGGTCCACCTGATCCTTGAGCCGATGGCAGCGGCGATCGGCGCCGACATGCCGGTCACCGAGCCCGTTGGCTCAATGGTGGTCGATATCGGCGGCGGCACGACAGAAGTCGCCGTACTGTCTCTGCGCGGTCTTGCCTACACCACCTCGGTCCGCGTCGGCGGCGACAAGATGGACGAAGCCATCGTCTCCTACGTCCGCCGCAATCACAACCTCCTGATCGGGGAATCGACAGCGGAACGCATCAAGCAGGAAGTGGGAGTCGCCCGCCCGCCGGCAGACGGCATCGGCAAGACGATCCACATCAAGGGCCGCGACCTTGTGAACGGCGTGCCGAAGGAAATCACGATCAACCAGGGCCAGATCGCCGAAGCGCTGTCCGAACCGGTCGGCACGATTGTGGAAGGCGTGCGCATCGCGCTTGAAAACACGGCCCCCGAACTGGCCGCCGACATTGTCGATCAGGGTATCGTCCTGACCGGCGGTGGCGCGCTGCTGCAGGGACTCGACGAGGTTCTTCGCGACGAAACAGGCCTGCCCGTGACCGTTGCCGAAGATCCGCTGACCTGCGTGGCCCTCGGGACGGGACGTGCTCTGGAAGACCCCGCCTTCCGCGGCGTCTTGCTGACCGCCTGATCGGGGATTGCCAGACATGGCGCCGCCCTCTCCCCGGCGCCCCGGATTTTCCCGCCGGGCCCAATATGGCATTTTCGCCTCTTATGTGATTGCCGTTTTCGGGGCGGCATTCGCCTTGCTTCTCGTGCTCACCGCCCGCTTTGACCCGGACGGCCACTCGGCGCTGCAGAGCATCCTTGCCGACCTCACGTCGCCAGTCTCCGCCGCCGGACGCACCGCGCTGACAGCCGTCGGCGATGTGGGGGAGAGCATCGGCGCCTATGTGGATGCCGCCGCGAAGAACAAGGCGATGTCGCGGGAACTCGCCGCTGCGCACAAAAAGCTGATTGAAGCCGATGTTCTGCGCGTTGAGAACCGGCGTCTCAAGCAGCTGCTCGGCATGAGCGCGGATGCGGCGCCGCCTGTCGCGCGCGCTGCACTGGTCAGCTCCACAGGGTCGAGCAGCCGCCGCTATGCGACGCTTTCGGCTGGCGCGACGGATGGCGTGGCCAATGGCCAGCCGGTGCTCGGCCCGGACGGGCTGATCGGTCGGGTCGTCAGCGTCGGGCGGGTCAGCGCGCGTGTGCTGCTCATCGTTGACGCCGGCAATGTCACGCCGGTTAAACGGACGCTGGATGGCGCACCGGCTCTGGCCATGGGAAGCGGCGACGGACGGCTCATCCTGCGCCCCTTGACCAGCGGCGTGCAGTTCAAGCCCGGCGACGTCTTTGTCACATCGGGGTCCGGCGGCATCTATCGGCCGGGCATACCGGTGGCCCGCGCGATCGACCGAGGCCGTGAAGGGACAAAGGCACGTCCGATGGCTGATCCCGCGCGGCTTGACTTTGCTGTTGTCGAACCCGTGTTCCAGATGCGCCCGCCACCCGCGCCCTCGCAGGTCGGCGAGCCCAAGGAAGACTGATGCCGCGCGGGTATGAGCCACGACTGAACCGCGTGCCCTCCCGCTGGGCACTGATCGGCATTCCAGCCGCTTCGGTGATGCTCGGGTCCATGACCGTCCTCGTCCCGCAAATCTCGCTTTATCCCATCCTGCCGCCCTTCGGCCTGCTCATCCTGCTGGCGTGGCGCATGATTGTCCGCGATCTCTGGCCGGTCTGGGCCGCCTTGCCTTTGGGCCTGTTCGACGACATCTTCAGCGGGCAGCCCATGGGTTCTGCCATGCTGCTGTGGACGCTGGTGTTTCTCGTGCTCGATATCTTTGACCGCTGGATGATGTGGCGGGATTACCGTCAGGACTGGGCCATTGCCGGGACGCTCATCGCGGTCGTGCTGTTTCTCAGCCTCGCCATCGCCAATAACAGCGGGGGCGGCGCCTCCCCTGCGGTCATTCTGCCGCAGGTTCTGGTGTCCATCCTGATGTTCCCGCTGATGGTGCGCCTGTGCGCATGGCTGGACGTGCTCCGATGGACCCTCTGAAGCTTCTCTTCGGGGCCAAGCGGCAGGTCACCGAGGCCCAGCAGCAATTCACCTTTTCACGCCGCGCCTTCTTTCTGGGCGGGACGCAGATCGGCATCGGCGCGCTGCTCGCCACGCGGATGACATGGCTGGCGGTGGCCGAGAACGAGAAATATTCGCTGCTCGCCGAAAGCAATCGCGTCAATCTGCAGATCATGCCGCCGCGACGCGGGTGGATCGTCGACCGCAAGGGTCATCCCATCGCGCTCAATCGCACCGCCTTCCGCGTCGACCTGATCCCTGACCGTCTGGTCGACAGGGACGGCGTCATCAACGAACTCGCCCAGATCATGCGGCTGACGCCCGTCGATGTGGAACGCGTGCGCGCGGACCTCAAAAAAGCGGCAGGGTTTCAGCCGGTTCCGGTGGCCGAGAATGTCGATGGCGAAACCTTTGCGGCTGTCAGCCTACGCACGCCCGAAATGCCCGGGGTCGCACCGAGCGAGTTCTTCACCCGCTATTATCCCGAAGGCGCCAGTGTCGGCCACCTGATCGGCTATGTGGGTGCTGCATCTGCCAAGGACTATGAGGACAGGCGTGATCCCCTTCTGATCACGCCGGGGTTCAAGATCGGCAAGGCGGGCCTTGAAAAGACGCAGGAAGCGACTTTGCGCGGCGCTCCCGGGGCGAAACGCACCGAAGTGACCGCACGCGGCAAGCTGGTGCGCGATCTGGCCACGCGCCCCGACGTGCCGGGCAAGACCGTCCGCCTGACGATAGACGCCGGGCTACAGGCCTATACCGGGCGCCGGCTGGGGCTCGAATCCGGTTCGGCCGTTGTCATCGATTGCGAAACGGGCGGCATCCTGACGCTATCGTCCATGCCCTGCTTTGATCCCAACAGTTTTTCGGACGGCATCGGGCGGACCGAATGGAAAATGTTGCAGGAGGATGATCACATCCCGATGCTCAACAAGGCGATGCAGGGCCTCTATCCGCCGGGGTCAACCGTCAAACCGGCGGCGGCGCTTGCGCTGCTGCAGCATGGCGTTGACCCCGAAGAGATCGTCTTCTGCAACGGTGGCTACCGGCTCGGATCGCGCACCTTCCGCTGCCTTGGACATCACGGCCCGATGAACATGCGCCATGCGCTCATGAAGAGCTGCAACACCTATTTCTACTCAATGGGGCGCCGCATCGGCTATGATCGGATTGCCCCGGTCGCGCGCCTTTTGGGTCTGGGCAAGGAGTTTGAACTCCCCATGCCGTCCCAGCGCTATGGCACGGTGCCGGACAGTGCGTGGAAGAAGCGCAAGTTCGATCAGGAGTGGTCCCAGTCGGATACGCTCAACGCGACAATTGGTCAGGGCTATGTGCAGGTCAGCCCTTTGCAGCTTGCGGTCCTTGCCGCACGGGTCGCATCGGGCAAAATGCTGGAGCCCTATCTGATCCACGGGCAGCAGAAGCCCGCCCGTCCCCTGCCTTTCACGCCGGAGCAGCTCCAGGTCGTGCGCGATGGCATGGATCTGGTCGTCAATGGCGCAGGCACCGCGGTGCGCAGTCGCCTGCCCATCGACGGCGTGCGCATGGCCGGCAAGACCGGCACGGCGCAGGTGCGCGGCATCAAGGGCGCCCAGCGCGGGCAATCCGGCGCATGGAAGTATCGTGACCACGGCCTGTTCGTCTTCTTTACGCCGGTCGATCGGCCCAAATACGCAGGCGCCGTCGTCATCGAGCATGGCATGGGGGGCGCCCGCGCGGCGGCGCCAGTGGCCAAGAGCATGATGACCTACATGTTCGATCCCGCCAAGGCGATGGAAGAGCTGACCGCGCTCGAATCCGGTTGGGGCGGTGACGTGAATACGCGCATGGCGCGCAAGTCCGCCGCGTGGAAGACGGCGAACGACCCCAAGGCCGCAGCCGAGGCTGCTCAAGGCAGTGTCGAAGATGCCGAGGTCAAGAAGACGACCGAGGGTGACGCCGCGCGCACGTCCGAGACACCCGTCAACCGCGATGCTGCCGCAACGCCCGAGCCGGAAACGGCAAGCGGACCGCTGTCGCCTGCGCCCCAGACGCCGCCTGCCACGGGAGCCCCGCAATGACCGACGGCTTCATTCCCGCCCCGCTCAAGCAATTGCCCTGGCGGCTGCTCTTCCTCCTGATCGCCATTGGCGGCTTTGGGTCGATCGTTCTTTATTCGGCAGCGGGGGGTAGCCTGACACCCTGGGCGGCCAGCCACTTCGCGCGCTTCTGCATCTTTCTGGTCATGGCTATCGTGATGTCACGCATCCCGGAAGAGGTCTATGCCCGTCTGGCCATTCCCGCTTATGGCGCGGTCCTCCTCCTGCTGATCGCGGTCGAACTGATCGGCGGGATCAGCGGCGGCAGCCAACGCTGGCTCGACCTTGGCTTCATCCGCCTGCAACCCTCCGAGCTGATGAAGCTCGCCATCGTGCTGGCGACAGCACGCTTTTACGCGCTGCTGCCCGCCGGGCAGATCCGCAGCTGGGCAGCGATCTGGCCGGCGGCGCTCTTGTTCGGCATCCCTTTTGCCCTCGTCCTGGTCCAGCCAGACCTTGGCACCGCAACGATGATTGCAGCCGGCGGCATCACCGTCATGTTTCTTTCGGGCATTCCGCTGCGCCTCTTCGTCGGCGCGGCGGGCCTCGGCGCCGCCGCCCTTCCCATCGTCTACAGCATGCTTCACGACTATCAGCAAAAGCGTGTCCTCATCTTCCTCAATCCGGAAGAGGATGCGCTAGGCGCCGGGTACCACATCACGCAGTCCAAAATCGCCATCGGGTCGGGCGGCGTTTTCGGGAAGGGCTTCCTCAACGGGACACAGAGCCATCTCGACTATCTCCCTGAGGGCCATACCGACTTCGTCTTCGCGACGATGGCCGAGGAATGGGGCCTTTTGGGTGGGCTTGCGATCATCATCGCGTTCGTGATGGTCGGCCGCTGGGGTCTGAAGGTCGCCAATCGTGCGAACACCCGATTTGGCCGCCTGACCGCCGCCGCACTGTCGATGACGATCTTCTATTATGTGACGATCAACCTCCTGATGGTCATGGGTCTGGCCCCAGTCGTCGGCATTCCACTGCCCATGGTCTCCCATGGCGGCACCGCAATGCTGACCGTGATGCTGTGCCTCGGCGTCCTCATGTCAATCGACCGGCACAACCGCCGCCGCACCGGCCTGTAAAAAGAGTTCGCTTGGGGCATTGCAAAGCAGGAATCGCGCTGCTATCGGCCCGTTCTCGCAAGCGAATCCGGCGGTCCAGACCGTCACTTTCCTCCGCGATGTGGACGCATAGCTCAGTTGGTAGAGCAGCTGACTCTTAATCAGCGGGTCCTAGGTTCGAGCCCTAGTGCGTCCACCACTTCCTTCACATGACCTGACGTTCAACCGGCGCGCTGTCGGGCCTTTGAGAGCGTGAAATCGACCACGAAACCCGCATGGTCAGACAGGGGGGACGCCGTATTGGCCACCCCGAAGGGAACCCAGGCGCGCTGCGGTGTCAGCGCGATGCCGCCTGCATTGCGCGCAAAAATCTTGTCCTTGTTCCGCTCGACAACGCCCAGCGCTTCACGCAGGGACGGCAGCGGCACCTTGCCTTCTGCCAAGACCTCCGGAAGCACTTCGCGCTGGCCTGATCCGATGATCGGCGCAGAAAAGGCCGCCGTGCGATCCCCATAGATCCCGATGTTCAGGTCGCCAGCAAAGATGACGGGGGTATCCGCCGACACAACACGGCCCAGAAAACGACGGACCGAGGCAACCTGCCAGAAATAGGCTGCATCGGCGCGGCCGATGGAGACCATCGTCGCCTTGCGGGCATTGAGGTGGACATCAACGACCGCGACGGGACGGCCTGCCCCGGGCACGTCGACCCAAGCGACGAGCGCCCCTTTGGCGGCAAGGCAATCAAAGCCGGCGCAAGCGCCTGCCGGAAACGCATATCGGGCTGTCCGGATGATGGGATAGTCGGACAGGATCACGAGACCGCTGTTGAGGAGCGAGCCGACGCCTTCGCCCTTCAGGCGCTGCTCGTGCGCCGCAAACGCCATGCCAAGCGGCGGCCGCGCCATTTCCGGCGCTGTGTCGGGGCCAAAGGCGACGTAGCGATAGCCCGCGAAGCCTCCCAACTTCCGGGCTTCCTCGCTAAAGCCTTCCTGCAACATGACGAGGTTCGGCTGTACGCCCGCCCCGCGCATCGCGTGCAGACGACTTCCGATTTCGGTGATCGCAGCAGGACGTCCGCTGGCCACGGGCCAGGGCAGGCCCTTCACGTTATAGGTCATCACGGAGAGCGGGACAGCGCCCGGCATTGTGCCCATTTGTGACGGAAGGCGGAGGCTGTTGACAATGGCCGATGTCGCTGGCGCCCCCATAAGGGCCGATGCAGCAATCAGCAAAAAATAGCGAAAATGGCGCATTTGTAATCCTGGACGACGCAGCATCTGCCCCTGCCCGCCCATTAAACCTGCAAACCAGCACAAAGCTGACGTCACCCTGACAGTGCGATGACGCCTCTTAGATATGGGATGCCAAATGCCCCAATGCCTCTACCAGATGATCCAGTTCGGACATTCTGCTGGCGAGAGACGGGGTGATGCGCACACAGGCACCGCCAGACAGGCCGGTGCGCACGACCGTGAAAATGCCGAAGGTCTCAAGCAGCCGGGTCACCAAGACCCGGTTGCCCGCCTCCGACGTGTCCCCGTTCAGGCGGAATGCCGTTATCGCGCCACACGCACCCGGTTCATCATTGGTCAGAATGGAAATGCCCGGCACCGCCCGAAGGGGCTGGACCCAGCGATCCCTTAGGGCCCTCAAACGTGCCACCCGCGCCGACAGAGGCCCGGCACTGTCCAGAAACCGGAGCGCATCGGGCAGTGTGAGGGCAGCGGCAAAATCGGTTGTGCCCGTATGGACCAGGGCCCGGATCCCCCGATCTGCCTCCGGGTCAGCGGCCGGGTCAGGCTCAATATCGGCGGTCCGCCCGGTCCGGACGATCATCGCGCCGATCCCCAATGGTGCGCCGATCCATTTGTGGAGGTTCACCCCGACAAAATCGGCCCGCAAATCAGGTACCTTAAAATCAAGCTGCCCGAGGCTGTGGGCCGCATCGACAATCACGTCCGCTCCGTATGCGCGGGCGAGGTCAGAAATTTCTGCCACGGGGAGGACAACCCCCGTGCGATGACCAAGATGCGTCAACAGGACCAGCCGGACCCGTGGATAGGTTCGGAAAGCCGCAGCATAGGCGTCCCGCAACGCGTCCTGCGACGCGCCCTCGGGCAGAGCTAGCCGCACCACCTGGACCTTACGGCGCGCAGCCAAAGCCATCATGCAATGCTGCATCGAGTCATAATCATGGTCGGCATAGACGACCGTGTCACCGGGCTGCAGTTTGCGATAACCGAGGATGAGTGCGCGCAGCGCTTCGGTCGCGTTGCGGGTCAGGAGCAGCTCGGACGGATCCACCCCGAGCAGGGTGGCAACTGCACCATGGGCCGCCTGAAGGTCACCCCCCATCGACCGTCGCGCATAATAGCTGGTGTCCCGGTTGACGCGTTCGACATGGCGCACAAAGGCCTCGCGCACCGGGCGCGCCATTGCCCCCCAATTGCCATGTTCCAGCTGGATCACGCCCGAGGGGCGATCATATTGCGCGGCAACGCCACGCCAGTGACGCTCGTCCAATGGCCTGTTCGCCGGACCTGCTGCCGCGCCGGCCGTCGGCAGCGCGGTCAGGAGCGGCACAGCCGCGGCACCGGCGATCATGTCACGCCGGTGCAGCAACGTCATGCCGTCAGAACCGGACATCGAGACGGACATAATATTGCCCGCCATCCGTGTCGTACGGCGCGTTGCGGGAATAGATCAGGCCACGCGCCGCCTGATTGGTCGCCTCATCGGGGAAGGTGTTCAGCAGGTTCTCCGCACCGACCTTGACCGTGAAGTGCTCGGCCATGCGCACCGAGATTGAGGCGTCAAAGAGCGTCATCGACCCGAAGCGCTGGAAAATCTCGCCGGTCGCGTTTCCGCTGACATCGGTCCATGGACCATAGAAGCGACCGCGTGTCACGAAGTCGACCGGCCCAAGCGAATAGCCCAAAGTCGCCGTCGCATTGTGACGCGGCAGACGTTCCTGGAAGATCCGAAGTTGCGTCGCATTGGCAATCGCGGCTGTCGTCCCGCTCGTCACCTTGGTCTGGTTGTAGTTATACGCCGCAGTCGCATTCACGCGACCCGCCCCAAGGGCGGCATTGTAGCTCAGCACGAAATCCATGCCGCGCGTGCGGGTGGAAAAGTCATTCGTGTAATAGCGTACCGAGGTGAAGCGGTTCGGATTTGGGAACGCGGCCGGAACGGCGAAGGTCGCGGACTCGCCAAATCGGTCCCGAACCTTAATTTGATACAGATCGACGGTCAGCCCAAGTCCGCCACCGGGCTGCCATGCGATCCCGACCGTCTTCGTGTTCGACTTTTCGGGACGGAGCGGAGAGGCTCCGAGCGCGATCGCGAGCGGGTCGCTGGGCGAGAGACGTCCAGTATTGAAGATCTGGAGCGTACGCGTGTCCAGCCCCTGTGACACGTTGGTCGCATTGAGCTGACCCGGCGTCGGGGCCCGGAACCCGGTCGACATCGAGCTGCGCAGCGCAAAGCCTCTGACCGGCTCGAGCCGCGCGCCTACCTTGTAAGTAAAATTGTCACCGAAGGACGCGTAGTCCTCATACCGGCCTGCGGCGCCAATTGTGAGGACCTCGGCCGGTTTCCATTCCAGATCCAGATAGGCAGCCTTGCTCGTCTGGTCGAATTCGCCCGCCTGCAACGGACCGAAGCCCGGGAAGCCGTTGGAATTCGGCGCAAGCCCTGTCGCCGCGCCTGGTCCGATGGCATAGGAAGCGGGATCGCCAAGCCCGACGCGATAGGTTTCCTTGCGGTGTTCCGCGCCAATAGCGACGTTGACCGGCTCCGCACTGCCGACATCAAGACGATAGACAAAATCGGCGTTGAACGTGAGTTCACGCTGCTGAAGCTGCCCAAGATAGAAGCTCGTCGGGCTGTTCGGTCCGAGCGAGGCGTTCAGGCTTTCTTTCAGGAAATAGTCAATCGTGCTTTTGCCGAAGGACGCCGCGAGGTCATACGTAAAATTGTCCGACAGGGCGCCGCCCATCCCGGCGCTCAGATGCAGGTCCTCATATTGGGTGCCAAAGCGCGGCGTGAAGCCGGTGGGGTAAATGGTCTTGAACGAAAAACCCGGAAACGCTGTACTCGGATTGAACACCGACCCGGTGGTGGCAGGGTTGCGCCAGTTGAAGTCGGTCAGCCCCTCGCCATTTTGTGCGACGATGAGCGCATGGATCTCCGCCTCTGGCGCAAGTTCGTACCGAAGATTGGCCGCGCCCTTGATCGACGTGATATCGGGCTGACCCCATCGCTGGACGGGATTGGGGACCGCGAGCGTCGGGTTGGCCGCCTGGAATGCAATTGCATCGGGCCGCTGCCGCGTGCGCGACGTGGCCGCCTGATCATTCCATTCGCCCGAAAAACTCAGAAAGCCGCGGTCGTCCAGCGCGATGCCGCCGCGGGCACCGACCAGATATTCCGTCCCGTCGCCTTCATAATATTCCGAGAACTGGCTGACGAAGTGCATCCCCGGCGTTTCATCCAGGATGATGTTGATGACGCCGGCAATCGCATCGGAACCATATTGTGCGGACGCGCCGTCGCGCAGAACTTCGACCTGACCGATTGAGAGATTGGGGATGCTGGCGAGGTCGGGCGCCTGCGCGCCGCGCGAGCCGAGCAGGGCCGACCGGTGATAGCGATGGCCATTCACAAGGACGAGCGTGTGGTCGGCGGACAGGCCGCGCAGTGTTGCCGGGCGGACAAAGGCCTGTCCATCCGCCGCCGGCAGACGCTGCACATTGAACGACGGCAGCAGCTGCGCCATCCGGTCGTTGAGGTCGCCAGAGACGCTGGAGGACACAAGTTCCTTCGACAGCACATCGACAGGCGCAACCGATTCGAACTGGGTCCGGCTGGCTTCACGGGTGCCCGTGACGATGATGGTGTCTTCAGCCTCACTCGCTACCGTGGCGCCGTCATCTGCCCGCGCGGACGTCGACTGGAAGAGCGCCATCGCCAACAGCGAAACTCCGAAAAACTTGTGCATATTGTCGCCCCCAAATCCAAGACCGGCATCGCCCGGCGCGGCTGCCTTCGCACCCGTGCGTGACGGCACAGCGAAGATTTGGTGTCAGTTCAGAGAAACAGCGGGAACCGGCTTGAATGCCGTGTAACTAGAACATATACAGAACGTATGTCACAGCCCGATGTTCTCACGCGTTTGGAAATCCTTGCAGATGCAGCAAAATATGATGCATCCTGCGCGTCGTCGGGGACGACGCGGCGGGACAGCAAGGGCGGTCGCGGCATCGGATCAACGACGGGGAGCGGGATCTGCCATGCCTATGCGCCCGATGGCCGGTGCATCTCGCTCCTGAAGCTGCTGCTGACGAACCATTGCATCTTTGACTGCCACTATTGTGTGAACCGCAAAAGCTCCAACGTGGCTCGCGCACGCTTCACGCCGAAGGAAGTGGTGGACCTCACCCTTTCCTTCTATCGCCGCAATTACATTGAGGGTCTGTTCCTGTCGTCGGGCATCGTGAAGTCATCGAACCACACGATGGAACAGATGGTGGAGGTCGCCCGATGCCTGCGCGAAGATCATGATTTCCGGGGTTACATCCATCTGAAAGCCATCCCGGAGGCGGATCCCGAACTGGTGCGCCAGGCCGGCCTTTGGGCCGACCGTGTGTCGATCAACGTCGAACTGCCGACCGAAGCGGGTCTTGCGCGACTGGCGCCGGACAAGAATGGCACGCGGATCGAAGGGACGATGCGGCGCGTGTCGTCCGACATCATCGAGAACAAGGATGCGCGCAAGCACTTCCGGTCCGCGCCAAAATTTGCCCCGGCAGGCCAATCAACGCAGATGATCGTGGGTGCCGACGACGCGAGCGATGCCGACATCGTGGGCAAGGCCAGCAGCCTGTATGACCGTTTTCGCCTGCGCCGCGTCTATTATTCAGCGTTCAGCCCGATCCCCGATGCCAGCGCCGTCCTGCCCCTGAAGCGCCCGCCCCTGATGCGGGAGCATCGGCTCTACCAATCGGACTGGCTCATGCGGTTCTATGGCTTCGCACCGCAGGACGTGCAGCACGCGACCGACGATACGGGCATGTTGCCGCTCGACATCGACCCCAAGCTTGCCTGGGCGCTCAGGTTCCGGGAGCATTTCCCGGTCGACGTCAATCGCGCCTCCAAGTCGATGTTGCTGCGCGTGCCAGGGCTCGGGACGCGCGCCGTGGGCGCGATCCTGACAGCCCGCCGCCACCGTTCGCTTCGGATTGACGATATTGCCCGCCTGACCGTTTCGCTGAAGAAGGTGCGCCCGTTCATCATCACGACCGACTGGCGGCCGACCCTGCTGACCGATCGCGTGGACCTGAAGGCTCAGTTGACGCCCCCTGCCCGGCAGCTTGAACTCTTCGGATGATCTCGGCCTATCTCGCGCCCCCGGATGATTTCGGCGCATGGCGCACGCTCGCACGGACACTGCTCCAGACAGGCACCGCGCCGGCGGATATCGTGTGGAGCGAAGAGGGCACGTCATCGACCGATCTCTTTTCAGAACAGGCGGCACCGCCACATGCGGTGCGCGTCGATGCGATCCGCGTCAGCCGCAGCTTCGTGGAGCTGGCCCGCACTGTCATTCTGCACCGTGATCCGGCCCGCCTGCCGCTGCTCTACCGGGTGCTCTGGCGCCTGCAGACGCAGCCGCGCCTGATGGACGATCCGGCAGACGCCGACATCGTCCAGCTGTGCATCCTCAACAAGCAGGTGCGCCGGGACATTCACAAGATGCGGGCCTTTGTACGCTTTCGCGTGCTGCAGGACCCCGACGGCATCGACCGCTATGTCGCCTGGTTCGAGCCCGACCACCGCATCGAACGTGCCAATATCGGCTTCTTTACCGGACGCTTCGCCAATCAGCGCTGGTCCATCCTCACCCCCCGCCTGTCGTTGCACTGGGACGGTCGGAAGCTGAGCGAGGGCCCGCCCGCGCGGCGCGAGGACGTGCCCGCCGAAGATGCCGCCGAGGACCTTTGGCTTGGTTATTACCGTTCAATCTTCAATCCGGCTCGGCTGAAGGTGGATGCGATGCTGAAGGAGATGCCCCGTCGTTATTGGGCCAATATGCCGGAGACGCGGCAGATCCCGGCGCTCATTGCAGGCGCACAACGACGAGAGGCGGGCATGATCGCAAGCGGCGCAAGTTCTTTTGGGGGCACGCCTCCGACCGAGCTGGCAGCACTTGCAGACGGCCTCCAAGCCTGTAGCAACTGTCCGATCGGGTGCAACGGAACGCGCGCCGTCAGTGGCGAAGGCGCGGCCGGCAGTCGCCTGATGATTGTCGGGGAGCAGCCGGGCGATCAGGAGGAAGTGGCCGGGCGCCCCTTTATCGGCCCGGCAGGCCAGGTGCTCGACCTGCATCTCGCGGCGGCGGGCATTGACCGGGGCAGCGCCTATGTCACCAATGCGGTCAAGCATTTCAAGTTCGCCCTGCGCGGCAAAAGGCGCCTGCACCAGAGCCCGACGGCGGGCGAAATCGACATCTGCCGCTGGTGGCTGGACGCGGAGCGGTCCATCGTCCGCCCGCAGATCATCCTTGCCCTTGGTGCGACAGCGGCGCGCGGCCTGCTTGGCCGCACCCCCTCGATCGGTAAGGAGCGCGGGCAATTGCTGCCGCAGGCCGATGGCAGCCAGATCCTGATCACCGCGCATCCCAGCTATCTGCTCCGCCTTGAGGGCGAGTCACGGGCGCGCGAGGAGGCAAAGTTCCGGGATGATCTGGCCGTGCTGAAGCGCCATCTGGAGCCTCAGGTGGAAAAGGCATAGCGCGTCCGGCTGCGGAAGGTCTCACCAGGCCGAAGCACCGTATCCGGGAAGCGCTGGTGATTGGGCGAATCGGGCCAATGCTGCGTCTCGAGCGCGACGCCGCTGTGGCGGGCATAATGGACACCATTCTTGCCCGGCGCCTCCTGCCCGAGCAGGTTTCCCGAATAGACCTGCAACCCCGGCTGATCGGTGAAAATGGCCATGCTGCGTCCGGAAAGCGGGTGAGACAGCTCGGCCACCAGCCGAAAGCCCTCCCCCGCCAAGGCCCAATCATGATCATATCCGCCCGCCAGACGAAGCTGCGCATCGTCGGCATCGATATCCCTGCCAATGCGTTTGGGCTGGTTGAAATCAAGTGCGCCGCCCTTGACCGCCTGCAGCATGCCAATAGGCAGCAAGGCCTCATCCACGGGAAGATAATGGCTGGCATGGATGGTGAGCAGATGGTCAAGGATTGGTGCGGCCATCCGCGTGATGCCTGAGAGATTGAAGTAGCTATGCTGCGTCAGATTGATGGGTGTGGCTGCCGTCGTCATCGCGGCATAGTCGATGTCGAGGCAGAAATCGTCGCTCCAGGAATAGGTGACACGGGCGACCATTTCGCCGGGAAAGCCCTGGTCGCCATCCACGCTCACCAGCACGAACGATGCCGTGGCGGGCGGCGCTCCCACCGTGTCATCCACCGACCAGACACGGCGACTGAACCCAAGCGGGCCGCCGTGCAGGCAATTGGGCCCTTCATTTACCGCCAGCCGGACCTCGCGCCCGTCGAGCGTAAAGCGCCCGGCACGAATGCGGTTCGCATAACGCCCGACCACCGCGCCAAAATAGGCATTGCTCGCCAGATAGGCCTCGGCACTGTCGAAGCCCAGAACGACGTCGTCGAGCTGTCCATAACGATCCGGCACCTCCAGACGCTGTATCGTCGCGCCAAGCGGCAGGATGTGGACGCGCGCGCCGTGACGATTGCACAGTTCGATAGGGGAAACGGGAATGGCAGGCCTCCTCGACGAGTGCGCGCCTGCTTAACCCGTGGCCAGGGAGCCGGTTCCCTTCAGGCGAACAGACGCATCACGGGGGCGTAATCATCGATCAAGAGATGCGGCTGCTGGCTCTCGGGCAAGGTGGCCAGAGCTTCGCGCTTCATCAGGCCCGTTGTCAGGCCGACGCCAACAGCACCTGCACCGCGCGCCATGCGCATCTCCAGCGCAGGATCATCGCCAAAGACGACAATGTCACGCGCGGCCGCACGCGGCAGGCCCATGGCGGCAACCGCCGCGTCAAAGGCGATGCGCGACGGCTTGCCGAGAACCTTGGCCTGCTTGCCCGTCATCGCTGCAATCATCTTGTTGATCGCAAAGCTTGACCCGATGCCGCGCCCGGTTGCGGTCGCAAAGAAGGGCACGTGGCTCGCGGTTGTCAGCGTCGCCCCGTCCCAGACGGACTGGCATGCCGCCTCCAGATCGGGGAAGGTGAACTCGCGAAACCAGCCAGTGTAGACCGCCTCGACATCGCCCTCGTCCGACGCGCCAACCACTTCGATGCCCCGGTCCTTGAGTGGTGCGGCGACACCGGCATTGCCGAGCACACGCACCCGGCGAATGCCCTGCTTTTCGAACCAGATCGCCGCCGAGGAGGACGGCGTCATCATTTCATGATCGGCAAGATCAAAGCCGGCGTTGCGCAGGCTCGCGGCATAAGCGGCGGGCGGCTTGGCCGTTCCGTTGGTGAAGACGCGAAAGGGGATTCCAAGGGCGCGCAGCTTGCCGAGGAACGCCACCGCGCCGGGCAGCGCGACGTGGCCGCCCGAAGCGGCGTCGCCCAACGCAATCGTGCCGTCCATGTCAAAGATGAAGCCGCGCGCGTGACGAATACGATCTTGAATCTCAGGCGACATGCGCACCTCCGTGAAGGGCGATGCGCAGGCCGGGACGTTCGACCACAAGATTGCGCGCCGCCGGATTGGCCGCCAGTTTTTTCAGCAATTGCAGCAAAGGCGCGGCCTCGGGCGAATAGGTCGCGCGGGACCGTCCTGAGGCGAGCATGGCGTCAACCTGATCCTCCGGCATGACCGCCCGCAGGAGGAACTCCTCATCGGGCATGTGCACGCCGAACTTGCGCCGCAGATCCACATAAGCGGGGAACATCGGCTCCACCTCGATCTCACGGGCGCGTGGACGGTCCAGAATGGCCGCCTCCACCGCCGGATCAATCGGGCTTGTCGGGTGACCGAACTTGCCCATGACATAGCGCAGCACCTGATCCGAAACCTGCGCATAGCGCCGGTCCCCGATGACGTTGAACAGCGCCTGGCTCATGACCATCTGCGGGAACGGTGTGACCATGATGGGGTAGCCGAGTTCGGCGCGCACGCGCTCGGTCTCAGCGACGACGGCATCGAACCGGTCACCCATCTTCAGCTCTTCCAGCTGACGCCGCGTTGTCGTCATGACGCCGCCCGCAATCTGATGCCGCAGGAAGCTGGAATCGAACGCCTGCGGGACTCCCGCGGGCAGACTTTCCGCGCGGGCCAGCCGCCACCAATAATCGGAGACGCTGGCCAGCATCGCGTCATCCACATTCACCGAATGCCCGGCGTTGCGGAGGTTTGCGACCATGCGCGCGGCTTCCGGCAGGGAGCTTCCCTCCCCCAGCGGCCCGATGCCGACATGGACCGCATCAATGACGCCAAGGTCCGCGGCCGCAAGGCTGGAAAGCGGCCCATAGCCGATCGTGCAGTGCGCGTGGATCTCAAGCGGACGGTTGCCGATGACGGCCTTGACCGCAGGCGCAAGCGTGCGGACGCGGTCAGGCGACAGGAGGCCGCCCGGGTCCTTGATATAGATGAGGTCGATGTCTGGGCTTGTGCAAATCTTCCGCGCGAAATCGGCGTAGAACTGATCGGTATGCACCTCGGACAGCGTGAAGGTGAGCGCCCCCATGATCTCGGCATCGCCCTCTTCGCGGACGATCCGCGCTGCCTCAATCACCGCTTCGGCATCGTGCATCGGGTCGAGCATGACGAAACGACGGATACCGTTCGCCTGAAGCCGCCGATAGACGAGCCGCATGAACTCTGGGTCCGCCTGCTGCCAGGCAATGAAGCGCAGCCCTGTTGTGATGAACTGGAGCGGCGTGCGCGGCATGGCGGCGGCGACGCGGCGAATGCGTTCCCAAGGGTTGTTCTGGAAATAGCGAACCGCGACAGCCATGTGGCTGGACGAGGTGAAGTCGATCGCGCGGAAACCGACACGGTCAGTCTGCCCCGCAATCTGGAGCATCTGGGCGGTGTTCAGGCCGGTCGCGCCCCACAGGCTCTGATTGCCGTCCCGCATCGATACGTCGACAAGCGAAATCTCAGCCATTGTTCAGCCCTTCGAAGAAACGGGTGTCCACGCCACCGGCCTGAAAGCGCGCGTCGCGCACAATGGCCCGGTGCAGATCAGCGGTTGTGGCGATCCCCTCAATGCGGAGCCGGTCAAGCGCGGAGGCCAGCGTCTCGACGGCCGCCTCCCGCGTCGCCCCGCGCACGATCAGCTTGCCGAGCAGCGAGTCATAATATGGTGGCACGACCCCGCCCTTGGGCATGTGGGTATCGACGCGAATGCCCGGACCAACGGGCCACGCAGCTGTCGCCGCAGTACCCGGAGACGGCCGGAAATCGTCGGCCCAGCTCTCCGCGTTGATGCGCACCTCAATGGCATGGCCCGTGGGTGCCACCATATCCTGCGTCAGCGTCAGGCGCTGTCCATCGGCAATCAAAAGCTGCTGCTCGACGAGATCGACGCCGGTAATTTCTTCGGTCACCGGATGCTCGACCTGAATGCGCGCATTCATTTCGAGGAAGTAGAAATCGAAACTTTGGGCATCGACGAGAAACTCGACCGTGCCTGCCCCCCGATAGGCGAGATGCCGCGCCAGATTGACGGCTGCCTGCTCAATGGCGTGGCGCTTGTCATCGGGGATGGCCGGAGCTGGCGCTTCTTCAACGAGTTTCTGGAAGCGCCGCTGGATGGAGCAGTCGCGCGTGCCAAGGTGGATCGCAGCCTCTCCGTCACCCAGCACCTGAACCTCGACATGCCGGCCTGAGGAAATGAAGCGTTCCACATAGATGCGCGGATCGCCAAAGGCGGCCTGCGCTTCGGCCATCGCCATGTCGATCGCGGCTTCCAAGTCTTCGGCACGATCAACGCGCTTCATCCCCTTGCCGCCGCCGCCGGAGACAGCCTTCAGGAGAACCGGAAATCCCGTTTCCTGCGCGCGTAAAAGCGCCTGCGCCTTGTCTGCCGCCTCTCCACCCGGAACCACCGGCAGGCCCGCCTCTATGCCCACGCGGCGCGCCATCAGCTTGTCGCCCATCGCCTCAAGGCTCGACACGTCCGGCCCGACGAAACGGATGCCTGCGGCCGCCGCTGCCCGTGCAAAGGAAGCATTTTCAGAGAGGAAACCATAACCGGGATGGATCGCATCCGCGCCAGCCGCACGGGCCGCCGCAATGACGGCATCGACCGACAGATAGGACAAAGGTGACGGTCCAGGGCCGATGACCACCACCTCATCAGCGGCACGGGCTGGCCAGCTCGCAACGTCTGCTTCGGACGCACCAAGGATGGTCGTCATGCCGAGACGCTGCGCGGTCCGGATCACGCGGAGCGCAATTTCCCCGCGATTGGCGATAAACAGCCGACGGATCATGGTCAGGCTGGCTTGACGTGCATGAGGATGGCGCCGCCATCGACCATGGTCGCATTGTCGACGCAGATGGCCGCCACGCGGCCACGACAGCCGGCATGGACGGGGTTCATGAGCTTCATCGTCTCGACGATCCCGACGACCGTATCCGGCCCAACCTCATCCCCTTCGGCAACGAAGGGCGGCGCACCGGGCTGAGGTGCTCGGTAGAAGGTGCCAGGAAGCGGCGCTGCAATGCCTTCCAGCCCATCGGGCACCGCCGCTACAGGCGCTGCGGCCGGAACGGTGGGCGTTGCCGCCGCCTCGCCCGCATCGTCGAGCGACCATTCCTGCGACCAGCCGTCTCCTGACCGCTCCACGCGGAGCCGGTAACGCGGGGTCCGGATGTCGAGACGGTCATAGTTCGAACCGTCGAGGATTGATGCGATCTCGTTCACATCTTCAGGTGTCAGGGGCAAATCGGTCGTCATCGCGCGAGCAGCTCCCGTGCCTTGGCGATCACCGCGTCCGCAAATGCATCATCGTTGAAATGCGCATCGATCGTCCGGAACTCGACATTGCTGGGCATGACGCCGCGCGCATAGTCGGCAAAGGGGCCGGGAATGCTTGGGTCGTGGATATGGCCATAGGGGCTGTCGTGGTTCGAAAAGCCCTTCAGCGGCACAAAGAAGCTGACCGGCCCCTTGGCGTCGGCGCACAGCGCGGCGACATGATCGGCAAGCGGCTTCAGATCCTCAAGGTCGGTGCGGACAGCGGTCAGCGCCGGGTTGTGAATATGGTACTTCTTGCCCGGGAATTGCCGCTGCGCGACGTCAATCGGGCCGGCGATGATGAAATCGACATTGCCGGGCGCGAACACGACCGGAATGCCCCGCGCCAGCGCGGGTTTCGACCGGTCAGGACCGGAGTCCGCAAGCCCGCCATGGAGATGGTCTAGAATCTCGGTCAGCGACAGGTCCAGGACGAGCGCCACGTCCCGCTCGGCCGCAATGCCGTCGAGCGTGGGACCGCCAGCACCCGAGGAATGGAAGACCATCACCTCGCACCCGTCGGCCTCCAGCGCCTCACGGATCGGCTTCACGCTCTTTTCGGTGGTGCCGAGCGTCGTCATGAGAACAAGCGGCTTCTGTGCCGGTGCACTCGGCGTATAGCCCTTCGCCATGCCAGCGACGGCAAGGGCGGCGTTGCGATAGACTTCGCCGCTGATCGAATTGATGCCCGACACGTCGGTCACCGCATTCATGATCGCGATGTCCTTCACGCCGAGATACGGCTTGGTAAAGCCTGAGGCCATCGTCGAGACGATCAGCTTGGGGAGGCCATAAGGCAGAGCCTGCATGACCGTTCCGGCCAGTCCAGTCCCCATCGACCCGCCGATGGACAGGACGCCGGACAGACCGATCCGGGCATGTGCATCTAGCGCACATTTGACGGCCCCTTCGGTCATCACCGCCTGGCACTTGCCTTCATGGCCGAGCGCACGAACCTGTTCGATGGTATGCCCAGCGGCCTCCGCCACCATCTCTGGCGAAATCTCCGCACCGCCGACCGTGCGGCGAATGCTTGGATCAAGATGGAGAACGGTGCAGCCCGCCTCCTCCAGAATGCCGCGCACATAGGCGGCCTCCTGTTCCTTGGTATCCTGCGTGACAATCAACAAGACATTGGGGCCTGACATGGTGCCGCTCATCCTCTCCGTTATGCGCGGCGATGTTTCACATTCGTCCGCGATTGCCTAATCAAATCCGAGCGGCTAGTTGCACCGCGTGAAACAGGTTTTGCCATGATTGATCGGAAGGTCAAATCCATCCGTGCCCTGGAGCGCGGACTTGACGTCTTGCTGGAAGTGCAGCGGAGCGGCGGCATCAGTCTGCACGAACTGCATCTGCGGCTGGGGCTCGCCAAGGCGACCCTCCTTCGCCTGCTCGTGACGCTGTCGTCGCGCGGGCTTGTCTGGCAGCGTCTGGCCGATGGCGCCTATCTGCCCACCGCGCTTGCCTCCCCAGGCCGCCGTTCCGACGTGACGGAGCGCCTCGCCGAAATTGCATCGCCCTTCATGGTGGAACTGAGCGAGCGGGTCGTATGGCCCTCCATCATCGCGGTGCCGCGCATGGACCATGTGGAAATCATCGAGACCAACAGCCCTCTGGCCCGCTTCGATTCGGCCATTCTCGGCCCGGTCGGCGTCAAACTCAGCTATCTGCACACAGCGACAGGCCGGGCCTATCTCTCCGCCTGCGACGCGCGCGAGCGCGAGGCCATCATTGCGCGTCTCCAGCCCGAGAACGCGACAACGGAAGAGCGCGAACTGCTCGACACCATCATCGCCGAAACGCGGACGCGGGGCTATTCCACCCGCGAGCCGCACCATCCCTGGCCCGACCGCAATCGCCAGACTGTCCTGCGCGACGGCAAGACGTCAATTGGCGTCGCCGTCATGACCAACGGCCATGCTGTTGCCTCGATCAACGTCACCTGGCCGAGCCGTCGCGTCCGTGTGGAGGATGTCGTATCGCGGCATCTCGACACGCTGCAGAGCATCGCGGATCGCATCGGTCAGGCGCTCGAGGCCAACTGATAAAATTTCATAGAACGAAATCGAATTTGCTTGCCTTGCGCGGGCCGGGATCGCACCGCTCCCGCTCAAAGGGAGAGCATCTATGAAGACTTGGCTACTCAACGCTGGCGCATCGTCGCTTGATGACATGCATCTTGTCGAACGCGACATCCCGCACCCCGGACCGAACGAAGTGCAGATCCGCGTGCGCGCCTGTTCCCTCAACTTCCGTGACCAATTGATCCCGCAGGGCAGATATATGGGCGGCACGATTGGTGCCGATACCGTGCCCTTGTCCGACGGCACCGGGGAAGTCACAGCGGTTGGCGCGAATGTGACGCGCTTTGCCATTGGTGACCGGGTGGGCGGCACGTTCTTCCAGAACTGGGAAGATGGCCCTGCCAATCCCGCCGCTGGGCCCGCACTGGGCGCGCCGCCCGCAGATGGGATGCTTTCCGAATATGTCGTCCTGCCCGAACAGGGCGTTGTGCACATTGCCAATAGCCTGAGCTTTGAGGAGGCCGCCACCCTCCCCTGCGCCGGCGTCACCGCCTGGAACGCGCTGATGGAAGGGCCCCGCCCGACACGGCCGGGCGACACCGTGCTGGTGCTCGGAACCGGCGGCGTCTCAATTCTGGCGCTGCAAATTGCGAAAGCCGCCGGGGCAACCGTCATCGCGACCTCGTCATCTGACGAGAAACTCGCCCGCGCCCGCGCGCTCGGGGCAGATGAAACCATCAACTACCGCGCGACGCCCGCCTGGGGCGCAGAGGCCGTGCGCCTCACGGGTGGCAAAGGCATCGATCATGTCGTCGAAGTGGGCGGCGCAGGCACTCTCGCCCAGTCGATCCAGGCGGTCGGCTTTGCCGGCGAAATTGCCTTGATCGGCGTGCTGACGCGTGAAGGAGATACCTCTCCGCACGCGATGATGTTCAAGGGTGCCAGCATGCGCGGCATCTTCGTCGGTTCGCGCGGAATGGCCGAACGGCTGAACGTCTTCGTCGATACGCATGGCATCAAGCCGGTCGTGGATCGCACCTTTGCGATGGACGACGCCAAGGCCGCCTATGCCTATCAATCCTCGCCGGACCTGTTCGGAAAGACGGTGATCACGCTCTGATGGCGACCTTCGTTCTGATCCACGGGGCCTGGCATGGCGGCTGGAGCTTTGAGCTGATCCAGCCGCTGCTTGAGGCGCAGGGGCACACGGTCATTGCGCCGGACCTGCCCGGCATGGGCGGATCGCCGGAAGAGCTGGCCAACGCCACGCTCGCGCGCTGGGCCGATTTTGTCGCTGACCTGTGCATCAAGGCCGAAAAGCCGGTCATCCTGTGCGGGCACAGCCGGGGCGGCCTTGTCCTGAGCGAAACGGCCGAGCGGGTGCCCTCCGAAATTGCGGCGCTGGTCTATATCTGCGCGATGATGCTGCCGTCCGGCCTGTCCCGTGAACAGTGGCGTGAGCGCGCAGAGCCCAACCCCGCCTTTCGCGCCATTGTGCAGCCGCATCCCTCAGGCATCGCAACGGTCATCGACCGGGCCAACGCCGCCCCGATCTTTGCGCAACTGTCCCCGCCGGACCTCGTCGAACGCGCCTTCGATCGCCTGATGGCCGAGCCCGATCAGCCGCGCATGACCGAGCTCAATCTGACCGAAAGCCGCTATGGCTCAGTGCCGCGCCACTATATCGAATGCCTGCATGACCGGACGATCCCGATTGCGGATCAGCGCATGATGCAATCGCTGCAGCCCTGCCAGTCGGTCACGACGCTCGATGCGGATCACAGCCCGTTCCTGTCGCGTCCGCAAGACCTCGCCGACGCGCTCCTCAAAATCGCAAGGGATATCGAACGATGAACACATTCGGATTTGGACAGGAAGTCGGCCGCGTTATCCAGACGGCCTATGTCGTCAAGGACATCCGCGCCGCGATCAATTGGTGGATCAACTCTGCCAACACAGGGCCCTGGTTCCTGCTCGATAACTTCCTTGCAGACGACCATGTCTATCGCGGGACCAAGTCGACTGCGGACGTTTCCATTGCGATGGCCTTTGCCGGTTCGATGTGCATCGAACTCATCCAGCCGCTCGATAACAATCCGTCGGTCTACAAGGAAACCGTCGATCAGCGCGGCTATGGCTTCCACCATATCGGCGTCGCGGTGCATGATGTCGACGCCGAAATCGCGGCCTATGCCGCCAAGGGATATGAGGTCGCGTTTCGCGCCGGTGTGCCGACCGGCGGGGCTGTCGCCTATCTCGACAATGGCGTGAACGACCCCGGCTTTCTGGAACTCATCCCGGCAAATGAGGGCATGAATGAGGTCTTCACCCGCTTTTGGGCGGCGTCGGTAGGATGGGATGGCACCGATCCGGTACGGCCTTTCGCCTGAAATACATTGCAATTGATGCAAATTTCTGTTTGCCTTACATACAAATGACCTCCGGTTGATGCAGGGGAGGCGATGAAGGAGAGGACGCTATGACGCAGCAACGCCGGTCCGGCGCCTACCAGGCTTTTCTGGTCGGCATCCTGAGCCTGAACTTCGGGATCCTGTTCTTTGACCGGAACGCCCTCAACTTCCTGATGCCGTACGTCCAGCCGGACCTGCAGCTGAGCGACACGCAGGTCGGGATGCTGTCCTCCAGCCTCTCCCTCACCTGGGCTATTGCCGGGTTCCTCGTGGGCCGCATTTCGGACCGCTTGGGATCGCGCAAGCCGGTCATCGTCGTCGCCACAATCGCTTTCTGCCTGTGCTCCTTCGTGTCGGGCGTCGCGACCTCCTTCCTGATGCTGCTTGGCGCCCGCCTGCTCATGGGTGCGGCTGAAGGCGGCGTCATGCCGGTCAGCCATTCGATCATCGCCGCCGAAGTCGATGAGGACAAGCGCGGCCTCGCCATGGGTGTTGGCCAGAACCTGGGCTCCAACGTGCTCGGCTCGGCCGCCGCACCGCTGATCCTGATCCCGGTCGCGATTGCCTATGGCTGGCGCGAAGCCTTCTTCCTCGCCGCCGCCCCAGGCCTGATCAGCGCGGCCATCATCTGGTTCTTCGTCAAGGAACCCGACGCCGCCGCATTCCATGCGGGTGACACGCCGACGGCCACGCTGAAGGAGGCATTTGCCGATCGCAACGTGCAGCTCTGCTCGGTCATCTCGATCCTGCTGGTGTCCTACCTCGTCTGCTGCTGGGCCTTCATGCCGCTCTATCTGACGAATGAGCGTGGCTTTGACGCGGACACGACCAAGTGGCTGATGGCGACACTCGGCATTTCGGCCGGGATTGGAAGCTTCGCCGTCTCGGCCTTGTCGGACTTCATTGGCCGCAAGGTATCGATCGTCGGCTTCTCGCTCCTCGGCGTCATCCTGCCGCTCGGCGCGATGTTCTTCACCGGCAGCAGCTGGGCGCTCGCGGCCATCTTCTTCTTCGGATGGGCGCTGAACGGCGTGTTCCCGCTGTTCATGGCGACCATCCCGTCGGAATCGGTCGATCCGCGCCTCACCGCCTCGCTCACCGGTATCGTGATGGGCATTGGCGAAGTCCTTGGCGGCGTTCTCAGCCCCTTTGCGGCCGGGATGCTGTCCGATGCCTATGGCCGGTCGGCGGTCATGTGGATGATGCTGGCGTTGACGCTGACGGCTGCCGTGGTTGGCCTGGGTCTCCGGGAAACCGCACCGCGTGTTCTGGCCCGTCGCAGCGGAGGGCAGCGTCCAGCAACGGCCTGATGGACAGGAGAGGAGGTTTACGGTGAGCATCATCGAGACGTTCGCAACCGACAGCGTGGCACCGCCCGAGCGGCTCCATTTCTGGAACCGCGTCTCCAGCGAAACCTTCTCCGGTCTGGTCGTTGACTCCGCATCCGACAATTTCGCCGCCAACATGTCACGCTGGCGGCTTGGTGACCTGACGATGATCCGGCCCGTGTCGCAGCGTGCCCGCGTCCACCGCTGGAAAGATGGCGCCAGCGAACGCCCCGACCGCATCATCTTCCACCTGCAGAACCGCGGAAACTCGCTGAACAGCCAGTGGCAGCGTGAGGCGGAACTGGCGACGGGTGATCTCACCTTGTGCTATGCGGGTGAGACCTATTTCACCGATCTTTCAGACCGGAACGAGATGCTGGTGGTGGAAATGTCCCGCGCCGCCCTCGCCTCGCGCCTTCCCAATCTCGAAGACCATCTGTGCCGGACCATTCCCGGCTCAGCGCCCGGCACACGGCTGGTCCACGACTTCCTCCTCTCGCTCTGGCAGCAGGGCGACCAAAGCGACGCCGACCCCGACTGGCAGGAGGGCATCGCCAACGTTTTCCTCGATCTTCTGGCATTTGCCGTAAAGGGCGCGGGCACGACGCTGGTGACATCCAAGGGCACGCGCGACCGCATTCTGGCGCTCATCGAGGCGCGTCTTGGTGATCCGGACCTCAAGACGGGGACCATCGCTGCCCAACTGGGAATTTCGTTGCGCACCGTGCAAAATATTTTCGCGGCCATGGGGACCACGCCGAGCGCCTATATTCTGGAACGGCGACTTCAAAAAGCGTCGGAAAAGCTGGCCTCTTCGCATGGTGTCAGCATTACCCGCATCGCCTATGACGCGGGCTTCAACGACAGTGCATATTTCACCAGGTGCTTCCGACAGAGATTCGGCACGACACCACGCCAGTGGCGGGGGCACAAGTAGATTGCTTTCGCGCGAGTCCTGAACGGGATGCGCGTGAGTGCAAGACCGGGCCGATGCCAAGGCGCATAGTCCGATCGTCCAAGACTGCCGGAGTTATAACGGCAGGCAATTTAGGAAGGGGAGTAGCATGAAGCTCAAAATCACCGCCCTTGCCGCCACAGCGCTGTGTACCACAGTGGCCATGCCGGCATTTGCGCAGCAAGCTCAGTCTGACGACGGCGGCATCGCTGAAATCGTCGTGACCGCGCAGAAGCGCGCTGAAAATGTTCAGGACGTTCCGATCGCGATTTCGGCCTTCACGGCAGAAGCGATGCAGGAGCGTGGCGTCACCGACGTGTCGTCGCTGTCCAACCTCGCCCCGAACGTCACGCTTGACGCGGGCACGCCCTTCTCCGGTTCGGGCGCCGTGCTCGCCGCCTATATCCGCGGCATCGGCGCGAACGACTTCGCCTTCAACATCGATCCGGGTGTCGGCGTCTATCTCGACGGCGTCTATCTCGCCCGTTCGGTCGGCGCGAACCAGGAACTGCCGGACGTTGATCGCGTCGAAGTTCTGAAGGGCCCGCAGGGCACCCTGTTCGGCCGCAACACCATTGGTGGTGCGATCTCGATCGTCACGCACACGCCGGGCGACAAGTTCCGCTTCGTCGGCGACGTCACCGTCGGCAGCTAAAGCCTGATGCAGGCGCGTGGCACCGTGGACGTGCCGCTGTCGGATGGCCTCTCCTCTTCGGTCGCCTTCTCGATCAAGAACCGCAACGGCTATCTGAAGCGCATCCCCTTCCCGGGCGGCATCAACTTCAACAACCCGCCGGTCACCTCCTACAAGGCTGCCGGTTATGGCGGCATCGGCTTTGGCACTGAAGGTGGCGAAGACACCTGGAACCTGCGCACCAAGCTGAACTGGGACAATGGCGGCGCCTTCAAGGCAACGCTGTCGGGTGACTATAGCAAGATCGACAACGAACAGATCGCCAACACGCTGATCAAGACGGTGCCGTTCATCTTTGCCGGCACCTACAACTGCGCGCTCACCGCGACGGTTGATCCCAGCTGCGGCGTTGGCCCGCCGGCCTTCGCCTTCATCGGCGGTATCGGTGGCCTGAACGGCATTGCCGACAACCCCACCGTGTTCGGTGTCAACGTCGATGCCAACCCGTCCAACAATCGCGTCCCCTATGACGATCGCTTCATCACGGGCGACATCGACACCTCCTACGCCACGGGCAACAACTTCTCGAAGCTGAAGACCTATGGCGGCGCGCTGACGATGTCGTATGACCTGTCGGACAACACGCAGCTCAAGTCGATCACGGCCTATCGTGAACTGCACTGGGTCGTCGGCATGGATCTGGACGGTTCGCCGCTCAACTTCCTGCACACCAGCTTCTCGATGAACCAGTGGCAGTTCAGCCAGGAAGTCCAGCTGCTCGGCAAGGCTCTGGACGACAAGCTGAACTACGTTCTCGGCGCCTATTACTTCAAGGAAGCCGGCGACCTGCACGACTATGTGACGTTCGCCGAAGGCCTGCTGCAGGTTGACGGTCCGAACGATCTGTCCACCAAGAACTACGCGTTCTTCGGGCAGGCTGACTATAAGCTGAGCGACATGGTCAGCTTCACCGTCGGTGGTCGCTACACGCACGAGAACAAGAGCTTCGAAGGCTTCCAGTCGGACGCCAACGGCCTGACCTACAAGATCCTGAACCAGGTCGGCGTGCCGCCCTGCGCCTCGATCGTCCCGACGATTTCGGATGCCTGCCGCATTGCTGCCGGTTTCCCGAACGCCGGTCAGCCGCTGCGTTACTACATTGCAGGCACGCAGACGAAGACGTTCAGCAACTTCTCGCCGAAGGCCGGCATCCAGATCCACCCGAATGACGATGTCATGGTCTACGGGTCCTGGTCGCGCGGCTACAAGACGGGCGGCTGGACCACCCGTCTGTCGAACCCGCTGCCCACGGCTCCGGATTTCGGCGAAGAAAAGGCACAGACCTTCGAACTCGGCGTGAAGTCGACGCTTCTTGACCGTCGTCTGCAGATCAATGCCGCTGTGTTCCAGTCGAACTACAACGGCATTCAGCTGAACTTCCAGCAGGGCGTGTCGCCGACCATTCAGAACGCCGGCGATGCCCGCATCAAGGGTATCGAAGTCGAACTGGTGGCTGCACCCGTCCATGGCCTGACGATCAACGGCGCGATCGGGTACCTCGACGCGAAGTACAAGCGCGTTGACGGCCCCGCACAGGTCGCTCCGTCGACGGGAATCTTCGGCAATTACGGTGTCGTTCCGGGGGCCACGCTCCCCAAGACGCCGAAGTTCAAGTTCAACATCAGCCCGCGTTATGAAATCGAACTCGCCAATGGCGGGTCGGTGATCCTCGTCGGTGACTACACCCACACGACGAAGCTCAAGAACGACACGGAAGGCTACTTCCTGCTGATGCGTCCGGCGACCGACGTCCTCAATGCCAGCATCCAGTACAAGGCGGCTGAAAATTGGGGTCTGACCTTCGGCGGTACCAACCTGACCGACGAGCGCTATCTCGTGACAGGCCAGGCGCAGTTCGCTGGCGGCCAGGCGTACGGCACCTACAGCCGTCCGCGTGAATGGTACGCACGTCTGAACGTGAACTTCTAAGCGAAGTAATTGGGGCGGGGTCGCAAGAGCGGCTCCGCCCTTTTCGAATTTGGAGAGAAAAATGCCCGAGACTGCCCATTCCGAGTTCTGGAAAGACATCAAGCCGGTCGACAAGGTTTTCCGCGAAGGCGGCCTGCCGGAGGTGTACCTGTCGAAGATCGCGGAAGGCGATGAGCGCTATTGGGTGCCCATCAGCGAGACAGTCTCTTCAAAGCCGGTCTGGATCAGCCCGTCCAAGAACATGTGGGCCGATGTGCTGATGTCCAAGTCGGCGGGTCTGGTGAACCGTCATTATCACCCCCACCCCATCTGGGCTTACACGATCAGCGGCAAATGGGCCTATCTGGAACATGACTGGACCGCGACCGCAGGCGACTTCGTCTATGAAACGCCCGGCGAGAGCCACACGCTGGTCTGCTACGAACATGCTGACCCGATGAAGGTCTTCTTCGTCGTCTCCGGCCCCCTCATGTGGCTGGACGAAGAAGGCAACACCGTCGGCCATTTTGACGTCTTCGACTATATGAAGCTCGCCCGCGACCATTACGCCTCAAACGGCATTGGCGCGGACTATGTCGACACATTGATCCGCTAACAGAGGCATCTGACATGACCGTGATGACTGCGCCGCCGTCCAACAAGGCCGAAATCGTCGACGTGCCTTTTGCGCACAAGGATCTGGTGGCCCGGCTGAGCCCCGGCGGCCGGTATATCGATGCGCAAACCGATGCCGACAGCCCCTGGGTGCCTTTCGGTGACAATGCCGCGATCAAGCATCTGGCGTTCGATGTGCGGCAGAACCTGTTTTCGAACATCCTCTGGGTCAAAGGCCCGGGCGTGATCGGAACGCATTTCCACCGTGGCACGATCACCATGGTCTGCCTTGAAGGCAGCGTGCGCTATCTGGAATATGACTGGGTGGCAACGCCCGGCGGGCTCATTCTCGAAACGCCGGGTGAGAGCCACACTCTGGTCAGCGATCATCCCGAAGGGTGCAAGCTTTTCGGCTGGATGCAAGGCCCCATTGAATTCTACGACGACAAGGGCGTGTTCGTCGACACGACGGACGTGTGGTGGTTCATCAACCACTACGAGACCTATTGTCGCGAAAACAACATCCCGATCAATCCCAAGCTTTATCTCTAGGAACAGCGACCATGTCGATGAAAGCCCCGCCTTCCGGCGCCTATAAGATCGTCAACGTCCCCGAACTCTATGGCGACATCATCAAGGCGCGCGGGTCCGAAGGCACCTATGTCGGCGCCTCGGAAGCCGAGAGCCCCTGGGTCCCCTTTGGCGACAATGCGGCCATTCGCCACCTCGCCTTTGACGTGAAGGAAAACATTTACGTCAACATCCTGTGGATCAAGGGTCCGGGCGTCATCGGCACGCACAAGCACCGGGGCAAGGTCTGGGCGGTCGGACTGGAAGGCTCATTCCGCTATCTGGAATATGACTGGATCTGCCGTGCGGGCGAGTTCATCACGGAAACGCCCGGCACTGCGCACACGCTGGTGACGGACGATCCCAATGGCATGAAGGCGCTGTTCCACATGCAGGGCGCCAACGAGTTTTACGACGAGAATGGCAACCATGTCGAAACGCTCGACGTGTGGTGGTTCATCAACCACTATGAAAGCTACTGCAAGGAACATGGCATCGCGCTGAACCCGGCCCTGTACCTGTAATACCGACACATGGGCGCGAACGGTCCCATCCCGAAACTGTCCGCCGCGCGCGGTACCTATCTGCGCAACTGCTGGTACGTTGCGGGATGGGCCGATGAGCTGAAGGACACGCCGCAGGCGAAGGTCTTCCTCGAAGAGCCTGTGGCGCTCTTCCGCGACGGTGACGGCGGGGCCAGGGCCATTGGCGGCCGCTGCCCGCACCGTTTTGCAGCGCTTGGCGACGGCAGCGTGATCGATGGCGCGCTCGCCTGCCCCTATCACGGGCTGCGCTTCGATGGCGCGGGCGTGTGCATCCATAATCCGCATCTGAGCGACCCTGTCCCCAAGGCGCGCGTGCCCGCGTACCCGCTGGTCGAGCGCTACCGCCTGCTGTGGATCTGGATGGGCGATGCGGCAAAGGCCGATCCCGCGCTGATCCCTGATTTCAGCTGGCTCGATGATCCTGCGTGGGAGGCCGTTCGGGGACAGACGCTCGCTGAGGGACATTACGAGCTCTACAGCGACAATATCCTTGATTTGAGCCACGCGAACTTCGTCCACCCTGCCCTTGTCGCCAGCGCCTTCACACAGGGCGAACGCAAGTTCTGGCAGGATGAGACCCACGCCTATTCGCGCTATACGCAGAAGAACGACTTCATCTCCCCTGCCCTTGCCGGCGTGCTGGGTGTGGAGGGCCGCAAGCAGGACTTCTTCGGCGAAGTGACCTGGCACGCGCCGGCCACACTGTTCTTCGATTATCGCGCAGGCGAACCCGGCACGCCGGTTCCGGACATGCGGGCACTTCTGTCGCTCCATGCCTTTACCCCCGAAACGCCCGATACGACGCACTACGTCTGGGCCACGTCGCGGGACTATGCGCTGGGCGATGCGGAATTCAGCGCCGGGCTGCACGCGGCGCTGTCCTTCGCGTTTGAGCATGAGGACCTGCCGGTGATCCGCGATGCGCATCGCCTGATGGCCGGCAAGGATTTCTGGGACATGGAGCCGCTCGTCCTGAGCGGCGATGGCGGCGGCATCCGTGCCCGTCGGCTCCTTCAAAAAATGATAAAGGCAGAGGCACAAGAGGCATGAAGACACTCGACCAGTTCAATATCGCAGGGCGCAGTGCGCTGGTGACCGGCGGCGCATCGGGCATCGGCCTGGCCTATGCCGAAGCAATGGCCGAAGCGGGTGCCAAGGTGACCATCGCCGACCTGGATGGCGCAGGCGCCGAGCGCGAGGCCGCCCGCCTGCGCAGCGAAGGTGCCGAGGTGCAGGCCGTCCAATGCGACATTTCCGATCTTGATCAGGTCGCCGCCGCCTTTGATGCGCACGTGGCCGCCTATGGCGGGCTCGATATCGCCTTCGCCAATGCCGGGTGGGACGCCGGAGACGGGTTCTGGTCACCTGCCGGGGAACGCAACCCCAAGGGCCGGATAGATCAATATGATGCCGCCAAGTGGAAGCGCTCGATCGATATCAACCTCAATGGCGCTTATTATACCATCCGCGAGGCGGTGCGGTGCATGCGCGCAGGTGGCCGCAAGGGCTCGATCATCGCGACTGCGTCAAACGCGGGCATCATCAATGAACCGATTGTCGGCATCCCCTACATGCCGGCCAAGGCGGGCGTCCTCCACATGGTGCGGCATGCCGCGCTGGAGCTGGCCGAGTTCGGCATCCGCGTGAACGCCATTGCGCCTGGCCCCTTTGTCACCAACATTGGCGATGGCTGGGTCAAGAAGAACCCGGATGCCCGGACTTCCTTCGAAAAGACCATTCCGATCGGCCGCATGGCGGACACGACCGAAATCAAGCCGCTCGCGCTTCTGCTCGCATCGGATGCGGGAAGCTTCATCACCGGCGCCCATGTCGTGATCGACGGTGGCGTCCAACTGGGGAATTTCAAATGAAACTGATCTGGGGAGGATTGGCCGCGCTGGGGATCGCATCCTCGGCCTTTGCCGCCCAGAAGCTGGGCGAGTATCAGGCCGAATGCGCGCCTGAGGTGGTCTACGCAAAGGTCTGCGGCTATTGCCACGGACGCAATATCGGCCCGATCCTGCTTGGCCGAAAGCTCGACACTGACATGATCAAGGCGGTCGCGCGGCAGGGCCGCAACGGCATGCCGGCCTTCCGCCCGACCGAAGTGACCAACGCGGAACTGGACGCGCTGGCGACCTGGATTTCCAAGAGCCCCGTCCGGACCGAGGAGCACGGCAAATGAGCGATTTTGAACTCAACCGCCGTGGCCTGATTGGCGCAAGCGTCCTTGGCGCCGCCATGGTCGGGCTCGCCTCGTGTGACAACCGCGGCACCCTCTCCCCCGGCGTGTCCAAGGCGGACTTTGCCGGTGCCATCAAGGCGATGCGCGGCGTTGTCGGCGATGAATGGGTCTTTGGTGATCCCGACGCTGTCGTGCCCTGGAAAAAGAACTACATCCCCGATCCCAGTGGCCGCCACGTGCCCGTCGGCGCGGTCTGCCCGCGCACCGTGGAAGAGGTGCAGGAAATCGTCCGCATCGCCAACAAGTTCAAGCAGCCCATCTGGCCCATCTCCACCGGCAAGAACATGGGCTATGGCATGGCCACCCCCGCGACGCCGGGTCAGATCGTGCTCGACCTGAAGCGCATGAACCGCATTCTGGAGGTCGATCCGGATCTCGGCACGTGCCTTGTAGAGCCGGGTGTCACCTACCAGCAGCTGAAGGACTATCTGGACGAGAACAACATCCCGCTGTGGATCGACGTGCCGACGGTCGGGCCGATTGCCTCGCCGGTCGGCAACACGCTCGACCGTGGCGTGGGCTACACGCCCTATGGCGAGCATTTCACCTTCCAGTGCGGCATGGAAGTCGTCCTCCCCAATGGCGAAGTCATGCGCACAGGGATGGGCAGCATTGAAGGCTCAACCGCCTGGCAGGCGTTCAAATGGGGCTATGGCCCCTATGTCGATGGCCTGTTCACCCAGTCCAACTTCGGCATCGTGACCAAGATGGGCATGTGGCTGATGCCGCGCCCGCCGGTCTACAAGCCGTTCATGGTCCGCCACAACAATATGGGCGACGTCCCCGCCATCATCGAAGCGATGCGGCCGCTGCGCGTGGCGAGCCTCATCCCGAACGTGAATCTGATGATGAGCGCCTCCTACCAGCTCGCCATGTTCAAGCGCCGCAACGAGATCGTGCCCGATGGGCGTCCGCTCGATGACGAGTCGGTGAAGCGTGCGGCCAAGGCCAATGGTCTGGGCATGTGGAACACCTATTTTGCGCTGTACGGCACCGAAGAAACGGTCGCGGCGATCGAACCCATTATTCGCGGCGCCCTCGCCCCGAGCGGTGGCGAAGTCATGACGGCAGCGGAAATGGAGGGGAACCCCTGGTTCCATCACCATCAGACGCTGATGCAGGGTGGCCTCAACCTCGACGAGATCGGCCTATTGCGCTGGCGCGGTGCCGGTGGCGGGCTCGCCTGGTTTGCGCCGGTGGCGGCCGCAAAGGGCGTTGAGGCCGAAGCCCAGACCAAGCTCGCGCGCGAGATCCTCGACGCGCACGGCTTTGACTATACTGCGGCCTACGCCATTGGCTGGCGCGACCTGCACCACATCATCGCGCTTCTCTATGACAAGAGCGATCCGGAACAGGAAAAGAAGGCAGACGCCTGTTACCGGGAACTCGTGACGCGCTTCGGCAAGAAGGGCTGGGCCAGCTATCGCACGGGGGTCAACTCGATGGAGCTGGTCGCCCAGCAATATGGCCAGACCAATCGTGACTTCAACAAGCTGCTGAAGAATGCGATCGACCCCAATGGCGTGATCGCGCCGGGCAAGTCAGGGATCGCCTGACATGCGCGCCGTCGTCATGCAGGGGCTGCACCAGCCGCTGGCGCTCGAAACTGTCGATGACCCGACCCCGCAGGCGGGCGAAGTCGTCGTCAAGGTCGGGCGCTGCGGCATTTGCGGGTCAGACCTGCACATGACGGAAGACCCGGCCTATGGCGTCAGCAAAGGCGATGTGCTTGGCCACGAATTTGCGGGGGAAGTCGTCGCCCTTGGCAAGGGTGCCGAAGGCCTGAAAGTCGGCGATCTCGTTTCGGTCATTCCGCTCAAGAGCTGCGGCCAATGCGCATCCTGCAAGTCAGGCGAAGTGGCCTGGTGCGACCAGTTTGGCCTGCAGGGCGGCGGCTATGCCGAATATGCTGTCACACGGCCCAATCAGTGCATTCGCCTGCCCCAGTCCGCCAGCATGGCAGATGGCGCGATCATCGAGCCGCTCGCGGTCGCGCTTCACGGCGTCAACATGTCCGGCATGAAGCCGGGTGACAAGGTACTGATCCTTGGCGCAGGTCCCATCGGCCTTGCGGTCGCGTTCTGGGCGCGCCGCAAGGGCGCAAGCGACGTCATCATCCAGGACCTGGCGACCTTTCAGGAGGCGCGTGCGCTGGAGATGGGCGCCACCGGCTTTTCGGTGAGTCCGGACGATCCCGTCGCCAGCGTTGAGGCGATGCTGGGGGCAAAGCCCGACATCGTCTTTGAATGTGTGGGCGTGCCCGGCCTGATCGCGCAGACCGTCGAACAGGTGCGCAAGCGCGGCACGATCTGCCTGCTTGGCCTGTGCACCCGCCCCGACACATTCAACAGCTTTGCCATGCTGTCAAAGGAAGTCCGGCTCATCACCTCGGCTTTCTTCACGCGGCAGGAATATGAAGAGGCGCTTGATGCCCTCGATGCCGGGGCGGCGGAGCCGCGCGCGCTGGTGACCGACACGATTTCACTCGCTGACACGCCGACACGATTTGAGGCGCTGCGCAAGCGCACGCATGAGTGCAAGGTGCTGATCGCACCGGGGCAATAGGGATTGGGAGAGAAGGCATGTCAGCGGATTTTTCCGGCAAGACGGTTTTGGTGACTGGGGGGGCGACCGGCATTGGCAGAGCAACATGTATTGCCTTTACCAATGCCGGCGCAGCAGTGATGATCGGCGATGTCGATGATCGCGCGGCTGAAACGGTCGCGGCGATCACCGCCGCCGGTGGCAAGGCGGCTTATGTGAAGGCCGACGTGACCAGTGCCGCCGCCATGACTGCGCTGGTGGACGAGTGCATCGCCCGCTTCGGCAGCATGGACTTCGCCTTCAACAATGCGGGCGTCCTGCCGCCGCAACGTCCGCTCCACGAAGTGACCGAAGCCGAACTTGATCTTGCCATCGACGTCGATCTGAAGGGCGTGTTCTTCGCCATGCAGGCGGAGATCCGGCATTTCCTGAAGGCCGGTGGGGGCGCGATCGTCAATACGGCCTCGGTCGGGGGCGTCATCGCGGACCCGAACATGTCCGCCTATGTCGCCTGCAAGCATGCCGTTGTCGGCCTGACCAAGGCAGCAGCGATCGAATACGCCCAATTGGGCATCCGCGTGAACGCGATTGCGCCGGGCTTCGTCGTGACGCCGATGACGCAGCATTGGGCTGACAGCGAGGACTTCCGCAAGGCGTTCTTCGCCCAAAACATCAGCGGCCGCGCAGCCCAGCCGGACGAGATTGCGGGCACGGTGCTGCACCTGTGCTCGCCCTCGGCCAGCTTCATCAATGGCGCGCTGTTCACGATCGACGGCGGCCAGACCGCACACTGAGGAGACTGTCCATGCGCCTGTTGTTTGCCGCGACCCTTGCACTGGCGGCCACGCCTGCCCTTGCCCAGCAAAAGCCGCTTGAGGTTGAGGTCCTGCGCACCAGCGCCGGGTCGCTCTATGCCAATATCGCGCTCATCAAGGGGGAGAAGAAGGCCGTCCTCGTCGACGCGCCCTTCACCATGGCAGACGCGCACCGCGTCGTCGCGATGGTGCTCGACAGTGGCAAGGAACTGGAGACGGTCTTTGTCGGGCACGACCATCCCGATCATTTCTTTGCGATGGAAGCGATCACACAGGCCTTTCCAAATGTGAAGATCGTCGCCCATCCGACGGTCGTGGCCGATATCTGGAAGTCGATGCCATTCAAGGTGAAGCGCTGGTATCCGGTGCTGGGCATGAATGCGCCGAAGACGCCGACGGCCCCGCTGCCGCTGGAGGGTGACACCATCATGCTCGAAGGCCATGCGCTCAAGGTGCTGGGCCCGATGCAGGGCGATCATGCCCATGCCACTGCCCTGTGGGCACCCGACATCAAGGCGCTCTTCCCCGGCGATCTTGTGTACAACCAGATGTACCTCTGGTTCGGCGAGCATGACCCCAAGGCGATTGCCGCCTGGGGGAAGTCACTGGACGAACTGGCTGCGCTCAAGCCCGACATTGTCGTTGCGGGCCACTCCAAGCCGGGCCTGCCCAATGACCTCTCCGGCATCACCTTCAGCCAGCGCTATATCGCTGACTGGCCGAAAATGGTTGCGGCGTCGAAGACGTCGGCGGAATTGCAGGCCAAGGCGAAGGCCGCCTACCCCGAGGCGGTCGACGTGCTGGGCGACTTCCTTCTGGGCAACAGCTCCCGCGTAGCGAAGGGTGAACAGCCCGCCTGGCAGGAATAGACCCCATGGCCAATTTCGTTCTCGTCCACGGCGCGTGGGGCGGCGGTCAGGGCTGGCATGCCACGGCCCGCCTTCTGCGCGCCGGCGGGCATGAAGTCCACATCGCCACGCTCACCGGCCTTGGCGAAAAGAAGCATCTGCTGTCGCCCACCATCACGCTCGACACTCATGTGACCGACGTGACCAACCTCATTGAGGCGCATGGGCTCAGCGACATCATCCTCGCCGGGCACAGCTATGGCGGGATGATCATCACCGAAGTCGCCAACCGCCTGGGCGGCGTGATCCGTGCCATCGTCTATGCCGACGCTTTCCTTCCGCGCGATGGCGAGGCGCTCTGGGACATTGCGGATGATCCCTCGCGCCAGCATTATATCGATGCGCAGCGCGACCAGCCGGGGCTTGTCGCGCCCTTCCCAGGCTCACCATCCTATCTGACGCGCCACCCGTTGCTGACGCTGCTGGAACCCGTCCGGATGACCGGCGCGGAACAGGCGATTGCGCGCCGGGCCTATATCTACGCGACCAAAGGCGCGCCGACCGTCTTCACGAAGTTCCATGAGCGCGTGACGACGGATCCCCATTGGAAGAGCTATTCGCTCGACACGGGCCACGGGGTGATGACCGAAAAGCCGGAAGAGACCGCTGCCATCCTGCTGGAGGCAGCGGTCTGATCCAGGACGGACCTTAGTTCACCATGCGGGCATTCGCACCCCAATAGGGAATGCGCAGCGCCTTCTTGTCCATTTTGCCGGCGGCCGTGCGCGGGATCGAGTCAACGAACGCGACCGACTTCGGCGCCTTCACGCCGCCCAGCCGTGCCTTGCAGTGCGCGATGATCGCCGCGTCGTCGATGCCATCGGCCACGACGATCGCGTGGACCTGTTCGCCCCACTTTTCGTGCGGAATACCGATGACGGCGCATTCGCGGACTTCGGCGAGTTCGGTGACTGCAGCCTCGACCTCGGACGTGAAGACGTTGAAGCCGCCGGAGACGACCATGTCCTTCTTGCGGTCCACGATGTAGAGATAACCGTCCTCATCGAACTTTCCGACGTCGCCGGTGTGGTGCCAGCCGAACTTGCGGATCTCGGCGGTCTCTTCCGGCTTTTCGAAATAGCTGTGAGACACGAGCACGCCGCGCACGCAGATTTCGCCGGCCTCGCCCTGCGGCACCTGATGACCATCGTCATCGAGCAGCGCGACCTTGATCGACCGCGTGACCTTCCCGCAGGAGGCAAGCTTTTCCGGCGCATTGGTGGCGAAGCGGGCCACGTCTTCAGGCGGGAACCAGGCGACGATCATCGGACATTCGACCTGACCATAGGACTGGCACATGCACGGGCCAAAGACATCCACGGCCTGACGCAGCTTCTCCGGGCTGCACGGGCTGCCGACGAGGATGAAGATCCGCAGCGAGGAATAGTCATGATCGGCCAGCTCCGGCGAGGCGAGCAGCTGATAGAGCGCCGTCGGCGGCAGATACATGTGGCTGATCTTGTAATGATCGATGGCCGACAGCACCTTTTCCGCATCGAAACCAGGCAGGATGACCTGCGTTGCCCCGAGGCTTAGCGTCGAGAGCGAGATCGGGCCTGCCGCGTGCGTGATCGGCGCGGAGACCAGTGCGACCGGATTGTCGGTGCGGCCGCCCATGCCGTCGGCAGCGGTCTCGATCATCGTACCCCAGCCAAGGTTGGTGACATTCGCGCCCTTGGACGGGCCGGTTGTGCCACCGGTCGGGAAGATGCCGACCAGTTCGTGCATGTTGCCAAAGGCGTCAATTTCGGGCTCGACGAAGTCAGCCGCCGTCACGTCGCCGATGAACTGTTCGAGCGAAGGATCGCCACCCCATTCATTGTCCATGGGCTTGTCGATGCACACGAACTTGTTGAGCGTCGGACACAGGCGGCGAAGTTCGCTCACCTCATCGACAAGGCTGGAATGGTAGAACATCCACTTGCAGCGGACGTAGTTGATATACCCGGCATTGGCGTCGATGGCATTGCGCGTGTTGACCGGGATCCACTTCCCGTTCGCGCGCCACATGGCGAGCAGGGCAACGAGAAGCATCCCGCCATTCGGCCCATAAAGCGCCAGCAGATCCTGATTTTCAAAGCCGTGCTTCTGCATCGCCGCAGCGATCTGTTCGGACAAGGCCTTCACCTCGGCGAAGGTCCATTCCTGTCCCGTCACCGTGTCGATGATGGCGGTCCGGCTGGGGTTGCGGTCATGGCCGCGGTCAAAATAGTCAATGGCACGCATCTGTCAGCACCCTGCTCCTGATTTAGTAAGTAACGCTTACGACCTGCCGAAGATCGGCGTCAAGCGCGCGGGAGTGAAATGCGTCGTGATTCTAGGCGTCAAACGCATCCCAGAGCGCGAGCAGCGCCGGCAGCAAATGGGCCCGGTGCGCTTCCGGAATCCGGGCGGTCAGTTCGGCTTCGAATGCATCGATAACGGCGCGCGCCTCTTTCGCCTTGGCGAGACCCGCCTCGGTAAGTTCGAGCCCCAGCGACCGCCCATCACTGGGAAGGCGCTGGACCCAACCCCGCGCTTCCAGGCGCGCCGCCATCGGCGTCATGTTCGCCCGCTGGATGTCCAGCATCCGTCCGAGCGCACTTTGCGATATGCCGGGGTTGTCGTGAACAATCTGGAGGATCGTCGCCTCGACGGTCCGCAGACCAATCGCATCCAGCCGCCGCGCGAACGCGGTCATCGCCGCACTTGAGGCGCGGCGCAGCACATAGCCGGGATATTGGAGCAACGGATCCTGCATCACGGTCTTGCTATCAATCCGGCTTGCCGCACGCAACGTCGAATGTTATAGATCATAACATATTCAACGATGAGGTGAGCCATGTCGGATCGTGCCGAAGAAGATACCGTTGCCTACACTGTCGAGAACGACATTGCCTGGGTGAAGTTCAACCGCCCCGAAAAGCGCAATTGCATGAGCCCCAAGCTCAACCGCCAGATGAAGAAGGTTCTGGAAGAGCTGGAGTTCCGCGAAGACGTAAAGGTTCTCGTTCTGACGGGCGAAGGCGATGCTTGGACCGCAGGCATGGACCTCAAGGAATATTTCCGCGAGACCGAAGAACAGGGCCTGTGGGCGATCCGCAAGTCGCAGCGCGAAAGCTACGGCTGGTTTGAGCGCCTGCGCTGGTACGAAAAGCCGACGATTGCCATGATCAATGGCTGGTGCTTCGGCGGCGGCTACGGCCCGCTGTTCGGCTGCGACATCGCGATCGCCAGCGAAGATGCGCAGTTCGGTCTTTCCGAAATCAACTGGGGCATCCTGCCCGGCGGTGGTGCCTCAAAGGTCGCACAGGAACTGATGCCGTTCCGCAAGGCGATGTACCACGCGATGATGGGCGAAAACCTGACGGGCAAGCAGGCCGAAGAACAGGGTCTGGTGACCGAGGCTGTGCCGGCTGATCGCCTGAAGGAACGCGTGCTGGAAATTGCCAACGTTCTAAAGAAGAAGGACAGCCACGCCCTGCGTGCGACCAAGTGGACGATGCGCCGCATGGTCGACATGACCTATGACAATGGTCTGGAATATCAGATCCGCGCGCAGGAAGCGCTGCACAGCTTTGGCGGGGCCAATGCCCGCAAGGAAGCCACGCGGCAGTTCCTCGACGAAAAGTCGTTCAAGCCGGGCCTTGGCACGTTCGACGCGAGCAAGGTCAAAGGCTGAACCTGCGGGGCTCCGGTCCGGAGCCCCCACCCCTTGCCGACACCACTCCAAACAGGGCACATGTCCGTCATGACCTTCTGCGACCCGATCCATACGCACGCCCGTGCCAATCCCGATGCGCTTGCCATTCTCGATCTGGAGAGCCAGCGGCGCTGGACCTATGGCCAACTCGACCGCGCGGTGGATCGCCTTGCCGCATGGATCGCGGACGAATTCGGGCCGAACAGCGGCGTCCGGCTGGCCACCCTGTCCAAGAACTGTGCGGAAATGGTCATCCTGCAACATGCAGGCGTGCGCGCGGGCACGATCTTCGTCCCCTTCAACTGGCGCCTGGCCGCTGCCGAAATCGAGGCGCTGGCCGCTGATGCCGAGCCGGAGATCGTCTTTCATGATCCCGACTTCGCGCCGCCTTCGGCCGCACGTCGCGCAATGGGAATTGCCGACATGCTCTCGCTCGGCACGGAAGGCAGCGCGCCATCGCGCGACGCCCGCCGTCCCTTCAGCGACGTCGCGACCTTCCTCTACACCTCGGGCACCAGCGGCCGCCCCAAGGGCGTCATGCTGTCTGAGGAAAATGCCTTCTGGGGCTGCGCAAACTTCATCTACGGCAATGACGTGACGATGCGCAGCGTGTTCCTGTGCGACATGCCCCTGTTCCACACGGCCGGGCTTTATGCTGCCGCACGCTCCCCGATTCAGGCGGGCGCCACGCTTCTCATCTCCAAGGGCTTTGATCCCGTCATGACGCTGGAGCGCATGACCGATCCCGCGCTTGGCGTGACGCATTATTTCTCGGTGCCGCAGATGGCGGCGACGCTCTGGAACCAGCCGAGCTTCGCGCCGGAAAAGCTCCGCAACATCGTCAGCTGGGCCATTGGCGGCGCGCCAAACCCCAAGGCCCAGTCGGAACGTTATGTGACCGCTGGCATCCGGATTTCCGAAGGATTCGGCATGTCGGAAACGGGATCGAACTTTGCCATGCCCGCGCATGACCTGGCGACACTGCTCCGCAAAGCGGGAAGCTGCGGCCTGCCGCTGATGACGGTCGAGACCAAGATCGTCGACGACGATGGGCAGGAAGTCCCGACCGGCGAACGCGGGGAGCTTTGGGTGCGTGGCCCGTGCGTGGCGAAGGGCTATTGGAAGCAGCCCGAACTCACGGCCAAGGCCTTTGTCGACGGCTGGTTCGTCACGGGCGACACCGCCATGCGCGATGAAGACGGCTTCTTCTATATCGTCGACCGCAAGAAGGACATGTACATCTCCGGCGGCGAGAACGTCTATCCGGCAGAGGTCGAGGCCGCCTTGGCCGAGCTGACCGCCATCGGGGAATGCGCCGTTGTGGGCGTGCCTGATGAACGCTGGGGCGAAGTCGGCCGCGCCTATGTCATCCCCGTGCCGGGCCAGTCGATCACCCCGGACGAAGTGATTGCGCACTGCACCGCACGCCTCGCCAAGTTCAAGGTGCCGAAGACCGCCGTCATCACCGATGGCATCCCGCGCACGGCGTCGGGCAAGGTGCAAAAACACCTGCTCCGCGCCCGTGCGCTTGAGGAACTTGGCCTCGCCTGACCCGAGGGTCAGGCGGACCGGATCAGTCGACCGCTTTTCCGGAGATGGCGTCCGCCATTTCCGCATCGGCATCGCGGATAGGCAGCAGCAGGAACAGCACCAGGGCCGCCGCGGACCCAAGCCCCATCAGGAACGACACCAGAAGCAGCTGATCATTGCCCAGCGCCTTGAACAGAAAGCCGGCGATGAGTGGTGACCCTGCTGCCCCCAAACGTCCGACGCCGAGGACGAACCCGGCGCCCGTGGCCCGCGCATGGGCGGGAAAACCAATGGCGAAGGCGGAGTAGTAACCGACAATCGCGGCGTTGGTGAAGAACATCGACAGGATCGCCGCCCCGCGCCAGCCCCAGAGCGTGTCAAAGCCGCTGCCAAAGATCGTCACGGCCCCGATGCCGAGCAGAAGGGCCGCAATGGTCGGCCCCTTGATGTGCCAGCGCTTCATCAGGAAACCGAAGATTAGCCCGCCCAAAGCACCCCCGATATTGGCATAGGTCAGGACGCTCGCGGCCTCCGGCTGGGTGTAGCCCGGCGGATAGTCCGCGACGATCTTCACCGCCCATTTCAGGATGTAGTAGAAGGTGATCGTGTGGAACATGTAGCCGAAGGCCAGCATCAGCGTCACCGGCCTCAGACGCGGGTTTGACAGGATTTCCGAGACCTTGGGCTTGGGCGCCCCTTCCACCAGCGCAGGCATCGCAGCGATGGCCGGCTTGCCAAAGGCGGCGAGCGTCCGGTTGATGCGGTCCAGCGCATTGGCGGGTCGCGCCGCGTTGAGATAGGCCGTGGTTTCAGGAACGAAGATCATGACCAGCGGGATCATGAGGGCCGTCACCACCGCGCCAAAGAGGAAAACGGCGCGCCAGTCATAGACCTGCAACAGCCACGTCTGCGCAGCAAAGCCACCGATGACGCCGCCAAGCGGATAGCCGATGACATAGATCGCCATGGAGGCGCTGCGTCCGGCCTTGCTGGTACTTTCGGCGGTGACGGCATTGGTCGCCGCCAGCATGCCACCAATGCCGAGACCTGTAATGAACCGCCAGAGCGTCAGGTGGGACACACCTGTTGCTGCGTGCGCCATGTACATGCCGATCGCCATAATGACGAGACACAGGAGCATTGCGGGTTTGCGCCCGACCTTGTCAGCAATGCCGCCAAGGATGACTGAGCCAAAGCCCATGCCGATCAATTCGGCTGACAAAACAACGCTCAGCGCTTGACGAGATATACCCCATTCGGTGGCGATGCCGGGCGACGCAAACGCGCTTGACAGCACGTCGAAACCATCGAGAGCGTTGAGTGCGACCATGATGGCCACCACGACGAACTGCCGCCAGTTCATCGGATTGTCGTCCACAATGCGCTGCGGATCCTGCTCGGTCATCTTATTTCCTCCCCGGTCGCTTCTATTCGTGGATGCGCGTCAAAAGCTCGATGAGCTTGGCCACTTCCTTTTCCGAGAAGCGTGATTTCAGCCAGTTTTCGTGTTCAATAATGGCCTGCTTTGCAACGCGCAGCATCTCCCGGCCCTGATCGGTGAGATTGAGCGTCTGCTTGCGGCCGTCGGTTTCAGACTTGCCGCGCACCAGAAGCTCGCGCGCTTCCAGCCGGTTGACGATCGCCATTGTGGTGGCGCGGTCCATGCGCATCCGGTGCGCAAGATCGGTCTGGGCAATATCGGGATGATCGTCGATCAGCCACAGCACCGAGACCTGCTTTTGCGTCAGATCGAGATCGGTGAATGTTTCGGTAAAGTGCCGGTAGACCGCCCCATGCGCCAGGCGGATGTGAAAACCGACGATGTTGCGGATTTCACCGATGTCGTCATCGCCCTCAATGGGCGGCGTCGTGATCGCCAACGTTTCTTTTGTTCTTGCCATCAACATCCCTCGGCGCAATTGTTAGTGTAACTTACAAACAGAGTCGAGAGGCTGCCATGGTGCATTTCCCGCAGACCCCGTCGTTCACGGGCTTCAACACGCCGTCGCGCATCGAAGCCGACATTGCCGACCTGGCCCACGAAGGCACGATACCCCCGGAACTCAACGGAGCCTTCTACCGCGTCCAGCCCGATCCGCAATTCCCGCCGCGCCTTGCGGATGACATCGCCTTTAACGGCGATGGCATGATCACGCGCTTCCATATCCATGACGGGCAGTGCGACTTCCGCCAGCGCTGGGCGAAGACCGACAAGTGGAAGCTGGAGAATGAGGCGGGCAAGGCCCTGTTCGGTGCCTATCGCAATCCGTTGACCGATGATCCGGCGGTCAAGGGGCAGATCCGCTCCACCGCCAACACCAATGCCTTCATCTTCGCGGGCAAGCTCTGGGCGATGAAAGAGGACAGCCCCTCCCTGCTGATGGACCCGGCCACCATGGAAACCTTCGGCTTCGAAAAGTTCGGCGGCAAGATGACCGGCGAAACCTTCACGGCCCACCCCAAGGTCGATCCGAAGACCGGCAACATGGTCGCCATTGGCTATGCCGCCAGCGGTCTGTGCACCGACGATGTGACCTATATGGAAATCTCCCCAACGGGAGAGCTGATCCGTGAAGTGTGGTTCAAGGTTCCCTATTACTGCATGATGCACGACTTCGGCGTGACCGAGGATTATCTGGTCGTCCATATCGTGCCATCGATCGGGTCATGGGAGCGGCTGGAAAAGGGGCTGCCGCATTTCGGCTTTGACACGACCATGCCCGTCTATCTCGGCGTCATCCCGCGCCGCGACGAGGTGACCGCAGATGACATTCGCTGGTTCAAGCGCGACAACTGCTTCGCCAGCCATGTGCTCAACGCCTATCAGGAAGGGACGAAGATCCACTTCGACATTCCGGAAGCGAAGAACAACATGTTCCCCTTCTTCCCCGATGTGCACGGCGCGCCGTTCAACGGGATGGAGGCGATGAGCTATCTCACGCGCTGGACGGTGGACATGTCGTCCAACTCCGAAGATTTTGACAGCATCACGCGCCTGACGGAAACTGCGGGCGAATTTCCGCGCATTGATGACCGCTTCACGGGCCGCAAGCATCGCTATGGCTGGCTGCTGGAAATGGACATGAAGCGTCCGGTCGAGCTGCGCGGCGGGAGCGCGGGCGGCCTGCTGATGAACTGCCTGTTCCTCAAGGATCTGGACACCGGCGCAGAGCAGCATTGGTGGTGTGGCCCGGTGTCGTCGCTCCAAGAACCTTGCTTCGTCCCCCGCAGCAAGGACGCGCCGGAGGGCGATGGCTGGATCGTCCAGGTCTGCAACCGGCTAGAGGACCAGCGCAGCGACCTGCTGATCTTCGAAGCGCTGAACATTGAACAGGGTCCGGTCGCCACGATCAACATTCCGATCCGGCTGCGCTTCGGCCTGCACGGCAACTGGGCCAATGCCGAACAGATCGGGCTTGCGGCATGATCAAGCCGGGTCTCGAATTCGTCTATGAAGCCGAAGGCAGCCTGGGCGCGCCCATCCCCATAGGCGAGGTGCCAGATGGCACGAGGCGGATCATCCCGATCTTTGAGGGCGGGCGTGTCGAAGGGCCACTGATCAAAGGTCAGCTGATGGGCAATGCAGCCGACTGGCAGCTGACGCGCGCCGATGGCGTCACCGTGGCGGACGCCATCTATGCGCTGAAAACCGACGATGGCGTGATCATCCAGATCCGCAACAAGGGACTGCGCCACGGCCCGCCCGAGGTGATGGCCCGCCTTGCCGCCGGCGAAGACGTCGATCCGGCGGACTATTACTTCCGGACGGTGCCCGAGTTCATCGCGCCCGCCGGGAAGTATGAGTGGATGAACAGGAGCATCTTCATCTGCTCCGGCGCGCGCTATGCCGCCGGCATCAAGCTGTGGGTGTGGCGGGTCCTTTAGTCAGACCCGTTCACCTGCCGCCCGCGCGCGGACCAGCAGGCCATCCTCATCGCGCTGCGCGCGCGTCGCGATGATGAGCAGCAGGACGACGATCACCGGCGACACCCAGTTGATCGACAGGATCGCCGTTCCGAGATCGCCGCCAGTCGCGTCCGAAATGAGCCCGACGACATAGGGGCCGGTGCCAAGGCCAAGGATCGTCATGACGAGCAGGTAGACGCTGGTCGTCACCCCGCGCATCCGGGGCAGCACCTGATCATACATGATCGCGTAAAGCGGCGGCAGCCAGCCGGTCAGGATGATGCTGTAAATCGAAAAGCGCAGGTAAAAGTCACCCGACGTCGGCGCGGTATAGACCCACATCGCAACCAACGGGGACAGGCCGAGCGCGAAGAGCGTGACATAGCTGCGGCCACGCCCCGGAAAGCGCCGCTGGAGCACATCCGAAATCGGCCCCGACAGCATCGGCCCGACAATGCCCAGTGCCGCCGACAGCAGGCCAAACGTCAGCGCCGTGTCCTTCATCGACAGGCCATAGGTCTTCATCAGGAAGCTCGGCGTAAAGCCCATGATCCCGTAATTGATGACCGACTGGAGCGCGCCCACCGCCATCACCATGATGAGCGTCGGCGATCCGACGATGACCGCAAAGGTCGGCCGGTCGGACAGCGACAGCCCTTGCAGCAGGTTGACGATCACGAAAATGCCGAAGCCGATCACACTCCACTGCAGGACGTGCGGGCTGATCGACACTGAGCCGATGGCAAGATCAGGCCGCGGCGAAATGGATGCACACAGCCGCGCCAGCAACACCATGCCAATGATGACGGCGAACAGCATCACGATGTTGAATGTCCACTGTGCACCCGTCGCGCCGCGCCGCCTGAGGCTGAACCAGTTGAAGCCGGGCGTCACCGAACCGAGGACGGCGACGCTAGCCGCAAAGGGTGCCGGGTCGGGCGGCGTTTCAATTCCGTCCATCGCGCCCCGCCGGGGCTCCTTCAGGCGCCACAGGACCAGCGCGAGCAGGAAGCCGGGGGTCGCCGCCGCCAGAAACGCGAACTGCCAGCCCGAAAGGCCCAAAGGCGCGGCCTGACCCGCATAGCTCATGTCCCACCAGTTGGCGGCCACCCCGCCAAGAACCAGCGAGCCTCCCAGCCCGATCGCAATGGATGAGGCCAGCACCGCCATCACGAAGCCGCGCCGCTCCTTGGGCCAATAATCGTAGATCAGTGACGTCCCTGCCGGTTGCGTCGCCCCCTCCCCGATTCCGACGCCGAGGCGCGAGAGCGCAAGAATGCCGAAACTGCTGGCAAAGGCCGCCAATGCCGTCGCCGCAGACCAGAAACCGATGCACAAGGAAAGCAGCCGGGTGCGCACCCAGCCATCGGCCAAGCGCCCGAGCGGGAGCGAGAACAACGCGTAGAAGAGTGCAAAGACAGTCCCATAAAGCAGGCCCATCTCCGCGTCGCCGACGCCAAGGTCAGCCTTGATGCGCGGCGCAAGGATGGCCAGAATGTTCCTGTCGAGCAGGCTCATCGCGTTGGTGAGTGCAATCACCAGCAGCGCATACCAAGCCCCCTTTGCGGGCACTGACTCCCCCTCCCCCATGCGCGTCGTCCTTGTCGTCTAGAGCTTGAACCAGCGTTCGGCGTTGGTCTGGAAGAACTTCTTCTTCTGGGCCGGCGTAATGTCCAGATTGTCCATCGCGCGGACTTCGTCGGCCACATATTCATAGGGATAATCCATCGCGTACATCACGCGATCCTCACCCATCACCTCGATCATCAGCTTGACCGCCGGTTCAAACGGCAAGCCGGAACAGGTGCCGAGGAAGTTGTTCCGCATGTAATGGAACAGGTCATGCTGAAGCGGCTTCAACCGCGCATAGCGGTTTGACCGGACACCGGCCTGATGCATGTAGTTGGTGCGGTACAGCCAGAAGGGCAAAGCCTCAAAGCCATGCCCGGCCATGATCTGCAGGTCGGGATACCGGTCAAAGATGCCCGTCGTGACGAGACGCAGCAGATGATAGCTGGTTTCCACACCGAAACCGAACACGGCGCCGTCAAGCCCTGCGTCGATCATCCCGCCCATCATCTCATCGGGCAGCGTGGCCGGATGGATGTAGAGCGGCTGTCCGGTCTCGGCGAGGGCGCGGAAGATCGGGTCGAACTGAGGTTCGTCCAGATAGTGCCCCTGCGTATGGCTGTTGATCTGGACGCCCTTGAAACCGAGTTCGTTCGCGCCGCGCCGGATTTCTGCTGCCGACCAGTCCGGGTCCTGCGGGGCGACTGCGGTCATGCCGATATACCGGTCGGGATATTTCTGCACGGCATCGGCCAGATAGTCATTGGCGCGCCGCGCAATCCCCTTGGCCTCCTCGACATCGTGGAGCGGCTGGACGCCCGGCGAGGTCAGCGCGAGGATCGCCTTGTCGATCCCGGTCTCATCCATGTGGCGGATGCGCTGCTCCCCCAGATTGAGCAGACGATCCATGATCTGGGTCGCGCGTTCGGACGGGCTCTGCGCATAAAAGCCCCAGAGCGAGACCATGCCCTTGTCGGCGGTCCCATCCTTCACCATTCGCAGGAAAACGTCGACCTGCTCGCGCGTGGCAAAGGCTTCTTCGGTCGCGATGCGGAGATAGCCGCGATCCCCACCGGTCTTCAGTTCATGCGTCATGTCCGTTCCTTTTCCGATTCTGCGGGCCGCCGCTGGCGTGGCGGCCAGTGCGAGGCCAACGCCGAGACCCGCATTGAGGCTCCGTCGCGTCAGCCCTGGCTGGTCCTCACGCTTCATGGACAGCCTTGGCGACGAGGCAGGCCTGCAGGCCTTCGGGGCCATCCTCATGCCCGTGGCCGGACCATTTGACGCCGCCAAAGGGTGCGTCGGCGCCGCCAATCATGGTCGTGTTGATGCCAAGCATTCCAGTCTCAACCTCCCGCGCAAGACGCATCCGGCGCTTGGGGTCATTGGTCCAGGCATAAGCGGCCAGACCATATGGCAGACGGTTGGCCTCCGCGATCATGTCATCATCGCTGCCAAAGGGATTGAGGAGGGCCACCGGGCCGAATGGCTCCTCATTCATGATCTCGGCGTTGAGCGGAACCTCCGACAGAACCGACGGGGCATAGAAGAACCCCTGGTTGCCAATGCGTTCTCCGCCAGTGCCCAGCTTTCCGCCGCGCGCAACCGCATCGCCGATCAGCCGCTCCATCGCGTCCGGGCGGCGCGGATTGGCCATTGGTCCCATCTGGCTTTCCGGATCGAGGCCATTGCCGACCTTGATCGCCTTGGCCCGCGCAACAAAGCCGTCGCGGAACCGGTCAAAAACGCTGTCCTTCACGATGAAGCGCGTGGGCGACACACAGACCTGCCCTGCATTGCGGTATTTATGGCCGACCACCGTATCGAGCACAGTGTCCACATCGACATCGTCGAACACGAGCACCGGGCCATGCCCGCCCAGTTCCATCGTCGTCCGCTTCATGTCCTCAGCCGCGAGCTTCGCCAGATGCTTGCCGACGACCGTCGACCCCGTGAAGCTGAGCTTGCGAATGACGGGCGAGGCCAGCAAATGGCGCGACACCTGATCAGGCACGCCGAACACGGCCTGCGCCACTTCCTTGGGCAGGCCAGCATCGAGCAGGCACTGCAAGACGCCCAGCGCAGAGGCCGGCGTTTCCTCGGCCGATTTGAGGATGACGGAACACCCCGCCGCGATCGGCGCACCCAGCTTGCGCCCCGGATTGCCAAGCGGGAAGTTCCACGGGCTGAAGGCGGCGACTGGGCCCACGGGCTCGTAGGTTACGGTCGAGCGCATGCCCGCCGGGCGCACGAGCTGGCGACCGTAGATACGCTGCGTCTCGCCTGCGTAGAAGTTGAACAGGCCGACATTCATCAGGACCTCGATGCGCGCCTCGCCGATGGTCTTGCCTTCCTCCATCGTCGCGACGCGGGCGAGATCCTCCTGCCGTTCCATCATCAGCCGGGCCGCACCCTGGAGGACGGCCGCACGCTGCTGCGGGGTCGACTCCCGCCAGATGGCGAAGCCGCGCTTCGCGGTCTCCAGCGCCCGGTCGAGATCTGCAGCATCGGCCAGGGGAAGTTCGCCCAGCGTCTCGCCGGTCGCCGGGTTCACGACCCTGTGCGTGGCGCGATGCCCGGCGGAGACCTTCTCGCCGTCAATGATCATGTAGAGTTGGGGATAGCTGCTCACTTCGAATTTGCCTTTTCGCGATTGATATCGCCCTGCCAGCGTTCCGGGACAATCGGCTGGCCGGTCACCGGATGCGCATTGTGGAAGGGCACCACCTTATGCGTCGGCCACAGCCAGACGTCATCCTTCAGGACGTCGGGACCCGTCGGATCTTCGGGGATGGTCTTGTCGAGAAACGGCACGTAATTAGGCCGCGTGTGCGCCCAGCCGGTTTCATAATCGGCATGCCATTGCGGGACGTAGTTCAGGATGTGGATGCGCCACACGCCGTCCACCTTCTTGTACGTGTTTTCGTACAGCCCCCCTTCCCACCATTGGCGGACGCCCTGCATGGGATTGTCGCCGGTATAGTCCTTATGCCGACCCGCCTGCATCGTGCAGCGAAAACGGGCGAGCGCGGTCACGCCATCGGGCAGGATATCGACCACATCCTGATGCTGCGGATGATCCAGAAGGAATCCGTCGATGGGCCCGTTATTGCCATGGGTGAAGTTTGACTGGAACCGGTCGATATAGAGGCGCTTCGCCCCGGCCTTTCCTTTGTAAATTCCGCCAAAGAAGTGGACTTCACAATCTTCGGTGAACAGGTCCACGACCTCGCGATAGAGGCACTTGTCGATCATGTAGCCGTACAGATGGTGCAGCTTGCGGACGGCCTGCTCATCCTCGCAGATCGTGACGCGCTTCATGAGCGCGGCGACTTGCGCTTCCAGCGCGGCAATACGGTCTTCGGACACGGTCATTCTCCTTGGGATATCAGGTCAGGCGGCAGCGGCCTGTTCGATGGCTTCGAGGCGCTCCACCTCTTCGCGATAGGGCTTGATGGCACGATACATCAGGAAGGCGGCCAGCGGCATGATCGTGCAGGCGGTCAGCAGGATCGCCTGCCCAAGATTGCCGGTCACCTGATCGGAGATGATGCCCACAAACCAGCTGCCCATCGCGCCGAAGAAGGTGAACATGAACAGGTAGAAGGCCGTCACCTGCCCCCGCATCTCATTGGGCGCGACACGCTGAATGGCGGCATTTTGCGGTACCGCCCCGGCAATCGCGAAAAAGGCGCCACAGCCAAAGGTCACGCTCGACCAGAAGGGGTCGGGTATCAGCAATGCGGAGATCACGACCACGGTCGAGCCGCAGAAGCAGATGAAGGCGGCACGGATGTTGGCATCCTTGTAACGCTTGGCCATCCATTCGACGAACAGGCCGCCGACCAGCATCCCCGCGATAGAGGCAATGAGCGCCACGCTTCCGATCAGGTCGCCAATCTGTTTCGCATCCCAGCCAAACTCGCGCATCAGATAGGGCGTGCGCCAGAACATGATGCCAAACGCCTCGATCGCGCTCAGCGCCAGAGCGCCGAACATCGGATAGTAAACACGGCCGCCCGCATGAATGGCCCGTGCGGCGTCAAACCCCATGAAGGTGATGATCTTGCGCCCCAGTCCACCTGATTGCGGCACGTGGACGCTGCCCGCGCGCGGGGCCAACCGCTGCGGTTCCCGCACTGTCAGGAACAGGAGGCCCGCAATCATCGAGGGCAGTGCCATGTAAATGAGCACCCATTGCCAGTTGAAAATGGTCAGCCCGAGAAAGGTCGATGCCGCCCACCCGTCAGAGGCCTTGACCAGTCGACCGCCGATGATCGGCCCGAGTGTCGTCCCCCCGATAAAGCCAAGCTGCAGCAGCGCGAACGCCCGCGTGAGCACGCGGGGCGGAAAGGCATCCGTCAGCAGCGAATAGGATGATGGCGCATGTGCCGAACCGCCCGCTGCGAGAAACACCCGCGTCCCGATAAACTGCCCAAAACTCTGGGCCATGCCGCTCAACGCAATCAGAACGCCGACAAAACCGGCGCTGGCCGCCAGCACGAGCTTGCGCGGATAGATGTCAGCCAGCCGACCGAGCGGAATGCCAACAAAGAAGTAGCAGATGATCGTGGCAGGCCCCGCCAGAAAGCCCAGCTGCGTGTCCGTCAGCTGGAAATCCCGTTTGATGTCTTCGGCGAGCATCCCGAACACGATCTGATCGAGGAAGGACATAAATGTCGCCAGCACGATGACCGCGAGCGCCCAATAAGCGGCCCCGGCACTCGGCCACGCTTTCCCGCTTTCTGCCGCGTCGCCCTTTCCTGTTGCCGCTACCGGCGCACCACCCGCCATGCCCGCTCTCCCTCACATTTTCCTTTTGGCGAGCGGCGATTGACGTTCGCGCTTCCCAACCGCAAGATTGTATGTATTAGATACAATATTGTTTGGCCGGTGCTGTCCAGTCCTTTTGTGGCGCAACCGCTTCCGGCGCAAGAAAAACACCGATCCGGCGCACGGATCCTGATGCGGAGAGGATAGTCATATGCAGAACTTGGGCGGCAAGACAGCTTTCATCACGGGGGGTGCCTCGGGCATCGGTCTGGGCATCGCAAAGGCTCTTTTGGGCGCGGGCATGAACGTGGTTGTGGCCGACATTCGCGATGACCATCTGGACGAAGCCAGAGCTGAACTGGGGTCGCCGGACCGGGTCCTCGCGCTCAAGCTCGACGTGACCAACCGCGCCCAGTTTTCCGACGCAGCGGACGCCGCGGAAGCCAAGTTCGGCAAGATCCACATCCTGTGCAACAATGCCGGTGTCGCTGTTGTCGGCCCGACCGAGCTGGCGAGCTTTGCCGATTGGGACTGGGTGATGAACGTCAATGTCGGCGGCACGATCAACGGCGTCACGACGATCCTGCCGCGCATCCTGTCCCACGGCGAAGGCGGACACATCGTCAACACCGCGTCAATGTCCGGGCTGGTCCCGGTGGGCGGCACGACGATCTATTCGACCGGCAAGGCCGCCGTCATCACGATGATGGAATGCATGCGCCCCGAGCTGGAGGCCAAGGGCGTGATCTGTTCCGCCTTCTGCCCCGGTGCCGTCCAGTCGAACATCGCCGAAGCCAGCAAGACTCGCCCTGCCGAACTCGCCGAAACAGGCTATGCCGAAGCTGACAAGCGGCGGCAGAACGGCGGCAACTTCTTCCACCTCTACCACACCAAGGAACAGGTCGGCGAACGCGTGCTGCAGGGCATCCTCAATGATGAGCTCTACATCCTGACGCACAGCGAGTTCCTTGGTGGCGTGACGGACCGGGCCAATGCCATGATCGCGTCGGTGCCCGCCAAACTGCCGGAGAATGAAGAATATAAGCAGGCCTTCGCCATGCTCTTCAACAGCCCGATCTGGGCCGACGAGATCAAGCGGCAGAAGGAACTGAAGGCATGATCGAGTTTGCAGGCCGCACGGCGTTCGTCACAGGCGGCGCCAATGGCATCGGCATCGGGCTTGTCCGCGCGCTCCTCGCCGAAGGGTGCAAGGTCGCCATTGCCGACATCCGCGAGGACTCGATCGAACAGGCGCTGAAATCGCTCGACAATCAGATGGTCATGGGCGTCCAGGTCGACGTGTCGCAGCGCGACGCGATGGAAAAGGCGGCCGTTGAGGTCGAAGCCAAGTTCGGGCCTGTCAGTCTGCTGTTCAACAATGCCGGCATCAACCTTTTCCAGTCCATCGAAGACTCGAGCTATTCGGACTGGGACTGGGTGATGGGCGTCAACCTGCACGGCCCGATCAACGGCGTGATGACCTTTGTCCCGCGCATGATTGCGGCCGGCAATGGCGGCTATATCGTGAACACTGCCTCGATGGCCGGCTGGCTCGCTGCCGGGTCTCCCGGCATTTACAACACGACCAAGTTCGCGGTGCGCGGCATGTCGGAATCGCTGCGGTCCAGCCTTGCACCGCACGGTATCGGCGTGTCGATCCTCTGCCCCGGCCTCGTCAAATCCTATATCTACGCCAGCGACGATGTCCGGCCCAAGGAACTGCTCGACGGCGCAAAGCCCATCGACACCGAGAATGTGAAGCGGCTCGCCGACTTCCACGAATTTGGCATGGAGCCCGATGTCATTGCGGCCCGCGTGCTCGACGGGATGCGGGAAAACCGCGCCTACATCTTCTCGCACCCCGAATTCAAAGATGAGGTCGCCGACCTGTTTCAGGAATATCTGGCCGATTTCCGCGACTATCCGAACGATCCGGGATTTGAGAAGCGGATTGGCTTCGAAAAGTTCCGGCGGGAACGCTATACCGAAGCCCGCGCCGCTGCGCGCAAGGCAACGTAGAGGGAGCAGGGCCGATGAAAGTCAACGCACTCGACCACGTCAACATCATCACCGCCGATCTGGACGGGACGTGCGACTTCTATGCCGAACTCCTGAACCTGGAACGGCGCGATGCCCCGCCTCCGCTGACCCCGCAGACCGCGCAATGGATGTATGATGTCGGCGGTCGCCCGATCCTTCACATCAACAGCCTCGACTGCATCCGGACCTATGACCGGGAGGTGATGGAAGGGCCGACGGGCTCCATCCACCATGTTGCGCTCAACTGTTCAGGTTATGATGAGATGATTGCCCGGCTGAATGCCCGCGACATGGATCATCAGGTCAATGTGATCGAGGCCATCGGCCTGCGTCAGGTGTTTACGCTCGACCCGAATGGCGTTTTGCTGGAACTGAATTTCTTCGGCGATTGAGGAGCAGTCCGCCCCTGCGATGAGTGGACCGGCCCGCTGTGGGCGGCCCTCCTTCAGGTCCCGTTTTTGCGGTTATAGTCCTGAATCCATTCGAGCGTCTTGGTGAGCCCGCCGAAAGGATAGAAGTGCAGTCGCACGCGGCCATGTTCCGCGCCCAGCCCCTTGGCAAAGGCATCGACCAGCTTGTCGGGCCCAGCGGTGCCGAGCAGGTTGGTGATGCTGACGCCGTATTTCTTCATGACAGAGGCCGAGGCCCCCACCCCACAGCGCGCGGCGAAGGCAAGCAGGCGCTTGATGCCTGCAGGTCCGGGGATGCCGATGCGAACCGGGCATGTGATACCCCGCGCGCGCAATTCCTTCAGCCAGGCGAGGAAGGCGTCGGGATCAAAGCCGAACTGCGTCACGACCAGCGGCGCCATGCCGCGCCGTTCGATTTCACGCACCTTGGTTTCAAGCACATCCCAGCATTCGTCAGACGTCATGTTGGGATGGCCTTCGGGATGGCCACCGACCCCGATCGCCTGAATGCCCGCGCGCTCAAAGGCGCCTGTGGCGATCAGGGCGGACGTGTCGAAATAAGGGCCCTGCGGCTCCGGCGGATCGCCGGCAACGATGAAACAGCGGCGGACGCCCGCCTTTTCAACGACAGCCTTCAGATAGGCTTCGAAATCATCCTGCGAGGTGATCCGTCGTGCCGAGAAATGCGGCATGGGTTCAAAGCCGAGCTCGCGCACGGCGACCGTTGCCGCCACGCGCGCATCGACGTCTTCGCCGGGCAGATATGTGACGGCAATGGGCGTTTCGGCCGGAATGAGCGGCGCCGCATCACGCAGCGACGCCTCATCCTTCGCCGTCATTTCGAGAGAGAACCCGTCAGTGATGCCTGCGGGAGGCAAATCCCAATTGGGGTGGATCATCGCGGCCTTGGCCATGGGGTTCCTCTCAATGCTTGGATTGCGGCCCGCGCGCCAGTTCTGGCGTCACGGGCCGATGTGCTTAGGGATCAGCGCGCGGTGCGCCAGCCTTCGGCATAGGTTTCGCGGGCAACGCGGCTGTACGGCACCGGCGAGACGATCGCGCGGACGTTCAGCTGCTTGTGCGGCTCGACCGTGGTCTTGCGCGTCCCGCCATTTTCTTCACCCCAAACCACGTTCAGCTCAGTGCCGAACGGAATTTCCGGATCGACCGTCGCGAGGCTGAGCGCCTGCTTTTCATTGTAGGAGAAGCCGGTGAACATCGACAGACCGACCGTCTTGCCGCCTGCATCGACCACGCGGTCGTAGTTGGACGAGGCATAGTTGGCGAGCGGCACGTCGAAGAACTTGTAGGCTTCACCATCCGGGTTGAACATCGAGGCCATGATCTTCGCCATGTCCTCCGGATGCCAGGCGAGCGTCACCTTCTTGCGCTGTTCAGCGGGGTTCAGAGCTTCCAGCGCCTCGCGGCCGTGGAAGTCATGGTCGAACTTGACGAAGCCACCATAGCCGAGTTCCCACGGGTTCAGATAATAGTCTTCGATATTTTCCGACACGAAGGAGCCACCGATCGACCCGGTTGCTTCATAGCTGTCAGCGCCGAGCCATTCCCGGAAGCCCTTGAGCTTATCGCCCGTGTAGATGGCGGGCAGCGGCGACGGGATCCAGCCCGATTCGAGCGTGTTCGACGGATAGGCGCGGCTACCGCAGGCGATCAGGCCGAATTCCTTGCCGGCTTCGAGGATCGCGGCGCGGATTTCTTCCTGCTCATCATAGGGACCCCAGATTTCGAGACCCGGCGCACCCGACATGCCGTGACGCAGCGTGCGGACGGTCTTGCCCGCAATGTTCATCGTCGACATGTTGAAGAACTTGAGCTGCTCCAGCGGACCGCCATGCAGCTTTTCGATCACCGCCCAGGCGTTCGGACCCTGGATCTGGAAGCGCCATTCCTTGCGGCGGACGGGCTTGCCCATCGGGCGCATCGGCGAACGGTCATCGAGTTCGATCTCGACGTCATAGCCGCCGGTTGCCGCATGATAGCGCAGCCAGTTCGAGGCCGGCGCACGGCCGACATAGGTGAAGCTCTGCTCTTCTTCCCAGAAGATGATGCCGTCGCCGATGACATGACCATAAGGCGTGGTCGGAACGTACTGCTTGGCCTTGTTGACCGTCCAGCCCTTGGGCGTGTTGATCATCGTGTCGGACAGGAGCTTCAGCGCATCCTTGCCGCGAATGTAGAGGTTGACCATGTGGTGCGACTGGTCAAACAGGACGGCGCTATGCTGCCACGCCCATTGTTCGGAACGCCAGTTGGAAAATTCCGGTGCCACGACCGGATACACATAAGCGCCGAGCTGCGAATTGCGGAGCATGTCCACAATGTTTCCAGCCGACTGCAACACCTGCTCGAGGTTCTTTGCCGACATCCATGCCTCTCCCATTCAAAAAAACGATAGGCAGGGCATATCATTTTTTGTATGCAACACAAACAATAATTTATGGAGAGCGACACATGCCCGACCAACGCCATATTCTGACACTGTCCTGCCCCGATCGTCCCGGGCTGGTGGCCGGTGTGGCGCGAATGCTCGCCGAAAATGGCGGCAACATCATGGAATCGCAGCAGTTTAACGACAAGGAGAGCGATCTCTTCTTCATGCGCGTCGTCTTTGAAGTGGCGGAAGGCGCGAGCACCGATGGTCTGCGCGCCGCTTTCGGCCCTTATGCCGACGAACGCCAGATGGAGTGGCGGCTCCGCCCGGCGGAAGAATCACGCAAGGTTCTTCTGATGGTCTCCAAGTTCGATCACTGCCTGGGTGACCTGCTCTACCGCGTCCGCATTGGCGAAATGCCGATGGAGGTCGTCGGCATCGTCTGCAACCACCCGCGTGAGGCGCTGAAGATCTCGCTGATCGGCGATATCCCCTTCCATCACCTGCCCGTGACGAAGGACACCAAGCCGCAGCAGGAAGCGCAGATCAAGGAGATCGTGAACGCGACCGGGGCTGAGCTGGTCGTCCTGGCGCGCTACATGCAGATCCTGTCAGACGACATGTCCGCCTTCCTCAGCGGGCGCTGCATCAACATCCACCACAGCTTCCTTCCGGGCTTCAAGGGCGCCAAGCCCTATCATCAGGCGCATGCCCGCGGCGTGAAGATGATTGGCGCGACCGCGCACTATGTGACCGAAGACCTCGATGAAGGTCCGATCATCCATCAGGATGTCGAGGAAATCAGCCATGCCGACACGCCCGATGATCTCGTCCGCAAGGGCCGCGACATCGAACGCCGCGTGCTCGCCCAGGCGGTGCATTGGCACCTGCAGGACCGCGTCTTCGTGAACGGCACGAAGACGGTCGTGTTCAAGGACTGACGCAAAATGGGAGGGGGCTTCCCCTCCCCCTTTTCTCAGCGGACGTGGCCAGACCAGGTCCGGAGGCCTGGCATGGTGCGGTCCTCGCTCTTCAGGGCCTCGGCCACAGCGGGCCGCGCGGCGACACGGTCCCGCCAATCCACCAGCCGCGGGCAGCGCTTTGCAACGTCAAGCTCCGGGAACATGCGTTCCACCATCGCACCGCAGTGCGAATAGAAGTTGATGTCGGCAAGCGTGTAGGCGGCACCAGCGAGCCACGGTGTTTCCGTGAGCTGCCGCTCCACCTTGTCGATGGCGTACTCGATCTTGCTCGTCGCGTTCGCCAGATCGGCTTCCGAGAAGCCCGACCGCGCCGTCATCCACTTCTTGCGCTGATCGGGCAGCGGGATGCGCGCCATCAGCTCGTCAAACGTGCCCTGTTCGATATTCTGCGTGATGATGCGGATCATGCGGTGCCAGCCATGCATCGACACATGGTTCATCACATGTTCGTCGACGAACTTGTTCCAGTACCGCATCCGCGCCGCACCCACCGGGTCGCGCGGGCGCAGAGGGCCATCGGATGGCTGCTGGTCGGGAAAAGCATCTTCCAGATATTCGTTGATGACCGTTGTGTGCGTGATGATCACGCCATCATGGTCGAGGACAGGCACCTGCCCTTCCGGATTGATCGCCGTGAACCAGTCCGAATGCTGTTCAAACTTGTGAAGGTCGACATAGATCGATTCATAGGCCAGCCCCTTTTCCTTCAGGGGGATCATCGATTTCAACGAATTGGCCAGCGGTTCGGCGTGATAATATTTCAGGCCCATCCTCATTCTCCCAAATGGCGGCGGTCTTTGCCGATCCGCTCAACCCTGTCCGCTCACCGAAGTGAAAGCGTCCCCAATATCCCGCCGTCCACGGCCCAGGCCTGCCCGGTGACGTGGCTGGCCGCGTCAGACAGAAGGAAGGTCGCGACTTCGGCCGTCTCATCCGAACTGCCGACGCGGCCTTGCGGGACGTTGCGGCCCATCATCGCCATGGCTGCCGGAATGTCATCGCCCCCGATATTGTGGAGCAAGGGCGTTTCGATCAGGCCGGGCAGGATGCAATTCACGCGGACGTTGGACGACGCGACCTCAAGTGCGGCGGCGCGCGCCAGCCCGAGCACGGCGTGCTTGGATGCGACATAAGCGGGGTTGTTTGCCATGCCGCGCTCACTGGCGAGGCTGCCCGTTATGACGATCGAACCGCGCTTGCGGGCGATCATGCCCGGCAGGACGCGCTTCATCGCCCAGAAGACGCTCGTCATGTTGGTGCGGATGACGGCATCGAAGCCATCATCGTCATATTCGGCAAAAGGCGCAAAGCTGCCGCCTGTCCCCGCATTGGCGAACAGGCCTTCCACCGGCCCAAAGGCACCTTCGGCCGTCTCGAAGACATTCAGGAGCGCGGACCTGTCCGCCACATCGGCGACGCCATAAGCGGCCGAGCCGCCCTCGCCCGTGATCTCGGCGACGGCGTCACGCAATGTCGCCTCACTGCGGGCAATGAGGGAGACGCGTGCGCCGCGCCGGGCCAGCATGCGCGCCGTGGCGCGGCCGATCCCCGTCGACGCGCCCGTCACCAGAATGTGACGTCCCTTGAACTCGGTCATGCGAGGCCGAGAAGGCGCGCGGCATTGTCCTTCATGATGCCCGGCAGGACCTCTTCCTTGAAGCCCACCTGACGCGCTGCCTCCAGCCACTTCTGCGGATGGATCAGCGGGAAGTCAGACCCGAACAGCATCTTCTTGCGCAGCTGCGTGTTCGCGTACTGGATGATCTGCGGCTGGAAATATTTGGGGCTCCAGCCGCTGAGGTCGATGAAGACATTGTCCTTGTGCAGCGCCATGGACAGGCTTTCGTCCACCCAGGGCCAGCTGGGGTGCGCGAGGATGATCTTCATGTCTGGGAAATCGACCGCGACATCGTCGACCAGCATCGGCTGACCATATTTCAGGTGCACGCCGCCACCGCCGCGCATCCCCGTGCCCATGCCCGAATGGCCGGTATGGAAGATGGCAGGAAGCTTATATTCGTTGATGACTTCGTAAATCGGATAACCGACCTGCGCTGCCGGATCGAGATTCTGCATGATGTGATGGAACTTGAAACCCTTCACGCCGTGGTTCTCGATCAGGTCACGCGCCTCGCGCGCGCCCATCTTGCCCTTGTGCGGGTCGATCGAGGCGAACGGAATGCAGATATCGTCATTCTTGTTGGCGATCTCGGCAATCTCGTAATTGCTGACGCGCTTTGCGCCGATGCCGCTCTCGCAATCGACGGTGAACATGCAGAAGGCGATCTGCTGTTCGCGGTAGATCTCGATGATCTCCGGCATCTTCGGCCGCTCACGCGGCGCCTTGAAATAGGCCGATGCCGCATCGAAGAACTTGCCCATGACGGGGTCTTCGGGATCATGGCACGACACTTCGGCGTGTACGTGGACGTCGATGGCTTTGATCTTGGAAAGGTCGATGGGCATTTTCTAGATCCTTAAGCCCCTCCCCTTCAGGGGACGGGTTGGGGTGGGGAAGTTGACGCGGTAACTATTACGGCGAGGTGGGACACCGAACCCCACCCCGAGCCCCTCCCTTGTAGGAGAGGGGCTTGTCTCATCAAAGCTGGATGATGACCGTCTTGGTTTCCAGATAGGCCTCGATTCCGGCCTTGCCCTGTTCGCGTCCGATGCCCGATTCCTTATAGCCGCCAAATGGCAGCGCGGTATCGATCATGGCGTGACAATTGCCCCACACAGTGCCCGATTTGATCTTCGCGGCGAGCTTGTGCATCGCAACGACATCCTTGGTCCAGATGCCGGCACCCAGGCCAAAGCAGGTGTCGTTGGCAGACTTGGCGACTTCATCCAGATCGTCAAAGCGCTGCGCGACGACGACCGGACCGAAGATTTCCTCACGCACGACGCTCATCTGCGGATTGACGTCCACAAGGATGGTCGGGTTCACGAAATAGCCGTCACCCGACGGCGCATCGCCACCCATGGCGACCGAAGCGCCATCACGCTTGCCGGCCTCGATATAGCCCATCACCTTTTCGTGCTGTTCCTTGCTGATGATCGCACCCATGTGCGCTTCCGGGTCGAGCGAGGCGCGCGGGGCCCAGAAGGGTGCGGTTTCCGCCATGCCTTCCACGACCTTGTCGAAGATGGAACGGTGAGCATAGAGACGTGAGCCTGCAACGCAGACCTGCCCGGCGTTGAAGAAGATCGCACCGGCCACACCGGGCGCGGTCTGCGCGACATCGACATCCGGCATGACGACAACGGGCGACTTGCCGCCGAGTTCAAGCGTCACGCGCTTCAGCGTGTCGGTTGCATTGCGGTTGATGAGCTTGCCAATCTCGGTCGAGCCCGTGAACGCAACCTTGTCGACATCGGGGTGCTTGACCATGCGGTCGCCCGCCGTGTGGCCATTGCCCGTGATGATGTTCACGACACCTGCGGGGAACCCGGCCTCGACGATGAAATCGGCCAGACGCAGCGCGGTGAGTGAGGTCTGTTCGGCCGGCTTCAGGACAATCGTGCACCCGGCGGCGAGCGCCGGCGCAATCTTGAGGCAGGCCATCAGCAGCGGGAAGTTCCAGGGCACGATCTGAGCGCACACGCCGACCGGTTCCTTGACGGTATAGCTGAACACCGTGCCTGCCGGCATCGTGTAGGGCGCCGTGGTTTCGCCACCGACCTTGGAGGCCCAGCCCGCCATGAAGCGCAGCTGGCTGATCGCGCCGGGAATGTCGACGGCGCCGGCCATGCCCTTGGGCTTGCCATTGTCGATGGCTTCCAGCTCGGCAAATTCGTCAGCATGGGCTTCCAGCAGGTCCGCCAGACGGTTCATCGTCCGGTCGCGCACCATCGGCGGCAGGTTGGACCAGCGGCCATCGTCAAAGGCCGCACGGGCCGCAGCGACAGCGCGGTCCACATCACGGTCGGATGCGTCGACGATGCGGCTGACCTCTTTGCCGCAGGACGGATCTTCGACAGGGATCGTCGCGTCGTGTGACGAGGCCACCCATTCATTGTTGATGAACAGCGCAGGCTTGCGCGAAAGCGCCTTCTTCGCCGCTTCGGAATAGGGGCGCTGCGCGCGGGAAATCGATGTCATTTCGTTCATGGAATGCTCCTTCTCCTCCCGCCGTCTATGACCGGCGACATTTGCACCCAAACTAACCTTGTTTGTGTGTGTTGCATACAAAAAAATGCAACCCGACCGACCCGGCCAGAACAGGAAAATGTCTCAAAGCCGGGCCTGTCGCAAGCCCGTGTCGCGTCAGCCCCAGCGATTGATTTCAGGGCCGGGCGCCCAGCACGTTTGGGGCGTTGCCGATTTCGTGCGGGCGAGTGCAGCAATGACGGAGGGCCGCGCCTCCATGCGCGCCAGCCACGCGGCCGTATGCGGGCGTCCGTCCAGCGCCTCCGGCACCAGATCGATGCACAGCCAGGGATAGGTCACCAGATCGGCGATCGAAAAATCGCCCATCAGCCACGCCCGCCCATCGGCGAGCGCCGCCTCGATCATGTCGGCAAGTCCGATGATCTTGGTGCGGCTGTCCGCCTTTTGGCCATCGGGAAAATCGCCCGCACGCACCGCCTGCCAGCGGGCACGCAGATCATCGCTGACAATGGCGTCGGCAATCTTCGAAAACTGCGCCTCGTCCAGCGCGCGGAGCACGGGATGGGCAAAGGCCTCGCACTTCAGAAAGGCTGCGGCCGGGGCGGCCCGTTCGGTCACCCGGCGGCACCACATGAGCATTTGCCAATGCTTGTACGCATCCTTGGGCTGGAGCGACCCGCTTCCGATCTCATCGAAATATTGGGCAATGAACACCGACTCGGTCATCGCCTCGCCGTCGATCACCAGGACCGGCCCCTCCCCTTCGACGCCCATGTCCAGCGCTGTCGTATCGGTGAGACCAGCGATCCTGTGACGATCGCCGTCCAGCAGGTCGAGTGACCGGCATTCGACGTCCACGCCGCTCTCCGAAAGGGCGGCGAGCACCGTCAGCGACGGGCCACTGGGTTCACCGTGATAGAGAATGGTTCCCATGTCAGCGTACTCCGCTCGAAATGCCTTCGGACTCGTCCCGGGGCGGAATGTAATCCTGCTCCAAAATCTCGACGCGGCTCGCCATTGGCGTGCGGCCCAGTTTCCAGCAGTCCCGCGTGGCCGGGCGGCGATAGATGGCGCGCAGCCACCGCATGATGTTGGGGGTCACCTCATCATTGGCGAGATGCGGCTGCGACAGCGGCATGGCGTAGGCAAGGTTGAACCCGTTGACGTCGGCGAGGCTATACTGGTCGCTTGCCAGCCATTCCCGCTTGCCAAGCTCTTCCTCAAGCATCCGGATGCCGACGCCGATGCGTCGACCGCTTTCCGCCATCTCCTCTTCGCTGAACAGGCCGAACACGGCCTTGCGCCATGCGGTCTGACGCTCGGGAAGCGGGATGCGCGCGATCTGTTCTTCGATCTTGGCCTGACCATGTGCCTTGAGCGCGTTGGGCCCGACGAAGAACTTCCACCCGAACATGGAAAAGCTCGGCGCCAGCCACTGGTCCATGAACTTCATCCACCAGCGGATGCGCAGGCGATCCTGTGCGTTCGCCGGCATCAGGTCCGGACCGTCAAATTCATCGTTCACATATTCCATGATCGCCGTGCTTTCGACCAGCACGCGGTCGCCATGCGTCATCGCCGGGATCGTCCCCTGCGGGTTGATCGCCAGATATTCGGGCTTGTGCTGATCAAAGTTCAGCATGTCGATATAGTGGCTGTTGAACGCCACGCCCTTTTCCATGAGCGCAAGCATAGGCTTGCCGGAATTGGCGTTGGGTTCCCAATGGTACAAGGTTACGTCGGCCATCAGGCCATCTCCCAGAAAAAGGGTGCGTGCGTGTCACGCTGCTGTTCGGATTTCAGGCGCTTGCCCTGCGCTTCCAGTTCACCCCGGACGACAACCAGATCGCTCCAGCGCGTCATGCCGATGATCCGGCCCTTGGGTGCCCCGGCGCGCAGCGTTGCCCAGAAAATCCGGTCCTCCTGCGCGACATCCAGCTTTGGTCCGTCAAAGGCGGCGGCAAAGGTCACGCTGTCCTGCAGGCGACTGTCATAGACGAGCAGCGCGGGCGGGCGGGCGGCGACCGACCGGACGGTCGAAGCAGACGCCGCAGCCGTCAGTGCACCGGCCTTGATCAGGGTGCGACGGTCCACCCTCATTTGTCGGCCTTTGCGAGATAGGCGGCCACAGCCTCAAGCTCGGCATCGGTGATGTCGACGCGTGTCTGACGCGGCATCGCCACCTTGCCCATGCGGACGACCGAAGTGATGTAATCTGCGGTCAGATCCTTGCGATTGGTGAGCAGGCCGTTTTCGGGCGGTTCGCCCATGGCCATCCGCTGTTTGGTGAGGAGATTGGTCCCCATCCCGCCGGCAAGATGGCAGTAGCCGCAGTGGTTGGAATAGAGCTTCTCGCCATCGCCGCCCTTGGCCAGACGATCCCCCGTCGGCGCCTCGGCACGCACCTGATAGGGCGGCAGCGGCGGTGGACCGCCCTTGGCAGCATCCGGTGCGGGAGCGGATGACTTGTTGCAGGCCGCCAGCAGGAGCAGCCCAAAGAGCGCGACGCGCTTCATGCCCGGCCCTCCTTCGATTGATCGCGAAAGACGCTGGGCCACACGCCCTGCTTGCCCGGGGCGATGATGCCATTGGGGTCCAGCGCGTCCTTCACCTTCTCATTCAGGCGGCGCTGCGCATGATCGTTGAAGTCGAACGTGTCCGCCACCGCGTCCATCCAGCCCAGATGCGTGCGATATTCGGCATAGCCCGCCTTTGCGCTTTCGGCGACGAGGACGTTGAACAGCTTCTTCATGTTCTCGACCTGCTCCGGCTTGTCACGATCATACATCAACATATTGATATTGTTCGCAAACCTTCCGCCTACGGTGAAGCTGGCATAGAAGTCCACATCATGGTCGGCGATGATCTTGCGGCTGCGCTTGAGCTGATCCATCACGTGCTTGGAAGACGCCGGGACCACCGGCGAGAAGCCCAGATGCGCGCTGCGCCCGCCGACCCAGTCGCCCATCTGCAGCGGGACGGCTGAGGGCACGCCGACCGTGAGATCATAGATGTTCCGCTCTTCGCCCTGCCGCCACCAGGCCTCCTGCGCGGGCGCGGAAAGGTGCTTCTTGAACGCCGCCTTCACCACCTCGGCCTTGGCCTTGTTGACGTTCTCATCGCCATAGAAGCGAACCTGGACCTTCCAGTAGCCAAGCTTATGCTCTTTCAGCAGTTCCTGAACGCGCCAGTCCGGAATGGCCGAAGGCTTGTCCCAGAAATCCTTGCGCTGGCCCTTGAGCACGATCTTGCCGAGCCAGGACGGCACGAACACATTCTGATCGATCAGCCCAGCGATCTTCATCGGCGCGATCGTATCGATGACCCAGCCGATATCTTCTTCATTGGGGATGTCGAATGACAGTTCGAGCGAGGTTTCCGGCTCCGGCATCAGCCAGACGCCGGCCTTCGTGACGACCCCCATGTTCGACTGCGTGAACATGTGCGTCCAGTCCGGGCCAAAGCTCATCGGGAAGAGATGCGAGGCCTTGTTGTTGGCCATGGCACCCATGCCGGTGCGCATCATGTCCCCATCGGGCAGCACGACTTCCAGCCCGCACAGGTTGCGCGCGTGCAGACCATAGGGCGTGTAGCCAATCCCGTGATCGAGCGCGTTGCCAAGGACGGATCCCCAGCCATTTCCCGGCACCGACATCCACAAGGGCGCCTTTTCGCGACCGAGATGTTCGTAGAGGTCAAAGAAGCTGACACCCGGCTCAATGACGCAATAGCCAAGCTCCGGATCGAGCTCGAGCACCTTGTTCATGCGTCCGAGATCAAGAACGATCGAGCCCGCCATGCGCGGCGCGGCCTGGCCATAGCCCAGATTCTTGCCCCGGCTGACCGGCCAGAGCGGCGTCTTGTATTGATTGGCGAGGCGGACAATCGCCTGCACTTCCTCGGCGGTTCCGGGTGCCACGGCGGCAGAGGCTGGCCACTGGCTTTCCGGACCCGGCGCATAGAGATCGGAATAGGCGTCGCGATCCTCATCCGACGCGAGCACCCAGCCCTTGCCGACAACTCCTTGAAAGGCCTTGAGCGCGGCATCGAACTGCATCGGCGATACGCGCGGGGGTAGCGTGAGTTTCAACGCCGGGCTCCTCTCATCTTTGTAACATTTGTTAGCGAATCTTGTGACGGCTCACCGGCTGTCGGTCAAGGCCATCACAGCGAAACGCTTGAGAAAAAAAGGGGGCAGTCTTTCGACCACCCCCTGATTTCGTGTCCGTTACCGCAAGCCTCAGAAGGTCTTCCGGACCGAAACCGCCCATTCACGCGGACGACCGACCTGCGAGTAGATCGTGCCCGAGAAGGCGTTGACCGCAGCAAAGCGGAACGGCGTGTAGTACTTGTCGAACAGGTTCTGCACTTCGAACGCGACCGACAGGTCTTCATCGGCATTCCGCCAGGTCAGGCGGGCATTGGCGAGCGTGTAGCTGTTATAATAGTCGATCGGGCCACCGGCACGAACGCGACCTGCGCTCGCCTTGCCCGTATAGGCCATGTCGAAGCGCGGCGTGATCGACCCGCTGGTGCCCAGATCCGCCTTGTACTGGATGCCAAAGCTGTACTTCCACTTCGGCGACACGATCGGATCGGTCAGCAGGATGGCATTGCCAACGCGCGGATCGATTTCGCTCCAGTGACCATACAGATGGCTGAGCGATGCATCGATATCCAGACCCGGAACCGGCGAGGCGTTCACTTCGGCTTCGAAGCCCTTGATCTTGCCGCTACCCGCGTTCTGGCGGGCACCACACGGGGCGTTCGACCCCAGCGATGCGCAGCTGATCAGGGGCAGCTGGACATCCTGATAGTCGTTGATGAACCCAGCGAGGTTGATGCGGAGGCGACGGTCAAGAAGATCGGTTTTGACGCCGACTTCGTAGGAGGTCACCGTTTCCGGATCGAAGCTGCCGTTCAGAGCCTGAGCGGCGTCGAACGGACGTGCGGTCACGCCGCCGCCCTTGAAGCCGGTTGCGGCCGTGGCATAGGCCAGCACTTCGGGCGAGAAGCGGTAGTCCGCCGACAGGCGCCAGTCGAGCTTGTTGCCGTCATAGACCGCCTTCACGCCGTCCAGAGCGCCAAGGAAGATGTTCCGCGTCACGCCGTCATAGTTCTTGCGGACGAAGGTATAGTCCTTGTGCTCATCGGTGTAGCGCAGACCGCCGGTCAGCGTCAGGTTTTCAACGGGCTTGGCGATGATCGTACCGAACACGGCCTTGCTGTCCGCGTTGACAGGGTCATTGCCGAGGAACTGGAAGTTCAGGCCCGGTGCGATGTAGCGGATGTCCTGACGCGTGAAGTAGGTCGAACGCTGGTCGGAATAGAAGCCGCCAACGGTCAGGTCGACATTGTCGCCGAGCTTGGCGTTGACGCGCACTTCCTGGCTCACGAACCAGAACTTCAGGTCGTTATACCCACCGGCACCGCGGTTCGCGAACGGCGTGTAATCGTCGTCCGTGCCCCAGATCTGGCGATAGTCGCGATAGGCCGTGATCGACTGCACATTGACCGAGTCAGACAGGCCGACCGTCATGTTGGCCGAAAGGCCCCAGCCTTCAAAGTTGGTCTTGTTGGGCATGAAATAGCCCTGACCAACCTGACCGCCTGCGGGCAGGTAGAAGCTGGCATAGTTGCAGAACTTGCCGCAAATCGCATTGGCCACCGCCGGCGATGCCGAGGTGACGACTTCCGCGGCGTTGGCACGGTCTTCCTTGGTGTAGTCCGCCGTCACAACGAGGTCGAAGTTATCGCCCGGATTGTAGCGCAGCGAGCCGCGCAGACCGGCATAGTTCTTCTCACCGAACTTCGAGATGACGCAGTTCGAGCCCGAACCCGGGAAGCCAGTGATGCCTTCCGGATTGCCGGGGTTGCGGCAGCCATAATCGACCTGGTCGACATAGCCGTCCTGCTGCTTGAACACGCCCGAAATGCGCGCATAGAGGCCATCGGTCAGAACGAAGTTGGCGCTGGCGCGCAGGTCAACGCGGTGACGGCTGCCATAGACGGCCTCAACCGAACCTTCATTCTTGTCGCCCGGCTTCTTCGAGAAGAGCTTGATGGCGCCGCCGATCGAGTTACGGCCGGTCAGCGTGCCCTGCGGACCACGCAGAACTTCCACGCGCTCCAGATCGAGCAGGTCGAAGATGCCGCCGGTCAGCGTCGCATAATAGACATCGTCCACATACATGCCGACGCCGGGTTCATAAGCCGGGTTGAAGTCAAACTGGCCGACGCCGCGGATCGAGGCACCGAGCGAGGAGCCATAGGCGCCGCCCATGGCGTTCAGCGTGACGTTGGGGGCCTGTGCGGCGATCTGCGAAAGATCCGTCTGATTGCGCGATTCCAGCAAAGCCGAGTCCACCGCCGTGATCGACAGCGGCGTGTCCTGCAGGCGCTGTTCGCGGAACTGCGCGGTGACGACGATATCCCCCGTGTTGGCCGACTCCTCGTCGGACGACTTCTGGGCGAACGCCGGCGTTGCAACGAGCGCCGCAACCGACGTCGACAGCGTCAGAAACGTACGCAGAGCGGATTCGTGTCTTGAAGTCTTAGCCATTCTCAGTCCTCTCCTGCCTGAGGCGCCGCATTGAACTCGGTCACCCTAACGATTGTTAGTGATACATACAGTTTGCGTTTGCAAGCAGGAAAATTCTCGGCACCCCGCGGCGGGGAAATTTCTGCAACACCGTGACAAATCAGCATCAATGGCGCTAGGCGCGCTCTGCCGGGATACAAGCGGAGGGGTGATGGCAACGCAACAACCAGGGAATGACGATGTCGGCCTGCTCATTTCGATGCTGCGGTTTGCATCGCTAATCAACCGGCCGATGCGCGACGGCGTCGCCACGCCGGCAGGCCTGTCTTCCAACGAGCTGAAGATGATCATGGCCTTGGGTGGCGAAGGGGAGCGCGCCGGTCATGAGCTGGCCGAACTCATGGGGATGCAGCCCATGAACGTCAGCCGCGCGCTGGCCGCCCTTGCCGAACGGGGATGGGTGGAACAGGTCGTGGACGCCAGCAACCGCCGTCGCAAGCCGCATCGGCTGAGTGCCAAGGGATGGGAGGCCTATCGCGCCATGGGACCGAAACTTGAGGACGTGGCCGCCTTTCTGTTCAGCACACTCCAGCCGAACGAACGCGCCGCCATGTCGGACGTGCTCGACCGGCTCTACCATCAGGTCATGAGCTGGCACGAGACCGCCCAGTCCTGACGGTCTGTTCCCTTCACCCCTGCTGGCGATCCGCGAAGATCGCGCCAAAGCGCGGGTGCGCAAAGTGCATCGGCACGTCGTGGCGGTGCGGCCAGGTCTGCCGGATCTCCTCGCTGCGGATATAGTCCGGCCCGATGGGATTTTCGGGATAGCAGTCGGTCAGCGGCTGGAGATGCGCGGTCGTCTTTGACCAGCCGGCCTCATAGTCGCCCTGCCACTGCATCATGTAATCCAGCCGCTTTATCTTCCACACGCCGTCTTCGCGGACATAGTCATTCTCATAGATGCCCGCCTCCATGAACTGGAGCGGCAGGCCTTCGGGCTTGAAGGCGCGCGTTTCATGGCTGCCACCGAACAGCATTCCCCGGAAGCGGCCCTTGGCGGTCTGCCGGTCTGGCGCGACGGTGATGATGTCCTGCATCTGGAAATGATCGAGGAGGAAGCCATAGGCCGGGCCTTCTTCGCCCGGTGCGAGAAACAGGCTTTTGAACCATGTGCCATAGAGGCGGCGTGCCCCTTCCCGCCCCTTATAGACGCCAGAGAGGAAGATGACCTCGCCATCCTCGGCAAAGAGCTCCGCCACATCGTCGGCGCGGTTGAAATCGATATAATAGCCATAGGCCCAGTGCAGGCGGCGAATGGCGTTGATGTCCTCCAGTTCGCCCACACGGTTCTCCAGTGCGGCCAACCTCGATTCGACGTCAGACATCCTCGTCTCTCCTCTTTTGATTTGTATGCTTTGCTAACGAATGTTACCAAGCAAGGCGAGAGGAAAGTGCATGAACTGGCAAGGCAAGACCGCCTTCATCACCGGCGGCGTATCGGGCATCGGCTTTGGCATCGCACGCGCATTTGCCGAAGCGGGTATGGCCCTGATCCTGAGCTACCGGAATGAAGCCTATCGCGCCGAGGCGGAGCGCTGGTTCGCGGCAGAGGGCTACCCCCTGCCCCGCTTCGTGAAGCTCGACGTCACCGACCGAAACGGCTTTGCCGCCGCGGCCGCAGAGGCAGGCAAAGTCCATGTCCTTGTCAACAATGCCGGCGTCAGCGTCTTCGGCCCGACCGATGAGGCGAGCTATGCCGATTATGACTGGATCATGGGCGTCAACTTCGGCGGCGTCGTCAACGGCCTCGTGTCCTTCCTTCCCGGCATGAAAGCTCATGGCGAAGGCGGACACATCGTCAACGTCGCCTCCATGGCAGCCTATCTCTCGGGGCCGCAGGCCGGCATTTATACGGCGAGCAAGTTTGCCGTGCGCGGGCTGACCGAGTCGCTGCGCTATAACCTTGCGCCTTATGGCATTGGCGTCTCGCTGATGTGCCCGGGCCTGACCAAAACCAATGCGTGGGACTCGGCGCTGAAACGCCCGGAGGGTTTTGCCGAGTCCGGCTTCAAGCCCGCCGACAGGGCCGAGCTCGAACAGTTCGGCACAGCCTTTGACCTTGGGATGGATCCGCTGGAGGTCGGCCGCAAGACGCTTGCAGGCATGACCGAGAATCGCGGCCTGATCCTGACCCACCCGGAATTTGCCGAAGATTTTGAAGAGATTTACCGGAGTTCGATCGAGGCGCTGCCAGACGAGCCTGTCCCAGAAGGGCGGCAGCATATCGAACGGCTTCGCCGCGAGGCGAACCGGGCGGCTGCGTCCGGCAAAGTGATCAACCTTGGCGACCTGACATAGGAGAGCGACCCATGACACCCGAAGGCGTAAATGTAGCGCATCCCGACAAGGTCCTGATCGGCGGCGCTTGGCGCGCGGCCCATTCCGGGCGGTTGATCGAGATCGTCTCGCCCAATTCCGAACAGGTGGTTGGCACTGTTGCCGAAGCCGATGCGGTCGATATGGACGCCGCAGTAGCGGCTGCGCGCAATGCCTTCGACCAAGGTCCATGGCCGACCACGCCGGCCGCCGAACGCATCGCTATCCTGAAGCGGATGGCAGACCATCTGCGTGCCCGTCATGGTGAACTGGCCAAAGCATGGACCGCGCAGATGGGCGGACTTGCCAGCTTCGCCGGTCCGATGATGGCCGGTGCCACAATGACGTTTGACGGCATCATCGCGTCGGCCGAGACGTTTGAATTCGTCCAGCAGCGCCCCACGACAGGCGCTGCCGTCGGTCTCGTCGCCTATGAACCCGTCGGCGTCGTTGCAGCCATCGCGCCGTGGAACGGGCCCTATGGCATCATGCTGAACAAGGTGGCCTATGCGCTGGCCGCCGGCTGCACCGTCATCATGAAGCCGTCGCCCGAAACACCGCTGGAGGCCTATATCATTGCCGAAGCGGCAGAGGCGGCAGGCGTTCCTGCCGGTGTCGTCAATCTCGTCTGCGGCCACCGGGAGGCGAGCGACCACCTGGTCTGCAATCCTGGCGTCGACAAGGTCAGCTTCACCGGCTCCACGCTTGCGGGCAAGCGCATCGCCAGCGTCTGCGGGGAACGGATCGCGCGCTGCACGCTGGAACTGGGCGGCAAGTCAGCCGCGATTGTGGCTGACGATTTCCCGATCGAGGCCGCCGCAGGACTTCTCACGGGGACGATCACGATGATGAGCGGGCAGATCTGCGCCATGCTCTCGCGTGTCATTGTCCCCCGCAAACGCCATGACGAACTGGCGGAAGCGATCGCGGGACAGATGAAGAAGGTTGTCATCGGTCATTCGGACGATCCGGCAACGCAGCTTGGGCCGGTCGCCATGAAGCGGCAACTGGAGCGCGTCGAAATGTACATTGAGGAAGGCAAGAAGACCGCCGACCTCATCACGGGCGGCGGCCGTCCTGCGCATCTCAATCGCGGCTATTTCGTTGAACCGACGCTCTTCGCCAATGTGAAGAATGACAGCCGCATCGCGCAGGAAGAAATCTTTGGCCCGGTGCTGAGCCTCATCCCCTGCGAGGATGAAGAGGACGCGATCCGGATCGCCAATGACTCCAATTATGGCCTGAACGGCTCGGTGCTCACCAACGACCATGAGCGCGCCTATCGCATCGCCCGACGCGTCCGCACGGGCGGCTTTGGCCAGAATGGCCTGCGCATGGATTTTGCCCTGCCCTTTGGCGGTTTCAAGCAGTCCGGCATTGGCCGCGAAGGCGGGCTGGAAGGCCTGATGGCCTATGTCGAGCTGAAAACCATCCTCCTCGACGGACAGCCGGCCGCGCTATAGTTCGACGCAGCCGCCATCGACAAACAGGTCTACGCCGTTGATGAAACTGGCGTCGTCGCTGGCGAGGAACAGGGCCGCGCGGGCAATCTCTTCGGAGCTGCCCATGCGGCCCATCGGTACCACGCCGGACAGCATCTCGCGCATCCCCTGAATCTCCTCGGGCGACGCATCCCGCTTGAAGATCTCCGTATCAGTGGGACCGGGGCTGACCATATTCACGCGGATCTGGCGGGGCAGAAGCTCCTTCCCGACAATACGTGCGACGGCCCGCAAGCCCGCCTTGGCGGCGGCATAGGCCACATTGCCGGGCACGGCCGCGACCGACCCGATCGATCCCGTCACAACGATGCTGCCGCCATCGCGCATCCGCGGCGCGGCTGCCTGCATCGCAAAGAAGGCGCCCTTCAGATTGACATTGTGGATGCCATCCCAGAACGCCTCGGTCACATCCGGCACCATCGCAAAGCCGCCGACACCCGCATTCACGAACAGGACATCGATCCCGCCCAGATGCTTTGCAGCGGCCTCGATGCTCCGGCGGCTCTGGTCCAGATCCCCCATGTCCGCCCGGATCGCCTTGGCACCGGTCGAGGAGGCCACTTCCGCCAAGGTCGCTTCATTGCGCCCCGTGATCACGAGCCGCGCGCCCTCATCTGCAAACTGCTGCGCGGCTGCCGCACCAATCCCGGCATTGCCGCCGAGGATCAGCACGCCCTTTCCGTCAAAACGCCGCATCAGAACATCCCGTTTCCGTTTGCGGATTTCTCGGGCACCGGCTGCACGACGTCCCAATGCTCGACCACTTTGCAGCCCTCCACCCGGAGGATGTCGACGACTGCCACGCCGCGATCCTCTGCCGAAAATTTCCCGTGGGAATGGACGGCGACCAGATTGCCATCGGCGATGATCCGCTTGATCGAATAGCTGACGCCCGGGTTGGATTTCATGAAGGGCTCGAGAAACGCGATGGCCGCATCGCGCCCGGTCGCCGCCATCGGATTGTGCTGGATATAGCCGGGCGCGACCCACTTCTCGAATGCGCCGCGCGGGTCCTTGTCGATATAGAATTGCGTCATGAAGCGCGTGACGATGTCCTTGGGCTTCAGCTTGCAGGTGGCCGCCTCGGCGGGCGAGAGCGCTAAGGCCAGCAGGCTGGCCGCAGTAAGGGCAGATCGGCGCATCACTCTCTCCTCAAAACATGCTGTTGGGGTTGACGGGGTCCTCAGGAATTTCCTGAATGACATCCCAGTGCTCGACGACCTTGCCGTCGGCACAGCGGAAGATATCACACACGGCCAGACCCGGATCGCCCGGCCAGCGCACGACATGGACGTGCGTCGTCACATGGTCGCCATCGGCAAACATCCGATGGACGGTCTGGCGCGCCTCGGGTGACTGAACGCGCACCATGTCGAGCCACGCCTTCAGCGCCGCAACGCCGGGTTCCGCGAGCGAACTGTGCTGGATATAGTCCGGCGCGATGAAATCATCGACGCGGGTGCGGTCCATCGGAATGAGCACCTGTTCATAGATGTCGCGGACAAGTTTCAGGTTCGCGGATTCTTCGACCGTATAGGCCATCGGCGTCCTTCTCCTATTGTAACAATTGTTATTACGTGTAACGATCAGGACAGAACATACAAGGCAGAGGACCGGATGAATCGCGACGCACTTTACGCCGTGCTGGCCAACTATCTCGCGGCATTGAATGCGGGCGACGCGTCGCAGGTCGGCTGGGCGGAAGCCCCTCTCAATTCAGAGAACAATGTCATGCTGGAGGTCGGTGACGGCCTGTGGGGGACGATCCTTCGCGTCGGGGACTATCAGCTCCGCTTTGCCGACCCTGCGACCAATCAGGTGGGCTATTTCGGCACGGTGCATGAGGCCATTGAAGAGTCGGCCTTCACCCTGCGCCTGAAGGTCAATGAACAGGGCCAGGTCTGCGAATCCGAAATGGTGGTCGTCCGTCAGTCGGACTCGGGCATCAAGTTCGAGAACTGCCGTTATTGGGACAAGCCGATCCTCAATGCGAACGTGGAAGCACCGGTTTCGCGCGATGAGATGATCCGCCTGTCAAACGGCTATTTCGACACGCTGCAGCTCAATGACGGCACGATCCACACCAAATTCCACCCGGACTGCAACCGCGTCGAAAACGGCGTGCAGACGACGCGCAATCCCGAATTTGCCAAGATCGTGCCGGTCTCTGCTCTGGGCTGTGAAGAACAATTCCGGATGGGCAATTACCGCTATGATGACCGGCTGCGCGCCCGCCGCTTCCCGCTTGTGGATGAAGAGCGCGGCCTTGTCCTCGCATTCGGATTTATCGACCATAGTGGTCGGCTCGATGAGTATCAGCTGACCGACGGGCGCACGGTGAAGTCGCCCGTGCGCCGCCCGCACAGTTTCTACATCTCCGAACTGTTCAAGATCGACCATGGCATGATCTGTCAGATCGAGGCGAACTTCATTACCGTTCCCTATAACATGCCGAGCCCATGGGACGCCCTGTGAAGCGACTGACGCTGGCCCTTGCCCTGTTGCTTACTGCGTGCGGATCAGACCGCGCGCCCGAGGCCCCTGTCCAGCAGGCGCAAGCCGGCGACAACTGGACCAATCCCGGCGGCGATGCAGGCAAGACGCACTATTCCACGCTGGCGGACATGACCCCCGCCAATATCGGATCGCTTGGCCTTGCGTGGGAAGTGAACCTCGGCACCAACCGCGTCCTTGAGGCGACACCCGTCGTCATTGACGGCGTGATGTACACATCGGGCGTCGCCGGGCGTGCCTATGCGTTCGAGGCCGCGACCGGCAAGGAACTCTGGCGGTTCGAGCCCGACGTCAACATGCAGGTCAACCGCACCGTGTGCTGCGACATGGCCAATCGCGGCGTCGCCGTTGCGCGCGGCAAAGTCTATGTCGCGACGCTCGATGCGCAGCTCTACGCACTCGATGCCAAAACGGGCAAAGTCCTTTGGAAAGCCGACACCGTCGATGACAGAACGCGCGGCGTGAACTCCACGGGCGCGCCGGAAGTCGCGGGCAATGTCGTTGTCATAGGCAATGGCGGCGCGGAATATGACACGCGCGGTTATGTCAGCGCGTTCGACCTTGACAGCGGCAAGCTCGTCTGGCGCTTCCACACCGTCCCGCGCGATCCGGCGCTTGGCCCGCAGGACCATCCCGATCTTGAGGAAGCGGTGAAAACCTGGGACCCCAAGAGCCGCTGGGACATTGGCGGTGGCGGGACGCCGTGGGACGCGATCAATTATGATCCGGAAACGGGCTATGTCATCATCGGCACGGGCAATGGCGGGCCGTACCACACGATCAAGCGCAGCCCGAAGGGCGGCGACCAGCTCTATCTCGGCAGCCTCGTCGCGCTCGACGCAAAGACCGGCCGCAAGAAATGGCATTACCAGCAGACGCCGGGCGACAATTGGGACTTCACCTCGACCCAGCCGATGATCCTGACGCACATGAAGATTGACGGCGCAGATCGCCCCGTCATCGTCCATGCACCCAAGAACGGCTTTCTCTACGTGATCGACCGGCGCGACGGAAAGCTGCTGCGCGTCAATCCCATCGTCCGCGTCAACTGGGCCAAGGGCTTTGATCCCAAGACCGGGCGCCCGTATCTGCAACCCGACCGGGCCGACTATGCGACTGCGCCCAAAATCGTCTTCCCCGGCACGACCGGCGCGCGCAACTGGCATCCCGCCACTTTTGATCCGCAGACGGGGCTCTACTACGCCTCCGTCCTCGACATGGGGAACCTCATCTACCAGACGCCCGGCGCCAAGCCGATGCGCAAGAAGATGCTCAATGTCGATGCAGCGCTCGTCTTCACTTCGGTCCTGAAGGACGCCCTGCCCGCCATGCCGCCGCCGGTGCAGGCAGCGGTAAAGGCGCTTCCCGAATGGCAGGAGGTTCTGAAGAACCCCGGCAAGGGCGAGCTGCGCGCCATTGATCCGCTAACCGGCAAGACCAAATGGTCGGTGCCATCGGACGGCTGGCAGGACCGCGCGGGCACGCTGACGACGGCCGGGGGCTTGCTGTTCCATGGCAATATCGCCGGGCAGCTCCGCGTGTTCGACAAGCGGACCGGCCAGCTGCTGAAGCGCATCGATACCGGCTCCTCCATCCTTGCCGCCCCAATGACCTATCGGGTGAAGGGCGTGCAATATGTCGCCGTCATGGCCGCTTGGGGCGGTGGCGGATATCCCTATGTTCCGCCTTATTCGGCCGCCTATAAGCGTGGCAATCAGGGGCGTTTGCTCGTCTTCAAACTCGGCGGCGGCCCCGTGCCGATCCCGCCTGAACTTCCCGCCTTGCAGGTGGCGTCCGAGCCTCCGCCGCAGGCCGCAGGCGTGACGCCCGCAACCATCGCGCGCGGCCAGCAGCTCTTCTTTGCCAACTGCGTCATGTGCCATTCCAACCAGCACCGGTCGATCACGCCCGACCTGCGGCGGATGCAGCCGGAAACGCACAAGGTCTTCTCCAAGATCGTGCTCGAGGGCCTTCTGCTCCAGAACGGGATGCCCCGCTGGGCCGACGTGCTGAAGCCCGATGAGGTCGGCGCCATCCACGCCTGGCTGATCGCCGAGCAGACGAAGACCCGGGCCGAAGAGCTCGAAAAGCAGAAGCGCGGCATCCCGCTTGACGCGCCCAGCCTCGCCATTCTTTCAAACTATTGAGACACCAGACAGGAGAGACATGACATGACCGATATCGCGACCCTTGCTGCCCGCCTGGACAAGGTGGAACATGAACTGGGCATCCAGCAGGACATTCACCAGATCCGCCGCATCCAGTACAGCTACGGCTATTTCATCGACAAATCGCAGTACAATGAATGCGTCGATCTCTTCTCCGATGAAGGCGAAGTCTGGTTCCTGGGCGGCATCTACAAGGGCAAGGCGGGCGTCCGCCGCCTGTATATCGAGCGATTCCAGACCAACTTTACGCAGGGCCATAATGGCCCGCGCTATGGCTGGCTGCTCGATCACCCGCAGATGCAGATGGTCATCGATGTCGCCCCCGACCGCAGCCATGCCAAGGTGCGTGGCCGCTCGATGATGCAGGCCGGTCTCCACGAAACCGCCGAAGGTGCACAGCGCGCCTGGTGGGAAGGCGGCATCTACGAAAACGAATATGTCCGCGAAGACGGCATCTGGAAGATCAAGGCGCTCCGCTACTTCCCGTTCTGGCATGGCAGCTTTGAAGACGGCTGGGCCAAGACGCCGATCGACTACATCCCGATGGCCAAGACCTGCTTCCCCGAAGACCCGCTTGGCCCCGATGAGCTGATCTCCCCCGCCCCGCGCCTGTGGCCCGCCACCGACACGGTCGAGTTCCATTATCCGCACCCCGTCACGGGCAAGCCGATCGTGCTCGACAACAGCCGCGCGCGGGAGGGGTTCCGTGACTGACCTTGCCACGCTGGACCGCGTCCCCGGTGTGGACGCGAAGATGGACTATCTGGTCAAGACATCGCTGATCAATCGCCGTTTCTGGGCGCCGGGGAAGGAATATAACACCGGCGTCTACGAAACCTGCGATGTCCACATCCGCAATGCGCGGCTGGCGCCCGAGCCCTTCACGCTCGACACGCACGGCTTCTGCATTTCCAGCCAGCCGACGGAGGTGACGGATTGGGATGCGGCGGCGGCCGGTGACTCCGATTACGCGCAGGAGGTCATCGACATTGTGAAGCGCCTGACCGGAGCCGACACCGTCCTGACGATGGCCGGTCAGCTCCGCACCTCCGGCGTGACCGGGGAGAAGCTCCAGCCACCTGCCGCCGAAGCACATGTCGACTTCACGCCCGATTGCGCCGACCGGGTCGCTGCACGGGTCTATGACGGCAAGATGCCCGGCGGCCCCGGCTATGACCGCTATATCTGCTTCAGCCTGTGGCGGCCCCTGTCGCCACCGCCGCAGGACTGGCCGCTGGCGCTGTGCGACTTCCGCAGCGTGTCGGAAGATGAGGGCACGCCGAACACCAAGGTTGATGTCGATGAGATCCCGGAAGGCGACGCACTGTTCGCCCATATTCCGGGAGAAGACCAGATGGCAGCGGCGAGCATCTTCACCCACAACCCGGACCATCGCTGGTGGTATTTCCCGGACATGACCGATGATGAGGTCATCCTCATCAAGTTCCATGACAGCGACCACAGCCGCGCCTGGCGCGCGCTGCACACGGCGTTTCATGACACCAGCCGTCCCGACGCAAACGAACGCCATTCGATGGAATTCCGCGGCGTCGCCTACTTCAGCAAGCAGGCCAACTGATGTACTCGACACTCGAAACCCCGCACCTTGAATTTGCGTTCGAGTGTCGGCTGCAATTCACGCGCGTCTATTCTATCCCCGACGTCCACAATGGCGGCTTCCGATCGGCCGTCCTTGTGGACCAGGGGACGTTTGAAGGCCCGCGTCTCAGGGGACGCGCCGTCCCGAACTCGGGCGGCGATTATGCCCATTTTCGCGACGACGACACCGCCGTGTTCGATGCGCGCTATCTGCTTGAGGTCGACGACGGCACCATCATCTACATGCAGAACAAGGGTTATCTGTGGGGCCGCAAGCCCGACGCCATGCAGCGCCTGCGCGCCTGGGCGTTCGAGGGCGGTCCGCCGGTCGCGCATGAGGACTATTATCTGCGGGCCCAACCAACCTTTGAAACGCCAAAGGGCAAGCATGACTGGATGACACGCCATGTCTTCATTGGCGTTGGGGAACGGCGCCCGGATGGAAACTTCGTGCGCTATTTTGCGCTGACGTAATTTTCCATAGGCTTGCTAGCGATTTGGAACCAGCTTGACCTTTTTGCCTTGAGTGCGCATTATACACACCATGACGAGCGCGGATTTAATCCGAGAACTAAGAGCGCATGGCTGGTTCTTGGACCGCATTCGCGGATCTCACCACGTGTTTGTGCACGACCATCGACCAGGCCACATTACTGTTCCACATCCTAAGAGGGATCTTGGTAAGGGCTTGGTCGCTGCGATACGCAGACAAGCTGGAATTTAAGGGCACTTTATGCGTTACCCAGTGGTCATCGAAACAGGCGACAAAGATACGGCTTTCGGCGTGGTTGTCCCAGACCTGCCGGGTTGTTTTTCTGCAGGCGACACGCTCGACGAAGCAATCAGCAACGCGGAAGAAGCGGCTGCGGCATGGGTCGACTCAATGCTAGACGCGGGCGGCGCGATCCCAGTTCCGTCATCATTAGAGGATATTACGAGCGACCCGGCGTACAAAGGATGGAGCTATGGTGTCATCAATTTGGATCCTGCGCTTCTGGACGATACGGTCGAGCGGGTGAACATTACACTGCCGCGACGCGTTCTGAAGCGTTTGGACTCGATGGCAAAAACAGCTCGAGAGAGCCGTTCAGGTCTTATCGCGCAACTTACCCTGCAGGATAGATCGAAACCACGGCAGCGTCGTCAGGCTCGATAAACTATTCGCCCGCTGCTGCGCGCAGCATCCCCACATTTTCCTCGATCATCTGCCGGACGCTACGGGCGGGTCTGCCGGTCAGCGTCTCCACATCCGTGCTGCACATTTCGAGGAACCCCTCCCGGATGGCCTGACCGAAAGTGACCATGTCGTCGCTGTTCCAGGGGATGCCGCCGACATAGTGATCATCGACCGGACGGCGGGGAATGCCCATGGCGTCAAAGATCGCGTATTGCTGATCATCATCAACGCTGACGTATTGGAGCGGCTTGCCCGTCACTTCCGACAGGATCGTCGTCACTTCTCTAAAGGTCTGAAGTTCGGGTCCCGTGATGTTGTAAATCCGCCCCTCATGGCCATCACCGGTGAGCACCGCCACCGCGCTTTCGACACAGTCTTCGCGCCAGACCATCGCCTCACGCCCCTCACCCGCGTTGCTGATCCACTGGCCGCTCTGCATCACGCCGGGACCGGCCATCAGGATCATCGCATCGGCGTAATGCGCGTCGCGCAGCATCGTCCATGCCATGCCCGAGGCGCGGATCAGCCGCTCGGTTTCGATATGATCATGCCGGACTTCGGCGGGGTTGGCCAGATCGTCAATCCCGATGAAGCTCGTATAGGCGATGTGGGTCACACCCGCTTTGGCTGCAGCATCGATCGCGGCCTTGTGCTGGACAACGCGCGCGCCGACCCGCGTGCCGGAGATCAGCAGCATCCTGTCTCCCCCGGCAACCGCGTCGGGAAGGGTTTCGGGCCTGTCGAAGTCGCCATAGCGGACCTCGCATCCCTGCGCCACGCGGTCCGCCAGCTTGGCGGGCGTGCGGGTGATCAGGATCAGGTCCGTCGCGCGGCCTTGCGCAATCAGCTTGTCCGTGAACGACCGCCCATATTGGCCCGACGCCCCGGTAACGACGATCCGGGTCACGCCACCGCCTTGGCCAGCTGATCGCTGCTCACCCACCAGCCATGCACCTGCGGGCGCAGACGGTGCGGAATACCGATCTTCGCAACTGGCCCGGCCCCGACATTGCCGGCATCGATGATCCAGCAGGCATGGGTGAAGTCAGCCGTACCAATCTGGGTATCGACGATCATCAGCAGCCAGCCTTCATGCCCCGGCGTCGCCGACGGCACGTGTACCGGCTCATTATAGCTCATGCCCGGCCCGAGCGGCAGCGCCTGTATCGGCCCGCCCCTGAAGTCGAGGCGGAGCAGCATGTTGAACATCGCGCCGACCGGACCACCAAAGACCGGCGGCCCCTGCATCTCCGGGTTCATCGTCAGCATCCAGCCATGGTCATAAGACCGCCCCTGGCGCGCCGCCGGGATCACCGGGAAGTCGCCCGGCGGGCCGATGATGGTCTCCCTCACCTCGGTTGCGTCGCCCTTGGGATCAACGCTCCAGCGTGTCAGGGCACCCTGCACCTCTTGCGGGGCCATATGGATGCCCGACGCCTCGCGGATGAAGGGGAAGGCATTCACGTTCGACAGGCACTGGTCGAAATGGATCACGCCGTCCGCATCCTCGAATGCGCCCATCATGTGATAGCAGGAGACGCCCTTGGGGCCCTTGAACCAGCGGACCTCCGACACATCGCCATAGCGCGGCATGATGCCGAGCCAGCTGTCACGCTCCATCTCGTGGATCCAGTGCTCGCCGCCCTGCTTCAGCCGATCGAGATCGCTGGTCGTCGGGTAGATCGGGAAGAGCGCATAATTCTCGGTGATGGTGAAATCGTGCATCATCGCGCAATAGGGCGCGTCGAACCACTGCTCCTTCACCAGCGTGCCGTCTTTGTCGGCGATCATATAGGCGATCTTGGTTGAGGCCGGGCCATCCGCCTCATAGCCGAAGAAGAACATCTCCCCGGTCTCCGGATCGACCCGGACGTGCGCCGTCACGGTGTCGGACCTGAGCTTGCCACCAAAGTCATAGGAGCCAAGCGTTGCAAGCGTCTGCGGATCGATACGGTAAGGGCGACCATCCTCCTTGGTCATCAACAGCCGACCTGCGTGCCAGACGGGCGTTGTATTGGCGACCGTCCGGTCGATGCCCTTCACATCGTCATCATCCGTGAACGGATTGCGATAACGGCCAAAGCGCGCCCTGCCCTTTTCCTGTTCGGCGAGATAGCGGGCCGTCTTCACATAACGCATCGACGTGCTCGCCTTGCCGCCCTGCAGCCGGACCACCGAAATCATCCCGTCATGCGACAGCAGATTGTCATCGTCGAACTTGGGCGGAAAGGCCGGGTCCGGGACCGCCCGAAAGAAGACGCCATCGACGTCTGCCGGGATCGTTCCTTCCACGGGCAGGTCAGCCAGATCATATTCGGTGCCAATCGGCGTGTTCAGGCCAATAAAATGGATCGTCTGCGGATAGGCCTTCACACTCTCTCTCCCTCTTATCGAGTCTTGGGAGAAGAGATCGCTAACAATTGTTATGAAAGCAAGGGGCAGATCGAAAAAGGGCGCCTCAGGCGTCGAACCAGAAGGCGATCGCCCGCATCTCGATGCTGGACCGCGGCGCCACATCCGCCGGGGCATCCGGATTGTCGAACGCGACGTGCGGGATGGGATTGGCGAACTGCGAGTCACTCGTCTTGAAGATGATCGCTTCATCGCGTGTCATGTTCGGAAACCAGTGCCAGCGGTGCGCCGGATTGTGCGCGATGATGTAGCTTTCAAACGACCATTCGGGCTTTTCGGGATCATCGAAGATCGCATCGGCTATGATGAGGTCGTCCGCCGCCACGCTGCGGGCATCACAGACGGCCAATGGCACGTCCTGCGGCGGCGCGGAAAAGGCACGCCAGACATTGTAATGGGCATAGCGCCGCAAGGTCCGTCCCTCAGGCGCGCCCCCCTTGGCAAAACCTGCGGCCGTCTCTGCGCTGATATCGATATGGGCAAAGCGCGCCGGCATCGAATTGTTGAGCTGCCCCGCCAGTTTCGACTTTTCTCCAAAGCGCAGAATGCCGGGGCTGGTGCAGAATACGGCGTCGGCGCCCGTCTCGCGCAGCAGCAGGTCGACGATCTCTGGCGGGTGGACCGCCGCGACGGCGGCGCGGTCCTGAAAATCCGTGACCTGGCTCCTGTGGGCAACAAGCTTGAACCCGGCAGCGTCCAGATCGGTTGCGACGGCGCGTCCGTCGGTGATCTCCATCGGATGCCCATCGATGACGACCGTGTCGCGGCTGTGATCATTCGCATAATAACGCTGCCGGAAATCGGTCCGCGCGGCGTAGTTGATCACAGCCTTCGTCACATCGCGCCTCCTCAGGCTCAGGCAAATTCCTCGGTGTCGATCGTCCGCTGCATCGCATCGGGATAGCGCGGCCCGGCGACCGTCTGCTGGTTGATCAGCGCGTCGAGTGTCTCCAGCACGGTGCTGTCGGGCTGCCAGTCCCAGCGCGCGATATTCTCTTCAAGATGGGGGATCGACGCCGTGCCGGGGATAGTCACCACATGCTCGCCGCGCGACAGCACCCAGGCGAGCGAGAGCTGCGCCGGCGTCACGCCCTGCGCCGCTGCAATCGCGCTGAACGCCTCGATCAGCTTCAGATTGTGCGGCCAGTTCTCTGCATTGAAGCGCGGCTGCCCACGGCGCAGATCGTTGTCGACCAGATCCGCCGGATCCTGAACCGCAGCCGCCAGAGCCCCGCGCCCGACGGGCGAGAAGGCGACGAATGTGGTACCCAGTTCCTTGCAGGCCTGCAGCACGGCGATTTCTGGGTTGCGCGTCCACAGCGAATACTCTGTCTGCATCGCCGCAATGGGGTGCACGGCATGCGCCTTGCGCAGCGTGTCCGCCGACATTTCCGAAAGGCCGATGCTGCCAATCTTCCCTTCCTTCACCAGCTCGGCGAGCGTGCCAACCGAGTCCTCGATCGGCGTCTCGAAATCGCGACGGTGCAGGTAGTAGAGATCAATTTGATCGGTCTGGAGGAGCTTGAGGCTCTCGTCACAGGCCTTGCGGATTGTCTCCGGCCTGCAGTCGATCCGGCGCTTCTCGCCATCGACGATGATGCCCGTCTTGGAGGCGAGGAAGAACTTGTCGCGATTGTCCTTCAGCGTCTTGCCGATCAGCGTCTCATTATGGCCAAGGCCATAGATGCGCGCGGTATCGAGATGGTCATAGCCAAGGTCAAGCGCACGGTGGAGGAGCTTCGCGCCCTCCTCGTCCGACGGGGGAACGCCATAGGCCCAGGACAGCGACATGCAGCCCAGACCCACCGGATTGGTGAGCCGTCCGTTGATTGCGCGCTTTGTGATGGTCATGAAAACTCCTTCAGGCGAGCGGCTTGGCCGCGTTCAGCAGGTCGAGATGATCCTGTGCCAGAACAAGCGTGGCCCCTGCAACAAGGTCCGCGACCTGTTCGGGACGCGAGGCGCTGGCAATGGGTGCGGCGATCCCCGGCTGCGCGTTGATCCAGGCCAGCGCGACATGCGCGTGCTTGGCGCCCGTCTCTGCGACGACCTTGTCCATGGCTGCGAGGATCGGCTGCCCCTTGTCGAAATAATCACGCACGCGGTAGCCGCGCGGCCCCGCGTCCAGATCGGCAGCTACACGGTACTTGCCCGTCAGAAAGCCCGAGGCGAGCCCGAAATAGGGGAAAGACGCGATGCCTTCGGCGACGCACATGTCCTGTACGGGCCCTTCATGCTGATTGCGCACGACGAGATTATACTCGTTCTGGATCGCGACATAGGGTGCGAGGCCCTGTCCGGTCGCCGCGGCCCGTGCCGACGCCAGCCGTTCCGCCGTGAAGTTGGACGCGCCAAGCGCCCGGACCTTGCCGGCCGACACCAGCGCGCCAAATCCGCGCGCTGCCTCGGCCTGATCGGTCGTCTGCTCGTCCCGATGCGCGTAATAGAGATCGATATAGTCGGTCTGCAGCCGCTTGAGCGAGCCTTCCACAGCGGCTGCCACCTTCGCCGGGGCGAGATCGCCCGGCTTGCCGTACATGCCCGTCTTGGTCGCGATGTGCATATCCGCGCGATTGCCACGCGCGGCCATCCACTTGCCGAGGACGGTCTCGGACTCGCCGCCGACATGGCCGGGGATCCAGTCCGAATAGCCTTCCGCCGTGTCGATCATCCGGCCGCCAGCGTCATAAAAGGCATCGAGAATGGCAAAGCTCGTGTCGAGGTCGGCCGTCCAGCCGAAAACATTTCCGCCCAGAACGAGGCGGAGGCCGACAGGTTCGATCAACTGAGTTGGGCTTGGCATCGAAATCTCTCCTTCTTGCCCTCCCCCAGCCCCTCCCGCCTTCGGGAGGGGAGCGAGACTTGGCTGATCTTTTGTCAGCATCGTCGCAGTGGGGTGGGTTTGTTCAATCTCAGAACTGCAATTCCAGATCGTGCAGCACCTTGTAGCACGGCAGGACCTGCTGGACGCTGGAATTCGGCTCACGCCCCTCGCGGATCGCCGCGATGAACTCCCGATCCTGCAGCTCGATGCCGTTCATGCTGACATCGACCTTGGACACGTCGATCGGCTCTTCCTTGCCATTCACCAGATCGTCGTAACGGGCAATGTACGTGCCCGTATCGCCAATGTAGCGGAAGAAGGTGCCAAGCGGCCCGTCATTGTTGAACGACAGCGACAGGGTGCAGATCGCGCCACTGGCGGCCTTCAGCTGGATCGACATGTCCATGGCGATGCCGAGTTCGGGATGGTGCGGTCCTTCGATGGCATTGGCCTTCACAATGGGTCCTGCCTGATAGGCGAACAGGTCCACCGTGTGCGCGGCATGGTGCCAGAGCAGGTGGTCCGTCCACGACCGCGGCTCGCCTTTGGCATTCATGTTCTTCCGGCGGAAGAAGTAGGTCTGCACATCCATCTGCTGGATGTTGAATTCGCCCGCGACGATCTTGTTGTGGACATACTGGTGCGACGGGTTGAAGCGACGCGTATGACCGACCATGCAGACAAGGCCGGTTTCCTGCTGCGTCTTGAGGACCGCCTCGGCATCGGCCCAGCTGTCAGCCAGCGGGATTTCAACCTGCACGTGCTTGCCGGCCTTCATGCAGGCAATGGCCTGTTCGGCGTGCATCTGCGTGGGGGTGCAGAGGATGACAGCGTCGACATCGTCACGCGCCAGCGCATCTTCCAGTTCGGTCGAGCTGTGCTTTGCGCCATATTTTTCGGCTACGGCGGCCGCCTGCTCACCCGTGCGGCTGATGATCGACGTGATCTCCACGCCGTCGATCAGCTTCAGGCCATCCAGATGCTTTTCGCCGAACGCGCCGGCGCCTGCGAGGGCAATTCTCATTCCGTGGGCTCCAAAACAAGGTGGCCAATGGCCGTGTTGCTGCAAGGGATATGGTAATGGCGATGCAGGCACTTGGTCGTCTTGCCAAGCGCGCCGCGCATGACGAGCCACATCACCATTTCAATGCCTTCGCTGCCGGTTTCGCGCAGATATTCCAGATGCGGAATGTAGCGCGCCGCATCAGTGTCACCGATCAGCAAGTCGAGGAACTTGTTGTCCCATTCGCGGTTGAGCAGGCCCGCGCGCGGACCCTGGAGCTGGTGGCTCATGCCGCCCGTGCCCCAGATCTGCACATTGAGATCTTCGGGGAAGCTCTCGACCGCGCGCTTGATCGCCTCACCCAGCGCCCAGCAGCGGTTGCCCGACGGGACCGGATAGGTGACGACATTGACTGCCAGCGGCACGACCTTCACCGGCCATTTGTCGGGCTGTCCGAACATCATGGAGAGCGGCACCGTCAGGCCGTGATCGACGTCCATCTCATTGATGATCGTCATGTCGAACTCGTCAAGGATCAGGCTCTGGGCGATGTGCCAGGCGAGATCGGGATGGCCTTCCACGTCCGGCACCGGGCGCGGGCCCCAGCCTTCGTCGGCCGACTTGTAGCGTTCGCCGCAACCGATGGCGAAGGTCGGGATGATCTTCATGTCGAACGCCGACGCGTGGTCGTTATAGACTAGGATGACGACGTCAGGCTTCGTCTCCTTTTCCCACTGCTTCGTCCATTCATAGCCTGCAAAGATCGGGCCGAAATAGTCGTCGCCCGTCTTCCCCTGATCGACGGCAACGCCAAGCAGCGGCACGTGGCTGGATGCAACGCCTGCGGTAATGCGGGCCATCAGTAACCTCCCTTGATCGAACGGTTGCCCTGCGGCGAGCGCCCACCCTTGTTCATCATCTCCCGATATTCGGGGAACGTCATATCCGTCATCGTCGAGACGGCTTCGGCAAAGCTCAGCCCGTCGGTCGAAAACACCTTGGCGAGGAAATAGACGTTGCCGCCCAGATCAAGGCAGCGGTTGTAATCACGCGCCAGAATCGCTTCCTTCTGTTCGTCCGACATCGGCCAGTTTTCCAGATATTTGCGCTCGTCGGCCTTCCACGCGTCCCGGTTTTCGGGCTTCATCAGGCTCATGGCGAACTGGTTCAGCCAATAGCCCTTCCGCGCGCGCGCCGCCGTGAACACCCGGGTACCGGGAATGTCGTCAAACTCGGCCAGATAGTCGTGGATGTTCTGCTTTTCGCCGGGTGCGGTCATAGCCCCTTCTCCTTCAGGAATGTGTCGAGACGCGGGAAGACGCGGCGGGCATTGCCCTCAAAGATCGCGTGGCGCTCCGCATCGCTGATGTCGAGCGCATCGACATAACGCTTGGTGTCGTCGAAATAATGCCCGGTCGTCGGGTCAATGCCGCGCACAGCGCCAACCATCTCGGAGCCGAACAGGATGTTCTTGTTGTCGATGACATCGGCAAGCAGGTTGATGCCCGGCTGGTGATAGACGCAGGTGTCGAAGAACACGTTGTTCATGACATGCGTCGAGAGGTCCGGCTGCTTGAGCATGTCGGCGAGCCCGCGATAGCGACCCCAGTGATAGGGCACAGCACCGCCGCCATGCGGGATGATGAAGCGCAGGCTCGGGAAATCCTTGAACAGATCGCCCTCGATCAGCTGCATGAAGGCGATGGTGTCCGCCGCGATGTAGTAGGCGCCCGTTGCGTGCAGGCCGGGATTGCAGCTGCCCGACACGTGAATCATCGCAGGCACGTCCAGTTCGACCATCTTTTCGTAGAACGGGTACCAGAACCGGTCGGTCAGCGGCGGATGCTTGAAATGGCCGCCACCGGGATCGGGGTTCAGGTTGCAGCCGACAAAGCCCATGTCGACACAACGCTCCAGCTCCTCGATCGAGCCCTGCATGTCGGCCGCCGGCGACTGCGGCAGCATGCACACGGGAACGAAGATGTCAGGATAGAGCTCGGCGCAACGCGCGATCAGATCATTGTTCACACGCGCCCAGAGCTTGGCGACGCTCTCATCCCCCACATGCGGCGCCATGGCGGATGCACGCGGCGAAAAGATCGTGATGTCAGCGCCACGTTCCTTCAGCAGGCGAATCTGGTTCTTTTCCAGCGTCTCGCGGATTTCATCGTCGGAGATGGAAGGGTAAGCGGGTGCAGCCTCCCCCGCCTTGAACGCGGCCTTTTGCAGGTCGCGCCAGTCATTATGCGCGGCAGGTGCCGTCGTATAGTGGCCGTGACAGTCAATGATGAGCGTCATGCTTTGTTGAGCCTTTCCAGCTTTGCATCGAGCGTTTCAGGAATGGGTGAAATGTTGAGCGACCCGATCTGCCGCTGCCGGGCAATCGTGCCGCGCGTCATCAGGGGGTCGATGCCCAGCGCCTCAAGCGTCTTGGCCGATTCTTCCATCTCGGCGGCACGGCGCACCCCGTGCACCATCATGCGGTCGAGCCGATAATCGGCAAGCGCGGGCCATTCCGCACCGAGCGACCCGAGGACCTCGTCCAGAACCCCGGCCCGGTCGCAGGCGAGGACGCATTCAGCGGTCAGCGCCTCCATCCCCTTGAAGATGACGGAGCGCAGCATCTTGATGGTCGACGCGCGGCCCACCTCGGTGCCAACCGCGCGGACCTTGGTGAAACCGGCATCGGCGAGAAGTGCTGCGCCCGCTTCGGCATAGGGGCCGGACACGAGCAGCGGCACCGCCATGCGCGCAGGATTGACCGGAGCCATCACCGCGACATCGACATAACGCCCGCCAGAGGCATCAATGACGGCGGCGGCCGCCCGCTTGGTATCGGGCGCGACCGAGTTCATGTCGAAATAAAAGGCGTCCTGCGGGAAGGCGGGCGCAGCGGCCCGCGCGACCGCCAGGGCCTGATCGGCCGTCACGACGCTGAACACGGCGTCAGCGCCCCGAACAGCCTCGGCGGTTGAATCCGCACCCGTCACACCCGCTTCTTCGTAACGCGCCAGCATCTCGGCGCGCGCGGGTCCGTCCGTCTTCAGGTCATAGACGCGCGCCGCCCAGTCTCCGGCACGGGCAAAGGTGCTTCCGGCCTCACCGAAGCCGATCAGGGACAGGTTGGACGACATCGAAGCTGCCATAGGTCATCGCCCTCGATCCGCGCTCATCGGAAGCACGAAAGGGGTATAAGGAAAAGCGAATTATGATGACTGCGCGTGGAGTTCGTTCACGAAGGCCTGCTGCAGCAACGTCGGGCGCCAATTGGCCCGCGTCGTCACGCCTATATTGCGGACAAGGCTGACCGGTGCGGCGTGGAGAAGTTCGAGCCACCCCGCTTCCAGCTCGACCGACACCTGATCCGGAGACAGCAAGGTGAGGAAGTCAGACTTGGTCAGGATCTCTCGGATCGTGATGACTGAGCCGCATTCGATCGGCACGGCTGGCGGTTGAAGGCCGCCGCTGAGGAACATCGCTTCCCACTGACTGCGGAGCGGCGTGCCGGGGCCCGCGACGATCCAGGGATAATCGGCCAGATAGGGAAGCACATGACCGTCCCGACTGTCCGCGATCTTGCGCGCCAGTGGATGCCCCTTGCGCCCGATGATCACAGGCCGGTCGCGAAACAGCGGCACCTGCATCAGGTCGGGCTCCGACGCGGTTTCGCGCAAGGCCCCGATCATCAGATCAATCTCCCCGTCGCGCAGAGGGTCCACGAGTTCCAGATAGGACCCCTCGACAATGCTGAGCGCGACTTCGGGATGCTTGGCATAAAAGGCCGCTGCGGCCGCCGGAAGCAGGCGCGCGCGCGACAGGGGCATGGCGCCCACGATGATCCGACCGGTCTCGCGGCCCTTCAGGCCTTCCAGCTCGGCAAGGCCAGCCTCCAGCTCGGCCCGAGCCAGGCGGAAAGCACGCGTCGTGCGCCGTCCCGCATCGGTCAGGGCCACGCCCTTCCCCCGCCGCTCCAGCAGCGTCCGCTTGAGCGCGACAGACAGATCGTTGATCGCGCGGTGGAGCGAGGGCTGCGACAGACCGGACACGGCGCTCGCCCCGGCGTAGCTGCCCGCATCGGCAAAGGCGATCAGGGCACGCAGCTGTGCCATCGTCACGCGCGGGCTGGCGATATGATCAAGCGCGGCCGTGATCCGCTCGGCCAGCGTGCGGGCGGCGGGCAGCGGGTCCATCCCCTCCGGCGTGCGTTCGAACAGGGGCTGGTCGAGCAACTGTTCCAGCCGGGCAATGCCCTGCGTCACCGCCGGTTGCGTCAGGCTGACCGCGGCGGCGGCCCGGCTGACACTGCCACGCGCGCAGATTTCCGCCGCAGCGCGCAGGTGACGGAGGTTGAGATGCCACAGGACCATGAACATCGTCTTAGCAAATTCTTATACCACCATGCCAGTTCCGATTATGGTTTGGACGGCGAGGCGCTAGCACGGCGGCAAAGCAATCCAAGGAGCCCGTCATGACCGGCATCGTCGTCCAGAATATCGAACGCGCAGACCCGGCGGTGATCGCCGATCTGGAAAGCTGCGGCGTCTCCACCGTGCACGAAGCGCAGGGCCGCACCGGCCTGCTCGCCAGCTATATGCGGCCGATCTATGCCGGTGCCCGCATTGCCGGTTCCGCGGTCACCATCTCCGCGCCTCCGGGCGACAACTGGATGGTCCACGTCGCCATCGAGCAACTGAAGGCGGGCGACATCCTCGTCATTGCACCGACCAGCCCGTGCGAAGACGGCTATTTCGGTGACCTGCTCGCCACCTCGGCGCAGGCGCGCGGGTGCAAGGGCCTGATCATCAATGCCGGCATCCGCGACGTGCGCGATCTGACCGAGATGAACTTCCCGGTCTGGTCAAAGGCGGTGTTCGCGCAGGGCACGATCAAGGCCTCGCTGGGTTCGGTCAACGTGCCGGTCGTCTGTGCCGGTGCGCCGATCAATCCGGGCGATGTGATCGTCGCAGATGATGATGGCGTCGTTGTCGTGCCGCGCGAAAAGGCCGCAGAGGTCGCCAAGGCCGCCAAGGCCCGCGAAGCCAACGAAGCCGACAAGCGCGCGCGCCTCGCCGCCGGGGAACTCGGCCTCGACATGTACAAGATGCGCGAAAAGCTCGCCGAAATGGGTCTGAAATATGTCTGATCATGCCGCGCCCTGCATGTGGATGCGCGGCGGCACATCCAAGGGCGGCTATTTCCTGAAGAGCGATTTGCCGACCGAGACGGCCGCGCGCGATGCCTTCCTGCTCGGCGTCATGGGCTCACCCGACCCACGCCAGATTGACGGCATGGGCGGCGCCGATCCGCTGACCAGCAAGGTCGCCGTCGTCTCTAAGTCGGCGCGCGAGGGGATCGACGTCGATTACCTGTTCCTGCAGGTCTTCGTCGATCAGGCGATCGTCACCGACGCACAGAATTGTGGCAACATCCTTGCGGGCATCGGCCCCTTCGCCATTGAACGCGGCCTTGTTGCCGCAACCGGCGATGAGACGCGCGTTGCGATCTTCATGGAGAACACCGGACAGGTTGCCGTCGCCACGGTGCAGACGCCCGGCGGCGCGGTCACCTATGCGGGCGACGCCAGGATTGACGGCGTACCCGGTAGCCACGCCCCCATCCCGCTTGAGTTCCGCGACACGGCGGGCTCCAGTTGCGGTGCGCTGCTGCCCAGCGGAAATGCGGTCGATGTCGTCAATGGCGTCCCCGTCACGCTGATCGACAATGGGATGCCCTGTGTCGTCATGAAGGCCGCCGACGTCGGCATCACCGGCTATGAGGATCGTGACAGCCTTGATGCCAACACGGAACTGAAAGCGAAGATCGAGGCCATCCGGCTTGCGGTTGGGGAGCGCATGAACCTGGGTGACGTGACCGAAAAGTCGGTCCCCAAGATGATGCTCGTCGCCCCGCCCAAGAACGGCGGTGCCGTCACCGTGCGCAGCTTCATCCCCCATCGCGCGCATGCCACCATCGGCGTCCTTGGCGCGGTCAGCGTCGCGACCGCCTGCCTGATCCCCGGATCGCCTGCCGCAGACGTGGCGGACATCCCCGAGGGCAATCGCAAGACATTGTCGGTCGAACACCCGACGGGTGAAATGAGCTGCGTGCTCGAACTCGATGACAGCGGCGCGGTCAGGACCGCCGCGCTTCTTCGCACCGCGCGCAAATTGATGGATGGAGTGGTTTTCGGATGAGCGATCGCATTGTCAGCTGGCACGCCAGCCCGTCCAAGCCGCGGTACACGCCGCCCGCAGGTGCCATTGACGCGCATTGCCACGTCTTTGGCCCGATGGCGCAATTCCCGTTCAGCGCGAAGGCGAAATATCTGCCTGAGGATGCAGGCCCCGACATGCTGTTCGCGCTGCGCGATCATCTCGGCTTTGCGCGCAACGTCATCGTACAGGCGAGCTGCCATGGGACAGACAATGCCGCGACGCTCGACGCCATTGCCAAATCGGACGGCAAGGCGCGCGGCGTGGCCGTCGTCGATCCGGCGATCTCGGACGTCGAGCTGCAGGCCCTGCATGACGGCGGCATCCGCGGCATCCGCTTCAACTTCCTGAAGCGCCTCGTCGACGACGCGCCCAAGGACAAGTTCCTGGAGGTCGCCCAGCGCCTGCCCAAGGGCTGGCATGTTGTCATCTATTTCGAGGCCGACATTCTGGAAGAACTTCGTTCCTTCATGGACGCTATCCCCGTGCCACTCGTGATCGACCATATGGGCCGTCCCGATGTCCGTCAGGGGCCGGTTGGCGCCGACATGAAGGCCTTCCGCGCCTTTCTCGACAGTCGCGACGACATCTGGTTCAAGGCCACCTGCCCTGACCGTCTCGACGCCATCAAGGAAGGCGGCGCAGGTGACCCTTGGGATGCTTTTGCCGACGCAGTGGCGCCGCTCGTCGCCGACTATCAGGACCGCGTCCTGTGGGGCACGGACTGGCCGCATCCGAACATGGACACCGAAATCCCCGATGACGGGCATCTGGTCGACATGATCCCGCGCATCGCGCCGACGGAGGCGTTGCAGCGCAAGTTGCTGATCGACAATCCGATGCGGCTCTACTGGCCCGAGGAACTGGGGTAACGACGCAGCTGCCCGCCCCGCCTCGTCATGCTGAACTTGTTTCAGCATCCATTGGCACCAAGGATGACATCACGGCATCTGAGGTGTTCATGGACCCTGAAACAAGTTCAGGGTGACGGCGATATACAGCCTATTTCAACACCTGCGTTTCCAACCAGGCGATGATCTCCCCCCGCCGTGTGCGATCATCAAGCACATCGGCATCGATCCCGAGCTGCCAGGCCGCCCCGGCATCGGTCGGGTTTTGGATCAGCGTCCGCAGCTTCGCGCAATAGGCGTCCAGCTCGGAACGATCCGCAAAGAAGTCCGGACCGATCATGTCATCCGCGTAAAGCGTATAGACGGCCAGCACCTGCTGCAGGTCATATTCGGGGTGATATTGAACCGCCCACACCTCGGTCTTGCCGAGCGGAATGATGGCGGCCTGAATCTCGCTGTGCGCGTTGGAGGCGAGCAGTGTCGCCCCCTCCGGCAGGCGCAGCACCTCATCATAATGGATGCACGGCGCGTCAAAGACGGGTGGCTTGTGGGCGAACATGGGGTGCCCCCGGCCGGCCTCCGTCGGCATGATCTTGCGCGCGAAGCCGACTTCCTTGCCCTTAGGGTGATAGCGCACCGCGCCACCGCCCGCCATCGCGGCGATTTGAAGGCCCCAGCAGCTTCCAAAAACAGGCAGGCCCGCGTCCGCCGCCTGCTTCAGCACGGCGATCTGGTTGGTGACCGCAAAGTCGGTGTCATAGGCATGGAGCGCTGAGCCTGAGACGACGAAGCCGTCATAGTCGGCAAAGCCACGCCTTTCAGGCAGCGCCCAGTCCGGATCGGCCGCATTGACGACGTCGATCTCGATCTGCGGGAAATGCGCCTTGATCGAGAGCGCGTAAATCTCGCTGGAGGTGCGGATGCCAAGCGAATTCGCCCGCGCGCGCCGTTCGGCGACATTGCCTTCCATGAGGAGCAGTCTGGTCATGGAAGAAGGCATATCGCCCTCCCCGCCAATGCGAAAGACCTAGAAGCGCGTCCCGACCGTCACGCCATAGGTGCGCGGCGTGCCCCATTGCTTATAGTCAAAGCCGAAGCCCGACAGGTCGATCCCGGCCGTCGTGTAGAATTTGCGGCCAAGATTGCGGCCCCAGAGCGACGCGTTCCACCGCCCGTCAGCGGACTCCCAGTCCAGATGGGCATTGAAGATCGCATAGCCGCCCTGTTTCAGGCGCGAGACATTCATGATCTCGAAATACTGGCCCGACGCGTAGCTGCCCGAGCCGGACAGGACGAGCTTGCCCTGCGCACTATCCAGAAGATTGAGGTCCACGCCCCCGGTCATGCTGAACGACGGCGCGCTGGGCAGTTCCTTGCCCGCAATGTTGATCCCGCTGATGACGCCGCGCTGCACCTTGGAATTGAGCAGCCCGATCCCGCTGTGCAGCGTCAGGGTGTCGTTCGCCTCCCAGGAGAGTTCGGCTTCCGCACCATAGATGCGGGACTTGGGAATGTTGATCAGGTTTGCTGCCGCCGTTGCCGGATCGACACTGATGAACTGCTGATTGTGGTAGTCGTAATAGAAGGCGGCGAGGTTGAGCACCGCGCTGCGGTCCGCCAGCTCGCTTTTCAGCCCCAGCTCATAGGCGTTGATCGTTTCCGATGCCGCCGAGCCTGCCTCTGCCGGAGCGAAAAAGGCCTGCGCATTGAACGACGGTGACCGGTAGCCGCGGCTGAACGTGGCATAGGCCAGGACGTCGGCGGACAGGCGATAGTCGAGACCAAATTTGCCCGAGACGTTGTTCGTCTCATATTCAAGATCGGTGCGTGGAATGGGCGTGGAGACGACATCGCCATTGAGGGCAGTTGCGACCGAGGTCAGGTTTGCCTGGCTGCCGGTGTCGCGCGTGTAGCGCAGCCCCGCGCGGAATGTCAGCGCCCCGGTCGCTTTCAGGCTCGCATCGCCATAAAGCGCGGCACTTTCCTTCTTCTGGTCAAAGCGGTTGGTGAAGACGCAGCCCAGCGGGAACCCGGCTGCGCAATCGCCGCCCGTGATGCCCGGCACGCCGTCATAGTCGGTGTCCGCAAAGATGTAGGTAGCGTTCGAGTTGAACACCTTCTCGTGGCTGAAATAGCCGCCAAGGATGAAATTGAACGGGCCGGCATAATCCGATGTCAGCCGCACGTCCTGCGTCCACTGCCGCGCATCGGCATCGTAGGAGACTTCAAAGACGCGGACATCCTGACCGTCCGTATCCTCAAACAGGAACAGCTTGCCCTTGTCGTAGGACGTGATGCTGGTCAGCTTGAGCGCGTCCGAAATCTCGACATTGCCGGTCAGCGACACCGCCGTGGTGCGGGCCATGCGACGGATGTCGGACAGGTTGGACCGGATCTGGTAGGTCGAAAGCCCTGCCCGGTTGGTCGCGAGCGGTTCGGCATAGATGCCGTAGTTGCGCGGGTTCTGGTAGCTGTGCGTTACGCGGAGCACGAAGCTCGTGCCGTCGGTCGGCTCAATCAGCAGGCTCCCGCGCACCGCAAATTCACGCACCGAATTCAGATCGGGCTTGCCCGGCGTCTGGTTGTCGAGCCAGCCATCGGCGCGGCTGAACGTGCCCGCAACGCGAAGTGCGGCCTTGTCACCCAGCGGCAGGTTGACCGCACCGCGCGCATCGACGCGGTTGTAATTGCCATAGCCAAAGGAGGCCGTGCCGCCACTCTCGCCCAGCTTGGCCGTGTTGGTCACGATGTTGATCGCACCGCCGGTTGTGTTCTTGCCATAGAGCGTGCCCTGCGGCCCGCGCAGGATCTCGATGCGGTCGATATCGAACATGGTCGCGCCGAGCAGGGCGAAGCTGCCCTTATAGACCTCGTCATAATAGGTCGCGACCGGGCTCGACTGGTTGAGGCTGTAATCATACATCGACACGCCACGCAGCGAGAAGATCGGCGTATTGTCGCCGACCGTCGTGTTCATCTGCAGATTGGGGACGGTCTGTGCGATGTCTTCGGACTGGGTCACATGGCTCGCAGCCAGGCCTTCGCCCGACAACGCCGATACGGCGATTGGCACATCCTGCAGGCGCTCGGCGCGTTTGTTGGCGGTCACGACAATGTCGGCAGCTTCGACAGTGTCAAACGTGGCTTCCGCACGCGCACCGGTTGCGGCCATGGCGGAGGCCACGGCAACAGCCGATGTTGCAGCTCTCAAAAGTGCCAAAAACTCATCCTCCAACGTCGACGGCAGGCCACACATTTGGGGTGCGGCAAATACGCATGCGTCGCAGTTTTGGCCCAAGATCGGTTAACAAAGGCTCAGCACTGCGGCGCGCTCCCTACTCTAAACGGCTGGATGTTGCCAATTTGTAGTGCAATTTGCACCGGAGCGGCGTTGGATTATGTCGTTTCGGTGACAATCATCTCCGAAGACCATGCAGCGCCCGCGCAAGGGCGGCGGACCACCCCTCCAGCCGGACAGCCCGCACCGATGCCTCGAGCGCCGGGTCAAAGCGCTCGACCGCACCGCGCATCACGGATGCATCCTCAAGCCGCGCATAGAAGCCCGCGCCAACAGCAGCCAGCATCGCTGCACCCAGCGCTGTCGTCTCGACAAAGGCGGGACGCTCGACGGGAATGGACAGGATGTTGGCCAGATCCTGCACCATCCAGTCATTGGCCGACATGCCGCCGTCCACACGCAGCTCCGACCAGGCAGCTCCGTCTGCTGCAAAAGCAGAGAGAAGATCGTGCGTCTGATAGGCCATGGCCTCCAGCGCCGCACGGGCCACATGGGCCTTGCCGCTCGCGAAACTCAGCCCATCGATCTGGCCGCGGGCTTCGGGCGACCAGTGCGGCGCGCCCAGCCCCGACAGCGCCGGGACGACATAGACCCCGCCATTGTCAGGCACACTGCGCGCCAATGCCGCGGTCTCTTCCGCCGACGACAGCAGCCCAAGGCCGTCGCGCAGCCATTTGACGAGGCTTCCGGCCACGAAGACCGAGCCTTCCAGCGCATAGGTCCGCTGCCCGTCGAGCTGCCACAGCACGGTCGACAGCAGCCGGTTGTGCGAATTGGGCACCACACCCCCGGTGTTGGTGAGGACGAACGCGCCGGTGCCATAGGTTGCCTTGGTCTGGCCGGGCGCAAAGCAGCCTTGTCCGATGGTCGCCGCCTGCTGGTCCCCGGCCACCCCGCAAATGGGGATCGGGCCGCCGAAATGCTCGGGCTGCGCAGTTGCGATCGGTCCGGCACAATCGACGATCTCGGGCAGCAGGCCCTTTGGCACGCCGAAAATGTCGAGCAGGCCATCGTCCCACGCGCCGCTGCCCAGTGACATGAGCGATGTGCGCGCGGCGTTGGTCGCGTCGCTGACATGCGCGCCGCCGCTCAGCCGGAAAATCAGATAGCTCTCAATCGTCCCGACGGCGAGATTGTCTCCGGCCTCGGCCAATTGTGGCCAGTTGCGCAGGCCCCAGGCGATCTTGCTCGCGGAGAAATAGGGGTCGAGGAGCAGACCGGCCCGCGCCTGCACCTGCGCCTCCAGGTCCTGCGCCTTGAGCGCGGCACACATCTCGGCGGTCCGGCGGTCCTGCCAGACAATCGCAGGGGCCAGCGGTTCACCCGTCCGCCGGTCCCAAAAGACGATCGTTTCGCGCTGGTTGGTGATGCCGATACCGGCGATGCGATCCGCGCCACCTGCGGCGCTGACCATCTGACGGGCGCAGGCCAGCGTCTTTGCCCAGATTTCGGCCGCGTCATGCTCGACCAGACCGGGCGCGGGATAGGATTGGGTCAGCGGCTCCTGCGCCGACCCCAGACAGGCCCCATCGGCGGCAAACAGCATGGCCCGCGTCGATGTCGTCCCTTCGTCGATGACCAGAATGTGGTCGCCCATCTCACCCTCCCCGAATGCGTGTCGTTTCGCCTATCGCTAATGGATCGGACGTGGACGCGCAATTGCGGGGCGGAATCGAAAAGGGGCGCGCCAGCGGCACGCCCCTTCACTTTCGACACCGGTGTCGCGGCAGATCAGCCGACGATTTCTTCCGGCTTGAAGAAGTAGGCGATTTCGATCGCCGCATTCTCATCCGAGTCCGAACCGTGGACCGAATTGGCTTCGATCGATTCTGCCAGTTCCTTGCGGATCGTGCCGGGTGCGGCGTTTTCCGGGTTGGTGGCGCCCATGATGTCGCGGTTGCGCTGCACGGCGTTTTCGCCTTCCAGCACCTGAACGACGACCGGGCCGGAGATCATGAACGACACCAGGTCATTGAAAAACGGGCGTTCCTTATGGACGGCATAAAAGCCTTCGGCCTGTTCCTTGGTCATGTGGATGCGCTTGGACGCGACGACGCGCAGGCCGGCGTCTTCCAGCATCTTGGTGACGGCGCCCGTCAGGTTACGGCGCGTGGCATCGGGCTTGATGATCGAAAAGGTGCGATTGGCGGCCATGGCTGGTCGTCTCCGTTCAAAGGGGAAGTGGATTGCGGAATGGCGGCGCCTCTAGCTTGTGCGCCCCTTTCCCGCAAGGGCGTTTGCGCCCTATGGGCCTTCGACCCAGCGCCCCTCGTCGGTCTGCTTCCAATAGCGCCGCTCGATCTTGTCGGGGTCGAGCGCGCGCCAAGCGGCCCGTGCATTGTTTAGCGTGTCGGCATCGAAGAAGTAGAACACCCGCGCGCAGCCCTGCGGCGCGTCACGCCAGATGCCATCGACAAAGGCAAGATTGGCGCAGCTGGGCGCACGTTCCGCCGGGCAGGTCAGGAGCACCGGCTGCGCCCCGTCCCGCCCGTGCGGCAGGAAGCTGTCCGCCCGATAGTCCCACAGGGTGCGGTCCAGCCGGTCGAGCATGGCCGGGTCATCCGCCAGAATTTCCAGCCGCTCCCCGCCCGCCAGAACGCGCTCGGCAATGGCCGGCAGGGCGCGTTCCAGCGGGGTCCGGGTCAGATAATAGAAATCAGCCTTCAAAATTGTCCGCCACAAACCGGTCGAGCAGGCGCACACCAAAGCCCGTCGCACCCTTGTCCCAGACGGCGCCGGGCTTCGAAGCCCAGACCATGCCCGCAATGTCGAGGTGCGCCCACTTCACGCCATCATTGACGAAGCGCTGAAGGAACTGCGCCGCCGTGATCGAGCCGCCTTCGCGCGGGCCGACATTCTTGATGTCGGCAATCGGGCTGTCGATCAGCTTGTCATAGGCGACACCAAGCGGGAAGCGCCACAGCGGGTCACCCGCCGCCTTGCCGGCCGCAGACAACTTTTCAGCCAGACCATCATCATTGGAGAAGAGGCCACCATATTCATGGCCAAGCGAGATGATCATTGCCCCTGTCAGCGTGGCGAGATCCACCATATATTCGGGGCTGAACTTCTGCTGGACCCAGGTCATCGCGTCGCACAGGACGAGGCGACCTTCCGCATCGGTGTTGATGACTTCGATCGTCTGCCCCGACATGGAGGTGACCACGTCACCGGGACGCTGGGCACCGCCATCGGGCATGTTCTCGACAAGGCCGCAGACAGCGACGACATGCGCCTTCGCCTTGCGTGCGGCCAGTGCGAGCATGGCCCCCGCCACGGCGCCCGCGCCACCCATGTCCCACTTCATGTCTTCCATGCCAGCCGCCGGCTTCAGCGAAATGCCGCCCGTATCGAACGTCACGCCCTTGCCGACGAACACAACGGGCTTTGCCTGCGCGCCGCCCGTGCCATCCCACTTCATGATCAGCAGCTTGGGCTCACGGATCGACCCCTGCGCAACGCCAAGCAGCGCGCCCATGCCAAGCACCGCCATCTCATCGCGGCCCAGCACCTCAATCTCGACGCCATGGTCCTTGAGCCGTGCGCAGCGCTCAACGAAGGTTTCCGGATAGATGATGTTGGCCGGTTCGGTGACCAGTTCACGCGTGAGGGCAACGCCTTCAACTACGGCCGACTGATGCGTCCAGGCGCCCTCAATCCCCTCCGGCGCGCCGACGATCGTCACTTCCTGAAGCGTCGGCTTCTGCTTCTCGGGGAGCTTGGTGCGATAGGTGTCATAGCGCCAGCCGCGCAGAACGGCAGCGGCGGCCAGACGGGCCACCGCGCGTGCGGACGGCTTGATCGCAAGGCCCGTCAGGTCCAGCGACGCCTGCGTTTCGCCGGACGTCAGGAGACGCGCCGAAATTGCGGCGCCCGCCTTTTCCAGGTCTTCCTCATTGCCCGCGCCAAAACCGACGAGCAGCAGACGCTGCGCGCCCGACGCGTGCGCGATATGATGTTCGGAAAGGGCACCCGCCTCCCCTTCAAAGCGGCTTGCCGCGGCGGCGGCCCGGACGAGCGCGGCGTCCCCGGGAATGCGCGTTGCGGCCAGCGCGTCCTTGGCGACCGGAACGACGACGCAGTGAGAACCTTCCGGAAGCGCAGCTGCAAAACGAACTTTGATCATATCGGGTCCTGACAGGTTGAGGGGTTCGAAATCGATTCGTGATGCTGTCTGTTAGCGACCCAGAACGGGACCGACTAGCGCACGAGGGGGCAGGTGATTGCAGGATGTTCTGGACAGTGCGATAGGCGCGGTTGGAATCGGAAGACAACCGCACGTGAAATTCGCCCGAAAAGTCATGCTCCTCCTTGCCGCAGCGGACATTGCCGCCGTGGCCCCGGCCTTTGCGCAGGACGCAAAGCCGGCCGAAGGCGAAGCGGTCGACATCGATTTTGCCGCCAATCAGCTCGATTATGACAGCGATGGGGACATCGTGACGGCATCGGGTGATGTCCGCATGACGCGCGAGGGCAACCGGGTGCGCGCGGACCGGATCGTGTGGAAGCGCAAGACCGGCGAAGTACGCGCCGAAGGCAGCGTCATCGTTCAGGGCACCGAAGGCGATCTGGCCTATGGCGACAGTGTCGAGCTGAAGGACACGCTGCGCGATGGCGTCGTCGAGAACCTGCTGATCGTCCTGCGCGATGGCGGCCGCCTCGCCGCGACCAAAGCCGTGCGGAAGGACGGGATCTCGTCGCTTGACCGCGCCGTCTATTCCCCCTGTCGCGTCGTCAACGACGAAGGCTGCCCCAAGGAACCGATCTGGAAGATCACGGCGCTGCGCGTCACGCACAATCCGGTAAAGAACCGCATCAGCTACAAGGATGCCCGGCTCGAATTTCTGGGCGTGCCCGTCCTCGCCTTGCCTGCCCTGTCGCACCCGGCGGATGATCGCGGCGGGACCGGGTTCCTGATCCCCGATGTCCAGTACACGAAGAATAACGGGCTTGAAGTCGCCCTGCCCTTTTATGTCCTGTTCGGGCCGAACCGCGACCTGACCGTCACGCCGCACATCTTTTCCGACGTCGCGCCGTTGCTACAGGCCGATTATCGCCACCTGACGCGCGGCGGTGCCTATCAGTTCAGCAGCTATGGCACCTATGGCCGGCGCGTGAGCGCCAACGATCCGACGGGTGCCGGCTTTCAGGATTTTCGTGGCTATTTTGAAGGCAGCGGGCGCTTCCAGCTCAATCAGCGCTGGAGCCTGAGCGGTTCTGCCCGCGTCGCGAGCGACCGCACCTTCCTGCGCCGCTATGACATCTCGCGCGATGACCGTCTGCGTTCCACCGTCAATCTCGAACGGACCACCCGGTCAAGCTACCTCTCGATCGAGGGCTGGGCCTTCCAGACACTGCGCACGGGTGAATCGCAAGGCCAGTTTCCGGTCGCCCTCCCCGCGATCGACTGGCGCAAGCGGCTGGCCGATCCCTTTTCGGGCGGGCAGATCGAGCTGCAGCTCAACAGCCTCGCACTGATCCGCACCTCGGGTCAGGACACGCAGCGCGCCTTTGCCGGTGCCCGGTGGGATCTGCGCCGCATCACGCCCTGGGGCCAGGAAGTGAAGCTGACGGCCTATGGTCGCGCCGATGCCTATCACACCGACGATGTGCTCGCGACCGCGACGGCGGATTATCGGGGACAGCCGGGATGGACCGGTCGCGCCATCGGCGCGCTGGCGGCCGAAGTCCGCTGGCCGCTCGTCGGTGAATTCCTTGGCGGGCAACAGCGCCTCACGCCGCGCCTGCAGCTGGTCGGCACGCCCAAGACGTCCAACCTCAAAGTCCCCAATGAAGATGCGCGCGCGGTCGATCTGGAAGACAGCAACCTGTTCGCGCTCAACCGCTTTGCGGGCTATGACCGGTGGGAAGACAGTTCGCGCGTGACCTATGGGGTCGACTGGGCCTGGGACGCGCCGGGCCTGCGCATCGACGCCAATATCGGCCAGAGCTATCGCCTGACCAATAACCAGACCACCTTCCCCGATGGCACCGGCCTGTTTGGGCGGACGTCCGACATCGTCGGGCGCACCAATGTGCGGTACAAGAATTTCATCAGTTTCACGCACCGCTACCGGCTCGACAAGGACAGCCTGGCCATCCGCCGCAATGAAATCGACGCGACGGTCGGCAGCAACCGCACCTATGCGACGGTCGGCTATCTGCGCCTCAACCGCAACATCGGCCCGCAGCTCGAAGATCTGCGCGACCGTGAAGAAGTCCGGCTCGGCGGCCGGTTGCAGTTCGCCCGCTATTGGTCGCTGTTCGGGTCCACCATCATCGACCTGACCGGACGGCGCGAAGACCCCGCTTCGCTCGCCGATGGTTATGAGCCGGTGCGCCACCGCATTGGCATCACCTATGAGGATGACTGCCTCACCTTCGGCTTTACCTGGCGCCGCGATTATGACGCGCAGGGCGATGCCCGCCGGGGCAATACCTTCCAATTGCGGCTATCCTTCCGCAATCTTGGCCGCTAGAGAAATCGGGATTGCTCAGGCTGCGTTCAGCCCATGCTTGGCAATGGGGCCGCGCCCATCCGGGTGCGTGAGGGATTAGGACAGGAATGACGAACAGTTTCCGCAAGATTTTGACCGCTGCTTGTCTGGCGGGTTCGGCAAGTGCACTTCTGGCACAGACGGTCGCGGACGAAGCCGCAGCTCCCAATGTCGGCCTGAACCTCCCTGCCACGATCAACACCATCGGCAAGGTTGACCCGCAGGTCCGCAAGGCGACCGCCATCGTCAATGGCGATGTCATCACGGGCACCGATGTCGATCAGCGTCTGGCGCTTGTCATTCTGGCCAATAGCGGGCGCGTTTCTGACGAAGAGCGTGAGCGTCTGCGCGTGCAGGTGCTGCGCAACCTGATCGACGAGTCACTGCAGATTCAGGAAGCCAAGGCGAACGACATCAAGATTTCGCAGGACGAAGTGACGCAGAGCTTTGCCCGCGTCGCCGCCAACTTCAAGCGGACGCCGCAGGCCTTTTCCCAGTATCTGCGGGATCAGGGATCGTCCGACCGGACCATGAAGCGTCAGATCGAGGGCGAACTGGCGTGGAGCCGCCTGCTCCGCCGCAAGGTGGAACCCTTCGTCAATGTCAGCGACGAAGAGGTGAAGCAGATTGCCGACCGCCTGACCGCGTCCAAGGGCACGTCCGAATATCGCGTCGGGGAGATATATCTCTCCGCCACGCCTGAAAATTCGCAGGAAGTGTTCAACAATGGCCGCCGGATCATCGAACAGATCCGTCAGGGCGGCTCGTTCCAGGCCTATGCCCGCCAGTTCTCCGAAGCCTCGACCGCCGCAGTCGGCGGCGATCTGGGCTGGATCCGCCCTGCCCAGCTGCCAGACACGCTCGCGCAGGCCGTTCAGGAAATCCAGGTCGGGCAGATTGCCGGGCCGATCCAGGTGCCGGGCGGCTTTTCGATCCTCTATCTGACCGACAGCCGCAAGGTACTGGTCGCCAACCCGCGCGACGCCGTGCTGAGCCTGCGCCAGCTGACGCTGAGTTTCACCGCGAGCGATACCGACGCCCAGATCAAGGCCAAGGCGGAAGCCTTTGGCAAGGCCACGCAGGCCATGCAGGGCTGCGGCGGCGCTGACGATGTCGCCAAGAAGTTCAGCGCCGATGTTGTGGACAATGACCAGATCCGCGTGCGCGATCTGCCGCCCGCCCTTCAGGACATCCTGCTGGGCCTGCAGGTCGGTCAGGTGACGCCGCCCTTCGGCTCCCGCACCGATGGTGTCCGCGTGCTCGCCCTGTGCGGTCGCGACGATCCGCAGGCCAGCGACGCGCCGTCGACCGACGCAATCGAAAACCAGCTCCGCGACGAGCGCATCAACCGCCGCGCCCAGATCTATCTGCGTGACCTTCGGCGCGATGCCGTCATTGAGTATCGCTGACCGGCGCGATCATGCAGCCATTGGCGGTCACGCTGGGGGATCCTGCCGGGATCGGGCCTGAAATTGTCGGCAAGGCGTGGGATGTGCGCGCGGAAAGCGGCCTGCCCTGCTTCTTCGCGGTCGGGGATGAGCGCACCTTGCGCCATGTCTGGCACGGGCCGGTGGCCCTGATCGAAACCCCGTCACAGGCGGCCACTGTCTTTGACGATGCGCTGCCGCTGATCAATGTCCCCGATGGCGGAGAGACAGTACCCGGCATGCCGACGCTGGAAGGGGCACGGTGCGCGCTCGATACGCTTGGCCTCGCCATCGGCCTTGCCCAGTCCGGCGCCGCCGCTGCACTGGTGACGGGGCCTGTGTCCAAAAAGAAGCTGCAGGAAGTGGGCTTCACCCATCCCGGCCAGACCGAATTCATTGCGGAACGGTGCGGCGTCTCCGCTGTCAACGTCGCGATGATGCTCGCCGGGCGGGGCCTGCGCGTCATCCCGATCACGATCCACATCGCGCTCGCGCAGGTGCCCGAAGCGCTGACCACCGACCTGATTGTCAGCCGGGGCCGCGTGGCGGCCAAGGGATTGATTAAGGATTTCGGCATCGCCGCGCCGCGCATCGCCGTGGCGGGACTGAATCCCCATGCCGGTGAGCAGGGCTCGATGGGCGATGAGGAAATGACGATCATCCTCCCCGCGATCGAGCAGCTGCGTGCAGAAGGGCTTGATGTTATCGGCCCGGTCGCACCCGACGCGCTGTTCACGCCGCATATGCGGGGGCGCTATGACCTCGCTCTGTGCATGTATCACGATCAGGGGCTCATCCCGCTCAAGGCGCTCTGCTTCGATGACGGGGTCAACATGACGCTTGGCCTGCCGATCATCCGCACCTCGCCCGACCATGGCACGGCCTATGACATTGCGGGTCAGAACATTGCCCAGCCCGGCGCGATGATCGCCGCGATCCGGATGGCGGGTCTTGCCGCCGCCAACCGCCCCTGCAAAACCGCGTGATGCCTGACCTGCCGCCGCTGCGCGAGGTCATTGCGCGCCACGGCCTTGCCGCGAGCAAGGCGCTTGGCCAGAATTTCCTCCTCGACGGCCAGTTGCTGGACCGGATTGCGGCGATCCCCGGCAATCTGTCTGGTGCGGCTGTCTATGAGGTTGGCCCCGGCCCGGGCGGCCTGACCCGCGCGCTGCTCAAGGCGGGCGCAAAGGTCATCGCCGTCGAACGCGACCGCCGCTGCCTGCCCGCGCTCGCCGAGCTGTCGGATGCGTTTCCCGGACAGCTTCAGGTGCGGGAGGAAGACGCCCTTCAGGTCGATCTGGCTGACGTTCTGCCCGAAGGCGGCCACATCGCCTCCAACCTGCCCTATAATGTCGGGACCGCACTGCTCGTCCAGTGGCTGACGAGCGACGTCTGGCCGCCCCGGTGGCAGAGCCTGACGCTGATGTTCCAACGGGAAGTCGCAGACCGCATTGTCGCACAGCCCGGCACCTCGGCTTATGGTCGGCTTTCGATCCTCGCCCAATGGCGGACCACCGCGCGGCTCGCCATGCCGGTGCACCGCTCCGCCTTCACGCCACCGCCAAAGGTGATGTCAGCAGTCGTCCACATCGTGCCCAAGGACGCGCCAGAGGGCGTTTCAGTGCGGGCGCTTGAACACCTGACGTCAGCCGCATTCGGGCAGCGCCGCAAGATGCTGCGGCAGAGCCTGAAATCGCTCCCCCATGCGCTGGACTGCCTGGAGGCCTGCGGCATCGCCGGAGACCGGCGCGCCGAAACCGTGTCGGTTGAGGAATTTATCGCGCTCGCACGCGCGTTCAGTCAGGCTTCTTCTCAGCGGACGTGCTGACCACCGGGACGGGCGCGACGGCCTGTGCCGAGAGGACCGGTTGGGCCGCCCCCTTTTCGATGGCGGTGGCAAGGCGCGTCTGCTCAGGGCAGGCGCTCATGCAGATCTTCTGGATGCGGGCGAGATTTTCCTTCGCACGCGTGACGGCGCCCTTCATGACCAGCGCTTCGCCCTGTCCTGCGAGTGCGATCACATCATTGGGCTCGATCAGGAGCGCCTCACGGTACAGGCGGATGGCCTTTCCGGTCAGACCCTGCTTGCGGGCGACCGAGGCCAGCTCGACATAAGCGGCGCGGTTGCGCGGATCGACGGCCAACGCCGATTCCAGAACATCATTGGCTTCACCCAGACGACCTGCCGCGGCTTCGGCAATACCGGTCTTCGTGAGAGTCATGGACAGCGGGTTGATCTGGTCATCCGCAATGCGCTTTCCGAAGCTGACGCTCGACACTGTCGCGAGCGTAAGGGACAGGGCAACAGCCGGTGCGACAAAGCGCATAATCTTCTCCAGAGCGTGAGATGCGGTCATGGCTAGCAACTTCTTGCCAGCCGCGCGACAAAAAATCCATCGGTCGCGTCATGCAACGGCGTTAACGCAAGGCCTTCGCCTGCGGGACGCCCTGTTCCAATATCGATCCGCGTCGCGGCAAAGTCAGGATGCGCCTGCAGGAAGTGTTCGATCTGCCCCGGCCCTTCGCGCGTAAAGAGCGAACACACGGCGTAGACCAGCGCGCCGCCGGGCTTCACCAGTTGCGCGGCAACGTGCAGAACCTGTGCCTGCAAGGCGACGGTCCGCGCCAGCCGTTCGGGCGTCAGCCGCCAGCGCAGTTCCGGGTTGCGCCGCCAGGTGCCGCTGCCGCTGCACGGCGCGTCCACAAGAACGATGTCGGCGCCGGCTCGGAGATCCTCAAGCGCCTCCATCTCGCGTCCAGGGTTCAGCAGCCGCGTGCTGACCGTCGCCCCGGCCCGCGCCGCGCGCGGTGGCAGCTGCTGCAACCGGGTTCGGTCCGTGTCGCACGCAATCACCTGCCCGGACCCGGCCTTGTCCGCCGCAAGCGACAACGTCTTCCCGCCGGCCCCTGCGCACAGGTCAACGACGATATCGGCATCTTCGGCCACCGCGATGCGCGAAATGATCTGGCTGCCCGCGTCCTGCACCTCAAAACGTCCGTCGAGATACGCCGGGTCACGTTCAAGATCGACCGGTGTTTCAAAGCGGAAGCCATGCGTCGTGTGCGCGATAGGCCGGGCATCCGGATAGAGTGCCAGCATCTCCTGCCGGTCGGCCTTGAGCGCATTGGCACGCAGATCGAGGGGTGCCCGGCCCAGCAGGGCGGCGCGCTCTGCGGCATCGACAAACGGCAGAAACGCGGTATCGATCCAGTTGGGCGCCACATCCACTGCAACAATGCCGTCCGCGTCAGTGAACGCCGCTGGTCCGTAGGGATCCGCCCCGAACAGGTCCGAAAGCGTCGAATCCTCCAGCGCGAGGATCGCCGCGCGGCCCGATGCAGGTATCCGGTCATGCGCCCGGATGGCGCGATAGACGAGGTCCCGAATAGCGCGGCGGTCCTTTGACCCGGCGTAGCGCCGTTCGCGGAAGCCCTTTGCAAGGACGACATCTGCAGACGCGCCATTGTTGCGCGCGGCATCAATGATGGCGTCCAGCAACTCGATTGCCGTCTGGACGCGCGCGGCCGGGGTCATGCCGTCAGGCCACCCGCAGCTTTAGCCGCGCGTCGGGTAATTGGGGGCTTCACGCGTAATGGTCACGTCGTGGACATGGCTTTCGCGCAAACCAGCATTGGTGATCCGGACGAAACGGGCCCGTTCCTGCAGATCCGTGATCGTGCGGGCGCCGGTATAGCCCATGGCCGCCTTCACGCCGCCCACAAGCTGGTGAATGACGTCGCGCGCAGGCCCCTTATAGGCGACCTGGCCTTCAATCCCTTCGGGGACGAGCTTGAGCTGGTCCTTGATGTCCTGCTGGAAATAGCGGTCCGCCGAGCCACGCGCCATCGCGCCGACGGAGCCCATGCCGCGATAGGATTTGTAGGCGCGCCCCTGATAGAGGAACGTCTCGCCGGGCGCCTCTTCGGTCCCAGCAAGGAGCGAGCCGACCATGACGCTGGCCGCCCCCGCCGCGAGGGCTTTGGCAACATCCCCGGAGGTGCGCAGACCGCCATCGGCGATGATGGGCACGCCCGACTTCTTGCCTTCGGCGGCTGATTCCATGATGGCCGTCAGCTGCGGCACGCCGACGCCTGCCACCACGCGGGTGGTGCAGATCGACCCTGGCCCGATACCGACCTTCACGCCGTCAGCACCCGCATCGATCAGCGCCCGCGTTGCTTCGGCTGTGGCGACGTTCCCGGCGACGATCTGGACCTTGCTCGACAGCTTCTTCACGCGCGCAACCGCTTCCGACACCATCTTCGAATGGCCATGCGCGGTATCGATCACGATAAGATCGCATTCCGCGTCGATCAGCGCCTCGGTGCGTTCAAACCCGGCATCCCCCACTGTGGTCGCGGCGGCAACGCGCAGGCGGCCCGCCGCGTCCTTGGTCGCGGCGGGATAGGTAACGGCCTTGTCCATGTCCTTGACCGTGATCAGGCCGACGCAATGGAAGGCATCATCGACGACGAGAAGCTTTTCGATCCGGTGCGCATGGAGCAGACGGCGCGCCTCGTCCTGGCTCACGCCCGTGCTGACGGTGACCAGATTGTCGCGCGTCATCAGCTCGGCGACCGGCTGCGCGGGATTTTCGGCAAAGCGCACGTCGCGGTTCGTCACGATCCCGGCCAGACGGCCGCCCGCTTCGACAACCGGAATGCCCGAAATATGGTGCATCGCCATCAGCGCCTTGGCCTCGGCGAGCGTCGCCGTCGGTTCTATCGTGATCGGGTTGACGACCATGCCCGACTCAAAGCGCTTCACCTGCCGGACGGCATTGCATTGTTCTTCAATCGAAAGATTGCGGTGGAGCACGCCCAAGCCACCAAGCTGCGCCATCACGATGGCCATGTCGGCTTCGGTGACCGTGTCCATCGCCGACGACAGGATCGGGATGTTGAGGGTAATCTCACGCGTGATCTGGGTCCGCGTGTCGGCCTGGCTTGGCAGGACGTCAGAATCGCGCGGCTGGAGCAGCACGTCGTCGAAGGTCAGGCCAAGAGGAATTTCGATTGCCACAAGTTTGTTCCCGATTGAGTCGTGGCGGCCCATGTAACCAAGCACGGCACAGCGCGCTAGGCCCGAATCTGCAGGCCGGCGCCGCGCGTGTCGATCAGGCCGCCAGTTCGTCCGCCGTCAGGTCGTACAGATATTCCGCGCCCGACGTCACCGACGAGGCGAGCCCCATCGCTTCGCCGACCATGTGCGCCAGATAATAGCGCGCGGTCACAGCCTTGGCGCGCAGGAAAGCGGGGTCACCCTCCCCGCGTTCCAGCATCGACGCCGCGACCTTTGCCTGCCGCTCCATGAGCCAGCCGCACGTCATGACCGAGACCATCGTGAGATAGGGATAGCTGGCGGCCAACCGGTCATCGCCATCCGCGTCCAGCAGAATAGCGGTCAGCTGCTCGACAAGGCCTGTCAGCGCAATCAGCCGCTCATCCTCGGCTTCGGCGCGCACGTCGGCGATCAGGGCGGCCATACCGGCCCCACCATCACCCGCGAGCTTGCGCCCGACCAGATCGGCGGCCTGAATGCCATTCGTGCCTTCATAGATCGGCGCAATGCGGGCGTCGCGATAATGCTGTGCCGCGCCCGTTTCCTCTATGAAGCCCATGCCACCATGGATCTGGATGCCCAGGCTGGCGACCTCACATCCGATATCCGTGCCATAGGCCTTGGCCAGCGGCGTCAGCAAGTCGACACGCGCCCGTGCGCCCTCCACGCCCAGCCGGGCGCGATCGACATTGCCAGCGGCAAGATAGAGCAATGCGCGCGCAGCTTCGGTCAACGCCTTCATGCGCAGGATCATGCGGCGCACGTCAGGATGCTCGATGATCGCCACCGACTTTCCGCCGGAATCGGGCCGGGCCGACTGGATGCGGTCGCGTGCATAGGCCTTTGCCTGCTGCGTCGCCCGTTCGGCAATCTGCACGCCCTGCAGGCCAACATTGAGACGCGCATTGTTCATCATCGTGAACATCGCGCGCATGCCGCCCATCTCCGGACCGATCAGCCAGCCATGGCAGTCATCATTGTCGCCATAGGACATGACGCAGGTCGGTGAACTGTGGATGCCGAGCTTGTGTTCGATAGACACGCAGCGCACGTCATTGCGGGTCCCATCGGGCCTGATCTTGGGCACGAGGAAGAGCGAGATGCCCTTCGTCCCCGGAGGCGCGCCCGGCGTACGGGCCAGCACGAGATGGACGATATTGTCGGCCAGATCATGTTCACCGAACGTGATGTAGATCTTGGTGCCCTTGATCCGAAAGCTGCCATCGGCGGCCGGTTCCGCGGTCGAACGCAACGCGCCGACGTCAGAACCCGCCTGCGGCTCAGTCAGGTTCATCGTTCCGGTCCATTTGCCCGACACGAGATTGGGCAGGTACATGGCCTGCTGTTCCGGGCTCCCATGCGAGGCCAGCGCCTCGATCGCGCCCGATGTCAGGATGGGGCACAGACCAAAGCCCATATTCGCCGTCCCCAGATTTTCGAGCACGACAAAGCCGAGCGCGAAGGGCAGCCCCTGCCCGCCAAAGGCCGGCTCGCAGTCAATCGTGCCCCAGCCGCCTTCGACATAGGCCTGATAGGCGTCCTTGAAGCCCGGCGGCATCGTGACCGTGCCGTCCTGCCATTTGGGGGTGTTGGTATCACCTACGCGATTGGTCGGGGCCCAGGCGCCCGCCGCCAGCGCACCGGCTCCGTCGAGGATCGCATTGATCATGTCCGGGGTCGCCGCCTCAAAGCGCGGCGCGGCCGCAAGCTCATCGATCCGCGTGACGTGATCGAGGACAAATCGCTGTTCAGCGAGGGGCGGAGAAAAGGTCATGCTAAGGCTCCCCATGTTGCAACCGGCTGGCGCTGGCTATAGCGCTGCTTGCGATGGACACAATCTCCCCTTTGGTCACGCAAATCCGACCTTACGGCAAGGCCGCCATCGATGAGGCGGCTGACATCATCCGTGCGGGCGGCTGCGTCGCTGTGCCGACGGAAACGGTCTATGGACTCGCGGCCGACGCCACCAATGGAGATGCTGTCGCCCGCATCTACGAGGCCAAGGGGCGACCGAGTTTCAATCCGCTGATCGTGCACGTGCCCGATCTCTTAGCGGCAGAACGCATTGCCGTCTTCAGTGACCAGGCACGCGCGCTGGCCCGGCAATATTGGCCCGGTCCCCTGACCCTCGTCCTCCCCGTTCGCCCCGACAGCGGCATTGCAGCGCTGGTCATGGCGGGCCTGCCGACGATTGCGCTGCGCGTGCCGGCCCATCCGGCGATGCAGAATCTCCTGCAGAGCTGTGGTCGCCCGCTCGCCGCGCCAAGCGCAAATGCCAGCGGAACGATCAGCCCCACGCGCGCGGCGCATGTGATGAAGAGCCTCGGGGGGCGCATTTCCCTGATCATCGATGCCGGGCCCACGCAGCAGGGGCTGGAATCAACGATCGTCGCGGTTTCGGACAGCGGCCTGCGCCTGTTGCGCCCCGGCCCGATCGACCTCGCCCTGCCCCTGACGTCAGGCGGATCGATAGAAGCCCCCGGCCAGCTGGCAAGCCACTATGCCCCGACCAAGCCGGTGCGCCTCAACGCGGCCTCGGCCGCCCCCGGTGAATGGCTGATTGGCTTTGGCACGATGGCCTGCGATGCCAATCTCAGCCCGGCAGCCGATCTCGTCGAGGCGGCCGCCCGGCTGTTCGATTTGCTCCATCAGGCCGATGCGTCCGCCGCCCCCGCCATCGCGGTTGCGCCGATCCCGGAGACGGGTCTTGGCCTCGCAATCAACGACCGTCTCCGGCGCGCCGCCGCCTGATCCCGCGCATAAGCTTGCTTTCTGGTGCAACTTCACCTATGTGATGTTGCAGCGCAGCAAGGCCGATGCCTTGCCGGACCCGATGGCCAGCGTGATTGACTGGGGGAGAAGCCCCGGTGCAGGCGGGGTCCGAAGGCGTTTTTCCAAGGCTTCCCTTGTCACGCGGGTCGTCAGTTTGACCCCGCTCGCGCGTGCCCTTTCGGCGCGTCCGCGCGCATATTGAAAGTGTTTCATGACCCAGTTTTCTGAGCTTGGCCTTGCCAAGCCCCTGCTCGCCGCCCTTCAGGCGAAGGGCTATACTTCTGCGACGCCGATCCAGGCGCAGTCCATCCCCTCGCTCCTTCAGGGCCGCGACCTGTGCGGGATTGCACAGACCGGCACTGGCAAGACGGCGGCGTTCGCGCTGCCCTCGCTCCAGTATCTGATGGAGAATGCCAAGGCGCGCGTTCCGCTGACGTGCCGGATGCTCGTTCTTTCGCCGACGCGCGAACTGGCGGCGCAGATTGCGCAGTCGTTCCGCGATTATGGTCGCCAGTCGCAGATCCGCGTCGAGACCGTCTTTGGCGGCGTGCCAATCGGCAAGCAGATCAAGGCGCTGAGCGGTGGCACGGACGTGCTCGTCGCAACGCCGGGCCGTCTGCTCGACCTTATCGATCAGCGGGCTCTTTCGCTGCGCAATGTCGAAATCTTCGTGCTCGACGAAGCCGACCAGATGCTCGACCTCGGCTTCATCCACGCCCTGAAGCGCGTGGACACGCTGCTCCCCAAAAAGCGCCAGTCGCTGTTCTTTTCGGCCACCATGCCTAAGACGATTTCGGAACTCGGCGATCGCTTCCTGACCAATCCGGTCCGCGTCTCTGTCACGCCGCAGGCGACGACCGCCGAGCGCATCCGCCAATATGTCACCTTCTGCGACCAGCGCGAAAAGCAGGCGCTGCTCACCATCCGACTGAAGGAAGAAGAGATTGACCGCGCTCTGGTCTTCACCCGGACCAAGCATGGCGCCGACCGCGTCGTGAAGAACCTCATCGCCGCCGGCATTCCCTGCGCCGCCATCCATGGCAATAAGAGCCAGGCCCAGCGCACGACCGCGCTTCAGGCCTTCCGCAAGGGCGACGTCCGCATCCTCGTTGCGACCGACATTGCCGCGCGCGGCATCGACGTGTCGGGCGTGAGCCACGTGTTCAACTACGAATTGCCCAACGTCGCCGAGCAATATGTGCACCGCATCGGCCGTACGGCGCGCGCCGGGGCGGAAGGCATTGCGATCAGCTTTGTGGACGGTGAAGAGCGTGCCTATCTCAAGCAGATCGAGCGCCTCACCCGCGTCCAGCTGGAACAGGTGCCGCTGCCCGAGAACTTCGCAGAAGCCGTGGCCCGCATGCCCAAGCCTGCCGCACGACCGGCCGGTGCCGAGAATCACGGCCGTTCCGACGGTCAGCGCGCCCGCCCAGGCAATGGCGATGGTCGCCGCCGGGAAGGCACGCCCAACCGGGCGGACGGCGATCAGCCCCGCCGTCGGTTCGGCAACCGCAAGCCTTCGGGCGTCGGCAACTTCAAGGGCGCGGTGCGCAACGCGCGCGGTCCGCGCTGATCAGGCGGCCTTGATCCGGTCAGCGTAGCCCTTGCGCAGTTTCGCCAGTTTTGGCGGGATCACTGCGAGACAATAGGGGTTACGCTGGCCCTCACCGTCCCAATATTGCTGATGATAGTCTTCGGCCGGATACCAGGTGGTTGCCGGCTCAATGGTCGTCACGATCGGGGCGGGCCAATCGGCACGCGCCCGTTCGATGGCGGCCTCGGCGTCCGACGTCTGCGCAGCGTCAAGCGGGAAGATCGCGGAGCGATACTGCGTCCCGACGTCATTGCCCTGCCGGTTGAGCTGCGTCGGGTCATGCGTTGCAAAGAAGATGTCGAGCAAATCACCATAGGTGATGCGCGCGGCATCATAGGTCACGCGGATCGCCTCGGCATGGCCGGTGTCGCCGCCGCAGACCTGCTTATAGGTCGGATCAGGCACGTGCCCGCCGATATAGCCGCTTTCCACCTTCTCGACTCCGATCAGGTCCTGGAACACGGCTTCGACGCACCAGAAGCATCCGCCCGCAAAAATCGCTGTCTCGGTCATGCAAAGTCTCCTCGCTGTGGCAGATAGGGAGGAATGCCTCGCCGTAAAAGGCCCTCGCGGCATAAAGCGCGCACAACGAAAAAGGGCGGCCCCAAGGGACCGCCCTTCTCTATAGCTTGACCGTAGTCTTTAAAGACTAGGGGCTGACAGCGTCGTTGCTGCCATCCGACGCGATCACGATGCCAGCGACAACAGCCGCAGCAGCGAGAACAGCGATCAGGATGCTGCCACCGAGCTTGCTTTCGTCGCGCTGCACCGAAGCAGCACGGACCGGAGCAGCCGCACGGACCGACAGAGCCTTGGCAGCCGGAGCGGCCGAAGCGATGGTCGGAACAGCGACCATTGCGATTGCAGCAGCAACCGTCGTGATCTTGTTACGCAGGTTCATAGGGGGCTCCCTTTCTTTCGTTACACCGTAGTCGGTTGTCCTCTGGCACCAAATCGGACTTTTATCAAGTCCCAATGTCAGAAATGACAAAACCCGGCAGTTTGCCAAAACTTAAGCCTTAACCCGCTGAAAATGGGGAAAAACCAAAGCCTGCGCAGCCTGATACGTGGACGCGCGACTCTCGCTCTCGCAAATAACGGTTACAGTTCTATTAAAAGCTATCTGTCGACATCGCCAATTTTCACCGATCACGAATAATCTCGGTTTTTCAGTCAGTTATTTTGACTCAACGGCCTGATGCGAACAATCCGGCGACGAAATCCTCAGGGACGAGGCGTGCAATGCCCAGGTGCGTCAGAGCGATTCTCCGAAGCGGCAAGTAAAACTACCAGCAACTATGCCCCGCAAGACTGGAACTTAGCCCTGCCGCGCAGAAGCTGGAAATGGAGAGACAAGAAGTGCTTGGCTGGGGCGGCAGGATTCGAACCTGCGAATGCCGGTACCAAAAACCGGTGCCTTACCACTTGGCGACGCCCCAGCATCGGGTGGACGGCCCCTATAGCGGCCGCGCACGTGAATTCAATGCGTCAATCGAGCCGCATGACCCAGCCATGTGGGTCGGGCAGAGCGCCGCGCTGAATGCCGACCAAGCGGTCCTTCAGGCGCTGCGTGGCCTGTCCCGGTCCACCGGCACCGATGGAAAAGCTGCTGCCCGGCCGGGAGACGCTGCCGATGGGCGTGACGACGGCAGCTGTACCGCAGGCGAACGATTCCACCAGGCGCCCGCTCTTCGCGTCAGCTTCCCACTGATCGATCGAATAGCGCTCTTCCCGCACCGTAAGGCCCGCCTCGCGCGCAAGCGTCAGGAGCGAGTCCCGGGTAATGCCCGGCAGGATGGTGCCGGACAGCGGCGGCGTCTGCAGCGACCCGTCCTCAAAGACGAAAAAGATGTTCATCCCGCCAAGTTCTTCGATCCAGCGGTTTTCGGCCGCATCAAGGAAGACGACCTGATCATGCCCGTGCCGGGTGGCTTCGGCTTGCGCGACAAGGCTGGAGGCATAGTTGCCGCCGCACTTGGCAGCACCCGTGCCACCCGGCGCGGCGCGGCTGTAATCCTGCGAAACCCAGAGCGACACCGCGGGCGCGCCGCTCTTGAAATAGCCCCCGGCGGACGAGGCGATCACCATGTAGATATATTCGGACGATGGCTTGACCCCAAGGAAGGTCTCGCTCGCGATCATGAAGGGGCGCAGATAGATTGACCCGCCCTCAACATCCGGGAACCAGTCACGGTCGATGTCCACGAGCGCGCGGCAGGATTCAATGAACAGCTCTTCCGGCAGCTCGGCCATGGCCATACGGCGGGCCGACGCGTTGAAGCGGCTTGCATTGGCATCGGGCCGGAACAGCGCCATGGTGCCGTCTTCCAGCCGATAGGCCTTCAGGCCTTCGAAGATTTCCTGCGCATAGTGGAACACGGCCGTCGCCGGATCAAGCGTCAGCGGCTGGCGCGCCGTCACGCGCGCATCATGCCATCCCTTGTCCTCCGAATAGCGGATCATCACCATGTGATCGGTGAAGACCCGTCCAAATCCGGGCGCCGCGATGCGGGCACGCCGTTCCGCGTCCGGCACCGGTGAGGCATTGGGTTCAATGGCAAATGCGGGATGAGCGCCCATCGATTTTGAAACTTTCATGCTGCGCGGGCTGGTTTTCCCGCAACTTCCTGTCCGCGCTATGCGAGCCATGCGCATACGTCAACCGCTCCATGCGGTCAATTTTGCGATGCGCGTGCAGCCTCGGCAAGTTCACGGCTGCGGGCCGCCGTCGCCGACACTGTCGCGCGCACGATCGCGGCAAAATCCGACGGGTCGAGCGTGGTCAGACCCGCATGGGTCGTGCCATTGGGGCTACGGACGGTTTCGACCAGTTCCGATGGCGTCCGTTCTGATTGCAAGGCGAGCTGCGCCGTCCCAGCCAGCGTTTCAAGCGCAAGGCGCAGCGCCACGTCTTCGGCGAGACCTTCTGCCACGCCCCCGGCCGCCAGCGCCTCTGCAAAGCGCAGCACATAGGCCGGCCCGGAGCCCGACACGCCGGTGACGGCATGAAAAAGGCTTTCGTCGGAGATCCACTCGATCCGGCCAAGCGGCTCCACCAGAGCGGCAACGCGCGCCCGCGCCGCATCATCCAGCGTGGGGCCGAAAATCGCGCTGACCCCTTCCCCGATGGCGGCCGGCATATTGGGCATGACGCGAACATACTGCGCCGCGCCTGGGAGATGTGATGCAAGCGCAGCGATCTCGACACCTGCAAGGATCGACAGCAACATCGTCTGGGGACCAACCGCCAGACGGGGCGCAACCTCCGCCAGCATCTGCGGCTTGACCGCAAGCAGCAGAATGTCGGGCGTGACACCCGGCGGGGGCGCGGCGCTGAGCGCGACGCCGTCCGGCACATGCGCTGCATGCGGATCTATCACATGGATCGAGGCGGCAGGCACCCCGCTCTTGAGCCAGCCCGCAAGCATTGCGCCGCCCATGTTGCCGCATCCGACCAGCCAGATCGACGGCGCTGTCATCAGGCCTCGCCCTGCGTTTCCACCATGGCCGAGGTGATCGCCTCTCGCGGTGACTTGCCGCCCCACAGGACGAACTGGAAGACCGGATAGAACCGGTCGAGCTCGTCAATCGCGGCCTCGACCATGACTTCGGCCTGTTCAAAGGAGAAAGTGGCCTCGCCATTGCCGGAATCGAGCAGGACCGCGTGGCGATAGGCGATGATACCGGTCGCGGGCCAATATTCGAAATGACCCAGCCACAACTGTTCGTTGATCAGGCCGATCGTTTCATAGATTGCGGCGGCCTGCGCATCCGTGACCTTGACGTCGGGAAAGGCGAGGAACTGGAGCACGCAATCATCGTCGCGCCAGAGCCCGCGGAGCTCATATTGGCACCACGCCCCCTTGGCCGACGCCACGATTTCCTCGTCGCCGAGCCGCTCAAAGGGCCAGCCATGAGCTGAAAACCAGCTTTCCAGCGTTTCGATAGGCGCGCCGGCGGCTTGCGCCATGTCGAGGGGTTCGATGCTCATCACCGGCTGATTGCCTTTCGCGGTGACGAACGGGCAAGAGTCGCCAGCGGGTCCACAGACAAAATTGTGGAGAAGATCAGCGTGCCTCAGCTCTTGGCAGTCGCTTCCAGCGCCGCAAGGCGCGCCTTCAGCGCCTCGGCCTCTTCGCGCGCGGCAATCGCAATTGCCTTCACCGCTTCGAACTCGTCACGGCTGACAAAATCCAGTCCGCCAATCCATTCCTTGGCCTTTTCGCGCGTCGCGGCCTCGGCCTCGCGGCCCACGCCCGCCAGCGTGCCGGCGGCGCCGTTCACGAATTTGGCAAGATCATCAAACAGGCGATTTTCAGACTGCATTTCAAGTTCCTTGGTAGGCTGGCTTAGAGCACTATCTGGGTGCGCGGAGCTTCCGGCACAAGGGTTTCCGCATCCGGATTGCGCGCATCGATCTGATAATTGAGGATTGAGGCAAAGCTCAGCCAGACCAGATAGGGCACCAGAAGCCATGCCGCGACCTTGCGAATGCGCGCAAAGGCAAAGGTCGTGGCGATCGAAAGGCCAAGAATGATGAGGATCAAATAGAAGGCCAAAGTCACCTGATGCGCCGCGAAGAAGAGCGGGCTCCAGATCAGATTCAGAACAAGCTGCCCCGCAAACAGGCCCAGCGCCAGCGGCCGTCCGGGGGCACCGCGCGCGAACAGGATCATCGCAAGGGAAATGCCAAGAAGGATATAAAGCGTCGTCCAGACCGCGCCAAACACCCAGCCCGGTGGCACGATGTCCGGACGGGACAGTGCCATGAACCAGCGGTTCTCATAGCCCGAATTGGCCATCTTTCCGGACAGGAAACCCAGAAACAGGATCGCCGGTACGGTGACCAGTGCATAGCGCAGGAACGACATGCGCAATTGCGACTTGGATGCGATCTGGCTCATCAATTTCCTCCGGTTCGGACTGAACCGTGTTTACGCAGGATCAGAGGTCTGCGGCAAGACTTAGCGCATAACGTCGCGAGCCATTGGGCACGAAAAACCCGCTCCCCCCGACCGCCCAGCCGAAGGTGTTCGTCACATTCTGCACATTGGCGCGCAGCAAGAGCGGCTTGTCGGCGATCTTGAACTTGTAGCGCGCGCCCAGATGCATGACCGCGCGCGTCGGGATGCGCAGCGTATCCAGCGCATTGGCGGTGCGTGCGCTCGTCCCTTCAAACACGGCATTGAGCGACAGCGGCGGAACGCCCGGCACCTGATAATCCATGCTGATGATCGTGTGACGGCGGAACGTGCCAATCGGCCGCCGCCCGATCAGGCCGCGATCCACCTCCTCACCCGACACGGTGGCATCGAGCCACACATTGCCGGCAACGACATAGAGCCCCTCGGCGACCGGACCGGCGACCGAAAGCTCGATCCCCCGATTGCGGACATGGCCGAGTTCCCGGAACCGCTGGGACGGATCGAGATTGAAATAGGGCTTGTCGATATCGAAATAGCCAACGACCGCGCTGACGCCCTCGCTGACCTTCCAGCGTACCCCCGCCTCTTTCTGCGTCGTGCGGATGGCGGGCGGCGCTTCGTTCCGGTTGACGGCCTCAACAGGTGCGACCGGACTTTCCTCCAGCCCCCGCGTATAGCCGCCATAGATGGCAATCCGATCGCTCATATAGGCGGCGGCATTGGCACTGAAAAGCCAGGGGTTTGACAAGGTGCGCGGGAAGACGACCGCCGGGTCCGGATCCAAAATGTCCTTGGCATAGTCGGTCTTTTGCAACCCGAAGCTGAGCTCGCCGACCTTCGCCCAGCGACCCTGATAGCCCAGACCGATCGTCTTTTGCGTCACATGGTCGCGTGTTTTGGGGCCAATGGGCGGGTTTTGCTCTGGCCGGAAATCCTCGACGCCGAGCTGGCTTGCCCCAAGATCGGCCAGCGCCGCCCCGCCATAGCGCCGGGTCTGGTCGCGGCCGCGCAGGGAGGCCACGACATTGTGCCAGCGCGGGCCTTCGGTGAAGGACTTGGCCACCCGGATCTCGCCCGATGTTGACGCAAAGCGATTGCCCCCGTCCACGACGACGACACGATCGGCCACGCGGCCGGTGCGGTCGGTGCCGAACAGCAGGTCGATATGCTCCTCATCCGACTGGAAGGTGGAACGGAACACACCCACCCTGATATCAAGCCCGGCAGGCCGTGCCTTGGCGATCACGCCATAATTGCCAAGCACACCGCCGAAATCAGACCATTTCTGGCCGAGGAACCTGTCGCGCGGCATCTTGGGCGGAAGGAAAGTGCCATCGGTGAAGATCAGCGACTGACTTTCCTCATCGCGCGATTCAATGCGGCTCCAGAAGGGCAGAATCTCGATATCCGGCGCGGGCGCGTAACGACCGATGACCGCCATGGTGTTGAGCTTTGAGACACCGTGATAGGGCTGCGACTCTGCGTAGATGCCGCCGCCAAAGGCCACGCCCAGCGTCTCGCCGTCGATCGGCAGCTGCGCATCGAATTCCGCGCCCTTATGCTCCCAAGGGCCGAGACTGAGGTTGACCGAGGCCATCGGCTTGGCCCCCGGGCGGCGCAGCTCATAATCGGCAATCCCTGTCGGCGCGGGGAATGGGTAGCCCTGCGCCGAGATGCCGACATGGATTGTCGTCCCGCCGACAAGCCGCTGCGTGGGATTGGCCTGCTGGTCGAAATACAGGCCCTCAATGCGGACATTGCCGGCATCCACGGGCGAAAAGCCCCGTACCATGCCCGCATTGTAAATGCCGATCTGTTCATCGCCCACGGACTTGCCGAAGGCATCATCGGCCTGCTTTACGGCATTGTCGTCGGTCCGCTGGGCAAAGGCGGGCACGGACATCAAGGTCGCCGCAACCGACAGGAAAGAGGCTGTTGTTTTCATGCCCCTCTCCTCGCCGCAGACGCTGTGCGTTGTAATCGGCCTTCGACAAACGGCGCCGCCGTTCGACGAACGGATCAGATATCCATGATCAGCTGCGCCATATAGGTCCGGCTATTGGCATAGGTGAAGCCGCCGCTGGAGGAGACCTGCCAGCGATAGTCATTGAACAGATTCTGCGCCTGAACGCGCAGCAGCGTCGAATTGTGCGCCAGTTCAAACCGGTACCGCAGCCCGAGATTGACCGTCTCCCCCGGGGGGACCGAAAATGTGTTGGCCGCATTGCCGACGCGCGCCGACAGGCTCTCGAACGCGACATCGAAGGACCAGGGGCTGTGCCCCTGCGACAGCCGCCAGTCGAAATTCGCGATGCTGCGCCGCCGGATCGACCCCACGGGCCGTTCGCCGATCAGACCCGTGTCGATGGCTTCGCCGGAGATCTTGGGGTCGAGGAACAGCGACCCTGCCACCACTGTGAGGCCGGGCGCCAGCTGTCCGGCCAGCGAGACCTCGACCCCGCGATTGTCGACATCGCCCAACTGGCGATAGCGCAAGCTCGGGTCGAGATTGAAATAGGGCTTCTTCACGCTGAACACCCCGGCGACCAGCGTGAGCTTTGGCGTGACGGCGTAGCGTGCGCCGAAATCATATTGCCGCGTCCGGATCGCAGGCGGTGCCTCGGACCGGTTGCTCGCAATGTCCGGCGCGATCAGCGCCTCTTCCAACCCGTGCACCACCCCGCCGTACAGCACGAGGCGACGTGTGAGGTTGAGCGAGCCCGTTGCAGTCACCAGGATCGGATTGTCCTTGGTGACGACGAGCGGGAGCAACGGGTTCGCGAAGTCGATCCGCTTGGTATATTGCGCGTGAGAGACCGACAGGTCCAACGACCCATGGCCCTGCCATTGCAGGCCATAGGCGGCCCCGAAGGTCATCTGCTGGACATGGTCCTCATCCTTCACCTGCGGCAGGAGGACTGGCTGCGGACGGAAATCGGGCGCGATGGCTGAGCTGGGACCAAGATCGATCCGCTGCGTGCCGCCGAACAGACGGTCCTTGATCCGCCCGCGCGCACTCAGGATCAGCCGGTGCCGGATATCCCCGGTCAGAAATTGTCGCGTGATCCGCCCTTCGCCCGACAGGCTGTGGGAACGGCTGCCCGGATCGTAGATGACGATGCGGCTCGCAGCCGACCCATCCTCGCGAACTCCGCGCAGCAGGTCCGCAAAGTTGGTGTCGTTCTTCATCGTGAAGTCGAACAGCCCGGCTTCGATCAGCCATTTGCCCATGGGCAGTTTGGCAAGGCCGCCATACATGATGAGATTGTAGTTGCGGTCGGTCCAGGGCTGACCAAGGAAGACCTCCCGCGGGACGCGGGGCAGCGCTGCGCCAGACGCCGGGAAGATGGTCGCGTGCGCCTCATCGTCCCGACCGGTGAAGCCACCAGCCATCGCTGTCACCAAAGCACCCGCATAAGGCCGCCAGGCAAGGTTTGCCCCGATACTGCGAAAGCTGCTCCTGCCCCCTTCGGGCCGCACCATTTCCCGGAAGCCTACGCCACCGGCGACGCCGAAGCGGTCTCCGGCGAGGGGCTGCTTGACTTCGAGATTGCCTGCATAGCCCCCGTAGGGACCGCGCTCGATCTGCCCGCTGGCTTCCTGCTTGCCGCGAAACAGCGTCAGGTCATAGTCGACAATGCCCGTGGGTGCTGGAAAGGGATAGCCTTGGGCGGCAACGCCAACGCGCACGGAAGACCCGTCCACAAGCCGCGAGGGCACGCGTTCGACATGGTCGAAATACAGGCCTTCGATGCGGACATTGCCCGCGTCGACCGGGTTGAACCCGCGAATATCGTCTGCGCTGTACAGGCCGATCTTCTCGCTCCCGATCGATTTGCCGAAGGCGTCGGCCGATTGGGTCACAAGATTTTCGGCAGTACGCTGCGCCTGCGCCATGCTTGGCAGGCAGGTTGCAGCGCAAGCCAGCAAAATGGCGCGCGTTCTCACTTTTTCCCCTGTTGGCCGGTCAGGCCATCTTACGAGCGGCGATCAGGAACTCGATATTGCCTTCCGGCCCCTTGATCGGACTTTCGGTGACGCCTTCTACGTGCCAGCCGATATCGGTCAACCATGTTTGCACGTCATTGCACACACGGACATGTACCGCAGGGTCGCGGACGACACCGCCCTTCCCCACCTCGTCGCGCCCCGCCTCGAATTGCGGCTTGATGAGCGCGATGAGACCGGCACCCGGCTTTGCAAAGGTCATGGGTCGTTCCAGCACCTTCGACAGGCCGATGAAGCTCGCATCGCATACGATGAGATCAACGGGTTCGGTAATCTCGGCGTCGGTCAGGATGCGCGCGCTCGTCTGCTCATGAACGGCGACGCGCGGGTCCTGCCGCAGCTTCCAGGCCAGCTGGTTGGTGCCGCTGTCGACGGCAAAGACCTTGGCCGCGCCGTGGGTCAGCAGAACATCGGTGAAGCCGCCGGTGGAACTGCCGACATCAATGGCGACCGCGCCTGCCACGTCCCAGCCAAAATGCGTGAGCGCGTGCGCCAGCTTGACGCCGCCGCGCGACACCCACGGATGGTCGCGCCCGCGAACGTCGAGCACGGCATCCTCGGCGATCTGCTGTCCGGCCTTTTCAACCTTGCGGTCACCCAGATAGACGAGGCCCGCGAGGATCAGCGCCTGCGCCCGCGAGCGGCTTTCCGCGAGCCCGCAATCCACGAGCAACTGGTCTGCGCGGACCTTGGCCATGGCTCAGGTCAGGCGCGCTTCCCGGCTTCGGCCACGGCCGAATTGATGCGCAGCGCCTTCAGGACCGCCTCGACGATCTGCGGCGCGTTGAGGCCCGCCTCGTCATATTGCTTGTACGGCGCATCCTGATCCTGGAACTTGTCAGGCAGACGCAGCGTGCGCAGCTTGAGCCCGGCATCGATCAGCCCCTCGTCGCTGGCCATCGTCAGCACATGTGCGCCGAGGCCGCCAATGCTGGCTTCCTCGACCGTGACAGCTACTTCGTGCGTCGTCAGCAGCTTGCGGATGAGGTCGACATCAAGCGGCTTGGCAAAGCGCAGGTCGGCGACAGTCGTCGAAAGCCCCTTGGCCTCAAGCGTGTCGGCCGCCTTCATCGCTTCTTCCAGTCGCGTGCCGAGTGACAGAATGGCCACCTTCTTGCCCTGCTTTACGATCCGGCCCTTGCCGATCTCCAGCGCCTGCGGCGTTTCAGGAAGCGCGATGCCCGTGCCATTGCCGCGCGGATAGCGCAGCGCAATCGGGCCGCTGTCATGCAGCGCGGCCGTATAGGTCATGTGGACAAGCTCGGCTTCGTCTGACGGCGCCATCACGACCATGTTGGGCAGTGAGGCGAGATAGGTCACATCGAACGACCCTGCATGCGTGGAGCCGTCCGCGCCGACGAGCCCGGCCCGGTCGATCGCGAAGCGGACAGGCAGGTTCTGGATCGCGACGTCATGGACGACCTGATCGTAAGCCCGCTGGAGGAACGTCGAATAGATGGCACAGAAGGGCCGCATGCCCTCTGCGGCCAGCCCCGCTGCAAAGGTCACCGCATGCTGTTCGGCAATGCCGACGTCGAAGGCGCGGTCGGGATGCGCCTTTGCGAAGCGATCCACACCGGTTCCGCTCGGCATGGCAGCGGTAATCGCACAGATGCGCGGGTCGGTGTCCGCAATCCTGGCGAGCGTATCGCCGAACACGTTCTGATAGGCTGGCGGTCCCGGCGGCGCCTTGACCTGCGTGCCGGTCACCACGTCAAACTTCTGGACGCCGTGATATTTATCCGCCGCTGCTTCGGCAGGCGCATAGCCGTGACCCTTCTTGGTCACGACATGGATCAGACATGGCCCTTCTGCCGCATCGCGGACATTTTCGAGCACCGGGATCAGGTGATCGAGATTGTGCCCGTCAATCGGGCCGACATAATAGAAGCCCAGCTCTTCGAACAGCGTGCCGCCCATGGCCATGCCACGCGCGAATTCGTCGGTCTTGCGCGCCGCGATATGCAGCGGCTCCGGCAGGCGGCGTGAGATCTTCTTGGCCAGTTCGCGCAAGTTGAGGAACGGCCGCGAGGAGACGAGGCGCGCCAGATAGGCCGACAGCCCGCCCACGGGCGGCGCGATCGACATGTCATTGTCATTGAGGATGACGACCAGCCGGTTGCCCGCCTGCGTCGCATTGTTCATGGCTTCATAAGCCATCCCGGCAGACATGGCGCCATCGCCGATGACCGCGATCCCCCGGCCCGATTTGCCCGCCATCTTGTTGGCCATGGCAAAGCCGAGCGCCGCGGAAATCGACGTCGAACTGTGTGCGGCACCGAAGGGATCATATTCGCTTTCGATGCGCTTGGTGAAGCCCGACAGCCCCCCGCCCGTCCGCAGCGTGCGAATGCGGTCGCGGCGGCCGGTGATGATCTTGTGCGGATAACATTGGTGGCCAACGTCCCAGACGAGCTTGTCCTCGGGCGTGTTGAACACATAGTGGATCGCCGTCGTCAGTTCGACCACGCCCAGCCCAGCGCCGAGATGCCCGCCCGTCACGGAGACGGCGGAAATGGTTTCGGCGCGCAGTTCATCCGCGAACTGGCGGAGCTGATCGGGACGGAGCTTCCTCAGGTCTGCCGGATAGGCGACCATATCAAGGAGCGGCGTATCGGGTCGGTCACTCATGGCCGCGCTTCTAGACCAGCATTCGTGCCATGTCGAATAGATGTCTGTTTGGGCCGGTTGTTTTTCAGGCTGTGAGATCGCCTCGCACGGGGCCATGCAGCCCCGCCCGCCGGAAGGTGTTCCCTTGCGCCGCGACGGCTTCAGCTGGCCTTGGCGGCCTTTTGCGGGAACCACCAGATGGCGAGCGCAATGCCGAGCACGAGGACGATCGAGGCCGTATCCCGCCCGAACCCAAGCCCGCCCGATGTGAGCGGCTTGTCCAGAAAATCACCGACGGTGGCCCCAAGCGGCCGTGTCAGAATGAACGCCGCCCAGAACAGGAGCACGCGCGACACCCGGGTCTGCGCGTAGAGCAGATAGAGGCCGAACAGCAGCCCGCCAAACACCATGGCGCCGCCCAGATAGCCAAGCCCGCCATCATCGGCCGCCCAGTCGCCAAGCGCCGTCCCGAGCGTCTGCGACAACGTGATCGTCAGCCAGTAAAAGGCTTCGGCGGACGGCGTCTTCACGCTGTCGACCGCGACCGTCCCGAGGATCGCCTTCCAGCTCGCCAGCGCGAGCAGCACCCCGACCAGAAGTACCGAAGCTCCGCCAGCATAGCCAATGCCCAGCGAGCGATCGAAAAAGTCTGCCAGCGCTGTCCCTGCCGTCGTCGAAGCAAGGATCGTCGCCCAATAGAGCAGCGGATGGAACCGCGCGGCGCGGATCTGGGCGATCACCAGCACGATCAACGGCAGAACGAACAGCCCGATCCCGGCCAGATAGCCCATGTCATATTGCTGGGTGAACAGGTCAGCGCCGGTTTCGCCCAGTGTCGTCGCCAATATCTTGATGACCCAGAAGCCGAGCGTGATCGCCGGGACCTTCGCCAGATGACCTCCGGCCGCCTCTTGTCCGATCAATGCACGAACCGTGCGACGACGTCGCGATAGCTGCGGCTGACCTTCACCTGCGCGCCGGAATCGAGCACGAGGAAGCATTCGCCATTGGTGTGCGGCTTGACCTGCTTCACCAGATCGAGATTGACGATCGACGAGCGGTGGACGCGCTGGAACTTGCGCGGGTCGAGACGCTTTTCCATGTCTTTCATGGTCTGGCGCAGGATCAGCGTTTCGCCGCCGGTATAGATGCACATATAGTCGCCAGCGGCATCGATGCGCTCAATGCTGTCGACATCGACGCGGAAGATCTGTCCCTGATCCTTGATGTTGATCAGCTTTTCAAAGCGGTTGGAGGACGGGGCATCGTCGCCCGCATCGACCATTTCCTCATGCACTTCAGGCGCATGTTCGGCGAGCGCTTCCTTCAGGCGCTCTGCCTCTTCAACGCCCTTCTTCTCAGACAGGCGCTGGCGCACGCGGTCCAGCGTGGCGGCGAGCCGGTCTTCCTCAACGGGCTTCATCAGATAGTCGGTGGCCTGCGCCTCGAACGCACGGATCGCATGGTCTGAATAGGCCGTCACGAAGACGAACAGCGGCGGCTCGACCTCGGCAAGGCCGGAGACCACCGAAAAGCCGTCAAAGCCCGGCATCTGGATATCGAGAAAGACGAGATCGGGCTTTTGCGTCTTGATCGCGCGGATGGCCTCACGGCCATTGTTGCAGGTCTCGATGATTTCGACATCGGGATGGGCTTCGAGACGGAGGGCGAGGCCCTGAATGGCGAGAGCTTCGTCATCGACGAGAATGGTACGGATGGTCATGCGGCCTCCAACCTTGGGGTTTCAGTCTGGAACGGGATATCAATCAGCACCTGGAAACCCTTGCCGGTCATGGCCTTGGTCTCGAAGCGATGATCGTCGCCAAAGGCCTGCTGCAGCCTTTCGCGAATGTTCGCGAGCCCGACACCGGTGGACCCGCTTGCCCCTGTTCCCTGTTCCCCGCATCCGGCCCCGGTATCGGCGACGGTGATTTGCACCCTGTCCCCGGCCAGACGCGCTGCCACCGCAATTTCCGCCCCCTCTTCCTGCGGTGTGACAGCATATTTGATGGCATTTTCAACGAGCGGCTGAAGCAACATGGAGGGTAAGCGCGCTTTTTCAACCGCAGCGTCGATGTCAAAAGTCGGGCGCAGCCTGTCTTCAAAGCGCATCTTCTCAATGTCGAGATACAGCTTCAGCGTTTCAACCTCCTGCTCGATGGTCACACGCGCGGTCGCCTCGTTCGCCAGCGTATAGCGCAGGAAGGACGAGAGGCGCGACAGCATCGCGTTCGCACGCTCCGTCTGCTTCAAAAGCACGAGCGTGGAAATGGAGTTCAGCGTGTTGAACAGGAAATGCGGGTTCAACTGGTAGCGCAACATGGCGAGTTGAGCCGATGTGGCCTGATTTTCCAGCTTCAGCAGCTGATCGTTCTGGTCTTCGATGATCAGATAGAAGTTGATGCCGTAATAAAGCGCGGCCCAAGCCCCCAGCAGCAGCGCGTTCAGCGAGATCGCGCTCAGGAACAGCGCGCCGTTGAACTCGGCCCCTTCGCGCTCCAGCATATTGAACACCCAGGCATCGACCATGGAGTGGATCAGGACGGCGACAACGAAGGTGATGACCGACACGCCCCACGTCACCAGCGGGCGGCGGCTGATGATCCAGCGGAAGATGCCGCCCATCATCAGCGTGAGCGAATAGCCCGTCGCGGTCGAGACCAGCAAAGGCACGACCCAGGACAGCTTCATGCCCGCGCCCACACCACTTGCGACGCGCAGCATCAGATAGAAGGACCAGCCGACCGTCTGGAGCACCCAGAAGGCGCGGCTCTTGTCCTCGAAGAAGGGTCTGTTGCCGAAGCCCGGAATTGCCATGCGCGTTCGTCTAGCCGAAGCGTTCGGGCAATTGAAGCCTTTGAAGGCGCTCGCTATGCTCCCCATCAAACACAGGAGAGAGCCACATGACCGACGAAGCCCTGATGGAACAGTCCGCCAAGTTCCACACCATGACCGAAGGCACCCAGGAAGACTGGGACATCATCATGACGCATATGCAGCCCTTTGCCCGCAATGGCGGCGCCCGGGTGCTCGATCACCTGCGGCTGCTGGACGGGGATTGCGGCGGCTTTGCGGTCGACCGGCTGACGCACTGCCTGCAGACGGCAACGCGCGCGCACCGCGACGGGCGCAGCGAGGACTACGTGGTGATGGCGCTCTTGCACGACATTGGCGACACGCTTGGCGCCTATAACCACCCCGACGTTGCCGCCGCGATCATCAAGCCTTTCGTGTCGGAAGAACTTCACTGGATCACCCAGCATCACGGGATTTTCCAGGGCTATAACTTCTTCCACTATATCGGGCTCAACCGCGACATGCGGGAGCAGTTCAAGGGGCATGAGCATTATCAGGCGACGGCAGAGTTCATCGAAAAATATGACTGCCCGGCCTTTGACCCCAATTACGACACGGCGCCACTGAGCTTCTTCGAGCCGATGGTGATGAAGCTGTTCGAAAAGCCGAAGACCAGCATTTACAAGAAGGCCTACGACTAAGGGCTTCGCGCCGCTCAGCACCCGTCCATTATGTCATCCCCGCGAAAGCGGGGATCCATAGGCAGGGCTGGTGGCGGGATTCCCGCTTTTGCGGGAATGACATGAAAGCATATGCGGATCACCCAAAAGAAAACCGCCGCCCCTTTCGGGACGGCGGTATTTCTTTGCGCTGTGCAGTCGGGCTTAGAAGCCGATCTGCAGCGTGCCCATGATGGTGCGCGGCGCGCCAACCGAGAAGTTCGGGTTCGCACCGTTTGCAGCGCAGGTGTAACCGGTCGGGCAGATGTTGCCGTGGTTGATCTGCGTGCTGATGTTCCCGAAGTAGAACCGGTTGAACAGGTTCGTCGCGTTGATCTGGAAGAAGGTGTCCTTCATGCCATAGTCAGCGAAGCTGAAGCGGGCATTGGCGTCCACCGTCGTGTAGCTCGGCGCAACAACGTCATTGACGTCGGTTGCGAAGCGCTTGCTGACATACTTGACCTGCGCACCGAGGCTGACAGGACCGTAGTCAACCGACGCACGGCCACCAACGGTCCACTTCGGCGTTTCGGTGACATACTTGCCAGCCGTCGGCGCGAAGATGGTGATGTTGGAACCGCCGGTCGGGAAGCCCGTGGTCCGGCCAATTTCGATGTCCTGCTGCAGCTTCGAGCTGTTGTACGACGCGAAGGTGTACAGCGTGAGATCACGGATCGGGCTGTAGGCGATGTTCGCATCGATGCCGTAGCTCTTCACCTTACCGACGTTGCGGTCAACCGAGATGCCAAGCGCCTGGTCGAACGAGGTCACGATGCGGTTCTGGTACTGGATGTACCAGCCGGTCGCCTGTGCCTGGATCTTCCCGCTGGTGTAACGCATGCCAAGGTCGAACGCGTCCGTGGTTTCCGGCGTCACGATGACGACCGGCTGACGGTACAGGTTGTCCGTACGCGGGGCCGAGAAGCCCTTTGCGTAGCTGGCAAACGCGCTGACATTATCGGTCAGCTTGTAGGTCAGGCCTGCGTTCGGCAGCACCTTGTTGTACTTATACTGCGCCTTGAACGGTGCGTAGAGCGAGTTGGCCGGGAACGGACCGGTCAGCTGCGTCGCCGGAACGATGACGAGGTTGGCCGGAAGCTGGCTGGTGCAGGTTGCAAAGCCGCTGCCGCCCGTCTGCGTGTAGCAGTACTGGTTCAGGTCACGCTGGAAGAACGGCGCACGCACCCCGATTTCAACACGCAGCTTCTCGTCGAGGAACTTGCCGACATACTGACCGGCGACCTGGTTCAGGAGCGCGATCGACAGGCGGTCACGCTGCTGGAGCTGGAAGCCGTCCGCGTTCAGAACGTCCGGACCATTGCGGCCACCAAACGGGCTTTGCGGGAAGCCGGCCGAGTTCAGATAGCCCCATTCGCCCGTCTGACGGTGACGTGCACGGTCAAAGGTGTAGGCGAGACGGACGCGATGGTTGTCGTTGATGTCATAGATCAGCGACATGATCGCCGTGTAGCGGCGCGTGTTGGTGTTGTTCGGCGTGTAGAAGCCGACCGTGTCGAGGACATCCCCGTCGCCGTTGAAGTCCACGCCCGCGCGGGTCGTGACACTGCCCTTGGCGAGAGCGCTGTTTTCCGCGAGCGTCGTGTACCCACCGCCATTGGCCAGCACATACTGGAACGAGGCGTCCGCCGTGAAGATGAGCTTATCGGTCAGCGTGAAGCGCGAGTTGAAGCGCGCATTGCCCGTGTTCGACGGGTTGATGCGCACGCCGTAGAAGTTGGTGCAGGTGAAGCCCGTACCACCATAGTTCTGCGCACCCGGACCCTTGACCGGCTGGTTGCAGGTCGCGTCATTTTCGAAGTTGAACAGCGCATCCTGCTGCGTGCCCGACAGAACCGAGAGGTCAAGCGGGTTGGCCGCAGAAACGTTGGCCGCAAGCGGGATCGTCGTCGCGCCGAACAGCGTGCGCAGATCGTTCACGCTCGGGTTGCGGTAGAAGTTGTTGCGGTTCTGGTTGTAGTGACCGGCGAGCGAGATGAAGTCACCATTGTCGCCGATCGGCTGATAGAAGCGCGCATTATACTGCTGCTTGTTGATGCCGCCCGGGCCCTTGAACTTGTCGTTCTTCGCCTGGCTGGCCGAAACCCAGATGCGCGAGCCGCTGTCGGTGAACGCACCGGAGCTGATCCAGCCGAAGATGCGGGTGTAGCCAAAATCGCCCGCCGACGCGCTGACCTTGGCTGCGATGTCTTCGCCGCCATTGATCGTGCGGTAGTTGACGGTGCCACCGGCGGCCGACGCGGTCGGGCTGTCGACGTCGGTCGTGCCGAGGTTGACGTTGACCTGCTCGATCAGTTCCGGATCAAGCTGCTGGTTCGAGAAAATAGCATAGTTGCCGGAGTCATTCAGCGGGAAACCGTCGAACGTCAGCGAGATGCGGTTGCCGTCAAAGCCGCGGATACGGATGTTGCCGCCCGACGAGCCATAAGCGTCCGACTGCGTGAAGTTCACGCCTGGGATGAGGTTGATCGTGTTGAGAATGGTCTGACCCGCAGCCTGCGTCTGGATCAGCTCCTGCGTAATGACGCCGCGCGCCTTGGTGGCGTCGGGAACGACGATCCCGGCAACGCCGTCTTCGCTCTTCTGCGCGGTGACGACGATTTCGTCATCGACAATGATCGAGCCCGTCGACTGGGCAAAGGCCGGAGTCGCGGCCGTGATCGCAATGGCGGCGACGCCAAAGTAAAACTGAGTCTTCATGGTGATCCCCTGATGTGGAAGTACCGGATTGCTGCGCCTGTCCCGACGCAATCCCGGCTCCTGTGCGCGCCATATATTTCGGCGCTGTGACGCGCGAGTCGAATTATGACAGTCTGGCAAAGAGTCTTTTGCTGCGTTGCAAAAAAGCAACGGTTGCCGTCAGACCCGCAGGAACTCAGCCCTTCACGCGGCGAACCGGGACCGGAATGTTGCAGATGTCCGCGCCGCCTGCAGGCACGTTGAAGAACGCATCCCGCCGATTGGCCCGTGCTTCCGCATAGCGCGCAAAACTGGCGCTCTCGGTTGAGAGATATTCGTAAGCGGGCAGATCCTTGATCTCCTGACCCATGCGGACCGAGGCGATCGGCGTGCGCTCCTCCGGCGTTTTGTAGAAACCGAGCGCTTCCGTGCCGCGTGGCAGCGACGACAGATGCTCGATCCCCTCGATCACCCGCCCGACGAGCGCGATGTTGCGGTCCAGATGCCGCGGCGCATGGCCGATAACGGCGTAAAGCTCGGCACCCGAGCCCGTTTCAGGGGCAAGCCCGCGCCCGACGCCGACCATGCCGTAGCAGTGAATGGGCCATGATGTCTCATCGGCGCCGAGCGCGATCGGCCAACCCGCGTAAAACACGTGAGCTGCCGCATAGGGATCGGGACGTGCTGATTTCTGCTGGGCATCGTATTCGCACGTCGCTCTTCCTTCCCCGCCATCGGGGTAGCGATTTCGGCAGTCGGTGCGGGCTTTTTCCAATGCGATCAGTGTCGGCGCAAGCAGCCGCGAACCGAGTTCCCCGGCGATTTTGAATGTGTACTGCGGCGCGCCCATTACCGTGAGCCCCGCTGGCAGCTTCTTCGCCGCTTTGGGGTCCTCGGCGTTCGCATCGCCCCATTGCGCGACGTAATTGTCCTGCACCCGGTTGACGCTTACGCCGTCATACCAGCGCGCGGCGACAAGCTTGCGGATATTACCGACCCATCCTTGCGAGAACGGCGCAGGCATCAGCTGGATCACCACGCGGCGCGGTGCACTCTGCCTCTTTGATCCCCTCGCATCCGGCGCGAGCTCCATCACCATCAGGTCAGACGGCGCGATCCGCACCCAATCCGCAGCTGGTGCCGCCGCCACAATCTCGGACGGTGCAAGCGCAGGCGCCCAATCGGCGGGCCCCGCCGCAATCAGGGGCAATGCGGCGACAGCAAGGGCAAGTCTTTTCATGGCACAGCAAGATTGCACAGCTTGTGCCCTTGCGAAACCCCTCCACCCGCGATAGGGCGCGCCATTCCAGTGCATGCGGAGCGGTGGCCGAGTGGTCGAAGGCGCTCGCCTGGAAAGTGAGTATACGTCAAAAGCGTATCGAGGGTTCGAATCCCTCCCGCTCCGCCAAGTTCTTCGGAAAATTAGGAATTCTACGCGTTAGTTGTCAAAGTTACCAAAAACGTTCCCCAATAGGTTCGTCGCTGCCTCCCCCCCCTCCCCTCAAAAAATCTGGTCAACTAGGCCCCACGGGGGTGGCACACCCCGCTCTGTGCAGATGGGACCCGTGCTTCCTTCCTACATACAGCTTTGCTCGTTTGACTGCGCCTGACCCATGTTGGGGTATTTCGTTCTTGCGCGAAGCGCCATGGTCTAGGCTAGCATCAAGAGAAGGTGTGACCCTCACCACCATTGCTGGAATGCAGAGCGGCGTGTTCTGCCGTCTAAGTCGGACAATTCGCGCCACAAAAGGCAGCAGACAGTCGTTTGAAGGCTGTCGCAGATCATGAAGGCTGCCACACTTGCAGACGGCTTAAGACTAAAGCTGACCTAATCAGCGGCTTGCATAGCCAATACACCTGCATGACCAAACCCGCCGGGTTGTCGCCAAGCGCTGCGGTTGGACGGAAAATATTGGGCAGGCGGCGCGTGTGAATTTCTGGAGGCCGGAAAAAGGAGGCGGTCGCGTGTGTCAAAGGTGTTCAGTTTGGTGTTCAGTCATAGTGCCTCTTGACGCAAAACCCGGCATTTTACGGGCCGAGGTGTTCAGTTTGGTGTTCAACTTATCCACAGGGGCGGCCGTCGCTCGTTTTTGAACGCCATTCCGCGCGCGTCTATAATAGAAAGATATAGGCTGACATGGCCGGGGCGGGGCACCGTGTCCGAAGCACTCGCCAATAGAAATGGGGCAGAGCGTTGGCCCTGCCCCTGCTACTTCACGTCCGATTGATGCTTAACTGTGACTATTTGGAAGTTGCGGGCGTCGCTGGGGAGACGGCGGCCGGTGCGGCCGGGACTTCCACGGCTTGCGGCGCGACGGCATGGAAAACAATATCCTCATCAAGGAAAGCCTTCACGCCCGACCCGGAAGCAATGAAGGCGCTAGTCCCTGTCGTGAAAAAGCCCGCAAGCGGCACAAGTGCGATTGACGCAATAACGCCGCCGGTTCCGGTGACGCCCTTGTCGTCAAAGCTGCCTGATACACGGAAGGTTCGGTCGCCCAAACGGATAGAGACGACACGAGCACCGATATAGCCCGATTTGCCCCACATTCCCTTGTTGCGGACCTCTGTCACTTCGCCCGTTCCGGGAGTGCCCGCAGGTATGACGGTCACGCCGTTGGCAGTCACGTTCTGCCCCACCTCCATCTGGAAGCGTTGTCCAACGCGCAGCTTCTTCTTCTTGGTGGTAAGCTCCTCCCGCATAATCATCGGAATTTCGGTTCCCGCCCGAAGGATATTCTGCTCCGGCGCTGCGGACACAACTACTGCGGATGGGACGGGCTGTGGTGCCGCCATTTGTGCGAGTGCCGACTGGCACATGACAAGCGCAGACATCGTGAAAATCGGAACAGATTTTTTCATGGTATTCCCCCATTTGTAACGTCGATTCGTCGATTTATTGAAGCAGAACAGATTACTTTCGTCTAACAATATCTATAACGGTGGAGCCTGCAGATAATGCAGTTGTGCGCTGGGTCGAACACCTCGAGCCGTAGTTGCTCGAATATACACGACCATCAGCCCCGTTAAATGAAGTGGCGGGGACGGAAATCTGAATGATACTAGAAAATTCGACGCGCACCAAAGCTCACCCCACAGTTGTTAATGCTGTAATAGGCGATGTTGGAACGGTTCAATCCGCAATACGGGCCAATTGTTGGGACAACTCCTTTCACACGCAGTCGATCAGAGCTTAGGACGGCGGCGACGTACAGAGAAGTGTCGGACCGCCTTTTACCCCAAAAAGGATCAACAGCCGAAAATTGGGTCGTATATGGAAATGCGGTGAACGACACGGCCAAGCGTTTTCCGGTATGGGCTACATCCAGTGCCAACCCCGCGCTAACGTACCGCTGTTCAGCAAAGGCAGCGGCTCTAAACTCGACGCGCGGGCCAATGGAAAAACCAAGGGTCGGTCTCGGTGAGTATGTGACAGGTGCCAGGACACGATAGTTCATGCCAGACAATCCGGGGCCGCCTAAGAAATCATGGTATCCGACTTGAAGCCTTGGTTGAATTTCGATCGCAGGCCCCAGCGCTCGCCGGTAAGAGATTTCAAAATAGGGCATACGGAATGATTGCTTCGTCATGCTCTGAAACTGAACGCCCGCCCTGACCTCCACGGGCGCCTCTGCAATCTGTTTGCCGACTGAGACGTCGCCGCTCGTTAGGTCAGCATTCGGATGCCTCGGCATCTCTCGATGGGATACGAATGCCCTTACGTCATACCCATTTGTATACGTTCGCTCGTAACCCGCATTTGCGAGGATACCCAGCAGATTACGGTCGTCCCGGTTCAGCTGGATGGTGAAGGTGTTTCCAAGAAAATAGACTTGCACCGAATCCGGCTGGCTCAGCGGATTCGATGTCTTCGTCGCGGCAACGCCGAAAGTGAATTTGCCCCGGCTTCGGTCGATCTGGTCAATGAATTTCAGTATCGTCAGCTTCACTGCTGGTGGCGGTTCGTCGTTGTATATATCAACAAACAGCTTACGGGCCTCCTTCGACCGACCTGAAAACGTGAGCGCACGGGCCAGTTCAAGACCAATGCGTTTGGCATGGGTCTGTTGGTACAAGCGAGCTAAGCTTGGCACGGCGGACGCGGCCTGACCGATATCGATCAGGCGAAGGGCAAACTGGAACTCGGTATCAACTTCGAGCGGCGACGGAGCGCTGACACAAGGTGGTAACTCGCAGAGGGTCATGACCTACGTTGCGATCACTGCCTCTTGCCGCCAAACGACCCCACGTACTGTCCGACGGTGCCGCCCACCCAATTGAGTACGAACGCCCCGCCCAACTCTTGGCCTGAGGGTCCATAGAAGCTGCCAGAGGCCGTTCCTGACAACACTCCTGTGCCGAAACCTTGGGGAGTCGATAACGTTCCGGTAAAGTTGCTTGACCCAGAACTGTAAGTGAGAGTCCCTGTGATATTGAGGCCCGGATACGCACTCGAGCCCTGAGTGTTGCTGGCGACGTAGCTAATTGACCGCGAGGCGAAGTCGGTTGTCAGCGCCACATCGGAAGTCACTGCATTCACAGAACCGTTTACTGAGGAATAATAGCCAGTTGAAGTTCCGCGATAGGTCGCGGACCCGGAGGTTGGGACGGAACCCGAAGGGGTAGGCGAACCGGCATGGAAACTGTTTATGTACCCGGTATTTGAGGTTGCTCCAGTCCACGCCCCATAGCTCAGGTAAGAATAACCCGCAGCCGCCGCATCAACGACCAATAGCGAGGTGGCGCCACTCGGGGAGCTGTATTTCGTGGTGCTAGGGCTTGAGGCGAGATTGATTTTGGTGGATCCATCACCATTGCTGAAACTCACGGAGGACTGAGTTCCTTGAACTGAGACCCCAGTTTGAGAGCCCGAGCTATAAGTGAAATCTGCGGTGACTGTGCCAGCTCCCGGGGTGTTGTAGCTTCCTACGGTCCCATTCATTTGCGCCGGAACGTAAGAGGCTTCTACGGATTTACCACTCAGCCTCAATATGCCGGTGGTGGGCACAGAGTTCCAACTTGAAAAGTCAGTAGGTGTGGAAGGCGGTGGCGGGGGAGGAGGTGTTGGTGCAGGGGGAGGCGACGGGATAGACTGTACTCCGCCTCCGCTTGACCCTCCCCCGCAAGCTGCAAGTGCGATGGAAAGCACAGCGAGAGACGTCAGGGAGCTAATCTTGGACATAAGCGGCTACTCCTCCAGCTGCACTGTACAATGGGCCCGAAATTACGTTCGAGCGAAGAATCGGAACTATAGTTCCTTGAAACTCCTAGCGGAGTTGGCACGCGTGTTAAGGTGGAGACTTCCCCAAAATGGCATGATGTGTTCGGGGAGAACGTCCGAATTCGTCGGAAAGCTGCTGCCCGTACTCAGGAAGATTTGGCTGGCCAAGTCGGCATTGATGTCCGGTATTTAGGTGGCATTGAACGGGGGCAAGAGAACCCTTCGCTGAGTGTGATCGTAGCCATAGCAAGTGCACTGGGTGTTCTTCCGGGGGAACTTTTTCAGTAAAGTTTCGGCTTCCTGCCGCGCCACCTTGGCCCTGTGGCCAATCCCAATGCGAATGATAGTGCCTCCAGTTCCCTTAGCTCCGCAAGCCTCTGATGGCGCTCAGCTTTGGCGTCGAGCGTCTCTTTCCCATGTTTATATTGCGGGTGGTTCGCACCTCGCATGATGGCTTCTGGTCGCTTCGCACCATGGAAGCGGCAGACCTTCATCTGGTAAGCGGCTGGGTTACGACACTGATCCCCCCTTGCCTTACACGTGGCCCGGCAACGTTGCGCCTTACCGGATGTGATGTTGGGGAGAGGCATCGGCCAAATCTCGTAAATTACATCGGCCAAAGCGTGAGGCAGACGGGCACTGAATTTTTGTGCGCTTACCTCATCGAAAGCGCCCCATGTAAAGCGAACAGATCGACCACACCTTACACCCCGTGGGTATCACATAGCGCGACTGCCCTATCGGCGATGCGTAGAGCATCCTTGCAAATGCGCAGCATTTCAGAGTGGCCCGCCTTCATCCGGGCGTATTCATCTTTGACGGTACGGCTAGTCTCAGCCTGCATGATGCCACAATTCTCCAGAAGCCTGTTAACGTCCTCTTTGATCGACTGGACACAGCTCGTGATTGCCACTTGTGGAACGCCTTCCTCAGTGAGGGCGTGGATAGCTGGGACAAGATTTCCACCAAGTTCACCTGCGAGATTGCTGGGCAGGTCTTTCAGCCAGTTGGCCTTATCGTCGGTTGTGCAGCCTCCAAGGAGGATAGGCACGGAGTGGGCTTTGCCGCTCGACACCACGGAGATGATTTCGGTCAATGTCGCGACCACATGGGCGATGTTGTCCCGGCTCTCCCGGACTTTGTATGCGCTGATGGTTTCGAACGGGCGGCTAGTGATACGGTCTTCGATCGCACGGAGGAATACGGTGCGAGGGGTCATCTTGGTCATCTTCAATATCCTGCTTCTGGGTTGTGGTTGGCAGGGCAGGAAGGGCAGGATTGAGGGGGTTTTGCGTAAAGTCCCTTACGGGATTTCAATATAACAAAGTTTACGCAAATGGCCCCTGATCCTGCCCTCCCCGCCCTGTGTTAAAGAAGGTTGCTCGGGCTGACTTGGAGTCCGACGTAAAAGCGCTTCCCGTCGCTCTTTCCGGCCGGAAATCCGCGTTCTGCAAGGCGCTGAGTAAAGGTCTTCTTGGCTCCCGGATGGGTCCCGTTCCCTTCGCACCATGCGGCCCATTTCGAGTATAGGTAGGTCTGCTCTACCTTGCCTCCGGGCTGACCGACGGTGCGTTCTTCAAGGAATTCGCCCAGTATATCGCTGTCTTTGCGGAATTGCTGGCGCTCTGCCTGCATGGCCGGGCTGAAATAAATACCCTGCTTCAGATATTTTTGGGCACCTTCAACCATCCAACGCAGGATGCCGTCACACTCAGCAAGCAGCTTGGCCTCAAGATCGGGGTCGCGTTCATGAGGTTCGAACTTACGGCGGAACGGCACCACCACGATCCGACGCCAGATACCGTCATCATCGCCCTTGATGATTGGCTTGTGGTTTGTGCGGACCCAGACGCTAAACCGGGGTTGGTACGTGAAAAACTCCCCGTATAGCTGGCGAGCGGAAATAGGTTCCCGGCCTGCCAGCTGTTTGACGACCTGTTCGTCGAGCCGCATCCCTGCGGGAAGTTCGTTGACGGACACCATGCGAACCCCATCAAGCATAGCCACATCGCCGCGTGGTGAATGGTCATCCCCCCTCCGGGCAGCCAGCAGCGTAGATGGCGCTGTCTTGGCGTAGTCACCCACGATGTGCGCGACGACGTTCCCGAAGATCGACTTTCCGTTGGCCCCGAACCCAACGCAGAAGACGAGGAACTCCTCGGTGCTCAACCCCGTCAGGGTATAACCCAGCAAGCGTTGAACAGACGTGATAGTTGCCTGATCGCCTTGGAAGACTTCTTCGAGAAACTGCAACCAGCGAGGGCAGCCTGCGTCTGGGTCAAAGTCGGCATTGCAGTAGCGCGTGATAAACAGCCCCGGCTCGTTGCTCCGGAGCGATGCCTTGTGAAGATCGACCACACCATTCCCGACGCCGAGAAGTAAGTTGTCCGCATCAAGGCGGGTGGAAGATACGGCGAGCATGGGGTCCGACTGGGCAAGGCCCACCATCGCTTTGATGCGCGGCGACAAATGCGCCTGGGCAGCTTCACGAGCCAACTTCTGTGCCTTTTCGGGCTCTAGCGCCAGTTCTTGACCCGCCGCCTTATAGAGGGCTTGGCACGTCTCTTTGGCGCGCTCAATTTCTTCTCCGGCAACGCACATCGCCCAGCGGCTTGAGGTCCAGTGCATCCACCTCTTGCGTTCATGAACGTACGCCAATTGGCCGTTCCATTTATCAGCGAAGAAGCGCGCGTTGCGAACATCCCCATGAAGGGACCAGTCAACGTGTGGGCCAGATGTCGTTGCCAACGTACTCGCGTAGGGGATACTGGCTGCGGCGGTCACAGATGCACATGCGCGGGTGATAGTGCGGTGCCTGTAGTCGTCGCGGGTCTGCCACTTGTCCCGTTTGGCTAGGCCGGAGCGATCAAATACGGCTTCGGTCAGTGGAGAGAGCAGTTCGGCAGCGACACCTTGGTCGGCCAAATGGCGCGCGATGCGGGACGCCAGCGACATGTCAGCTTCAGACTGGCTCGAAAATACCTGCTTCTTTCCGAAAGTCAGGACGGCATCCCATGCGCCCGACCACAGCTTCGGATTGGCCTGCGCCAAATGCGCCGCTGCCGCCTCTACGATAGCGCGATGCTCCGGCACCAGAGGCGCCGCCACATCCGTGCCTTTCGACGTCTCAGGCATGGGTTTGGGTTTTGGCGATGCTTTCGGGAATGCCGCGTCAATTGCGCTGGCGCTATAGCGCGGGCCGCTATCCACGACCATGACCGTTGGGCAGAGCTGTTCCGGTAAAATATGGATGCCCACTCTCATGCCCTCCCTTCACGGTGCTTCATGTGGCGGAAGCCGGGGAGGCGAAGGAGGCGAGACACATCGATCGCAGCGCGGTCAGCGCCCAATTCGACAAGGCCGCGATTGATGCTCTCAGCCCATTCCGAGGACATTTCTTCACCTTGATCGAGGAGCCAGTAGAAGTGACAGTTCCCCGGGCCGCTAGACTGGACCTCGATAGTGGGCTTCAGGCGCAAGCGGATTGCGGAAAGGACTTCTGCTGCCACCCCGTCAAAATCGGCATGGACGCCACGCACACGCGTGACGTTGTCCTTACTGCGATGACCTTTGCATTGGTTGACCGCGACGTAGACCGCTGCACCAGCTTCGTTCAGCATCTCTAGGTTGGCGATGATCTCGGCCACTCCGGCCAGCGACAAGTTCGCATAGCGAGTGCACAGGGGGTCAGGCTTCGGCTTCACTACGCCTTTCGGCAGGTCGGTGAAGGTTTCGATGTTAAACGTGGCAGATGGCGCTGGGTCGAGAAGAGTTAGAAATTTGAGGGCCGGGTGCATCTTAGTCACCCTTGCCGAGAAGAGCGTGTAGGCTATCAGCTGGGATTACGGTGCGCCCTCCGACCCGTACCAGACGGAGATTGCCACGCTGCGCGTGGCGGTAGAGCGTCGTCTTCCCTAGGGAAGACACTTCGCATGCCTGCCTGATTGAATATGCAAGCGGCACGTGGGGTGGATGATGGTCCATGAAGTTTGCTTTCGGTTCGAATTGATCGGAACCGTCCAAATGGGACCACATTCTCGCGCGGGAAACTGAACTCTCGCGCGACGCCGCCGCATTTCTCTTCCCTTGTTATATCGTTGTCTTTGCCGTCTCCCAAGCCGGACGGAACCAGTTGTCGCGCGAGCAGTTGTCGAATTGGGGATCAGATTTAAATTTCTGCCAAGCCTTGTTCTGGTCGTTCCCACGCCCGCCTGCGATCCACTCCCGACACCACTGCACGGCATCGTCATATGTAGTCTTCACACCCACAGCAGCGACGGGAAATGCACTCAGTAGGCTAGTCCTCTCCACCAAGACGTCACGGTAGAATTGTTGCCTTCCTCCATGCATGTTCTCGTTGATGATGCAGTAGCCCTGCGCGTCTGGAAATCCGAACAGTCCCCTTCCAAAACGAAGTCCGCAATGAGATTGATCGTACTGACGGAAATCATGGAACCGGTTCGCAGGGATGGTGTCGGTGTTGCAAGCGTCTGGGTCGACCAAGTGGTTCTCAACTAGCTTCCCAAGAACGGAAATTTCCTCCCGGCTAGCAGCAGTGGCGAACGCTTCCAAAGCGTCTGCAAGCTGTTGTTTCGCTTTGCTGTAGTTCGTCCAATGGATGTCAGAGTTCGACACGTCCCCAAAGGCTATCCAAGTCAAAGCTTCGGACAGCTTTAAAAAGGGTGTGCTGGGCGCGATAAGAGCCATCAGTCTGCAAGTCCGAGGCGAATGGATGAGACATTCGGGCTTGCTCCCGCAGGTGGCAGGCAGAATGCAGTCCACTCATCCATCAACAGCCGACGCTTTTCGAACAGATCTCCGCGCCGATATGCTGCCTCGGCCTTGTTTCCGATAACGTGCGCAAGCGCCATTTCGCAGACCTCACGTGGATAGCCGGTGCATTCCGCAGCCCAATCCCGGAACGCGGACCTGAAGCCGTGAACTGTCTCATCGCGCCCCATGCGGCGAAGCAGCATTGCCATAGCCATAGAGGACAATTTCCCCCTATTGCCCGGAAACACCGAGCCCTGGCCCAAATCCTTAACCTTCTCCAGTATCTCTACAGCCCGCTTTGAGAGTGGCACGCGATGTTCGCGGCCAGCCTTCATGCGCTTCGCGGGGATAGTCCACAGGGCTTTGGCCATGTCTACTTCATCCCACGTCATATCTGTCACCTCACTGGTGCGAGCAGCGGTCAGGATCGTGAACTCCAGCGCCAAGGCTGCCACCGCCTGTTTCGCGCGCAGTTCTGAGAGGAAGGCCGCTACGTCATTGTATGGCATTGCCTTATGGTGACCGCGCGCAAGGCGTGACCGGGCCGGAAGTATCTGGGCAATATGACCGCGCCACCGAGCGGGATTTTCCCCTTCGCGGTACCCACGGGCCTTCGCGGCATCCAGAACAGTCTCGATCCTGCCCCGAATACGGCTCGCCGTTTCAGCTTTCGTGGCCCAAATCGGCTCGATGATGTCCAACACATGGGAAGTAGTAACGCTGGCAACGGGTAGTTCTCCGATGACCGGATAAACATACGATACGAGCGTGTTGCGCCACTGTTGACGATGCTTGTCGTTGCGCCAGCTTCCCTCGTTAGCGGAGATGTACGCTTCGGCGGCAGCTTTGAATGTGATCGCCTTGGCCTTCGCGGCAGTTACTGCCGATGCCCTGTTCGCTGCATCCTGTTCGCGCTCTTCAAGGGGATCAATCCCGGCCTTCACCTTCAGCCGATAGATGGCCGCGATGTCACGTGCCTGCGCAAGCGAAAGTTCTCCCCCTCCAGTTGCCCGCAAGAGTGCGGCTGCTTCTGGGCAGCGTGAAAGCCCGAGGTCCCTTGACCGACCGTTCAGCATGAACCGAAACACCCATGACCGCGCACCGCTTTCCTTGACCAATAGGTGCAGTCCGCCTCCGTCAGCATGCCGACCGGGTTTCGCGTTCTTCACCTGCAACTGGGTCAGCGCATGGCTTAGTTTCTTTGGCATTGTCTCTTTCGTTCCCAAAACCGTTCCCCGAAAATAGGTGCTCTTCGGTGAAACGCAAGCGAACAATCTCGAACGCCGTATCCTTGACAATGTATATTTTACCTAGCTTTACAGCTACTTTAGTAGTCACAAGCGAACGAGATGGAGCATATGTTCGGCGGACTCCCGCTCCGCCAGCCCCTCCCCCCATCCAACATGTCTCTGATAGAGCTCTACCCGGATTGGTGTTAGGGTCAGAACGAACGGGGGAGCGGGCGTTTCGTGACACGATCTAACAATACGCAGGGAAGGAGGATCACGCGCCTCCTGCTTGGGTGTCTTTATGTCGCGGCTGGCGTGCTGCACGTCCTTCATCCTGATCCCTTCCTCAAGATTACGCCGAGCTGGGTCGTGGCAGCGCCTCTCGTGATCCTGCTGACCGGGATCGCCGAGATGGCCGGCGCGATTGGCCTTGTACAACCTTGGTGGCCCCGTCTGCGCGTGGCGGCCGGTTGGGGGCTTGCCGCCTATGCGCTGTGCGTCTGGCCCGCCAACATCAATCATCTGCTCATGGACATGGCGCGGCCCGATCATGGCCTTGGCTGGGCCTATCACGGTCCGCGCATGCTTGCGCAGCCCCTGCTCATTTGGGCCGCCCTCTGGTCGAGTGGGGCGTTTGATCGATCGCTTCGCTGAAGGCCCCACCGCAACCCAGGGGCTTCTCCGCTGTAACGTCCTGTTTTCCTGACGCGCCAAGAGCTTTCGGATTGCTGCGCAGCGCCCCTTGCGCCAAGGCGGAGGCCACCGATGACCTGACCCGCTGGAGCCGCCTGCAATGACCCCGAGAGAATTGATCGCCATCGCGCACGTCCCCGGCGGGCAGGAATTGCGGCTGTTCCGGCGCGGCGGCGACTATATGATCGTGCTGGATCGCAACGAGCTGATGAGCAGCCGTATGTGCGGGTCGGAAGAAGCGCTGGCCGATATGAGCTGTGACCGGCTGGCGACGAACAGCGCGCCCCACCTGCTGATCGGCGGCTATGGCATGGGCTTCACCCTGCGCGCGGCGCTTGCAGCGCTGGATGCCGCAGGGAAGGTCACGGTTGCGGAGCTTGTCCCCGAGATCATCGACTGGGCGCGAGGACCAATGGCCGATCTGGCGGCGGGCTGCCTTGATGATCCGCGCGTGCGCCTCGTCATGGAAGATGTTGTCGCTGTGATCGCGAAGGCGGACGGCGATTATGACGCGATCCTGCTCGATGTCGACAACGGGCCGGATGGCCTGACCCGCGACGGAAATGATCGGCTTTATTCGATGCGTGGACTGGAGGCCGCAAAGACGGCGCTCAAGCCGGGCGGCGTGCTGGCAGTCTGGTCCGCCGCGCCCGACAAGGCATTTGCGCGGCGGCTCTCCGATGCAGGGTTCCGCGTCGAGGAGATCGGGGTGCGCGCACGCGGCAATGGCAAAGGGCCGCGCCATGTGATCTGGTTTGGAACCAAGGCGGGCGGCGGCAACTGACCTAGGAGGCCTCGCCTCAACGGAAAGATACCCCTGCCCTCACGCGCAAGTGAGTGGCAGGCAACCCTCTGTCCTTGGGGGCTCAAGAAACGCCCTGCACTACTTGGCCAGATAAGCTGTGATCCCGACGGTCGCAGCGGCAGCGAGCAAAGCGAGATATGGCAGCACCCCGGCTTTGGGCTGGACGATCCGTCGGGCGACGGGGCCGTCCTGCTTGCCATCAGAGGCCGGGAACTGGCCTTTGTCCTGAACATAGTGGCGGAACGCGAAGACCGGAATGATCAGCAGAACCGCGAGCAATCCGTTGCGCAGCGTGCCTTCACCCCACACATTCGCGCCTGCCCCCATCCAGACCATGTTCACAAAGCCGAAGACCGCGCCGGTCGTCAGCAGCCAGGTCGGGCAGCGATAGGGTCGCGTCCAGTCGCTCCGGTCAATCCGGTGGATCCATCCGGACTGAAGGTTGAGGAAATTGAACACGAAATAGCAGACGTTGGAGATCATCAGCACCGCAAAATAGTCTGAGGCGAGCAGCAGCACGATGTTGAAAACCAGATCGGTCCACATTGCCGCTGTGGGCGCACCATGCTTGTTGACGCGCGACAGGTAGCGCGGAAACCATCCGTCGACCGAGGCCTGGTACAGGGTGCGCGATGAACCCATCATCGACGTCATGACGATCAGCAGCAGCGCCAGGATGAGCATCACAATGAGCATATTGCCGATGACCGCACCGCCGCCCAAAATCCGGGCGAGCGCATTGGCCACACCCGATCCATCGTAGATTGACGGATCAAGCATGCCCTCCAGCCCGAGCGATGCCTGGAAAACGAGCGGCACGAGGGTGAAAATGGCCATGCACAACAGGCCCGCGGCAAAGATGGCGCGGGCGGTGTCCTTTGCCGGATCGCGGAATTCGCGGGTGTAACAGACAGCCGTTTCAAACCCGTAGGTGGACCACCCAGCCCCAAACATCGCACCAGCCAGAAGCGTCAGCCCCGCCGCATCCCATGTCCCAAACCCGATATGCCCCGCCGCATCGCGGACGATGGGCAGAAGCGGGAACAGATTTTCGCGCGGCAGATCTCCGGTGATGAGCGGGATAATACCGACGAGGAGGAGCGGCAGCATGCAGGCAATGCCCAGAATTCTCTGAAAATGTGCCGCACGCGCGGCGCCATGGTGCTGCAGCGCAAAGGTCAGCAGCAGAAAGCCGGTCGCGATGATCGAAACGAGATTGATGCGAAGGTGAAGCCCTTCCCGGACAAAGTCGAGCGGAAGGAGGTCAAGCTGCCATTGCCGGATCGCGGCATCTGCCGGAAACAGGCTTGCCATGACATAGCCCGCGCCGAGGCTGGTCCCCAGCGCCAGCACAGGCGACCAGGCAAGCCAGTTGCACCACACCGAGATGGGCGCGATGAATTTGCCATATGGCAACCAGCCGGCAGCGCCATAGACGGACGCCCCGCCGGATTTGTTGGGATATAGGCCGGCAATCTCTGCATAGACGAAGGATTGCACAAACCCCATCAGGATGGAGGCGATCCAGATGACCCAGCTTGGCTGCCCGATCATCGTGGCGATGCCGCCCATGGTCAGCAGAACGCCCGCCGGGACCCCGCTGGACGCCCAGAACGCATCCTTCCAGTCAAGCTCGCGCTGCAGCTGCCTCTGGCCGCCCGCCTGCCCTGCGTCTGATGCCGCTGCCGTGCCCGCCACCCGTCTCTCTCCCCTGAAAACCGGGGATGAGCCTCTTACGCCAGAGGCTCATCCTGTCCCTGCTCCGCCTTCAGCGCCTCATTTGCCGAAGTTGTAGCGGACGGTCAGCCCCCAGGTGCGCGGCTTGGCATAAACGCCCAGCGTGTCGCCCCAGTAGAGCGACCCGTCAAACGCATAGACGCGATAGGCGCGGTTGAAGAGGTTGTTCACGAACAGGGCGACGTCGACCTTCTCATTTGCCGTGGTGAAGCCGATGCGACCATTGGCCACGGCATAGCCGCCTTCGCGCTCGACCGGCGCGCACATGACGGTGAAACACATCTTGCCCTGGAAGATCGTATCCGCCTGCACAGAGGCCTTGCCCCCTGCCAGCGCGAACTCATACCGCGCCATGGCACTGCCCGAAAGCTTGGGCGCCTGCGGCAGATCCCGCGTTACGACCGTGACGCCATCAGGCAGGAGCACGTCCTTGACCTTGCTGTCCTGATAGGCGCCGGACAGCTGGAGCGTGAGACCGGCCATCGGGCGCGTCGTGAAGTCCGCTTCGATGCCCTTCACGGTCGCCGGCAAATTGCGGACGACCTGCGTGAAGCCAACCTGCACGAACGCCTGGTAATTCTGGTAGTCATAATAGAAGGCCGCCACGTTGAGCGTCGTTCCTGGCGCCAGAGTGGACTTCAGGCCGATTTCATAGTCATTCAGGGTCTCTGGGCGGTAGGCCAGATTGTTCAGCGTATCGACCAGCTGGGACGGGAATGGCGTCCCGGTCGAGAAGGTGAACCCGCCCGATTTGGAGCCGCGATTGTAGCTGGCATAAAGCAGAACCCGGTCGCTCGGCTTGTAATCAATTTCCGCGCGCGCGGTGACACCGCTGAAGTTCGGCGAGGCTGCATCCGGCGTGATCGTGACCCCGGACGTGCCAGCGCCATAGGTCCAGGCCGCCGGGCTGTTGGTGCCCGTCAGGTCATTATAGGACACGCCACTTGGCCCGAAGTGCAGCGACAGCGCGTAAAGCGGCAGCGTGTGAACGGCGCTGTAATCGCCGACCTTGTGATCATGCCAATAGCGCAAACCACCGATCAGCTTGACCTGATCGCTGACCTTGAATTCATTCTGCGCAAAGACGGCGTAGGATTCCGTCTTCTGGGTGAAGCTGACGCTGGGATCATAGCCATCAAACGGCGTCGCGTATTTGGCCTTATACTTCCCGTCGATGACCATGCCGAACGCGCCAACCGTCAGGAAATTGCGGTCGGACGTCTTGGACAGGCGGAGTTCCTGCGAATACTGATCGACCTTGGCGTCCTGGAAGAACACCGTCCCGGATGCATAGCAGGTCAGCGCGGTATTCGGTGCCGGGCACGGCGCCGTGGGGGGCGGCGTGACGTTTTCGACATAAGGGATTTCAGGCGGGCCATTGCCGCTCTCGATGTAGAATTTGTCGACATGCTGATAATCGGTAATCGAGGTCAGCTCGAGCCCGCCAACCTCTGCGTCAATGCGCAACGTGCTGCCGAACAGTTTGCGATCGACATAGGCATTGCCCGTGCCTGCGGTCTTCCAGGGACTGCCGCCCTGCGATGCGGCGATGTCCGGGTTGAAATAGCCATTGCCGGCTGTTCCGGTCACGCCCCAGTAAGCGCATGTGGCCGTCGGGGCCAGAAATTCGCCCTGAAACTGCGCATTGGGGCAGGCCGGCGCATAGTTGTAGACCCCGGCCTGACGCTCCTTGTCGGCTTGCGAGTAGCGCACTGTCAGCTTGGCTTTGAAGTCGGAGCTGGGCTCATAGGCAAGGATGCCACGCAGCGCCCAATGGTTGTTGGCCCCGCGGTCCTTCTCACCCGGCGTGATGTTCTTGATGTAGCCGTCGTCACGGTCAAAGATGCCCGAAATACGCGCCGTGAGCGTGTCGCTCAGCGGCCCGGACACTGCGCCTTCAACCTGGGTCTGGTTGTAGCGGCCATAGGTCAGCCTGACATAGCCATCCAGAACGTCGGTCGGCTGGCTTGAGATGAACTGGACAGCGCCGCCGGTGGCGTTGCGACCGAACAATGTCCCCTGCGGCCCGCGCAGCGCTTCCACGCGCGCCAGATCGAAAATGGGGAAGCTCGCCGTGGTGATGGAGCTTGAATAGGAATCATCCTGATAGACGGCAACGGGCGGTTCCTGCTGGTCGCCATAATCATTCTGCGAGACGCCGCGCATGTTGAAGACGACCTGCGATGACGAATAGGCGTTATACTTCAGGTTGGGGATCGCCGACACGACGTCCGTCGCATTGGAGATGTTGCGATTGTCCAGGTCGGCCTTGCTCAGCACCGAGATCGCAATGCCGACATCCTGCAACTTCTGCTCACGCTTTTGCGCGGTCACCACGATTTCCGTGCGGTCGCCTTCGTCGGCCGCAGGCGCGGGAGCGACCTCTGCCGCAGAGACATGCGCCGCTGCCAGAGCAGCTGTCAGAGCCGTTCCGGATCGCAACAACAGTCCGAGTTGAGCAACATGGTTGGAAATGCGCATTTGATGGTCCCCTTATTTGGCAGATCACGCGGTGTTTTTGTCGTCCGCGGCAATCGACACTTTTATCTCGTTGATCTCGGATGATTAAACATATTGGGTGTCCGTGCAAGCTGACGGCGCCTGCATCAAACGGCCTTCCGGTTGCGTCGAAGTTGCCGGGGAGACTTCGGTAAGGTCGCATTTTTCCAGCAAAAATCCGGAAACCCCGACGATCCTCGCTTTGTGATAGATGATCTTTTTTCTAATTTTGCTTATTAGAAACACTTATCCCGTCGTCATGCATGTGCTGAGCGTGTCGTTGCGCCTGTGCCCTTGCCTGCAATGATCCGGGACACCGCCCCCTCACCTGGAGATGTTCAGCCGTTATCTGGCCGATGCCGGACAGCCTCGCACCGGCGCCGCCCGAATTGAACAATTGTTCAATTCGCGATATGCCGCAGGCATGTCTACTTTATCTGCAGCCCGCCGTCAGGCCATCATTGACGCCGCCACCTCTGTATTGGCCGATCACGGCATCGTTGAATTCACGTTCAATAAGGTTGCTGACCGCGCCGAAGTGTCGGCAGCGCTGATCGTGCATTATTTTGGGAGCAAGGAAGCCCTGCTTGAGGCGATCTTCCGGTCGGTTGCGCGGGAACTGAACGGCACTGTGCTCGCACGGCTGCGTCAGGCCTCTGGTCCGCGCGCGCGCATCGAGGCATTGGTGGACGCGCATCTCGGGGACAACAGTTATGCCGAGGACACTGCGCGCATCTGGCTGTCCTTCTGGGGCGAGGCGCTCCACGTGCCGCAACTGGCGCGGGTGCAGCGCGCGCATCAGCAGCGGATGCTGTCCAACCTGAAATTCGATCTGCGCAAGCTGGTCGATGCGCGCGACGTCGGGTCGATGGCGGAGACGATTGCGGCGATGATCGACGGCGTCTGGCTGCGCGCAGCCATGAACGGCGGCTCGGCGCTCCAGAACGGCATCGCACGTGACCTGATCTTTGATTTCATTGCCCGCCATCTGGATCGTGCGCCCGCCGCGCCGGCGGAGACGCAGTTTGACACGATCAACCCGGCCACGGGCGACGTTCTCGCGACGATCCGCATCGACGGTCAGGCAGAGGTCGACAAGGCCGTCGCGCGCGCTGCTGCCGCTCAGAAACTATGGGCAAAGACGCCCGGCGTGGAACGCGGCCGCATCCTTCACCGGGCGGCGGCGCTTCTGGTGGAGCGCAATGAGGTGCTCGCGCGGCTCGAGGCGCTGGATACCGGCAAGCCTATTCAGGAAACCATCGCTGTCGATGTCCTCTCAGGCGCGGACTGCATTGACTATTATGCCGGGCTCGCCCGCACGATTGCCGGGGAGCATCATGATCTGGGAACCGGCGCCTTTGGCTATTCCCGGCGCGAACCGCTGGGCGTCGTTGCGGGGATTGGCGCGTGGAACTATCCCATCCAGATCGCCTGCTGGAAATCAGCCCCTGCCCTCGCCTGCGGCAATGCGATGATCTTCAAGCCCGCTGAACTCACACCGTTGACCGCCATTGAACTGGAAAAGGCCTATCGCGATGCGGGCCTGCCCGACGGGCTGTTTCAGGTCGTACAGGGCAAGGCCGAGACCGGGCGGATGCTCAGCCGTCACCCCGATATCGCCAAGGTGTCGCTGACGGGCGAGGTCGGGACCGGCAAGAAGGTGATGGTCGATGCGGCGGGCACGCTCAAATATGTCACCTTTGAACTGGGCGGAAAATCCGCGCTGATCGTGTTCGAGGATGCCGATCTGGATGAGGCGGTGTCGGGCGCCCTCCTCGCAAACTTCTATTCCGCAGGCGAAGTCTGCACCAATGGCACGCGGGTCTTCGTCCACACATCCATCCGCGACGCGTTCCTTGCCAAGCTGAAGGCGCGCACCGAGGCGATGGTGATTGGCGACCCGCTCGATCCTGCGACACAGATGGGCGCGCTGATCTCCCCCGCGCATATGGAAAAGGTCCTGGGCTATATCGCGCTGGGACAGCAGCAGGGCGCGACGCTCCTGACCGGTGGGCGCCGCGTCGTGACCGGCGATCTTGCCAAAGGCTGCTTTGTCGAACCCACCATCTTCACCCACTGCACCGATGACATGGCCATCGTGCGCGAAGAGATTTTCGGGCCGGTGATGGCCGTGCTCGACTTTGAGGACGAGGCGGAGGTTGTCGCGCGCGCCAACAACACAAGTTTCGGCCTGGCTGCCGGCATCTTCACCAACAACCTGACCCGCGCACACCGCGTCATTGCGGCGCTGGAGGCGGGCACCTGCTGGATCAACACCTACAACATCACGCCCATCGAAATGCCTTTTGGCGGCAACAAGCAGTCCGGGCTCGGCCGTGAAAACGGGCGGGCGGCGATTGAGCATTATACCCAGCTGAAAAGCGTCTATGTCGCAATGGAGCCCATCGATGCCCCCTATTGAGCAGGCAGATTTCATCATTGTCGGCGCAGGGTCCGCCGGCTGCGTGCTGGCCGACCGGCTGAGCGCCGATGGCCAGTACAAGGTCGTGCTGCTCGAATATGGCGGCAGCGACCGGTCGATCTTCATCCAGATGCCGGCCGCACTCGCCTATCCCATGAATTCAAAAAGGTGGAACTGGGGCTATGAGAGCGAACCTGAGCCCCACCTCAACGGCCGCCGCCTGAACTGTCCGCGCGGCAAGGGATTGGGCGGATCCTCCTCGATCAACGGCCTCGTCTATGTGCGCGGCAATGCGCTCGACTTCGAACGCTGGAAGGATGAGGACGGCGCCTCGGGCTGGGGCTATGCCGATGTGCTGCCCTATTTCAAACGCGCCGAAGGACGAGCGGAAGGCGGCGATGAATATCGCGGCGGTGATGGTCCGCTTTCGACAGCTTACGGCCCGCTCAACAATCCGCTGCATCAGGCCTGGCTCGATGCGGCGCAACAGGCAGGGTATCGCCTCACCGAGGACTATAATGGCTATGCCCAGGAAGGCTTTGGCCGGATGGACATGACCGTGCGCAATGGCACACGCTGTTCGGCTGCCAAGGCCTATCTCTATGAGGCGCGCAAGCGTCCAAATCTGACGGTGATTGATCACGCCTTGGCAACCCGCATCCTGTTCGACGGCAAAAAGGCGGTCGGACTGGAATATGAACGGGGCGGGCAGACGCACCAGCTGTCAGCCACGCGGGAGGTCATCCTTGCGGGCGGGCCGATCAACTCGGTCCAGCTGCTCAAACTCTCCGGCATTGGTCCAGCGGAAGAGCTGCGCCAGCACGGGATCGCTGTGAAGGCCGACCGCCCGGGCGTCGGCGCAAACCTTCAGGACCATCTCGAATTCTACTTCCAGATGGCCTGCACCCAGCCGATTACGCTCTATGGCAAGGCCAATCTGCTCGGCAAGGCGCTGATCGGCGCACAGTGGCTGTTCCTGCGGTCGGGGCCGGGCGCGTCAAACCAGTTTGAGAGCTGCGGTTTCATTCGCAGCCGCGCCGGGATCAAATATCCCGACATCCAATATCACTTCTTCCCGATGGCCGTGAACTATGACGGCTCGTCGCTGGCGACCGAGCATGGTTTTCAGGCCCATGTCGGCCCGATGCGCTCCAAGAGCCGGGGGACAGTGACGCTGCGCAGCGCCGACCCGCACGACAAGCCCAAAATTCTGTTCAACTATATGAGCCATCCCGATGACTGGGCGGAAATGCGGGCCTGCGTGCGGCTGACGCGCGAGATCTTCCAGCAGCCGGCCTTTGCGCCCTATCGCGGACGCGAGATCCAGCCCGGCGCCGATTGCGTCACCGACGAGCAGATCGACGCCTTCATCGCCGAGCATGTCGAAAGCGCGCTCCACCCCAGCTGCACCTGCAAGATGGGCCGCCCGGACGATCCCATGGCCGTTGTCGATCCCGAGTTGCGCGTCATCGGGGTGGACGGCCTGCGCATCGTCGACAGCAGCGTGATGCCGTCGATCACCACGGGCAATCTCAACGCGCCGACGATCATGATCGGCGAAAAGGGCGCAGACCACATTCTCGGCAAACCGATGCTCGCTCCCTCCAACGCCCCTTATTACGTCGCGCCCGATTGGGAAACGACGCAGCGATGACCGCCACTATCACGGAGCCCGCCCGCCAGATCGATGTGATCCGCGAAACGGATGTGCTCGTCGTCGGCTCCGGCCCCGGCGGACTCGCGGCAGCCCTCGCCTCGGCACGGGCCGGTGTCGAGACGACCCTGCTCGAACGCTATGGCTGCTTTGGCGGCAACATCACGCAGGTCGGCGTGGAGGGCTTTGCCTGGTACCGCCACCCTGCGACCATCGACAGCGAAGGCATTGGCCGCGAATTTGAGGAGCGCGCCAAGGCGATGGGCGCGGCCATGCCCGAACCCCAGTCGATCAGCCACAGCCTTGACGCCGAAGGGTTCAAGTTCGTCGCCGACACGCTCGTCGAGGAAGCGGGCATCATCCCGATGCTGCATCGCCTCTGCGTCGCGCCGATCATGGAGGGCGACACAATCCGCGGCGTGATCGTCGAGAGCAAGGCGGGGCGCGAGGCCATTTTGGCCAAGAGGATCATCGACGCGACGGGCGATGCCGATATCGCCCACCGCGCAGGCGCGCCGACGCACAAGCATCCGGTGGACGAGATGATGTCGGTCTCGGTGATGTTCTCGATGTGCGGCGTGAACAAGGGCCGCTTCATCGACGCCGTGAAGGCCGATCCGCAGACCTATGGCGACTGGGCCGTCGGCGGCGAATGGGAAGTCATCACCAGCGGCAAGGAGGATGACATGTTCTCCCCCTTCCTCCGCAAGCCCTTCCAGAAGGCGCTGGAGGCAGGCCTGATCCCCGACAGCGTCAAAACCATGGCCGGTACGTGGGGCACCGTCTCCGATCAGGGTGACCTGACCTATCTCAACATGTGTCACCTCTATCTCGACGGCACCGACCCCGATGCACTGACGCATGGGGAGATGGCGGGGCGCAAGCAGGCGATGCACGCCATTGCGGCACTTCAGGCGTTCATGCCCGGTTGCGAGGATGCCAAGCTGCGCAATTTCGGCATGACACTGGGCATCCGCGACACGCGCAAGATTGACGCCGTCTATAACATGACGGCCGATGACGTGATGCAAGAGGGGCGCTTTGATGACAGCATCGGCATCTTCCCCGAATTCATCGACGGCTATGGCTATCTGATCCTGCCGACGACGGGGCGCTACTTCCACCTCCCCTATCGGTCGATGGTGCCCAAGCGGGTGAGGCATTTGATCACGGCCGGTCGCATCATCGGCGGCGACAAGGTGAGCCATGCCGCCGTCCGCAACATGATGTGCTGCGCGGTCGCCGGCCAGGGCGCGGGCGTGGCCGCGGCGCTGGCGGTGAAGTCTGGCCGCGACTTTGCCGAGGTCGATATTCCCGCCGTGCAGCAGGAACTGCGCCGACAGGGGGCGCGGATCGCCTGATCCGATCGTCAGGCGCTGGGGTCTGGCTCCAGCGCGGCTTGCAAGCGCTTGCGCAGCAGCAGGATGACAGCCGCACCCGCCACCGCGATCGCGGCATCCATCGCCCAGAATGTCGACGGATGCATCTGGTCAAAATAGCTGCCGACCCAGCCCGCCATCACATGCGCGACAAAAGGCGACAGGAAGGCAACACCCATCAATGTAGAGGCCATGCCCTGCGGCGCAGCGCGGCTGACAATGGCAAGGGTCGTCGGCCAATAATACATCCACGCCAGCCCCATGATCAGCCACCCGGCAATGGCCCAGCCGGCAGCAACGCTATCTGGCGCGGTTGTCCCCATATTGCCGAATGCGAACAGTCCGGCGCCAATGGCGATGATCGCCGTCCCGATGCCGACCTTGGTCACGCTGGTCGGCTCGATACCGCGCTTGGACTGCCAGGCCCAGAAAGCGACAAGGAACGGCGCGGCAAGGACCGAGCCGAGCGAGTCCATCGACGCAAACCAGCTGGAGGGCACCTCCCCCACGCTGGTCGACAAATTCACATAGTGATCGACCCACAGGATGCCGATGCTCCACACCATTGGATAAGCGATCTCGGCCGGAATGGTGAGCGCGACGACGAGCAGCAGGACGGCCACCCGCTTCCGCTCGGCCGCGGTCAGGGGCGGCGCCTTTTCGCGCTTACGCGCAACCGGGCGGTCATCGGGCAGGTGCCGCTGGCCGAGAACATAGGCGACCAGCGCCACCAGCATCAAGGCGGCGGCCACCGCGAAGCCCGCGTGCCAGCCATAAAGCGCGGCAACCAGACCGGTGACGAACGGGCCACTCGCCGCGCCAATGCAGATGCCCGTCGAGAAGATCGTGAACCCGCGCGACCGGCGCGATTCATCTTCGGCCGGATAGAGCGCCCCGACCTGCGCCGAGATATTCCCCTTCAGGAAACCCGAGCCGAGGATCAGCAGCAGCAGCGCAAGCAGGAAGCTGGCGTAGAAAGACATGGCCACATGCCCCGCGCTCATCAGGAGCACGCCGATCATGACGGTGCGCTTGGCGCCCAGAAGGCGGTCGGCCACCCAGCCCCCAAGGATTGGCGTGAAATAGACGAGGCCGGAGTACCAGCCATAGATGATCGCCGAAAAGGCAACGTCGCTCATCGGCCCGTGAAATTCGAAAACGCTGCGCAGCGTGGCAAGGCCAACCACCTGCGCTTCATGCTGAGGCAGCAATTCCTTGACCATATACAGCGTCAGCAGCGCTGACATGCCGTAGAAGGAAAAGCGCTCCCACATTTCGGTGAAGGACAGAAAGTAGAGGCCCTTGGGGTGGCCGCCCGACATATCGGCGGCCTGTTGCTCCATGGACTGCATCCCCATCCCCCCGATCCGCGCCCGCTCTATTGCGTGCCCTCTCCTGGGGTCAGCGCGCGCTACGCAGCATAGGGCGCAGGCTCCGGCACGCAATGGCCCACGGCGTCGCGATCCTCAGCAGGCCACAACGTTGACGGCAAGGCCGCCCTGGCTGGTTTCCTTATACTTGCTGGACATGTCGAGGCCGGTCTGGCGCATCGTCTCGATCACCTGATCCAGCGAGACCTTTGCCTGTTCATGGCTGTGCAGGGCCAGACGCGCGGCATTCACGGCTTTGACGGCGCCAATGGCATTGCGCTCAATGCAGGGGATCTGCACGAGCCCGCCGACGGGATCGCAGGTCAGGCCGAGATTGTGTTCCATGCCGATTTCGGCAGCGGCCGCGACCTGCTCTGGCGTCCCGCCCCAGACAGCCGCGAGACCGGCGGCGGCCATGGAGCAGGCCACGCCCACCTCGCCCTGACACCCCATCTCCGCCCCGGAAATCGACGCCCGCTGCTTGTACAGCAGGCCAATGGCACCCGCCGTCAGCAGAAACTTGCGCGCCCGGTCACGCGCGTCGGCGCCCTCATAGCAATAATGGCGCAGCACCGCCGGGATGATCCCCGCAGCGCCGTTGGTCGGCGCGGTCACGACCCGGCCACCGGCGGCATTCTCCTCGTTCACCGCCATGGCATAGACGTTCAGGCGGTCGAGCAGGACTTCGGTCTCATTCGGTGCGGCCTGCACGACGAGCTTGTTCCAAAGCTCGGGCGCACGGCGCCGAACCTTGAGACCGCCCGGCAGGACGCCTTCGGCCGACAACCCCCGGTCAATGCAGGAAAACATCGCGTCGATGACGCGATCAATTCCGCTGAAGGTGCTCGCCTCATCCTGCCACAGGGCTTCGTTGGCCAGCACGATCTGCGAAATCGTCAGCTGGTGCGCGGCACATTGCGCCAGCAATTCTGCAGCCGAGCCAAAGGGATAAGGCGGCTGCACGCGCGCGCTGATCAGGTCGTCCGGGCTTGGCGAGCGCAACTGGCTCTCGCTCGCGATGAACCCGCCTCCGGTCGAAAACCAGCTCTCATCGGCCAGCAACTGTCCCGCCGCGTCATACGCCCGCAGCCGCATGCCATTGGGGTGCAGTTCGGGGACGATCTCGCAGGCAAGCTCCAGATGTGTGCGCGGATCAAAGTCGATCTCATGCCGCCCGAGCAGAGCCAGCCGCCCGGAACGTGCCGCGCGCAGCAGGTCGTCCACCTGTGCCGGGTCGACAAGGTCAGGCTCCTGCCCGAGCAGGCCCAGAAGGCAGGCATCCGGCGAACCATGGCCGATCCCGGTCAGCGCCAAAGACCCCTGAAGCTGCACATGGACGCTGGAAACGTCCACCAGCTGCCCGGCGCGCTCAACGTCCTGCAAGAAACGCTTGGCAATGCGCATCGGGCCGACCGTGTGCGAGCTCGACGGCCCGATCCCGATGCGAAACAGATTGAGGATCGAGATCATTGCGGCGCACCGCTGGCGTCGGTCAACACACGAACAAAGACAAAATCACCAAGACAAGCAGGCTTCACGAGACGTCCATTTCGCCAAAATCATTTGCATTCCGGGCCGTGCACGAAATTTCAAGCGGACCAAAGCCCCAAATGACCGACGTTTCGAACGCGCCGTCCTGAAATCAGGAACACCCCGCAGCGCAATTTAGCCGCAACGGACCGGCAGGCAAGCGTGCGGCCCATCGCCCGGCGGCGCCCGCCACACCGCGTCCGGTGCGGCAGGCGCGGGAAGACGCTTATTTTGCGGGAACGACAGGCTGGGTCCAGGCCATTTCCACATCGCCCGGCTCGGCGGCATTGGGATGGGGGCGATCCGAGACGACACGGGCGCGGACATACAGTTCCTTGCCAGTGAGCGTGTAGTGGGCCTCGGTCCCCTCCACCGACTTCAGCACCCGCCCGACATCCTTGGAATAGGTGTAGGTCAGCTTGTGAACGTGGTCCGCATTGCCTTCATGCTCATGCGGAACCGCCTTGGGCGTGCCGTTCAGATTGGCAGTCTTGAGCGTGCCGACAAATTCGATGCGATATTTGACGCCATCCTTTGGACGGACCTTGAGCGACAGACCCGACGGATTTGCCGTCAGCGCCTCAAGCTCGACGCCCGAGCTGCTGTAGAAATCGCCCTGCTTCATGGCCGTCGTGATCGTGTTCGGGGTCAGCCGCTTGGCCCGGACCATCACCCAGCCGCGACCGGGGTTCGTCTTGCCTTCGCCCCAGGCGGTGTATTCGTGCGCGTCGTCGGTCGCCATGCCGTAGACCACGCTCTTGTTGAACTCGCCCAGCCGCTTTGCGAGCACGATGTCCCACATGCGCTCGGTCGGGTGATGCAAGGCGTCACCCGCATTGTGGACGCGGGGATGACCGTTGTAGATTTCAAAGAAGCCTTCACCCGGCGCCGCATCAATGTTGAAAAAGTCTTCCGGCTGCACCGCATAATGGAAGTTCGGGTGGTTCAGGTGCGCAAAGACCGGACGGCCTGCGCTCTCCCCGTAAGCATTTACGGCGTTCACCGTGTTCTGGATCACGCCGCTGATGCTGTCGCCCGCCTGTGGCTCGATCTTGGTCGCCACATTGACGCCGTTGATGTGGATGGGGTGCGTGTGGAACTTGCCGGTGATTTCCAGGCCCTTCACGAAAATGAACTTGCCCGGTTCGCTGTACAGCGCGCCAAATTCGTCGAGGGTCTTGATCTTGACCTCAGTGACGCCCGCATTGTCGCGCGTCTCAACCCAGTCGGGGCCAAAGCCCTTCAGATAGTCCTGATAGGCCTGCTGCGTTGCGGGCTTCGTCAGCGGATACCATTTCACACCGTCTTGCATGATGTTGTGGTCGCTGAAGACAACGAAATTCCAGCCCCGCTCCTTGTACCAAGCCGAGATCATCTCCGGCGGCGTGTCGCCATCGCTCCACCAGCTGTGCGTGTGCGTATTGCCCTTCCACCAGCGGGTCTCCTCCGCCTGCTGGGCGCTGGCCGACGCTGCGACCGAGACGGCACATACAAAGGGAACGAGAAGACGGGCGAATCTGGACATGGCGGGTTCCTGTTGCTGAACGAGCCGCGCGGGACAGATGGCAGCTCAGTTCTGCAATTCATAAAAAATGAGTATGTCTTACTCATGACACGGCACGCGCTGAGCGCCGCCTGTCGTGTCACCTGTCTAGAAACGCTTGATCGACAGCACGTCGAAGGTTTTCTGGAGCGTATCCGTGGCCCGCTCATAATCGGCGATGGCCAGCGCCGCGATCAGCGTGTCGATCACGCACAGCTGCGCAATCCGGCTCGCCATCGCCTCAGTGCGAAACTCGGTCTCGCGCGCCATCGTGTAAAGCACGAGATCGGCATGGGCATGGATGGGCGAGCGCGAAAAGTTGGTGAGCACGATCGTGCGGGCCCCGGCCTCTTTGGCCAGCCGCGTCGCGGAAACCGTCTCGTGCGTCGACCCCGTATGGCTGATCGTCAGGACCGTCACGTCCGGATTGCATCGCGAAGCGCTGATCGCCTGCACATGGCTGTCGGTGACGGCACGGGCATCGATGCCAATTCTAAGCATCCGGTAGTGCGCATCCTCGGCAATGGGCGCAGACGACCCAATCCCGTATATTTCAACGCGTTTTGAAGATGTTATCATCTCCACTGCAGCCGCAACAGCGGCCGGATCGAGCACCGACAGAGTGTCCCGAAGCGCCTGGATTCCGGAGTGGAACACCTTGCGGCAGATCGCATCGACATCGTCGCCGCGGTCCAGATCCTCATGGATGAAGTGGACGGGCTGGACGATCTCCTGCGCAAGGCTGAGCTTGAGCTGCTGGAACCCCGAGAGGCCAATGCGGCGGCAGAAATTGATGATGCTGCCTTCGCTGACGTCAATGGCGTCTGCGAGGCCAGTGATCGACATCCGCACGATCTCTGCCGGCTGGGCTAGAATATAGTCCGCAATCCGCCGCGCGCCCTTGGCCATGGTCGGCAGGGCAATCCGGATACGTGTCGTCGCATTGTCGACGGGCTGCGCCTCGCCTGTTCCAACCGCTCGCGCGCGTGCTGCTTCGTCGTTCAATTTCACATCACCTCGTCAGCCGGGCGCCAGTAGGAACCATTGGATTAACCGTCACCGTGGCCAGCCTGCCCGTGCGCCCCTCCCGTTGCAAGCATGAATATATGTCATTCTTATGAGACTATCAAAGTGAGTTTATTTCATACCACTGTCATCGAATCACCTTAGCGAGTGCCCCCGTCGGTCCAGCCATCCTCTCCCGGAGAGCACGTCTGGGCGGACAGACAATCGAAATGACAGGGGTAATCGAAGTGACAACACGCACCGGTCGTTCGCGCGCAAGCGCCATCGCACTTCTTCTGACCACAGCACTTGCGACGACGCCGGCCTTTGCCGCAGACGCTGCAAGCGACGCGGAAAGCGCCGAGAGCAGCGCCGAATTGCCGCGCGAACTGATCGTGACCGGCAAGCGCATCGAAGCGACGCAGCTTGCCGCCGAAGCCATCGAATTCGGCAACAATGTGCAGGTTGTCAGTGCACAGGAAATCGAGTCGACCGGCGCAACCAACTTCGCCGAACTCGCCCAGTTCCTCATCAAGGGTGCCAATGTCGGCTATTCGCCGGACGAAGGCGAATACACGATCCGGCTCGACGGCGGCGGGGACCGCGACACGCTCGTCGTCCTGGACGGCGTCCCGCTCTATGACCGTGGGCCTGCGCTTGAGGACATCTGGGGCACGACGACGATCGACCCGCATATGATCGAACGCGTGGAAGTCTTCCGGGGCGGCAACAGCCTGTTCTTCGGCAGCAACGGCGGCATCGGCGTCATCAGCATTGTGACCAAGCGGCCGGATGGCACGAGCAAGATTGAGCTTGGCGCCCAATATGGCTCCTTCAACACCCGCGAAATCTGGGGCAATGCCCGCTTCCCGCTCGACGCGGAAGGACGCCACAGCGTCATGTTCTACGGCGGCACCATCCAGACCGATGGCCCCCGCATCTACGCCCCCGAAAGCTTCGTGGACAACGTGGCGGCAGCGGGCGGCATCCAGAAATATCCGCTGAACCGCAGCAATGTCGGTCTCAAATATCTCTGGAAGGTCGACGACAAGAGCGAGTTCCGGCTCGGCGCACAGTATACGCAGATCGAGTTCCAGGATGCCTTCCCGAACGTGGAAACCTACTCGCCGAACCGCGTACGCTATCCGATCATCGATCTCTCGCTCGACCGCAAATGGTCCGACAGCGCCTACACTGAATTTGCAGCCTATTGGAACAATCCGCTCCTCAACAACACCGAGACCTTTGCGGAAATCTGCAAGATCCGCACCGGCTGCCCGCAGCCGTCCAACCCTGCCATCCTCACGCCGTTCGGCAGCGCCACGGGCAAGTCGATCCCCTTCCCCAATAAGGGCTTCGGCAAGGACTCGAAGGTCGGCGGCTATCAGGAAATGGGCCTCAACCTGCGCAACACGATCAATTTCGGTCAGGCGCTGGAGGTCGTGGGTGGCATCCAGATCGTCAACTATCGCGACGATTCAGACCCTGTTTTCCCGATTGGCGACAAGTCGACGACGGTGACCGGCCTCTATGCCGATTTCCGTCCGACGCTGCCGTTCAGCCCGGACACCAAGATCTCGCTGGCGGCCCGCCACGATTTCTCGGCGCGCTTCAAGGCGCGCACCATCTGGAAGTTCGGCCTGCGGCAGCCGATCGGTGACTTCTACGTGCGCGCCAATGGCGGTACGTCGTACAGCCTGCCGAAGGTCAACGAACTCAACGCCCAGAGCGAAACGCTTATCGGCAATCCGAACCTGAAGACCGAAACGACCGAGACGTACAACGTGGCCGGTGGCTTTTCGAAGGAAATGGGCAACGTCACGCTCGCCGCTGAAGTCGGCTATTTCCGCACCGACATCCAGAACCGGATCCAGACGACCTCCGGACTTCGGCCGAACACCTACTTCAACAACACTGCGACCACGCAGATCCGCGGTCTGACCGCCAATATCGATTTCAACATTGGCAAGACGATCACGACCAGCCTGAGCTTCACCAAGCAAAAGGCGCACCTGAAGGGCTCGACGCTGCAGATCAACGAGACGCCCGAATATATGCTGCAGGGAACGCTCGCCTATCACAGCCCGGACCAGCGCATCCACATGACGCTCTACCCGCGTTATCAGGGCCCGGAATATGCGACGGGCGGCGTCAACAACTCGCTGCGGACCAATTTCGGCAATTACTTCCTGCTGAACGGGTCGCTTGCCTATTGGGCGGGTGAAAACCGCCAGCACAAGATCCAGCTCCGCTTCGTCAACATCCTCGATGAGCACTATGCCGAACGCTACGGCTTCGCGAACATGTTCTACAGCTCGGCCTACAACCGCGGCGAGATCGTGCTCAACAGCCCGCAATATTTCTACGGCTATGAGTTCGAAGGCAAGCCGCGCAGCGTGTTTGTCTCGTTCCAGACATCCTTCTAAAGTCCTATCCGGCGCGGTTTGCAGAGCAGGCCGCGCCGCCCGTTTTCACAGATGCGTCACATCACCGCCCTAGGCCCCGGGCCGAAGGGCGGTGCTGTGATTGCATGATTCGGCGGTGGCTAATCGCGTTGCTGATCCTGATGGGGATCGCCGGGTCCGGCATCCTCGCATCCTGCGCGCGCACCGATCCGGCCCTGCGCGTCATCCTCATCCCCGCCGATGGCGGCACCGAAAGCGGCACGCTCAGCGACTATCGCCCCTTATTTGATGCCGTGGGAAAGGTCACACACCTGTCCTTCGATCTGAAGGTGGCGCAATCCTATAGCGGCGCGGTGGAAGCCCTTTGCGCGGGCCAGGCCGACATCGCCTTTCTGGGGCCGAGCACCTTTATCGAGGCACGGGACCGACGTTGCGCCGACTTTCTGGCCGTTGCCTATCGCAACCGACATTCCAGCTACCGCGCAGCCATTTTCGTGCGCAAGGACAGCGACATTGCCACGCCTGCCGACTTGCGCGGGCGCAGCCTGGCGCTAGGTGACGCCAATTCCACCTCGTCCTTCCTCTATCCGGTCGCGATGCTGCTGAAGGCAGGGGTGGACCCCGCGCGCGACATGAAGGCGATCCGCATCCTTGGCAGCCACGCCGCAAGCCTTTCCGCACTCGCCAACGGGCAGGTGGATGCAGCGGCGCTTTCGGTCGAGTCCTATAATCGCGCGCTGCGGGCAAACCTTCCCGGCGCGGATCAGCTGCGGCCGCTCATCATCAGCGAGGAGATCCCCTACCCGCCGCTCGTCGTCCGGCACGGCCTGTCGCAGGAGGTGGCCGCACGGGTGGGTGCCGCGCTCAACGGCCTTGCGGCCAACCCGGACATACAGAAGGAGATGATCCGCGGTTATGGTGGCGCCGTCGTTGATGGCTATACCACCGGCTTTCCGCAAAAGGCGTTCGATCAGGTCAGCCAACTGGCGCGGCTGGTGGGGCCCGAACGCAAGGAAGCCATCCTGCGCCGCGCCGCGCAGGGCGAGACCGCGCCGTGAGACTGGACTTTGAGGACGTCACGATCGCGCTTGCGCAGTCGGTCCGTCCGCTTGACGGCCTGTCGCTCCGGATCGGCCCGGGGGAGCAGGTCGCGATCCTCGGTCCGTCCGGTGCTGGCAAATCGACCTTGCTCAATATGGCGGCCGGGCTGTGCCGCCCGACCCGCGGGCGCTTTTCCATCGCCGGGATTGACGGGTCCCTGCCCGCCGCCCGGGAATTGCGCAAACGCATCGCCATGGTGCATCAGCAGTTCGCGCTCGTCCGCCGGGCAAGCGTGCTTCAGAACGTCATGATGGGCAGCGCGGCACGGCTGGCGCCCTGGCGCATCCTTCTCGGCGTCTATCCCGATGCTGTTGTCGCCGAAGCCATGTCCGCGCTGGGCGCCGTCGGGATCGAGGCGCATCGCGCACGACATCGGGTGCTCGACCTGTCGGGCGGGCAGCAGCAGCGCGTGGCGATTGCCCGCGCCATGATGGGCAGCCCGGCCGTCATTCTCGTCGATGAACCGGTGGCGAGCCTCGACCCATTGCTCGCCGAAGACATGATGATCCTGCTGACAAGCCTTTCCAGCCGCCTTGGCGCTTCGCTTGTGTGCAGCCTGCACCAGCATGATCTTGCCCGGCGCTATTTCCCGCGCATCGTGACGCTGGAGAACGGCCGCGTCCTCTCCGACGAACGGCAAACCGCAGGCGCAGGCATCACCCGCCCGCCACGCGATCTGCGCCGATTGTCACGGCAGAGCTGATGCCCGGTCGAAACCCAGCAGACGGGTGGATGCGCGCGCCATCACGCGGCATGGTCTGGCGGGGCGCGCTTGCAGCGGCCCTGCTCCTGCTGGCCCTTGCGTCGGCGCATCATGTCGGGCTCACGTCGCTCCTGTCGGCATCAGCGCCTCAGACCGGCGACCGCGCCTCGCCGTGGGTTGGGCTCATGCAGCTCCAGCTGTCCGACCGCACCGAAGTGTCGCGCCTGCCCGATCTGGACATCGATAACCTGCCCCTGTTTTCCCGCATCGAAACGGTCGTCGAGGCCGAACGCCAGATGGACCCCGCCACCGGTCGGGAGGTCCGCTCTGTGTCCACACGCCACTATCTCTACCGCCCGTTCGGCTACGTCGCGGAGGTGGCGGCGATGCTCCTCCTATCGCTTGAAATCGCCTTTTGGGGGACCGCCCTCGCCCTGCTGGCCGCCATTCCGCTTTCGTTGCTGGCCGCGTCCAACATCATGGGCAACGCGCCCGCGCGATCGGCCGTGCGCGGATTGATCGCGGCGCTGCGTGCCATACCTGAGCTGGTGGTCGCGCTGTTCCTCGTTCTGCTCTACGGCTTCGGCGCGTTGCCGGGCGTGCTTGCCCTCGCGCTCCATGGTGCGGGCTTTCTGGGCAAATTCTTCGCCGACGACATAGAGGATGCCGATCCGCAGCCACAGCGCGCCATCCGGGCGATGGGCGTGTCCCGCCTGATCGTCTGGCGCCTTGCCATCCTGCCGCAGACCTGGCCGGCTCATCTCGGGCATGTGCTTTATCTCCTGGACCGCAACCTCCGCATGTCGACGATCATCGGCCTCGTTGGCGGGGGCGGCATCGGGCAGGAACTCAAAGGGCGCTTCGACATGTTCGATTATGGACATGTCGGCACGATCATGCTGGCCATTCTGATCACGATCTTTTCGATCGAATGGTTCTCCGGCTGGGCCAGAAAACGACTCGCCTGATCGGTCGCGCAACCGCCGGGACGACGCGACACATCCCATCTGGGGCGATTTTCTGCCACTTTTGCAATAACGCCAGAAAGTGTCACTATTCTCGTGCCTTAGGGCGAACAGAGGAGAGAGAGAGATGCTGAAGAAACTTGCCATCTGCGTTGCCGCGCTGTGCTCAGGTCCAGCCTTCGCGGAAATCTACACGGACTATGCGCCGAGCAAGGAGGTCTGGAACGTGACCCTTGTGAACGTCAAGCCGAACAAGATGGACGCGTATCTCATGGGGGTCCGCCAGACCTGGGTTTCGTCTTGCGAAGAGCGAAAGAAGCTCGGGACGCTCGTCGACTGCTCGGTGATGGTCAGCACCAACCCGAACAATGGCGGCTTTAACGTCATGCTGATCCAGAAGGCGCCCAATGCGGCCGTGAGCGATCCGGATGCAGCCATCCAGAAGAAGCTCGACGATGCGCTCAAGGCACGGCTCGCGCAGGACAAGCGCGATGCCATCGTCAGCAGCTATGACTCGATGCGGACCATGGTCGGCCAGCAGGACTTCCGGAAAATCCTGTTCAAATAGCCAAGAAGAGCCCCCGGCCCATCAGGTCGGGGGCTTCTTTTCGGGGCGAACGCCCATCACAGTCGGCAGAAGCCGTCACGCCCATTCGGCCTCAGCCTGCATGGCGATGGGGCCTTGGGGGGCCGCGCTCCACAAATCCAGCTTGCCGGCTTCCATGTGCCCTGCATGCAGATCGAGCGGCGCCCCGCCAAAAGCGGGGGCGACGCCCCGGAACGAAAACCGGTCGGGAGCACGGCCATCGTGACAGCGCGCAGCAAAATGGAACAGCAGCGTCGCCTGCAGCGGCCCATGCACGACAAGGCCGGGATAGCCCTCCTCCCCCGTCGCATAGGGCAGATCATAGTGGATGCGGTGCGCGTTGAAGGTCAGCGCGGAATAGCGCAGCAGCAGGGGCGGTGCGATGTCGACACGGGTCACATCCACACCTTGCGGCGCTGGGTCTGGGGCCGGGGCCGGGGCCGACGCGCCAGCTGCGGCATCGCGGTACACAATTGTCTGTGTTTCGGTCACGACGGGCTGGTCATTGGCGGTGATGCGGTGCTCGACCTTGACGAAGCACAGGGCCCCGCCCTTCCCCTGCTTCACCTCGACCGAAGCGACGCGGGAGTGACGACGCACTGCATCGCCGACGCGGAGATCGCCCTCAAACTGCAACGCGCTGCTCGCCCACATCCGCCGGGGAAGCGGCACCGGGGGCAGGAAATCGCCCTTGGCCGGATGGCCGTCTGCCCCTAGCGCGGCAGTGGGCACCGCATCGACGCACAGGCAGAAATGGATGAGGCGCGGGGCGACATCGTCCCCGCGGGCCCGGCCGGCATCCAGACCAATCGTCGCGTTGAAACGATCGACCAGTGATGGCGCGACCACATCCTCCGCCACCTGCGTCCGGCCAATCCATTGCTGGAGATGGGCAAGATCAATGTCTGTGCTCATGGTCGGCGCGTCCTCAATAAGACCTTGGCAGGCCGAGCACATGTTCCGAAACGAAGCTGAGGATCATGTTCGTGGAGATGGGCGCCACCTGATAGAGCCGCGTCTCACGGAACTTGCGCTCGACGTCATATTCCTCGGCAAAGCCGAACCCGCCATGCGTCTGGACTGCGGCCTCGGCCGCTGCCCAGGATGCATCAGCCGCCAGCATCTTGGCGATATTGGCCTGCTCGCCGCATGGCGCCCCGGCCTCAAACAGGCGGGCCGCCTCATGCACCATCAGTTCGGCCGCACGCATCTGGGCATAGGCCTTGGCAATCGGGAATTGCACGCCCTGGTTCTGGCCAATCGGGCGGCCGAACAGATGGCGCTCATTGGCATAGGCACGCGAGCGCTCAATGAACCATTTGGCGTCACCAATGCATTCCGCCGCGATCAGAATGCGTTCCGCGTTCATGCCGGAAAGGATGTAGCGAAAGCCCTTCCCTTCCTCACCAATCAGATTTTCGGCGGGCACCTCCACATTGTCGAAGAAGACTTCAGTCGTGGAGTGGTTCATCATCGTGCGGATCGGGCGGATCGTAAGGCCGCCCGCCGCCTTGGCTTCGTTCATGTCGAGAATGAAGATCGACAGTCCGTCGATCCCGCGCGCGGTTTCCTCACGCGGCGTGGTCCGGGCGAGGAGCAGCATCAGGTCGGAATGCTCGGCGCGCGAGGTCCAGATCTTCTGCCCGTTGACGATATACCGGTTCCCCTGCCGGACAGCGACGGTCTTGAGCGCGCCAGTATCGGTGCCGCTCGTGGGTTCCGTGACGCCGAAGGCCTGCAGGCGAAGCTCCCCGCTGGCGATCCTGGGAAGATAGTTCCGCTTCTGCGCTTCGCTTCCATGCCGGAGGAGCGCGCCCATGATGTACATCTGCGCGTGGCACGCAGAACCGTTGCACCCCGCGCGCTGGATTTCCTCAAGGATCGCGGCGGCAGCGGAAAGCGGCAGGCCCGACCCGCCATATTCTTCGGGGATCAGCGCGGCGAGATACCCCGCCTCCCCCAGTGCGCGCACGAATTCCGCCGGATACGCCATGTCGCGATCCAGCTGCCGCCAATAGGGATCGGGAAAGGACTCGCACAGCTTGGCAACCTCTTCCCGGATTTCTGGAAAATCCGTCCCCTGCAAGCTCACCAGTGCCACGCGCTGCTGCCTCCTTTGAATCTCGGGTCTCGGCCCAATGTCTGGAAGCGGGCTATACCGTTCCCATCGGTTTATAAACCCCGCACAATGGGCAGTGGGCGCTGACGTTTCGCACGGACGCCATGGGTGGCCAAACGGCCGTCAGCCTTGCAGCGCAAAGCCGATGCGCGGGACGTGGACAACAACCGCGCCCAGCACCTCGTCCTCCCGCAGAATCGACAGCTGATGGGGCGTCGAACCGACCAGAACGCCGCTGATGGGGTCGCGCCCATAATCGTCGGCAGACACAGTGACGGTCTTTCCGGCCAGCGCCTCGTCCTGCGGATCGACATTGGTCGCGCCGGGCTCCGCAGAGCGCGCCACATCGAGTGCCGCTTCCGGCGTGACGGCGATCCGCTGCCCATGGCCGATGGCTTTGACCCGCTGAAACCAGTCGGCCACCAGCGCCGTGTCGGTGAAGACCGTCGCGGCAGGTGGGAAGGCATTCTGGATGAACCAGAAATTATAATAGACGTTGGCGTCGGCAAGGCCGGGGCGATCCCCGGTCAGGAAGCGGCGGCCATCTGCGAGCTGTTCGGCCACCAGCGCGACATGCGCGCGCAACTGTGCCGTCATGTGCGGAATGGCCATCCGCATCCGGGCGGTATCGAATGGCTGTCCGCTCAGCGCTTCCCGATCCTTGATGAAGGCAGGGTCCACATGCTCGGCAAGATTGCCGAAAATCACCGCCACGGCCGCCTGGAAGAGGGACCGGTCGGTCCAGAGTGCAAGCCCCTGCGCCAGCCCACGGTTGCCGTCAGGGAAAAGCGTCGGCTCCGGATAACGCCGCTCAAGCTCGCGGACGATCAGGACGCTATCGCAATAAATGTCCGCGCCAATCTGCATTACGGGAATGCGGCGATATCCGCCCGTCAGCGGCAGGAGCTGCGGCTTCGGCATGATCACCGGCTGCTCGACAGCACCCCAGTCCAGCCCCTTGATCCCAAGGCAGATGCGCACCTTCTCTGAAAAGGGTGAATTGTCATAATGGTGCAGCAGGACGTCAGGCATGGCTCATGTCACCCGATTGTTGGAAGGATCGCGTAGAACACCGGCATCTGACCGCAAACGGCATCCCGGCGCAATCCCGTCAGCCGATTTTCGCACGATCCGCACGCGCAACCCGCGCCAGAAGCGCCCGCGCCAATCCCCCTCAAAACGGCCATATTCAGAATCCGATCTGGCGGGAAAATGTCTTAATTTGCGAGACTTGCGGGGCCCTCCTGCAGTCTGCATACCAATCTCATGGCAAGCATGTTCCGATCCATCAGCATCAAGATTTTCGGCATTTCATTTGGATTGCTGATCCTGATGATTGCAGCGGCCATCTGGTCAGCACATTCGACCGAACAGGTCCACCGACAACTCCGGACCCTCGAATATTCGCTGTTCCCGCTGTCGACGACCTTGTCCCGGCTGGACAACGTCGTTCAGGCCCAGACGACGACGGCCGACTTCCTCCTGCAAACGCCGGACGCGCGCGCGGTTGGACGATGCCTGAGCAACGCCCGGGCCCAAAGCACGGAGGCGGCGCGGCTTCTCGCCGCAGCACGCAAATACAGGGCCATTGGCGCCGATATTGCACTGATGGAGCGGAACCGCATCGCGTTGGCGCGGCTTGAACCGATGCTCGCCGAACTGAGCTATCAGCAAAGCCGCCTTTCAGAGATGACGCTCAAGGCCTGTGCGCTCGACGCGGATGCCAGCCAGATGGACCTTGCCAAGGCTCAGGCCGCCGATGTGTACCGGCAGGCCGACGGCATTTCGCGTGAAATTGACGCATTCGTGCGCGACGGCGCGCAGCTTGTGGCCGACAATCAAAAGCTGGCAATGCAGGCCAACATCCTGATGATCAGCCTCGCCGGCCTGGTCGGTCTGATGCTCGCCTGGCTCGTTGCGCGCGGCCTGACCCGCCCGATCATCCGGCTGCAGGCGGGCGCCCGCGCCGTGGGTGCCGGACTTCTTGACGAAGCACATGTGCCCGTGACCTCGCAGGACGAAATCGGCGACGTGACGGAGGCCTTCAACGCCATGGTCGTGGACCTGCGGGAAAAGGAGCAGATCAAGGAAACGTTCGGCCAATATGTCGACCCGCGCGTGGTGGCCGGGCTGATCGGTGGTGGGGTTGCCGTATCGACCGGCGAAAAGCAGGTCGCCACCATTTTCATTTCAGACATTGCCGGGTTTTCCGCGATCGCCGAACGCCTCGCGCCGAGCACGCTCGTCGACCTCGTCAACGCCTATTTCTCGGAAATGTCGCAGCCGATCAGCGCCCATTCCGGCATCATCGACAAATATATGGGCGATGCCATCATGGCGTTCTGGGTGCCGCCCTTCGTCGATGAGAAGCGTCAGGCCGAACTCGCCTGTCGCGCGGCACTTGAGCAATTTGCCCGGCTGGACTCGTTCCGCGCCCGCGTTCCGGACGTGATCGGCCTGCGCCGCGACGTGCCGCTCATCGACTTTAGAGTCGGCCTGTCGACCGGCGAGGTGATCGTCGGCAGCGTCGGCTCGGACACGGCGCGCAGCTTTACGGTCATGGGCGACACGGTGAATCAGGCCTCACGGCTGGAAGCCGTGAACAAGGTCTATGGCACCCGCCTGATCATCGACCAGCAGACGTGCACGCTTGCCGGTCCAACCATCGAGACCAGACAGCTCGACGATGTCACCGTCGTCGGTCGCGTTGAACCCGTCCGCGTCTATGAGCTTGTGTCCATGGCCGGAGACCTAGACCCCGCACGACGCCACGCCTTTGATCTCTATGAAGAAGGCCTGCATCACTACCGCCGCGCAGAATGGGACGCGGCGGAAAAGGCCCTAAATGAGGTACTTAAGCAGCTGAGCGAAGACGGCCCTGCGCGAACCTTGCTCTCCCGCATCCGCCAACTGCGGAAGGACGTGCCCGAAGACTGGACGGGTGTCTGGTCCATGTCGTCGAAATAGAGCCTGTTCGGCGCCCGCCAGAGATGGGCGTCACGAAGTCTTTGGAAATGAGAGAGTTTTGGTAGCGGAGGAGGGACTCGAACCCCCGACACGCGGATTATGATTCCGCTGCTCTAACCGGCTGAGCTACTCCGCCCCAAACGTCCGAACCACGTCGGGAAGCGCGCCTATAGGCAGGCTTTTGCCACGGGTCAACCGGGTGCGCGCATCGGATGACCGCTTCCGAAACGCCACGCGCCGGACAGGCGCCAGGGCCCGCCCAGATAGTGCCAGATGGCCAATCCGACGACAACCAGAGGACGCGGGGCAAAGCCAGCCTCCAGCTGTTGATGGAGCGCGCGGGCAATCTTGGGGTCAACCTTGTTCTGAACGGTGACGTGGGGGCGCCATCCGGCCTTGTCCTGCGGCACCAGAAGTTCGCGAAACCGGTCGGCAATGCCGTTGCGGATGGCGTCAAGCTCTTCGCAGTGCACGCGATAGGCGACTCCGCGCCCGAGGTTCATCACGCCAGAGAGCATGGCCCGCGGCGCAGGCTCCTGTGTTTCGGTCCGGATATGGCCGGAAAGCTCCCGCTCGATCGACTGCGGCAAATGGTGGAACAGCGTCAGATGGGCACGCAGCACGTTGCGTTCGGGCGGGAAATGCGCCCGCCGGAGGCCATCGAGCCAGGCAAAATCCTCATCGCCCAGAACTGCGGTCACGATCAGCGGGACAGCGCCCTGCCCGCCTTCGTGCGGCGCGCTCAAATCTCGACCTGACTGCCCAGCTCCACCACGCGGTTTGTCGGCAAGCGGAAGAATTCCATTGCGCTTTCCGCGTTGCGCAGCATCCATGAGAACAGCTTTTCACGCCAGATCGCCATGCCGGGCCGTGACGATGGCAACAGCGTCTGCCGGGCCAGGAAGAAGCTGGTGTCCATCATCTTGATCGGCGGACCGCAGGTGGTGATGCCGGACAGCGCCGCTGGCACATCGGGTTCTTCCATGAAGCCGAACTTCAGGATCAGCCGGTGGAACCCCTGCCCCAGATCTTCCATCTTGCAGCGCTTGTCGGGGTCGACATAGGGCACGCCCGGAATCTGGACGGTCAGCAGGATGACGCGTTCATGGATGATCTTGTTGTGCTTCAGATTGTGCAGCAAGGCGTGCGGAACGCCATCGGGCGTCGAGGTCATGAAGACGGCCGTTCCCGGCACACGCGAGGCAGAATTGGCGGCCGAACTGATGAAGACCTTCACCGGCATCGCCGCCTCACGCATCCGCTCCATCATCAGCTTGCGGCCGCGCGACCAGGTGGTGAGGAAGGTGAACGCGATCAGGCCAATCACCAGCGGCACCCAGCCACCCGACGGAACCTTGGTCAGGTTCGCGGTGAAATAGGCGGTATCGACAATGAAGAAGAGCGCCAACAGGGGCATGATGAACCAGCGGTTCCATTTCCAGATGCTGAGCAGCAGCACCGCGAGCAGGCACGTGTCGATGAACATCGCGCCGGTCACGGCGATGCCATAGGCCGAGGCCAGATTGCTCGAGCTGCCAAACTGGAGGACGAGCAGGATGACCATCACCATCAATGCCCAGTTGATGACCGGAATGTAGATCTGGCCCGCGGCGCTCTCGCTCGTATGCTGGATGCGCAGGCGCGGCATGAAGCCCAGCTGGATCGCCTGCTGCGTCAACGAGAAAGCGCCCGAAATGACGGCCTGGCTCGCGATGATTGTCGCGACCATCGCCAGCAGGACAAGCGGGAGGCGCAAGCCTTCCGGCGCAAGCAGGAAGAAGGGGTTGCGGATCGCGACATCTGCCTCAGCCGGTGACATCTGCATGATCATGGCGCCCTGGCCCAGATAGTTGAGCATCAGGCCCGGCAGCACGATCCACACCCAGGACAGGCGGATCGGGCGGCGGCCAAAGTGGCCCATATCGGCATAGAGCGCCTCTGCGCCGGTCACGGCAAGGACAACCGACCCGAGCGCAAGGAAGCCGCGCAGCGGATTGTCCATGAAGAAGGACACGGCGTTCATCGGGGACAGCGACCACAGGATTTCCGGCAGTTCGAGGATCTTCATCAGCCCGAGCGCGGCGAGCGTCGAGAAGTAGATGATCATGATCGGACCGAACAGCGCGCCCACCTTGGCCGTGCCGCGCGCCTGAATGGCGAACAGCCCGATCAGGATCGCGACAGAAATCGGCAGGACCAGCGGCTCCATCGCCGGATTGACGACCGCGAGACCTTCCGAGGCGGAGAGAACCGACATGGCCGGGGTAATCATCGAATCGCCGTAGAACAGAGCAGTCGCAAAGACGCCCAGCATGACGATGGGGACCGACCAGCTCTTGCCCGACGATTCCCGATTGATCAGCGCCAGCAGAGCAAGGCTGCCGCCCTCCCCCTTATTGTCGGCGCGCAGGATAACGGTCACATATTTGAGGGTCACCACGGTCATCATCGACCAGAAGATCAGGCTCAAAACGCCGTAAATGTGCAGATGATCGGGCGTAATCGGGTGATGGCCGGCAAAGGTTTCGCGAAAGGCGTAGATCGGGCTCGTCCCGATATCGCCATAAACGATGCCGATCGCGGCGATCATCAGCTTGTGCAACGGACCGTGGCTGTGGTGGCCACCCTCGTCGCCATCCAGGCCATGATTCGGAATATTTGTTTGGGACACGTTCAGTAACGTCCGGTGGCAGCTTGATTTTGCATTGGATGCACGCTTCTCTGCACTCGATTTAGGCGCGCGCTAGCACGGGCCGTAGGGGGCCGCAAATCATTTGGCCGTCGGCAAGGCGGACGCACCGACAGGATCAGCCACACCCATGCGTTTCAGGTCGGCCACAAGCTGCGCGCGGATCGGCACATCTGCGGGGATCACCTTCACCAGCGCCACAAGGATCGGACGTGCCTCCTCAAGGCGGCCATTCTCGGCCAGCGCCACGCCGTAAAAATAGAGCGCACCGGGAAAGCCGGGGGCCACGCGAAGGGCGCGCTTGTACGCGAACTCGGCCGCGGGAGAGAGAAAGCCGTTCCCATGCGCCACCAGCGCATTGCCAAGGCCCGTCCACAAAGCAGGGCTGTTACGGTTCTTCGCTAGGCCGAGCTTGATGACCCGCGCAGCGAGATCGGGCCGGTTGATACGGAAATAGCTGTCCGCCTGCTTCAGCGCATCGGCCTCACCGCCGAACCGCCCGAGAAATTCATTGGACGGATCAGGCGCATCCTTCTGCGCTTCGGCCCGCGCTTCGGCCGAGGGAACCGCAGGCGACGCCGGCAGCGCCGGGCTGCCCTGGAGCGCATAGCCGACAAGCCCGAGCGCAAGCGCCGCGCCGACAAGGCAGATGGCCCCTGTGGACAGGCGCGCGATTCGCCACAGCAGCGCCAGCGCGACAAGGCCCAAGGCGATAATGACGAACAACGCCATCAGCGCTTCCTCCGGATGCGGCCCAGCGCAAGCGCGCCGCCCGCCATCAGCAACAGAGCCGGCAGCGACCAGAGGAAGAGCGTCGTGCTGCTGAGCGGCGGCTCATAGGTGACCCAGTCGCCATAGCGCGTGATGAGCCATTTGCGGATGGCTTCCGGCTGCTCACCCTTTTCGATGCGCTCGCGGATCATCGACCGCATGTCGCCCGCCATTTCAGCATCCGAATCCGCGATCGATTGCCCTTGGCAGACCAGACAGCGGATCGTTTCCATCAGCGCCTTGGCCTGACGTTCCTGCGCAGGGTCTTTCAGCTGCACATTGGCCAGCGGCGCGGCCTCCATGCGCGAATCTGCCATGGCAGGTGCCGAAAGCAGGAAGAGGAGCGGCAGGAGAACCCTCATTGCGCGTCCTTCAGCGCCTTCAGGATCTTCGGCATGTCCTGCGGCTGAATGTCGCCGATATGCTGGTGGCGGATCACGCCCTTCCCGTCGATCACGAAGCTTTCCGGGACGCCTGACGACCCGAAGCTGATCTGTACCCGGCTGGAGACGTCGGAACCGATCCGCGCATAAGGGTCCCCATGTTCGGCGAGAAAGCGGGCCACGTCCTCAGGCTTGTCGCGAATGGCGATGGCGTGAATGACAACGCCTTCGCGCTTCAGCTCTTCGAGCACGGGCGCCTCGGCAATGCACGGCAGGCACCAGCTGGCGAAGAAGTTCAGGAGCACCGGCTTGCCTGTCGCGAGGTCGGCATTGGTCAATCCGGGATGCGACGGCACGGCCGCAGGCAGATTAAAGGCGGGCACCTTCGTTCCGACGAGCTTGGAGGGTATCGTCGTCTGCTCGGGGTTGAGGATGCCATGGCCCATGACGCCAAGCAGCAGCCCGAAGACCGCCAGAGGCAACCAGAGAAATACCTTCCTCATGCCGATGCCCCGCCGCGCGGGCTGCGACGTTCGCGCCACAGGCGACCGACGAGCGAGAGCGCACCGCCAATCGCGATCATCGCACCGCCAAGCCAGATGAAGGTGACGAGCGGCTTCCACCAGAGGCGCAGCTGCCAGCGGCCATCCTGCCCCTGTTTGCCAAGCACGACATAAAGCTGCCCGTCGAGCCGCGTGGAAATGGCCGCTTCCGACGTATCGGTGGGCGGCGCGCTGTAATTGCGGGCCTGCGGCGTCAGGAGGAACGGTGCACCATCGCCGCGGCGGGCCTCGACCCGCCCCTCAAGCGCGGTCCAGTTGGGACCGATGATGGGCTCCACCGACACGAGGCGGACCGAGAATGGCCCCACGTCGGTCGTATCGCCTTCGTCCACCGCAACGAGCCGTTCCTTGTAGAAGGCGCTGTCGACCGCCATGCCCGCCAGGGCGACCGCCACACCCAGATGCGCGATGACCATGCCCCAGGTGAACAGCGGCGTGCGCGCCAGATTGCGCTTCCACAGCGGCGCGATGCTACCCGCCGCTGCGAGGATGGCGACCGCCAGACCGAGCCAGGGCAAGGTCCCGATGTCGGGCGCCAGCACCTTGATCCCGACAAGCGCGACCACGCCGAGAATGACAGGCGCTGCCATGCGCCGGAGCACCGCCTTCATCCCGTCTGAGCGCCAGCGCATCAGCGGGCCGGCCACCATGGCGATGACGAGCAGCAGCGCGACTGAGCCTGCGGCAGGATTGAAGTAAGGCGGGCCGATCGACACCTGCTGGCCGAAGCCTTGCGCGACGATCGGGTAGAGCGTCCCGATGAGGACGACGCCCAGAATGACGGTCAGGAACAGATTGTTGAGCACCAGCGCCGCCTCACGGCTGACGGGTTCAAACAGCGCGCCTTCACGGACGGTGCCGATGCGGAGGCCAAAAAGGGCGAGCGCACCGCCGATATAGAGCAGCATCAGGGCCAGCAGGAAGCTGCCGCGCTGGGGATCGACGGCAAAAGCATGAACGCTCGTCAGCACGCCCGAGCGGACCAGGAACGTGCCGACCATCGACATTGAAAAGGCCACGACGGAGAGCATGACGGTCCAGGCGCGCAGACTGTCACGCGTGGCCAGCACCGTAACCGAATGGAGCAGCGCCGTCGCCGCGAGCCAGGGCATGAGCGACGCGTTCTCAACCGGGTCCCAGAACCACCAGCCGCCCCAGCCAAGTTCATAATAAGCCCAATAGCTACCCGCCGTGATGCCGAGCGTGAGCATGATCCACGCCCCCAGCACCCAGGGCCGCATAGCGCGGGCGAAGGCCGGGCCAACATCGCGCGTGACCAGCGCCCCCACCGCAAAGCTGAACGCGACGGACATGCCGACATAGCCGAAATAGAGCGTCGGCGGGTGGAAGGCGAGGCCGGGATCCTGCAGCAGCGGGTTCAGCCCCTGTCCGTCCTGCGGCGCCCGGTTCAGGCGTTCAAACGGGTTGGAGGACAGCAGCAGGAACGCATAAAATCCAAGGGCAAGCAGGCCCTGCGCCATCAGTGTCGCGATAAGTGTATCGCGCCGCACGCGACGTTCGGCGACCGCAATGCCCGCACCCGCCATGGCCAACACAGTCACCCAGAGCAGCATCGAACCTTCATGGTTCCCCCAGGCGCCCGACACCTTGTACAGCATCGGCTTGTCCGAATGGCTGTTCGCCGCCACCAGCTTCACCGACATGTCGGAAACAATGAACAGGTAGATCAGGCAGCAAAAGGCCGCGACGACGAGCACCGCCTGCGCCACCGCAACCGGGCGAACGGCACCGCCGAGATCCGGACGATCGGGCTGGCGCAGACCGGCCATGCCCAGAAAGGCCTGCACCACCGCAAGACCGGCCGCAAGCCAGAGCAGGCCAAGCCCGATTTCGGCAATCATGGCTTCAGTGTGTCCGTCTTGTGCATCTTGCCCGCGAGTTCGGGCGGCATGTAACGTTCGTCATGCTTGGCGAGCAGGTTGTTCGCCACGAACGTCCCGTCCGGGTGGAATTCGCCTTCGGCAACCACGCCGGACTTTTCCTTGAACAGATCGGGCGCAATCCCCTTGAAGGTCACCGGAACCTTCGCCTTGCCGTCTTCGACGACGAAGTGGATCGTCACGCCATCGGGGTCATGCCGGATCGACTTGTCCGCAACCATTCCGCCGAGGCGCACCGCCTTGCCGAGCGGCAGGCCATTTTCCGCGACATCGCCCGGTGCATAGAAGAACGCCGCTTCCTGCTTCAGGCCAGACACGGCGAGCAGGCCCGCGCCGATGACAGCCGCAAGTGCCAGAAGGGCGAGGATCAGGCGCTGATTCTTGGCTTTCACCGGCTCCGCTCCAGCTTGCTGACAGCCTGTTCCGCACGCCGCATCTCAAGATAGCTCCAGACGAAGACGCCAAGGGTCCCGAGACCAGTCAGGGCATAAGCGGCAATGATGAAGGGCCAGTGGTTCATGCAGCCGCCAGGCGACGCATCCGCGCCTCCACCTTGGCTTGGGCGAGGTTGGCGCGCATCCGCATCAGGACAATGCCCCCGAAAAATAACGAAAAGCCAATCACGGTCGGCGCGAGCGGCCAGAGGATCTCGGACGAAATGGTGGACCCGCGCAGCGTGATCGAAGGGCCTTGGTGCAGCGAGTTCCACCACACGACCGAGCGGTTGATGATGGGGATATTGACGGCGCCGACAATCCCGAAAATGGCCGTTGCGCGGCTGACGCTCGTGCGGTCATCGCTGGCATTGGCAAGCCCGATATAGCCGAAATAGAGGAAGAGGAGGACGAGCATCGAGGTCATGCGCCCGTCCCATTCCCACCACGTGCCCCATGTCGGGCGCCCCCAGATCGAGCCGGTGACGAGGCAGATGGCCGTAAACAACGCACCCGGAACCGCAATGGCGCGGGCCGCGACGCCGGCCAGCGGGTGGCGCCACACAAGCTGCACGATGCTTGCAATCGCAATCCCCGTCCAGCCGCCCATGCCCAGCCATGCTGCTGGCACGTGGATGTAGAGAATGCGCACGCTGTCCCCCTGAAGATAGTCAGGCGGCGTGAGCGCCAGCCCGGCATAGCTACCGATCAGGATCAGGAGGATGCCGACGACAAGGCAAATCGGCGTCAAAGGACGGGCGATCTTCAGGAATCGGGCCGGATTGGCGTAGGCGTGCATTTCGGCTGGCGCTTTAGAAGACCGCGCTGCCCTGTGAAAGAGGAATTTGCCTCGATCCGGCGGGCAACACGATCTCAGCTCGCGGTCAGACCGCCATCGACGACAAGTTCGGACCCGGTCATGAAGGCAGCCCGGTCCGACGCCAGAAAGACGATGGCATCCGCGATATTCTGCGGATGCCCCATATGCCCGAGCGGATGGATCTGCCCCGCTTGCACGCGCGCCTCATTCTCGCCAATGCCTCCAAGCGCCGAGAATCCGGACACCACCTCATCGCCCATCTTGGTTTCGATGATCCCTGGGTGGACGGAATTGACGCGGATACCCGCCGAGGCAACTTCCAGAGCCACGCCCTTGGTGAACAGCCGCACCGCCCCCTTGGAGGCGTTGTAACAGGCAGCACCCGCCGCCCCCACCAGCCCGGCCACCGACGACAGGTTGATGATCGCCGTGCCCCCGGTCCACTTCCCCGCGCGCTCGGCCAAGAGCGGAATGGCCGCCTTGGTCCCGAGAAAAACGCCTTCGACATTGACGGCATGCAGGCGGCGCCACTCCTCCAGCGACGTCTCGCTGAGCGGTTTCATCAGGAACAGCCCGGCATTGTTGACGAGGATATCGAGCCCGCCCGCCTCCGCGCGGATGAACGCCATGGTGTCTGCCCAGGCCTGCTCGCTTGTCACGTCCTGCGCGCGGGACAGGCCGCCAATATCAGCGGCGACGTCGACTGGTTCCGCAAGGTCGGTCACGATGACCTTCGCCCCGGCCGCCGCCAAGGCGCGTGCCGTCTGCGCGCCAATGCCGCGCGACGCGCCGGTCACCAGCGCGATGCGCCCGTCGAGATCACCCATGGCTCACGCCCCCTTGTGCGGCAGGATGAGGTATTTCTCACCGGTCCGCTTGGCATTGTAGGCCTGCAGCGTTTCAAGGTTCAGCGCCTCTTCCAGCGAGATTTCATGGCTGTAATGGCTGGCAAAGGTCGTTTTCAGTTCAGCGACGACGCGCGCGCGCATGGCGGCGACAACGTCCGGCCCCGCTTTCTGCATGAACGGCGTCAGCAACCAGCCGGAGACCGACCAGCTGAACCCGAAGCTGCGCGTCAGCACGGTCGGCGACATGTCGAGCCCGCCATAGATATACAGCTGCTTGAACGTGTCCGAGCCGTAGCGGCTGTATTTCTTCATCCGCTTGACCGCCGCGGCTTCCATGGCCGACATGATCATGCTGCCGAGCTTGCCGCCGCCAATGGCGTCAAAGGCGCAGGTAATGCCGGTTTCGACCAGCGCTGCGGTCAAATCGGGCATGAAGCTGTCCGAGGTCGAATCGAAGACATATTTGGCGCCCTGCCCCTTGAGCAGGTCAATCTGCGCCTGACTGCGCACGACGTTGATCAGCGGCATCCCGTCGGCAAGGCAGATGCGGTTGAGCATCTGGCCGAGGTTGGAGGCGGCAGCAGTATGGACGATGCCCGTATGGCCTTCGCGCTTGACGGTTTCGACAAAGCCCAGCGCCGTGAGCGGATTGACGAAGCAGGAGGCGCCGTCCTTCGCGTCCGTCCCATCGGGCAGTTCCATGCACATCTGGACGGGCAGCGTGCGGTATTCGCCGTACATCGCCCCGCCGAGCAGGGCCACCGTCTTGCCCATCAGCGCCTGCGCCGTCGGGCTGGCACCTGCTGCGATCACGACGCCGCAGCCTTCATTGCCGACCGGCATCGCCTCATCGACGCGGCCTGCCATGGCGCGCATCCCCGCAGCAGGGACGTCTGCCACGACGGCCGGGTGACCGCCCTTTTCTACCTGACGCGCCGTTGACATGTCGGCCGCCCCGACCAGCAAGCCGAGATCGGACGGGTTGATCGGCGCAGCAAGCACCTTCACCACCACCTGATTGTCGGACGGCGCCGCAACGGCTTCCTCATCCAGATAGATCTCGAGATGTCCATCAGCCTTTATCAAGGTTCGGATCAAGGTCGACTTTTGCGGCAGGTCGGTCATGGCATTCTCTCCTCTGGTATGTGCCATGGCTATCCGCTTGGCCCCAAGGTCACAAGGGGGGCGAACGTATCGCGGAATATAATCAGTTCGGCGCAAATTGGCGGCAATCGCTGCCTTTCGCGCCGAGGCGAGGTTTACGGGCGGAGCAAAAACAGGAATAGCTTGTTGAATGCAAAGGCTCTTCACGCGCGGACGACCCGCCGCGCTGGCCCACACCCTGCATGGCAGGCCACTGCTTGGCTATCTGTTTGCCGTTGCGATGTTTGGTCTGGCGCTGTTTCTGCGGCTGGAACTCATCCAGGTTCTGCCGCCGGGCCTGCCTTTCATCACGTTCCTGCCGGCCATCCTTCTCGTCGCCTTTCTAGCGGGACGCGGCCCGGCCATCTTTTCGGCCCTGCTGAGCGGGATCTGTGCCTGGTACCTGTTCGTCGCCCCAACCCACAGCTTTGAGCTCACGCCGCAGATCGCGCTTGCGCTCCTGTTTTTCTGGGGGGTTGTCGGCATTGGTGTGTCGATCATCGACCATCTGCGCAAGGTGGCCCTGTCGCTTGAGGAAGAACGGCAACGAAGTGCCGACCTTGCCGAACAGCGCGCCTATCTGTTCAAGGAACTTCAGCACCGCGTTGCGAACAATATGTCCTTCCTTGTGGCCATCCTCTCCATGCAGAAGTCGGCGATGCGGACCCGACCGATGGCGGCCACCGATATCCTTGATGATGCCATTCGCCGCATCCGGCTCTTCTCAAGCATCCACCGCCGCCTCCATGACCCCGCAAGCGCGACGGCGTCGCTTGAAAACCACTTTCAGGGCCTGTTCGAAGACCTGATGGAAGCCACCGACGCAAAGCACATCCAGTGCGTGCTTGATGTCGAGCAGGTCCAGCTTCAGGCTGAAACAGTCATGACGCTGTCGCTGATCGCGGCCGAGCTCATGACGAACGCAATCAAGCACGCTTTTGGAGGGCGTGAGACGGGCACGATCACGGTTACGCTGAACCGCGCGGCAGAAGGATTCCTGTTCGTGATCGCCGATGACGGCGTGGGCAAGCCTGCCGACTGCGATGGCGCAAAGGGACTTGGCTGCCTGATCGTGGACGCACTGTCCGACCAGATCCAGGCGACGCGGGACGTGACGACCGTTGGCGGGACGCGGGTCGCACTCACCTTTTCCGAGCCGGACTGACCCGGCACTATTGTCAGGGTGCCCGTTGAGGGGCTTGAGCTTGCAACGACCTGCGGCTTACGTAAAGGGAAAGCACGACTCATTGCACATCGGGAGAGAGACTCATGGCTGAAGCTTATATCATTGACGCATGCCGCACGCCGCGCGGCGTTGGCAAACCGGGCAAGGGCGCCCTCTCCCACCTGCATCCGCAGCATCTGGCCGCGACCGTCCTGAAGGCCCTGAAGGAGCGCAACAACCTCGACACCTCCACGGTGGACGACGTGATCTGGTCGACCTCGTCGCAGGTCGGCAAGCAGGGCGGCGACCTTGGCCGCATGTCGGCATTGGCTGCCGGTTATGACATCAGCGCCAGCGGCGTGACGCTGGACCGCTTCTGCGGCGGCGGCATCACTTCGGTGAACCTCGCCACGGCGGCCGTCATGTCGGGCATGGAAGACTGCGTCATCGCAGGCGGCACCGAAATGATGAGCTTCACGGCAGCCCATGGCGCAGAACAGGCCAATGCAGGCATCAAGCCGCTCGGCATGGGCTCGGGCAACCGTGAACTTGATGCCATCCACCCGCAGTCGCACCAGGGCGTCTGCGGCGACGCAATTGCCGCAATGGAAGGCATTCCGCGCGAAGCCCTCGATGCGCTGGCCCTCGTCAGCCAGGAACGCGCAGACCGCGCCATCCGCGAAGGCCGCTTCGACAAGTCGCTGATCACCGTCCACAATCCCGACGGCACAGTCGCGCTTGACCGCGAAGAATTCCCCCGCCCGGAAACGACCGCCGAAGGCCTTGCCGCGCTCAAGCCCAGCTTTGATGCGATTGCCGATTTCGATCTCGGCGGCACCAGCTTCCGCAAGCAGATCCAGCGCCGCTATCCTGACCTGAACTGGACGGGTGTTCACCATGCCGGCAACAGCTCGGGCGTCGTCGATGGCGCGGGTGCCGTGCTCATCACGTCGAAGGACTATGCCGAAAAGCATGGTCTGAAGCCGCGCGCGCGCGTCGTCTGCTACGTCAACTGCGGCGATGATCCCACGCTGATGCTCAACGCCCCCGTCCCCGCCGCCAAAAAGGCGCTCGCCAAGGCGGGCCTGAAGGTGGAGGACATCGACGTCTGGGAAATCAACGAAGCCTTCGCTGTCGTCGCCGAAAAGTTCATCCGCGACCTCCATCTCGATCGCACCAAGGTCAACATCAACGGCGGCGCCATGGCGCTCGGTCACCCGATCGGGGCCACTGGCTCGATGCTGATCGGCACCGCGCTTGATGAACTGGAGCGTTCGGGCGGTCGCTATGGCCTCGTCACGATGTGCGCCGCCGGCGGGATGGCACCGGCCATCATCATCGAGCGCCTTTGAGCCAGTCCTACCGCGCCGCCGTCTGTGCGGCCCTTGAGGGTCCGGACGCGCTGGAGATCCGCACGCTCCCTGCCCCCGAACTCGGGCCGCAGGACGTGCGGATCGCCGTGCGGGCGGCAGGCGCCAATTTCCCCGATCTCCTGATGACGCGGGGCGGATATCAACTCCGCCCCGACCTTCCCTTCGTGCCCGGCATGGAAGCGGCAGGTGACGTCATCGAAGTCGGCAGCGCAGTCGTGGGCCTGAAGCCGGGCGACCGCGTGATGGCGCAGCTCCGGCTCGGCGCCTTTGCCGAACAGGCGGTGGCCCCGGCCGCACAGATGTTCCCATTGCCGGATGCGCTGACCTATGAGGAAGGCGCCGCCTGGTATGTCGCTGCCACCACGGCGTGGCATGCCCTGCACGACAAGGCGCAGATCAAGCCGGGTGAGGCTCTGCTCGTCCTTGGCGCAAGCGGTGGCGTGGGCATGGCGGCCGTGCAGCTGGGCAAGCATATGGGTGCGACGGTCATCGGCCTGGCGTCGAATGAGGCCAAACTTGCGGCCATCCTCGCGGCGGGGGCGGACCACGCCTTCCTGAATAACACGCCCGACCTCCCCGACGCCGTCAAGGCCGCGACCGGCGGCAAGGGTATTGATGCCGTCTATGATCCCGTAGGTGGTCCCCTCGCCATCGCAGCCACGCGCACGCTCGGCTGGGGCGGACGCTATCTGATCGTCGGCTTTGCGAGCGGGGAAATCCCGAAATTCCCGGCCAATCACGTTCTCATCAAAGGCTACACCGTCATGGGCCTGCGCGCAGGCGAAGCCACGAGACGCGACCCGGACCTTGCCGTGCGGACGCGGGCCGCGTTGATCGACCTTGCGCGACAAGGCGTGATGCGCCCCGCCATCTCGCACCGTTTCCCGCTTGATCAGGCGGGCGATGCCCTGAAGGCGCTGGAAACACGCACGGTCATCGGCCGCGCGGTTGTGATGCCATGACGGATACCACCGCGTTCAAGATCTTCACCGCCAATCAGTGGCGGCAGTTTGAGGCTGATGGCAGCTTTGCGGGTGCGCCGGTCGATCTTGCCGACGGCTATATCCACATGTCGACCGCGACCCAGCTTCAGGGCACGCTCGACAAGCATTTCGCGGGGCAGACGGGCCTCGTGATCGCAGAAATCGATCTGTCCGGCTTCGGCGATGCCTTGCGCTGGGAGGTGTCGCGCGGTGGGGCGCTGTTCCCGCACCTTTACGGCGCGCTGCCGATGTCAGCCGTCAGGAATGTCGACCGGCGCTAGCGTACTCGTCGAGCGTGCGGCGCACCCCCAGCGTGATCAGCAGCTGTCCGCCATAATAGAAGGCCCAGATGGCGATCCCGACAAGCGCAGAACCCGCGAGCGGACCCATGCGCGCGAAGATCAGCAGGTCGGACACAACGAACAGCACCGCGCCGATGCCGGTGCGATAGCGCGGAAAGCGGCTCATCCACGCTGTCGCCGCCATCAGGCCGAGCAGCACGGCATAGCCGGTGACGTCAGGCGCACGGGTCAGCAGCCACGCGATTAATGGCGTGCCCAAGGCGAGTGCGACCGCGAGAGCCGTCTGCGATTTGGTCAGCGCCGGACGCCGGTTCCGCCGGTACAGTGCAATGGCCACCACATGACCCAGCGCAAAGGACGCAGCGCCCGCCGTGAACGCAATTTCCAGCAAGACATCGCCAAGCGCCCCGAGCGCCATGACGGCGGCCAGCAGCCAGCCATCCACCGGCCGCGCCTGCAGGGCGGCGAACACGGCCAGCAAAGCGACACCCGCGCCTTTCCAGACGATGATCCCGGGGCCGGAGAGGCTGCCAACAACAACCGCAAGATAGCTGACACCTGCAAGAGCGGAGGCCCAAAGCAGGAGTGTTGAAATCGATCTGTTCTGCACGCGTTTGTCCCCTCTTTCGGCCAGAGTGCACTTTTGGCACCGCACATGTCCAGAGCGAGGTTGTGCAGCGGATGGACCGGGAATGGCCGCCGCCGCATCGCCCCCCTCGCCTTCGCGGCCCAAATTCCCTAGAGGCGCGGCATGACACATCAGGTTCACATCATCGGCGGCGGATTGGCCGGCTCAGAGGCGGCGTGGCAGCTGGCCGAAGCAGGCGTGAAGGTGCGCCTGTCCGAAATGCGCGGCAGCGGCGAGAAGACGGCGGCACACCAGACCGATCATCTGGCCGAACTCGTCTGTTCCAACAGCTTCCGGTCCGACGATGCGGATCGCAATGCCGTCGGCCTGATCCATCAGGAACTGCGCAGGCTCGGCTCGCTCATCATGGCCTCGGCCGATGCCCACCGCGTCCCGGCCGGGTCGGCGCTCGCCGTGGACCGCGATGGCTATACCGAAGCCGTCACGGCTGCGATTGCGGCCCACCCGAATATCACGTTGGTCCGCGAACGCATCGACGCCCTGCCCGATGGGCCCGCCATCATCGCGACCGGCCCGCTGACGGGCACGGCGCTGGCCGACGCCATTGCCACCGAAACCGGGGAAGACGCGCTCGCCTTCTTCGATGCGCTCGCCCCCATCGTCCATCATGAGAGCATCGATATGGACGTGGCGTGGATGGCGTCGCGCTGGGACAAGGGCGATACCAAGGATTACATCAACTGCCCCATGGACAAGGACCAGTATCTGGCCTTCCACGCGGCCTTGCTGTCGGGCGAGAAGACCGAGTTCAAGGAATGGGAAGCGAACACGCCCTATTTCGATGGGTGCATGCCGATCGAGGTGATGGCCGAACGCGGTGTCGATACCCTGCGCCACGGGCCGATGAAGCCCGTGGGCCTCGACAATCCGAAGACCGGTCGCTGGCCCTATGCCGTCGTCCAACTGCGGCAGGACAATGCGCTGGGCACGCTGTGGAACATGGTCGGCTTCCAGACCAAGCTCAAACATGCCGAGCAGGTGCGTGTGTTCCGCATGATCCCCGGCCTTGAAAATGCGCAGTTTGCGCGGTTGGGCGGGCTCCACCGCAATACCTTCATCAAGTCGCCCAAGCTGCTTGATGCGACATTGCGCCTGAAGTCACGCCCCCATATCCGCTTTGCCGGGCAGATCACCGGGTGCGAGGGCTATATCGAGAGCGCCGCCGTCGGGATGTTGGCCGCACGTTTCTGGATCGACGAACTGCGCGGCGCCGCGCCGTCGCTTCCGCCGGTCGAGACCGCGCTTGGCGCCCTGCTCGGCCATATCACCGGCGGCGCGGATGCAGACACATTCCAGCCGATGAACGTCAATTTCGGCCTCTTCCCGCCGCTGCCTGCGAAAAGCCGCAAGGCCGACCGGAAGCAGCTGTACACGGACCGCGCGCGCGACGCCTTTGCGGCCTGGCAGGGGGATCAGGCCTCGGCGTCGTCCCCGTCCGAAGCGGTTGGCTGAGACACCTTTTCCGCAGGCGGGCAATCCGCGCGCGGCGGCTTGGCCTTGCGCACGACCCGCGTGGTCGCGAATTCGCGCCGGTTGAGGACGCCCGATCTGTCGGCATCGGCCTTTGCGAACTTGTCCGTGGTCTTCGCCGCATATTCGTCAAACGAGATGCTGCCGTCGCCATTCGCGTCGAGCCGCTGAAAGGCGCGCTGCCGCGTGTAGAGAAATTCGGCCTTCGCGATCATGCCATTCTTGTCGCGGTCCGTGCGGTTGAAGCGCTTTTCCTCCTTGGTCGCTTCATCGGCAACCGGGGCCCTGAGCGGCGCATCCCCTGCGGTCGCAGCAGGTGCCTCGGGCAGCGCCGGCAACGGCACCTCGCTTGCGGCCATTTCGCGGACCAGAAAAAATCCCACCGCCATGAGCACCAGCATGGAAGCCGCCCCGCCGAGATACCGCCACATATCGCACCTCATTGTATGGATGCGACATGATAGCGCGACGCGGCGCCCTGTCCAGTCAGCGCGCGAAAAGTGCGTGGCGCAGCGCGCGCAGAACCCGTCCGGGGCTCTGTCGCCCGCGTCCATCGACATCGCGCAGGTCATCGGCTGCCAGCCCCACCAGAACCCGGAGCACGGCAGGCAGAGCGCGCCGGTCGACGGGCATCACCGTCATCGCCTCGTGGTGTACCGCCTGTGCCAGCGCAGGGTCTGAACAATGATGGACAAAGTCCACGAGCGACCAGAATGCCAGAGGCTTGGTTAACGCGGGATCGTGGAAAACCGTAGCCAGGGCGCCCCCGCGTCCGGTGGAGAAGCGTGCAACGTCCGGGGTGCCGAGCGGGTCTTCCAGAAGGTGCATCCACGCATCCGGCAGATCGGCAAGCGCGCGGATTTCCGCCGGGTCGAGCGCCTGACCGATGCGCGTGAGCAATGGCTCCGGCGCGTCGGGCGTCCCGGCGGCCAGCGCCTCAAGCTGCTCGCGCCACCAGGCCAACCGGATGCGCGCAATCATCGGCTCCCGCACCGATCGCAGGATGGCGGCCAGCGCTTCATCCAGAAGGAAGGCAAGTTCGAGCTTGGGTCGCACACCCACCCGCGCATAAGCGAGCGAAAGCAACCGATCCGGGTCTTTAACCATTACCTCACATTAACCCTGCTCGTTGAACCGACGTTAGCCCTGTCTGGCGCATAGCCCCTACTGAACAAGAGTATCTGGTGGGGCAAGCATGTTGAACAACGGGGGCAACGCGTTGAAAAAGACGCCATATTCGGGCTTCCTGATCCGGCTCGCGAAGAATCGGGCCGGTAACGTCATGCCACTCGTCGCGGCAGCCGTCTTTCCGATGGCAGCGATGATCGGCGGCGCCGTCGATCTCAGCCGCATCTACATGACGCAGGCGCGTCTCCAGAACGCGTGCGACGCCGGCGCCCTGGCCGCGCGCCGGTCCATGTCGGGCACGACGCCGACGACCGCCGACATCGACGAAGGAAAGAAGTTCTTCGACTTCAACTTTCCCACAGGTTCGTTCGGCACCGGCACCGTCACGCGCAACTACACGGCAGGATCGTCGGTGGGCACGGTCAACGGCACGGCATCCGTGCAGGTCCCGGCGTCGATCATGAAGGTGTTCGGGCGCGACAATTTCGACGTGAGTGTGAACTGCTCGTCGACCCTGAACATCCCCAACACCGACGTTGTCTTCGTGCTCGATACATCGGGCTCGATGGCGCAGACGATCTCCGGCGATACGCAATCGAAGATTGCCGCGCTGCGTCAGGCAGTGAAGGACTTCTTCGTCGAACTCGGGCCGGGCGAAGCGAGCGGCCCCGGCCGCATCCGCTATGGCTTTGTGCCGTATTCCTCAGGCGTCAATGTCGGGCGCATTCTGAACCCGACCTGGGTTTCGGACACTGCACCCTACCGGACCAAGGTCTACACGACGACGCAGGCGTGGACCTACACTCTCGGCACGGAATCCGCCCTGAGTTCCTGGTCGAGCTGGAGCCCGGCGGCGACGCCGACCACATATAATACGGCGACAGGGTTCACAGGCTGGGCGTTGCTTGGCACGACGGCAACTTCCACGATCACCGTCGGCGGCACAACTTACCGGTATCGGCACGCAACTGCGACCACGTCGACAACCTGTTCGGCGACCAACACCTTGGCGAACAGCGGCACGACGATGATCGCGCGCACCGATGTGGCCGGGACGGTGACGGGTCCGTCGCTCATTTCGACGTCGAACAATCCGGCGACCTACAATGCGACGACGCCGCCAACCGAGCAGGTCCTGACGTATCAGAATGCCGATCCGCGCACCGTGACTGGCTATCGCTATCGCTGGCAAAGCGTCGGCGGCACAAATGGTTGCTGGCTGGAGCGCGCGACGGCGAACTACAACCGGACCCAAACCGCGACATCGACCAAATCGATCACCTGGACGCAAGTCAACCGGTCAACTGGCTGGTCCTATGGCGTGAGCACCATCGACGTCAGCGGCCTGAAGAACGGGACATCCTGGAACGCCTCGTTCAATGCGGCGAACACGGCGGTCTCCACCATTTCGGTCAACCTCTCAGGCGTCGGCGCAACGACTATCGACGTGCCGGCGTCAACCAACGTGACATGGCGCGGCTGCATCGAGGAAGCGGGCACGATCAACACGCTCACCGCGACCTCCCCGATCAGCATTCCCAGCACTGCGTATGACATGCAGATCGATCTTGTGCCCGCCAACGACACCCAGCGCTGGAAACCACATCTTCCCGAGCTTGTCTGGGATTCCAACGGTCAATGGCAGGGTGACTCATCCTGGCAGGCCAATGGCTGGGCGGCTTGCCCGAGTGCTGCTGCCAAGCTACGCCAGTTCACCAGTGACGTGGTCTCCGGCCTGTCGACGAGCTTTGCCGCCTATATCGATGGCCTCGCGGTTATCGGCGGGACGCAGCACGACATCGGCATGGTCTGGGGCGCCCGCATGTTGTCACCCGATGGCATCTACGCGTCGGAGAACAATGACACGACTGCCCCCGGCGGGTTCCAGATCGGTCGCCACATCGTCTTCATGACCGACGGTATGATGGATGCCCGCAATCAGAATTACGGCCCATGGGGCATCTCCCGGCTTGATGGCCGACAGGTTCCGACGACCCAGCTCGACACCGATGACGGCTCGACCGACATGAACGACAAGCATTATCGTCGCATGGAAATGATCTGCAATGCGGCCAAGGCCAAGGGCTATACCGTCTGGGTCGTCGGCTTTGGGATCACCTCACTGCCGCAGTCGCTCATCAACTGTGCGACCGACGCGGACCACGCTGCGGTGGCCAGCAACTCGACCGCGCTCAAGGCCCGGTTCAAGGCCATTGCAGAAACCATCGGCGGCCTGAGGCTCTCGCTATGAACTGCACGCTCCGCAACCTCCGCCGCAATGAGCGCGGCGCGGCGATTGTCGAGTTCGCCTTTGTCGCGCCAGCCTTTCTGACCCTGCTGATGGCCGGGCTCGACCTTGGCTATCGTGAATATCTGCAGGCGGTGATTGCCGGCACGGTCGAATCCGTGGCGCGTAAATCTGCGGTCGGCGGGATGACCTCGGAAGAGGTCGATGCCGAGATTGTGGCGCGGGTCAAAGAAATCCTGCCCGCGTCGTCCCGCAATGATCCAAGCGCGATCGTCATCACGAAGAAGAGCTTCGACAACTTCTCCAACATCGGGAATCCGGAGAAGATCACGAGCGATACGGCGCCGGTCGGCTCCTACAATGTCGGGGACTGCTATGAGGATGCCAACCGCAACGGCGCCTATGACGCGTCGGGTGGCTCGACAGGCATCGGCGGGGCCGAGGACGTCATCTATTACAAGGTCGACGTCGCATTCCCGCGCCTCTTCCCCATGGCGGGGCTGCTGGGATGGAGCCCGACGCAATCGTCCACGGTCAATACGATTGTGCGCAACCAGCCTTACGGGGCCCAACCCACGCCACCGGTGAGGTGCAGCTGATGACGACCGCTGTTCAGAACATGTCGGCGCTCGGCCGCATCGTCCGAAAGCTGCGCGACGATACGTCAGGCATCGCCATGACGGAATTTGCCCTGTCGATGCCGATCCTGCTGTCGCTGTCCTTCGTGGGCATCGAAACGGCGAACTACACGCTGGCCAACCTGCGCGCGAGCCAGATTGCGCTCATGGTCGCGGACAATGCCGGCCGCGTGCGCACCTCGATTGACGAGGCCGACATCAACGAAGTGATGATCGGCGCCCGTCTGGCGGGGCAGAACATCAATCTGGGCACCAAAGGCCGGATCATCCTGTCCAGCCTGGAACCCAATGGCCTTGCCGCGCCCAACACAGGCCAGATGATCCGCTGGCAGCGCTGCTTTGGCGCGAAGAACGTGACGTCAAGCTATGGTGCCGAAGGCGACGGGACCACGAGCGCGTCCATGGTCTCCGGCATGGGGCCGACGGGACAGAAGATCGCCGCCATGAATGGCGCTGCTGTGATGTTCGTCGAACTGGTCTATGACTATGAGCCGATCATGCCGGCCGCGTTCTTCAGCCCGCGCACGATCCGCTACACGGCGGCCTACACCGTGCGCGAACGTGCGTCGAACACGCTGTCCAACCTCACCAACATGTCGAACTCGCAGAAACGGCTCTGCACCAACTTCTCCGCAACCTGACCCCGGGTGTTGTGACCGGCGTCAGGCGCGGTAGCAGACCTTCCGCACCGCCTCGACGACGCCAGCGGTCGTGATCAGCGCCAGCTTTTCAAGGTTGTTGGCATAAGGCAGTGGCACATCCACATTGGTCACACGGGCGACCGGCGCGTCGAGATAATCGAAGCCGTCTTCCATCGCGATGGCCATGATCTCGCTCGCGATCGAGCAGGTCGGCCAGCCTTCTTCCGCAATGACGAGCCGGTTGGTCCGCGACAGGCTTTCGAGGATCGCTCCCTTGTCGAGCGGCCGCAGGGTCCGCAGGTCGATGACTTCGGCGTCGATCCCCTCGCCCGCCAGCTGCTCGGCCGCCTCCAGCGCCACACCGACGCCGATGGAATAGCTGACGATGGTCACGTCCTTGCCGGGGCGCATTGTGCGTGCCTTGCCGATGGGAACAATGTGTTCCCCGGCGGGCACGTCAAAGCTGCGGCCATAGACCAGCTCGTTTTCAAGGAAGACGACCGGATCTTCGCTGCGGATCGCGGCCTTCATCAAGCCCTTCGCATCCGCTGCGTCATAAGGCGCAATCACGACAAGACCGGGCACGCTGGCATACCAGGGCGCATAGTTCTGGCTGTGCTGCGCGCCGACGCGCGAGGCCGCGCCATTGGGGCCGCGGAACACGATTGGGCAGCGCATCTGCCCGCCCGACATATAGTTCGTCTTCGCGGCAGAGTTGATGATGTGGTCAATCGCCTGCATCGCGAAGTTGAACGTCATGAACTCGACGATCGGACGCAGCCCGCCCATCGCCGCGCCCGTCCCGATACCGGCAAAGCCATATTCGGTGATCGGCGTATCGATGACGCGCTTGGCACCGAATTCCTCAAGCAGACCCTGCGTGACCTTGTACGCGCCCTGATATTCCGCGACTTCTTCGCCCATCACGAACACGCGCGGATCAGCCCGCATTTCCTCGGCCATGCCGTCGCGCAGCGCTTCGCGCACCGTCAGGCGGACCGTTTCACCGTCAAAATCGGATGTGGCCGCCGGGGTCAGCACCGGCGCCGGGGCGGCGACCGGGGGTGCCTTCACGGGTTCTGCAGCAGCGACGGGCGGCGCAGCAGGTGCCGCCTTTGGTGCCGCACTCTCGCCATCCCCGATGATCGTCGCGATCACCGTGCCGACCTTCACATTGTCCGACCCTTCGGCGACGAGGATCTCACCTACCGTCCCTTCGTCCACGGCTTCGAATTCCATCGTCGCCTTGTCGGTCTCGATCTCGGCGAGAATATCGCCCGAGCGGACGGTGTCGCCGGGCTTGACCAGCCACTTGGCAAGCGTGCCTTCCTCCATTGTCGGGGAAAGCGCGGGCATCTTCAGTTCGGTTGCCATCAATAGCTCTCCACCAGCACGTCAGTATAAAGTTCTGCCGGATCGGGCTCCGGCGAGGTTTCGGCGAAATCAGCCGCCTCATTGACGATGCTGCGAATGTCCTTGTCGATGGCCTTCAATTCTTCTTCCGTGATTCCAGCGACTTCCAGGTCATGCTTCAGACCGTCAATCGGGTCTGACTTTTCGCGCACTTCCTGCACTTCCTCGCGCGACCGGTATTTGGCCGGGTCGGACATGGAATGGCCGCGATAGCGATAGGTCTGCGCTTCGAACACGACCGGGCCGTTACCGGCGCGGACAAAGTCGATCGCGGCCTGAGCGGCCCCGCGCACTTCGAGCACGTCCATGCCATTGCAGACCATGCCGGGAATGCGGAAGGCCTCCCCACGGCGCCAGAAGTGCGTTTCCGCGCTGGAACGCGTGACGGCCGTTCCCATAGCGTAGCGGTTGTTCTCCACCACGAAGATGATCGGCAGCTTCCACAGCGCCGCCATGTTGAAGGCCTCGTACACCTGCCCCTGGTTGGCCGCACCGTCGCCGAAATAGGCAACGCAGATGCCGCCATCCTCATTATACTTGTGCGCAAAGGCGAGGCCCGCGCCCAGCGGCACCTGCGCCCCGACAATGCCGTGGCCGCCGTAGAATTTGTGGTCGACCGAGAACATGTGCATCGAGCCGCCCTTGCCGCGCGAAATGCCCGCTTCGCGGCCAGTCAGTTCGGCCATGACGACCTTCGGGTCGATCCCGCACAGCAGCATGTGGCCGTGATCGCGATAGCCCGTGATGACGCTGTCCTTGTCGGTCAGCGCCGTCTGGATGCCGGCCGCGACCGCTTCCTGCCCGATATAGAGGTGGCAGAAGCCGCCAATGAGGCCGAGGCCATAAAGCTGACCCGCCTTTTCCTCAAAGCGGCGGATGAGGAGCATGTCGCGATAGAGCGAAAGCAGTTCATCCCGGCTGGCTGCAAAGCGCTTGGGCTCTGCGGGCTGCGGGAGTTGCTCGGTCGGCGCTTTCTTCGTTGCTGCCTTGGCCAAGTGGAAACCTTCCTCGGTTCTGGGGAGATGTTATGCCTTGCCTATAAACAGCATTGGGCGCGCGCGGCAACGCCACACGCAACCTTTTTGACGCTACGGAAACGAATGCAGCCGCTCAGTGGAGCGGAATGATGACCTCATCGGGGTGGGCAAGGCCCAATTCGCGCCGAACCAGTTCATCCACAAGGTCAGGATTGGCGCGCTTGGGATCAAGCAGTGCCACGCGATTGGCGACTTCGGCCTTTTCCTTCTGCAGCAGCGCCAGTTCGGCCTGACGCTGTTCCAGCATCTGACGATATTCAAAACCGGCCAGAATGCCGTTGGCGCCGAACAGGGCATAGCCGCCGAAGAAGGCGACGATGATCATGGCGAGCGCGGGCGTTGCTGCCGATCGGAGCATATTCCAAAGGTTTCTCGCCCGCTTCATGCAGGCCCTTGAATCACAAGAGATTCAAGGGGTCAACCCCGACCGGCCGCAAAAGTGACGGAAGATGTCAAAAAATGGAGCGGCCCGCATAGTGCGCAATCGCGCCAAGCTCTTCCTCGATGCGAATGAGCTGGTTGTACTTGGCCAACCGGTCCGACCGTGCAAGGCTGCCGGTCTTGATCTGACCGCAATTGGTGGCCACCGCCAGATCGGCAATCGTGGAATCTTCGGTCTCGCCCGAACGGTGCGACATGACCGAGGTGTAGCGCGCACGGTGCGCCATATCGACCGCCGCCAGCGTCTCCGTCAGCGTCCCGATCTGGTTGACCTTCACGAGGATCGAATTGGCCAGTCCCTCGTTAATCCCGTCATGCAGGCGCTTCGGATTGGTCACGAAAAGGTCATCGCCCACCAGCTGGCACTTGGCGCCGATCTTGTCTGTCAGATACTTCCAGCCCGCGCGGTCGTCTTCGCCCATGCCGTCCTCGATCGAGCGGATCGGATAGCGGGCGACGAGGTCGGCGAGATAGTCGGCATGTTCTTCCGGCGACAGGACGCGGCCTTCGCCTTCGAGATGATATTTGCCGTCCTTGAAATATTCGGTCGATGCGCAGTCGAGCGCGAGGACGACATCGTCTCCCGGCTTGTAGCCGGCAGCCTCAACGGCCTGCATGATGAAATCGAGCGCATCGGGCGCGGACGCCAGATTGGGTGCAAAACCGCCCTCATCGCCCACAGCCGTCGCCAGACCCTTGGCGTGCAGCTTCTTCTTGAGCGTGTGGAAGATTTCGGAGCCCATGCGCACCGCATCGAACAGCGTGTCAGCGCCGACGGGCATGATCATGAATTCCTGGAAATCGATCGGGTTGTCGGCATGGGCGCCGCCGTTGATGATGTTCATCATCGGAACGGGAAGAACATGCGCCGACACACCACCGACATAGCGGTAAAGCGGGAGCCCGCGCGAATCCGCAGCCGCCTTGGCCGTCGCAAGGCTGACGCCCAGAATGGCATTGGCGCCAAGATTGCCCTTGTTGTCGGTCCCGTCGAGCGCGATCATCGCGGCATCGACATCGCTCTGGTCCTCAGCATCCATGCCGAGCAGCGCATCGGCGATCGGGCCATTGACGTTGTCGACGGCCGATTGCACGCCCTTGCCGAGCCAAGCCATGCCGCCGTCGCGTTTTTCGACCGCTTCATAGGCACCGGTCGACGCGCCCGAAGGCACAGCGGCACGGCCGAAGCTGCCATCCTCAAGAAGAACATCGACTTCGACCGTGGGATTTCCCCGGCTGTCGACGATCTGGCGGGCATGGATATCGAGGATGGCCGTCATTATATGAATCTCCGAAGCTTCTTGGCGGTATGGGCATGGGCCTCTATCGGTCAGGCAGCGACAGCGCAACCATGAGGGACAGCAGCACATGGACAATCAAGACGACGCCCCCCAGACGCCCGCCGCAAAGCCCGCCGCAAAGCGGGTCCGCGCTGCAAAGGCGGCCACCCCCACCAAGGCCGTAGCGGCAAAGCGCGCCCCGGCGCGCGCCGCCGCTCCGAAGGCCAAGGCCGCGTCCAAGCCCGTGCGTGCCCTGCAGAGCGAAGCACAGAGCGTGATCGGCAAGGTGAAGTCGAGCGCACGTGACGCCGCCAGCACCGGCAAGGACAAGGCCAGCTCGACGCTCTCTGATGTGTCGGCGATGGTCGAAGACGTGGCGAGCACGCTCGATGCCAAGGTCGGTGCGCAGTATGGCGACTATGCCCGCAAGGCCGCCGACGCCGTGTCGGGCCTCGCGGAAACGCTGAAGTCCAAGGAAATCGATGACCTGCTGGCCGATGCGCGCAATTTCGTGCGCCAGCGTCCGGCCGTGGCGATCGGTGCCGCTGCCGCGCTGGGCTTTGTCCTGACGCGCATCGTGCGCGCCGGCGATGACAAAGAGGCCTGACAGATTCGTCATGGATGCCGAGCAGCCCCCGACGGATTTCGACGGCCCGAGCGTGCGCGCGCTGATCGGGCAGCTGGTCGATGACAGCAAGGCCTATGCCCGCGCCGAGATGGCCTATGTCCGGGCCGAGCTGGGCGACCGTACGGCGCATGTCGGGCCGGCCGTGGGCCTGCTCGCGGGGGCTGTCACACTCGTCTTCGCGGCGATCGTGGCGGCGCTGGTCGGGATCACCATCTGGATCGGCCTTGCCATCGGCATGGGCTGGGCCATCCTTATCGTGACGGTCGCGACCATCGCCATTGCCTATGGGCTGGTGCGTATCGGCCTGCAGCATGTGCGGGAAATCACCCGCCCCTGGGAAAAGCCATGACGCGGCGGGAAGACGCCCTCGCCGAAGCCCGCGCCGCCCGGGAGCGCTTTGAGGGCAGCCTTGATGTCGCGCGCCGCAATCTGGCCCCGGCCAGGCTCGGCCAGCGTGCGGCGCTGAAGGCAAAGCGGGGCGCCCGGCGCGCGGTTGCCGAGCGGCCACTGGCCGCCGCCGCTCTCGGGCTTGGTCTGGCTGCATTTTTATTCCGGAAACCCCTGGCCGGCCTTGTCCGGCACCTCAGAAAGGAACAGCGCGATGACTGACAACCTCCGTTCCAAGGCGAGCGCCCGTTACAATGACGTCCGTGGCAAGGCCGAACAGGCGCTGTCCACTGGCCGTGCCAAGGCAGAAGAAGCCCTGGAGACCAGCCGCGCACGCGCCCGGGAAACCGCCGCCGCCACGCGTGAGCGGGCGCGTGTCGCCGCCCAGAAGACGTCCGAACAGTTGGAGGGCAATCCGCTGGCCGCTGTTGCAGGCGGGCTGGTGATCGGCGCCATCATTGCGGCCGCCCTGCCCCGCACGGCCCGCGAGACGAAGCTGGCCGGCCCGGTCGGCCGTGGCGTCAGGAAAACCGCCAAAGCGGCCGCGAAAGTTGCGGGCGACGTTGCCAAAGCGGAACTTGTTGCGCTAGGTCTGACGTCGGATGCCGCACGCCAAACGGCTCGCGAGCTTGCCGGAAAGATCGGGAAGGCTGCAACGACAGCCGGCACGGCCGCGGCCAAATCAGTACGCAAAGGAAAAGAATGAGCGAAAGCAAGCTTCATCTCGTGTTCGGCGGTCGTGTGAAAGACCCGCGCACGCTCGATTTCGCCGACCTTCAGTCGATGGACGTCGTCGGCTTCTTCCCTGATTACAAGAGCGCCGAAAATGCATGGCGGACCGCCGCGCAACGCACGGTCGACGACGCGGAAATGAAGTATGTCGTCGTGCACATGCACCGGCTGCTTCAGCCCGAGGTTCTTGAACCCGCAAAGTCGAGCTAGTCTTCGGCCTCGACCAGTTTCTGGAGGGCGGGGACATCCAATGGTCCCGCCCTCAGAAATCCCTGAAAGTGGCTGCACCCCGCGCGCGCCAGAAGGCCAAGCTGGCTTTCGCTTTCCACCCCTTCCGCAATCACCGACATGCCGAGCGAATGCGCCATCTGAATGGCGCCGCGCACGACCACGCTGTCCCGCTCGGTGCCCGTGATTTCGGCGGACAGACCGTGATCCAGCTTCAGATAGTCCGCCGGGAGCGATTTCAGATAAGCGAGGCTGGAATAGCCCGTCCCGAAATCGTCAATCGCCACGCGGCATCCGGCCGACCTGAATTTTGACAGGACGCGTGCCGACGCCTCCAGATCTTCCATCAGCCCAGTCTCAGTCACCTCAACGGTCAGCCTTTCCCTCGGAAAGCCACTCGACGCGACGCGCGACAGGAAACGCTGGGCAAAGCCCGGATGACGGATGTCCCGTGCGGTGACGTTGAGCGAGAGCCGCAAGCGCGACAGGCTGTCGGGCCAGGCGGCGGCGGCCTCCAGCGCGCGATGCTGGATATGGGCCGACAGCTCGACAATGTAATCGGACTGCTCGGCCACGGTGAACAGCGTCTTGGCCCCGACCTGCCCCAGCACGGGATGGCGCCAGCGGGCCAGCGCCTCCACACCGTCGATCCGGCCGCTCGCGACGCCGAACTGCGGCTGGAACAGGATTTCGATTTCATCCTTGCCCAAGGCGGCCCGCAGATCGGGCTGCAGGGCGGCCAAGCGCCCTGACAGGGCGGTGTCGTCGGCCGTAAGCAGCCGAACCGGCCCCGCCCCCTCCCGGCGTGCATCAGCGACGGCCTCTGCCGCGCGGCGAATGATCGAGCCGATATCCTTCGACCCCGCATCGGCTCCGGCAATCCCCACCTGACATCCCAGCCGGACAGTCTCGCCGCCCGCGGCAACAGGGCGCCCGATGCGTTCAACAATCGCTTCGGCCAACAGGAGCAGGCGCTCCGCCGGAATGTCACCGGTCAGAGCAATGCCGAACTCCGCGCCCGCCATCCGGGCCACAAGGCATCGGTGCCCGGATTCGGCAAGGAGCGGCTCAAGCCGGTTCCCGACGGCGCGCAGCACGGCATCGGCGACGTTGGGGCCAAAGGCGTCGTTCACCGCGTCGAACCGGGCAATATTGGCGATCATCAGCCAGACAGGCGCGCCCTCCCCTTGCTGGACCAGCCAGCGGCGCAGATCGCCGGTCTGGGCAAGGCCCGTCAGACTCTCCCCCGAGGCCGGCGGAAGCACCGACGTCGACCGGAGCGACCGCGCCGCATAGCGCTTGGCTGCGATGAGAAGCGCGTGCAGTTCCGTGGGCACGAAGGGTGCTGCCAGAAGATGCGTCGCCCCCGCCTGCACGAGGGCGAGCGACTGGTCCGATCCAGCCTCGTAAAGCACGGCCAGCGCCACGCCACAGCGCCCGAGCTTGGGGGCGAGTGCGGCGACGTCCTTGACGATGCCTGTATCCTGCCGGGCATCGCACAGCAGCACATCCGCCCCACCTTCAATCACACGCGCCTGCAGCCCCGCACGCCGCCGGGCACCGAAGGTCCGCCAGCCGAGCGCAGCGACGGACGCCAGCAACTCGTCGCGCGCATGGCGCGAATAGACCATGACCGGCGCTGCGGCGCCGCTCTGCACATCAAGGGGCAGGCTCTCACTCACAGGAAAAGACCTAGCCGCAATGCCTTGGGATTTCCCTAACCGAGAGAAGACTTGTTCCCCGCCCTTCGCCGGACTAGCTACTCCGCATGGCATGCGGCTCCCCCCCTGCGCTTCAGGACCGTTTCGGGCGGCGGATCACCTATGTCCGCCTGTCGCTGACCGACCGGTGCGACATGCGGTGCCGCTACTGCATGGCCGAACAGATGGAGTTCCTGCCGCGCAGCGAGATCCTGTCTCTGGAAGAGATTGTAGTGCTGGCGCGCGCTTTTGTGGCACGCGGCGTCAAACGGATTCGGCTGACCGGCGGCGAACCGCTCGTCCGGCGCGGCGCGACGGCGCTGGCGCAGGAGATCGGCCAGATGCTCGGCCAGGGGCTGGACGAGCTGACGCTGACCACCAATGGAGCCCGCCTTGCCGAACATGCCGACGCGCTGTGGCAGGCGGGCATCCGCCGGATCAATGTCAGCCTCGACACGCGGGACGAGGCCCGCTTCCATCATGTGACGCGTCTTGGCAATCTTGCCGATGTGCTTGATGGCCTTGCGGCCGCCAAGGCACACGGATTTTCTATTAAAATCAACATGGTTGCGATGAAAGCTATCAACGACCATGAATATGCTGACATGCTGGCATGGTGCGTGGATCAGGGGTTTGACCTGTCGTTTATTGAAACCATGCCTTTGGGCGAGGTCGCCGATGACCGCACCGACCGGTTCATCCCGCTGACGGCCGTCCGCGATACCCTGACCAGCGCGTTCAACCTCGTCCCGTCTGTGCACCGCACGGGTGGCCCGGCGCGTTATTGGGCGGTAGACGGCGCGGCGACGCGCGTCGGCTTCATTTCCCCGCTTACGGAGAATTTCTGCGCATCCTGCAACAGGGTCCGCGTTTCGGCCTCAGGAAAGCTTTATATGTGCCTAGGACATGAAGACCATGTCGATCTGCGCGCGGCGTTGCGCGGGGATGATCCGGCAGCGCTGGACACGGTTCTGGACGCCGCCATGGGGGCCAAGCCCGAACGCCACCATTTCGACCTCGGAACGGTCGCCACGCGCCGCCACATGAGCGTGACCGGCGGATGAAACGCGCCCTTCTCGTTTCGCCCACGGCCCCTGCACAGGAAGCCGCCGAGCAGCTCCGCAATGCCTATGACTGGGCTGACCTGCGGGAGGCGGACCTTGTCGTCGCCCTGGGCGGCGATGGCTTCATGCTGCAGACGCTCCACGGGATGCTCGGACGCAAGCGGATCGTTCCGGTCTTCGGGATGAACCTGGGCACGGTCGGCTTTCTGATGAACGAATGGCGCATGGAAGCGCTGGACGAGCGGATCACCAAGGCGCGCTCGTTCCACGTCTGCCCCCTGCGCATGGACGCCGAAACCGTCGATGGCGAACATTTCACCAGCCCGGCCATCAATGAGGTCTCCCTCCTGCGCGAGACGCGCCAGACGGCAAAGCTCGAAGTCGAGGTCAACGGCCGCATCGTTCTTGATGAGCTGGTGTGCGATGGCGTCCTTGTCGCAACGCCCGCCGGATCGACCGCCTATAATTTTTCGGCGCAAGGGCCGATCCTGCCGCTGGATTCACCGATGCTGGCCCTCACCCCGATCAGCCCGTTCCGTCCGCGGCGCTGGCGCGGTGCCATCCTGCCCGATACGGCCACCGTCAGCTTCCGCGTTCTGGACCCCGTCAAGCGGCCGGTCAGCGCCGTGGCGGACCAGCAGGAAGTGCGTGATGTCGCGCAGATTCGGGTCACGACCGACCGTACGACGAAGCTCACGATGATGTTCGATCCCGAGCATGCGCTTGATGACCGGATCGCGATGGAGCAATTTGCAGTCTGAACGGGTTGCCAAGCGAATTTTGCCTGCTATACGCGCCAGCCTGTAGAGCGTTCCCCGGTAGCTCAGCGGTAGAGCATCCGACTGTTAATCGGACGGCCGCCTGTTCGAATCAGGCCCGGGGAGCCACTCTCTCTTTTTCCAGACATCGCAGATCCATGTGCGCGGCGTACGGCAGGCCCGGCGCTCCGTTCCGCACATGTTCTCTTTTTGCTTGACAGTGGAACAAATCAGGATCAATTGCAGTGGAACAAAAGGAGATCGCCATGCAAATCCTCGCCTTTCTGTTCTTTGCCACTGTCCTGGGCCTTACAGTTGAGCTGATTCGGTCAATGCTGTCCAACGCGTCGGAACGCATCGAGACCGCCCTGTCGGGTCAGGCGCCCGTCATCGAGGTGGAGCCCGCCAAGGTCTATGTCATGCGGCGTCGCCCGGCGCTGGCGTCTGCAACCGTTCCGGCAACGGCGTTCCGCCTCGCGGCGTGATGTGAGGGTCAGTCGCCCGCTTGGGCGCGGCCAGCCTTCACCCGCGCATAGCTGCGGATACTGAACGGGATCATGGCAAGATAGCCAGCGCTCACGATGATGAGCGTGATCCACGGTTCCGAGAACAGGGCCGTGCCGAGCAAGGCCATGAGGAGTATCGCCTCCAGCCGGATATGGCGCCGCAGCCGGATCGAGCCCCAGCTGTAGGTCGCCACGTTGGAGATCATCAGGATCGCGACAAAGACGATCCAGGGGCCGACAATCGCCGGATTGCGGAAAAGCTCGTCCTCGGTCACCACCCATAGATAGAGCGGCAGAAAAGCCAGCCCCGCCCCTGCGGGCGCCGGGACGCCGGTGAGAAAACCCGCCGACTTGTGTGGCTGGTCTTCCGAATCGATGGCGGCATTGAAGCGGGCGAGCCGCAGCGCGCAGCAGACCGCAATGGCGAGCGCGCAGATCCACCCGAACTTCGGGAAATATTGCAGCGACCAGAGATACATGATGATCGTGGGCGACACGCCGAACGCGATCACGTCGGACAGCGAATCCAGCTCCGCACCGAAGCGGCTTTCGCCTTTGAGAAGCCGGGCGATGCGCCCGTCAATGCCGTCGAGCAGCGCCGCGATCACGATCGCACCAATGGCCCGTTCCCAGTCGCCAGGGTGCGGATCATGCCCGGCCGCCGAAATCGCAAAGCGGATGCCCGTCAGACCGAAGCACAAGGCGAGCGCCGTGACCGCATTGGGCGCGACCGCGCGCAGGCTGATGCCGCGGCGTTTCTCCCCCATGGTTATTGCGTCAGGGCAACGGCCGCCGTGCCGTCGCCAATGAGGCCAAGGATGGTTTCACCGGCCACGCAGCGCTGGCCGAGCGCCACCTTGGGGGCGGTTCCCTTGGGGAAATAGACATCGACCCGGCTGCCAAAGCGGATAAGGCCGACGCGTTCCCCGGCCGTCACCATATCCCCAACCCTGGAAAAGGGGACGATCCGGCGCGCAACAAGGCCCGCAATCTGGGTGAACCCGATCTTCACACCATCGGCGCGTTCGACGAGGAAGTGCTGGCGTTCATTGTCCTCGCTCGCCTTGTCGAGATCGGCATTGAGGAACTTGCCGGGAATATACTCGATCTTGCGGACGGTGCCGGCAATGGGCGAGCGGTTGATGTGAACGTCGAACACGCTCATGAAAATCGACACGCGCACGACAGGTTCCACCAAAAGCCCGTCCTCGCCCGAAATCTCCTTGGGCGGCAGGACTGTCTGGATCAACGTCACCATGCCATCGGCCGGCGCAATGATCGCATTGGCGTCCTGCGGGACGCTGCGGACGGGATCGCGGAAAAAGGCAAGGATCCAGATCGTCAGCCCGACGAAAAGCCAGGCGAAAAACGTCCACCCGATCAGGGTGAGCGCGGCGACGATGGCTGCCGAAATCACGGCGAACTTGCGCCCTTCCGGGTGCACGGCGGGCCAGGCCCATTTAACGCCTTCGCCTGCGGCGACGGCTTTTTCATGTTCGGTCATCCGGCCTACATAGGCAAACGGGACCCATCATACAATCAGAGCGGTTGATCGCAGCGAAATCCGGCCTTAAGGCCACGCCTGATCCAATCCCCGGGGAAAGACACAAAATGGCAAAGATCAAGGTGAACACGCCCGTCGTGGAAATCGACGGCGACGAAATGACCCGCATCATCTGGCAGTGGATCCGTGAAAAGCTGATCCTGCCTTACCTCGATATCGATCTGAAATATTACGATTTGTCGGTCGAAAAGCGCGACGAGACCAACGATCAGATCACGGTCGATGCGGCGAATGCCATCAAGCAGTATGGCGTCGGCGTGAAGTGCGCCACGATCACTCCGGACGAAGCCCGTGTGGAAGAATTCGGCCTCAAGAAGATGTGGAAGTCGCCCAACGGCACGATCCGCAACATCCTGGGCGGCGTCGTGTTTCGCGAACCGATCGTCATCAAGAACGTCCCCCGCCTGATTCCCGGCTGGACCGACCCCATCGTCGTTGGCCGTCACGCCTTTGGCGACCAGTATAAGGCCACCGACTTCCTCGTCCCCGGCCCCGGCAAGCTCCGCCTTGTCTGGGACGGCGACAATGGCGAGAAGATCGACGAGGAAGTGTTCCACTACCCGTCGTCGGGCGTCGCGCTGGCGATGTACAACCTCGATGATTCGATCCGCGATTTTGCGCGTGCCTCGATGAACTATGGCTTGGGCCTTGGCTGGCCGGTTTACCTGTCGACCAAGAACACGATCCTCAAGGCCTATGATGGCCGCTTCAAGGATCTGTTCCAGGAAGTTTATGAAGCCGAATTCAAGGACAAGTTCCAGGAAGCTGGCATTGTCTATGAACATCGTCTGATCGACGACATGGTCGCCTCCGCGCTGAAGTGGAGCGGCAAGTTCGTTTGGGCGTGCAAGAACTATGACGGCGACGTTCAGTCCGACCAGGTCGCGCAGGGCTTCGGCTCGCTGGGCCTGATGACGTCGGTTCTGATGACGCCCGATGGCAAGACGGTCGAAGCCGAAGCCGCGCACGGCACGGTGACGCGCCACTACCGCATGCACCAGCAGGGCAAGGCCACATCGACCAACCCGATTGCATCGATCTTCGCCTGGACCCGCGGCCTCATCTATCGCGGCAAGTTCGACAATACGCCGGACGTGACGCGCTTTGCCGAAACGCTTGAAAAGGTCTGCATCGAGACGGTCGAAAGCGGCGCGATGACCAAGGATCTCGCGATCCTCATCGGTCCGGATCAGGCCTGGATGACGACCGAACAGTTCTTCGAGGCGATCCGCGGGAACCTCGAAAAGGAAATGGTCGCCTGGGCCTGATCCTCAGCGGCACCTGACATGAAGAGCGGGCGGGCAACCGTCCGCTCTTTTTTTGTGTTCGGGGCCCCGCGCGAATGACAAAGGCGGCGGTCGCGCGCTAGGCTGTGCCCATGACAGCCGACACCTCCACGGCGGCGCTCCATGACGCGCTCCTCATCCTTGGCGCGGCGGGCGTCGTCATCCCGGCCTTTGCGCGCGTGCGCATCACGCCCGTCATCGGCTTCATCCTCATCGGCATCCTGACCGGGCCATATGGCCTTGCGCGCTTTTCAGATCAGCTGCCCTGGCTGCGCACGCTCTCCATCGCCGACCGGGAATCAATTGAGCCCTTTGCCGAACTCGGCATCATCCTCCTGCTCTTTTCTATCGGGCTGGAACTGTCCTTTGCGCGCCTGAAATCCATGCGTCGCCTTGTCTTCGGCATTGGGGCGGCGCAGCTGTTCGGATCGGGCGTGCTGATCGGGCTGGCGCTCTGGGCGTTCGGCGGTAGCCTGCAGCCCTCGCTTGGCCTTGGCGTTGCGCTTGCCCTGTCATCGACCGCGCTGGTGCTGCCCATTTCCGGCACGACGGGTGCCGTGGGCCGCAATGCGTTCGGGATGCTCCTGTTCGAGGATCTGGCGCTGGTCCCGATCGTCTTCCTGCTCGGCTCGCTGGGGGGTGCTGCGCTTGCGGACCTTGCGAACATGGCCGGCCTGCTTGGCACCGGACTGCTGACGCTCGTCGCGATGTTCATTCTGGGGCGCTTCCTCCTCCCCCCGCTCTTCGCGCAGGCGGCCCGCACCAAAAGCCCGGAGCTGTTCATCTCGGCCACGCTGCTGGTCGTCATCGCCTCCAGCATGTTGACCGTCAGCGTCGGGCTGTCGCCCATCATGGGCGCGCTTGTGGCGGGGTTGCTGATTGCTGAGACCGCCTATCGCAGTGAGGTTGAAACCGTTGTCATCCCGTTCAAGGGGCTCGCACTTGGCGTCTTCCTGATCACGGTCGGGATGCGGCTCGACATTGACCGCATGGTCGAACAATGGGCCGAAGTCGCTGTGGCGCTGATCGGGGTCCTCGCGATCAAGATGGCCGTCACAGCGGGCCTGCTCCGGCTGAATGGCGTCCGGCGCGGCGTTGCGGCCGAAGTCGGCGTGCTGATGGCCAGTCCTTCGGAAACCACGCTCATCGTGCTTGCCGCAGCCTTGCAGGCAGGCCTCATCTCCGAAGACATATCGGGCTTCTGGCAGGTCGTCACCGCACTGGGGCTGACGATCACCCCCCTCCTCGCGCGGCTGGGCCACGTTGTCGCCGGCTGGGTCGAAAGCCGCCACGGCGTAGGTCGTGACGAACCGGCAATCGATGAAAATGACATGGCGCCGCGCGCGATCATTGTCGGCTATGGCCGCGTCGGGCGGATGGTGGCCGACATGCTGGACACCCACGGACGGCGATGGGTCGCGATCGAGGGGAATGTCGACACCGTGAACCGCGCGCGGCGTGAGGGGCGGCCCGTGCGCTTTGGCGACGCCACGCGCCTGGAAACACTGGAAGGCCTCGGGCTGTCGACCTGCCCCGCCATCGTGATGACGATGGATGACCATGTTCAGGCGGTGCGGCTGACCAAACGCATCCGGCAACGTCACGCGCATGTGAACATCGTCGCCCGCGCACGTGACCCGGAACATGCCGCAGAGCTTTACAAGGCGGGTGCTTCCGATGCTGTGCCCGAAACGCTCGAAAGCTCACTCCAGCTGTCGGAAGCGGTGCTTGTCGATCTCGGCGTGGCGATGGGCCCCGTGATCGCCTCGATCCACGAAAAGCGCGACGAGCTGCGCGGCGCGATCAAGCACCGGGCGGGCCTCAAAAAGGCACCCAAGCTCGGGACAACCAGAAAATAGGAGAGCGACGGCGTGGTGGGCGCGACAGGGATTGAACCTGTGACCCCACCCGTGTGAAGGGTGTGCTCTACCGCTGAGCTACGCGCCCACGCCGTGAAGGCGTTGCCCCTAACCGAGGCTTTCGCCCAAAACAAGACGGGCGGCACCATTTTCATGGGCCGCCCGTCAATATTGTTCCAGAGGGAACGGCGCGTCTTAGTTGACGGCGTCCTTCAGGCCCTTGCCGGCCTTGAACTTCGGCTGCGACGAAGCCTTGATCTCCATCGGAGCGCCCGTGCGCGGGTTACGACCGGTCGAAGCCTTGCGCTTCGAAACGGCGAACGTGCCAAAGCCGACGAGACGAACTTCATCGCCCTTCTTGAGCGCGCCGGTGATCGCGTCAAACACGCCTTCAACAGCCTTGCTGGCGTCGGCCTTGGTCAGGCCCGAGGCGTCTGCCACGGCAGCGATCAGATCTTGCTTGTTCATTTTTGGAACCCCCTCGTCGAGTGTGTGGATTACTGTGTATTTTCGGCGAAAAGCCGTGCCGGGTGTAATGCCACGCAAAGCGCGGCTGTCAAAGCAAAAGCACGGAGAAGCGCCTCAAAACAGGCCCTGAAACCCGATTTTCGCGACCAAAGTGGCGAGAACGATCCGGATCGACACCAATCCGTCGCGATCCGGAGAGAATCGCGTCATTATTCCGTCTTATTGCTCGCTCGAGTCGCATCCCCGCCTCAGTGGCGGACGACGTCTTCCGCAGATGCCGACACCGCGCGGGGCTGGGCGGCCAGTTCGTCCGCCTCGGTCCACTCAATGGGCTCCAGCTTGTCGACCAGCGCAATCTGCAGCACCTCATCGACGTGCTTGACCGGGATGATCGACAGGCCCTGCTTCACGTTCTCGGGAATCTCGGCGAGATCCTTTTCGTTTTCCGACGGAATGATGACCGTGGTGATCCCGCCGCGCAGCGCCGCGAGCAGCTTTTCCTTGAGGCCGCCGATCGGCAGCACGCGACCGCGCAGCGTCACCTCGCCCGTCATCGCCACGTCGCGGCGCACCGCAACGCCGCTCAGCGTCGAGACCATCGCCGTGACCATGCCAATCCCGGCCGAGGGACCATCCTTGGGCACCGCGCCTTCGGGCAGGTGGATGTGGATGTCCTTGCGCTGGAACAGGCTGGGCTTGAGGCCGTAAGACGGCGCCCGCGCCTTCACAAAGCTCATCGCAGCCTGAACCGATTCGGTCATGACCTCGCCCAGCTTGCCCGTCGTGCGGACCGCGCCCTTCCCGGGGACGGTGACCGCTTCGATGGTAAGCAGTTCACCACCAACTTCGGTCCAGGCCAGCCCGGTCACCGCGCCAATCTGATTCTCTTCCTCGCCAATGCCGTGGCGGAATTTCTGCACACCGGCAAAGTCGGACAGGTTCTCGGCAGTGATCTCGATCGTCGTGGCCTTGCCTTCAAGGATGCGGCGCAATGACTTGCGCGCGAGCTTTGCGATCTCGCGCTCAAGCGTGCGGACCCCGGCTTCGCGCGTGTAATGGCGGATCAGCGCGCGCAGGCCCGCCTCCGTCAGCACGAATTCGCCATCCTTCAGGCCATGCGCCTCGATCTGCTTGGCGATCAGGTGACGCTGGGCAATCTCGACCTTTTCGTCCTCGGTATAGCCCTCGAGCCGGATGATCTCCATGCGGTCGAGCAGCGGTTGCGGCAGGTTGAGCGAGTTCGCCGTGGTGACGAACATCACGTCAGACAGGTCGACGTCCAGCTCCAGATAATGGTCCTGGAATTTGCTGTTCTGTTCGGGATCGAGCACCTCGAGCAGCGCCGACGCCGGATCGCCGCGGAAGTCCTGACCCAGCTTGTCGATCTCATCGAGCAGGAAAAGCGGGTTCATCGTGCCGGCCTTTTTGAGGTTCGTCACGATCTTGCCCGGCAGCGATCCGATATAAGTACGGCGATGACCGCGGATTTCGGCTTCATCGCGCACCCCGCCCAGCGACTGGCGAATGAACTCGCGCCCGGTCGCCTTGGCGATCGAACGGCCAAGCGAGGTCTTGCCGACGCCCGGAGGCCCGACGAGACACAGGATCGGTCCCTTCAGCTTGTTGGTGCGCGCCTGCACCGCCAGATATTCGACGATGCGATCCTTGACCTTCTCAAGCGCATAATGGTCAGCATCGAGAATGGCCTGCGCGGCGGCGATATCCTTCTTCAGCTTGGACTTCTTGCCCCAGGGCAGGCCAAGCAGAACGTCGAGATAGTTGCGTACCACCGTGGCCTCGGCCGACATCGGCGCCATCGTCTTGAGCTTCTTGATTTCCGCAGTCGCCTTGGTGCGCGCGTCCTTCGACAGCTTCATGCTGTCGATCTTGTTCTGAAGCTCCTGAATCTCGTTGCCGTCGCCTTCTTCGCCCTCGTTGCCGAGTTCGCGCTGAATGGCCTTCAACTGCTCGTTCAGATAATATTCGCGCTGCGTCTTTTCCATCTGCCGCTTCACGCGGCTGCGGATCTTCTTTTCGACCTGAAGGACGCTGAGTTCACCTTCCATGAAGGCAAGCGCCATTTCGAGCCGCTTGGCCGTGTCCATTTCCACGAGCAGCGTCTGCTTGTCCGCGACCTTGAGCGCGAGGTTCGCCGCCACCGAGTCCGCCAGACGGTCCGCATCCTCAATCTCGCTCAGCTGGACGGCAGTTTCGGCTGGCAGCTTCTTGTTGAGCTTTGAATAATTCTCGAACCGGTCGATGACCGAGCGCATCAGCGCCTCGACCTCGTCGCTCTCTTCTTCGGCGACCGTTTCGATCATCTCGACTTCCGCCATGACGAGCGCGCCCGACGCTTCCACATTGGCGAGGCGCGCACGTTGCTTGCCTTCCACCAGCACGCGGACCGTGCCGTCGGGCAGCTTCAGCAGCTGCAACACCGTGGCTGTCACGCCGACATCATACAGGTCGTCGCGGCCCGGATCGTCCTGCCCCGGGTCCAACTGGGCCACGAGGAAGATTTCCTTTTCGCCCGACATCGCATGTTCCAGCGCCGCAACCGATTTATCGCGACCGACGAACAGCGGCACGATCATGTGCGGAAACACAACGATGTCACGAAGCGGCAAAAGGGGCAGATTGATGGTCATTCGAACTCCGTCGGGTGCGAGGGGCAACCCGTTGTCCCAAATATGGGTTTCTCGATCGTGCTTATCAATGCTTAAGCGATCAGATGCCCGTCATGAAGGCGGACAACTCGATCCATTTTGCTGGCAAGCCGCTCATTATGCGTCGCGATGAGCGCCGAGGCGCCCTCCCCGCGGACAAGGCTCAGAAACTCGGCCAGCACGATATCGGCGGTGCTCTCATCAAGATTGCCGGTCGGTTCATCCGCCAGCACCAGACGCGGGTGATTGGCCAAGGCCCGCGCCACGGCCACGCGCTGCTGCTCCCCACCGGAAAGCTGGCTTGGCCGATGGGTCAGCCGATGACCAAGGCCCAACGCCCCGAGCAGCTTTTCCGCACGCCCCTGCGCCGAGGCGATTTCCGCATCGCGCACCAGCTGCGGCAGCATGACGTTTTCCACGGCAGAAAAGTCGGGCAGCAGGTGATGGAACTGGTAAACAAAGCCGAGCATGTCACGCCGCACGCGCGTCCGGCCATCATTGTCGAGCGTCGCCGCCTCCTCGCCGCAGATGCGAATCGACCCTTCAAAACCGCCTTCGAGCAGGCCCACCGCCTGGAGCATGGTCGACTTGCCCGAGCCCGAGGGGCCGAGCAGCGCCACGATTTCCCCTTCGGCGATGGTGAGATCGACGCCGCGCAGCACCTCGATGCGCGCGCCGCCCTGTTCAAAGGCCCGCTTCAGGCCGGTGACTTCGACTGTGTTACTCATAGCGCAGCACCTGCACGGGATCGGTGCTCGCCGCCTTGAAGGCCGGGTAGAGCGTCGCAAGGAAGCTGAACAGCAGCGCCATCAGCGTGATGCCGACGATCTCCACCGGATCGACCTTGGACGGCAGTTCGGTGAGATAGCGGATCTGCGGATCCCACAAGGTCTGCCCCGTCAGGAACTGGACCGCGTTCACCACGCTCTGCCGGAACAGCAGGAAGACAAGCCCCAGGGCGACGCCCGCCAACGTCCCCAAGGCGCCGATCGTCGTGCCCACCGTCATGAAGATGCGCAGCACCCCGCTGCGCGATGCCCCCATCGTCCGCAGGATCGCGATGTCGCGTGTTTTGGCCCGGACGAGCATGATCAGCGACGACAGGATGTTGAAGGCGGCGACCAGAATGATGATCGACAGCACGACGAAGGAGACGACGCGGTCGACGGCCAGTGCCTTGAACAGAGAAGCGTTCATGTTGCGCCAGTCATTGACGATGCCGCGATCACGCACCTGCTGCGCCAGCGGGGCGAGGATCTCGCCCACGCGGTCGGCATCGACCGTATCGAGTTCGACCATGCCAACGGCATCACCCAGCAACAAAAAGGACTGCGCATCCTCGATCGGCATGATCACGAACGCCTTGTCGTAGTCATAGATGCCGACCTCAAAGATGGCCGCCACGCGATAGGCGACAATGCGCGGCACCGACCCAAAGGGCGTCGACTGTCCATCAGGCGACACCAGGCTGATGGTGCTGCCGACCTGCGCGCCCAAGGCCTCGGCAAGGCGCGAGCCGATTGCCACATTGCCGCTGCCCGGGGACAGCTCCCGGATCGAGCCGGAAAGCACCTTGGTCTTCAAAAGGCTGTTTGACCGGATGTCCGCGACCCGCATCCCGCGCAGCAGGATGCCCTGCACCCGCCCGTTGAAGCTTGCCATCAGCGGCTGTTCAATCAGCGGTGTTGCTGCGCGCACCCCCGGCGTTGCCTTCGCCTGAGCGACGACGTCCTGCCAGCCCTGCAGCTTGCCGTCATAGCCCTGCACCACGGCATGACCGTTCAGCCCCACGATCTTGTCGAAGAGCTCGGCGCGAAAGCCGTTCATCACGCTCATCACGATGATAAGGGCGGCGACCCCCAGCATAACGGCGACAAGGCTGATCGAGGCGACGAGGAAGATGAACCCCTCCCCCTTGCCGGGCAACAGATAGCGTTTGGCGATGAAGCGCTCATAGCGGGTCAGAAGCATCGGCAAGCGGTCTAGAGTTCACGGGCGGGGCTGGCAATGCCTTGGCGCACCTGTTGCGGATTCACCACAGCATGGATCAAATCGGTGTCAAAGCCGCAGCAAAACGATGACAATCCCGTCCCCATGCGATAGCCAAAACAGACTGAACAGGGCCAAGGTCAATGGTTCGGGGAGACTCGGCAACGGAACGCAAAACGCGTCGGCCGAGGCTAAAAATCAAATGGGGGCGGGCGAGTTCATTTCGTCACGCAATGCGCCCGGACCGGAAACGGCCCGGGCGCAACGCATTTGGGCCCAGGCAATCCCCAGCGGGACACAGGAACACGCAGCGCGCCTCGGATGTTCTCTCCAAAATAATAATCTCAAATAAACGATACCTTTACGCCGTTCGTATAGACGCTGCCTTGCACAGGGGTCTCCGATGCACGATCGGGAACGGTGAAAGGTCAACATGGCGTCCAGAGCGATGGAAGATAATGCGACGGGAGGACTGCCGGCAGTCATCATCGCGCTGGCCGCGCAGGACGGCTCTGCCGGCCATGCCTATGCAAGCGGGGAAGACCTTCTGCGCGGGCGCCACGCGACGCGCGACCTTGCCGATGCGATCCATCATTTCGGTTATCTGCATGGCCGCCACCCCGGCATTGTCGGGGCGGCCTTTGCCAAGACGGCAGAACCGGGCGCCCGCGCCTGGTTTGAAAAGGCGATGTCGGCCTTTGAACAGGAACGCGCCTATCTGACGAAGCTCGTCGTCGCGGTCGGCCCAACGCCGAGCACCCCCGGCCAGGCCGAATGCGAAGCCGCACTCGCCAGCCAGCACCATGCGCTCGACATGCTGTCCAATTCCGACCGGACGGGCTGCGCCTTTGGCGCGGCTGCCGCGCTCGTGCTCGACTGGACGGCGATTCGCACAGTCATGGACCGGGCCGCCGAACGCTTTGGCCTCATTCCCCCGCGCTGCGACCTTCCCGTCGCCGATGAGACGGCGGCTGCCATCCGTGCCGTCACCGCCTCGCCTGCCGCGGAACGCGCGACGAGCTTTGGCGCCCAGCAGCTTCTGGCGCAGCATCGCGGCCTGTGGGACCTCCTCGAAGCCCGCCACGTCGCACGCGGCGAATACTGACACTTCCGATAGCGCTGCAGACCATTTAGCCGCTTGCGCGGGCCGCGCGGCGTGCTTATCGCCTTTGACAGATTGCCGTTTACGTCAAAGGAAATGTCGATGCGCTTCGAAGGCACCAAATCCTATGTTGCCACCGACGACCTGAAGGTCGCCGTCAACGCCGCCGCCCTGCTCCGCCGCCCGCTCCTCGTGAAGGGGGAACCCGGTACCGGCAAGACCGTGCTGGCCGAGGAAGTCGCCAAGGCACTCGGCGCGCCGCTCATCACCTGGAACATCAAGTCCACGACCAAGGCGCATCAGGGCCTGTACGAATATGACGCCGTTGCCCGCCTCCGCGACGGCCAGCTGGGCGACGAACGCGTCCACGACATCCGCAACTACATCAAGAAGGGCAAGCTCTGGGAAGCCTTTGAAAGCCCCGTCCTGCCCGTCCTCCTGATCGATGAAATCGACAAGGCGGACATCGAATTCCCGAACGATCTCCTCCAGGAACTCGACCGGATGAGCTTCGACGTTTACGAAACGCATGAGACGATCACGGCGAAGGAACGACCGATCATCATCATCACGTCGAACAATGAAAAGGAACTGCCCGACGCCTTCCTGCGCCGCTGCTTCTTCCACTATATCAAGTTCCCGGACCGCGACACGATGCAGGCGATCATCGACGTCCACTTCCCCGGCATCCAGAAGATCCTCGTCGGCAAGGCGATGGACATCTTCTACGAAGTCCGTGACGTCCCCGGCCTCAAGAAGAAGCCGTCGACGTCGGAACTGCTCGACTGGCTGAAGCTGCTGCTCGCCGAAGACATGCCGCTCGACGTCCTGCAGAACAAGGACCCGACCAAGGCCATCCCGCCGCTCCACGGCGCATTGCTCAAGAACGAGCAGGATGTCATGCTGTTCGAACGCCTCGCCTTCATGGCCCGGCGGCAGGGGTAATCCCGGCAAGAGGACGCGCGCCCGATGTTCTTCAACTTCCTCGATGAGCTTCGCGCGGCGGGCATCAATGCGTCGCTCAAGGAGCATCTGATCCTGCTTGAGGCGCTCGACAAGGACGCCATCGAGCGGACGCCGGAGCAGTTCTACTATCTGTCGCGCTCTGTCTTCGTGAAGGACGAAGGCATGCTCGACCGGTTCGATCAGGTGTTTAACAAGGTCTTCAAGGGCCTGCTGACCGAATATGGGACCAACCCGCAGGAAATCCCGGCGGACTGGCTGCGCGCGGTCGCCGAGAAGTTCCTGACGCCCGAGGAAATGGCGAAGATCGAATCCCTCGGTTCGTGGGACGAGATCATGGAGACGCTCAAGAAGCGGCTTGAAGAGCAGCAGGAGCGCCATGAAGGCGGCAACAAGTGGATCGGCACGGGCGGCACCTCGCCCTTCGGCCATTCGGGCTACAACCCGGAAGGCGTGCGGATTGGTGGCGAATCAAAGCACAAGCGCGCCCTGAAGGTCTGGGAAAAGCGCGAGTTCCAGAACCTCGACAACACGCGCGAGCTGGGCACGCGCAACATCAAGATCGCGCTGCGCCGCCTGCGCAAGTTCGCCCGCGAAGGCGCCGCCGAAGAACTGGACATCAAGGCCACGATCGACGGCACGGCACGCCAGGGCTGGCTGGACATCCATATGCGGCCGGAACGCCGCAATGCCATCAAGGTGCTGCTGTTCCTCGACGTCGGCGGCTCGATGGACCCGTTCGTCAAGCTCGTCGAGGAGCTGTTCAGCGCGGCCACCGCCGAGTTCAAGAACCTTGAATTCTTCTATTTCCACAACTGCCTCTACGAAGGCGTGTGGAAGGACAATAAGCGCCGCTTTTCCGAGCGGACGCCCACCTGGGAAGTGCTCCACAAGTTCCCACACGATTATAAGATCGTGTTCGTCGGCGATGCTGCGATGAGCCCCTATGAAATCACGCATCCGGGCGGATCGGTAGAGCATTTCAACGAGGAGGCGGGCGCCGTGTGGATGCACCGCGTGACCAACACCTATCCCGCAACCGTCTGGCTCAACCCCACGCCCGAAGCGCATTGGGGCTATTCGCAGTCGACCAAGGTCATCAAGGACCTGATGAACGACCGCATGTTCCCGCTGACGCTCGACGGCCTCGAAGATGCCATGCGGGAACTGACGCGCAAGCATTGAGGACGGAGCTCTCATAGGTCCATTTGCCCCGATCCGCGCATCCTGAGCTTGTCGAAGGATCGCCCTCTTCTGCGCGGTAAGATCAACAATTCAAATGCGGTCCTTCGACAAGCTCAGGACGAACGTTGTGGTGGGGTCGTGCGCCCCTAACCAAACGGCCTGTCGATACTCGACGGCGGCACGCTGAACCATTCGGGGCCCTTGGCCGTCATGTGGAAACAGTCTTCCAGACGGATACCGAAACTGCCGGGAATGTAGAGGCCCGGCTCATTCGAAAAGCACATGCCTTCAGCCAGCGGTGTCATCTCGCCATGCACCAGATTGACGGGCTCATGTCCGTCCATGCCGATGCCATGGCCGGTGCGGTGCGACAGGCCCGGCAGCGCGTAGCCGGGGCCATAGCCGATCTTCTCATACCAGGCCCGCACCGCATCATCGACCGCGCCGCAAGGCCGACCGTTCTGCGCGGCTTCGAATGCAATCTGCTGGCCCTGACGCATCTGCGCCCAGACGTCGCGCTGGCGCTTGGTCGGTTCCCCAAAGACGAAGGTGCGCGATATGTCGGAGACATAGCCATGGACCGAACAGCCGCCGTCGAGCAGGATCACCTCGCCCTCGCGGACCGCCTGCGGCTTGCCCGACCCATGCGGATAGGCGCTTGCCTCCCCAAGGAGGACGAGCGCGTCGCCGCCCTTCCCGCCCAGCTTTGCGGTTTCGGCCATGATCAGCGCGTTGATATCGTCGGGCGTCATGCCCGCCGCCACCTGCGCGCCAACGCGGCGGAATGCCTCGGTCGTGATGTCCGCCGCCGTCTTCATCAGCGCGATTTCCGCCGCGCTCTTATGCATCCGGCACGCACGGACCACGCCCGCGCCATTGACGACCTGCACGCCCGGCAGCGCCTTTTGCAGGCCGTCGACGATGAAGTGACGGACGGTTTCCTCTATGGCGACAGGCTTTCCGGCCAGCTTCTTCTCACGCAGCCATGAAGCGACCAGCGCCAGCGGGTTTTCATGCTCGTTCCAGGTCCGGATGGCGGCCGGAACCGCGAGCGATTCCCGGATCGACGGTGCCTCGAAAAAGGGCGTGACCACGGTGATGTCGCCTTCGGCCGGGATCAGGGCGGCGGTCAGCCGCTCGCTGCGCCACCATTGGACGCCGGTGAAATAGACCAGGCTGGAGCCGGGCTCGACCAGCAGCGCGCCAATCCCCGCTGCCTGCATCAGCTGCTGAACCTTGGCGAGGCGGGCCGCGCGCTCCTCCGGGCCGATGGGCCGGGCCTTCGCGGCGAGATTTGCGACGGGCTCGGCTGCCAGAGGCGCAGCCTTCGCGACAGCCGGCAACAGCGCCAGTCCGACTGTTGACCCCAAGATTGTCCGGCGTGAGACCATATCGCCTCTCCTCAATAGCGCAGGAACGGTCGGCGTTCCGCTATCCAGGCCTGCTCATCGGGCACGGTCATCGCATCGAGGTCCGCAGCGACCGCCGCGGGATCGTCGACCCATTCGCGCAGAAGCGGCCCGCCGTTGATGACGTCGATCGCGAGCACATCGTTGGTATATTCGTATTTGAAGTCCGTGCCGCGCCAGATCGGATAGTCGGGATAGAGCGCGCGGATCGCCTTGAAACCGAGCGCCTGCACCCGCCAGGGCTTGAACGCCCGGTGGTCATAATCCGGCCCTTCCGCGTGGATGTGAACACCGCTGCACAACGTGCCGACATGCTTGTGGAATGTCGGTTCAAACCAGATGTCGCGCAGCGTGCAGCCGGAGAGCCAGTGCGGGGCCAGATCGCGCATCGTCGCGATGACGGCACGTGCATCAATGTCCGGCGCGCCGAAGATCTCAAGCGGCCGCGTCGTCCCCCGCCCTTCGGACAGCGTGGCGCCTTCAACCATCACGGTGCCCGCATAGGCCCGCGCCATGTTGATGTTGGGCGCATTGGGGCTTGGGTTGATCCAGATGCGGTCCTGCGGCCAGCCAAAGCCGGGGCCCGCATCAGGCGCATGGCCCTCCATTTCGATGATCCGGTAATCGAGATCGAGCTTGTAGTGGTCGATGAACCACAGGCCGAGTTCACCCATCGTCAGCCCGTGGCGCATCGGGATCGGCCCGGCGCCGACGAAGCTTTCCCACCCCGCGCGCAGCGTCAGCCCTTCAACCGGACGGCCTGCGGGGTTGGGGCGATCGAGCACCCAGACCGCCTTGCCATGCGCCGACGCCGCCTCAAGGATGTACAGCAATGTTGTGATGAACGTGTAGATACGACATCCAAGATCTTGTAAATCAATGAGAATGATATCGAACGTATCCATCGCCTGATCGGTCGGGCGACGCACTTCGCCATAGAGGCTGAAGACGGGAATTCCGTGCTGCGGATCAGTGAAGTCGGGCGACTCCATCATATTGTCCTGCTTGTCCCCGCGCAGGCCGTGCTGCGGCCCAAAGGCCGCTGTCAGCGTGATTTCCGGGCATTTGGCCAGAGCATCGAGACTGTGCGTAAGGTCAGCGGTGACCGAGGCGGGATGTGCGACGAGCGCAACGCGCCTGCCCTTCAACTGCTGGCGAAGGGCCGGGTCCGCGATGAGGCGATCAATTCCGAACGTCATGCTCTCTGCGCTGCCTCCAATGTAACCGTAAAGCAATTGCTATCGTGGAAATCCGGCTTTTCCGGTGGATGGGCAAGCGCCCAATAGGATTTGGTGCCATCCTTGGCCTGCACGACGCAGCTCAGGCCCATGGCCCAATCCTGACGATGCACATCGGGCGGCAGCATCGACAGGTCGATGACTGCGTCCAGTGTCACGCCATCCGGCGCCACGTCGCAATCGATCACGGGCGCTCGACCCACGTCCAATTGGCGGAAATTCTCGCGATAGCCGGTGAAATCAAAAACCGCCCATTGCGACGACGGCGACAGGTTGAATTCGTAATAGGCATCACCGCCGACCGGCTTCAGGAAGGCCTCGCAGCAGGTTTCTTCCCACAGGCCGACCGTGCGCACGGGCTCTTCCGGTCCCGGAATGGCGAGGTCTGCGATCCGACCCGAAAGATGGAACCGAAGTTTCAGCCGTGGATGTTCATAGGCCACCGTCACCTGAATGAAATCAAGAGCTTCACACGATGTATTTACATATGGCGTGAGGCGGACTTTGGCGAATTCGGCATGTGAGGTCATGGCGGCAGGATTGGACGGGGAAGTCAGGTTTGACAAGTCCACCCCGGACCGTTCCCTTTCGTCCAAAGCCCTGCTAAGCGCGCCGCCATCATGAGCGGCTTCAAATCAGACCTTCTGCGCGTCCTTTCGGAACGCGGCTATATCCACCAGATCACCGATGGCGAGGCGCTGGACAAGCTCGCCGCGTCGCAGATCGTGCCCGGTTATGTCGGGTTTGACGCGACCGCCCCTTCGCTGCACGTCGGCAACCTGGTGTCGATCATGCTGCTGCGCCGCCTGCAACAGGCCGGGCACAAGCCGGTCGTCCTGATGGGCGGCGGCACGACGCGGATCGGCGACCCGACCGGCAAGGATGAAGTCCGCAAGATGCTGAGCGATGAGGCCATTGAGAGCAACATCGCCTCGATCCGCACGGCGTTTGAGAAGTTTCTCGTCTTCGGTGACGGGCCGACCGATGCGGTCATGGTCAACAACCATGACTGGCTGGGCAAGCTCGGCTATATTGAGATGCTGCAGAAGGTCGGCACCCACTTCACGGTGAACCGCATGCTCAGCTTTGACTCGGTCAAGCTGCGGCTGGAACGCGAACAGCCTATGACCTTCCTCGAATTCAACTACATGATCCTGCAGGGCTATGATTTCCGGCATCTGTGCCAGGAAATGGGCGTCCGGCTGCAGATGGGCGGCAGCGACCAGTGGGGCAATATCGTCAATGGTGTCGAGCTGTCGCGCCGCATGGACGGCGCCGAAGTGTTCGGGCTGACCACGCCGCTCATCACCAAGTCCGACGGGTCGAAGATGGGCAAGTCGGTGTCGGGGGCCGTCTGGCTGAACGAAGCGCAGCTCCCGGCCTATGATTACTGGCAGTTCTGGCGCAATTCGGACGACAGCGATGTCGGCAAATTCCTGCACCTGTTCACCGATCTGCCGCTTGACGAGATTGCCCGCCTGGAGGCGCTGCAGGGCGCCGACATCAACGAGGCGAAGATCGTTCTTGCCAATGAAGCGACGCGTCTGTGCCGTGGGGAGGAGGCCGCACAGGCCGCCGCCGAGACCGCACGCCGGACATTTGCCGAAGGCGGCACCGGGGCGGACCTGCCGCGCCTTGAGGTTGCCGGCGGTTCGATCGAGATTCTCGACGCCCTTGTGAACCTCGGCTTTTGTGCCTCGCGCGGGGAAGCCAAGCGCAAGATTGCCGAAGGCGCGGTCAAGGTGGACGATGCAATCGTGTCCGCCGCCGATGCAATCGTCACCGTTGCGGGCGAGACCAAGATCAGCCTCGGCAAGAAGCGCCACGGCCTTCTGGTAAACGCCGCTTAAGCTTAACCGACTGTTTTCCAGTCGCTTTAGGCCTTTCTTGCCACGCGGACGCGCAATCTCCTGCCGGTTTCAATCGGGGGCGTCCGGTCCATGTCGCAATTGCAGGCCACACTTGCCGCGCAGATGTTTTCTGCTGAACGCCGTCGCGCCGCGCGCGCGGAGGTGTCGATCCGAACCACGGCCGGACTTCCGGGCATGGAACGTGTCGAGGTGGAACTCGTAAATCTGTCGATTGGCGGCGTCATGATGCGCGCGGCCAAGACGCTCTCGGAAAACACGGCGGTGATGATCGACATGCCCGGCCTTGGCTGGGCGGGCGGGCGCGTCGTCTGGTTCTTCAATGAACAGCATGGCGTGCAGTTCGACCGGCCGCTGAGCCAGCTTTATGTCGACATGCTGGAGCACATGCACGCGCCCGCCTGAGGCGCGTCACCCGGCCTTGATCAGCGCCACCGCTGCATCGCGTTCAAACAGATAGAGCGCCAGCCGCGCGGCTGCACCCCGCGCACTGTCCAGCCCGCCGTCGCGATCGACCAGAAGCCGTGCATCATCGGTCGCGACATCGATCAGGCTGGAGACCTGCTCCGGCGTGGCGATCCGGAACGCCGCCTCCCCGGACTGGCGCGTGCCCAGAATTTCGCCTGCGCCGCGCAGCTTCAGATCCTCTTCGGCGATGCGGAACCCGTCGTTCGTCTCGCGCATCAGGGCGAGCCGCGCGCGCGCCGTTTCGCTGAGCGCCGCGCCACGCAGGAGAAGACAGACCGACTTCTCGCTCCCCCGACCCACGCGTCCGCGCAACTGGTGGAGCTGCGCCAGCCCGAAGCGTTCGGCATCCTCGATGATCATCAGCGTGGAATTGGGCACATCGACGCCGACTTCGATCACCGTCGTCGCGACGAGAACGGCAAGCTCGTTCGCGGCAAAGCGGGCCATGACGGCGTCCTTCTCCGGCCCCTTCATCCGGCCGTGGACGAGACCGACCTTGCCCGGAAAGCGCATCGACAGCGCTTCATAGCGCGCTTCAGCGGCCGCGCGGTCGTTCGCCTCATTCTCTTCGACCAAGGGACAGACCCAATAGGCCTGGCCACCGCGCCCGATATGGCGGGAAAGCCCCTCCACGACCTCATCGAGCCGCTCGGCGGACATGACCCGCGTGTCTATCGGCTGGCGGCCGGGCGGCATCTCGTCAAGGCGGCTGACGTCCATCTCGCCATAGTTGGACAGGGTCAGCGTCCGCGGGATCGGGGTTGCGGTCATGACCAGCAGATGCGGCGGCCTTTCGGCCTTTTGCGTCAGCAAGAGCCGCTGCGCGACGCCAAACCGGTGCTGCTCATCGATAACGGCAAGGCCAAGCCGCTTATAGGCCACAGCCTCCTGAAAAATGGCATGCGTGCCAATCAGGATATCGATGCTGCCATCGGCGAGGCCCATCAGCGTCGATTCCCGCGCGCGGCCCTTGTCCCGCCCGGTCAGGATCGCAACGGTCACCGGCAAGCCTGCCAGCTGACGGGAGAGCGTCTCGAAATGCTGGCGCGCAAGGATTTCGGTCGGTGCGAGCATCGCCGCCTGCGCGCCCGCCTCCACCGCTGCGAGCATGGCATGGAGCGCCACCATTGTCTTGCCCGCGCCGACATCCCCCTGCAGCAGCCGGACCATCGGCGTCGCCTGGATCAGGTCGCCCTCAATCTCGGAAATCGTCCGCTGCTGCGCGCCGGTGAGCGCATAAGGGAGTTTGAGCAACGCCCGCAGCCGCCCGTCGCCATGCAATGGCACGCCGCGCCGACGCCGGGAGGACGCACGGACCAGCATCAGCGCCAGCTGGTTTGCGAAGATCTCGTCATAGGCCAGCCGCTCCCGTGCCTTGGCGTCGGCGGGATCGGCATGGATCGACCGCACCGCCTGCCGCCATGACGGCCAGTCGCGCTGGGCATGGAGCGACGCATCGATCCATTCGGGCAGATCAGGCGCACGTTCAACCGCCTGCGCCGCCAGCTGCTGCATCCGCCGCGCGGTCAAACCTTCGGACAGCGGATAGACGGGCTCACGCTCGGGCAGGCTCGTCGCCTCCTCAGGCTTCAGCACATAGTCCGGGTGAACCATCTGAAGCTCTTGCCCGTAAGCTTCGAGCTTGCCCGAGACGATCCGTGGCTCCCCGAGCGGCAGCTGCTTCTTCGCCCAGCCCGGATTGCCCCCGAAATAGACAAGCGCGACCATGTCGCCATGCGGGTCCGCCGCCCAGACGCGGAACGGCCCCCTGCCCCCGCTCACCCGATACTCCATAGGGGTCAGTTCGATCGTGATCACGCGCCCCGCATCGCTCATACGCAGGCCATCGACGCGCAGCCGATCGACAAAGCCGGTCGGCAGATGGAACAGGATGTCGACGAGCTTTTCCAGCCCCAGCCGCTCAAGCGGGCGCGCGAGCTGGGGGCCGATGCCCTTTAGGGCAGTCACTTCGGCAAAGATCGGGTTGAGAAGTTCTGGTCGCATGGCTATCCCGCACCCCCTTACCCCAGCCTGCGCAAGCGTCAAAACGCCCGCCGGCCAATTGGCGTTGGACGATGATGGACGAAACGCGGCTGAAGCGACTGAAATTCCGGGCATGGCACCGCGGCACGCGTGAAGCGGACTATATGGTCGGCGGTTTCTTTGATGCCCATGCCGATCGCTGGACCGAGGCCGAGATCGCCTGGTTCGAACGCCTGATGGACGAACAGGATGTGGACATCATCGGCTGGGCCATGGGCACCATCCCCGTCCCGGCCGAATGGCAGGGTCCGCTTATGGAAGCCTTTCAGAAGCTCGACTTCATCCGGATTCCCAAGTGATCGAACTCACGCGGATCCTGAAATCAGATAACCCGCTGACACTGGCGGGCACGCCGACAGGGTTTCTGCCCTGGCTGATGACGGATCTTGCGCGCGCGGCCAATGGCCGGGCGGTGTTCATCGCCTCAGATGAGCTGTCGATGCGCGCGCTGGCCGATGCGGCCAACTGGTTCGCGCCCGAAGTCGAGGTGCTGACCTTCCCGTCGTGGGATTGCCTCCCTTATGATCGTGCCTCGCCCTCCTTGCGGGTGACGTCCGAACGTCTGGCGACGCTCGCCGCGCTCCAGCGCAAGAGCGACAAGCCGCAGCTGGTCCTCACAACCGCCAATGCCGCGACGCAGCGCGTCCTGACGCCCTTCCGCATCCGCCAGCTGACGGCGCACCTTGCCCCCGGTGCCCGGATCGACCGCGACAAGCTCGCCGAACTCTTGCAGGCAAACGGCTATGTCCGCACTGACACGGTGGCCGATGCGGGCGAGTTCGCCGTGCGCGGCGGTCTGGTAGACCTCTTCCCGTCGGGCCTTGGCCATGGGCTGCGGCTCGACTTTTTCGGCGATGAGATCGAAACTGTCCGCAGCTTCGATCCGTCAGATCAGCGCACCACGGGCCGGGTGGATGAGGGCTTCACCCTCCTGCCCGCCTCTGAGGCCCTGCTGGACGAAGAGGGCATCAAGCGGTTCCGCACCCGCTATCGCGACCTGTTCGGCGCGACCGCGACCGGCGATCCGCTCTATCAGGCAGTGTCCGAGGGGCGACGGCTGGCGGGCATGGACCATTGGCTGCCGCTCATCGAGGACAAGCTTTCCACGCTGTTCGATCATCTGGGAGACCAGCCGCTGATCGTGCGTGAACTGGGCGTCGACGGGGCCATCGAAGCACGGTTCGAGGCGATTGCCGACTATCACGCCAACCGGGACAAGGCGCAGTCCTCCGACCCGGGCAGCTACCGACCGCTCAAGCCCGATGCGCTCTATCTGTCACACGCCCAGTGGGACGCAGCGATCCTCGGCACGCCCATTCATCTGGCGACGTCGTTCCATGAGCCGCCCTCGGACAGGGTCATTGATTTCGGTATCGATGGCCCGCGTGACTTTGCGCCCGAGCGGACCAATGGCGAGAATGTCTATGATGCGCTTGCCGCTCATGCGGCGGGCCTGGCCCATAATGAAAAGGGCATGGTCCTTGCCTGCTATTCGCGCGGCTCTCGCGATCGTCTGACCGGCCTCCTCGCCGATCATGGGCTGGGGAACGCCGTCGCGCTCGACAGCTGGCAGGAGGCGCAGGGCTTTATCGGCGCACCACGCAAGCGCGAGGGCGAAATCCGCGTTGCGCTCGTCGTCGTGCCGCTCGACCACGGGTTCACCGCGCCCAGCATCGCGGTGCTGTCCGAACAGGATGTGCTCGGCGACCGCCTCGTCCGCCGCGCCAAGCGCAAGAAGTCCGCCGACGCCTTTATGGCGGAACTGGCGACCCTCTCCCCGGGCGATCTGGTGGTCCATGCCGAACATGGGATCGGGCGCTATGAGGGCCTGACGCAGATCCCGGTCTCTCAGGCGCCGCACGACTGCGTGGCCCTGTCTTACGCTGGTGGCGACAAGCTCTACGTGCCAGTCGAGAATATCGACGTCCTGTCGCGCTATGGCAGCGACAGCGATGGCGTTGCGCTCGACCGTCTGGGTGGCGAAGCTTGGCAGCGCCGCAAGGCGAAGATGCGCGAACGCATCCGTGAGATTGCGGGCGAGTTGATCGCCGTCGCCGCGCTCCGCGCGCTGCGCGCTGGTGACGTCGCCGAGGCTGACCCGCAGGTCTTCGCCGAATTCGTCAACCGTTTCCCCTATCAGGAAACCGACGATCAGGAGCGCGCGATCAGTGACGTGATTGACGATCTGGCGGCGGGCAAGCCGATGGACCGGCTCGTCGTCGGCGATGTCGGCTTCGGCAAGACGGAGGTCGCGCTGCGCGCCGCCTTCATCGCCGCCATGGCCGGGATGCAGGTCGCCCTCATCTGCCCGACCACGCTCCTCGCGCGGCAGCATTATCAGAATTTTGTGGACCGCTTTCAGGGCTTCCCGCTGCAGATCGGCCGCCTCTCCCGCCTCGTGGGGGCAGCAGAGGCCAAGGCGACCAAGGAAGGGCTGGCGGAGGGCCGGATCGACATCGTCGTCGGCACGCACGCGCTGCTGTCCAAGGGCGTCGACTTCAAGCGGCTTGGCCTTGTCATCGTCGATGAGGAACAGCGCTTCGGCGTCGTCCATAAGGAAAAGCTGAAGGCCCTGAAGGCCGACGTCCATGTGCTCACACTGACAGCGACCCCCATTCCACGCACGCTCCAGATGGCGATGACGGGTCTTCGCGAACTCTCGGTCATCCAGACGCCGCCCGTCGATCGGCTGGCGGTGCGCACCTATGTCATGCCGTGGGACAAGATCGTCATCCGCGAGGCGCTTCTGCGCGAACATTATCGCGGCGGACAGAGCTTCTTCGTCACGCCGCGCATTTCCGACCTGCCCGATATCGAGGAATTCCTGCGCACCGAGGTGCCCGAGATCAAATATGTCGTCGCCCACGGCCAGATGGCGCCGGGCGACGTCGAGGAACGCATGTCGGCCTTTTACGACAAGCGCTACGATGTTCTGGTCTCCACAACGATCATCGAGAGCGGCCTCGACATCCCCAGCGCCAACACGATGATCATTCACCGCGCCGACCGCTTTGGCCTGGCCCAGCTCTATCAGCTGCGCGGCCGCGTCGGACGCGCCAAGACGCGCGCTTATGCCTATCTGACCACCGCACCCAATCGGCTGATGACCGATACAGCGGAAAAGCGCCTGAAGGTGCTGTCCGATCTCGACAGCCTTGGCGCGGGCTTCCAGCTGGCAAGCCACGATCTCGACATTCGTGGCGCGGGCAATCTGCTGGGGGATGAACAGTCGGGCCATATCCGCGAGGTTGGCTTTGAACTTTACCAGTCGATGCTTGAGGAAGCGATCCTCGACGCCAAGGCCGGCGGCCTTGCCGAGGTCAGCACACGCGACCTGTCGCCGCAGATCACGGTCGATGCGCCTGTCCTCATCCCTGAAGACTATGTGCCCGATCTCGACCTGCGCATGGGCCTTTACCGCCGCCTGAACGAGCTGGAAACGGTGCAGGAAATCGACGCCTTTGGGGCGGAGATGATCGACCGGTTCGGCAAGCTGCCCGAGCCGACCGAGAACCTGCTGACGCTCATCCAGATCAAGCTCAACGCCAAGCAGGCGCATATCGCCAAGATCGACGTCGGTCCGCGCGGGGCGCTCGTCGCGTTCTGGAACGACAAGTTCCCGAAGGTCGAAGGGCTGCTGGCCTATGTCGCGCGGCTCGGGGAAACGGCAAAGCTCCGGCCCGACATGCGGCTCAGCATCACGCGCGCCTGGGCCGACCCCAAGGCGCGCCTCCACGGCATCCTGCAATTGTCACGGGGATTGGCCAAGGTCGCGGCCTGACCCTGCGGCAGGCGCGGCGGACATGGAGGCTAGGAGAATTTCCGCCTGAGCAATGGCTTGGCCAAGAGCAAACCGGCCATGAAGCCGCCGATATGCGCCGCAATCGCGATGCTGTAGCCCGAGGCGGCGCTGGCAAAGCCAATAAGCCATTGGACGCCGACCCACCCGACCATAAGCCAGAGCGCGCGCATCCATTCGGCCGAAATCGGCCCCCAGCTCTTCGCCTCGGATGTGCTGAACAGCATCGCATAGGCACCGATAACGGCCGAAATCGCGCCGCTCGCGCCGATCATCGGCATCGGCTCACCGCTGTTGAAGGCATAATGGAGCCCGGCGGACGCATAGGCACCCACCAGATAGAGGATCAACAGACCCGATGAGCCGAGGAAATGCTCCACGAGCTTTCCGCAATACCAGAATGTCACGAGGTTCATCGTCAGGTGCAGGACACCACCATGGACCAGCGTTGCCGTCAGCGGCGTCAGCCAGACAGGCACGACATCCAGCGCAGGCGCATCCAGCACGAAGCGCGCCGGGACGAAGCCCGCGACAAGCGCCGCGTTTTCGAGCGGCCAGAACAGCATCTGCAAAACCCAGGCGACAACCGTCAGCCCGGTGATGACACGAAGTGCGGGACCGGCAGGGCCGCCCTGCACTTAGATGAACTCGACCTTTGCGACCTGATAATATTTGTCGCCCGACGGGACGGTCACTTCGATTTCGTCCTCGACCTTGCGACCGATCAGCGCCTTGCCGAGCGGGGAGTTGTACGAAATCCGCCCCGCCTTGGCGTCGGCCTCAACCTGCCCCACGATCTGGTAGCGGATTTCCTTGTCATCCTCATCGAGCAGGGTGACGGTCGCGCCAAACATCACGCGGTCGCCCGAAAGCGTCTTCGGGTCGATGATCTGCGCGCGGGCCAGCTGGTCCTCAATATGGGCGATGGTCGCCTCAACCTGGCCCTGACGTTCCTTGGCGGCGTGATATTCCGCGTTTTCGGAAAGGTCGCCATGCGCGCGCGCTTCTTCAATCGCGTCCACGATCTGCGGACGCTCTTCCTTCAGGCGCTGCAGCTCGTCGCCCAGCTTGCGATAGCCTTCCTCAAGCATCGGGACTTTGTCATGCGAAGCCATAGGGCCAACCTTCTCGTACCAGCGTCAAAACTTTTCCATGGCGGCCCCTTTGACGGTGGCCACCCGCACTTTCAAATCTGTAGGAGGACTATCGTGCGTTCACTGAATGATAGGACTGGAGCGGCCTGACTTCAAGTTTCCTGTCGCGCAGCGCCGCAATGGCCTGCGCCGTCGCGACCGAGGCGGCCGCCGTCGTGAAATAGGGCACCTTGCCCATCAGCGCCGAACGGCGGATATCCTCGGAATCCTTGAGGCTCTGCCAGCCTTCGGTCGTGTTGAAGATCAGGTCGATCTCGCCGTCCTTGATCTTGTCGACGATGTGCGGTCGCCCCTGAGCGACCTTGTTCACGCGTTCGACCTCAATGCCATTCTCGGCAAGATAGTCGGCCGTGCCGCTGGTCGCACACACGCTGAAGCCAAGAGCCTGTGCCTGCCGCACGGCGGGCAGGATGACCGGCTTGTCGGTATCCTTCACCGAAACGAACAGCTTGCCGCCATCCGGCAGGCGGACACCGGCACCAAGCTGTGCTTTTGCAAAGGCTGTCGCAAAATCTCCATCGATTCCCATAACTTCACCGGTAGACTTCATTTCCGGCGACAAGACGGGATCGACGCCCGGGAAGCGTGCAAACGGGAAGACGGCTTCCTTGACCGCGATATAATCGATGTCGAGGTTGATCGGCGGCAAGGCCTTCAGCTTCTCCCCCGCCATGACGCGCGCGGCGATCTTGGCGATCGGTGCGCCGATGGCCTTGGCGACAAAGGGCACCGTGCGGCTGGCGCGCGGATTGACTTCGATCAGATAGACCTCGCCATCCTTCACCGCGAACTGCACGTTCATCAGCCCGCGGACCGACAGCGCCCGCGCCAAGGCTTCGGCCTGACGACGGATTTCGTCGATGATCGGCTGGGGAAGGCTGTAGGGCGGCAAGGTGCACGCGCTGTCGCCCGAATGGACGCCCGCTTCCTCGATATGCTGGAGGATGCCCGCCACGACGACGTCGTCGCCATCGGCAATGGCATCCACATCCACCTCGATGGCATCGCGCAGATAGCTGTCGATCAGCACCGGCGAATCTCCGGAGACGATCACCGCGGTCTGGATGTAGTTTTCCAGCTGCGCCTGCGTGTCGACGATTTCCATCGCCCGGCCGCCAAGCACGTAGCTGGGGCGCATCAGCACCGGATAACCGATGCGTTCGGCAACCGCGATCGCCTCTTCCCGGCTGCGGGCGATGCCGTTCGCCGGTTGCTTGAGGCCAAGCTTGTTGACGAGGGCGGCAAAGCGCTCCCGGTCTTCCGCAAGGTCGATCGCATCGGGCGACGTGCCGAGGATCGGAATGCCGGCCTCTTCCAGCGCGCGCGCCAGGTTGAGCGGCGTCTGCCCGCCAAACTGGACGATCACGCCCTTCAGCTTGCCGCGCTGCTGCTCGACATGCAGGATTTCCAGCACGTCTTCGGCGGTCAGCGGCTCGAAATAGAGGCGGTCGGACGTGTCATAATCGGTCGACACCGTTTCCGGGTTGCAGTTGACCATGATCGTTTCATAGCCCGCCTCATCCAGCGCGAAGCAGGCGTGGCAGCAGCAATAGTCGAACTCGATCCCCTGCCCGATCCGGTTCGGACCACCGCCCAGGATGACGACCTTCTCACGGTCGGACGGCTGTGCCTCGCACGCCGGGCTGCCAAATGTCGGCGCCTCATAGGTCGAGTACATGTACGGCGTCTTCGCCTCGAACTCGGCCGCGCAGGTGTCGATCCGCTTGAAGACCGGACGCACGCCAAGGCGGTGGCGCAGCTCACGCACTTCCTTCTCGGTCACGCCGCCCGTCATCGCGCGAACGGCATCGTGGATCAGGCCGGTGCCATGCGCGATGGCGCGGTCCATTCCGGACTTCAGATGCGCAGATTCGAGCGCGAGATAGGCGAGCCGCTTGTCGGAGAAACCCATCGCCTTGAGGCGGCGCAGGCCTTCGGCATCCTGCGGAATGCCGTTGGTCGCAACATCGCGTTCGGCCGCGACGATTTCTTCGAGCCGTTCGAGGAACCAAGGATCAAAGCAGGCAATCGCGCTCACTTCCGCAACGGTCATCCCCTCGCGCAGGGCCTGTGCGGCCACCAGCAGCCGGTCAGGCGTCGCACGCGACAGGGCCGACGCCAGATCGGCCTTGGAGGCACCCTTGAACGCATCGACATAGTTGAAGCCCGAAAGGCCAGTTTCCAGCCCGCGCAGCGCCTTCTGCATCGATTCATGGATGTTGCGGCCAATCGCCATCACTTCGCCGACCGACTTCATCGCGGTCGACAGGATCGGTTCTGCGCCCTTGAACTTTTCAAAGGCGAAACGCGGGATCTTGGTCACCACATAGTCGATGGTCGGCTCAAACGAGGCGGGCGTCGCGCCCGTGATGTCGTTGTCGATCTCGTCGAGCGTATATCCGACCGCGAGCTTGGCCGCGACCTTCGCAATCGGAAAGCCCGTCGCTTTGGACGCCAGCGCCGAGGAGCGCGACACGCGCGGGTTCATTTCGATGACGATCAGGCGGCCATCCTTGGGATTGACTGCGAACTGGACGTTCGAACCGCCTGTTTCCACACCGATTTCGCGCAGCACCGCAATCGATGCGTTGCGCATGATCTGATATTCCTTGTCGGTCAGCGTCAGCGCCGGCGCGACGGTGATCGAGTCCCCCGTGTGGACGCCCATCGGGTCGATATTCTCAATGGAACAGATGATGATGGCATTGTCGTTCCGGTCGCGGACGACCTCCATCTCATATTCTTTCCAGCCGAGCAGCGACTCTTCGATCAGCACTTCGGTCGTCGGCGAGGCATCGAGCCCGCCGGTCACGATCTGGATGAATTCCTCGCGGTTATAGGCCACGCCGCCGCCCGTGCCGCCCATGGTGAAGCTCGGGCGGATGATCGAGGGAAGGCCGGTGCGTTCCAGCACCTGCAGCGCTTCTTCAAGCGTGTGCGCGATGCCCGAGCGCGCCGATTCCAGCCCGATCTTGTCCATCGCGTTGCGGAACTTGATGCGGTCCTCGGCCTTGTCGATGGCTTCGGCATCGGCGCCGATCATCTGGCAGTTGAACTTTTCCAGCGTGCCATCGTGGAAGAGCGCGAGCGCAGTGTTGAGCGCCGTCTGCCCGCCCATGGTCGGCAGGATCGCGTCAGGCCGCTCCTTCTCGATGATCTTCGCCACGATTTCGGGCGTGATCGGTTCAATATAGGTCGCGTCCGCCAGCTCGGGATCGGTCATGATCGTCGCCGGGTTCGAATTGACGAGGACGATGCGATAGCCCTCTTCCTTCAGCGCCTTCACGGCCTGCGTGCCCGAATAATCGAACTCGCACGCCTGCCCGATAATGATCGGACCCGCGCCTACGATGAGGATGGAGGAGATGTCTGTTCTTTTAGGCATTAGTTTTTCTTCCCCATCATCGCGACAAACGTCTCGAACAGATAGTGGCTGTCCTGCGGGCCGGGACTGGCTTCGGGGTGGTATTGGACGCTGAAGGCGGGCTGGTCGGTCAGTTCGAAGCCGCAGTTGGAGCCATCGAACAGCGACACGTGCGTCGCACGGGCATTTGCCGGGAGTGTCTCGGCATCGACCGCAAAGCCGTGGTTCATGCTGGTGATCTCGACCGCGCCGTCGTCCAGCCGCTTGACGGGGTGGTTCGCGCCGCGGTGGCCCTGGTGCATCTTTTCAGTCTTCGCGCCGACCGCGAGGCCGAGCATCTGGTGACCAAGACAGATGCCGAACAGCGGCTTCTTCGTGTCCAGCCATTGCTGGATCACCGGCACGGCATATTCACCCGTCGCCGCCGGATCGCCGGGGCCGTTCGACAGGAACAGACCATCCGGGCTGTGCGCCATGATGTCGTCAAAGCTGGCATTCGCGGGCACGACCGTCACTTGTGCTCCGGCATCAACGAGATTGCGCAGGATGTTGCGCTTGATGCCATAATCGATGGCAACAACCTTCGGCCCATTCGGATTGGCGCTGTTGGCGGCGTAGCCCTTGCCCAGTGACCACATGCCGTCCGCCCAGCCATAGGTCTGCAGCGTGGTGACATCCTTGGCGAGGTCCATGCCTTCCAGCCCCGGCCAGCCGCGCGCCTGTGACAGCAAGGCGGCGATATCGAACTGTCCGTCCGGCGCATGGGCGATGACGCCGTTGGGCGCGCCCTTCACGCGGATCAGGCGGGTCAGCTCCCGCGTGTCGATGCCCGACAGGCCGATGCGGCCATTCGCTGCCATCCACTGCACGAAATGCTGCGTGTTGCGGAAGTTGGACGGGTCGGTGACATCCTGCCGCACGATGCAGCCCAGCGCATGCGGGTTGGTGGCTTCCACATCCTCGGGATTGGTGCCGACATTGCCGATGTGCGGGAAGGTGAAATTGATGATCTGCCCGGCATAGCTCGGGTCGGTCATCACTTCCTGATAGCCCGTCATCGCCGTGTTGAAGCAGACTTCGCCGACAGCAGCGCCCTCTGCGCCAAAGCCCCGGCCCCACAGGATATCGCCCGAATCCAATACCAGAACGCCTGTCGCTCCGCTGGGCGCGCGCGTGCTGGTGGGGTCGGCCATGATGGGGCGCTCCTTCGTAAATTCTGGTGATGTCGCTAAGGGACCGCAGCTAGAGATGGTGCGCCGCAGCGTCAATCTATTAAAACCGGTTTTCCCCAGCTAAGGCCCCTTCTTTCATCCAATTGAGAGACCGCAATGATTCGCGACGACATCCAGGCTGCGCAGATCACGGCCATGAAGGCCGGAGACAAGCCGCGCACCGCCACCATCCGCCTCATTCAGGCCGCCATCAAGAACCGCGACATAGAAGCGCGCACTGGCAAGGCTCCCGCTGACGATGACACGCTCGTCGTCGAAGTCCTGCAGAAAATGGTGAAGCAGCGCCGCGAATCGATTGAGCTTTATGTGAAGGGCGGCCGCCAGGAGCTGGCCGACATTGAAGCCGCTGAAGTCGCCGTGATCGAGGATTTCCTTCCTGCTCAGATGAGCGAAGCCGAAACCACCGCCGCGATTGAGGCCATCAAGGCCGAAATCGGCGCCGAAAGCGTCAAGGACATGGGCAAGGTCATGGCCGTCCTCAAGGAACGCCACGCGTCGTCGCTCGATATGTCCAAGGCGAGTGCGCTGGTGAAGGCGGCGTTGAGCTGAGGCGCCTTCAGGCCAAGCCTGTCCCTATCCGTTCGTGTCGAGCGTAGTCGAGACACGTTGATCGCGCCAAACGTCCCTCGACTTCGCTCGGAACGAACGTTTAGGGTGCGAAATATGGCTTTCTGGGTTTACATTCTGAGGTGTTCCGATGGTCGGTATTACACGGGCCAAACGGACGATTTGGATCGCCGTATTGCGGAACACCAATCCGGTGGATTTAGCGACTTCACATACCGCCGCCGACCGGTCAGCCTGATGTGGCAAGAAAATTTTCAGACGAGGGACGAAGCGTTGGCAGCCGAAGCGCGGATCAAACCTTGGTCGAGAGCCAAGAAGGAGGCGCGGATCGCTGGCGACTGGGCGGGTGTTTCGTTCTACGCGCGACCGCCCAAAGAACGGCACCTCCTAGCTCCGTTCGTGTCGAGCGAAGTCGAGACACCCGATGCAAGGTCCCTCGACTTCGCTCGGGACGAACGGGATGTAGATTTACCCACCCATAACCCCTCCCGCCTGCGGGAGGGGGGCATGAACGTATGACTCTCTCCCCTGCCTGGCTCGACGAACTGCGTGCGCGGACGATGTTGTCGGCGCTTGTCGGGCGCACAGTGAAGATCACCAAGGCGGGGCGTGAGTTCAAGGGCTGCTGCCCGTTCCACAATGAGAAGACGCCGAGCTTCTACGTCAATGACGAGAAGGGCTTCTACCATTGCTTTGGCTGCGGCGCGCACGGCGATGCCATCCGCTGGATGACAGACCAGCGCGGCCTGCCCTTCATGGATGCTGTCAAGGAACTGGCCGAGGCCGCTGGGCTGGACGTGCCCGCCCCCGATCCGCGCGCGGCTGAACGCGCCGAGCGGGCCAATTCGCTTCATGACGTCATGGCAGCCGCCGCGGCCTGGTACACAGAGCAATTGCAAGGCGTTAAAGGCGGCGAGGCGCGACAATATCTGCAGCAGCGCGGCCTAAAACCGGCGACGATTGCCGCCTTCGGGCTGGGCTATGCCCCCGACAGCCGGGGCGACCTGAAGGCCGCACTCTCCCGCTTTGGCGAGGACATGCTGATCGAGGCGGGTCTGCTCATCAAGGTTGAGGACAAGGACAGCTATGACCGGTTCCGCGGCCGGTTGATGATCCCCATTCGCGATGCGCGCGGGCGGGTGATCGCCTTTGGCGGGCGCATTCTGGGCGCAGGCGAGCCGAAATATCTCAATTCCCCGGACACGCCCCTCTTCGACAAGGGGCGGACGCTGTACAACATCGACCGGGCTGGCCCCGCCAACCGCAAGACAAACCGTGTCATCGTGGTCGAAGGCTATATGGATGTGATCGCGCTGGCACAGGCGGGCATCGACGATGCCGTCGCGCCCTTGGGCACCGCGCTGACCGAGCATCAGATTGCGCGGCTGTGGCGCCTCTCGGATGCGCCGATCCTGTGCTTTGATGGCGATGCCGCCGGACAAAAGGCCGCCGTGCGCGCCATTGGGCGGGCTCTGCCGGGCCTGGCCCCTGCCCGCTCGCTCCGCTTCGTGACCTTGCCACAGGGCCAGGATCCGGACGATCTGATCAAATCAGGCGGACGCACGGCTATGGACGCCTTGCTCGACAAGGCCGAGCCGCTGGTCGACCGCTTGTGGCGCCATGAGCTGCAGGCCGAGCCCCTGACCACGCCCGAAGCGCGCGCCGGCCTCCGGCAGCGTCTCAGAGATCATACGCAAGCGATTGAGAACCCTTCGGTGCGGGAACAATATGATCTGGAGTTCCGCCAGCGCTTTGACGACACGTTCCGCCGTCAGCCGCAAACCCGCTTCGAACCGCGCCGCCCCGGCCCGCGCGGCCGGTTTCAGCAGTTTGAAGCCCCGCCGACAACGGCGACCCGCTCAATCAGCGGCGGCGGGATCGATGCGGTCTATGCGCGTGCCATTCTGGCCGGCCTGCTGCTCCATCCCACAGTCATTCTCGCCTGTGCCGAAGCGCTTTCGACGCTGGCACTTGCCGACCGGGAACTTGCCGCACTCCGGAACATTGTTCTCGACGCGGCATATGACAACCCCGCGCTTGATTCTGACGGCCTGATCACCATATGCGGAGAGCGCGGTTTCGGCGCTCTTGCGGCACAGCTGGTCGATGCGAATGGGCTTGCCTTTTCCTTCACCCGGCGGCAGGCGGAACCGGAGCTCGCCCGGAGGGATTTGGGGATGGCGATCGAGGCACTTGCTGTGCGGCCGGAACTGGATGCGGCGCTGGCGGCAGCCACGGCCCGCCTCGCCGAGAACTGGGACGAAACAGGGTTTGCCGAACAGATGCGCCTGCTGGAGGCGCGCCGTGAAGCCGATGCGAGGCTGGCCTCGCTCGCCGAACGGGACGGGAATGGCGATTGAAGAAGGGTATACCGGGTCACATGGCCAAAATTGACACTGCGGAAGCGATGGACAAGGACAGCGTCGATGCCCCGCTCATCGACCTGAACGAGGCTTCGGTCAAAAAGCTGATCGCCCGCGCCAAGAAGCGCGGCTACATCACCTATGACGAGCTGAACGAAGCGCTGCCGCAGGACCAGATGTCGTCCGAACAGATCGAGGACGTCATGGCCGCGATCAACGACATGGGCGTCAACATCGTCGAAAATGACGAAGCGTCGGAAGACGGCGAGGAGGCGGAGCCCGAAGAGGAGATCGAAGCCGTTGACGCCGCCGACCCTATGGGCGCGCCGGTTGTCGAGAAAAAGAAGGAAGTCGTTGACCGCACCGATGACCCGGTCCGCATGTACCTGCGGGAAATGGGGGCCGTCGAGCTGCTGAGCCGCGAAGGCGAAATCGCCATTGCGAAGCGAATCGAGGCTGGCCGCGACACGATGATCCTGGGCCTGTGCGAAAGCCCCATCACCTTCAACGCGATCATCGACTGGTCGACCGCGCTCAACGAAGGCACGATGCAGCTGCGCGAGATCCTCGATCTCGAAGCGATGCTGTCAAAGGGCCCTGCCCCGGAAGCCCTCACCGATGAGGAAGAGGATGGCGACGGCGAGATTTCTGAAAAGAATGCCGGTCCGACTTACAAGGAAGAAGACGACGTTGCCGAAGAGCCCCCCGCTGAAGGCGAGGAGGACGAAGACGGCCTGATCGAGCGTCGCATGAAGGCGCAGGCGGAAGAGGAAGAGGAAGACAACACCCTCAGCCTCGCCCAGATGGAAGAAACGCTGAAGCCCGAAGCGCTGGAGCGCTTTGCCCGCATCACGTCCATCTACAAGAAATTCGGCAAGATCCAGCAGGCACGCATGGATGCGCTGTCCGCGGGGGACGGTTTCCCGGCCAATGAGGAAAAGAAGTACCACAAGCTGCGGGAAGAGCTGACGGCGGAAGTCGAAAGCGTCCAGTTCCACAACTCGAAGATCGAGTATCTGGTCGACCAGCTGTACAGCTACAACCGGCGCCTCACCGCGCTGGGCGGGCAGATGCTGCGCCTGGCCGAGCGCCACCGCGTGCAGCGCAAGTCGTTCCTCGACAGCTATATGGGCCGTGAACTCGACGAGAACTGGCTCGATACCGTTCGTTCGATCGACAAGAAATGGGCAGCCTTCGCCGAAAACGAAGCGACCAATGTCGAGCGCATCCGCACCGAGATTTCGGAAATCGCACAGGCCACCGGCATGTCGCTGCCCGAATTCCGCCGCATCGTGAACATGGTGCAGAAGGCCGAACGCGAAGCCCGCATCGCCAAGAAGGAAATGGTGGAGGCCAACCTGCGCCTCGTCATCTCCATTGCGAAGAAGTACACCAACCGCGGCCTGCAGTTCCTCGACCTGATCCAGGAAGGCAATATCGGCCTGATGAAGGCGGTCGACAAGTTCGAGTATCGCCGCGGCTACAAGTTCTCGACCTATGCGACGTGGTGGATCCGCCAGGCCATCACGCGCTCGATCGCGGATCAGGCGCGCACCATCCGCATCCCGGTCCATATGATCGAAACGATCAACAAGCTGGTCCGCTGCAGCCGTCAGTTCCTCCACGAAACGGGCCGCGAGCCGACCCCGGAAGAAATGGCCGAGCGTCTGTCGATGCCGCTCGAAAAGGTTCGCAAGGTGATGAAGATCGCCAAGGAGCCGATCTCGCTCGAAACGCCGATCGGCGACGAGGAAGATTCGCACCTCGGCGATTTCATCGAGGACAAGAACGCCGTCATCCCTGTGGATGCGGCGATCCAGCAGAACCTCAAGGAAACGGTCACCCGCGTGCTCGCCTCGCTCACCCCGCGTGAGGAACGCGTGCTGCGCATGCGCTTCGGCATCGGCATGAACACCGATCACACGCTGGAAGAAGTGGGCCAGCAGTTCAGCGTGACGCGCGAGCGCATCCGCCAGATTGAGGCCAAGGCCCTGCGCAAGCTCAAGCATCCGAGCCGGTCCCGCAAGATGCGGTCCTTCCTCGATCAGTAATCAAGCGGGGCCTACGGGCCCCGTTTTTTTGGATGCGTCTTTGAGCCTCCATTCCGTTTGCGCTGAGCTTGTCGAAGCGGAGTCCTTCTGTGCATTTCAGCGCAAAGAAAAGAACGACCCTTCGACAAGCTCAGGATGAAGGGAAATGGTGGGTCGCATAGTGCTCCGCCGCCGACTAGTTCAGCCAATACCGCGTTACAGCCTTCATTCACCACCTTTGGTGCCCAACAAAAAAGCCCCGCATTTCTGCGGGGCTTCTTGTTTTCGCCGTTGGGCAGAAGGGGCTTAGGCCGCTTCGTCCATGTCTTCCGACGTGTACACCGGGCCCGAATCCTGGCCCTTGGCGCTCACGTCGCGGTCGACGAATTCGATGATCGCGATCGGGGCGGCGTCCGAGGCACGGATGCCGGCCTTGATGACGCGGGTATAGCCGCCGTTGCGATCCTTGTAGCGCTCGGCCAGAACGTCAAACAGCTTCACCAGCTGCGCATCGTCAAGCAGACGGGCATGGGCCAGACGACGGTTCGAAAGGCCGCCCTTCTTCGCCAGCGTCACGAGCTTTTCGACATACGGACGCAGTTCCTTCGCCTTGGCGAGGGTCGTGGTGATCTGTTCGTGCTTGATCAGCGCTGCCGACATGTTGCGGAACAGGGCGATACGGTGGGCCGAGGTGCGCTGAAGCTTGCGGCCGCCACTACGATGTCTCATTTGTACTTCCTTTTCGTTCGTCAGGGGGCCGTGCAAGGTACCCCTAGCCAGGCGGTGTTACGGGCCACCGCCCTTTGCCCTGCTTCGTGTCCGGGCCCCGTCACGGGAGTAAATCCCGTGACGTCAGTGGGCCAATTTGGCCGCTGGCCGGCCCGTCACGTTCGCCTTGCGAACCGCCGCGCTGCTGCGCTGCGCGGCTCGCTCCGGCTTACCCAAGAAGTTCCTGTTCGAGCTTCTTGGCCATGTCTTCGATGTTCTCGGGCGGCCATCCGGGGATGTCCATGCCGAGACGCAGGCCCATGGACGACAGCACTTCCTTGATTTCGTTCAAGGACTTGCGGCCGAAGTTCGGCGTGCGGAGCATTTCAGCTTCAGTCTTCTGAACGAGATCACCGATGTAGATGATGTTGTCGTTCTTGAGGCAGTTGGCCGAACGGACCGACAGTTCCAGCTCATCCACCTTCTTGAGGAGGAAGCGGTTGATCTGGTTGCTGTCACCGGCGGCTTCCGGCGCTGCCGACGGAGCGGCCATACCGATGAGCTGCGACGACTGGGCAAGCGCCTCGTCGAAGTGGACGAAGAGCTGGAGCTGGTCCTGCAGGATGCGCGCGGCATAAGCGACGGCATCGTCCGGGGTCACCGTGCCATCGGTTTCGATGGTCAGGGTCAGCTTGTCATAGTCCAGTTCCTGGCCGACGCGGGTGTTTTCCACCTTGTACGAGACCTGACGGACCGGCGAGTAGAGCGCATCGACCGGGATCAGGCCGATCGGCGCATCTGCCGGACGGTTCGACGCGGCGGGAACATAGCCCTTGCCGACGTCTGCCGTCAGTTCCATGTTGAGCGTCGCGCCCTGATCGAGATGGCAGATGATGAGCTCGGGGTTCATCACTTCGATGTCACCCGAAACGGCAATATCGCCAGCCTTCACGTCCGCCGGGCCAGTGGCCGACAGCTGCAGACGCTTCGGGCCATCGCCCTGCATGCGCAGGGCAATCTGCTTCACGTTCAGGACGATGTCCGTCACGTCTTCGCGGACGCCGGCAAGGCTCGAGAATTCGTGGAGCACGTTCTCGATCTTGATCGACGTCACGGCCGCACCCTGAAGCGACGAGAGCAGAACGCGACGCAGCGCGTTGCCCAGCGTCAGACCGAAGCCGCGTTCCAGCGGCTCAGCGACGAAGGTCGCCTTGCGCAGCGGATCGCCACCGGTCTTCTTTTCGAGGGTGTCGGGCTTTTTAAGTTCCTGCCAGTTCTTGAGATTAACTGCCACGGTGTTCCCCTTGGGGTTGGGTGGAAAGCGCGTCCGCCTGCCACCGATTGAAACTCAAAGCCGGAGCCACACAGCGTGCCCCCGGCGGAAGCCGGTTAGACGCGACGACGCTTCGACGGACGAACGCCGTTGTGCGGGATCGACGTCACATCACGGATGGCCGTGATGGTGAAGCCGACAGCCTGCAGCGCGCGCAGCGCCGATTCGCGGCCCGAACCGGGGCCCTTCACTTCGACTTCGAGCGTACGGACGCCGTGTTCGGCGGCCTTCTTGCCCGCGTCTTCAGCGGCAACCTGGGCGGCATAAGGCGTCGACTTGCGGCTGCCCTTGAAGCCCATCATGCCAGCCGAGGACCACGCAATGGCGTTGCCCTGCGCGTCGGTGATGGTGATCATGGTGTTGTTGAAGCTGGCGTTGACGTGCGCAACACCGGCGGTGATGTTCTTGCGTTCCCGCCGACGAAGGCGCTGAGGTTCGCGTGCCATAAGGAAATCCTGACTTTATCTCGAATGCTGAAACAGCGGTGTTTGGAAAAGCAATGTCAGCCCTCGCCCCGCGAGGGCAGAAATTACTTCTTCTTACCGGCGATCGGCTTGGCCTTGCCCTTCCGGGTGCGCGCATTGGTGTGCGTGCGCTGGCCACGAACCGGAAGACCCTTGCGATGACGCAGGCCACGATAGGACGCGAGGTCCATCAGGCGCTTGATGTTCATCGAGGTTTCGCGACGAAGATCGCCTTCCACCGTGTAATCGGCGTCGATCGTTTCGCGGATGTGAAGGACTTCGGTGTCCGACAGATCCTGAACGCGACGGGCTTCGTCAATGTTCAGCTTGGTGATGATTTCCTTGGCCTTGGCCGCGCCAATGCCGTGGATATACTGGAGCGCGATCAAAACGCGCTTGTTGGTCGGGATGTTAACACCCGCAATACGTGCCATTGGTAACTTTCTCCTGCTCCACAGGCCAACGGGCAAAGCCGGCCTATCTCGACGCTTTGATCTCCCGATCAACGCAGAAACACGGCGAGCGCACGAAGGCGTCGCCGTGAACACGGTGATATGGGATGACTCGCTCTACTTCGTGGGTTTCCGGGTGTCAAGCACACCAAAGGGCGCTGGCCTCTTTCGACAGGAGTCCATAGACTATCATTATAAAGAGGAGAATCTCATGCGCAAACTTGCCCTGATCACCGCCCTTGCCGTCTCGAGCCCTGCCGTCGCGGCCCTGCCCGTCGGGAGCGCCGCCCCCACTTTTGCGACGGATGCCGCGATGGCCGGAAAGATCTTCAAGTTCGCGCTTGCCGACCAGCTCAAGAAGGGGCCTGTCGTCCTCTATTTCTTCCCCGCTGCCTTCACGCCGGGCTGTACGGTCGAGGCCAACCAGTTTGCTGAAGCGACCGAAGACTTCCGCAAACTTGGTGCAACGGTCGTTGGCATGTCCGCTGACAAGGTCGACAAGCTCGCAAAGTTCTCGACGACCGAATGCCGCAGCAAGTTCGCCGTGGGATCCGCTTCGAAGGACGTCATCCATGCCTATGACGTGAAGCTCAGCCTCACCGGGATGACGAACCGCACATCCTATCTGATATCGCCGTCAGGCAAGGTTCTCTCGACTTGGTCCTCGCTCGACTATCGCGAGCATGTTCCAAAGATGATGGAAGCGCTGAAGGACTGGCATAAGGCCGGAAAAACGCCGCGCTAGTCACCGGCCGAGATGCCGCGTCTCGTCGCATCGACACTCGCTTCCATTGTCGTCATGGTATAACATCCCTGACACAATAAGACAGGAGAGTGCGCCATGAAGACGACGTGTTTGTCCGCCGGATTTCTCTTTTTGTGCATCGGCAGCCTCGCCACCCCCGTAGGCGGCGCGATTGCGGCGCCCGCGAAGTCCCCATTTCTGGGCAAGTGGGCGCTCGATGTGAAGACAATGCCCGCGACCTACGGAACCCCGCCGAAGAGCGTGACGTACGAATTCGTTGATCTGGGCAACGGCCGCTGGGAAACCCGCATCCACATCGTCGATGATGGCGGCGTGCGTGACATGGCGGTCAGCTATCGCCGCGACGGTCAGGCGAACTCGGGCAGCGGCTATGCCGGAGAAGGCGATACGGCGGCCGTCAATTCCCCTGCACCCAATGTGCTGGTGATGAGCCTTGCCCGGGAAAAGCAGCTGGAGTCGGTGCGCACCTACGCAATCTCCGCCAACGGCCGTGAGATGATCGAAAGCGCAGCTGACGTGGACGACGCGGGGGTGCCCTTTGTCCGCAATTTCCGCTTCACGCGCCTGACGCCCTAGCGGCCCTTTTTGTAGCGGGCGCGGAACTCTGCCGCGAATGCTGCGAAACGTCTGTCGGCAATCGCGTCGCGCATCGCGGCCATGAGTTGCTGGTAGAACCACAGATTGTGCTCGGTCATGAGCATGGCGCCCAGCATCTCGCCTGATTTGACGAGGTGGTGGAGATAGGCCTTGCTCCATTCCCCGATGGGAGACGCCGGGTCGAGCGGACTCAGATCCTCGGCAAATTTGGCGTTGCGGATGTTGACGGGTCCGTCCCACGTAAACGCCTGACCATTGCGACCCGAGCGCGTCGGCAACACGCAGTCGAACATGTCGACGCCGCGCTCCACCGCACCGACGAGGTCGTCGGGCTTGCCGACGCCCATCAGGTAACGCGGCCGGTCAACCGGCAGCTGATCCGGTGCAAAGTCGAGCGTGGCGAACATCGCCTCCTGCCCCTCCCCGACCGCCAGCCCGCCAATGGCATAGCCATCAAACCCGATCTCAATCAGCGCATCGGCGGACCGCTTGCGCAGCTCTTCATCGAGCGACCCCTGCTGGATGCCGAACAAGGCCGCGCGGGCAGCATGGGCGCCGCCCGCGTCAAACGCATCACGCGAGCGTTTGGCCCAGCGCATCGACATTTCCATCGATTTCTCGGCCACCTCGCGCGACACGCCATGCGCCGGGCATTCGTCAAAGGCCATGACGATATCGGACCCAAGCAGCCGCTGGATTTCCATCGAGCGCTCCGGCGTCAGCATGTGGCGCGATCCGTCGAGGTGGCTCGCAAACTTGACGCCTTCCTCGGTGATCTTGCGCAGGCTGGCGAGGCTCATCACCTGATAGCCGCCGCTGTCCGTCAGGATCGGGCGATCCCAACCCATGAACTTGTGCAGACCGCCCAGCCGGTCCATTCGCTCCGCACCGGGCCGCAGCATGAGATGGTAGGTGTTGCCAAGGATGATATCGGCACCGAGCGCGCGGACGTCCTTGGGCTTCATCGCCTTGACTGTGGCGGCGGTGCCTACTGGCATGAACGCCGGCGTGCGGATGTCACCGCGCATCATGCGGATCACACCCGTCCGGGCCTTGCCGTCGGTCGCGGAAATGGTGAAGTCAAAGCGCGGCGCTGTCATCCCCGCGCCCTATAGAGCCAAAGCCCAATTTGCCAAGCGCTGCCACCGGGCGATATGGGGCCGCATGACCGACTTCCAACTGCTCGACCGGCCCGTCTGGAGCGCGCTCAGTACGGATTGGGCACAATTTGCGCTCACCTATGGCGCCGCGCGGCGACTGCGGCCGGAATTCGGCCCTTTTGCCGCCACCGAAGACCCCAACGATCTGTCGGACCTCGTTCCGCTCGTCAAGGCACATGGCGCAGCCTGGGTCGTCGGGAAAACCGCGCCGCTATCCATCCCAGCGGATCTCGCCATCGCAAAGCACGCGGACCTCATACAGATGGTCCGGCTTGGAACCGATCTGCCTGACGTGCCCGAGGAATGCGAGCCACTCACGGCGGAAGACAGCGCGGAGATGCGCGCACTCGCCCTTCTGACCGAACCCGGACCATTTGCCGAAAAGACGCATCTGCTCGGCCCCTTCTTTGGCATCAGGTGCAGCGGAAAGATTGTCGCCATGGCGGGGGAGCGCATGCACATGCCCGGCATTGCCGAGGTCAGCGCCGTCTGTACGCACCCCGATCATCGCGGCCAAGGCCTGTCAGCGGGGCCGACTGCCGCGACTGTCCGGTCCATCGTTCAACGGGGCGAGGTGCCATTCCTGCACTGTTACCCGAGCAACGCGCCTGCCATTTCGGTCTATGAGCGACTGGGCTTCAGCGTTCGCCAGTCCATGGTCGTCACGATACTCGTCGAAGCATAGCTTGTCGGCTGTTTGACTTCGATCAAAGATTGTATGTCTTACATACGATATCTCACCCGCATCGAATGGATTGGGTGAGGAGCAGGCGATGCAATCGACATCTGCAAAGCGGATCATTCCGGGGACACCGGTCTTTGACGGAGACGCCGCGCAAAAGGGCTATGCCATCAACGCGATGTGCTTTTCCTTCAACGAGGCGAAGAACCGCCAGGCCTTTCTGGACGACGAAGAGGCATATTGCGCCAAGTTCAAACTGACGCCCGAACAGCGCGAGGCCGTCCGTCAGCGCAATGTGCTCGCGATGATCGCAGCCGGCGGCAACGTCTACTATCTCGCCAAGCTCGCCGGCATCTTCGGCCTCAACGTGCAGGACCTCGGCGCGCAGCAGACGGGCAAGAGCGTTCCGGAATTCAAGCAAATGCTGCTCGATCAGGCGAAGGGGATCTGACATGGCCAAGGTTATCGGGGGAATTTTCACAAGCCACGTGCCCGCCATCGGCGGCGCCATCGCCAAGGGGCTGCAGGACGATCCCTATTGGAAGCCGTTCTTCGACGGGTTTCACCCGATCCATGCCTGGCTGAAGGACAACAGGCCCGATTATGTCGTAACCTTCTCCAATGACCACGGGCTGAACTTCTTCCTCGACAAGATGCCGACCTTCGCGGTTGGCGCGGCGGCGCAATATGACAATGCCGATGAGGGCTGGGGCCTGCCCCTGTTCAATTCGGTGCCGGGATCGCCCGAACTGTCGTGGCACATCATCAACACGCTCGTCGAAGAAGAATTGGACATCGTGACCTGTCAGGAAATGCTGATCGACCATGCGCTGTCGATCCCGCTGGAGCTCGCCTGGCCCAATCGGCGCACCTATGACTTCAAGCTGGTGCCGGTGGGGATCAACACTGTGCAGCACCCCTTGCCCAGCCCGAAGCGGGCCCTTGCCCTGGGGCGGGCGGTCCACAAGGCAATCGAGAGCTGGCCTGAGGACGCAAAGGTCCTGATCTTTGGCACCGGCGGCCTGTCGCACCAGCTCGACGGCGAACGTGCGGGCTTCATGAACCCCGACTATGACAGGTTCTGCCTCGACAATCTGCCGTCCAACCCGGACGCGCTGACGAGGCACAGCGCCCTCGACATCGTCGAGCTGTCGGGCAGTCAGGGGATCGAAATCCTGAACTGGATCGCCGCGCGCGGGGCGATGGGGGACTGGGTGCGCGAAGCCAGCCGGAACTATCACATCCCCATTTCCAACACGGCCGCTGCGACCGTTCTGATGGTTCCGGAGGACGCCCTGGTTTCCGCATAAACCCGTATTTGCCCGGCGGGTGTTATTGCTGTAGCAGCCGCCCCATCATGCTCAATCTGAACGGCATCACCGTGCGTCTTGGCGGACGCACCATCATCGACCGCGCGACGGCCGCCCTTCCCCCGCGCAGCCGCATCGGGCTCATTGGCCGCAATGGCGCGGGCAAATCCACGCTGATGAAGGTGATGATCGGCGCCCTCGATCCTGACGAGGGCAGCCTCGACATGCCGCGCAACACGCGTATCGGGTATATCGCGCAGGAAGCGCCCAGCGGCGACGCGACCCCCATCGATACGGTCCTTGCCGCCGATACCGAGCGGGCCGCGCTGATGGCGGAAACCGAAGGTTGCGAGGACATGGACCGGCTGGGCGAGATCTACGAACGCCTGAACGCCATCGACGCCTATACCGCCAATGCCCGCGCCGCGCGCATCCTTGTCGGGCTTGGCTTTGACGAAGAAATGCAGCAGCGCCCGCTCGACAGCTATTCGGGTGGCTGGAAGATGCGCGTGGCCTTGGCCGCCCTGCTCTTCTCAGAGCCTGATCTGCTGCTGCTCGACGAGCCGTCCAACCACCTCGATCTTGAAGCGACCCTGTGGCTTGAGAGTTTCCTGAAGGCCTATCCAGGCATGATGGTCGTCATCAGCCACGAACGCGACCTGCTGAACAATGTGGTCGACAACATCCTCCACCTCGAAAGCGGCAAGGTGACGCTTTATACGGGCGGCTATGACAGCTTCGAACGCCAGCGTGCCGAACGTGCGGCGCAATTGGCAGCAGCGAAGGCGTCTCAGGACGCCCAGCGCGCCAAATTGCAGGACTTCATCGCCCGCAACAGCGCACGCGCCAGCACGGCAAAGCAGGCGCAGTCCCGCGTCAAGGCGCTCGCCAAGATGCAGCCGATTGCGGCCATGGCGGAAGACCCAAGCCTGTCGTTCGACTTTCCCGACCCCGATCCGCTGAAGCCCCCGCTGATCACGCTCGACATGGCCAGCGTCGGCTATGCGGCGGATGTCCCCATTCTCCAGCGCCTGAACCTCCGGCTCGACCCGGATGACCGCATCGCGCTGCTCGGTCGCAACGGCAACGGGAAGACCACGCTTGCCCGCCTGCTTGCCGCCCAGCTCGCGCCGATGGACGGGGCAATGAACACGGCGGGCAAGATGCGCGTCGGCTATTTCACCCAATATCAGGTCGAAGAACTGGACGGCGACGATACGCCGCTGGAGCACATGACACGCCAGATGCAGGGCGCCACGCCCGCTGCCGTCCGCGCGCAGCTGGGCCGCTTCGGCTTTTCCGGCGCCAAGGCGACGACTGAGGTCAAGAAGCTGTCAGGCGGCGAACGCGCGCGCCTGGCCCTCGCGCTCATCACGCGGGACGCGCCGCACATGCTCATCCTGGACGAGCCGACCAACCACCTTGATGTCGACGCCCGTGAGGCGCTCGTGCAGGCGCTGAACGGCTATTCGGGTGCCGTCGTCCTCGTCAGCCACGACCGGCACATGCTCGAGCTGACGGCCGACCGTCTGGTCCTTGTCGACAGCGGCACGGCAAAGGAATTTTCGGGCAGCATCGAGGACTATACAGACTTCATCCTCGGCAAGAACCAGCCCAAGGCAGGCGACGGATCGGCCAAGTCTGGCAAGAAGGGCGACCGCGCGGCACAGGTACAGAACCGGCAGAAGGCGCAACAGCTGCGCAAGGACGTCAGCGCAGCCGAAGCCGAACTGGAGCGCCTGACGCAGGAACGGAGCGCCATCGACGAGGCGATGTTCGCGCCGGACAAGGCACAGTCCAAATATGCGAAGATGACCATGAGCGACCTGTCGCGCCTGCGCGGCGAGATGAACGCGAAGGTTGAGGCCGCCGAAGCCCGCTGGTTGGAGCTTTCCGAACAATTGGAAATGGCTGCCTGACGATTGACAGGGTGGAGCCTCTCGTGTGTCTGGACGCCAAACACAGGAGAGATTCAGCGATGGAAAATCTGTTCGACCTGACCGGCAAGGTCGCGCTGGTCACCGGCGGCAATGGAGGCATTGGCCTCGGCATGGCCGAAGGGCTGGCCAGACATGGCGCGACCGTCGTGATCTGGGGCACCAATGCCGCCAAGAACGAGGCTGCCGTCGAAACGCTCTCCGCACATGGTGGGGCCGTCCGCTCGGCCTGTATCGACGTGTCCGATGAAGCCGCCGTCAAACAGGGCATCGCCGACATCCTGTCCGAATTCGGACGGCTTGATCAGGCGATCGCCAATGCCGGCATCGGCCAGTCCCGCCGCGACATGTTCGACATCAGCATGGACGACTTCCGCAAGGTCGAGTCGATCAACGTCCACGGCGTGTTCGCCACGTTGCGTGAGGCGGCACGCCATATGATTGAACGGGCGAAGGACGGTGACCGCGGCGGCTCGCTCGTCGGGATCGCGTCGACGGCGGCCATCCATGGCGCCGCCCGCAACGAACATTATGGCGCGAGCAAAGGCGCCGTCGTGTCGATGTGCCGCGCAATGGCTGTGGAACTCGCCCGCCATGCCATCACCGTCAATTCGATCTGCCCCGGCTGGATCAAGTCCGACATGACCGCCCCCATGCAGGACAATGACAAGTTCAACGAACGTGTCATTGCCCGTGTGCCGATGGGCGGATGGGGCGAAGGGGCGGACTTCGCCGGGATCGCCGTCTATCTGGCCAGCCGGGCCTCCCGCTTTCACACGGGAGACTCGCTGGTCATCGATGGCGGCTATACGATCTACTGAGCGGGCGTCGCCGCCGGTGTCATCAGCCTTGTCGCGATCCATTTCACGGCCTCGATAAAGCCCGCAAAGAAGATCCCGCCGACGACAGTCGAGATGCCGAGATTGATGAAGTTGACCTTGAGCTGGATGAGTGGCGCAGCCGCCACCGTCAGGAACAGCATGGCCGAGGCATTGAACAGCAGCGGGATGATGTTGATGACCTGCAGGTAGATGGCAGCCACCATCACCAGAAGCCCGATGATCGTCCCCGTGCTCCCGTAAAGCTGCGTGAGATAGACGACCTGCCAGGCGAGCACGAGGCCAACGACTGCGCCGAGCAGGGCGGCAGGCAGGCGTTTGATGTCGAGATGTTCAATGTTGGCATAGTGCCACAGCATCAGGAATCCGCCGAACAACGACAGTTCGTCGACAATGGCGCTGCCCAATATGGCCCAGCCGATGATGGCGACGACAACGATGGCCACAATGCCCAGACCGGCAATGGGCGACGGGGCGGGCGCGGCGGCCTGCGGTGCTTCAGTCATGATGTCCCTCTCCTTCCCCGTCATTGCGCGGGGTGGCGGCATCAGACCCTATCCGGACGCGGAGGGCAAGAGCAGGCTCGAATCCCCATAGCTGTAGAACCGGTATCGCCCGGCAATGGCGTGGGCGTAGGCCGCCTGCATCCGGTCCCGCCCCATCAGCGCGCTGACCAGCATGAACAGCGTCGATTTGGGCAGATGGAAGTTCGTCATCAGCCCGTCGATCGCCCTGAAGCGATAGCCGGGGGTGATGAAGATCGACGTGTCATCCTCAAACGGGCGGATGATGCGATCCTCACCTGTCGCGCTTTCCAGCAGGCGCAGCGACGTCGTGCCGACGGCGATGATGCGTCCCCCATTGGCGCGCACGGCGTTGAGACGGTCCGCACAGGCAGCATCGATGCGGCCCCATTCGGCATGCATCTGATGATCGTCGGTGTCGTCGGCCTTGACGGGCAGGAAGGTGCCAGCGCCTACGTGCAGCGTCAGCGTTTCATGGAGGATGCCCGCCGCCTCGATCCGCGCCATCAGCTCGGGCGTGAAATGCAGCGCGGCCGTGGGCGCCGCGACCGCGCCCTTTTCGGCGGCGAACATCGTCTGATAATCCTCGGCATCGCGTTCATCGATGCCGCGTTTGGCGGCGATATAGGGCGGCAGCGGCATGGTGCCGGCGCGCTCCAGCAGAACTTCGACCGGCTCCTCGCCCTCAAAGTGCAGGAGCACGCTGCCATCGGCGCCGCGGCTGACGGCAAGGGCGGTCACGCCCTGCCCGAAATCAATCCGGTCGCCGTCTTTCAGCCGCTTGGCATTGCGCACAAAGGCCCACCAGTCGCGCAGGCCTTCGCGCTTGTGGAGCGTGGCCCCGATCCGCGCCTCGCCGCGACGGCCCTCCAGTTGCGCAGGGATAACCTTGGTGTCGTTGAACACAAGGCAATCGCCCGGCCGCAGAATCTCCGGCAGGTCGCGCACGACACGATCTTCGGTCCGGTCGCCATCAAGCACAAGAAAGCGCGCTGCATCCCGCGGGTGGGCGGGGCGCAGCGCGATCAGGTCTTGAGGAAGGTCGAAATCGAAGAGATCGACGCGCATCAGGGCTTGGGTGCAGTCTCGGCAGGCGCGGGATCTGCGGCCGCAGCCTTGGGCGCGACCGGCGGCAGCGGCACGCGGGGGGCATCCGGCCCATCGGCGCCGATCCATGCATGGACGATCTTCGACGGGTTGAGCGGCGGCTCACCGCGTTCGATCAGGTCGACATAGGGCATGCCGCTCATCACCCGGCCAAAGACGGTGTACTTGCTGTCGAGACGCATGACCGGCGTGAACACGATGAAGAACTGGCTGTTGGCCGTATCGGGCTCGTTGGTCCGCGCCATCGAGACGGTGCCGCGCAGATGCGGCAGATCATTGAACTCAGCCTTCAGGTCGGGCAGCGGTGATCCACCCTGCCCCGTCCCCTGCGGGTCACCCGTCTGCGCCATGAAGCCTTCAATGACGCGGTGGAATGTCACCCCATCATAAAAGCCCGCGCGCGTCAGCTGCTTGATGCGGGCGACATGCGTCGGTGCCTTGTCGGGGCGCAACTGGATCCGCACCTGACCGCCGGTCGACAGGTCGAGCACAAGGATATTGTCCGGTTCCGGGGTCGGAACCGTCGAAACGGGCGCAGGCGCGGGTGCCGGAGCCTTGTCCTTCGCACTGGCGGTTCCGGCCAGCCCGAGCAGCATCATCACGGCAACAAACAGTTTCTTCACATTCCACCTCTCGATTGCCGCCGCGCTTTGCCTGCGGCTGGCTTAGCTGCCGATGAACGGATCAGCTTCCCCGCTTTCCGATTTTCTCAACCCGGCTCACAACTTCGGCCTTGATGGCCGGTGTCACGAACTTGCCGATATCGCCGCCATAGATCGCGATTTCCTTGACCAGGCGCGACGCAATCGGCTGCAGCGAGACGTCTGCCATCAGGAAGACCGTTTCGACGCGGTCGTTCAGCTGCTGGTTCATGCCTGCCATCTGATATTCATATTCAAAGTCGGCGACCGCGCGCAGACCGCGCACGATGATCGACGCCTTCTGGCTCTCGGCAAAATCCATCAGCAGCGAATCAAAGCCGACAACGTCAATGGCGCCGCCAATGGTCGCAACTTCGCGCTGTACCATGGCGATGCGTTCATCATCGCTGAACATGGGGGATTTGCTGGCGTTGGTCGTCACGCCGACGATCAGCCGGTCAACCAGCTTTGCGCCGCGCCGGATGATGTCCATATGCCCGAGCGTGATCGGATCAAATGTGCCGGGATAAACCCCGATGCGCTCCCCCATTAGCGGTCCCTTTCCACCGTGTAGCGCGCAATGGCGCGCAGCAGTTCGGCTTCCTCTCCAAAGCCGTGCAGATGCGCGATAGCCTGTTCAACGAGCATGTGCATCTGCGCCTTTGCCCGATCAATGCCGAGCAGCGACAGGAAGGTCGCCTTGCCCGCATCCGCATCCTTGTTGACCGCCTTGCCCGCGATTTCGGCGCTGCCTTCGGCGTCGATCACGTCATCGGCGATCTGGAAGGCCAGCCCCACATCGCGTGCATAGCCGCGCAGCCCGTGCCGCCCTTCGGCCGGAACGCGTCCGAGAATCGCGCCCGCCTCCAGACAGAAGGAAATCAGCGCGCCCGTTTTCAACTGCTGCAGCCGGGTGACCGAATGGAGGTCGAACGTCGCATCGCTCGCCGCCAGATCCATCATCTGGCCGCCCGCCATGCCCGCAGGGCCCGACGCGCGGGCGAGTTCGGCGATCAGTTCCGAGCGCACGAACGGATCGGGGTGCGTGGCTTCATCCGCCAGAATTTCAAAGGCCAGCGCGTGCAGGGAGTCGCCCGCCAGCACGGCAGTGGCTTCGTCAAATGCCTTGTGGACCGTGGGCTTGCCGCGGCGCATGTCATCATCATCCATGCACGGCATATCGTCATGGATCAGCGAATAGACATGGATGCATTCAATCGCGAGGCCGACGCGCAGTGCCGCGTCCCGGCTGACATGAAAGAGCGAGGATGCCGCCAGCACAAGAAGCGGACGAAGGCGCTTTCCGCCCCCGATTGCGGCATGACGCATCGCTTCATAGAGCCGCGCCCGGCCATCGTCCGGAACCGGCAGAAGCAGGTCAAAGCCGCGATCAATGTCGGTCGCAATGTCCGCAAGCGCGGCGCTCAGCAGGTCCTTGGCCATTGCGGCGGGATCAGCTCGGATCGAAGGCCGTCGTCCCCGACGGCTGACCATTGGCGCCCAGAGTGATCTTCTCGATGCGGGCCTGCGCGTCCTTCAGGCGTGCTTCGCACTGCGCCCGCAGTGCCTCACCCTGGGTGTAAAGCGTGATCGACTCGTCAAGGGCGGCCTCCCCCGATTCCAGTCGTGCGACAATTTCCTCAAGCTTTCTGAGGGCCTGTTCAAAGCTGAGGGCGGAAAGATCCGTCTGTTCGGTCATGCCCCTGCTTTGACGAGGGGCAGTGCGGTGGTCAAGCGGGATGCGAAAGCGGACGGGAGAAGGTCAGTTCGCGCCAGCGACAATCGCGGCCCATCCGGCCTCGTCGATGACCTCGATACCCAGTTCCTGCGCCTTTTTGAGCTTGGATCCGGCGCCCGTCCCGGCAACGAGCAGATCGGTCTTCGCGGAGACCGACCCAGCCGTCTTCGCGCCGAGCGATTCCGCCTGCGCCTTTGCCTCGTCGCGGCTCATCGTCTCCAGACTGCCGGTGAAGACGACCGTCTTTCCGGAGACCGAAGACTGGCGGACATTGGAGACGAAAGCAGGCGGCGTAACCTCGCTCAGGAGATCGTTCCAAACGTCCTGATTGTGCGGTTCGTGAAAGAATTCGACCAGCGCTTCGGCGACGACCGGCCCGACGCCATCCACCTGCGTCAGTTCCTCCATCGCGCCTTCGCCGGTCGCGACATCGCGCACCCGCTCGACCGTCCCGAACGCTTTCAGGAGGTCTTTTGCGGTCACGGCCCCGACATGGCGGATTCCCAAAGCAAAAATCAGGCGCGCCGGGTCTGGCGCGCGCTTTGCCTCGATGGCTGCCAACAGGTTATCCACAGACTTATCCTGCCAGCCCTCGCGCCCGACAATCTCTGCGCGCCTGTGCCGCAGGCGAAAGATGTCGGCGGGGCTGTGGAGCCAGCCGAGACCGAAAAATTCGACAATCGTCTTTTCGCCCAACCCTTCAATGTCGAGCGCGGCGCGGCTGACAAAATGCTTGAGGCGTTCAACCCGCTGCGCCGGGCAGATCAGGCCGCCTGTGCACCGGACATCGACTTCGCCCTCCTCCGCCACCGCTTCGGACTGGCATTCCGGACAGTGATCGGGAAAGGCCCAGCCGTCGCGCGCGACGTCACGGGTCAGGTTCTCGACAATCTGGGGAATCACGTCGCCCGCCCGCTGCACCACCACGCGGTCGCCGGGGCGCACGCCGAGACGTACAATCTCATCGCGATTGTGGAGCGTGACATTGGAGACGACCACGCCGCCCACCGTCACCGGCTTCAGGCGTCCGACAGGCGTCAGCTTGCCCGTGCGGCCCACCTGAATATCGATCGACTCGAGCGTCGTCTCCGCGCGTTCTGCCGGAAATTTGTGCGCAATCGCCCAGCGCGGCGCCTTCGCCACAAAGCCGAGCCGCGCCTGCCAGTCGAGCCGGTCCACTTTGTAGACGACGCCGTCGATATCGAAGGGCAGGTCCGCCCGCAGCGCCGCAATGGACCGGTAGTGGGCAAGCACCTCCGCCGTCGTCGCGAGCCGGACGAAGCGGGGATCAACGGGGATGCCCCAGCCCTCAATGGCCTTGATAATCTCAAACTGCGTTTCGCCGGGAAGCGCCGACGCCTCGCCCCAGCCATGCGCCAGAAACCGCAAGGGACGCGCGGCAGTGATCTTCGGGTCCTTCTGGCGCAGCGACCCGGCGGCTGCGTTGCGCGGATTAGCGAAGAGCTTCGTCCCCTCCTCCGCCGCGCGCGCGTTGATCGCCTCAAAGTCGGCCTTTGACATGTAGACCTCACCGCGCACCTCGAACACGTCGGGCACCGGACCGGTGATCTGCTGCGGAATATCGGCAATCGTGCGGACATTGGCCGTCACATCCTCACCCACAGCGCCGTCGCCACGCGTGGCCGCGAGGACAAGCAGACCCTTTTCATAGCGCAGCGAGCACGACAGGCCATCGATCTTGGGTTCGGCGGTCAGCACGACCTCGGCATCTGCCGGCAGGTTCAAAAAGCGTCGGACGCGGCCGACAAACTCGTCAACATCCTCATCGGCAAAGGCGTTTTCCAGGCTGAGCATCGGCCGCGCATGGGTAACCTTCGTCAGATGCCCGGCGGGCGCGGCCCCGACCTGCTTGTTCGGGCTGTCCGCGCGGACCAGATGCGGAAACTGCGCCTCCAGAGCGTTGTTCTCGCGGACGAGCGCGTCATAGTCGGCATCCGAAATCTCGGGCGCGTCCTGCGTGTGATAGAGCCGGTTGTGCTTCGCGATCTCCTTGGCAAGACGCATCAGGCGATTGGCGGCTTCGGCCTCGGTCATGTCGAACAATTCGCTCACGCCGCCTCCAGCAGCCGTTCGGCCTGCGCGCGGGCTTCGTCGGTCACTTGCGCGCCGGAGAGCATCCGGGCGATCTCCTCACGACGTTCGGCGGCGTCGAGCTGGCGGACGCTCGTGCGGGTGACGGTGCCTTCCGAGGCCTTGGCGATCATCAGATGGACGGTGCCGCGCGCCGCGACCTGCGGGCTGTGCGTGACGACCAGCAGCTGCGTCTTCTGCGCCAGCCGGGCGAGCCTGTCCCCAATTGCGGAGGCGACAGCGCCGCCCACGCCCCGGTCAATCTCGTCAAAGATCATTGTGCCCGCAGCCCCTTCTTCCGCGAGCGCAACCTTGAGCGCGAGGATGAAGCGCGACAATTCCCCGCCCGAGGCAATCTTGATGAGCGGCGCAAAAGGCGCGCCCGGATTGGTCGAGACGAGGAACTCCACCCGGTCGAGGCCCGACGGCCCCCATTGGGTTTCGGGCAGTTCCTCAACCAGAGTCTGGAACCGCGCGGCATCAAGCTTGAGAGGGGCCAGTTCCCCGGCAACGGCTGCATCAAGGCGCCCGGCGGCCTCGCGCCGCTGCGCCGACAGGTCACGCGCCGCCGCTTCATAGGCTTTGCGCGCGGTGGCCAGCGCCTGTTCCAGCCGCGCCAGCCCTTCCCCGCCCGCTTCAATGGCGTCCAGCTTTTCGGAGAGTTCCGCCGTCAGGTCGGCGAGTTGCTCAGGCTGAACGCGGTGCTTTCGCGCAAGCGCGCGCAGATCGAACAGGCGGGCCTCATCGGCCTCCAGCGATGCGGGATTGAAGGAGAGCGCGCGTGCCGCCTCGCCCAGCTTGTCTTCGGCAAGACCGCCTTCGATGAGCGCACGGTCGATCGCCGCGAGCGCCTCGGCCAAAGAGGGGTGATCACCCGAAATCCGGTCCAGAATGCGCGCCGCCTGCCGCAACTGCGACAATGCGCCGTCCGATCCTTCGACCAGTTCGGTGATGGCGGCGAGTTCGGCCGCGATCTTTTCCCCGCGCTGCATCAGGGCACGGCGGGCGGCAAGCTCTTCCTCCTCGCCCGGCTGCGGGTCGAAGGCCTTCAGTTCGGCGACCGCATGCGCGAGCCATTCCCGATCGCGCTCGGCATCCTCAAGCGCCTGCCGCGCGGTTGCGAGCGCGGCTTCCGCATTGCGCCAGGCGGCATGGGCGACGCGCACCGATGCCGTATCGGCGCGCGCAAAGCTGTCGAGCAAATCGCGATGCCCCTTCGGGTTGATCAGGCCCCGATCGTCATGCTGGCCATGGATTTCAACGAGCGTGCCACCAAGCTCACGCAACAGTGCGGCCGACACCGGCTGATCATTGACGAAGGCGCGGCTGCCGCCATCAGCCTTCACCGTGCGGCGGACGATCAGCTCTTCGCCGAGGCCGATCCCCAGATCATTCGCATCGAGCAGCTGGCGCGCCGCATCGGGCGGGGAGAAACTGGCAGTGACACTGGCAAGCGCGCATCCCTGCCGCACAAGGCCGCTATCGGCCCGGTCGCCTAGCGCGAGACCGAGCGCATCGAGCAGGATCGATTTGCCCGCGCCCGTTTCGCCGGTGAGAACGCCCAGCCCTGCTGCAAAATCCAGGTCGAGCGCCTCGATCAGGACGACGTCGCGGATCGAGAGGGACGTCAGCATGGCGCGTGCGTCACGCCTGCGGCGCGTGCTTCTGCATGAGTTCGAAGGCGCGCTTGTACCAGTCGGATGCCGGATAGTTGCGGCCCAACACGGCGGCGGACTTCTTCGCCTCTTCCGGCACGCCCATGGCGAGATAGCTTTCGGTCATCCGCATCAGCGCCTCGGGCGCGTGGGTCGTCGTCTGATATTCTTCCGTGACCTTGCGGAACCGGATGATGCTCGCGAGCCACTGGCCACGGCGCTGATAATAGCGACCGATCTCCATCTCCTTGCCCGCAAGGTGATCGCGGATCAGGTCGATCTTGAGACGGCCGTCGGCTGCATAGCGGCTGTCGGGATAGCGACGGATCAGTTCCCCGAAGGAATCGAGCGCGGACTGGGTGATCTTCTGGTCACGCGTCACGTCGGAGATCTGCTCGTAATAGTTCAGCGCGATCAGATAATAGGCATAAGGCGCGTCGCGGTTGCCCGGATGGATCGACAGGAAGCGCTGCGCCGAATTGGTCGATTCGGTGTAATCGCGCGCCGCATAATAGCTGAACGCGCTCATCAGCTGCGCCCGGCGGGCCCAGACCGAATAGGGATGCTGCCGCTCGACTTCGTCAAACAGGGCGGCAGCGAGCTTGAACTGACCCCGGTCCAGACGGTCCTTGGCCGCATTGTAGAGCGTGTTCACGTCACGCGCGACGTAGGAGGTGTCAGCCTTGTTGCGGCCGCGATTCCCGGCGCAACCCGCCAGCGGAACGGCCAAAGCGACGATGGCAAGGAGAGCGGCGGTCTTGAAGCGGGAACTCGACATGGCGGCGTCTTAGCCGGTGCATGGCCCGCCGCCAAGCACGGAGATGCAGTTGCTTAACGCTTTCCCGTTAATCGGGCGAACATGGTTGCAGCGGCGTTATCGAAGACCGGCGCGCAGTCTGCCCGGTGCAGGGCGGACTGATGCTGCGCGTCCTCACCCTATCGACGCTGTTTCCGGACGCGGTGCGGCCGCGCCTTGGCCCCTTTGTGGAGCGCCAGACGCTGGGCCTTGCGGCACATCCCGAGGTGGAGCTGCAGCTTGTGGCGCCCTTGGGCCTGCCGCCCTTCCCTTTGAACCTCCATCCGCACTACCGCCGGTTCAAGGCGGTCCCGACGCAGGAAGTCTGGAAGGGACTGACCGTGCACCGCCCGCGATTCCAGCATCTTCCGGGCACAGGCGGGCGGTTTGATGCCGGCGCCCTCACCCGCCGCCTGATCCCGCTGCTCACCGATATCCGCCGCACCTTCGCGTTTGATGTGATCGATGCCGAATTCTTCTTTCCGGATGGCCCGGCGGCCGTGGCGCTGGGGCGGCATTTTGGCGTGCCCGTCTCGATCAAGGCGCGCGGCGCGGACATCCATCTCTGGGGGCAGGCGCCGGCGACCGCCGCACAGGTGCGCTCGGCGGGCTGCACCGCTGACGGGTTGCTTGCCGTCTCGCAGGCGCTGAAGGCCGACATGGGGCGCATGGGAATGCCGGAGGACCGGATCACCGTGCACTATACCGGCGTCGACCTCTCGCAGTTTCGCATCGTGGAGCGGGCGGTGGCCAAGGCGGCGCTGGGCGTTGATGGTGCCCTGATTGTCGCCGTCGGTGCGCTCATTCCGCGCAAGGGCCAGTCCCTGTTGGTCGAAGCCTTGCCCCATCTGCCGGACGCCCGCCTCGTCCTGATTGGAGAGGGCGAGGATCGGGCGCGGCTCCTGCAACAGGCGCAGTCGCTAGGGGTGGCGGATCGTCTCCGCCTGACGGGCAATTTGCCGCATGGCGAGATTGCAGACTGGCTGGCCGCCGCCGATGTGATGGCGCTGCCCTCCGCCTCGGAAGGTCTGGCCAATGCCTGGGTCGAGGCGCTGGCCTGCGGGACGCCCATCGTCATCACAGATGCAGGGGGCGCACGCGAGGTTCTGCAGGATGACGCGGCGGGCCGCATCGTCGCGCGGACGGCGGCGGGCGTGCTGGCTGGCCTCAAGGACGTTCTCGCCAACCCTCCGGCCCGCAGTGCGTGCCGTCAGGTTGCCGAGCGCTTTACATGGGAACGGAACACCGAAACGCTGTTCCGTCACCTCTCACTTCTGGCCGGGAAATGACTCGCTGATGCGTTCGGCGGCGCCCTTGGGCGTTTCCGCCTGAACGAAGCTGTCCGACGTCACGTTGAGCCAGATCAGCACCGGCGCGGAAATGTAGAAGGACGAGAAGGTCCCGATCACGATGCCAAGCAGCATCGACGCGGTGAAGCCGAAGATCGAATCCGGTCCCACAAGCAGCAGGATGGACAGCGTCAGGATCAGCGACATGGATGTCGTGACCGTGCGCGACAGCGTTTCGTTGACCGAGAGATTGAGCAAGGGCTCAATTTCCATCTTCCGGTATTTGCGCAGATTTTCACGAATGCGGTCATAGATGACGATCGTGTCGTTGAGCGAATAGCCGATAATGGTCAGGATCGCCGCGATGACGTTGAGGTCGAAACTCAGGCGCGTCAGGGCGAAGAAGCCGAAGGTCAGGACCACGTCGTGGAACAGCGTCACCAGCGCGCCGACGCCGAACTGCCATTCAAAACGGAACCAGATGAACAGCGAGATGCCCAGCATGGCGAGCGTGAGCGCGAGCGAACCCGTGCTGAACAGTTCACAGCCGACCTTGCCCGAGACCGAGTTGACCGCCCCGATGTTCACGCCCGGGTAGGATTTCACCAGTTCGGCGCGCACCGTAGAAGCGATCTTGTTGGCGCCATCGGCCTGGCCTTCCTTGCCAATGCCCTGCCCGAGGCACTTGCCGATCGGGTTGGTCGCTTCGCCTTCCAGCGGAATGCGGATGCTGACGACCTTCGGGTCGGTCATCTGCTGGATGACGACGTCACCGACGTCGAGGCCCTCAAGACGCCCGCGCAGGTCACCCATGTTCACCGGCTTCTGGAAGGTCACGCGGATCGACTGACCACCGACAAAGTCGATGCCCCAGTTGAGCCCGTTGATCGCAACCAAGGCAACCGAACTTGTCAGCAGCAGGATGGAAAGCGCCAGCGCCCACCAGCGATAGCTGAGAAAGCGGATGTTCGTATTGTCGGGAACGAATTTGAGAGGATGCATATCGTCGGCTTTTCCTCAGAGAATGAGCGTCTTGGGACGGTTGCGCTGCAGATATTGCGCAACCAGAAGACGGGTGAAGGTCACGCCGGTGAACACCGATGTCGCGATGCCGAGCGCAAGCACGACGGCAAAGCCCTTGATCGGACCGGAGCCGAACCAGAAGAGGATGATCGCCGAAATCACGTTGGTGATGTTGGCGTCAAAGATCGCGGTCGAGGCTTCCTTGAAGCCGAATTCGACCGCCTGGATCGTATGACGTCCGCGGCGCACCTCTTCGCGGATGCGCTCGTTGATGAGCACGTTGGCGTCGACCGCCGCACCGATGGTCAGCACGAAACCTGCAATGCCCGGCAGCGTCAGCGTGGCATTGAAGATGCCCATGAGGCCGAGCACGAGGAGCGCGTTCACCAGCAGGGCGATGGTCGTGTACACGCCGAACCGGAAATAGGTGATCATCATGTAGAAGACGAGCGCGAGCGTGGCCAGCACACCTGCCAGAACGCCCTTCTGGATCGAGTCCTGACCGAGTTCGGCACTGACGCTCGATTCCTCAATCACCTTCAGCGCGACAGGCAACTTGCCCGACCGCAGCGAGATGGCCAGTTCATTGGCCGATTCCACCGTGAAGCTGCCCGAAATCTGCGCGCTGCCGCCCAGGATCGGTTCGTTGATGTTCGGCGCTGAGATGACGACGTTGTCGAGGATGATGGCAAAGGGCTTGCCGACATTCTCCGCCGTCACACGGCCAAACTTGCGACCGCCCGAATTGTTGAACTTGATCGAAACGACCGCGTCACCATTCTGCCCGAAGTCCTGCCGGGCATCGTTGAGCTCGTCGCCCGACACCATGACGCGACGCTTGACCGCAATCTTGCCGCCTTGCTGCATCGGCAGGATCTGGCTGCCCGCCGGCGCCCGGCCGGCGGCGACTTCGTTGGGATCGGCGTTCAGATCGACTAGCTTGAACTCAAGCTTAGCCGTCTTGCCGAGGATGCGCTTCAGACCTTCGGGGTCCTGAAGGCCCGGCACCTGCACGAGAATGCGATCCGCGCCCTGGCGGACGACCGTGATTTCCTTGGTGCCTTCCGGGTCGATGCGCTTGGCCACGACGTTACGCGCGGTTTCGAGCGCGCTGTCGATCTCATATTTGATGCCCGCATCCGTCGGGGTCATCACGACCCGCGTGGAATCGCGCACGGCGACATTCCAGTCGCGCTGCCCGCCAATGCCGATGCCGTTCGTCTGCTGGCGGGCGATGTCGACCGCCTGATCCAGCTGCGCCGGATTGCGCGGCATGAACGACAGCGCCCCGCCGGCGGTCGAAATGTCGCTGATCTCGATCTTGGGGCTGGCGCGGCGCATTTCGGTACGGATGGTTTCTTCCATCCGTTCGATCTGCTGCTTGCGCACGTCGGCCGTGTCGGCTTCGAGCAGCAAATGGCTGCCGCCCGACAGGTCGAGGCCCAGATTGATGTGCGTCTTCGAAAGCCAGCCCGGCAATTTGTCGCGCGTCGCCTCGGGCAACATGCTCGGGACGGCAGCGATGACACCGATGACCGTCGTCGCAATGACGAGCCAGACCTTCCAGCGCGGGAAATCAAGCATGCCGGGTTCAGTCGTTCGCGGGCTTGGTGGCGCCGGTATCGACGTCAGTCAGCGTGGATTTGATCACCCGGACCTTCACGCCCGATGCGATCTCGACTTCGACCATACGCTCTTCAACCTTGGTCACCTTGCCGACAATTCCGCCTGCGGTCACGACCTGGTCTCCGCGCTTTACCGCGGCGATCAGCGCCTGATGCTCCTTCGCGCGCTTCTGCTGCGGGCGGATGATCAGAAACCAGAAGATCAGGCCGATCAGGACAAACTGACCGATGAAGAAAATCGTCGAGCCAGCGCCTCCAGCCGGGGTTCCGGCGGCGGCCTGGGCAAATGCGGGGGTTGCGAACATGCAGATACTCTTGTCTGATGGGCAGGCGGCGAGGCCGCACAGTGGCGGGCCGACTACCAAATCCGCATGACCCGCGCAACCGAAGCTTGAGCGAACGCGCAGCAGGAGAGGAATGCATGATCATTGTAATGGGAACGATCAAGGCCGCACCGGGCGAGATCGAGAAGCTGCAGGGCGCCCTGGCCGAACAGATGGCGGCGACGCAGGCCGAAGATGGCTGCGAACTCTATGTCTTCTCGCGCGACGTGACCAACCCCGACAGCCTTCTGATTTCCGAGCGGTGGCGCGACGGCGATGCACTGGCCGCGCACAGCAAGTCGCCGCACATGGCCGTCTTCAACCGGGCCATTGCCGCGGCCAAGATCGAAAGCGTCAGCGTGAAGGCCTATGACGTCTCCGGCGTCCGCACGCTGATCGGCGACTGAGCAGCATTGCGGCGGGAAGTTTGGAAAAGCGCCCTTCCCGCCCTTGCAATGCCCGAAGTCGCGGCGTAAAGGCCCGCATCCATTGCCTGCAGCGCAGGTTTTGGCGGTCGGGACGTAGCGCAGCCTGGTAGCGCATCACACTGGGGGTGTGGGGGTCGCAGGTTCGAATCCTGTCGTCCCGACCAGTTTCTTCTTCAGATTTGGCAAATGGGCCGCGCCCTCAGGGCACGTCGCGGTCGTCGGCGGCCTTTTGCTTGGCTTCGGCCTTGGCGGCGCGCATCTGTTCCGCCCAGCAGCCGGTCCAGCCCCCTGCCCCGACGGCAGAGCAGCTGTCCGTGCCAGTGCGGCCGGTCGACATCACCGATTGCGAACGGGCCGCCCAGCTCTGATTCTGGGGGGCCTGCGACCGCGGGCGCACTTCCTTCGGAATGCGGTAGCGCTCTGTCTCAGGACGACGGGCGCACACGACGATCTCGCTCCCGCTGGAATCGGTCGGGCACGGATCATTGCCGAAGATGACAAGAACCCGCTCGGCCCGCTGCGCCGACGCGGGCGCTGGCACGGCCATCATCGGCACAAGAGCGGCAAGGATCGGAAGGACTCGCATGGCTGAAGTTTCTGCCTCTTTTCCGGCCATTGCAAGCCGGTTTTGACGCGTCAGATCCGTTCCGAAAGGCGGATCGCCGCGCGACAGCCGAAACGGATGACCGCAGAGAGCAGCGGATAGGCGGGGGCCTGTTCTGCCCCTGCACGGATCGCCGCGTCATGATGTTCGCGCTCATCCTCGCGGAAATCGGTGATGGTGTCGCGCAGTTCGGGATCGTCGTCGCCCAAGGCTTCGAGCTGATCGGTATAGTGCTTGTCGATTTCGGTTTCGACCGCCGCCGTGCACGCCATGGCCGCTTCCGGCCCGATGAGCGCGGTTGCAGCGCCAAGCGCGAAGCCAGCGACGTGCCAGAAGGGCTGGAGCAGCGTCGGGCGCACGCCCCGTTCGGTCAGCAGCTGGTTGAACCGGTCGAGGTGCACATCCTCTTGCGCGGCCATATGCCGGATCTCACGCGCGGCGGGATGGCGGCTGCCAAGCACAGCGAGCTGGCCGGCATAGATGCGCGTTGCGCCATATTCGCCCGCATGATCGACGCGCAGCATTGAGGATCGGGATACGGAACCACTCATGCCGCTGCCCGTCCCCGGCCGAGAAGGCCCAGAATGAGGAGCCCCGCGCCGAGCGAGATGATCGCGTTGAAACCGGCAAGCGAGACGCCAAAGAGGGTCCATTGCGGCACGTCGCAGCGCACGACGGGTGCGCGCATGATGTCTTCCAGCGAAACGCCTGCCGCCGTCGTGGCGCAGGTCGTGATCCCCTGCCACCAGCCATATTCCACGCCCGCATGAAAGACGCCAATGGCACCGCTCGTCATGATGGCAAGCGCCGCCAGCGCGACCAGGATATGCGCAGCCCGGTCCACGCGCGTGCCAAAGGCGAACAGCGCGAGAACGATCGCGACATCATGCGGCCAGCGCTGCCAATAGCACATCTCGCACGGGTAGAGCCCGCCAATATACTGGCTCCCCAAGGCACCGAGCATCAGCGCGGAGGGGATGACGAGGGCGAGCAGCCGGGCCTTCTGAAATGCCGTCATGATATGGCTCAGCGGCTGCCCTTGCGTCCGCTTCCGGTGGAAGCGACCTGCGTCTTGGAAAGCCGCGACACCGTCTTGACCGCATAATCGAGCTGGAAGTCGGTGATGCCCTTCGCCTTCAGTTCGTCGGCTGTCGCGGTAAAGCGCGGATCGGGCTTTTCATCGGCCTCAAGGACGCTGTTGTCGACCTTCGCCTCGTTGATGAGGTGGCGGCCGAGATCGATCTCGCGGAAGCGCGGGCGGTTCTTATAGTCCGGGTCGGACAGCTGCGGCACGATGATGTCCGGCTCAATCCCGCCTTCCTGAACCGACCGGCCCGACGGCGTGTAGTATCGCGCCGTGGTCAGCCGCAGCGCGGTCGTGTCGTCCAGCTGGATCAAAGTCTGCACCGATCCCTTGCCGAAGGTGCGTTCGCCCATGACAAGTCCGCGATGATGATCCTGCAGCGCGCCGGCCACGATCTCTGCGGCCGAAGCCGAACCGGCGTCGACAAGGACCACGATCGGCAGGCCCTCGGCAAAATCGCCGGGCTGGGCAAAGAAGCGTTCAATGTCGCGCTTGTCGCGGCCGCGTTGCGACACGACCTCGACGCGGTTGAGGAACACGTCCGACACCTCGACCGCCTGATCGAGCAGGCCGCCCGGATTGGAGCGGAGATCGATCACATAGCCAGTCGGCTTGCGGCCCAGCGCCTTTTCAATGGAGACGACCGCCGCACGCGTCATCTGCCCGGTCTGCTTGGAGAAGCCGTTGATGTTGATGATGCCGACGCCGTCCTTGATCTCCCATTTGACGGGCTTGATCTCGATGACCTGACGCGTGACCGTCACATCGAACGGCTTGTCGCGTCCGGGGCGGACCACCGTGAGGCGGATCGTGGTGCCGGGGCGACCGCGCATCTGGTCCACCGCTTCGTCGAGCGTACCGCCGTAGAGCAGCTTGCCATCCAGATGCGTGATATAGTCGCCCGACTTGATGCCCATCTTGGCCGCCGGGCTGTCTTCCTGCGGCGCCACAACCTTGACCGCGCCATCCTCCATCGAGACGACGAGGCCAAGGCCGCCATAATTGCCGTCGGTCGTGATCTGCATCTGCTTGAAATCACGCGCGTCGAGATAGGAGCTGTGCGGATCAAGGCTCGCCAGCATCCCGTCGATCGCACCCTTGATCAGCTGCTCGTCCGTGACCTTGTCGACATAATCGCCCTTCACCCGCTCATAGACGCTCACAAAGCGCTCAATATCGCGATTGATGGTCATGTCCGCTGCGGCAATGCCGGCGGTGGCAGCAGGGATGAGCGACACGGCCGATACCATGAACGCGGCACGCAGAATTGACTTGGCCATAAGGGGTCCTGAACTGGTTCGGAGCGGTTTCTACTCCGAAAAATGCCTGATTCAAACAGTCTCTTCGGGATTAACTCCGATCAGCCGATCATCGGGGTGATATCGACCGGCCGGCCACCGCGCCGCAGTTCGACCGTCACGCGGGGGGCGCCGCTGCCCGTGCGGCCAATCGGGCTGCCCTGAATGACCGTCTCGCCCACCCGGACGGAGAGCGTCGTCATGTCGGTGACAAGGCTGGTCCAGCCATCACCATGGTCGAGAATGACGATCTGGCCGTACCCTTTGAACGGACCCGCAAACACCACCCGACCGGCATGCGGTGCCGCGACCTGCGCCTGCGGTGGCGTCCGGAGCGTCAGCCCGCGTGCCCGCACGCCTGCTTTGGAGACTTCGCCAAGCCCGGTCACAAGTTGGCCGGTCACCGGAAGCCGATAGTCCAGCCGGGCCGTGCCGACTGTCGCCGCATCGCTGGGCAGCGTCATGACAGCGCCGGGCCGCGACGGCCGCAGCAGCGGGCCCGGCAGGGATTCAAGCGACCCGCGCGTTGCCGACTGCACACCCAGTTCGTCGATCAGGTCAACGATGTCCCGCGCCTTTTCACCGAGCGCGAGCGCACGGTCCTGCTCGGCAAGCGCGCTTGAGGCCAGCCGGGCCGACGCCTGCCGGTGCTGCGCCTCCAGCCGGACGAGCGCGGCGCGGTTTTCATCCAGGCGCTTGCGGCCATCTGCGAGAAGCTGCAGCGCGTTCACGGCATCCTGCTTCAGCCGCCGACTTTCCTCCAGATCCGCCTTCAGCACCTCCGTCCGCGCGCGGATTTGGGGCGCGAGCCCGGCCAGAAGCATCCGGACATGGACGAGATCGCTTGTCGTTCCCGGCTGGACGAGCGCCATGGCGGGCGGGCGGCTCGCCATCGTCTGGAGCGCAGCTGCCAGCCGGACGGCGGGGCGCTGCTTTTCGGCGAGACGATTGCGGAGCTGCTCCCGCATTTTCTCGACCAGCGCGACGCGCGCCTGTGCTTCGACAATCTCCGCCTCAATGGCCTGAATGCGCGCGGCGAGCGCTGCCGACTGGACCTGCACCTGCTCGGCGGCGTCCGATTCCGTCTGGGCACGATCTTCCAGGGCCTGCGCCTGCCGCTGCGCGCGTTCGGCCTGCGCCTTGGCTGAAGCGAGTTCGCGCTGCCGCTGCTCAACCGACTGGCCGGATGCACCACTCGCCAGAAGGGCGCCGGCAACGGCCAGCGCCACTCCTGTCATCCATGCACGCGAAAGCCGGGGGAAAGGCTTACCTGTTCTCAGAATCAAGCTTTCCATATTTCGCTTCGAACGCGGCGATGTCGCCCTTGGCGAGAAGACCAGCCTGCTCCACGAAATTGTCGCGCGCGATGCGACCTGCAAAGGCGCCAAGCTTGGCATCCATCGCAGCGATATCGGCGTCACTCCAACCGGCAATCTGGTCAAAGCGCGTGACGCCGTTTTCCACAAAGAGCGTGTTCAGCTTCGGACCCAGGCCCTTGATCCAGAGCAGATTGTCGGGCCCGGCGCTCTTTGCCGGCGCCTTTGCAGCCGGCTTCGCCGCTGGCTTGGCGGCGGGCTTGGGCGCTGCCTTCGCCGCTGGCTTCGCAGCGGGTTTGGCAGGCGCGGCAGCCGGCTTCGCCGTTTTGGTCGCAGGCGCCTTGGCAGGCTTTGCATCGGCGGCTTTTGGCGCCGCAGCGACAGAAGCGGCCGGGGCCGCTGCCTTCGGGCTCACCTTTGGTGCGGCCTTTGCCTTGGGAGCAGCAGGCTTGGCCGCCGCTTTCGCTTTGGGGGCGGCTTTCGGTGTGGCCTTGGGCGCGGCAGGCGCCTTTCCGACAGGCGCGCTTTCCACCGGCGCGTCCATCAAAGCTGCGGGCGCGGCCGCCGGCTTCGCTTCGACTTCGGCCTTCGCGGCAGGTTCGGCCGGCACCTCGGCGGGCTTGGAAGGCGCCTGTGACGGCTTCAGCAAGAACCACAGGGCAACCGCCACCACAGCGGTGGCCAGCAAGATCAAAAGGACTTCGTTGGACATCATGCGCTCCCTGTACCCTCCGCCGGGCTTTCGCGCACAAATTAGCCATTCGCGCGCGCCTGTCCAGCGGCGCGATTGGGGACTGGCAAGTTCGCGAACAACGCGGCAAGGTGGCACCAAATCAAGAACAGGAGAAGCATATGAACCAAAAGGCCATTCTGCTGGCGGCGGCTGCCATGATCGCGACCGGAAGCGCAGCGCGCGCAGCGCCAGATTATGCTCCGGCGATCAAGGCGGACTATGACAAATCGCTGGCGAACCTGTGGGACTATTTCCACCGCAACCCCGAATTGTCATTCCGCGAGTTCAACACCGCCGCGCGCATGGCGAAGGAACTGCGCGCCATTCCGGGCATGGTCGTCACCGAAAAGGTCGGCCAGACAGGCGTCGTCGGCGTCCTCAAAAATGGCGACGGTCCGGTGGTCCTCGTGCGCGCCGACATGGATGGCCTGCCGGTCGAGGAAAAGTCGGGCGTCGCCAATGCCTCCAAGGTCCGTCAGGTTGGCGTGGACGGCGTGGAAAACCCCGTCATGCACGCCTGCGGCCATGATGTGCACATCACCTCGATGGTCGGCACCGCGCGGCAACTGGTCGCGATGAGGGACCGGTGGAAGGGCACGGTCCTGTTCATCGTACAGCCGGCCGAGGAACGCGTCGGGGGCGCCGCAGCCATGCTGAAGGACGGGCTCTACACGCGCTTCCCCAAGCCGAACTATGCGCTCGCCTTCCACGTCGCGGCTGAAATGCCCACCGGCCACATCGCTGCGGCCGAAGGCATCCAATATTCGTCGGCGGACAGCGTCGACATCAAGGTGAACGGCGTGGGCACGCATGGCGCCGCGCCGCAGCTGGGCAAGGACCCCGTCTATATTGCCTCGCAGATCGTGGTCGCCCTGCAGGGCATCATCAGCCGCGAAAAGGGGCCGCTGGAACCCGGCATCATCACCGTGGGGGCCTTCCACGCCGGGACAAAGCACAACATCATTTCGGATCAGGCCAATCTGCAGATCACGGTGCGCGCCAACAGCCGGGAGACGCGCGACATGCTGATCGAGTCGATCAAGCGCGTGGCGGCCAACGTCGCCCGGGCCAATGGCGTCGCCGAGGACAAGCTGCCCGAGGTCAAGGTGTCGGAATCAACGCCCGTCACGATCAACGATGCAGCGCTGGCCCGCCGCCTCAACACCGCGCTGGCCAAGGAACTTGGCGATGGCGTCGTCGTGCCGTTCCAGCAGACCAACATGGGCGCTGAGGACTTCAGCTACTTCGTCGATCCGTCGTTCAACATCCCGGGCTATTACTTCGCTGTCGGCGGCACCAACCCGGCCTGGATCCAGGCAGCCAAGAATGGTGGCCCGCCCGTTGCCGGGCATCACAGCGGACTGTTCAAGATCGATCCCGAACCCTCGGTCCGCCTCGGCACCGAAGCCATGACGGCGGCGGTGATCGAGCTACTCAAGCGTTAGGAAAAGCTCCCCCTGCCCGCGCAGCAGGCAGGGGGAAGCGGGTTCGGCTGGCAGTCAGGCTGTGAACAGGGGTGAAGCAGGACCGCCAGCCGGCCACTCAGGCCGCCGCGAGGGGACGGCGGCTGGCGGAAACTGATTTCAGGCGCGCCTTCACCCCCTGTTTGCGGGCGCGCAGGCGCAGGATTTCGAGCGCGTTTCCGCCCGCCGTCATGCGCAGGCGCAGTGCCTCATCCAGCCTCTGATAGGCCAGCAACAGGTTGAAAAGCTTCGGACTCATTGTGCCACTCCATCGAACATCGTTGCTCAATCGGGAGTTTCGGCACGAGATGGAGAGGTGATGAAGACCTGCCAGAGCGCACCGGAAACCCGATGCGGTCCGACATCACGACCGTTTCAGAACGATCGCCAGAGGGGCCCGGCCCGCTTGATTTAAATAGAATGATTCGGTCTGAATTACAACTCAAACCGGATCAGGCACCCGCACCTTGCACCAAAGGTCATGTGCCTTATGCTGGGCCCATGCGCCGCCGCCTCGCTCTTCTTCTGGCCCTGGTCCTCGCACCGGTCAGCGCGATGGCGCAGGCCGCGCCCCCGGCATTTGCAGACGCTCCGCATCGGGCCGCCGTGATCGTGACCTTTGACGCCAAGACGATCCAGCCCCGGTTTGCAGCGGGCCTTGCCGATGAGGCGAACGGGCGGCGCGTGACGGCAGACGATCCGGTGCGCGTTGCGTCCATCTCCAAGATCGCCGTCGCGCTCGGCGTGATGCGTCTGGTGGAACAGCACAAGCTTTCGCTCGACACCGATGTCTCGGACTATCTCGGCTGGCCGCTGCGCAACCCCGCTTTCCCCGACCGTCCGATCACCCTGCGGCTGCTCCTGTCGCACCGGTCGAGCCTGACCGACGGGGGCGAGCTGTACCTCGTGCCGCTCGGCGAACGCCTGCGCGACCGGCTGCAGGACCCGCGTGTCTGGGACGCGAAGGCAGCGCCCGGCACCTATTTCCGCTATGGCAACATCAACTTTCCAGTCATCGCAACGATTGTAGAGCGGGTCACCGGCGAACGCTTCGATCGCGCGATCGCGCGCCTTGTCTTCCGCCCGCTGAACATCGATGCCTGCTTCAACTGGACAACGTGCAGCGACGACCGCATTCAGCGCGCGGTCGTCCTATATGGCGAGGACGGGCGGGTGCGCCGCGATGACCTGAACGGCCTTCCCCCGCCCTGCCCGGTCTTTGTCGCGCCGGGGGCGGCGTGCGACCTGTCCGCCTACACCGCCGGAGACAATGGGGCGATCTTCTCCCCCCAAGGGGGCATGCGGATCAGCATGACCGACCTTGCGCGGCTTGGACAGGTTCTGATGCGGCGCGATGCCGCGTTTCTGAAGCCCTCTTCCTATGCCGCGCTCGAAAAGATCGTCTGGCGGTTCAACGGGGCCAATGGCGACACCGAAGGCGGCTTTTTCTGCGCCTTTGGACTTTCGATCCAGACCGTGAACGGGTCAGGCCGATGCACGGCAAATGTCTTTCCAGACCGGCGTACGCGCGTCGGCCATGCCGGTGAGGCCTATGGCCTGCGGGCGGGCCTCTGGATCGACCGGAAGCGGCGTGAGGGCGTCGCCTTCTTCGTGACTGCCGTGCCCGATGAGGAACCCAAGGGCCCGTCCGGATTTTACCGGGTTGAAGAAGCTATCCTCCAAAGTCCATATGCTCGACCTGATAGGTGACCAAATGCATGTCGCGGGCGCGCTTGGCCGCAGAGCGTTGCCGCAGCGAGAATTCCGACGCGACCAGGACCGCGCGGCACCGCGTCCCCGTTTCTTCTTCCAGATCGCTTGAATAGCCGAGCACCTGTTCCAGCGCGCCTGCCGGACAGGGACCGGCCTTCAGTTCAATGACGACAAAATTGCCGTCGGCATCGCGCGCGGTGATGTCGATCCGACCGCTCGCCACCTCACGTTCCCGGCCATCATCGGCAGCGACAAGGCCCGGCTCGACCTTGTCCAGCTGTGTGCGGAGCAGCCGCTTCAGCTCCTTTTCATAGTGCAGAATCCGTGTCTTGTTCAGGACCCGCTTCGACGGTTGCACCTTATCCATCTTGATCTGTCCCTGATGTCCCCATGTCGGGTTTATACAAGGGGTGTTGCAAGGGAATTGCGGGCTTTGGTTTCAGCGGCCTTTACATCCCGCCCAAAAGCGCCGTCGTCACGCCCAGCGCGATGAGGATGAGGCCGATGACGTCATGACGGTGGATCGGCTCCTTGAGATACAGGTGGCTGAAGCCGAAGGTAAAGGCGACCTCAATCTGGCCGACCGCCCGGACCAGCGCGACGGGAGCCGTCGCAAAGCCGGTAAACCAGCAGGCCGAACCAAGCGCCGCAAGCACGCCAACCTGCCCCGATGTGCGCCAGGTGGCGAAGACCTTGGCGATTTCAGGACCCTCCCGCCACGCGACATAGCTGCCCTGCATCAGCGTCTGCCCAGCCTGCACCGCCACCAGCGCGAGCAGTGCGGCAAGCACCTTGTCGGTTGTCGCGATGTCAAAGGTCGCCGACTTCACCCAGATCGATGTGAGCGTAAAACCCAGGCCGGCACCAAGGGCCGCAGAGCGCGGCGGGCTGTGCAAGATCGGCCAGACGGAAGCGCGCGCCGGCCGCCGAGACCACCATCACACCCGCCACCCCGATCGCGATACCGGCCCAGGTCAGCGGCGTCAGATGCTCGCCCAGCAGCAGCATGGCGAGCACTGCGCCCTGAATGGCCTCGGTCTTCGCAAAGGCCGTACCGGCTACATAGTTGCGATAGCCAAAGGCCATCAGCAGAAGGTTGGTGCCGATGATCTGCGCAAAACCGGCCGCAAGCGTATAAGGCAGGAAGGCGCCGCCAATATCGGGCAGGCCCTTGCCCGTCATCGCCAGATAGGTGACCAGCAGCGCGATCCCGACCGGCAGGCCGTAGAGATAGCGCACCAGCCCCGCCGCATTGAGCGACAATTGCCCGCGCACCCGCTGCTGCACCGCCGTCCGCCACGACTGGAGCAGGGCCGCGAGCAATGTGGCGGGGAGCCAGATCAACCCAATTCTCCGTCGCCCCGGCGCAGGCCGGGGCCGCTGGGAGAGTTCGCGCCTTGTCCGTGAAGCGGCCCCGGCCTGCGCCGGGGCGACGATGGTGTTTCAGGCGTTGATCGAGTCAAACAAGTCATCCCAGTTTGGATTGGCTTCGGAAATCAACCGGAGTTTCCAGAGCCGCCGCCAATTCTTGATCGCCTTCTCGCGGACGATGGCGCCTTCAATTGTCGGATGAGGCTCGATGTAGACGAGGCAGCGCAAATCCCATTTCTTGCAAAAAGCGGAACCCCGGCCCTCCAGATGTGCCATGACCCGTTCAGCCAAGCTCGATGTCACCCCGACATAGAGCACACCCAGCGGCTTGTTCGTCATGATGTAAACAAAGCCGCCCATGGTGCGTGCTCCGTCTAAGCGCCTTCGAGCAGCTTTTCGTCGGCGATCTTCTTTTTCCAGATCAGCGGGGCGGTGGTGTGGACGTTCTCGCCTGAACTGTCGACGGCGACGGTGACGGGGAAGTCCTTTACCTCGAACTCGTAAATGGCTTCCATGCCCAGGTCTTCAAAGCCGACGACCTTGCTGCCCTTGATCGCGCGGGCGACGAGATAGGCGGCACCACCAACGGCCATCAGATAGGCAGACTTGTGCTTGGCGATGGCCTGCGTTGCCGCAGGACCGCGTTCCGCCTTGCCGACGCAGCCCAAGAGACCCTGTTCGAGCATCATGTCCATGAAACTGTCCATCCGCGTCGCGGTTGTGGGACCAGCGGGACCAACGATTTCCTCGCCCACGGGATCAACCGGGCCGACATAATAGATCATCCGCCCCTTGAAGCTGACGGGCAGCTCTTCACCCTTGGCGAGCATGTCCTTGATCCGCTTGTGCGCGGCGTCACGGCCGGTGAGCATCTTGCCGTTGAGGAGCAGGCGGTCGCCCGCCTTCCAGCCCTGCACATCGGCAGCGGTGAGCGTGTCGAGATCGACGCGCTTGGCGGCGCTGTCGGGCGCCCATTCGACCTTGGGCCAATCGTCCAGGTTCGGCGCTTCCAGATATTTCGGGCCGGAGCCATCGAGCGTGAAGTGCGCATGGCGCGTGGCGGCGCAATTGGGGATCATCGCAACAGGCTTGGACGCTGCATGCGTCGGATAATCCATGATCTTCACGTCGAGGATCGTCGCGAGACCGCCCAGCCCCTGCGCGCCGATACCCAGCGCGTTGACCTTGTCGAAAATCTCGATGCGCAGGCGTTCGATGTCGTTCTGCGGGCCGCGCGCCTTCAATTCGGCCATGTCGATGGCGCCCATCAGGCTTTCCTTGGCGAGCACCATCGCCTTTTCCGCGGTGCCACCGATACCGATGCCGAGCATACCCGGCGGGCACCAGCCGGCACCCATTTGCGGGACCATCTCCAGTACCCAGTCCACGATGGAATCGCCCGGGTTCATCATCTTGAACTTGGTCTTGTTCTCCGATCCGCCACCCTTGGCCGCAACATCAAAGGTCACCTTGTCACCGGGGACCATTTCGAGATGGACGACTGACGGCGTGTTGTCGCGCGTGTTGACGCGGGTGAAGGCCGGATCGGCGAGGATCGAGGCGCGCAGCTTGTTTTCGGGCAGCAGGTACGCGCGGCGCACGCCGTCATCGATCACCTCCTGCAGCGAGCGGGTCGAGTCGAGCACGCACTGCTGGCCCCATTTGACGATGACCGTGACAATGCCGGTATCCTGACAGATCGGGCGATGCCCTTCGGCGCACATGCGGCTGTTGGTCAGGATCTGCGCAATCGCGTCCTTGGCGGCAGGCCCCTGTTCCTTCTTATACGCTTCGCCGAGCGCGCGGATGTAATCCATCGGGTGGAAGTAGCTGATGAACTGCAACGCGTCGGCGACGCTCTCGATAATGTCGGATTCGCGGATGGATACGGTCATGTTCACTGTCCTGTTGCCCCGGTTTTCACCGGTGCCTTAGCGAGCACAGTGCGCGCGGACAATGCCATGCGCGGAAGTTGGCAAAGTTGCGGAAGTGGAGGAAGTTGAGGGCCTCAAGCCCCGGAAATGCGTGGGGCCTGAAAAACACGTCGCCCCCGCGAAGGCGGGGGCCGCTTGGACAGTCCGCGTCATATTCTCGCAGCGGCCCCGGCCTGCGCCGGGGCGACGATGAGTTGAACGCATCAAGTGTCGCTCCGCGATCATGGGAAGGATGCGCACCATGCACATTTCACCTCCTGTAGGACAGCGAAATAGGACTAAGCGTCAGCCCCCCAGCCTTTGCGGCGGCAGTCGGTCAACAGGAACGCGACCAATCCCAGTGCCGGGAGGCCCAGAAAGGGTCCGCCGCCATCCCAGGCCATCCATGTCACAATGGGCCCCATGACGAGCCAGAGCCAGAAGGCAGCGCGATGAGCCCGCTTCCGGTTGTCAGCCTTCTGGGCCGGTGTCGCAAACTGCGCGGCCGAGAGGAAAGCAAGGAGGAGGAGCGCCGCAAGGATGATCCACATGGCGCCCCTCCCCTCGTTTCAGGTCCGCCTCAGTACACGCGGGCCTTGGGCTTGATGTACTCGACCTCGTCGGTGAGCGTGTAATTGTGCACGCCGCGGCTATCGAGCGTCACCTTGCCGCCATTGCCGCCCCAGCCGTCGAACCAGCTGATGGTGTGCTTCATCCAGTTCTTGTCGTCGCGGTCCGGGAAGTCCTCATGCGCATGGGCGCCGCGCGATTCCTTGCGGTTTTCGGCGCTTTCCATGGTGCAGCAGGCCTGCGCCATCAGGTTGTCGAGTTCCAGCGTTTCGATAAGGTCGGTGTTCCAAATGAGGCTGCGGTCGGTGACGGCAACGTCTTCCATCCGCTTGTTGACCTGACGCATCAGATTGACGCCTTCGGACAGGAGCGCGCTGTCGCGGAACACGGCGGCGTGCTTCTGCATGGTGCGCTGCATGTCGAGGCGGATCTCCGCCGTAGGCGAGCCGCCCTTGGCGTTGCGATACTTCTCGACACGCGCCAGCGGCAGGTCGACGGCATCCTTGGGCAGCGGCTTTTGCGCCGCACCGGCCTTCAGCGTTTCCTTGAGGTGCAGGCCGGTGGCGCGGCCGAACACGACGAGGTCGATCAGCGAGTTGGAACCAAGGCGGTTCGCCCCGTGGACCGAGACGCACGCAGCTTCGCCCACCGCGTAAAGGCCGGGCACGACATGGTCGTCATTGCCGTCCTTCTTCGTCACGACCTGGCCGTGATAGTTACAGGGGATGCCGCCCATATTGTAGTGGACGGTCGGGCAGACCGGCAGCGGCTGGCGCGTGAGGTCCACGCCCGCGAAGATCTTGCCGCTTTCGGTGATGCCCGGAAGACGCTCTGCCAGCACCTTCGGATCGATGTGATCGAGGTGGAGGTAGATATGGTCCTTGTGCGGGCCGACGCCACGGCCTTCGCGCATTTCCATCGCCATCGAGCGCGACACGACGTCACGCGACGCAAGGTCCTTGGCCGACGGGGCATAGCGTTCCATGAAACGCTCACCTTCGGAATTGGTCAGATACCCGCCTTCGCCGCGCGCGCCTTCGGTGATGAGCACGCCCGCGCCGTAAATGCCGGTCGGGTGGAACTGAACGAATTCAAGGTCCTGCAGCGGAAGGCCCGCGCGCAGCACCATGCCGCCGCCATCACCCGTGCAGGTGTGCGCCGACGTCGCCGAGAAATAGGCACGGCCATAGCCGCCCGTGGCCAGCACGACCGACTGCGCGCGGAAGCGGTGGATGGTGCCGTCTTCCATGCACATGGCGATCACGCCACGGCATTCCGGACCGTCAGGGCCGTTTTCCATGATCAGGTCGAGCGCGAAATATTCGATATAGAAGTCCGCATCATACTTCAGGCTCTGCTGATAGAGCGCGTGGAGCATGGCGTGGCCGGTGCGGTCGGCGGCGGCGCAGGTGCGCTGCACCGGCGGGCCTTCGCCCATGTTCTGCATGTGGCCACCAAAGGGACGCTGGTAGATCGTGCCATTGTCGTTGCGGCTGAACGGCACGCCTGCGTGCTCCAGCTCGTACACAGCGGCCGGTGCTTCACGCACCATATATTCGATCGCGTCCTGATCCCCCAGCCAGTCCGACCCCTTGACGGTGTCGTACATGTGCCAGGTCCAGTGATCGGGCGAATTGTTGCCAAGGCTGGCCGCGATGCCGCCCTGCGCCGCGACGGTGTGCGACCGCGTCGGAAAAACCTTGGTGACGCAGGCCGTCTTCAGGCCCGCTTCGGCGGCGCCCATGGTGGCACGCAGGCCGGAGCCGCCCGCGCCGACGACGACGACGTCATAGGTGTGGTCGATGATCTTATAGGCTTCGGACATCAGTTGGGTGTCCCCGTCAGAGCAATCTTGGCAATGGCGAACAGCGCGAAGGCCGCAGCGCCGAGCGTGTAGAAGGTAAGCGCCGTGAGGCTCGCGAACTTCAGGCCGTCCTCATGGACATAATCCTCAATCACGACCTGAAGGCCGATGCGGAAGTGCCAGAAGACCGAGATGACGAGCAGCATCATCGGCACCGCGACCAGCGGCTGCGCGAGCCACATGTGGATCGTCGTGAAATCATAGGTCGGCAAGCGCACGAGCGAGATCAGCAGCCACGGCAGCAGCAGCAGATTGCCGACCGCCGTCATGCGGTGCAGCACCCAGTGCGCGCCGCCATGTTTGGCCGAACCGAGACCGCGAACGCGGCCCAGACCTGTTCCGGTTCCCATCGCCTTATCCCTTCACGAACAGCAGATAGCCCCAGAGCGCAGCGGTCAGCGTGATGCTGATGACAAACGTCATGCGCGCCCAGAAGCGGTTGGTGTTGAGTTCATAGCCCGCGCCCACATCGAGAACGAAGTGGCGGACGCCGGTCGCCAGATGCTGGAAAAAGGCCCAGCTCAGGCCGATCAGGACGATCTTGCCAAGCGGGTGCGCCGCCCAGCCGAGGAAATAATCGTAGGATTCCTGCCCCGAAGCGGCGGCGACGAGCCACCATGTCAAAACAAGCACCCCGACGGTGGCGAGGCCCGTGCCGGTCACGCGGTGGAGGATGGAGGCGGCCATGTTGGCACCCCATTTCCAGATCGAGAGGTGCGGCGAGAGCGGCCTTGCGCGATTTTGCGCCATGATCATTCCCTGTTTTTGTCTGCGTCGGCCTTCCCCTTAACGCGTCCTTCGGGCGGTGCAACTGCCTTTGCCCAAAGGGGCACATGGCGTAAGAGACGGATATGACAAAGAACATCATCATCACCGGCGCTTCGCGCGGCATCGGCGCGGCCATTCGTCTCCGTTTCGAACAGGAAGCGGCGCGTGTTTTTGCGGTGGGCAGCAAAGACTTCGATCTGGAAACGGACGGCGGTGCCGCAGCCTTGTGGGACGCAGCGCTCGACGCGCTCGACGGGCAAGTCGATGTCCTCATCAACAATGCCGGCGTGTTTGAGAACAATCCGCTCGACGCCCCCGAATCAGACTGGCTGGCCGGGTGGGATCGCACAATGCAGATCAACCTGACCGCGGCCGCCCTGCTGTGCCGCCGCGCGGTACTGCACTGGCAGGCGCGCCGGACCGAGGGCCGGATCGTCAACATCGCCAGCCGCGCGGCCTATCGCGGGGACTCGCCGCAGCACTGGCATTATGCGGCCTCAAAAGGCGGGATGGTCGCGATGACCAAGTCGATCGCGCGGGCTTATGCCGGCCAGGGCATCCTTGCCTACACGATCTGCCCGGGCTTCACGATGACAGGCATGGCGGAGGACTATCTGGCCAGCCGCGGCGGCGACAAGCTGCTCGCCGACATCCCGCTCGGCCGCGTCGCCATGCCTGAGGAAGTGGCGGAAATGGCGGCCTTCTGCGCGCTCAAGGCACCTCCCTCCATGACCGGGGCGGTCCTCGACGTGAATGGCGCCAGTTACGTCCGATAGGGTGCTGAATATACGTAGAAACCCCTATGCGTATATCTACGATATGGTGAGAATTGCCTCCGCTCGTCTATTTAAGGATGGACGGCGGGGCAAATAGCCCAGCGGGGCAAAGCGGGTCGCCAACGACCGCAACGCCGCCGTCACCGGTAACCGGAGCATGCTTCGGGAACGCGTATGATCTTGAACCAGCAATCCGGAAGGGCCGAGGGGTCATTTCCGGCAATGAAGGAACTTAATCATGGGCCAAGGCTCTCACGACGAAATGCAGGACATCATCAATCAGACCGTGACGGCGCTCAATACGCTGTCGCAGCGGATCGCGGCGCCGACCGCAGAATCGCTTCTGCATCCGGTCGATGCGGAACTTCGCCTGCGCCGTCGCCGTGAACGGGCCTTCAGCGTCAACTATTTCGGCGATGCCGCCTGGGACATCGTGCTCGAACTGGAACGGGCCCAGCGCATGGGCCACAATCTGGCGATCACGGACATCGGCGTGGAATCGCGTATCCCGCTCACCACCGTCCTCCGCTATCTGACGCGCCTTGAAAAGGATGGCTTCATCCATCGCAAGGTTGATCCCACCGACCGCCGCCGCGTCTTCGTCACGCTGACGCAGCTGGGCTATGATCTGGTCTGCCAGTCCTTCGGGCTGGAACCGCGCCAGATTGAGAATAGCGCCTCAGCCACGATCGGCTATGCCGCGCCTGCCCCTGCATCCTGTTTCGCACGGTCCTGATTTCGGGTATCTCCCTGGCGGCGTCGGCAGCTTTGCCGGCGCCGTTTCTTTGCGCGGAAGCGCGCAGACGGCCTCAGTGCGCGGTGCCGTCCATTCCGCCGAGGCCAAGATCGTCGATAAGCTGGTCAATGGCTTCGGAAATACGGATCGCAACCAGATCCATCTGCAGCGCATCTGCGGCCGCAAGCTGGGTGTTCAGCCCCTGCAACAGCGCAAAGCGCGCATCGGGATGCGTCTGCGCCTGCGAAGCTGCCAGCAGCTCCGACAATTCGGGTTTCATTCTCACATCTCCCTCCGACCCGCTGTGCCGGTCGTCTGCGTCTCGACCGACCAACCCTGTCGCCCGTTCTGCCATCCCCTACGACCGAGCATGGCATAAAGTTCATTCCCGCCGCCGACAATCAAATTCAATCTGGAGGGAAATGGCCGCTTGCATGGCCCGGTGCGGGGCGTAATCACGCGGCGATGACAGACACCCCGGAAAGCTGGAAGCTCACCCTGCCCTGCACACGCAAGGAGGCGGAGCAGATCGACCTCGAAATGGAGGCATTTGCGCAGTTCGATGTGCCGCCAACGATCGTCGCGAGCGAAATCTCGCCGGCGCATCCCGACGCCTGGGAAATTTCGGCCTTTTTCGCGGGCCAGCCGGATGAGGCACAGATCGACGCCATCTGCGGCCTCCTGCCCCGGACCCGCCGGTCCGATGCACGGCTGGAGCGGATCGAAGCGGCGGATTGGGTTACCATCAGCCAGCAGGCGTCCCCGCCCGTCCATGCCGGGCGCTTCTTCGTCCACACGTCAGCATTTGAAGGAACCCCGCCTCCCGGTTCGGTTGTTTTTCTGATCGAGGCGAGCCGCGCCTTTGGCACCGGCGGGCATGACACCACGCGCAAATGCCTTGAGGCGCTCGACTCGCTGCGTCGCTCCGGCGCGCGCTTTGACAATATTGCCGATATCGGCACCGGCACGGGGCTGCTCGCCTTTGCCGCGCGCCATCTCTGGCCCCGCGCTTATGTGACGGCGTCGGACATTGATCCCGTCAGCATCGATATTTCGCAGGAAAATGCCGCCGCGAACGGCGTTCCCCTCGGCCAGCATCCAGGCGAGGTTGCCTTGTGCGTCGCATCGGGCACCGATCATGAGATGATCCAGCGGCGCGCCCGCTATGACCTTGTGATTGCAAACATTCTGGCCGGTCCGCTGATCGAGCTTGCCCCGGCGCTGTCGGACATTCTGGCCGAAGGCGGCACGCTGATCCTCGCCGGTCTGCTCGACACGCAGGTCGCGGCGGTCCGGCGCGCTTATGCGCAGCAGGGCCTGCGTCTGGCCGCGTCATCGGGCGGCGAATGGCCCTGCCTCCGGCTTGTCAAACGCCAGCGTTACGGATGGCGGCGACCGACGCGCCCGCGCCTGACCACCAGCCAGCCGCCCGGTGACTTTGGCACTTGGTAGTTTTTCGTTTCGCTTCGAAACGGACCGGCCTAAGGAAACGCCATGAGCACGAAGACGGAGAGCGGGGCATTTGACCCGCCGATCGAGAACCGCGCCGACCTGATCGGTGCGTTCGCCAAGGGAGAGAAGCCTGCGGAACGCTGGCGGATCGGGACCGAGCACGAAAAGTTCGTGTATCGGACCGCCGACCACCGCGCGCCGTCTTATGACGAGCCCGGCGGCATCCGTGACCTGCTGATGGCGATGACCCGCTATGGCTGGGAACCCATCATGGAAGGCGACAATGTCATCGCACTCGGCGGCGTGGACGGCAATGTCAGCCTTGAACCCGCAGGGCAGCTTGAGCTGTCCGGCGCGCCGCTTGAAAACCTGCACCAGACCTGCGCCGAAACCGGCCGTCACCTCAAGCAGGTGAAAGAAATCGGCGCCGAACTTGGCCTCGGGTTCCTCGGGCTCGGCATGTGGCCCGACAAGTCGCGCGAAGAGCTGCCGATCATGCCCAAGGGGCGCTACGACATCATGCTGCGCCACATGCCGCGCGTCGGCACGATGGGCCTCGACATGATGCTGCGCACCTGCACCATCCAGACCAACCTCGATTATTCGAGCGAGGCGGACATGGTGAAGAAGTTCCGCGTCAGCCTTGCCCTCCAGCCGCTCGGCACGGCGCTGTTCGCCAACTCCCCCTTCACCGATGGCAAGCCCAACGGCTATCTCTCCTATCGCTCGCACGTCTGGACCGATACCGATCCGGCGCGCACGGGAATGCTGCCCTTCGTCTTTGAAGACGGCTTCGGCTATGAACGCTATGCCGACTATATGCTCGATGTGCCGATGTACTTCGTCTACCGGCAGGGCAAATATATCGACGCGGCGGGCAAGAGCTTCCGCGACTTCCTCGACGGCAATCTCGACGTCTATCCGGGCCAGAAGCCGACCATCGGCGACTGGAACGACCATCTGTCGACCGCCTTCCCCGAAGTCCGCCTGAAGAGCTTTCTCGAAATGCGCGGGTCCGATGGCGGCCCGTGGAACCGCATCTGCGCGCTGCCCGCGCTCTGGGTCGGCCTGCTCTATGATGGCACCGCGCTCGATGCGGCGTGGGATCTGGTCAAGGACTGGACGATCGAGGACCATCAGAAGCTGCGCGACGCCGTCCCGCGGGAAGGGCTGCGTGCCAAGCTGCCCGATGGCCGTCCGCTCAACGATCTCGCCAAGCAGGTGCTCGACATCGCCAGCGCCGGCCTCTCCGCACGCGGACAGGTCAACTCGATGGGCGACAATGAAAGCGGCTTCCTGAACCCGCTCCGCCGCATCGTGGACAGCGGCAAGACGACGGCTGACGAACTGCTCGAAAAGTTCAATGGTCCCTGGGGCGGGGACCTGAGCAAGGTGTACGACGAGTATAGCTTCTGAAAATTCGGATCGTCATGCTGAACTTGTTTCAGCATCCATGAACACCTAGCGGTCAGGATGTGCGCGCCCTTTGGGTGCGCCCCCTTTCAAAGGTCATGCCAATGGATCCTGAAACGAGTTCAGGATGACGGTTTAACCTAAACCAGCCGGCTCTGTTTGAGCGCCGCTTCGATGAAGCTGGCGAAAAGCGGGTGCGGGTCGAACGGCTTGGACTTCAGCTCCGGGTGGAACTGCACGCCGACGAACCACGGATGGTCCGGGCGTTCCACGATTTCGGGAAGCTGCCCGTCGGGTGACATGCCGGAAAAGACGAGACCGTTCTTCTCCAGTGCCTCACGATAGCCGGTGTTGACTTCGTACCGGTGCCGGTGACGTTCGGAGATCGTCGTGCCGCCATAGATGGCCGCGACATGGCTGTTGCCCGCGAGCCTGGCCTCATAGGCGCCCAGCCGCATCGTGCCACCGAGATCGCCGCCCTCTTCGCGCTTCTGGATGCCCTCTTCGCTCATCCATTCGGTGATGATGCCGACAACGGGTTCTTCAGTCGGGCCGAATTCGGTCGATGAGGCCTTTTCGATGCCCGCGAGGTTCCGCGCGGCCTCGACACAGGCCATCTGCATGCCGAAGCAGATGCCGAGATAGGGCACCTGCCGTTCACGCGCGAAGCGGATGCTGGCGATCTTCCCCTCGGCCCCACGTTCGCCGAACGCGCCGGGCACGAGGATCGCGTGCATCGGTTCCAGCCGGGCGGCGATGTCGCTGTCGGCGGCTTCAAACAGTTCGGCGTCGATCCACTGGATGTTGACCTTCACCCGGTTGGCAATGCCGCCGTGGACAAGCGCCTCGTTCAACGACTTATAGGCGTCCTGCAGGCCGACATATTTGCCGACGACGCCAATCGTCACTTCGCCTTCCGGGTTCATCAGGCGATCCATGATGTCGTCCCAGCGGCTGAGATTGGGTTCAGCCCCTGGCTCGATCCCGAAGGCGCGGAGCACTTCTGCGTCCAGCCCTTCGGCATGATATTGCAACGGCACGCCATAGATCGACTTCGCGTCAAGCGCGGGGATGACCGCTTCCTTGCGGACGTTGCAGAACAGCGCGATCTTGGCGCGTTCATTGTCGGGCAGCGGATGTTCGCAGCGGCAGATCAGCACGTCGGGCTGGATGCCGTAGCTGGTCAGTTCGCGCACCGAGTGCTGCGTCGGCTTGGTCTTCAGCTCGCCGGCGGCCGCCACATAGGGTACCAGCGTCACATGCGCGAACACGGTCTGGTCGCGACCCAGCTCGTTGCGCATCTGGCGGATCGCCTCGATGAAGGGCAGCGATTCGATGTCGCCCACGGTGCCGCCGATTTCGCACAGGACGAAATCGAGGTCTTCGGTGTCCGCCATGGCGAACGCCTTGATCGCGTCGGTGACGTGCGGGATGACCTGCACGGTCGCGCCCAGATAGTCGCCGCGACGTTCCTTCTGGATGATGTTCTGATAGATGCGGCCCGACGTCACATTGTCGGACTGTCGCGCCGAAACGCCGGTGAAGCGCTCATAATGGCCGAGGTCGAGGTCGGTTTCCGCCCCGTCATCGGTCACATAGACTTCGCCATGCTGGTAAGGGGACATCGTGCCCGGATCCACATTGAGATACGGGTCGAACTTGCGAATGCGAACCTTGTAGCCACGCGCCTGGAGGAGGGCAGCAAGCGATGCTGCCATAAGCCCTTTGCCAAGCGAGGAGACCACGCCGCCGGTGATGAAAATGAACCGCGCCATGGGAGAAGAGCCGTAAGCCGAGCGCAGGGGATTCGGCAAGCCGCCAAAACCCCCGCGGTGGAATTATTTGGGGATTAGTTCTTGGTCGCCGGTGCGGGCGCGCCGCCTTCGGCCGACTTGGACGCACCAGACGGAACCGCCAGCGGAACCGGCGATGCGTCGGCCGGGGCAGCGGGTGCCGCCGCATTGCCCTCAACCGGAATGGCCGGTGTGTTCGCCGCCGGACGGGCAAGGCTCGTGTCGATGGTGTCGGGCTTGCGGTTGATCGTGGCGACAGCGGCGAGCGCAATCGACAGAAGGATGAACAGCGTCGCCAGAATGGTCGTCATGCGCGTCAGGAAGTCCCCGGCGCCGCGCGCCGACATCAGGCCGGCCGGGCTGCCGCCCGTCAGGCCACCGCCTTCGGAGCGCTGCATGAGGATGACCCCCACAAGCGCGATGGCGATGATGACATGGACGACGAGCAGGAAAGTGAACATCTGGGAATTGCTCTTTTCACGGAAATGCAGGAATTGGGCCGCGCCTTAGCCCAGCCCATCCCCGCGATCAACCTCAGCGCGCGCCAGCCGCAATGATCGGCACGAAATCTTGGGCCGTCAGGCTGGCCCCGCCGACAAGCGCCCCGTCGACATCCGGCACATGCAGCAGTTCAACTGCGTTCGACGCCTTGACCGAGCCGCCATAGAGGATACGCACAAGGCTGCCCTCGGCACCGAGCAGGTCGACCAGCTGCGCCCGGATGGCCGCATGCATTTCCGCGACATCGCCCGCACTCGGCGTCCGGCCGGTGCCGATCGCCCAGACGGGTTCATAGGCGACCGCCGTGTCCGCTCCCTTGGCGCTGGCAGGCACCGACTCCCGAATTTGGCCGGTGACGACGGCGACGGCCTGCCCCGCATCGCGTTCGGCCTCGGTCTCACCGACGCAGATGATCGCCATCAGGCCACCCTGCGTCGCGGCTTCGGCCTTCAGCGCGACTTCGGCGCTCGTTTCATGGTTGTCGGTCCGCCGTTCGCTATGCCCGACAATGACGAAGGAGGCGCCTGCTTCCTTGAGCATGGCGACCGACAGGCAGCCGGTGTGCGCGCCGCTTGCCTTCCAGTGGCAATCCTGACCGCCAATGGCGAAACCGGGCGCAGCGGCAGCGGCGGGCGCGATCAGCGTGGCCGGGACGCCAATGGCGACATCGGCGCCGGGATGCGCCTTCGCGGCGGCGGCAATCGCCTTGATTTCGTCCAGCGCGGCAAGGCTGCCATTCATCTTCCAGTTGCCGGCAACAAGCTTCTTCAAGGCCATCTCACTCTCCCGGGGTCGCAAACTGCGGGCGCGTTAGCAAAGCGAATTGGGCCGCGCCACCCTCACCGCGCTTGAAGCGCCGCGCGCTGGCCCCTATGGCGTGCGCGGCTTTTGTTGGAGACGTTTGCTCGATGCTGTCCTTTTTCCGCCGCGCGCTTGGCTCTTGGGTCGTTCTCGGCCTGCTCGGCCTTCTGATGGTCGCCTTCATCGTGACGGGCGTCGGCACGCCGTCGAGCCTCGGTGCACTGGGGGGTGTCGCCAGCAGCGATGCGGTCAAGGTGGAGGGCCGGTCGATCGCAGTCAGCGATCTGAGCGACCGCCTGAAGATCGAGCTGACGCAGCGCCGCCAGCAGACGCCCGACATCAGCATGGCGCAGCTGCTGCAGGAAGGCACGCTCGACAAGCTTCTGTCCGAACTCACCGACCTGACGGCGCTGCGCGCCTTTGGCGAGAAGTTCGGGATGGTCGTCAGCGACCGGCTGGCCGATGGCGAAATCGCGAGCATCCCGGCTTTTCAGGGCGCCACCGGCAAGTTTGACGAATCGCGTTACCGTCAGGCGCTAAGCCAGCGCGGCCTGACTGAAACGCAGTTCCGGGGCGACATTGAACAGGGGATCGCCGTACGGCACCTGCTCGTCCCCATCGCCGCCAGCTCCGGCGCGCCGCGCGATCTCGCCGCCCCGTACGCGACGCTGCTTGTCGAACGTCGCTCGGGCAGCTTCGTGGAACTGCGCAATGCGGCCTTCACCGGCGGCCCGGCCCCGACCGATGCCGAACTCAACGCGTTTTATGCGGCCAACAAGGTCCGCTATATCGAGCCCGAGCGTCGCGTGCTCCGCTATGCGGTTATCGACCGCAGCATGATCGCGAAGCAGGCGACCCCGACCGAGGCCGAAATTGCCGCCCGCTACAAGCAGGATGCCGCCAAATATGCGACGCGCCAGCTGCTCGACCTGACGCAGGTCATCGTCCAGTCCGAAGCGGCTGCAAAGACGGTGGCACAGAAGGTCCGCGCGGGCGCCGCGATGGCCGATGCGGCCAAGGCGTCGGGCGCCGATGCGGTCGCCCAGACCGCCGTCGAAAAGAGCGCCTATATCGGCCAGAGCTCGGACGCGATTGCCAATGCGGTCTTCGCCGCGCCCAAGGGCACCATTGTCGGCCCGATCAAGTCGGCGCTTGGCTGGCACATCGTGAAGGTGGACGGGGTGAAGTCGGTCGGCGGCAAGTCGCTGTCGGATGCACGTGCCGAAATCCTTGCAGCACTGACCATCCAGAAGACGGCGGACGCCTTTGCCGACATGCTCGCCGACATCGATGAAGCCGTGTCGGATGGTCAGACCTTTGACGATATCGTGAAGGCGCGCGGCCTGCCCGTCGTCACGACCCCGCCGCTGACCGCAAGCGGCCTGTCGCCCGATCAGGCCGGCTTCACCGCGCCCGATAACTTTCAGGCAGTCCTGAAGGACGCGTTCCAGGCCGAACCCGATGACGATCCCGCGCTCGTCCCGCTCGCCGAGGACAAGGACGTGTTCTACGATCTCGACCGGGTCATCCCCGCCGCGCCCAAGCCGCTGGCCCAGATCAAGGCGCAGGTGACCGGCGACTTTATCGCCGACCGCGCCAGCAAGGCCGCGCGCCGTGCAGCCGAGGCCATCCTCGCCAAGGCCAATGCCGGAACCCCGCTTGCCACCGCCGTCGCGGGTCAGGGCAGCGTGAAGCCGATTGCCTCGCGCCGCATGGACATCGTCAAGGGCCGCTCCAAGCCGCCGGTTGAACTCGCCCAATTGTTCGACCTCAATCGCGGCCGCGCGCGGCTCGCGCCGACCGAAGACAAGCAGGGCTGGATCGTCGTGCAGCTCGACAAGATCGAGCCCGGCAATGTGATGGCGGAACCGGGTCTGCTGGCCGCCACGCAGACGCAGCTCTCCGATGCCGTGGGCCGTGAATATACCGAACAGTTCACCCGCGCGGCCAAGGCCATGCTGTCGATCAAGCAGAATCAGGCCGCAGTCGATGCGCTGCGCAAGAGCCTGGTCGGCGCGTCGGGCCGGTGACGCTTCAGGGCGATGATGCACTTGCAATCAGCCGGCTTCGCGCCGGAAAGCCCGCGCTCGTCTGGCGCAGCCTGATTGCGGACACCGAGACCCCGGTTTCGGCCTATCTGAAGCTGCATGAGCCTGAACGCGGCGATTTCCTTCTGGAATCGGTCGAAGGCGGCGCGGTGCGCGGGCGCTACAGCCTGATCGGCCTTGCGCCTGATCTCGTCTTTCGCGCCGAGGGCCATAAGGCCGAGGTCAACCGCCAATGGGCGACCGACCGCGACGCCTTTCAGCCTGTGGCCGATGACAGCCTGACCGCGCTCCGCGCGCTGGCGACGGCCAGCCATATCGACGTGCCCGCCGAACTCCCCAAGACGCTTGCCTGTCTGGTCGGCTATTTCGGCTATGAGACGGCGGGCCTTGTCGAAAAGCTGCCGCGCCCGGCCCCCAATGAACTTGGCCTGCCCGACATGCTGTTCGTGCGCCCGACGGTCATTCTGGCGTTTGATCGCCTCGCCGACCGGCTGTTCATCGTTGCCCCGGTCTGGCCGGGACAGGGCGATGCGGATCGTCTGGTGGATGCCGCCGTCGAACGGATCGACGCGACAGCCGCGCGGCTCGCCAAGGCCCTGCCGTCGCCGACACGTGCGATCGAGCTGCCCGACATCAAGGACATGGCGCCAACGCCGGTGCTTGAACCCGGCAAATATGAGGAAATGGTCCTCCGCGCGAAGGACTATATCGAGGCGGGCGACATCTTTCAGGTCGTCCTTGCACAGCGCTTCACGGTGCCCTTCCCGCTGCCGCCGATTGACCTTTACCGCGCGCTCCGCCGGATCAACCCCTCGCCCTTCCTCTATCATCTCGACTTTCCGGGCTTTGCGCTCACGGGCTCCAGCCCCGAAATCCTCGTGCGCGTCCGCGATGGTGAGGTCACCATCCGCCCGATTGCGGGCACCCGCCCGCGCGGCAAGACCGCGATCGAGGATGCCGAGAACCGCGACAGCCTGCTCGCCGACCCCAAGGAACGCGCCGAGCATCTGATGCTGCTCGACCTTGGCCGCAACGATGTCGGTCGCGTGGCCGCAGCAGGCAGCGTCACCGTGACCGACAGCTACATGGTCGAATTCTACAGCCATGTGATGCACATCGTCTCCAACGTCGTCGGCAAGCTCGCGGACGACAAGGACGCCATCGACGCGCTGTTCGCGGGTTTCCCGGCCGGGACCGTCTCCGGCGCGCCCAAGGTCCGCGCATGTGAGATCATCGCCGAACTCGAACCCGAAACGCGCGGCGCCTATGCGGGCGGGGTCGGCTATTTCTCCCCCGACGGCAATCTCGACAGCTGCATCGTCCTGCGCACCGCCGTCGTGAAGAACGGCGTCATGCACGTACAGGCGGGTGCCGGCATCGTCGCCGACAGCGACCCCATTTACGAACAGCGTGAGTGTGAGGCGAAATCGGGCGCCCTGATTGCCGCGGCGAAGGAGGCCGTGCGCGTGGCGGGTGAAGTGGGGTTTGGGCAGTAGGGAATCTGTTTCCCGTCATGCTGAACTTGTACGTGCTTCGCACGCCTTCGGCTCAAGGACGCATTGGCTCGACTATGACCACCCTCAATCGTCATGCTGAACTTGTTTCAGCATCCATGAACACCAGACGGCGATGGATGGGCGCTATATCCGGGTCCATTGATGCGAATGGATCCTGAAACAAGTTCAGGATGACGGCGCAATTTGGGAGCGCGCGAAGCACACGCCCCGGCCTCCCTGACCCCTTCCCAAAGCGCAGGCTGGCATCTTGCCGCCCGCGCGCTAACATCCACACAACAACAACCGATTCAGGGAGATGCCGGCCTGTGCCGGCATGACGGACACATGAAACTTCGCGCGCTGCTGACGCTCCTCGCCCTCTTCGCCTCCCCCGCCCTTGCAGGGCCCACCGATACCGCCAAGGAAGCCGACGCGATCTTCAGGAACTTCACCTTCGGCAGCGGCGAGACCCTTCCGGAACTGCGCATCCATTACACCACGCTCGGCACGCCGCATCGCAATGCGAAGGGGGAAATCGACAATGCGGTGATGATCCTCCACGGCACCGGCGGCACGGGCAAGCAGTTCTTCCGCCCGCAATTTGCCGATGAGCTTTACGGCCCCGGCCAGCCGCTCGACATCACCAAGATGTTCGTCATCCTGCCCGACAATATCGGGCACGGGCAGTCGTCCAAACCGTCGGACGGGATGCGGATGACCTTCCCGAAATATGACTATGACGACATGGTCCGCGCGCAATACCGGCTCGTCACCGAGACGCTCAAGATCAAGCATCTGAAGCTGATCCTCGGCACATCGATGGGCTGCATGCACGCCTTTGTCTGGGGCACGACCTATCCGGGCGTGGCCGAACGGCTCGCGCCCTTTGCCTGCAATGCCGCGCCCATTGCAGGGCGCAACCGCTGGTGGCGCAAGATGTCGGTCGATGCGATCAAGGCGGACCCGACGTGGAATGGCGGCAACTATACCAGCCAGCCCGCGCAGGGCGTGCGCACCGCCAATTATCTGTCGATGATTGCCGGGGCCAATCCAGTCGCGCTGCAGGCGCAGTTCCCGACCCGCGAAGCCGCCGAGAAGGCGCTCGACGCAGGTTTTGCCGCCCGCGCAGGCGATGGCGATGCCAATGACCAGATCTACCAGCTCGAATCGTCGCGCAATTACGATCCCAAGCCGCTCGAGAAGATCACTGTGCCCACGCTCTGGATTAATTCGGGCGATGATTTCATCAATCCGCCAGAACTGGGCATGGCGCAGGAAGCGGTCAAGAAAATGCCGCGCGCGCGCTTCATCCTGATCCCGGCATCGGCCGAGACCAAGGGGCATGGCACGCACACTTGGGCCAAGTTCTGGAAGGATGATCTGGTGAAGCTGCTGGCCGAGCCGGTGACGCCGTAGCTCAAACACCCCAACTCCGTTTGGGCTGAGCCTGTCGAAGCCCTGTCCTTTCTTCGACCCGCCGGAACGGGAAAAGGACAGCCCTTCGACAAGCTCAGGGCAAACGGAGGTGATGTTTTACGTCAATACTCGCCCTTTTCCGCCTGCGCGCGCTGACGGTCCTCGAACCACTGGTTGATCATGGCCTGCGTGCAGCCGGACTGGCCGAACGATCCGATGGCGGTGCAGTTGCCCGGCCGGGTAAAGCGTTGTGCGTCCTCCAGCGTGCGGACGCGCGACGCCCAGGACGCGCCGGGCCCGCTGTCGACCCTCTTCTTCTGGCGCAGATGCTTGGGGATGCGGTAGCGTTCCGACTCCGGCAGGCGCGCACAGACGATGATCTCATCGCCCTTGGGCGCGGGACAGGCCTCATCGCCGAAGACGGTCGTCGTCGCATAACGTTCCGGCGGCTTGCCGGTTTCGGCGGCCAGAGGCAGCGAGGTGAGAAGCAGGCTGGCAGCAATGATGTGGCGCACGGGACGAACTCCTTTTGATCTCCATCGGCCGATCCGCCTGACCACCAGATGAACCGCCGCGTGACTTTGGGTGGCAATCCGCCGCCGCTCTGCTTATGGGGGCGGCATGATCCTCGTCATCGACAATTATGACAGCTTCACCTGGAACCTGGTCCATTATCTGATGGAGCTGGGGGCAGAGGTGGAGGTCGTGCGCAACGACGCCATGTCCGCCGGACAGGCGCTCTCCAGCGGGGCAAGCGCTTTTCTCATCTCGCCCGGCCCCTGCACGCCCAATGAGGCGGGTATTTCGCTCGATCTGGTCGCGGCCTGCGCCGAGGCGAAGAAGCCACTGCTGGGCGTGTGCCTTGGCCACCAGTCGATCGGCCAGCATTTCGGCGGCAAGGTCGTGCGCGGCGGCCTGATGCATGGCAAGACGTCGCCCGTCACGCATGACGGCACCGGCCTGTTCGAAGGGCTCCCCTCGCCCTTCACCGCGACGCGGTATCACTCGCTGATCGTCGAGGACGTGCCCGACTGCCTGATCGTCAATGCGCGCAGCGATGACGGCCATGTCATGGGCTTCCGCCACGAAACGCTGCCGATCCATTCGGTCCAGTTCCACCCGGAAAGCATCGCGACCGAACATGGCCACGCCATGCTCGCCAATTTCCTGAAGATTGCCGGGATCAAGGCAAAGGAGCTGGCGTGATCCGCCTGCCGGAGACGACATCGCCGCTGGCCGCCGATGTGGCACGCGCAGCCTTTGATGCCATCCTCGACGGCAAGTGCGACGCGGACGACATTGCCCGCTTCCTGACCGACATGGCGGTGCGCGATGAAAGCGCCGCCGAAATCGCCGCCGCCGTGCAGGCGATGCGCGCGCGGATGATCCCGGTCACAGCGCCCGCAGGCGCCATCGACGTGTGCGGCACGGGTGGAGACGGCGCGCATTCGCTCAATATTTCAACCGCCGTCGCCATTGTTGTCGCGGCCTGCGAAGTGCCGGTCGCCAAGCATGGCAACCGCGCCGCTTCGTCCAAGGCAGGCGCAGCCGATACGCTGGAGGCCTTGGGTCTCAACCTCGACCGCGCCTCGGAACATGCGGAGGCCACGCTCGCCGATCTCGGTATCTGCTTCCTGTTCGCGCAAAAGCATCATCCCGCGCTCGCGCCACTCGGCCCGATCCGCAAGGCCATCGGCCGCCGCACGGTGTTCAACCTGACCGGGCCGCTCGCCAATCCGGCAGGGGTGAAGCGGCAGTTGATCGGCATTGCGCGGCCTGATTTCCTGCCCGTCGTGGCGGAGGCGGTTGCCCAGCTGGATTATGAGAAGGTCATGCTCGTCTCCGGAGATGAGCCGCTCGACGAGATTTCGGTCTGCGGGCCGAGCACGGTTTTGGTCGTCGATGGTGACACCTACGCCGTTTGTGCTGAGCCTGTCGAAGCACTGTCTTTTGCTTCGGCAGAAGAGAAGGACGGCCCTTCGACAAGCTCAGGGCAATCGGGGAGAATGAGAGTGGTGCCCGAAGACCTCGGCCTCCCCCGCCACACGCCCGACGCGCTGCGCGGCGGCGATGCGGCGTACAATGCCGACGCTCTGCGCCGCCTTCTGGCAGGCGAAACGGGCGCCTATCGCGATGCCGTTCTGCTCAATGCCGCCGCCGCGCTGATGGTGGCCGGCCACGCGGAAGACTGGCGCGCGGGCATGGAAGAGGCCGCCGAGGCCATCGACAAGGGCCTTGCCAAGGCGCTGCTGGACTGCTGGATCGCATATAAATGAACAAGCTCGACGAAATCTGCGCCACCAAGCGCGAAGAAGTGAAGGCACGCAAGGCCGCAACCTCGCTGGCTGACCTCGAAGCCATGGCGGGTGCTCAGACGCCGCCGCGGGGCTTTCGCGCCGCGCTCGATGCCAAGGCGGCAACCGGTTTCGGCCTGATTGCGGAGATCAAGAAAGCAAGCCCCTCCAAGGGCCTGATCCGCGCCGATTTTGATCCGGCCGCCCATGCTCGCGCCTATCAGGCCGGAGGTGCGGCATGCCTCTCCGTCCTCACCGATGCGCCCTATTTTCAGGGGCATGAGGACTATCTGATCGCGGCGCGCGCGGCCTGCGCCCTGCCCGCCTTGCGCAAGGACTTCATGGTCGATCCGTGGCAGGTGCTGGAAGCCCGCGCGATCGGCGCCGACGCGATCCTCGTCATCATGGCCGCGCTCGACGACGCCCTGGCGGCCGAGATTGAGGAGACCGCGCTCGCGCTCGGTATGGATGTTCTCATCGAAACGCACGATGCCGAAGAATTTGACCGCGCCATGAAGCTGCGCTCGCGCCTGATCGGCGTCAACAACCGCAACCTCAAGGACTTCACGGTCGATTTTGCGCGGACCTATGAGCTGGTCGACCGCGCTCCTGACGACTGCACCTTCGTTGCCGAAAGCGGGCTGGGCAGCCATGCCGATCTGCTGGCCATGGCCGAACATGGCGTGCGCTGCTTCCTCGTCGGCGAAAGCCTGATGCGGCAGGCCGATGTCGAGGCCGCCACGCGGGCGCTTCTGACCGGCGCATGAGCAAGCTGACCCACCTCGACGATGCGGGCGCCGCGCACATGGTCGATGTGGGCGCCAAGGCCGTCACCCAGCGCGAGGCCATCGCCGAGGGACGCATCACCATGACGGCCGAGGCGCTGGCCGCGATCCGCGACGGCACGGCGAAAAAGGGCGATGTCCTCGCCGTTGCGCGCGTGGCCGGCATCATGGCAGCGAAGAAGACGAGCGAGCTCATCCCGCTCTGCCATCCTGTTGCGCTGACCTCCGTGACGGTCGATTTCGAGATCGAGGACGGCGGCGTCCATGTTCTTGCGACCGCGCGCACCGCAGGCCAGACCGGCGTCGAGATGGAGGCGCTCACCGCCGCCTCGGCCGCGCTGCTCACGCTCTATGACATGGCCAAGGCGCTCGACAAGGCGATGGTGATGTCGGGCATCCGTCTGCTCGCCAAATCGGGCGGACGCTCGGGCGACTGGCGCGCCACACCGTGATCGGGCTGGAGGACGCACAGCGCCGCCTTCTGGCGCTGGCCACGCCAGTCCCCGCAGAAACGCTCTTGCTCGCACGCGCCACCGGGCGCTGGGCCGCCGCCCCCGTGATCGCCCAGCGGACGCAACCAGCGCGCGATCTTTCCGCCATGGATGGCTATGCGATCCGCCATGCCGATGCCCCCGGCCCCTGGCGTGTGATCGGGCAGTCGGCCGCCGGCGCTGCCTTTTCCGGTCCGGTCGGACACGGTGAGGCCGTGCGTATCTTTACAGGTGCCGCCGTGCCGGAAGGCGCCGATACCGTCGTCATGCAGGAAGACATGCAGGTCCAGGGCGACACGGTGCGCCTGTCCGAGGCGCCTGATCTGCGGCCCGGTCGTCATGTGCGGCGCGCGGGCGAGGACTTTCGCGCAGGTGACCTGTTGATTGCGCCGGGCGACCGGCTGACCCCGGCGCGCCTCGCACTCGCGGCGATGGCGGGGCATGGGGAGATTTCGGTCCGGCGCCCGATCCGCGTGGCGCTGATCTCCACCGGGGATGAGCTTGTCGCGCCCGGCCTTGCAACGAGGGAAGACCAGATTCCGGCCTCCAACGCCGTCATGCTGCAGGCCATGCTTGCCGCCTTTTCGTGCGACGTCACCGATTACGGCATCGTCCCCGATAATCTTGCGACGCTGACGGATGCGTTCCGGCGTGCGGCAGATGCCGACGTCATCCTGTCGACCGGGGGGGCCTCGGTCGGCGATCATGATCATGTGAAGCCGGCGCTTGAGGCGGCAGGCGCGACGCTCGACTTCTGGAAAATCGCGATGCGCCCGGGCAAGCCGCTTATGGCCGGAACGCTCGGGACTGCCGTCGTGCTCGGATTGCCGGGCAACCCTGTCTCGGCCTTTGTGACCGCTGTCCTGTTTGCCCAGCCGCTGATCGCCGCGCTGTCCGGCGCGACCGCCCCGTTGCCACGAACCCAGAATGCGCGGCTGGCCACGCCCCTGCCCGCCGTTGCCAAAAGGACCGATCACGTACGGGCGCGGCTGGAGGACGGACTGGCGATACCCGTCGGTCTCAATGACTCGGCGGCCCTCAACGCGCTGTCGCAGGCCAACGCCCTGATCGTCCGCCCGGCGGGCAGCCCCGCAGCCGACATGGGCGACACCGTAAAGGTCATTCTGATCGCTTGACGTGACCGCAAATGTTTCCTACACGTTCCGCGTTCGTTCCTTAGCGGAGGTGTGCGATGCTCACGCGCAAACAGCATGAACTGGTGTGCTTCATCTATGACAAGCTGGCCGAAACGGGTGTTTCGCCATCTTTTGAAGAGATGAAGGAAGCACTGGATCTCAAGTCCAAGTCCGGTGTGCACCGCCTGATCTCCGCGCTGGAGGAACGGGGCTTTATCCGCCGCCTGCCCAATCGCGCCCGCGCACTTGAAGTGGTGAAGATGCCGGAACGCGGCGACGTGCCGAAGTCGGTGTCGACCAGCAACGTCGTCGAACTGCCCAAGCGGGAGGCGCCCGCCCCCGCACCTGCAAATGACGTGATGGAAATTCCGCTGCATGGCCGCATCGCAGCAGGTCAACCGATCGAGGCCCTTGAGGGACAGAGCTCGCTCGCGGTGCCCGCTGCCCTGCTCGGGCCGGGTGAACATTATGCGCTCGAAGTGTCCGGGGACTCGATGGTCGAAGCCGGCATTCTCGATGGTGACTATGCGCTCATCCGCCGCGCCGATGTGGCCCGGCCGGGCGACATCGTGGTCGCGCTCATCGACGATGCCGAAGCGACGCTCAAATATTTCCGCAATGAGGGGAATATGGTCCGCCTCGACCCCGCGAACCGCGCTTATGAGCCGCAGCGTTATTCGCCTGCGCAGGTCCGCATTCAGGGCCGTCTGGCCGGACTGCTGCGCCGCTACTGAGTGCGGCTGATGACCGCCGGCATCCAGGGATGGTCATCCCTGGACCGCCGGACGGTTTCCACCGCAGGCGGGCCGAGCGAGATCGCAAGGCCGCCGGTCTGGGCAAGCAGCACCGGATCAATCGTCAGCCAGCGTCCTTTGCAGGCACGCGGCAGCCGCCGTTCACTGACGACGATATCGGCGCGGCGGCACTCCGCCACCAGATCGCGCCACGCGATCATGTGACGGCTGCGAGTGGCAAGGACGGTCCAGTCGCGGCCGCCGCGATGGAGCCGGATGATGCAGGCATCGGGGCTGCAATCGGCCCGCCGGGCATCGTCCAGATCGTCCAGTTCCCCCGCATATGCGGAGCGTTCCGCCAGCACCTGCCGCACGAAATCGCCGGATTTGGGCCGCAGGATGGTCAGGCGCCCGGCATCATCGTGCACGGCCAGATGACGGCCATCATCGGTGACCAGAATATCGGGCGACGGCGTCAGCAGAGCCATCACCGTGCCCAAAGCCATCGGCCCAAGGCCAAGGAAGCGCGCACGGGTGCGCCAGAGCATCAGCCAGAGCCCGCCACCGACAATCAGCGCATAGGCCGCCACCGGCACAGAGGGTAGCATCGCGACCGCGCCTGGCTGGGCGGCGACCAGATGCGCCAGCCGGAGCAGCCCGCCAATCGCCTGCCCCGCAATCCACCAGAAGGGCGCCCCGGCCCCGACGAGATCGGCGAGCAGCGCCAGAGCCTCAACCGGCATGATGACGAAGGTCGTAAGCGGAATGGCGACCAGATTGGCGAGCGCGCCATACAGGCCCGATTTGTGGAAATGGAACAGGGCGATCGGCGCCAGCGCGACCTCGACCACAAGCCCTGTCAGCAGCAGCAGGGCGACTGCCCGGCCCGCCCGCCGGAGCCAGCTTTCCTCGCGCGGCGCGCCAAAGCGGCGCAGCCATTGGGTCTCATGCAGGGCGACGATCGACGTGATGGCAGCAAAGCTCAGCTGGAAACTCGGCCCGACCAGCGCTTCGGGCCAGAGCAGAAGGACAATCAGCGCGCCCGTTGCCACCAGCCGCAATGTCATCGCCTCACGCCCGAAGACCATGCCGATCAACACAAGCACGGCTGCGATACATGACCGGATGGTCGGCACTTCGGCCCCTGTCAGCAGCGTATAGCCGACCCCCGTCAGCGCCGCCGCGCCCGCCGAAATCGTGAGCAACGGCCAGCCCAGCGCCAGACGTGGGCTCAGCGCCAGCACCCGCAATGCGAGGAAAAAGGCAGCGGCGACAACGGCGGAAATGTGCAGGCCGGAGACCGAGAGCAGGTGCGCGAGGCCACTTGCCCGCATCGCGTCCTGATCGTCTTCGGAAATGCTGCCCTGATCGCCCGTGGCAAGTGCGGTCGCGATGCCGCTGACATGCGGGTCGAGCCGGTCCGCAATATGCGCGGCGAGCCGCTGGCGCAGCGTCGGGGAACTGTCGGCACCCGTCAGGGTGATCGGCCCGATCGACTTGCCCACGGCCCCGATGCCCTGAAACCAGGCCTGTCGGCGGAAATCATGCCCGCCCGGCACCGCCGCTGGTGTCGGCGGCATGAGGCGGACGCGCATCTGCACCCGGCTCCCCTCCGGCGGCAGACGGGCGAGATCGCCTTGGGGGATCGAGACGCGCACAACGGGCGGCACGTCCGCAGGGGCCGCCGTCCGGACCGTCAGCCGCCACGTCTCGCGCGAGACGAGATGCTCGGCCCGCACGACCTCGCCCAAAAGATCGACGACCAAGGGCCGGTTGATGACCGGGGCGGCCACCTGAATGCTGCGCAGCCAGACAAGGCTACAGCCCCCGGCAAGCGCGAGGCCGGCCAGCAGCAGGGCAAGGCCGGATCGTCGCGCAAGGCCGAGGCTCAGCCCCACCGAAGCGATTGCAAAGCCTGCCAGAATCACTGCCAGCCACATCGATTGGTGCGGCAGGACAAACCATAACGCGATGCCGAGACCGGGCATGACCGGCACCCATAAGGGGAGTTGCTCACGCTCCGATTCCAGCCACTTTTCGGCAGTGCACAAAAGCCTGTGGACATAGCTGTCCCCGCGTGCTTTTAGCGCGCCAAACCCCGTGCTGCGGGCCGTCCCGGCAGTGCTGGCCATGAGCCCTTTTGTTGGAGAAACCGCGCGTGGGCGCAAGTGAAGAAAATGCGACAGTCGTCACGCGCTTTGCTCCGTCGCCGACGGGGTATCTGCACATCGGCGGCGCGCGCACGGCGCTCTACAACTGGCTCTATGCGCGGCGCATGGGCGGCAAGTTCCTGCTGCGCATCGAAGATACCGACCGCGCCCGCTCCACCGATGCCGCGATTGACGCGATTCTCGACGGCCTGCGCTGGCTTGATCTCGATTGGGATGGCGAGGAAGTCTATCAGTTCTCCCGCGCGGCACGTCATGCCGAAGTGGCGCACGAGCTGCTGGCGCGCGGCCATGCCTATCGCTGCTATCTGACGCAGGACGAACTGGCGGCGATGCGCGCCTCGGCCGAAGCGGAAAAGCGCCCTTTTCGCATCCGCAGCCCGTGGCGCGACACACCCGAGGCCGATCAGCCGAAGGACAAGCCCTATGTCGTGCGCCTGAAGGCCCCGACCGAGGGTGAGGTCACGATCCACGATCTCGTGCAGGGCGACGTCACCGTCGCCAATGCGGAGCTGGACGACATGATCCTGCTGCGCTCCGACGGGACGCCGACCTATATGCTGAGCGTCGTCGTCGACGATCATGACATGGGCGTCACCCATGTCATCCGGGGTGACGACCATCTGAACAACGCGTTCCGCCAGCTGGGCGTGATCCGCGGCATGGGCTGGCCGGAGCCTGTCTATGCGCACGTGCCGCTCATCCATGGTGCGGACGGTGCCAAGCTGTCCAAGCGGCATGGCGCGCTTGGCGTTGATGCCTATCGCGACGAGATGGGCTATCTGCCCGAGGCCATCAACAATTACCTGCTGAAGCTCGGCTGGGGGCATGGCGATGACGAAATCATCAGCCGCGAACAGGCCATCGCGTGGTTCGACGTCGCCGATGTCGGCCGCGGGGCCGCGCGCTTCGACTTCAAGAAGCTTGAGAATCTGAACGGCCATTACATCCGCGAAGCCGACGATGCGCGGCTCGCCCATTTGTCGCAGCACCGGCTGGAATCCGCGCTTGGCCGCCAATTGACCGAAGCGGATATGATCCTGCTGGCAACGGCAATGCCCGTCGTAAAGGTCCGCGCCAAGAATATGATCGAACTGGCCGAAGGGGCGCAATTCCTGTTCGAAACGCGGCCAATTTCGTTGGACGAGAAAGCGGCTTCTTTGCTAGATGGAGATGCTCTGGCCCTGTTGGCCAAGGCCCATGAAGCTTTGAAGAGCCAGCCCGTATGGGACCTGGTTCCGCTGGAAGAGGGTGTGAAGGCCGTTGCGACGGAGGCCGGTCTCGGCCTCGGCAAGATTGCACAGCCGCTCCGGGCTGCGCTGACCGGTCGGGGAACATCCCCCGGGATTTTTGATGTGCTGGTTCTCCTTGGTCGTGAGGAGTCGCTGGCGAGGATTGAAGACTGCCTGGCGCGCGGCGCCTGAAAAAGAACGAGAAGGGGCAAAAGACCATGTCTGACAACACAGCCAAGCTCACCGTTGGCGGCACCGATACCAGCTATGCTGTCCGTTCGGGCACGATCGGTCCGGACGTCATCGACATCCGCAAGCTCTATGCGAATACCGGCGCCTTCACCTTCGACCCCGGCTTCATGTCGACGGCGGCGTGCGAATCCGGCCTGACCTATATCGATGGCGACGAAGGTGTCCTTCTCCACCGCGGCTATCCGATCGGCCAGCTCGCCGAACAGTCGAGCTTCATGGAAGTTTCCTACCTCCTTCTGAACGGCGAACTGCCCTCCAAGGATGAGCTGGCGACCTTCACCCGCACCATTTCGCGCCACACGATGCTGCATGAACAGCTCGCGACCTTCTATCGCGGCTTCCGTCGTGATGCGCACCCGATGGCCATCATGTGCGGCGTCGTCGGCGCGCTGTCGGCCTTCTATCACGACTCAACCGACATCGCTGATCCGCACCAGCGCATGGTGGCCTCGCACCGTCTGATCGCGAAGATGCCGACGATCGCGGCGATGGCCTACAAATACTCGATCGGCCAGCCGTTCATGTATCCGCGCAACGACCTGTCCTACACGGCCAACTTCCTGCGCATGACCTTCGGCGTTCCGGCCGAGGAATATTATGTCGATCCCGCCATCGAGCGCGCTATGGACCGCATCTTCATCCTTCATGCCGACCATGAACAGAATGCCTCGACCTCGACCGTGCGTCTTGCCGGGTCGTCGGGTGCCAATCCGTTTGCGTGCATTGCAGCGGGCATCGCCTGCCTGTGGGGCCCGGCGCATGGCGGCGCGAACGAAGCCGCGCTCAACATGCTGCGCGAAATCGGCCGTCCGGAACGCATCCCGGAATATATCGCCCGCGCCAAGGACAAGAACGATCCGTTCCGCCTGATGGGCTTTGGCCACCGCGTCTACAAGAACTACGATCCGCGCGCGACCGTGATGCAGCAGACGCTGCGCGAGGTGTTCGACGCTCTGAAGATCAACGATCCGGTGTTCGAAGTCGCCCTCCAGCTGGAGGAAATGGCGCTCAACGATCCGTACTTCATCGAAAAGAAGCTCTTCCCGAACGTCGACTTCTATTCGGGCGTGATCCTGTCGGCGGTCGGCTTCCCGACCGAAATGTTCACCGTGCTCTTCGCGCTTGCCCGCACCGTCGGCTGGGTGGCGCAGTGGAACGAAATGATCTCCGACCCCGAACAGAAGATCGGTCGTCCGCGCCAGCTCTACACCGGCCCGACGCAGCGCGACTACGTTCCGGTCGACAAGCGCTAAACGCGTTTTCGAGTGAAAAAGGATTGAGGCGGCTCCATCGGGGCCGCCTTTTTCTTTGGCCGGTCAGCCCAGTGCTTCGGGCGAGCGGCGGAGCGTCAGGATGAAGCGGGCGCCCTGCCCCGGCGCACTGTCGACGGTGATGTCGCCGCCCATCGCCCGCGCGAGCCGCCGGGAGATGTAAAGGCCAAGCCCGCTGCCACCCGGCTCGCTCTGATCGACGCGCTCAAACTTCCCGAAGATGCGCTCATGGTCCTCGGCAGCGATGCCCTTGCCCTGATCGGCCACGATGAGGACAGCCATGTCGCCTTCGGTTTCGGACCGGATCCAGACGGCACTCCCTTCCGGGGAATAGCGCACGGCATTGCCGATCAGGTTGACCATGATCTGGAGCACGCGGCCGAAATCACCAATGGCGGGGAGCTGCTCATCCTCTGCCGGTCGGTCGATGCGGACCCTGCGGTCGGCGGCGCGGACGCCCAACAGGCCGGCCGCGCGGCGCGCAATATCGGCAAGATCGACAATATCGGTCTCGATCGTGAAGTCGGCGCGTTCGACCGCCTGCAGATTGGCAAGGTCATCGACCAGGCCAAGCAGATGGCGCGCGGCGGACGCGATGTCGTTGGCATAGCCTGCATAGCCGCGCCGCACCGGGCCATCGATCTGCGCGGCAGCCGCGTCGGCATTGTGGATGATGCGCCCGATGGGGCCGCGCAATGCGGCATCCAGACGACGTGCAAACCCGTCATCGGGCGGATAGTTCGCCCGGATGTCCGGCTCCGGCCCGTCGCGGCGGCTGCTCAGCAGCGAAACGCGGCCCCGGAGCCCGGAAAAACGCCCGCTTTCATCAAAGACTGGCTCCCCCGACAGGCGGACGGCAAGATTGTCGCTTTCCACCAGCTCGGCCTTCTGGTCGGCAAAGGCCGTGCGGTTTGCGAGCGCGGACAGGATCGGAAGATCGCCCAGTTCGTCGGGGATCAGGCGGAAAACGCGCGCCAGGGGCATTCCGCGCACCGCCGTCGGCGAAACGCCCAATTCCCCATCCACGGCATCGCTGAGGCGCATCAGCCGCAAATTGGCGTCGGTTTCCCAGGCGCCGTCGGCTTCGAGGCGCGCAAAGTCATGTTCGCGATCGGCTGCTGATCCACCCACAGGGACAGGAGCTATCCGGTCCCAGCCGGAAATGGCAAGCCCCACGCCATCGGTATCGGGATGCGCATCGACGTGCAGCTCTATGGTGCGTGGCCCGTCCGCGACCAGCACCGGGCGAGAGACCGGCACCGAGAGCGCACGCGCCAGACGTGCAACCGTGGCAATCTGGGGAATGGCGACCTTGCCGCCGGGCAGGCCGCCCGCATCGGCATGCAGCCGTGCCAGCGGCGGATCAGCCGACACGAGGCAGCCGAGACGGTCGACGCGGCCCTGCGCGGTTACCTGCACGTGGGCCTCCCTGCCTTGCGGCATGGCGGAAGCGTCCGAAGCAGAGGGCAGCCATCGGTCATGCTGCACGTCCTAGCGCAGCATGGTTAAGGCCCGCCTAAGCGCTCAAGCCTTTGTGCTGCACGAAAATCTGGAGCGCCAGCGCGTGCAGGAGGACGAGAACCAGACCAATGATCGGCCAGCCGGATGCGAAGGCGGCGAGAAGAACGAGTGCCTCGCCGGTTGCCCCTGCGCGCCAAGCGGGAAGCACCCCGCCCCGCCGCACGGCATGGACCGTCAGCAGCGTCTGCACCGCAATCCAGAGCGCAAGGACCGCCTCGGCCCATTGCCCCTTCCATCCGGCAAAGCCGTACATCGCTGTCACCGACAGGATGGCAGGCAGGACAAGGCAACGCCAGTCGATCAGCCGTGCCATCCCCTTGGGCTCCGGCACGCCCGTCTGGCCCAGAAGGCGCGTCAGGAGCGTCAGAATGCCGCCAAGGATCATCAGGCCAAAGGCCGCCAGCGGCTGATCCCATAGTGCACTCGCCAGCGCCCCGGCAAAGAGCAGGAGCGTCAGCGCGGCCACCATGGTCGAGGACACAGGCTTCAGCGAGACCCAGGCCGCAAAGGGACGCAGCAGCGGCATCAGCGCATGGCGTTCGACAACGCCGTCCGCCGCAACGCCGGCATGGCGCGCAATGGCCCGCGCGGTGCCGGCCAGATCATCCTGAACAAGCGGCGCGATCTCATCGGTTTCGGCTTCATTGCGCAGAACAAGCGGCGCGCGCGCCACGCCCTGCTGCACCGCCCGCCGGATCAGCGTCGGGGCAAAGGCCCAGTCGCCCAGCATCGCGACCGTTTCCCGGATGAGGCTTGCAGGCAGTTGGGCAACGCCGGCCCAATTGTCGGTGGCGTCGATCCGTTCAAAGCGGTCACGCCCCCAAGGCTCGGGCAGAGTCAGGACGGTGGCCGCATTGGCCGATGTGAGCCGCGCGAGTTCGGTATCCTGCACGAAGACGACATTGGCATAGACCAGCACATTCTCATCGGGATGCAGCCTGTCGGCGGCCTCGCGCGGCGAGCGGGCGAGCCCGATATCGATGCCGCGGGCCTTGAGCCGGTCCAGCGCGGTCACCATCGCCCCCGGCAGCGCACCGGCGCACAGGACGATATGGCCCGCGCCCAGGCGCACGGCCTGATAGGCCAGCCGTTCGAGCAGGGTCTGCCCGCCCAATGTCAGCAGAAGCGGCTGGTTGGCCGGCGCGACGTCCGAATCACTTTGGGCAAGGATGAGCGCCGCAAGCGGCACGCTGGTGTTCCCCGATTGCATGCACCGGCGGATAGGGACTTTGCAGCGATTTGCAAAGCTTTGGAGATCAGGCTTTCAGGGCGCTAATGGCCCGGCTGACCTTGCGCAGGGCCACCGGATCGCCGGGGGCGGCGTCAATCGCCTCATCGGCGGCCTTCAGGAGGATGGTCGCGCCATAGCTGGCGGCCACACCCTTCAGGCGCCAGGCAGCCGCGTACCAATTGGCATCGCAGCGCGCGCGCGACAGGAGGTCGGCATAGCGTTCCGCGCTTTCGATCAGCGAACGGCGCAGTTCCGCCGCAAGTTCCGGGTCGTCGCCGACCACTGCCGCAAGCGCGGCTTCGATTGCTCCGGGTTCATACGCCATGGGAAACATTTACCCCCAAGCCAGTTAACGAGATGTTGCGCAGGGCTGTATCCTGCGGTGAAATGTGCGATTACAGTGACATGACAGGCCTCCGTCCGCCCCTCGGACAGACGCCGGCAAATTGGATTGGGGTTGCCGTATGAGCGGGGGATCAAAAATCGTCGGGATCAGACCCGAACATGATGTCAGCAAGGCGAAGACGGGTGCCGCTGACGCGCCGGTCCTCGATGTGCCGATGTATGAGCCCGATACGGAGGAAGAGGTTGAGGCGCCCCGCTCGCTCGGGCCGCGCCTCCTGACGGGCGCCGTTCTCCTTGTCGGCCTTCTCTGGATTGCCGCTGCGACCTATGTCTTCTTTGACGGGCTGGGCGGGCTCGCCCCTGCGCTGGGTGAAGTCACCGCCTTTGTCGCCTCGCTGAGCGCGCCGCTGGCGCTGCTGGGCGTCGCCGCCATTCTCGCCATGCGGTCGAGCCGTGCCGAAGCCCGACGCTTCGCCGCAACCGTCGGCAAGCTGCGGGACGAGGAAGCGCGTCTGGCCGCCTCGCTGGCCGACATGGCCCGCCGCATCGATGCCAACCGGGTTGCACTGGCCGAACAGGGCAGCCTGCTCGTCGCCCTTGGTGAAGACACGGCGAGCCGCCTGTCCGACGCCACCGCCGCGATGCGGGGCGAGCTCGATACGATCACCCGCCATTCGGCGACACTCAAGAACAGCGCCTCGGGCGCACGGGCCGACATGGCGGTACTGCTCTCTGATCTGCCGCGCGCGCAGGTCGAGGCGCGCCGGATGACCGAAGCGCTCGAAGCCGCCGGGCAGACGGCGCTCGACAAGACCGGGGAACTGGAATCGCAGCTCACGCTGCTCACCGCGCGTGGACGCGAGGCCGATGACATCGCGACCGCCGCCGCGCAGAAGCTCGCCGAACGCGTCGCACATATCCATGATGTGAGCGCCGTGGCCGCCAACCGCATGGACGAAGCCTCCGCGCACATGTCGCAGACGCTCGACGATGCGCTGGAACGCGCCGGAGAAGCGCTCGCCGCCGCGCAGAAGGGGCTGGAAGCGCAGGGCGAAGCCATGATGGCCGTCATTGAGCAGGGTCATGCCGCGATCGCCGCTGCCGGAGCGCAATCGACCGATGCGGTGGCCAAGCGGGTCGCCAACATTGGTGAGCGGGTCGATGAGATCGCCCGCGTCTTCGAAGCGCAGGACGCCGCCAGCCAGGCGCTGGTCGACCGCATCAACGCCGACATCTCCGCCATCGAACAGCGCTTTGGCGGTCTGGGCGATGACACCATTGCGGATGCCGAGCGGGTGAGTGCCGCGATCCTTGGTCTGCGCGACCATGCCGATCAGCTGGGCGAAACGCTGAAGGCGGGGGGCACCTCTGCCGAAGCGCTGATCCGGCAGGCCGAAACGCTGCTCGTCGCGCTGGACGCATCCGCCCGGGAGATCGATGAAACGCTGCCGATCGCTTACCAGCGCCTGCAGGACACGGCCGAAGCCAGCCGCACGGCCGCGCGCGCTGTCATGCCCGAGGTCGAAGCCATCGAAACTGCCTCGTCCGCCGCACTCGCCCGCCTGAAGGAAGCCGAACAGCTCGTCAGCCAGCAGCGTGAGGAAGTCGCCCGCTTTGTCGACACTGCGGGGGCTGCGCTCAGCGACAGCCGCGCGACCGCCGAGGCGCTGAACCGCGAAATCGAAAGCGCAGAGGCCCACGCCCGCGATCTGACGGGTGCCACCGCACCGCAGCTCATCGACGCGCTGCTCCGCATCAAGGAAGCGGCCAATCAGGCGTCCGAGCATGCCCGGCAGGCGCTGGCCAATGTCGTGCCGGAAGCGGCCAACAGCCTGGGCCAGCAGGCGCGCGACGCAATGACCGCCGCGCTTACCGCGCAGGTCGAAGAACAGATGGCCGAGATTTCGCGCAAGGCGGAAGAGGCGGTGGCCGTCGCCCAGAAGGCAACCGACCGGCTCATGCGCCAGATGCTCACCATCAGCGAAACGAGCGCCAACCTTGAGGCCCGCGTCGATGAGGCGAAGGAAGAGGTCGTGCGGGGCGACAGCGCCCTGTTTGCGCGGCGCATGGCGCTGATCCTCGAGTCGCTGAACTCAACCGCGATCGACGTCACGAAGATCCTGTCGAACGACGTGACCGACACGGCCTGGGCGTCCTATCTGCGCGGCGATCGCGGCGTCTTCACGCGCCGTGCGGTGCGGCTGCTGGATGCCGGGGAAGCGCGCGAAATCCTGCTTCACTATGAAGAGGACATGGATTTCCGCGACCATGTGAACCGCTACATCCATGACTTTGAGGCGATGCTGCGCAACGTGCTCGCCACGCGCGACGGAATGCCGCTCAGCGTGACGTTGTTGTCATCGGATGCGGGCAAGCTCTACGTGGCCCTCGCCCAGGCGATCGAGCGGCTGCGCCGCTAATCGCTCAGCGCGTGAAGTCCAGCGTTTCGGGCGTGATCCACTGGTTCACATAGTTGACGTAGTAAAGACCAAAGAGGATCGTTGAGAGCAGGGTCGTCCAGAGGACGATCCGCAGCGGCCGAAACTCGTGGGGCGCGCTCTCGGCCTGCCCGGGCACGAGGTCGGCCCCGGCCTCATGCGCCGTGCGCACGTGGAAGGGCATGACGAGAAACGCGCTCATCACCCAGAACAGGCAATAGATGGCGAGAATTGACGTCCATTTCATGGCTTAGCGGTTCCTGATCAGAAGAACTTCCACGATCGGCTTCTTGCCGGTCCATTCGGTCGCGACACGGCGGACGGCGAGACGGATCGTCTCGCGCAGCTTCGCCTCGTCCCGTTCGCCGGATGCGGCCGCCTTGCCGGCGGCCTTGCAGGCGTCTGCGATAAACTCCTCGCGGTCTTCCTCCACGGGCACGCCAAGCAGGCGCACCGCCGGCTCCCCGAACAGTCGGCCAGCGGAGTCGAGCGCAACTGCAACCGAGATCACGCCGTGCAGCGCCGTGCGGCGACGCTCGGTCACCGTCAGGCCATCAGCCGGCAGGATGACGTCGCCGTCGAGAACAAGACGCCCGGTCCGCTCCCGCCCGATGATTTCGGGGCCATTGGGGGCCAGGCGCACCACATCGCCATTGGACTGGACGATGGCGCGCGGGATGCCCAGTTCCAGGCCATAGCGCGCCTGCTCTGCCATATGGCGGCGCTCGCCATGGACGGGCAGCAGAATTTCAGGACGCAGCCAGCCGTAGATCTTGGCCAGTTCCGGACGTCCGGGATGGCCGGAGACGTGCACATGGCCCTGTTTTTCGGTGATCATGCGGATGTTGCGGCGGGCAAACTGGTTCATGATCTTGCCAATCGCGATCTCGTTGCCCGGGATCTGCTTGGACGAGAAGATGATCGTGTCGCCTTCCTCTACCTTGATGGGGTGGCCGCCTTCGGCGATCCGCGCCAGCGCAGCACGGGACTCGCCCTGCCCGCCCGTCGCAATCACCAGCACGTCCTTGCGATGGTAAGCGTCGATGGCGTCCATCTCGATGATTTCGGGCAGGCCCTTCAGATAGCCGACCGCCTGCGCCACCTGCAGGATCCGGTTGAGCGAGCGGCCCGCGACGCACAGCTTGCGCCCGGTTTCGCGCGCCACATTGGCGAGCGTCTGGAGACGCGCCGCATTTGAGGCAAAGCTCGTGACGACAACGCGGCCCTTCGACTCGCGCACATGGCGCAGCAGGTCAGGATAGACGCTGGCTTCGCTGCCGCTCTCATTGGAATTGAAGACATTGGTGGAATCGCACACGAGCGCGAGGACGCCCGCGTCACCGATGGCCGTCAGCTGCTCGGCGGTCGACGGCGTGCCGATGACCGGACCATCATCAAGCTTCCAGTCGCCGGTGTGGAAGATACGTCCATAAGGCGTGTCGATAACGACCGCGCTCATTTCCGGGATGGAGTGGGCAAGCGGCATCAGCTGGCACTTGAACGGCCCGATCTCGCAATTGCCTTCCATCGGCAGGATGCGCAGCTCAACCTCTTCGGCCAGCCCTTCTTCTTCCAGCTTGCCCTTGATGAGCCCGGCGGTGAACGGCGTCGCATAGAGCGGCACGCCAAGGTCCGCGGCAAGATAGGGCACCGCACCGATATGGTCTTCATGCCCGTGCGTCAGGACGATGCCGAGCAGGTCCTTGCGGCGTTCCTCGATGAACTCAAGGTCGGGCAGGACAATCTCGATGCCGGGATATTCGGTGCCGCCGAAGGTGATGCCGAGGTCAACCATCAGCCATTTGCCCTGGCAGCCATAGAGATTGACGTTCATGCCAATCTCGTCCGACCCGCCGAGGGCGAGGAAAAGAAGTTCGTCTTTGGGGTGAGTCATACTCCGCCTTCGCGGCGCGCGTAGAGAATGGCAAGGCCCCTCAACGTCAAATCACCGTCAATCGCATCAAACAGATGGGCATGTTGCTGAAACAGCGGCGCAAGACCGCCAGTTGCGACCACTTTCACCGGTTTGCCGATTTGTGCCTTCATCCGCGCGATCAGACCTTCGATCATCGCGACATAGCCGAAATAGATGCCGATCAGCATCTGGCTTTCGGTGGTGCGGCCGATCACGCTGTCCGATGCGGGTGCCTCAATGGCGATGCGCGGCAGCTTGGCGGCGGCCGCGACCAGCGCATCGAGCGACAGATTGATGCCCGGCGCGATGATCCCGCCCCGATAGGCGCCCGTCGCGCTGATGTGATCGACGGTCGTTGCCGTGCCGAAGCTGATGACAATGAGGTCGCCCGCGTGCCCGGCATGGGCGGCAGTGGCGTTGCAGGCCCTGTCGGCGCCGACATTCTGCGGCTCGTCCACATCAAGCTCGATACCCCAGGGCACGGTGCCGCGCCCCGCGACGAGCGCGTCCAGCCCGAAATATTTGGACGCAAGCACCTGCAAATTGTGGAGCGCGCGCGGGACCACGGTCGAGATGATGACATCGGTCACGTCGCTGCGCTTGAAGCCCTCAATCTCCAGAAGCTGGAGCAGCCAGACGGCATATTCATCGCCCGTCCGCCGCGCATCCGTCGCGATCCGCCAGCGGGCGCGGATCTCCAGCCCGTCGAACAGCGCGAACTTGATATTGGTATTGCCAGCGTCGATCGCGAGCAGCATCCGCCCCACCTTCTTCAGATCAGAAAAATATCGCCCGCGTGAATGGCACGGATCGTTCCGTCCGCCAAGCGCAGGAGCAGCGCTCCGTCTTCGGCGAGTCCTTCAAACAGTCCCTCGGTCACGCTGCCATCGGGGGCATTGACGGAAAGCGCCGTGCCCTTTGGGTGCGCCCGCTCCACCCAGGCCGACCGCACGGCGGCCAGCCCCGCACGGCGCCAGCTGTCCAGCCACGCATCGCAGCGGGCGGCAAGGATGTGCTGAAAGTCCTCCGGCGTCGGCACCGCCACGCCAAGCGCGGCGAGGCTTGTGACCCTGCGCGGCAGGCCTTCGGGATGAAAGGCGAGATTGACGCCCATGCCGACCACGACGGCATCGTCGGCCCGTTCAAGCAAGATGCCCGAAATCTTGGCGCCATCGACCATCAGGTCATTGGGCCATTTGATGCGGAAATCGACATCGGGGGCAAGGAAGCGGAATGCATCGTAAAGCGCGACGGCCGCGACCAGCGCCAGCGTTGCCGGGGGCGGATCCCCTGCGGTCAGGCGGACCAGCGTGCTGCCATAGAAGTTTCCAACCGGCGACTGCCAGTCGCGCCCCATGCGCCCCTTGCCCGCCGTCTGACGGTCGGCCCGCAGCCAGAGGCCATCGGGCGCGCCCGCCGCTGCAAGCGCCAGAACATCGGCGTTGGTCGAGCCGGTCTCGGCGACCGCGCGGAACCGTTCGGTCAGAACAGCGCCTTTGCCGCCGCCGCCGAAGCCGCGCCGAGCATCGGGATCGCCAGATAGCCGAGCGGCGACACCGCCAGCGCCGTCAGGGCGATCACACCGCTTTCGACATAGCTGCCGACCGGGTGATAGGCTTCTGCAGGCTCGTCAAAATACATGATCTTGACGATCTTCAGATAGTAGAAGGCGCCGATGGTCGAGGCCGCGATACCGATGACCGCGAGCGGCATCAGGCCAGCCGCCACTGCTGCGTCAAACACCACAAACTTGGCCCAGAAGCCGAGCAGCGGCGGGATGCCCGCCAGCGAGAACATGAAGATCGCAATGGCAGCAGCAAGCGCAGGCTGACGGCGCGAGAGGCCGGCAAGGCTCGCAATGTCTTCGACATGACGGCCATCGGCGGCGCGCATCTGCAGCACGCAGGCAAAGCTGCCCAGCGTCATCAGCACATAGATGACCATGTAGGTCATCGTGGCCGACACGCCGTCCTGCGTGCCAGCCGCAAGGCCGACAAGCACGAAGCCGACATTGTTGATCGACGAATAGGCCAGCAGGCGCTTGATGTTGGTCTGCCCAATGGCCCCGAACGCGCCAAGGATGATCGAGGCGAGCGAGGTGAAGATCAGGATCTGCTGCCAGCTGGTCACCGCGCTGCCCATCGCTTCGATCGTCACGCGCACGAGAAGTGCAACGGCGGCGACCTTGGGCGCGCTGCCGAAATAGGCGGTGACCGGCGTCGGCGCGCCTTCATAGACGTCGGGCGTCCACATGTGGAACGGCACGGCGGCGATCTTGAACGAGAGCCCTGCGAGGACGAACACGATGCCGAACAGTTCGCCCGTGTTCACGCCATTGGCGAGCGCTTCGGCGACACCGTGATAGTCGGTCGTGCCTGAGAAGCCGTAAAGGAGCGAAATGCCGTACAGCAGGATGCCCGAAGCGAGCGCGCCCAGGACGAAATATTTGAGGCCCGCTTCCGCCGAGCGCTGGTCCTTGCGCATGAAGCTCGCCAGCACATAGGCGGCAAGGCTCTGCAGTTCGAGACCGACATAGAGCGTCAGCAGGTTGGTCGCGGAGACCATCATGCCCATGCCCACCGTCGCAAGTAGGATCAGCACCGAATATTCCGCGCGCAGGCGGTCTTCGGTGGCAAAGAATCGCGTCGACAGCAGGATCGAGACGCCCGCCGCCAGATAGATCAGCGGCTTGGCGAAATTGGCGAAGGCATCGGCGCTGTAAAGGCCGTCAAAGGCAACGCCTTCCTGCCCGAGCGAGAGGAACGCGGCAAAGAGCGCAGCGACCGCCACACCATTGACGACACGCGTCGCCTTGTCCCCGGCATAGGCCGCGACCAGCATCAGCACGATGGCCGAAACCGACAGAATGACTTCCGGCAGCGTCAGCAGGATTGAAGAGGCAATGGACATCAGTGCGCCTCCCCGTGCGCGGCTTCATGGGCTTGGGCGAGCTTCTTGGGATCGCCCAGCTTCAGTTTGGCGTCGCCCTGCGGCGCTGCAGGTTCGATGCGGGCGAGGATCGCGGTCACGTCATTGCGCATCGGCGCCATGAAGCTTTCGGGATAGACGCCCATCCAGATCGTGGCGGCCGCAATCGGGGCCAGCGTCAGCCATTCCCGCGCGGTGATGTCCCGCATCGATGCGGTATCTTCACCCGCTGCGGTGCCAAAGGCCACGCGACGGTAGAGCCACAGCATGTAGGCCGCGCCAAGGATGATCCCCGTCGTCGCGACAAAGGCCACCCAGCTGTTCGCCTCATAGGCGCCGACGAGGGCCAGGAATTCGCCGACGAAGTTCGCGAGGCCCGGCAGGCCCACGCTCGCCATCGTGAAGAACAGGAAGAACAGCGCGTAATAGGGCATGTTGTTCGACAGGCCGCCATAGCGCGCGATCTCACGCGTGTGCAGGCGATCATAGATGACGCCGACACACAGGAAGAGCGCGCCCGAAACAAGGCCGTGGGCCAGCATGACAATCAGCGCGCCTTCGATCCCCTGACGGTTGAAGGCGAACAGGCCGATCGTGACGAACGCCATGTGCGCGACCGAGGAATAGGCGATCAGCTTCTTCATGTCGGTTTGCACGAGTGCCACGAGCGAGGTGTAGACCACCGCGACCATCGACATGCCGAACACGACCCAGACGAGCGCCGCCGATGCTTCGGGGAACATCGGGAGCGAGAAGCGGATGAAGCCATAACCGCCCATCTTCAGCAGAACGCCGGCCAGAATGACCGAGCCAGCCGTCGGCGCCTGGACGTGCGCGTCCGGCAGCCAGGTGTGGACCGGCCACATCGGCATCTTGACCGCGAAGGAGGCAAAGAACGCAAGCCACAGCCAGGTCTGCGCCTCAACCGGGAAGTTGTACTGGAGCAGCGTCGGAATGTCGCTGGTGCCGGCTTCACGCGCCATCCACAGCATGGCGACGAGCATCACGAGCGAGCCGACGAGCGTGTAGAGGAAGAACTTGTAGCTCGCCTTGATGCGGTCTGCGCCGCCCCAGATGCCGATGATCAGGTACATCGGGATCAGGCCGGCTTCGAAGAAGATGTAGAACAGGAACATGTCCTGCGCGGCGAACACGCCGATCATGAAGGCTTCCATCAGGAGGAAGGCCGCCATGTATTCGGGCACGCGCTTCTCGATCGATTCCCAGCTGGCGAGGATGCAGATCGGCATCAGGAACACCGACAGCACGATCAGCATCAGGGCGATGCCATCAATGCCCAATGCCCAGGCGAAACGCTGCCCGAACATCGGCGCACGCTCCACAAACTGCCACTGCGGACCGCCAATGTCGAACCCCTGCCACAGCAGGATGCCGAGCACGAACAGCGCCACCGTCGTCGCGAGCGCGGTCCAGCGGGCCGCATTCGCGTTGAGGAAGATCGTGACGAACGCTGCCACCACGGGCAGCAGGATCATTGTCGAGAGAATGGGGAAGCTCATCGTGTCATCGCCCAGGTTGCAAAGCCAACGAGTCCGAGGAGCATCACGAAGGCATAAGAGGAAATGAGGCCGGACTGCAGGCGAACTGCCGCGCGGCTGCTCAAGAGCACGACTTCCGCCGCGCCATGCGGACCGAAGCGGTCGATCGTGCCTTCGTCGCCCTTCTTCCAGAGGAAGCGGCCAAGCCACATGGCGGGACGCACGAAGATGAGGTTGTAGAGCTCATCCCAATACCACTTGTTCAAGAGGAACTGATACAGCCCGGAGAAGGTCGCCGTGAAGCGCGCGGGGATCGTGGTGTCCTTGATATAAGCCAGCCAGGCGATGGCGAGGCCGATGACCATGACGATGGTCGCCGACAGCTTCACCAGGGCAGGCACGCCGTGCATTTCGTGCATCAGATGCGCATCGAATGCGAGGCTGCCCTTCCAGAACTCGCCGCCCGTTTCGGCCCCGATAAACGCATCGTGGAAGAAGTAACCGGCGAACACGGCGCCAATCGTCAGCACGATCAGCGGCACCAGCATCGGCAGCGGGCTTTCATGCGGATGATAGCCGAGCGTGCCGTCGTCATCGTGCGCATGGGCGTGGTGATGGTCGTCATGGCCATGCGCGTGATCGCCATGTCCGTGCGCATCGTGCGCGGCATGCTGGATATGCTCCGACTGCGACCAGCGCGGCTTGCCGAAGAAGGTCAGGAACATCAGGCGCCAGCTGTAGAAGCTCGTCAGCAGCGCCGCGAACACAGCCACAGCAAAGGCTACGCCACCGGATTCAGTGCCGCTGGCAAAGGCCGCTTCGATGATTGCGTCCTTCGAATAGAAGCCGGCAAAGCCGAAGACGCCCGCGACGCCAACGCCGGTAATGGCGAGCGTTCCCGCCATCATCGCCCAGAAGGTGAGCGGGATGTGCTTCCGAAGGCCGCCATAGTACCGCATGTCCTGTTCATGGTGCATGGCATGGATGACCGAGCCAGCGCCGAGGAACAGCAGCGCCTTGAAGAAGGCGTGCGTGAACAGGTGGAACATCGCCGCTCCATAGGCGCCGACGCCGGCTGCGAAGAACATGTAGCCAAGCTGCGAGCAGGTCGAATAGGCAATGACGCGCTTGATGTCGGTCTGCGTGGTGCCGACCGTGGCCGCGAACAGCGCGGTGGCAGCGCCGACATAGGTCACCAGCGTCGTCGCCGTTTCCGACAGTTCGAACAGCGGCGACAGGCGGCAGACCATGAAGACGCCTGCGGTCACCATCGTCGCTGCGTGGATCAGCGCGGAAACGGGCGTCGGACCTTCCATCGCGTCGGGCAGCCAGGTGTGGAGACCGAGCTGCGCCGATTTGCCCATCGCGCCGATGAACAGCAGGATGCAGAGCAGCGTGATCGTGTCGACGCGATAGCCGAGGAAACCGATCGTCGATCCGGCATAGCCCGGCGCGGCCTCAAGGATGGCCGGGATGGACACCGTGCCGAACACGAGGAACACGCCGAAGATGCCGAGCGAGAAGCCGAAGTCGCCCACGCGGTTGACAACGAACGCCTTGATGGCGGCCGCGTTCGCGCTGGGCTTGTGATACCAGAAGCCGATGAGGAGGTAGGACGCAAGGCCCACACCTTCCCAGCCGAAGAACATCTGCACCAGGCTGTCCGCCGTCACGAGCATGAGCATCGCGAAGGTGAAGAGCGAGAGATAGGCGAAGAAGCGCGGCTGGCTGGGGTCTTCGGACATATAGCCCCAGCTGTAGAGGTGCACGAGGCTCGACACGCTCGTCACGACGACGAGCATGACCGCCGTCAGCGTATCGACGCGCAGCGACCATTGGACATTGAGATCACCCGAGCGGATGAAGTCCAGCACCGGCACCACATGCGCTTCCGCGCTGCCGCCCAGGAACGACAGGAAAATCGGCCAGCTGAGCGCGCAGGAAATGAACAGCGCTGCCGTTGTCACGGCCTTGGCCGCGACATTGCCGATCATGCGGTTGCCAAGGCCCGCGATGAGCGCAGCCAAGAGCGGCAGGAAAACGATGAGCTTGATGGTTTCCACGGGGATCAGCCCTTCATCCGGTTGACATCATCAACCGCAATCGATCCGCGTCCGCGGAAGTAAATGACGAGGATGGCGAGGCCAATGGCCGCTTCACCCGCCGCCACGGTCAGCACGAACATGGCAAACACCTGCCCCACCAGATCGCCAAGGAAGGCGCTGAAGGCGACAAGGTTGATGTTCACCGCGAGCAGGATCAGCTCGATCGCCATCAGGATGATGATGATGTTCTTCCGGTTGATGAAGATGCCGAGCACCCCCATCGTGAACAGAATGGCCGAAACGACCAGATAGTGCTGAAGCCCGATCACAGTTCCACCCCCTGCCCGACCGGCTGGTTGACGTTGCGCACCGCATCCTGCGGACGGCGCTTGACCTGATCCGAAATGTTCTGCGGACGCACGTCCTTGCGCTCACGATGGGTCAGCACAATCGCACCGATCATCGCGACGAGGAGCACCAGGCCGGCGGCTTCAAAAATGTAGAGATATTTGGAATAGATGAGCGCGCCCATCGCTTCGATGTTCTGCAGATCACCCGAGGCCGGCGCCGCACGGCGCGACAGATCAAGCGCACCCTGGCTCCAGGCACCACCGGCGATGATGAGCTCACCCGCCAGCACGAGCGCGATCAGCAATCCGAAGAAGCCGTAGCGCACGAACCCGCTGCGCAGTTCGGCAAAGTCGATGTCGAGCATCATGACGACGAACAGGAACAGCACCGCGACTGCGCCAACGTAAACGATGACGAGCAGCATCGCGATGAATTCTGCCCCCACGAGAACCATCAGGCCCGCCGCATTGAAGAAGGCGAGGATCAGCCACAGCACGCTGTGCACCGGATTGCGCGACAGCACCGTCAGCGCACCCGAAAGGATGACGACAGTGGCGAACAGGTAGAAGGCAAAAGCCTGGATCATGGTCTCCCCCCTCTTCCCTTACCGGTACGGCGCGTCGGCTGCGATGTTCGCAGCGATGGCGCGTTCCCAGCGGTCGCCGTTCGCAAGAAGTTTTGCCTTGTCATAGAGCAGCTCTTCCCGCGTTTCGGTCGAGAATTCGAGGTTCGGGCCCTCGACGACGGCATCGACCGGGCATGCTTCCTGACAGAAGCCGCAATAGATGCACTTCGTCATGTCGATGTCGTAGCGCGTCGTGCGGCGGCTGCCGTCCTCGCGCGGTTCGGCCTCGATGGTGATCGCCTGCGCCGGGCAAACCGCTTCGCACAGCTTGCACGCGATGCAGCGCTCTTCCCCGTTGGGATAGCGGCGCAGCGCATGTTCGCCGCGGAAACGCGGGCTGAGCGGGTTGCGCTCATAGGGATAGTTGATCGTCGCCTTGGGCTTGAAGAAATACTTCAAGGTCAGCCAGTGCGCCTTCACAAACTCCCAGAGCGTGAAGGTCTTGATGAAGTGAGCGATGCTGCTCATTTAACTTGTGCCCCTTTGCCCAAGGCATGGAATGTGGATTTGCAATGGCCCGTCGCATAGGCGTGCAACTTGCCCTTGCCGTCCAGTGCAGGAACGTAGTGCGTGATGGTCGAGAGGCCGTCACTCTCTTTCACGAAATTGAACATCAGATTGTAGCGCGAACCATCGCGGTCGAGATAGCTCACCATATAGGTGCGCAGTTGTTCGCCACTTTCAAACGCATTCACGAGTTTGGTGCCCGTCATGGCGCTCGGCCCGTTACCCGACACCTGCGTTGGCATTCCCGTGTTCGGGTCCCAGCCTTTCGGTGCCTCCGGGAAATCTCCGTTTAACCCGAAATCATTACCCGACGCATCGACATAAGAGCACGACCAAGCGGTCCCCGGAAGCGGAGACGCATTCGGCGCTGCCAACGTGACGACCGATTGTGCGAGGAGTGAAAGCGCCAAGCTCATCCCCCATACCTCGTCAGCATGAGATAGCCGCTCACCAGGAACACCCAGATCAGCGAAATGGGCAGGAAGATCTTCCAGCCGAGCCGCATCAGCTGGTCATAGCGGAAGCGCGGCACCGTGGCTTTGATCCACGAGAAGATGAAGAAGAAGATCAGAATCTTGGAGAAGAACCAGATGATGCCCGGCACAGCATAAAGCGGCGCCCAATCGACCGGGGGCAGCCAGCCGCCCCAGAACAGGATCGCGTTGAGCGCGCACATCAGGATGACATTGGCATATTCGCCGAGCCAGAAGAGTGCGAAACTCATCGAGGAATATTCGGTCTGGTACCCGGCGACGAGTTCGGATTCCGCTTCGGTCAGATCGAACGGCGCGCGGGCCGTTTCAGCGAGCGCCGAAATCAGGAACACGACCGCCATCGGGAAGAGCAGCGGGTTGAAGCCGAAGCCGTTGAAGAAGCCCAGCACATGTGCCTGCTGCGCCAGCACGATCGTCGAGAGATTGAAGCTGTCCGCCCAGAGGACGACCGAGATCAGCACAAAGCCGATCGAGACTTCATAGGACACCATCTGCGCGGCGGCACGAAGCGCCGAATAGAACGGATATTTGGAGTTGGACGCCCAACCCGAAATAATCACACCATAGACGCCGAGCGAGGACGCGGCGAGCAGGTAGAGCAGGCCGACATTGATGTCGGCGAGCACCATGCCCGCACCGAACGGGATGACCGCCCAGACGATCAGCGCAACGGTGAAGGTGATGATCGGCGCCAGCAGGAACAGGCCCCGGTTCGCCGCCGACGGGATGATCGTTTCCTGCAGCATGACCTTCAGGCCGTCTGCGAAGGACTGCAGCAGGCCGAGCGGACCGACAACGTTCGGACCACGGCGCAGCGCCATCGCCGCCCAGATCTTGCGGTCGGCATAGATGATCATCGCGACGGCCAGCATCAGCGGCAGCGCGATCATGAGGATGAGCACCGTGGTCGCAAGGAACCAGCCAAACGCCTCACCGCCCCAGGATTGGAACCATTGGGTAAAGGTCATTCCGCGGCCTCCAGCCATTCTTCCCCATGGACCAGTTCACGAGAGCAGCGCTGCATCGTTTCCGAGGCGCGGCAGATGGCGTTGGTCAGGTAGAAATCCTTGATCGGATAGTCGGCAATGTCGGCGCTCGCCTTGTCGGGGAGCGACGGGACATCCCAGCCATAGGTGGCGAGACCTTCACGGCCGAGCGCAGGCACGGCCTTCGACATTTCCACGCGCAGCGCATCGAGGCTGTCGAACGGCAGGGTCTTGCCCGTCAGATCGGACAGCGCCCGGAAGATCGACCAGTCCTCTCGCGCATCACCCGGCGGGAAGACAGCGCGATCACCACGCTGCACGCGGCCTTCGAGGTTTACGTAAGTGCCTGATTTCTCGGTGTAAGCCGCACCCGGCAGAATGACGTCTGCCGCATGGGCACCCGCATCGCCGTGATGGCCGACATAGACTTTGAACGTGTCAGCAAAGATCGAATAATCGACTTCATCGGCGCCGAGGAAGAAGGCCAGCTTGGGCTTCTTGGCCGCGAGCGCCTTGATCCCGCCTTCATAGGCATAGCCAAGCATCAGCCCGCCCATGCGTGCGGCCGCGAAGTGGAGGACGTTGAAGCCGTTCCACCCATCCCGCACCAGCTTGTGCTTCTTGGCAAATGCCAGTGCCGCCCCATGCGCGCCTTCATAGCGCAGCGCGCCGCCACCGACGATGATCGCCGGGCGTTCCGCCGCCTTGAAGGCATCGGCCACGTCCTTGGGCAGCTTGGACAGCAGGCCGAGGTTCGTGCCGAGGAACGTCGCCTTGTAGGTCAGGTCCGTGTCCGGCCCGATCGCGAACACCTTGGCACCGCGCTTGCGCACAGCCTTCTGGATGCGCGTGTTGACGAGCGGCGCCTCACGACGGAGGTCCGAGCCGACGAGCAGGATGACATCGGCATTTTCGATATTCGCGATGCCGGTGTTGAAGTTGACCGCCGAGAGGCTCGACGTGTCATAAGCAAGACCGGTCTGGCGGCCCTCGAACATCGTCCCGCCGAGCGATTTCACCAGCTGGCGCGCGGCGAACATCGTTTCGCAGTCGACCATGTCGCCCGCAATAGCGGCGACGGACTTGCCGGCGTCCTTGGCAGCAGCCGCCACCGCCTTCAGCGCATCGGCCCACTCGACCGCGACGAGCTTGCCGTTCTTGCGGACATAGGGGCGGTCAATGCGGCGATGGACGAGGCCATCAACCGCGTGGCGCGTCTTGTCGCTCGCCCATTCCTCATTCACGTCTTCGTTGATGCGCGGCACGGCGCGCAGCACCTGACGGCCACGGGCATCCAGACGGATGTTGGTGCCAACGGCGTCCATCACGTCGATGGCGGCCGTCTTCTTCAGCTCCCACGGACGCGCGACGAACGCATAGGGCTTCGACGTCAGTGCGCCGACCGGGCAGAGATCGACGACATTGCCCGAAAGTTCGCTCGTCACCGCATGTTCGAGATAGCTGGTGATCTGCATGTTCTCGCCGCGATAGATCGCGCCGATTTCCTCGATCCCCGCCACTTCCTCGGCAAAGCGGACGCAGCGCGTGCACTGGATGCAGCGCGTCATCACCGTCTTGACGATGGGGCCCATATATTTCTCGGTGACGGCGCGCTTGTTCTCGTCATAGCGCGAGCCGCCACGGCCATAGGCCACCGACTGATCCTGCAGGTCGCACTCGCCGCCCTGATCGCAGATCGGGCAATCGAGCGGGTGGTTGATGAGAAGGAACTCCATCACCCCTTCGCGTGCCTTCTTCACCATCGGGCTGTCAGTCTTGATGACCTGACCTTCGGTGGCAGGCAGCGCACACGACGCCTGCGGCTTGGGCGGGCCCGGCGAGACTTCGACCAGACACATGCGGCAATTGCCCGCGATGGACAGCCGTTCGTGATAGCAGAAGCGCGGGATTTCCTTGCCCGCCAGCTCACACGCCTGAAGAACGGTGGCGCCTGCGGGGACTTCGATTTCGAGGCCGTCTACGGTGACTTTAGGCATAACTTACTCCGCCGCCTCCAGCATTTGGCCGCCATTTGCTTCGGCGATCCGGCGTTCCATTTCGGGGCGGAAATGACGGATCAGGCCCTGGATCGGCCAGGCCGCTGCGTCGCCGAGCGCGCAGATGGTGTGGCCTTCGACCTGCTTGGTGACTTCGAACAGGGTGTCGATTTCCGACACGTCGGCCTTGCCTTCGCGCAGGCGTTCCATGACCCGCCACATCCAGCCGGTGCCTTCGCGGCACGGCGTGCACTGGCCGCAAGACTCATGCTTGTAGAAGTAGCTCAGGCGCGAAATCGCGCGGACGATGTCGGTCGACTTGTCCATGACGATGACGGCGGCGGTGCCAAGGCCGGAGCCCAGCGCCTTCAGCCCGTCAAAGTCCATCGGCGCGTCCATGATCTGCGCGGCAGGCACCAGCGGCACGGACGAGCCACCCGGGATGACCGCGAGCAGATTGTCCCACCCGCCACGGATGCCGCCCGCGTGCTTTTCAATGAGTTCCTTGAAGGGGATGCTCATCGACTCTTCGACGGTGCACGGCGTGTTTACGTGGCCGGAAATCTGGAACAGCTTGGTGCCAGCATTGCCTTCACGACCGAAGCTCTTGAACCAGTCAGCGCCGCGACGGAGGATCGTCGGCGTGACGGCAATCGATTCCACATTGTTGACCGTCGTCGGGCAGCCATACAGGCCCGCACCTGCCGGGAATGGCGGCTTCAGGCGCGGCTGCCCCTTCTTGCCTTCCAGGCTTTCGATCATCGCGGTTTCTTCACCGCAGATGTACGCGCCTGCGCCCCGGTGGACGAAGACGTCGAAATCATAGCCGGACTTGCAGGCATTCTTGCCCACCAGCCCTGCTGCATAGGCTTCCTCGACGGCGGCCTGTAGCACCTTGGCTTCGTAGATGAACTCACCACGGATGTAGATGTAGGCGGCGCGCGCGCGCATCGCGAAACCGGCGATCAGCGCGCCTTCGATCAGGCGGTGCGGATCATGCCGGATGATCTCACGGTCCTTGCAGGAGCCGGGCTCCGACTCGTCGGCATTGATGACGAGGAAGTTGGGACGCTCCGGCGTCGGCGTCTTGGGCATGAAGCTCCACTTCATCCCCGTCGGGAAGCCCGCGCCCCCGCGCCCGCGCAGACCCGATGCCTTGATGATCTCGATGATCTCATCCTGGCCGGTGGCGAGCAGCTTCTTGGTATTGTCCCAGCATCCGCGCTTTTTGGCGGCATCCAGGTTCCACGGCTGGAAACCGTAGAGATTGGTGAAAATGCGGTCCTTGTCCTGGAGGCTCACTTCCATTCCCCCCGGTAGTCGTGGTTTTCGGTGACCATGTCCTTCAGCACCGTCGGGCCGCCTTCGGGGCAGCTGGTCTGGCGGTCGATCTGCGGGCCGATCTTGACCGGCTTGCCCGCCGCGAGTGCGTCGAGCAGCGCGACCGTGCTGTCAAAGGTCAGGTCTTCAAAATTGTCGTCGTTGATCTGGACCATCGGCGCATTGGCGCAGGCGCCCAGACATTCGACTTCGTTCAATGTGAACAGGCCGTCGGCCGTCGTGCCGCCCTTGATGAGCCCCTTGGACTTGCACGCGGCCAGAACATCGTCCGACCCGCGCAGCATGCACGGCGTGGTGCCGCAGACCTGCACGTGGAATTTCCCGACCGGCGCCATGTTGTACATGGTGTAGAAGGTCGCGACTTCATAAACACGCATGTACGGCATTTCGAGCTGGGCGGCGACATATTCGATCACCGGAACCGGCAGCCAGCCCTGCGTGTTGGTCTCTGCCCCCACCTGCCGCTGGGCAAGGTCAAGCAGACCCATCACGGCCGAGGCCTGACGCCCCGCCGGATAGCGCGCGATGATGGCGCGGGCCTTTTCCATCGTTTCAGGCGTGAAGGCAAAATTGCCCCAGCGCGCGCGGACTTCGGCTTCGTCCGGAATTTGAACTGCGTCAGCCATTAGCGGATGAACTCCACGCGAGAGCACTTCTCGCCTTCGAAAGAATAGACCGAAACGACATCGAACGGCGCGACCAGATCCGACCCGTCAGAGGCCGGACCGCGCGTCACATGCTCGCGCAGCAGGACGTATTCGCCCAGCTGCTGGGCATCAAGGATTTCGGCATGGTTCTGCGGCCATTTGGCGAACGCTGCGGCAAGACCCGTCCGCGTGCCTTCCTTGCCTTCGCGCACCACATCGCCGCGATAGTTCGCTTCGCACGCATCATCGGTCATGTACGAAACGTACAGGTCCACATCCTGCGCGTTATAGGCGGCGATCATGGCCTTGGCCGTGTCGAGATTGCTCACCGGTCGCACTCCCCGAACACGATGTCGAGCGCGCCGAGGATGGCGGTCGTATCGGCGAGCATGTGGCCGCGGCTCATGAAGTCCATCGCCTGCAGGTGCGAGAACGCCGTCGGGCGGATCTTGCAGCGGTAGGGCTTGTTGGTGCCGTCCGATACCAGATACACGCCGAATTCGCCCTTGGGGCTTTCGGTCGCGACGTAGACGCTGCCTTCCGGCACCTTGAAGCCCTCTGTGTAGAGCTTGAAGTGATGGATCAGCGCTTCCATCGACTGCTTCATTTCGCCGCGCTTGGGCGGGGCAACCTTGCGGTCTTCGGTCAGAACCGGACCTTCGGGCATGTCGCGCAGGCACTGCTTCATGATGCGGGCCGACTGGCGGACTTCCTCGACGCGGACCATGAAGCGGTCGTAGCAGTCGCCCTTGGTGCCGACCGGAATGTCGAACTCGACACGGTCATAGACGTCATAGGGCTGCGACTTGCGGATATCCCAGGGGATGCCGGCACCGCGGATCATCGGGCCGGAGAAGCCCCACTTGATCGCGTCTTCCTTCGACACGACGGCGATGTCGACGTTGCGCTGCTTGAAGATGCGGTTGTCGGCGACAAGGCTGATCGCGTCTTCGAACAGTTCGGGCAGGCGCGTGTCGAGCCAGTCGCCAATATCGGTCAGCAGCTTCAGCGGCACATCCTGATGGACGCCGCCGGGGCGGAACCACGCGGCGTGCATGCGCGCGCCCGAGGCGCGTTCGAAGAAGTTGAGGCAGTCCTCGCGCAGTTCGAACATCCACAGGTTCGGCGTCATCGCGCCGACGTCCATGACGTGGCTACCGAGGTTGAGCATGTGATTGCAGATGCGCGTCAGTTCCGCAAACAGCACGCGCAGATATTGCGCGCGCAGTGGCACCTCACAGTCGAGCAGCTTTTCGACTGCAAGCACATAAGAATGCTCCATGCCGAGCGGTGAGCAGTAATCGAGACGATCGAAGTACGGCAGCGCCTGCAGATAGGTCTTGTACTCGATCAGCTTTTCGGTGCCGCGATGGAGCAGGCCGACATGCGGATCGAGCCGCTCCACGATTTCCCCGTCCAGCTCCATGACCAGACGCAGAACGCCGTGCGCGGCCGGGTGCTGGGGACCGAAGTTGATCGTGTAGTTCTGGATGTCCTCGCCGGCGTTGGTCGGCGCGAGATCGGGTTGGAGTGACATATTAGCGACCCTCTCCAAATCCGCTCAGGCTGAGCTTGTCGAAGCCCTGCCCTTTCTGTTCAGCGCGATGTCCAGAAGAACGACCCTTCGACAGGCTCAGGGTGAGCGGTGTGGTGGAAACAGCGGTCATGCCTTGCCTCCCTTTTCATCGCCCGGCAGCACATAGTCGGCGCCTTCCCAAGGCGACATGAAGTCGAACGTGCGGAAATCCTGCGCCAGCGTGACGGGCTCATACATGACGCGCTTCTGCTCTTCGGAATAGCGCAGTTCGACATAGCCGGTCAGCGGGAAGTCCTTGCGCTGCGGATGGCCTTGGAAGCCGTAGTCGGTCAGGATGCGGCGCAGGTCCGAATTGCCTTCGAACAGCACGCCGTACATGTCGAACACTTCGCGTTCCAGCCAGCCGGCGACAGGCCAGATGCCCGTGACCGACGGCACCGGCACGTCTTCGTTCGTGCGCACATGCACGCGGATGCGGTGGTTCTTGGTCAGCGACAGGAGGCAGTAGACCACCTCAAAGCGCGGATCCTGATCGGGCCAGTCGACGCCCGCGATTTCCATCAGCTGCTGATAAGCACACTCATCACGCAGCGCGATCATCGCCTCGACAAGACGCGACGTGACGACCGTAACGGCGATTTCGCCATGCGCTTCGTCAATGCTGACGAAATCCTTGCCAAGCGCCTTGGCAATCGCATCGGCGACGCCGTCATTGGCGGCATAACGGGGGGCGGAATGGCTCACCGGGTCACCGTCCCCTCGCGGCGGATCTTCCGCTGCAACTGCATGATGCCATAGAGCAAGGCTTCGGCGGTCGGCGGGCAGCCGGGGACATAGATGTCCACGGGCACGATGCGGTCGCATCCGCGCACGACGCTGTAGCTATAGTGGTAATAGCCGCCGCCATTGGCGCAGCTGCCCATCGAAATCACGTATTTCGGGTCCGACATCTGGTCGTACACACGACGCAGCGCCGGGGCCATCTTGTTGCAGAGCGTGCCCGCGACGATCATCACGTCCGACTGGCGCGGAGAGGCGCGCGGGGCGGCGCCGAAGCGCTCAAGGTCATAGCGCGGCATGTTCACGTGGATCATTTCCACAGCACAGCATGCCAGACCGAACGTCATCCACCAGAGCGAGCCGGTGCGGGCCCACTGGAACAGTTCTTCGGTCGACACGACGAGAAAGCCCTTGTTGGACAGCTCATCGTTCAGACCGTTGAAGAAGCTCGCATCGGGAAGCGTTCCCGCGGGCGGAGCCGCCGTCAGATCTACTCCCATTCGAGCGCTCCCTTCTTCCACGCATAGACAAGGCCAAGGACCAGTTCGCCCAGAAACACCATCATGCCCGTCCAGCCGGCCCAGCCCGTCCACTCCAGGCTGACCGCCCAGGGGAAGAGGAACGCCGCTTCCAGATCGAAGATGATGAAAAGAATGGCCACAAGATAGAACCGGACGTCGAACTGCGACCGGCTGCCTTCAAAGGCGGGAAAGCCGCATTCATACTCGGTCAGCTTTTCCGGCGTCGGATTGTGCGTCCCGGTGAGGCGCGAAACCAGCATCGGCAGAAACACAAACGCGCTCGACAGGATCAGCGCGATCGCGAGAAACAGCAAAATCGGCAGATATCCGGCAGCAACCGAAGACATAATCGACTTTTCCCATGGTCCGGCAGGAAACCGGAATCGCCGCGGCTTTAGGCCACCAAACGGGCTATCGCAAGCGCACTAAGGGCCATTTTGAAGCCCCATGGGGGATAATGTGACGGTGCCGCGCAGGTGGGGCGGCCAAACGGGCCCTATCCGTATGCCTTGCGTACGATTTTTGTCAGCGCAGCGCGCCTGCAACAAGCTTGTGCAGCTTGGAATGCAGCGCGTCATTGGCGGCGAGATATTCCCTGCGTTCCATGCAGCGCTCCCCACCCCGGAAGTCGGTGACGAATCCGCCCGCTTCGCGCACGAGAAGCATCCCGGCCGCGACATCCCAGGGCTGGAGCTTGCTTTCCCAGAACCCGTCATAGCGGCCAGCGGCCACCCAGGCGAGGTCAAGCGAGGCAGCGCCAAAGCGGCGGATGCCCGCGACATTCGGGGCCACAGCGGCAAAAATCTTCGTCCACTCAGCAAAATCGCCATGGCCCATAAAGGGAATGCCCGTCGCGATCAGCGCATCGGCCATGTCGCGGCGCGAGGACACGCGCAGGCGCTGGTCCTGCAGCCAGGCGCCCCGGCCCTTTTCGGCCCAGAAGCTTTCATCCGTGATCGGATTGTAGACGAGCGCCGTCGTGATCTCGCGACGCCCGCCAGACAGTTCCTCTTCCACCGCGATCGAAATCGCGAAATGCGGGATGCCGTGCAGGAAGTTGGACGTGCCATCGAGCGGATCAATGATGAAGCACGGCTTGTCCGGGTTGTTGACGATTTCGCCCGCTTCCTCAAACAGGAAGTTCCAGTCCGGACGCGCCTTGACCAGCTCGTCATAGATCGTGCGCTCGGCTGCCGTATCTGCCTTGGACACGAAATCGGCCGGCCCCTTTCGGCTGACCTGAAGGTGCTGCACCTCGTTGAAGTCGCGGCGCAGCTTGCCGCCCGCCTTGCGCGCGGCGCGTTCGATGACGGTCAGGATACCGGAATGGGCAGGCACAACAGAATTCCTAGGTTCGTGGCGCATAAACTTCGGCGCCGGCGTTCAATTTTCAAACAACCGTTGGTGCTGAGCCTGTCGAAGCACCGTCCTTCTTTTGCACTCGAGGCACAGAAAAGGACAGCCCTTCGACAAACTCAGGGCAAACGGAAGAAAACGGGCCTTAGTCGGCGCGCTTCACATATTCCTGCGCATAAACGTCGACAACGATGCGCGTGCCCGCCGTGATGTGCGGCGGCACCATGACGCGCACGCCATTGTCGAGCAGCGCGGGCTTGTAAGAGGAAGAGGCGGTCTGGCCCTTCACCACCGCGTCGGCTTCGACGATGGTGGCTTCGACCTGATCGGGCAACTGGACCGAGATCGGGCGTTCATCATAAAGTTCGAGAACGACTTCCATGCCATCCTGCAGGAAGGCCGCCGCATCGCCGAGCATGTCGGCGGGCAACGTGATCTGGTCGTAATTGTCCTTGTCCATGAAGACAAGCATGTCGCCATCGACATACAGGAACTGGAAGTCCTTCGTATCGAGGCGGACGCGCTCCACAGTTTCGGAGGAACGGAAGCGGTTCTGGCTCTTGCGGCCGTCAATCAGGTTCTTCAGTTCGACCTGCATGTACGCGCCACCCTTGCCCGGCTGGGTGTGCTGGATCTTCACGGCGCGCCACAGGCCGCCTTCGAATTCAAGGATGTTGCCGGGACGGATGTCCACGCCGCTGATCTTCATGAGTCACCTGTACGAATTTGAAAGAGCGGTCGCGCCCCTACCCCAAGCCGTGCTTTCGGGCAAGGGCTGGTCAGTGGCCCATCGCCTTCAAAAGGGCCTGAACCGCCGCAGCATCGCCCGCCGGATCGTTCCACACCGCGCCTGAAACCGCGATGAAGTCCGCGCCGGCCGCCACCAAAGGCGCGACATTGGCCGCCGTAATGCCCCCGATCGCCACGCACGGAATCGGCGAGACGACGGTCCACCAGCTCAGGATCGCAGGGTCGGCCTGATGCTGCACCTCTTTGGTGGTGGTCGCGTAGAAGGCGCCGAACGCGACATAATCCGCGCCCGCCTCGCCCGCTTCCATCGCCAGATGGCGGCTGTTGTGACACGTCACGCCGATCTGTGCGTCACGTCCCAGAATGTCGCGCGCCTCGCGGGGATCGCCATCCTCCTGCCCCAGATGCACCCCATCCGCCCCCAGCCGTTTGGCAAGCGCGATGCTGTCATTGATGATGAAGGCCACGTCGCGATCTGCGCACAGCTTCTGCAAAGGCTCGGCCGCGCGCGCAATGCTGTGGTCATCAATGCCCTTCAGGCGGAGCTGGAAGGCTGCGACTGGCCCGGCATCAAACGCCGCCTTCAGCCGGTCGGTGAACGCCGCATCGATCGCGGGCGGCGAAATCAGATAGAGTTCAGCGGGTTCGCGGTCTTCGCGCACAAAGCGCTCGGCAAAGCCCTCGGGCACTTCGGGAAGTTCAAGATCGTCCATGGCTGGCGCTATAGGGCGGCGAGCGGGCGAGTGTAAGCCCTGCTGGTGTCAAGATCCTCCCCCATCGGGGGAGGGGGACCATGCGCAGCATGGTGGAGGGGGTGCGGGGCCGGGTGCGAAGCCGACGAACCCGTCATGCACCCGGCGCCCCCTCCGTCAGCCCTGCGGGCTGCCACCTCCCCCGATGGGGGAGGATGGGAACTTACGCCGTCTTCGTCGTCGACGCCGTGTAGATCTCGTCAATTGCCGAACCGAGCGACGCGTCAAATTCCGCATCGGTCATCTGGTGACGCAGGTCTTCGAGCAGCGCGCGGCTGAAGCTGGCAATGATGCCGCGGTTCTTGGCGAGTTCAACGCACGCTTCGGGGCGCTTATAGCCGCCCGACAGCGCCACGACGCGCAGGACGCGCGGGTGATCGACGAGCGCATCGAAATGGCCCGGTGTCACCGGAAGGCTGAGCTTCAGCATGACCTTGTCCGTGCCCGGCATGGCGTCGAGCGCCTTGATCATCTCGTCGAGAAGGATCGCGTCGCATTGGGCGCGTTCCGGGCTCTTGATGTTGATTTCCGGCTCCAACATCGGAACGAGGCCACCGGCCAGCACCTGAAGGCCGACCTCGACCTGCTGCTTCACGATGGCGGCGATACCTTCACGGTTGGCGAGGTTGATGACCGAGCGTTCCTTCGTGCCGAATACGCCGAGCGCCTTCGACTTGGCGAGAAGCGCATCCAGCTCCGGCATCGGCTTCATCAGCTGGACGCCGTTCACTTCGTCTTCCAGACCCTTGTCGATCTTGATGAAGGGCACCACGCCCTTGTCCCACAGCGCGGCCGGAGTCGGCTTGCCGCCCACCTGTCCGTCCATGGTCTTTTCAAAGAGGATGGCACCGATGACCTTGTCGCCGGTGAAGGCGGGCGAGGAGATGATGCGGCTGCGCATCTGATGGATCAGCGCAAACATCTCGTCATCGCCATTATAGGCGCTCGCTTCGATGCCATAGCCGAGCAGCGCCTTGGGGGTCGATCCGCCGCTCTGGTCCAGCGCTGCGATAAAGCCTTTGCCGCTGGCGATCTTTTCCAACATTTTCGGGTCTGTCATCGTTCTGTCCTTCGCTGCATACGTATGCGTTTTTGGTCAAAAAAATCCCGGCAAGGCGGACCTTGCCGGGACGTAAAACTCAGGCCTTCTGGAGCGCGGCGACGCCGGGCAGTTCGCGGCCTTCCATCCATTCGAGGAAGGCGCCCCCTGCGGTCGAGACGAAGCTGAAATCGTCGGCCACGCCCGCATGGTTGAGCGCGGCAACAGTATCGCCACCGCCCGCCACCGAGACGAGAGAGCCTTCCTTGGTGAGCGCTGCCGCAGTGCGCGCCAGCGCCACGGTCGCGGTGTCGAACGGTACCGTCTCAAACGCGCCCATCGGGCCGTTCCAGACAAGCGTGCGACACGTCTTGAGTGCGTCAGCCAGAGCCTCCACGGCCGCAGGCCCCACGTCGAGGATCATCTCATCAGCGGCGACCTCATGCACGTTGCAGGTGCGCAGGGACGGCGGGTTGGCAGCAAATTCCTTCGCGACCACCACGTCATACGGAAGGTGCACGATGCAGCCTGCCTTTTCCGCGGCATCAAGGATCTCTTCGGCGGTCCCCGTCAGTTCATGCTCGCACAGCGACTTGCCCACATTGACGCCCCGCGCCGCGAGGAAGGTATTCGCCATGCCGCCACCGATGATCAGGTGGTCAACACGGGCCACGAGATGCTTGAGCACGTCGAGCTTGGTAGAGACCTTGGCCCCGCCCACGACCGCTGCCACCGGCTTTTCAGGCGAGCCGAGCGCCTTTCCAAGCGCCACCAGTTCCGCTTCCATCGACCGCCCGGCATAAGCCGGCAGGACGTGCGCCAGACCTTCGGTCGAGGCATGGGCGCGGTGCGCCGCCGAGAAAGCGTCGTTCACATAGGCGTCGCCGAGGCTGGCAAAGCGTTCAACCACGGCGGGATCGTTCTTTTCCTCGCCGCTGAAGAAGCGGGTGTTTTCAAGCACCGCGATATCGCCCGCGCCGAGCGCTGCCACGGCAGCCTTGTCACCTTCCCAGTCGATGAAGCGGACCGGCCGCCCGAGGACCTGGGCCAGCGGCCCCACGACCTTCTTCAGCGAGAACTCGTCCGAGGGCTGGCCCTTGGGACGGCCGAAATGGGCGAGTACGAGAACCGTGGCGCCGCGATCCGCGAGTTCGAGGATGGTCGGCGCGGCAGCGCGCAGACGCGTGTCGTCCGTCACCAGACCATCGGCCATCGGCACGTTGAGGTCTTCCCGGACAAGCACGCGCTTGCCCGTCACATCGCCCATGTCATCAAGGGTTTTGAACGTCATTTCTGGCCTCTGTCACGTCGCCCCGGCGCAGGCCGGGGCCGTTCGGTCGGTGATCATCCGGACATCGGCCCCCGCCTTCGCGGGGGCGACCTCCGGCCCCATCCTTAGATCAGCTTTGCCATCACGCCGGCCGTGTCGACCATGCGGTTGGAGAAGCCCCATTCATTGTCATACCAGGACAGGACGCGGACGAGCTTTCCATCGATGACGGCCGTTTCGAGGCTGTCGATGGTCGAGCTATGCGCGTCGTGGTTGAGGTCAATCGACACCAGAGGCTCGTCGGTGTAGCCGAGCACGCCCTTCAGCGGGCCTTCGGCCGCCGCCTTAAGCAGCGCGTTGACCTCTTCCTTGGTGGTGTCGCGCTTCGGCGTGAAGGTCAGGTCAACGACCGATACGTTCGGCGTGGGCACGCGGATGGCCGAGCCGTCGAGCTTGCCCTTGAGTTCGGGAAGCACTTCGCCGACCGCGCGGGCGGCACCCGTCGTCGTCGGGATCATCGACATGGCAGCGGCACGGGCGCGGCGCGGGTCTTCGTGGATCTGGTCGAGGATCTTCTGGTCGTTGGTGTAGGCGTGGATCGTCGTCATCAGGCCGCGCTCAATGCCGATGGCATCGTTCAGGACCTTGGCGAACGGGGCCAGACAGTTGGTCGTGCACGACGCATTCGACACGATCTTGTGATCGCCCGTCAGCTTGTCGTGGTTCACGCCATAGACAACCGTCAGATCGACTTCCTTACCCGGTGCCGAAATCAGGACGCGCTTGGCGCCGGCGTCGAGATGCTTCTGGCCACCGGCGCGGGTCGTGAAGAAGCCGGTGCACTCCAGCGCGATGTCGATGCCATTGGCGGCATGCGGAAGGTTGGCAGGATCACGCTCGGCGGTCACATGGATGCGCTTGCCGTTGATGATCAGGTCATTGCCGTCGACTTCGACCGTGCCGTGGAACGGGCCATGGACAGAGTCCCGCTTGAACAGCATGGCATTGGCCTTGGCGTCGGCCAGATCGTTGATCGAGACCAGCTCAAGGCCGCAATCGGGGCGCTCAAGAATGGCGCGTGCCACGTTGCGTCCGATACGTCCGAAACCGTTGATGGCAACCTTCGCCATGTCCATTCTCCCTTAGTTGGCAAGTTTCTCAAGGATGCGGGGGACGATCTTGTCGACCGTCAGCCCGAAATAGTCATAGAGGGCATCCGCAGGGGCCGAAGCGCCGAAGCGGTCAATACCGATGTTGAGACCATCGAGACCGGTGTAACGTTCCCAGCCCATCGTCACGCCAGCTTCGACCGAGACGATCAGCGCGTCGCGCGGCAGGATATCAGCCTTATAGGCGGCCGGCTGCGCATCGAACAGTTCGGTGCACGGCATCGAGACGACGTCGGCGCCAATCCCCTGCCCTTCAAGCGTCTTGGCGACGTTGACCGCGATTTCGACTTCCGATCCGGTGGCCACCAGCACGACCTTGCGTGCGGCGTCCGCTGCCTTCAGACGGTAGCCGCCCTTGGCCGAGCGGTTGGACGCCTTGGTCCAGCCTGCATCGCCTGCACCGCGCAGCTGCGGCAGGTTCTGGCGCGACAATGCCAGCACCGAGGGCGTCCCCGGCGTTTCGAGCGACAGCGCCCAGCACTCGGCGGTTTCGATGACGTCGGCAGGGCGATAGACGTTGAGGTTCGGGATCATGCGCAGCGACATCACGTGTTCCACCGGCTGATGGGTCGGTCCGTCTTCGCCCAGACCGATCGAATCGTGCGTCATCACATAGACGACCTGCGCATGCTGCACCGCGCTCATGCGGATCGCGTTGCGGCAATAGTCAGAAAAGACGAGGAAGGTGCCGCCATAGGGCACAACGCCGCCATGCAGCGCCATGCCGTTCATCGCCGCCGCCATGCCGAATTCGCGAATGCCGTAATAGACATGACGACCGGCGTAGTTGTCGGCCCCGAAGGGTTCGGTCGACTTGGTCTTGGTGAGGTTGGAGCCCGTGAGGTCTGCCGAGCCGCCGACCAGATGCGGCAGCTTTTCCGTGAGCGGACCCAATGCCATTTCGGACGCCTTGCGGGTCGCGACCTTCTGCGGCGTCGCGACGAGGTCGGCGACATAGGCTTCGAGCGCGGCCGAAGCGAGATCGGTCACACCGGCCATGCGGGCTTCGAAAGCGGCCCGGGCCGACGAGGCGGCGAGACGTGCTTCCCAGTCGGCGCGGACAGCGGCACCGCGGCCACCAAGCGACCGCCACGCGGTCAGAATATCGGCCGGAACCTCAAACGGCGCCGCGTCCCAACCCAGATGGGCACGGGCCGCCGCGATTTCGTCTCCACCCAGCGGGGCGCCGTGCACGCTGTGGCCACCCTGCTTGTTGGGCGCGCCCTTGCCGATGACGGTCTTGCACGCGACGAGCGACGGGCGCGGATCCGCTTCCGCCTCGGCGAGCGCGCGGGCGATATCGGCAAAATCGTGCCCGTCGCAGCGCACGGTGTGCCAGCCGGTGGCGGCATAGCGCGCCAGAATGTCTTCGCACGTCGACAGCGACGTATCGCCATCGATGGTGATGTTGTTGTCGTCCCACAGAACGTTCAGACGACCGAGCTTGTTGACGCCCGCAAGGCCGATCGCTTCGTGGTTCAAGCCTTCCATCAGGCAGCCGTCACCCGCAATCACCCAGGTCTTGTGATCGACAAGGTCGTCGCCGAAAATGGCGTTGAGGTGACGCTCGGCCATCGCCATGCCGACGGCCATCGCCACGCCCTGCCCGAGCGGACCGGTCGTGCATTCCACGCCCGGCAGTTCGGTGTTTTCCGGGTGCCCAGCGCAAACCGAATGGAGCTGCCGGAAATTGCGGATGTCATCCATCGTCGGCTGTTCATAACCGGTCAGATGGAGCAGCGAATAGATCAGCATCGAGCCGTGACCGGCCGAGAGAACGAAGCGATCTCTGTCTGCCCATTTCGGGGCTTGCGGATCAAACTTCAGAAACTGTGTGAAGAGAACAGTCGCCACGTCGGCCATGCCCATCGGCATGCCGGGGTGCCCGGAATTAGCGGCTTGAACGGCATCCATCGACAACGCACGAATAGCGTTGGCGAGGCGCTGCTGGTCAACAGTCATGGCGATCCCTTAAGCTCTGCCGGAGACGGCAATTGCGACTCGCGGGAGCGAGGTCGCCGCCCTCTTGTCGTCATGGTCCGCGCGGGTCAACCGCAGCGCGCCATTTTGCTTGCGGCAGTTGTGGCGCGTGGTAATCTCGCGCGATGTCCGAAGACCGATTGTCCAGTGCGCTGAGACGCATAGCCGCCGCCATGGAACGCATTGAAACCGTCGCCCTGTCGCCTCTGCCACAGGCCTCGGAAGACGTGCCCGCCGATGATGGCAAGCTCGCCGAGCTGGCGGCGCGCCATGCCAAGCTGAAGGAAGAGACGACGATCGCGCTGTCCGCGCTCGATGCGGTCATTGCGCGTGCCTCTGCTGGAGGCCGCAGCTGATGGCGCAGATCGAACTCAAGATCGGCGGCAACGCCTATACTGTCGCCTGTCGCGATGGCGAGGAAGGTCATCTGACCAAGATTGCCGAGATCGTCGACAAAAAGGCGGTCGATGCCCGGCAGGCCGTCGGCAGCGTCAGCGAGGTCCGCCAGCTGCTGTTCGCCTCATTGCTTCTCGCCGATGAGCTCGACGAAGCCCGCAAAGGCGCGCCCGCCGCTGCGCCCGCGCCGTCGCCCGTCCCTGCGCCACAGGCCCAGTCGGACGACCACCTCTCGCTGCTCGAAGATATTGCCGCACGGCTGGAAAACCTGGCGCTCCACCTTGAGCGCCGGGGCTGAGCCCCCTATATCTGTGAGCGGCGGATTCTGCCCGGTGCGAGCTAGACAGATTATCCCTGAGGCGATTCCACATCCAAGGGGGCTGTCCCTGCCCAGGTCTTGGCCTGAGGTACATGGTCCCCACCTGACGTACTTGGCGTCAGAGGATATTCCGGCCAACGGCCATGGCGGGTCCGCCAACCCCGACCGATGACAGACAAGTCGTCACTCAGATCTTCTCTTAGAAAGGCGCGTCAGGCCTTTGTAAAAGAACGTCCTTCTTCAGAATTTTTCACCGCGCCAGAGGCCGCAGCCCAGCTCACAGCGGTCATCGCCCAAGGCACATGTGTTGCGGGATATCTCCCCGTGGGGAGCGAGGCCGACCCGCGTGGGCTCATGACGTCATTGGCGGAAACCGGCACGAATTGGTGCCTCCCCTGGCTTTCCGAACGCGACGCCCCCATGGTTTTCCGGGCCTGGCAGCCCGGCGATGCCACCGAGACCGCTCCGGGCGGCTTCCAGCAGCCTCTTTCTTCGCAAGAGATTGTAGTACCTGACGTTATCCTATTGCCTTTGCTTGGTTTTGATGCATCCGGAAATCGCCTGGGACAGGGAGCAGGCCATTATGACCGCGCCCTGGAAAAGCTGCCCGATGCGATCCGCATCGGCATTGGCTGGTCGGTGCAGCAACTCGCAGCCCTCCCCGCCGATCCATGGGACGTCCCGCTTGACGCCATCGTCACCGAAGCCGATTGGGTCGTCCCGCCGTCAAGCCGCTTGGGAAGGATCTGAATCAATGGAAACACCGAGCTGGCGCAAGCCCGTGGGCATGCTGGGCATCCTCGCTTACGCCCTCTGCTGGGCCGTGGGCGTCGCAAGCCTGTCCAACATCGTGGGCACCTGGCCAATCCTGGTGCAGACGCCATTCTACCTGATCGCAGGCACGATCTGGATCCTGCCGCTGCGGCCAGTGCTCAAATGGATGGAAACCGGTCGATTTCGGTAAGACGCCTGCTTCCCGAGAAGAGAAGTGGCGCGAGTGACGGGGCTCGAACCCGCGACCTCCGGCGTGACAGGCCGGCGCTCTAACCAACTGAGCTACACCCGCGAACTTGCGTGAGGAGGCGGCCTCTAAGAGAAGCCCCTTGGGCTGTCAAGGCGATGCATGGGGCTTATTTTGGCCAGAAGCCCATCATGCCAAATTTTTTTGCTTAAGGTCGCATTAGGCCCCCGATGGCTTGACGCCATTTTGGAGCAGATCCGGCCATCAATGACATCCTCCTGATAACCAAGCATTTTTTCTGAAACAGTCCTCAGATGGCGGTTTCTGTTGGTTTACGCAGCGCTAAGCACGCCGCAGAAATCCGACGATTCCAGCCCCTTGCTCCATTCCGGATTTAACCAATTATTTTCCACTTCGGTTCTAATTCACTCCGCAGGAAAAACTGCGAGTTGAGTAAAACCGATGTTGGAAGGCAATTTCTGGGCGATCAAGAACGTCCGCCTTGCGTTGATCGCACCTTTGGTCGTCGCCACGGCGTCGGTCTGCTTCGCACCACGGGCACAGGCTGCCGGAACCGTTGCGGGTTCGACCATCTCCAACACGGCAACCGCCAGCTATACCGATTCAGGGGGCAACGCGCAGACCGCGACCTCCAACACGTCCAACATCCGCGTCGATGAACTGCTCGACGTTGCCGTTACCTCGGCCGACCCCGGTGACATTCCGACGCTGCCGTCCGGCGTCAATCAGGTCGCGAGCTTCACCGTCAGCAACACGGGCAACGGGTCTGAAGCCTATGGCCTGACCGTCACGACTGCGCTTGGCGGTGATCAGTTTGACCCGACCGCGACGTCGATCGTCCTCGATACCAATGGCAATGGCGTTTACGACGCGGGTGTCGACACCGTCTACATCGCGGGCACGAACGATCCTGTGCTCGCGCCTGATGCGTCGATCCGCGTCTTCGTACTTTCAAGCATTCCGGGCACCGCCGTCGATGGCGATCGCGGCCAGCTGTCCCTGACCGCGGCATCCAAGACGATGACCGGCGCACCGGGCAGTTCGTCGGCCGGGCAAGGCCAGGGCGGCGGCGATGCTGTGGTCGGCACCACCGGCGGCGATGGCAACGCGACTGGAACCTACATCGTCCAGGCCGCGAACATCAGCTTCACCAAGACATCGAGCGTCGTCGATCCCTTTGGCGGCACCAAGATCGTGCCCGGATCGGTCGTGACCTACACCCTGACCGCAACCGTCGGCGGCACGGGATCGCTCACCAATGTCGCGATTTCGGACAATGTGCCCGTCGGCACGACCTATCAGGCCGGCACCCTCACCTTGCAGGGCGCGGCCGTCAGCGATGCATCCGATGCCGATGCCGGACGCTTTGTCCCGCCACTCGCGGGGCCACCGGCTGTGCCCGGCCGGATCGAGGTTGCACTCGGCACCGTCTCCGCGGGCCAGACCCGCAACGTGACCTTCAAGGTCCGGATCAACTGAGCCCGAGAATGGAGATCGTGATGCGCCTTTTTCTCGCTCTATTTCTGATACTTGTTCCGTCTTTTTCCTATGCATCGGAAAGCGTTGCACTCGACAGTTCCGTCTATGTCGAACGCATCGTGCCCGAAGCAAATGGCCGGACGCGAACCGTTCTGGAGCCGCCAAAGGTGGTCACACCGGGCGACCGGCTCGTCTTCATTCTCCAATATCGGAACACAGGCACGCAATCCGCGAAGGATTTTGTCGTTACCAATCCGATGCCGGCTCCTGTTGCGTACCAAGGCACGTCAGACACTGTCGCCCAGGTTTCGGTCGATGGCGGAAAGACGTTTGCCGCGCTGGCAGCGCTGAAGGTCCGAGAGGCGGACGGCACGCTGCGTGCCGCGCGCCCCGAGGATGTGACGCACGTCCGTTGGGCGCTGCGCGAGCCGATTGCGGCGGGCGCCCAGGGAAAACTGAGTTTCCGCGGCATCGTCCGCTGAAAACCCGCGATGGCGCCGGCGGGGGGTGGGCTACGGCGCCGCATGAAGCGAAGAGAGACCGAAAATGACTAGGAATTTCAAACTGCTGGCAGGAGGCAGTTGCCTTGCGCTGGCGATCTTGAGTGCCTCCCCGGCCCTGGCTGCGGGGACAGCCTCCGGGACGACGATTACCAACACCGTCACCGTCAACTTTCAGGTTGGCGGCGTGGCGCAGACCGCATCGTCCGGGTCCAACGCGATCACGGTCGACCGCAAGGTCGCGATCCGCGTTCAGGAAACGGGCAATGCGACGACGACCGTCGTGCCCGGCCAGACAACGGCCGTCACGACCTTCACCGTGACCAACGATACAAACGCGACGATCGACATCGGTCTGACGGCGGCCCAGCTCGCCGGCGGCACCGCGTCACATGGCGGCACCGACAATTTCGACGTGACCGGGCTTGGCCTGTTCGTCGATACGAACGCAAACGGCACCTATGATGCCGGAACCGACACGGCCGTCACCTATCTGGACGAAGTCGCCGCAGACGGCGTCCGCACCGTCTTTGTTGTCGGTGGCGTGCCGAGCAGCCGGGTCAATGGCGACATTGCCGGCGTCACGCTGCAGGGCCAGGCCCGCGAAGGTGGCGCTGCGGCAACGCAGGGTACGGTCATCACGGCAACGGCGGGTGCGAACACCGCTGGCGTCGACACCGTCCTGTTCGATGCCGTCGGTGTTGTGGCCGGCGACGTCGCGAATGACGGCAAGGCGAGTGATGACGACGACTTCACCGTGTCGGCCGCCATCCTGAACGTCTACAAACAGAGCCGCATCGTTTCCGACCCGGTCAACGGCACGACCAACCCGAAGATGATCCCGGGTGCCTCGATCGAGTATTGCATCGTCGTGTCCAACGGGGCGGGCGGCGCGGCTGCAACCAGCGTCAACATCTCTGACCCGCTGCCCGCCCAGACGACGTATGACTCGGCCTACGGCATCTTCCAGTCGGGGACCTATACCGGCACGGCGCCGACCGGCACGTGCAATCTGGACGGGACCGCAGGCGGTACGTTCGCCACCGGAACGGTTTCGGGCACGCTGGGGACGATCAACCCCGGTACGACCCGGACGCTGTACTTCCGCGCGACGATCAACTGATCGGATCGCTGAACCGGAGGTCGCCTGCGGCCTCCGCTCAGTCCACCGTGTATGCGTAACACGATCCATCATCTCTTCGCCTGGATGGTCGGGATGGCGGTGGCCCTTATCGGGGCTGCCGCCGCACCCGCGTCGGCGCAAGATACGATGGTCATTTCCAACATTGCGCGCATCGAGTGGCAGTCGCAGGGCAAAACGCTCTCCACGCTGTCCAACCGCGTCGATCTGGTGGTCGATCTGAGCGCGCCCGCCGTGACGCTGACGACCTATCAGCTCGCTAAAGGCGATGGAACGCCGCTCGTGGTGCCGACAACGCAGTGCCACGGCTCCGGCGGCATCCGCACATTGGCCCTGGATGGTGTCTGGTCCGGCGTCAGCCTCAATCCGGCGCAGCTGGAACAGTCAAACCAGATCCGCGCAGGTGAACCACTTGTGGTGGCCATCACCTCTGCGCACGACAATCAGGACCCGAACGTCGCCGAGACCATTTCCGTGCGTCTCCAGACCCCTTCGGGCGACTCCGAAACGCTTCTCGTTACTGAAACAGCGCCCAATAGCGGCGTTTTTGCAGGGATCATCCCAACAGCCTCGATCCCCCCGACGGCTGTTTCCGGCGATTGCCGACTGTCCCTGTTCCCGGGGGAACGACTGACGCTTGAATCGCATGACCCGGTCACGGGCTCGCTGATCGCGCAGTCTGCGCTGGAAGTCCTCATCGATCCCTATGGCGTTGTCTTTGACAGCGGCGACGGTGCGCCGGTGCCCGGAACGCGCGTCACCCTGGTGAACGCAGCGACGGGCCAGCCCGCGCAAGTCTTTGGAGATGATGGGGTTTCCAGCTTTCCGTCGAGCCTGGTGACGGGATCCACGGTCACCGACAGCAGCGGTGTCACCTACCGCTTCGATCCTGGCGACTACCGGTTCCCGTTCGCGCGGCCCGGTCAATACCGCCTCGTCGTCGAGCCTCCGACACCCTATACCGCGCCGTCAAAGTCCGCGCCGCAATATCTGGCCGCGCTGCGAAGGCCGGATGGGCAGCCCTTTACATTGGCGGGCGCTTCTTATGGAGAGGTGTTCACGCTAAGCGATCCGGCGCCGGTCAGGATCGACATCCCGGTCGACAGGCCGGGCATTCCGCTATCTATCCGGAAGACGGCGTCGCAACCAACCGCCGTACCCGGCGACGCGATCCAGTTCCGTGTGGAACTGCGCAACGGCGACGCGGCGCGCGCGACGGGTGCGATCACGGTCACCGACATCCTGCCCGACGCCATGCGGCTGAAGCCGGACACGGTCCGCTTCGACGGCACAAAGGTTGATTACACGATCAGCGCCGACGGGCGCACGCTGAAGGCAGCAGCCCCGCCGCTCGCCGCGGGCAAGATGGGTTACCTGACCTATGTCGTTGAAATCCGGCCGGATGCGCAGCCCGGCAACGCCACCAACCTTGCGAGCGCGACGGACAATCGCGGCACGCAAACGGCGGTAGCGGACGCCTCAGTCCGCATCGCGCGTGACACGCTGGGCGACCGCATCACCATCATCGGGCAGATCACCGACGGTGGCTGCACGGTCGATCCGGCCAAGGCCAAGGGCATCGCAAACGTCCGCGTCATGCTGGAGGATGGCAGCTATGCCGTGACCGACAGCGACGGGCGCTATCACTTCGAAGGCGTCCTGCCCGGCCTGCACGTGGTCCAGATTGATCCGGCAACGCTGCCGGAAGGCCAGATCCCGGCCCAGTGCGCGGTCAACGCGCGCAGCGCCGGCAGCGCAATCTCCCGCTTTGTCGAAGGGCGTGGCGGTGCGCTGCTTCGTGCGGACTTCCGCACGATGCCCGGCGAGAACGCAGCACGCCTGTCCGGCGCCAGCGCCCACCGCGCGGCAGCGCCCAGCGCGGCCGAAGCCGCAGGTGCCACACGTGACTGGTTTGCGGGCCAGACGCCGGGCATTGCCTGGCTCTTCCCCGAAGAGGATCATAACCCGCGCACCAAGGCGGTCCGCGTGGCGATCAAGCATCTGCCCGGCCAGTCGGTGAAGCTCTTCGCCAATGGCCAGCCGGTCCCTGCCCTCGCCTTTGACGGCGCAAAGAAGGACGGCAGCGGCACGATCGCTATCAGCCTGTGGCGCGGCGTGGAACTGCCCAGCCGTGAAACGAAGCTGACGGCAGAGATCGTCGACGCGAATGGCACGGTGGTCGAACGCCTGTCGCGGACGGTGTTCTTCTCCTCCAGCCCGATGCACGCGGTGCTGGACCGGACCAAGTCGGTTCTCGTCGCCGATGGCGTGACCCGCCCGGTGATTGCCCTGAAGCTGACGGACCGTGACGGACGGCCGGTCGCACAGGGCCTGACCGGCGATTTCACCGTCCCTGCCCCTTATTACGCCGCCGTGGAGGCCGATGCGCAGGCCGCGCGTCAGCTGTCGGGTCTGGAACGGGCGAAGCCCGTGTGGCGCGTCGAGGGCGATGACGGCATTGCCTATATCGAACTCGAGCCGACCACGACCTCGGGCTCGCTCAGCATCACCCTGCCCCTGCGCGACCGTGACGTGGTCCGCACGGAGCGCATCGATGCCTGGCTCGACCCCGGCAAGCGGCCCTGGACGATTGTCGGCTTTGCGGCCGGCACGACCGGCTTCAACACGCTGGAGACGCGGACCGAAAAGCTCGGCGCCAATGGCCAGAACTGGTACACGGATGCGCGTCTGGCGCTCTACGCAAAGGGCCGGATCAAGGGCAAATGGCTGATGACCATGTCGTATGACAGCGACAAGGACAAGGATGACACGCGCTTTGGCGGGATCATCGATCCGGATGCCTATTACACCGTCTTTGCAGACCGTACGCAGCGCCGCTTTGACGCAGCCAGCGTGCGTCGCCTCTATCTTAAGCTGGAACGCCCGCAATTCTATGCGCTGTTCGGCGACTATGAAACGGGTCTGGGGGAAGCCCAGCTGACCCGATACGTCCGCTCATTCAACGGGGTGAAGGCGGAATTCAAGAATGACCGGTTCGGCGCAACGGCCTTTGCCGCCGACACGCCCTATCGTCATCGGCGCGAGGAGATCCAGGGTAATGGCCTGACAGGGCCTTATGCACTGGCCGCGCGCGACATCCTGCCCAATAGCGAGCGGATCGTGATCGAGACCCGTGACCGTCTGCGGTCCGACCGGATCGTCGAGAGCCGCACGCTCGTGCGCCATATCGACTATGACATCGACTATGTAGCGGGCACGCTCCGCTTCCGTGAACCGGTGCTCAGCCGGTCCTCGGGCCTCGATCCGCAGTTCATCATTGCTGATTACGACGTGGACGGCGTCGCCCAGCGCGTGGTGAATGCGGGTGGCCGGGTGTCGTGGAACAACAGCGCCAAGACGCTTCAGGTGGCGGCAACTGCGATCCACGACGAGGATGACAATCTGCGCACCTCGCTCGGCGGGGTCGATGTGCGCTTCCGGCCCAATGAGAATACCGAAGTCCGCGCTGAAGTCGCGCTGAGCGACCAGCAGGCCAAGGCCATGGGCACGATGCAGGCCGCCGGCACCAGCACGGCCTGGCTGGTCGAGGCCGAACATCATGGCTCCAAGTTCGACGTGCTGGCCTATGCCCGTGAACAGGAATCGGGCTTTGGCGTCGGCCAGACCAATGGCGGAGAGAATGGCACGCGCAAGATGGGCGTGGACGGCCGCGTGCGCATGACGCAGCAGCTGACGCTGACCGGCAGCGCCTGGCATGAGGAATATCTGAACGACATCTCCAAGCGTGACGCCGCCAAGGCGCTCATCGAATATCGCGCAAAGTCGGTCGACCTGCGGTCGGGCCTGACGGTCGCGTCCGACCGGCTGGCGGATGGCCGCACGCAGAGTTCGACGATCGCCCAGTTCGGGGCAGCCAAGCGCTTCTTCGACAACAAGCTGGAGCTTGATGCGCAGACGGAAATTCCGCTGGCGGACAGGAACAACAGCATCGATTTCCCGGCCCGGCACAAGTTCGGCGCACGCTATGCCTTCAGTGACGATGTCACTCTGGTTGGCACCTATGAGATTGCAGACGGACAATCCGTGGATGCCCGCACGGCGCGGATCGGCTTTGACCTGAAGCCGTGGGCAGGTGGGCGCTTCACCTCCAGCCTCAACCGGCAGGACATCTCCGAATATGGCCCGCGCAGCTTTGCAGCGTTCGGCCTGTCCCAGTCGCTGCCGGTGAGCAAGACGCTGACGCTCGACTTTACGATGGACGCCAACAAGACGCTGGGCGGCGTGGATGCCTCAAAGGTGCTGAACAAGGCCCATCCGGTGTCCTCCGGCGGTTTCATCGGCAGCGGTGACGGAACGCTGACCGAAGACTTCACCGCGGTGACGGCGGGTGCCACCTATCGCGGCGACCGCTGGAGCTGGACGGGACGCGCCGAAGTGCGGACGGCCGAAACCGGGGACCGTTATGGCCTGACCACAGCCATCCTGCGCCAGATCGGCGAAGGGCGTGCAATGGGCGGCCAGTTCACCTGGACGAAGGCCTCGGGCAAGAACGGCGTTCAGACGGAAACAACATCGCTGGCGCTCAGCTGGGCCCATCGCCCGAGCGAGAGCCGGTTCTCGCTGCTCAACAAGCTCGAGTTCCGGAACGACGTTGCGCGCAACGCGGTCTATGGCGAAGCGGGTCCGATTGGCGGCGTGCCGCTCACCATCGATGGCAACGTAAAGTCGCAGCGCATCGTCAACAGCTTCAGCCTCAACTGGTCGCCGGTCGCGAAGGTCGGGGATGAATATCAGAACCGCAGCGAAGTCTCCTTCTTCTGGGGCGCCCGCTATGTGTTCGACAAGTTCGGCGCGGACGACCTGAAGGGCCTGAGCAATCTGTTCGGGACTGATCTGCGCTATGACATTGGCAAGGGCATCGATCTCGGCTTTTCCGGCAGCCTGCGCCAGAACCCGAAGGGCAGCGCGTTCAGCTGGTCCGCCGGTCCGACTATCGGCATTGCCGCGATGAAGAACGGTTACGTTTCCGTGGGTTACAACGTGACTGGCTTTAGCGACCGCGATTATGACGCGGCGCGCTACACGCGCAGCGGGCCGTTTGTGACGCTGCGCCTTAAATTCGATCAGGGCCTGCTCGCCGGACTGGGGCTTGGCCGCTGACGCGGTGACCGCTATCCCGACACTTCATGCTGAAGGTCGCAAGCTACAATATCCGCAAAGGGATCGGCACGGACCGGCTGCGCCGCCCCGAACGGGTGCTAGACGTGCTGAACGAAGTCGATGCCGATATCGTCGCCCTGCAGGAAGCCGACCGCCGCTTTGGCAAGCGCATCTCTGCCCTGCCGCTCGATCTGATCGCAGCGCATACCGACTATGTCCCCGTTCCATTTGACACGCGGCCCGATTCCATAGGCCATCACGGCAATGCGATCCTCGTCCGGCGGACAGTCACGATCGTCGGCCATGATGTCATTCACCTGCCGATGATCGAACCACGCGGCGCGGTCGTTGCCGATTTAACTTGGAAAAACCACAGTTTGCGGATCGTCGGCATGCATCTCGACCTGTCCGGCCTGCGCCGGCGCCAGCAGGTCCGTTCGGTCCTCGCCCACATTGATGGCCGCGTGCCCGACATGCCCTCCATCCTGATGGGCGATCTCAATGAATGGTCGCGTCAGGGCGGGTGTTTGGGGGAATTTATCGGGCGGCACCACGATGCCCATACCGGGCCGAGCTATCACAGCCAGCGGCCTGTCGCGCGCCTTGACCGCATCTTCGTGAGCCATGGCATTCATATCCGCGCCTCGGGCACGCACCACAGCCTCAAGGCACGCCGCGCTTCGGACCACCTGCCGGTCTGGGCAGAACTTTCGTTCGACTGACCTTTCGGCTATCGGGCACGCCATGATGTCTCAGCGCCCCCGCATTGCCATGTTCAGCGGCAACTACAACTATGTCCGTGACGGCGCCAATCAGGCGCTCAACCGGCTGGTCGGCTATCTCCTGCGCAACGGCGCCGACGTCCGCATCTATTCGCCGACAACCGACTCACCCGATTTTCCGCCCACCGGCGATCTGGTCAGCGTCCGCTCCATCGCGCTGCCGCTGGGGCGCGGGGAATATCGCATGGCGCTGGGCCTGACGCCCGCCGCGCGGCGCGACCTGAAGGCGTTCGCCCCCAATATCGTCCATGTCGCGGCGCCCGACATCCTCGGCCATCGCGCAATCAGCTGGGCCCGCAAGCGCGACATTCCGGTTCTGGCCTCAATGCACACGCGCTTTGAGACCTATCCGCGCTATTATGGCCTCGCCTTCATGGAGCCTGCGGTCGAAGCGCTGCTGCGGCGCTTTTACCGGCGCTGCGATGCAGTTGTCGCCCCTTCGGAATCGATGGCCCAGGTGATGCGTGAGCAGCGCATGAGCTATGACATCGGCATCTGGGCGCGCGGCATCGACACCAGCATCTTCAATCCGGGGCGCCGCGATCTGGCCTGGCGGCAGGCGCTGGGCATTGCCGATGACGAGCCGGTGATCGGCTTTCTCGGCCGCCTCGTCATGGAAAAGGGTCTCGACGTCTTTTCCGATGCCATTGACGCCCTGCGCGCCAAGGGCGTGCGCCACCGTGTGGTGGTGATCGGAGAAGGCCCTGCACGCGACTGGTTCGAAAGCCGCTTGCAGAATGGCGTCTTTGTCGGGTTCCAGTCCGGCGCCGATCTTGGGCGGGCGGTGGCCTCGATGGACATGCTCTTCAACCCGTCGGTCACCGAGACGTTTGGCAACGTCACACTGGAAACAATGGCTTGCGCGATTCCCGTCGTGGCCGCGCGCGCAACGGGCAGCGAAAGTCTGGTTCTGGACGGCGTCACGGGGCGGCTCATCAAACCCGGCTCGATCTCCGGTTATGCCGACGCTTTGGCGACCTACTGCACCGACGCAAGCTTGCGTCTCAAACACGGCGCAGCAGGCGCCGAGGCCAGCAGCGCCTATGACTGGGACCGCGTGAACCACGCGGTGCTTGAAACCTATCACCGGCTGCTGCGCCAGAATGCCGGGGCACGGCGTGACTGACCTTTTCGGTCAGGAGGCCCCCACCCCGCCGCTCGCCGAGCGCCTGCGCCCGCAGACGATCAGCGACGTTGTCGGACAGGAACATCTGACCGGCCCGTCCGGCGCGATTGGCCGGATGCTTGCCGCGGGCAAGCTCTCTTCGATGATCCTGTGGGGGCCGCCGGGTACGGGCAAGACGACGATTGCACGCCTCCTCGCCGATGCCGTGGGCCTGCGCTTCGAGCCGCTGTCGGCGGTGTTCTCCGGCGTGGCGGACCTCAAAAAGGCGTTTGCCGCAGCCGAAGACCATGCCCGGACCGGGCAAGGCACGCTGCTCTTCGTGGACGAAATTCACCGCTTCAACCGCGCGCAGCAGGACGGATTCCTCCCCTTTGTCGAAAAAGGCACGGTCACGCTCGTGGGGGCGACCACCGAGAATCCGAGCTTTGAGCTGAATGCCGCCGTGCTCAGCCGGACGCAGGTGCTGGTGCTCCACCGGCTCGGGGCGGACGCGCTCGACACGCTGCTTGCGCGCGCCGAGGCTTTGCTGGACCGTCCGCTGCCACTGACGCCCGATGCGCGCGCTGCGCTGATCGCTTCGGCCGACGGGGACGGGCGCTTCCTGCTCAATCAGGCGGAGACGCTATTTTCGATCCGCGTGGACGGCCCGCTCGACCCGCAGGCGCTCGCCGAGCTGCTGCATCGCCGGATGCCGGTCTATGACAAGGACCGGGAGGGGCATTACAACCTCATCTCCGCGCTCCACAAAAGCCTGCGCGGCTCCGATCCGCAGGCGGCCCTTTATTACCTCGCGCGGATGCTCGTGGCGGGCGAGGAACCGCTCTACGTGCTGCGCCGCCTTGTCCGCTTTGCGAGCGAGGACATCGGCCTCGCCGATCCGCAGGCGCTGGTGCAGTGTCTGGCGGCCAAGGACGCCTATGATTTCCTCGGCAGCCCGGAAGGCGAACTCGCCATCGTGCAGGCCTGCCTCTATCTGGCGACCGCACCCAAATCGAACGCCGTTTACGCCGCGCAGAAGGCCGCGTGGAGATCGGCGCGCGACACCGGATCGCTGATGCCGCCGATGAACATCGTCAACGCGCCCACACGGATGATGAAGGACCTCGGCTATGGGAAAGGCTATGCCTATGACCATGACAAGGACGGCGCCTTCAGCGGCGACAATTACTGGCCGGACGAGATGAGCCCGCAGCGCTTTTACGCCCCCTCCCCGCGCGGTTTCGAAGCCAAGGTGCAGGAACGGCTGGCCTATTGGGACCGGCTGCGCACGGAATTGAACAAAAGTTGACGTGCACGTAAGGTCAGGCTGGACAGCGCGAACGCGTTTCGGCAAGAAACTGACCTATGACAGTCCCAGCCGTATTTGACCGCCTCCGCCTGCCGATCATCGGCTCCCCCCTCTTCATCGTGTCGGGTCCCGAACTCGTCATCGCCCAGTGCAAGGCGGGCATTGTCGGGTCCTTCCCGGCGCTGAACGCGCGCCCGCAGGCGCAGCTGGATGAATGGATCCACCAGATCACGGAAGAGCTCGCGGCCTGGAACCGCGCCAACCCGGATCGCCCGGCGGCGCCCTATGCGGTCAACCAGATCGTCCACAAATCCAACAACCGTTGGGAAGAGGACATGGTGACCTGCGAAAAGTGGCAGGTGCCCGTGATCATCACCTCGCTCGGTGCGCGCGAGGACCTGAACGCCGCGGTGACCAAATGGGGCGGCGTCACGCTGCACGACGTCATCGATGACCGCTTTGCCCGCAAGGCGATTGAAAAAGGCGCGACGGGCCTCATCCCGGTTGCCGCTGGCGCCGGGGGCCATGCCGGTCGCCTCTCCCCCTTCGCCATCGTGCAGGAAATCCGCGAATGGTTTGATGGGCCGGTCGCCCTGTCGGGTTCCATTGCCAATGGCGGCGCCGTCCTCGCGGCACAGGCCATGGGCGCAGACTTTGCCTATATCGGCACACCGTGGATCGCCACCGCCGAAGCCCGCGCCGATGACGGCTACAAGGAAGGCATCGTTGAGGGCCGCGCGTCGGACATCGTCTATTCCGACCTGTTTACCGGCGTTCACGGCAATTACCTGCGCCAGTCGATCGTCAATGCGGGTCTTGATCCCGACAACCTGCCCAAGGGCGACATCAGCACCATGAACTTTGGCTCCGGCGGGAACACCGATGCCAAGGCGTGGCGCGACATCTGGGGCTCGGGTCAGGGCATCGGCGTCATCAAGAAGGTGGAAACGGTCGCCGAGCGCGTTGACCGGCTGGAGCGCGAATATCTCGCCGCGCGGGAACGTCTGAAACTCTGATCAGACCGCTTTGTCGACGTCGTGATCGTCGGCAAAAATGTCCCACGCGGCCATGAACATCGCGGCGATGACGGGTCCGATGATGAACCCGTTGATGCCCATCACTGCGATGCCGCCCAGCGTGGCGATCAGCACGACATAGTCGGGCATCCGCGTGTCCTTGCCGACAAGGATCGGGCGCAGGATGTTGTCCACCATCGAGATGATGAAGAAGCCGACAAGGAGCAACGTGATGCCCCGCGTCACATCGCCTGTCGCCAGCAGATAGATCGCCACCGGCACCCAGACGAGACCCGTGCCGATGGCGGGCACGAGCGAGAGCATCCCCATCACCACGCCCCAGAGCAAGGGCGCGCGGATATCGAGGAAATAGAAGGTCAGGCCGCCGATCAGGCCCTGCACGATGGCGACCACGATGCTGCCTTTGATCGTGGCGCGGATCACGGTCGTGAACTTGTCGAACAAAGCGCGCCGCTTGGCGGGTGCCACCGGGATGCGCGAGCTGATCGTCTGGCCGATGGCGCGGCCATCGCGCAGCAGAAAATAGGTGAGGTAGAGCATGATGCTGAGGCCGACCGCGAAGCTGAAGGCGCTCTGCCCGATGCTCAGCGCCTGTTCGGCCGCGACACGCAGGCCGCTGGTCAGCACGGCGGACACCCGCTCCTCGATCTTGTCGATATCGGTCAGCGCATATTTGTCGACCATCTGCAAAAGGGGATGGGGCAGGCTGGAGCGCAGCGTTTCCAGCGTCGTGCCGATGTCGAGCTGCTGCGTTTCCAGCATCTGATAAGTGCCCAGCGCCTCTTCGACGAGCAGCGATCCGATGACGAAAGCGGGCACGATGACAATGGCGATGATGGTGACAAGCGTCAGGCCCGCCGCCGTATTGCGGTGGCCATCCAGCGCCCGGGCAAGATGCGCATTGAGCGGCGCAAAGACGATCGCCGTCGTCAGCGCCCAGAGGATCGCGCCGTAAAAGGGCGAGGCGATCCAGGCCATGGCAAGCGTCGCCACCGCCACAAAGCCGAGAAACACGCGCTCCTGAAACTGCTCCATCTTCACCCGCATAGTGTCTTAGCCATCTATATCAGTAAGCAAGCGAGATCATCCCCGCAAGCCGGTTCTTGCCCGCTTAGCTCTCCGCCGCGTTGCCATGATAAAAGTCATGCACGGCCTGTGCGACCGCCGCCGACACGCCGGGCGCCCGCTGCAGATCCTCAAGGCTCGCCGCACGCACCGCCCCCGCCGTGCCGAAGTGCATCAGCAGCGCCTTCTTGCGTGACGGCCCGATGCCCGGCACCTCGTCGAGCGGGCTGGACGTCATCGCCTTGGCCCGCTTCGTCCGGTGCGCGCCAATAGCGAAGCGGTGCGCCTCGTCGCGCAGCCGCTGGAGATAGAAGAGCACCGGCGCATTGAGAGGCAGCGTCAGCTCCCGTCCATCCGGGAAGTGGAAAATCTCGCGACCGGCATTGCGGTCCGGCCCCTTGGACACGCCGACATAGGCCAGGTCCTCAATGCCCAGATCATCGAGCACGGCCTTGACTGCGCTCACCTGCCCCTTGCCGCCGTCGATGAGGACAAGGTCGGGCCACAGCCCCTTGTCGCGGTCGGGATCTTCCTCCAGCGCACGGCCGAAGCGGCGCTGCATGACTTCACGCATCATCGCAAAGTCGTCGCCCGGCACGGTCTCCGCCCGCTTGATGTTGAACTTGCGATATTGGCCCTTCAGGAAGCCTTCCGGCCCGGCCACCACCATCGCGCCCAGCGCATTGGTGCCCTGAATATGGCTGTTGTCGTACACCTCGATCCGCTGCGGCGGCTCGGCAAGGTCGAACAGGTCAGCGACTTCGCGCAGCAGCTTGCCCTGCGTCGTGCTCTCGGCCAGCCGCCGGTCGAGCGCCTCGACGGCGTTGCGCGTCGCCTGATCGACCAGCCGCTTGCGATCCCCGCGCTGCGGCGCCTGGAATTCGACCTTGCGTCCGGCCTTCTCCGAAAAGGCTTCGGCCAAAAGCGCGGCATCGGGCAATGTCCGGTCGAGCAGGATGCACCGCGCGGGCGGCACGTCCTCATAGAATTGGGCGAGAAAGCTGGAGAAGATCTCGTCCTCTTCCATCTCGCTCGTATGCGTCGGGAAGAACGCGCGGTGTCCCCAGTTCTGCCCGCCCCGGATGAAGAAGGCCTGGATGCCGACATGGCCGGACTTCGTGGCGAGCGCGAAGATGTCGGCATCGCCGACACCGGCGGCATTGATCGCCTGGCTGCCCTGGATGAAGGTCAGCGCCTTCAGCCGGTCGCGCAGCACGGCTGCGCGTTCAAAGTCGAGCGCCTCCGCCGCGCCCTCCATTTCCTTGGCGAGCTTGGCCTGCACCTCGGTCGACTTGCCGCCAAGAAACGCCTTGGCATCGGACACAAGCTCACCATAACGCGCCGCGTCGATACGGCCGACGCAGGGCGCCGAGCAGCGCTTGATCTGATAAAGCAGGCACGGCCGGTCACGGTTGTTGAAGAAGCTGTCGGTGCACGAGCGGAGCAGGAACAGCTTCTGCAGCGCATTGAGCGTGGTGTTGACCGAACCGGCACTCGCAAACGGGCCGTAATAATTGCCCTTGGCCCGCCGTGCGCCGCGATGTTTCTGGATGCGCGGATAGGCGTGGTCGGCGCGTAACAGAATGAAGGGGAAGCTTTTGTCGTCCCGCAGCAGGACATTGTAGGCGGGGCGATAGCGCTTGATGAGCTGCGCCTCGAGCAGCAGCGCCTCCGCCTCGCTGTTCGTGGTGACGATGGTCATGCTGCGCGTCTGCGCAACCATGCGCCGCAGCCGGTTGGGCAGCCGGTCGACCTGCGTATAGTTGGTCACCCGGTTCTTGAGTGCCTTGGCCTTGCCGACATAGAGCACATCCCCGCGCGCATCGTGCATCCGGTACACGCCGGGCTTGGTCGGCAGCGTTTTCAGGACATTGCGGATCGCCGCCACACCACCTTCAAGGTCCGGCTGGCTGCCGCCGCGCACCGCATAGGTCGCGCGCTCTTCATTGAAGCGATCAGGGGCGTCAGGGCTGGACATAAGAGGCTTTAGAGAACAGGTTACCGGTCAAGAACAGAAGGATGGGAAGACAATAGATGCAACTGGCAGGCAAGACCATATTGCTGACGGGGGGTACCGACGGCATCGGGCGCGAATTGGCGCTGCAACTCAAGGCCAAGGGGGCAAAAGCCATCCTGACGGGCCGCAATCCGGAGCGCGTCGCCGCGATGCAGGCGCTCGGCTTTGATGTGATCACTGCCGATCTGTCGACCAAGGCCGGTCTCGAAACTGTCCTCGATGCGGTCAAGTCCGTGCCCGTCGACGTCCTCATCAACAATGCCGGCATGGGGACCACGCACGACTTTCGGCAGGAGACGCCAAATCTCGACACAGACGACGATTGCATCTTCCTCAACGTCAATGCGCCCATCCACCTCATCACGGGCCTCATGCCGACCTTGCGGGCGCGGCCGGAGGCGATGATCGTCAACGTCACATCGGGCCTGGCCATCGCGCCCAGCACGGGGGCGCCCGTCTATTGCGCGACGAAGGCGGGGCTCCGAAGCTACACGCTCGCGCTGCGGGCGCAGCTGGCTGACACCAACATCCATGTCGTGGAAGCCCTGCCCCCGATGGTCGCGACCAAGATGACCGACGGCATGAACGGATCAAAGATGGCCGCGCCGGAATGTGCCCGCCAGATCATCACCGCCATGGAGCGCAACGCCAAGGAAGCCAATATCGGCATCGTGAAAATCTTGCAGGTGATGAACAGCATTTCGCCCGCGCTGGTGCGCAAGATCATGCTGCGCTTCTGAGGCGGGGCCCGTCCTGCGAGACACAGGCCAAAAGCCGTTTGTGTCGAGCGACGTCGAGACACGTCCCTCGACTTCGCTCGGGACAAACGGAGCCTGAAATTGCCGCTGCGCTTCTGAGACAAGCCAACAAAAAGGGCGGCGCCGGTGTCCCGGCCCGCCCCTTTGTTCGGCAATCGCAATCCGCTTAGTTCAGCGTCGCGATCGTCTGGTCGACAAGCGACTTGTCCGCCGCGCCGTCATGGCCCTTGGCGATCAGCGTCGCAGCGGCCGCGGTTGCGGCGGCGGCGGCACGAGCTCGCACATCGGCAATGGCGGCACGTTCCGCAGCGCCAATCTTTTCCTCGGCGGTCTTGGTGCGACGCGCGATCAGCGCGGTCGCATCTTCCTTCGCCTTGGCAACGATCAGCTTGGCTTCCTCGGCGGCAGCGGCCTTCATGTCCTCTGCATCCTTGGCAGCAGCCTTCGCCTTTGCCTCATATTCAGCCTTGATCGCTTCGGCCTGCTTGCGCAGTTCCGACGCGGCGTCGAGCTGTTCCTTGATGCCTGCGATCTTCTTGTCGAGCGCGCTGCCGATCATCGCCGGCACGCGCTGCCACAGCGCGATGCCGATGACGATGAGCATGGCCAGCGCCACCCACATGGTCGCGTCCATGCCAAGCGCAGCCGGGGCTGCGTGTTCCACGGCGCCGCCAGGGGCTTCCGTCGATGCGTGGGTTTCTTCAGCCATTGGACAATGCTGCCTTCACTGCCTGGGTCGCCTGCGCCGCGGTCACCTTGATGCCGGAAACCTTGGCGACGATGTCCTGCGCGGCATCGGCCGCCACAGTTTCAAGACCAGCCAGCGCCGCGGCACGGGCCTTGGCGATGGCGGCTTCAGCGTCGTTGGTCTTGGCTGCGATTTCCGCGTCCGCCTTGGCCAGCCGGGCCTCCGCATCCTTCTGCGCCTTGGCCTTGGCCTTCTGGGCCTCCGCCTGCGCCGCGTTGCGGGTCTGGGTCAGTTCGGCCTGCCATGCCCCTTCCAGCTCCTCTGCCTCGGTGCGCGCCTTTTCGGCCGCAGCAAGGTCGCTCGCGATTTTGGCATCGCGGGCATCAACCGCAGCGTCCACCTTTGGCAGGATGCCCAGGCCGATCACGAAATAGATCAGCGCAAAGACAATCAGCAGCCAGAAGAACTGGGACGCATAGGTCGCAAGGATCTGGGAAATCTGGGGCATGGCGGAGAGCCGTCCTTAGGTTGTTGGGTTCGTTACGCGACGAAGATCAGGATCATCGCGACGACGAACGCCAGCAGGCCGAGAAGTTCTGCGGCCGCGAAGCCGATGAACAGGCGGCCCTGCTGGCCGTCAGCGGCGGCCGGGTTGCGCAGCGCGCCCTGGAGGAACGAACCGAAGACGTTACCCACGCCGCCGGCTGCGAGGCCCGCACCGATGGCTGCGAGACCGGCACCGATCAACTTTGCTGCTTCTGCGTCCATGATAAAACTCCCTTCAAAAATACAAATGGTCAGTGGTTGTCGAAAAACTCAGTGCAGGTTCACCGCGTCGTTGATGTACAGCGAGGTGAGCAGTGCAAAGACATAGGCCTGAATGGCGCACACCAGCAGTTCGAGCATGGTGATGCCGATCATCAGGACGAAGGCGGGCAGGCTCACGACCGGCGCCACCCAGGCGGCATCGGCGTTGAGGCCATTGATCACGAAGCCGGCGAGCACCTTCATCAGCACGTGGCCTGCCGTCATCGCGACGAAAAGTCGCAGCGCAAGGCTGAACGGGCGGATGAGGAACGAGAACAGCTCGATGAACGGGATGAGCCACATCAGCCACCACGGCGTGCCATGCGGCACGAACAGGCTGAAGAAGTGCAGCTTGTGCTTCCAGAAACCGACGACGAGCACCGTGCCGAAGCTGAGGACGGCGAGAACCGCCGTCACCGTCAGGTGGCTGGTGACCGTGAAGGCGTGGCCGCCCGGGACGATGCCAAAAGGCATCATGCCCATGAAGTTTGCGACAAGGATGAACATGAACAGCGAGAAGACGAGTGGAACGTACTTCTTGCCTTCGGGGCCGACGCTGGTCGACACCATGTCATTGACGAAGCCGGTGACGCCTTCAACGGCAGCCTGCCAGCGACCCGGAACCAGTTCCCGCTTCATACCGCCGAGCATGAACACCCAGATGGTGGCCAGCACGAGGATCATGAACAGCGAGGAATTGGTGAACGAGATGTCGTAACCAGCGAGATTGAGCGGAACAATCGGCTCAATCAGGAACTGGTGCATCGGATCGATCTTGCCGCCTTGGGAAGCCACGTATTCCAACCCCGTTTATGCACACAAAGCGCCCGGACTATTCCGGACGCTCGTTTGAAATCCTTATGATGTTCCTGAACGCCACCACGATCCCGAGGAACATGGCGACAAGCAGGATCCAGGGGGCTGTGCCGAACAGCCGGTCCATGAACCAGCCGAGCAACGCACCACCCGCAGGGCCGGCGATCAATTCGGTGAGGACCCGGTTGCCCTGCCGCATTCCTTTGGCAGGCCCCTGATCCTTGTTTCCCGAACGGACCTTTTCCGCCTGTCTGACCAACTTCAGCTGCATGTCTAACGAATCGAGCCGAGGGTCTGACGGGCTTTTACCGTCCTGCGCGGGATCTTCCGGAGCCATGTCGAGTCGTCCTTTCAGAAGGAAGGGAAAACCGCCATGAACACGGGCAACCCCGCCAAGGCGCGCTCCCCTTAGGAAGCGCTCTCTGACAAGTCAACCGCCCTTGTCCCCCACCTTACAAACTGTTGAGGATCAGCCCGGCAAGCGCCGCGGCGGCCAGCACCTCGATGATCGAGCGCTTGAGGCCGAACAGCAGGAGCGCCGCAAGCACGGAAATGTTCGCCGCGCCTGCGTCGACCGACGCCCAGTCCGGCCAGCCGCTGCCATGGACGCGTCGGAAGAGGACATGGATCGCAAACCACAGGCCGAGATTGGCGATCACCCCCACGACCGCCGCCGTGATCGCCGCCAATGCACCCTGCAGCCGGCGCGCATGGCGCAGCCGGTCAATCCATGGCGCGAACACAAATATCCAGAGGAAGCACGGTGCAAATGTCACCCAAGTGGTCAGCCCGGCACCGAGCAGCGCCGCAACGATGGGCGTGAAGGGGGCCGGATCGCGATAGGCGGCAATATAGCCCACAAACTGCGTGACCATGATGAGCGGCCCCGGCGTGGCTTCGGCAAGTCCAAGGCCGTCGGCCATTTCCCCAGCTGAAAGCCAGCCAAAACCGTCCACCGCCTGCTGCGCCATGTAGGCCAGTACCGCATAGGCGCCACCAAAGGTCACCACCGCCAGCTGCGAGAAGAAGATGCCGATCTTCCAGAGCACATGCTGGTCGCCGAGCGCCAAAAAGACGAGGATCAGCGGTGCGGCCCAGATGGTCAGCCACGCGAGGATGGACGCACATGTCGGCCAGACGGACGGACGCGGCGGCAAGGGGGCGCCCTCACCCGGCTTGATCGCCATCCAGTCCGGACGACGGGCGGCAATCGCGAACCCGATCAGTCCCGCGACGCCGATGAGGACGGGGAACGGCGCTTGGAAGACGAAGAGTGCGACGAACGACAGAACCGCCAGTGCCTTCTTGACCGGCGTTTGCAGGGCCCGGCCGCCAATGCGCAGGACCGCCTGTATGATGATGGCGAGCACAGCCGCCTTCACGCCCGTGAAGATCGCCGCAAACCAGCCGACATTGGCCGCCGCCATATAGAGCGCCGAAAGCCCAAGGATGACGAGCGCGCCCGGGATGACGAACAACAGGCCCGACACCAGCCCACCGCGCAGGCCGTGGAGCTTCCACCCGATATAGGTCGCCAGCTGCTGCGCCTCCGGCCCCGGCAAGAGATGGCAGAAGTTCAGCGCATGGAGATAATCCTGCTCCGCTACCCAGCGGCGCTCATCGACCAGTTCGCGGTGCATCAGCGCGATCTGTCCGGCCGGGCCGCCAAAGCTGAGGCAGCCGATCCGCGCAAAGACGCGTACGAGTTCACGAAAAGACGGATGATAGGTCTCGGTCATGCAAACCTCCCTTGCCCGCGCGTGACGGGCCGTGAAGGCAACGCTTGGGCCGATGCACGGTACGCGACGGCCTGACCGGGAGGTTGCTTTGCCCCGATGACATTCAAATGCCGCCGTCCCTCCCGCTTGGCAAGCGGCAATTTATCTTATTCCTATCGATCAAGTAGGATTTAGTCGCAGCCGAAACTCGACTCGTCGCATAGGCATTGCGGGGCGGCGGAACGACGCGCAGCCTTCCTCTCACGCGTCAACGCGACCCGACTCAATCAATGATGGAGATGTGGTCATGACATTATATGCTGGCGGACGGACGGAGCCGCACTTTCTGATTGTCCCGGGGTTGAACGACTCCGGCCCGACGCATTGGCAGAGCCGCTGGCTCGACCTTCTTCGCAATTCCAGCAAGGCCGAGCTCGGCAACTGGTCCAGCCCGACGCGCCAAGCATGGACGTCCCGGCTCGACGATACCATCGGCGCAATCGAGGCACCGGTCATTCTGGTGGCCCATAGCCTGGGGTGCCATGCCGTTGCTCATTGGGCGGCGGACAGCACAATGCGGCACTGCAACAAGGTTTTCGGGGCGCTTCTCGTCGCCCCGCCGGACTGTGACCACGACGGGGCACATGCCCGCCTGCGCGAATTCGGCCCCAGCGCGCGCAATCGCCTCCCCTTCCCGGCCATCCTCGCGGCCAGCCGGAACGACCATTATGCGACGCTGGATCATGCGCGGTGTCTGGCACGGACGTGGCGGACGGATTTCGTCGATGCAGGGGAACTCGGCCATATCAACGCCGCGTCCGGGCTAGGGATCTGGCCCGCCGGGCTTGCCATGCTCGGTCGGCTGGTCGCGCTGGCTGGCTTTGGCCGGAAGGCACGGATCGACCGGCCGGCCGTGACCATGACCCACGACGCAGAACAGCTGCGCGCCGCTGCCTGAAACCAGGACGCCCTATGGTTTGGCTTTCAGCCCGAAAAGAAAAGCTGCGTTCCTATAATCTATCGTTTTAGTGGAGTATTATTTTCATTGATTGGCAAAGGATGATGCAAGGTGACAGACATCAGGACATCGACAGGCGGACGCAATGCGCCGGTGCGCGACGAGGCGATCAACGTGATTGTCGAGGCGCTTGGAAGGTTGCGGTTCGGGGCCATCAATCTGACAGTTCACGAAGGCAAGCTTGTTCAGGTCGACATCACTGAACGCAAGCGCTTCCAATCGTGAGAGGTGGCGGCCGCGTTCTGGCTGCCTTGGTACAACTCCCAGACTCGCAGGGTGCAGACCGGACCACCGGACGCACCCCTTTTCTCGATAGATAAGGGGCAAGCATCCATGCTGAAGACCATCCTTTTCGCCGGCAGCGCCCTGAGCGCGCTGGCCACCGCTGCGCCGGCCTTGGCGCAGGACGCAGACCCTGTGAGCGTCGAGGCGGGCGACAATCAGGGCGACATCATTGTCGTCACCGCACGCCGCCGCGCAGAAGAAGTGCAGGACGTGCCGATCTCCATCTCGGTCGTCGACAGCAAGGCGATCGAGCAGACCGGTGCCTATAATCTGTCGCGACTGACGCAGCTGCAGCCGACCGTGCAGTTCTTCTCGTCCAATCCGCGCAATACGGCGGTCAATATCCGCGGCATAGGCGCCCCCTTCGGGCTCACCAATGACGGGATCGAACAGGGCGTCGGCTTCTATATCGACCAGGTCTATTATAACCGCATCGCGTCCACGACGCTCGATTTCAACGATGTTGAGCGCGTCGAGGTGCTGCGCGGCCCGCAGGGCACGCTCTATGGCAAGAACACGACGGCAGGCGCGATCAACATCACGACGCGCAAGCCGAGCTTCACGCCGGAAGCCAAGGCGGAAATCAGCGTGGGCAATTATGGCTTCAAGCAGGCCAAGGCGTCGGTCTCCGGCCCGCTGGCGGAAAATGTCGCAGCCCGCTTTGCCGTGACCTCGACGTCGCGCAACGGCACCATCTACAACACGGCCAAGGACCAGTTCGTCAACAGCCAGGACAATCTCGGGCTGCGCGCGCAGTTCCTCTGGAAGGCCAGCGACACGCTCGATCTGACGCTGACGGGCGACTATAATGTGCAGGACCCCAAGTGCTGCGTGCAGATCTATGTCCGCACCGGCACCACGCAGCGCCCGCTGAACCGCCAGTTTGCGGCGCTCTCGGCCGCGTTCAACTACGCGCCGCCCAGCACCGATGCGTTCGACCGGCTGACCGATCTCGATGCTGACCTGCGCGCGCGCAACGAACATGGCGGCGTCTCTCTCGTCGCCGAAAAGGAACTGGGCAACGGCACGCTGACCTCCGTGACGGCGTGGCGATACTGGGACTGGCGCCCGCGTAATGACCGCGACTTTACCGGCCTCCCAATCACCACCAAGTCGAACAATCCGACGCGGCAGAAGCAGTTCACGCAGGAATTCCGCTACGCGCAGTCGGGTGAAACGATGGACTTTGTCGGCGGTCTGTTCGCCTTTCACCAGAAAATCCACACAACGGGCGTGCAGGAACAGGGTCTGGCGGCCAGCCGCTGGCTGATCAACCCGACCAATGCGCTCGCCAATGATCCCTCGGTCCTGAACGGCCTGACGGCGAACAATGACATCCGCCTGAGCAACACCAGCCTCGCCGCCTTCGGGCAGCTGAGCTGGCACGTGACCGACAGGCTGAAGATCCAGCCGGGCCTGCGCGTCAATTACGACAGGAAGGTCGGCAGTTACACCTCGGTCGTCACCGATGGCGCGGGCAATCTTGTCCTGTTCTCAACGCCCGGCGCTCGCGCAACACAGCAGCGTGGCGTGCTCGCGCCGCAAGCCTTTGAACCGCGCTTCAGCGACTGGAACCTGTCTTACGACCTGACCGCCAGCTATGAATTCAGCCGGGACGTGCTCGGCTATGCAACCTATGCAAAGACGTTCAAGTCGGGCGGCGTGAACCTCAACGGCGTGCCGAGCGATGCCAATGGCAATCCTCTTCTTGCGGCAGCGACGGTCCGGCCGGAAAAGGTTGATCACTTTGAAATCGGCCTGAAGACGCAGTTCCTCGACCGCAAGGCAACGCTCAACCTGACCGGATTCTGGACCGAGATCCGCGACTTTCAGGCGAACGTGACCAACGGGCAACTGGGCGTGCTGCGCGGCTATCTCGCCAATGCGCAGAAGGTGCGCGTGCGCGGGATTGAGGCGGATTTCTCGATCCGCCCAAGCGAACGCTTCAGCCTCTATGCCAACGGCGCCTTCACCGACCACGAATACCGCAAGTTCACCGATGCGCCCTGCCCGCCCGAACTGTCCGGCGGCACGACCGTGGCCGCAGGCCAGACGCCGAGTGCACCGGGCACGCCGGGTGGCCTCAGCCCCGCCAATTGCGACATTTCCGGACAGTGGCTGCCCGGCGTGTCCAAATGGGCGTTTTCCTATGGGGCCGAATATAACCTGCCGGCCACGCTGCTTGGGAAGGACGGCGCGGCCTATGTCGGCTTTGACGGGAACTACCGTTCCAAATTCTCGTCCAATGCGTCGCGGTCAATCTATACCGACATCAACGGCTATTCGATCGCCAATGTCCGCCTTGGGTTCCGGACCGAAAATGGGTGGGACCTTTTCACCTGGGTCCGCAATGCGTTCGATAAGAAGTACTTCGAACAGCTGGCGGTTCCGTCCGGCAATACCGGCCTGATCGTGGGCCAGCCGGGCGATCCGCGCACATGGGGCGTTACCTTCAAGGCGGCCTTCTGAGCATGCTGAGCCACCCCCGCTCTGCACTGGCTTTAACGGCACAAAGTTTATCTCCGTTGCCGAGAGCCCGGACAGGTGGAAGGGGGCGGCTGTCATATAAGAGGGTTATGCCGCGCGCTTGGATGCGGCGGCAGAACCCGATAGATGTGAACTCTGTTAGAGACCCAAAGGGGGGGTCAAACTGAATGCCGGAACTTACCTTGGACCATCTGCAGGCCATCCTCCCCTTTATCGGCGTCGGCTTCATCGCGCAGCTCGTCGATGGCGCGCTCGGCATGGCGTTCGGCGTCATCACCAACACGCTGCTGGTCAGCGTCATGGGCATCCCGCCGGCGCGCGCGTCGGCGAGCGTGCATCTGGTCGAAACCTTCACCACGGCCGCATCGGCGATCAGCCATACGATCCACAAAAACGTGAACTGGAAGCTGTTCGCCCGGTTGGTGATCCCGGGCATGATCGGCGGCATTACCGGCGCCTACCTGCTCGCCAATATCGATGCGAAGGCCGCACGCCCGTTCGTCATGGGCTATCTCGCCTGTATTGGTGTTTACCTGCTCTGGCGTGCCTGGGAAATGAGCCACAACCACGTCCACAAGGCGCCCAAGGTTGTTGAACCGCTCGGCCTGATCGGCGGCTTCCTCGATGCGGCGGGCGGCGGCGGCTGGGGCCCGGTTGTGACGTCGAACCTGCTCGTGCAGGGCACCGAACCGCGTCAGACGATCGGCACGGTCAACACGGCGGAATTCTTCCTGACCTCGGTCATCTCGCTGACCTTCATCGCGACGATCGGGCTGGAGGCTTTCACCATCGCTGCCGTCGGCCTGACGATCGGCGGCCTGCTCGCGGCCCCGCTGGGCGCCGTGCTGGCCAAGCGTATTCCCGCCAAGCGGCTGCTGTACATGGTCGGGACGATCCTGACGGCGACGAGCGTGTTCAGCCTTTACAAGGCGCTCGCCTGATCCAGCCGAAGCCGGGACCTAGCTCCCGCAATAGGCCGGAAGCGCGATGGGGTCTGCCCCCTTGGTGCGCCAGACGCCATCAGGGAGAAGGTAAGAGCGCCCGGTTGCGACCCGCTTTTGCAGCGTCTCGCAACCGACCGTGGCCGCGACGTCCTTCACTGTCACGCCGCGCTGCGCCGCCAGCTTGGTATAGGCTTCGCGCCGCTTGATGTTGATCGCATCCACCTCATCGCGCAGCGCCTCGGACGGCGTGCCGCGAAAACCGAGATAGCCATCGGCCTGTTCGCCGACCGCCCCGCTGCCAAGCGCCGCCGTGACGGCGCCCGTGGACTGGGCATAAGCGACGCCGGCCGCGCCGACCAGAAGGGCGGCCACACCGGCGAGAGCGAGCGTTCTACGAGAAAGCGTCATTGCGGAAACAGCTCCGGATTGTTGTTCACCAGATCCTCCGCATCCTTTTTGAGGGTGAGGACGACCTCCTGCTTGATGTTGACGTTCAGGTTGATCTCGATGGGCTTGTCCGGCGCCTGAATTTGCACGCACCCGGCAAGGAGAGCCGCGGCGGCAAAGCCTGAAAAGGGAATGGCCTGCTTCATAGCCACCGGGTTCGCATCTGATCGTCTGTGCGTCAACAACGTCTTCCTTATGGCTGGCGTCCGCTTTCGGGGGGCTGAACGGCTTTGGGGGGCTTGCGTTCATCGACTGGCAGGGGCTCCAGCTTCGGAACCATGCGGTTGATGAGGATCGATGGGTCGTTGAAACTGCGCGCCATGTCAAAAAGCTGGCGGAATTTGGCGGTAATCGTCACGTTGAAAATGAACGGCAAATTGGTCGCGCCCAAGATTTTGATGGGCAGCTTCGCCCGCCCGCCATCGATCGGCGCCTGATTCACCCCGGCAAAGCTGATCCGTGTGATGACATCGCCGTCAATCGCCCCATCAAGATCGATCGCCAGACGGTCATATTTCATCGACTTCAGCGCATCGAAGGCAAAGCGGCCCATGGTGCCGAGGTTCTCGTTGGACACCTGCCCCACATAGGACAAAGTCCCGCCGCCACGGGCGACGAGTTTGCCGCCGACGATCCGCCCACCCTGATCGTCAAACACCATCGGCAGTTCGCCATCAAAAATGCCGGTCGCGGCGACGTTATCGAACTCCATCGCCGCGATGAAGCGTGCGGCGTCCAGCCCCTCGACCCGGAAGGTGAGCCGCCGAGCAGCCGCCGAGGACATGTCGAGGACGGTCGGCTCCAGAATGAGAAAGCCCCCGGCAAAGGGCCAGCGTCCGCCATCGACCTGCGCGCGATAGCCGGGCAGCAGCCGATAGGTGATGACCCCTTGCGTCACCGCAATCCCCGGATTGATCGCGGCAATCGTCACCTTCTGATCGGGTGCCGTCACGAGCCCGAGCAGGTCGGAAAAGGCAATTTCGCCCTTCATCCCCTCAACGGGACCAAAGGCCGCCGCGAAATTCAGTCCCTCGGTACGGAACTGGCCCGTGCTGCGGACCGCATCGCCCGTCCAGTCGATCCGCCCGCGTCCGCGCACAGTGCCAAACACATTGGCGACGACGCCCAGCGTCTTGGGGGTGATCGCCTCAGGCTGAAGGCGCGGACCAAAGGTGAGGGCCGCGACGTCCAGGTCCGCGCTGCCGACGCCCGAAGCGAGATCATGCCCGAACGCGACATCGGCCACCTCGGCGCCGCTCTTCGGCTCGGCAAGGCGCACGGTTCCATGCACCTGCCCGCCACGCAGCGTCACGCGCATGTCCGCCGCCCGCATCGGGAGGAAGCGGCGGTCCGGTGCGGTGTCGGACAGCGTTCCATCGCCGTCGATCCGCAGCATGCCTGACCGGAAGGACCAACGCCCGGCCGCTTCCGAAAGCCGCAGCGGCACCGCGCCGATCTGCCCCGCCGCGCCATTCACGGTCCCGGAAAATCCGCCCGCAACGCTGCGTCCATCAAGCACATCGGCGTTGATCCGGCTCAGCCGATCCGCGCCACCAATGGCTGCATCGACGCCCGTCAGGCGGAAACCGCCATCGCCATAGCTGTACCGCCCGGCAGCGGCATCGAGGCGGAAGGGGCTGGCGCCCATCGCCCCGCGCAGCCTGGGCGCGGCAATCGTGATGCCCTGATCTGTCAGGCAGGGCGCCAGCCGGGTCGGCCCGATCCGCAGCGCCGCCACGCGCAGCTGACGGAAGGCGACGGGGAGGCATCCCGAAGGGAAGGCACGCCCCGGCGCAAGCCGCAGGGGGACGACAAGGCCCGTGATGCGCCCGCTGCCCAACGGCCCGTCGATCACGGCTTGTGTGTCGACCGACAGACCGTCCTTCAGCGCAGCGAAGCGGACGGGCGCAAGGACGATCCGGCTTCCGTTCGATATAAAGGGCGCCAACCGGGCAATGCCCCCGGCGCCGCTCAGTTCGGCCCCGCCAGCCGGAAAGCCACCGCCACCAAAGCGCGCTAGGCCCGACAGCCGGGTGCCGCGTTCGTCATAGGTGACGACATCCTTGCCGGAGAGGTCGAAGCCTGCGCCACTGGCGCTGGAGACCCTCAGGTCGGACAGCGCGAAGGTCGGCTGGGCATCGACATAGCTGAGCGCGATCGAGGCCCGCCCGGCCATGCCGCGATTGAGGCCGGTCAACGCCTGCGCCAGCTGCCGCGCGGCGGGCGAGACGGGGAGCCCCGGCGGCACCGCTGACAGTCGCCCCGCAGCACGTGAGACAAGGCGCGGCGCAGCGACGTCCGCGGCCGCCAGACGCCCGTTGAAGACGAGGCCGCGCCTGCCCAAGGTCGCCTGCCCGGCGATCAGCGTGCGCGCTGCCCGCACATCTCCTGCGATCAGTTCGCCCAGGCGCAGCGTAACGTCGGCGTCGGTCTTGCGGTCATCCCCCCGGAAGGCAGCGCGGGCTTTCACATCGGCCGCGCGCGCACCGGGCACGGACGCCCGGCGGAGGTCCAGATTGCCCGATCCGCGCCAGTCCGCCCCGCTTTCCGCAACGCTCGCATCGAGCAGCAGGGCGCCCTCCGTCCCGCGCAATGACCCGCAATTCAGGCTGGCGAGCCGCACCGGCCCCTGAAAGGTCGGTCGCCGCGCAATGATCGAGATGTCGCCATAGGCTGTGACGCCTTGGGCGGCGCAGCGGACGTCGCGCGCCAGCGTGGGTGCGACGAGCGCGAGCTTCCCTTCAAAGCCGCCACGCAGATCGCCCTGCCCGTCGACCTTGGCGCCGATCTGGCCATAGGGCGTGTCCAGCCGCATCCGCGCATCTTCCAGCGACAGATCAATATCGGGCAGCCGGAAAGGTGCGCCCGACCGCGCCGGGAGCAAGCGATCGACCGTCCCCAAAGTAAGGCCACCCTGAACAAGCCGCCCGCGCAGGCGCACGCCGCCCGCACGCACCGCCTTGACGGTAAGGCCGGAGAGGCTCGGGCCGACATCGATTTCGGCCCAGTCAGCGGTCAGGTCGGGATGGGCCGGATTGCCAATGCGGATATGTTCAAGCCGCTGCCGCCGCGTCTCGATCGCGCGAATGTCATAGCTTGCCGGCACGCCGCGCGCGGCGAGATAATCGTCAATGGCGTCGCGGGCGATCGGCTCACGATAGGACCAGACCGCAACCACCGCCGCAGCACCAACGCCTGCCACGGCAAGCGCGCCATATTTGATGCCGGGACGGACCGTCATGCCTCTACCAAGCCGCTTTATTGCTCCCGATCAAGCGCAATTGCGCAAGCCATGGACGCAGGATAGCCTGTGTTTGATGAACGGGGAGACAACCGACGGGACGGGGCATCGCGCCCGGCTGCGCAAGCGGCTGTTCGAAGGCGGCGGCGAGGCGCTGCTCGACCACGAAGTCATTGAATATCTTCTCGGTTTGGCGATCCCCCGCCGCGACACCAAGCCGCTGGCGAAAAAGCTGCTCCATGAATTTGGAGGAATCAGCGGCCTGCTGACCGCCGACGGAGAATCAATCGCACGCAATGGCGGGGTGAGCGAAGGGACGGTGGCGGCGCTGAAAATCGTGCAGGCCGCAACGCTGCGCATGTTGAGCGATCCGATCCGCAACCAGCCGATCCTCAGCAACTGGCAGGCCCTGCTCGATTATCTGCGCATCGACATGGCGTCGCTGACGATTGAGCGCGTCCGCGTGCTGCATCTCAATGCGCGCAACATGCTGATCCGTGACGAGGTCATGTCCGAAGGGTCGATCGATCAGGCGGCCGTCTATGTGCGGGAGGTCATCCGCCGCGCGTTGGACCTCGGGTCGGCGGCGATCATCCTCGTCCACAATCACCCCTCAGGCGATCCCGCGCCGAGCCGCGCCGATATCCAGCTGACCAAGGACATTGCCGAGGCAGGCCGCAAGCTCGGCATTGTCGTGCATGACCACATCATCATCGGCTCCGACAAGCACACCTCGCTACGTGCGGCGGGCCTGATCTGACAGAAAACGGCCCCCGCCCGAAGGCGGAGGCCAGGATGTGTGGGACTCGGGGGAAACGGACGCTCAGCTCTTGGAACCGCGCGTCAGATAGGTGGTCAGCTCGGCGAGCGAGACTGAGGTGCTCTTGTCGGCATCGGCATCGGCAAAGGCCTTGGTGAGCCACTCGCTCTGCTGCTGGTCGGTGAGCGGCGTCTGCTGCGGCGCCGCCTTTTTGAGCGCGAGCAGCCAGGTTGAGAACTCCTCCTTGCTCAGGCTCCCGCTCGTATCCTTGTCATAGACCGGAAATTCGGTCTTCAGGATGGTTTCAGGGTCGTTTGCCTGTGCAGAGGACGACGGTGTGGCGGGGGTCGCCGGCGTCGCGGCCGTGCCGGCGGACGGGTCCGCAGGCGTCGCCGGGGTGGCAGGCGTCGCCGCATTGTCGTTCATCGATCCGTCCGGCTTGTACATCGACATCGAATGATCGGGACTTTTCGCCGTGCCCGTCTTCTGTGCGACGGCAGGCGAGGCCATCGCCAACGCGACAGCCGAGCAAATGAGAACCTTCATGACTATCTCCACTTTGTTACGCGCCCTGCCCGCTCCTGCGCAGCAAGGTCCGATCGAAACAAATGGCGGACAGGCGCGTTCCGCAGCCGGACGCGGCCACGCCTCGGCTGATCCGTCAGTAGAGGAGCATGGGCATCCCTTCGATCCGCACGAGCGAAGCTCGATACGTGGCGGGATCGTAAAGCGCGGAAACATCAACGGATTTGCGCTGCTGCAGCAGCGTGTCGATGGGCACATGCGTGTAGTTGCCGCCGGTGAGCGAGAGCATCCGGCCCGACTGCCCGCTGTGCAGCAGCTGGACCGCAAGCGCGCCAAAGGCAAAGCCGACCATCCGGTCAAGCGCATCGGGCGAGCCCGCCCGCATCAGATAGGCCAGTTCCTGCACGATGGTGCCGTGGCCGGTCCGCGCAACGACTTCGCGCGCCAATATCTGCCCGATCCCCTCATGCGTCCGGTCGCTCGCCGATTTGCCGATGTCCTCGCCCAATCCGACCTGCCCCTTGAGCGTCGCCCCTTCGGAGACGACGCAGATGGCGTAGCTTTCCGGATTGGAGGCCTTGTCCGCCTTCAGCAGCGGCATCAGCACCTCCACATCGGCGGGCACCTCGGCAATGACGGTGCGGTCCACCTGCGCCAGAAAGCCTGCCATCAGTGCCGTTTCGCCCGACCGGCGGCCGAACAGTTCGACAATGGCGATGCGCTCATGGCTGGCTGCCGTCGTGCGCAGCGCATTGATCGCCTCGACCGACCGGCTGACGGCGGTCGAAAAACCAATGCAATAGTCCGTGCCGAACACGTCATTGTCCATCGTCTTGGGAATGGAGATCACAGGCACCCCCATGGATGAGAGGTGCGCGGCAAAGCGCAGCGTGCCATCCCCGCCCATGGCGCACACCGCATCGATGCCCAGCGCAGCAAGCTTTTCCACCACCTCGGTTGACCGGTCCCCTTCCGGCCGCGTGCGCGGATCAAGCCGCGAGCTGTGCAGCATCGTGCCGCCAACGCGGTCCACGCCGCGCACCGTCTCCCGCCCGAGTTCGAGCAGGTTGTCCGCCCGGCTGATGGCGCTGGCCGGATCAACGTCCAGCAGACCCTGCCAGCCGCGCCGGATTCCGGTGACCGACCAGCCGAGATCGAGCGCGGACAGCGTGATCGACCGGATGCAGGCATTGAGGCCCGGCACGTCGCCACCGCCCGTCAGAATTCCAATACGCACGCCATGTCCCTTCCGATTGCCGCCCCCGTCCCTTCCTGCTAGCGGCACGGCGAAACTTCAAGCCACAGGACAGCCCATGATTCCCCGCTACGCCCGCCCCGAGATGGTCAAGATCTGGGACCCTGAAACCCGTTTCAAGATCTGGTTCGAGATCGAGGCGCACGCAACCGACGCGCTGGCCGAGCTTGGCGTCGTCCCGAAATCGGCGGCCAAGGCGCTGTGGGACTGGTGGGCAACCAACCCGGCCATCGACGTTGCGGCCATCGACGCGATCGAAGCCGTGACCAAACATGACGTGATCGCCTTCCTGACCTGGGTTGCCGAAAATGTGGGCGACGAGGCGCGCTTCATGCATCAGGGCATGACCAGTTCCGACGTGCTTGATACCTGCCTCGCCGTGCAGATGACGCGCGCCGCCGACATCCTGCTCGCCGATCTCGACGCGCTGCTCGATGCGATCAAGCGCCGCGCCTTTGAACACAAGATGACGCCGAGCATCGGCCGCAGCCACGGCATCCACGCCGAGCCGGTTACCTTCGGCCTGAAGATGGCCGAGGCCTATGCCGAGTTCGCCCGCAACAAGGAACGGCTGCTCGCCGCACGCAAGGACATCGCCACTTGCGCGATTTCGGGCGCGGTTGGCACCTTCGCCAATATCGACCCGCGCGTCGAAGAGCATGTCGCCGCCAAGCTCGGCCTCGCCGTGGAACCCGTGTCGACGCAGGTCATCCCTCGCGACCGCCATGCCATGTTCTTTGCGACACTGGGCGTGATCGCCTCGTCGATCGAACGCCTCGCGGTCGAAGTGCGCCATTTGCAGCGCACCGAAGTGCTGGAAGCCGAAGAATATTTCTCGCCGGGCCAGAAGGGCTCGTCCGCGATGCCGCACAAGCGCAATCCCGTGCTGACTGAAAACCTCACCGGCCTTGCCCGCATGGTGCGCGGCTATGCCATTCCGGCGATGGAAAATGTCGCCCTCTGGCATGAGCGGGACATCAGCCACTCCTCGGTTGAGCGCTATATCGGCCCCGATGCCACCATCACGCTCGACTTCGCGCTCGCGCGCCTGACGGGCGTCATCGACAAGCTGCTCGTCTATCCCGAGCGGATGCAGAAGAACCTCGACAAGATGGGCGGCCTTGTCCACTCGCAGCGCGTCCTTCTTGCCCTGACCCAGGCGGGCGTCAGCCGCGAAGATGCCTATCGCCTCGTCCAGCGCAACGCGATGAAGGTCTGGGAATCGGATGGACAGCTCTCGCTGATGGAACTGCTCAAGGGCGATGCGGAGGTGACAGCGGCGCTCTCGGCGCAGGAGATCGAGGAGAAGTTCGACCTCGGCTATCACCTGAAGCATGTCGACACCATCTTCACGCGGGTGTTCGGCGCCGCCTAGCGATTAATACATTCGCAACTTATGATTGCATTTAATGCAATTACAGTTGTTCACCTTGCGTTTGAGATTCTTTGTTGCAGCGCACAATTAGCGCTCGCGACGGCGATATTCCGCGCTGTCTGCAACAGGGAAAACAGCAATGACCTACGTAACACGCGTAGCGAGCGTTGCCATTGGTTTGATGATCCAAGGCATCATGTACGGTATCATCGCCGGCGCCTGATAAGGGCTCGCTACATTTCCACAGACAGGAAGGCCCGCCGGAACCCTCCCCGGCGGGCCTTTCCTTTTTGGGCGAATGAAAAGCTCTCCCGCAAGTCCTCCCCCGTCGGGGGAGGTGGCAGCCCGCAGGGCTGACGGAGGGGGGAACCGGGAACGTCTTTGCGGCGGCCCTTCAGACCTACTCCGTCAGATCGTCCCACATATCCTTGAGCTTTGAGAAAAAGCCGGTGCTTTGCGGGCATTCGTCGCCGGTTTCGGTTTCCCGGAACTGCTCCAGCAATTCCTTCTGACGGGCGGTCAGCTTGGTCGGCGTTTCGACTTCGATCTGGACGACGAGATCGCCCATGCCACGGCCATTGAGGACCGGCATCCCGGCGCCGCGCTGGCGCAGCTGCTTGCCGGACTGGATGCCGGCAGGAATGCGGATCTCATGGCCGACGCGGTCGAGGCCGGGCACGGTGATGCACCCGCCAAGTGCGGCGGTCGTAAAGCTGATCGGTGCCTTGCAGAACAGCGTGGAGCCGTCGCGCTGGAAGACCGAATGGCGCTTCAGATGGAGGAAGATGTAGAGATCGCCCGAGGGGGCACCGCGCGCACCGGCCTCGCCCTCGCCTGAAAGACGGATGCGGGTGCCATCGTCGACGCCCGCCGGTATGTTGACCGACAGCGTCTTCGGCTTTTCGACACGACCTTCCCCGCGACAGCTGGTGCACGGGTCGGAAATGACACGGCCAGACCCGTGGCATTTCGGGCAGGTCCGCTCCACGACGAAAAAGCCCTGCTGCGTCCGCACCTGACCATGGCCGCCGCACGTGCCGCACGCCGCCGCCGAGGTGCCGGGCTTCGCGCCCGATCCGCCACAGGGATCGCACAGGGCCGAGACTTCGATCGAAATCTCGGTCTGCTTGCCGTGATAGGCTTCCTCAAGCGTGATCTCGAGATCGTAGCGCAGATCGGCGCCACGCTGCGGGCCGCGCTGGCGCCCGCGCCCGCCGCCCATGAACTCGCCGAAGATGTTTTCGAAAATGTCGGAAAAGCCGCCAAAATCTTGGGGCCCACCGCCGCCGCCATTCTGGAAGGCGGCCTTGCCATATTGATCATAGGCCGCGCGCTTTTGCGGGTCCTTCAGGACGTCATAGGCCTCATTGATCGCCTTGAACCGGGCTTCGGATTCGGCGCAGCCCGGATTCTTGTCCGGGTGAAACCGCATGGCGAGCTTGCGGTACGATGACTTGATCGTGCCATCGTCTGCGGTGCGTTCAACCTCAAGCAGTTCGTAATAGTCGTCGGACATGACACCCCCGGCCAAAGTCCCCGCCCGCCCTGAGCCTGTCGAAGGGGTGTTTTCCCCTTTGCATCCGCCTTCAAAGAGAAGGCCAGTGCGTCGACAGGCTCAGCACGAGCTTCGTTTGGTGGGCCTTAGCCCTTGTTTTCGTCCACTTCCGAGAATTCGGCATCGACCACATCGTCGTCCTTCGGTGCTTCCGCACCCGGGGACGCCGCAGTCGCCTGCTCCTTCTCATAGATCGCCTGACCCAGCTTCATGGCGACCTGCGCCAGTGCCTGGGCCTTTTCGGTCATGGCAGCGGGGTCACCACCTTCAACCGCGGTCTTGGTTTCGGCAATCGCAGCCTCGATTTCGGACTTGAGCGCGCCGTCCACCTTGTCGCCATTGTCGGCGAGCTGGCGTTCGGTCGTGTGGATCAGGCTTTCGGCGTTGTTCTTCGCCTCGGCCGCTTCACGCCGCTTCTTGTCCTCTTCGGCAAACTGCTCGGCATCGCGGACCATCTGATCGATGTCGGCATCGGACAGACCGCCCGACGCCTGGATCTTGATCTGCTGTTCCTTGCCCGTGCCCTTGTCCTTGGCATGGACCGAGACAATGCCGTTTGCGTCGATGTCGAAGGTGACTTCGATCTGCGGCACGCCGCGCGGTGCCGGCGGAATGCCGACCAGATCGAACTGACCCAGCGCCTTGTTGTCCGCTGCCATTTCACGTTCGCCCTGGAAGACGCGGATCGTCACGGCCTGCTGATTGTCCTCAGCGGTCGAATAGACCTGGCTCTTCTTGGTCGGGATCGTCGTGTTGCGATCGATCATGCGCGTGAACACGCCACCCAGCGTCTCGATGCCGAGCGACAGCGGGGTCACGTCGAGCAGAAGCACGTCCTTGACGTCGCCCTGCAGAACGCCCGCCTGAATGGCGGCGCCCATGGCAACGACTTCATCCGGGTTCACGCCGGTGTGCGGTTCCTTGCCGAAGAAGTCCTTCACGACTTCGCGGACGCGCGGCATGCGGGTCATGCCGCCAACGAGCACGACATCGTGAATGTCACCCGCCTTCACGCCTGCATCGGCCATCGCCTTCTTGCAGGGCTCCAGCGTGCGCTTGATGAGGTCTTCGACGAGACGCTCCAGATCGGCGCGCGTGATCGACTTGACGAGGTGCTTCGGACCCGACTGGTCGGCCGTGATGAACGGCAGGTTCACTTCGGTCGTCTGCGCCGAGGACAGCTCGATCTTCGCCTTTTCGGCAGCTTCCTTGAGACGCTGCAGCGCGAGCTTGTCGTTGCGCAGGTCGATGCCTTCGGCCTTCTTGAAATCGTCGGCGAGATATTCGACGATCTTGGAGTCGAAGTCCTCACCGCCGAGGAAGGTGTCGCCGTTGGTCGACTTCACTTCGAACACGCCGTCGCCAATCTCGAGGATCGAGATGTCGAACGTACCGCCGCCAAGGTCATAGACCGCAATCGTCTTGCCGTCATTCTTGTCGAGGCCATAAGCGAGCGCGGCCGCCGTCGGTTCGTTGATGATGCGCAGCACCTCAAGACCCGCGATCTGGCCGGCGTCCTTGGTCGCCTGACGCTGGGCGTCGTTGAAGTAGGCCGGCACGGTGATGACCGCCTGCGTGACCGTCTCACCCAGATAGGCTTCGGCGGTTTCCTTCATCTTCTGGAGCGTGAAGGCGGAAATCTGCGACGGCGAATAGTCGTTGCCGCCGGCCGTCACCCACGCATCGCCATTCTTGCCCTTGGCGATGGTGTAGGGGACGAGCCCCATGTCCTTCTTGGTCATCGGATCGTCGAACCGGCGACCGATCAGGCGCTTCACCGCGAAGATCGTGTTTTCCGGATTGGTGACCGCCTGGCGCTTGGCCGGCTGGCCGATCAGGCGCTCGCCATCCTTTGCAAAGGCCACAATCGACGGCGTGGTCCGCGCGCCTTCCGCATTTTCAATGACCTTGGGCGTGCCGCCCTCCATCACTGCAACGCAGCTGTTGGTCGTGCCAAGGTCGATCCCGATTACTTTACCCATAGTTCTGCTTCACCCCGGTATGGATTGAGGCCGTCTCTTTCCCCTCAGATCGAGAACAGCCGATTGCTTCGAGACGCGATATAGGGAGCGAATTCGACGCTACAAGGTTCTGCGCGCGCGCTTCTTGACAAGGGCCGGAACTGTCCGTCCATAAGGCCCGTGGAAGCGGCCCGCCCGACGCGCCGCCGGAGATGTGAAATGCGCAAAATTTCCCCGTTTCTCGCCGCTCTTCTGATGGTTGCAGGCTGCGATGCCGGGCCGAAGGCCACCGTGACCGATGCGACGGTCCGACTGCCTGCGGTCAAGGGAAATCCCGGTGCCGCCTATTTCACGCTCCATGGCGGCAGCACCGACCGGACGCTGGTGACGATCACCAGCCCCGTCGTCGGGTCCGCCGAAATGCATGACATGAAGACCGAAAACGGCATGGCCATGATGGCTCCGATCACGGGCGGCGTGCCGCTCCCCAAGGGCGCCACCGTCTCCTTTCAGAGCGGAGGCAAGCATGTGATGCTGTTCGACATGAAGCCCGACCTGAAGCCCGGGGATACCGTGCCCCTGACCTTCACATTTGCCGATGGATCGAAGGAGACGGCCGCCGCCAAGGCGATCGCCCCCGGCGGGGATGAGCACAGCCATTGAGCGCCCGCGCGCTGACCCCGGCCGAACGGCGGCTGGCCGAAGGCGTGTTCGGCCCCGCGCTCGATTATGACGCTGTCCGCCTTGTGCGCGGGAAATGGTGGTGGTTCCAGCCGCGCCGCATCGTCATGGCGCCGCGCGGGCACATCCATTTCCACCCCGATGGCCAGCATTATTGCGACGATTTCTGCGCCGCCGACCTGACCGAACAGGGCCTGTTCATCCATGAGATGACGCATGTCTGGCAGCATCAGTCGGGCCTCAACCTCTTACTGCGCCGTCATCCCTTCTGCCGCTATGACTATACGCTGAAACCCGGCTGGCCGCTCCGCCGCTACGGCATCGAGCAACAGGCCGAAATCGTGCGCCATTATTTCATGCTCAGATCCGGTTTCCCGCTTGCGGGCGCGCCACCGATTGATCAGTACCGTTCCCTATTGCCGTTCAAACCACTCTAAAACAGACACAGGAGACACCCATGCAGCACCGCCGCCTCGGCAAGAGCGCCATCTACGTATCCGACATCTGCATGGGCACGATGACCTTTGGCAGTCAGGCCGATGAGGCAACCGCCCACCGCATCCTCGACATGTCGTTCGATGCCGGGATCAACTTCTTCGACACCGCCGAAGGCTATCCGGTGCCGCCGGATGTCAAATGGGTCGGCCGCACCGAGGAAATCGTCGGCCGCTGGATGAAGACCAAGGACCGCGACGCCATCATCATGGCGACAAAGGTCTCGGGCCCGAGCCACACCTGGTTCAAATCCCCCAAGCGCGCCGGGATGACCGCGCTCGACCGGCACAACATCATGAAGGCCGTCGAAGACAGCCTGCGCCGCCTCCAGACCGATTACATCGATCTCTATCAGACGCACTGGCCTGACCATGGCACGGCCTATGAAGAGACGATGGAAACGCTCGACGAGCTCGTCCGCGCAGGCAAGGTCCGCATCCTCGGCTGTTCGAATGAAACCAGCTGGGGCCTGATGAAGTCGATCCAGGCGTCGGAGCGTCTGGGCGCCGCGCGCTATCAGACGATCCAGAACAATTTCAGCATGAACAACCGCCGCTTCGAAGATGAGCTGGCGCAGGTCTGCCGCGAGGAAGGCGTGAGCCTCATCCCCTACTCCCCGCTCGCCGGGGGCGTGCTCTCAGGCAAATATCAGGGCGGGGCGACGCCTGAGGGCGCCCGCTTCTCGCGCTATCTCAGCCTTGGCGGACGTCAGGCCGACATGGCCAAGCGCTTCGTCAACGACAAGGCGCTGGCCTCCACCGAACGCTATATCGCGCTCGCCAAGGAAGCGGGCATGGACATCGTCACGATGGCGACCGCCTGGTCCAAGCAGCATGACTATGTCGCCTCGACCATCGTCGGCGTGACGACCGAAGATCAGGTCGCCCCCATCCTCGCCGCGGCCGACATGGTCCTGCCCGATGATCTGATGAAAGCGATCTACAAGGTCAGCCGGGAAATCATGTACCCGATGGGGTAGTCTGGGCACTTCCCCAACCCCGTTCGTGTCGAGCGCAGTCCAGAAACGTCCCTCGACGTCGCTCGGCACGAACGGAGCTAATTGGAATCTCCCCGCTCTTCCTGCTCCCGCCTGGCCTGCGCGATCCGTCGCCGGAGCCAGCCGAACAGCATGAGATGCGCGCCCACCACGAGCAGCACGACGATGAGGATGATACGTTCGGCGCTCAAGGTTCAGTCCCCCAGCGCCGCGCGGGACGCTTCCCAATTGCGGCCGTCAAACGCCCGCGTCGTGGCCACCAGCCCGTGCCCTTCCTCAAGGCAACGGAAGTTGACGCTCCACGCCTCGGGGTGTGAGCGCGGCTGGTAGAAGCTTTTGATGCCACAATTCTTGCAGAAGAGATGCTCCGCCGCACCACTGCCAAAGCGGTAAGAGGTGAGCGCTTCCGCACCTGACACCAGATCAAAGTCCGTGTGGGGCACGATCAGGTGCAGGAACCCCGTCTTCGCGCAGATCGAGCAATTGCAGTCGAGCAGCTCCACTTCAGGCGCGGGCACCGAGAGGCGGAATCGCACCGCGCCGCAATGGCAGCTGCCGGTGGCATCCACGCTCAGGCAGCCTTTCCGGCCTGTTCGGCGAGAACGTTAGCCACATAAGCATTGAGCGAAACGCCCTCGCGCGCAGCGACGATCTTGAGCTTTTCATGGAGGCTCTTGGGCACCCGCTGCCGCCATTGGCCTGTTGCGCCGGGGCCCGGTACGTCACGGCCGAGCTGGCTGGCAGCATCCATCCATTCCGCCATCGCCGCTTTGCAATCCGCCAACGCCTCTTCGGGTGTGGATCCGTCACCCATACAGCCCGGCAAAGCAGGCACGCTGGCAAGCCAGCCGCCGCCATCCGCCTCGCTCAGCGGTTCGACAATGATTGCGTAATCCTTCGCCTTCTTTGCCATGGGTCAGTCCTTGATCAGTTCCAGCAACTTGCGGAGGTAGACGGGCTTGATTGGGCGCTTCGCGGGGATGGTCAGGATGAACTCACTGTCCGGCACGGCGATTTTCCAGTGCGACCCACCGCCCGACGGAGGAAGGCACGACCAGCCCAGTCGATCACAAACCGCCTGAATGTCCGCAATCGTCCAATCCCCCGCTGGGTTCCGACGCATACGTTCGAGCAGCTTGTCCGCTTTCGTCACTCAAAATTGATACCGTATAGGGTATCAAAAATCAAGATGCGTCACTCCACCGTGACCGACTTCGCAAGGTTACGCGGCTGGTCGACGTCCGTGCCCTTGGCCACCGCCACATGATAGGCGATCAGTTGCACCGGCACCGCATAGACGAGCGGCGCGATCAGCGGGTGGACCTTGGGCATCTCGATGGTGGCCAGGCACCCCTCGCCTGCCTCGGCCAGACCTTCGGCGTCCGACACGAGGATGATCTTGCCCCCGCGCGCGCGGACTTCCTGCATGTTGCTGACGGTCTTTTCAAAGAGCGGACCGGAGGGCGCGAGAACGATGACGGGCACCGCCTCATCGATGAGCGCGATCGGGCCGTGCTTCATTTCACCGCTCGCATAGCCTTCGGCGTGGATGTAGCTGATTTCCTTGAGCTTCAGCGCGCCTTCCAGCGCGAGCGGATAGTCCGGGCCACGCCCCAGATAGAGCACGTCGCGCGCCGGGGCGATCAGGGGCGCCATTTCGGCAATCTCGGCATCATGGCGGAGTGCGGCGTTAAGCGCGGCGGGCACCTCGGTCAGGTGACGGACGATGTCCTGCTCCTCCGCACGACTCATCCGGCCCTTTACGACCGCCAGATGCGCGGCGAGTGCGGCGAGCACCGCCAGCTGGCAGGTGAACGCCTTTGTCGAGGCCACCCCGATCTCCGGCCCGGCATGGGTCGGGAGAAGGAGATCCGCCTCACGCGCCATGGAGCTGGTCGGCACGTTGACGACGACGGCAATCTTCTGCCCCTGTGCTTTGCTGTGGCGCAGCGCTGCGAGCGTGTCCGCCGTCTCGCCCGATTGCGAGATGAAGAGCGCAAGGCCGCCCGCTTCCAGGACCGGATCGCGGTAGCGAAACTCGGATGCGAAATCCAAGTCGACCGGCACGCGCGCAAACTGTTCAAACCAGTATTTGGCGACCATCCCGGCATAATAGCTGGTGCCGCACGCCACGATGGTGATGCGCTTGATGGTCGACAGGTCAAAGTCCATCTGCGGCAGCGCGACCTGCTGCTCCACGGGACGGATATAGCTTTGCAGCGTCTGCGCAACGACGGTCGGCTGTTCGAAGATCTCCTTCTGCATGAAGTGGCGATACGGCCCCTTCTCGACCGCCGCCGCCGTTACGCCCGACGTCGTGATTTCGCGGGTGACAGGCTTGTTGTCCTTGTCGAAAATCTCGGCGCCGTCGCGCGTCACGATCACCCAATCGCCTTCGTCCAGATAGGCGATCTTCTGCGCCAGCGGCGCAAGCGCCAGCGCGTCCGACCCGAGATAGGTCTCCCCGTCGCCATAGCCGACGACCAGCGGCGAACCGAGGCGCGCGCCGATCAGTATGTCGGGGTTCTGGCGGAACGCGATGGCAAGCGCGAACGCCCCGCGCAGCTTCGGCAGAACGGCCTTGACGGCGTCGACCGGAGACTTGCCGCCCTCCACCTCTTCGGAGACGAGGTGTGCCACGACCTCGGTATCGGTTTCGCTTTCAAAGGTGCGGCCACGCGCGATCAGCCCGTCGCGCAGCGTCTTGAAGTTTTCGATGATCCCGTTGTGGACGAGCGCGATTTCGCCCGTGGCATGGGGATGGGCATTACTGGTCGTCGGCGCGCCGTGCGTGGCCCAGCGGGTGTGCGCGATCCCGACCTTGCCGGGCGCGGGGTTGCCGGCGAGCTCCTTGACCAGATTGTTGAGCTTGCCCTCGGCCCGCCTGCGGATCAGCTGTCCGTCCAGCACCGTGCAGACGCCCGCCGAGTCATAGCCGCGATATTCCATCCGGCGCAGGCCATCGACCAGACGATCAGCCACTTCATCCTTGCCCACAATGCCGATAATGCCGCACATCTATTTTGTTTCCTTCGGAGCTTTATAGGGAACGCGGATCCCCGGCATTTCGGCGGGGAAGTCCTTTGTGTTTCTTGTCACCAAAATACGACCGGAAACCTGTGCCGAAGCCAGGATGATCGCGTCGGGCGATTTCAGGGATTTGCGATGGTGTCGCAGCGCTGCAGCGCGCCGGCCAATTTCCTCATCAATCTCACACATTGCGAAAAGTCGGAGGAATTCTTCCGTTTCGCCGGCCGCATCATCGGGGACGCCTGACATCACTTCGATCCACGTCATGCGGCTAATCCAAGCGCGGGTGACATTGCGCACCTCGGCCCATGCCGCTGGACGATTGTGCAGCATGTCGATGACGATATTGGTATCGAAGAACCGTTCGCTCACGCAGCGGTTGATTTCTTTTTGGGTGGCTTCAGGTCGGACACCTCCGGCCATTCGCCGCGGAGCTGACGTTCATAGTCAAGACCATCAACGGTCGAGCCGTGTCGTTCCCAAAGGCCAAAATACTTCTCGAACCCCTGCTTGGATTCCGCCGCAATATAGCTGGCGACCGCTTCGCGCAGCACCGCCGCGCGCGATTTCCCCTCGGCCCGCGCCATTGCATCAAGCCGCGATACATCTTCTTCAGGGATATCAACGAGAAAGCGCGCCATAATGATATACTGATATCATATCATGATATCATGTCAAGGGCATCGCTTACTTCGCCGCCTTCTTCGCCGCCATCGCCTCCCGGAAGCGCTTTGCCCAGCCGGCCTTTTCCTTCTGCTCGGGCCGGATCAGCGCAAGGGCATCGGCCGAGACGTCAGCCGTCACCGTGCTGCCTGCGCCGACAATCGCGCCAGCCCCGATCGACACCGGGGCGACGAGGGAAGAGTTGGAGCCGATAAAGGCGCCCTCCCCGATCACGGTCTTGTACTTGAAGAAGCCGTCATAGTTGCAGGTGATCGTGCCCGCGCCGATGTTTGCGCCCGCACCGATGTCCGCATCGCCAAGGTAGGTCAGGTGGTTGGCCTTTGCCCCCTTGCCGAGCCGCGCCTTCTTCATCTCGACAAAATTGCCGATCTTCGACTTTTCCTCGAGCACTGCACCCGGGCGCAGACGGGCATAGGGCCCGACTTCCGCGCCGCTGGCGATGGTCGCGCCTTCAATGTGCGAAAAGGCGTGGATCACGACATTGTCCGCAATCGTCACGCCGGGGCCGAAGAAGACGTTGGGCTCAATCGTCACATCGCGGCCGATGACGGTGTCATAGGCGAACCAGACCGTCTCCGGCGCGATCAGCGTCGCGCCCTCGTCCATGGCCCGCTGGCGGCGGCGCTTCTGCCATTCACCTTCCATCTCGGCGAGTTGCGCGCGGCTGTTGATGCCCGCGACGTCAAACGGATCGGTCGTCACCGCAACGCACGCCCTGCCATCGGCATTGGCGATGTTGACGATGTCGGTCAGGTAAAATTCCTTCTGCGCATTGTCGTCGGTGACGCGCGCGAGCAGCGCGAACAGGTCCGCCGCCTTCACCGCCATCAGGCCCGAGTTGGACAGTTTGACGGCCTTTTCGAGGTCGGTCGCGTCCTTCTGTTCGACCATTTTGACAATGCGCTCTTGCCCTTTGGCACCCTCAACGATCACGCGGCCATAGCCGGTCGGGTCTTCGGGTTCGAAGGCGAGCACGACCACTGCAGGTGCATCGTCGCCATGGAGTCGCTCGATCATCGCCTGCATCGTCGCGGTCGGCACGAAGGGCACGTCGCCATAGAGGATGAGGACGTCGCCCTCAAAACCGGCGAGCGCACCTTCGGCCTGCTGCACGGCATGGCCCGTGCCCAGTTGCGGCTCCTGCACGGCGAGGTCCGCCGTTCCCTTGAGCGCAGCCTCCAGCTGATCCTTGCCGGACCCGACGACAACGACCTTCTTGGTCGGCTTCAGCGCATCAACCGAGGCGAGCAGGTGCATCAGCATCGGCCGCCCGGCAATGGGGTGCAGCACCTTGTGCAGGTCGGACTTCATGCGGGTGCCCTTGCCCGCGGCGAGGACGATGGCGGCTACGTCTGTCATGCTGGCGCACTTGCCACCAAATCCTTGCCGTTTCCATAGGGCCGCGCCAAGACATGGGCATGGCAGCAGAAATTCCTTTCGATATCGTCGGCTTCGATCTGGACGGCACGCTTGTTGATTCCAGCATCGAGCTGGCCGCATCGCTCAACTACGCGCTGAAGCTTGGCAGGCGGCCTCCGATTGACGAAGCCGAGGTCAAGCAGCTGGTCGGCATGGGCGCGCGCCACATGCTGGAAATGGCGCTGGCCGCGCATGGAGATGTCGACCGCGACGAGGTGAAGCGGCTGATGCCCGCTCTTCTCAACCATTATGAGGAACATCTGGGAAGCGATTGCCCTCCCTTTCCGGGGCTCCTCAACGCGCTCGACAGGCTGCGGCAAGCGGGCGTGAAGCTCGCCGTCGTGACGAACAAATATGAGCATCTGGCGGTCAAATTGCTGAAGAATATTGGGATGCTTGAGCGCTTCGTCACCGTCATCGGCGGCGACACCATGGGCCCCGGGCGCGGCAAGCCGCAGCCCGATCCGATCCATGAGATGATCTCGCGCTGCGGCGGCGGGAAGGCCGCCTTCATCGGCGACTCGATCCACGACACAAGTGCCGCGACGGCAGCGCATATCCCGAGCATCGCTGTCAGCTTCGGCTTTCTCCACCAGCCGGTCGAGGACCTCGGCGCGACGGCCATCATCGACCATTATGACGAGCTGATCCCGGCGCTTCAGCGGATCGGCTGATGCCCCTTGCGCCATTTGGTGAAGAGGTGACGCGCCAGCATCAGCGGCGGCATCCGGATCCAGTGCGAGCGGACATAAAAGGCCAGGCGCAGAAGCGTCGCCGTCTCCTGCCCCCAGCCGTTCCGCGCGAGGAGCCGACCGGCGTAGAAAAGGTCGCCGCGCCGCCCCTGCCAGGCAAGATAGCGATCCACCGGCGTTTCAAAGATGTGGTGCGACAGGCGCAGCGCACGCGAGACATAGCGCGTCACCTTGTGGTGGCGTGAGCGGGCGAGCAGCCGCGCCCAAAAGCCCTCAGCCTCCGCAAATTCGCGCAGCATCCGGTCGATGTCCCACAAGTTGCGCAGGCCGCCCGCCAGATCGCCATCGGCCAGCAGGTGCAGGACGGCATGGATGACCATGTCTTCGGGACAGAGCACCTTCATCCCATTGCCCAGATCAACCGCATCCGCGATCAGCGCGGAAGCATCCGGCCGGGCACGTGCCGTCAGCGGCAGGATCGTATGGTGCACGTCAATCATCCTGTCGCGCGCGCGGTGGATCAGCGGCGGCAGCTCATGCATATGGTTCCGGTAATAGGCGTCGTCATAGGCGTCCGCCTTCACCCATTCCCATCCGGCGGACAGCAGCGCTGCCTCCGCGGCCTCCATGCGGTCGCGCGGCACGAGGATATCGAGGTCGCCGACCAGCCGCCCCGCACCGGCATCCATGCCCGCCGCCAGAACCGCCGTGCCCTTGAGGAGGAGGACCGGCAGACCCAAAGGCGCGAGCGCGCGCCGTGCCATTTCGGCTTCCCATAATGCCTGCCGCCGGTCGGTCTCCGCCGACCGCCGCGCCCTGTGCAGCACGCGGGCCGCCGCCTCCGGCACCTCCAGCCCTGCCAATCGGTGGGCAAGCGTGCCCAGCAGGCGCTCCGCCTGCGCGATGGTGAGCATCGCGGTCCATTGGTGCGGGCGCAGTTGCGCCGCGCGCGACGGATCGGCCAGCACCCAGGCAAGGATGCGCGCGTCCTTCATGCGGGATCGGCCCAGAGCTGATCGACCAGCGCCAGCGCGGTCGCCGTGTCGGGATAATCGATGGCGCGGCCGGGAATGCCCTGAACGAGATTGGTCAGTGCCTCAAAGCCCCGCTCACCGAGCATCGTATAGTTGGTGGACGCCTGCGTCAGGCGGACAAAGGCCTCGCTTGCCGGCACCGGGCGAATGTCACGCGGCAGGCCATAGCGCGGGAAGAGGAGAAGCGCCGGCTTGCCCGGCTCGCTCATCCTCCGGATGGCCTCTACGGGCGGCTTCAGGTGCCGGATGTCGCCCTTGGGCGTGCCGACCATCTCCGGGCCAAGCCTTTCGGGCGCGACGTGCCGCAGCATCTCGGCGACGGCGGCGTTCTTCAGGCTGACAGGCCGTGGAAACGGAAAGGCCAATCCGGTTTCCGGATCAATCAGCGCAAACTCGTCGCCCATGAAGCGCCAGCCCTTTTCGCCCAGCAGCGCCGAGAGCGTCGACTTGCCGGAGCCGGACTCGCCCGTCATCAGCAGGACCTTGCCATCGCGCTCCACGCTGGCGGCATGGAGCAAGAGAAAGCGCCGTTCCCCCATGGCGACCTGCAGGTTCATCGCCATTTCCGCCGCAAGCAGGCCATGCGCAAGCGAAGTCGGCACCGCGTCGGGCAGCATGAAGTCGCCGCGAATGGCGACCGAGGGCCGGATGAACCGACGCACCGCGCGCACCGGCTCCAGCCGGACCGTGAAATCCGGAATGCCGTCGGCAGGTTTGGGATAATCGGCATAGAGCCGTTCGAGCGCGCGGATCGGCTGCGGCCAGGCGGACCCCACACGAAACCCGAAAGGGCCGACCTGAACCGAAAAGGCGCGCATCATGCGCGCGATACCAACCCCGCTTCGCAAAGCTCGTCAAGGCGCGCGGCGAGCGCGGCCAGATTGTCGGGGGATGACGCAACACCCAGCGCGGCCGCCAGACCATGGGTGGACAGTTGCGTTCCGGCGAGTGCGGCGATGATGTCCGGCGCCGGTTCTGCCAGCACGTGGGTCATGCCCGACCGGCGGTGATAGAGGGCCGCCAGCCCATCGAGCGTGACTGTCCGGTAGCCTTCAGCCGGATCGGCCGAAAAAAGCGCGCCCACGCCCTAGCGCGGCATCTGGAGCGAGGCGTAGCAGGTGAACCCGCTCTGCCCCTGCTGCAGGCGACGGATATAGTTGATATAGGCCTGAGACTGTTCGTAGCTGGTGCCGGGAAGCGTCCCGCCCTTCAGCGCCCGCTTCACCTCTTCCCCCTTGAACGGGCGATAGGAGCCGGTGAATGACCCGGCCGTCCCCGGCGGCACAAGGCTGCCGTCGAGTGCGATATTCTGGCCCGCACCGGCAGGACCGGGCACCGGGATTTCGCAGTTGAGGATGGAGCCGGCCGTCTGCGCGAGCGCGGGACGGATGGAGACGACAGTCGCAGCCCCGACAGCGCCCAGCTGCAGCGCGCGGCGGCGCGACAGATTTGGCTGGCTTTGATCGTTGGTCGGCTCGGTCATCGGATCACCTGGATATACGCATCACTGTGGTGAGCTTATGGATCCGAATCGGTAAAAGTCCACCTAAAGCGGCGGTGTTAACGCTCTTTCGCGGCGTCCGTCCGCTTGCCTGCCGTAGCGTTCGTGATCCAGCGCTTGCCAAGGGCGCACCGCGCGCTAAGCAGCGCCATCTTCATTCAAGGAGCAGGGAAATGACCATCGATTTTTCCGGCAAAGTCGCCATCGTCACCGGTGCCGGGGGTGGCCTCGGCCGCGAATACGCGCTTGAGCTTGCCCGCCGTGGCGCCAAGGTTGTCGTCAACGATCTGGGCGGCGCCCGCGACGGCACCGGTCATTCCGACGCCGCGCTCAAGGTCGTCGAGGAAATCAAGGCTGCTGGCGGCGACGCCATGTCGAACGGCGGCAGCGTCACCGAATTTGACCAGATGCAGGAAATGGTCGCCAAGGCGAAGGAAGCCTGGGGCGGCGTCCACATCCTCATCAACAATGCCGGCATCCTGCGGGACAAGAGCTTCACCAAGATGGAGATGGCGGACTTCGACCTCGTCGTGAAGGTCCACCTGCTTGGTTCGGCCTATGCGACCAAGGCCGTGTGGGAAACGATGCGTGAGCAGAATTACGGCCGCATCCTGATGACCGCCTCTTCGACCGGCCTTTACGGCAATTTCGGCCAGACCAACTATGGCGCCGCCAAGCTGGGCCTCGCCGGCTTCACCAAGTCGCTCTATCTCGAAGGCGCGAAGAACAACATCAAGGTGAATACGCTGGCCCCGCTCGCGGGCACGCGCATGACCGAAGACATCATGCCCGAAGAAGCCTTCAAGGCGTTTGACCCGGTCAATGTCGTTCCGGCGGCCCTGTTCCTCGTCTCTGAGGACGCGCCGTCGAACGCGATCATCGGCGCAGGCGGTGGCTTCGTCCACGCGGCCAACATCACCATGACGCGCGGTGTCGCCCTTCCCGCCGGCGAACGGACGCCGGAAGCCGTCGCGGCCCGCTGGGCGGAGATCACCGACCGCACCGGCGAAACCGTGCCGCAGTCGGGCGCCGAACAGTCGATGGCCGCCATCCAGCGGCTGCAAGGCAACTAAAAGCCCGCCCGGGCGATCCTCACCGGCTGTATTGCAAATCTAATACAGCCGGTGTATTATCCTCCCAATACACAAGGGAGGACTGCCCGATGTACAGCGATACCGATCTCGACTCTGCGGTGGCCGCAGGGGCTTTGACGCCTCAGGCCGCCGCTGCCCTGCGCGCCCATGTCAGCGCGGCGCGCCAATCCCCCATCGTCGATGAAGAGCAGTTCCGGCTCATCACCGGCTTCAACGATATCTTCGTCTCCATCGCTGCCATTCTGTTCCTGACCGGCTGTGCCTGGGCCGGGGGCAGCGTGGCGCCGTGGCTTGGCGCGGCGCTGGTCGCGGTCTCGTCATGGCTGATGGCCGAATATTTCACCGCGAGACGCCGCATGGCGCTGCCCAGCATCATCTTCCTGCTGGCCTTTGTCGGCGGCGTCTTTGCGGCGTTCGGCACCTTCCTCGTGCCCGAAGGGCATGTGGGCGAAGGGGACCGCGTCGGCGCGGCGCTGCTCGCTGTGTCGGCCGCAATTGCGGTCGGCGCGGCGTGGCTCCACTGGCGGCGCTTCATGGTCCCGATCACCATCGCTGCAGGCGCAGCGGCGGCATCGGGCGCGCTCCTGCTGTTGCTCGCCGTCGCCTACCCCGCGGTCGACAAGGTCATCATGCCGATCATCCTGATGGCGGGCCTTGGCGTGTTCGCCTTTGCGATGCGCTGGGACATGAGCGACCGGGACCGGTCGACCCGCCGGGCGGATGTCGCCTTCTGGCTCCACCTGCTGGCGGCCCCCATGATCGTCCATCCGATCTTCGTGATGCTCGGCCTGACTGAGGGCGAGTCCTCGGCCGACGTGGCGGGCGTGGTGCTCGGCATCTATCTCGTGCTCGGCTCGATTGCGCTGATCATTGACCGCCGCGCGCTGATGGTCTCCGCACTTGCTTATGTGCTCGCCGCCATGGGCGCCCTGTTCCGGGAGTTCGGGGCGGTCAGCCTGAGCGTCGCGATCACCGCGCTCGTCATCGGGTCAGCCCTGCTGCTGCTGTCGGCCTTCTGGCACGATGTCCGCGCCCGGCTGGTCGGGATGCTGCCCGAAGGGCTTCAGGCGCGGCTGCCGGTGACCCAGCCGATTACTCCGCAACCAGCTTCATAAGACGACGCTCGACCGGCGCGAGCACGGGCCCAAGCTCGTGACCGCGCCGGAGGACGGCCCCCTGTTCCCCGATCAGCGCCCATTGTCCTTGCCGGTTGCGCAGGGCGGGGCGCTTTTCGATGCGGAATTCGGGGCGCTCGGTTGCCCGGCGGAAGGCGCTGAACACCGCCGCATCGCGGCCCATGTCCATCGCATAATCCTTCCAATGGCCAGCAGCGACCATGCGACCGTAGAGATCGAGGATGCGGGTCAGTTCCGCCCGTTCAAATGCCACCTGGCCGCCCTTGATCGGGAACGGCGCGACGATTCCCATCAGGCGGTTTTCCGGGGCGACTTGGCCTGCTTGGTCTCGACCAGCTCGGCAATGCGCTTCTGCAGCTGCTCCACCTCGCATTTGAGGATTTCAAGCTGCTGCGTCGCTGGGTCAAACCGCTCGCTGCACGGCGTGCCATAGGGCATGAAGGGCTTCTGATATTCCTTGGCATCGACCAGCAACGGCCGCGCGGGAATGCCGACCATCGTCGCGCCTTCGGGCACGTCCTTCGTCACGACGGCATTGGCCGCGATGCGCGCGCGCTTGCCGACAGTGATCGGGCCAAGCACCGCTGCGCCCAAGCTGATGATCGCGTCATCCTCGATCGTGGGGTGCCGCTTGCCGGCTGCGCCATTGGTCGGGTTCGTGCCGCCCAGGGTCGCGCCCTGATAGATGGTGACATTGTCGCCGATCTCGGCTGTCTCCCCAATGACGACAAAGCCGTGATCGATGAAGAAGTTGCGGCCGATCTTTGCGCCGGGATGGATGTCGATGGCCGTCAGGAAGCGCGAGATGTGGTTGACCAGACGCGCAAGGAAGAACAGGTCCGCCTCGAAAAGCCAATGCGCCGCCCGGTGCAGCGCAAGCGCCCAGACACCCGGATAGGTCAGGATTTCCCAGCGCGAGCGCGGCGCGGGGTCACGCGCCTTGATCGAATCCAGATATGAGATGATGCCGTCAAACACCCGGGCGCCCTTCCTCTTGTTTGCGCCAACTTAGGCCGGGACGCCCGGCAATTCCAGACCTTGCACCCCAAATCCGCGCCGGTTGCACATTATGCAACGGGTCAGATCGCTTGAATAATCGCCAAAATCGCTTATTTCTCGAATATTGATTGATCAAGGCGATTAGATGAGCGTTTTCCTCCCGACCCTGAAACAGCTGCAATATCTGGTGGCGCTGCACGACCATGGCCATTTCGGCAAAGCGGCCGAAGCCTGCTTCGTGACCCAGTCCACGCTCTCCGCCGGCCTGCGCGAACTGGAATCGCTGATCGGCGTGACGCTGGTGGAGCGCACGCGGCGCGTCGTCCGCTTCACGCCGCTCGGCCTGCGTGTCGTCGACAAGGCCCGCAAGGTGATGCGCGAAGCCGAAGAGCTGGGCGATCTCATCAAGGCGGAAGGAAAGCCGCTGTCGGGGGAACTGCGCCTCGGCGTCATCCCGACCATCGCCCCGTTCCTGCTGCCGCGCCTTCTCCCTCCGGTGCGCAATGACTGGCCCGACCTGCGGCTGTTCCTGCGGGAGGAAACCAGCGCGTCAGCGTGCGACTCGCTCAACCGGGGGCATCTCGATTGTGTCCTCCTCGCTCTGCCCTTTGCCTGTGGCGATGTGGACAGTGAGATCCTGTTCGAAGACCGGCTGCATGTCGCCTATCCGGCGGGCGAAAATCCGCCCGCCGCCATCCGGCCTGACCAGATCGATGCGGAGCGGCTGCTGATGCTCGAGGATGGCCACTGCCTGAAGGACCACGCCCTGTCCGCCTGCAACCGGCCGGAACTGCGCTCGGAAGCGCGGATGCTCGGCACGTCGCTCCACACGCTCGTCCAGATGGTCGACAATGGTCTGGGCGTCACGATTCTCCCGCAGATGGCGCTCGACGCCGGTATCCTCAACGGCACGCGCGTCGTCGCCCGGCCGCTCGACACTGCGCATCCGACGCGGACGATCGCGCTCGTCTGGCGCAAGGCGAGCCCGCGCGGCAAGGAGTTCCAGATGCTGGCCGATGTCCTGCGTCGCACCAACGAGCGCGCCGAGGCTTCGGCCTGACGAAAACCGCTGGCATCGCCGCGGCATCAGGCGGATAAGGGTGGGAACAGGGGTCCTTCTGAAGCGTAGGACCTGTCATGCCGATCCGTTCCTTCCTGATACCGCTGGCCATCACGGCGCAGGCCGTTCCCTTGGCGGCGCAGAGCATTGCGCCCGCCAACGATCCGAGCCTTGGCCCGAGCCTCGGTCAGGTCTCCCCCTATCTCACGATCGCGCAGAACGTGGCGCGCGGCCCGGAATTTTCGACGCTGTCGGCGGCGCTCACCGCCGCGGGGCTGGATCATGCGCTCGGCGCGGCGGAATCATTCACATTGTTTGCGCCAACAAACGCAGGCTTCGCGCGGCTGCCACAGGATATGGCGGCGCGGCTGATGCGGCCGGAGAACCGAACGCTGCTGGCCTATATCCTGCGCAATCACGTGATCGCCGGTCGGATCGATGCGGGGGAACTCACCCGGCGCATCCGCGCGCAGGGCGGCGCTGCACGTCTGGAGACCCTGAGCGGACAGGCGCTGACCGCCCGATTGCAGGGCACGACAATTGTCCTTGAGGACGCGAATGGAAATTCGGCGCGCGTCATCGCGCCCGCACAGACCCAGGCCAACGGCATGCTGATGGCTGTCGATGGCCTGCTGCTCCCCAAACCGGGGAGCTAATGAAGGGGGCCTTGGGTCGCACCTGTCGGTCCGGCGGTTACTGGTCTCTCCGCCGGGCCGACCTTTCAGCGCCAGCGATCGGCCGCCGCCGCATCCGTCGCGCGCGTCTCGACCCAGCGGTCTCCGGCCCGGCCATGTTCCTTCTTCCAGAAGGGGGCATCGGTCTTCAACCGGTCGATGAGGAAGGCGCACGCCTCAAGCGCCGCCGCCCGGTGCGCGCTCGCGGTGCCGACAAAGACGATCCGCGCGCCCTTGGGCAGCGTGCCGATGCGATGGATGATCGTCACCGCGGAGAGCGGCCAGCGTGTCATCGCCGCCTCGGCAAGGTCCGCCAGCGCGCGCTCGGTCATCCCCGGATAATGCTCCAGCGTCAGCGCCTCGACACCGTCATCGCCGCGCACGATCCCCGTGAACGAGGCAACGGCGCCCGCGTCCGCGCCCTGCAACAGGTCCAGCTCGGCGCCGGGATCAAAGTCCTCGGACTGGACGGCAATCCGCCTCATCCGCCCGTGACCGGGGGAAAGAAGGCGATCTCCCGCGCCTCGCCAATCGGGTCGGTCATGGCGACGACCTGCTGGTCGAGCGCGCAGCGCAGCTTTTCGGGCGCGGCAAAGGCGGTGGCATAGCCGCCGCCCCGCGCGGCGAGCCACTGCGCCACCTTGAGGGGCGTCGATGCGTCCGCCGGAAGCTCCGCCCGTTCGGACGACAGGCCGACATGTTCACGGACCCACGCAAAATAGAGGATGTCGAGCGGCACCGCTCAGTCCATGTGCTTGACGCCGACGCGCAGATAATCCCAGCCGGTGATCAGCGTCAGCGCGGCTGCGGCCCAGAGCGAGACGAGGCCCGTCAGCTTGATCCATTCCTGCAGGGGGAAAGCTCCGGCAAGGATCAGCGCACCCAGCGCCACGAGCTGGAACGTCGTCTTCCACTTGGCCAGACGCGTGACCGGCATCGACACACGAAGGTCGGCCAGAAACTCGCGCAGGCCCGACACCGCAATCTCCCGGATCAGGATGATGATCCCGGCGATCACATGCCAGCCGGCAATGTCGCGCGTCGCAACAAGCATGACCACGACGGCCGCAATCATGATCTTGTCGGCAATCGGATCCAGAAAAACGCCCAGTTTGGAGACGGTTCCCTGCGCGCGGGCGAGGTAGCCATCGAAATAATCGGTGATCCCCATCAGGCAATAGAGCGCAAAAGCAAGGAGATAGCCGAACTCCCAGCCGGGATACCACAGCAGCCCAACGAGAATGGGCACAGCGAAAATACGCGACAGCGTCAGGATGTTTGGCAGACTGGTCAACACACGCCCCCCTTAAAGCGTTTGCGCGGCGGGGAAAAGCTGGTCTATGCGCAGCCCCGACATTTCCTCTGTCGAGTTGGCCCATCGCCCATGCAGACTTCCTTCAGGCTTCTCGGCCAGCGTCGCTTCCTGCCGCTGTTCGTGACGCAGTTCCTGAACGCGTTCAATGACAATCTGTACAAGATGGCGATGGTGGTGCTGGTCACCTACACCATTCTGAGCGATCCGACGCAGGAAGCCAATTTCAGCGCGCTCGCCAGCGGGGTGTTCATCCTGCCCTTTTTCCTGTTCTCCGCGATTTCCGGCCAGCTGGCCGACGCGATGGACAAGGCGCGGCTGATCCGCATCATCAAGACCGCCGAAATTGTCATCATGATTGCGGGTGGCATCGGTCTCGTCACGCACTCGATCCCGATGCTCCTCGTCGCGCTCTTTGCGATGGGCGTTCATTCGACCTTCTTCGGCCCGATCAAATATGCGATCCTGCCCCAGCATCTGGATATGAAGCATGTCCTGGGCGGCACCGGGCTTGTCGAGGCGGGCACCTATATCGCCATCCTGATGGGCACGATCGTGGGCGGCATCATGCCCGCGCCCTGGGCCGCACTCGCCGTGGTCGGCGTCGCGCTGATCGGCCGGATCAGCGGGCAGTTCGTGCCCCCTGCCCCGCCCGAGGCCGTCAACCATGACGTCCGGCTCGACTATAATGTCTTCCGCGCATCCTGGCGGCTGGTGCGCGATACGATGCACATCCCGCGGCTGTTCATGGCCATTGTCGCGATCAGTTTCTTCTGGGGGATTGGCGCCATTCTCGCCGCGCAGTTTCCGCCGCTCGTCAAAAATGCCCTGGGCGCGGACCAGTCGGTCGCCACGCTGTTCATGGCCATCTTCTCGATCGGGATCGCCATCGGCTCGGTCGCGATCAACCGCCTGCTGAAGGAAGATGTCTCCGCGCGCTATTCCCCCGCGGCTGTCATCGTGATGGGCCTGTTCGTCCTCGACTTCTGGTGGACGATCAAGGGCTGGAACCAGCCCCATGACCATCTCTACAACTGGAAGGAATTCCTCTCCTTCGGCCGCGCCGACCATCTGATGATCGATCTGCTCGGCATCTCGGTCTTCGGCGGGATGTTCGTGGTGCCGCTCTATGCCTTTCTCACGACCACGGTCGAAAAGTCGGAAACGGCAAAAACCGTCGCGGCCAACAACATCGTCAATTCAGGCGCGATGGTCCTGTCCGTCGTGATGCTCGGTGTCATGACCTCGCTCGGCGTGACGATTGAGGACACGCTGATCGTGATCGCCGCGTCCTGCGTCGTTTCGGCGTGGATCGCCTGGAAGCTGCACAAGCTGTGCGACTGACGGTCAGTCGACCGTCATTTCGTCCTTTTCGACCCATTCGGGATAAAAGCCGGGCTCGCGCGTCGGCCAGGCTGCCGAGGTCGCGTCCGCCTCGCTGATCGACTTGAGAAGCATCCGCCGCAGGCTCGGATGGAGGCTGGGCAAAGCCGCTGCCGCGCAGAAAGCGGGTGGAAGCCAGGGGCGGATCGCTGCGCCCAGCAGCCGCTCATACAGGAACCGGTAGGCCGCAAAGGACGTGATCCGGCTTTGGGCGAGATCGAATTCGCTGGCGCGGACAAGCGCGCCGAAGAACACCGGGCTCGCGCCAAGGCCAAGGTCTGTGGGCACATTGGCGCGCACATCGCCCAGCAGGTCATAGCACACGGCCTGCTTGCGGATGGCGGCCGCTTCCTCGGCTTCGCGCGACCAGATGTCGAGCGCGTCATTGCGGTGGAAGGCCACGTCGAGCGAGCGGCGGATGTAGCGCTGCGCCGCCGCCGGGAAGGTTGCGAATTCCTTCATTTCGTCGAGCGCCCGTGCGCCGGCCGTGTGTCGTGAGCCTGAAGCCATGTGGCAAATCCCGCTTTGTGTCTGACCGGAAGATGGCGAAACGCCGTTATCAGCAGGTTAATCGCAGGCCCCCAATTGATCCGCATCGACGAGCGTTTGGTCCGGTTCGACCAAATTCATGGAAAATCAGGTCCATCCCGCTAGACTGGCCGGATGACCCTACCCAAGCCAAGCGTGCCTGACGCCGACCGCAGGCTCGATACTGTCGTCGTTCTTGGCTCGATCATCGGCTTCTGGCTCTTCTACGTCGCCATCGTCTCGGCGCGGGCCGCGATCCTCGACTTTCCGATGCAGGGGGAACTGCTCACCCGCCGGCTGATTGTCTCGGCCATCGGGGTGCTGGTAACCGTCCTCCTCTGGCAGATCGTCCGCTTGGTGGATCGGCGGCCGCTCGGCACGCGGGTCGCTGCGGCCATGACGCTGGCCGTCCCCGGCGCCGTCGGCATCGCGGCGGTCAACTATTACTTCTTCAACGTCTATGACCCCATCGACCTCCTCGGGGAAAAGATGCCCAAGGACCCGGCGGGCCTCCATGTCATCAAGGAAATCGCCGAGCTGTCGATCTCGCGCTATTTCTTCCTGGTCGCCTGGTCGTCCTTCTACCTCGCGCTCACCTTCGCCAAGGATGTCGGCGCCAGCGAGCGGCGCGCCGCTAGATTTGCGCAAGCCGCCCAGCAGGCCGAGCTGCGCGCGCTGCGTTATCAGGTGAACCCGCATTTCCTTTTCAACACGCTCAATTCACTGAGCTCGCTCGTCATCACCGGTCGCACCAAGGAGGCTGAGGCGATGATCCAGAACCTGTCGACCTTTTTCCGCAGCAGCCTGTCAGGCGATCCGACAGCGGACGTCCCGCTTGAAGATGAGATCGCGCTGCAGCGCCTCTATCTCGATATCGAGGCCGTCCGCTTCCCCAAAAGGCTCGCGGTGGAGATCACCCTGCCCAATGCGCTGCGCGGCTGGCCCGTGCCGGGCCTGATCCTGCAGCCCATCGTTGAAAATGCGATCAAGCACGGCGTTGCCCGTTCAACCGGCCCTGTGACTGTCACGATCCGTGCCGAAGCCGAAGGCGACCGGTTGCGCCTGACGGTGACCAATGACCGCGCGACCGGCACCACGCCCGATGCAAATGGCGCCGGGATCGGCCTTGCCAACGTCCGCAGCCGGCTCGCCGCGCGGTTCGGCGACGCCGCCTCGATGGACGTTGACCGGCCCGATGCCGACCATTTCCGTGTCAGCCTTCTGATCCCGAGGAGCGGCCATGCCTGAGCCTACGCCCCTGCGCACGCTGATTGCCGACGATGAACCGCTGGCGGTGGAGCGCATTCAGTTGCTGTGTTCGGAAGTGCCGGGGCTTGTCCTTGTCGGCACAGCGAGCGACGGCGGCGCGGCCATCCGCCTCGCCCAGGCCTTGTGCCCCGATCTCATCCTGCTCGACATCGCCATGCCCGATGGCGACGGCATTTCTGTCGCCCGGCGCATCGCCGAGGACTGGGACAAGGCGAAGGGCCCGCCGCCTGCGATCATCTTCGTCACCGCCTTTGACGGGTTTGCAGTGGAAGCCTTTGACCTGTCGGCCGTCGACTATCTGCTGAAGCCGGTTTCGACCGAACGCCTTGCCCGCGCGATCGAGCGGGTGCGTGAGCGGCGCGCGATCTACGCCGCGCCGTCCCAGCCGCGCACGGACTATGTGAAGGAATTCTGGGTCCCGAACCGCAGCGAGATGGTGCGCGTCGCCGCCTCCGATATCGAACGGATCGATGCAGAGCGCGATTACGTCAGGCTCCATTGCGGCGGCCGCAACTATCTCCTCCACCATACGATGACGGGCCTCGACACGCGGCTCGACCCGGAAATGTTCATCCGTCTCCACCGCTCCGTCATCGTGCGGCGCGATCGCATCCGCAGTCTGGGCCATGACCGTGCGGGGGCCTGGCACGCCGAACTGGCCGATGGCGAGACGGTGCGCATCGGACGCACCTATCTTCAGGCCGCCAAGGACATGCTCCGCCGCTGATCGGCACGTTTCTTCTGCACAAGAAAAAGGCGGCTGCCGGGATGGAGCAGCCGCCAGAGGGTCTGTGGGGGAGGTTTTGTTATGAAAGCGCGCGGGTCTTGACCGCGATGGCGGCGATCCGGGCCGGTTCGGCCGACTGACGGACTTCGGCGAGGCACTTGGTGATCGAACCGCGCCGCGCAACATCACGTTCGCGGTCCACGCTGCCGCAGATCATGCGGCTGGCGGCAGCAATCCGGCGTTCGAACGAGCGCTGCCCCTGCGTGGTGGAGAGGTCGAGGTCGCCATAGCGCACCGGGACGGACATGGTTTCGGCCATCGCCGACACGGGGGCCAGAAGGGCAAGGGCAAGAGCGGCAGTGGTCATCTTGGTCGCAGAAAACATGGGGGAACTCCTTTACGGTCTTCATCAGGTTGCAGGCCTGCCCCCTTTCCGTCCGATCCCCCGCCGGGCCGGTCTGAAGGCAGTGCGGGCGGACCGTCCTCTGGTCGGGATGGAACCATCAGGTCCGCCGCGCACTGTTGGAATAGGCCGGATGGGCCGCGCGTGTCGCGCCCGGCTCGACAAGACCACCGCCCGGATCAACGAATGCCAAAGCGGCACGACAAACAGCCGAACTGGATCGACCAAGGGCGGTAACGATCCGCATTAACCCGGCTTCACAGGAAATTAACCTAATTTGGATAGCCAATGCGCATCTGAATTGAGGGGAATCCAATGCGCAAGATCCTGATCCTTCTTGGCACCACCAGCCTCGCGGCGTGCAGTGGCGGCGGCCCGACCACGGTCGGCGGCACCGCCGTGACGACGGGCGGCACGGGAACGGCGAGCACGCACAGCTTCGTGAACCCGACCGACCCCAAGACCTATCAGGCGACGGGCGGGACGCAGACCTATCAGTTCTCCACGACCCCGGGATCGGAGCAGTATAACCAGCTGTATGCCGCCGACGCCAATACGGCGCGCGATACCGGCTATCAGATCACCTATAATCCGCGCGACGGCATCTTCGATCTTGCGCTCAAGGCGACCAAATCGTCGACCGACATCACCACCCGTTTTCAGGATCCCGCGCACCGCACCGCCTTTGGCGGCGCCTCCTTCCCGCAGGCCGGAACGCCGGACATCACGTCAAAGGGCGTCATCTATTTTGAGAATGGCAGCCGCTCGGGCACGTTCAACACCGACGGCTATACCGAGGAAACGCAGACCTTCTTCCACCAGAAGCCCGGCACGACGACCAAGTACGTGACCTATGCGGGCTATCTGCGCAACAAGCTTTCCCAGGTGAACAAGGACAATGGCGCGGGCGGTTCCTTCCTGCAGAGCGACTATGACCGCAAGCGCGGCGTCTTCGTCTATGGGGAGCGCTCGGGCAATGCGGCGGTGCCGACGACGGGCACCGGTACCTTCACCGGCCAGATGCTGGCCTCGATGGTCTATAACCCGCTGCTCGACGTCAACGCCTCGACGCCGACCTTCCTCCAGTGGATGGACGGCACCTCGACGACGACTGTCGACTTTGCCGCCAACAAGTTCACGCTGGCGCTTGCCGCGACCGTGGGCGCGCCGCAGTTCGATCTCCATTCGACGCAGTTCGTCGCCATGCCTGCAGGCGCCACCTTCACCGCGGCCGGTTCAGGCCGGGTCGATCTGGTCAATGCCGGCGGCTTCCTAGGCCAGATCACGAGCGCCTTCTTTACGAATGCCGGCGTTCGCAGCGATCTCGTCATCGCCGGGTCGAGCATTGACGGGGCCTTTTACGGCCCGACCGCTCAGGAAGTGGGCGGCGGTTTCCGCGTCGTTGGCGGGACGCCCGACCAGCGGATCGACATCCTCGGCGTCTTCACCGGCGCGCGCTGACCCCGATGCGCCTGACGCGCACTCTGGCTGGCCTTGTCGGGCTGGCAGCGGCGGCGTTCGCCCTTCCGGCATCGGCCGATGCGGTCGATCCGGTCCCGGCGGACTGCGCGCAGACGCAGTGCCATTACCGGGTCACGGCCGAACAGCTGCTGCGTGAAGCCGACCGGCTGGTCTCGCTTCACCTCTTCGACGAGGCCGCGCCCCTCCTGAAGGCGCTGGAGGCGACCCCGCAATTCGCGATGGAGCGCCGCTTTCTCCAGGGCTATGCGGCGGTCGAACAGGGCCGTCTGGACGACGCCATCGGCCTGTTCCGCGCGGTGCTGGTCGATCACCCCGAACAGACGCGCGTCCGCCTGGAGCTTGCCCGTGCGCTCCAGCTGAAGGGCAAATATGGCAGCGCCGACCATCATTACCGGCTGGCGCAGGAAGACAAGGACCTGCCCGACGAGGTCCTGCGTTCGATCCGCACGACGCGCGGCCTGCTGCGCGACCGCCGCAGCTTTGACCTGACCGTCGATGTCGGCATGGCACCCGACAGCAACATCACCAACGGCACCAACGCGGAAACGGTCGATGTCAATTTCGGCGGCTTCGTGATTCCGCTGACGCTCAATCCCTCCGCCCGGCAGCGCTCGGGCATCGGCCAGAGCGTCAACATCAGCACGTCCTACCGCACGCGGCTGTCAGACAGCACCAAGCTGCTCTTCGAGGCAGACAGCCAGCTCCTCAACTATGCCGGCAAGGCCGCCGACGATTTCGCGCTGCAGCTGGCAGCAGGCCCGGAAATCCGCCTGAACGACAATAACCGCCTGACGCTGCAGGCCGTCGCGCTACAGCGCTGGTATGGCGGCAAGAGTGCCAGCACCGGCGGCGGCGGGCGCATCGGCTTCCAGCATGATTTTGACAGCGGCCACCGCCTGGGCGTCAATCTGGATGCCCGCTACGCCAAATCGGGCTTTGCCGACGCCTATACCGGCTGGAGCCTGTCGGCGCAGGCCGTCTATGAACGCGTCATCGCGCGCACCATGATCGGCTATGTCAGCGTCTTTGGTCGGCGCGAGCTCCTCAACTCCAAATCCTATTCAGGCCATGAAATCGGCACCAATGCCGGGGTGACAGGCGACCTGCCCTTTGGCGTGTCGGCGGGCGTGTCGGCCGGTGTGTCGCGCGCGGCCTATGACGCGCCCATTGCACTGTTCGGCGGCGACCCGCGCAAGGACTGGCGCTTCAATGCGCGCGCGCAGGTCGGCCTGCGGTCCGTGCGCATCTGGGGCTTCTCCCCGTCGGTCACCTATGACTTCAACCGCACAGACAGCTCGCTTCCGCTCTACCAGAACGACCGCCACCGGGTGCGCTTCGGCCTCGTCCGCTACTTCTGATCCCAGCCCGCTTCACTATTGCGACGCATTCTCATTTGATGTAGAGAATGAGTCGCAACAAGGGAGTGGGACATGGTTGTCTGCGTTTGCAACGCCCTGCGGGAAAAGGATGTCCGGGAAGCGGTCCGGACCGGCGCCCGAAGCCCCGCGCGCGCCTACAAATCGCTCGGCTGCCAGGTGAAGTGCGGCGCCTGCATTCCCTTTGCCCATGAAATCATCCGCGCTGAACGCGCGGCCGCCTGCTGAGGCTGGCGCCCCCACCCCGTCCTTGATAGTCTGAACGCCTGATCTGGCGAGGAGACGCACCCGTGCGCGGCGACAAGAAAGTCATCGAGTTCCTGAACGAGGCCCTGAAGAACGAGCTTACGGCCATCAACCAGTATTTCCTGCACTACCGGATGCTCGACAATTGGGGCCTGAAGAAGCTCGCCAAGTTTGAATATGGCGAATCCATCGACGAGATGAAGCACGCCGACAAGCTGGCCGAGCGCATCCTGTTTCTGGATGGCCTGCCCAATTTCCAGTCGCTCGGCCGCCTGCGCATCGGCGAATCTGTCGAAGAAGTGCTGAAGGCCGATCTCGCGCTGGAGGAAGAGGCGATCCCCCTGCTGCGCGACGCCATCCAGCATTGCGAGAGCGTGCGCGATTATGTCAGCCGCGATCTCTTTGCCCATATCCTCGAAAATGAGGAACATCATGTCGACGTGCTCGAAACCCAGTTCGAGATGATCCGGCAGATGGGCTTGCAGAATTACGTCCAGCTCCAGTCGGAGCCGACGGAGGACTGATCCGGCCTAGCGGATCGCAGTCCCGAAGACGGGCCGCCGCGTCTTGAGCGGGTTGGTCGCCTCGTCAATCGCCTGGACGGTCGCTTCGTAAAGCGGACGCAGGCCGACGACCCGTTCAACAAGGTCGGCCGGGTTCTGATGCCATTCCACGCAATCGCGCGCGCTCATCTCGATTTCCTCGGCCAGCGCGGCCAGCGCAAAGGCCCCGAATTCTCGCGCTTCGGACTTGAGCTTGTGTGCGGGCAGCACGATGGGCGCGGCCTGCCCCTGACGGACGGCGTTTTCAATGGCGGAGACCGCCTTCGCGCCATCTTCCCGGAAATAGCCGAACAGGCGCACAAAGCCGTCGCCCAGCTCACGCCGGGCCCGTTCAAAGGCAGTCCAGTCCAACTGGGGTGCTACGGTATCCGGCAAGAGACGCCCTTTTCCTATCGCCAACGTGCGTCGGCTGTAACGAAAAAGGGTAAAGCCAAGGTTGACGCAACCGCCCGCAATTGCAGGCGAATGGCGATCAGCCCTCCAGATCGCGCATCAGCGTGCGCACATCCGAATCGATGTCGGTATCGATGCCGCGCAGCCGCTCGATCTGGCGGATCGCATGGATCACCGTCGTATGATCGCGCCCGCCAAACTTGCGGCCGATTTCCGGCAGGGACCGCGGCGTCAGCTGCTTGGCCAGATACATGGCGACCTGACGCGGACGAGCGACTTCACGCGCGCGGCGTGCCGACACCATTTCGGCCTGACGGATGCGGTAATGTTCCGACACGCGGCGCTGGATCTCGTCGATCGTGATGCGCCGACGGCTTGCGCGGAACATCTCCGCCAGAACTTCCTCGGCGAACGCCTCGTCGATCGGGCGGCTGTGGAGCTGCGCATAGGCGACGAGACGGTTCAGCCCGCCTTCCAGCTCGCGGATGTTGCTGACGATGCGGGTGGCCAGCAGATCAACCACGGCGTCCGGCAGGGCCAGGCCGAGGCCTGCAACCTTGGCATTGAGGATTGCACGGCGCAGCGCAAAGTCCGGCGCGCCAATGTCCGCCACCAGCCCCTGCGTCAGGCGCGACAGGATGCGGCCTTCCACGCCATCAAGGGCGTGCGGCGCACGGTCCGCGCTGATCACCAGACGGCGACCGCCGGTCATCAGCTCGTCAACGGTGTGGAGGAATTCCTCCTGCGTCGATTCCTTGCCCGCGATGAACTGGACATCGTCGATCATCAGCACGTCGGCGGACCGCAGCCGTGCCTTGAACGAGAAGGTGTCGCGCGCGCGCATGGCCGTCACAAAGTCGAACATGAAGCGCTCGGCCGACATGTAGAGAATGCGCGCGTCGGGATTGAGCTTCAGCACCTCATGCCCGATGGCGTGCAGCAGGTGCGTCTTGCCGAGGCCCGTCTGCGAATGGACATAAAGCGGGCTGAACGATGTCCGGTCCCCGGCGGCCAGCGCCTGTGCGGCATTGTACGCGACCATGTTCGGCGCGCCGGTCACAAAGGTGTCAAAAGTCAGTTTGCGGTCAAACTGGCTGGAGAGCGGCGACACCTGCGGCGTCGGCGTGTCGTCGACAGGCGCTTCAACCGTGTAGCGCTCCACCGGCTTGCCCGATGAGGTTTCGATGCGCACGCCGCGCACCTGCGGCAGCATGGCGCGCCAGGCGAGCGTCAGACGATCGGTGTAATGCGACGAGACCCAGCTCGCCATGAAGTCCGACGGCAGCGACAGCCGCACGATCTGTTCGGCGTCATTGAAGCCGACAAGCTCCACCGGCTTCAGCCAATGGTCAAAGGTTCTGGCCCCCACATCGGCGCGCAGGCCGGCGCGGATCGCCGCCCATGCCACCTGAAACTGATCCGGTTCAGGCACGCCACGAGGCTGGATGTTCAGGCTTGAAGACACGCGACAACTATCTCCCCGGCCCGGCTACGGCGCATGACAAAAGACCCCCCAACGACACCGACACAGCAATCCCATCGCCGGAATCGCCCCATCCCGGCCAACTGAGCCTCTGTCGGTTGATCAGCTACGGGCTGATTCGCCCGCCGCCGAAATCGGGTTGTGTGGCAGCCACCGGATTCGATCAAGGGGCCGCGCCGTAAAAAAAGTGAAATAAATATGGTTGACTCGGCAAGCGGCAGGAAATCCGAAATTTCCGACTAAGTATCTATTTTTCAATGACTTATTTTGACACAGATTTTAGATGTACCGCACGAATCGTGGTTAGAGGCCAGACTCCGGATTTGATGCGGCGCACAAAGAAAAAGCCTGCCGGAACGGGTCCGACAGGCTTCCAAAATGGGGATTGTTTTCAGGCTTACGCCAGAGCGGCAACCCGCTTCGTCAAGCGCGAAAACTTCCGCGCGACGGTGTTCTTGTGGAGAACGCCAGTTGCAATGCCACGCGCCATTTCCGGCTGGGCCGCCTGAAGGGCAGTTGCCGCTTCGGCCTTGTCGCCAGCTTCAATCGCGGCTTCGACCTTCTTCACAAAGGTGCGGATGCGGCTGATACGGTTATGGTTGACCACCGCGCGACGAGCGTTGCGACGGATGCGCTTCTTGGCTTGCGGCGTATTCGCCATATCGTATGACCTCTGATCTGTCCGAAACAAAAGCGGCGCGGAATCACCCGCACCTGCGTGAAGGCGGCCCTTTATCGCTGTCTTGTGGCTTGGTCAACCATCAGCGCTGGCATTTCGCACAGTAAAAGGTCGACCGCCCGCTATCCACGCGCCGCCGCACGGGCGCGCCACAGCCGCACGCCTCCCCTTCCCGCCCATAGACGCGCCATTGCTTGAAGAAATAGCCAAGCTCGCCATCGGGCCGCGCATAGTCGCGCAAGGTGGAGCCGCCCGCCTCGATGGCTGCCGCCAGCACCTCCTTGATCGCCGCCACCAGCCGCTCCAGCCGCGCGGTCGCAATCTGCCCACCGGCACGGCCCGGTGCGATGCCCGCCATGTTGAGCGCCTCGCACACATAGATGTTGCCGAGGCCCGCCACGATCCGCTGATCGAGCAGCAGTGCCTTGATCGGCGCCGCCCGCCCCTCCAGCGCTTTGGCAAGAACGCCCGCCGTAAACGCATCGTCCAATGGTTCCGGCCCCATGCCGACAAAGCCGCGATAGAGATCGACCGCCTCCGTCCGCACCAGATCGACCGAGCCGAAGCGCCGGGGATCATCGAGCACAAGTTGGGTTCCGCCCGCCGTCTCGACCACCAGATGCCCGTGCTTGCCAATCTCATCAGGATCAATCCGCCAGCGGCCCGACATGCCGAGGTGGAACACCATGGTGTCCCCCCGGTCCGTATGGATCAGCCCGTACTTCGCGCGCCGCCCCAGGCTCATGACCGTCGCCCCCTGCATCCGCTGCCGCAGGTCGACCGGAAACGGCCACCGCAAATCCGCCCGCCGCGCCTCGACATGCGTCAGCCGCTCCCCGTCCAGGACAGCGCGCAGGCCACGCACGGTGGTTTCGACTTCGGGGAGTTCTGGCATAAGTGAGGCGTTAGCGAGGGGTTGGGCGGATGGCCAGTGGGAGGGCACTTTTCCCTGTCCTACAGCCCCCAATTCGTGCCAGACTTTCAGCCATGAGGACGCGCGCAAACTGGCTTTTTCTCTGGAAGTTATGCCTGTCCTACAGACCCCCCTCAATTGAGGGGAGACGTGCCCTCAACTTCCTCCACTTCCAGACCTTCCGATGCGGGTGACGGGCAGATTTCCGGGGAGTCGGCGGGGACGTGGGATGTCCTACAGGTTCGGCGCTAGGATGGCCTCTGCCGCGGCGGCGGCGGCGTTCCAAATCATCCCCCATCGGGGGAGGTGGCAGCCCGCAGGGCTGACGGAGGGGGAACCGGGTGCACGCCGCAGTCTTCAGCATTTCGCCTCGCCCCGTCTCCGCGTGACCCAAAGGCCATCCACCCCCCACGCATTTCCACTGGCAGGCGCCGCCCTCCCCCGCTAGATGCGCGGCATGACGGAAACTGTCTCCTTCGGATATGAAGATGTAAGCCCGGAAGAAAAGACGCAGCGCGTGGGCGAAGTCTTTTCAAATGTGGCGCGCCGCTATGACATCATGAACGACGCCATGTCGGGCGGGATGCACCGTTTGTGGAAGGACCGCTTCGTCCGGCGCGTGAAGCCAAAGCCGGTGGAAATGATCCTCGACATGGCGGGCGGCACGGGTGACATCGCCTTCCGAATGCAGGCGCTCGGCGCGCTTGTGACCGTGTCGGACATCAACCCCGATATGCTCGCGGTGGGCATGGAACGCGCGGCCGAGCGGGAGATTGGCGGCCTCAGCTGGTCCGAACAGAATGCCGAGACGCTGACGTTCGATTCGAACAGCTTCGATGCCTACACCATCGCCTTCGGCATCCGGAACGTGACGCATATCGACAAGGCGCTGGCCGAAGCGCACCGCGTGCTGAAGCGCGGCGGGCGGTTCTTCTGCCTCGAATTCTCGACAACGACCTGGCCGGGCTTTTCAGACGTCTATGACTTCTACTCGCACAAGCTGGTGCCCAAGCTGGGCAAGATGATCGCCGATGATGAGGACAGCTATCGCTATCTGATCGAATCGATCCGCAAGTTCCCGACCATGCCCGCGTTCGAGGCGATGATCCGCGATGCGGGCTTCGTCCAGACGCGGCACGAACCGATTTTGGGCGGGCTGGTGGCCATACACAGCGGCTGGAAGATTTGACCTCCGCCACCCGTCATACGCTGCGCCTCCTCAAATGGGGGCGGACGCTCGCGAAGCACGGCGCGCTCCGGCTGATCGAGCAGGGCATGAATACGCCCGCGCCGGTCAGGCGCCTGTGCCGCATCGCGCGGTTCGGCACGATCCCGCCGAAGACGCCAGATTATGCGACCGCGTTCAAGGCGATTGGGCCGGCCGCGGTGAAGCTCGGCCAGACGCTCGCGACGCGGCCCGATCTGGTCGGCGAGGAAGCGGCGCGCAACCTGCTGAGCCTGCAGGACCAGCTGCCGCCTCTGCCTTTCTCGGTGCTTCGCCCGCACATTGAGGCGCAGTTCGGCCAGCCACTGGAGGCGCTGTTCCAGTCGGTTGAGGAAGTGGCTGTGGGCTCGGCGTCGATCGCGCAGGTGCATCGCGGCGTGACGACCGATGGACGCCAGGTCGCCATCAAGGCGCTGCGGCCCGGCATCGACAAGCAGTTCCTCGCCGATATCGAGACCTATGAATGGGCGGCGGCCCACCTTGAGGCACTGGGCGGCGAAGCCAAGCGGCTGCGCCCGCGCATGGTGATCGCGAACTTCAAGCGCTGGACGCTGCGCGAACTCGACCTGCGGCGTGAGGCGGCATCATCGTCCGAGCTGGCAGAGGCGATGCGCGGCGAGGATCGCTACCGCGTGCCTGAGATCGACTGGGACCGCACGACCGGCAAGGTCATGACGATGGCCTGGATCGACGGCATCAAGATTTCGGACCGCGACGCGCTCGTCGCCGCTGGACATGATTTGCCGGCCCTGGCCCGCCATCTGGTCCTCACCTTTCTGCGGCAGGCAATTGCCGAAGGCTTTTTCCACGCCGACATGCACCAAGGGAATCTCTTCGTGCAGGCGGATGGGACGATTGCCGCCATCGACTTCGGCATCATGGGCCGGATCAACCGGCAGGCCCGCGTCTGGCTGGCGGAGATCCTCTACGGGCTGACGACCGGCAATTACCGCCGCGTCGCCGAAATCCATTTCGAGGCGCAATACGTGCCCGCCCACCATAATGTCGACGAGTTCGCGACCGCGCTTCGCGCCGTGGGCGAGCCGATGCGCGGCAAGCCGGTGAGCGAGCTGTCGGTCGGGCAGATGCTCGACGGACTGTTCGCCATCACGCGCGATTTCGACATGGAAACGCAGCCGCACCTGCTGCTCCTGCAAAAGACCATGGTCATGGTCGAAGGCATCGCGACGCAGCTCGACCCCAACATCAACATGTGGGACGTGGCCAGCCCCTATGTGCAAAGCTGGATCCGCGACGAACTCGGCCCGGAAGCCATGCTTGCCGAAGGGCTGCGGAAGCAGGCCGATACGCTGAAGCTCATCCCGGATATCCTGCGGCGGCTCGACGCCCAGCTGCCGAAGCCCGGCGGCGCCCCGCCCGCGCCGCCCCTGCCCGAGGTCAAGCTGATCTGGGACCGCGACCGCACCACGGTCTGGTGGCGCTATGCTCTGACGGCGCTCGTCGCGGCAGTGGCTGGTGCAGCGGCCGCGCTCCAATTAGGGTAGCGCCATGAACGGCAAGCGCATCCTCCTGATCGTCGGCGGCGGCATTGCCGCGTACAAGTCGTGCGAGCTTGTTCGCCTGCTGCGCAAACAGGGTTCATCGGTGCGGTGTGTCGTCACGGCGTCGGGTCAGAAGTTCGTGACGCCGATGACGCTCGCCGCCTTGAGCGAGGACAAGGTCTATACCGATCTGTTCGACCTGAAGGATGAGGCCGAGATGGGCCATATCCAGCTGTCGCGGCAGGCCGACCTTGTCGTTGTCGCCCCGGCGACAGCGGACCTGATGGCGCGGATGGCCGCGGGCATGGCGGACGATCTGGCCACCACGCTGCTGCTCGCGACCGACAAGCCCGTCCTTTGTGCGCCCGCGATGAACGTGCGGATGTGGCAGCATCCGGCCACCCAGCGGAATGTCGCCACGCTTCGGGAAGACGGCATCACCGTTCTGGAGCCCGATGAAGGCCCGATGGCCTGCGGCGAGTTTGGCCCGGGCCGACTGCCCGAGCCAGAGGTGATTGCGGCGGCGATTTCCAGAATACTCTCCAATCCCGCTCACCCTGAGCTTGTCGAAGGGTCGTCCTTTCTGGGCACCGAAGGCGAACAGAAAAGCGGGGCTTCGACAGGCTCAGCCCAAACGGAGTTGCTAAAGGGCAAGCATATCATCGTCACCGCCGGGCCGACGCATGAGCCGATTGATCCCGTGCGCGTCATCGCCAATCGCTCCTCTGGCAAACAGGGCTTTGCGATCGCCGGTGCGCTGGCCGAAGCGGGCGCCCATGTCACGTTGGTCGCGGGTCCGGTCAGCCTGCCGACACCCGCAGGCGTCACGCGGATCGACGTGGAAACCGCGCGGCAAATGGAGGCGCAGGTCACCGCCGCACTTCCCGCCGATGCGGCCGTCATGGTCGCCGCCGTGGCTGACTGGCGCGTGGATGAAGCGCCATCGAAGCTCAAGAAGGAGGCTGGCCCTCCGGCCCTCAACTGGCAGAAGAACCCCGACATTCTGGCCAATCTCTGCGCTGCGCCCAACCGCCCGAAACTGGTGATCGGCTTTGCGGCCGAAACCGAGACGGCCGTGGAGCACGCGACCGCCAAGCGTCTGCGCAAGGGCTGCGACTGGATCGTCGCCAACGACGTCGCCATCGACAAGATGGGCGGCGAGCAGAACCGCGTCCACCTCATCACCGCGGACGGGACCGACAACTGGGACCGGATGGACAAGACCGAAATTGCCCGCAAACTTGCCGAAAAGATTGCCGATGCCCTTGCCTGAGATTTCGATTGCGCTCCAACGCCTGCCGCATGGCGAAGGCCTGCCCGTTCCCGCTTATGCCACGGCAGGTGCGGCGGGCATGGATGTGGTGGCGGCCGAAGACCTCAATCTTGCGCCCGGCGCGCGCCATGCCGTCGCGACGGGCTTTGCGATGGCAATCCCCGAAGGATATGAAGTGCAGGTCCGCCCGCGTTCGGGCCTTGCACTCAAGCACGGCATCACCTGCCTCAATACGCCCGGCACGATCGACAGCGACTATCGCGGGGAAGTGAAGGTGATCCTTGCCAATCTCGGCAGCGATCCCTTCCCAATCCGGCGCGGCGACCGCATTGCCCAGCTTGTCCCGGCGCCCGTGCAGAAGGCCGCCTTCGCGCTGGTCGACAGCCTGGACGAAACGACGCGCGGCGCCGGAGGCTTCGGCTCGACCGGCCTATGAGCCTGACCGACGCAGAGCTGGACCGCTACGCCCGTCACATCGTCCTGCGCGACGTCGGTGGGCCGGGGCAGATGAAGATCCGCGCGGCGCACGTGCTCGTCATCGGCGCAGGCGGCATCGGTTCGCCTGCGATCCAGTATCTGGCGGCGGCCGGCGTCGGGCATCTGACGATCGTGGACGATGACATGGTCGCGCTTTCCAACCTGCAGCGGCAGGTGCTGTTCGCGACATCCGACATCGGGCGCCCCAAGGCCGAAGTGGCGGCAGAACGCGTCCGCGCGCTCAACCCGCATGTTTCGGTCACGGCAGAACGGACGCGGATCGGTTCGGAAAATGCTGCGCAATTGCTGCGCAGCATGGATGTCGTGCTCGACGGATCGGACAACTTCAAGACGCGGCTTGCGGTGGCGGATGCGGCCAATGCCGCGCAGGTGCCGCTGGTGTCTGCCGCCATCGGGCAGTTTCACGGGCAGCTTGGCACCTTTCGCGGCTGGGAGGCCGACAAGCCCTGCTATCGCTGCTTTGTCGGCGACGCGCACGACGCCGAAGATTGCGACAGCTGCGCCGATGTCGGCGTGCTGGGGGCGATGGTCGGCATGATGGGGTCCATGGCGGCGATGGAGGCGCTTCGCGTCGTCACCGGCTTCGGTCAGGATCAGGCCGGAAAATTGCAGATCATCGACGGGCTTGATCTCACGATGCGCGCCATCCGCCTGCCAAAGGATCCAGCCTGCCCCACTTGCGGGACAGCCGCCTGATCACTTGGCGGTGCGGTATCCACAGATGATGCCGAGGATGAAGGCGAGGAACAGCCCGAGCTGCACGTTGGAGGATTGGGGCCAACCGAGCAATTGGTGCCCGAACCCGTAAAGGGCGATGAACATCACAAGAGCCAAGCCACCCATGGTGCGTCTCCGGCAAATCGCGTTGCGCGACAGGTTATCATCATTTCACCCGCACGCTAAGAAAACATGAACTTGCCTGAATCCTCTGTCGCGGGCATAGGCGCGGCCATTCCCCATTGCCGAAGGACTCGCCTGCGATGAAAGCCCGCGTCACCATCACGCTCAAGAACGGTGTTCTGGACCCGCAGGGCAAGGCGATCCATCACGCGCTTGAGGGCCTTGGCTTTGGCGGCGTCAACGATGTGCGCGCGGGTAAGATGATCGAACTCGATCTCGCCGACGGGACCAGCGACGCGGAGATCGAGGAGATGTGCAAGAAGCTCCTCGCTAACACCGTCATCGAAAACTACCGGATCGAGCGCGCCTGACCATGAACACTGCCGTCATCGTCTTCCCCGGTTCGAACTGCGACCGCGACCTGGCTGTCGCGTTTGAACAGGCGACGGGCAAGAAGCCGCACATGGTGTGGCACCGCGAAACCGAAATGCCCGACGGCATCGACCTGATCGGCGTACCGGGCGGCTTTTCCTATGGCGACTATCTGCGGTCCGGCGCGATGGCGGCGCAATCCCCGGTAATGCGCGCCGTGTCCGACGCGGCCGCCAAGGGCACCTATGTGCTCGGCATCTGCAACGGCTTTCAGGTGCTGACCGAAACCGGGCTTCTGCCCGGCGCGCTGATGCGCAATGCGGGCATCTCGTTCGTCTGCCGCGACGTGAAGCTGACCGTGGCAAACAGCCAGTCGGCCTTTACCAGCCGCTACAAGGCGGATGAGGAAATCCTGATCCCCGTGGCGCACCATGATGGCAATTACTTTGCCGATGCCGAGACGCTGGACCGGATCGAAGGCGAAGGCCGCGTGGCCTTCCGCTATGCCGAAGAGGTCAATGGCTCGGCGCGCAACATCGCAGGCGTCCTCAACGAAGGTGGCAATGTGCTTGGCATGATGCCCCACCCCGAACGCATGAGCGAAGCCGCGCATGGCGGGCTCGACGGCAAAAGGCTGTTTGACGCGCTCGCGAGCGCTTGAAACAGCTTACAAACCGTTTGGGCTGAGCCTGTCGAAGCCCCGTCCTGTTGCCGGGCTGAGTGCTGAAAAAGAAGGACAGCCCTTCGACAAGCTCAGGGCAGACGGTGTGAGGTCGGCTACCTCAATCCCACCCTTCAAGCACCTGATCGGGCGGACGGTGCCCGTCGGTCCAGGCGCGGATGTTCGCGATGACCTTTTCCCCCATCGCGGCGCGCCCCTCATAGGTCGCTGAGCCCATGTGCGGCAGCAGAACCGTGTTGGAGAGCTTCAGGAGCCGCGGATCGACCTGCGGTTCGCCCACATAAACATCGAGCCCGGCCCCCGCGATCCGGCCCTGTTCCAGCGCCTCGATCAGCGCATTTTCATCCACGATCTCGCCGCGCGCCGTATTCACGAAATAGGCGTCAGGCCGCATCTGGGACAGGCGGTGCGCATTGACCAGATGGTGCGTCTCCGGCGTGTGCGGGCAGTTGACCGAGACGATGTCCGACTGGCTGAATAGCGTGTCGAGATCGGCATAGCGCGCGCCAAGTTCCGCCTCGACGCCCTCGGGCAGGCGGTGGCGGTTGTGATATAGTGTGCGGATGCCAAATCCGTGTGCGCGCCGCGCGATGGCGCGCCCGATGCGGCCCATGCCGATGATGCCTAGCGTTTTGCCGTTGACGCGGTGGCCGAGCATCCCGCTCGGTTTCCAGCCGTCCCATTGCCCGGCGCGGATCAGCTTCTCCCCCTCGCCCAGACGGCGCGGGACGGAAAGGATCAGCGCCATCGTCATGTCGGCAGTGTCCTCGGTCAGCACGCCCGGCGTGTTGGTGACGAGGATCTTCCGCGCGCGGGCCGCATGGAGGTCGATATGATCGACGCCCACGCCGAAATTGGCGATCAGCTTGAGGCGCGGGGATGCCTTGTCGAGCAGATCGGCATCGATACGGTCGGTGATCGTCGGGACAAGCACATCGGTGTCGGCAACGGCGGCTTCCAGCTCGGACCGCGTTAGCGGCCGGTCTTCGCGGTTGAGCTGCGCGTCGAACAGTTCCGCCATGCGGTGCATGACCCCGTCGGTCAGCTCTCGCGTGACGATGACCTTGGGACGGGCGGGACGATCAGGCGCAGTCATGGGGCTATCGCTAGGCCGCGAAATCCGGCACCGCAAGTGCGGTTGAAGCCGGGGCAGAGTTGCGGCAAAGGATTCGCCAGATGGGAAATGGTCTGAAGATGATGCGTCTTGGTAGCGTTTTGACAGTTTTGGCCCTGCTGGTGACCCCCTTGGCCGCCCATGCCCAGAAGAAAGTGCCTTATTGGAGCTCGATCAATGCGGGCAAGGCGCGGATGCGCACTGGGCCCGGGCAGCAATTCCCGGCCAGCTGGATGTACCAGCGTGCCGGTCTCCCCGTGAAAGTCCTCGCCATCTATCCCAATTGGCGCAAGATCGAGGACCCGGACGGCACACAGGGCTGGATGCAGGCCAACCTCCTGTCCGACAAGCGCACCGCCATCGTGCGCGGCGAAGTGCGGCCCTTGCGCGAGAAGCCAGAGCCCGACGCCCGCATCGTCTGGCGCGCCGAACCCGGCGTCGTCGGCAAGATCACCAATTGCGCCAATGGCTGGTGCAAGTTCGATGTGACGGGCCGGATCGGCTATGTCGAAACGGCCCATATCTGGGGCGCGAACTAAGCCTTCGACATCCCTTCGGTGATCCGCTGCGTTTCGGCCCGCGTCGAGTCCGGCCCGGTGTTGCGCTTGTAGATGCCGCCCTGCCCGGCGGCGCGGTTGAACAGGTCGGGGTCGCCCGCACGCTGCGTCAGGCCAAAGAGCGGGAACAGTCCGGGATGGCGCCCAAGCCCGCCGTAGAGATCAAGACACCGCTCAATCCAGTCACGCAGCGGATCATCCTCCGCCAGCACCGGTGTCTTGCAGACCGATGCGGTGAACAGGATACCGCCCATGATGCGGTAGTCGGCGTAATTGGGCGACGCCCCACCGAGCCACGCATATTGGCCAAGCGCCGCGCGCAGCGGCTCGAGCGCAGCTGAAATGCCCGGCAGGCGATCCTCGCGGCCGGCCTGAATGTCCTCCAGCTTGCGTCCCAGCATCTTTTCGCGGCTGTGGGTGATGTATTCATGATCCTGTGGCACCGAAAGATCGCGGTAATCCGCACAGAAGCAGCGCATCCAGGGACCAACGGCTGCGCCCCAGAACCAATGGTCGAGCGCCTTCACCGTCGCGGCAACGCTCTCATGCGGGATGAGCGCGGGCCGATCCGGATATTTGGTGTCCAGATATTCGACGATGCCCCAGCTATCGAGCACCCATTCGCCATCATCCACAATCGCAGGCAGCCGTTCGGTCTTGCCGCCAGTGCGTTCCAGAATGCCGGTGAAGCCGCCCGGCACGACGTCGAGGTCAAAGACCTTGTGCTTCAGCGCATATTTGGTTGCCCACACAAAGGGGCTGATCGTCGCGCCGGTCGACAGCGCGAGATCGTAGAATGTGATGATATTGTCCTTGGCCACGGGGCGTCCTCTCCATCTCTGCTGCGCCTTCGAATTGCACAGCTCGGGACAGGATGCACCCCCACGCAGCGTCCAACCGCGTCACATTGACGCGATTGCCCGCAGTGAAACCGGAAAGGACGGTTTTCCGCCTATTGTCCGCGATGCTTCTTGGGAGGCCCCTTACGGAACGGGCGCGCCTGCGCCGTGGCCGGACGCGGACCACGATCCGCGCGGGGACCACGATCCCCCTCGGGACGGGGGCCACGGTCCGGCCGGGGACCGCGATCCCCATCGTGGCGCGGACCACGCGGTCCGTCGCTGCGCTTCTTGTGCTCGCGCGCCGCTTCGCGCGGCGTGCCTTCGGCGGGCTCGATGCGGATGCCGCTTTCGTCCTCGCCGTCGATATTGGCCGTACGGGCAAGCGCGCTCATGAACTTGTCGGCAATGCGGCGCGGCACCTGGAAATGCGTTTCATTGGCGGCGATGCGGATCGCCCCTATCTCATTTTTGGTGATGTGACCACGACGGCACAGAACCGGTAGGATCCAGCGCGGGTCTGCATTCTGGCGGCGGCCGATATCCATGCGGAACCAGACAATGTCCTCAAAGCCATCGCGATGATGGTCGGGCTTGCCATCGGCACGCGGGCTGGATCCGCCCGCAATCAGCTCTTCGGCCTGCGGCATGGCGGCGCGGTGCATCTGGACAAAGGCCGCCGCGATATCTTCGGCACTGCGTTGGCCGAGAAGCTGCGCGGCGAGCGTCCGGTCTTCCTCGTCGACCTCCACCGGCGCCAGCAGCGCCGTCAAGAGCCGCTCGCGGTCCTTCAGGCGAATGTCGTCGGGCGTCGGCGTGTCGATCCACTCTGCATTGATCCGTGCGCCACGCAGCATCGATTCAACGCGGCGACGGCGCGGATAGGGCACGATCAGAACGGCCGTCCCTTTCTTGCCCGCGCGGCCCGTGCGGCCGGACCGGTGCTGCAACGCTTCGGCGTCGCGGGGGATTTCGACGTGGATCACAAGGCTCAGCGTCGGTAGATCAATGCCGCGCGCGGCCACGTCGGTCGCAACGCAGACCCGCGCCCGGCGGTCACGCAGCGCCTGCAGCGCATTGTTGCGCTCGCTCTGGCTGTGCTCGCCCGACAGGGCAACGGCCGCAAAGCCGCGCTCCAGCAGGGTCGCGTGCAGCCGGCGGACATTGTCGCGCGTGGCGCAGAAAAGGATGGCCGTCTCCGCCTCATGGAAGCGCAGGAGGTTGACCACCGCCTGCTCGATCTCCGCAGGCGCGACGGTTGCGACCTGATAGCTGATATCGCCGTGGCCACGGTCTTCGCCCACGGTCGAGATACGCAGCGCATCGCGCTGATAGCGCTTGGCCAGGGAAACAATCGGCTTGGGCATCGTTGCCGAGAACAGCAGCGTGCGCCGCTCCGCAGGGCTTGCGTCGAGGATCTCCTCGAGATCATCGCGGAAGCCCATGTCGAGCATTTCATCGGCCTCATCAAGGACGACGCCGCGCAGCGCCGACAGGTCGAGCGCACCGCGTTCCAGATGGTCGCGCAGACGGCCCGGCGTGCCAACGACGATATGCACGCCATGCTGGAGCGCGCGACGTTCCTTCGACGCATCCATGCCGCCAACGCAGGTCGCAATGCGCGCGCCGGCCTTGGCATAAAGCCAGGCCAGTTCGCGACTGACCTGCAGCGCGAGTTCACGCGTCGGCGCGATGACGAGGGCCAGCGGCGACACGGCAAACGGCAGGGTCGGCGCGCCCGCCAGCAGGTCCGGCGCGAGCGCGAGGCCAAAGGCGACCGTCTTGCCCGACCCCGTCTGGGCGGAAACGATGAGGTCCCGCCCCTGCGCTTCGTCCTCAATCACGGCGGACTGGACAGGCGTCAGGGCGGAATAGCCATGCGCGCTCAGCGCTTCGGCGAGCGCGGGCGGAAGAGTGGAAAAAGGCATGTGTCTCGCAGTTCAGTGTGGCCTGGCGTCGGCGCGGCTGTCAGCAGACTGACACCGGACCACACCCCCCAGCCAGGAAATCCATCCAGTGCCGCCTCTAGCAAGCACCGGTTCTGCGGCGCCTATACAGCAGGAAATCGCTTTTGGCTTCCCCTCATTTTACGCGATAGCCCAGCCGCCACAATGGGATGCCAAAAGCACGTTCCAAGTCGCAACTGAACTGTTGCGCCTGTTACACCGCCACGCCATCATGGCCGCAAAACAGACTGAGGGGATTTGATATGGCCGTTACTCGAGACCAGATGCTTGCCGTGCTCAATGCGCAGCGCGCTGCCTTTACCGCAGAGCTGCCTGTGTCCGCCGCCGTCCGCAAGGATCGGCTGAAGCGTGCCATCGCGATGCTGGTCGATCACGGCGAGGCCTTCTGCAAGGCCATGTCGGATGATTTCGGCCATCGCAGCCATGAACAGTCGATGATGACGGACATCACCGCCTCGATCCGCGTCATCAAGGCAACGATCAAGCAAATCGACCAATGGATGAAGCCGGAGCGCCGCAAGGTGGAATTTCCGCTAGGCCTGCTTGGGGCAAAGGCCAAGGTCGAATATCAGCCCAAGGGTGTCGTCGGCATCATCTCACCCTGGAACTTCCCGGTGCAGCTAACGATGGGCCCGCTGACGGGAGCCTTCGCCGCGGGCAATCGCATCATGGTCAAATCGTCGGAATTCACGCCGACGGTTGCCGAACTGTTTGAAAAAGTCGGCCCGCAATATTTCTCCGAAGAGGAAGCCGCCTTCTTCTCGGGCGGTCCGCAGGTCGGGCAGGACTTTGCCGGCCTGCCGTTCGACCATGTGATCTTCACGGGTGCGACAGGCATCGGCAAGCACATCCTCCATGCCGCCGCGGACAATCTGACGCCGGTGACGCTCGAACTCGGCGGCAAGTCCCCCACCATCCTTGGCCGGTCCGCCAATATCGAAAGCGCGACCCAGCGCATCGCGCTCGGCAAGATGCTCAATGCCGGACAGATCTGCCTCGCGCCCGATTATCTGATGGTGCCCAAGGAGAAGGAAGGCGAAGTCGTCGCGGGCCTGCAAAAGGGCGTTTCGGTCATGTACCCGACGCTGCTCGACAACCCGGACTACACCTCGGTCATCAATGCGCGCCACCGTGACCGCCTGAAGGGCTATCTCGACGATGCGCGCGAAAAGGGTGCGGAGATTGTCGAGGTCAATCCCGCCAATGAGGACTTCTCCGCCTCCAACGGCAACAAGATGCCGCTCTACCTCGTGCGCAACCCGACCGACGACATGAAGGTGATGCAGGAGGAAATCTTCGGCCCTGTCCTGCCGATCAAGACCTATGAGCGCGTCGAAGAAGCGATCAGCTACGTCAACACACATGACCGGCCGCTGGGCCTCTATTATTTCGGCGAGGATGAGGGCGAGACGCGCACCGTGCTCGACAAGACGATCTCGGGCGGTGCGACCGTCAATGACGTGATCTTCCACGTCTCGATGGAAGACCTGCCCTTTGGCGGCATCGGCCCGTCTGGCATGGGATCCTATCACGGGCATGACGGGTTCAAGACCTTCAGCCACGCCAAGAGCGTCTATCATCAGCCGAAGATCAACGTGTCGAAACTCGCGGGCCTGATGCCGCCTTATGGCAAGACCACCAAGTCCACCATTGCGCGGGAATTCAAGGCCTAGGGCATAGGAGCCCTCCAGCCACACAAACCCGTTTGGGCTGAGCTTGTCGAAGCCCCGTCCTTCTGGGCACCGATGCGCAAAAGAGAAGAACAACCCTTCGACAAGCGCAGTGCAAACGGTTGAATTGGACGGTCAGGGCATTACGAAACGCTCCGCAGTAACGGGCGCGTTGCTGCGGAGCGGAGCTGTTCCATGCGGTGGCTTGCGGTGACCAAGGCTTCCACATGGGCGGCTGCCATCGGCCGCGCAAACAGATAGCCCTGCAGGTGGGACACACCCACATCCTGCATGACATCGAGTTCGGCCTGCGTTTCCACGCCCTCGGCAATGATCTCACGCCCGAGAATGCGGCCAAAGCCGACGATCGCGCGGATCATCTCCGCGCCGCGTTCATTACCGTCGATGGCGGCCACATAGCTGCGGTCGATCTTGAGTGTGTCGAACGGAAAGTCGCGGACATAAGCGAGGCTGGCATAGCCGGTGCCGAAATCGTCGAGTGACAGGCGGAAGCCGTGACTCTTGAGAATATCGAGCGTTCGCAGCGTCCGCGGGTCATTGGTCATCAGGATCGATTCGGTGATTTCCAGCGTGATGGTGGCGGGCGACACGCCATGCACGCGCGTTGGTTCCAGAAGATCCTGCAGGACCGAGGCCGACCGCAGCTGGATGACCGAGATGTTGATCGCGGTCGAAATGTTGGGCCAGCGCCTGCTGTCCTGCACCGCCTGATCGATCACAAAGCGGCCGATGTCTGCCATCAGTCCGCTGGCTTCGGCCAGGGGAACGAACACATCGGGGGGCACATCGCCATGCGTCGGCGATGACCAGCGCAAGAGCGCCTCGACCGAGGAGATGAGCCCCGTCTCCGCGTCCACGATTGGCTGATAATGGAGCATGAGTTCGCCGCGCGCGATTGCATGACGCAGATCCTGCTCCATCGCCCGGCGACACTCGATCTGCTTGGCCATGGCGGGTGCAAAGCGCACGATGCCGCCGCGATTGCGCAGCTTGGCTTCGCTCATCGCGATGTCCGCCTCGCGCAGGAGGTCCTCAAGTGCGCGATCAACTGACGCGGTGGCAATGCCGACGGAGGCCGCCACGTCGAACAGATGCCCGCCGATTTCGACGGGGGCCGCAAAGGCAGCCATGATCTGAAAGGCGAGGTTCTCCGTATCGCCCAATGCCGCGCAGGTGCGCAGGATGGCGAACTCATCGGCGCCCAGATGGGCGATGAAATCGGTTTCAGGCAGCGTCGCACGCAACCGGTCGGCGACAGTGCGCAGGATGTCATTCCCCGCCTGATGCCCAAGCGTGGCGTTGAAATCCTTGAACTGGTCGAGGTTGATGACTGCCACCGACAGGCGGTGCGCGGCGTCAAAGCCGCAGCGGGCCTGGTCGAACAGCGCCGCCTCCAGCTTGCCGCGGTTGGGCAGGCCGGTGAGCAGATCATGATGGGCCAGAAAATCCCGCGCGGCAGTTTCCGCCGACAGCGCGCGGCTGGCCCGGCGCAGACGGACGCCAAGCAGGCCCACGCCAGCACTCAAAAGACCGATGACCATGGCGCTGGGCGACGCGGCGGAAAGGAGAAGCTGATCCATCACCCGGCGATAGGTAACCAACATTGGTTAACGCACCGTTTGCCGGATGACGGGGGAAACACGGGGGTCGCGCCACATTGGCGCGGCGCCGGCCAGAATCAAATGAGGGCCAGCATTGCTGCCGGCCCTCACTACGCGATTTGGTTTGGCTTCCTGCGTCTGGGCCTTTCGACCGGTCTGCGTCCTGCCGCACCGCCTTCGCGTGCTTGCAGACATTCGCCTTGCGGCCTCCTGCCTGCCCGGGGTTCCGTCTGAAATCCCGCTCCTGCATGGCTTGCACCAGAGTTGCGCGGCTCGTCTTGAACACCCTGTCCTTGCATCCGGTTTGCATCGCTTGCGCTCAGCCACCTGTCCGCTTGGACGAAGCCTTCACTCCAAGTTCTTGATTTCTCTTGAACTTTTTGTTCCGGCGATGAGTGAAGGCTCTCATGGCGCGCTGAGTCGGTCAAACCAAAACGGCATGGTTGCGCCTGTGGAAAACGGGGATATCGTGGATGAAACGGAGCGCCATCCCAAACAACAAGACACGGCGCCGGAGGAGATGACGATGAGTGCCCTGAACCTGCTCACAATCAACTTCGCGATCCTCGCGGCGATCATGACGGCCCTGTGGCTTTATTGCGTCCGCATCCGCGATGTTTCGGTCATCGACGCGTTCTGGCCGCTTGGCATGGTCATCCTCGCCGGGACGACCGCCCTGATGACCGATGGTGCCCCAATGCGCAGCCTCGTGCTGACGGGCCTGACCGCCGTCTGGGGGCTGCGGCTTTCGGTCCATCTGTTCCGCCGCTGGCGCGCGCATGGCATCGATCCGCGCTATGCCGCCATCCTCGGCCGCCTGATGGACCGCAAGGGCTGGAGCTTCGCCAAGGCCTCCTTCATCCAGGTGTTCGCCATGCAGTGCGTGCTGCTGATCCTTGTCTGCCTGCCCGCCCAGCTGGGGCAACTGGCAACCACGCCCGCAACCATTGGCATGATCGGCTGGGTCGGCATTGCCATGGCCGTAACCGGCATCCTTTTTGAAAGCGTGGGCGATGCGCAGCTGACCGCCTTCCGCAACAACCCGGCGAACAGGGGCAAGGTGCTCGACACCGGGCTATGGCGCTATACCCGCCATCCGAACTATTTCGGCGACGTGTGCACCTGGTGGGGCATCTGGCTGGTGGCGGCAGAAACGACGACTGGTCTCTACGCGGTGATCGGCCCTGTCATTCTGACCATCTTGCTGACCCGCGTCTCCGGCGTACCGATGCTGGAACACCGGCTGAAGAAGAACCGGCCCGGCTATGAGGCCTATCTCCGCCGGACATCCGCCTTCTTCCCATGGCCGCCGCGCAGCGCGCCATAAACGCGACGAATCAAACGGTTCGTTGCCGAAGGTTCAGAATAGCTGCGCCATGATGGCTCCAGTCCTTGAGATTAAGACAAAGGAGCCCATGTGATGCGTAAGACAATCCTCACCCTTTCGGCGGCGGTCATGACGCTGCCGGCACTGGCGGTCTCAGCCCCGGCCGAAGCGCGCGACGGCTATCGCTATCGCGAATGGCGCGGCGACGATGGCCGCGTTTATTGCCGCAAGTCGGACGGCACGGTCGGCCTCGTCGTCGGTGCGGCAGGCGGTGCCCTTCTCGGGCGCGCCGTGGACACTCATGGCAGCCGCGCCACAGGAACCATTCTCGGCGCCGCAGCAGGCGCGCTCGTCGGTCGTGAACTCGACCGCAAGCGCCGCTGCCGCTAACTCCCGCTCCCTGGCAGGAGGGACGGACTCAGCCGTAGCTGGGTTCGTCCATCCAGGGTGAGAAGTGCGGGAAGTGTTCACTGACCTTATCGGGATATGCGGCAGGCCGCTTTTCGAGGAAGGACGTCACGCCTTCCTTGGCATCGCCTGCGGCACCGCGTGACCAGATGGCCCGGCTGTCCAGCTTGTGCGCTTCCATGGGGTGCGCCGCGCCCAGCATCCGCCACATCATCTGACGCGTGAGCGCCACCGAAACCGGCGCGCTTTCGGCAGTCAGCTCGTGGGCAAAGGCCCGCGCCGCCGCCATCAGATCCTCGGGCGCATGGATTGAGCGGACCAGTCCGCCCTTCAGCGCCTCTTCCGCACCGAAGACGCGGCCCGAATAGCACCATTCCAGCGCCTGGCTGATGCCGACGAGACGCGGCAGGAACCAGCTCGACGCCGCCTCAGGCACAATACCGCGCCGGGCAAAGACGAAGCCGAAGCGGGCCGTGCTGCTCGCCATACGGAAATCCATCGCCAGCTGCATCGTGGCACCGATGCCGACAGCCGCGCCATTGACGGCGCTGATCACCGGCTTCTTGCAGTTGAAGATACGCAGCGTCAGACGCCCGCCGCCATCTCGTGCGTCCTCGTGACTTAGATTGACCGTGCCGTCTGCATTGACTGCCCCGGCGTTGACGTCGCGGTCGCCGCGCTTGGCATAGTCAAAGGTCTTCGCACCCGAGGACAGGTCCGCCCCGGCACAGAAGGCGCGGTCTCCGGCACCCGTCACGATGACGGCGCGGACGCTGTCATCAGCATCGGCCAGATCAAAGGCGGAGATCATTTCCTGCATCATCTCGCCCGTGAACGCGTTCATCTTGTCCGGGCGGTGCATCGTGAGGGTCAGGATACCTTCGGAGATATCGACCTTGATCGTGTTGTAATTGGCCATGTCATCCTCTCAAGCTTTCCCGCGAAACATGGCCGGTTCGCCTGCGGGGTGCAACCTGACAGATATGATTGACTCCGCCCGCCCGCGACCGCAGGTCTGGCCGCACGATGACCAACACCATCAAACTCCATGACAGCTGGAAGGCCCATCTGGCGGACGATCTGGCCAGCCCGCGCATGCAGGCGCTTCGTGCCTTCCTTCTCGCTGAAAAGGCGGCTGGAAAGCGGATCTTCCCCAAAGGCAGCGAATGGTTCCGCGCGCTGGACTTGACCCCGCTCGACCAGGTGCGCGTCGTCATTCTGGGGCAAGACCCCTATCATGGAGAGGGACAGGCCCATGGACTGTGCTTCAGCGTCCAGCCGGGTGTCCGTCCGCCCCCATCGCTCGTCAACATCTACAAGGAGCTGGAAAGCGATCTTGGCATTCCACGGCCGCGTCATGGCTTTCTGGAAAGCTGGGCGAAGCAGGGTGTCCTCCTCCTCAACAGCGTCCTGACGGTCGAGATGGGGCAAGCGGCGGCACATCAGGGCAAGGGGTGGGAGCCGTTCACGGATGAGATCATCCGCATCGTCAACGCCAAGACGGAACCGGTGGTCTTCCTCCTTTGGGGAGCGTACGCGCAGAAAAAGGCCGCCTTTGTCGATGCCGACCGCCATCTCGTGCTGAAGGCGGCGCACCCTTCCCCGCTGTCCGCGCACAACGGCTTTCTCGGGTGCCGCCATTTTTCAAAGGCGAACGCGTTTCTGGAAGCCAACGGGCAGACTCCGATTGACTGGACGCTACCGGACCCGGCCTGACCCTATTTGTGGACGAGCGTCCCCGCGCCGCCGCGCGTGAAGATTTCGAGCAAGGTCACGTGTGGCACGCGACCATCGAGGATGACCGCCGCATCGACGCCGCCTTCGACGGCAGTGATGCAGGTCTCGAGCTTGGGGATCATGCCGCCTGAAACCGTGCCGTCGGCCTGCAGCTCGGCAATCCGGGCAGGGTCGAGATCGGTGAGGAGGTTGCCCTCCTTGTCGAGAACCCCAGCCACGTCAGTCAGCAGGAATAGGCGTGCGGCGCCGATATGCGCCGCAATCGCGCCGGCCATGGTGTCGGCATTGATGTTGAACGTCGCGCCATTTTCATCAGGCGCGATCGGCGCGACGACCGGAATGACGCCATTGTGTGTCAGCGTATCGAGAATGGTCGAGTTGACGGCCACGGGCTCACCCACAAAGCCGATGTCGACATTGCGTTCGATCCCGCGATTGGGGTCGGCCTCGCGCCCCTCGATCTTGCGGGCGGTGACAAGCCCCGCATCCTTGCCCGATAGGCCAACGGCCTGGCCACCTGCCTGCATGATCCAGCCGACGATTTCCTTGTTGATCGCGCCTGACAGGACCATTTCCGCGACATAGGCGGTTTCCTTGTCGGTGACGCGCAGACCGCCGACAAAGGTCGATTCGATCCCGAGCTGCTTGAGCATCCGGCCGATCTGCGGGCCGCCGCCATGCACGACGACCGGGTTGATCCCGACCGCCTTCAGGAGAACGATATCCTCCGCAAAGTTGCGCGCGGCCTCGGGGTCGCCCATCGCGTGGCCGCCATATTTCACCACGAAGGTCTGACCCGCATAGCGCTGGATATAGGGCAGCGCTTCTGTCAGGATTTCAGCCTTGGCAAGCGCGGTCTGGTCGGGTGCGTTTCTGCTCATGATGGCGGGCGCGCTATGCGCTCTGCGCGCCTTGGTCAAGTTTCCGGCCCAGCTTTACCATAAAGGTCACCAGCAGCGGGACCAGCAGCAGCGACAGCGCCACCTTGGCCGTCATCTGTCCGACCATCAGCGCGCCGATCTCCCGCTCGCCGTAAAAGGAGATGCTGATGAACAGCACGGTATCGAGAATCTGGGAGAGCACGCTCGCCACGCCCGCGCGCAGCCAGAGCATGCCGCCTTCGGGTCGGGAGAGCTTGGCAAAGACGTAAACGTTCAGTGTCTGCGACAGGCCATAGGAAATCAGCCCGGCAAACATCATCCGGCCGCTTTGCCCGAGAATGATGGGGAATGCCTCAATAGCGGGCGGATACATGCCTTTGTCGACCGGCAGAGCGAGGACCAGCTGGATCAGCAGGATCGAGGCAATGAGCGGGATGAACCCGAAGCGGACCAGCGCGTCGGCGCGGGCCTTGCCGTAAAGCTCTGCCATCGCGCTCGACGTGATGACAAGCAGGAGGAAGGGGAAGATGCCCGCCTCAACCGCGAGCGGGCCGAGCGCGACCTGCTTGGCGCCGAGCACGCCGGCAATGCAGACCATGCCGCCATAGAAAATCGAAAAAATGAACAGGCCACGCGGCATAATAAGTCCCCCAATTCACCGCTTAGTGCGACGCGGCCTTTGCACTTGTCAAATCAGCGCGTCGGAACCGGAACCGGTCCGGAGTAGTCGTAAAAGCCACGCCCGGTCTTGCGGCCCAGCCAGCCTGCCTCGACATATTTCACGAGCAGCGGCGCCGGACGATATTTGCTGTCCCCGGTCGTGTTGTAGAGCACCTTCACAATGTCGAGACAGGTATCGAGCCCCACAAAGTCGGCAAGCTCAAGCGGCCCCATCGGGTGGTTGAGCCCGATGCGGCAACCCTTGTCGATGTCCTGAATGTTCGCCGTCCCCTGCCCGAGCACAAAGACCGCCTCATTGATCATCGGCAGCAGGATGCGGTTCACGACGAAGCCGGGTTCATCCTCCGCATAGACGATTTCCTTCTTCAGGCTGTCGCAGAACGCGCTGACCGTCTCCACGGTGGCCTTTGACGTGGCGAGACCGGGAATGACCTCAATCAGCCCCATCACCGGCACCGGATTGAAGAAATGGATGCCGATGAAGCGCGCCGGATCGGGAGAGGCCTGCGCCATGCGCGTGATCGGGATCGACGAGGTGTTGGACGCGAGAATTGCATCGTCGCGCAGGACCTTGCCCACCTCGGCAAAGATGGCCCGCTTGATGTCTTCACGCTCGGTGGCCGCTTCGATGACCAGATCGGCATCAGCAAAGGAGCTGCTGCCGGCAACCGGCTCGATCCGTGCGAGGATGGCGTCACGCGTCGGCGCATCCAGCTTTTCCCGGTCGACAAGGCGCTGCAGGCCCTTGGCAACTGTCGCCTTGCCCGCTTCGGCGCGGCCAATGTCGACGTCGGACAGACGGACCTGATAGCCGGCCTGCGCCGAAACCTGCGCGATGCCGGCACCCATCTGGCCGGCACCAATGATGCCAATGATCTTCATCTACTACCCCTGGGAAATGGTCATTCTCGTTATGCGGGTGCCTCTATCGACTCGAACCGGGATGGGCTAGAAGATTTCCATGCTGGCAATGTTCATGCTGACGGCGGCAGCCGCTGTGTTGCCAAAGCCCGGCGAGCTGAAGAGTTTTGAAGACTGGGCCGTTGGCTGTGACAATGTGCGCCGGTGCACCGCTGTCTCCTTGATGGAGATGGAGTCGGGCGAAAATCAGCTGACCGTTCAGATTGCCCGTCCCGGCGGGCGGAGCGACGGAGCCACGCTGACCATTGCCAATATCGAGAATCGCAAACCGGGTGAGCTGACGCTGGTTGCTGATGGGACGGTCACCATCGGGTCGGCGGCACTTCAGGGCGATGACGGTCCGTTCCGGCTGTCGCTGTCGCGCGACATGATCGCAAAGCTGCGGGCCGCACGCACTGCGGAACTGCGCGATGGAAGCGGCGCCTCGCTCGGCGGGGCGTCGCTGCGCGGCCTGGTCGCGTCGCTGCTTTACATGGACGATCGGCAGGGTCGGGCGAAGACCGAAACCGCCCTGATCGCGTCTGGCAAGCTGCCGGCCACCAATGTCCCGCTGCCGCCCGATGCGCCTGCGATCTGGACGCGGACGGCCCCGAAGGATGCAACCTTCCCGCTTTCCGTCAAGGACATCGCCGCCTTGCAGGCCCGCACCGGGTGCGATGCCGAACGCCGTGGCGAGGAAGGGGGGGCAGCCTTTCGCCTCGATGGACGGATGTGGCTTGCGCTCGTGCCCTGCGGCATGGGGGCCTACAACCTGATGTCGGTGCCGGTTTTGGTCAGCCGGGGCAATGTCGCCCGCCGGATGAAGGTGGCCGAGTTTGATTTCGCACCCGGCTTTACCGAGCCGGGCGGGCCGCCGGTTCTGGTCAACGCCGAATGGGACGCCTCCACGGGACGATTGAGCAGCTATGCCAAGGGGCGTGGGCTTGGTGATTGCGGGAGCGCGGAGGAATATGTCTGGGATGGCCGCCGGTTCCGTCTCACATCCAAGATCGCGATGGAAGAATGCCGCGGCGTGATCGACTGGATCCCCGTCTGGCAGGCGAAGGTCGCCCTGCGCAAATAGTGTCGCTAGCGCGTTGCGCCGGGCGTCCAGAGAATATCGCCCGCCGCCTTGCCGTTTGCATAACGCGCCGCGACGAACAGCCAGTCGGACAGCCGGTTGATGTAGCGCCGGGCTTCCGGATTGATCGAGGCGTCGCGCGACGCCGTCACGATTGTCCGTTCCGCCCGCCGCGCCACCGCGCGCGCGACGTGGAGCGCTGCCGCGAGTGCTGATCCGCCGGGCAGAATGAAGCTCGCCAGAGGCGGCATTTCCGCGTTCATCGCGTCGATCTCTCCCTCCAGCCGCCGCGTCTGTGACGCAACGACGCGGAGCACCATGTCCGACGGGGTGAAGTCTTCGCCGGGCGTCGCGAGGTCGGCCCCGAGATCGAACAGATCGTTCTGGATGCGCCGAAGCCGCGCCAGCCCCTCACCTTCGGCAAACTGCGCCGCCGCGCCGATCAGGCTGTTAAGCTCATCCACATCGCCAATGGCCGCCATGCGCGGCGCGTCCTTGGCGGTGCGGCTGCCATCGACAAGCCCTGTCGAGCCGTCGTCGCCCGTTCTGGTGTAGATCTTGGTGAGCTTGACCAAGGTTAGCCGCGCGAGGCCAACAAGATGACAACGACGATCAGGATGGCAAGCGCCTGAAAGATCACGCGATGCATCATCGCCTTGTTCTGCTTGACGCTGGACGCGCTGGGCCCGGCACCGTCGCTCTTCAGGTCTTCCTCGGTCGTCTTGAGGAAGGCGACCACGCCGCGGACGAGCGCGACGACCGTCGCAATCATGGCGGCGACAAGGAGGATGATCAGAAATGTGTTACCCATGCTTCAACCCATATACCTGCCACGCTGTCGGGCAAGGCCTTTCATAAAGCGTATCGCGATCTGCTGCATCGCAGGTCAGGCGCAAAAGGAGAACCCGTCCGGAAGGTCATCCTGACGGAGGTGCTGAAGGAGAGCCGCAGGATCGGTGCCTGCCTCACGCAGCGCCTGGAGCGTGGGCGCGTTCTTCCGTTTGGCGAGCCGCGTGCCCTCTGCATCGCAGATCAAGGCGTGGTGATGATAGAGCGGCGGGACGTAGCCGAGCAGATGCTGGATCAGCCGGTGGATGTGCGTCGACTCGAACAGGTCCCTTCCCCGCACCACATCGGTCACGCCCTGCCAGGCATCATCGACCACGACCGCCAGATGATAGGCCGCCATCGCGTCCTTGCGGGCGATCACGACATCCCCGAGACTTTCGGGCGCGGCCAGCACGCGTCCGGCGGTCGCGTCCGACCAGTGGAGTGGCCCGGCGGCCGCGCAGGCTGCCGCCACGTCAAGCCGCCAGCTATAGGGGCGCGCATCGTCGGGGTCGCTTCGTCCCTTGCAGGTGCCAGGATAGACCGGCGGGCCACCGTCCTGCGGCGCCTCCATGGCTGCGGCTATGTCAGCCCGCGTGCACCAGCAACGATAGGCAAAGCCGCCCTTGATGAGCGTTTGTAGCACTGCCTCATAGGCCGCCTGCCGCTGCGACTGGAACAGGACGTCTCCATCCCAGTCCAGCCCGAGCCAGCGCAGATCCTCGAAGATGCCGTCCACATGTTCAGGCCGGACGCGCGTCTGATCGATATCCTCGATCCGCAGCAGAAAGCGGCCGCCGCTCGCCTGTGCAAGGTCATGCGCCCGCACGACCGAATAGGCGTGGCCAAGGTGCAGCCGCCCCGTCGGGCTCGGCGCGAAGCGCGAGACAGATTTCGCGGTCATTTGCCCCCTTGACCCCAACATATTGTAGATGCAGTCATTACCATGCAATCTTTACCTGCAAGGGAAGAGCGCAGGAAGGGGAACGTGAGCAACATGTACCATCCCGATCTCATTCGTCATCCGGACAGTTGCCCGGCTCTTGTTCTGAATGCGGATTACACGCCCCTCTCTTACTACCCTCTGTCGCTCTGGCCCTGGCAGACCGCTGTGAAGGCGATGTTCCTCGAACGGGTCGATGTCGTTGCCCATTATGAGCGGGAGGTGCGAAGTCCCACCGCGCGATTGCAACTGCCGTCCGTGATCGCGCTCAAGCAATATGTGAAGCCATCGGCCCACCCTGCCTTTACCCGATTCAATCTGTTCCTGCGTGACCGCTTCCAGTGCCAATATTGCGGATCGCCCAAGGATCTGACGTTCGATCACATTGTCCCGCGCGCTTATGGCGGTCGCACGACATGGGAGAACGTCATCACCGCCTGCTCCCCGTGCAATCTGAAGAAAGGCGGCCGCACCCCGCGTGAGGCCGGGATGCACATCATGCAGCCCGCACACTGCCCGACGACGTGGGAACTGCAGGAACATGGCCGCAGCTACCCGCCCAACTATCTCCACGAAACGTGGCGGGACTGGCTCTACTGGGATATCGTCCTGCAGGCCTGAGCCGACGCGGCTTTATTTCTTGTCGTACGGGTTCTTCTGGCCGCGCAGTGTCAGGCGCACAGGAACGGCGCCGAAGCCCAGTTCCTTCCGGATGCCGTTGACCAGATAGCGCCGATAGCTCTCGGGCAGATCCTCGACCCGATTGCCGAACACGACGAAGCTTGGCGGGCGCGTCTTGATCTGGGTGATGTAGCGCAGCTTGGCGCGCTTTCCGCCTGGCGCGGGCGGCGGGTTCTTCTCAACTGCCATTTCGAACCAGCGGTTGAGCTGTCCGGTTGTGACGCGCTTGCTCCACGCCTCGCGCACTTCGAAGGCGACTTCGAGCAGCTGGTCGATGCCTCTGCCCGTCTCTGCAGACAGGGTAAGCAGGGGCACGCCCTTGACCTGGGCAAAGCCCTCGTCGAGCGCGGTTCGCACGCCCTGATAGAGCGAGCTCCCCTGTTCAACCGTGTCCCATTTGTTGAGGGCGATGATCATCGCACGGCCCTCTTCGAAAATCTGGTCCGCGATGCGCAGGTCCTGCGCCTCAAGACCGCGCGTAGCGTCGAGCAGAAGCACGACAACCTCGGCAAAGTCGATCGCACGCTTCGTATCGGCGGCTGACAGGCGTTCCAGCTTATCGTCCACCTTGGCCCGCTTGCGCAGACCCGCCGTATCGATGAGGCGGACGTGCCGTCCCTGCCAGTCCCAGTCGACGCTGATCGAGTCGCGCGTAATCCCGGCCTCTGGCCCGGTGATCATGCGATCTTCGCCGAGCATCCGGTTGACGAGCGTCGATTTCCCGGCATTCGGCCGCCCGACGATCGCGAGCTTGAGCGGACCATCGCTGCCCTCGTCCTCCTCGTCGAGTTCTTCCTCGTCCTCGTCCCGCTCGACATGGGGCAGGAGCGCCTGAAACAGGTCGTCCATCCCTTCACCATGTTCGGCGCTGAAGGGGATCGGATCGCCAAGCCCGAGATTGTAGCTTTCGAGAATGCCAGACTCGCCGGCCCTGCCCTCGGCTTTGTTGGCCAGAAGGATGACCGGCGTGGACAGGCTGCGCAGCCAGTTGCCAATCTCTTCATCCAGCGGGGTCAGCCCGGCGCGGGCATCGATCACGAACAGCGCGACGTCAGCGCTTTTCGCAGCGGCCTCGGTTTGCAGCCGCATCCGGCCGGGCAGCGTCTGCGCGTCCTCATCCTCAAAGCCTGCCGTATCGACGATCCGGAATTCGAGGCCCAGCAGATTGGCGTCGCCTTCGCGCCGGTCACGCGTAACGCCCGGCCGGTCATCGACCAGCGCGAGACGCTTTCCGACGAGCCGGTTGAACAGCGTCGATTTGCCGACATTCGGCCGCCCGATGATGGCGACCACGGGGAGCGCGGAGGCCATCTGGTGACCTCCCTTTAGCGCCAGGCGGTCAGGCGACCGTCGTTCGTCAGAACGTAGAGCATACCGTCCGCCACGACCGGCGACAGTAGCACGGCGCCGTTGGTCTTCATCGTGCTCTGAACTGTCCCGTCGGCGGGCGAGACGTTAACGAGCTGGCCCTGCGAGCTGGCGAGGATCAACCGGTCCCCGGCGAGGATCGGCCCCGACCAGCTGATCGGATCCTTCTTCTTCGATTCCTTGCGGTAGCGCGGGAGCTGCTTCGCCCAGCGCACCTTGCCGCTGCCGCGCGCGATGCACAGGAGACGCGCATCGTCCGTCACGACGAACACCCATTCCCCGGCGACCCACGGCGTCGCAATGCCGCCGACATTGATTTCCCAGAGGCGCTGACCGGTCACAAGCTCTAGGCTGACCATGCGGCCACCCTTGCCGACCGCAAAGACGCGGCCGCGATCGACGACCGGGCTTGCATCGATGTCCGACAGAGCGGACACGGAGGTCGAAATGCTCGTGCGCGTCAGCGCATCGGCCCAGAGGACACGACCGTTTTCGTAGCGATAGGCATTGAGCTCGCCCGACGAGAAGCCGGCAACCACGGTGCCCTGCGCAATGGCGGGTGCGGCAACGCCGAACACGCCGGTCAGTTCGGTCGCACCTGCTTCAGTCCATTCGACCGAACCGTCGCTCGCCTTCAGGGCGAAGATCTGATTGTCCGAGCTCATCGCATAGACATTGCCAATGCCAAAGGACGGTGCCCCACGCAGCGGACCGCCGGGGCGCTTCTTCCAGATGACGCTGCCATCAGCCGCCTTCAGCGCGCCGACATCGCCAAGGCCGTTGGTGGCATAAAGCACGTCGCCATCGACGCTGACGCCGCCGCCCCAGGCGGCCTTGCGGTCCTTGCCCTCGGCGCTGAAGCTCGCGGTCCAGACCTCACGGCCGGTTTTGGAGTCAAACGCATGGATGCGGGCGTCGGTATCCATCACATAGACACGACCGCCGGCTACAACCGGCGCGGACGCCAGGCGGACCTTGCTGCTCGTGCCGCGGATCGAGGTATTCCATGCGGGTGAAAGGCTCTGCCCCAGCGCAAGGTGCTCCATCGACTTGGAACCGTTCCCGCCGGGCTGCGTCCAACTGTCATTGCGCTGGGCCGGCGGCAGCAGAACCGAGACATCGGCCAGCGCCGGATCGGCTTCAGCTGCAGCTTCGGAGGCCAGAATCGCCACGCGCTGACCGAGCACCGGCGTCTTCGGCTTCTTGTCGCCGCCGCCGCCAAACACGCTGCATCCGGCCACGGCCACCAGAACCGGGACCAGCAGCAGCGACCTGCCGAATTTTGCCGACAGTCTTTTCATTATAGTTTTCCTTGCTTGGTCGTGCCCGCTGACCGTGCGCTGAGCGACGCTGCCATGTTGGCAGCGCGCCCGCGGATCGTCTCCGGCACGCCTTCATCCGACGCAATATCAGCGAACAACTTTGCTGCAGGCTGAATGCGATCCTTTTTGAGATAGGCAATCGCCACCAGTTCACCGGCACTGCCGAACCACGGACTGCCCTTGATCGCGAGCGGCGACAGGCGCGCAATGACCTCATCGGGGGCCATGCGGTCAAACTGGACCGAGGTCTGGCGGATCAGGGCCAGGTCGCGCCACGGTGCCGGGATCTTCTGATCGGTGGCGATCTGGCCATAGAGCTTGGCTGCGCCGTCAAGGTCACGCTTCTGCAGCAGCAGCGCCGCATCGGTGAACAGCGCCGTCGCGCGATAGCCCTCATTGGAGGATGCCTTCAGCGGCTCGAGCGCCTTGCGCGTGCCTGCGTCATTGCCCGCCGTTGCCTTGCGCAGCGCGTCATCCAGCTGCTCGCTTTCGACGCTCGCGGCCTTGAACTGGCGATCCTGCCAGACGAGCCAGCCGGCCAATGCCACCAGACCAAGTCCGACTGCCGCGACAATCCACCGCCCCCATTGCTTCCAGAACCCGGTGAGCTGGTCACGACGGAGTTCTTCATCGACTTCGCGCAGGAAGCTGTCTTCGGTGGTATTGATGGGCGGCAGCGCCAAAGCGGATCTCCCCGGAGCAAAACGTAGCCCCCCTTAGCCGCGCGGTGGGCCAAGGGGAAGCGTCAACGGACAGATCAGGGCAGGTAAAGCTGATCCGGCCCCGGGAAGGACCGGTTGCGCACTTCCTTGGCATATTGCTCGACCGCTTCGGCCACGAAACTGTGCATTCCGCCATAGCGCTTCACGAACTTGGGCGTGCGTTCAAACAGGCCGAGCATGTCCTCCGTCACCAGCACCTGCCCGTCGCATTGCGCCGATGCGCCGATGCCGATGGTGGGGCATTTGACGCGCTGCGTGATCTCGATCGCGATCGGTTCGAGAACGCCTTCGATCACCATGGCAAAGGCGCCAGCGTCCGACATGGCAAGCGCGTCCTCCACGATGGCCCGCGCTTCTTCCTCGCTCTTCCCGCGCACGCCATAGCCGCCAAGAATGTTGACCGCCTGCGGCGTCAGACCGACATGCGCCATGACCGGAATGCCGCGCGAGGTCAGGAACTCGACGGTGGGGGCAAGCACCTTGCCACCTTCAATCTTGATGCCGGCAGCACCCGTCTGCTTCAGCAGTTCGGAGGCATTCTTGAACGCCTGTTCGGGCGAGGCCTCGTAGCTGCCGAACGGCATGTCGACGATGACGGCCGCGTGATAGCTGCCGCGTACAACCGCCGCACCATGCAGCGCCATCATCTCCATCGTGACCGCAACGGTGTGCGGCAGACCATAGATGACCTGCCCGAGCGAATCCCCGACGAGAAGAAGGTCGCAATGGGGATCAAGCAGCTGCGCCATGCGCACGGTGTAGGCCGTCAGCATGACGAGCGGTTCGCCGCCCTTGCGCTGGCGAATCCGCGGCACCGTCAGGCGCTTCATCGGCGCCGGCGTCGGATTTGCGCGGCTGGTGGATGTATCGAGCGTGAGCGTGGTGGACGTGGTAGACATGTCGCGCGTCTTACGCCGGTCTTGCGCCAGATTGAAGCAAAGTCTTTGCGGCCGCGAACACCCTCATCAATCTGTGACAGTTTGGCGACAAATCCTTGCCGCGGTGCAGCGAATTCGATAGGGGCGCCGTAACAAGACTGACATAATCCACGTCCGACCTTGTGAAACGCGTAATCTCTTGGGGGCCTCCTTTCCGCGCCATGACGGATTTGCATCGTTCATCTGTGCTGTCTGACGTCACGGTGCAGTCCGTGCAATCGCGGGCCATCGCCCGGCTGTCGCGCGCGCTCACGGCCATCTCGCCGCTGGAATTCAACTTCCTCGCTACACTACTCGGGTTCGTGCTGGTCGCGGGCCTGCTGCTATTCATTCTGACCCCGGTCTCGCTGGCCGCCTTCGGGTCCGGACTGTCAAGTTACGCTGCCCTGCCGCTCGTCAGCGGTTCGGTCGTCTGGGTCGTCGTGTCTGCCATTGAGCGCTTTTTCGGCGTCGATGATGAGGTGGTGCACGCCCGGCTCCCGTGGATGCTCGGCACCGCAATGGCGACGAGCCTCGCCATTCCCGTCTATGGCCTGTTCAAGCAGTTCACCCTGAAAGCGCAGGGCTTTCCGTTCGATCCCATGCTCGCCTCCGTCGACCGGATGCTGTTTGGCGGGCAGGATCCGTGGGTGCTTTTCCATGACCTGTTCGGATCCGTCGGTTTCACCGTGCTCGTCGACCGCGCTTATACCGTCTGGGCAATTCTGCTGATGGCCTTCCCCGTCTTCTGGGCGGCTGTCGTCAAGGACCCGGTCGCGCGCGGGCGTCTTGTCGCCTGCTGGCTGGCCGTATGGGTCCTGATCGGCGGCGTCGCCGCGTGGCTGCTCGCATCCGCCGGCCCGATGTTCTACCCGCATCTGGTCGGCCCGGATCAGAGCTATGCGATGCTGCATGATCGCGTGTCGGAACTCGGCCGCCTCGCGGCACTGGAAGGCAACAAACTCGCCACGCCCATCGGCCATGTCGCGCTGCTCAACCGCTATATCCAGGGCAATTTCGTCCCCGGTTTTGGCATTTCGGCCATGCCATCGGTCCATGTGGCGATGGCGACGCTGTTCGCCATTGGCGGCTTTGTCGTGCATCGCTGGCTTGGCTGGGTGATGGCCGCCTATGCCGTGCTGATCTGGATCGGATCGGTCTATCTCGGCTGGCATTACGCGACCGACGGCATCGTGGGTGCCACGATGACCATTGGCCTGTGGAAGCTTTCCGGAAAGCTCGCCGAATCCTTCGAAGATCGGGTCAGTCCCGCGTGAACTGACCCCGGATCGCGCCATTGGGGTATTCGCTCGTCGCGATCTGGATGTAGTAACGGTCGGGGGCGTTATCCATCGAGTCTTCCAGCCATTCGGCCCGCTTCACGCAGTTCTTCCAGCCGCCTTCATTCGCCTCGTTGAGACGCAGGACAACGGGACCGTTGGCGCCGCGCCCGCCGCGATTGATGGTGACGCTGGTAATCGGGCTCAGTCCGCGCACATCGTTCACGTCATAGCATATCTGGTTAAGCTGGTCGGTCACGGACAGTTCGGCCTTGGCATAGCCATCGGGGTCACCGGGACCGCCGACCACCGCGCTGCCGCTCAGCGTCGCGCGCCGCGTGCTGGCAAACGTCTCGGCCGCTGTCTCTTCCAGCGTCGCGCATCCCGCCACCAAAGAGGCGGCCGATACGGCGATGAGGGTGAGTGTCTTGATGTGCATGTGCAAACTCCCATTGCGTCCAAGGATTGGCAGCCCGGCTTGCTCCCTGCCGGGCGATACAACCTGTGGTGCAATGTGAAGTTCCCGCGTTTCGCCCGACGCTAACCCAGGCGAGCGGACCACTCCTCAGGCTTGAAGCCGCAGAGCAGCCCGCCTGCATATTCCACAATCGGCCGCTTGATCATCGACGGCTGTGCCAGCATCAGCGCAACGGCCTTGGCCTGGTCGAGGTCCGCCTTGTCCGCATCGGGCAGCTTCTTGAAGGTCGTGCCCGCCCGGTTGAGCACCTTGTCCCACCCCAAGGCATCGCACCAGCGCGTAAGGTGCGCCGCATCAATTCCGGATTTCTTATAGTCGTGAAAATCATACGCGACCCCGTTGTCGGTGAGCCAGGTGCGCGCTTTCTTCACGGTGTCGCAATTGGGAATTCCGAAGACCAAAACCATCCCCTTACTCCCACTCAATAGCTACCTAGTTCAGGAATGACGCAAATCTGAGACATTCCTGAGACAGTAATAGAGATGTGAAGGTTTTGTGCAAGATTGAGCATGTGAGCCAGAGCCTTCTCATTCATATTTTCCAATGACTTGATGCCCTGATCCTTCACAGGGAGCAACAAGATCAATTGCAGCGAAGTCAGCATAATCATGAAAGAGCGGAGCTATGCTCCACTCTTTTTGAGCTTCCGTCCGAACGCAGAGCTAACTGCCAATGCAGCATCAAGCTCACCGCCCATCACCGCATCGGAGATCAGAGATAGCGTGGACGCAATCTCTGAAGCTGAGCTTAGCTCAATGGCATTCTTGCCCTTCGCAAGCTCAATCGGCCTACTGCCATAGCGGATCGTAAGCTGCACAGACCCATCAGCGTTTGTAACCCACCAACGCTTGATGCGCTTGGCGACTTCGCGGCGCTGTTCATTGCCGTTTTCATCAACGACAGTGATAATCTTGGAGGGGGCATATGCAGGATCAGACGCAAGGCTGATCTGCTGAGCAATCTTGTCAGCCAACTTCCTACGACGAACGAACACAGCACCGCTGGCATGCTGCGGTTTGAACTCAACTAGCTTCAAATTTGCGATAGCGGACATATTCACATTCTCCTTTTTCCTAGAATGCGAATCTGAATCCTTACCTCTGATATTCCTACCGAATTCCAGCCATTGAAGTGGTTCTTACTTAAAATTTTTAAGTTCGCATGATGCTGTTGCAACCGCGATATCGGATGGTAGCTTGCATTCGCAGAAGGGGGCGCAATGGCAAACGAGCAGGAACTGAGTCAGCAGCTTCAAGCGTTACAAGACAGGGCTGAGAAACAGCATAATCTTGCGGAAAGCTCCCGCGAACTCCTGCATCGCAATCTTGCTGAGACTTATTTCTGGTGGCGTGAGGCTCGCAACGAAGCTGGCTATCTTGATCGCCTCTATGCTGAAAACAACATCACCTATCGCAACACAGGAAATCGCTACAATTTCAGTCCTGTCGTTCGCCTAGCTTTCCCCCGCATTCGCACCAACGATGCAACGGTCAGCTATTACAGCAAGTCCCAGCTGCTGGTTCGCTATTGCATGCCAGTTGGGCTTCAGTTGCGTTTGCGGGAATGGATTTTGGAGAAATGGACAGGATCGCAAGATCAATAAGCGGATCCACGTGAAGCCGCTTAGCTTCAATTTGTTCGCCATCCTTGAACGAAACTTTGATTACGCTCGGAGAACGAGTTGCGACATGAGCATTCGTCAACAACCAACCCCGTTCACGATCTACCAGAAAGCCTGTGCCAGATGCTGAGCCCGCCTCGTCTTGGTTGAAGGCAATCTCATTCTGAACTTTGATTTTGACTGTATAGCGGGCTGCGTCAGCTAGCACTTGCTCAGGCGAAGGCGAGAGTGAGGGCTTAGCAACACTCTCCGTTGACCAAGCGAAATGGAGAAGTTGCAGAACAAGTAAGGCCTTAGGCAGCTGCTTCATTGCTCATACCCTCAGTGGCGCTATCAGCAGCCTGGATTCTGTCTATTATAGCAGCCCTTCTTCCGCTTAATCTGCGAAGCCAAACTGGGATTCGGAGCGAAATCAAACCGTCTGTCAAAGTCGGTGCAACCGTCATCTACCCGACCATTTTTCCTGCAGCGGGGATATATTTCACCATCCATCAATGCTTTATATACAACATACGAATTGCCACCAGTTGGGCCTTCTGATTTTCGTTTCAGCAGTGACGCAATGATATCTTGCTGAGTATACGCTCCATTTTTTGAATATTCATTTGCATAAAAGCTATCGCTTGCAGCCGTGCGAGCCGCATTCAAGAGATAGTCCACGCCTTCATCATATGCGGGATCGCTGAAAATCTCACCGCCCTGAGTCTCGGATTCCTTATCTGGATTTGGCGGAGATTCCGCGATGTGGGGCACTTCAGGACTGCTTATGGGGGGCACCGATGAAACAGCTTCAGGCGGAGCCTCAGCATTTTCAACAGGAGCACTTGACGAAGGGGCTGAAAGTGCCGTTGCTGCAGCCTCATCTTCCCTTGCTTTTTCCAGCATGGACTTATTGAAAACGAGAATGGCGATAAAAACGAATTGAATCGCCAGCCAACGCTTCCGATCTGTTTTTGGTTCGGAAATAGATGAAGACAACGCTCGCCAGAGCCACGCTATGGCAAATCCCAAACCGAACGGAAGCAAGGCTGACCCAGCTATCTCCGCTGCAAGGTCAAGAGGGCTGCGTCCTATTGATACTGATATCCTAGTCGGCCCGAAATACAGCAAAGCAATGGCGACATATGCCGCTGCAAAGATAGTCCAAACCCTCAGCTCGCCTCGCTCACCAATGAACGGAGTCTTCTCTCCGCCGCTATTGGGCTCAGATACTTGAGTGCTGGTTGTAGGTGGAGGCGGAGGCGGAGGTGGAGGTGGAGCAGCAGGAGCAGCAGGAGATTGTGCTGCTGGAGATTCAGCATGGCCCATCTTCGCATCATACTCACGGCGGCTAATGGGATTTTTCAAAACCTCATAAGCCTCATTGATTTCCTTCGCCCGCTCTGCCGCAGCTGACGAACCGTTAGTGTCTGGGTGATACTTTCGCATCATGGCCTTGTATGCTGCCGTGATCACTTCGGTTTCGGAATTCGGTGAAACACCAAGAATTTCGTAATAATTTTTCATAGCCGTGCGCCTGCCCTCCGCAACGCGGTGTTGATTTATTGCTCTACTAATCCGCCAAGCCAGCTCGTTGCAGGCAGAATCTGAACGAGTTGTCCCGCACGAGAGTGTTGTAGACGCCCTTTTCCGAGTAGAGAGAGCCAGTACTTCGGGCCACAGATTGCGCTTCGGCAATGGCTGCGTTGGCGCATCGTTCACGGATCTGGCTGGGCCTGATGGCAAACCAGTAGATCGCCGCAGCCATCGCTGCCACTCCGATCCAAAGCCGCTTGTCTCCCATCACATTCCCCCGCCAATTAAAGATAAACGCAGCCCGCTTACTGGGCCATGCAGTTGCCTATCATGACCTGCCCGCTGACATACGGCCCCACCATGCCGCCCGATCCCCTGATGAGATTTCGTGTGAGTATGGCTTTGTAGCCTTTGAAATCATCGTCTTTGATGAACGATAGAACGGTTTCATTCTGAAGAGAGTCAGCGGGATTGTAGGCAGACGCCGTGACCATAAAATTCTTGGCCGACGGAGACTTGTCCCATCCGTAAACTTGAAAGTTGATGTTGTTTGGGTTGTTCAGAGCAATTTCAAATCCATCTTTCTTGTATGAGACAGCATTTTTCCCATTGCTGACTATATCTATCGCCCCTTGCGCATCAATATAGAGTGCAAAGACGCCATCGCCGTATCCGTCTCTAGTAAAACCATTATCAAAGGTTACGAGGCTGTTTTTGCGGTCTTTCTCATCGTTCCAGTATGCGCCAATCCCTTTGAAGCCCCAGCAATGCATGAATGAGCGGCCAGGAGCATCCGTGAAAGTGTCTGGCATCTCCACATAGTCCGATCTGCCCACCCAGACCCGATCATTAAAAAACCCAAGATATGCGAAGTATGGAAGCCCTAGTGCGGCGATGGCAATTGTTGTCCAACGAATTTGCGGGTCATTCTGAGGTGGGCTGATGGCTTGTGGCTTTGCGCCGAACGCATTGTCCTCGTCACTCCCTCTGAACAGCGAAAAGATAGCTCTCGCTTCGCTCTCGCCATTCGTTCACTGAAATAGCTTTCGCAAGCTGTGCGACCTAAGTCCTTCAGTTTCGTGTCACGACCTATGAAATCCAGCCAGTGATTCAGATGCGTTGTGATCGTGCCGTGCCGACCTTTCACGATTGATCGTACCGCTATGTCCTTCTCACGATGCTCAAGATAGAGCCTGACGCCTTCCTTAGCTGTCAGTGAGAAGTATTTTTTGCCGATTTGCTGATTGGCACGAAGCTCAAGGTAGAACGCTTCGCCACGCTCAATCGCTGTTGAACGGTTCGTGGTGTTGAGGCTTTTCCGAGCATACTTGTTTTCATCGCGGAGCCAGAGACGAAAGTGCCAGTAGTCTCCGCGCTTGTAGATGCACCCGTCATTGAAGACAGGGATCTCATCATCAGCAAAGCGTTTCTTCTTTGAGACCATCAGCGCCCCCCAAGCTGCACCTTAGAACTCACATACCCTATGAAACGCAATAGCGTCCGCAGTGTGAAAGTTCGTGTGCAACTTTATGTGGGGTGGCACTGAAGGGCAACGCTTTTTTCTGCGGTGTGAAAGTTATGTGAAACTTAAAAACCTCAGAAATGCGTCACTTTTGGAAGATGAACTACTCCCACTCGATCGTGCCCGGCGGCTTTGACGTATAGTCATACACCACGCGGTTGATACCCTTCACTTCGTTGACGATGCGCGTCGCCACACGGCTCAGGAAGGCGCTGTCAAACGGGTAGACGTCTGCCGTCATCCCGTCGGTGGAGGTGACGGCGCGAAGCGCGCAGACGCTGTCATAGGTGCGACCATCGCCCATCACGCCCACGGTGCGGACGGGGAGCAGCACGGCAAAGGCCTGCCAGATCGCGTCATAGAGGCCCGCAGTGCGGATTTCCTCGAGATAGGCGGCGTCCGCCTTGCGCAGGATATCGCAGCGCTCCTTGGTGACTTCACCCGGAATGCGGATGGCAAGGCCCGGCCCCGGGAACGGATGGCGGCCGACAAAGACGTCGGGCAAGCCAAGTTCCCGCCCCAGCGCGCGGACTTCATCCTTGAAGAGTTCGCGCAGCGGCTCGACGAGCTTCATGTTCATGCGCTCGGGCAGGCCGCCCACATTGTGGTGGCTCTTGATCGTGACGGACGGACCACCTGTGAACGACACCGACTCGATCACGTCGGGATAGAGCGTGCCCTGCGCCAGGAAATCGGCGCCGCCGATCTTCTTGGCTTCTTCCTCGAACACGTTGATGAACTCGGCACCGATGAACTTGCGCTTCTTTTCGGGATCGGTGACGCCCGCCAGTCCCGCCATGAACCGTGCTTCGGCATCCACGACGACGAGTGGAATATGGTAATGTTCGCGGAACAGCTCCTCAACCTGCGTGCGTTCGTTCATGCGGAGCAGGCCGTGGTCGACAAAGACGCAGGTCAGCTGGTCGCCAATCGCCTCATGGATAAGGATCGCCGCGACCGAGCTGTCAACGCCGCCGGACAGGCCGCAGATCACGCGCCCGTCGCCCACTTGGGCACGGATTTCGGCGACCTTGGTCGCGCGGAATTCCGCCATGGTCCAGTCGCCCTTCAGGCCGCAGACCTTGTGAACGAAGTTGGAAATGAGCTTCGCCCCGTCGGGCGTATGCACGACCTCCGGGTGGAACTGCGTGCCGTAGAAGCGGCGTTCGTCATCGGCGATCACGGCGAAGGGCGCGCCCTCGGTCGTCGCAACGACGCGGAAACCGGGCGCAAAGGCGGTCACCTTGTCGCCATGGCTCATCCACACCTGATGGCGGGAGCCCTTTTCCCAAAGGCCTTCAAACAGCGCGCAGTCTTCTGAAATATCGATGAAGGCGCGGCCGAACTCACCGCTGTCGCCGGGCTCAACCGTGCCGCCCAGCTGATGCGACATCGTCTGCTGGCCGTAGCAGATGCCGAGAATGGGGATGCCCGCATCGAACATCGCCTCCGGCGCGCGCGGGGAGCCTTCGACCGGAACCGAGGCCGGGCCGCCCGACAGGATGATGCCCTTGGGCTTCATCCGGGCAAAGGCCGCTTCGGCAGAGTTGAAGGGGGCGATTTCGGAATAGACGCCCGCTTCGCGCACGCGGCGCGCGATCAGCTGGGTCACCTGGCTGCCGAAATCGACGATGAGGATGGAATCGGAGGGCTGGACGGTCATGACGGGCCGATAAAGAGCGCGCCGCCCGCTGTCCAGTTCATCGGTTCCAAATGCAGGAGGACCGGCCCTTGCGGAACCGGTCCCTTGCCTGTCTAGCCACGCAGGCCCGACAGATCGACGTCATCGACGCGGCCATAGCGCGTCACGCAGCTGAAGCGGCCCTTGTCATAGCCGTCGCCATAACGGTCATAGCGATAGCCCCAGCGGTCATTGCGGTCCCAGCCATTGCCCCAGTTGCGGTTGCGATAGCCGCGATCCTCAACAACGACGCGGCCACGCACCTCATAGCCACCGCGGACGCGATCGATCTGCGTGATGTCGGTCACCCGCGCCCAGCCGCCATAGCGACTGGCTTCATTACGGGCAGCCCGGACGCACTGTTCCACCGCAGCGCGGCTCGAATAGCCGCTGTCATCATAGCCATAATCGTCGTCATAGCGGCGGTCGTCCCAGCGACGGTCACGATAGCGATCGTCATAGCGGTCCCGCGACGCGGCCGACGCCACCGCAGCGATCCCGCCGATGATCAGCGCGCCAGCGATGACATCGCCTGCGTCAATGCCGTCATTGTGGCGGCGATAGGACCGGGCGTCGGCCGGCAGCGCCGTCACCAGCATGGCCCCTGTCGTCGCCATCAGCGCGGCCTTTGAAAGCATCTTCATGGTTCGTCTCCATCACCTTGCCGATAAGAACGCGTCGGCAAGGGCGACTATCCGACTCGCGCGATGACACGTCCCTGAACCATTTTGTAGGGACAGGTTCAGGAACTATTTCCGCCCCACAACAGAGCCTTCAAGCCGAACGGGCAACCGCAACCTAGCGCTGGTGTACCTCCAGCCCCGTCCATTTGGCGACGAAGGACCAGAGGTCCGCCGTTTCCGAAATGATCTTGTCGGTGGGCTTGCCCGAGCCATGTCCGGCACGCGTTTCGATGCGGATGAGGTGCGGCTTCGTCCCGATGTCCGATGCCTGCAGCTTCGCCGTATATTTGAAGCTGTGGCCCGGCACGACGCGGTCATCGGTGTCGGCTGTCGTCACAAGGATCGCGGGATAGTCCTTCCCGGGGGTGATGTTGTGATAGGGCGAATAGGCCCGCAGGACCTTGAAATCCGCCTCCTTAGCCGGATCGCCATAGTCATCGACCCAGTAACGACCCGCGGTGAAGCGGTTGAAACGCAGCATGTCCATGACGCCCACGGCCGGGATGGCCGCGGCGAACAGATCGGGCCGCTGGTTGACGACAGCGCCGACGAGCAGCCCACCATTGGACCGACCTTCGATTGCCAGCTTGCCCTTGGCCGAGATGTTGGTGTCGATCAGGTATTCGCCCGCGGCGATGAAATCGTCGAACACGTTCTGCTTGCGGGCCAGGCGCCCGGCATCGTGCCAGTCCTTCCCATATTCGCCCCCGCCCCGCAGGTTGGCGACGGCGAGCACCCCGCCCTGTTCCAGCCACGCAAGACGCGTCGGGTTGAAATTGGGCGTCTGTGAAATGTTGAACCCGCCATAGCCGTAGAGGATCGTCGGCGCGCCCGAGGGCGTATCCTTGCGCTTCACGATGTACATCGGGATGCGCGTGCCGTCCTTCGTCGTATAGAAAACCTGATCGGTCACATAATCATCGGGCGTGAACGCGACCTTGGGCTGGAAGAACAGCTCCGCCTTTGCCGTCTCGGTATTGTAGCGGTAGACCGAGGGCGGGACCGCGAAGCTGGAGAAGGTGTAGAACGTCTCCGGATCACCGCCCGCACCGCCAAAGCCCGCCGCTGTCCCGATTGAGGGCAAGGTAATCTTCGCGACGAAGCGGCCGTCGAGTTCCCGCAGTTCAGCCTCGGAGCGCGCATCACCAAGATAGGCGACGATCAGGCGGCGCCCCACGAGCGACGCGCCGACCATGGCGTCGTCGGTCTGCGCGAGCAGCGTCTGCGGCGCCCGCTCAGGGCGGTCTGCATCCAGCGTCACAATCTGCCCCTTGGGCGCGCCGCGCGTTGTGCGGAAATAGAAGGTGGAGCCAACCGATCCGGCCAGCTGCCAGTCATATTGAAGGCCCGGCACCAGTGTCTTGAAACGGATCGGCTTTTGCGCGCCGTGCTTTTGGTCGATCTTGCCGACGGTCAGCTCATAGCGTTCATCGGTGCCGCCTGACGACGTGATGAGGACGTAGCGACCGTCATCGGTCACCTGCGCCGAATGCCCCAGAAGCGGGCGGTCAGTCGTCTGGTAGATCAGCCGGTCCTCGGCCTGACGGGTGCCGACCTTATGGTACCAGACCTGCTGATTGGTGTTGAGCGACTGGAAGGCCGCGCCCTTTTGCGGTTCGGCAAAGCGCGAATAGAAAAATCCGGCACCATCCTTGGTCCAGGCGATGTCGGAGAATTTGACCCATTTGATCTCATCGTCCAGCGTCGCCCCTGTCGCCACATCGATGACGCGCAGCGTGCGCCAGTCGGTCCCGCCATCCTGCACCGCATAGGCAAGATAGCGTCCGTCAGAGGAAGGCTGCCATTCGGCGAGCGCGGTCGCGCCGTCCTTGGCCCAGGCGTTCGGATCAATGAGGAGGCGCGGCGTCCCACCCATGCCCGTCTGGACCATCAGCACCGACTGGTTCTGCAGACCGTCATTGCGGGTGTAGAAATAGTTCTCCCCCGCCTTGCGCGGCGTGCCCATGCGCTGGAAGTTGAACAGCTGCTTCAGCCGCGCCGCGAAAATCTCCCGTCCGGGCAGTGTCTGCAGATAGGATGCGGTCAGCCTGTTCTGCTGATCGACCCAGGTCCGCACCTCGGCATCGTTGCGGACATCGTTTTCCAGCCAGCGATAGGGATCGGCGATAGGCTCCCCGAACTGGGTTTCGACCAGATCTTCGCTGCGCGTGTGCGGATAATCGGGCTTGGGCTGTCCGGGGACGGTACCCGCCGTCGCGGTCGTCGCCAGCAGCGACATCAACATCACAGAAATGCGCCGCATCGGCGAAAGCTCCTCAAATCCTGTCGGTATTTTGGGGAGCGTTTAAAGGCGGCAGGCGGCCCATTGCAAGCGCGCGCGCTTTGGTCGAAGTTGCACCGCAAAGGAGACCCTTATGCGCACTCTCGCTCTTGCCCTGCTGCTGTCCGTTTCAACGCCCGCGCTTGCCGCCCCTTCGGATGACCTGAAGTCGGTGATCAACGATCATTGGGCGTGGTTCCTGAAGGAGAACCCGACAACGGCCACCGCGCTTGGCGTGCGTGATTATGACGACAAGCTGCCCGATTACAGCCTCGCCGCACGCGACAAGGCGGCGGCCGAGGCGCAGACGCTGCTCGACCGGCTGAACGCGATTCCGGATACGGGGCTCAACGATGCCGAACGGGCGAACAAGGGCGTGCTGGCCCGCATCCTGTCCGAACAGGTGCAGGGCAACCGCTTCGGCCAGCGGCTGATGCTGTTCACGACCTATGCCAGCCCCTATCAGGGACTGGCCGACATGGGCTCCTACGTCCCGCTCTACACTGCAGCGGATTATCGCAGCTATCTGGCCCGCCTCACCCAGTTCCCCAAGGTCAACGCGGACATCATCTCGATCACGCGTGAGGCCATCAAGAAGGGCTTCGTCCAGCCCTGCGACGCGATGAACGGGTTTGAGACGACCATCACGGGCGCCATCGAGGGCAAGCCCGAGGATACGCGCTTTTACGAGCCCTTCACCCGCGCCAAGCCCAATGATGTGAGCGATGCCGACTGGGCGGCGATGAAGGCGGAGGGGCTGCGCCTGATCCGCGACGTCCTCGTGCCCGGATACCGGCAGTTCGCCGACTTTTACGTAAAGGACTACAAGCCGAAATGCGCCGCCAAGGTCGGCATTTCCTCCCAGCCGGGCGGCAAGGAATTTTACGCCTTTCAGGCGCGGTCGCACACGACGACCGATCTGACCCCGGATCAGATCCATGAGATCGGCCTGAAGGAGGTCGCGCGCATCCTCGCCCGAATGGACAAGGTCGCAAAGGACGCCGGCTACCCGGACCGGCTGAGCTTCATCGCCAAGCTGCGCAGCGACCCGAAATACTACGCGAAAACCCCGGAAGAGCTGATGCAGGCCGCCGCACGGCAGGCCAAGCTGATCGACGGCAAGCTGCCCCAATATTTCGGGAAGCTCCCCCGCCTGACCTACGGCCTGAAGGAAATTCCCAAGGAAACGGCGGAAACGACGACCACCGCCTATTACAGCCCCGGTTCGCTGGCTTCGGGGATCGCCGGGAATTACTACGTCAATACGTCAAAGCTCGACCAGCGGCCGATCTACGAGCTGCCCGCGCTGACCGCACATGAGGCCGTGCCCGGCCACCATTTGCAAGGCGCGCTCCAGCAGGAAATCGACATGCCCGATTTCCGCAAGCACGCCGCCTGGTTCACCGCCTATGGCGAAGGCTGGGGCCTCTATTCCGAATATCTGGGCGAGGAGATGGGGCTGTACGACACGCCCGAAAAGATGATGGGCCGCCTGTCCTATGAGATGTGGCGCGCCTGCCGTCTGGTCGTTGACACGGGGATGCACGCCAAGGGCTGGACCAAGGCGCAGGCGGTGAAGTTCATGACCGACAACAGCGCGCTTTCCGCCGCCAATATCGAGGCGGAGGTCAACCGCTACATTTCCTGGCCGGGTCAGGCGCTGGGATACAAGATCGGCGAGATCAAGCTGCGCGAACTGCGCGCCAAGGCCACCGCCGCGCTTGGCCCGAAGTTCGATCTGCGGCGCTTCCACGACGCCGTGCTGGCGCAGGGCGCAGTGCCGCTCGACGTGCTGGAACAGGCGATTGACCGCTGGATCGCGGAGGAAAAGGCGCGGGGTTAGGCTGCGACAGACCTAATTTCATGTCCGTTCGTGTCGAGCGAAGTCGAGACACCCGACGCGGTGCTTGCGTCCCTCGACTTCGCTCGGGACGAACGGAGAGGTGGAGGATTTTGGGATATTTCTGCTTGACTATTTGAACCTATTTGGTTACATCCGGATCCTTCCCCCAGATTCGGAGTCGTTGCCATGTCCCTTCTCGACGGGCTGATTGCGCCTTTGTCCAAGCTGATCGACAAGATCATTCCCGATCCACGTGCCCGTGACGCGGCCAAGCTCGAGCTCCTGAAATTGCAGGGATCGCAGGAGCTTGAGGCCGTTCGCGTGCAGATGTCGGCGATCATCGCGGAGGCAGCCTCCCCCGACCCGTGGACCAGCCGCGCGCGGCCCAGCTTCCTCTATGTCATGTACGCGATCATCCTCTGGGCGATCCCCATGGGCCTCATCGCCGCCACCCAGCCTGAGCTCGCAAAGAATATCGCAGCGGGCATGAACGCCTATCTCGGCGGCATCCCGGAGCCGCTCTGGACGCTCTTTGGCACGGGCTATCTCGGCTACACCGTTGCGCGCCAATGGGGGAAGGCGAAGGGGACGGATCAGTAGGCATCGCGCAAGTCAGATTGAATTCTCCGCTTGCCCTGAGCTTGTCGAAGGGCCGTACTTCTTCATGGTGTGGTGAACAGGACAAGCTGTCCTTCGACAGGCTCAGGACAAACGGTCTGGTTGTTGCCTGCCGTGGCAGCCACCTTGCCCCACCCGCCCCCGCCTGATAGCGGCGACACCATGTTCAACGACACCTCCTCCCCGCTCAGCCTCCTTCTCTCCCGCCGGTCGGGCAAGCCGCGCGACATGGTCGCCCCCGGGCCGGATGCAGCACAGATGGAGGCCATCCTTGCCGCTGCCACTCGCGTGCCGGATCATGGCAAGCTGGCCCCCTGGCGCTTTGTGGTGGTCGGTGCGGACCAGCGGGACCGGCTCGCCGCGCTGCTGGTCGCGGCCTATCGCGGGGAAAAGCCCGACGCCGGACGCCTTGAGCTGGAAGCGATGGAACAGTTCGCGCATCAGGCGCCCGCGCTCGTCGTTGCCCTGTCCAGCCCGAAGGCCAGCAAGATTCCGCTATGGGAACAGGAATTGTCGGTGGGCGCCGCCTGTATGCAGCTGCTCAACGCCGCCCATGCACAGGGCTTTGTCGGAGGCTGGCTGACAGGCTGGCCCACCTATTCGGATGCCGTGCGCGACGCCTTTGGGACAGCGGACGAGCGAATTGCAGGGTTCATCTTCATGGGTTCCCCCAGCCGCGCGCTTGAGGAACGGCCCCGCCCCATCCCGACCGACGTCATCAGCCACTGGCAGGGTTAACCCATTTTAGGGCGTGACTCCCGAGGTGCGTTGGTGTATTAAGTTGGCATGACAGCAGCCAGCTTTGACGAAATCCCGGTGTACCTTCGCCTGCGCGGCATGCTGGCGATTCAGATCATCGAAGGCAAGTATCAGGAAGGCGATCAGCTTCCCTCGGTCCGGGCCTTTGCCGCACAGACGGGCACCAATCCGCTGACGGTCGCCAAGGCCTATCAGACGCTGCAGGATGACGGCCATGTCGTGGTCAAGCGTGGCGTCGGCATGTTCGTTGCGCCCGGCGCGGTCGATGCGCTGCGCGTGCAGGAGCGCGAAGTCTTCCTGACGCGCATCTGGCCGCGAATGCGCAACCTCATCGACCGGCTGGACATCGACATACATGACCTGATGGATCGCGAACCCGCCTGACATCTGGCATTCCGGGCCAGAGCGACTATATCGCGGCCGACATATGGTTCTCAGACGCCTTTTTGCCCGCAAGGAAATGCCTGCCTCGCCGCCTGCCGCTCTCCCGGCGGGAAAGCGCGTCTATGCGATTGGCGATATCCATGGGCGGGCCGATCTGCTCGACCAGTTGCTCGCCAAGATTGACGCCGATGACGCAGCGCGTGGCAGCGCGGACACGCAGATCATCTTTCTCGGCGACTTGCCGGACCGCGGCCCCGGGTCCCGTCAGGTGATCGAACGTGCCATGGCATTGGCCGAGGCGCGGCCGGAGACGGTCTTCATCAAGGGCAATCACGAGGAACTCATGATCCGCGTCTGGGATGGCGAGCGGCAGACCGCTGCGACCTTCCACCGCGCGGGCGGACGTGAGACGCTGATGAGCTACGGCGTGACCGCCGATCAATATGACGCCTGGGACCTTGGCGACGTGACCGGTGCCACCGCCCGCCTTGTCCCCAAGGCGCATATCGAATTCCTGCGCGCCTTCCGTCCGGCCTACCGGCTTGGCGACTATTTTTTCACCCATGCCGGCGTCCGCCCCGGCATTGCGCTCGACGATCAGGACGAGAAGGACCTGCGCTGGATCCGGCAGGATTTCATCGAATCCACCGCGGATTTCGGGGCGGTCGTGGTGCACGGCCACACGATCCGCGATGACGTGGAAGAGCGCGCCAACCGGATCGGGATCGATACCGGCGCCTATGCATCGGGTCGACTGACCGCGATCGGACTGGAAGCCACTGACCGCTGGTATCTGTCGACCTGAGCTAGGTGACCAGCAGCCCGGCCAGCGCCGCGCTCATCAGGTTGGCAAGGCTGCCCGCCAGCAGCGCCTTCAGCCCCAACCGCGCGATCACGGCACGCTGATTGGGCGCCAGACCGCCGGTGACCGCCAGCTGGATCGCGATCGACGAGAAGTTGGCAAAGCCGCACAACGCGAAGGTGACGATGGCAACGGTTGCCGGAGCCAGCGTGGCCTTGAGCGGCCCAAGCTGCGTGAAGGCCACAAATTCATTGAGGACAAGCTTCGTGCCGAACAGGCCCCCGGCTGCGACGATATCGCTGCTCGGGACATTGAGCATGTACATGACCGGCGCGAAGACCGCGCCGACGATCTTCTGGAAGCTCAGATCAGGATAGCCGACCCAGGCGCCCACGCCTGCAAGCAGGCCGTTGGCGAGCGCGACCAGCGCCACAAAGGCCAGCACCATGGCCCCGACCGCAACCGCGAGACGCACCCCCGTCTGCGCGCCTTCGGCCGCCGCCATGATGATGTTGGCCGGCTGTTCCTCCCCAAAGCGGATTTCGCCTTCGACCACGGGTTCCTTCCCTGCATCGGCGGGATCATCGGGCTCCATGATTTTCGCCATCAGGATTCCGCCCGGCGCCGACATGAAACTCGCGGCGAGCAGATAAGGCAAAAGCTGCGGGCCGAGCATCGAGGCATAGGCGGCAAGGATCGTGCCCGCCACGCCCGCCATGCCGACCGTCATGATCGTGAAAATCTGCGCGGGCGTCATTGTGGCCAGATAGGGGCGGATGACGAGCGGCGCCTCGCTCTGCCCGACGAAGATGTTGGCGGCCGCCCCAAGCGATTCCACCTTGCTGATGCCGGTGATCTTCTGGATCGCGCCGCCGATCCACTTCACGACAAGCTGCATCACGCCGAGATAATAGAGGATCGACACAAGGCTCGCGAAGAAGATGATGACCGGGAGCGCGGCGATCGCGAAGGAATATCCGCCAAGTTCGGGCTTGGCGAGATTGCCGAACAGGAAGTCGATCCCCGCCTGCGCATAGCCGAGCAGATTGCTGACCCCGTGCGACATGGCGAGGATGACGGCCTTGCCCGCATCCACATAGAGGACGAAGACCGCAATCGTTGCCTGCAGCGCGAACGCCGCCCCGACCACGCGCGGGCGGATCGCCCGGCGGTTCGACGAAAAGGCAAGGGCAATCAGCAGGATCAGGGCCATACCGGCCAGCCCGATCAAAATACGCTGCATCTAAGAAACTCCCCCCGGAACGGGCCGCTGCCCGTTATCGATATTGATCCCTGTCTATCGCGTGCACGGGGCCTCCGCCACCCCGGAAGCGCATCGATCAGGTGAAGTGAAATCCATTGACCATCGCAATGCCGATGCCGAGCACGATCGCACTGACGACGAGCGGCAGGGCCGCCCGCACCCCATGCCGCAACCCGCCCAGCACAGGCACAAGCGCGGCCTTCAGCACCGAGTTCACCAGCACCGGCAAAGCGAGCAGCGCCGAGAGCGACGCGGTGTCGAGGAGCCCATTGGGCAAGTGGCTCGCCGTCACGATGGCGGCATCGACATCGTAAAGTCCGGTGAGACCGATGAGAATGCTCACACCCCGATCGCCGAACTGGGCGATCGTCCAGTGCGAGATGATAATGATTGCGCCCACGAGCGCGGCAAACCCGATGGCCGGCCACAGATCGAACGGATTGCGCTTGGGCACCAGGCCCTGCGCGCTCCCACCCCGCGCGCGCCAATAGAGGAGCCCGGCGAAGAGAAGCGCGACGGCGATCGCCGGCCCCACCATCATCAGGAAGGGCGCAAGCACCTTGGGGACGAGCACGGCCACCAGCACCGACACGCGAATGGGCATCATCGCGGTGGCGGCTGCAATCCCGGCCTGAAGCGGAAGTACATCCTCCTTGCCGCTGCGCAGCCGCCGCGAAAGCTCCGCCGTCACCGCCGTCGACGAATAGGTGGCGCCAATGGCTGCGGCGATGATTGTGCCCTGCGCGTCGCCGACCTTTTTCGACGCCCAATAGCCGGCAAAGGACAGGCCCGTCACAAAGACCACGACCAGCCAGAGCATGCGCGGGTTGAGCGCGTCATAGGGGCCGATGGGCCTGTCCGGCAGCAGCGGGAGGATGACGAGCGTGATGGCGCCATAGACAGCGACCGCGCGCACATCCTCCGCGCTCAGCGTCCGTAGCCAGCCATGCAGCTTTTCGCGCATGGCAAGGATCAGCGTCATCGCCCCACCTGCAACGACTGCTTCACGCGCAAAGCCGCTTGCGATTGCAAGGCCAAGCAGAACGGTGAGGATGCCGACGACGGCGTTTGTAGCCGAGACATTGTCGTCAGGCTCGGCGAGCCGTGCCCGGTGGGCGAGGACGACCGCCGCGATCAGACCGGCAACGCCCGCCAGCCCGAACCAGACCGAGACGTGCGCCGCCAGCAGACCACACAAGCCGCCGCCCAGCGCCAGCAGCGCGTGGGTTCTGATCCCGGCAATGCGACCGCCCGCATGTTCATGGCGCTGACGCCAGCCGCGCTCCAGCCCGATCAGCAGGCCGATGCCGATGGCGGCGAGCAGGGCCGCGACGTCGCTCAATAAGTGCGCCCGATCAAGATGCGTTCCACCGCCGTCGCGCCCGTGAAGAAGCAGGTGCCATCCACCGGCGCCGCATCGCGCGGCGCGTTGCGCATGGTGAGTTTGAGGCCTTTGAGCGTCTCGACGATCTTGGTGAGCGCTTCACCCGTCGGACGGGCCCATTGCACCTCGACCCAACCGGCAAACTTCGCCTCATCGCCCTTGAAATGGGCGGCAAGGTCCGTCACGTCGCGGCGGATATTGGCCTCCAGCCGGTCCTTGGCTTCGGTAAACAGGCTCTTCTCGATGTCCACCAGCGTCTCAGCGACGGACCCAACAAAGTCATCGCGCACGATGAAGGCGGAATTGAGCTTGCCATCGTCCTTGTAGAGCCGGTCGCGGCGCACCACGGCGACATTGCCACCCGCCACATCGCGCGGACCAACTTCGACGAGGATCGGCGCACCTTTCTTGACCCAGGCCCAGCGCTTGGTCGCGGCCTTGGTCGCCTTGGTATCGAGGAGAACACGCACCGGCTCACCGAAGGCGGACAGCTTGCGCAGGTCGGCCGCAAGGCTGCGGCAATACGCAAGGACCGCCTCGTCCTCATCATTGTCGCGCAGCATCGGGATGATCACCACCTGCTGCGGCGCGATCTGCGGCGGGCAGCGCAGGCCGTCATCGTCGCCATGCGTCATGATGACGCCGCCGATCAGACGCGTGGAGACGCCCCAGCTCGTCGTATGCGCGAACTGCTGGCCGCCTTCCTTGTCCTGATATTTGATGCCGGCCGCCTCTGCGAAGCCGGTGCCGAGATAGTGCGAGGTGCCGGCCTGAAGCGCCTTGCCATCCTGCATCATCGCTTCGATCGAATAGGTCGCAACGGCACCCGGGAAGCGTTCGTTCTCGGGCTTTTCACCGGCCACGACGGGCATGGCGAGCGGCCCTTCGGCAAAAGCGCGATACATTTCAAGCGCGCGCAGCGTCTCCGTCATCGCGTCGTCGCGGTCGGCATGGGCGGTATGCCCTTCCTGCCAGAGGAATTCGGACGTGCGCAGGAACATGCGCGTGCGCATTTCCCAGCGGACAACGTTCGCCCACTGGTTGACCATCAGCGGCAGGTCGCGCCAGCTCTGCACCCAGCGGCTCATCGCAGCACCGATCACGGTTTCCGACGTCGGGCGGACGACCAGCGGCTCTTCCAGCTTCGACTCGGGGTCCGGGACGAGCTTGCCCTTCCCGTCACCGATCAGCCGGTGATGCGTGACGACCGCCATTTCCTTGGCAAAGCCTTCGACATGGTCAGCTTCCTTCTCGAAGAAGGAGAGCGGAATGAAGAGCGGGAAGTAGCAATTGTCGACGCCCGCCAGCTTGATTTCGGCGTCCATCAGCTTCTGGATGCGTTCCCACATGCCATAACCCCAGGGGCGGATGACCATGCAGCCGCGGACGCCCGATTCCTCGGCCATGTCGGCTTCGGAGATCACCTCCTGATACCAGGCAGCGAAATTCTGGGCGCGGGTGACGTTGAGAGCATGTTTCATGGGGAGCGCGTTAGCCGAGGCGGGCCATTGACCGCAAGCGCGCGGAACCCGCCGCATCCGAAGGGGTTGTCCTTTTTCGCTACATTGGAGGACACTTTATGGGTTGGATGAGTGCACTGGCCGGTGCTGCAATTGACCGGCGCGACGGCGACAGCGGCATCAGAGGCGCGTTGCTGGGCATGGTCGCCGGACGTGCGATGAAGGCAAGCCTGCCCGTGGCAGCGGTCGCCACCATCGGCTGGATGGCGATGCGCGCCGTCCGACGGTCGCGACAGGGGGCCTAGGCCATGACCGACGTCCACTACGTGCCCGCCACGCTGCGGCAGGACCTGATGATCTTCAGTCGCGATGGCAACAAGCTCGGCAAGGTCAGCGAGGTGATGGTTGATCTGGCGTGTGGCCGGATCGACTTTGCCATTGTCTCCTTTGGCGGCTTTCTTGGCCTGGGACAGAAATATCATCCCATGCCTTTTGACCTGCTCGACTATCGCGAGGACAAAGGCGGCTATGTCGTCTCTGTCGAGCCCGCCTTGATCGACGGCAGCCCCGCCTATCGCGTCGATGACGCCCCGGTGTTCGACGCCTCCTATGGCGACCGGCTTTATTCCTATTACGGCGTCACCCGGCCGGGGTCGAACGCGGTTGAGGCAAACCGGGCCTCTGATTTCACAGCGGGCAGCGTCTAGACCGCGTTAGGGGTTGCACCCCACCGGCGCTTGCCTATGCGCTAATGGGGTGACGACTGCACATGCCCATGACCGCCGCATGCTCGCGCTGGCCTTCCGGCTTGGCGCCGTGTTCGGCCTGTCCACCATGTCGATGGTCGTCAAGCTGGCGAGCGAGAGCGGCATCCGCCTGCCCGAAATCATGTTCTGGCGACAGTTTACGGCGATCCCGGTCGTGCTCGTCTGGGTGCTGTTCAGCGGCGGCCTTGCGAGCCTGAAGACGGACCGCTTCTGGGCGCATTTGCGCCGGTCCTTTCTGGGCGCGACGGGCATGTTCTTCACCTTTGGCAGCATCGTCCTGCTCCCGCTGGCCGAAGCGACGACGCTTGGCTTCACGGTGCCCATCTTTGCAACGATCCTCTCCGCACTCGTGCTGCGGGAACATGTCGGCATCCACCGCTGGGCGGCGGTCATCATCGGCTTTGTCGGAGTCCTCATTGTGATCCAGCCGGGCAGCGGCGGCTTTCCGCTGAAAGGCGCGCTGGTCGGCCTGACGGCAGCGCTGATGGTTGCAATCATCAGCATCCAGCTGCGCGATCTCGGGCGCACCGAAACGCCGACGACGACGGTCTTCTACTTCTCGCTTCTGTCATCGATCATGCTGCTCGCGCTCCATCTGGCCCCGCTCCCCGAACCGCTGGAAAGCGCGATCGCGTGGGGCGCGCCCGGCCATACGGGCTATCAGTGGATGCTGATCTGCGCGCTCGGCCTGTGCGGCGGCCTCGGGCAGATCGCGCTCACGGCGTCGCTGCGGTACGCCCCCGTCTCCACCGTCGTCGGCATGGACTATACCAGCCTGATCTGGTCAACCGTCTATGGCTGGCTGATCTGGAGCGTCCTTCCCGGCGCCTCCACCTGGGCAGGCGCGCCCATCATCATTGCCAGTGGACTTTACATCGCCTGGCGCGAACATCGCCTGTCGATCGAAAAGCCAAGGGAGATGGCTGTATGACCCTGCCCGTTCTGCATCATTGCGCCGGGGCGCGCTCGTTCCGCTGCCTGTGGGCCGCAGAGGAGGTCGGCATGGACATTGACCTTAAGCTCTGGCCGTTCCCGCCGCGCGTTTTTGCGAAGCAGTTCAAGGACATCAACCCGCTCGGCACGATCCCGGCGTGGGAAGAGAACGGCCATTTGCTGACCGAGTCCGCCGCCATCTGCCAAAGGATCGCCGCGGGCAGCGAACTGGAGGTCCGGCAGGGCGAGGCCGATTATCTGCCCTATCTCAACTGGCTGCACCGGAGCGACGCGACGCTCACTTTCCCGCTCACCATCGTGCTGCGCTACACGCGGCTGGAGCCGGAGGAGCGCAAACTCCCCCAAGCGGTCGAGGACTATAAGGGCTTCTTCATGGGCCGCGCGCGCAGCATCGAGGAAGCGCTTTCGGATGGCCGCCTTTGGCTCGTCGCCAACCGGTTCACCATCGCCGACATTTGCGTCGGTTATGCCGTGCACCTGTCTGCGGGATTTGGGTTCGACACGGAATTGGGCCCGCTGACGCAAGCCTGGTATGCGCGGCTGAAGGACCGCCCGGCATTTCATCGCGCGTTGGCACGCGAGAAGTGAGCTTGATCCAAAGCCACTGAAGGCCTCGGCCATACCCAGAAATACCGCCTTCGCGAGCTTACATTCTTCGCGCTCTTCGCGTGAACTAAGCAAGGGCGGGTTCACGCGAAGGCCGCGAAGTTGCGAAGCCCGCGAAGGACTTTTTCAGCTGGGCCACAGCGCAGCGGCGCCAGACTTATTGTCTCAGAGGCCGAGAACCAGTTTCGAGATGATCCCACGCTGGATTTCGTTCGAGCCGCCATAGATCGACGCCGCCCGACCATTGAAATAGCGTGGGACAGCCGTCAGCGCGACATCAGGGCCGATGGGCGCTTCGTTGCTGCCCGGCTGGCGCGCGGCATATTGGCTGACCGCCGCATAATCGCCCGCCAATTCCACCGCGAGCTCCTGCACCTTCTGCGCGGTTTCTGTGCCTTGGATCTTGAGCATGGAGGCTGCCGGGCCCGGGTTAAGCCCGCGCGCGACCTGCGCCATGACGACATCCTCGCTCGCCTCGATGGCCGCGATCTGGGCGGCGAGGATCGAGATCTTGCGACGCACCGCCGGTTCAAGGAGGAGTGTCCCCTCCCCGCCGCTGTCCATCCCGGCCGCATGGGCGATCACGGTCGACAGTGCGGCCTTAAGCCCTGCCGAATGCGCGACTGCGCGTTCAAATTCGAGCAGATATTTGGCCACGCCCCAGCCCTGATCTTCCTCGCCCAGACGCCCGGAGACGGGCACCCGAACGTCCTCGAAGAAGACCTGGTTGAAGTCGTGATCGTCGGCAATCGAATGGATCGGCCGCACGGTGATGCCGGGCAGATCCATGTCGAGCAGCAGGAAAGTGATCCCCTGTTGCGGGCGGCCGTCGCGGCTGGTGCGGACGAGACAGAACATCTTGTTCGCGAAATGCGCGTGCGTCGTCCAGATCTTGGAGCCGTTGAGCACATAGTGATCGCCATCGCGGTCAGCGCGCAGCGACAAGGAGGCGAGGTCCGATCCGGCGCCCGGCTCTGAATAGCCCTGACACCAATAATCCTCCCCCGACAGGATGCGCGGGAGATACCAGGCCTTCTGTTCCGCCGTGCCGTAATGCATGATGACGGGCGCCACCATGCGCAGCCCCATGGGCGCGAGCGGCGGCGCGTCGGCCAGCGCGCATTCCGACGCGAAGATGTGCCGTTCCGCCTCAGACCAGCCCGTGCCCCCATATTGCGCGGGCCAGGTCGGTGCGACCCACCCCTTTTTGTGGAGGATGGCCTGCCATTTGAGCGTGTGCTGCTTGTCCACGAACACGCTCGTCGACTTGGCGCTCACCTCCCGCAGTTCGTCGGTGAGGTTGGCCGCCAGCCAGTCGCGGATCTCGCCGCGAAACGCCTCCAGCGCGCCTGTCATGGCTAGTTCACCTGCCGGTCGCGACCCGCCCAATAGGGCGCGCGCAGATCTTTGCGGAGGATCTTGCCACTCGCATTGCGCGGCAAGGCTTCGATGATGTCGATCGACTTGGGCACCTTGAACCCGGCGATGCGTTCGCGTGCCCAGGCGATCACGTCGTCAGCCTCGATGGTGGTCCCGGGCTTGGGCACGCAGACGGCCTTCACCGCCTCGCCCCATTTGTCGTCGGGCACGCCGATCACGGCCACTTCCAGCACCGACGGATGCCCATAGATCGCGCTTTCGACTTCGGCCGGATAGACGTTTTCGCCGCCGGAAATGATCATGTCCTTCACGCGGTCATGGATGAAGAGATAGCCGTCCTCATCCATATATCCGGCATCGCCCGTATGGACCCAGCCGTCATTGGTCAGCGTCTTCTTCGTCGCGTCAGGCAGGTTCCAATAACCGAGCATGTTGTTGCTCGACCGCGTGACGACCTCGCCGACTGCGCCGACAGGCAGCGAATTGCCCTCGGCATCGACGATCTTGATCTCGACGCCCGGCAGCGCCTTACCGGCGGAGCGCATGCGCGGATTGCCATTGGGGTCATGGTCCTCGGGCGGCAGCATGACGATGGTGCCCGTCGTTTCGGTCATCCCGTAATTCTGGATGAACTCGCACCCGAACGTCTTGATGCATTCGCGCAGCAGTTCGAGCGGAATGGGCGCAGCACCGTAAAGGATGTATTTCAGGCGGCTGTAATTGACCTTGGTGCAGCGCGGATGCTGCAACAGGATGTGGAGCGCGGCGGGCACGATGAAGAAGCGCGTGACGCCCCCCGTTTCGATGGCGTCGAACAGCCCGTCCGGCGTGAACTCCGCCAGCACATAGCCCGGAAGGCCGCTCGCCAGCGCCATGACGCCGAGGCCCGTGCCGCCGATATGCGCGCACGGCATGGCGACGAGGACGACCTCATCATCCTCCCATTGGGTGTAGGCAAGTCCCGCATCCTGCGTGCCCTTGCGCAGCGCAAAGAGGTTTCGGTTGGACAGCTCGACACCCTTGGGATTGCCTGTCGTGCCTGACGTGTAAAGCTGCAGCACGGCATCGTCCGGCCCGGCGGGGGTGAAATCGACACGCGCGGTCGTCTCGACGAGCTTGCGGGCCTCCTGTTCTCCGATGAAGCGGGGATTGTTGGTCAGATGGCCCTTGAGTGCCTCCTCGGCCCCCTCAAAGCCAGGCCCGGTGAAGACGATCTGCGCATGGGTATCATTGACGATGTACGCCCATTCCGGCGGCGCCAGACGCCATCCAATCGGCGCCATCACGACGCCGATGCGGGCCGCGCCATAGAACAGCGTGAAATAGATATCCGAATTCTTGCCGATCCAGCAGACGCGGTCGCCCTTTTTGAGGCCCGCGCCAAGCAGGAAGGACGCGACCCGCGCCGTCCGGTCCTCCAGCTGTGCATAGCTCCAGAAGCGGTATTCCTCGCGCATGGCGAGCCGATCCGGCCGTTCGCGCCCCCAATGGGACAGAAACTCGTCAAACGTCAGCAGGTCCGCAACGTCGGCCATGAAGGCTCCCCTCTCTCACAATGAGTCTTATTATGGGGAAGGGATATGCGAGGCTTTACCGCAACGTAAAGCTGCCACTTGCGTCAGCGCCTCCGAAAGACGACCGAGAGGTTGTTGGCGGGCATCTCGATGACCTTGTCGAGGACGAGCCCGTGTCCGGTCGCGAGCGCCGTCAGGTCTGCCAGATCGCGCAGCCCCCAAGCCGGATCGCGCTCCTTCAGCGATTGGTCAAAGGCGAGGTTGCTGGGGGCTGTGTCCACGGCCGACCGGACAAACGGGCCATAAAGGTAAAGCGGCGCGCCGGGCGGCAGCAGCCGCCCCGCCCCGGCGATCAGCCCTTCGGTCGCGGACCATGGGGAGATGTGAATCATGTTGATGCACAAAATGGCATCGGCGCGCTCGACCGGCCACGTGTCCGCGGACGCGTCCAGCCGGACCGGCGCGCGGACATTGGGCACGCCCGCCTCCGCCACCCACGCCGCGATCGAGGGCAATGCGGCGTCCGAATAATCGGTCGGCTGCCACGCCAGATGCGGAAAACGCTGCGCGAAATGGACGATATGCTCGCCCGTCCCGCTCGCGATTTCAAGGATGGTGCCAGCGGGCGGCAAGATGCCCGCCAGCACATCGGCAATCGCGTCGCGGTTGCGCAGGGTTGCGGGGGCGTGGCGCTTCTCCGCGCTCCCCGCGTCGATCAGGAAAGGTTCGGGCTTGGTCATTCCGCCGCTTGTGCCAGCTCTGCCTCCTTCCAGACAAGCACTGGCTTGCGCGCGGCCAGGGTTTCATCGAGCCTGTGTCGCGGCGCGAAATGTGGCGCGGACTTGAGCGCCGCATCCCCCTGCCGCGCGCGCCGGGCGACCGAGCGCAGCGCGCCGATGAACTGGTCGAGCGTTGCCTTGGACTCGGTCTCGGTCGGTTCCACCAGCATCGCGCCATGGACGACGAGCGGGAAATAGACCGTCATCGGGTGGAAGCCCTCGTCGATCAGGCCCTTGGCAATGTCCAGCGTTGAGAAGCCCTCGGCCAGCCCGTCGTCGGAGAAGAGCGCTTCGTGCATGCACGGGCCGGACGCTGCGAACGGGGCCTCCAGCACGTCTTCCAGACTGCGCAGGATGTAGTTGGCATTGAGCACCGCATCCTCCGCCACCTGCCGCAGGCCGTCGGCGCCGTGGCTGAGGATGTAGGAAAGCGCGCGGGTGAACATGCCCATCTGCCCATGGAAGGCCGCCATGCGGCCAAAGGTCTGCGGATGAAGGTCAGCTGCGCTTTCCTCTTCCACCAGCTTGTAGGTGCCGTCCTTCATCAGCGAGACGAACGGGATCGGCCCGTATGGTGCCAGCGCTTCCGACAGCACGACCGGCCCGGAGCCGGGGCCGCCGCCGCCATGCGGGGTTGAAAAAGTCTTGTGCAGGTTGATGTGCATCGCATCGATGCCGAGATCGCCCGGCCGGACGCGCCCGACAATCGCGTTGAAGTTCGCGCCATCACAATAGACATAGCCGCCCGCCGCATGGACCGCGTCGGAGATCGCCTTCATGTCGCGCTCGAACAGGCCGCAGGTATTGGGGTTGGTGATCATCACCCCCGCCACATCCGGGCCGAGCCGCGCTTTGAGCGCCGCCAGATCGACACGCCCTTCGGCGGTCGCAGGGATATTCTCGACCCGGAAGCCCGCAAAGGCCGCCGTTGCAGGGTTGGTGCCATGGGCGGATTCGGGCACGAGGATGACGGGACGATCCTCACCCCGTGCTTCCAGTGCGGCCTTGATACACAGGATACCGCATAGTTCGCCATGCGCACCGGCCTTGGGGGCCATCGCGACACCATACATGCCGGTCAGCTCGATGAGCCACACTGCCAGTTCCTGAATAACGGCGAGCGCACCCTGCACCGTCTCCTGCGGCTGAAGCGGGTGGACATCGGCAAAGCCCGCCATCCGCGCGACCTTCTCATTCAGGCGCGGATTGTGTTTCATCGTGCAGGAGCCAAGCGGAAAGAGACCCAAGTCGATGGCGTAATTCTGTCGGCTGAGGCGGGTATAGTGGCGCACGGTCTCCGGTTCCGACAGGCCGGGCAGGCCGAGCGCCGGATGCCGTTCCAGCCCGCCGAGCCGCGCGGCAACCTTGGGGGCCGAGGCGATATCCACGCCGGTCGTCGTCGTGTCGCCAATCTCGAAGATCAGCGCTTCTTCCAGCATCAGCGCGCGGTTACCGGTGTAGGTGGCGGCGGGTTCGTCGTTGCTCGCGCCCATTTCAGGGCGCCATCCGCTCTGGTTGATCGTCATGCCAGGGCCTCCTTGAGAGCTGCGGCAAGGGCTTCGATGTCGTCCTCCGTCACAATCTCGGTGACGGCAACGACGAGCCCATGTTCGAGGTTAGGGGCATCGGGGAACAGGCGTCCGAGGGACACCCCACCGAGAACGCCCTGCTCCGCCAACGCATGAACCACCGGTCGGGCGGGTTTGGACAGTTTCAACGTGAACTCATTGAAAAAGCTGTCATTGACCAGTTCAGCCCCCGGCACTGCGCTCAGACGCTCGGCGGCGCGCACGGCGTTGGCGTGGTTGAGGGCCGCCAGATCGCGCAGGCCCTTTTCCCCGAGCAGGGTCATGTGGATACTGAACGCCAGCGCACAGAGCCCCGCATTGGTGCAGATGTTCGATGTCGCCTTCTCGCGGCGGATATGCTGTTCCCGCGTCGAGAGCGTCAGCACGAAGCCGCGCTTGCCGGTCGCATCGACCGTCTCGCCACACAGGCGTCCCGGCATCTGGCGGACGAACTTCTCCTTGCAGGCGAACAGCCCGACATAGGGCCCGCCAAACTGGAGGCCGACGCCGATCGACTGGCCTTCGCCAACGACGATGTCCGCGCCCATCTCACCCGGCGCGCGGATCGCGCCGAGCGCCACCGGCTCGGTCACGACCGCGATCAAGAGCGCGCCATGGGCGTGCGCCTTGGCGGCAATCTCGCTCAGGTCCGCGATGCGACCCAATATGTCGGGATACTGCACGACGACGCAGCTCGTCGCGTCATCAATCGCGGCCAGCAGACGGTCCGCATCAGTTGCCGCCGACATGCTTGGCAGCGCCGTATCGAGCACATCGCCCGTAAAATGCGCCATCGTCTTGGCGACGCTGACATAATGCGGATGAAGGCCCGACGAGAGCACCGCCTTCTTCCGCTTGGTCACGCGGCCCGCCATGGAGATTGCCTCCCAGCAGGCGGTCGAGCCGTCATACATCGATGCATTCGCCACGTCACAGCCGAACAGGCGCGCGACCTGTGTCTGGAACTCGAACAGCATCTGCAGCGTGCCCTGCGCGATTTCGGGCTGATAGGGCGTGTAGGCGGTCAGGAACTCCCCGCGCTGGATGATATGGTCCACCGTCGCGGGGACATGGTGCTTGTATGCCCCCGCCCCCAAAAAGAACGGATGATGGCTCGCCGCCATGTTCTTGCGGGCAAGGGCGGAGAAATGGCGTTCAACGGCCATTTCGCTCGCATGGCTGGGCAGACCCGCAATCGGGCCGGGCAACCGCGCTTCGGCGGGGACATCGACGAACAGGTCATCAATCGAATTGGCGCCGATCGTCGCCAGCATCGCCTGCCGGTCGGTGTCGGTCAAAGGGAGGTAACGCATCGGATGTGTCTCCAGATTGCAGTTCGGATCAGAGACCCGCGACGAACGCCTTGTAGGCATCCGCGTCCATCAGGCCGTCGAGCTGCGACGGATCGTCGAGCGTCAGCTTGAAGAACCACCCTTCGCCTTCCGGGTCCGAGTTGACGAGGGCGGGGTCATCCGCGAGCGCGGGGTTGCCCTCGGTCACGGTGCCGGAAACAGGCGCATAGACGTCGGACGCGGCCTTCACCGATTCCACGACGGCGGCATCACCGCCCTTGGTGAGCTTCTTGCCGGCTTCCGGGGTTTCAACGAACACGATGTCGCCGAGCTGGCCCTGCGCATAATCGGTGATGCCGACCGTGGCTGTGCTGCCGTCGACATCGATCCATTCATGCTCGTCGGTGAAATAACGGGTCATTGGGCAGCTCCTTTGCGATGATAACGATGGGGAACGAAGGGAAGCGCCGTCACGCTGACGGCCACGCGCTTCCCGCGGACTTCAGCCTCCAGGGTGGTGCCGACGGCGGCGTGGGCGGTGGCAACATAGCCCATGGCGATGGGGGCGTTGACGGTCGGCGCGAAGCCGCCCGACGTCACTTCGCCGACGACATCGGCCCCGGCAAAGAGCAGCGCGCCCTCACGGACGGGCATCTTGCCTTCGACCGACAGGCCGACGCGCTTGCGGGCAGCGCCTCCCGCCAGCGCCTTCAGGATGCGGTCCGCACTCGGAAAGCCACCTTCGGCGCGGCGGCGCTTGGAGATCGCGAAGGACAGATCGCCTTCCACCGGGTCGGTCGCGGGGTCGAGATCATGCCCGTACAGCGGCAGGCCCGCCTCCAGCCGCAGCGAGTCGCGCGCACCCAGACCGATGGGCTTCACCTCCGGCTCTTTGCAGAGCAGGTCGGCGAATTCGGCGGCATGTTCAGCGGGCAGCGAGATTTCGAACCCGTCCTCGCCGGTATAGCCCGAACGGCTGATCCACAGCGGCTCCAGACCCCAGAGGAAGGAACTCGCCTCCATGAAGAACAGCCGGTCCACGCCGGGCACCACGCGCTTGAGCGCATCGACCGCCTTCGGCCCCTGCAGCGCCAGCAGCGCGCGGTCCTCAAGATGCGAGATGGTGATTTCGTCGGGCAGATATTCGCGCAGATGGGCAATGTCGTCCCACTTCACAGCCCCATTGACGACGACGTAGAGCCCCATCGGCGCGCGGGTGATCATCAGATCATCGAGGATGCCGCCATCTTCGGCGAGCAGGAGCGAATAGCGCTGCTTGCCCTCGGCCAGAGCAGCAATGTCGCCCGGCACCATCTTCTCGAGCGCGGCCTCAACGCCTTCGCCTGACAGGATGAGCTGGCCCATGTGCGAGACATCGAACAGACCGGCGCTCTCGCGGGTCCATAGATGCTCGGCCATGATCCCCTCATACTGGATCGGCATCTGGTATCCGGCGAACGGCACCATGCGGGCGCCGCGTGCGCGATGCCAGCCATCCAGCGGAAGAGCCAAGGGCTCGTCCGGCGCGTCGATATCGATTTCGTTTGTGTCGCTCACTAAAGTCGGCTCCGCGTGTTCGAGTGACCGATGCGTTGCCTCTTGGCGATGCATCAGACCCCCTCTGTCACGGGAACCTGAGAGCTTTCCTCCGATGCGAAACCGGAGTTACCCCTTCGGCGGCCCCGGCAATTGCCGGAACACTTTCCAGAGCGTCACATGTGTCGGCGCGGTCCTTTTGCCTGAGAGATTCCGGGGCGGTTGCTCCTTCGGCGGGCCCGTCAAACGGACCTCTCTCCCGCGCTGTCAGCGACGCGACTCAAATGGCCGGTCGTCCCCCCGGAGTCAATCGCGCAGCCGCTCCGCCGCGATTTTTCGCCAGCCGTCGAACAGGACATCCATGTCCGCAAGCGCGCGAAAGGCGGCTTTGTCGCCCCTGGGCTTGCCCGCAACGATCAGGTCGAACACCCGGCGGACGCTCCAGTCGGGCAGCGGGCGTTCAACGAGGGTGAGGGTATCGCCGGCTTCGGCCTCCCCCTCTTCAATCACGCGGTAATACCAGCCGGAGCGGCCTTCCGTGACCATCAGCTTGGGAAGCGCGGTCCAGTCGAGCCGGTCCCCCTGCTTCCAGCACGGCTTGCGTGCCTGGCTCACCTCGACCAGCACCGACCCGAACCGGAAACGGTCGCCGATGCAGACATCGTCTTCGGCAAGGCCGAGCGTCGAGACATTCTCTCCAAACGTGCCGACAGCGTTCAGATCGACATGATCCGACTCCTGCCGCCACCGCGCATAATGGTCGAACGGATAATGGTGCAGCGCCTTGTCGGGCCCGCCATGATGGACCGTATCCGCCTGCGCGTCCCCGACGATGCCGAGACGCGTGATGCGGACCCGGCCACTGTGCGGGGCCTTGGAAATGGCGCTGTTTTCGCCGCGCGACAACGGCCGGACCCGTCCGGAAAGCAGGGCCCGGACCGAAACGCCCATCAGCGGGTGGCGTTGTACTGCAGCTGGGCGTCGGTCAGCTGGAAACCGACGAGCAGTTCAAAGCTCGCGCGCTGGACGGCGGCGCGGACTTCGGGGACGGACAGCGGGTCAACCGCCGCATCCAGGTCCCCGGCCTTGCGCTTGCGGGTCAGTCGTTCAAGGATTTCAGGCGGCAGGGTGGCCGCCGCGCGGTTGATGAACCCGGCGGCCGTGCCGCGGGCCGTGGCGCGCGTCTGGCCATCGGCAAAGTTCAGAACCACGCGGTTGGTCCGCTTGGAGACGACGGCGCGACCGCCCTGAACAACCGACACGAAATAGGGCAGCTCGACCTGACGGGCGCCGGCGGCGGCGCGACGCGTCGCGATCACGTCGAAGGTCGCATTGGCGACAATGTCCTCGCCCTGTTCACCGCAGGTCGACCGCACATTGGTGATCGTCGCAACGATATCGATCGCCGCCGCATCCCGGCTGGTCGCGGGATCAAAGGTCGTCACGTCCCCGGTGTACACCGGCACGGCGACAGCGGGGCAGGACGAACGGGTCACGGCAATGCCACCGCTCGAATCGAAGTCGCCGTCCTTGGCGCAGCCGACAAGGGAAAGAGCGGCAAGACCGGACAACAGGATCGATTTACGGAACGTCACAAGCGGTTTCCCCGAAGATTAAGGATGGCCCGTATAGGAACCCGCTTTCCCGCCTGCAAGCAATCGCGTAGGGGCTGCGGCAAGATGAGCGAGACCAAACCGACCCTGAAGCTGATGATCGCCGCCCCGCGGGGCTTTTGTGCGGGCGTCGACCGCGCAATCGTGATCGTGGAAAAGGCGATCGAGAAGTACGGCGCGCCAGTCTATGTGCGCCATGAGATCGTCCACAACAAGTTCGTGGTGGAAAGCCTGCGCGCCAAGGGTGCCGTCTTCGTCGAAGAACTGGATGAGGTGCCCGATGGCGTGCCCGTCATCTTTTCGGCGCATGGCGTGCCGAAGGTCGTCCCCGCGCGCGCCGAGGAACGGGGCCTGGACTGGCTCGATGCGACCTGCCCGCTCGTCTCCAAGGTGCACCGCCAGGTGGAGCGCCTAGTCGATCAGGGCAAGCACATCCTCTTCATCGGCCATGCCGGGCATCCCGAAGTGATCGGAACCTTCGGTCAGGTGCCCGACGGGAACATGACGCTGATCGAAACCGTTGGCGATGTGGCCACCCTGCCCGATCTCGATGACAGCGCCCTTGGCTTTCTCACCCAGACGACACTGTCCGTCGACGACACCGCCGACATCATTGCCGCGCTCAAAGCCCGCTTCCCCGGCATCGTCGGCCCGCGCGGCGATGATATCTGCTATGCGACGTCGAACCGTCAGGATGCCGTGAAGGCGATCTGCAGGGACGTCGAAAAGCTGATCGTGATCGGCGCGCCCAATTCCTCCAACTCGCTGCGCCTTGCCGAAGTCGGCGAACGGATGGGCGTGCCTGCCATGCTCGTGCAGCGCGGCGCGGACATCGACTTTGACTGGCTCGGCCAGCCTGCCCGCCTCGGGCTGACGGCGGGCGCTTCTGCCCCCGAAGTCCTCGTCCGTGAGATCGTCGAGACGCTCGGCCAGCGCTTCCATGTCGAGGAAGAGGAAGTGAAGACAGCCACCGAGAACATGGTCTTCAAGCTCCCGCGCGAGCTTGTGGACTAAGCGGGTCCATGGCGGTCTACACGCATATTCCGGCCGAGGAGATGGCCGAACTGGTCCGCGCGTTTGGCGCAGGCGACCTGACGTCGGCCAAGGGCATCGCCGAGGGCGTCGAGAACAGCAACTATCTGGTCGAAACGACCAAGGGCCGCTTCATATTCACCGTCTATGAAAAGCGCGTCGACACCAACGACCTGCCGTTCTTCATGGCGATGATCGACCATCTGGTGGCCAAGGGCTGCCCGGTGCCGGCCGCGCTCAAGACCGCGGATGGCAGCGCCACGATCCGCCACCGGGGCAAGTCGATGGCGATGATGGAATTCATGCCGGGTCTCAGCGTCTCGCACCCGACCCCCGGGCAGGCCCGCGCCACCGGGCGCGCGCTCGGGCAGCTGCACGATGCGCTGCGGGATTTCCCGCTGGAGCGGCCCAATACGCTCGGCCTTGACGGCTGGCTCGACCTTGCCGCGCGCTGCGGCGATGATCTGGACGCCATCCGCCCCGGTCTCAAGGACCGGGTGGCGGCGGAATGCGCGTATCTGAGCAGCCACTGGCCGACCGGGCTCGACAAGAGCGTGATCCATGCCGACCTTTTCCCCGACAATGTCCTGATGGCGGGCGATGAGGTCTGTGCCGTCATCGACTTCTATTTTGCCTGCACCGAGATCCGGGCCTGGGATCTGGCCGTGACGCATGTGTCGTGGAGCTTCGATCAGGACAATCGCTACATGGCCGACATCGGCGACGCGCTGGTCGACGGTTATGACGCGCGGTTCGGCCGGACGGCGGACGAGCGGGCGGCCTTCAACATCCTCGCGCGGGGGGCCTGCCTGCGCTTCCTGCTGACGCGGGCATGGGACTGGCTCAACACGCCCGCCGACGCACTGGTGACGCGCAAGGACCCGATCGCCTTTCTGGAACGGCTGGATCACTACGCCCAGCCATGACCGAATTGCCGCGGATCAAGATGTCGACCGATGGTGCCTGCAAGGGCAACCCCGGTCCGGGCGGATGGGGCGTTGTCCTGCGCGCGGCCAATGGCAGCGAGCGCGAGCTTTCGGGCGGTGAGGCGCAGACGACGAACAACCGCATGGAATTGACCGCGGCGATTCGCGGGCTTCAGGCGCTCAAACGCCCCTGTCACGTCATCCTGGAGACCGACAGCGTCTATGTGCGCGACGGAATCACGAAATGGATTCACGGCTGGCGCAAGAATGGCTGGCGTACCGCCGACAAGAAGCCCGTCAAAAATGCTGAACTATGGCAAGAGCTTGTGTCGGCCTGTAGTCCTCATCATGTCGATTGGCGCTGGGTCAAAGGCCATAATGGCGATCCCGACAATGAACGCGCCGACAAATTGGCAAGCGATGCGGCCTTGAACGCCTCAAAAAGCCGCGCATAATTCGCTCTCCACCTTTGTATGGGGAGTGCTGTCATGAAATTCGAAGTCTACAAGGACGCGCGTGGTGAGTTCCGTTGGCGCCTGCGGCACCAGAACGGCAACATTCTGGCGACAGCAAGCGAAGGCTACAGCGCCAAGGCTTCGTGCATGAAGTGCATCGAAAATGTGCAGGCCTCCGGTTCGGCGGAGATCGTGACGCTCTAGAACCGCCGGGTCAGGCCCAGTCGGCCGGGGCGATAGGCGGCGGCGTTCAGGGCGTCATAATCATCCCCGGGTGGTTGCCCGAGGATCTCGGCTGCCAGCAGGGCCGAGATCGCAGGTGACGTCTGAATGCCAAAGCCGCCCTGGCCCGCGCACCAGAAGAAGCCCGGAGCCACCGGGTCTTCGCCGAAGATGGGCAGGCGATCGGGCGCAAAGCTGCGCAGCCCCGCCCAGCTGCGCTCAACACGCACAACGGGCCATTCCATCACGGTCTGGAACCGGTCGATGGCCTCTGCGATGTCGAGTTCCTCAGGCGCGGCGTCGCACGGTGCCGAGGCGGTCTCATCATGCGGGCTCAACCAGACCGTGTGCGGGCCTTCCGGCTTGAAATAGAAACGTTCGTTGATGTCGACGACGAGCGGCAGGTCCGCCGGGACATCCGCGGCGACCTGCGCCTGAACGATTGTCCGCCGATAGGGCGTGATGCCGACCAGAGGCACGTCGGCCAGACCGGCAATATTGTCCGCCCAGGCCCCGGCAGCATTGACCACGCGGTGCGCCTCAACCGCGCCGCCGGTCCATTCAATGTGCCACACGCCGGTCTGGCGGGACATACACTCGACCCGTGCGTGGGTCACAATATCGCCCCCACGGCGACGCGCGGCGCGCAGGCAGGCCTGATGCAGGGCCGCGACGTCGATGTCCGCCGTCCCCGGCTCCCAGACACCGCGATCCCATAAGGGGTGGTTGCCACGCAGCTTCGCGCGGACTTCGGCTGCGCCCCAGCGTTCCAGCGGCACACCGGACCCGTCGAATCCAGCGAGGAACGCGCCAATTCCCGCCTCATCCTCGGCCCGCCCAAGCATCAGCGCGCCGCGCGGCTTGAGGAAGCCATTTTCCGAGAAATCGCGCGGCGGGGTGGCAAGAAACGGCCCGGAGGTGGTCGAGAGCGGTTCCACAAGCGGGCCGCCATAGGTCACGCTCCAGAAGGCGGCCGAGCGCCCCGTGGCATGATAGCCGGGCAGTGCCTCCGCCTCGAGCAGGGCAACCGACATATGGGGCGCCAGCCGCCAGGCAAGGCTCGCCCCCGCAATGCCGGCCCCGATGATGGCGACGTCATAGACCATGATCCCGCAGTGGCGGCGCCACCCGACAGGGTCAACCCTGCCCTTCGGGACAGGCGCCTTCCTTGCCCGTTTACTTAGTTACGCTTTGATAATCGGTCATGTTTATAGGGGGTGTCCATGAACGGACTCTCACCGCTGCTCGTGCTGCACGTCGGACTGGCCCTGCTGCTGGCTTATGCCGCCTTTGGCGACATCCGGGCCCGCACCATCCCGAACTGGCTGGTTCTGCTGATTGCGGCGTTCGCGCCCGGCATCTGGTGGATGAGCGGCATGGCACTCTGGCCCGACATGGTGATCCAGATCGGCATCGCCTTTGCCTTCCTCGCCCTCTTCTCCGTCTTCTTTGCCCTGAACGCCATGGGCGGCGGCGACGTGAAGCTGATCGCGGCACTCGCCTTGTGGTTCCCGGCGCTGCTCTTTGTGCAGCTGCTGACAGTCATGGCGCTTGCAGGCGGCGTGCTCACCATTGGCATGTGGGCGCGTGAGAGACTCCGGAAATCCGGCAAGGCCATCGAGGTCCCTTACGGGGTCGCCATTTCACTGGCGGGACTGTGGGGCATTCACGAACGATATCTTAACCATTTTGGGTGATCTCTCTTACCTTCAATGATTAACCCACGCGGCAAGGGGAATTCGCGTCATGGATCCGAAGAAAATCGCACTCCTGGTTGGGGCGCTCATCATCGCGGGCGTGACCGCCTTCATGGCGAAGAACATGTTTTCCGGCTCGGCAGCGCCACAGGCGGCAGCCGCCGTTCAGGCGCCACAGCCGGTCGGCCCGAAAATCCTGGTCGCCACCCGCGCCCTTCCCATCGGCACGATCATCGGCCCTGACAGCTTCCGCTATCAGCCCTGGCCACAGGAGCTGATGGAAAACGCCTATTTCGTCGAAGGCCAGAATGTTGACCTCAACAAGCTGAACGGCACCGTTGTACGCACCGCGATTTCGGCGGGTCAGCCGATCACGCAGGGCGCGCTGGTCAAGCCGGGTGATCGCGGCTTCCTCGCAGCGGCCCTCGGCCCGGGCATGCGCGCCGTCACGGTGTCGGTCTCGGCACAGAGCGGCGTCGCCGGCTTCGTCTTCCCGGGTGACCGCGTCGACATCGTGCTGACGCAGACCGTGGACGGCAGTGACGGACCTGCGCTGCGCACCTCCGAAACGATCATCCGCAATGTCCGCGTGCTCGCCACCGACCAGCGGACCACGACCGAGGACAAGGACGGCAACACCGAAGTGAAGGTGTCATCCAACGTCACGCTCGAAGTCACGCCGCGCATCGCCGAAAAGATCGCCGTCGCTCAGTCGATTGGCCAGATCTCACTGTCGCTGCGCTCGATTGCGGACAATGCGTCCGAACTGGAACGTGCCATTGCCTCGGGCGATGTCCGTGTGCCGGAAGGCGCCGATCCCAAGTCTGAAAAGCAGATGCTGCTCGCCATCGCATCGCGTCCGGTCGACTCGGATACGACCTTTGTAACGGGCGCCGATGTCTCGCGCTTCCAGCGTCGCTCGGTTCCGCGTGCCACGGCGCCGACCGCGTCGGCGGGCAACGGCGCGGCACCTGCGGGTGGCGCAACGGTTGATCCGGCCAATCGTGGTCCGGTCGTCAAGGTCTGGCGCAGCGCCACACCCACTGAAGTTACGTTTGGGGGCAAGTAACATGAGCACCAACACCCGATTTGCGCGCAAGGCGCTCCTCGCGGCGACAGCCATTGCGGTGGCCCTTTCGCCCGCGGCGACCTTCGCTGCCGCACCGAAGCGCCCGGTTGTCCGCAAGCTGGAGGCCGAAGGCCCAAGCTCACCGGTCACGCAGCGCGCCTCGACCGAAATCACCCTGTCAAAGGGCCGTGGCCAGCTCGTCACGCTGCCGGCCGCCATTTCGGACGTGCTGATTTCCAACCAGGACGTCGCCGATGTCCAGGTCCGCTCACCCCGCCAGATCTACATCCTGGGCAAGGCCAGCGGCGAATCGACGGTCTTTGCGACCACGTCGACGGGCAAGGTCGTCTATTCGGCCAACGTCCGCGTCGGCTCCAACGTCAACTCGATTGACGAGATGCTCAACCTCGCCATGCCCGAAGCGGACATCAAGGCGACGACGATGAACGGCCTCGTGCTGCTCACCGGCACGGTCGCCTCGCCCGAAGACGGCGCAGAGGCTGAACGCCTCGCCAAGGCCTTTGTCGGCAATGACATCGAGGTCGTGAACCGGACCAAGACGGCCACGCCGCTTCAGGTCAATCTTCAGGTGAAGATCGCCGAAGTGAACCGCCAGCTGGTCAAGGAATTCGGCGTCAACCTGCTGTCGCGCGACACGACGGGCGGGTTCCTGATGGGCATTGCGCAGGGCCGCAACTTCGGCTCGATCGGAACGCAGGACCTCTCGACCTTCCCGAAGCTCGACGCCTCGTCGCTGTTCGGCCTGCCGAGCGGCTCGATCTCGCTGCCGTTCGATCCGTCGACCGGTCAGTTCATCGCCAAGGGCGGTACGGCCTATGACTTCAAGTCGCTGGGCCTTGGGGCGGGCAAGACGAGCATCGGCCTTGCCGGCCGTCTGCTCGGTCTCGACCTCGCCTCGGCCATCGACCTTGCCGAAAGCGACGGGATGGCGACCACGCTGGCCCAGCCGACGCTGACCGCATTGTCAGGCGAAACCGCAAGTTTCCTTGCGGGCGGCGAAATTCCGGTGCCTCTGTCCACCTCGCTTGGTCAGGTCTCGGTTGAATACAAGCAATATGGCGTCAGCCTGGCCTTCACGCCGACGGTGCTGTCCGACGGCCGCATCTCGATGCGCGTTCGCCCGGAAGTGTCGCAGCTGACCTCGGCCGGTGCGGTGGTCATCAATGGCTTCCAGGTGCCCGCCCTGTCGACCCGCCGGGTGGAAACGACGGTCGAGCTTGGCTCGGGCCAGAGCTTCATGATCGGCGGCCTGCTCCAGAACACGCAGAACAACTCGATCGACCGCGCGCCGGGCCTTGGCAATCTGCCCGTCCTCGGCACGCTGTTCCGCTCGAACAGCTTCCGCAAGAACGAGACCGAGCTGGTCATCGTGGTCACCCCGTACCTGGTGAAGCCGGTCTCCGCGAACGAGATCAAGCTGCCGACCGACGGGTACCGCACGCCCAGCGATTTTGACCGCATCATCGGCGGCCAGACATTCTCCGGCAAGACCGGCGAGACAAGCAAGAAGCCGACGATGGGCGATCCGGTCACGGTGCCCGCGCCTTCGGTGGGAGCCATGCTTCCGGCGCCGGCGCAGAATGCGGCGTCCTCGAAGAAATCCCGCAAGGGGGCAAATGCGCCCGCCCCCGGCTTTGGCAACTGATTGGCGGAAGGAACACTGGTCATGAAAACGGCACGCAACACTCTCCTTCTCGGCATCGCCCTCGCCCTTTCGGCCTGCGGCACGGAAAATCGGGGGCTCAGCAGCGTCCATCAGCCGGTCGTCCAGCGCACCGACTATGTCTATGACGTTGCCGGCGCTGGCGGCCTTGAACAGACCGACGTCAAGCGGCTCGCAGGCTGGTTTGAGGCGCTGAAGATCGGCTATGGCGACCGCGTGTCGGTCGACACGTCAAGCGCCGGGGACACCCGCGCCGCGCGCGACGCCGTCGCCGCGCTTGCCGCGCGCTACGGCCTTCTGCTCGATGAAACCGCGCCGGTCACCTCGGGCGAGATTGCACCCGGCAATGTCCGCGTCGTCGTCAGCCGCGTGACGGCATCGGTCCCGAACTGCCCGGACTGGAGCCGCGCTTCGCAGCCGGACATGACGGGCCATGCCTCGTCCAACTATGGCTGCGCCACCAACAGCAATCTGGCTGCGATGATCGCCAACCCGGAAGACCTGATCTCCGGCCGCTCCGGCAGCCCGGTGTCGTCCACGCTCGCCTCCAGCAAGGCGGTCAAGACCTATCGTGAGGCCCCGACCACCGGTGCGGGCGGCCTTGTCAAGGAAGGAGGCAAGAACTGATGAATGCTCCCTGGTCTCCTTCGCGCGGCGGTTCCAACCGTGATCCGTTTGCGGCCTTTGTCTGCGACGACAATGCGGCCGATGTCATCCGGCCCGTGGCCGTCGAAATGGGCTGGCCCGTCGAAAAGGTCCATAAGGGCGGGCTGCGCAACGCCGTGCAGACGCTGTCGGTGGCGGCAAGCCCCAACATCCTGTTTGTCGACCTTTCGGAATCCGGCGATCCGCTCAACGACATCAACGCGCTGGCCGAAGTCTGCGAACCCGGCACGGTCGTGATTGCGGCCGGTCAGGTCAACGATGTCCGCCTGTACCGCGACCTTCTGGCAAGCGGCATTCAGGATTATCTCCTGAAGCCGTTCAGCCCGGACCAGCTGCGCGATGCGCTGGCCCATGCGCAGGCTGTTCTCCACGCCCCCAAGGCGGGCGAAGGCGCTGTGGAACGCCCGCATCTGATGGCCGCTGTCATCGGTGCGCGTGGCGGCTCCGGAGCGTCGACGATTGCAACCTCGGTCGCCTGGCTGCTGGCCGAAAAGGAGCGCCGTTCGACCTCGCTGCTCGACCTTGACCTCCACTTCGGCACGGGCGCACTGACGCTTGATCTGGAACCGGGGCGCGGGCTGACCGACGCCATCGAAAATCCAAGCCGCATCGACGGCCTTTTCATTGAACGCGCGATGGTGAAGGCGAGCGAGAAGCTGGCCATTCTCTCGGCAGAAGCCCCGATCCACCAGCCGACGCTGACGGATGGCACCGCCTTCCACCTGCTGCAGGAGGAAATGAAGACGGCGTTCGAATGCACCGTCATCGATCTTCCGCGCAACGTGCTGGTCCAGCACCCGCACCTGATGGGGGATGTCCATGCCACCGTGGTCGTCGCCGAACTGACGCTGGCGTCAGCCCGTGACGTGATCCGCATCCTGTCCTGGCTCAAGTCGAATGCGCCGCAGTCTCAGGTGATCGTCGTCCTCAACAAGATGGTCGCCGGCGCGACGCCGGAAATCACGCGCAAGGACTTTGAGGCCTCAATCGAGCGCAAGGTCGACGTGGTCATTCCGTACGACCTGAAGATCGCCAGCCAGGCCGCCAAGCTGGGCAAGCCGGTCGCCGATGCGGGCAAGGGCTCCAAGCTCGCCGGCGCGCTACAGGAGGTTGTCACCAAGATGCTCGACGTGTCGGGCCAGGGCGATGATCTGTCTCCGCGCGGCAACAAGGCGGCGGCCAAGCCGTCGCTCATGTCGAAAATCGGCGATCTGAAGGCCTTGCTCCCCAAGAAGGGCAGCAAGCAGGCAGAAACGGCACCGGTCGCCTGAGCGGCCCGGCTGTCCTTTGGTTTTCACGCAAGGAAAGTAGCAGGAAGATGATGTCCTTTATCATGCTCGGCTCTGGCGCCCTTCTCGCCATGGCGCTGCTCTTTCTGGCCATGTCGGGCCCGTCGCAGAACAAGGCCTATCACCGTCGGCTGGACGAACTGCGCGAGCGGCATTCGGGCAGCTCGAACTCGGTCGAAAAGCAGATGCGCAAGCTCATCGCGGCCAAGCCGATGGCGAACCATGAGGGCGGATCAAGCCTGCTCCCCAATCCGGAGCTGCTCGCAAAGCGTCTGCAGCGCACGGGCAAGGGCTGGACGCTGCGCAACTACACGCTGGCATGTGTCGGGATTGGCGCCGTGGTCGCCCTCGCCATCGTGGCCAAGGGGGCCTCGATCGTGCTCGCGCTCTTCGCCGGCATCCTGCTGGGCCTCGGCCTGCCGCACCTGGCGGTCGGCTTTCTGATCGGCAAGCGCGTGGGCGATTTCAACATCCGTTTCCCCGACGCGATCGAACTGATGGTACGCGGCCTGCGCTCCGGCCTTCCGATTTCCGAAACGCTGGGCGTCGTCGGCAAGGAACTGCCCGGTGCGGTGGGTGAGGAATTCCAGAACGTCGCCGACAAGATCAAAATCGGGCGGACGATGGACGAAGCGCTGCAGGATGCGGCGGACCGTCTCGCCATCCCGGAATTCCAGTTCTTCACCATCTCGCTCGCCATTCAGCGCGAAACGGGGGGCAACCTCGCCGAGACCCTGTCCAACCTGGCCGACGTGCTGCGCAAGCGGTCCCAGATGAAGCTCAAGATCCGGGCAATGTCTTCGGAATCAAAGGCATCGGCCTATATCGTCGGCTCGCTACCCTTCATCGTCTTCGGCCTGCTGTACACGATGAACCCGGGCTACATCGATGACTTCTTCTCCGACCAGCGCCTGATGGTGATCGGTCTGGGCGGCCTGACCTGGATGGGCATCGGCGTCTTCATCATGGCCAAGATGGTCAGCTTCGAAATCTGACGGCGCGGGAGCGAGAACAGACCATGCAACCAGTTTCCGGTCCGACTTTGATGGGTGTGGATGTCCTGTGGGTGGCGACGCTGCTCACAGGTGTCGCAGCCCTCGCCATGCTCGTCGCGCTCTATGCGGTGACGACAGTGCGCGACCCCATGGCCAAGCGCGTCAAGGCGCTCAACGAGCGGCGTGAGCAGCTGAAGGCGGGCATCGTCGCCTCGACGTCGAAGCGCCGGACCAAGATCACGCACAACAACCAGCGCACCGACAAGCTGCGCGGCTTCCTGTCGACCTTCAAGATGCTGCAGGAATCGCAGGTCAAGGAAGCGCAGATCAAGCTGATGCAGGCGGGCATCCGGTCCAAGGAACTGGCCATCGCCGTCATCTTCGGCCGCCTGATCCTCCCCATCGTCATCGGCGGCACCGCCGTGTTCATGATCTATGTTCTGAACCACTGGCCCGATCTGACGCCGTTCAAACGCTTTGGCGCGGCGGCGGCGGCCCTCATTGGCGGCTACAAGGCGCCTGACCTCTTCCTGCAGAACAAGATCACCAAGCGCGTCGACGCGATCCGCAAGGGACTGCCCGATGCGCTCGACCTGCTGGTCATCTGCGCCGAAGCCGGTCTGACCGTCGACGCTTCCTTTGCCCGCGTGGCGAAGGAACTGGGGCGCGGCTATCCCGAACTGGGCGACGAACTGACGCTGACCTCGATCGAGCTCGGCTTTCTGACAGACCGTCGCACCGCCTTTGAGAACCTTGCCACGCGTGTGCCGCTCGACGCGGTCAAGGGTGTGGTCACCACGATGATTCAGACCGAAAAATACGGCACACCGCTTGCCTCTGCGCTGCGCGTGCTGTCGGCCGAATTCCGCAACGAACGCATGATGCGCGCCGAAGAAAAGGCCGCACGCCTGCCCGCAATCATGACGGTGCCGCTGATCCTCTTCATTCTGCCGGTTCTGTTCATCGTCATTCTCGGCCCGGCGGCCTGTTCGATCGCGGACAACTTCGTCAATCGGCCCCAGTAGGAAGCGCGCGGCAGCTGGACTGCCGCCGCACCGGGTCCAGCGTCTTGATCTCGGCGGGCGTGTTGAGAAGCAGGCGGATCAGCGCGATCCCCCTGTCATAGCCGACCCGGACGACCTCCGCGCCTGCGGGCACCGCCTGCCCCTCGCGGGCGATGACGATCTTGTAGGGCTTCTCCTTCGCCTGCTGGTCATTGCGGACAAAGACGACGTCGGTGCGCGCATCAAAGATGCTGAGCGAGGAATAGCGCCCCGGCACCGGCGTGACCGTCACTTCGACCGGACCGTTGGACAGGTCATAGGGGCAGGTCGAATAAGCGAGATCCGGGCTTGGCCGGACGATGGGCTGGTTTTCGGGCGTGGCAAGAGCGCCATAGCGCATCAAATTGAGCCCACCTTCGGCTGACACCCGGCGTATCGCGCCTTCCATCAGGCCATAGGTCGAAAGGGAGAGCATCGCATGCCATCCGGCAGCCCCGGCCAGCAAAGCGAGCGCGGCAGGTCCGATCCACTGTTTCATGCGCAGCGCTCCTTCTTCAGAACGGGCAGCGCCGCCGCCTTCGGGTCTTTCACAAAGGCCGGGCCGGGATTGTACATGCGCAGCGTGAGTTCAAATGGCTGCCCCTTGGCGCTCGGCAGCCAATGGCCGGAGGCCGGCTTGTCCGGGCTGATCCGGACGGTCCACCCGGCCTGTTCGGCCGGCGTGATGGACGCCCCGCTGAACGACCAGATGCGGGCCGGATTGGCGATGAGATAGCCCGCCCGGTCATAGAGCGTCACGCTCCACCAGCGGCTGTCGAGCGCGCGGCCCGTCATCGCATAGGTGCATGATCCGTCGAGCGGTTGACCTGTGCTGTCGGTTGAGGCGGCCCAATAGACCGTTTCGGTCTTGGGCAAAGCAAGCAGTCCACGCCGCGCAACCGCAGCCCGCGTCAGCGAATCGGCCGAGGCGACGCCATAGTTGAGCGCGGTCGACCAGACGCCGTTGGTGACGCTGCCATGGTTGAACGCCGCCCCCGTCGCATGCCAGGCAAGCCCCGCGCCTCCGGCCAGCCCCACGGCCAAGCCCAGCGCATATCGATGCCAGCTCTTCATCCAGCCCTCCCCTCTTGTCTTTGGAACAACGCTACTGCGCGTTGCCTGTCGGGCAAGAGGGAAATGCAACCATCTAGCGGCGCAGCGCCGCCTGTGCTGCCGCAAGCCGCGCGATTGGCACGCGGTACGGCGAGGCCGAGACGTAATCGAGGCCGGTCTTTTCGCAGAAGGCAATCGAGCGCGGGTCGCCGCCATGTTCGCCGCAAATGCCCATCTTGATGTCGGGCCGGGTCTTCCGCCCCCGTTCGGCTGCAAGCGAGATCAGCTCGCCCACGCCTTCCTCATCGATGGAGACGAACGGATCCTGCGGATAGATGCCCTTATCGACATAGGTCGTCAGGAACCGGGCCGCATCATCGCGCGACACGCCGAGCGTCGTCTGGGTGAGGTCATTCGTCCCGAAGCTGAAGAAGGCGCCCACTTCGGCGATCTCACCGGCCTTGAGCGCGGCGCGCGGCAGTTCGATCATCGTGCCGACCAGATATTCGATGCGCTTGCCCTTTTCCGCAAAGACGGCTTCGGCCGCCTTGTCGACCACATCCTTCATCAGTTCCAGCTCACGCTTGGTGGCGACGAGCGGGATCATGATTTCGGGCACAGGCGCGACGTCGAGCTGGCAGGCCGCTTCAAAAATGGCGCGCGCCTGCATCTCGTAGATTTCGGGATAGGTCACGCCCAGACGGCAGCCCCGGTGGCCGAGCATCGGGTTGAACTCGAACAGGTCGGCGGCGCGGCGCTTCAGCACCTCGACATCGACGCCGGCGGCGGCGGCCACATCGGCGAACTCGCTTTCCTCATGCGGCAGGAATTCATGCAGCGGCGGATCGAGCAGGCGGATGGTGACGGGAAGGCCCGCCATCACCTCGAAGATCTGGCGGAAGTCCTCGCGCTGTTCGGGCAGCAGCTTGTCGAGCGCGGCGCGGCGGCCCTTTTCGCTGTCGGCCAGGATCATCTGACGCACGGCGGTGATGCGCGCGGCATCGAAGAACATGTGTTCGGTCCGGCACAGGCCAATGCCTTCCGCGCCGAAGTCACGCGCGGTCTTGGCATCGAGCGGGGTTTCGGCGTTGGTGCGCACCTTCATACGGCGCGCCTTGTCAGCCCAGACCATCAGCGTGCCGAAATCACCCGCCAGTTCCGGCTGCACGGTCGCAACCGAGCCCGCCATGACTTCGCCCGTGGTGCCATCAAGCGTCAGGATATCCCCTTCACCCAGCACGCGGTCGCCCACGCGCAGCTGCTTTGCCTTGCTGTCAATGACGATGCCGCCCGCGCCCGAGACGCAGGGGCGCCCCATGCCGCGCGCGACGACCGCTGCATGGCTGGTCATGCCGCCCCGCGCCGTCAGGATGCCTTTGGCCGCGTGCATCCCGTGAATGTCCTCCGGCGAGGTCTCGACGCGGACGAGGATGACGCTCTGGCCATCGGCCGCCGCCTTCTCGGCCGTGTCGGCATCGAAGACGATCTTGCCCGAGGCGGCCCCCGGCGAGGCGGGAAGCCCCTTGGTCAGCACGTCGCGCTTGGCGTTCGGGTCGAGCGTCGGGTGGAGCAGCTGGTCGAGCGCGGACGGCTCGACGCGAAGGATCGCTTCGTCCTGCGTGATCAGCCCTTCATTCGCCATGTCGACCGCGATCTTCAGCGCGGCCTTTGCCGTGCGCTTCCCCGAGCGCGTCTGGAGCATCCACAGCTTGCCGCGTTCGACCGTGAACTCGATGTCCTGCATGTCGCGGTAGTGCGTCTCAAGGATACGGAAGACATCGGCGAGCTGGCCGTACACTTCGGGCATCGCCTCTTCCATCGACAGCGGCTTGGCATTCGCCCGCTCGCGCGCGGCTTTGGTCAGATATTGCGGCGTGCGGATGCCCGCGACGACATCTTCGCCCTGTGCGTTGATCAGGAACTCGCCATAATAGACATTCTCGCCCGTCGCCGGATCGCGCGTGAACGCCACGCCGGTCGCGGAGGTGTCGCCCATATTGCCGAACACCATCGCCTGCACGTTGACGGCGGTGCCCCAGTCATTGGGAATGCCATTCAGGCGGCGATAGACCTTGGCGCGCTCTGCCTCCCACGATCCGAACACCGCGCCGACCGCGCCCCAGAGCTGGTCATGCACATCCTGCGGGAATGGCTTGCCCCATTGCTGCGCGACGAGCGTCTTGTACTCGGCCACCAGCGCCTGCCAGTCTTCGGCCAGCATCTCGGTATCGAGGAAATAGCCGCGATCTTCCTTCGCGATTTCAAGCGCTTCCTCAAAGGACCCGTGATCGAGTTCGAGGACGACATCCGAATACATCTGGATGAAGCGGCGATAGCTGTCCCACGCAAAGCGCGCATCGCCGGAGGAGGTGGCGAGACCGACGACCGTCTCATCATTGAGGCCGAGGTTGAGGACCGTGTCCATCATGCCCGGCATCGACACGCGCGCGCCCGAGCGAACCGAGACGAGCAGCGGGTCCGCCGCATCGCCAAACTTCTTGCCCGTCACCGCCTCGATATGCGCGACGCCCTGTGCCACTTCCGCGCGGACGCTTTCGGGGAATCGCTGCCCCTCGGCATAATAGCGCGTGCACATTTCGGTCGTGATGGTGAAGCCGGGCGGCACCGGCAGGCCGATCGACGCCATGCCATCAAGGTTCGCGCCCTTCCCGCCGAGCAAATTCTTGTTGCCCCGCGTTGCGTCGTCACCATCCGAAACACCACCGCCAAAGCGGTAAACGTACTGCGTCATGCGTCCTCCGTTGCGGGCGCTGTATCGCCCCTCAAAGGGCGACGCCGCGCATCACCCTTCGATTTTTGAGAAATCCGCCACACGATGCACCGCGTCACGGAACCGTGCGAGCAATCCCAGCCGGAACGCCCGCTTGTGCGGATCAGGATCATTAACCATCACCGCGTCGAAAAACGTGTCGATCGGCCCCCGCAGCGTCGCGAGCGCGGCCATGGCGTCGCCAAACTGCTCGGCGTCGATGGCAGCGGTAGCCTTTTGCTCTGCCGCATCGAGGGCGCTGAGGAGGATGTCCTCTACCCCCGTTCGTGCTGAGCTTGTCGAAGCACCGTCCTGTTTTGCGCTGTCAGAGGAGGACGGCCCTTCGACAGGCTCAGGGCGAACGGTATCTTTACTGTCGCCCTCAGATTGTTTGAGGATGTTCGCCGCACGCTTGTAACCGGCGAGGAGGTTGGTGCCATCCTCGGTGGTGACGAAGGCCTGAAGCGCCTTCACGCGGGCCAACAGGCGGACGAGATCGTCCTCGCCGCCGAGGGCGAACACCGCGTCGATCAAGTCGTGACGGACGCCGGCCTCGCGCTGCTGGACCTTGAGGCGATCAGCGAAGAAATCGAGGAGTTTTCCGACTAGCGGTTCGAATACGTCGTCCCAGAACGCTCCGGTAACGTCCTGCGAAACGAGCTTTTCCTTAACGATCTGACCTTCAGACTGAACCCATTCATCGGTAGCCGTTAGCCCTAGCTCCCGTCGCAACTCAACCATTCGGTTAAAGCGATCGACAGCGTCTAGGCCCACAGTCTTCCCAACGAAATGGATCGCTGGGAACAGAAGTGGCCGCGAAAGGCCGAAACGGAAATCGTTCTTCGTTATAATCTCTATAATTGCCAGCACGGCGCGCCGAAGGGCGAACGGATCTTTGGATCCTGTCGGCGGCATTTGTCTCAAAAAGAAGAGTGAAACGGTATCCAGCTTATCCGCCAAACTCACAGCCACTGTCACCGGCGCAGTCGGAACTTCATCGCCCTGCCCGACCGGCTTGTAGTGGTCACGCACGGCGGCGGCGACCTGCGGGTCTTCGCCTTGGGCGGCGGCATAATATCCGCCCATAAGCCCCTGAAGTTCCGGAAACTCCCCGACCATCCCGGTGACGAGATCGGCCTTCGCCAGACGCGCGGCGCGTTCGGCGAGGGTGGCGAGTTCTGCCACGCTCAAAATGCGCTCGGGCTGAGCTTGTCGAAGCCCCGTCTTGTTCTGGTCACCGTCAGAAGAGGAGGACGGCCCTTCGACAGGCTCAGGGCGAGCGGTGGGGGAAACGATGCCCTCTTCCACCAGCCACCGCGCGAGCTTGGCCACGCGCTCCACCTTGTCGGCGACAGTGCCCAGCTTTTCGTGGAAGACGATGTCCTTCAGCTTTTCGGCGTGGACGTCGAGCGGCGTCTTGAGGTCGGTTTCGTAGAAGAAGCGCGCATCGCTCAGGCGCGCGGCCAGCACCTTCTCATTGCCCGCGACAATTGCGGCGCCGCCATCATTGGGGACGATGTTCGCCGTGCAGACGAACGCATTGGCGAGCTTGCCGGCCGCATCGCGGCAGATGAAGTATTTCTGGTTCACGCGGGCGGTCAGCTGGATGACCTCTTCCGGCACGCTCAGATAGTCCGGATCGAACCGGCCGAGCATCGGCACGGGCCATTCGGTCAGGCCGCTATTCTCATTGACCAGACCTTCATCGGGCACGAGCACGAGGCCCGCGTCCGCCGCCGCCTTTTCAGCCCCCGCACGGATGATCGCGCGGCGCTCTTCCTGATCGACGATGACATGGCAGGCCTTCAGCTTTGCGGCATAGTCGCCCGCATTGCCGATGGTGACAGGGCCGGAATGATGGAAGCGGTGGCCCATCGTCGCGGAACCGCTGCTGATCCCGTCAATCTCGCACGGCACGACGTCATCGCCCAGAAGCGCGATGATGCCCTGAAGCGGACGTACCCAGCGCAGGCTCTCAGTCGAGCGCGAAGCGGCGCCCCAGCGCTGTGACTTGGGCCAGGGGAAGGCGCGGATGATCGCGGGGATGGCTTCAGCCAGCACGTCTGCCGTCTTACGGCCGGGCTTTTCGACAACCGCGAAAAAGACGCCGTCGCGTTCGACCAGCTGGTCCTGCGTCAGGCCGGTCTTGCGGAGGAAACCTTCCATCGCCTGCGGCGGCGCGCCGACCTTTGGCCCCTTGGTTTCTTCTGACACCGCCTGCGTTTCCAGCGGCAAGTCCTTGGCAATCAACGCCAAACGGCGCGGCGTGGCATAGGTGACCAGCGCCGACGCCTTCAGGCCCGCTTTGTCGAGTTCCGCTGAGAACAGGCGCGCCAGATCGTCGCGCGCCTTGTCCTGCATGCGCGCGGGAATTTCTTCGGAGAGGAGTTCGAGGAGGAAGTCGGTCATGCGCTAAACTCCCCACTCGCGTCATGCTGAACTTGTTTCAGCATCCATGAAAACGATGTTGCCAGTCCTGCTGCGACAGTGTTCATGGACCCTGAAACAAGTTCAGGGTGACGGTTGGAGGCAGGGCGATCTCCATGGGTAATCATCATGCCGTCCACCCCGGAAACTTCGCCGTCCATTCGGGCGTCTGCTTTTCGATCCATGCCTGACAGCTGCCCTTCGCCAGATCGCGGACGCGGCCGATATAGCTGGCGCGTTCCTGCACCGAGATGACGCCGCGCGCCTGCAGCAGGTTGAACAGGTGGCTGGCCTCGATCGCCTGATCATAGGCCGCAAGCGGCACGCCCGCCTCAATGCAGCGCTTGCACTCGGCCTCGGCCTTCATGAAGCCATCGAACAGGGCCGCTGTATCGGCGACCTCAAAATTGTACTTGGAAAACTGGCGCTCATTCTCAAGGAAGACGTCGCCGTAAGAGACGCCCGCATCGTTGAAGCGCAGATCATACACGCGGTCGACGCCCTGAATATACATGGCGAGGCGCTCCAGCCCGTAGGTCAGCTCGCCTGCAACCGGCTTGCAATCATATCCGCCGACCTGCTGGAAATAGGTGAACTGCGTCACTTCCATGCCGTCACACCAGACTTCCCAGCCAAGGCCCCAGGCTCCCAGCGTCGGGCTTTCCCAGTCATCCTCGACGAAGCGGACATCATGCTTGAGGGGATCAATACCGATGGCGTCGAGCGAGCCGAGATAGAGTTCCTGCAGATTCGCCGGGCTCGGCTTCATGATCACCTGATACTGGTAATAATGCTGCAGCCGGTTGGGGTTCTCGCCATAGCGCCCGTCGGTCGGGCGGCGCGAGGGCTGGACATAGGCCGCATTCCAGCTTTCCGGGCCGAGTGCACGCAGCGTGGTTGCCGGGTGGAACGTCCCTGCCCCGACGCGCATGTCATAGGGTTGCAGGATGACACATCCCTGCTTTCCCCAATAATCGTGGAGGGTCAGGATCAGGTCCTGAAAGCTCAAACTTTGATTGTCCGCCGCCATGGCCGCGCCTTTGGCGGATGGGGCCGCGAGGGTCAAGCAAAGCGCGCTGGAATCGGCTTGACGATCCCCAATTTGAAGCGCAGCCTCCGTCTCCATAACAATCCGGGCAAGACCCGGACTGGAGAGAGATGCGGAAACGGATGGCCATCTGCGCCATGTCGGCGTTGACTGCCTTGCTCCTTGCGCCTGCAAGCGAAGCGGCCACATCCGCACGCCCTTCCGCACCGCACCCCGCCATCTGGAAGATCGCCGACGCGGACACGACCATCTATCTGTTCGGCACCACGCACGCTTTGCCCAAGGGCTTTCGCTGGCAATCGCCCGCGCTCAAGCAGATCGTCGCGCAGGCCGATGAACTCGTGCTGGAAACGGTCGACTCGCCCGAGGCAAACAAGAAGGCCGAAGGCGTCGTCGATGACACGATCAACCCCGTCGTGCCCGATCGGCCGATCGCCGCGCGCGTCGCCCCGGACAAACAGGCGCTTTTGAAGCGCGCCATTGCCCGCACCGACTTTCCCGAACAGTTTTACGACGCCATGCCCACCTGGATGGCGAGCCTCGTCCTCGCGGTGGAGGATATGAGCAAGGACGGCCTGTCGCACGACAATGGCGTGGAGGCCGTCCTCCAGAAAGCGTTCGCCCGCGCGGGCCGCCCGATCCTGGCTGTCGAGGATGGCAGCGCCATCCTGCGCCAGATGCACGGTCTGTCGGAAGCGGCGCAGCGCAAGATGCTGGAAGACACGCTCGATGATATGGCGACCACCAAGCCGGGGGGTGCCAGTCCGAATGACTTGGCTTGGGCCGCAGGCGATACGAGTCAGCTCGACGCCGACTTCACCGAAGAAAAGCTGGGAAGCGAGCTCTACAACGTGCTGGTCCGACAGCGGAATATCGCCTGGACACGCTGGCTGACGGCCCGGATGGCAAAGCCCGGCACCGTCCTCTTTGCGGTGGGCGCCGGCCATCTGGCGGGGCCGGAGTCGCTCCAGCACATGCTCGAGGAAAAAGGAATCGCCGTCGCCCGGCTGGATTGAGACTTACTTTTAACGAAGTCCGCCCTACATTTCGGTCATGCGCGCACTTTCCCTCGGGCTTCTGGCCCCCTTCCTCGTCGCGGCGGCCGATCCCGCGCCGTCCGCCTCCCCCGCACCGGCCTTGGTCCACGCGAAGCCCGCGCTCTGGAAAGTCGCGGACAAGGACACCACCATCTATCTGTTCGGCACGATCCACCTGCTCAAGCCGGAGACGCGCTGGTTTGAAGGCAAGATCAAGACCGCGTTTGACGCCTCGGACGAGTTGGTGCTCGAAATGGTCGAGCCGTCACCCGCCGAGGCGCAGAAGATCGTGCTGACCCGCGCGATCGACCCTGATGGGCCGCCGCTGACGCAAAAGCTGACACCTGACGACGCAGCCAAGTACAAGGCGGCGCTCCAGTCAGTCGGACTCGACCCTGCGCAACTGGAGAGCTTTGAGCCCTGGTTCGCTTCCACACTGATCACCATGGCCCCGATGCAGAAGCTGGGCTTCGATCCGTCCTCCGGCGCGGAAAAGGTGCTCACCGGACAGGCCAGGGCCACCGCCAAGAAGATCGGCGCGCTGGAAACGATGGACCAGCAGATCGGCTTTTTCGATACGCTGCCCGAAGACCAGCAGATCAAGTTCCTCAATTCCGCCGTCCGCGAACTGCCCGAGGCGCAGAAGGTGACGTCGGCCATGATCGGCAGCTGGGCCGCCGGAAAGCCCGACAGGCTCGCCGCCGTCATGAATGACGGCATGACCGAACTGCCTGAGATCAAGAAGGTGCTGCTGACCGACCGCAACCGGACCTGGGCGGACTGGATTGCCCGCAGGATGGAGCAACCGGGCACCATCTTCATCGCGGTGGGCGCCGGGCATCTGGCGGGCAAGGACAGCGTACAGGCGATGCTGAAGGCCAAGCGGCTCAAAGCGGTGCGGATCAACTGACGCCCGCTTCGGCGGCTTTGCTTGCATTTGCCGCCAATTTCGCATAGGCGCGCGCACTTCCGTTATGGTCATCCCTGGAGGCGTGGCGGAAAAAGCAAATCTAACCGGAGATTATATCATGAGCGATCAGCTGACGCTGTCGGCCGAAGCGCGCGAACGGGAAGGCAAGGGAGCCTCTCGTGCACTGCGCAATCAGGGCCGCGTCCCCGCCGTCATTTACGGCAACAAAGAAGACCCGCAGTCGATTCACCTCGAAGAAAAGCTGCTGTTGAAGGCATTGCACACCGGCCACTTCATGAACTCGATCATCATGATCGAAATCGGTGGCAAGCAGGTTCGCACGCTTTGCAAGGACGTCTCTTTCCACCCCGTCAATGATCGCCCGCTCCACGCGGACTTCCTGCGCATCGGCGAACATTCCGAAGTGCATGTGAACGTCCCCGTTCACTTCGTCGATGAAGAAGCCTCGCCGGGCATGAAGCGCGGTGCCGTGCTCAACGTCGTCCGTCACGATCTCGAACTGATCTGCGACGCAGCCCAGATCCCCGACGACATCAAGATCTCGCTCGCGGGCCTCGAAGTCGGCGCCTCGATCCACATCAGCCATGTCGCACTTCCGGCCGGTGCCAAGAGCGCGATCACCGATCGTGACTTCACCATCGCCACGCTGGTTGCCCCGTCGGGCATGAAGTCGGCCGAAGGTGACACCACCAAGGCAGAAGGCGAGTAAGCCAAATACCCTTCCCCTCCCGCCTGCGGGAGGGGTCAGGGGAGGGTCTGTTTTGGAGGGCGTGCACGCGCCCTCCCCCGGCCCCTCCCGCAAGCGGGAGGGGAGACAGTCGTGCAAATCTGGGCAGGTCTCGGTAATCCCGGCGCACAATATGCAATGCACCGCCACAATGTGGGGTTCATGGCCGCCGATGTGATGGCCGAGACTTTCTCTTTTAGCCCTTGGAAATCCCGCTTTCAGGGGCTGGCGGCGGAAGGGCGGATTGGCAGCGAGAAGATCCTGCTGCTGAAGCCTGCCACCTTCATGAACCAGAGCGGCCGGAGCATTGGCGAAGCGATGCGCTTCTTCAAGCTGACACCGCAGGATGTCACCGTCTTTTACGACGAACTCGACCTGGATCCGTTTCGCGTGAAGGTGAAGCGCGGCGGCGGTGCGGCAGGCCATAATGGCATCCGCTCCACCATAGCCCATATCGGCGAGGATTTCCGGCGTATCCGCCTTGGCATCGGGCATCCGGGCCATAAGGACAGGGTCACCGGCCACGTGCTCGGCAATTTCGCCAAGGCCGAAGGCGATGACCTCGCCCATATGCTTGGCGCGGTGGCCGCAGAGGCAAAATGGCTGGCAGACGGCGACGACGTTCGGTTCATGAACGATGTCGCCATGAGAATGCAGAAGGACTGAACACATGGGTTTCAAATGCGGTATCGTCGGCCTGCCCAATGTCGGCAAATCGACGCTGTTCAACGCGCTGACGGAAACGCAGGCGGCACAGGCGGCCAATTATCCCTTCTGCACAATTGAGCCGAACGTCGGCAATGTCGCCGTGCCTGACCCGCGGCTCCAGACGATCGCGAAGATCGGTGGCAGCGCCAAGATCATCGAAACGCAGTTGAGCTTCGTCGACATTGCGGGCCTCGTGCGCGGCGCCTCGAAGGGCGAAGGCCTCGGCAACCAGTTCCTCGCCAACATCCGCGAGGTCGATGCCATCGTCCACGTGCTGCGCTGCTTCGAGAATGACGACATCCAGCATGTCGACAACAAGATCGATCCCATCTCCGACGCGGAAACCGTCGAGACCGAACTGATGCTCGCCGACCTGGAATCCCTCGAAAAGCGGGTACCCAACCTCCAGAAAAAGGCGGCACAGGGCGACAAGGAGTCCAAGGTGGCGGCAGCCGTTCTCGGCCGCGCGCTCGACCTGCTGCGTGACGGCAAGCCCGCGCGCCTGACCGTGCGCAACGATGTGGAAGAGGAAAAGGCGTTCCAGCAGGCACAGCTGCTGACGTCCAAGCCCGTCCTTTACGTCTGCAACGTCGATGAAGGATCGGCCGCTTCCGGCAATGCCCTGTCCGCCAAGGTGTTTGAAAAGGCGAAGGCCGAAGGCGCAGAAGCCGTCGTTGTCTCCGCTGCCATCGAGGCCGACATCGTCACCATGCCTGTCGAGGACCGCGCCGAATTCCTCGCAGACCTTGGCCTCACCGAAACCGGCCTCGCCCGCGTCATCCGCGCCGGCTATGAGCTGCTGCACCTCATCACCTTCTTCACCGTCGGCCCGAAGGAAGCCCGCGCCTGGACCGTGCACAAGGGCGCAACCGCCCCGAATGCCGCAGGCGTCATCCACACCGACTTTGAAAAGGGCTTCATCCGCGCCGAGACCATGGCCTATCAGGACTATGTCGACCACAATGGCGAAGCGGGTGCCAAGGAAGCCGGCAAGTGGCGCTCCGAAGGCAAGGAATATCTCGTCAAGGATGGCGACATCATGCTGTTCCGGTTTAACGTCTAGGCGTCTCTCGATCCCGTTCGTGTCGAGCGAAGTCGAGACAACTTGGCACCACGTCCCTCGACTTCGCTCGGGACGAACGGATCTGTGGCCTTTGACGCAAATCAAGGCGCGCGCCCTTCTCGCCTGCCATCGGCAGGCTGAGAAGGAGACTGCCCGATGGATGCCCCGACCACGCCCGTAACGCCTTTCGACCGGATCGGGGGTGAGGCCGGTATTCGCCAGATGGTCAACCGTTTCTACGACCTGATGGAAACAGACCCGGCCTATGCCGCGCTGCGCGACATGCATGAGGAAGACCTTTTTCCGATGCGCGCCTCGCTGACCGGGTTTCTGACGGCGTGGATGGGCGGGCCGCGCACATGGTTTGAGGAGCGTCAGGGCGCCTGCATCATGTCGATCCACAAGCAGTTGGCCATCGGCCCCGAAACGGCACGCCAATGGGTGGATGCCATGGGCCGTGCGGCGCAGGAAACGATCAACGATCCGCCTTTCGTCACCGCGATGATGGAGGCGCTTGGCGCGATGTCGACCGGCATGGCGCGCAGCGCAAAGCCCGCGGCATGACGAAACCCTCTTCCCTTGCCGCTTTCCGTTAACGTAAGACGGGCGGCAAAGGAGACGCGGTTTGCAATATCTGGAAGACATCAAGGTCGGCACCAAGGCAAGCTTTGGGCACTATGAGGTCACGCGCGACGAGGTGCTGGACTTTGCCCGCAAATATGATCCCCAGCCCTTCCATCTCGACGATGAGGCTGCGGCAAAGACGCATTTCGGGCGGATTTCCGCCTCGGGCTGGCACACCTGCGCGATGACGATGGCGATGCTGGTCGAGAACCTCACAAAGAACAAGCAGGCGGGACTCGGCTCGCCCGGCCTCGACGAGCTGCGCTGGCTGAAGCCCGTCTATCCGGGCGACACGCTGCGCGTGGAATCGGAGATCATCGAAGTGACCCCCTCCCGCTCGCGCCCGGAAATGGGCAGCACCAAGGCGAAGGTCACTGTGTTCAACCAGAAGGACGAGCCGGTGATGCGGCTGATCTCGATCGGGCTGGTGGCGCGGCGGCCGGCGGAATAGGCGACGACAGGCTTCGACAAGCTCAGCCTGAGCGCTTTGCGGATGCGCTCGCCCTGAGCCTGTCGAAGGGTGCTCTGGAGATTATTCCGGCTTCTTCGCCACACCCACCAGAGCGGGCCGCAGCAGGCGGTCCTTGATCATGTAGCCGGCCTGCATTTCCTGCACGATGGTGCCGGGTTCGGCGTCGCTCGGGATTTCGACCATCGCCTGATGCTGGTTCGGGTCGAGCGGAAGACCCATGGCGGCGATACGGGTGATGCCGTTGCGTTCGAACACCGCCATCAGCTCACGCTGCGTCGCTTCCAGCCCGATGACCAGCGCCTTGGATCCTTCATCCTCGCGCATGGCGGCAGGAATGGCGTCCAGCGCGCGTGAGAGGTTGTCGGCGACCGACAGAACGTCGCGGGCAAAGTTGGTCGCGGCATAAGCGCGCGCGTCCTGCGCGTCCTTTTCGAGACGGCGGCGCACATTTTGCGTTTCGGCCTGCGCATAGAGGATCTGCTGACGCGCCTCTTCCAGTTCGGCCAGCAGCGCGCCCAGCGGGTCGGCGGGCGCGTCAGCCTCGGGGGCGGCGTCTTCAGGCTGTGCGTCGGTCTTCAACTCTTCGTTGCTCATTACGTCATCAATCTCGTGAGGGTTTGTGCTGTGAAATCAACCATGGGGACGACACGGGCGTAATTCAAGCGCGTGGGGCCAATCACGCCCACCACGCCGACCACGCGCCCATCGCGTCCGTGGTAGGGCGCCGCTATCACCGAAGACCCCGACAGCGCAAACAGCTTGTTTTCAGACCCAATGAAAACCTTGGTGGAGGCGCCTTCGCGCGCGCCCTCCAGCAGGCGGGCGATATCCTCCTTGCCTTCAATCTCGTCGAGCAGCTGGCGCACGCGATCAAGGTCGGCAGCGGCGGCATCATCGATCAGATGCGCGGCGCCACGCACGATGAGAACGGGCCGGTGCGCGCCATCTTCGCTCAGGACGGCAATCCCCCGCTGGACGAGATCCTGCGCTGCCATGTCGAGCATCGCACGTTCCCGCGCGATCTGCACCGCGAGCGCCGACGCCGCTTCCGACAGGGTCTTGCCCGCAAGATGCGCGGTGATGAAGTTCCCCGCCTCGATCAGCGCGGCGGGCGGCAGGCCGGGCGGAAGGTCCACCACGCGGTTCTCCACGGAGCCGTCGTCGCCCACCAGCACGGCAAGCGCCTGCACAGGGCCCAGCGGCACAAAGGCGAATTGCCGGAGGCGCGGCTCACGTGCGGGGACCATGACGATCCCGGCGCATTGGGACAGGCCGGAGAGTGTTGCGGTTGCCGCGGCAAGCGCCTCCTCAATCGGGCCGCTCTGCCCCACCTGCGCCTCGATTACCGCGCGCTCATCTGCCGTCGGCTCGGTCGCCTGCATCATTCCGTCCACGAACAGCCGGAGGCCCAGCTCGGTCGGCATCCGCCCGGCCGATGTGTGCGGCGCGGCGAGGAGGCCGAGTTCTTCCAGATCCTGCATGACATTGCGGATCGATGCCGGCGACAGGTTCATCTGTCCCAGTTTGGAGATCGTCCGCGAGCCGACCGGGGCCCCGGTGCCAAGATAGGATTCGACGACGACACGAAACACGTCGCGCGCACGGTCGGTCAGTTCATGCACGTTGGACATGTCCCTGATTTAGTGAGCAACTGCCCTGACCTGCAAGTCCTTGTTCCGTCGCGTCAGGGACGACGCGACCACCAGAGCATCAGCAGGCCGACCAGAACGACGCCAGTTCCGTTCCAGCTCCATTGCGGCACACCAAGCATGAAGCTGTCCGCAGGCCAACGGATGATGTTCAAACCCTGGCCAATCCAGAGGCCGCCGATCAGGATCATCAGCAGCGACAGGCCAAAGACGAGACCCTTCAATATTTTCATGGCTTCACTCCTCCCGGGGCTGGTCGGATGCCCCCCTGCCCGCTAGATGCGCCCAAACCCAAGAAAAGGACAAGTCCCTATGCGCCCATCCGGCCGCGCGCCTGACCAGATGCGTGAAATCACCATCGAGCCCCATTTCACCAAGCATGCCGAAGGCTCCGTTCTCGTCAGCTTTGGCGACACCCGCGTCCTTGTGACGGCGAGCGTGGAAGAACGCGTGCCGCCGTTCCTGCGTGGCAAGGGCGAAGGCTGGGTGACGGCGGAATATGGCATGCTCCCCCGCGCCACGCACACGCGTGGCAGCCGTGAGGCGGCCAAGGGCAAGCAGTCCGGCCGCACGCAGGAAATCCAGCGCCTCATCGGCCGCTCATTGCGCGCTGTAGTGGACATGAAGGCACTCGGTGAGCGCCAGATCACGCTCGACTGCGACGTCATTCAGGCCGATGGCGGCACCCGCACGGCGTCGATTTCCGGCGCATGGGTCGCGCTGCGCCTCGCCGTCGACAAGCTGATGGCGGACGGCCTGATCGAAAAGGACCCGATCGACACGCAGGTCGCCGCGATCAGCTGCGGCATCTACAAGGGCACGCCGGTGCTCGATCTCGACTACATCGAAGATTCGAACGCCGGTGCCGACGCCAATTTCGTGCTGCTCGCCAATGGCAACATCGCCGAGGCGCAGGCCACCGCTGAGGGCGAAACCTATGACGAGGAAGCGCTGCTGCGCCTCCTGCGCCTTGCCCGCATCGGCTGCACGAAGATCTTCGAAGCGCAGCTGAAGGCGACGGGCCGCTAAACATGGTGCGCAAGCTCGAACCCGGACGGCTGGTCATTGCCAGCCACAATCAGGGCAAGGTTCGCGAAATCCGCGATCTCCTTGCCCCGTTCGGGATCGAGCCCGTATCGGCAGGCGAACTCGGCCTGCCCGAGCCCGAAGAGACCGGCACGACCTTTGCCGAAAACGCGCTGCTCAAGGCGCACGCCTCGGCCACGTCGGGCCTGCCCGCCTTGTCCGATGACAGCGGGCTCGAAGTGCGGGCGCTCGGTGGACGGCCCGGCGTCTACACCGCAGACTGGGCCGAACGGCAATGGTTTGAGGGACCAGCGGGGCGCGACTGGTACATGGCCATGGGCAAGGTCGAAGGCCTGCTGGCTGAGCAAGGATTATCGGTGGACCGATCCGCCGCATTCGTCTGCACGCTCGCCGTCGCCTGGCCGGACGGGCATAGCGAAGTCTTTGAGGGCCGTGTCGAAGGCAGCCTGACCTGGCCGCCGCGCGGCACGCTGGGCTTTGGCTATGACCCGGTGTTTGTGCCCGCTGGCTCAGACCAGACCTTTGCCGAAATCGACCCCGCAGCAAAGCACGCGATCAGCCACCGTGCCGACGCATTCAAAAAACTGGTTGCGGCGCTGTTTTAAGTTTCTTCGCCCGTCGCCCCGTGCTTGACACGGGGCTTGGCTGTTTTTTCCGCTCCGCTGCGCCCTTGGACACCGCTAACTCTGGCAATCGAGGTGCTTAGCCCGACCAAGGTTAGCCTGGCCCCGTGTCAAGCACGGGGCGACGTCGAGTTGAGGCGTGGAATGTGAGTGCTGCGCGTCAGCGACCCGCTACGTCCGGCTGGCCGCCCAGCGGGTCTTCTCCCATCCAATTGCCAGCCGGGAAATAGCGGCAGACCAGATAGTCAAAGTCTGCATCGCTCGCGACCGCGCAGCCAACTTCGCGGGTGTTGGCCCAGATCATCTGGGTATAATGGCCGACATCGGCCCAGCGACCGGTTGTCGAGACATTCGGAAAGCGGCCCCGCCGAAAGGACTCGCGCTCGCCCAGCCAGCTGTCGACCATGTCGAGCGCGTCATAGGCGCCGCTTGTGCCCATCCAGAGATTCTCACCCTGCCCCCGCGCGCCGGAATGGCGGAGGGTGCCACTCCCTTTGAGCGTCTGCGCCCACGCCGCCGCATCGCGAGCGAGGCTGTCACTCCAGACCAGGTCGGGCGCGCCGAGGTCCTCGCGTTCAGAATTGTGCGCCGTCAGGATATCCTCGGCGAAATCGTCGCTCTCTTGGGCTAATGTGGGCGCGCCTACGACGAGCAGACTTACAGCCGCCCCCAACACTGCTAAGCGCCACACATGCATCCGGCCGATTCCCTTGCCCTCTATATTCATTGGCCTTTCTGCATATCAAAATGCCCCTATTGCGACTTTAACAGCCATGTACGGGAAACTACGGACCAGACGGCATGGCGCGACGCCCTTTTGAAGGACATGGCGCATGAGGCGGGGCTGACACAGGGCCGCACGCTCACGTCGATCTTCTTTGGCGGGGGCACGCCCTCGCTGATGCCACCCGAGACTGTGGCGACCCTGATCCGCGACGCCGAACAGCATTGGGGCTTGGCGCCGGACATTGAGATCACGCTGGAGGCCAATCCCTCCTCGGTTGAAGCCGCGCGCTTTGCCGACCTGGCATCGGCGGGCGTCAACCGTGTGTCGCTCGGGCTTCAGTCGCTCGACAATGCGGTGCTGCAATTGCTGGGTCGCGCGCATGACGTGGACGAAGGGCTGGCTGCGCTTGATGTCGCGCAACGCACCTTCGGGCGGGTGTCCTTCGACCTGATCTACGCGCTGCCGGATCAGTCGCTCACCGCCTGGGAGGCCGAGTTGCGGCGCGCTCTGTCCTTCGGGACCGGGCATCTGTCGCTCTATCAGCTGACGATCGAGCCGGCGACGCGCTTCGAGACGTTGGTGCGCACCGGTGCTCTGACGCCGAAAGACCCGGACGAGGCGGCCGAGTTCTTTGAGCTGACCGATACGATGACAACAGAAGCGGGTCTTCCGCGCTATGAGATTTCCAATCATGCCCGCCCCGGTGAGGAGAGCCGCCACAACCTCACCTATTGGCGCTACGGCCAATATGCGGGCATCGGCCCCGGCGCACATGGACGGCGCGGCGGCATGGCCACCCTGCGCCACAAAAAGCCCGAGAACTTTTTGAACGCCATCACGCGCAATGGCCATGGGACGCAGACCGAGGATGCCCTTTCACCGACCGAACAGGCGCGGGAGGCATTGCTGATGGGGCTGCGGCTGCGTGACGGCATCGACCTCCTCGACATCGCGCGGCGAACGGGCACATCGCCCTGCGACCTGATCGATGGCAAGGCCGCCGACCAACTGACGGGCTATGGCCTGATCACCCGCCAGGACAGCCGTATCACGGTCACACCGGACGGTATGCTGCTGCTCGACCGGATATTGGCGGAGCTTGTTGCCGTTTAGTCCGCAAAACCCTTGGGGGCAGGCGACACGACAGTCGTCCCGTTCGGACCAATCTGCTGCACCTCCAGCGCACGCTCTGCAACGCCATACGCGTTGAAGCGGAACGGGCCGTCAATCCCGGCAAAGCCACCGACGTCGTCCAGCGCGCGCAGCGGGAATGGTGTGCCTACCTTCCAGTTAGTCGCGACCTTGGTGGCGAGCAGCACGGCATCATAGCCGAGGCTCGACAGGCGATAGGGCGCGGTGCCGAAACGCGTGCGATACTTGGTCGCCATCTGGTTGTAGACGCCGTCCGACACGCTCGCAAACCACGCCCCGCTCAAGGCGGGCGAGGAGAGGCTGGCTTCGGTGTTCCAGAGTTCGGTGCCCAGAATCTTGGCATTGGCGCTCGGGCCGCGGCGGATGATCGGGATCGCCTGCACGGCCGTCCGGCTCGAATCAGCGATCAGGATCGCGTCCGCCGCCCCGGCCTTGTTGATGCGGGAAATGGCCCCCATGATGGCGCCTGCGTTGCGATCGTAGGACTGGACCGAGACGAGCGCCCCGCCCGCCTCATCGACCGAACGGGCAAGCGCGGTCTGCGCGCGCTGGCCATAGACGCCGGCGGGCACGAGCCCGGCAAACTTCACCATGCCCTTTGAGCGCGCATAGCCCACGACGCGCGACACCGACTGGGCCGGCGTGAAGCCGAGCAGATAGGTGCCATTGCCCGCGACCGAGACGTCGTTTGAAAAGCCGATCAGCGGCACGCGATTGCGGCGGCCCACTTCGGCGGCCGCGCGGACGTCTTCGGCGAGGAGGGGCCCGAGGATCAGCTTGTTGCCTTCCGCGACAGCCTTTTCGGCCGCCGCTGCCGCACCACCCGCCGTATCATAGACGGTCATGCGGATGCGCTCGCCACCCGTGTCGAGGACGGCCATGTTGGCGGCATTCGCGATCGACTGGCCGATCCCGGCATTGGAGCCGCTGAGCGGCACGAGAAGCGCGATCCGGTGGCGCGTGGCATCGGACGGCAGGCCACTGCTCGGCCCCTCTTCCGGCGGCGCCTCAACGGGCTTGGGGGGCGCCTTGGGCACGACCTGACACCCGGCCATGAACAATGCCGCGCTGACCAGGCCCCAGCGCATGATCTGCCGCCGTTTCAGGTCTGTCGCTTGCCCCTCACCCATATCCTCTGCCATGACGCACTCCCTATGGCTTCTACGCTCGAACCCGGTCTGTATATCGTCGCCACGCCAATCGGCAATCTCGGCGACCTAAGTCCGCGTGCGGCTTCGATTCTTCGCGAAGCTGACATCATAGCGGTCGAAGACAGCCGCGTCACGGCGAAGCTGTTGCAGCATATCGGCGTCAAGCGCCCGATGCAGCCCTATCATGATCATAATGCCGACAGGGTGCGGCCCGGCCTGATTGAGCGCATGGGCAGCGAAGCCGTGGCACTCGTGTCCGATGCAGGCACACCGCTTATTTCCGATCCCGGCTACAAGCTGGTGCGCGATGCGCGGGCGGCGGGGCGCAACGTCGTCACCATCCCCGGCCCTTCGGCGGCCATCGCCGCGCTGACGCTCGCAGGCCTGCCCACCGACCGCTTCCTATTTGCCGGATTCCTGCCCCCCAAGGCCAAGGCCAAGGCCGACCATATTGCCGAATTCAAGGCCCTGAAGGCGACACTCGTCTTCTACGAATCCGGCCCGCGCCTCGCCGACACGCTGGCGACGCTTGCAAGCGTGCTGGGGGACCGCGACGCCGCCGTCGCGCGGGAAATCACCAAGGCGTATGAAGAATGCGTCACCGGGACGCTCCGCGAACTTGCCACACGTTATGAAGATTCCCCGCCAAAGGGAGAGATCGTCATCATTGTCGGCCCGCCGGGTGAGCCCGAGGCCGCAAGCAGCGATGATATCGAAGCCGCCCTCATTGACGCCATGAAGTCCGCCTCGCCCGCCAAGGCCGCAGGCGAGGTTGCGCGCCGTCTGGGTGCAGACCGCAAGGCGCTCTATGCCCGGGCGCTCGAACTTCAGGGCAGATGACGCGTCAGGCGGCCGAAAAGCGCGGTCGCCTCGGTGAGACGATCGCCGCATGGTGGCTCCGCCTGCATGGCTGGCGCATTCTGGCACAGCGGGTGAAGGTGCGTGCGGGCGAAGTCGATCTGGTGGCGAGGCGCGGGCGGACCGTCGCCTTCATCGAGGTGAAGTCCCGGACGCGCGCTGCGGATCTCGACACCGCCATCGACGCCTGGCGCCTGCGCCGGGTCGCGGCCGCCGCCAATGCTGTGGCGGCCAAATACGCACCGAAGGGCGAAGACATCCGCATCGACGTGATCCTGATCGCGCCCTTCGCTTGGCCCCGCCACCTCACCAACGTCTGGCATGGGTGACAAAGCCGCCCGCTTCGCCTAGATGCGCGCCAGACAAGGAGACCCGGTACATGACCCTGAAGGTCGCGTTTCAGATGGACCCGATGGAGGGTCTCAACATTGCGGGCGATTCCACCTTCGCCCTGATGCTGTCGGCGCAGGCGCGCGGATACACGAACTATCACTATACCGCCGATGAGCTGAACTATTCGGACGGCCGCGTCTGGGTGACGGCCCGACCGGTGACGGTGCAGCGCGAAGCAGGCAATCACTTTACCTTTGGCGCGCCGGTAAAAATCGATCTGGCTGACAATATCGACGCCGTCCTCATGCGGCAGGACCCGCCCTTCGACCTGGGCTACATCACCGCCACGCACCTGCTGGAACGGATCACGCACCGGACGCTTGTCGCCAATGATCCGGTCAGCGTGCGCAACGCGCCCGAAAAGGTCTTCGTGCTCGACTTCGCGCAGTTCATGCCGCCGACGCTCGTCACACGCTCGCTTGACGAGGTCCGCGCCTTTCACAAAATGCACGGCGAAATCGTCGTAAAGCCGCTCCACGGCAATGCCGGGTCCGCCGTCATGCACATTGGCAAGGACGGCAAGAATCTTGCCGCCATTACCGAGCTGTTCGGCCAGGTCTGGCGCGAACCCTTCATGGCGCAGGCCTTCATCCGCGCGGTCGAAAGCGGCGACAAGCGCATTGTGCTCATCGACGGCGAAGTCGCGGGCGCTATCAACCGCATCCCCGGCGCGGGCGAAATCCGGTCGAACCTCGCCGCAGGCGGCCGCGCCGAAGCGACCGACCTGACGCAGGGTGAGCGCGAAATCTGCGCCGCTATCGGGCCGGAGCTGAAGAAGCGCGGGCTGCTCTTCGTCGGGATCGACGTCATCGGCGGCAAGTGGCTGACCGAGATCAACGTGACTTCGCCGACCGGCATCGTCGCCATCGACGCCTTTAACGGGACGGACACTCCGGCCCTCATCTGGGACACGATCGAAGCAAAGCTTTCCAAGTGAGTGAGTGGATCATCACGCTGATCGAAGATGCCGGTTACCTCGGCGTCGGGTTCCTGATGTTTCTGGAAACTGTCTTCCCGCCAATCCCGTCCGAAGTCATCATGACCGTGTCGGGCCTTGCCGCCGCGCGCGGCAAGATGGACATCACAGGCGTCATCGCGGCGGGGACCGCAGGCGCGATGCTCGGCAACTATTTCTGGTACCTTGCAGCCCGTGTCATCGGCATTGAGCGCTTCAAGCCGCTCATCATCCGCTGGGGCCGCTATCTGACGCTCGACTGGCGCGAGATTGAAAAGGCGGAAAAGCTGTTCGGCACGCAGGGCTGGGCCATCGTGTTCTTCGGCCGCATGCTGCCGACCCTGCGCTCGCTGATCTCGATCCCGGCGGGCCTGCTCCACATGCGGCTACTGACCTTCGTCATCTGGTCAACCATCGGCACGGCGGGGTGGACCGCCCTGCTCGGGCTGGCCGGCTACAGCATGGGCAAGACCTTCAAAGAGGTCGACAATTTCGTGGGGCCGATTGCGATCGCGGTGATGGTGGTCATCGTGCTTGGCTATGTCTGGCGCCTGATCACGTGGAAGCCGGACAAGAGCTGATCTCGGGCTTTCTGCATGTCGTCATGCTGAACTTGTTTCATCATCCATGCCTCGCGGATCGGCATATCTTCCACCTTTGGCATCTTGCACCTCGTTCGCGGCATGGATCCTGAAACAAGTTCAGGATGACGATGGAGCTAAAACCCAAAAAGAAGTGAGAATTACCTCAAGCCCGCGGATGCGCCGTCCGGTACACATCCAGCAGATAGGCCGCGTCCACCGCCGTATAGACCTGCGTTGAGGACAGGCTGGCATGGCCGAGCAGTTCCTGCAGGCTCCGCAAATCCGCCCCGCGCGCGAGCAGGTGACTGGCAAAGCTGTGCCGCAGGGCATGGGGCGTGGTCCGGTCCGACAAGTTGAGCCGCGTCCGCGCGGCCTGCACGGCACGGCGCACCATCCCCGGTTCCAGCGGTCCGCCGCGCGCGCCGCGAAACAGCGGCTTCCCCTTCTCAACGCCGTAAGGGCAGCTTTCGGCATAGATCTCGATGGCGGAGCGCACCTCGGGCAGAATGGGCACGACACGGGTCTTCTGGCGCTTGCCCGTCACGCTCATGGTGTCGCCTAAAGGCAGAACCTCGCCTGTCAGACCCAGGGCCTCGCCGATGCGCAGGCCAGCGCCGTAGAGGAGCAAGAGGATCGCCCAGTCGCGCGCCGCAATCCAGGGTTCGCGCGCCTGTTCCGCCAAATCCTCAGCCAGCGCCAGCACGTCATCGGGTGAGACAGGCCGTGGCAGGGATTTGCGCACGCGCGGCCCCTTGACGCGGGGCACGGCCTCTTCGCCGCCTGCGAACTTCAGGAAGCCCCGCACGGCCGACAGTTCGCGCGCGGTCGAGACATTGCCAATGCCATCGCCACGACGCGAGGCAAGATAGGCGCGCAAGTCCGCCGCCTCGACCTTGGACAGATTGGGCACACCGCCCTGATGGACGCGCAGGAAGCTCATCAAACGCTCCGCCGTCGCCACATAGGCGCGGACGGTGTGGATCGACCGCCGCCGGTCCCGACGGAGATGGTCGGACCAGCGCTGGACGACGTCGGTCAAATGATCTTTTGTCCCGTCTTTTCCCAGTCAGCGAGGAAACCGGCGATGCCCTTGTCGGTGAGGACATGGTTGAACATCGCCTTGATGACCGACGGGGGCGCCGTCATCACGTCGGCACCGATGCGCGCAGCTTCCAGCACGTGGACGGTGTGCCGCACGGAGGCGACAAGGATTTCGGTGTCGAAGCCGTAATTGTCGTAGATCAGACGGATGTCGGAGATGAGCGCCATGCCGTCAAAGCCATTGTCGTCATGCCGGCCAACAAAGGGCGAGATGAACGTTGCGCCCGCCTTTGCAGCCAACAGCGCCTGATTGGCCGAGAAGCAGAGCGTGACGTTGACCATCGTGCCTTCGCTGGTCAGCGCTTTGCAGGTCTTCAGGCCATCAATCGTCAGCGGCACCTTGATGCAGACATTGTCGGCGATCTTCCGCAGGACGTCGGCTTCCTTCATCATCGTAGCATGGTCGAGCGCGACGACTTCGGCTGACACCGGGCCATCGGTGATGCCGCAGATTTCACGCGTGACTTCCATGAAGTCCCGCCCCGACTTCGCGATCAGCGACGGGTTGGTCGTAACGCCATCCAGAAGGCCGGTTGCGGCCAGTTCCTTGATGTCGGCGATTTCGGCGGTGTCTGCGAAGAATTTCATGGGTCAGGCGTCCTGCTGAAGGGAGAATCCGGTTCTCCCGCGCTTTACCTCAGGCGGGGCTGAACACAACGCCGTTCGGCATGCTTGGTCAGGAAACTGAGGATATCTGTCGCCCCCTCGCCACCTCACTCAAAGGGAATGCCCACGGGTTTGCCCGAAACGAACACCTGGCGTCGTTCGACCGCCCGCACCTCCACATTGCCGTTGCGCAGGGCCTCCATGTCAGCCTTGTTCTTTGCGGCCAGGTCCGCGTCGGGGAGAGGCGGCGAACTCGCCTTGGCCGCGTCCCATTCCCAGGTGCCGCTGACGACATCCCGGACGAGGCGCTGGGCGGAGATGCCGCAGGTGTCGCAGGGCAATCCCGCCACCACAGCCTCCTGCGCGCCCGCCGCATAGAAGACGACGCAGCGCCCCACGCGCCCGCAGGCGTCATAGCGCGACAGGCGGGCGAGCAGCGGTTGCGGCAGCGCCACGGCAACCGGCTTCACGATCAGCCGACCGACGAGTGTTTCCGCCCCCATCGCATCCTCCGGCTGCGTCCGCGCGTCCCAGACATTGGTCAGGGCAAGGGCTTTGGCCGCAGCCTTCCGCACGTCGGGCGATCCGGTGCGGGCCAGCTTCTTCAGGGCATGGCGCCCCGGCTCCCCAAAGGAGAAGCGCAGCGCCGCCCAGTCGAATTTGGCGACGCTCACCTTGCCGCTTTCCAACCGGGCAAGCTGGCTGGCCGTCGACCAGGCGCCGAAATTGACCAAAGGCGTGGCGAGAAGGAAGGCCAGAAGGCACAGTCCCGCCGCCAGCCGGAGGTTGAGCGGGCGGACGCCCGCGAACCAGCCCATGCGCTGGCGGAGGATGACCCAGAGATAGCCCCCGCCAAAGGCGAGCGCGATGCCGACGAACACGACCGCCCAGAGGCGTTCGGGCGTCAGGCCATATTGCGCGATCCGCAGCCCGGTAGAAATCGCCGCGATGATCGCGAGCGGCAACATTGCGACGCCCAGCGCCGTCGCGCCCCAGCGCAGGATGGCGACGTGCGTTTCGTCTTCGCTGGAATCGCCAATCGCTGCGTTGGAGAGGATGAGCGCACCGACCACGCATGACAGGAGGATGGGCGTGGTGGACTTGGTCGCCTCCCACAAGGCGTGGAGACCCGTGAAGGGCAGCGTGAGGAGGAAGAGAATAAGGCCGAAGCCCAGCACGGGGCCAAGGACCGAGAGGACGCGCCGGACCACGGTCTGGAGCGTGACGAGCAGGCTCTCCCGGTCCCGCAACAGCCCGGAGGCCGCCCCGAAGGCCCCGCCCATCAGCATCGCGACAAACCAGCTTTCCTCCATCGCCTTGCGCACCAGCCTTATGCCGATGAGCGAGAAAAGCTCCGCAAGCAGTTGGCCCAAGAGGAAAACAACCGCCGCGAACGCCCAGCAGGCGAACCACAGCAAGATGTTCATCCACGCGCGATCATGGACACGCGGATAGGCAAGCGCGGTCAGGTGCGGTTGGGGCTGGCCCGCGTCACACCATGCCTGAAACAGCGGCGCCGCCACCAAGACCGCCAGCACCGAGCAGAGCAGTTTCCACCCCTCACCAGTATCCATCTCGGCAAGGCCGGAGTTGAGATAGACCGTCGCCCCGACCAGCAGCGCCGACAGAAGTGCGAAGGCGGCGGAATGGCGGATGCGGTCCCGGTCGAGCGTAAAGGCGAATACGACGCCGCCCGTCATCAGCGCGGTCGCGAGCGCGGCGTGTACGACGTCATCGGCCTTCGTACCTTCGGCCAGCTGCTGAATGGCAAGGCCGAAGAGCGCACCCAAAATGGCGATGGCCGAATTGCGTTGCGGCCAATCCTGCGTGCCCGTCTCCGCCATGGCATCCCCTTCCCAACCGGTTCGAGGACGCAGCCTAGCCAGCGATGGCGCTTGCGCAAAGCACTGCTTGCATCGGCAGGAGCGCTTATGCACTAAGCGCCATCCGTTCAGGAGCTGCACGTGGCGCGCAAATTTCTCTATGTCATTGCCGGGATTATCGTTCTCATTCTCGTCGTCCTGACGGCGCTGCGCCTGTTCGGCCTCCAACTTTCGCGCATTGCCTTCGTGCCGGGGGAGGATTTCCGCGAACAGCCCGCCCTGTCGCAGAACGCCTATGCCGATGCAGCGATGTGGATTGCCCGGCCCGGCATCGCAAACAACCCTGCCTTGTGGCTGCCGACCGGCGCGCCCAAGGCGACGGCACAGACGCCCAAGGTCGCAGTCTTCTTTGTCCACCCGACCAGCTATCTGACGAACGCGCACTGGAACGCCCCGCTGGACGACAGGGAAGCGAACGAACGCGCGGCCTTGTTCGTGCGCGGGCAGGCAAGCGTCTTCAATACGACGCCGACGATATGGGCGCCGCGCTATCGGCAAGCCGCCTTTGGCGCATTCCTGACCGATCAGCCCGAGGCGGCCAAAGCGATGGCGCTCGCCTATCGCGACGTGCTGCAGGCGTTTGACACCTTCGTCGCCGCGCAAAAGCCCGATGCCCCGATCGTCCTTGCAGGGCACAGCCAGGGCGCGCTGCATCTCCTCCATCTGCTGAAGGATCGCGTGGCGGGCCAGCCGATCGCAAAGCGCATCGTTGCCGTCTACGCTGTCGGGTGGCCCATTTCGGTTCAGGCGGACCTCCCGGCCCTCGGCCTGCCTGCCTGTTCCAAGGCCGACCAGACAGGCTGCATCCTGAGCTGGCAGAGCTATGCCGCGCCTGCCGACTATGCAGGCGTTGCCGGCCTGTACGACGCACAGCCGGGCCTGACCGGCAAGCGGCGCGGCGATGCCTATCTGTGCACCAACCCGCTGACCGGCGGCGCCAAGGCGGACGCCTCCCTGTCCACAAATCTGGGGACTCTCAAGAACAGCGCCGACCTGAAGACCGGGGAGCTTGTGCCCGGCACCGTTGGCGCCGCGTGCGATGCCAAGGGCTATCTGCTGATTGGCGAAGGGCCGGACCTTGGGCCCTATGTGCTGCCCGGCAACAATTACCATGTCTATGACTACAGCCTGTTCTGGGCGAATGTGCGGGCCGATGCCGCGCGGCGCATTGCCGCGTTCGAGGCCAAGTGATCGCGACGCTTACCTCTGACTTCCGGCCAGCCCTGCCCGATGGCGGCCGCCTGATCGGGCTCGACGTCGGCACGCAGACGATTGGCACTGCGCTGTGTGATGCAGGCTGGACGATTGCGACTCCGGCCACGCTCATCCGGCGTGCCAAGTTCGCGGTCGACCGCGCGAAGTTGCGGGACATGATCGCGGCACAGTCGGTCAAAGGGATTGTGATCGGGCTTCCGCTCAACCTCGACGGGACGGATAGCCCGCGCACGCAATCCACGCGGGCCTTTGCGCGCAACATGGAAGACCTCGGCCTGCCGATCCTTTTGTGGGACGAACGCTGGTCCACACAGGCCGTGGAGCGCGCCATGATCGATGCCGACCTGTCGCGCGCCAAGCGGGCGGAGCGGGTCGACTCGGCGGCCGCCGCCTATATCCTCCAGGGCGCGATAGATGCGCTGGCGATGGGCGGCATCTGACGTGCGTCCGGATGCGACGACGATTGTCTGCCTGTTTGTCCTTCTCAATGTCTGAACCTTCATGGTCTTCGGGTTCGACAAGCTGCGCGCCGAAGCAGGCACATGGCCGATTGCGGAAAGCACCTTGCTCGGCCTCGCCTTCATCGGCGGATCGGCAGGCGCGGTGGTCGGGCGGCGCTTCTTCCGACACAAGACACGCAAGCAGCCTTTCACGTCCTCGCTCGACGGCATTGTGAAGCTGCACGTGGCGCTGGCGTCGGGTCTGGCTGTCTACTGGTTCTGGACAGCTTGAACCGGCGCCGCTTCCCGTCTAGGGCTGGGCTTTAATGACATCACCGCTTTTCCCGCACCGGCATCTGCTCGGTATCGCTGGCCTGCAGCCGCACGAAATCCTGTATTTGCTTGATGAAGCCGAACAATGGGTCACGCTCAACCGTTCGCTCACCAAGCATGATGACCGCCTTGCAGGCCTCACCCAGATCAACGCCTTCTTCGAAAATTCGACGCGCACGTTGTTGTCGTTCGAGATCGCCGGAAAGCGCCTCGGCGCCGACGTCGTGAACATGCACGCGGCGACATCGAGCGTGAAGAAGGGCGAAACGCTGATCGACACCGCGATCACGCTGAACGCGATGCGCGCAGACGTGATCGTCATCCGCCATGCCTCTTCGGGCGCGGTCGCGCTGATCGCAGACAAAGTGGACTGCCCGGTGCTCAACGCCGGCGACGGCCGCCACGAGCACCCGACCCAGGCGCTTCTCGACGCGCTGACGATCCGCCGCCGCAAGGGCAATTTCCAGGGCCTGAAGGTCGCGATTTGCGGCGATGTTCTGCATAGCCGCGTCGCGCGGTCCAACATCCTCACCCTCACCTCACTCGCCGCCGATGTCCGCATCGTGGCACCTGCCACGCTGATGCCGCCCGCGATCGAACAGATGGGCGTGACCGCCTTTACCGACATGGATGAAGGCATTGCCGATGCCGACGTCGTCATGATGCTGCGCCTTCAGACCGAGCGGATGGAGGGCGGCTTCGTCCCCTCACTGCGGGAATATCATGCGCTCTACGGCCTCACCTATGAGCGGCTGAAACGCGCCAAGCCCGATGCGCTCGTCATGCACCCCGGCCCGATGAATCGCGGTGTCGAGATTGCAAGCGACGTTGCCGACGACGTCAACCGCTCGGTCATTGCCGAGCAGGTGGAAATGGGGGTCGCCGTGCGCATGGCCTGCCTCGACGTGCTGACGCGCGGACGGAGGGGCATGGCATGAGCAAGATGATCGCGATCACGAATGCCCGTCTGGTGCCCACCCCGTTTGTGTCAAGCGCAGTCGAGACACGTCCCTCGACGTCGCTCGGGACAAACGGTGTTTTAATATTGGAAGGCGACCGCATAGCGTCAGTCGGCAGCGATATTCCGCCCGGTGCTGAAATCCTCGATGCCAAGGGCGCGCATGTCGCCCCCGGCATTGTCGACCTCGGCGTCTTCTCTGTCGACAAGCGTGCCTGCATCGCTGGCGGCATTACGCGCATCGCCCTGATGCCCGACCAGAAGCCCGTTCTCGATGAACCCGGCATCGTGCAGCGCGCGGCGCTCGCGGCCAAGCCGGACCTGTGGGTCCACCCGCTGGCAGCGGCAACGCGCGGCCTCGCGGGGGCCGAGCTGGGCGAATATGCGATGATGCGCAAAGCCGGGGCGAAGGCCGTCTCGACCGGACGCGGCTGGGTCGCGGACTCAGGCGTCATGCACAAAGTGCTGACCTATGCCGCCTCGCTGGGCCTCACTGTGATCTCCCATGCAGAGGATGCGGGGCTTGTTGGCGGCGCCGTGGCAACGGCCAGCGAAACGTCGACGCGACTGGGTCTTGCCAGCGCACCTGCGGAGGCCGAAGCCTTGGCCATTGCGCGCGATCTGATGCTCGCAGAACTTACCGGCGCGACGCTGCATTTCCGCAAGGTCACGACTGCCAAGGGGCTCGACCTCGTGCGCGGTGCCAAAGCCAAGGGCATGGCCGTCACCTGCGGCATTTCTCCGACACACCTGTTCCTCTCGGAAGTCGCGATCAACGATTTCCGGACTTTTGCCCGTCTGTCGCCGCCGCTGCGCACCGAGGCCGACCGCCGCGCCTGCATTGAGGCCGTGCGCGACGGGACGATCGACGTGATCTGTTCGGCCCATGATCCGCGCGGACCCGAGGTGAAGCGCCTGCCCTTTGCCGATGCGGATCCGGGTGCGGCGGGCGCGGAAACGCTGCTCGCTCTATCGCTGGGGCTGGTGCGCGATGGCGTTGTCTCGATGACCCGGTTGTTCGAGTTGCTGGCGCTGAACCCGTCGCGCCTGCTTGGCGTCGACAGCGGACGCCTGGAAGCCGGCGCGCCCGCCGATCTCGTCTTCTTCGATCCCGAAAGCCCCTGGCAGATCGATGCCGCGAAGTTCGCGGGACAGGCCGGCAATACGCCCTTTGACAAGCTGCCCGTGCAGGGCCGCGTTCTCAAAACGATGAAGGGCGGCCGGGACTTGTCCTGACCGCCCTACCCCGTGTGTGACGTGGGGATCGTTTAGCGCGCGGCCAGCTGCTGGCCCTTCTGGCTGCCCTTGGCCGCCCAGCGGACGCCATCGGTCGGCAGGATGGTGCGGATGAAGCACTGACCGCCTTCGGCCTTGATCTTGCTGCAGACGGCCCCTGCGGCCTCGCGCGTGGCAAAGCCGCTGACCGACAGGCGATAGAAAGTGCCCTTGGCGAGGTTCACCTTGGCCTGACGGCCATCATAATCATTGAGGAACGCCCAGCGCTTGGACACGCGGGCCCAGCCATCGGCGGCAACGCCTGCGGACCGATAGGCGCCCAGCTGCACCACGAAGCGGCCCGAGTCGACCGGCGCGGGGAATTTGGAAGCCTTGGAGGCGGGCAGCGCAACCGGCACAACCTGCTGCTTGACCGGGCTGGCCGGGGCAACAATGGTCGGTGCGGGCGCCGCATCGGCGACGCGGACCGGTGCCGGGTCCTTCACCTCGGGCGCGACTTCGTAATTGGGCTGCGGGGTTTCTTCCACAGCGGGGAGCGGCGCCTGCACGACGGGCGACGCCGCCGCATATTTCTGCTCGGGCATGTCGACGAGCGCGAGTGCCGTCGGCAGGCCGTCATCGGCGGTGCGCGTGACCCCAAGGATCGTCGCCACCTGTTCCCAGCTGTTGGAGGGGCGGGCCAGCGCCGCCCATTCGACAATGCGCTTGTCCGCAAGATCCGGCGTCAGGTCGAGCGAGGCCATCGCCCGCGCCTCAAGCCAGCGCCCGGCAAGAGCATAGGACAGCGCAAGGTTCTGACGCGTCTTGGCCGTCGCCTGACCGCCGCGAACGGCCTGTTCCAGCGCCGCAACTGCGGCCTGCGGATCACCCGCCAGCGCCATCGCCAGGCCGTAATCGGCCACGGCAAGGACGGACTTGTGCGCTTCAAGAACTGCCTGCGCTTCGCCCGCGCGGCCATTGGCCGTCTTGACGAGCGCCAGCTTCAGGGCTGCAGTCGGATTGCCCGGGCTCAGCGACAGCGCGTCGGTGAAGCTCGTTTCTGCCGAGTTGAAGCGCCCCACCGAAAGATAGGCCTCACCCAGCAGGATGCGATATTCGGCGCTCTTGGGCATGGCCGCCACGGCCCGCTCTGCAAGCGATACGGCCTTTTCGAACTTGTGCTTCGAAAGGGCGGCGCGGGCGCTGTCGGCGGCCTTTTCCGCGGTGCGCGAAAGGCCGCTTTCCGAGGCGCTTGACCGTTCCGCCATGGCAGACGGCGGCACGGCCAGAACGCCGGCCCCGATCATCAGCGAAGACACCGCCAGCTTGATCCTGTTGAGCTTATTCATCGGTTGATCCCCCTGGGAATGTTCAGGCCTTGCCGACCCTGCGGACGGCAGCGAGCTGTTCGGACAACGGCAGACTTCCGAGATAGGCGTCGAGCGCTTCGGTCACGATCTGCTGCGCCGAACGATGGTTGAGCGCGCAGGCCAGACGCAGCTGCAAATGCCGGTCCGCATCGAGGCGGAGCGTGAACGCCGCCTTGCCCCGCGATCCGGGTGCCGCGCGACGCGCCACGCGCGGTGCAGCCTTGGGTGCGATGGCAGGTGCTGACGGAGCAGGCGCTGCTGCAATCGGCGCAGGTGCTGGCACCGGCGCCGGAGCGGGCGTCGGCATGGCCGTTTCCCGCTCAAGCGCCTGCTGCTGACGCACCACTTCCGGGACGACGGGATCGATATGGTTGATCGCGACGTCGGGCGAAATCGGGGCGACCTGCGGCTGCAGGACGGGCGCAGGCTCATGCGCGGCGGCCATGGGCGACAGACCGGCATGGCCTGCCTGACCCGGCACATAGTCCGTGTCATGACCCATATCGTTCCAGCCGAGATCTTCGAGCGCGCTCGGATGCGGGACATCCGTGCCGGCCGCTTCGGCCATCAGAGAGATCATGCCCTGTCGGCGCATCGCGGGGGCTGCCTGCCCCTTGCGCGCCAGCAGGCTTGAGGAAAGCGAGGCGAAGGGTTTCTGTTCGGTCACGTCAGCGCCCCCTTATTGGGTAACGCGACGGCCGAAGCCGCCACCAACCGAGCGCTGGAAGCCAGGTGCCGTGCCCACGCCGGGGGCACTGAAAACCGTCCGGCGGAAGTTCTTTTCAAGGCGGTCGGAAATGTAGGTCCAGAGTTCGCGCACCTCACCGGCCGACCGGCCGTTGGGGTCGACCTCCATCACCGTGCGCCCGTCAATCATCGACGCCGCATAATCGGTGCGGTGGTGAAGTGTGACTGGCGCCACCGTGCCATGCTGCGACAGCGCGACGGCGGCTTCATACGTGATCTTGGCCTTGGGCGTGGCCGCATTGACGACGAAAATCAGCGGCTTTCCGGCGCGGTCGCACAGGTCGACCGTGGCCCCCACGGCGCGCAGATCGTGCGGGCTGGGCCGCGTCGGAATGACGATCAGCTCGGCCACCTGGATGACGCTCTGGATCGCCATGGTGATGGCGGGCGGCGTATCGATGACGGCGAGGCGGAAGCCCTGCTGGCGCAGCACTTCCAGATCGGAGGCGAGGCGGGCGACGGTTGTCTGGGCAAAGGCCGGCAATTCGGCCTCGCGCTCATTCCACCAGTCGGCCAGAGAGCCCTGCGGGTCGATGTCGATGAGGACGACCGGGCCTGCGCCCGACAATTGCGCCTGCACGGCGAGATGGCCGGACAAGGTCGTCTTGCCTGACCCACCCTTTTGAGACGCCAACGCGAGAACGCGCATAGAATGGACCCCCGGTCTTTGGATAGCTGTTCCGGCTTACCTGCCATGGGGGTGGCTAAATTTAGGTTAACGGTGCGGCGGCAATTTGCGCGATGCCATCCTTATGCAGAAATCTGTCATGGGTAAGCGGCTGTTAAGTCTATTTCGGATAGGTCAGCCCCGTCCACGCGTACCGGGGGTATGGGATCATGCGAATATCTTTGGCTGCGGCCGTTGCCGCAGCGGCTTTGTTTATGCCTGCAACTCAACTGGTTGCGCAATCACAGCCAGCGGCACCCAATGCCGATGTGAAGCGCGGCGTCGATGCGTGGGAATCGGGAGATTACGCCACCGCCGTCAAGCTGTGGCGCCCGCTTGCGATCAAAGGCGATGCCGATGCGCAGTTCAACCTTGCCCAAGCCTATCGCTTCGGCCGCAGCGTGCCGCTCGACATGAAAGCCGCCGAGGACTGGTATCGTCGCGCGGCCAGTCAGGGACATCTTCAGGCCGAGGACAATCTGGGCCTCATCATGTTCCAGAATGGTGACCGGCAGAATGCCATGCCGCTGATCCGCCGTTCCGCCAACCGCGGCGATCCGCGCGCGCAATATGTGCTGGGGACCGCCCTGTTCAACGGCGACTTCGCCGAAAAGGACTGGGTCACGGCCTATGCCCTGATGACGCGCGCGTCCGCGACGGGCCTTGCCCGTGCGTCCTCCAGCCTTGCACAGATGGACAAGTTCATTCCGCTTGAACAGCGTCAGAAGGGTCTGGCGCTGGCCCGCGACATGGAACTCGCGAGCAGCCGCCCCGCCTTGGCCGCGGTCGACCCCGTGCCTGCGCCGCCCGCCCCAGTTGCCGTCGCGCCAGTGCGGCAAACGCTGCCCGCGCCGGTCCGTACCGCGCCCGTCCTGCAATCACGGGCACCGCTGATGACGGCCAGCCGAAGCGCCCTGCCCTCGCCGCGCCGCAACGCTGCGCCGGTCGAGCGCCCCACTGCGATTCCCGTTGAGGCAGCGCCCGAGGCGCAATGGCAGGCTCCGGCAGCCGCGCCCTTGGAAGACACGCCATCCTATGAAACGCCGGATGTCGCCACCCCGGCACCAGCGCCGGCACGGATCGTCCTGAAGGCAACACCGCCAAAACCCGTTACCCCGAAACCGGCCGTCGCAAAGGCGGCGCCCGCCAAGCCTACGCCTGTCGTCACGGGCAAATGGCGCGTGCAGCTCGGCGCATTCAGCGAAGAGGCCAAGGCCCGCGGGCAATGGGGTCAGATCAAGGGCCGCATTTCGGGCCTGGCCCAACTGCAGCCCTATCTGGTCAAAGCCGCCAGCGTGACGCGGCTTCAGGCTGGTCCGCTCGCCTCCCGCGCGGATGCGGAGCGCATCTGCAAGGCGGCGCAGGCGGCAGGACAGGCCTGCTTCCCCGTCGCGCCTCAGTGATCGTCAGTCCGCGCAGGCCCAGGCGCTGCGCGGATAGCCCATCCCATAGAGGATCGCCGTCAGGTCGCCATGATCGACCCGCGCGGCAGCAGCTGCGGCCGTCTTCGGCTTGGCGTGATAGGCCACGCCCAGCCCGGCGACCTCGATCATCGGAATGTCGTTTGCCCCGTCGCCAACGGCCAGGCTGGCAGCGGCAGGCAGATCATGCGCGGCCAATGTCGCCAGCAATGTCTGACGCTTGGTCTGCGCGCCGACAATGTCGCCGTCCACCTTGCCCGTCAGCACACCATCGGCAATACCAAGCCGGTTGGCGATGGCCGTGTTGAACCCGATCTCCTCGGCGACCGGTTCGGCAAAGCGCGTGAAGCCGCCAGATACGAGCACCGCCATGCCGCCATGGGCGCGGATCGTCCGGACCAGAGCCCGCGCGCCGGGCATGATGACGACCCGTTCGGCGAGGCACTGTTCGATCACGCTTTCCGGCAGGCCTTCCAGCAAGGCGACGCGGCTGCGCAGCGCCTCCTCAAAATCCAGTTCCCCACGCATGGCGCGCTCGGTGACTTCGGCAATCTGGGGCTTGATGCCCGCATAGTCGGCCAGTTCGTCGATGCACTCGATCGTGATCATCGTCGAATCCATGTCCGCGACGATCAGGCTGCGGGCACGCTCCGCCGTCTTCTGGACGATGGCGTCGGCGCGCGCGAAGCCGTTTTCCACGGCGGCACGCACAGCGACGGCATCGCCGGTGAAATCCACGTCAAAGGCCTTGTCCGCCTCGATCCAGCGGGTCGACAGGACCGACGCCCCGGCTTGCGCCACGCAGTCTGATGCCGTTGAAATATCGCCTGCATCAAACCGGTCTGCTGCTATGAGCGTCGCTGTGAACATCGAACCATCCAAAAAGCCTGAGACGGTGGCGCTCATTGCAGGGCCGACGGCCAGCGGCAAGTCCGCATTGGCCCTTCGGCTTGCGGAATTGACCGGCGGGACGGTGATCAACGCCGACGCAAGTCAGGTTTACCGCGACCTGCGCATCGTCTCCGCCCGCCCGTCGGCGGAGGAGGAAGCCCGCGCGCCGCACCGGTTGTTCGGCCATATCGATGGCGCGGAACCCTGTTCGGCGGCCGACTGGGCGGCGCAAGCCCGGGCCGAGATCGCCGCAGCCCACGCGCGCCAAAGCCTGCCCATTCTGGTCGGCGGAACGGGCATGTATGTGCGCACACTCCTCGACGGGATCGCCCCGGTGCCGGAGATCGACCCCGCCATCCGGGCGTCGGTGCGCGCCCTCCCGGTAGCCGAGGCGCGGGAACAGCTGTTGACGCACGATCCAGAAGCCGCAGCGCGGCTCGATGCCAATGATACGACGCGCATCGCCCGCGCGCTGGAGGTGGTCCGCGCCACCGGCCGTCCGCTCAAGGCCTGGCAGGCCGATCGCGTGGGCGGAATCGGGCATAGCGTCCGTCTTGTCCCCCTCCTCCTCCTGCCGCCGCGCGACTGGCTTTACGCGCGGTGCGACCGCCGGTTCGAGATCATGCTGGAGACTGGCGGACTCGATGAAGTCGCGGCGTTGCTCGCGCGCGATCTTGATCCTGCCCTGCCCGTCATGCGCGCCATCGGCGTGCCGGTGATGGCCGGGCTGTTGCGCGGCACCCTTTCCCGCGATGCAGCAACCGAACGGGGCCAAACCGCCACGCGCAACTACGCAAAGCGCCAATTTACGTGGTTTCGCAATCAGCCGCCGGCCGACTGGCCCCGCGCCACAGAGGCATTAGATAACGCCGCGATTGACAAATTAGCAATAAAATTACGTGACATGGCGTTGACATAACAGTTTGTTATTCGTAGGGCGCCCGCCTTGCGAAATTTCTGCCGCAGTGCAACAGCGCGCGCGTGGCAAACCGGGAAGATTGAAATGCCGAAGGAAATGTCTGGAGCCGAAATCCTGATCGAGGCGCTGTGCGACCTCGGGGTGGAGGTCATTTTCGGCTATCCCGGCGGGGCGGTGCTTCCCATTTACGACGTGCTCTTCCAGCAGAAGCGCATCCGCCACATCCTCGTGCGGCACGAACAGGCAGCGACCCATGCAGCGGAGGGCTATGCCCGCGCGACCGGCAAGCCCGGCGTGGTGCTCGTCACTTCGGGCCCGGGCGCGACCAATGCCGTCACCGGCATCACCGATGCCCTGATGGATTCGATCCCGATGGTCGTCATCACCGGGCAGGTCGCAACGCACCTGATCGGGTCCGACGCGTTTCAGGAAGCCGACACCGTTGGCATCACCCGCCACTGCACCAAGCACAACTATCTGGTGAAGTCGCCGGAATCGCTCGGCAATGTCGTGCATGAGGCATTCCACATCGCAACAACGGGCCGCCCCGGTCCGGTCGTGGTGGACATTCCCAAGGATGTGCAGGTCGCGACCGCGCCCTATCGCAAGCCGGGCACGATCAGCCATGCCAGCTACAAGCCGCAGCTGAAGGGCGACATCAAGCTGATCGAGACCGCCGTCGAAATGCTCGCAGCGGCAGAGCGGCCGATCCTCTATACCGGCGGCGGCGTCATCAATTCGGGTCCGGCCGCCAGCCAGATCCTGCGCGAACTCGCCCGCATCACCGGCGCGCCAGTCACCTCGACGCTGATGGGTCTGGGGGCCTATCCCGCCTCGGGCGAGGCGTGGCTTGGCATGCTGGGCATGCACGGCACCTATGAAGCCAACTGGGCGATGAACCAGGCGGACCTGATCGTCTGCCTCGGCGCGCGCTTTGATGATCGCGTCACGGGACGCCTTGATGCGTTCGCGCCGAAGGCCAAGAAGATCCATGTCGATATCGACCGCAGCTCGATGAACAAGACGGTGCGCGTCGACCTCGGCATCGTGGGCGATGTCGGCCATGTCATGGAAGACATGGTCAAGGTCTGGAAGGCGCGCCAGCATCCCAAGCCTGACCTGTCGAGCTGGTGGCAGCGCATTGAGGAATGGCGCGCGAAGAAGTCGCTCGCCTTCCCGCCGTCCAAGACCGAAATCATGCCGCAGGCCGCCATTCAGGCCCTTTGGAATGCGACACACAAGAAGAACCCGATCATCACGACCGAGGTTGGCCAGCACCAGATGTGGGCGGCCCAGCATTTCCACTTTGAGGGGCCGAACAAGTGGCTGACCTCAGGCGGGCTCGGCACGATGGGCTATGGCCTGCCGGCCGCGATTGGCGCGCAGCTTGGCAATCCCAACGCGCTCGTTATCGACATTGCGGGTGAGGCCTCGATCCAGATGAACATCCAGGAACTGGCGACGGCGACGCAGTACCGCCTGCCGGTCAAGATATTCATCCTCAACAACGAATATATGGGCATGGTCCGCCAGTGGCAGGAACTGACCTATTCGAGCCGCTATTCCGAGAGCTATTCGGACGCGCTGCCCGATTTCGTGAAGCTGGGCGAAGCCTATGGCTGGAAGGGCATCCGCATCGAGACGCCGGACCAGCTGGAGTCCGGCATTGCCGAGATGCTGGCGCATGATGGCCCTGTCATCGTGGACTGTCTGGTGGCGAAGGTTGCCAACTGCTTCCCGATGATCCCGTCGGGCGCATCCCATGTTGAAATGATCCTCGCTGACGATCAGGTGTCGGGCGAACTGGACGACGAAGCGAAGGCGCTGGTCTGATGCATATCAAAGAAGGTCTGAAGGAGCGTCACACGCTCTCCGTCACCGTGTCGAACGAACCGGGTGTGCTTGCACGCATCGCGGGCATGTTCACGGCGCGCGGCTACAATATCGAAAGCCTGACGGTCGCCGACATTACCGAGGATGACACGATCAGCCGGATCACCATCGTGACGACGGGCACCCCGGCCGTCATCGAACAGGTGGTGGCGCAGCTGGACCGCATGGTGCCGGTCCACAAGGTGACCGACCTCACCCTGCTCGGCGACCATGTCGAGCGCGAGCTTGCACTGGTAAAGGTGGCCGGCACCGGCGACCACCGCATCGAGGCACTCCGTCTGGCGGAAGTCTTTCGTGCCAATGTGGTCGACACGACCATTTCGAGCTTCGTGTTCGAAGTGACCGGCGCATCGACCAAGATCGACCGCTTTGTCGAACTGATGAAGGAAATCGGCCTCGTTGAGGTCGCCCGCACCGGCATCGTTGCCATGGCCCGGGGTAAAGAGGCCGTTTGACGTTTAACACCAACCGTCACCCTGAACTTGTTTCAGGGTCCATTGACAACTGCGCTCACGCATAGGGCAAGCCGGTGTCATGGATGCTGAAACAAGTTCAGCATGACGATCTAGAGCAAGGGACCAAAGAAATGCGCGTTTATTATGATCGTGACGCCGATCTGAAGCTGATCGAAAACAAGAACATCGCCATCGTCGGCTATGGCAGCCAGGGCCATGCCCATGCGCAGAACCTGCGCGACAGCGGCGTCAAGAACGTCGCGATTGCGCTGCGCGCCGGTTCGGCAACCGCTGCCAAGGCCGAAGGCGCGGGCTTCAAGGTTCTGTCGAACAAGGAAGCCGCCGCCTGGGCCGACATCATCATGATCCTCGCACCCGATGAACATCAGGCCGCGATCTGGGACGAAGACCTGAAGGGCAACATGAAGCCGGGCGCAGCACTCGCCTTCGCCCACGGCCTCAACATTCACTTCGGCCTCATCGAAGCGCCCGCCGACATCGACGTCATCATGATCGCGCCCAAGGGCCCCGGTCACACCGTGCGCGGCGAATATGTGAAGGGCGGCGGCGTGCCCTGCCTGATCGCCATCCATCAGGATGCCTCGGGCAACGCCCATGACGTGGCGCTCGCTTACGCCTCGGGCGTCGGCGGCGGCCGTTCGGGCATCATCGAAACCAACTTCAAGGAAGAGTGCGAAACCGATCTCTTCGGCGAACAGGCCGTGCTGTGTGGCGGCGTGACCCACCTGATCCAGGCGGGCTTCGAAACGCTGGTGGAAGCCGGTTACGCGCCGGAAATGGCCTATTTCGAGTGTCTCCACGAAACCAAGCTGATCGTCGACCTGCTCTATGAAGGCGGCATCGCGAACATGCGCTATTCGATCTCGAACACCGCCGAATATGGTGACATCAAGACCGGCCCGCGCATCATCACGGCTGAAACCAAGGCCGAAATGAAGCGCGTCCTTGCCGACATCCAGTCGGGCCGCTTCGTGAAGGACTTCGTGCTCGACAACCGTGCTGGTCAGCCCGAGCTGAAGGCCAGCCGCAAGGCGGCCGCAGCCCATCCGATCGAGAAGGTCGGGGCAGAGCTGCGCGCCATGATGCCGTGGATTGCCAAGAACAAGCTGGTCGACAAGGCCAAGAACTAAACGATTGCTGCCAATTCTTGGTTCCAGCCAAGAAGAGCTTTCCTTGACTAAATGGGGGGCGGTGCCAACATTGGCGCTGCCCCCTAATCCTATCCGTCAAGGAGCCTCCCCAATGAACAAGTCCTTCCTGCTCGCTTTGCCGCTGCTTGCCGCAGCGCCGCTGCTCGCCCAGAATGGCGCCCCGCAGCTTCCCGGTCAGGCCGATGCCTCGCGCGTTGCCGCCGGAACCTATACGGTCGACAACCATCACGCGCAGATCCAGTGGACGGTCAACCATTTCGGTTTCAACGACTATTTCGGCATCTTCGGCCAGCCGACGGGTTCGCTGACGATCGATCCGGCCAAGCCCAATGATGCCAAGGTCAGCGTGACCATCCCGGTCACCGAACTTGCAACCTCGCGCGCCGACCTCACCAAGCACATGCTGACGCCGGACTTCCTTGATGCCGCGAAGTTCCCGACTGCCACGTTCGAATCGACCAAGGTCGTCACCACCGGCAACACGGCGAAGATCACGGGCAATCTGACCCTGCTCGGCGTGACCAAGCCCGTCACGCTTGATGCCACATTCACAGGGGCTGGCACCAACCCGATGACCAAGAAGGCCACGGTCGGCTTTCACGGCACGACGACGCTCAAGCGCAGCGATTTCGGCATGACGAAGTTCGTGCCGTTCGTCAGCGACGAGGTAAAGATCGCCATCAGCATCGCGTTCGAAAAGTAAGTTATTGATTTTTCGTCATTCAGGCAGGCAACTTGACCTTCACGTCAAGTTGCCTCTTGAAACCTAATGGAATCCTGCCACACTCCGCCAAAATCAGAATTGGGGTGGATTGAAATGGCAGTTGAACATGTGGACGTCCTGATCGTCGGCGCGGGCATTTCCGGGATCGGCGCTGCGGTGCACCTGCAGAAAATGTGCCCGGGCAAGACGTTTGCGATCATGGAACGCCGGGAAAACTTTGGCGGCACATGGGACCTGTTCCGCTATCCGGGCATCCGTTCCGACTCCGACATGTACACGTTGGGCTTCCGCTTCAAGCCGTGGACGGCGCGCAAGGCGATTGCCGATGCCCCCTCGATCATGACCTATCTGGGTGAGACGATCGAGGAATATGGTCTCAAGAAGCACATCCGCTTCAACCATCACGTCAAGCGCGCGCACTGGTCTTCGGAAGACGCGACCTGGACAGTTGAGGGCACCATTGGCGGCGATGGAAAGCCGGTGACCATCACCTGCAACATGCTGCTGATGTGTTCGGGCTATTATAATTATGATCAGGGCTACACCCCCGACTTTGAAGGCCGTGACGCCTTCAAGGGCCATATCGTCCATCCGCAGCACTGGCCCGAAAACCTCGATTACAAGGGCAAGAAGGTCATCGTCATCGGCAGCGGTGCGACCGCCGTCACGCTGGTGCCCGCCATGGCCGATACGGGCGCGGGTCATGTCACCATGCTCCAGCGCACGCCGACCTACATGGTCTCGCGCCCGGCCGAGGACGCGTTTGCGCTCGGCCTGCGTAAGGTCATGCCCGCCAAGGCCGCCTATTGGATCACGCGCTGGCGCAACGTCCTGATGCAGCAGTTCATGTTCAAGCTGCTGCGCAAGAACCCGGAAAAATCGGCGGAGCGGCTGATCGGCATGGTCAAGGACATGCTGCCCGAGGGCTTTGACGTGAACAAGCACTTCACCCCGCCCTACAAGCCGTGGGACCAGCGCCTGTGCCTCGTGCCGGACAGCGATTTCTTCAACGCACTCAAGGACGGGCGCGCGTCAATTGTCACCGACCATATCGACCGTTTCACCGAAAAGGGCATCCTGCTGAAATCCGGCGAGGAACTGGAGGCCGACATCGTGGTCACGGCAACGGGCCTCAACATGCAGATGCTGTCGGGACTTGAGGCCTATGTCGATGGTGTGCCCTTCCATCCGGGCGAACACATCCTCCACAAGGGCACCATGTACAATGACGTACCCAACCTCATCATGTGGTTCGGATACACCAACGCCTCATGGACGCTGAAGGCTGACCTGACGTCCGAATATGCGTGCCGCATCATCAACCACCTCGACAAGACGGGCAAGAAGATCGCCGTGCCACGGACCAAGGGCAAGAAGATCGAACTCGACAGCTTCGTCGACTTCTCAAGCGGCTATTTCACCCGCGCCGTCAGCCAGCTGCCCAAGCAGGGCAAGGAGTTCCCGTGGAAGCTCCACCAAAATTACGGCAAGGACATCCAGCTGCTCCGCTACGGCTCGCTCGACGACGAGGCGATGTGCTTTGAGGCACCGCACAAGGTTGAGGGTGCCAAGGAAGCGCCTGCGCTGCTGGAGGCGGCGGAGTAACCACGAACATCTATTTCCGTTTGTGCTGAGCCTGTCGATGCATTGTCCTTCTTGCTCAGTGAACAGGAAGAACAGCCCTTCGACAAGCTCAGGGCAAACGGTTCAACCCACCTTCTAACGCAGCTGCCGGAAGCAGGTGCGTACCTCGTTGACGTAAAGCTCCGGCTGTTCCCACGCCGCAAAGTGTCCGCCCTTGTCCAGCTCGTTCCAGTGGATGATCTGGTGAATGGAGCTTTCCACCCATTTACGGGTCGGTCGCATGATTTCCTTCGGAAACAGGCTGACGCCGGCAGGCAGGTGAATATCGCGCGGGGCGAAGCTGCCAAAGCTTTCCCAATAGAGCCGTGCGGACGATGTCGCAGTGTTGGGCAGCCAATAGAGCATGATGTTGTCGAGCATCGCGTCCATGCTGAGCGCGCTTTCGGGTGTGCCGTCATTGTCGGTCCAGGCCCACATCTTCTCATAGATCCACGCCGCCTGCCCGACGGGGGAGTCAGCAAGGCCATAGCCGACGGTCTGCGGACGCGTGGACTGCTGCTTGGAATAGCCGGAGTCCCATTGCTGATAATGCTGCAGCTTGGCGAGCGCCTGCTGCTCGCGGGGGCCGGGATTCTGCAGATCCTCAGGGGACGGGGCCGCCATCGGCATGTTGACGTGAATGCCAAGACAGCCTTCGGGCGCCTGCGCGCCAATCGCGCTGGTCACGGCAGAGCCCCAATCACCGCCCTGTGCGACCCAGCGGACATAGCCGAGACGCGTCATCAGCTTGGCCCATGTCTGCGCGATCTTGTCTACGCCCCAGCCCGTCGTCGTCGGCTTGCCTGAAAAGCCGAAGCCCGGCAGCGAGGGCATGACGAGGTGGAAGGCATCCGCCGGATCCCCGCCATGCGCTGCCGGATCAGTGAGAGGCCCGATGACCTTCATGAACTCGATGACGGACCCCGGCCAGCCGTGCGTCACGATCAAAGGAAGCGCCGCCGGATTGGGGGAGCGGACGTGGAGGAAATGGATTTCCAGCCCGTCAATCTCGGTCTTGAACTGGCCGAGCGCATTGAGGTGCGCCTCGCAGCGGCGCCAATCATAACCTTCCTGCCAATAGGCGACGAGGGCACGCACCTTTTCGAGCCTGGCCCCCTGTGACCAGTCCGCGACCGGCTCCGCCTCCGGCCAGCGGGTCCGCGCGAGACGATCGCGGAGGTCATCCAACTCGGCCTGATCGATGGCGAGGGTGAAGGGATGGATCTGGGTCATTGTCTCTGCCTCAATTCAACTTTGATTGTGCCACGTGTTCGTGTTGTTCGTCATGCCCGCCCGATCAGCCAACCGCAGCCTTGGATGCGGCTTCCACCTTCGCACGGCTGGCCAATGCGATGGTCGAGCTGGCCTTGGCGAGGAGAACGCCGGCGCTGTCCTTCAGCGCGCCTTCGACAAAGGCCGTGCGGCGGCCCGCCTGCACAACCCATGCCTCTGCGATGACCAGACCGGGACGGGTCGGCGCGAAGAAGCTCACCTTGATCTCCAGCGTCATCGGCACCGCGTCGAGGCCGGGCATGGCCATGACCGCATGCGCCATCGCCGCGTCGATCCAGCCGGTGACAAAGCCACCCTGCACCACGCCGCCCGAATGGCTCTGCGCGGGCGTCGCCCGATATTCGAGCGTGGCCCGCCCTGCAGGGTCCATTTCGACAATCCGGACCAGCCCCATTTCCTCATACAGCGTATCGGGCGGGCTGCTGGCATCGGTCATCGCATGGTTCTCCTGTTGTTTTGCAATCTTGTGGCATGAAGCGGCGGCGCTGCGCAACGAAATGCGCGCAATTGCCCACTGGACATTCCGGGATCAGCAACGCATAGACGCGGGCAACATGATCAATCGGTCGGCCCTTCTTCTTCTTCGACTTACGCGCCCTTAGGCGCGTTCGTACCCGCGTGTGCCACCGCACACCGCGCTGCCTAAGGGACATCAGACCAGACCCAACCGGCCTTTGAAGAGAAGACATCATGCTGCGCAATCCATCGACCAAATACCGCCCCTTCCCGCAGATCAACTTGCCCGACCGCCAATGGCCGTCCCAGACGATCACCAAGGCACCGCGCTGGCTGTCCACCGACATGCGCGATGGCAATCAGGCGCTCATCGACCCGATGGATGCCGAGAAGAAGACGCGGTTTTTCGACCTGCTGCTGAAGGTCGGCCTCAAGGAAATCGAAGTCGGCTTCCCGAGCGCGGGCGCGACCGAATTTGACTTCATCTCAGGCCTCGTCACGTCGGGCCGCATTCCCGACGATGTCGTCATCCAGGTGCTGACCCAGTCGCGCGAAGACCTGATCCGCACGAGCTTTGAGAGCCTGCGTGGCGCGAAGACCGCGATCGTCCACGTCTACAATGCGGTGTCACCTGCCTGGCGCAAGATCGTGTTCCAGATGGACAAGGCGCAGGTCAAGGACATCGCCATCGCAGGCGCCAAGCACCTGCGCGACGAGGCGGCGAAGCAGCCCGATACCGACTGGCGCTTCGAATATTCGCCTGAAACCTTCTCCACGGCCGAGGTGGACTTCAGCATCGAATGTTGCGCTGCCGTCATGGACATCCTGAAGCCGACGCCGGACAAGCCGATCATCTTCAACCTGCCGGCGACGGTCGAGGCAGCGACGCCCAACATCTATGCCGACCAGATCGAGTATTTCGGCCGCCATATCCCGAACCGCGACAGCGTCATCATCAGCCTGCACGCGCACAATGACCGCGGCACCGGCGTCGCTGCGACCGAGCTCGGCCTGATGGCGGGTGCCGACCGCGTAGAGGGTTGCCTGTTCGGCAATGGCGAGCGCACCGGCAATTGCGATCTCGTGACAGTCGCGCTGAACATGTACACGCAAGGTCTTGATCCGGGTCTGGATTTTTCGGACATCGATGAGGTCATCAAGACCGTCGAATATTGCAACCAGCTGCCCGTCCACCCGCGCCATCCTTACGCAGGCGAACTGGTGTTCACCGCATTTTCGGGCAGCCACCAGGACGCCATCAAGAAGGGCTTTGCCGCACAGGAAGCGCGCAACGACGATTTCTGGGAAGTCCCCTATCTGCCCATCGACCCCGCCGATCTCGGCCGCAGCTATGAAGCGGTCATCCGCGTCAACTCGCAGTCGGGCAAGGGCGGCTTTGCCTGGGTGCTGGAACAGGATCAGGGTCTAAAGCTGCCCAAGAAGATGCAGGCGCATTTCAGCCGGCAGGTGCAGGAACTCGCCGATGAGACGGGTCGAGAGCTTTATGCCGAGGACATCTGGAATGTCTTCCAGAAGACCTATTGCCTGAACACGCCGCAGCACTTCCAGCTGGTCGACTATGAGGAAACGCGCGCGCCCAATGGCGAGCGCATCTTCGCGGGCAAGATCGCCATTGACGGGCAGGAACAGTCGGTCTCCGGACGCGGCAATGGCCTCATCTCGTCCGTCGTCTCGACCATCCGTGACAGCTTCGGCCTGTCGCTCGACATTGAGGACTATACCGAACACGCCATGGGCCAGGGCACGAGCGTGAAGGCAGCGGCCTATGTCGAGTGCAAGACAGCGGACGGCAAAACTGTGTGGGGCGTCGGCATTGACGAGGACGTTGCGACCGCAAGCGTGCGCGCCGTGCTCAGCGCGGCCAACGCGCTCAAGGCCTGACGCAGCTCAGCTCCAGCCGAGAATGATCGACATCCGCCGGTTGCGCGGATCAAAGCCGTCTTTCGGATTATAGGGCTCGCGGTCTGCGACGCCCTCAATCCGCATGAAGCGCGCATCTTCGATCCGGAGACCGGCGAGGAATTGACGCGTGACTTCGGCGCGATCGGTCGACAGCCGCCAGTTGCTCACGCCCCGCTTGTCGTGGGACCAGGTGAACGAGTCGGTATGTCCGCGGATCTTGATGCCGTTGGGCACCTGCCGGATCACGTCGCCCACCTCACGCAGCATCTGGATGGCATCTGGTGTCATCTGGTCCGTCCCCATGCCAAACATGGAGAAATCGGACTCGTCGACCAGATCGATGCGGAGCCCCTCCTCGGTTTCGGTGAACCGCATGTTCTTCGCAAGGCGGCGCATATTGGGGTTCGCCATCATGCGCTGCAGGATGACATTGCGGACCTGTTCAAAGCGACGGCGGTCCGACTCCTTCTTGGCGCCAGATGCTTCCTTTGGACCGCCCACGGCGTCCTTGGGGATGGTCATGGATCGCGTGCCCGTCTGTCCGGCGGCATTGGGATATTTGTCAGCCGAGACGATTGAGGAGCCGCCAAAGAAGCCGTTGCCGCCCGCGCTTTCGGTCCGCGTCATCGCGGTGGTCGGCGCGAAATAATCGGCGATGGATTTGCGCTGCTTTTCGGTGGTGGCGCCGAGCAGCCACATGAGCAGAAAGAACGCCATCATCGCGGTCACGAAGTCGGCATAGGCCACCTTCCATGCGCCGCCATGGTGGCCGCCATGACCACCATCGATGATCTTCTTGACGATGATCGGGCGGACCTGATTCTGGACGCTCATCGCTTAGCGGCCCCGCATCCCGTCAAACACGTCGGCAAAGCTCGGCTGGTTGTGATGCGCAATGCCCGAGCGCGCCGCCTCGATCACGAGTGGCAGCGGGTGGCCGTGGAGCGAGGCGATGATGATCTGTTTGACCACATGGTACATGGCCGCATCTTCCTCGATCACCGCCTTGCAGCGGTTGGCGAAGGGCCCGACGATCCCATAGGCCAGAAGCACGCCAAGGAACGTCCCGACCAGCGCGGAGCCGATCATGCCCCCCAGGACCGACGGCGGCTTGTCGATGGACCCCATGGTCTTCACGACGCCGAGAACGGCAGCCACGATGCCGAGTGCCGGCAAAGCGTCCGACAGGCCCTGCATGTTTTCCGCCGGGCGCAGCTCATGGTGGTGGTGCGCCTTGATGCCGTTGTCCATGACGTCCTCGACGGCATGGGGATCAAGCGTCCCCGAGGAGACGACGACAAGACGCAGCGTGTCGCAGATCATGTGGATCAGCGTCTGATCGCCCAGAAGCTTTGGAAATTCGCCAAAGATTGCGGACGATTTCGGGTCTTCGATATGTGGTTCCACCGCGACCGGGCCATCGGTGCGCAGCATCTTCATCAGCTTGGAAACGAGGAAGATGCAGTCGAGATAGTCCTGCTTCTTGTAGCGCGGCCCTTTGAAGACCTTGCCGAAACCGGCCCCAAGCGCCTTCAGGTCAGCGCCGGAATTGCCGATGATGAGCGCGCCGACAGCGGCCCCGCCGATGATGAGCATTTCGTGCGGCAGCGCTTCCATGACGGGGCCAAGATTGCCCCCGGTGATGGCAAATCCGCCAAACACCAGCCCCAAAAGCACAACAAGACCGATTGCCGGAAACATCGAAAGCGAGACCTGTCCTCAATTGGCAATCCCCACCGGACTGCTCTGCCATCTTCTTTCGGTAACGACCGCAAACCGCAGAAATTGAGGGCTATTGCAGAATATCGAAGAGCGTCTTGCGGCTGATGCGGGCAAAGGCAGCCTGAGCGGCTTCCAGCGTCAGCTGCTGCGAATTGAGGCGCGCCACAGCTTCGGTGATATCTGTGTCCTCAAGGCTCGATCGCTCGGCAGTAAGTTCGATATTCTGTTCGGCCAGGCGGTTTTCCAGCGCATCGAGACGATTGGCCCGGACGCCCACGTCCGACCGGACCGTCGCGATATGCTCAACCATGTCGTTGAGCTTCTGCACCGACTGCGTGTAGGCGGCCTTGCGCGCCACAGGGTCAGCAATTTCCAGTGCGTCTGCGGCATCGCGCAGCTGCTGGGCGAGCGAGACGCCGCCGGTCTGGAACACCTCATCCGCTGAAGGAACCGGGGCGACCAATTGTCCGTCGCCGACCGGGATCTTCGCCGCCGTGCTTGAGGCGAAGAGCGGTTCATCCAAGCTGTTGCGCGTGGTCGCCATGTCCGACACTTCCAGCGCGATCGAACGAAGCTCATTGGCGACCGCTGAACGGTAATCGGCGCCCAGGGCACTGTCCCCGGCGGCGACATAGCTTGATTGCGCCTGCACCGCACGGTCCGACAGTTGCGAGAGCAGCGCATCGGCATGGCTGGTCAGCGACTGGGCAAGCGTGACGTTCGACTGCCAGCTCACCACGCTGGACTGGCTGCGCACCAGCTCGGCTACGCGCGCGGCGGCGCCCGGATCGTCAGAGGCGCGCTCAATGCGCTTGCCGGTGCCGATCTGGATCTGAGTTTTCAGGACATTGCGTCCCATCGAAAGCTGGCGAGCCACTTCCAGCGACAGGCGGGTTCCGGTCAATCCGGGCATGGGTCGTCCTCCTAGCTGCCGATCTGGTTGATGGATTGCAGCATTTCACGCGCCACCTGAATGACACGCGCGGCTGCTTCATAGGATTGCTGCAGGCGCATCAGTTCGATCGCCTCGCGGTCGAGATCGACGCCGCTCAGCTGGTCACGCGCCTCGTCGGCCGCCTGACTGCGCGCCTGCGACGATTCCTGCACCAGCTTTGCGGACTGCACCTTTTGCGCATGATCCGCGACGACAGACGTCCAGCCAGCTTCGATGCCCGAACCCCGCCGCGCGGCGTTGAGCGCCACGAGGCCGCCATTCTGCGACGTGGCGTCCCCGGCAGCAATCGCATCGACGGAGATGTCGAGCGCGGCGATCGTCATTGCACCATCGGCACCAAGATCAAGCAGCGGTCCGCCGGGCGCACCATTGGCTTTGCGACTGGAAGCCTGATTGTCATTGATCAGCTGGGCGAAATTGGCGGCAAGCGTGTCGACAGAGGCCCGCCGTTCGGCAATGTCATTGGCGGCGGTCGTCATTCCCGCAAGCGCCCCGCCGCGCGGCACGACCTGAGCCACCGTCCCGTCGGGCTGCACCGCCGTGAAGGCCAGCGTGCCATTGGCATTGGGCGAGACCGTCATCTGACCCGCCACATCGGGGGTCAGCAGCGTCTCCCCGCTGCCGCTCAGCCGGATCGTCGCGACGCCGCGAAAATCGAACGAGACGTCCACCGGGATCGCCTTCGACACATTGGTCAACAGGCGGTCGCGCTGATCGAGCAGCGAGGCGTAACCGCTTGTCCCCTGCGGTGTTGCAAGGAGCGTCTGATTGACGTTCAGCAGGCCCTTGAGGTCGCTGTTGAGGCTCGTCACGGTCTGCTTGGCCTGGCTCGCAATGCCGTCCGAAGCTGATTTCAGGCCCGATGCCGTGGTGCGAAACGCAATCGCCGCATCGTCGATTGCCTGCAGATAGGCGGACCGGCGCGCCGTGCTGTTGGGATCGGCGGCCAGTTCCTCGGCGCGATTGAAAACGGCGCCGACGCGCTGGCCGATGCCGGTTTCCCCATCGTCGAGCGCGCGCTCTGCCGATTCCAGCCAGCCGAGCCGGGTATCGGCCTGGGTTGCCAGACCCGAGGCGATGCGCGCCTCGTTGTTGCGCCATTCATCGGCATAGCGGACGATCGTTGCGTCCTCGATCCGCGTGGAGCGCCGCGCATAGCCGGGCGTCTGCGCATTGGCGACGTTGTCGCTGATGGTCGCGAGCCCCTGTGTGTAAGACCTGATGCTCGTCAGGCCGAGCGCCATGATATCGGTCATCGGTGTTCACCCTTTTGCGTAAGCTGTGCCTCCACGAGCGCGGCGATGCTGAACGCCCCCTTTTGGGAGAGCGAGTCTGCGAGCTGCCGGTCAGACATCTCGCGATAGGTATCCGTCGCGCTTGACCCGAAGAGATCGTCGCCCAGTTTTGCCTGCCGCATCGATCCGATGATCTGGCGCAGGAACAGCGCCTCAAATCCCTGCGCGGCCTTGCGCAGCGCGGGATCGACAGGCGCAGGCGCGCTTGAGGTGGAGACGGGGCGGATCACAGGATCACCAGCTCAGCCTGAAGCGCACCGGCCTGTTTGAGTGCCTGAAGAATGGCGACGAGATCGCCCGGCGCCACGCCCAGCTTGTTCACGGCCTTCACGATGTCGGACAGCGAGGCCCCCCGCCGCATCAGCGTCATCGGGTTGCGCTGTTCCTCGACCGCAATGTCGCTTGAAGGTTCCAGCGCGGTTTCGCCGCGGCTGAAGGGGGCGGGCTGCACGACCGTCGGATTCTCGTCCACCTTCACGGTCAGCTTGCCGTGGGTGATTGCGGCGGGGGAAACACGCACGGCGCCGTTGATGACGACTGTGCCGGTGCGCGAATTGACGATGACGCGGGCGGGCGGCTCCGTTGGCGTGATCAGCAGGTTTTCAACGGTGCTCATCAGCCGCAGCCGCGCTTCGGCGCCTGCCGGCGCGCTGATCGCAATCGAAACGCCGTCCATCGCCCGCGCGGTGCCATTGCCGACCGTCCGGTTGATGGCCTCTGCCACAAGCCGGGCATTGGTCAGATCAGGGGCCGCAAGGTTGAACGTCAGGGCGTCGGACGTGGCAAAACCGGTGTCGACCGCACGCTCCACCGTCGCGCCACCGTCGATGCGACCGGCCGAAGGGATGTTGACCGAGAGTTTGGAGCCATCGGCTGCGTCAATGCCGAGGCCGCCGACGACGAGATTGCCCTGCGCCATCGCGTAGATATTGCCATCCGCGCCATAAAGCGGCGACATGACGAGCGTCCCGCCGCGCAGGCTCTTGGCCTTGCCAATCGCCGAGATGGTGACGTCGAGCCGCTGGCCGGGTTTGGCAAAGGGCGGCAGCTCCGCCGTGATCATGACGGCGGCCGCATTCTTGAGCGCCGGATTGATGCCCGCAGGCAAGGTCAGGCCGAAGCGGGAGATCGCCCCCTTCATGCCCTGCGTTGCATATTCCAGGCTGTCATCGCCTGTGCCAGCCAGGCCCACGACAATGCCATAGCCCGTCAACTGGTTGGCGCGCAGACCGTCAAACGCGCCCAGATCCTTGATCCGTTCGGCGTGGAGCGGCATCGCGACCAGCGCGGCGAGAAGGAGAAACAGCCGCCGCATCAGAACGGGCTGATCTTGGAAAAGAAGCTCTGGAGCCAGCCCTGCTTGCTCGCGCGTGCGATCTCGCCCTTGCCGGTATAGGCAATGCGCGCATTGGCGACCCGCGTGGACAGCACGCGGTTGTCGGGCGAAATGTCCGCCGTCCGGACAAGCCCGGTCAGTTCGATGCGTTCATCGCCCCGATTGAGCTTGAGGAACTTTTCACCCTTCACTTCGAGCACTCCATTGGGCCTGACCGCCACCACCGTCACCGCGATTTCGCCCGAAAGCGCGTTGGACTGGGCGGCCTCGCCTTTCCCCTTGAACGACTGATTGCCGCTTGCGCTTAAATCGGTCGGCTTCAGGACATCGAGCAGACCAGTGGACGGGGGCGTCATCCCGACCGCCCCGTCGCGCCCCGTGGTCGCCGAATTGGTCTTGGTCGCCGACGTCCGTTCAACGAGGAGGACGGTCAGGATGTCACCCACCTGCCCCGCGCGCGCGCCCGAGGTCAGGGGCGTGTATCCGGCCGTCGAAAAGACCGCCCCCCGCTCCGCCGCCAGCGCCGGGCCAGCAAACAGCGACAGGGCGACCGCCAGATTAAAGCTGCTGGTTCGCATTGCGCATCATTTCATCGGTCGCCTGGATCATCTTGGAATTGACCTCATAGGCACGCTGCGTCTCGATCATGTCGACCAGTTCCTCAACGACATTGACGTTCGATCCTTCGAGCGCACCGGCCCGGACCATGCCGCGCCCGGCCTCTCCCGGAGCGCCTGTCTGCGGGGTGCCCGATGCGGGTGTTTCGAAAAGGATGTTGTCGCCCCCGGCGGCAAGGCCTGCCGGGTTGACGAAGCGCGCGGTCTCGATCCGGCCGAGCTGCGACAGGGCGGTCTGGCCCGGCAGCTGGGCAGAGACCGTGCCGTCCGCACCAATGGTGATCGCCGTCGTCCCTTCGGGGACCTGGATCTGCGGCTGAACCGGAAGGCCGGCCGACGTCACGATCGTCCCCTCGGGCGAAAGCGAGAAATTGCCGGCGCGGGTATAGCCCATGCGTCCGTCGGGCATCTGCACCTGGAAATAGCCCGCGCCTTCAATGGCGAGATCAAGGACATTGCCTGTCGTTGCAATCGTGCCCTGCGTGTCGATGCGCGTCGTGCCGCCCACCTGCACGCCGGTGCCGAGATTCAGGCCGGTCGCGTAGCGATTGTCCGCCGACGACGTGGCACCCGCCGCGACAATGGCCTGATAGGCCAGCGTGTCGAAGCTCGCCCGGTCGCGCTTGAAGCCGGTGGTGTTCACATTGGCGAGGTTGTTCGCAATCACCTGCATCCGCATATTCTGTGCGTCGAGGCCGGTGCGGGCGACATGAAGGGCGCCGATGGTCATATCTGTCTATCCTGTTACTGGTTCAGGTTCATGAGCTGCGCGGTCGAGGTGTCGAGATCACGCACATCGCCCAGCAATTTGAGTTGAACGTCCCACGCCCGGCTCGCTTCAATCATGTCGACGAGCGCCTCGGTTGAGGACACGTTGGAGGATTCAAGCTGTCCGGTGCGGACGCGCGCATCGGGGTCGGTCGGGAGCACACCGCCATTGCTGGCCCGGAACAGGCCGTCCAGCCCCTTTGTCGCCCCCACCCCCGCCGGGGAGACAAGCTTCAGCCGCTCCACCTCCTGCGGTTGCGTCGGATCACCGCCTGCCGGGACAATCGAGATGCGGCCCTGGGTATCGATGGAGACGCTGTCGGCGGGCGGCAGCGTGATCGGGCCCTGCTGGCCCAGCACCGGCCGCCCGTCGCCCGTGGTCAGCAGTCCGCTGTCCGACAGCTGGAAATCGCCGCGCCGCGTATAGGCTTCTTCCCCGTCGGGGGCCTGAACGGCGAACAGCGCGTCATTGGCGATGGCAACATCGAGCGGACGGCCCGTTGAGACGACAACGCCCGCCTGCATATTGGCGGAGACGACCTCCTGCGACATCGCCGCCCGGCTGTCGAGCGACTGCCCCCTGAGCCACAGCGCCTGCGCTTCCGACAGGTCGGCCTTGAAGCCGGGCGTTGCAGCGTTGGCCAGGTTGTTGGCGGTCGCGGCCTGTTTGGCTGCGGCCCCCTTCAACGCGGACAGGCTATTGTAGATCAGGCGGTCCATGGCTCAGCTCAGAATGCCTGCATGATCGCCTGGCTCATGTTCGATTCCGCATCGAGAGCCTTGGCATTGGCCTGAAAATTGCGCTGTGCCGCGATCAGGGCGACCATTTCTTCGGTGACCTCGACATTGGCGCGCTCAAGCGTTCCGGCCCGGATTTCGCCAAAGGAACCGGTCGAGGCTTCGCCGATGATCGGCGCGCCGCTGAAGTCGGTCGGGCGCCAGTGCGCGTCGCCAATCGGACGCAGGCCTTCCAGCGAGTTGAAATTGGCAAGCGCGATCTTCCCCAGATCCTGCGTCGTACCGTCCGAAAAGCTGCACTTGGCCAATCCGTCGAGGCCGATGGTCACGCTGACCAGTGCGGCATTGGGATTGGTCGGCGACACGCTCGGAACATTGAAATCGGTGGTCGTTGTGCCCGTCACCTGCCCCTGCGCATCAATCGGCAGAAGCTGGAGGCGCGCGCCGAGCGTGTCGACGACATAGCGATCCGCATCGATGTTGAACGCGCCGGCGCGGGTATATGTGACATCATTGGTCGGCGGCTTGCTCTTCACGACGAAAAAGCCGTCCCCGGCGACACCAAGGTCGAGCGCCTTGTCGGTGGTCGCAAGCGTCCCCTGCCCGAACTGTTGCATGATGGCCATGACGCGCACGCCTTGGCCCGCAACCTCGCGGGCGGTCTGCGTCGGCGCGGCGGCGAACAGGTCTCCAAACTCCACCCGGCTGCGCTTGAACCCGGTGGTCTGCGCGTTGGCGAGGTTGTTGGAAATGACCGCAATATCGGCCTGGGCACCCTTGGTGCCGGAAATCGACGTATAGAAGGACATGTCAGGCTCCCTGTGTCTGTACCGCAGCCGACTGGGCGGTTGCGGCCTGAATGGCCTGAAGAAGCGCCGTCTGGCTCGCGACCAGCGCGGCGATTTCCTTCAGGGAATCGTTCATTTCCGAAATGCCCGTCGAACTGGCGAACTGCGCCATCTGCGACGCCATCTGCGCCGGATCAGCCGGGTTGGTCGGGTCCTGCTGCTTCAGCTGTTCGGTCATCAGCCGCAGGAAATCGGTCTGGTTGAGCTGCGCCGCGCTGGCGACGCTGCTCTGTCCAGAGACCGTGTTTACGCTTGAAATTGCTGTCATTGGCCCATCCTCAATGTGTCGAGCATCAGGCCCTTGGCCGTCTGCAGAACCTGAACGTTGTTTTGATAGTGGCGGGAGGTCTCGATCATCTCGACCAGCTCGGCAGCGCCATCCACGGCGGCTTCCCAGACATCGCCATTGGCATCGGCCAGGGGATGGTTGGGGTCATGCCGTTTGACGGGCTTGCTGGTCGACTGGTCGATGCGATCCACCGTCACGGTGGATCGGCCGTCCGCTTCCATGATCGTGCGGAAGACCGGCTTCATCGCGCGATAGGCCTGGGCCTCGCTGCCCGCGACCGACCCGGCATTGGCAAGGTTGGAGGCGGTGGTGTTCAACCGGACGAGCTGCGCCGCCATGGCGCGGCCGCTGATGTCGAATAGAGAAAGAGGCGCTGCCATCGTCATTCTCCCTTCAGCGCACGTGTGAGCGTGCCGATCCGCCCCTGCAGGAAGGACAGGCTGGCGCGATAGGCGATGGCGTTTTCCGCAAAGGCGGTCTGTTCGACCGACATCTCCACGGTGTTGCCATCCAGCGACGGTTGAACGGGCACACGATAACGCAGGGCCGAATTCACGGACTGGCCCTGCTCGGCACTTTTCAGCGCCGCCTGAAAATCCAGATCGCGGGCCTTGTAGTTCGGCGTCGCGGCGTTCGCGATGTTCGACGCGAGCAGCGTCATCCGCTGCGAGCGCAACGCCAGGGCCGTTGAATGTATGCCGAACAATTCGTCGCTTGCAGGCATGTTCGAAGTCTCCAGTACAGGACCGACCACCGGCCTTGCGCGGAACAGCTCAGCAATCGCCGTGCCAATTGGCCGAACATTCGGGAAAGCCGTGGATTGGCGCGGCGCCCTCTCCCGGCCTGTCAGCATTCCGACGCGCCGGGACGCGCCACGCGGAAATCCGCCGGTGGCACGCGGTTTGCTGTGCGAGACGCCAGACAGGAGTATCCCTTATGCTTGCCATTCCGATCCTTGTTGCGGCCATTCAGCCGCCAATGTTCGAAGAACTTGACCTGATCGACGCGCGTATTGCCGAAATCGGCACGGCCGCCCCGGTCGATCGCCGCCTGAAGCTCGCCCGCTGCCCGGCGCCCGCCGACATTGCCCCGGCTGGCGGATCGGCCATCGCCGTGCGCTGCCCGGCGCTTGGCTGGCGCATCCTTGTGCCGCTCACCGCCCCCGCGCACGCCTTTTCGCCCGATGTCCGGAAAGGCGATATTGTCGATCTGACCGTCGAGGGCGCAGGCTTTTCTATATCGACGGCGGCCACCGCCGTTGAAGACGGACGGATCGGACAGACAATGCAGGTCCGCACTGGGGACAAGACCGCGCCGATCAGCGCCGCTGTCCTCGGCGCAGGGCGGGTCGTCGTCCCGGCTGCAAACTAAGGCCCTAAAGGCCACCGTCAAATTGCCGTTACTGCTCTCAGGAAGGCCTGTCGGGTTCATGACAGGTCAGCTTGAGGGAACAGGACGATGGTCGATCCAGTCAGCTCATCCAGCGGTGCACCAGCGCCGCAAATCGTGCGTAATCCCGCCCCGAAGCCCACGCTCAACAGCGCTGGCGGACCGGGGCCAGCGGACGTTCCGCGCCTTTTCAGCATGGCCTCCAAGATCGCGAGCGAAGGCCCGCCGGTCGATTATGTGAAGCTGGCGCAGATCCGCACCGCCATTGCCCAGGGCAGCTATCCCGTCGACACGACGGCGATTGCCCAGGCGATGTCGTTCCAGGCGTATCTGTAATGCCGCCGCGGGCCATTGATCGCCTGATCGATTGTCAGGGCGCGCTCATCAGTGCGCTCGATGCCGGCGACGTGATTGCGGTGGAAGATGCCACCGCGCGCGTCGCACGAGCGCTTGAGGACGTGCGCGCCGAAAGCCATGCCCCCAGCGAAGACCGCCCCCGCTTCGACTATGCGCTGCGTCAGGCAGAAGCCGCGCGTGGCCGGGTCAATTTCCTGACGGACCGCGTCTCCCAGCGGCTCGAAAGATTGACGCATCAGCGCGGCGACCGGGTGACCCACACCTACACAAACGCCGGAAAACTGGGCCGCGCGCCACTCATCTGAGAACTGGCACGGCCTTTGCTGAATGCTTCCCGAATTCGTCAACAGGGAAGCCCAAGTGGCAGACACGACTATCCAATCAACCGCGATCCGATCCCCGGTGCATCAGGCCGTCGCCAATGCGGCGGCCCGCACGGGGGTCGATTTCGGGTATCTCCTCAATCAGGCGCGCGTCGAAAGCAGCCTGAACCCGCAGGCGCAGGCATCGACCTCCAGCGCCGCCGGACTGTTCCAGTTCACCCGCCAGACCTGGCTTGGCACCCTGAAGGCGCACGGCGCCGACCACGGCCTTGCCTGGGCCGCCGATGCGATCTCCACCACGCCTTCGGGCCACCACAGGATCAGCGATCCGGCGATGCGGCATGCCATCATGGACTTGCGCTTCGATGCCGAGGCGTCGTCTGCCATGGCGGGCGAGCTGGCCGCCGACAATAGCGCCGCCCTTGAAACCGGCCTTGGCCGCCCGCCGGAGCAGGTCGATCTCTACCTTGCGCACTTCCTTGGGGCCAAAGGCGCAATTGCCTTCCTGCAGGCGCATGACGCCGATCCGTCGCAGAGCGCCGCACCGCTCTTCCCCGAAGCCGCGGCAGCGAACCGAGGCATCTTCTTCAACCCGGACGGGAGTGCGCGCAGCCTTGGCGATATCCGGCAGAATTTTGCCGCAAAGCTGAACGCCCCGGCTGGCCCGATGACCGTGCGCACCGTTGCGGAAAGCCGACCGACGACGCAGTCGCTGATGCGCTTTGCCGAGATCGAGCCGATGCCGGACAGGCTGTCCATTTCCTTTGCGCAGGCGGCCTATCAGCGCCTCGCCGCCATGTCGGGCGCACAGTAATGGGCGGCTTCTCCCTTCCGATCTGGGCGAAGGCCGCACGCGGCGGCATCCTCCCCATCGCGATCCTGATGCTTGTCGTGCTGATGATCGTGCCGGTCCCGGCCTTCCTGCTGGACGTCGGCTTCATCGCGAACATCGTCATTTCGATGGCCGTGCTGATGGTGGCGCTCAACGCAGCCAAGCCGCTCGATTTCTCGGCCTTCCCGACAGTGCTGCTGCTCGCGACCATCGCGCGCCTCGCGCTCAACGTCGCCTCGACGCGCGTCGTGCTGGTCCATGGTCATGAAGGCACGAGTGCCGCCGGTCACGTCATCGAGGCGTTCGGCACCTTCCTGATCGGCGGCGACTACATCGTCGGCATCTTCGTCTTCGCGGTGCTCCTGATCATCAACCTCGTCGTCATCACCAAGGGCGCGGGGCGCGTGTCCGAAGTGTCGGCGCGCTTCACGCTTGATGCGCTTCCCGGCAAGCAGATGGCGATCGACGCCGATCTCAACGCCGGCCTCATCACCCCCGATGAAGCCAAGGCCCGCCGCCACGATGTCGGCACCGAGGCCGACTTTTACGGGTCGATGGACGGTGCGTCCAAGTTCGTGAAGGGCGATGCCGTTGCCGGGCTGATCATCCTGTTCGTCAATATCGTCGGCGGCATCATCCTGGGCGTTGTCAGCCACAAGCTGAGCGTCGCCGAAGCCGCGCGCACCTATACGATGCTTGCCATCGGCGATGCGCTGGTCGCGCAGATCCCCGCACTGCTGCTCTCCATCGCAGCCGCAGCAATCGTGACGCGCGTCTCTTCTCCACTTGATCTCTCGGGCCAGATCGGCAGCCAGTTCGGCGCCTCGCGCGCCTGGGCGCCGGTCGCCGCGATCATGACCGTTCTCGGCCTGATGCCGGGGATGCCGCACCTCGTCATTCTGCCGGCCGCAGCCCTGTGTGGCACCGTGTACTGGAAGCTGCGCGAGCGCGAACGCAACCAGGTCCCCCCGCCGCCGCCCATGCCTGTCGCCGAGCCGCTGCACCACATCGCGTGGAGCGATGTCAGCGAGGCGGCCCCCATCGTCGTCGAGCTAGGCTACGGCCTTGTCGAGCTGGTCGATGACCGCAAGGGTGCGCCGCTGATGGCCCGCATCACGGGCATCCGCCGCCAGCTCTCGCGTGAGCTTGGCTTTGTCCTCCCGCTCGTGAAGGTGAAAGACAACCTCTCGATCGAGGGCAATGCCTACCGCATCACCGTCGCTGGTGTCGTGATGGGTGAGGACATGGCCTATGCGCGCGATCTCCTCGCGCTCGACAGCGGCGATTGCGAAAAGAAGCTGCCCGGCCGTTCGGTCAAGGACCCGTGCTTCGGCCTCGACGCCGTCTGGATCAGCGCCGATCAGCGCAATGACGCCGTGGTCGCAGGCTATACCGTGGTCGACGCCCCGACGGTCATCGCCACCCACCTCAATGCACTGGTGACCGCCAGCGCCGCCGAGCTCTTTGGCCTTGATGAGGCGCAGGGGCTCGTCGAAGCGCTCAAGGACAATTTCCCGCAGCTGGCCGGTGGCCTGTCGCCCCAGCCCTATGGCACGGCGCAGATCGCCGGATTGTGCCGCGCGCTGCTTCTGGAGCGCGTGCCGCTCAAGGACTTCCGCCGCGTCGCCGAGGCGATGGTCGAAGTCGGCCATCTCACCCTCGATCAGGCGAGCCTCGTGGAATCGGTCCGCCAGCGCATCGGGCCGCTGATCGTGCAGACGATCGTGCCCTCGCGGATGCCGCTGCCGGTCATCACCTTTGATCCCGAGCTGGAGGCGCTGCTCGCGCAGGCCGTGCGCGCGGGGCCGCAGGCGCTCTATCCGTTCGAGCCCGCGCTTTCCAACCGGCTGGTCTCGGCCGTGCGCGACGCCGTGCAGCCGCTGCTGATGGCCGCGCGCAGCGTGGCCGTTGTCACCGCGCCAGCCATCCGCCCCGCCGTGGCTCGTCTGCTCCGCGCCCAGATGGCCGAGCTGCCCGTGCTGTCGGTGCTCGAAATCCCCGAAACCAAGACGATCGACGTCATCGCCGTCGTCGGCGGGTCCAATGGCCCGGCCGCAGCGCTGACCGACATGAGCGACCAGGAAAGAAGCTGATGCTGCAACAACCCATCACCCCCGCCCAGCGCTATGCCGCAACCGATGTCGAGGCGCTGGTCCAGCAATCGATCCCGCTGGTCCGCCGCATCGCCTGGCACGTCCATGCCCGCGTTGCCTCGGCGATTGAGGTCGAAGACCTGATCCAGATCGGGATGATCGCGCTGGTCGAGGCGTCGCGCACCTATGAGGATCGCGGCCACGCCTTTTCGACCTATGCGTCGATGCGCATCCGCGGTGCCATGATCGATCACCTGCGCCGGGAAGCGAAGATCGCCCGCTCCGCCATTGCCAAGCGCCGCGAGGTGGAAAAGGTACGCGCGCGGCTGGAGCACAGCCTGATGCGCGCGCCCAACGATATCGAGATGGCGGCAGAACTCGGCATGGACCTTGCCAGCTATCAGGACATGTCCGCTTCCATCCAGCCGATCCGCGACGAAGCCATTGACGACGCCTATTCAGATCACCTGATGGACTTTGCCGATCAGGGCGAGCGTGCCGATCAGGCGATGGAGCGCGAACAGCTTGCCGACGCGCTGAAGCTTGCCATCGACAAGCTGAACGAGCGCGAACAGCTGATCCTCCAGCTCTACTTCGTGGAGGAGATGAACCTTGATGAGATCGGGCAGGTGCTCGGCGTCGGCGCGGCACGGGTCTGCCAAATCAAGAAGGCCGCCCTCACCAAGGTGCGGGCGCTGATGGAACGGGAAGAAGACTACGCCTGAGCCCGAGAGCCTCAGGCAAAGCTGGCCTTGATACCGTCGATGACGAACTGCGCGGCCAGCGCCGCCAGCACCACGCCCAAAATGCGCGTGATCATGGCTTCGACGCGGTAGCCCAGAAGCTTCATCAACGGCCCGGCCGCGAGCAGCGCCCCGAGATTGACGATCAGCACGACGGCAAGGGCGCCAAGAACGATGAGGCTCTGTTCGAGCCCGCTCGACTTTGATGTCATCAGCATCACCGACGCGATCGAGCCCGGCCCCGCAATCATCGGGATCGCCATGGGGAAGATCGAAATGTCCTCATGCTCGGGATGTGCCTTTACATCCTCGACGCGGTGCTCGCGCCGTTCTGTGCGCTTTTCGAACACCATTTCGAGCGCAATGATGAACAGCATGACGCCGCCGGCCACGCGGAATGCATCCAGACTGATCCCCAGAGCGCCAAGAAACGCCTCGCCAAAGACCGCAAACAGATAGAGGATCAGCGCCGCGACAAAGGTTGAACGCAGCGCCATCGTGCGACGATGGGCGGGCGGTGCCCCCGCGGTCAGGCTGGCAAAGATGGGCGCGCATCCCGGAGGATCGATGACGACGAAAAACGTCACCAGTGCCGAGATAAAGAGTTCGAGCATCGACGCCTTATAGACCCGCCTCAGCCGGCAAGCCAAGCCGCGCCCGCGCCGCGACAACGGTGTTGCGCAACAGCACGGCGATGGTCATCGGCCCGACGCCGCCCGGCACCGGCGTGATCGCCGCTGCATGGCCCACCGCCTCGTCAAACGCGACATCGCCGACCAGCCGGGTCTTGCCCTCGGCCGCAGGCACCCGGTTGATGCCGACGTCGATGACGACGGCACCCGGCTTGATCCAGTCACCCTTGACCATTTCGGGTCGGCCAACGGCAGCCACGACGATGTCCGCGCGGCGCACGACCTCCGGCAGGTCTGCGGTGCGGCTGTGCGCGATCGTGACGGTGCAGCTTTCGCCAAGGAGCAGTTGGGCCATCGGCTTTCCGACAATATTCGACCGGCCGATCACCACCGCATTCTTGCCCGACAGATTGCCCAGCTGATCCTTGAGCAGCATCAGGCAGCCGAGCGGCGTGCACGGCACCAGCGCGTCTTCACCGACCGCGAGGCGACCGGCATTGACGACGTGAAACCCGTCGACATCCTTGGCCGGATCGATCGTGCCAATCACCGCCTTGTCATCGATCTGTGACGGCAGCGGGAGCTGGACGAGGATGCCATCGACATTGTCATCGGCATTCAGGCTTTCAACGAGCTGGATCAGTTCGGCCTGCGTCGCGCTTTCCGGAAGGCGGTGCTCGATGCTCTCCATGCCCGCCTCGCGACAGGCCTTGCCCTTGGACCGGACATAGACCGACGAGGCAGGGTCTTCACCCACCAGGACGACGGCGAGGCCCGGCGCGCGCCCGGCATCTGCATGAAACCGCTTGGCCGCATCGGCCACGCGTCCGCGCAACCCTTCTGCAAAAGCCTTTCCGTCGATGAGCTTGGCGGACATTACCCCTCCTGTGTCAGCTTGTGTGCAAGGGCCGCCAGAGACTCCGGATCCCCCCTCAATCGGAAGCGCTTTAGCCGCGCTGTGGCCCCGCTGACCAGTGCAACATCCCGAACCGGAACGCCAAAGTGAAAAGCGAGGAGTTTGGTGACCGCCTTGTTGGCCTTTCCGTCATCGGCAGGCGCGGTCACCCGTACGGCAAGCCAGGCATCGCCATTGGCGTCGCTCTTCGGTCCGTCAACGCTGTCCCGCCCGCCTTTGGGCGTGGCGCGGACGGCAACCTCCAGACCGTCGGGCAGGACTTTCCAGAAAGCGGCGCTCACATGCCGTAATAGGACAATTCGACCTGCAGCAGGACGCGTTCAATGATCGCCAGGCCGACGAGAACGACAAGCGGCGACAGATCGAGCCCGCCAAAGTCCGGCAGGATCTTGCGGATCGGGCGATAAAGCGGCTCCGTCATCCGGTCCAGCGCACCCCAGATCTGACGGACAAAGTCATTGTGGGTGTTGATGACGTTGAAGGCGATCAGCCATGAAAGAACGGCCTGAACAATGATGATCCACCAGACCACATTCAACAGGATACGCAGGATATCGACGATCAGGCTCATGAAGCACGCAAACTCCGCTTGGGTGTGACGGCTGTTTGCCGGAGTTTTGACGCCGTAGCAATGCGGAACGGCGCGCAACGCCAAAGGCGCCCTTTTGTTTCGCTGCCGTTCATCGCCTCGTCGCAAAAACGCCGGATTTGCGGCGAACCGTGTTTCTACGGCCTTGAGCAGTTCATCCGACCGTCGCTAACTTGCTCACATTACACATGATTTCTGGGAGGATACCGTGAGCAGCTTCGTCAAGGAATATGTCCGCATTGAAGACCACACCTCGCTCGACGATGCGATCGAGGTACTGATGGAGCTGCGGCGCTCCATGCCAGAAGGTGCCAATGCCGAACTGCGGATGCGCGGCGACGACGTGTTCGGACGCCATCTGTCCGTCTGCTACATGCGGCCAAAGTCGATGGAAGAGCTGACCTGTGAACTTCCCTATCGCATGGCAGATGCTTCCGCCGCCTAACGTCCAAACTCTTCGACAGCGCCGGGCTGTGCGGAAGCCTTGGCGTCCATGCGCGCCATCCGGCGCTGCTGTTCGGCCGCCTCCACGCGGTGCGCATGGGCTGGCGTGACGATCGGCACGACCAGACAGACGCTCTGCGCGGGCAGCACGTCGTACCAGTCCCGGATAAGCTGCTTATAGGCCGTGCCGACGCGCCGGATGTTTCGGTCCAGATCATAGAGACCGAGCGCATTCACAGTCCCGTTCTGCTCCCGAAGCGCCGTATCCCAGTCCACCTGATCGGTCAGCGAATACCAGGTGAAGCCGACCGTGGGGATGCCGATGTTGCGCAGCCGCAGGACGCTCGCCCATTCTTTCCAAAGCCAGTTGACCGCCTCATCGCCATTGGGGCCTTCGCGCAAATTGGTTTCGGTGTGCATCACCGGCAGGCCGTAGCGCCCGTAATATTGGCGCGTGATCTCGGTATAGCCGAACACCTCGCCTGAGGCGCAGCTGGTGCCATCGGCATGCACCCGGTGCTCATTCGTCCAGTAATAGTCGTTGCCGAGGATGCAGTGCTGCTTCAGCCGGTTGCCGAGGAAGAAGTGATATTCCTCGCGCGTCATCCCGCAGTCCATCAGATATTCGTACATGTCGCTGTTGACGCGCCGCCCGTAATTGAGATCGAGCGAGAGGAAGCGCTTGGCGTTCATGGTCTCTGCCGGGCCGATGGCCGCCGGGCTGTCCGCGTGGAAATATTCGGAAGACTCGCTCTGGATGAAGATCGCATCGGGCCGCCGCTTCAGGATTTCCTGCATGGCAAGCACATTGGCCTTCACGATATGCTTGAGCGCGGTGACAAAGCCGACATCACTCGTCAGCTGCTCGTTCCACCACCCATATTGCGCCGAAAAGACCGCGCAGATGAACATCTCGTTGACCGGCGTGTACAGTTGAATCCAGGGATAGCGCTCGGCAAAATCGGCCGCGTAGCGCGCAAATAGAATGGGGAAATCCGGGTTCTGGAAATTGCCGATCCAGTCCGGCACGCCGAAGTGACAGAGATCGACAATGGGAGTGATGTCGCGCGCCTTCAGATCGCGCAGCGTCAGGTCGGCAAACTCCCAGTCATAGCGCCCGGGGGCAAGGAACGTCTTGTGGAGTGGCGGCCCGAACCGGAGGTAACGGATGCCCAGATCATCGACGAGGTCAAAATCGGTCTGCCAATGGCGATAATGGCCGCAGACCTCCATCTGGTCGACGCGGGTGCGGCCGTTGTTGATGGTCGGGATGCTGTTTTCAATTCCCGTCGCAAACATGAAATTGGCCATGGGTCGCCGTTCTTCTCCTGACAGGGGGTGCCAGGAGGGAACGAACAACAGCGGTCTTTGGTCCGGTTACGGCCTCAGCGCGGGGCAGGCCGGAAGTCGAGCGAACCGCGACGCTCGGCAAAGCGCCAGCCCGCCTCGGTCAGGACGAGGCGGTCGGCATAGGTACCCACCATGGGTGGCGCAGGCGACTGGATAGGCAGGCCGCCATCTTCGGCAGCGTCGGCGGTGAACAGCAGGATCTGGCTGGTTGCCTGCGCCGTGTCTGCCCCGGTCACCTCAACGCGGATGTTGACGCATACATGGCGCGAAATGCGCGGCGGGCGTGCCGTGAAGGAAGCGAGGATGGCTGCGCGGCCTTCGATGAAGTCATCCGGCGCGGTCGGGCGGCTCATGCGGCCTTCGGGGACATAAAGGGCTGCAACCGCGTCCCATTGGCCGGCATCGAGCAAGGCGGCATATTCGGTGATCAGCTTGGCGCAGGCGTGCTCGGCGAGCAGAATGTCGGTGGGTGTCATGAAACGGGTCTCCTCCGTTGCGGCCTAACAACAGACAGGCCCGCAAACAACGGGTTGAGTGTTTCATATATGCGAAATAGAACACCCCCATGAACGGTTCGAAACAGGGGGAGTCCGTCAAGTCCGCGGTCCGCGCGCTTGAGATTCTCGAAACCATTGTCGCCATGGGCCGCCCCATGTCCGCCAACGAGATTGGCGCGATCAAGCCGATCCCGGCGAGCAGCATGTCCTATCTGCTGACGACATTGGTCAGCCTGGGCTATCTGGTGCGTGAGGGGCGCAACTATGCCGCCGGGCCCGCGCTGGCGCGGCTATCGCCGGCGGACAGCGGCATGTCGCTGCGGGAATCGGTGCGTCCACTCGTGGATTCGATCCGCGACAAGATCGACGAAACGGCGGCCTTTTTCATCCTGCGGGAGAATGAAATCGAAGCCATTGCAAGCGCCATCAGCGGACAGGCGCTGCGTTATGCAGTGGAAGAAGGGCGCCGGGCGCCGCTCCATGCGTTCGCTGCCGGCAAGGCGTTGCTCGCCACGCTCGAGCCACACCGGCTCGACGCGTATCTTTCAACGGTGCCGCGTGAGCGCTTCACGCCCAACACCATCACCGAGGCAGACGCGCTGCGGCGGGAACTCGATCTGGTCCGCAACACCGGCATTTCGCATGTGTGCGAGGAATTTACGGTCGGCATTTGTGCGCTGGGCAAGGTTGCCTGGCGCAACGGCGCCCCGCTCGGCGCCTTCAGCGTCGCCATCCCGGCGGCGCGCTTCAATCCGGAAATCGAAGCGCGCGCGACGGAATTGCTGGTTCAGGCCTCAACCCTGCTCGGTCAGGCCTGACGGGTCCGCCAGCCATTGGCATAGCCCGTACGGGCGACTTCGGCATAGGGCACCGGGCTCACAACTGCGGTGATTTCGACCTGCTTGTGCGGCTCCACCGTCAGCTTCCTGGTGCCGCCATCCGGCTCACCCCAGACGAACGTGACTTCCGTGCCCGGCACCGCATATTCGGCGTCGAGCATCGCGAGCGTCAACATGCGGCCCTCGTTGGAGCTGTAGCCGACCCAGGTCGACAGGCCCACGGTCTTCCCATTGACCGTCACACGGTCAAACGGGTGCATGGAATAGACGGCCGACGGGAATTCGAAGAACTTCGCGCGATCGCCATTGCCAAGGATCGTGCCGAACGCGTCCATGAACGAGTCGTTGTCGAGCGCGAGCGTGACCTTCTGGCGCTTGGGCGCTGCATCCATCTTCTTGAGCGCTTCGGCCCCGATGAAGTCATGGTCGAACTTGACGAACGGACCGTAGCCGAGATCCCACGGCGTCAGATAATAGTCTTCGACATTGTCAGAGACATGGCTGCCGCCGATCGACGCCTTGGCTTCATAATGATTGACCGTCAGCCACTCACGATAGGGCTTCAGCGCCTCGCCCGTGTAGATGGCGGGCAACGGCGACGGGATCCAGCCCGACTCCAGCGTGTTCGAGGAATAGGCGCGACCGCCGACAAGACGCATGCCGTGCGCCTTGCCCGCTTCAACCAGCGCAGCATGCACCGCTTCGCCATCGGCCATCGGGCCGAACAGTTCATAGCCGGGCTGCCCGGCCATGCCGTGGCGCAGCGCGCGGACCTTCTTGCCCGCAATCTCCATCCAGCACATGTTGAAGAACTTGAGGTCGGGCGCCGGCTGGCCGGTCGCAGCTTCGATCACATGTGCCGCATTGGGCCCCTGGATCTGATAGCGATAGTTGACGCGACCAAACGGATCGGGACGCGCGGCCGAGCGCTCGTCATAGGTGAGCTTGACGTCATCACCACCGACTTCGGCATTGTAGATGACCCAGTTCAGCGTCGGCGCGCGGCCGACAAGGTTGAAGCTGTTTTCATCGAGGTAGAAGAGGATGACGTCGCCGATGACATAGCCGTCGGGCGTGCACGGCACGAACTGCTTCGCCTTGCCGGGAACGAAGCCCTTGAAGCTGTTGATGCCAAGGCGGTTGAGCAGGGCAAAGGCGCCCGGGCCTTCCACGAGCAGTTCCGCCATGTGAAATGACTGGTTGAACAGCACGCAGGTCTTCTGCCAAGCCTGCTGTTCATCGCGCCAATTGGTGTACTCCGCAGGCACCCCCGGATAGACGTTGGGGCCACTCTGCTGATTGCGAAGGAACTGGGCGATATTGCCAACGCCATTCAACAGCGCTTCAAGGGACTGGGTGCTCACGGCATGCCTTTCCAATTTCATATTGACGAATGCTTCGCATATATGAATGAACGGTCGAGCGCCAGAGGAAATTGAGAGGGAGAGCTATGTCCAAATTTATCGAAACAACCCATGTCGGAAGCCTTCCGCGTGGCGACGAGCTGGTCCCGCTCCTGTTGGCGCGCGATCATGGCGAAGCTTATGACGTGGCCGAATTCGACGCGGTTGTGCAGCGCGCGGTCGACGAGGCCGTCATCAAGCAGATGGAAGCGGGCGTTTCGATCGCCAGCGACGGCGAACTCGGCAAGGTCGGCTATTCCACCTACATCACCGAACGCCTGTCGGGCTTTGGCGGCGATGTCCCGCGCAAACCGGCACTCGATCTCGCGCCTCTGCCCGAATTCCGCAAGAAGCTGGCAGCCGTGATGGGCGATCAGGAATTCGTCCGCGCGGCCTGCATTGGCGAAGTGAAGCTCGTCAATCTGGAGCCCTGCCACGAAGATATCCGCCGCTTCCAAAAGGCGATGTCCGGCAAGGCCGTGTCCGGGTTCATGAATGCCGCCTCGCCGGGCCTGATCACGGCGTTCCAGCCCAACCAATATTATCCGAGCCATGAGGCCTATCTGGCGGATCTGGTGACAGCCATGCGCCCGGAATATGAAGCGATCGCCGCCACCGGCTTCTATCTTCAGCTCGATTGCCCCGACCTCGCCATGTCGCGCCACACGGGGTATCAGGACGTGTCAGAGGCAGACTTCCTCAAGATTGCAGAAGCGAATGTCGAGGCGCTCAATGCCGCGACTGCCAACATCCCGCCGGAGCAGATGCGGATGCATATCTGCTGGGGCAATTATGAAGGCCCGCATGACCACGACATCCCGCTGGAACGCGTGCTCGACATCATCCTGAAGGCCCGTCCGGCGACGATCCTGTTCGAGGCGGCGAACCCGCGCCATGAACATGAATGGAAGGTTTGGGCAGACGCCAAGATCCCGGACAACAAGACCCTGGCGCCGGGCATGATCGACACCTGTTCCAACTATGTCGAACACCCGGAACTCATCGCACAGCGCATCGAACGCTTTGCCGCGATCGTCGGCGCTGACCGCGTTGTCGCCAGCACCGATTGCGGCTTCGGCACCTTCGCCGGCTATGGGAAGATCGATCCCGCAGTGACGTGGAAGAAGCTCAAATGCCTGCGCGAAGGCGCCGATATCGCAGCAGCGCGCCTCTAACCGAGCACGCTGTTCGCCGAAACGAACAAGGCCCGCCAAATGGCGGGCCTTTTTGTTGGGTCAGTCCTGCTTCTCGTTGAAGGCGGCAGCGCGCCCGGCGGCCCATTTCTGTAGCGCTTCGGTGCGCAGGCGCGCACCTTCTGGATCTGCCTCCATCGGGAGGACAGCCTCGACAATCTGGTCGAAATGCTGACGCAGCCCATCCTTCGCTTCGGGATAGGGGATGATGTACAGCTGGTTCGCCTCAATCCCGGCTTTCAGATACTCGGCGAGCTGGACCGGCTCCATCCCATGCATATGGATGCTGTGGAGTGACGCCACGGTGTCTTCATTTTCGACGTAACCGCTCTGGCCGAACGCGGCAGGTCGCAGCTTGCTCGCTTCGGCAATGTTCGACTTGATGTTGGCCGGGCACAGAACGGAAACGCCGATCCCGTATTTCTCAAGGCCCTGCCGGTAGCTTTCCATGAGGTTGATCACAGCTGCCTTCGCCGCTGAATAGGGGGCCGCAAAGGCACTCCCCATCAATCCGCCGAGCGAGGACGTCGTGACGATATGGCCCGGCCGCCCCGACGCGATCATGCGCGGGACAAAGGTCACCATGCCATTGATCACACCGCCCAGATTGACGCCGATCAGCCAGTCGAAATCGTCATAGGACGTGTTCTCGACCGGCCCGAAGCTGTTCACGCCGGCAGTATTGAACAGGAGCGCGGGCGGACCGCCATAAACGCGCTCCACCTCATCGGCTGCACGGGCATAAGCGGCACGATCCATGATATCGAGCACGATCCCGTGAGCTTCAATGCCTTCGCCCTTCAGCTGCGCCACAGCCGCTTCGACCTGAGGCGCGCGAATGTCAGCAATCACGATGCGGCATCCCGCGCGCCCAAACACCTGGGCCTGACCAAAACCTGCACCCGAGGCACCGCCTGTGATGAAGGCAATCTCGTTCTTGAAGTCCTGCATGGCATCTCTCCGCGCTCTCGGCGGATCACGCCGCCGCAAATTGTAAGTATAGCTTACATTTCCGAACTGGGAGAGCAAGGCTTTGGCCGGAAAACGGACAACAAAAAAGCCTCCCGAAGGAGGCTTGTTTGGATCTGATGTTGGTTGCGGGAGTAGGATTTGAACCTACGACCTTCAGGTTATGAGCCTGACGAGCTACCGGGCTGCTCCATCCCGCGTCAACGTTGCTGTCCGGCTGGAATGCGGCCGAACGGCCAGAAACAAGTGAATGGGTTTTTCTCAAAGCGCCAGCTTCAAAGCTTGGCAACGTCCTACTCTTCCAACGCTTAAGCGGTAGTACCATCGGCGCTGACTGGTTTCACGGCCGAGTTCGGGATGGGATCGGGTGGGGCACAGTCGCTATGGTCACCAAGCTATGGAGCTGGCGCTTTGGGGTTTCGGCAGGCCAGTGGCCTGCCGTAAAATCGATGCACATTTGCTGAGGATATCCTCCACAATGTAGCGCCATTCAGCGCTGCCATTGATGGTGGGACTCCAATGCGTAATCAGAGCAATTAGGACCGGTTAGCTCCATGCGTTACCGCACTTCCACACCCGGCCTATCAACGTGGTAGTCTTCCACGGCTCGATGAAATCTTATCTTGAGGGAGGCTTCCCGCTTAGATGCTTTCAGCGGTTATCCCGTCCATACATAGCTACCCTGCTGCGCTCTTGGCAGAACGACAGGTACACCAGAGGTATGTTCAACCCGGTCCTCTCGTACTAGGGTCAACTCCTCTCAAATTTCGACGCCCACGGCAGATAGGGACCAAACTGTCTCGCGACGTTCTGAACCCAGCTCACGTACCACTTTAATTGGCGAACAGCCAAACCCTTGGGACCTGCTCCAGCCCCAGGATGTGATGAGCCGACATCGAGGTGCCAAACAACCCCGTCGATATGAGCTCTTGGGGGTTATCAGCCTGTTATCCCCGGCGTACCTTTTATCCGTTGAGCGATGGCCCTTCCACGAGGGACCACCGGATCACTATGACCGACTTTCGTCTCTGCTCGACTTGTCAGTCTCGCAGTCAGGCTGGCTTATGCCATTGCACTCTAACAGACGGTTTCCAACCGTCCTGAGCCAACCTTCGCGCGCCTCCGTTACTCTTTGGGAGGCGACCGCCCCAGTCAAACTACCCGCCACAGAGGGTCCCTGCACCGGATAACGGTGCGAGGTTAGACATCAGAAAACAACAGGGTGGTATTTCACCTATGGCTCCACGACAACTGGCGTCATCGCTTCAAAGCCTCCCACCTATGCTACACAGTTATTTCCTAATGCCACTCTGAAGCTGCAGTAAAGGTGCACGGGGTCTTTCCGTCTAACCGCGGGTACCCCGCATCTTCACGGGGAATTCAATTTCGCTGAGCATCTCCTGGAGACAGTGGGGAAGTCGTTACGCCATTCGTGCAGGTCGGAACTTACCCGACAAGGAATTTCGCTACCTTAGGACCGTTATAGTTACGGCCGCCGTTTACCTGGGCTTCATTTCGGAGCTTGCACTCCTCCACTTAACCTTCAGGCACCGGGCAGGCGTCAGGCCCTATACGTCGTCTTGAAGCCGACTTAGCAGAGCCCTGTGTTTTTGCTAAACAGTCGCTACCCCCTGGCCTGTGCCCCCCACAAATGGTTGCCCAAATGTGGGGCCTCCTTCTTCCGAAGGTACGGAGGCAATTTGCCGAGTTCCTTCAGGAGACTTCTCTCAAGCGCCTTGGTATACTCTACCAGACCACCTGTGTCGGTTTCGGGTACGGTCTATACGGTGGGGCTATTTCCTGGGACCTCTTCGAAGCCAGATCAATCCAATAAGATCTGACAACACACGAGATCCGTCACACACCACCAGGCCCACGAATATTAACGTGGTTCCCATCGACTACCCCCTTCGGGCTCGTCTTAGGGGCCGGCTCACCCTGCGCGGATTAGCCTTGCGCAGGAACCCTTGGTCTTTCGGCGAAAGGGCATCTCACCCTTTTTATCGCTACTCATGTCTGCATTCGCACTTCCGATACCTCCACAGTCCATTACCAGACTGCTTCACAGGCTTACGGAACGCTCCGCTACCGCGTGTCTTACGACACACCCTAAGCTTCGGTGCACGTCTTGAGCCCCGTTACATCTTCGCCGCAGGATCTCTTATTTAGACCAGTGAGCTGTTACGCTTTCTTTAAATGATGGCTGCTTCTAAGCCAACATCCTGGTTGTTTTGGAAATCCCACATGCTTTCCCACTTAGACGTGACTTGGGGACCTTAGCTGTAGGTCAGGGCTGTTTCCCTTTTGACGACGGACCTTAGCACCCGCCGTCTGTCTCCCGGATATTACTCATTGGTATTCGGAGTTTGGTTAGAATTGGTAGATCTCGCGACCCCCGCATCCATCCAGTGCTCTACCCCCAATGGTATTCGTCCGAGGCACTACCTCAATAGTTTTCGCGGAGAACCAGCTATTTCCCGGCTTGATTGGCCTTTCACCCCTAAACACAACTCATCCGGTAACTTTTCAACGTTAATCGGTTCGGCCCTCCAGTGCGTGTTACCGCACCTTCAGCCTGGTCATGCCTAGATCGCCGGGTTTCGGGTCTAATGCATCAAACTCAGTCGCCCTATTCAGACTCGCTTTCGCTGCGCCTTCACCTAACGGCTTAAGCTTGCTTGATACATTAAGTCACAGACCCATTATGCAAGAGGTACGCAGTCACCCCTCGAAGGGGCTCCTACTGATTGTAAGCATTCGGTTTCAGGTACTGTTTCACTCCCCTCATCGGGGTGCTTTTCACCTTTCCCTCACGGTACTAGTTCACTATCGGTCATGCACGAGTATTTAGGCTTGGAGGGTGGTCCCCCCATGTTCAGACAGGATTACACGTGTCCCGCCCTACTCGAGTCCTGGAAGCTTGCTTTCGCATACGGGGCTGTCACCCGCTCTGGCCAGTCTTTCCAAACTGTTCTGCTAACTCACTTCCAGGCACTGGCCTGGTCCGCGTTCGCTCGCCACTACTAACGGAATCTCGGTTGATGTCTTTTCCTCCGGGTACTGAGATGTTTCAGTTCTCCGGGTTCGCTTTACCAAGGCTATTTTATTCACCGAGGTAATAACCTTTCCCATTTAACTCTGCGACTGGCGAACCAGCAGCAAAATTAAATGGTAAGGTTGGGTTTCCCCATTCGGAAATCTGTGGATCAAAGGTTGCT
>RKSN01000001.1:0-370000 GCA_005518185.1 Chakrabartia godavariana | reverse complement strand
TACGTTCGACTCCGTTGGCCGTCAACACCCTTCTGCAATTTTATTTCAATTATTTTTCAGTTCCCCGAAAACCGGTGTTCACCTTTGCCTGATAGGCGGGTCCCCGTGGAACAGGTCACATCATCCCCCGCACCCGGCTTCTCAGGCCGCGTCCGCAGCGCTGTCTTCTGGCGCTCCGGTAGCCAGATCCTTGCGCAGATGGTCATGTGGGTCTCCACCATCATCGTGGTTCGGCTGCTCGAGCCCGCCGACTATGGCCTGTTCGCCATGACCCAGGTGGTCCTGGTCCTGTTCAACTTTCTCAACGGATATTCGTTCGCATCGTCCCTGATTCAGGCCGAATCGATCGATCAGAGGCGAATCAGGCAAGCGTTCGGCCTGCTGATTCTCCTGAATGCGACGCTGGCCTTCACGCAATTTTGGACGGCACCGTTCGCCGCGGCCTATTTCCGGCAGCCGATTCTCGCCGACATGCTGCGGCTACAGTGCCTGCTCTATCTGGCAACGCCCTTCATCGCCGTGCCCTCTGCCGTTCTGGCGCGCGGTCTTGATTTCCGAAAGCAGGCGGCAGCCAATATGGCTGGCGCTCTGGCCGGGGCCGTCACGTCTCTGGCCTGCGCACTCAGTGGATTCGGTGTCTGGACGCTCGTCTGGGCGCCCATTGCGCTTTTTACCGTGCGCGCGATCGGACTGACGGTCGCTGCCCGATTCTGGCTGTGGCCCAGCTTCGATCTGCGCGATTCGGGTTCGCTCCTCGGATTCGGGGGCGTCCTGCTGCTCTGCCAGCTCTTCTGGATCCTGCAGAGCCAGGCCGACATCTTCCTCGCAGGGCGCAGCTTCACGCCGCATGACCTCGGGCTCTATTCGGAAGCGCTCTTCCTCACGCAGATCTTCACGGCCAAATTCATCCCGCCGGTGAACGAAGTGGCCTTCCCGGCTTATGCGGAGCTGCACAAGAAAGGCGGCCGCGTCGGCCAGGCCTTCCTGACATCCGTCCGACTCACCATGTTCGTCGCCCTGCCCCTCTATCTGGGGATGGCCGCCGTAGCAGGCCCGCTCGTCGAAACGCTCTTCGGCCCCAAATGGGCAGGCATGGCGCCACTGGTGCAGGGCCTCGCCCTCGCCATGCCGCTGTTTGCGCTGCAGATCATCCATTCGCCCAGCACCAACGCGATGGGTAAAGCGACGGTCTATCTGAAGACGAGCATTGCCGGCGCGTTGATCATGCCGATCGCCTTTCTGATCGGAATCCGATTCGGAGTGGACGGTCTGGTCGCCGCGTGGTGGATCGCCGCACCGTTGCTGCTCCTTGTCACGATGGCGCTGACCCTGCCGGAAATTGGTCTTGGCTGGCGCGACATCTTCGGAACGGTCGCCCATACGATGAGTGCGGCCCTCGCCATGGGCTTGATCGTTGCGATTCTCGAATATGAGGTGACCGGCCTGCCCGCGCCGGCTGAACTCGCGCTGCTCGTCGTCACGGGCGCGGCCATCTATCTTGGGCTGCTCTGGCGCTACGCCCGCCCGTTGGTGGACCAGCTCGTGCAGCTTCTCACCCAGAAGCAGTTGCCCGAGGGCTGACGGTCAGGCCGACTGGATATAGCTGCGCATTGCCTCGGCTTCGGCTTCGATCTTTTCGATTCGATGCTTCACGAGATCGCCAATTGAAATGAAGCCCGACAGCGCACCCGAATCAACCACAGGAAGATGACGGATGCGACGACGAGTCATGAGCGACAGTGCGCTCAGGACAGCGCAGTCCGAATTGATGGTCATGACCGGTGCCGTCATCACGTCGCTGACCGGGCGGTCGAGGGCGGCGGCGCCATCGCGCGCGAGGCAATAGACGACGTCGCGCTCGGAAAAGATGCCGAGGACCGTGTCCCCGTCGAGCACAGGGACCGCGCCGATCCGATTCGCCGCAAGCAGCGCCACGGCTTCCGCCACCGACATATCGCGCGTGACCGAGAACACACTGGCGCCTTTGGTCTGAAGAATTGCCTTCACACTCATGGCTGACCTTCCTCTCTCAGGTGATCGAAACTTCCGCCGATCTTCCTTGATGCTCCCACGATTCGAGCGCAAAGGGAAGCCATGGAAGTCCCAGCCTCAGCCCTCGATGATCCTGAATATGCAGCCTTTGCCTGGCGCCGTTATAAACGGCTGATGGCATGGATGGCCGGCGCTTCGCTCGTCGCGACCGTCGGGTGCCTCTATCTGTTGCAGACACTCATCGGCGACATCCCGATCCATATGCTGATCGCGACGTCGCTGGGCGTCTTTGTGTCGGTCATGCTGGCATCTGCCCTGATGGGTCTGGTCTTTCTGTCTGCCGGGTCGGGGCATGACGAGTCGGTCAAGGAATTTGACGCAGCGGACGGGCAGGAATGAGCGGAGAGATGCTCTCGCCCGTCCTGCGGGTCCTGCCGGAACCGGCCGACATCAATTCGAACGGACATATCTTTGGCGGCTGGGTGCTGGCGATGATGGACCGCGCCGGAGGGATTGCTGCAGGTCGCGTGGCCGAAGGGCGCTGCGCGACGGTCGCAATCGAAGCGATGGAGTTCATCGCGCCGATCCTGCTGGGTGATCTGATTTCGATCTATGCCAAGGTCGAACGCCGGGGCCGCACATCTGTGGCCATCCGGCTGGACGTGATTGCCGAGAGAAAGCAGGGGGAAGAGCATGTGAAGGTCACCACGGGTGTCTTCACATTTGTGGCGCTGGACGACGATTTTCGCCCGCGCCCCCTTCCCGCTGCCTGATCGCGCTTATTCGGCCGCTTCGGCCTCAGCTTCGGACTGGGCCGCACGACGCGGACGACCACGACGCCGGGGCGCCGGTTCCGCATCAAGATCGATAGCCGGGTCTGCCGAAACACCTAGGGCCGGCGGCAGGATGGCGACATCGATCGTTGCGGCTTCTTCTGCGGGTTCATTGCCAGACTCGGCCTGACGATTGCCGTCACGCCGGGGACGGAGTTCACGCTTCTCACGAGTCGGACGACGCTCCCGCTGCTGGCTCTGGCTGTTGTCGTCGCCTGCATCCGAGTCTTCGGTTGCGGATTCGACATCAGCCTGATCGTAGCTGTCACCCTCATCCCCGTCTTCGGCCTGCCAGTCATCCCGGCGCGGCTGACGGGTTTCCTCCATACGTGCCCGGCTTTCGGCCACGATGCGGAAATAATGGTCGGCAAACTGGAGGTAATATTCGGTCAGGACCCGATCCCCCTGAAGCTGTGCTTCGCGGGCGAGGTTCTTGTACTTTTCCAGCATCTGCGGCGCATTGCCACGGGCCCGGTTATCGATGCGGCTGCCATTGTCCTGACGTCCGCCGTTGCTGCCCTGCGACCCACGGCCGCGTCCGCGACGCCGGCCCTGCTGACGATTATTAAGCAAGTGATCCGATCCTTAAACTCAAGGGGTTGGTTCCAAACTCTCCGACCTAGCGGATAACCTCCATTGCGGAGGATCCATCGATCCTCCAGCAGCCAAGCGTGCATCATGCAGCCCGGTTCTCGGTGAGATCAGCGGCGCGGTTCCAAGCTACCCCGCAAACGGCGCTTCGCCTTTCGGCCTCCGCCGTAGCACAGAATACGTCGATTCCAAGCGAAATTATAGCGATTTGCCGATGATCAGGCAGCGGTCCCTGCCACCAAGGTCCTTGCGAACACGTACGCTTAAACCCGCCTGCCGAAACAGGGTTCCCGCACTATCAGCCTGATCGAAGCCGATTTCGACAACGGCGCACCCCGTTGACGAGAGCAGCTGCGCAATCTGTGGCGCCAGCAGTCGATAGTCGTCCAGCCCGTCCGGCCCGGCAAAGAGAGCGCTCGCGGGTTCATAATCACACACGTCCCGCGGCAGGGCCGCCGTGGACGCAATATAAGGCGGGTTGCACAGGATCAGATCAAATGGCCCGTAGAGTCCATCGGCCCAATTGCCCCGTTGCAGGCGGCACCGGTCGGCGAGGCCGCAGTCCTGCGCATTGCACGCCGCGATCGCCAGCGCATCTTCCGACCGGTCGATTCCCAAACCATGCGCGTCCGGAAATTCAGACAGCGCGGCAAGCAGCAGCGCGCCCGAACCGGTGCCAAGATCAAGGATCGTTCGCGGTGGGGCATCCTTGAACCAGTCCAGCGCCGCTTCGATCAGTGTCTCGCTGTCCGGCCTGGGGATCAGCACGCCAGGCCCGATACGCAGCGTCAGGGTCCAGAAACCCCTGTGCCCTGTAATATAGGCCACCGGCTCGCTGGCAGCGCGGCGCTGGACCAATGCGTCAAAGCCAGCGGGGACCGCCGCATCAAGATGGTGCAGAAGAAGCGTGTTGCGGTCGACAGCCAGCGCATGGGCGGCCAGCAGCTCGGCATCGAGGCGCGGCGTTTCGCTCACGGCGGCAAGTCGTGCCGCCGCCGCGCTCAGCGCCTCACGCAGCGTCATCCAGTCCTGCCAGCCGCTCGGCCTCGTCTGCTGTCATCAGCGCATTGAGCAGCTCATCCATCTGACCCATCAGAATTTCCGGCAGGCGGTGCAGCGTCAGGTTGATGCGGTGGTCGGTCACGCGACCCTGCGGGAAATTATAGGTGCGAATGCGTTCCGACCGGTCGCCGGAGCCGACCATCGATTTGCGCGCGCCGGATCGTTCAGCGTGAAGCATCTCGCGCTCGCGCTCATAGAGCCGGGTGCGCAGTACCTGCATCGCCTTGGCGCGGTTCTTGTGCTGCGACCGTTCATCCTGCTGGATCACGACGAGACCCGTCGGAATATGCGTGATGCGCACGGCGCTGTCAGTTGTGTTGACGCCCTGCCCGCCCGGACCGGAGGAGCGATAGATGTCGATGCGCAAATCCTTGTCATCGATCTGGACATCGACTTCTTCCGCTTCGGGCAGCACCGCGACGGTCGCCGCAGACGTATGGATACGTCCACCGCTTTCGGTTGCGGGCACGCGCTGTACACGGTGGACGCCCGATTCGAACTTCAGCTTGGCAAAAACGCCTGCGCCGGAAATGGAGGCGACGATTTCCTTGAAGCCGCCAACTTCGGACTCGCTCGCCGAAATGATCTCGACCTTCCAGCCCTGCGTTTCGGCAAAACGCTGATACATGCGGAACAGATCACCGGCGAAAAGCGCGGCTTCGTCCCCGCCCGTCCCTGCCCGCACCTCGAGCATGGCCGAACGGTCGTCAGCCGCATCCTTGGGCAAAAGGCGGATGGCCATGTCGCGCTCCGCCTCGGGCAGCGCTTCGCGGACCGAAGCGAGTTCCTCTTCGGCCATTTCGCGCATGTCCGGATCATCAAGCATCGCCTGCAAGTCGATGAGATCGGCCCGCAGCCTTTGAAGTCGGCCCGCCGCCTCGGCGACCGGTTCGACTTCGGCATATTCCTTGGACAGGGCGACAAATCGGTCAGGCGCAAGCTCACCTGACGCGAGCTGATCCTGCAATTCGTCGCGGCGGGCCAGAATGGCCGCGAGGCGTTCAGCAGAAATGGCCGTCATCGGGAAACCGCGCGCACGATATCCTGAAGAGGAACGGACTGCTGCGCGCCCGTGGCCAGATCCTTGAGACCGGCCTCCCCCTTCGCAAGCTCCTCCTCGCCGAGAATGACCGCGAATTGCGCATTCCAGTCATTGGCCTTCTGCATGCGCCGCTTCATATTGCCCTTGTACGTCATGTCGGCGGAAATACCCGCGCGGCGCAGATCGGCAAGAAGACCGGTTGCCGCAAGGCCTGCGGCCTCACCCATCGGGATGATGGCGACCGTGATCGGCGTGGCAGGTAAGGACTCCAAGAGCATGGCGAGCCGCTCGATGCCGGCCGCCCAGCCCACGGCAGGCGTAGGCGCGCCACCAAGGCTTTCCATCAGCCCGTCATAGCGCCCGCCACCAAGAACTGTGCCCTGCGCGCCCAACCGGTCCGTCACGAATTCAAAGGCGGTGTGCCGATAATAATCGAGGCCACGAACAAGGCGGCTATTGCGCACCCAGGCGATCTTGGCCGCCTGCAGGCCTTCGGTCACTGACCCGAAAAAGTCCCGGGCCTCATCCGTAATATAGGTGTCGATGTCAGGCGCCGCGTCCGCAATCGGGCGGTCGCGCGGGTCTTTCGAATCCAGAATACGCAGCGGGTTCTTCTGCAGGCGCTCGCGGCTGTCTTCGGACAGCTCGGCCTGGTGATCCGAAAAATACTCGATAAGCGCGGCCCGCCAGGCCGCGCGCGTGCCGCCATCACCCAGCGTATTGAGATGCAGCGTCACGCCATCCGAGACGCCAAGCTCGCGCAACAGCTGATCGGCGAACACCAGGAGTTCGACATCCGCCGCCGGTTCGGGCGCACCGATAATTTCCGCATCGATCTGATGAAACTGACGGTACCGCCCCTTTTGCGGACGCTCATATCTGAACAGCGGGCCATGCGTGCCGAGCTTCAGCGGGGCGTGCTGCTGCCACCCTTCGGTCAGGAACGCCCGGCAAATCCCAGCGGTGAATTCCGGCCGCAAGGTGATCGATTCCCCGCCGCGATCCTCGAAACTGTACATTTCCTTGGACACAACATCGGTGGTTTCGCCGAGCGAGCGGGCGAAGACGGCGGTCGGCTCGATGACCGGCACCTCCACACGGCGAAATCCATAGAGGCGGCGCACACGTTCAAACGTCTCCACAACATGCGCAAAACGGTCCGCCGTATCGCCAAGCATGTCCTGGGTGCCTCTGACGGGCCGTGGGGTCTCAATCTTCGCCATGGCGTGCGCCCTATCGCTACTGGACCGTCTGCGCAAATCCCTGCATGAGATTAACCAAGCAAATTGAGAGGAATTGATGAAGTTTCGTCTGGCCGTCCTGCCGCTGTCGCTGTTTTCCGTCGCCATCTCTGCCCAATCCATTCCGCAGGCGCGCGATGTGGCTTTTCCCGGCACCATGACGGTGGACGTTGACGCAACCGATATCGACCGCGCCATTTTTAACGTGCGCCAGGCCATCCCGGTTCCAGCCGCCGGGCCGATGGTCCTCCTGTTTCCCGAATGGATACCGGGAAGCCATGCCGCGCGCGGCGAAATCGAAAAACTGGCCGGGCTTGAGATCAGGGCGGACGGAAAGCTGCTGGAGTGGCGGCGCGACGCGACAAATGTCTACGCCTTCCACCTGAATGTGCCGTCGGGCACCAAGACGCTGGATGTCTCGTTCAAGTTCCTCTCAGCAACCGAGCGGGACCAAGGGCGGGTCGTCGTGACGCCGGACCTCATGAACCTGCAATGGCAGTCGGTTTCACTCTACCCGGCGGGTTGGTTCACTCGCCGGATCCCAGTCTCGGCCACGGTCACATGGCCCAATGGCTGGAAGGCGGCGACAGCCCTGCGTCCGGCTTCATCGAGCGGAAATACGGTCAGATATCAGACGGTCGACTATGAGACGCTCATTGACTCCCCCGTCTTTGCGGGTCGGCATTTTGCAGCGGTCGACCTTGGCCGCAACGTGACACTCAATCTGGTGGCGGACGACGCGAAATATCTTACCGCGACGCAAGGCCAGATCGACGTCCATCGTCGGCTCGTCGATCAGGCTGCCAAGCTGTTCGGCATGGTGCCGTTTGATCGTTACGACTTCCTCATGGCCCTGACCGATCAGTTGGGCGGCATTGGTCGGGAACATCACCGATCGTCCGAAAATTCGGCAAATCCGGAATATTTCACGGACTGGGCCAGCGGCCCCGGACGGCGCAACCTGCTCGCGCATGAGTTCAGCCACAGCTGGATCGGCAAATATCGTCGTCCGGCGGGGCAAATGGTCCCGGACTTCAGCACGCCGCTCGTGAACGATCTCCTTTGGGTTTATGAAGGTCAGGACCAGTTCTGGGGCTATGTTCTGGGCGCGCGGTCTGGCCTGTTCACCAAGCAGGAGACCCTCGACGCCTTTGCAAGCATCGCCGCCAATCAGGACATCCGGCGCGCACGGGACTGGCGCGATGTCGAGGACACGACCCGTGACCCGATCATCACCGACAGGCGGCCCAAGGGCTGGCTCAGCTACCAGCGCAGCGAAGACTATTACAATGAAGGGCTGCTGATCTGGCTAGAGGTCGACTCTCTCCTGCGCGCGCGGACCGGCGGCGCAAAGGGAATGCAGGACTTTGTCCGCCAGTTCGTGGCCGGGCCCGACGGCAAATGGGACGCACGCGGTTTCACCCGGAGTGAGATCGTCTCGATCCTCAACACGCTTTCGCCTTTTGATTGGGATGGCTTCTTCAGGGAACGGATCAACGGCAAAGCACCCACGGCACCGCTGAGCGGTCTGACGCTTGGCGGCTACAGGCTCACGTTCGGGTCTGAGCCGACCGCCTTCTTCCGCGATCAGGAAAAGCGCAGCGGGGAACTGAACTTCAACTATTCCCTTGGGATGTCGGTTTCAAAGGGTGGCCATGTGACCGGCGTCATTTGGGACGGCCCCGCCTTCAAGGCAGGCCTGACAACGGCATCCGAAGTCCTTGCGGTCAATGGCCGCACTTATGCCGAGGACACGCTGCGTGATGCGATCATCAGTGCAGAGGGCGGCAAGGACCCGATCAAGCTGATCGTTCGGACTGGCCGCGTGGTGCGCGAGGTCGCACTCTCGTGGAATGGTGGGCTGCGCTATCCCCGTCTCGAAAAGGTCGGCGTGGGCGAAACCAGCATCGACAGGCTCCTCTCCCCCCTTCCCTGAACGGCTCGACGATTTTGTCCGCTTTGTAACTTTGCTGCGGCGCACAACGCGGCTAAGGCGCGCGCATCATGAGAATCGATCTGATCCCGGCGGGGGACAATCCGCCAGAAACGCTCAATGTCCTTATCGAAGTGCCGACGGGCGGCGAACCGGTGAAGTATGAGTTCGACAAGGCGTCGGGCGCGCTCTTCGTCGACCGCATCCTGCACACGCCGATGCGCTATCCGGCCAATTACGGCTTTGTGCCGCACACGCTTGGCGAAGATGGTGATCCGCTCGATGCACTCGTGATCGCACGTTCGCCAATCATTCCCGGTGCCGTCATCAAGGTGCGCCCGGTTGGCGTCCTCCTCATGGAAGATGACAAGGGCGGCGACGAAAAGCTTGTCACCGTCCCGCTGGACACGACCTTCCCATATTACAGCGAAATCCGCGGGCATGACGACCTCCCCGAGATCGTCACACAGCAGATCGAGCACTTCTTCACCCACTATAAGGATCTGGAGCCCGGCAAATGGGCAAAGATCAAAGGCTGGGGCGGTGCCGACGAAGCGAAGCAGATCATCCTCGACTGCATTGAGCGGGCAAAGTCCAAGGGCATCTGAACCCGGGCACGGGGGCCGTCAGAGCCTCCGGCCAGCGCCTCACACGGCCGTCGCCTCGACGTGTTCCGGGCGCTGGCGTGTGGCAACCAAGCAGCCCGCAACGATGAGGGCGGCACCAATGAGCGTCGCCGTCGTCAACGGCTCTTCAAACACGACCCAGCCGATAATCGACGCCCAGATGAAGGCAGTATATTCCACGGGGACGAGATGCTGTGCCTCGGCGCGGGCATAAGCCCAGGACAGCAGCAGGATCGACGTGAACGCGAGCGCCGCAGCTCCAACAATCGGCCAGAAGTGCTCAGTTGAGGGCACGACCGCCAGCCAAGGCGCCGCCAGCGCCATCGCCGAAAGCGCGAAGAGGTTCATGAAGAACCCGACCTCCACCGGGGTTGCGACCTGCGCCTGCTGTCGCTGAAGGATCAGGTTGTAGGCATAGAGAACAGCCGAAACGAAGATTGAGACGATGCCTAGAAGCGCGTCGCCGTCATGCTGCCCGCCGATGCGCGCTGACAGAATGACCCCGACCCCCGCGAGACCAATCAGGGACGCCAAGACCGATTGAACGGCGATCCGCTCCTTGAGCAGGATAGCGGCGAGGAAAAGCGTGATGATGGGCGCGATGAAGCTGAGTGCAATGCCCTCAGCCAGCGGCACGCGCGCAATCCCCCAGAAGAACGTCAGCGCCATCACGCCACCGATCACGCCACGAATGAAGTGCAGGCGCATCGCCTCGCGGCTGGGCATCCGGCTTTTCGTCAGGACAAAGGCGCTGCCCCCAATGGCGAGACCTGCGAGTTGCCGCCAAAGCATCGCATTATAGGCACCAATCGCGAGGGCGAGCCCCTTCATCACCCCGTCCATGACCGAAAAGAGCGCAATGCCGAGGCATGCCACGGCAAAGGGGATCAGCGTGGATCGGGCAGCGCGTCCCATCCGGCGGGCTTAGTGCCACGCCCCCATGCCGCCACCGTCGATGTTGATCTTCTGACCGGACGCATATGCGTTGGCCGGCGACACGAGCCAGACAACCGCCGCCGCGACATCCTCGGGGATCGACACACGCCCAAACGGAAAGCGCTTGTCGAGTTCATGAATGTCGGAAACGCCCGCCACTGCTTTGGCGAGCCTTTCCCCCATGTCGGAAACAGTGAGGCTGGGAGCGACGATGTTCACCCGGATACCGTTCTTCTGCTCTTCCTTGGCCAGCGTCAGCGCAAGCGCTTCGCTCGCCGCCTTCCCCATATTGTAGGGGGCGCCATTGGCGGCGTGATTGAGCGTCGCGACGCTGGAAATCATGACGATATCGGCGCGGTCATTCTTGCGGAGATGCGGCAGCGCGCATTTCGACATGAAATGCGGGCCAAAGGCGTGGACGCGCATCACGCGTTCCAGCTCGGCGGGATCGGTATCGGCGACTGAGAGACCTCGGCTCGCAATACCTGCGTTATTGACCAGAATGGACAGACCGCCAAAGTCGTTGGCCGCCATTTCGACCATCGCCTCGCACGCTGCGAAATCGTCAACCGGCGCGCCATAGGCTTTCGCACGTCGCCCCATCGCCTTGATTTCGGCCACGACGGTTTCGGCTTCCTCGGCCTGGCTGCGATAATTGACCGCAACATCGGCACCCGCGCGCGCCAGGGCGAGGGCGATGCCCCGTCCAATGCCGCGCGATCCCCCAGTCACCAGTGCGACGCGGCCTTCAAGCTGTCCTGCGCTCAAACGAAATCTCCCTCTCCAATCGCTTGGAGAGGGAGATGAACGTTGGCGCTGATTCCGGCAAGTGCTGGAAGTATCAGGCTGCGAGCTTGCGCAGGACGTATTGGAGGATGCCGCCGTTCATGAAGTACTCGACTTCGTTTGCGGTATCGATGCGGCAGAGCGCGGTGAAGCTGAACTTCGACCCGTCCTTGCGGGTGACTTCAACTTCAACATCCTGGCGCGGCTTCAGATCGGCCACGCCCTTGATCGTATAGGTGTCATCGCCCGAAAGGCCCAGCGAGGTGCGGCTGTCGCCGTCCTTGAACTGCAGCGGGAGCACACCCATGCCGACGAGGTTCGAACGGTGGATGCGTTCGAAGCTCTCAACGATCACGGCGCGGACGCCGAGCAGGTTGGTGCCCTTCGCCGCCCAGTCGCGGCTGGAGCCGGTGCCATATTCCTTGCCGGCGATGACGACCATCGGGGTGCCATCGGCCTTGTGCTTCATGGCGACGTCGTAGACGGCGCCGACATCCTGGCCGTAGCGGGAGAAACCACCTTCGATTCCGGGGACCATTTCATTCTTGATGCGGATGTTGGCGAAGGTGCCGCGCATCATGACTTCGTGGTGGCCGCGGCGGGCGCCGTAGGAGTTGAAGTCCGCCTTGGCGACCTGATGCTCCATAAGCCATTGACCTGCGGGCGAATCCGCCTTGATCGAGCCCGCCGGCGAGATGTGGTCCGTCGTGATCGAATCGCCGAGGATCAGCAGCGGCTTGGCTTCGATGATGTCCGCAACCGGGGCGGGCGTCATCGACATGCCCTCAAAGTAAGGCGGGTTCGCGACATAGGTCGAGCCGGCGCGCCACTGATAGGTTTCCGAACCCGTGACGTTGATCGCCTGCCAGTGCGCATCGCCCTTGTAGACGTCGGCGTAGCGCGCCTGGAACATGGCGCGGTCCATGCAGCCCGCCATCGTCGTATAGACCTCGTCATTGGTCGGCCAGATGTCCTTGAGATAGACATCCATGCCATCCTTGCTCTTGCCGATCGGGGTCGAGACGAAGTCGTCGATCACCGTGCCCTTGAGCGCATAGGCGACCACGAGCGGCGGCGAGGCGAGGAAGTTCGCGCGCACGTCGGGCGAGACGCGGCCTTCAAAGTTGCGGTTGCCCGAAATGACGGCGGCGGCGACCAGACCATTGTCGTTGATCGCCTTCGAGATCGGATCGGCGAGCGGGCCGGAATTGCCGATGCAGGTCGTGCAGCCATAGCCGACGAGGTTGAAGCCGACCGCATCGAGATGCGACTGGAGGCCAGCGCGCTCCAGATAGTCGGTGACCACCTGGCTTCCCGGTGCGAGCGAGGTCTTGACCCAGGGCTTGGGCTTCAGGCCCAGTTCGTTCGCCTTCTTCGCGACAAGCCCTGCCGCCACGAGCACGCCCGGGTTGGACGTGTTGGTGCAGCTGGTGATCGCCGCGATCACGACGTCGCCATCGCCCAGATCAAAGTCCTTGCCGCCAACGGGCACGCGCGCGGGTGTCTTCTTGTAAGTGTTGGCCATGTCGGCGTTGAACACATCGTCCACTTCGGGCAGCGAGACGCGGTCCTGCGGGCGCTTCGGGCCGGCCAGCGACGGCACCACTGTCGACAGGTCGAGTTCGAGCGTCGAGGAGAAGACCGGCTCGACCGACGGGTCGATCCAGAAGCCCTGTTCCTTGGCATAGGCCTCAACGAGCGCGATCTGCGCTTCCTCACGGCCGGTCAGGCGCAGATAATCGAGCGTCTTGTCGTCGATGCCGAAGAAGCCGCACGTCGCGCCATATTCCGGCGCCATGTTGGCGAGCGTCGCCCGGTCGGCAAGCGTCAGTGCGGCGAGACCCGGGCCATAATATTCGACAAAGCGGCCCACCACGCCATGCTTGCGCAGCAAGTTGGTGCAGGTCAGCACGAGATCGGTCGCGGTCACGCCTTCGGACAGCGCGCCCGTGAAGCGGAAGCCGACGACTTCGGGAATGAGCATCGAGACCGGCTGGCCGAGCATCGCGGCTTCGGCTTCGATCCCGCCGACGCCCCAGCCCAGCACGCCGAGGCCGTTGACCATCGTCGTGTGGCTGTCGGTGCCGACGCAGGTGTCGGGATAGGCCACCGTCGCGCCGCTTTCATCGACGCTGGTCCACACCGCCTGCGCGATGTTTTCCAGGTTCACCTGATGGCAGATGCCCGTGCCCGGCGGCACCGCGTAGAAATTGTTGAGCGACTTGGAGCCCCATTTCAGGAAGTCATAGCGCTCCATGTTACGCGCATATTCGATCTCGACATTCTGTTCCGCCGCCTTGGGGTGGCCGAACTCATCGACCATCACCGAGTGGTCGATGACGAGGTTGACCGGAACAAGCGGGTTGATCTTCGACGTGTCACCGCCGAGCTTGGCAATCGCATCGCGCATGGCGGCGAGATCGACGACGCAGGGCACGCCCGTGAAATCCTGCAGCAGCACGCGCGCGGGGCGGTACTGAATTTCGTTCGAGGATTCGCTCGGGTTCTTCTGCCAGTCGACAATCGCCTGAATGTCGCCGGTCGAGACGGTGAAGCCGCCATCTTCAAAGCGCAGCAGGTTTTCGAGCAGCACCTTCATCGAGAACGGCAGGCGCGACACATCGCCCAGCTTGGCCGCCGCCTTTTTGAGCGAATAATAAGCATAAGCCTTGCCCCCGACGGTCAGTGTATCGCGGGTGCCGAGCGTGTCCTTGCCGGTCGTTGTCATGATGTGCGCGTCCTCGTTCTTCGCCAGATTGCCCGACGCCGGCGGGGAGGACGGAGCTGCCGCAGGCGGCCCCTGTTTCCGGCGAAAAGCAGGTTGAAATAGACGCCGCAGCCGTTGCGACGGACGGGGGGGAGAGTCAAGGTCTCTCACCATTCGCCATCCTGAACCTGTTCCAGCATGGCGAGAAAGCGATGACGCACGCGGAGACACGGAGGGGTGCATTTTCAGCGGGATATGATCCTCCCCCACCGGGGGAGGTGGCAGCCGCGACAGCGGATGACGGAGGGGGAGCCGGGCGCACGCCGCACCTGTCAGCCTTGTACCCTGCCCCAGCCCCCTCCACCGCTGCGCGGTCCCCCTCCCCCGATGGGGAGGATTTGGGGGGCGTGGCGCCTCCATCCCCACCCGTCACCCCGGACTTGATCCGGGGTTTGGCTGTGCGCCGAAGGGCGGGAGCATAGCCTTGCCCCGTGTCAGGCACGGGGCGACGGGGAGTGGGGTGGCAACATAAATTGATCCTCCCCCGCCGGGGGAGGGGGACCATGCGCAGCATGGTGGAGGGGGAACCGGGTGCATGCCGAACCTGTCAAACCGCGCACCCTGCCCCCGCCCCCTCCACCGCTTTGCGGTCCCCCTCCCCCGGTGGGGGAGGATTTGGGGGGAGTGGCGCCCCCGGCCCCACCCGTCACCCCGGGCCTGATCCGGGGTTTGGCTATGTGCCGAACGGCAGGAGAACAGCCTTGCCCCGTGTCGAGCACGGGGCGACGGGGGGTGGGGCGGCAACATAAATTGATCCTCCCCCGCCGGGGGAGGTGGCAGCCGCGACGGCGGATGACGGAGGGGGAGCCGGGTGCACGCCGCGCCTGTCAGCCTTGTACCCTGCCCCAGCCCCCTCCACCGCTGCGCAGTCCCCCTCCCCCGGTGGGGGAGGATTTGGGGGGAGCGGTGCCCCCATCCCCACCCGTCACCCCGGACTTGATCCGGGGTTTGGCTATGTGCCGAACGGCAGGAGCGCAGCCTTGCCCCGTGTCAGGCACGGGGCGACGGGGGGTGGGGCGGTAACATAAATTGATCCTCCCCCACCGGGGGAGGGGGACCATGCGCAGCATGGTGGAGGGGGCACGGGGTGCACGCCGCACCGGTCAGCCCTGCACGCTGCCCCAGCCCCCTCCACCGCTGCGCGGTTCCCCTCCCCCGGTGGGGGAGGATTTGGGGGGCGTGGCGCCTCCATCCCCACCCGTCACCCCGGACTTGATCCGGGGTTTGGCTGTGCGCCGAACGGCGGGAGCATAGCCTAGCCCCGTGTCACGCACGGGGCGACGGGGAGTGGGGCGGTAACATAAATTGATCCTCCCCCGCCGGGGGAGGGGGACCATGCGCAGCATGGTGGAGGGGGAACCGGGCGCACCCCGCACCGGTCAGCCTCGTACCCTGCCCCAGCCCCCTCCACCGCTGCGCGGTCCCCCTCCCCCGGTGGGGGAGGATTTGCGCTCCCCAACCTCGCCGCCATGCGCAAAAACCATTTTCCTACACGAACCTTTTTGGTTACATAAACCGCCTTTTCAAAAACCGGAAAGGCACCATTGCATGACCATGCGCTCTCGCAACTCCGCGCCGCACGCGCAGGAGGACACCACCCCTATTCCCGCAGGTCCGCCAATTTCGATGAAGACGCTCCTGCCCGGCCTGCGCGTGCGGCATGACGGGTGGACTGAGGCGCGCGTGCAGGCATTCCTTGATGCGCTGGGCCATACCGGCTGCGTCACCGATGCGGCGCGGGTGGCGGGGATGTCGGATGTCGGGGCGCGGCGGCTGTACAAGAAATTTCCGGCCTTTGCCGCCGCGTGGGACGAAGCGCTGGCCCGCGCGCAAAAGGGGCTGGTCGCCATTGCCTGGCAGCGCGCGGTGGAGGGCAAGGAGACGATCATCTACCGGCGTGGCGAGGAATATGAGCGGCGCATTTCGCCGTCGGACGCGATGCTGGGCCTGCTGGTGAAGCGCGGCGACCTGGCGGGCGATGGCGCGCGCGCGGTGAAGCCCGATACGGTGCTGACGCGCGAGGAATATCAGGCGGGCTGGTATTTTGACGGCTTTGGCAAGAAGCAGAAGGGCGAAGCCAAGGACGCAATTGCCGCGCGTGTCGAAGCCAAGTTGCGCGACATGCGGATGCGCGTTCTGGAGCAGGAACTGGACAGCAATTGCTGCCGCCTGTGCGGCGGTACCCTGCCTCCGGACTATCGCGCCGAACGGGAAGCCTCCATGGACGAACACTATCCGCGCGATCCGGAGACCGGACGCCGCGACTGGCGCAAAAACCGGTGAAAACGCCACGAAAAGGCCATTCTCTGGCATTATCCGCCATGTTGGAAATTGTTTCGCAGCCAAACCGGCACGACCCGTAAAGAGGCGCGCAAGGCCGGGAATGTTCCATCCGCGCCAGTCCGACCCCACAATCCGGGCCAATCCGGCCGCAACACCGCTTTGCAGCACGGACAATGGCTTCCACAAACCGCGCACCAGAGGTGGGTTTTATGTGCGCGGAAGTCCAACACGCGCGGACGTCACATGCGAACGATGCGCCCGTCGGTTTTATAAATCGGCTGCCGGCCAATAGTGGCACCGCCAACACCATTGCCCATGTGCGCGATCTTCAGGTCGATGCACGGCGTGAGCGTGACGAAATGCGCCGGGGGCTCGACAGCCTCGGCATCGGCTTCTGGGACTGGGACATCCCGTCGCTTGAGGTCTGGTACTCATCGCACATCTACGACCTTCTGGGCTATGATCGGGACGACCCTGTCTGGCACGCCAACATCTTCCACGGGATGATCCACCCGGACGATCTGGAAGCCACCGAAGCCAACCTTGATGCCGTCATCTATGCTGGCGAGGAAACATATCGCGCCGAATTTCGCGTGCCGCACAAGGACGGCCACTGGGTGTGGATCGAGGCGGTGGCGCGTGTCGTGATCCGTGCCGCCGACGGCACGGCGCTGCGGATGACCGGCCGGTTTGCCGGCATTGACCAGCGCAAACAGGAACAGGCCGATGCCGCCTTTCTGGACGCGCTGACATCTGCCCTCCTCCCCTTGCACGACGCGACCGACATCCAGAATTGCGCGCTGGCCCGCCTTGGCGACTATCTCGGCGTGGACCGCATCAGCTTTGGCTGCTTCGACACGCAGCGCCGCATGGTGTTCAAGACCAACTGGACCCGCGACGGGCGGCCGCCGCTGGGTGGGGCCTGGCCGTCGCACATCGTGACCGACTCCGTACGCGGGACGCTTCGCAGCGGCAGGCAGCTCGCTATTGCGGATGTGACACAGGACACCCGCACCTGCGCGGCCGACAAGGTCGCCATTTTCCGAGAAACGGGGACGAACGCCTTTGTGGCGACGCCGCTCATCATCTCCGGAAAGGTCGAGGCCCTGCTGCTGGTCTGCCAGTCCACGCCACGCGACTGGAAGCCGCACGAACTTGCGCTCATCGATACGGTCGGGCGGCGGCTTTGGGACGCAGTGCTCCGCGCGCGCGCGATCGAGCGGTCCGAAGCCGACAAGGCGCTTCTGGCGCTGGCCTTGCGGCTGGCAAAGATCGGCGCACGCGAGAAGAACTATTCCACGGGAGAGATCACCGAGTCCGAGAATTTCTATGAGGTGATCGGGCACCCCAACGCATCCATGATGTCGGTGGACGAGTATCTGTCGCACGTCCACCCCGAGGACCGAGATCTCGTGAACGCCACACTGGTGCGGCGACGCAAGGAACGGGGCGACGAGGTCTGCACACTCGAACACCGCATCATCACGGCAGACGAACAGATCCGGCACATCATCCTGACCGCCAAATATCATGGGCCGGTGAGCATCGACGGCACGCCAAGCGGCTATTCCTCCATCTTTGTCCATGACGCCACGGCGCAGCGCGAACGCGAGCTTGCCGCCAACAATGCCAACAGCCAGCTGCTCAAGCAGTCGCGCCTGTCGGCGATGGGGGTCATGGCCTCCACACTCGCGCATGAGCTGAACCAGCCGCTGGCGACCGCGGCCAATTATCTCTCGCTCATCCAGTCGCTCACCGAATCCGGGGGCCGCACCAAGGCCAAGGAAACGAACACCTATATCGGCCGTGCGCTCACCAAGGTGCTGGAGGCGGGCGAGATCATCCGCCGCATCCGCAGCTTCACCGCCGACGGGGAGGTCAACACCGCGCCGCATGGCTTGCGCGACCTTGTTTTCCGCGCGCTGTCGAGCCTGTTCGGCCGCGCGGGGAGCGCCGAGATCGCCATCATCAACGCCGTGCCCAAGGCGATCCTGGTGCAGGTCGAGCCGATGCTCGTCGAGCATGCGATCTCCAACGTCGTGCGCAACGCCGTCGATGCGATGGCGGGACAGACGGGCGGGCGCCTGCTGATCACTGCGGTCCCCCGCGCAGACACGATCTCGCTTGAGATTGCGGACAATGGCCCCGGCATCCGCGCCGACATGGCCGACAACATCTTCAGCCCGTTCGTGACCAACAAGGCGCAGGGAACGGGGCTTGGCCTCGCGATCAGCCGTACGATGGTCGAAGCGATCGGGGGCAAGATTCTGCTCAAGCGCCACGCACCGGGGGACACGGCCTTCTGCCTCTGCCTCCCGCGCGCGGCGACACCCGAACACGAACACGAAGGATAGAATTTTTGGACCGTCGAACCGTACATATCGTCGATGACGATCAGGATGTGGCTGACTCGCTCGCGCTGCTGATCCATTCGATGGGGCATGACCCCGTGGTCTGGTATGACCCGCAGATGTTCCTGAGCGGCGTCGGGCTGGCCGCGGCCGACCTTGTCCTGCTCGACATCCGGATGCCCGAGCTGAGCGGGTGGGACGTGATGCGGGAGCTGCGCGCGCGCGGGCACCAGAACGACATCGTCTACATGACCGGCCATGGCGCGGAGGCCTATCTTCATCAGGGCGAGGTCGCGGCGCGCGCCAACATCCTGCCCAAGCCGTTCAGCGCAGTGGACCTGCGCGCGGCGATCAACGGCTAGGCCTCAGTCGCCGTCGGTCGGCGGCGCGATCGGGAGGACGATGCGGAACAGCGCCCCGCCTTCGGCGCGCTGCTCCCCGGTCAGCTTGCCGCCATGCGCCTCGATGATCGTGCGGCAGATCGGCAGGCCAAGGCCAAGCCCGCGCCGCTTGCCCGAGCGGAAGGGCTGAAACAGCGTTTCGAGCACCTCAGGCGACAGGCCGGGGCCATTGTCGGCGACGGTGACGGTCACCGTCTCGCCCGTCTGCACCGCCACGATGTCGAGTTCGGGCTTTTCGTGGAGGTCCATCGCCTCGATCGCGTTGCGCACCAGATTGCTGATCACCTGCTGGAACTGGACCGTGTCGAGCAGGACGAGCGGCAGGTCCGGCGCGTAGGATTTGCGCAGGATGAGCGAACGCGGCGCCATGCTGGCCAGCGTCGTTTCCACCGCATCGTCGATCGCCTTGGGGACCGAGGCCGGGCGCGCGGAGACTTCGCCCGAATGGGTGAAGGCCCGCATCTGGCGGATAATGTCGCCGGCCTTCGTCACCTGCGCCGCCGCCAGCTCGATCGCCTCCAGCGGACGGTCCGCCGCCGCGTCCGGCCCGCCTTCGGCCGCCTTCTTCGCCTGAAGCCTTGCTACCATCAGATAGTTGGTGGCCGCCGCCAGCGGCTGGTTGAGTTCATGCGCGAGCGTTGAGGTGAGCGCGGACAGCGCGTTGAGCCGCCCGATCCGCTGCAATTCTTCCTGCGCCTGCCGGTTGGCCTCGCCTGCCTTGGCACGAGCGATCGCCTCCCGCATGCGGTCGCGGATGTCGGAGAGGAACTCCGCCTCCCGCGCGCTCCATTTGCGGGTCATCCGGTGCGCTGCAAGGACAGTCCCGACCAGCCAGTCATGGCGGATGACGGGTACGGCGAGCAATGCGCGCAAATCCGCTCCATCGGGCTCCCCCATGTCGACGATTTCGCTCTGCGGCAGCGCCTCAAGGTCTTCCACCATGACCGTTTCGCCCCGGATCAGGCGGCGGGCGATGTCCTTGTGCGAGCGGATGCCCACCCATTGCCCTTGCGCCGTGCCGGAGCGGCCATCGCGCCAGCGACGGGCCATGCGCGGATAGCCCGGCTCCCGCCCGGTTTCGGTATAGCCCGCAAAATCGACGTCGAGCATCTTGAGAATAGCAGCCAGCGACCGGTCAATGATGCGGTTCACATTGTCGAGTTCGGCAAGATCGCGCCCCAGTTCAAGAAGGGCGGCGCGATGCAGCTCGCTTTCCTTGCGACCCTGAATATTGTCATGTGTGCCGACCATGCGCAGCGCGCGGCCATCCTCGGCACGCTTCACGACCTTGCCGCGATCCAGAATCCACAGCCAGCTGCCATCCTTGCACCGGACACGATGCTCACATTCATAATGCGGCGTCAGGCCCGCCAGATGGGGGTCAAGCGCGGCATTGATGATCGGCCAGTCATCGGGGTGGACGGCCTTCTGCCAGGAGGAGACGTGCGGCTCCACTTCGCCGGGTTCATAGCCGAGCATTGTCTGCCACGTGTCCGAAAACCAGACGGTGTTGTTCTCGACCGACCAGTCCCACACACCAAGGTCCGAGCCATCCATCGCCATGGCAAGGCGCGATTCGGTTTCCGCCAAGGCCGCCTCGGCCCGCCGCTCTTCGGTGATTTCGCGGACAACCGCCAAGAGGCCGACAATTGCGCCATGGTCGTCGAAATTCGGGTAATAGCTTGCGCGCCAGGTGCGGCACACGCCCGGATGCGCAAGCGTTTCGCCGGAAATTTCGATATCTTCGACGATGTCACCATGGTCAAGCACCGGGCGCAGCAACGCTTCCACGTCATCGGCAATTTTCGGCAGAACGTCGCGGATCGTCCGGCCAATATGGGCTTCCGGCGACAGGCCATTCATTTCCGCCAGCGGTTCATTGACGTGCAGAAAACGCAGATCGCGATCATAAAGGCAAAGGCCAACATTCGCATGGCGGAACACAAGAGCCAGATCGGAGGCGGAGCGACCACTCGCACTCGACGCGACCTTCGCGATGCTGCGTTTCAAGGCCTGTTCATGCGGCAGTGCTCGTCTCCTCGCAGGTACTCCTCCCCCGCAGTATAAACATCATGCCAATGCGGTTTGATACCAGAGAATGGCGACAATTCGGATAGGTATTAATACGGAACCCGTCGCCCCCCCAATACCACCGATCAGCTATAGATTTGGTCACCACCGCATCCGAAGCGGACCGTAATAATACGAGATACGCTCGGGCGTCCGCCTGTGCCACTGTTGCGCGCGGAACAGGGGTGAAAACAGTGCGCCCGTCCGCTGGCACACCGGTCCGAAGGTTCCGCAATGGAGGCAAATATGCTCGCCCGCCCGGTCCGTTCGCGCAAGGCCGATGAAGAACTGCACGCTACGCAGGAGCGTCTGGCGCTCGCGCTGGAAGCGACCGGCTTGTCGGTGTGGGACTGGGACATTCCGAGCGGCGCGTTGACCTTCGTTCCGTCGTTGACAAGCCTGTTGGGCTATCCAGATTGCGACACGCCACAGGATAACGAAGGTCGGGACCTAATGCATCCCGACGATCTTGCGGCGTTTGACGCGGCCTATCAGGCGCATGTCCGGGGAGAGGCGCCCCGGCTCGACTGCGAATTCCGGATGAAGCATTTTGACGGAAGCTGGCGCTGGATTCACTCCCGTGGAGAGATCGTCGCCCGCGCGCACGATGGCGCCCCCACCCGCGTCGTCGGCACCTTTGCGGATGTGACCGAACGGCATCAGGAGGCGGCCGACCGGCAGTTTCTGACCGACCTGACGGTGTCCATGGTGGAAACCGCCGACCCTGCCTCCATCGTGAATGTGGCGATCCAGAAGCTCGCCAAGCATCTGATGGCGGAGCGGGTGGGCGTGTCCGAACTGAACGACACGCGCGACATGTTCATCACCCGCGCGGTGTGGAGCCACAAATCGCTGCCGGTGCCGCCGACCAACCATCGCACCGCCTATGACCAGCAGATGATCGATGCAGCCTGCGCGGGCCCGATTGTCATTGAAGACATGCAGACCGATCCGCTCGGCGCGCACCCGGACACGGCCGACCTCTATCGCCAGATGGACATCCGCGCGGTGCTCAATATCCCGCTGCAGGCGCCGGGTCGCAATCCCTTCTTCCTGTTTGTCCATGCCCGCGACCCGCGCGCGTGGACGCCTCGCGAGATCGATCTGGTGCAGCAGGTGGCCGAGCGGCTGTGGAATGCGGTGGGCCGGGCGCGCGCCGAAGATGTGCGCCAATCCTCGGACGAACTGCTCACCATGGCGCTGAACGCCGCGAGGCTTGGCGCGTTTGAACGCAATATCCAGACCGGGCACATCCGCGTGTCCGACGGATTCTTTGAACTGCTCGGCCACCCCGACCTGTCGAGCGGGACGCTCACCGATTACGTCTCGATCGTGCACCCGGCCGACCGCGCCCGATTTGTCGCCCGCGTGGCGAATGCGCGTGTGCAGGACAAGGATTATGAACTGAATGATGCGCACCGCATCGTCACCAGCACAGGCGAAGTCCGCCATGTGTTGTACCGGTCGCGCACCCATTATGAACCCGACGCCAAGGGCATCAAACGACTGGTCCGCGCCGCTGCCATCATTCAGGACGTAACCGACGAGAAAAGGCAGGCCGAGGAGGCCGCACAGGCCCGCGAGAAGCTGTACCGGATGGGGCGCGTCACTGCGATGGGGACGATGGCCTCCACGCTGGCGCACGAACTCAACCAGCCGCTGGCCGCCGCCGCCAATTATATGAACGCGCTGCGCGCGATCGATGCGAAGGGCGGTTCGGCGCCGGGCGTCGACCGCGCCGAGGTTCTGAAGCTCGCGGCGCAGAGCGTCAGCAGGGCGGGAGAAATCATCAAGAAGATTCGCAGATTCACGGGTGCTGCCGTGTTGGAACGGCAGCCGGAGAGTGTCAGCGGGCTAGTCCGCATGGCGATGCGCGGGCTGAAGGATCAGTTCGGCGATGCGATGCCGACGATCCTCAAACATATTCCCGATGGCCTGACCGTCCGGGTCGATGCGCTGCAGATCGAGCAGGTGCTGTTGCATCTGCTGCGCAATGCGGCCGACGCGCTTGCCGGGCGCAAGGACGGCCGCATCACGCTGGCCGCTGTCGAGACGGAGGCAAGCGTCCTGCTGTCAATTGCCGACAATGGCCCCGGAATCCCCGATGATCGGGCAGGCGAGCTGTTCAGCCCCTTCCGCTCCAGCAAGCGCGACGGTGTCGGCCTCGGCCTGTCGCTGTGCCGCACGATGGTGGAAACGCATGGCGGGCATCTGACGCTGGAAAAGCATGACAGCAGCGGCTGCATCTTCATCGTGCAGCTGCCCCGCATACCAGCGACGGCCGCGACCAAAAGGGGCTGAGTCCCACCCATATTAGCTCCATGATACAACCCGGATGGCCGCGTCTCCCGGACAAAGTGTGACGGCCGTCACAGGGGCTGACGAACGGACAGCGAGATACGCGAAGGGCAAAGAAAGCGAGGCCCGCAATGGACAATCCCTTTCCCTTCGGCATGACCGCCAATGACTATTATGAGTTGATCACTCTCGCGATCGCGCGGCTCATCAAGAAAGCCGGCGGCGGCTTCAACGTCGAGGCACAGGCCGCCTATATGGACCTGGACCGCCTGCTGCGCGAAGCGGCCTGCCGCTGGAACCTATGAACTGACGATCTGGGGTTGAAGTGGTGCCGCTTACAGGACTCGAACCTGTGACCCCCGCATTACGAATGCGATGCTCTACCAACTGAGCTAAAGCGGCAATGGAGCGCGCCACTATCAGCGCTTGGGCGACAAGACAAGCCCATCTGCGTGGAACTTGTTTGCGCGGGACACGGCGACGCAAAAGCGCCATTCCGGTCTTTCGCATTGTAATCACGGTGCACATGACCTATATGAGGCTGGCTAACGTCGCTTGAGACGGGACCTTCGGCGCAACGCCCTCCGCTCCTTTCCACGCTTCTTTCGCTCCGCAGGCACACGGTCTGCGGACACTATTTTGTCGTGAAAGGATACCGGCAATGCCCGTCGGAACAGTCAAATTTTTCAATACGGACAAAGGCTATGGCTTCATTGCGCCCGATGATGGCGCGACGGACAGCTTTGTTCACATCAGCGCGGTCGAACGCGCCGGGATGCGCACCCTTCTGAAGGACCAGCGCGTCAAGTACGAGCTCGAAACCGACAACCGTGGGAAGACCTCGGCGGTCAATCTCGAAGCAGCATAAGCTGATGGCCAAAGAGGAGCTTTTGACCCTCGAAGGCCTTATCGACGAGATCTACCCCGACGGACGTTTCGGCGTGATGCTGGAAAACAACCATCGGATCATCGCCTACACGGCCGGAAAGATGCGGCGTTTCCGCATCCGGACGGTCGTGGGCGACATGGTGCGCGTCGAAATGACGCCCTATGATCTCGACAAGGGTCGCATCATCTACCGCGACAAGGGCCCCGGCGGGGGTGGACCAGGTGGTCCGCAGCGCCGGCGACGCTAGCGTTCGCTCCCATCAACATGGCGCACTTTTTGCGCCGAGGATTACATGCATAAATCAAGTTTCAAGACCAAAGACCTGCGCGTGCAGGCACCCCATGACCCCGCATTTGAAGGGGCAGCTGATGGCGGATATTCCCGCCGCCGCTCCCCCATTTTAAGCCGCCGGGAACTTCGGCGCCTCGTGCGCGATATGGTGGGGTAACACCAAAGCTTCATTTCCCTTTGGCCTGTTGAAAGGAACGACCATGGCTCAGTCCGGCGACTATTTTCTCTCTCAGGCCCAAACATGCGCAGAGGCGGCCCGCACGGCCCCTCTGCCGCAATTGCGCGACAAATATCTGCGCGCCCAGATTGCCTGGGAGGCTTTGGCCGACAAGGAAATCCGCATCCGCGACGCGCGCGAACGCCGCATCGCCGAACGTGCCGAGGCGGATGGCGTCGTCGCCTAGCCCTTCTTTCCCGTAAAGGCCGCGATGCGGGCCTGCATGTCGGGCCCATGGCCTTCGCATTCCATGACTTCCCATTGCAGCCCGGCATCGAGATGCATCGCATCGGTTGCCTCCAGCAGACGCTTGTTCGCGCGGTGGCTGAAGCCCGAATTGGCGGTGATCCGCCGGGCGAGCGCGCCCACCTCTTCCTCAAACCGGTCCGCCGGCACCGCATATTCGGCCAGACCGATGCGCACGGCTTCGGCCGCGTCGATCATGTCGGCGGTGAACATCAGCCGCTTGGCCGTCGCCACGCCGACGCGGCGCGGAAGCCGCTGGCTCATCCCCCAGATCGGCGTCAGCGCCCATTTCGCGTGCGTGTCGCCAAAGCGCGCCGTCTCTGACGCCACGATGAAATCGCAGGCGAGCGCCACTTCGAGCGCGCCCGTATAGCAATGGCCGTGGACCGCCGCGATCACCGGCTTGGGCAGCTTTTCCAGAAGGCGCAGCGTCTCGCTGTGCCACCCGCGCGAGGGGACGGCCTCCCCTTCGGCGATGTCGGCCAGATCATGCCCCGCCGAAAAGCACTTGCCCGCCCCGCGCAGGATCACGCAGCCGATGCTGTCATCCGCCTTCAGCGCCGCCACATGCGCGCGCAATTCGCGAAACATCGCAACGGTCAGCGCATTGAGCTTGTCGGGGCGGTTGAGCGTCAGCGTCGCGACGCCGTCGGCATCGGTGCGCAGGACAAGGGCTTGGGTCATGCAGGGTCTCCGGACGAGGGGGCGGCGGGGAAGGTCACCGCACGGCGATAGAGGTGGAAGGTCGCATGGCCCAGCACGGGCAGCACGACGAAGAGGCCGAGGAACAGCGGCAGCATCGCAAGGACAAGCGCGACCGCGATCACCATCCCCCAGAGGATGAGGACACGCGGGTTGTTGCGGATCGTCGCGAGGCTCACGATCATCGCGGTCAGGAAATCAACCTCGCGATCGACGAGCATCGGCAGGCTGATGACGGTGATCGCGTAAAAGCCCAGCGCCATCAGCGCGCCAACCGCCGTGCCGACGCCGAGCATGGCGAGCCCCGGCCCCGTCATCAGCATGGCAAGCGAATGCGTGCCGATGCCCGATTCCGCCATGAAGATCGCAAAGATACCGTGCGCAAGGATCATCCAGAAGGTGAAGCCGACAAAGACGAAGCCGCCCATCATCAGGATCTGGTCATCATCATGGCCGCGCAGCACGCCGAACACCGCGCGCCAGTGCATCGGCGCCCCTGCCGCGCGGCGGCGGCTCACCTCATACAGGCCGACCGCAACAAAGGGCGCCAGCAGCGGAAAGCCCGCCGCTGCGACGACGAGCCAGGCCATCTGCCCGCGCACATAAAGAAGATCGTAAAGGATCAGCCCGGCCAGCACATAGATGCCGCCAAACACCAGCCCGTAGAGCGGATGCGCCCGGAAATCGCGCCACCCGGCCGCCAGCGCCGCCCGGAGATCCCCCGCCGTCAGATCGCGCGCCACCTGCGCCCGCGCGACCGGAGACACCTGTCTCGTCCCGTCTGCCATCGCCCTCTCCCGCCTGTCGATGTCGCCCGGGCAGAGTGGCGCATCGCCCGCGCGGCATCAAGGGGCCGCGGGCGGTGCGGCGGGCGTGCCGTCCATCCGGCCGCGCGCGGCGGACTTGCGCCCGGTTGCGGGCGTCACGGGTGCGACCGCGCTCATCAGCGTCGGCGGCATGTTGACGAAGACATTCTCATATTGGCCGGGCTGGATGCGGTAAGTCTCATGATAGACGCCGACATCGCCCTTGTCGCCAATCGCCCGGTTGAACGCCGCCCAGGCGGGCAAATGCTGCAGCTCCCTTGCCTTGGCATAATGTTCCAGATCGTCGAACGACCGCCAATACTGGATCAGCACGACCGTCCGGCCGAACCAGGACTGGCCGCCGAGAAAGCCGAGTTCAGGCCGGGGGTAGAGTTCCCGCAGCATCCGCGTCATCGCCAGCATGATCGGCAGCCAGCGGTGGACCTTCCACAGCCGGTTGATCCGCATCCCGATGATGAAGACGACATAGGGCTCGTCAAACTGCGCCGTCCAGCGCCCCGCCCTGATCTCCGCCACGCTCGCCTCCTGCGCTGCTGCGCACTTTTGCTGCCTGTTGCGGGCAGGTTAGGCGAAATGTTTACAGTGTCAACACGTCATGCCGCGCCGACATAGCCGAGGCCGACGGCCAGCTGGATCGACTGCGCGCGCCCCTTGGCCCCCAGCCGTTCGGCGGCGTTGCGCAGGTGGAAACGCACTGTCGAGACCGACAGATCAAGGATGATCCCGATTTCGCTGTCGGTCTTCCCCGCTGCCGCCCAGCGCAGGCACTGCACCTCGCGCCGGGTGAGCGTGGGGGAGATCGCCGCATTGCGCGGACGGCCGCGCGCTTCGTTATGGGTGGAGACCACACGGATGGCGGTCGCGTGCAGGCGCGGCGCGTGATCGGCAAAGATGCGGTCCACGCCGACCGGCTGCGTCGCGCACCAATAGACTGCACCGATCAGGCCGCGCGGCAGATGCACGGGGCAGATGATCGCTTCCGACAAAGACGACGCGCCGGGGATATGGCTGCAGTCAATCTGCGCCAGAAGCCCGGTCGGGCGCCACGTCGTGAGCCGGCCGTCCTGATAGTAAAAGGGTTCGGCGACCAGACGTACCGCCGACAGCAGCGTGTCCTGCAAGGCGAGCTTGCGATCGAGCCAATAATGGTGCGTCGGGTCAATCCAGCGAAAGCTCGTTTCGGCATAGGGCCGGCCTTCGGCATCGGCCATCGGATGCGGGTCGGCCAGATCGGCCTGTGCGGCGATGTAAGGCAGGCCAAGTTCATCACCGATCGCCTGCACTTCGGCGATCAATCCGGGCATGGCTGCCCAGGAAATGGCTTTGAAATCGGTCACGTGCCCTCCGCCCGGTCCTAGTGGCGGATGCGGTGGCACACTTAGGGGGGCAACGGCAAGACGAATGACAGCATTCGCGCGCGCGGCCCGCCTTCCGGCCTGACGCAACCCCGCCTCAGGCGGGCGTCAGGCCGACATTGCCCACACGTCCGCTGCGTTCCAGCTTGCCCCAGCCGACCCAAGGGCCGGTCAGCGCCTTCGATACGGCCTTCAGCACCACGGTGTACATGATTTGCCGGTAGATGAAGCGCTGCGCGACGAGAAGCAGCGCCGGGAAGCGCGGTGCGCGCGGTTCCAGCCGGTAGGCGAGCCAGCCGCAGCAGATGTCGATGCCGGCAAAGGCCATCCAGTAGAGCCCCATGCGGAGCACATCGCTCTGCGTCTGGGCCCAGCCATGGTCATGCACGTGCACGATCGTTCCGATGACGCTGAGCAGCAGCGCAAGATCGATGACCGGGGAAATGATCGCAAAGCCGATCTGGAACAGCCACGCCTGTGGCAGCCCGATCCAGGCCAGACCGATGGGCTGGCCCGTCCGGAAGACCGAACGGTGCTTCCACAGGCATTGCAGCGTGCCGAAGGCCCAGCGAAAGCGCTGCTTGGCGAGCGCACCGAAACTTTCGGGCGCCTCGGTCCAGGCGACCGCCTCGGTATCAAGCGCGATGCGCCAGCCGCGCCGCTGGATGGCAATGGTCAGGTCCTGATCCTCGGCGAGCGTGTCGACCGGATAGCCGCCGACATCATCAAGCGCCGCCCGACGCCACGCGCCGACCGCCCCGGGCACGACCGTGACGGCGTCAAACCGTTCCAGCGCCCGGCGTTCCAGATTCTGCGCGGTGATATATTCGACGCCCTGCCAGCGCGTGACGAGATTGACCTGATTGCCGACCATCGCATTGCCCGCGACCGCACCGACCTCTGCCTCTGCAAACCAGCGCGCCAGCCGCGCGATCGTCTCGGGCTCGAACTGGGTATCGGCATCGAGCGCGACGATGATTTCCCCCTGCGCGATGCGCAGAGCGTGGTTGAGCGCAGCCGCCTTTCCGCCATTGGGCAGGCTCAGCAGGCGGACCTGCGGATGATCGCCAAAAGCCTTGGTAACGACGTCGCCTGTCCCGTCCGACGATCCATCATCGATCACGATGACCTCCAGCCGGACATTGCGGCTGGCCAGCACGCGCGCCACCGACGTGCCGATGACCTTGGCTTCGTTGAAGGCCGGGATGAGGACCGAGACGAAGCGGTCGGGATCGATGGGCGGCGGGGCCGGGGTGGCCGCGTTCGGGCGGCCTGTCCAGGCCAGCGCCGCCAGCAGCACGGCCCGCGCGGTCCCCAGCGCAATCGCGACGAAGAACAGCCATTTGAGCAGATAGGCGCTGCCCGCAAGGAAGGTGAAAATGGCCATGTCAGCGCGCACGGCGGCAAGGTCCGCGCCCTTGACCGGCGGCATGACCTGCGCCGCTGACAGCCCGGCCAGTTCGGACACGGGCACAATATGGTATCCGCGCGCGCGCAGCCCGTCGATGATGCGCGGCAAAGCGGCGAGCGTCTGCGCGCGGTTGCCGCCGCCATCATGGAGGAGGACGATCTGCGCGGTGTGCGCGTCATTCCCGGCTTCGACCTGTGCCAGCGTCTTGTTCACGATGAAGTCGGCGCCTGGCGTCTTCCAGTCACCCGGATCGACATGGAGGCCGACATTCACATAGCCGGCATTCTGCGCCTCAAGTGCGGGAAGAAGTTCATCGGCTGTCGTCGGTTCGGCATCCCCGAAATAAGGCGCGCGGAAGAGCCGGACGCCGTGGCCGGTATAGGCCTCCACCAGACGCTGCGTTGCGTTGAGTTCCAGCCGCGTGCTTTCCGGCGAGGCATTGGCGAGATTGGGGTGCGTGTAGCTGTGATTGCCGATCTCGCTGCCCTGCCGGATGATCTGGCGCAGGATGCCGGGATGGGCGAGCGCATTTTCCCCGATGACGAAGAAGGTCGCCGGGGCGTTCTTCTCACGCAGGATCTTCAGGATCGGCGGCGTCCAGTCGGGATCAGGACCGTCATCGAAGGTGATGGCGACATTGCCCGGCCGGTCTGCGGTGCGGCGCACGACAAAGGGCGTCGGCAGGCGGTGAAACACCTCATCGGTGATGAGCCCGTCTGGCGCGAAGACGACGCTGCGTGCGCCCGGCGACGGGGTGCTGTCGATCTTGAAGATCTCGCCACTGCCTTCGACATCGACATCGCCGACATCATGGAGCGCGGCCAGATTGGGCCGGTCAGCCGTCCGGTAATGCGCCAGCGCATCCCAGATGCCCGTGTCTTCGGTGCCCAGCCGCCACAGCGCGACACCGGCCACGCCTTCGGCCTGCGTTGCGCGCAGCTGGTTCCAGGCCGACGTCGCATCGAGCATCCAGACATGGTGGACCTTGCCGTCTTCCTCATAATCGAAGGTCTGGTTGCCGCTCGCCTGATCGAAAGTGATCTTGGCACCGCTGTCATGCGCGAGCAGCCACGCCTCTTCGACCGAAACGGCACTGCCCGGCCCGCCTTCGACCCAGTCATAGCCGTAATTGCCGATGGCCACGATCGCCTTGTCATGGCCGACCTGCGCGACCGCTGCCTTCATCCGGTTGACGAACCAGGCCTGGCTCGCAATCGGCCCCGGCTCGCCCGAGCCTTCATGCTCGTCATAGTCCATTATGAACAGCTTGTCGGCGGCGGCAGCAAAGTGCTTCAGGTTCCAGTCGGGATTGTCGACCGGCACCGCGACCGTCACGATCCGCCCCTCCGGCGCCAGCGCGCGGCGTGTCTCGCGTACGAGCGCCAGATAATTACCGATGCTGGCGCGGTCGAGATTTTCGATGTCGAAGACGACACCGGCGGCGTGCATGTCCGCCAGCTGGCGGTCCAGCTCGGCCACGAAATGCTGGCGTTCAACGGGGGAGGCAAGGAGCGCACGCGCGCCACGATCATCCCACAGGCCGTCGCGCGCATTCTGCACCATGGGCAGCACGGCCGGACGCAGCGCGCGCGACTGAAGGATGTGGTCGAAGCGGGGGTCGGGGATGCGGTGCAGCTGGTGATCCGGTCCTGCGACCGACAGGATGCCCGGCACCACCCAGTCAAGGTCGCCAATGTGCTTGGCAAGCGAGATGCGGCTGGCATCGTCCCACGGCGCGTAAAAGCCGACGCGCAGCGGCTTTTGCACGCGTCCGGTCCCGGCGCCGTGCGGCAGCCATTTGCGCAGGTTGACGATCTTGTGGCCGATCCGGCTGACCTGCTCCGCCAGCGGGCGGGGCCGCGCCCATTCGGTCTCGATGATCGAGCGGGGGGTGGGCACGTCGATCAGCGTGATCGCAAAGACCACCGCCGACAGCAGGAACAGACCGCCGAGCAGCGCCACCATGCGGATGGACCAGCGGCGGCGGCGGCCAGTGGCGTCAAAGAAGACCGGGGCGTGCATCTGCAAATTCTTCCATCTCGTCCAGTGGATGGTCTGGCCGGCGCAACCGGGGTGCGCGCCGGCCAGACACCGGAAAAACCGACACGAACAACCTGCCCGTACGGGAGGGACTACGGCGTACAAAACGGGTCGTCCTACGCAGGGCCGGAGGACTCCCCTGACAAGGGAAGTGGTTGCGCACCTCCGGTCCAAGTGTCGGTTCCGTCGCATCGGGGGTCCAATGCCGGGCCGGACTTAGCGCAGGCGCTGTCACGGAGATTTTCCGCAACATTACCGAATGTTTAGAGACAGGCCCCGCCACGGGGGTCTTTCCCCGGAAATCGTGGCGCCACGCGGGTCACCGGGGGCGGCGGCACATTTCACATTACAATTTGTTCATTCCGCAGATAACAGTCGGATGCATCGGATGACGCAAGCGGGAGTCCATGAGCAAACGCATTCTAGTTATCGAGGACGACGAGCGGACGGCGGCCTATATCGCCAAGGGCCTGACCGACGAGGGCTTTCTGGTCGAGACGGTCCATGACGGGCGCGACGGCCTGTTCCACGCGACCGACAGCGCCTTTGACGCGATCATCCTCGACCGGATGCTGCCCGGGATGGACGGCATGGCCGTGCTCGCCGCGATGCGCGCCGCGCAGGTGACGACGCCGGTCATCATCCTGTCCGCGCTCGGCTCGGTCGATGCCCGTGTCGCCGGGCTGACCTCGGGCGCCAACGACTATCTGGTCAAGCCCTTCGCCTTTTCGGAACTGCTCGCCCGGCTGCGGCTGCTGCTCGCCCGGCCCGGTGCGCAGCAGACCGAGGAGACCGTGCTGCGCTGCGCCGATATCGAGATGAACCTCATCAACCGGCAGGTCCGCCGCGCGGGCCAGAAGGTCGACCTCCAGCCGCGCGAGTTCCGGCTGCTCGAATTCCTGCTGCGCAACAAGGAACGCGTCCTCACCCGCACGATGATGCTGGAAGGCGTGTGGGACTATCACTTCGATCCCGGCACCAATGTCGTCGACGTGCATATGAGCCGCCTGCGCCGCAAGCTCGACGACGGATTTGATCCGCCGCTCCTCCACACCATCCGGGGGGCGGGCTATATGCTCGGGAAAGCGGACTGAGACGGCGGCTTTCGCTTTCGCTGCGCAACACCTCGCTGGTGCTGCTGAGCGCCTTTCTCCTGATCCAGCTCACCGCGCTGGCCGTCGGGCTCTTCACCATGCACCGCGCGGCGAGCGGCCTCCTGATGGCCGAAACGCGCGAGCAGGTGGCGACCGAAGTCGATGCGCTGCGCGGCAATTATGAAGCGGGCGGGATGCCGCTGCTGCGCCGCGCGATTGCCGAGCGGCTGCGCGTCCGCGACGCCGAGGAGTTCGTCATCCTGGTGCGCGAAAAGGGCAAGGCGCCCTGGGGCGGCGGCATCGCCCGCTGGCCGGACGGCGTCCCGCGCAGCACCGGCTGGATGATCGTCCCCGACACGCGCCCCGGCCATCCGGCGGATGCGCGCATCGGCCTTGCCGTGACGCAGCTGTCCCCGCGCGTGGACCTGCTGGTCGGCGACTCGCTGGTGGAAGAGGCGCGGCTGCGCCGGGCGAGCGAGGCGGCGATCTTCACGGCGGTCGGCGTCGGCAGCCTTGTTGCCATCATCTTCGCGCTCCTGATGCTGCGTCTGCTGGGCCGCCGGATCGACGAATTCACCGAAGTGGCGGAGGCGGTGCAGGGGGGCGACCTTGACCGGCGCTGGCTGCGCAGCGACGCGGGCGATTCCTTCGACCGGCTGGGCAGCGCGATCAACGCCATGCTCGACCGGGTCGAACGCCTCGTCGGGGAGCTGCGCATGGTGACCGATTCCGTCGCCCATGATCTTCGCTCGCCCGTCATGCGGCTCAAGACCAACCTCGAACAGGCGATGGGCACGGTGCGCGATCCGGCGGCGGCCGAGGCGCTGGCGTCTGCCATTGAGGAAAGCGACAGCCTGCACCGGATGCTCGACGCAGCACTCGACATTTCGCGCGCCGAAGCCGGGATCGGGCGCGACCAGTTTTCCCGCTTTTCGATGGCGGAGCTTCTGTTCGACATTGCCGACGTGTTCGGGCCACTGGCCGAGGACCGGGGGATCGCCATTTCGGTCGAGACGGAAGAGCCGCTGCTCGTCACCGGGCACCGCGAACTGTTGCAGCGCGCGATCTCCAACCTGGTTGAAAACGCGATCAAGCACGCGGTCGGCGGCAAGGCGATCACCGTACGCGCGGCGGCGCTCGACCGCGCGGTTACGCTCAGCGTCGAGGATGACGGCCCCGGCATTCCGCAGCATCTGCGCGAGGATGCGCTCAAGCGCTTTTCCCGGCTGGACCGCGCCCGCACGACATCGGGTGCCGGGCTCGGCCTGTCGCTCGTCAAGACGATCGCGACAATGCATGAGGGCGACCTCCTGCTCACCTCCGGCGCGGCGGGCGGCCTGATCGTGACGCTGCGGCTGCCCATCGCGGCCTGAAACCCGCCGCAGAAATCCGCCCGGCTGTCGCGGAGCTTTCATTAAACATCGGTAATGTTGCGGAAGTGGGTCTGCGCGGGTGTGGCGACCTATGGTCGGCGGCGTCTTGGATATGAGCACGAGTTCAAGGAATTAGAATGCATCCACGTCTGCTGCTGACGTCGATCCACGACGTTGGACCCCGTTTCGAACGCGACGTGGACGCGCTGTATGGCCGTATCACGAACACGCTCGGCACGGGGCGCATCGCGATGCTCGTCGTTCCCGACCATTGGGGTGAAGCGCCGCTGGCTCAGGCCCCCGCCTTTCAGGCGCGCCTGCGCGGCTGGGCCGAAGCCGGGGTGGAGATGTTCGTCCACGGCTGGTTCCACAAGGACACGACGCAGCATTCGGGCCTCGCCGCGTGGAAGGGCGCGCACATGACGGCGGGCGAAGGCGAGTTTCTGGGGCTGGATGTCGAGACCGCGCGCCAGCGCATCGCCGATGGCCGCGCGCTCATCGAAGACATTATCGGGCGACCGGCGGCGGGCTTTGTCGCCCCCGCCTGGCTGTACGGCCCCGGTGCCCGCGCGGCACTCGCCACGTCCGGCCTGCCGCTGGCCGAAGATCATTTCCGCGTCTGGGAACCGGCGAGCGGACGCATCCTTGCGCGCGGCCCGGTCGTCACCTGGGCGACGCGCAGCCGCGCCCGCCTCGCCTCCTCGCTCGCCTTTGCCCGGATCGCGCCGACCGTGCTCCGGCCCTTTCCGGTCGCGCGTCTCGCCGTGCACCCCGGCGACGCGCACAGCCCGGCGGCGCTGCGCAGCATTGACCAGACACTCCGCGCCCTCGCCAAGGGTCGCGTGCCCGGCAGCTATGGCCAACTTCTCCAGGACGGGCCGCAGCAGCCCGCCGACACACGGGCGGCCAACCGCCCCGCGATGCAAGGTTGACCCCGATGTTTCATGACAAGCTCGCAACGGGCGAGGCCACCCTGCCCCCGGCCGATCTCGATCTGGCCGCCATCGGCGATCCGCCCAATGGCGTGCTGTGGCGCTGGGCCGGGCTGTGCCTGTCGATCGGCATGGTCGCCGCGATCCTGTTCAAGCTGCGCGACATCCGGCTGGACGGCCTGCTCGACGTGCCGTCCAACCCGCTGTTCTGGCTGTGCCTTGCGGGCAGCTATATCGCGACCCCGGCAAGCGAGTGGATCATCTTCCGCCGCCTCTGGGACATCCCGGTCAATGGCTTTGCCGCGCTGCTGAAAAAGCAGGTCACGAACGAGCTGCTGCTCGGCTATCTGGGGGAAGCGCAGTTCTACCTCTGGGCCCGCCAGCGCACGAGCATGACGGGCGCCCCCTTTGCCGCCGTCAAGGACGTGTCGATCCTGTCGGCGATGGCGGGCAATGCGGCAACGCTGCTGCTGCTCGTGCTGGGCTGGCCCTATCTTTCCGCCTTTGCCGTTGGCCCGCACATCAAGACGGTGATCGCCTCGATCGGCGTGATCGTGGCCAGCTCGCTCGCCGTGTTCCTCTTCCGGCAGAAGCTCTTCTCGCTGCCCAAGCGCGACCTGTGGTTCATCAGCGGCGTGCACATGGCGCGCATCGGCGCGGGTCTGGTGCTGATGGCCGTCGCCTGGCAGCTCCTGCTGCCGCACATTCCGCTGGCCGCCGTGCTGCTGCTCGCCATGTTCCGCATGCTGATTTCGCGCCTGCCGCTTTTGCCCAACAAGGATCTGGTCTTTGCCGCCGTCACGGTGTTCCTGACCGGGGCGGACCCCGCCATTGGCGCAAGCATTGCCAAGATCGCGCTTCTGACGCTGACGCTTCATGTCATCACCGGCCTGTCGCTGTTCGCGATGGGCCGCGATGAATGGCAGGGGAATGCCCGGTGATTGCGGCCGCCCTTCTCGCGCTCGCGCCCGGCGCCGTCATCGCCTCCAGCCCCAATCTGGGCATTGAGGAAGGACGCTGCCGCCCGAATGAAAGCGGCCCCGCGTTCCTGATCAGCGTCGACGGGCTGAAGGACCGGTCCGGCGTGCTGAAGCTGGAAGTCTATCCGTCCACCGACAATGACTTTCTGGCCGATGACAACGTCCTGCTGATGGCCGGAAAGACATTCCGCCGCACCTTGATGCGCGTGCCGGACGCCGGACGCCCCGTGCTGTGCGTGCGCGTGCCTGCGCCCGGCGCCTACAGCCTTGTCCTGCTGCATGACCGCGATGCCAATGGCCGGTTCAACTTCACCTCGGACGGCGTCGGCTTTCCCGGCAATCCCAAGCTTGGCTGGTCCAAGCCCAAGGCCGCCGTCGCGCGGCTGGTGGCGCGCAGCACGCCGACACCGGCGGAGATCGTGCTCAACTACCGCACCGGGCTGGCGAGCTTCGGCCCGATCAGAAGGACATCCGGCAAATGAAGGTTGTCGACGTCTCGGCCTTTTATGCCCCGCACGGCGGCGGCGTGCGCACCTATGTCGAACGCAAGATCGCCTATGCCGAACGCACCGGGCATGAACTGGTCGTCGTCATTCCCGGCGATGGCGACGGCGAGGAGGTCCGCCCTGGTGGTGCGCGGATCATCTCGGTCGCGTCGCCCAAGCTGATCTTCGACGGGCGTTACCGCTATTTCAAATCGGCAGGGCCGGTGCACGCCATTCTGGATGCCGAAAAGCCCGACATTGTGGAGGCGTCCTCGCCGTGGCGGACCGCGAGCATCGTGGCCGACTGGCAAGGCCCGTCGCGCAAGGCGATGTTCATGCACGCCGACCCGATGGCGACCTATGCCTATCGCTGGTTCGGGCAGGTTGCGAAGCGCGAGACGATCGATCGCAGCTTTGCCATGTATCTCAATCATCTGCGGCGGACGGCATCGACCTTTGATGCGGTGGTGTGCGCCAATCCGGACCTTGCCGGACGGCTGGAGCGCGAACGCATTCCCAATGTGTCGGTCATCCCGCTTGGCATTGAGGCGCAGCGCTTCTCACCCACGCTGCGCTCTCCCGCGCTGCGGGCGCGGATGCTTGCCAAATGCCATCTGCCCGAAGAGGCGCGGCTGCTCGTCTCGGTCGGTCGCCTCAGCCCGGAAAAGCGCTGGCCGATGGTGATCGACGCCGTGTCGGTTGCCAGCGCGCGCCATCCGGTCGGCCTTGTCCTCATTGGTGAGGGGCGCGACCGGCCAACACTGCTGAAGGCGATTGCCGGCAATCCGCACATCCGCCTGATCGACGGCGTGCAGGACCGGCATCTGCTGGCCGCCATGCTCGCCAGCGCCGACGGGCTTGTCCATGGCTGTGAATCGGAAACCTTCGGGCTCGTCGTTGCGGAAGCTGCGGCCTCGGGCCTGCCGCTGATCCTCCCCGATGAGGGCGGCGCGCTGGGCTTTGCCGATCCCCGATGCGGGGAAACCTACCGTGCGGCAGATGCCGGTGCGCTTGTTGGGGCGATTGACCGCTTCCTTGCGCGCGATCCCGCCCTGCTGCGCGCCGCCGCCGCGCGACGGGCCGCCGACGTGTTTTCCATCGACGATCATTTCGACGCGCTGTTTGCCGCCTATGCCGCGTGCACGCGCGAAGCGAGGGCGGCATGACGCCGGCGCACAAGGCCCTGTCCAGCCGGGCCGCGGCCCCGCGCGCGGCGCAGCGTCGCGTCGGCAAGACGAAGGCGTGCCCGCGCCCCTTGTGGTGGCGCTTCCTGATCTTCGCCTGCCGCAACAGCACCTCGCACTGACGGCACGGCCTCAGGCGATCGACAGGACACTCGTCAGGAGGAAACGGACAAGGTCGGCCTGTCCGCGCGCGCCGGTTTTGGCATAGATTTTCTTCGAATAATTGCGCGCTGTTTCAATCGTCAGGCCCAGCGTCTCCCCCGCCTCCCGGATCGAGAGGCCGCGTCCGAGCAGCAGCGCAAAGCGCGCCTCGCTTGGCAACAGGCCAAAGAGTTCGGCAATCTGTTCATGCCGGTCCGACAGCGACCGGTTGTCCCCCTGAATATAGGCGATCATCGCGGCCTGGCTTGGTGAGGCGGCGCTGGCGCTCGACGCGGGAACCAGCAGCAGGTCCACCCACGGGTCCTGGCTGATGTTGAGCGCGCGGGCGGACCCGCCCTCCCCCGCGCCGACCGACCGGATGGCCGCCGACAGACGCCGATCAACAAGCGGATCACGCGCGATGAGACGGCCGCTCTGCGTCCGCTTGAGACCGGCGCCATGCTGAAGCAGCTTGGCCGCGGCCTCGCTCATGTCGACAACGACGCCGCGCGGATCGAGCCCGACCCAGCCGAAGTTCAGCCGTTCCAGAACCTCGGCCGCAATGCGGGCGCCCGCCCGTTCCCGCTCAATCTCCGCATAGGTGCGCAGCGCCCGGCGGAAATGCGGGGCGACCTTGCTGAGCAGCGCGGCATCCGACGGCGTCAGTTCCTGCCCTGTACGGGTCAGCGACAGCCATGCGGACAGGCCGCCGGGTTCTGCCACGCGCAGGATGCGGACATCGGTTCCGGCACCGGCCCGCAGCGACTGGCCCAGCGCCTGATGCGCCTTGCGCGCGGGATCGACGAGTTCATGGAGCGCATAGACGCGCTCCTCGCGCAGCTCGAAATCGGGCAGCGGATCGGCCAGATAGTCGGCATCGCCAAAGACCTGCCGCAGGCCGGGCATCGTCCCCTGTCCCGAATAAAGCTCCACCGTCTGCGTCAGGGGCCGGTCCGGGCGACGAAAGAAGATCCCCGCATAATCGGCGCGAGTCCGCTGCCGCAGCCGGTCCAGAAAGGTGGACCACATCGGCTGTTCGAACGGCCCGTCATAGACGGCGGGTAAAAGATCGGTTTCATCCTGAATAGCGATCATTGCGCGCCATCCTCCCATATGGGAGGTTCATTGTCGAGGGGCGTGCGCGACATGCCACGCCATGACAGAACCCGGAGAGGGAGCGAGATGACCAGCCTGACCCATTTGCAGCGGCTTGAGGCCGAGGCGATCCACATCATGCGTGAAGTCGTGGCGGAGGCCGAACGGCCGGTCATGCTCTATTCGGTCGGCAAGGATTCGGCCGTGATGCTGCATCTTGCACGCAAGGCCTTCTACCCCTCGCCCCCGCCCTTCCCGCTGCTCCATGTCGACACGACGTGGAAGTTCAAGGCGATGTACGACCTGCGCGACCGCATGGCGAAGGAGAGCGGCATGGAGCTGCTCGTCTATCAGAACCCCGAAGCCGCCGAACGCGGCATCAACCCGTTCGATCATGGCGCGCTCCACACCGACATGTGGAAGACCGAAGGGCTCAAGCAGGCGCTCGACAAATACGGCTTTGACGCAGCCTTTGGCGGCGCGCGGCGCGACGAGGAAAAGAGCCGCGCCAAGGAACGCATCTTCAGCTTCCGCACGGCCAGCCATGGCTGGGATCCGAAGAACCAGCGGCCCGAACTGTGGAACCTCTACAACGCCAGGAAGAACAAGGGGGAGAGCATCCGCGTCTTCCCGATCTCCAACTGGACCGAACTCGACATCTGGCAGTACATCCATCTGAACGACGTGCCGATCGTCCCGCTCTACTTCGCCGAAGAGCGCCCGACCTATATCTGGGAAGGCCAGCTGTTCATGGCGGATGACATTGACCGGCTGGAACAGGTGCTCGGCGCGCGGCCCGAGATCGTCAACCGCTCGATCCGCTTCCGCACGCTCGGTTGCTTCCCGCTGACAGGCGCGGTCGAAAGCACCGCCAAGACCTTGCCTGAGGTCATTCAGGAAACGCTTCTCACCACCACCTCCGAACGCCAGGGCCGCGTCATCGACAAGGATGCAGGCGGTGCCGGCATGGAAGTGAAGAAGCAGCAGGGGTATTTTTGACCCGCCACGGAATGCGCAGCGTTCCGAAGGGTCAACCCCGGACTTGATCCGGGGTCAGGCTGGCTTCGGAGCGACAGGAAAGCCTAGCCCCGTGTCGAGCACGGGGCGACGAGGATAGAGACAATGGCCGACACCAACGAACCCATCTACCAGACCGAAGCGCTGATCGCCGAGGATATCGACGCCTATCTGACGCAGCATGAGCGCAAGACGATGCTGCGCTTCATCACCTGCGGCAGCGTCGATGACGGCAAGTCCACGCTGATCGGGCGGCTGCTCTATGACAGCAAGATGATCTTCGAGGATCAGCTGGCGGCGCTCGAGAATGACAGCAGGAAGGTCGGCACGCAGGGGCAGGAGATCGACTTCGCCCTCCTCGTCGATGGCCTCGCCGCCGAGCGCGAACAGGGCATCACGATCGACGTCGCCTACCGCTTCTTCAACACCGAGAAGCGCAAGTTCATCGTCGCCGACTGTCCGGGGCATGAGCAATATACGCGCAACATGGTGACGGGTGCCTCAACCGCCGACCTCGCCGTCATCCTGATCGACGCGCGCAAGGGCGTGCTCGTCCAGACGCGGCGGCACAGCTACCTCTGCCACCTGATCGGCATCCGCAACATCGTGCTCGCGGTGAACAAGATGGACCTTGTCGGCTATGACCAGAAGGTCTTTGACGACATCGTGGCCGACTATGCCGCCTTCGCCAGGTCGATCGGGATCGAGCATTTTACCGCGCTGCCGATCTCGGGCTTCAAGGGCGACAACATCACGACGCTGTCGGACAACACGCCCTGGTATAAGGGCCCGACGCTCGTCGAGCATCTGGAGACGGTCGAGGTGTTGTCCTCGGTCGATGCGGACAAGCCGTTCCGGATGCCGGTGCAATGGGTCAACCGGCCCAATCTCGACTTCCGGGGCTTTTCCGGCCTGATCGCCACCGGCCGCGTGCGGACGGGCGACACTGTCCGCGTCCTGCCTTCGGGCAAGACGAGCACCGTCACGCGCATCGTGACGCTGGGCGGCGACCTCGACGAAGCCGTGGCCGGTCAGTCTGTTACCCTGTGCTTTGCAGACGAGATCGACTGTTCGCGCGGCGACGTTATCGCCATTGCCGACAATCCCCCGCAGACGAGCGACCAGTTTGAAGCGACGCTCGTCTGGCTCAATGACGATGCGCTCCATGTCGGGCGGGCCTATTGGCTGAAGCTCGGCACGCAAACCGTCTCGGCAACGATCCAGCAGCCGAAGTACGTCGTGAACGTCAATGATCCGTCAGGCGTGGGGTCGCATCTCGCGGCCAAGACGCTCGACCTCAATGCCATTGGCGTGGTTGAGCTGGCGACCGACCGGCCCGTCGTGTTTGAACCCTATGCCGACAACCGCGCGCTGGGCGGGTTCATCCTGATCGACAAGATCACCAATGCCACGGTCGCGGCCGGCATGCTGCACTTCTCGCTGCGGCGCGCGCAGAATGTCCACTGGCAGCCGACCGACATCACGCGGGCGGACCATGCCGCGCTCAAGAACCAGACGCCGCGCGTCCTGTGGTTCACCGGGCTGTCGGGCGCGGGCAAATCGACGATCGCCAACGAGGTGGAAAAGCGGCTCAACCTGATGAACCGCCACACCTTCCTGCTGGACGGCGACAATGTCCGCCACGGGCTCAACAAGGATCTCGGCTTCACCGAGGCCGACCGCATCGAGAACATCCGCCGCGTGGGTGAGGTGGCAAAGCTGATGGCCGATGCCGGGCTGATCGTGCTCACCGCCTTCATCTCACCCTTCCGCGCCGAGCGCGACATGGTGCGCCAGATGATCCCGGCGGGCGAGTTCATCGAAATCTATGTCGACACACCGCTGGCGGTGGCCGAACAGCGCGACGTGAAGGGCCTTTACAAGAAGGCGCGCGCGGGCGAACTCAAGAACTTCACGGGGATCGACAGCCCCTATGAGCCGCCCGAGGCGCCCGAAATCCGGGTCAACACAGCGGAAATGAGCGCGGAAGAAGCAGCGGAACACATCATCCGCCAGCTCCTCCCGCTGAAATAGGGGGAATGCCGTGTCGATGACCGATGCCGAACTGGCGGCCCATCTGGCCGAAGTGGCGGGCCGTCTGCTGGTCGAGGTGCGCGCCTCGGGGATGCTCAGCCTGAAGGCGCTGGGCGCCGCGGGCGACGCGACCGCAAACCAGTTCCTCGTCCACGCGATCCGCGAGCAGCGCCCGCATGACGGCCTTCTTTCCGAAGAGGAAAAGGACGATGCGGCGCGCCTCGGCAAGTCGCGCGTCTGGATCATCGATCCGGTCGATGGCACGCGCGAATATGGCGAGGCGCGCACCGACTGGGCGGTGCATGTCGGCCTTGCCATTGATGGCGTCGCCACGGTGGGCGCGGTCGCGCTGCCCGGATCGGGCCTTGTCCTGCGCACCGACCAGCCAACGCCCCTGCCCCCGGCCCCGGCCCGCCTGCGGATGCTGGTCAGCCGGACGCGCCCGGCCGCCGAGGCCGTCGCCGTTGCCGAGCGGCTTGATGCCGAACTCGTCGCCATGGGATCGGCCGGTGCCAAGGCGATGGCCGTCGTGCGCGGCGAGGCGGAAATCTACCTCCACACCGGCGGACAATATGAGTGGGACAGCTGCGCCCCCGTCGCCGTCGCCAAGGCGCACGGCCTGCACTGTTCGCGCGTCGATGGATCGCCCCTGATCTACAATCAGCGCGAGACCTATATGCCCGACCTGCTCATCTGCCGCCCCGAACTCGCGGCGCGGGTTCTGGCCGAAGTGCGCGGCTATTCGGCAACAGTCTGACTGTAATATTTCGGTTTGACGACAGAAGGGATTTCGGATTCTTCGCAAGGCGGATAGCCAGCGCCCATGGACCACATTCCGGGGAGCCGTTTCCACATGCGCATTCACGCCACACTTTCGAACACGACCGCCGCACTGGCGCTCATGGCCGTCTTTGCCACCGCCGCACCTGCCCATGCGCAGGAGGCTGGCGACAGCGACAAGCTGACCGACATCATCGTCACCGCCCAGCGCCGTTCGGAAAACCAGAAGGACGTTCCGATTTCGGTCGCGACCGTCGGCGGCGAGACGCTGCAGGCGGTCAGCGGGGCAGGTGCCGACATCCGCGCACTGTCGGGCCGCGTGCCCAGCCTCAACATCGAAAGCTCGTTCGGCCGCACTTTCCCGCGCTTCTACATTCGCGGGCTCGGCAACACCGATTTCGATCTCAACGCCTCGCAGCCGGTCAGCCTCGTCTATGACGACGTCGTTCTCGAAAACCCGATCCTGAAGGGATTCCCGGTGTTCGACCTTGATCGCGTCGAAGTGCTGCGCGGGCCGCAGGGCACGCTGTTCGGCCGCAACACGCCGGCCGGGATCGTCAAGTTCGACACCGTGAAGCCCGATGCAGAAGGCCGCAATTATGCGCGCGCCAGCTGGGGCCGGTTCAACACCGTCAATGTCGAAGCCGGTGTCGGCGGCAAGCTGAGCGACACGATCTCGGCCCGTGCGTCGGTGCTCTATCAGCGCCGCGACGACTGGGTCGACAATCTCGATGCGCCGGGTGCGAACAATCTGGAAGGCTATAAGGACTTCGCCGCCCGTCTGCAGCTGCAGGCGCAGGCGACCGATGCGCTGACGCTGCGCCTTGTCGGTCAGATCCGCAGCTTTGACGGCACGGCCCGCCTGTTCCGCGCCAACGCCTTTGCGGTTGGCAGCAACAAGCTGATCGGTCTGGGCGGACGCACCACCGAATTCCGTCGCGATCAGGTGCGCGCCGACGGCCTCAATTTCCAGAAACTCGACAATTACAATGTCGGCCTGACCGCCGAATATGATGCCGGGCCTGTCACGGTAACGTCGGTCACCAGCTACTGGAACGGCAACCTTCAGAGCCGCGGCGACATTGACGGCGGCTTTGGCAACGCCTTTGCCCCGACGATGGGCCCGGGCTTCATCCCCTTTTCCGCCCAGTCGCAGGACAATGTGCCGAGCCTCGACCAGTTCACGCAGGAACTGCGCGTTGCATCCAACAACACCGGCGGCCTCGGCTATCAGTTCGGCCTGTTCTACTTTGACGAAAAGCTCGACATTTCGAGCTATGACTTCGGCACGCCGACCGATCTGACGCCCGCCGCCATCGCCACGCAGCGCCAGGCGAGCAAGGCGCTCGGCCTGTTCGGCTCGGTCAATTACGAGATGGAGTCGGGCCTGAAGCTGCAAGCCGGCGCCCGCTACAATCACGACAAGCGCGACATGGTCGCCGCGCGTCCGGTGGACACGCGTCCGGGCTTCCTCGGCTTTGGCGGCCCGGTGCCGACGCAGACCGCCAATGTGAAGGGCAATGTCCTCACCTGGGATGTCTCGGCCACCTATCCGCTGAGCGATGCGGCCAACGTCTTTGCCCGCATTGCCAAGGGCTATCGCGCGCCGTCGATCCAGGGCCGTCTCGTCTTCGGGCGCAGCCTGTCTGTCGCCGACAGCGAGTCGACGATGAGCTATGAGGCCGGCCTCAAGTCGATCCTTGCCGACAACCGTCTGCGCTTCAACCTGACCGGCTTCTACTTCGACACGAAGAACCTGCAGCTGACGGCCGTGGGTGGTGCCTCGAACTTCACGACGCTGCTCAATGCCGACAAGGTGCAGGGCTATGGCTTTGAAGCCGAAGTTGAAGCCAAGCCGGTCAGCCGCCTGACGCTGACGGCGGGCCTGTCGTACAACCACAATGAGATCAAGGATCCCAACGCCTTTGTCGCCGGCTGTGGCGGCGGCTGCACCGTCACCAACACGCAGCGCACGGGCAGCCCCGGCATCTATTCGATCAACGGCAACCAGCTGCCGCAGAGCCCGCGCTGGATCGCCAACTGGACGGCAGGCTATGCCGCCCCTGTCGGCAATGGCGAAGCCTATGTCTTCACCGACTGGGCCTATCGCTCCAAGATCCAGTTCTTCCTCTACAAGTCGGTCGAATTCAGCGACGACAAGATGCTGGAAGGCGGCCTGCGCGTCGGATACCGCACCGATCGCTATGATCTGGCGGTCTTTGCCCGCAACATCACCAACGATGTCTCGGCCGTGTCGGGCATCGACTTCAACAATTTGACCGCCATGGTCAACGAACCGCGCATCTTCGGCGTGGAAGCCGGCATCAAGTTCTGATGCCGTCGCCGCCGGGGGCCTTCGGGCGTCCGGCGGCACTGCTTTTGCGCGGGCGAAGGCAGCTGCGCAGCCTGTCGCGCATAAATGCAGATGTGACCTGCAACTTTGCCTCTTGCTTGAGACACGCTGGCGCGGCAAGCCCGCCGCCAAGTTTGCAGTCAGGAGAAGAGGCCATGCGCCAGATTGACCATTTCATCGTCGGCGGCGCCGGCAGTGCGCCGCACCGGCTGGGCGACGTTTTTGATCCCAATAATGGCGGCGTGCAGGCGCAGGTCGCGCTTGGCGATGCTGCAGTCCTCGAACGCGCCGTTGCCGCCGCGCAAAAGGCGCAGCCCGGCTGGGCCGCCATGAACCCGCAGCGCCGCGCGCGCGTGATGTTCGAATTCAAGGCCCTGATCGAAAAGAACATGGATGAGCTGGCCCACATGCTCTCGTCCGAACATGGCAAGGTCATCGCCGACTCCAAGGGCGATATCCAGCGCGGTCTGGAAGTCGTGGAGTTCTGCTGCGGCCTGCCGCACGTCCTGAAGGGCGAGTACACCCAGGGCGCAGGCCCCGGCATCGACGTCTATTCGATGCGTCAGCCGATCGGCATCGGGGCCGGCATCACGCCGTTCAACTTCCCCGCGATGATCCCGCTGTGGATGGGCGCTGTCGCAACCAGCGTCGGCAATGCCTTCATCCTGAAGCCGAGCGAGCGCGACCCCAGCGTGCCCGTGCGCATTGCCGAACTCTTCCTTGAAGCCGGGATGCCCGAAGGCATCTTCCAGGTCGTCCATGGCGACAAGGAAATGGTCGACCTGATCCTCGATCATCCCGCCATCGGCGCGGTCAGCTTCGTCGGTTCCTCCGACATTGCGCAGTACGTCTATTCGCGTGGCGTCGCCGCCGGAAAGCGCATTCAGGCGATGGGCGGGGCCAAGAACCACGGCATCGTCATGCCCGACGCAGACCTTGACCAGGTGGTCGGCGATCTGTGCGGCGCGGCCTTCGGCTCGGCGGGCGAACGCTGCATGGCGCTGCCCGTCGTCGTGCCGGTGGGGGAAGACACCGCCGAGCGCCTGAAGGCCAAGCTGATCCCGGCCATTGAAGCGCTCAAGGTCGGCATTTCGACCGATCCGGATGCGCAGTACGGCCCGGTCGTCACCGCCATGCACAAGGCGAGCATCGAACGCTGGATCCAGACCGCCGTCGACGAAGGTAGCGAGCTGGTGATCGACGGGCGCGGCTTCACCATGCAGGGGCATGAGGAAGGCTATTTCCTCGGCCCGACGCTGCTCGATCATGTCACGCCCGACATGTCGAGCTATCACAATGAGATCTTCGGCCCCGTTCTGCAGATCGTCCGTGCGAAGGACTTTGAAGAGGCCGTCGCGCTGCCGAGCCAGCATCAGTACGGCAATGGCGTCGCCATCTTCACGCGCAACGGCCATGCCGCGCGCGAATTCGCCAGCCGCGTCAATGTCGGCATGGTCGGCATCAACGTGCCGATCCCGGTGCCCGTCGCCTATCACAGCTTTGGCGGCTGGAAGCGCTCGGGCTTTGGCGACACCGACCAATATGGCATGGACGGCATCGCCTTCTGGACGCGCAAGAAGAAGGTCACTGCGCGCTGGCCCGACGGTTCGCCCGACGGCGGCAATGCGTTCATCATTCCAACGATGGGTTGACCTAGGTGAAATTGCTAGCAATCTAACTGCGTTTAAATGGGAGGACTATATGCGTAGTTTTATTCGAGCATTTTTAGCTGCGACTTTACTTTTTTCTTGGCCCGCTGTCGCACAGAGTGAGAAGTCAACCCGCGTTGCCTCAAATGGAACAGAGGTGACAATATATTCAGACTCTTTTGCTGACCGATACGAGTACTCCGCTCCCGCGATCGACCTTCCTGACTTAGGCGGATATGCCTTGGTTGCAAAAATCGTGAAAGGCGGCGTCGCTGGTCCATTAGAAATCGTGGGTTCGATCATGTATCGTGGTGATTGGCGATATTACTCGTCTGCGATACTCCGCGGCGGCGAGAGTGTTGTTGCTACTTTCGACAACCGGAAAGTGGTTAGTTGCAGTGGATCACGTTATGGCGGCTGCAGTTTGCGGGAGGGCTTCAGGGTGCTGCCCACTGCGGCACAGATAGCGAAATTTGGCCAGAACGGCGCGTTCGATATCCAAATTCGCGCACAGGCAGGTCCTGCTGTGATCATTTCCGTACCGCTGACCTACATCGCTGCAGTCAATGAGATAGCAAAGCGTTGATATGAAGGAGAAACCTGCGATTGGCTAATCAGTTTGATCTCAACGAAGACCAGCTTGCCATTCAGGATATGGCGAAGAAGTTCACGGCCGAGCGCATCACGCCCTTCGCCGCGAAGTGGGACGAGGAGCATCTCTACCCCGTCGACGTCTGGAAGGCCGCCGGGGAACTGGGCTTCGGCGCGATCTACGTCTCGGAAGACTCAGGTGGAATCGGCCTTGGGCGGCTGGAAGCGGCGCTGATCATGGAAGCCATGGCCTATGGCTGCCCCGCGACCAGCGCCTATATCTCGATCCACAACATGGCCGCCTGGATGATCGACTGCTTCGGTTCGGCCGAGCTGAAGGCACGGTTCCTGCCTGATCTTGTCAGCATGGAAAAGATCGCCAGCTACTGCCTGACCGAACCCGGTTCCGGCTCGGACGCGGCTGCGCTCAAGACGACGGCGCGGCGCGACGGCGATCACTATGTCCTCAACGGCACCAAGCAGTTCATTTCGGGCGCGGGCTATAATGATGTCTATGTCGCGATGGTCCGCACCGGGGAAAATGGCGCGAAGGGCATTTCCTGCCTTGTGATCGAGAAGGACACGCCCGGCCTGTCCTTTGGCGCGCCCGAAAAGAAGCTCGGCTGGAACGCCTCCCCCACCGCGCAGGTGATCTTTGAGGAGTGCCGCGTGCCTGTCGCCAATCGGGTGGGCGCAGAGGGTGATGGCTTCCGCTTTGCCATGGCGGGGCTGGACGGCGGGCGGCTCAACATCGGCGCCTGCTCCTTGGGCGGGGCGCAGCGCTGTCTGGACGAGGCCATTGCCTATACCAAGGATCGGCAACAGTTCGGGCAGTCGGTCGCCGATTTCCAGAACACCCAGTTCACGCTGGCCGACATGGCCACCGATCTGGAGGCGGCGCGCGCGCTCCTCTATCTGGCGGCCGCCAAGGTCAGCGCCAATGCGCCCGACAAGACGCGCTTTTCGGCCATGGCCAAGCGCCTTGCGACCGACAGCGGCAGCGAGATCGTCAACAAGGCGCTCCAGCTGTTCGGCGGCTATGGCTATCTGAAGGACTATCCGATCGAACGCTTCTGGCGCGACCTGCGCGTCCATTCGATCCTTGAGGGCACCAACCAGATCATGCGCATGATCATCGGGCGGGAGCTGACGCGGCAGTGATGTCTTCCAAACTAAACCTCCCCCATCGGGGGAGGGGGACCGCCGCAGGCAGTGGAGGGGTCAACGCCTCTGTCACCCCGGCGCACAACGCAATGCGCGCCCACCGCTCCACCATGCTGCGCATGGTCCCCCTCCCCTTCAGGGAGGTGCTGGCATGACCGACGTCCTCACCCGCATCGACGGCAAGGTCGGCTTTCTGAGCCTGAACCGTCCGTCGGCGATCCACGCGCTGACGCTCGACATGGTCCACATCATGACCGAGGCGCTGCTGCGCTGGCGCAATGATCCTTCGGTGGAAGCGGTCATCATCGACCATTCCGAGGGCAGAGGCTTCTGCTCGGGCGGCGACATCGCCTTCCTGCGCAATTCGGCGCTCAACGATGGCGGCGTGTCGGGCCGAAAGTTCTTCCACGACGAATATCAGCTCAACCATCTGCTGTTCACTTATGCCAAGCCGGTGATCGCCTTCATGGACGGCATCACCATGGGCGGCGGCGTTGGCATCAGCCAGCCCGCGCGGTTCCGCGTGGCGACCGAGAACACCCGCTTTGCCATGCCCGAAACCGGCATCGGCCTGTTCCCCGATGTGGGCGGCGGCTGGTATCTTTCCCGCCTGCCGGGCCGTACGGGTCCGTTCCTCGCGCTGACGGGCGCACGGCTCGATGGCGCGGAGTGTTTCGAAATTGGCCTCGCCACGCACTATCTGCCGGCCGCAGCACTCGCCAAGGTGAAGGCGGAGATCGTGGCGGACCCGACGCGGATCAGCGCCATCCTTGCGGCCCATGCCCAGACGCCACCGCCCGCGCGGATCGCGGCGAACCTCGGTCAGATCGACCGGCTGTTCGCTTCTGATCGCTATGAAGACGTGCTCGCCGCGCTCGACGCCGACGGCACCGACTGGGCGGCCAAGGAACTGGCGACGCTGCGCACCAAAAGCCCGCAGACCTGCAAAGTCGCGCTGCGCCAGCTGCAGGACAGCCTCGGCTGCGCAGATTTTGCCGCGAACATGGCGATGGAATATCGCATCGCATCGCGCGTGCTGACCCGCCCCGACTTTGCCGAGGGCGTCCGCGCCGTCATTGTCGACAAGGACAATGCGCCGCAATGGAACCCGGCCACGCCCGAAGGCGTGACCGACGCCCTGATCGACAGCATCTTTGCCCCGCTCCCCGCCGACGAAGAATGGAAGCCCCTATGACCTACGAAACCATCCTTGTTGAACAGCGGGATGCCGTCACGCTGATCACGCTCAACCGCCCGCAGGCGCTCAATGCGCTCAACACGCAGGTGCTCGAAGAGCTGATCCTGGCCTTCGCCGCGTTTGAGGCCGACGCCACGCAGCGGTGTGCGGTCCTGACCGGATCGGGCGAGAAGGCCTTTGCGGCGGGCGCCGACATCAAGGAAATGTCGGAAAAGCCGGCGGCCGAATTCTACGCGCAGGATTTCTTTGCCCGCTGGACGAGCCATGTGGTGAAGACCACGCGCAAGCCCTGGATTGCGGCGGTCAACGGCTTTGCGCTGGGCGGCGGGTGTGAGCTTGCCATGATGGCGGACTTCATCATCGCGTCCGAAAACGCGAAGTTCGGCCAGCCCGAGATCAAGCTGGGCGTTGGCCCCGGCATGGGCGGATCGCAGCGCCTGACGCGCGCCATCGGCAAGGCGAAGGCGATGGAAATGTGCCTCACCGGCCGCATGATGGGCGCCGAGGAAGCCGAACGTTCGGGCCTCGTCGCGCGCGTCGTGCCGCTCGCGTCGCTGATCGACGAAGCGCTCAAGACCGCGACCGAGATCGCCGCGATGCCGCCGCTTGCCGCCATCGCCAACAAGGAAATGGTCAACGCCGCGTTCGAAACAACGCTCGATCAGGGGCTGCTTATGGAACGCCGCATCTTTCAGGTGCTGACCGCGACCGAGGACAAGGCCGAAGGCATGGCCGCCTTCATCGAAAAGCGCGCGGGCGTCTGGAAGGGCAAATGACGCGCTGAGGCGTTATCCTGAATCTGGTTCAGGGCCCATGAACACAAATTTTCAGAATGTGTCAGCGTTGGCGACAATGGATGCTGAAACAAGTTCAGCATGACGGTTTGGAGAAATACCCATGAAAATTGCCTTTATCGGCCTCGGCAATATGGGCGGCGGGATGGCCGCAAATCTGGTGAAGGCGGGGCATGAGGTCAACGCCTTTGACCTGTCGGCGGACGCACTTGCCCGCGCGGCCGAGCAGGGCTGCACACCGTGTACCACGGTGCGCGAGGCCGTGCAGGGCGTGAAGGCGGTCGTTTCCATGCTGCCCAATGGGAAGATCGTTCAGCAAGTCTATGAAAATGATGTGATCGGCCATGCGCCGACGTCGGCAACACTGATCGACTGTTCAACCATCGACGTCGAGACCGCGCGCAATGTGATGAAGAGCGCCGCCAGATATGGCAGCTATGAAATGGTCGATGCGCCCGTTTCCGGCGGGATCGCCGCGGCCAATGGCGGTACGCTGACCTTCATGGTGGGCGGCACGCCGAGCGCGTTCGACCATGCCGAAACCGTGCTGCGCCACATGGGCAAGGCCGTGATCCATGCAGGCGCGTCCGGTGCCGGTCAGGCCGCAAAGATCTGCAACAACATGATCCTCGGCGCGACGATGATCGCGACGTGCGAAGCCTTTGCGATGGCCAAGAAGCTCGGGCTCGACCTTCAGACCTTCTATGACATCTCGTCCAAGGCATCCGGCCAGAGCTGGTCGATGACGAGCTATTGCCCCGTCCCCGGCGTCGGCCCGCAGAGCCCGGCCGACAATGACTATCAGGGCGGCTTTGCGACCAATTTGATGCTCAAGGATCTGCTGCTGGCGATGGAAGCGGCCGAACAGGCCCATGCCGCCGTCCCGATGGGCGCGCGCGCGGCCGAACTCTATCAGGAGTTCGCGAATCTCGGCCAGGGCAATGTCGATTTCTCTGGCATCATCCGGATGCTTGAGGCCGCAGGCGACTAAAGCCGCCTAAAGCCCTGCTTCGATGGCGATGCGGATGGCCTCCGCACCGCTGCGGACCTCGAGCGCCTTGAGCAGGGCGGCGCGGTGCATCTTCACCGTCCGCTCGGTCAGCGACAGGTCATAAGCGATTTGCTTGTTGAGCCGACCGGCGGCGAGCGCCGTCAGGATCTGCAATTGCCGCCGCGTCAGCTTTTCGACCTTCTGGCGCGCGGCATCGTGCCGGCTGGCGCCTTCATCATCGATGGCGACCTGCGAGCCGAGATAATATTCGAGGGCACCGTCTTCATCAAAGAGCGGCGCGATCATCACCGCGTTGCGGAACGGGGTGCCGTCCTTGCGGTAGTTGATCAGCTCAACCATCGCCGGACGCGCGGCGCGCACGGCATCGCGCAGCATCGCGGTCTGTTCGGGCTCGGTCCGATCCCCACGCAGGAAACGGCAGTTGCGCCCGATGATTTCGTCGCGGGCATAGCCCGTCAGCCGACAAAAGGCGTCGTTGCAGGCAATGATGGGATTGTCGGGCTTTCGGGGGTCGCTGACCACAGCTGCAACCATCGATTTTGCGATCAACGCATCCGGTATTGTCGTCATGCCTTTGCGGCTTTCTTATCCTTCACGTTAGTTCATATCGCAGACTGAGCGGCATAAGCCTAGACCCAAATGGCCGGCCGCCGCCCCCTCCCTCTCTCACCCCGGCGGCCGGCAATGCCCAGCGAAAGGGACTCTCATGAATTTCATGCTCAGCCATCCCGTGGCCGACGATGAGGATGACGGCCGCGTCCGCGTGCCCCACGAAGTCGAAGACGCCGTGCGCACGCTGCTCCGCTGGGCGGGAGACGATCCCCTTCGGGAAGGCCTGCTTGATACGCCCAAGCGCGTCGGCCGGGCGTGGCGCGAATATTGCGCGGGCTATCAGGAAGACCCCGCCGTCCACCTGCAGCGCACTTTTGAGGAAGTCGCAGGCTATGACGAAGTCGTGCTGCTGCGCGACATTCCGTTCCATTCGCACTGTGAGCATCATCTGGCTCCGATCGTCGGCACCGCCTCGATCGCCTATCTGCCGACCGATCGCGTGGTCGGCATCTCCAAGCTCGCCCGCGTGCTGCATGGCTATGCCCGCCGCCTCCAGATTCAGGAGCGCCTGACCGCCGAAATCGCGCAGTGCATCTGGGACAATCTGAAGCCGCAGGGCGTCGCCGTGGTCATCAAGGCCACGCATGGCTGCATGACCGGCCGTGGCGTCCGCACGCACGGCGTCGACATGGTGACGAGCAAGGTGCTCGGCTGCTTCCGCGACGATGCGAGCAGCCGCAAGGAAGTCTTCTCCCTCATGGGCCTCAAATAAAGAAAGAGGCACATGCGGGTCGGGATTGTTGGAGCAGGTGTTGCCGGCTTCGCCTGTGCAGACAGGCTTTCGGAATACGGTATTGAGGTCGCGCTGTTTGACAAGGGCAAGCGCCCCGGTGGACGCGCCTCAACACTGACGCTCGGCGGTCAGGCCTGGGACTTTGGTGCCCAATATTTCACTGCCCGTGATCCGCTTTTTGTCGAACATGTCGCGCGATGGGAAGCGGCGGGCCATGTCGCGCGCTGGGCCGCAGGGCCTGAGGAGGCCTGGGTCGGCGTGCCCGGCATGGCTTCGATCCTTGCGGCAGGCGCTGCCCGCCACACGGTCCGCTTCGGTGCCCAGGTACAGGCGGTCCACCCGTCGGAAGAAGGCTGGCACCTGGCCGGCCCGGGCGTCGACGACGGCCCATTTGACGCCGTCTGCATCGCGGTTCCGGCCGAACAGGCCGCATCGCTGATCGGGTTGCACGACATGATGATGGCGCGCGAGGCGGCGACCGTCCGCTCCGCCCCGTGCTGGACCCTCATGATCGCCTTTCCCGAACGAATCGCGGCCCTGCCCGACGTGCTGCGCCCCGCAGGCGCCATCGCCTGGGCGGCACGAGACTCCAGCAAGCCCGGCCGCCCCGATGCCGAATGCTGGGTCATTCAGGCCGAGGGCGACTGGTCCGCGCGCAATCTGGAACGCAATCAGGACGACATTGCCGAAGAATTGCTGCGCCATTTCTGCGGGTTGGCGGGTGCGCCGCTGCCCGACCCCGTCTTTTTGAAGGCGCATCGCTGGCGCTTTGCCCTGCCGCGCGGCGGGCATGGCGCACCGATGTGGAATGCCGCGCTCCGGCTTGGGGCCTGCGGCGACTGGTGTGCCGCGCCGCGGATCGAGGCGGCGTGGCTGTCGGGCCATGCGCTCGGTGGCCAGATGGCCGAAACGCTCGGCCTTGTGCGGACCACCGAAGCGGCCTGACGTCCGGCCATGGCCAAGATGCGCAAAAAGGCGGACCTGCCCTCCAAGATCTGCGCGGCCTGCGGCCTGCCCTTTACCTGGCGCCGCAAATGGGCGCGCGACTGGGACAATGTGAAATATTGCTCCGACCGCTGCCGGTCAGCCTAGCTCTGCCAGAAACGCCGCCGCTTCCTGCCGGATCGTGTCCTGCTTTTCCGCATCGAACCGGTCCCATGTCCGTGCCATCTGCGCCATGCGGGGGTTGCGGGCGATCCGGTCCTTGTGGCGGGCGACAAAGTCCCAGAACAGGATGTTGAACGGGCACGCATCCGCGCCCGTCTTGGCCTTCACGGAATAGCGGCACGACCCGCAATAGTCGCTCATCCGGTCGATATAGGCGCCGCTCGCTGCATATGGCTTGCTGGCGAGCAGGCCGCCATCGGCAAACTGGCTCATCCCGATCGTGTTGGGCAGTTCGACCCATTCATAGGCGTCGGCATAGACCGCCAGATACCATTCGTGCAGCGCGTGCGGGTCAACGCCGGCGAGCAGCGCGAAATTGCCCGTCACCATCAGCCGCTGGATGTGATGGGCATAGGCCTCTTCCCTGGTCTGCGTGATGCAGGCGCGCAGGCAGGCCATGTCGGTCTTTGCCGTCCAATAAAATTCAGGCAGCGGGCGGTGCGCCTCCAGCGCGTTTGACGCCGCATAGTCGGGCATCTTCCACCAGTAGATGCCGCGCACATATTCGCGCCAGCCGATGATCTGCCGGATGAACCCTTCCGCGCTGTTGAGCGGGACGCGCCCGGCACGCCATTCGGCCTCGACCGCCCGACACATGGCCAGCGGATCCAGCAGCCCGACATTGAGGTACATGGAGACCACCGCGTGGTAGAGGAACTTCTGATCCCTGAGCATCGCGTCCTGATAGGTGCCGAAATCGGGGAGCGCGTGGCGGAGGAAATGGTCAAAGGCCGCCTCGGCGTCCGCACGGGTGGTGGCGAACCAGAAGGGCTCCAGATCGCCGAAATGATCGGGGAAGCGCGCCGCCACAAGGTCCAGCACCGCGCGCGTCACCGCATCGGGCGCAAAGCGCGGCGGCTGCGGCATCAGCAGGTCGTCCGCCGCCTTTTGCCGGTTCTCGGCATCCAGATTCCATGTGCCGCCCGCCGGCTTGTCGCCGTCCATCAACAGACCGGTCTTGCGCCGCATCAGCCGGTAGAAATGCTCCATGCGCAGGCCGGACCGGCCCTCCGCCCAATCGGCAAAGCCATGCCGGTCGGCGAGGAAGCGGTCATCCGCGCGCAGCGTCACGCCCGGCCAGCTGCGCATCGCCTCCATCAGCCGCCATTCGCCCGGCTCGGTCACGACGACGCGATCCAGCCCGTGCCGCGCCTTGGCCCGCGCGACCTCCCCCGTCAGCGACCCGCTATTGGCGGGATCATCGAGCCGGACATAATCGACCGTCCAGCCAAGCCCGCGCAGTTCCTCTGCGAAGTGGCGCATCGCGGCAAAGACAAAGGCGATCTTCTTCCTGTGATGGCGGACATAGCTGGCCTCCTCCATCACTTCGGCCATGAGGACGATGTCCGTCGCCGGATCGCCCTGCCGCAGCGCCGAAAGGCCGGGGCTCAATTGGTCGCCAAGAATGAGGATGAGGGTGCCGGTCATAGGGCCGCTTAGACGGGCAGGCCCGGCGGGTCAGGATGTCCGTTCGGGCAAAGCCTGTCATTTACGTGAGCGTGTGGTCCGCCGGGCTTGCGCTATGAATTCCACAGAGGGTGCGCCACGATGCGAGTCGGGTGACGCCATGAGAGAGGATGCAGATGATCAGCGACACCGATTTCACCGGGAAGACCGTGCTCGTCGTTGGCGGGTCGAGCGGGATTGGCAATGGCATCGCGCACGGCTTTCGCGACCGCGGCGCCAGCGTTCATGTCTGGGGCACGCGTGCCAAGGCGTCCGACTATGATCCCGCCGACGGGTCGGACCTGACGGGCCTGGGTTATACCTGTGTCGATGTGGGGAACCCCGATGCGATCGAAGCCGCGCCCCTGCCCTTTGCCACGCTCGACGTGCTGGTGCTGTGCCAGGGCACCGTCGTCTACAAGCGCGGCGAGTTTGAGCGCGCGGGCTGGGACCATGTCATGGCGGTCAACCTCGACAGCCTCATGCACATCGCCCGCAAGTTCAAGCCGCAACTGCTTGAAACACAAGGCAGCGTGATCATCGTCAGCTCGATTTCCGGGCTGAAGGCCAATATCGGCAACCCGGCCTATGCCGCGTCCAAGGCGGGCGCGATCAGCCTGACCAAGACGCTGGGGCAGGCCTGGGGCCCCGAGGGCATCCGCGTCAACGGCCTCGCGCCGGGCCTTGTCGATACCAAGCTCACCAAGGTGACGACGCAAAGCCCCGAACGTCTGGCCGGCGCGCTCGCCGCCATCCCGCAACGCCGCATGGGCCTGCCCGCCGACATGGCAGGCGCCGCCCTCTTCCTCGCCTCCCCGCTCGCTTCCTACGTCACCGGTCACACGCTGATCGTCGATGGCGGGCTCTCCCTTTAGAAAGGACTCATCCAATGGATTTCGAACATAGCGACAAGGTGAAGGGCCTCCTCGCGCAGATCAGCGCCTTCATGGATGAGCACGTCTATCCCAATGAAGAGGCCTATCATGACTGGGTGAACGACCCCGCCAAGATCTGGCAGGAATGGCCTGGCATGGAAGACCTGAAGGCCAAGGCAAAGGCCAAAGGCCTGTGGAACCTGTTTCTGCCGCACGAATATGGCGCCTTCTCCCCCGGCCTCACCAATCTTGAATATGCGCCGATTGCCGAGCTGCTCGGTCGCGTGCCCTGGTCCAGCCAGGTGTTCAACTGCTCCGCACCCGACACCGGCAATATGGAAGTGCTCGCCAAGTTCGGCTCACCCGAACAGCAGGAAAAGTGGCTGAAGCCGCTGCTCGAAGGCACGATCCGCTCGGCCTATGTGATGACGGAGCCGCAGGTTGCCTCCTCCGACGCGACCAACCTTGAACTCTCGATCACGCCCGATGGCGACCATTACGTTCTCAATGGGCGGAAGTGGTGGATCTCCAACGCGATGCACCCGCGCTGCGACATCTGGATCGTCATGGGCAAGACCGATTTCAACGCCCCGCGCCACGCGCAGCATTCGCAGATCCTGGTCGAGCCCAATACGCCGGGCATCACCATCGTCCGCCATCTGACCGTCTTTGGCAGCCACAATTCACCGGGCGGCGAATGCGAGCTGCGCTTCGACAATGTGCGCGTGCCCAAGGAGAACCTCATCCTTGGCGAAGGGCGCGGCTTTGAGATTGCGCAGGGCCGCCTCGGGCCGGGCCGCATCCACCACTGCATGCGCTCCATCGGTCAGGCGCAGCGCGCGCTAGAGATCATGGCGCGCCGTGCCGACAGCCGCACCGCCTTTGGCAAGAAGCTCGCCGACCAGTCGAGCATCCGGCAGGATATCGCCCGCAGCTTCTGCGAAATCGAAATGTCCCGCCTGCTGACGCTCAAGGCCGCCGACGCGATGGACCGCTATGGCAACAAGGTCGCCAAGGACCTGATCGCCGCGATCAAGGTCGTCGCCCCGCAAATGGCGCAGACCGTGTGCGACCGCGCCATTCAGGTGCATGGCGGCATGGGTGTCTCCGATGACACGCCCATCGCCCGCTTCTTCACCCTGAACCGCTTCGTCCGCATCGCCGACGGGCCGGACGAGGTGCACATGAGCCAGCTCGGCAAGCAGAAGATCAAGGAATATGTCGCGATGAACGAGCGGTAAGCTCCGATCCTCCCCCATCGGGGGAGGGGGACCGCCCGCGCAGCGGGTGGTGGAGGGGGCTTTGGCACCATCCCCCTCCGTCAGCGCTTCGCACTGCCACCTCCCCCGGCGGGGGAGGATTTTCGGGAGAGTAAGATGAAAGCCCTCAGATATTACGGCGCCCGCGACGTGCGCTATGAATCGATGGACGACCCCGCCCCGCAATCCACCCGCGACGCCATCGTCAAGGTGGAAGCCTGCTCCATCTGCGGGTCGGACCTGCACATCTATCACGGCCATGGCTTTTCCGAGGATGTCGGCTTTTGCGTCGGGCATGAGGCGGTGGGCGAAGTCGTCGAAACCGGCAGCGGCGTCCATCGGCTGAAGGTTGGCGACAAGGTGATGATCCCGGCTGCCGTCGGCTGCGGCGCGTGCCGGGCGTGTCTGGCCGGCGTCGTCAACCTGTGCGAATTCGGCATGGGTGCCTGTTATGGCCTGTCCGCCAAATTGCAGGGATCGCAGGCGGAGGCCGTCCGCGTGCCCGCCGCCGACATGAACGCGGTGCCCGTGCCTGACGGCGTCAGCATGGATCAGGCGCTGATGATGACCGATGCGCTCGCCACCGCATGGTATGGCGCGCGCAATGCGGACATCGTGCCCGGCGCCAGCGTCGCGGTGATCGGCCTTGGCCCCATCGGCCTGATGGCAGTGGACAGCGCCTTCGTGATGGGCGCGCATGTCGTTTATGCGATCGACCCGATTGCAGAGCGCCGCGCGCTGGCCGAGGCATCGGGGGCGGTCGCGCTTCACCCGGACGACGCGCTGGAGCGGATCAAGGCCGACACCAAGGGCCGCAAGCTCGACTGCGCGGTGGAAGTCGTCGGCAGCGATGCGACGGTGGACTTTGCGCTCCGCCTCGTCCGCCCGCGCGGGACGGTGTCGGTCATCGGCGTGCAGCAGTCACGCCGCTTCCCCTTCCCGCTTGAACGCGCCTTTGCCGCAGGCCTCACCTTCCGCACCGGGACGTGCTCGGTACCCGAGGAGCTTCCCGCGCTGTTCCCGCTCGTCCAGTCCGACCGCCTGCGCCCGGAAAAATATATCAGCCACCGCATGCCACTGAGCGAGGGGGCGGAGGCCTATCGCCTGTTCGAGGCGCGTGAGGCCGGCGCGCTCAAGATGGTGTTGATCCCGGAGTAACCTCTCCAATCTCGTCATGCTGAACGTGTTTCAGCATCCATGCCTCAAAGGCGGGCCCAATCTCGCCGGTTGGCACTTTGCACCTGGGTCACGGCATGGATCCTGAAACAAGTTCAGGATGACGATCAGAGATGAACTTTAGCTGGGCCTACGGCTTGCCCGGCTCCGGCACGCGCAGCATGGCGAGTGCCGCGACGCCCATGACGATGGCGGCAACGAGCATCGTCCAGATGGGATCGGCCGGGAAGAAGGCGCGGATAATGCCGCCCATGATCGTTGCGATGAGCAATTGCGGCAGCACGATGAAGAAGTTGAAGATGCCCATGTAGATGCCCAGCTTCTGCTGCGGCAGAGCCCCCGCCAGAATCACATAGGGCATGGTCAGGATCGAGGCCCAGGCGATGCCCACGCCGATCATCGGCAGCACCAGCATGTGCGCATCGCGGATGACCAGCAGGCTCGCATAGCCGGCGCCGCCGATCAGCAGCCCCACCATATGCGTGCGCACCGCGCCGATCCGCCGGACGAACAGGGGCAGCGCAAAGGCCGCGAGCGCAGCGACGCCATTGTAGATGGAAAACAGCACGCCGACCCAGTCCGCCCCGTCATTATACGCCTTGGACGCCACATCGGTGCTGTGGAACACATAATGGGTCACGACCGGCGTCGTGTAGATCCACATGATGAACAGCGCGATCCAGCTAAAGAATTGCGCGACCGCAAGCCGCCGCATCGCCTGCGGCATGTCGGCAATGTCGGTCAGGATGTCGGTCAGCACGCCGGCCTTGCCGCCCCGGCGGACGATGAGGCGGTTGATGATCTGGGCCAGCCCGAACACGGCAAGGCCCGCCCCCAGAATGTAGAGCTGCCGGTCAAGCTGCAACTCCTCGATCACCGCCAGCACCAGCACGCCTGCGGCAAGCCAATAGGGGCCATTGGCCTTTGCAACCGGCGGACGGTCCGCCGTGTCGCTTTCTGTCCGGCCGGAAAAGGCGCGCATTTCGTCGGGCGCATATTCGCGGACGGTGACGACGGTCCACAGCACCGCCAGGAAGATGGCGGCGGCGCCGATATAGAAGGCATAGCGGACCGAAGGCGGGATGATCCCTTCGGGCGCGGTGTTGGGCACGCCCATGGCGGTCAGCACAAAGGGGGCGAGCGAGCCGAGCACGGCGCCCGCGCCAATGAACATCGTCTGCACGGCATAGCCCTGCGCCCGCTGATCCTCGCGCGTCATGTCGCCGACAAAGGCACGGAACGGCTCCATCGAGACATTGAGCGACGCATCGAGGAGCCAGAGAAGCACCGCAGCGACCAGCAGGGCAGAGGCGTGCGGCATGCCGATCAGCGCGGCGGCGGCAAGCATGGCGCCTGCAAGGAAGAAGGGACGTCGGCGGCCCAGCGGGCCCCAGGTCCGGTCGCTGAAATGGCCGATGAGCGGCTGGACGATCAGGCCGGTGACCGGCCCTGCAATCCACAATATGGCGAGGTCATCAACATTGGAGCCAAGCGACTGGAAGATGCGGCTGACATTGGCGTTCTGCAGCCCGAAGGCCATCTGGATACCGAAAAAGCCGAACGAGATATTCCACAGGCCCCAAAAGCCCTGCCGCGGCTTTTCCATCTGAACGCGCTCCCCTATTTATGTGCAACGACCGTGACAGAGCACCTGTCCCCCCGCAACTCGGACGGCGATGAATACGTATGGGAGCCGGTCAGCGCGCGCCACACGACCGGCGGACGACGAGCCGCGCGGGCAGCGCCTCATGCGCCGAACTTTCATTGCGGATCTGGCGCACCAGCGAGCGAACGAGCAGTTCGCCCGCGCGGTTATAGTCCTGTTCGATCGTGGTGAGCGGCGGGCGCGTCAGGCTGGCGGCAGGCAGATTGTCAAAGCCGACCACCGCAATATCGCCCGGCACGTCGAGCCCGTTTTCCTCGAGCGCGCGCATCGCACCGATCGCGATCAGGTCGCTTCCGGCAAAGATCGCATCGAACTTCACATTGCGGCGGATGAGGTCGAGGCAGGCGTCGTGGCCCGACTGTTCGGTCGTGATCGCATCGACCTGCCGCGCGGACATGACCTTGATGCCGTTGTTGCGCTGCGCCTCGCAATAGCCGCGATACCGGCCATAGAGTTCGGGATAATGGCTGTTGGCATCCCCCAGAAAGGCAATGCGGCGGCGGCCGAGCGAGATCAGATGCTGGGTCGCGTCATAGCCGCCCCGGAAATTGTCGGAGCCGATGACCGTCCCCAGATTGTCGTCGCTGACATGGCCCCAGCGGACAAAGTGCGTCCCCTGTTCGATCAGATATTCAAGCTTGGCGCGGTATGGTTCAAAGTCGCCATGGCCAAGCAGGATGATGCCATCGGCCTTGCGGCTTTCCTCAAAATCGGCGTGCCAGTTGCTCGAAAACTGCTGCATCGAAATGAGGAGATCATAGCCGAGCTGCGAACAGGTGCGCGTGATCGACCCCAGCATCGACAGGAAGAAGGGGTTGATCATCGTGTCGTCGGGCATCGGGTCTTCGAAGAACAGCAGGGCGAGCGTGTTGGTTTCGCGCCGCCGCAGACTCGAGGCGTTCTTGTCGACGGTGTAATTGAGCTGCCGCGCGATCGCTTCGATGCGCTTGCGTGTCTGTTCGGACACAGTCGGGCTGCCACGCAGCGCGCGCGACACCGTTGGCTGGGACACGCCCGCCAGATGCGCGATGTCAAAAGATGTTGGTTTTCCAGCCACTTGGGGTGCGGCTCCATCCTCTCCAGGCGACGGGTTCTCGGCCCTGTCCAGCATGGAATAGGGCATAGTATACGTATGTGACAAGCTGGCATGCAAATGATTGCGGGAATAGGCACCCATCATCCAGCGTCGTGCGCCTGCACCTGATGCCAGGAAGAAAAAGAAGGCCGACGCCCGTGGCGCGTCCTGCCGGTTCAAAGGGGAGTATTCATGAAAAACCTCAACACATCCATGCGGCGGACGTCCGGTCTGGCCCTGTCGGCAAGCGCCCTTGCGCTCGCCATGGCCGCCGGTGCAACGCCCGCCTTTGCGCAGGACGCAGGTGCCGAATCTGCTGACGAAATCGTCGTGACCGGCATTCGCGCCTCGCTTCAGGCATCCGAAGAACTGAAGAAGGCAACGCCGACGATCGTCGAATCGATCACGGCGGAAGACATCGGCAAGCTGCCGGACGTCTCGATTGCCGACTCGCTGTCGCGCCTGCCCGGCGTCACGTCGCAGCGTCTTGAAGGCCGCGACCAGCGCCTCTCGATCCGCGGCCTTGGCCCCGATTTCGGCGTCACGCTGCTCAACGGTCGCGAACAGGTCACCGTCGGTGACAACCGCGGCGTTGAATATGACCAGTATCCGGCGGAATTCTTCCGCAACGTCGTCGTCCACAAGTCGGCGAGCGCGAACCTCGTCCCCGCCGGCATCGCCGGTACGGTCGACCTGCGCATGCTGCGTCCGCTCGCCCAGAAGGACCGCATCCTCGCCCTCAACGTGCGTGGCCAGATGAACGGCCAGAAGTCGCTGAACCCGGATTCGCCGCGCTATGGCTTCCGCGGGTCGGCCACCTATGTCGACAAGTTCGCCGATGACACGCTCGGCATCGCGATCGGCGTTTCCGCCTCGCACGCGCCGTCGCAGAACGAGCGCTACAATGCCTGGGGCTTCCCGAACGAAGGTTCGGTGGGCGGCAACCTCATCCTCGGTGGTGCCAAGCCCTATGTGCAGTCCAACCTGCTGAAGCGTTATGGTGCGGTTGCGACCGTCGAATATCAGCCGACCGACAACTTCCACTCCACGCTCGACGTGCTCTATTCGAAGTTCAAGGAAACGCAGCACCTGCGCGGCATCGAATTCCCGATCAACCCCGGCTGGGGTTCGGGCGCGACGGTGCAGCCGGGCTACACGGTCACCAACGGCCTTGTGACGGCCGCAACGCTGACCGGCGTGCACGCGGTGCAGCGCAACGACCTCAACCGTCGTGACGCCGACAACCTGTCGATCGGCTGGAACAACGTCATCGGCCTGTCGGACACGATCAACCTGAACGTCGATGCCAGCTGGTCCAAGGCGACCCGCACGGACTTCCTGCTCGAAACCTATACCGGCACGGGCTACGCAACGGCAGGTGCTGCGGACACGATCCGCATCTCGGCCAATGAGAACGGCACGTTCAACATCGTCCCGACGCTCGATTACACCAACACCAATCTGTTCGGCATCACCGACCCGCGCGGTTGGGGCTATAACGGCACGGCACCGGTCATTCAGGCCGGCTTCCTCAACCGTCCTGACTTCAAGGACGATCTGAAGGCCCTGCGCGCCAGCCTTGATGGCGAAGTGAATTCGGGCATCATCAAGGGCTGGGAAATCGGCGCCAACTACAGCCGCCGCAAGAAGACCAGCGCGTTCAAGTCCTACTTCCTGTGCCCGAAGGGTGCGGGGACGAACTGCACGGTCAGCAGCGGCACGCCGACGTTCGCGCCGGTGCCGTCGGAAGCCAAGGTCGGCAGCAACGTCGCGCTCGACTATCTCGGCGTTCCGGCAATGCTGACGCTCAACCCGCTGTATCTGTACAACAACTCGCTGAACTCGGTCTTTGACAACCGTCCGGTGTCGCTGGTGCGTGACAACACGATCACCGAAGGCGTGCTGACCGGTTATGCGATGCTGAAGCTCGATGGCGATGTCGGCAGCAAGCCGGTGTCGGGCTCGATCGGCCTGCAGGTGGTCCACACCAACCAGAAGTCGGCCGGCACGATCTCGGCCTTCCAGGACACCAACAATGATGGCGTTCCGGAAGTCGTCGTTGCCCCCGCTGCGGGCAAGACCAGCTACACCAACTGGCTGCCGAGCGCGTCGCTTTCGGTCGAGCTGATTGATGGTGGTTTCGTGAAGATGGGCGCCTCGCACACCATCGTGCGTCCGCGTCTCGATCAGGAACGCATCAACCAGGAACTGAGCTTCAACTTCAGCAAGCTGGGTTCGACCACGCCGGGCGACAGCTTCTTCAGCTCGAGCGGCGGCAACTTCCGCCTGCGTCCCTATGAATCGACGAACATCGATCTCTCGCTTGAAAAGTACTTCGCAAAGGGCGGCTACATCGCGCTTTCGGGCTACTATAAGAGCCTGACCGAGTTCGTGGACTCGCGCAACGCGACGCTGTTCGACTTCTCGCCGGTTCTGGCGGCTCTGCCGGCGGCCCTGCGGGCGCAGGTCGGCACGCCGATCGGTGCGGCAAGCCAGCCGGCCAACAACGGCAAGGGCTATATCTTCGGTCAGGAAGCCTCGCTCTCCCTGCCATTTGCCAACCTGTCGGACTCGCTGGACGGCCTCGGCTTCTTCGGCAGCATCTCGCACACGAACAGCAGCGTGAAGCTGGGCAGCAACCCGACGCAGGCGATCACGGTGCCGGGTCTTTCGAAATATGTCGGCACCGCCGAAGCCTATTTCGAAAAGGCCGGGTTCCAGGCCCGCGTGAGCTATCGCTACCGTTCGAAGTTCCTGGGTGAAGTCGCTGGCCTTTCGGCCAACCCCGACTTCCGTCAGGCCAAGGCGGAATCGATCGTCGATGCCCAGATTGGCTATGAGTTCCAGGAAGGCTCCACGCTTCAGGGTCTGTCGATCCTGCTGCAGGCCAAGAACCTGACTGACCGGCCGTTCATCACCTACGCGAACAACGATCCGCGCCAGGTGATCGACTATCAGCGCTATGGCCGCGATTACTATCTGAGCTTGTCCTACAAGTTCTGAACCTGAAAAGGGGGGATGGCGGGGTTTTCGTTTGCTTTCGACAGCAAGGGAAAGCCTCGCTTTCTTTCGTGAATAGCAATGCGGGCGGCTTGTATCTGAACACGCCGGACGCTTTCATGGTGCGGAACAGACTTGGGCGGCGAGAACGGGCGTGAAGGAACCAGTAACATTCGCGATCATCGGCGGCGGCACAGCGGGATGGATGTCCGCTGCGCTCCTCTCCCGCTTTTCGGAAAATGGCTACAAGGTCATCCTCGTCGAGTCTGAGGACATCGGCACGGTCGGCGTCGGCGAAGCGACCATTCCGCAGATCAATCTGTTCAATACCGCCCTTGGCATCGACGAGGACGAGTTCGTCCGCGAGACGCAGGGCACCTTCAAACTCGGCATCGAGTTTGTCGACTGGCACCGCAAGGGTGCCGCCTATATGCATGCCTTTGGCGCGGTTGGCCGCGACATCGGCATTGTCCCCTTCCAGCATTACTGGCATCGTGCGCACAGCCTCGGCAAGGCGAAGGACCTGCGGCATTATGCGCTCAATGAGATGGCGGCGCTGGGTGGCCGGATGCAGCGCGGGCCGCTGCGCACGACCGACCGGCTGGGCGACATGCCCTATGCGTTCCATTTCGATGCCGGGCTCTATGCCGCCTATCTGCGGCGCTATGCCGAAGCGCGCGGCGCCCAGCGCATTGAAGGCAAGATCACGACGGCGGACCTCGACCCGGAAACGGGGCACGTCACCTGCGTGCGTCTGGAGGACGGCCAGAGCGTTTCCGCCGACTATTTCATCGACTGTTCGGGCTTTCGCGGGCTCCTGATCGAAGAGGCGCTGAAGACGGGCTATGACGACTGGACCCACTGGCTGCCGTGCAACCGCGCGCTGGCGGTGCCCTGCGCGCATGGCAGCGGCGAGATCACGCCCTATACCCGGTCCACCGCACGCGACGCGGGCTGGCAGTGGCGCATTCCGCTCCAGCACCGGATCGGCAATGGCTATGTCTTCTGTTCGGACTTCATCAGCGAGGACGACGCCCGCGCGACCTTGCTCGCCAATCTCGATGGCGCCGCCCAGGCCGAACCGCGCCTGCTGAAGTTCGTGACAGGCAAGCGCCGCAAGTTCTGGAACAAGAATGTCATCGCGGTCGGCCTCGCCAGCGGCTTCATGGAACCGCTTGAATCGACGAGCATCCACCTGATCCAGTCGAGCCTGTCGCGTCTGCTGAAGATGCTGCCCGGCAAGCAGGTCAATCCGGCCGTGGCCGACGAGTTCAACCGGCAGGCGGATTTCGAATATGAGCGCATCCGCGACTTCCTGATCCTCCATTACAAGGCGACCGAGCGCGACGACACGCCGTTCTGGCGGCACTGCCGCGACATGGCGATCCCCGACACGCTCACCGCGAAGATCGAGCTGTTCCGCGCCAATGGCCACATCTTCCGCGAACATGAGGAACTGTTCACCGAAGTGGGCTGGCTGCAGGTCTTTGTGGGTCAGGGCGTGCTGCCCGAAGGGCACCACCCGCTTGCCGATGATGTCGAGGAAAAGGATCTGGCGGACTATATGGAAACGCTCGAACTGCTGATCGCACGCGAAGTCCGGCAGATGCCGTCGCACATGGACTTCATCCGCAAGCACTGCTCGGCAAAGGCCGCGGCGTGAAGACGCTGCTCGCCCTCGCCGCTGCCTGCATGGCTATCGCCCCGGTGAGCGCGCAGACGCTGCGCGATCGCCTGCCCGAAGACGAAGTGATTTACTTCCTGCTGCCCGACCGGTTCGAGAATGGCGACACCAAGAACGACACCGGCGGGATCAAGGGCGACCGGCTGAAGACCGGCTATGATCCGACGCACAAGGGCTTCTTCCATGGCGGCGACATCAAGGGGCTGATCCAGCGTCTCGACTATATCAAGGGCCTTGGTGCGACCGCCATCTGGCTCGCCCCGATCTTCAAGAACAAGCCCGTTCAGGGCAAGCCGGGCGATGAGAGCGCCGGCTATCACGGCTATTGGGTGACCGATTTCACGACGGTCGACCCGCATTTCGGCACCGAGGCCGACTTCAAGGCGCTGGTCGAAGCGGCCCATGCGCGGGGCATGAAGGTCTATATGGACATCATCGCCAACCACACGGCGGATGTCATCCAATATGCCGACTGCCCGGCAAGCGGCTGCGTCTATCGCAACCGCGCCGACTATCCCTATCAGCGCCGCGCCGCCGATGGCCGTGCGATCAATCCGGGCTTTGCGGGCGACGGCGTCCAGACGCCGGAGAACTTCGCCAAGCTGACGGATCCGGACTACGCCTATACCGTGACGGTGCCCAAGGCCGAGGCGAAGGTGAAGGTGCCTGCCTGGCTCAACGATCCGCCTTATTATCACAATCGCGGCGAGACGACCTATTGGAACGAATCCGCCACGATGGGCGACTTTGTCGGCCTCGATGATCTGATGACCGAGCATCCGCGCGTCGTGTCCGGCATGATTGACATCTATGGATCGTGGATTGACCGGTTCGGTATTGACGGTTTCCGCGTCGACACCGCGCGCCACGTGAACCCCGAATTCTGGCAGGCCTTCGTGCCCGCCATGCTGGCGCGCGCCAAGGCCAAGGGCATCCCCAATTTCCACATCTTCGGAGAGATTGGCGGCATCGGGCTGGAGCCGGGCAAGCTCGCCACGCACACGCGCGTCGACGGCTTCCCCGCTGTGCTCGACTTTGCCTTCCGGCAGGCGGCAATCGACACCGTCGCGGGGACCGGCGGCACCGACAAGCTGTGGGAACTGTTCTTTCAGGATCCGCTCTATGAAGGCGGCGCGGACAAGGCACGCATCCAGCCAACCTTCATTTCGAACCATGACAATGGCCGATTTGCCTATTTCGTCCGCAAGGCCTTTCCGCAGGCGGACGACGCGGAGGTGCTGGCGCGGGTCCGGCTGGCGCACGCGATGCTGCTGACGCTGCGCGGCGTGCCGACCATCTATGCGGGCGATGAGCAGGGCTTTGCCGGCGATGGCTGGGATCAGGATGCGCGCGAGGACATGTTCCCTTCGCGCGTCGCCTCCTACAATGACAACCGGCTGCTCGGCACGACGGCGACGACGGCCGAAAGCAATTTCGACACGCGCCATCCGCTTTACCGCCTGATTTCGGAGCTGGCCGCATTGCGGACGTCGCACCCGGCGCTGCAGCGCGGGCGTCAGATCGTGCGCAATTATGCGACCACCCCGGGGCTGTTCGCGGTCTCGCGCATCGACCCCGGCACTGGACGCGAGGTCGTCATTGTGTTCAACACCTCGACACAGCCGCTCAAGGCGAACGTGGAGGTTTCAACACACAGCGCCCGCTTTGAGACGCTTTATGGCCAATGCCCGGCCACGGCTTCGGCGCCCGGATCGGTCGCCATCACCCTTCCTCCCCTCGATTTCATGATTTGCGCAGGAAAAGAATGACAACAGCGCCCCAATCCCGACCCGTACATGATGGCCAGCGCGAATGGTGGCGCGGCGCATCGATCTATCAGATCTATCCGCGCAGCTTTGCCGATTCCAACGGCGATGGCGTCGGCGATCTGCCCGGCATCACGGCCAAGCTGGACTACGTCGCCGCCCTCGGCGTCGATGCGATCTGGCTGTCGCCCTTCTTCAAGTCGCCCATGTGCGACTTTGGCTATGACGTCGCCGATTATTGCGATGTGGATCCGATCTTCGGCACGCTGGCGGATTTCGACGCGCTCGTCGCCAAGGCACACGGGCTCGGCCTCAAGGTCCTGATCGATCAGGTCTATGCCCATACGTCGGACCAGCATGACTGGTTTGCCGAAAGCCGCGCGAGCCGCGCCAATGCGAAGGCCGACTGGTATGTCTGGCATGATCCCAAGCCCGATGGATCGCCGCCCAACAACTGGCAATCGGTGTTCGGTGGCCCCGCCTGGACCTGGGACGCGCGCCGCCGCCAATATTACATGCACAATTTCCTGGCGAGCCAGCCGCAGCTGAACGTCCACAATCCGGCCGTGCAGGACGCGCTGCTGGCCTCGGCACGTTTCTGGCTGGATCGCGGGGTCGATGGCTTCCGCGTCGATGCGATCAACTTCGCGATGCACAACCGCGACCTGACCGACAATCCCCCCGCGCCCGAAAGCAACAAGCCGCGCACGCGTCCGTTTGACTATCAGCTGCGCATTCACAACCAGTCGCAGCCCGAAGTCATCGGCTTTATCGAGCGCATCCGCGCGCTGCTTGATGAATATGGCGCCTGCTTCACCGTAGCGGAGGTCGGCGGGGACCATAGCGAGCGCGAGATGAAGGCGTACACCTCCGGCAATGACCGCTTCAACAGCGCCTATGGCTTCAACTTCCTCTACGCCGATCAGCTGACCCCGGCACTGGTGCGCGAAGCCGTCGAGGCCTGGCCCGACGCCGCTGGCATGGGCTGGCCCGCCTGGGCCTTTTCCAACCATGATGCGCCCCGCTGGATCAGCCGCTGGGCCGCCCCCGACCATCGCGACGCCTTTGCGCGGATGGCGATGCTCCTCTTTGTCTGCCTGCGCGGGAACATCATCCTGTGGCAGGGCGAGGAGCTGGGCCTGACGCAGGTCGACATTCCGTTCGAGCATCTGCAGGACCCCGAAGCGATTGCGAACTGGCCGCTCACGCTCAGCCGCGACGGCACGCGCACGCCGATGCCCTGGGCGGCGGATGCGCCCCAGTGCGGATTTTCGACCGCCACGCCGTGGCTGCCCTTCGGCCCGGATCACGCCGCGCTCGCGGTCGACCAGCAGGAGGGCGTTGCGGACTCGCTCCTCACCCTCACGCGCGACCTCGTGGCCTTCCGCAACGATCATGACGCGCTGCTGGTCGGGACGATGAAGGTCCTCGCCGCAACCGGCGACCTGCTCGTCTTTGAACGCACGACGGCGGACGAACATCTGCTGTGCGCGTTCAACTTCGGCACGACGCCCCTCGACTGGACGCCCGCACAGCCCGACCGCTGGCGCGCGCTCCGCAGCGTCGGGGGCTCCGAACCCGGCCTGCTCGCCCCGCTGTCGGGCCTCGTCCTGCGCAAGATCGCCTGAACTTTTTGGAGACTGTCATGCTGAAACCGGCTCTTGCCCTTCTCGCGGCGTCGCTGATGGCGGGCAGCGCGCTCGCGGCACCCGTCGCCGAGATTTCCTCGCCCGACGGCAGCATCAAGGTCACGGTGGACATCGACCGCGACGGTCGGCCGAACTACCAGATTTCGCGCAAGGGCAAGCTGCTCATCGCGCCGTCGCTGCTCGGCTTCATCCTGACCGACAGCTACAACATGGTGCGCGGCTTCACCGCCGACGGCACCGAGACGGCCAAGAGCGACAGCACCTGGGAACAGCCCTGGGGTGAGCGCCGCTATGTGCGCGACAATCACACCGACCTGCTCGTGAAGTTCCGGCAGACAGCCTATCTCAAGCGCCAGATGAACGTGCGCTTCCGCGTGTTCAACGATGGCGTTGGCTTCCGCTATGAAATCCCGGACCAGCCGAGCCTGAAGACGATGAACATCGCGGACGAAAGCACCGAGTTCGTCATCGCGCCGGCCGGCAAGGCCTGGTGGATTCCGGGCGGTGAATGGAACCGCTACGAACAGGTCTATCAGAACACGCCGATCGACGCGGTGTCGGTCGCGCACACGCCGATCACGATGCGGCTGGACGATGGAACGCACCTGTCCTTCCACGAGGCGGCACTCGTCGATTATGCGGGCATGTGGTTCAAACGGGCGGACGGGCAGAAGTTCCGCGCCATGCTCTCGCCGTCGTCACGCGGGCCCAAGGTCGTGCGCGGCACGCCCTTCACCACGCCGTGGCGCACGATCCGCATGGCCGACAGCGCGGCGGGCCTTGTCGAAAACGACCTTGAGCTGAACCTCAACGAACCCAACAAGCTGGGCGATGTCAGCTGGTTCAAGCCCGCCAAATATATCGGCATCTGGTGGGGCATGATCACCGGCAAGTGGAGCTGGGCCGAAGGCCCCAACCACGGCGCGACGACCGAACGCACCAAGCAATATATCGACTTTGCCGCCAAACACGGCTTCCGTGGCGTGCTGGTCGAAGGGTGGAACAAGGGCTGGAATGGCGACTGGTTCGGCCATGGCGATGAATTCAGCTTTACCCAAGCCACGCCCGATTTCGACCTGAAGGCCGTGACGGACTATGCGCGCAAGAAGGGCGTCCACCTGATCGGGCACCACGAAACCGGCGGCAACATCGCCGTCTATGAGCCGCAGCTGGAGGAGGCCTTCAAGCTCTACAGCAGCCTCGGCGTCGACGTGGTGAAAACGGGCTATGTCGCGGACATGGGCGGCATCATCGCCCCCGGCGACGCGCCCGGCGAAACCCGCATGGAATATCATGACGGCCAGCGGCAGGTGGAACACCATCTGAAGGTCGTGGAGACCGCCGCCAAATATCACGTCGCGGTCAACCCGCATGAGCCGGTGAAGGACACGGGCCTGCGCCGCACCTATCCGAACTGGGTCGCCCGTGAAGGCGCGCGCGGCATGGAATATAACGCCTGGGGCCAGTTCGCGAACGGCCCGGACCATGAACCGACGCTCGTCTATACCCGTATGCTGTCCGGCCCGATGGACTTTACGCCGGGCATCCTGTCGCTGCGCGGCAGCGGCGATGTGAAGCTCGCCTCCACGCTCGCCAAGCAACTGGGCCTCTATCTCGCTTTATATTCGCCGATCCAGATGGCGGCGGACTTCATCGAGGAACTGGGCAAATATCCGCGCGAGCTGGACTTCATCAGCAAGGTTCCGGCCGACTGGGACCAGTCTCACCTGATCGCGGGCGAAGTGGGCGACTATGCCATTTTTGCGCGCAAGGACCGCAACAGCGCCGACTGGTATGTGGGCGGCGTGAACGATGCGACGCCGCGCACCATCGACGCGAAGCTCGATTTCCTCGATGCCGGCAAGACCTATACCGCCACCATCTACCGCGACGGTCCGGGGGCCACCTATGAGACCGAGGCACGCCACAACATCGTCGTGGAAACCCGCAAGGTGAAGAAGGGCGACAGCCTGTCGCTCTGGCTTGCCCCGGGCGGGGGTGCTGCCGTCCGCATCGCTGCAGGCAAATGACGCCGCGCCCCGCGCCGGACAGCATCGTCATCCTCGGCGGCGGGACCGCCGGATGGATGGCGGCCTGCCTGCTCGCCGCGCGCTGGGGTGGGGACCGCATCACGCTGGTCGAGTCCCCCGAGGTCGGGATCATCGGCGTCGGCGAAGGATCCACCCCGCAACTGCGCGCCTTCTTCCGGACGCTCGGGCTGGACGAAGCCGACTGGATGCCGCGCTGCAACGCGACCTACAAGAACGGCATCCGCTTTACCGGCTGGTCGGAACGGCCGGGCTTTGAAAGCTATTACCACCCCTTTGTGACCGCGCTCGATGCGCAGACGCAGCCGGTCTTCACCTATAATTGCCTTGCCCGGCGCACGGGCCGCGACGTCTGGGCGCATCCCGACCGCTTCTTCCTGCCCGCTGTCCTGTCCGACCGGCGCCTTGCGCCCCTGCCCGCCGAGAGCTTCCCGTTCGACGTCTCTTACGGCTATCATTTCGATGCCCATCTGGTCGGCGATGTGCTGCGGGATCATGCCCTGTCGCGCGGCGTCCACCATCTCCAGCGCCATGTCGAGGGCGTCATCCGGACCGAGAGCGGTGACGTTGCAGCACTTGTCGTCCGCGATGACACCGACATCCCGGCGGACTTCTTCGTCGATTGCAGCGGGTTTGGCGCGACCATCCATCAAAAGGCGCTGGGCGTGCCGTTCCGATCGTTCGCCGACAACCTGTTCAACGACAGCGCGGTCGTCATGCCAACGCCGTGCGACGCGACCGGCCTCAATCCGCACACCAGCGCAACCGCCTTGTCCAACGGCTGGGCGTGGAACATCCCGCTGACCAACCGGACCGGCAATGGCTATGTCTATGCCTCCGCCTTCCTGTCGGACGATGCGGCGGAAACCGAGCTGCGGCGGCATCTGGGCACGCTGGATGACCCGACGCCGACACGGCGGATCAAGATGCGCGTCGGCCGCGTGGAAGAGAGCTGGTCACGCAACAGCCTTGCCGTCGGCCTGTCGCAGGGGTTCATCGAACCGCTGGAGGCAACCGCGCTCCACATCGTCCAGACCACGGTCGAACAGTTCCTGGACGCGTGGGACACGGGGGACCGCGCCGGGTTCAACACGGCCATCGGCAAGCGGTATGACGGCATCCGTGACTATATCGTCGCGCATTACCGGATGAACCAGCGGACCGACACCGACTATTGGCGCGCCAATGCCGAAAATCAGGCGCTGTCCGACAATCTGAAGGCGATGATGACCGCGTGGTTCCGCGCGCAGGACATGGACGCGGTGATCGCCGATCTCGACATTGGCGGCTATTATGCCTCGCTGTCGTGGCATTGCCTCTTTGCGGGCTATGGCACCTTCCCGCCCGACGCGCGGATGACGCCGCCGGGCGAAGACATCACCCGCTATGACATGGTGCAGATTGACGAGTTTCTGCGTCGCTGCGCGCTCAACTTTCAGGATCACCGCACGCTGCTGGACGGACGGGCCGCAGCCATGACACAGGGTGCGGCATGACAGCCGCCCAACTCAGCATCCATTTCTTCATCCAGATGGCGGTCATCATTGCCGCTGCCCGCGCGATCGGCTGGGTGGCGCACCGCTATCTCGGCCAGCCGCAGGTGGTGGGGGAGATGATCGCCGGTGTGCTGCTCGGCCCCTCCATTCTCGGCTGGCTCGCCCCGGGTCTGGAGGCAGCACTCTTTCCGCCCGAAACGAAGAAGGTGCTGTTTGTCGGCGCGCAGCTTGGCGTCGGACTTTACATGTTCCTCGTCGGCCTGACCTTTGACCGGCGCGAGTTCAGCGAGAATGCGCGCAGCGCGGCCGCCGTCTCGGTGGCGGGGATGGTCGCGCCCTTTGCGGTCGCGGCGCTGATGATCCCGTGGATCATGAACGTCGGCGGGCTCTTCACACCGCAGGTCGAAAGCTGGCAGGCGACGCTCTTCCTCGGGGCCGCGATCGCGATCACAGCCTTTCCGATGCTGGCGCGCATCATCCATGAACGCGGCATTGCCGGCACGAAGCTTGGCACGCTTTCCCTTTCCGCAGGTGCCATCGGCGATGCAGGCGCATGGGCCGTTGTCGCCCTGGTGCTGGCCTCGCTCGGCGCGGGCGCGCACGTTGCGCTCCTCGCAATTGGCGGCGGGCTGTCTTTCGCGCTTTTCATGGTCTGGGTCGCGCCGCGCCTGCTGATGCCCCTCGGCCAACTCGCCGCGCGCGAAGGCGCAAGCGACAAGGTCATCGCAATCACGTTGATCCTCTTTCTGCTGTCCGCCTTCGCGATGGACGCGGTTGGCATCCATGCGGTGTTCGGCGGCTTCCTTCTTGGCACAGCGATGCCGCGCGGGCGCCTGACCGAAGAGCTGCGCGCCCGACTGGAGCCGTTCACCGTCGTCTTCCTGCTGCCGATGTTCTTCACCTATTCAGGCCTCAACACCGAGCTTCTCGTCGTGAATTCGGCGGACCTGATCCTCGTGACGGTCGCGATCCTTGCCGCCTCCATTCTTGCCAAGGGCGGGGCGAGCTATCTGGGCGCGCGCCTTTCGGGGCAGGATCATGCGACCGCCATGGGCATCGGCGCGCTTATGAACGCGCGCGGCCTGATGGAACTCATCATCATCAACATCGGCCTGCAGCGCGGCATCATCACACCCGCGCTCTTCGCCATGCTGGTCGTCATGGCGATCGTGACGACGCTGATGGCGTCCCCTCTGTTCGAACTCTTTTATGGCCGCGCGGCACGCGCCCGTGGAGACCTCGCCCGATGATTGTCCGGCTATGCGTGCTGCTGGCGCTTCTTATCACCACGCCCGCCGCCGCACAGTCTGTCCAGCACCCCCATGTCGCCTGGTCGCGCAATGCGACGATCTATGAGGTCAACATCCGGCAATATACGCCGGAGGGCACGCTGACCGCGTTTGAGGCGCACCTGCCCCGCCTGCAGAAGATGGGCGTGAAGATCCTCTGGATCATGCCCATCCAGCCCATTGGCGAAAAGAACCGCAAGGGCAGCAAAGGCAGCTATTATTCGATCCGCGACTATACCGCCGTGAACCCCGAATTCGGGACGATGGCGGATTTCAGGCGTCTGGTGAAAGCCGCGCACGCCCGCGGGATGAAGGTCATCCTCGACTGGGTGGCGAACCACACCGCGTGGGACAGCCGCTGGGCGATCGCGCATCCCGACTGGTTCAAGCGCAATGCGCAGGGCGAGCTGACGTCCTATGAATATGATAATGGCCGCGAGATCGAATATTGGACCGATGTCGTCGGGCTGGACTATCGCAACCCCGCCGTCTGGGACGCGCAGATCGCGGCCATGGCCTTCTGGGTGAAGGAAGCAGATATTGACGGCTTCCGCTGCGACGTTGCCAGCCTGATGCCCATCCCCTTCTGGATCAAGGCCCGCGCGCAGCTCGACCGGCTGAAGCCGATGTTCATGCTCGCGGAATCGAATGACCCCGCCATCCATGCCGCATTCGACATGACCTATGACTGGGGCCTGCTCGATGCCTTTGCCGACATCGCCGATGGCAAGGCCGGGGCCGATGCGCTGCGCCGCTGGCTCGCCACGCGGGACCATGGCTTTCCGGCCGACAATTACCGGATGACCTTCACCAGCAACCATGATGTGAACAGCTGGCGCTGGGGCGACACGGAGAAATATGGCCCGCGCTTCCCGGCCTTTGCGGTGCTCGCAGCGACGCTGCCGGGGATGCCGCTCGTCTATTCCGGGCAGGAAGCCGGGCTCGACCGGCGCATCGCCTTTTTTGAGAAAGACCCCATCGTCTGGGGCGCCTATCGCCATGCCGCCCTGTATCGCCAGCTGCTGACGCTGAAGGCGCGCAATCCGGCGCTGGCCAACGGTGCCGCCGGGGGGGCGCCCGAAATGCTCGATGCCGGCAATCCCGACATCTTCGCCTTCCGCCGCGCGGTCGGCCGCCATGCGGTCACCGTGGCGGTCAACCTGTCCGACCGGCAGGTAAATCTCCCCGCCTTGCCGGGCCTGCGCGCGCAGATGCTGCCCGCCTGGGGCTACGCCTTCACCGCGCGCTAGCCGCTTTGCCCGTGCCCCCGTTTGCCGGGCGGCGCGCTTCTGCTAGGCCCGATCGACACAAGGCGAGGACAGACACAATGGCAGGCCGCTTTTTCGAAGACTGGACGGTCGGCGACCGGATGACGCATGAAATCCGTCGCACCGTGACCGAGACCGACAATCTGCTCTTCTCCACGATGACGCACAATCCGCAGCCGCTTCACCTCGATGTGGAAGCCGCGCGCGCCAGCGAGTTCGGGCAGATCCTTGTCAACGGCACCTTCACCTTCGCGCTGATGGTGGGCCTGTCGGTCGGCGACACCACGCTCGGCACGCTCGTCGCCAATCTGGGCTATGACAGGCTGGTCATGCCCAAGCCCGTTTTCATCGGCGATACGATGCGCGCGACGAGCGAGGTCGTGGAACTGAAAGAGTCGAAGAGCCGCCCCAATGCAGGCATCGTCACCTTCGCGCATGAGCTGATCAACCAGCGCGACGAGGTCGTCTGCCGCTGCCTGCGCTCGGCGCTGGTCAAGAAGCGCGGCTGAAACCACTTGACCCGAGGCCACGAAGCCTCAATCCCGCGCGGCAGTACGGGAGGATTCGGGATATGACGCAGGCGGATGTCGTGATCGTGGGAGCCGGGCATGGCGGGGCGCAGGTCGCGCTGGCGCTGCGCACCAACGGCTTTGAAGGCTCGATCCTGATGATCGGCCGCGAAAGCGAGCCGCCCTATGAACGCCCGCCTCTGTCCAAGGAATATCTCGCCCGCGACAAGGAATTTGAGCGGCTCTACATCCGTCCGCCGCAATTCTGGGTGGACAAGAACGTCACGCTGAAGCTCGGCACCGAAGTCACTGCGGTCGATGCCGCCGCGCATCAGGTCACGCTCGATGACGGGTCCGCCGTGACCTATGGCAAGCTCATCTGGGCGGCGGGCGGCGATCCGCGCAAGCTGTCCTGCGCCGGAGCCGATCTGGCCGGGGTCCATGCCGTGCGCACGCGCGCCGACGTTGACCGGCTGATGGGCGAACTCGATGCGGGCGCGAAGAAGGTCGTCGTCATCGGCGGCGGCTATATCGGGCTCGAAGCCGCCGCCGTCCTTACCAAGCTTGGCTGTTCGGTGACACTGCTGGAGGCGCTGCCGCGCATCCTCGCGCGTGTGGCCGGCCCCGAAATCTCGGCCTTTTACGAAGCGGACCACCGCGTACACGGCGTCGACCTGCGCACCAATGTAGCGGTCGACAGCCTTGTCGGTGAGGCAGGCAAGGTCACCGGCGTCAAGCTCGCCGATGGCAGCGTCCTTCCTGCCGAGGTCGTGATTGTCGGCATCGGCATCATTCCCTCGGTCGCGCCGCTGATCGCAGCGGGTGCGGAAGGTGGCAATGGCGTCAATGTCGATGACCAGTGCCGGACGACGCTGCCCGATGTCTATGCGATCGGTGACTGCGCGGCCTTTGCCTGCGCCTATGCCGAAGGCGCGGTGATGCGCGTGGAGTCGGTGCAGAACGCCAATGACATGGGCACCTGCGTCGCCAAGGCGATCTGCGGCGACGCGCAGCCCTATCACGCCTTCCCCTGGTTCTGGTCCAACCAGTATGACCTCAAGCTCCAGACGGCGGGCCTCTCGGTCGGCTATGACCAGACCGTCCTGCGCGGCGATCCTGCAACGCGCGCGTTTTCGGTGCTTTACCTGAAGGCGGGTCGCCTGATCGCGCTCGACTGTGTCAACGTGGTCAAGGACTATGTACAGGGCCGCAAGCTCGTGGAAGCGGGCGCCGTGATCGATCCCGCCAAGCTCGCCGATACGACGGTGCCTTTGAAAGACCTGCTCGCCTGATCTTGCCGCACGGGGCCGGTCAGGCGGCCGTCGGTTCGATCCGGGCGAGCAACGCCTCCACCTGCACCTGCGCGCCGGCCGCGGCGTTGAGCTCCGCCACCACGCCATCAAATGGCGCGACAAGCGTGTGCTCCATCTTCATCGCTTCGAGCGTGAGGAGCTTCTGCCCCTTGGTAACCGCCGCCCCTGCCGCCACCATAACGGCAATGACCTTGCCCGGCATGGGGGAAAGGATGTCGCCATCCGCCGCGCTGCCGCCATGGCTGCCATCAAAGCGATAGGGCGCGAGCACCCAGACCGCGCCGCCTTCCGCCACCAGCATGGAGGGCGCAGGCGCATCCTCACCGGGGCCGTGCAGCGCTACTTCAACCCGTTCTCCATCGAGCAGGAACGGTGCCGCGCGCTTGTCGGGCGCGTTGAGCCGGAACCCGGCAAAAGCGGACTTGGGCACCATCGCCATCGCCGCGCGCGTCAGCGCATGGGCGGACGGAACGGGTTGCGCTGCCATCGCCTCCCCGTCGCGGCCAATCAGCCCGGTATCCACCGCGCCTGCCGCAAAGTCGGGATGTGCCAGCGCGTTGATAAGGAACGCCGCGTTGGTCTTCACCGGCCAGATGGCGCTCTCATGCAGCATCTCTGACAGAAGCTCCCGCGCCTCATCGCGCGTGTCGCCATGCGCGATCAGCTTGGCGATCATCGGATCGTAGAAGGGCGAGACCTCCGCGCCTTCGGTGACGCCCGTATCGACGCGCCCGCCCAGCCCCTCGCCCGGCTGGAACAGATCAAGCCGCCCGATCGAGGGCAGGAAGCCCTTGGCCGGGTCTTCGGCATAAAGCCGCGCTTCCATCGCCCAGCCGTTGATGGAAAGCGCATCCTGCGACACCGGCAGCGGTTCGCCCGAGGCCACGCGCAGCTGCCATTCGACGAGATCGACGCCCGTGATCTCTTCGGTCACCGGATGCTCGACCTGAAGCCGCGTGTTCATTTCCATGAACCAGATGCGGTCGGCGCGCAGGCCTTCGGACGCATCGGCGATGAATTCGATCGTGCCCGCGCCGACATAATCGACCGCCTTGGCCGCCCGGACGGCCGCGGCGCAGAGCTGCGCGCGGGTGGCCGCGTCCATGCCCGGCGCAGGCGCTTCCTCGATCACCTTCTGGTGGCGGCGCTGCAGCGAGCAGTCGCGCTCAAACAGATGGACGATATTGCCATGCGTATCGCCGAACACCTGCACCTCGATATGGCGCGGCGTCTGGATATACTTCTCGATCAGCACATGATCGTTGCCGAACGAGGCCGCCGCCTCGCGCTGGCAGGACGCAAGGCTATCTGCAAAGTCCGCTGCCGCCTCGACCTTGCGCATCCCCTTCCCGCCGCCACCCGCGACCGCCTTGATGAGGACGGGATAGCCGATCTTCTCCGCCTCGGCCGCAAGGAAGGCCGGGTCCTGATTGTCCCCCATATAGCCCGGCGTCACGGGCACGCCCGCCTCCGCCATCAGTGCCTTGGCGGCATCCTTCAGGCCCATCGCGGTGATGCTGGCAGGGCGCGGCCCGACCCAGATCAGCCCTGCATCAAGGACGGCCTGCGCAAAGGCGGCATTTTCGGACAGGAAGCCGTAACCGGGATGGATCGCCTCGGCACCCGCAGCCCGGGCGGCAGCGATGATGCGCTCCCCGACCAGATAGCTTTCGCGCGCCGGCGATGGCCCGATATGCACCGCCTGATCCGCTTCCCGCACATGCAGCGCGTTGCGGTCCGCATCCGAAAAGACGGCAACGGTGCGAATGCCCATGTCCCGCGCCGTGCGGATGATCCGGCAGGCAATTTCCCCGCGATTGGCGATGAGGAGAGAGGTGATCATGCGGTTGCCTCCCATCCTCCCCGAGCTTGTCTCGGGGAGGGGGACCGCCCTGCATTTGCAGGGTGGTGGAGGGGCAGGCGCGATCGTGCGATCGCAATGAGGCCGTCGGCAACAGCCGTCGCATCTCTCAGCACATCCTCTGCCGCAATGCGCACCGTCTCAATTCCTTCCGCCTTTAGCCATGTATCGCGCCGCTCATCGCGCGCCGGACGATTGTCCATGTCGTGGGAAATCCCATCAATCTCAACGCACAGCCGTGCATCGCTGCAATAGAAGTCCAGGATGAAATCGCCTGAGGGATGCTGCCGCCGAAACTTCATTCCCTGCGGTTGTCCCCGCAGCAAGCGCCAAAGGAGGACTTCGGGCAAGCTCATCTCGCGGCGCAACCTCCGCGCACGGGCGACAGTGCGATTGTCTGCTTTCGGCGCTTGATCCTTAAGCACGGAAGGCCCCTCCACCACCGCCGATGGCGGCGGTCCCCCTCCCCGAGGCAAGCTCGGGGAGGATTGAACGTGGCGACGGCCCGCTTCTCACATCCGGAACACGCCAAAGCGTGCCCCCTCATCCATCGGCGCGTTCAGCGCAGCCGCCAGCGCCAGCCCCAGCACATCGCGTGTCTGCGCCGGATCGATGATCCCGTCATCCCAAAGCCGCGCGGTGGCGTAATAGGGGTTGCCCTCATCCTCGTACTTCTGGCGGATCGGCGCCTTGAAGGCCTCTGCCTCCTCGGGTGACCATTTGTCGGCATCGCGGTGGACGGTCGCCAGCACGCTGGCCGCCTGCTCGCCACCCATCACGGAAATGCGCGCATTGGGCCAGGTGAAGAGGAAGCGCGGCTGATAGGCACGGCCGCACATGCCGTAATTGCCCGCGCCGAATGACCCACCGATGAGCACGGTGATCTTGGGCACCGACGCGGTGGCAACGGCCGTCACGAGCTTTGCCCCATGTTTGGCAATGCCTTCCGCCTCATATTTGCCGCCGACCATGAAGCCAGAGATGTTCTGGAGGAAGAGGAGGGGGATGCGCCGCTGCTGCGCCAGCTCGATGAAGTGCGCGCCCTTCTGCGCGCTTTCGCTGAACAGCACGCCGTTGTTTGCAAGGATCGCGACGGGCATCCCCCAGATATGGGCAAAGCCGCAGACAAGCGTGCTGCCATAATGCGCCTTGAATTCATGGAACTCGCTGCCGTCGACGATGCGCGCGATCACCTCATGCACGTCATAGGGCGCACGCACGTCCTGCGGGATGATGCCGTACAGCTCTTCGGGATCATATTTGGGCGGGCGCGGATCACGCGTTTCGACCTTGAATGTCTCGCCTGCGCCCAGATGGCTGACGATGTCCCGCACGATGGTCAGCGCATGTTCGTCATTCTCCGCCAGATGATCGACCACGCCTGACTTCTTCGCGTGGAGATCGCCGCCGCCCAGATCTTCGGCGCTGATTTCCTCGCCCGTCGCGGCCTTCACCAGCGGCGGGCCCGCGAGGAAGATCGTGCCCTGATTGCGGACGATGACGGTTTCGTCGGACATGGCCGGCACATAGGCGCCGCCCGCCGTGCAGCTGCCCATGACGCTGGCGATCTGCGGAATGCCGCGCGCCGACATGTTTGCCTGATTGTAGAAGAAGCGCCCGAAATGATCGCGGTCGGGGAAGACCTCTGCCTGATTGGGCAGGTTCGCGCCGCCGCTATCGACCAGATAGATGCACGGCAGCCGGTTCTCCATCGCGATCTCCTGCGCGCGGAGATGCTTCTTCACCGTCATCGGGAAATAGGTGCCGCCTTTGACCGTCGCGTCATTGGCAAAGATCATGCACTGGCGGCCCGACACGCGGCCGATGGCGGTGATGATCCCCGCGCCCGGCACTTCGTCCCCATACATGCCGTTGGCCGCGAGTTGCCCGATTTCGAGCAGTGGCGATCCCGGATCGAGCAGATGCTCGACGCGGTCCCGGGGAAGCAGCTTGCCGCGTGCGACATGCCGGTCGCGGGATTTTTCATCGCCGCCCAATGCGGCTTTGGCGACACGCGCGCGAAGCTCATCGCGCAGCGCGCGGTTGTGCGCCGCGCGGGCCTGCGTCTCGGGGTCTTCGGGCGTGTAATTGGTGGGAAGGACGGGTGCTGTCATTTCCCCGCTTTCAGATGCTTGGCAAAGAAAGGCAACACCACGGTGCCAAAGCGTTCAGTGACCCGGTTGCCATGGTCGCCGACATAGAGTTCCCAATCATGCGCGACGCCAAGCTTCAGCAATTGCTCGTGGATCAGGATGTCGTCCGCCTTCACAAAGTCGGTGTCGCCCGTGTCGATGCCGATGCCCGCCATCTGCCGGAGGGCGGGGACATATTGCGCGGCAAAGGCCGCCGGAGAATTGGCCGCCCATTGCGCGAGCACGAACGCGTCTGCCTTGCCATCCTTGGTCGCGAGATCGGCGTAGAAGGGCGGCTTGGCGGGGTTGGGCGACCATGCGGCGGCGACCGCGAAGTTGCCGCGCTCCATCCACGGCGCCTGCAAGGCCTCGTCCACCGTCATCTTCTCAAACTTGGGATCCGCCAGCGCGTCCGTGCGGGGGATCATGCAGCACGGGTTCATGGCATAGAGCGCGCCGAAAGTGTCGGGATGCTTCATGCCGAGCCGGAGCGTGCCATATCCGCCCATCGAATGCCCGGCGAGGCCGCGCGACGCGCGATCCGCCCGCGTCCGGTAGCGTCCATCGACCCAGGCGACAAGGTCCTTGGCGATGAAGTCCTCGAAATTCCCGATCGTAGGCGAGTTGGAATACATCGACCCGCCCCATTTGGTCATGCTGTCGGGCACGACAATGATGAGGTCGAGCTTCGACGCCCTGAGCGCCTCATCGAACTTCGTGCGTTCCATGTAGGACGCGGCGGTCGAGTTGAAACCGTGGAGGAAGTAAAGCACGGGGTAGCGCGTCTTTCTGGCGCTGTCATAGCTGTCGGGCAGGATGACGAAGACAGTGCGGTCTGCGGTATTGCCCTCCAGATTGCCCTCAACCGAAGCGCTGTGCACGGTCATCTTTTCGACCCGCGCCAGCGCGGGCGCGGCCAGCCCGGCCGACAGCGCGACAAGCGCCGCGACGATCTTCTTCAGCATCCCCAACTCCCTCAACTGGCGCCGATCAGTTCTCTGCCGATCAGCATCCGGCGAATTTCGTTCGTTCCCGCCCCAATGTCCAGCAGCTTGGCATCGCGCAGGAAGCGTTCGACCGGCCAGTCCTTGGTATAGCCTGCCCCGCCCAGCGCCTGCACGGCCTCACCCGCTGCGCGGAAGGCATTTTCGCTGGCGAGCAGGATCGCGCCCGCCGCATCGAAGCGCGTGGTCTGTCCGGCGTCGCAGGCCTTGGCGACCGCGTAGACATAGGCCCGCGCGGACTGCATCGCGACATACATGTCGGCGACCTTGGCCTGCATCAGCTGGAAGCTGCCAATGGGCTTGCCGAACTGCTTTCGCTCCCGGACATAGGGAATGACGACGTCCAGACAGGCCTGAATGATGCCGATCTGCATCCCCGCCAGCACGACGCGTTCATAGTCGAGCCCGCTCATCAGCACGCCAACGCCGCCATGGACGGGGCCCATGACATGTTCGTCGGGCACGAAGCAGTCGTCGAACACCAGCTCCGCCGTGGGGGAGCCGCGCAGGCCCATCTTGTCGATCTTCTGGCCGATGGAGAAACCGGGCATGTCCTTTTCGATCAGGAACGCCGTGATGCCCCGGCTGCCGCTGTCGGGGTCGGACTTGGCATAGACCACCAGGGTATCGGCATAGGTGCCGTTGGTGATCCAGAATTTGGTGCCATTGAGCCGCCAGCCGCCATCGACCTTGTCCGCCCGCAGCTTCATCGAGACGACGTCAGAACCGGCGCCCGCCTCTGACATGGCAAGGCTGCCGACATGTTCGCCCGAAATCAGCTTGGGGAGATATTTGGCCTTCTGGTCCGGATTGCCCCAGCGGCGGATCTGGTTGACGCACAGGTTGGAGTGCGCCCCATAAGACAGGCCGACAGCGCCCGACGCGCGGCTGACTTCCTCCACTGCGATGACATGGTCGAGATAGCCGAGCCCGAGACCGCCCCAGTCCTCCTCCACCGTAATGCCATGCAGGCCGAGCGCGCCCATCGGTTCCCACAATTCGCGGGGGAAGCGGTCATTACGGTCAATTTCAGCTGCGATCGGCAAGATCTGTTCATCCGCAAAGCGGCCCGCAGCCTCGCGGATCATCGTCGCACTTTCGGTCAGCGCGAAATCAAAGTCAGGGGTAGCACGCATTCTCGATCCTTCAGGAACCCTCCGGCCACGCCGGAGCGAAAGGCCAACGATAGGCGATCCTGTCGGCACAAGCCAAGGGGATGCACCCGGGGCGCCGCCACGCCTGTGGGGATTAGCGTTAAGTAAACCATGCCGCGCTATGACCAGCCGAGAGCGCGCACAGTCCCCCGACGCGCCGGTATGAAACAGGTCGGCATGGCAGTAAGAAGTTTCTTTCGAGGTCTGGGCGAACGCAGTCCGGTGATGGTGCCCGAAGACCGGCAGGACTTTGGCGACGTCGCCGTCATTCTGCCGGGCGACATGAAGCGTCGCCTGGAAGTCCTTGAGGATATTGAGCAAGCGGGCATTGGCTGGCTGTGGGCGTCGGATGCCGAAGGGCGTCTCATCTATATTTCCGAAAACGCCGTCCAAAGGCTTGGAACGCCGCTGGAAACGCTGCTGGCCCAGCCGCTGACAAGCCTGTTCGAAATTGATCCCTATAATCCGGGTGAGCGGTCGGACCGGCCGCTGGCGTTTCAGCTGAGCGCGCGCAACAAGATCACCGACCTGACCGTCCGTTTCGCGACCGGCCGGGCCAAGCAGGCGGAGCGGCAAACCTGGTGGTCGATTTCCGGCCATCCCAAGTTTGACGCAAATGGCGACTTCATCGGCTATCGCGGCAGCGCAAAAGACATCACGACCGAATATGAGCGCAAGCTTGAGGATTCGCGGCTGGCCGAGTTCGATTCGCTGACGGGCCTTGCCAACCGCCACCGCATGAACCGCAAGCTGGAGACGACACTCGCCTCCTTCAAGGCGGCGAAGCGCAGTTGCACGCTGATGATGCTTGATCTCGACCGGTTCAAGCACGTCAACGACACGCTCGGCCATCAGGCGGGCGACGAGCTCCTGAAACAGGTGGCCGAACGCCTTGGCCGCATCATCGGGGACCGCGGCGAGATCGGGCGGCTGGGCGGCGATGAGTTCCAGATCATCCTGCCGGACCTTGATGACCGCGGAAAGCTGGGGGACCTTGCCACCAAGCTGATCCAGATCGTGTCGCTGCCTTATGCGCTGGGCGAGGAGCGGGCGATCATCGGCACATCGGTCGGCCTCGCCATTGCGCCTTATGACGGGCTGGAGAAGGACGATCTGATCCGCAATTCGGACCTTGCGCTCTATGCCGCGAAAAATGGCGGGCGCGGGCAGTTCCGTTTCTATTCGGCCGACCTGAAGGATGAGGCGGAAGAAGCCCGGATTCTGGAAGACGACCTGCGCACTGCGCTGGTCAAGGATGAGCTGGAGCTGCATTACCAGCCGGTCGTCCGCACCAAGGATCACATGGTCGTTGGGCTGGAAGCGCTGATGCGCTGGGAACATCCCGAGCGCGGCTTCATCAGCCCCGGCGTCTTCATCACGATTGCCGAGCGGTCCAACCTCATCAACCAGCTGGGCGAATGGGCGCTGCGCCGCGCCTGTCAGGATGCGGCCGCCTGGCCAGAGACGGTGCGCGTTGCCGTCAACGTCTCCGCCGTCCAGTTTGCGACGCCGGGCTTTCCAGCCATCGTCATGAATGCGCTCGCCTCAAGCGGGCTGGCGCCCGACCGGCTGGAGCTGGAGCTGACCGAAAGCGTCTTCATGGGCGACAGCGAGACCGTCGACGAGACGTTTCGAACGCTGAAGGGTCTTGGCGTCCGTCTCGCGCTCGATGATTTCGGGACGGGCTATTCCTCGCTCAGCTATCTGCGCTCCGCGCCATTCGACAAGCTCAAGGTCGACAAGAGCTTTGTCGACAGCTGCACCCAGAAAGACCAGAACAGCGCCAAGATCATCGCTGCCATCATCGGCCTGTCGGACGCACTCGGCATGGAAACGACCGTTGAGGGCGTGGAGGCGTTCGACCAGTTCAACCTCGTCTGTTCCAAGGGCGCGCGCTTCATCCAGGGCTATATCTATTCCAAGCCGCTCAAGCTGGAGGCCGCGCTTGAACGCATGTCCTCGGGCGAATTCCGGATCGAACCCGAAGGCCCTGACCGGCACCGGCCGGAGCGGCGCTCCATGTTCCGGCGGATCGGTGTCATCCATCTGGACCACCGCTATGAGGCGCTGCTGCGCGATCTGTCGACCACAGGCGCGCGGATCGAAGGGCTGCTCGGCGTGCCCGTAGACACCGGACTGGTGCTCGATCTGGGCGGCGGCCAGCTCGCCGTGGGCGTCGTCACCCGCTCAAGCGAAGCCACCATCGCGGTCGAGTTTGAAACGCCCCTGGTCAGCGACGGCGCGGGCGGACTGTGCACGCGTCACCGTGTCTCGCCCTACGCGCTCGCCGCTGCCGGGATGCCGCTGACCGCGCTGCCGCCGGGCAAATATCCGGTCGAGGCGATGCCCGCCGGACCAAGCACGCCGCCGCAGTTCATGCAGGTCGCCGTCTAGCCCGACGTCACCGCCCTATGCCGGAAATCGCGCATCGTCATGCCCGACCGCGCCTTGAAGAAGCGCGCGAAATAGGCCGGGTCTGCAAAGCCGAGCCGGTCTGAAATCTGCTTGGCCGACGCCGCCGTGTGCCGCAGATAGCGCATCGCTTCCAGCAGCAGCCGGTCCTGAATGATGTGGCCCGGCGCACGCCCTGTAATCGCACGACACGCACGCGTCAGCGTGACCGGCGTGACCGAGAGCGCGGCAGCATAATCGGGCACGCCCCAATGGTCCCGGAAATGCGCGTCCACCAACGCCTCAAAGCGGCGTACCAGCGTCACGCGCCGGTCGGTCGGCTGCGTCGCGACATCGGTCTCGGCCCGGCAAGACTGGACGATATCGAGACAGACAGCGAGCAGCGAGATGACCACGCCCGGCACCGTCCCATGCTGGTCCGCCATGCGCAGGGCGATGTCCAGCAGGAGCCATTCCAGGCGCGCACTGTCTTCGGCGCGTCCTTCAAGGCGGACGATATGCCCCGTTGGCGCGGCATGGAAATGGCGGGCATCGGCCCCGAGCAGCCGGGGATCGCGAAACAGGCCGGTCGCGAGCGACAGGACCCAGCCCTGCGTTCCCGCGCCAAAGTGAAAGGCGTGGACGCAGCTGCTCGGCACACAGATCAGCGCGGGCGCGCGAACATCGGTCTCGACGCCGTCCAGACGGACCCGCGCCGTCCCGTCTGTAACCATCAGCATCTGAAAGATGCCCTGATGCGTGTGCGGCGCGATGACCCAATCATACAAGGCCGAGCGCGACGGAATGTCTTCAATGTGCAGGAACTCGGGCGCAACGGGGGCGCTGTCTTCCCCATAAAGCGCGAAACGCGCGATATCCTGCCCTGCCATCTCCATGGCGCGGCTTTGCCCGACTTGTCCGAAAAGTCCAAGTCAAAGTGCGAAACCTGTCTCGCCTAAAGCGGCCCGCGCGCGCAGGGACAATGACAACGGAATGACGCGGAGACGACGATGAAGACGCAGGTGGCGATTATCGGGGCGGGACCGGCGGGGCTGTTGCTCGGCCATTTGCTGCGCGCTGAAGGCATTGACTGCGTCGTTCTGGAGCGTGCGTCGGGCGACTATGTTCTCGGCCGCATCCGCGCCGGTGTTCTGGAACGCGTCACGACCGACCTGATGGACCGGCTGGGCCTTGCCGAACGGATGCACAAGGAGGGGCTGCCGCATGACGGCTTCAACCTTGCCGATGGCGAGCGCCTGATCCGCATCGACATCGCGGCGCTCACCGGCAAGCAGGTCATGGTCTATGGCCAGACCGAAATCACGCGCGACCTGATGGAGGCGGCGCCCGCACGCGGGCTGGAGGTCATCTACGACGCCGACGAGGTTGCCCTGCATGATATCGACGGCGACGCGCCCTTCGTGACCTACACCAAGGACGGCCAGCCACAGCGCATCGATGCGCGCTTCATCTGCGGGTGTGACGGTTTTCACGGCCCGTCGCGTCAGGCGATCCCGGCCAGCGTCGGGCAGGCGTTCGAGCTTGTCTATCCGTTCGGCTGGCTCGGCATTCTGGCCGATGTGCCGCCATGCAACCATGAGCTGATCTACGCCAACCATGATCGCGGCTTTGCGCTCGCCTCGATGCGGTCGCACACGCGCAGCCGCTATTACATCGATGTGCCGCTGACCGAGAAGATCGAGGACTGGTCCGACGACCGCATCTGGGATGAGCTGGCGACGCGCCTTGGCCCCGATGCCGCTGCGCACATGACATGCGGGCCCTCCATCGAGAAGAGCATCGCGCCGCTCCGGTCCTTCGTGTTTGAGCCGATGCAGCATGGCAGCCTGTTCCTGGCGGGCGACGCAGCACACATCGTGCCGCCGACAGGCGCCAAGGGGCTGAACCTCGCCGCCTCCGACGTCACCTATCTCTCCGACGCGCTGATCGGCTATTTCAAGCGCCATGATCTTGACGGTGTGGCGGGCTATTCCACCAAGGCGCTCGCCCGTGTCTGGAAATCCGAACGATTCAGCTGGTCACTCACCAAGCTGATGCACCGCTTCCCCGAGGACGGCCCGTTCGAGCGCCGCGTGCAGGTGGCGGAACTCGACTATATTGCGTCGTCGGAAGCCGCGCAGCGCACGATTGCGGAGAATTATGTGGGGCTGCCGCTTTAACCCCGGATCATCTAACTGAACCCGTTCGTGTCGAGCGAAGTCGAGACACATTGTGCCTTTGAGCGTCCCTCGACTTCGCTCGGGACGAACGGTGCAGGGTAAAAGGCGGCCTCAAACCCCTAAACGACCGCCGCCTCAAGCATCCGGATCGTGCCCGCATCCGCGTCGATTTCGGCGCGGACGCCCTGGGGCAGGCTGAACTGGTTGGCGACATGGCCGAACTGCGCGCCCTGATAGACGGGGATACCAAGCGGCTTCAGATGATGCACGAGCACCTCTGAGAGCGTAAACCCGCCATAGGAGACATCGCGCGCGAAGCAGTCGGTGCACTGGCCGAAGACGACACCCGACAGGCGCTTCAGGATCCCCGCCAGCGAGAGCTGCGTCAGCATCCGGTCAATCCGGTATTCGGCTTCGTTGGTGTCCTCCAGAAACAGGATCGCGCCGTCAAAGCTCGGCAGATAGGGCGTGCCGACGAGCGCGGCCAGCACGGTCAGATTGCCGCCGTACAGCGGCCCCTGCGCGCGCCCCTTGCCGATGGTGCGGATGCTGCCGATGCGCGGGACGAGGCGGTCCTCAGCAGCGGTCGGGTTGCTGAACGTCGGCGTCGCACCGTCAAAGGCCACCGCGCGGAACGCATCGACGCTGAACTTGCCCCAGCTGCTCGATGCATTGGGGCCGTGGATCGTCGGGAAACCGGCCTTCGCCGCAATCGCCATGTGGAGCGCGGTGATGTCGCTGAACCCGGTCAGCAGCTTCGGGTTGGCGCGGATCAGGTCGAAATCGAGCAAGGGCAGGATGCGCGCGCAGCCCCAGCCACCCCGGATCGCGAAGATCGCCTTCACATCCTTGTCGGCAAACATCGCGTTGACGTCCGCCGCGCGGTCGGCGTCGCTGCCCGCCAGATAGCCGCTCCGCTGCATGACATGCGGCGCAACCTTGGGCACCAGCCCCATGGCGCGGATGCCGGCGACAATCTCGTCCAGGCTGAAGCTGTCGGCGGTAAAGCCCGCCGGTTCGATCAGGCCGACGGTGTCGCCCTCGCGCAGGCGGGACGGCTTGCGCACCGCCTTGGGCGCAGCAGCCATGGCCGGAAGCGCTAAAGCGCCCGCCACGGCCCCGAACCCTGCCAACGCTGTCCGACGATCGATCACCTTGCCCCCTGCCCTGAGTCGCGCCGCAGCCTAACGTCTCACGGCGTATCGGCAAACCGTCCCCTTAGCGCGGCGGCATCCGGATGGCGCCGTCGAGGCGGAGGTTCTGCCCGTTGAAGTAGCTGTTGCGGACCAGTTCAAGGCACAGGCTCGCAAACTCCTCGGGCTTGCCGAGGCGCTTGGGGAACGGGACCGAGGCGGCCAGATGGTCAAACATCGCGGGCATCCGGTCCTTCATCGCCAGCATCGGCGGCGTGGCGAAGATGCCGGGCATGATCGAGTTCACGCGGATGCCCAGATCCATCAGGTCGCGCGCCATGGGCAGCACGAGCCCGTTCACGCCCGCCTTGCAGGAACCATAAGCCACCTGCCCGATCTGCGCGTCCTGCGCGGCGGCAGAGGCCGTCAGCGTGATGACACCGCACTCGCCATCCTCCAGCGGCGCGAGCGTTGCCATGCCGAGTGCTGAGAGCGACGCAACGCGGTAGCTCGCCACAAGGATGCCCTGCGCCGAAAAGGCATAGTCCTCGGTCGACAGGCGGGTGAACGCCTGTTTCTCCTTGTCCCAGCCAACCGTCTTGCCGCGGCGGGAGATCTGCGCGCAGTGGACGGTGATGCGCTCCTGCCCATGCGCCGCGCGGGCCTTTTCAAAGCCGGCGACCACGCTTTCCTCGCTGGTCACATCGACCTTGCAGAAGACGCCGCCGATGGATTGGGCGATCTCCTCGCCCTTCTCCGCATTCACGTCGAATATGGCGACCTTGATCCCGGCGGCGGCCAGGCCGACGGCGGTGGCGTGGCCAAGGCCGGAGGAGCCGCCGGTGACGACGGCGGCGGTGCTGGCATCAATCTTCATGCGCGTTGTCCCCTGTCGATCAGGCGCAGAACTTGGCGCGGACCGCTTCGGCCTGTGCCATGATGTTCTTTACCAGCACGTCGCAGGTCGGGATGTCGTGGATGAGCGCCTGGCTCTGTCCGCTCGTCCAGATGCCGCCGTCAATGTCGCCATCGCGCAGCACATTGTCGCGCCCGCGCTGGCCCGCCATCAGGGCCTTCACATCCTCGAACGTCTTGGTCGGATCGCGCTGGATTTCGGCAACGGCCACCGACACCGCATTCTTCGCGACGCGCGCCGTGTTGCGCAGCGTGCGGCCGACCAGAACGGTATCGAGTTCGGTGCTGTCGACGATCGCCTGCTTCACATTCTGGTGGATCTTGGCTTCGACCGTCGCGCAGAAGCGCGTGCCCATGTTGACGCCATCCGCGCCGAGCGCGAGGGCGGCGACCAGGCTGCGGCCATCGGCCATACCGCCCGAGGCGATGATCGGCGTATCGGGCAGCGCATCGACCGTCGCGGGGAGCAGCACGATCAGCCCCACATCGTCCTCACCGGGGTGGCCGGCGCATTCAAAGCCGTCGATGCTGATGACGTCGACGCCCTTCTTCACCGCCGAGACAGCGTGACGGACCGAGGTGCATTTGTGGATGACCTTGACGCCGTTCTCCTTGAAGCGCGGCAGGTGGTCGGTCGGCGCGCGGCCCGCCGTCTCGACGATCTTCACGCCCGACTGGATGATCGCCTCACGGTAATCGTCATAGGGAATCGGGTTGATCGACGGCAGCAGGGTAAGGTTCACGCCGAACGGCTTGTCGGTCAGGGCCTTGGTCTTCTCGATCTCTTCAAGCAGCGCCTCGCCGCTCGGGAACATGTGCGCCGTGATGAAGCCCAGCGCGCCCGCATTGGCGACCGCGGCGACAAGCTCGCCATAGCCAACCCCGGTCATGCCGCCCATGCAGATCGGCGTTTCGACTCCGAACATTTCGGTCAGGCGTGTCTTGAACATATCCTCTCCCCAATTTCCTTGGTGGTTCCCGCCGCAGCGGGCGTCGGCCCCTTCATTTGGGAAGGTGACGCAAACGTCAAGCTGATAGGTGCGTCAGGACCACGCCGGGAAAAAGGATGTCGAGGAAGAAGAGAAGAAAATGGTGGGCGTGGCAAGGATTGAACTTGCGACCCCTGCGATGTCAACACAGTGCTCTACCACTGAGCTACACGCCCACACTCATTTTCAAGAGCGGTTTCGAAGCGTCGGATGACTCGGCGAAACCGTCGGGGTCCGGCGCCAATAGCGATGAGTTTGGCCGCTGGCAAGGCCCGATGCGCATCTGCGTGGATGGCGGGTCAAAGCCCTTCGGAGGTCACCGTCCCGAACTGGAAGGTGCGGTCCACTTCGGCCACAAGGTCCTTCAGGTGGAAGGGCTTGGAGAGGACCTTGGCGTTGGGCATCGCCTGCCCCGCCTTCAGCGACACGGCGGAAAAGCCGGTGATGAACATGACCTTCATGTCAGCGTGGAGCAGCGTGACCTTCTGGGCAAGCTCAATGCCGTCCATTTCGGGCATGACGATGTCGGTGAGCAGAAGATCAAAGGTGCCGCCCGACTCCACCAGTTCCAGCGCATGGGTGCCGCGGTCGACCGACGTGACGCGATAGCCCGCGCGTTCAAGCGCACGCACCAGATACTGGCGCATCACATCATCATCTTCGGCCAGCAGGATATGGATCATCAGGGTCCTCTTGTGCCGCGCAGCGGATCGCGCCGGTCTGTCACTTTGCCGACTCTACAGCGCACAGATTAACATTTTTCATAACGATTGGCGACGCTTGGGGTTTCCCACACAAGTGATTGCCAGCCGCTCGCCCGCTGCCTAGGGTCAGGGCGATGAGCGCGCCGTTCCGACAACATGGCCCCGACAGCCCGGACTGGCCTGTCATCCTGTCGGTGCCGCACGCCGGGCGCGACTATCCCGCCGACCTCCCCGATGACTGCCGCTTCCCCGTCAGCCGCCTGCTGCCGCTGGAGGACCGGATGGCCGATCTTCTTGCCGTGGATGCGCTGGCCGCGGGCCTGTCCGGCCTGATTGCCCACACCCCCCGCGCCTTCATTGATCTCAACCGCGCCGAGCGGGACATGGACCCGGGGATGCTCACCGCCCCGATGGCCCCGCCGCCCATCCTGTCGGCAAAGGCACGCGGCGGCCTGGGGCTTGTGCCCCGGCGGACGGCGGCGCTGGGCGAGATCTGGCGGCGGCGCTTCAGCCCGCAGGAAATTGCCGCACGGATCGAGCGGCACCACCGGCCCTATCACGCCCGGCTGGCGACGCTCCTGATGGCGGCAAAGCGTCGGCATGGGGCAGCGCTCCTGCTCGACATTCATTCAATGCCGCCTTTGCCGTCGGAAGGCGACGCCCCGCCCCCGCAGATCGTCATTGGCGACCGTTTCGGGCGCAGCGCGGACCGCGTGCTGAGCGCGATCGCCGGGGCCTGCTTCGAAGCGGAAGGGCTCCGTGTCGCGTTCAACGCGCCTTATGCCGGCGGCCACATCCTTGACCGGCATTCGGCGCCGCATCTGGGGCTTCATGCCCTGCAGATCGAAGTCGACCGCAGGCTTTATCTGGACACCGCCCTCGATTCCGCCGGTCCGGGCGCGCCGCACATGGCCGCCACGCTGCACCGTGTTGCGATGCAGCTGTCCGAATCGATTCTCGACCTCGCCGTGCCCGTCGCCGCCGAATAAAAAACCACCCGGTGCACGCACCGGGTGGCCAAGGTTCAGGGAGGAAACACACCCGAGGGCGTGCTGAGTAGCGGCGCGAAAGGGGGGACACGCACCACCGCTCAAAACTGAATGTAGGGCGCGGGCCTGCGGGTTTCAAGCAAAAGTCGGGGCGGCCGCCCCTTGCCGGAAGCGACCGCCCCAAATCTCTTCAGTGCCGACCCGAAGGGTCAGGCAATTTGCCTGTTAAATCAGGCGGCTGCGTCACCCGCGACAACCTTGCCCTGCGCCATCTGGCGGGCAAAGACATCGCGCATGACCGACAGCGAGAACAGGTGCGCATAGACCAGCGGGAGGAGACCCGACTGATTCATCTTGCGCAGCTGGTCACCGCGCAGTTCGCGCAGCTTGTCCTCGTTGATCATCTGGAAGCCGCGATAGACGAAGGGCGGCTGTTCCGGGTCCGGCTGGACCGACATTTCGCCGTCCATCAGCAGATCATTGTCGACCAGTTCCTTCATGAAGGCCTGGGTGCGCTGACCGGCCTGTTCAAACTGTTCGCAGAAGCTGAGGATCTGCTGGGTCGCTTCGGTCGGCTGACCATCGGCGAACAGGGCGTCACCTTCCTCAAACTCACCGATCGCGCCTGCGGTCGGGTCAAAGCAGACCGACAGATCCTCCGAGTCCGGACGCAGCTTGGCGAGCATGAAGGGGTAGCGGCGGACATAGGCCGGGACATAGACCTGCTCGGTGAAGCGGCCATCTTCGCCCATGAAGACGTTGACACCTTCGTTGAGGCCCATCAGCGCGAGCGGCACGGGGGCGTTGCCCGACGAAAAGATGATCGGGTAGTTGCGCTGTGCGTTCGCAAACTCGTCCACGGTCAGCGGCACGGCGTGCTGATCATTCAGCCAGGGCGCGCTTTCGATGGGGCGTGCCTTCCACGTGGCGTGGTCGACCGAAGAAAGCGGAACAAGGTCCTTGAAGAACAAGGGAAGAGCATCTTGCGGCGCGCTGGCCATGTGTAATCTCCTGCAGCCGTATCGGCGGTTCTGATTGGCATCGGCTCCTATGGCCCGATGCGCGCCAGTGCAAGGGGAAAGCGGAGGCTTTCCACCGCCCTAGGGGACGAGCTTGCCCGGGTTCATGATGCCGCGCGGATCGAGCGCCGATTTGATCGCGCGCAGGGCGCCAATCCGGGCGGGCGAGGCCAGACGGCCCAGCTCATCGCGCTTCATCTGGCCGATGCCATGTTCGGCCGAAATCGACCCGCCAGCGGCTGTCACAAGGTCATAGACCATGCGGCTTGCCGCCTTGCCGGTCGTTGTCCGCCAGTTCGGATCCACACAGCCTTCGGGCGCGCGGACGTGGAAATGGACATTGCCGTCGCCCAGATGCCCATAGGCGTTGACCCAGACGCCCGGAAAGGCCTGCTCCACAGCGACGCTCGCGTCACGGATGAAGCGGGGCATATCCTCCACCGGGACCGAAATGTCGTGCTGCATCGCCGGGCCATGCGCGCGTTCGGCCTCCGAGATCGATTCCCGTATCTTCCAGAAGGCCTCGGCCTGCGCCTCGCTCGCTGCAATTGCCGCATCGCGGACGCGTCCGGCCTCAAACTCGCGCGCCAGCAGCGCTTCAAGCGCCGCGGCAGGCACAGGCTGATCGGCGTTGCTGCGCACATATTCAATGAGCACATGCCAGGGATGATCTCCCTCAAGCGGGGCCCGCGTGCCGGGAATATGGGTCAGGACAAGCCGCAGCGAGGTGTCGGGGATCAGCTCAAAGCTCTCAATCGCGTCGCCCGAGGCCGCTTCCATCGACCGCAGGCAGTCAAGCGCTGCGTCCGGGCTGTCCACAGCGAGCCACGCGACCGCACGGTCCTGCACATCGGGCACGATCGACAGGCTCGCCGCCGTGACGATGCCGAGCGTCCCTTCCGACGCGATCAGCAGCTGGGTTAGGTCATAGCCCCGATTGTCCTTCTTGAGCGCCGCCAGCCCCTCATAGACCGTCCCGTCCGGCAGCACGGCCTCCACGCCCAGCACGAGCCGGCGCATGGTGCCAAAGCGCAGCACCTGCGTGCCTCCGGCGTTGGTCGACACCAGCCCGCCGACGGTTGCCGAGCCGCGCGCGCCGAGCGACAGTGGAAAGCGCATCCCCTGCGCGCGCGCCGCATCGTGCAGGTTGGAGAGCACAACGCCGGCTTCGGCCACGACGATCCCCGCCTCCGGCGAAAGCATCCGGATGGCATTCATCCGCCGCAGCGAGACGATGATTGCGCGACCGCTGTCATCGGGCGTCGCACCACCGACCATGGACGTGTTGCCGCCCTGCGGAACGAGCGGAATGCCATGGCGCGCGGCAATGGTCATCACCGCCTGCACCTCCGCGACCGACGCCGGCTGGGCAAGGGCGGCGGCATTGCCCCGGTAGAGCTTGCGCCAGTCGGTCGTCCAGGGCTCGATATCGGCGGGATCAGTCGTCAGGCCCTTGGGGCCCAAGGCCGCCGAGAGTTCAGCCATCACCGCTGCGTCAACCATCCACTTGCTCCCTTGTCCCCGCGCGGGACGTCGCCTGCCCATTGCCATGCAATTAATGATCTGTTCAACCGTCCAGCCTCACTTCCGGACGAATCATGGTTGCGCCCCGATGATCCTGCTCCTTGCCCTGTCGACAGCCGTTCTTGCAGCGGCCGGCGCCGCCATGCCTGCAGACTCGACCAATGAGGCGGAAATGGCGCAGCTTGTGATCGAGCGGCGCACCTACATCCGCATCACCCCGCATCAGGAGCGCGCCCGCACGCGCGAGACCCTGCGCGACTGGAAGGAAAAGTCGGCACCCAAATGCCTGCCGATGACGGCTCTGGGGGGCATTTCGATCAGCCGGCCCGACAGCATCGACCTGGTGCTGCGCAATGGGCAGCTGGTCCGCGCGCGGCTGGAAAAGGGCTGCCCGTCGATCGATTTCTATTCGGGCTTCTATCTGGAGCCGACGCGCGACGGGCGTCTGTGCGAGGACCGGGACACGATTCACTCGCGCACCGGTGGCGCCTGCGTGATCGACAAGTTCCGGTTGCTGATGCCGCCCAAGCGCTGAAACTGCCGGGTTGGCAGAGCCCGGAAACCGCTTTTGCTTGACTTTTCGCTCCCCAACGCCAAGGCGCAATGCGTAGTGCGGGCCAAATGTCTGCCTCATTATCCGGACACTGACTGAATGAGTTTTGCCGATCTCGGCCTTTCCGACGAATTGCTCCGCGCCGTAACCGAAGCGGGCTATACCGATCCGACGCCTGTGCAACAGCAGGCCATCCCCAGCGTGCTCATGATGCGCGACCTGATCGCCATCGCGCAGACGGGGACCGGCAAGACTGCCGCATTCGTGCTGCCGATGATCGATGTGCTCGGCCATGGCCGCACCCGCGCCCTGATGCCGCGATCCCTCATCCTTGAGCCGACGCGCGAACTCGCCGCGCAGGTCGCCGAGAATTTCGAGAAATACGGCAAGTATCACAAGCTCTCCATGGCGCTGCTCATTGGTGGCGTGCAGATGGGCGATCAGGTCAAGGCGCTTGAAAAGGGCGTCGACGTTCTGATTGCCACGCCGGGCCGCCTGATGGACCTGTTTGAGCGCGGGAAGATCCTGCTGACCGGGTGCAACCTCCTCGTCATCGATGAGGCGGACCGGATGCTCGACATGGGCTTCATCCCCGATATCGAGAACATCTGCACCAAGCTGCCCGCCAACCGGCAGACGCTACTGTTTTCGGCGACGATGCCGCCGCCGATCAAGAAGCTGGCGGACCGTTTCCTTTCCAATCCAAAGACGATCGAGGTCGCCCGTCCGGCCACGACCAACGTCAACATCGCCCAGTTCCTGCTCGAAGTGGATGCCCGCAAGAAGCGTGAGGCGCTGCGCAGCCTTCTCGACAATGAAGACGTCAACACCGCGATCATCTTCTGCAACCGCAAGACGACGGTCCGCGAACTCGCGACCAGCCTGAAGCGGCACCGCTACAAGGCCGGCGAAATCCATGGCGACATGGACCAGCCGTCGCGCATCAAGGAACTCGACCGGTTCAAGGCGGGCGAGATCAACATCCTGGTCGCCTCCGACGTCGCCGCGCGCGGCCTTGACGTGAAGGGCGTGAGCCACGTCTTCAACTTCGATGCTCCCTGGCATCCCGACGATTACGTTCACCGTATCGGTCGCACCGGGCGCGCCGGAGCCACCGGCAGGGCGTTTACCTTTGTCACCTCGGCCGATGCCGAAGCGATCGAGAACATTGAAAAGCTGACCGGCCAGACGCTGGAACGGATCAAGGGCGTCGTCACCGGTGGGGCAGACGCGCGCCACGAAACGCGTGAGGAAGCCCCCGCCAAGCGCCCGTCGCGGTCACGCGGCCCGAAGGCCGAACCGGCCAAGGTCGAAGCCGAAAAGGCCGAAGATCCCAAGCCCCGGACGAGCCGCCCTGAGTCAAAGCCGGCAGCCAGACCCGCCAAGGTCGTTCAGGCGCGTTCAGCGGACGAACCGGAGGGTGGCTGGAACGGTCCCGTTCCCGACTTCCTGTCGCGCGGTTTCAGTTAAGCACTGGAAAGACAGACCTGCCGCAGGACGCGGCGGGGGCACTCAGCTGTTGCGGAATGCCCACTGGAGCAGGCGATAGCTCCAGACACCCTTGATGCGCGCAGGGGCGGCCGACCGCGTCCGGCGACGGGCCGGAAGGCTGGGGACGCTGCGGAAGAGGCTGAGAGCGATATCGGTCATAGCCGCGCTCTACCACCCATCAGCGACAGACGAATGTCGTCAGCGTGACATATCCATGACGTGTGCGGGCGCCGCAGTGCCCGCCTCCGGTTCAGGCGTCGAGGATTGCCTCGATCGACGCATTGACGACATCGATGTCTGCCATGCCGTCAACCCGCTTCAACAGGCCACGCGCCTCATAGATTGGCAGGATCGGCGCGGTCTTGGCGCGATACTCGGCCATGCGCGTGCGCACGGTTTCCTCATTGTCGTCGGGACGGCGCTTGAACTCGGTCGAGCCGCACTGGTCGCAGGTGCCTGCGACCTTGGGCTGCTTGAACCGGTCGTGATAGCCTTCGCCGCACTTGGCGCAGGTGAAGCGGCCAGTGATGCGTTCCACCAGCGCGTCCTCATCGACCGCGAGTTCGATCACGTGATCGAGCTTGCGACCGCGTGCCGACAGGATCTCGTCGAGCGATTCCGCCTGGGCAGCCGTGCGGGGATAGCCGTCGAAGATGACGCCCGTTTCGGCGGGCAGCTTGTCGAGCGCCTCCCCGATGATGCCGGAGACGATCTCGTCCGAAACCAGTTCCCCGGCTTCCATCACGGCCTTGGCCTTCAGGCCGACCGGCGTGCCGTCCTTGACCGCTGCACGCAGCATGTCACCCGTTGACAGCTGAACCATGCCGCGTTCGTCCTGAAGACGGCTGGCCTGCGTGCCCTTGCCCGCCCCCGGCGGACCCAGCAAAATGATGTTCAACGCCGCGCTCCCCCCTTGAGCTTCGCCTTCTTGATCAGGTCACCATATTGGTGCGCGAGCAGATGGCTCTGAATCTGAGTAACCGTGTCCATCGTCACGTTGACGACGATGAGCAGGCTGGTGCCGCCAATGGCGACGAAACCGAGGCTCGAGAACATGAATTCCGGCACCAGGCAGACAAGCGCGAGATAGGCTGCACCGATCACGGTGATGCGCGTCAGCACATAGTCCAGATAGTTCTCGGTATTCTTGCCCGGACGGATGCCGGGGACGAAACCGCCATAGCGCTTCAGGTTCTCGGCCGTCTCTTCGGGGTTGAACACAACCGCCGTGTAGAAGAAGCAGAAGAACAGAATGCCGGCAGCATAAAGCGTCATGTACAGCGGCGAACCGTGCTGCAGGGCGTTGGTGACCGTCAGGATGAAGTCGCCCATGCGCGTGTCCTGCGTCGCATTCTGCCCGGCAAACTGCACGAGCGTCAGCGGCATCAGCAGCAGCGACGAGGCAAAGATCGGCGGGATTACGCCTGCGGTGTTGATCTTGAGCGGCAGGAAGCTCTTGTCCGCCTGCATCATGCCGCGCTGCGTCTGGCGCTTGGGATACTGGATGAGAACACGGCGCTGTGCGCGTTCCATGAAGCAGATGAAGGCGATGAGCGAGATGACCGCCGCCCCGATGCCAAGCACCATCAGCGGATTCATCGTGCCCGTGCGGCCGCCTTCGAACACCTGCGCGAGCGTCTTCGGCAGGGTCGAGACGATCCCGGCCATGATGATCAGCGAGATGCCGTTGCCGATGCCACGGCTGGTGATCTGTTCGCCCAGCCACATCAGGAACATCGTGCCGCCCAGAAGCGCGGTCACGCAGGCCACGCGGAAGAGAAGGCCCGGCTCGACCACCGCCGACAGGCCCTGCGTCGCGCCCCAGCTTTCAAGGCCGACGGCGATGAAATAGCCCTGCACAATCGTGAGGCCCACCGTGCCGTAGCGCGTATATTGGTTGAGCTTCTTGCGACCGCTTTCGCCTTCCTTCTTGAGCGCGCCCAAGGTGGGGGAAAGCGAAGTGCCAAGCTGCACGACGATCGACGCCGTGATGTAGGGCATAACGCCCAGTGCGATGAGGCTCATGCGCTGCAGCGAGCCGCCCGAGAACATGTTGAAGAAGTCCAGCACGCCGCCCTTGGTCGTGTTGAAGAGCGTTTCCAGCGCCTTGGGATCGATGCCCGGCAGCGGAACGTGGCTCAGCAGACGAAAGACGATGAGCGCCCCGATGGTGAACCAGATACGGCTCTTAAGCTCGGACGCTTGCGAAAAGCGCGAAAGGTTCAGGCCTGCTTGCTGGTCGGCGGAACTTGCCATGGGATGTGGACCCTTGAAAAAAGAACGGCGGGTCTTGCCCCGAGGACAGCCCGCCGCTCCATATAATGACTAATCAGCGCTTGTCTAAGCCCTGAGCCAAGTTTTCCTCAGGCTTTCGCCCGGATCTTGACGGTGTTCTTCTTGGCAGCGGCCTTTTCGGCAGCCGGAACAACGTGGATGACTTCCACAGCGCCGCCCGCCTTTTCAACGGCAGCCTTGGCCGCAGCCGAGGCACCGGCCACGAGGAAGTTGATCTTGGCCGTCAGTTCACCCTTGGCGAGCAGACGGACGCCGTCCTTGCCGCCACGGGCAACACCAGCAGCCTTCAGAGCGGCGTGATCGACCGTGCCCTTGATGTCGAGCTTCTTGGCATCGACGAGCTTCTGGATCGCACCGAGGTTCACTTCGGCATAATCCTTGGCGAAAATGTTGTTGAAGCCACGCTTCGGCAGACGCATGTGGAGCGGCATCTGGCCGCCTTCAAAGCCGGCGATCGAAACGCCTTCACGGCTCTTCTGACCCTTCTGGCCACGGCCAGCGGTCTTGCCCTTGCCGGAGCCGATGCCGCGTCCGACGCGCATCCGGCCCTTGCGGGCACCATCATTGTCACGGATTTCGTTGAGTTTCATGTCGTTGCACTCGCTTTCGCTATGTTCGCGCTAGAGGAAGGGCGCGCCTTCCCCGAAATGACCGCCCCGGTCAAGACCGGGGCGGAATAGGATGTCAGCCGAGGACTTCCACCATGTGGCGGACCTTCTGGATCATGCCCCGGACTTCCGGGCTGTCTTCCAGTTCCGACACGCGGTGCATCTTGTTGAGGCCGAGACCGATCAGCGTTGCACGCTGATCCTTGGTCCGGCGGATCGGCGACCCGGTCTGCTTGATCTTGATCTTCGCCATGGGGATTACTCCGTAACCGCTTCGGCGTCAGCCAGGGCTTCCGCCGCAGCCGCACCACCGCGCTTCAGAAGATCGGCGATCTTCTTGCCACGACGCTGGGCAACCGACTTCGGGCTGGTCTGCTCGGTCAGAGCAGCGAAGGTGGCCCGGATCATGTTGTAGGGGTTCGACGTGCCCACCGACTTCGTCACCACGTCGGCAACGCCGAGCGATTCAAAGACAGCGCGCATCGGACCACCGGCGATGATGCCCGTTCCCTGCGGCGCCGTGCGCAGCGTCACGCGGCCGGCACCGAAGTGACCATTGCCGTCATGATGCAGCGTGCGGCCTTCCTTGAGCGGAACGCGGACCATGGCCTTCTTGGCCGCAGCCGTCGCCTTGGAAATGGCTTCCGGCACTTCGCGCGCCTTGCCATGACCGAAGCCAACACGACCCTTGCCGTCGCCCACGACGACCAGTGCCGCAAAGCCGAAGCGCTTGCCGCCCTTCACGGTCTTCGAGACGCGGTTGATGTGAACGAGCTTTTCGATCAGCTCCTCACCCGCTTCTTCCGCACCGCGACGGTCGTCACGGCGACCACGGTTGCCATCACGGCCCCCACGACCACGGTCATTGCCGCCACGGCCACGGCCGCCACGACCACGACCTTCGGTTGCTTCGGGAGCGGCTGCCTGAGCAGCGTCGCCGCCCTGGATTTCAGTTTCGTCAGCCATTTAGAACTCCAATCCGCCTTCGCGGGCCGCGTCGGCAAGTGCCTTGACGCGACCATGGAACAGGAAACCGCCACGGTCGAACACGACCTTGGTCACGCCAGCCTTCTTGGCACGCTCGGCAACAGCCTTGCCCACCAGAACCGCTGCGTCGAGATTTGCACCCGACTTGCTGCGTGCTTCCTTTTCGACCGTCGACGCGGCTGCAACGGTCTTGCCCGCTGCGTCGTCGATGATCTGCGCATAGATGTGACGGCCCGACCGGTGAATGGACAGGCGCGGACGCTGGCTGGCGCGGGTACGGATGGCCGTACGGACGCGCTGGCGGCGCTTTTCGAAAGATGAAAGCTTCTGACCCATTACTTCTTCTTACCCTCCTTCCGGAAGATAAACTCGCCGCGATAACGGATACCCTTGCCCTTATAGGGCTCAGGCTTACGCCAGCGGCGGATTTCTGCGGCGATCTGGCCAACCGCCTGGCGGTCGATACCCGAGATTTCGATCGTCGTCTGATCCGGAGTCTTGATGTCGATACCTTCCGGCACGTCGATGTCGATGTCGTGGCTGTAGCCCAGCTGCAGCTTCAGCTTCTGGCCCTGCGCGTTGGCGCGGTAGCCGACACCCGTCATGACGAGCGTCTTGGTGAAGCCTTCGGTCACGCCCGTCACCAGGTTCTGGATCAGGGTGCGCTGCATGCCCCAGAAGGACCGTGCACGCTTGGTCTCGTTCGCCGGGCGAACCGAGAGCATGCCGTCTTCGAGAGCGTAGGTCACTTCAGCTTCCTTGGGGATGCTGAGCGTGCCCTTGGGGCCCTTGACTTCGATGATGGCACCGTCGAGCGATGCCGTCACGCCTGCCGGAAGGGCGACCGGCTTTTTGCCAGTGCGGCTCATCAGAACACCTCCGCGAGCACTTCGCCACCGACATTCTGCTCACGCGCTTCCGCGTCAGAGAGAACGCCACGCGGCGTCGAAACGATGGTGATGCCGAGACCATTGCGGATCACCGGCAGTTCCTTCGAACCAGAGTAGACGCGGCGACCGGGCTTCGAAACACGTGCGACGTGCTTGATGGCCGGCTGACCTTCGAAATACTTCAGTTCGATGCGGATGCCCGGGTGAGCACCCAGGGCTTCATCATGATAGCCGCGGATATAGCCTTCGCGCTGAAGGACATCGAGAACGCGAACACGCAGCTTGGAAGCCGGCGTCACGACGCTGTCCATCTTGGCACGCTGGCCGTTGCGGATGCGGGTGAGCATATCACCCAAGGGATCGGTCAAAGACATTCTTTTACCCCTTACCAGCTCGACTTGGTGACGCCGGGGATCAGGCCCTTATTGGCCAGATCGCGCAGCTGAACACGGCAAAGCCGGAACTTGCGGTAGTATGCGCGCGGACGACCCGTCAGCTCGCAGCGGTTGCGGACGCGGGTCGGATTTCCGTTGCGCGGAATTTCGGCCAGCTTCAGGCGCGCGATGAGGCGCTCCGTTTCGTCCTTGGATTCGTCGTTTGCGATCGCCTTCAGCCGGGCATAACGCCCGGCGTACTTCTTAACGAGCTTCTTGCGACGCTCGTTCTTGTTGATCGAACTCAGTTTCGCCATGACTTAAGTTCTCTTCCTTCCGGTCAGAGCAGTCCGCTTACGCGGCCTGCTTCTGCTCTTCATTTTGAGGGAAAGGGAAACCGAACAGGCGAAGCAGCTCACGCGCCTCGTCGTCGGTCTTTGCGGTCGTCGTGACGATGATGTCCATGCCACGCATCTTTTCGATCTTGTCATAGCTGATTTCCGGGAAAACCAGCTGCTCCTTCAGACCCATGGCATAGTTGCCACGGCCGTCGAACGACTTCGGGTTGAGACCACGGAAGTCGCGGACGCGCGGGAGCGCGATCGTGATCAGGCGATCGAGGAATTCGTACATGCGTTCGCGGCGCAGGGTCACCTTGCAACCGATCGGCATGCCTTCACGCAGCTTGAACTGCGCGATCGACTTCTTCGCCTTGGTGATCACCGGCTTCTGGCCTGCGATCAGCTCCATTTCTGCAGCGGCGATTTCGACCTTCTTCTTGTCCTGCGTCGCTTCACCAACACCCATGTTGATGACGATCTTTTCAAGACGCGGAACCTGAAGCGGGTTGGTGTACCCGAACTTCTCGGTCATCGCCTTGATGATCGTTGCTTCGTAGATGCCCTGCATACGGGCCTTGTACTTGTCAGCCATTGATCACTTCCCCGGACTTCACGGCCACACGGACCTTCTTGCCGTCCTTGATTTCGAAGCGAACGCGCGTGGGCTTGCCCGTCTTCGGATCTTCGATCGCGACCTTCGACACTGGCATCGGCGCTTCGCGACGTTCCAGCCCGCCCTGCGGGTTTGCCTGGGTCGGCTTCTTGTGACGGGTGGCGATGTTCACGCCCGACACGATGACCTTGCCTTCCTTGGGAAGGCTCTTGGTCACTTCGCCGTGCTTGCCCTTGTCCTTACCGGACAGGACGACGACCTTGTCACCCTTCTTGATCTTCAGCGAAGCCATTACAGCACCTCCGGCGCGAGCGAGATGATCTTCATGAAGTTCTTCGCACGCAGTTCGCGGCAGACCGGGCCGAAAATACGGGTGCCGATCGGCTCTTCGTTCTTGTTGACGAGGACCGCCGCGTTGCCGTCGAAACGGATCGTCGAACCGTCGGGACGATGAATGTCCTTGGCGGTGCGCACGATGACCGCGCGGTGCACGTCACCCTTCTTCACCTTGCCGCGCGGCTGGGCTTCCTTGATCGACACAACGATCACATCCCCAACGCTGGCAAAACGACGCTTGGAGCCGCCGAGCACCTTGATGCACTGCACGCGCTTGGCGCCCGAGTTATCGGCGACATCCAGATTGGACTGCATCTGAATCATGGATCAGCCCTCCATCGGATCGACGATTGCCGCAGCACCGCCGACCTTCTCAATGACCTTCCAGGTCTTCAGCTTCGAAATCGGAGCACATTCTTCAATGCGCACCACTTCGCCCGTCTTGAAGGCATTGCCTTCGTCATGGGCGTGATATTTCTTCGAACGGCGGATGATCTTGCCGTAGAGCGGGTGTTTCACCTTACGCTCAACGTTGACCACAACCGTCTTGTCGGTCTTGTCGGAAACGACCGTTCCGGTCAGCACGCGCTTGGGCATGTCACCTGGTCCTTACTTGGCCGCAGAAGCAGCGGCGCGCTGCGTCTGAAGCGTCTTGATGCGGGCGATGTCCCGACGCACCTGCTGGATGCGGGCGGGCTTCTCGAGCTGGCTGGTCGCCGCCTGGAAGCGCAGATTGAACTGCTCACGCTTCAGGTTGACAAGCTCTTCGACCAGCTGGTCGTCGGTCTTGACGTTAAGATCGGCAATCTTGGTCATCATTCAGCTCCCAAGTGCGAGAAGTCACCCAGACGGGCAACGACCTTGGTCTTGATCGGCAGCTTTTCAGCGGCACGGCTGAAAGCGACAGCCGCGATCGGGCCAGGAACGCCATCGAGTTCGAACAGGATACGGCCCGGCTTGACGCGCGCCGCCCAATATTCGGGAGCGCCCTTACCGGAGCCCATGCGGACTTCGGCAGGCTTCGACGACACCGGCACGTCCGGGAACACGCGGATCCACAAACGGCCCTGACGGCGGATGTGACGCGTGATGGCACGACGGGCCGCTTCGATCTGGCGCGCGGTGATCCGGTCCGGCTCAAGCGCCTTCAGGCCATAAGAGCCGAAGTTCAGATCGGTGCCGCCCTTGGCGAGACCGTGGATACGGCCCTTGTGCGCCTTGCGGAATTTTGTGCGTTTCGGTTGCAGCATTGCTCTATCCTAAACTCAGCGGGCCGGACGGACGCCGGACGTCTGCGCGTCAAGCATCAGACGGTCGGTTGCCATCGGATCATGGCCAAGGATTTCACCCTTGAAGATCCACACCTTGATCCCGCAGACGCCATAAGCGGTGTGCGCTTCGGCTTCAGCGTAATCGACGTTGGCGCGCAGCGTGTGCAGCGGCACACGGCCTTCGCGATACCATTCGGTGCGGGCGATTTCCGCGCCACCCAGACGGCCGGCGCAGGTGATACGAATGCCTTCGGCACCCAGACGCAGGGCCGACTGCACCGCGCGCTTCATCGCGCGACGGAAGGCGATACGACGCTCCAGCTGATCGGCAACGCCCTGGGCGACGAGCTTGGCATCGATTTCCGGCTTGCGGATTTCAACGATGTTCAGCGACACGTCGCTCGAGGTCATCGACGCCAGCGTCTTGCGCAGCTTTTCGATGTCCGCGCCCTTCTTGCCGATGATCACGCCCGGGCGTGCGGCATAGATGGAGATGCGGCAGGTCTTGGCCGGACGCTCGATGACCACCTTGGAGATCGCAGCCTGCGGCAGCGTCTTCATGATGTACTTGCGCAGCTTCAGGTCGTCCAGGAGGAGACGGCCATAGTCGGCGCCATCGGCGTACCAGCGGCTGTCCCAGGTCCGGTTGATCTGGAGACGAAGGCCGATCGGATTGCTCTTCTGACCCATGGCTTATGCTTCCTCTTGCACTTCGCGGACAACCACGCGCAGGCGGCTGAACGGCTTGACGATGCGGGTCGAACGACCGCGAGCGCGGGTGGCGAAACGCTTCATGGCAATCGACTTGCCGACGCTCGCTTCGCTGACGACCAGCGCGTCCACGTCGAGGTTGTGGTTGTTTTCCGCGTTCGCGATCGCCGAAGCGAGCACCTTGCGGACGTCCACAGCCATCGCCTTGGTCGAGAACTGGAGGATGTTCAGCGCGTCACCGGCCTTCTTGCCGCGGATCAGGCCCGCGACGAGGTTCAGCTTCTGCGCCGACCCACGGATCATGGTGCCGACAGCGAGCGCTTCCTTGTCGCCGACGCGACGGGGAGATGCAGACTTGGACATCAGCGCTTGCCCTTCTTGTCAGCGGCGTGGCCCGGGAAGGTGCGCGTGGGCGCAAATTCACCAAGCTTCATGCCGACCATTTCCTCGCTGACGAGGACGGGGATGAACTTGCGGCCGTTATAGACGTTGAACGTCAGGCCAACGAACTGCGGAAGGATCGTCGAACGACGCGACCAGGTCTTGATCGGGCCGGCACGCGTGCCCGCTTCAGCAGCGGTTTCTGCTTTCTTCAGCAGATGAAGGTCAACAAAGGGACCTTTCCAGACGGAACGGGCCATGACTTACCTCTTCTTCTTCGCGTGACGCGACCGGATGATCATCTTGTCCGTCGCCTTGTTGGAACGCGTGCGGGCGCCCTTGGTCGGCTTGCCCCACGGGGTCACCGGATGACGGCCACCCGAGGTGCGGCCTTCACCACCACCGTGCGGGTGGTCGACCGGGTTCTTCGCGACACCGCGCGTCAGCGGACGCTTGCCCAGCCAGCGGTTGCGGCCGGCCTTGGCAAGGTTGGTGTTGCCGTTGTCGGGGTTCGACACGGCGCCAACGGTGCCCATGCAGTCCGAACGCAGGTAACGCTGCTCGCCCGAGTTCAGGCGGACAATGACCATGCCGCGGTCACGACCGACGACCTGCACATAGGTGCCTGCCGAACGGGCGATCTGGCCGCCCTTGCCCGGCTTCATTTCCACGTTGTGGACAATGGTGCCGACCGGCATCTGGCCCAGTTCCATCGCGTTGCCCGGCTTCACGTCGGTCTTCTTGGCTGCGATCACCTTGTCGCCAGCGGCGAGACGCTGCGGCGCAAGGATGTAGGCCAACTCACCGTCGTCATACTTGACGAGCGCGATGAACGCGGTGCGGTTGGGGTCATATTCCAGACGCTCGACCGTCGCTTCCACGTCCCACTTGCGACGCTTGAAGTCGATGATGCGATAGCGCTGCTTGTGGCCGCCGGCGATACCGCGCGACGTCACATGGCCCTTGTTGTTGCGACCGCCGGTCTTGCGCTTGCCTTCGGTCAGAGCCTTGACGGGCTTGCCCTTGTGCAGCGCAGAGCGGTCCACCAGGATCAGGCCACGACGGGCCGGGCTGGTCGGGTTATAATGCTTCAGTGCCATGGTTCTCAGATCCCCGTGGTCACGTCGATCGACTGACCTTCGGCCAGCGTCACAATCGCTTTCTTGAAGTCAGAACGACGATAGGCCTCGCCCTTCCACTTCTTGGTCTTGCCCTTCTGGACGATCGTGTTGACGCCCGTCACCTTGACGTCGAACAGCGCTTCGACCGCCGCCTTGATCTGCGGCTTGGTCGCATCGCCGGCCACGCGGAACACAACAGCGTTGTGTTCGCTGGCCATCGTCGCCTTTTCGGTGATGTGGGGCGCGAGCACCACGTCATAGTGGCGGATATCCGCCTGCTTCTTAGCCATTGAACCGCGCCTCCAGCTTTTCAACGCCAGCGCGGGTCAGGACCAGCGTATCGTGGCGAAGGATGTCGTAAACATTGGCGCCCATGGCGGGCAGCACGTCGACGCCGGGGATGTTGGCCGCAGCAAGCGCGAAGCTCGTTTCAACGGCTTCACCGTCAATCACGAGAGCGGTGCGACCAAAACCGAGCTTGTTGAGCGTGCCAACAAGCGCCTTCGTCTTGGCTTCCTTGAGCGCCAGGTCTTCGAGAACGATCAGCGTGCCGGCCTTCGCCTTGGCGGAAAGCGCCATCTTGAGGCCGAGGGCACGGATCTTCTTGTTGAGCGACGGGTTGAAGTCACGGACGCGGGGACCGTGCGCCTTGCCGCCGCCGATGAAGACGGGTGCGCGACGATCGCCGTGACGGGCGGTGCCGCCACCCTTCTGACGACCGAACTTCTTGCCGGTGCGAGCCACGTCGGCGCGCTCGCGGGCACCACGGGCAGTGCCGCGGGCCTTTTCGAGCTGCCAGGTGACAACGCGGTGCAGGATGTCTGCGCGCGGCTCGAGGCCGAACACGGTATCCGCAAGGTCGATGTCGCCCTTTGCCTTGGCGTCGAGGGTCTGAACCTTGAGCTTCATGGCTTAGCCCTCCTGATTTTCGACAGCTTCAGGCGCATCAGCGACTTCAGCCGGAGTTTCTGCGGGAGCTTCGACCGGCGCGCCAGCGGTGCGAACCGAGGCGGGGTACGGAGCGTCGGCGGGGCGCGAGACCTTCACGGCGTCCGAGACGGTGAGCCAGGTGCCCTTGGCGCCCGGAACCGAACCACGAACGAACAGCAGACCGCGCTCGGCGTCCGTCAGGACGATCTCGAGGTTCTGCTGCGTGCGCTGACGATCACCCATGTGACCGGCCATCTTCTTGTTCTTGAAGACCTTGCCCGGATCCTGACGGTTACCCGTCGAACCGTGCGAGCGGTGCGAGACCGACACACCGTGGGTGGCACGCAGACCGCCGAAGCCCCAACGCTTCATGGCGCCCGCAAAACCCTTACCCTGGGTATGACCGGCAACGTCAACGAGCTGGCCGGCGACGAAATGGTCTGCGGAGATTTCCGCACCCACATCCACCAGCGCATCTTCAGCGACGCGGAATTCGACGAGACGAGCCTTGGGCTCGACTTCTGCCTTCGCAAAATGGCCGCGCTGCGGCTTTGCGACGTTCTTGGCCTTGGCCGCACCGGCACCCAGCTGAACCGCGACGTAACCGTCACGATCAAGGGTGCGCTGCGACACGACCTGGCAATTTTCAAGCGAAAGAACGGTAACGGGCACGTGACGGCCATCTTCCTTGAAGATGCGCGTCATGCCGACCTTCTTCGCGATCACGCCAGTGCGCATGATCTACTTCTCCTTAACACAGAGGCCCACGAGGACCCATTCCCCGCGGGCATGTTCAACCCAAAAATGAAGTCACCCCGTCCGGGCTGGCTTTCCGCGCGTTGCCGGCGGAAAAGACGGGGGACGCAGCCACATCACGAAGGATGTGCGGTATCCCGAATCTCTAAGAGACGAGCGGCCTTAGGCCAGCTTGATCTCAACATCAACCCCGGCGGCCAGATCGAGCTTCATCAGCGCGTCGACCGTCTGCGGGGTGGGCTGCACGATATCGAGCAACCGCTTGTAGGTCCGGACCTCGAACTGCTCGCGCGACTTCTTGTCGACGTGCGGGCCGCGGTTGACCGTGAACTTCTCAATTCTCGTCGGGAGCGGAATAGGACCGCGGATCAAAGCGCCCGTGCGCTTTGCGGTATCTGCGATGTCACCTGTTGCCTGGTCGAGCACACGATGGTCGAAAGCCTTCAGGCGAATGCGGATATTTTGCGTTTCCATAGTCCGTTTACCGATGAGAAAGAGCCAAAAACTTTAAACAAGCAAACCGCCCGATCCTCGCGAGGAGAATCGGGCGGTGTTGATTGCGCTATATTACTTCGTGATCGAGGCGACAACCCCGGAACCGACGGTCCGGCCACCTTCACGGATCGAGAAGCGGAGACCCTGCTCCATCGCGATCGGTGCGATCAGCTTCACGCCGAGCTGGACGTTGTCGCCCGGCATGACCATTTCCGTGCCTTCCGGCAGAACGACTTCACCGGTGACGTCGGTCGTGCGGAAGTAGAACTGCGGACGATAGTTCGCAAAGAACGGCGTGTGACGGCCGCCTTCTTCCTTCGACAGGACGTACACTTCCGAGGTGAACTCGGTGTGCGGCGTGATCGAGCCCGGCTTGCAGAGAACCTGGCCACGCTCAACTTCTTCACGGCCAACGCCGCGGATCAGCGCGCCGATGTTGTCGCCAGCTTCACCCTGATCGAGCAGCTTGCGGAACATTTCGACGCCGGTGACGACGGTCTTCTTGGTGTCCTTGAGGCCGACGATTTCGACTTCTTCGCCAACCTTCACAACGCCGGTTTCGACGCGGCCGGTAACGACCGTACCACGACCCGAGATCGAGAACACGTCTTCGATCGGCATCAGGAACGGCTTGTCGAGCGGACGGGCCGGCTGCGGGATCCAGCTGTCGACAGCAGCCATCAGCTTCAGGATGGCTTCGCGGCCGATTTCCGGGTTGGTGTCGTTGAGCGCGCAGGTCGCCGAACCCTGGATGACGGGGATGTTATCGCCGTCAAAGTCATAGTTCGAGAGCAGTTCGCGGATTTCCATTTCAACGAGCTCGAGGATTTCGGGATCGTCAACAAGGTCAACCTTGTTCATGAACACGACGAGCTGCGGCACGCCGACCTGACGGGCGAGCAGGATGTGCTCACGGGTCTGCGGCATCGGGCCGTCCGTGGCCGAAACGACGAGGATGCCGCCGTCCATCTGCGCAGCACCGGTGATCATGTTCTTCACATAGTCAGCGTGGCCCGGGCAGTCGACGTGGGCGTAGTGACGGGCAGCGGTTTCATATTCGACGTGCGCCGTCGAAATGGTGATGCCGCGCTCGCGCTCTTCCGGAGCCTTGTCGATGTTGGCGAAGTCGACAGCAACGCCGCCGTTGGTTTCAGCCAGGATCTTCGAAATGGCAGCCGTCAGCGACGTCTTGCCGTGGTCGACGTGACCGATGGTGCCGATGTTGCAGTGCGGCTTCGTCCGCTCAAATTTAGCCTTAGCCATTGTTCTAAACCTCGTTCTTCGATTGGTTCACAGTTTCGGATTGCGGGCGAGCGCCTGCCAAATCAGGCGCGCGCCATAATCCGTCTTTCACGATCAGGCAAGCTTTGCCTTCACCTCTTCCGCCACGTTCGCAGGAACCTCGTCATAGTGCGAGAACTGCATCGTGTACTGCGCACGCCCTTGCGTGAACGAGCGCAGCTGGTTGACGTAGCCGAACATGTTCGCCAGCGGGACCATCGCTTCGACCGACTGCGCGTTGCCGCGCGTATCGGTACCCTGGATCTGGCCACGACGCGAGTTCATGTCGCCAATGACGTCGCCCAGATAATCTTCCGGGGTGACGACTTCGACGCGCATGATCGGTTCGAGCAGCTTGATGCCGGACTTCTGCGCGACTTCACGCATGGCAGCACGACCGGTGATTTCGAACGCCAGCGCCGACGAGTCGACGTCGTGATAGGCGCCGTCATACAGCAGGATTTCGAAATCGATGATCGGGAAGCCGATGAGCTGACCGGATTCGGCCGTTTCACGCATGCCCTTTTCAATCGCGGGGATATATTCCTTCGGAATGTTACCGCCCTTGATTTCGTCCTTGAAGATGATGCCCGAACCACGTTCGCCCGGCGTGACCTTAACCTTCACGCGACCGAACTGACCGGTACCACCCGACTGCTTCTTGTGGGTGTAATCGACGTCGACGGGCTTCGCGAGATATTCGCGATAGGCCACCTGCGGCGCACCGACATTGGCTTCGACCTTGAATTCGCGCTTCATGCGGTCAACGAGGATTTCAAGGTGAAGTTCACCCATGCCCTTGATGATCGTCTGGCCCGATTCATGGTCGGTCGACACGCGGAACGAAGGATCTTCGGCAGCCAGACGGTTGAGCGCGAGGCCCATCTTTTCCTGGTCAGCCTTGGTCTTCGGTTCGACCGACAGCTCGATAACCGGTTCCGGGAACTCCATGCGTTCCAGAATGATCGGCTTGGCGGGATCGCACAGCGTATCGCCGGTCGTCGTTTCCTTCATGCCGGCAAGCGCCACGATGTCCCCTGCATAGGCAACATCAATGTCTTCACGCTCGTTCGCATGCATGAGGAGCATACGGCCGATCTTTTCCTTCTTGTCCTTCACCGAGTTCAGGTAGCTGCCCTTCGACAGCGTGCCCGAATAGATGCGGCAGAAGGTGAGCGAACCGACGAACGGGTCGTTCATGATCTTGAACGCGAGCGCGCTGAACGGCGCGTCGTCGGCGGTCGGACGGCTGTCCGGCTCTTCCGTCGACGGGTTGATGCCCTGCACGTCTTCAATGTCGAGCGGCGACGGGAGATAGTCGACGACGGCATCGAGGAGCGGCTGGACGCCCTTGTTCTTGAACGCCGAGCCGCAGCACACCGGCACGAAGGCCTGGGCGAGCGTGCCCTTGCGGATCAGCGCCTTGAGCGTTGCGACGTCGGGCAGGTTGCCTTCGAGATAGGCTTCCATCGCGGCATCGTCCTGCTCAACGGCAAGCTCGATCAGCTTTTCGCGATATTCGGCAGCCTTGTCCGCCATGTCAGCCGGAATTTCTTCGTAGAAGAATTCAGCGCCGAGCTTTTCGTCCTTCCAGACGATCGCACGGTTTTCGACGAGGTCAACGAGGCCCTTCAGGCTGCTTTCGATGCCGATCGGCAGATACAGCACAGCCGGGGTCGCGCCGAGGCGTTCGATGATCGAGTTCACGCAGAACTCGAAGCTCGCGCCCGTGCGGTCCAGCTTGTTGATGAAGCACATCCGCGGGACCTTGTACTTGTCCGCCTGGCGCCACACCGTTTCCGACTGCGGCTCCACGCCGGCAACGCCGTCAAAGCAGGCCACCGCGCCGTCGAGCACGCGCAGCGAACGTTCGACTTCAATCGTGAAGTCGACGTGGCCCGGCGTGTCGATGATGTTGATCCGGTGTCCCTTCCATTCGCAGGTCGTGGCCGCCGACGTGATCGTGATGCCGCGTTCCTGTTCCTGTTCCATCCAGTCCATGGTGGCGGTGCCTTCATGGACTTCACCGATCTTGTAGGACTTGCCGGTATAATAGAGAATGCGCTCGGTCGTCGTGGTCTTGCCAGCGTCGATGTGCGCCATGATACCGATGTTGCGGTATTTTTCGAGCGGATGGCTGCGTGCCATTGTGGAATACTCCGAAGGGGTGGGGCGTCCGCTAAGACGCCCCGATTGTTACAGCGCGATTACCAGCGGTAGTGCGAGAAGGCGCGGTTGGCTTCCGCCATGCGGTGCGTGTCTTCACGCTTCTTGACCGCATTGCCACGGTTGTTCGCGGCATCCATCAGCTCACCCGACAGGCGGGCAGCCATGGTGTTTTCCGAGCGCGAGCGCGCGGCATTGATCAGCCAGCGGATCGCAAGCGCCTGGGCACGTTCGGTACGAACTTCGACCGGAACCTGGTAGGTGGCACCACCAACGCGACGCGAACGGACTTCGATGCCCGGCTTCACATTGTTCAGCGCGTCATGGAACACGCCAAGCGGTTCCTTCTTGGCCTTGACCTCGATCGCCTCGAGAGCGCCATAGACGATCCCTTCAGCAACCGACTTCTTCCCGTCAAGCATGACGGAGTTCATGAATTTCGACAGCACCACATCACCAAATTTGGGATCGGGCAGGATTTCCCGCTTTTCGGGACGACGACGACGAGCCATGTCAGCTTATCCTTCTAATTGGGAAGATTACTTAGGACGCTTCGCGCCGTACTTCGAACGGCTCTGCTTGCGGTCCTTCACACCCTGCGTGTCGAGCACGCCGCGGAGAACGTGGTAGCGCACGCCGGGAAGGTCGCGAACACGACCGCCGCGGATAAGCACAACCGAGTGCTCCTGAAGGTTGTGACCTTCACCGGGAATGTAGCTGATGACTTCGCGACCGTTGGTCAGACGAATCTTGGCCACCTTGCGGAGCGCCGAGTTCGGCTTTTTCGGGGTCGTCGTATACACGCGGGTGCAGACACCACGCTTCTGCGGGTTCTGTTCCATCGCGGGAACTTTGGATTTCGCCTTCTGCGGCGCCCGGCCCTTGCGGACCAGCTGATTGATCGTTGGCATGAAGCCCTTCACCTTTACGAAGTTACTCTGATGCACGGCGTAGGCGTTTCCACAAGGAAAACACGAATCGGCCCCAAGGCAAAAGCCCGGGGACAATTCCCGCACAAACAGTGTTCAAGCGCTATGTAATGCCCGAAAATCCTGGGGTTTGCGAGGGATTCTCACACGCACCATTCCCGACGGGCGAGCGGGCCACTACGCCGAACGGCTGAAAAGGTCAATGGCGGGGTCAGCCGAAACCTTGGGTTTCTCGATGGGCGGCGCGTCCGCCATCGCCATCAGCTGGGACGGATAGGACACGACCAACTGTCGCGCCTCCTCCCAGTCAGAGCGGAGCCACGCATCATGATCATAGCTGTGGAGGATCACGGGCATCGCCTTGGGGTGGACGCTGCCAACCAGCTGATTGGGATCGGTCGTCAGCATCGCAAAGCTCGCCACTTCGCTGTCGCGCCAGATGCCCGCAATTGCGAAGACCGGCTCGGACGGCACCGAGAACCAGTGCTGCGTCCGGCGGCCACGCTCCCCGCCCCATTCCTGAAAGCTGGTGACCGGAATGAGGCAGCGGAACATCGTGTGCCGCAACGTGCCGATCCAGAACGGGCTGTCGAGATTGCGGACATTGGTGACGGGCCGGTCGCCATTGGGCGGCGGCGGCACGCCCCAGACGCGCGGGACGAGCACCTTGCGGCCATCGGCGCGGACAATGACGGGCGCATATTTGCCCGGGGCCACATAATCCCCCACCCACGGGTCGCTGCCCGCGTCGACACCAAAGGCGTCGGCAATCTGGTTGGCCGGAACGTCAAGGCGATAGAGATTGCACATCGGGGCGCATCTGGATGCTTTTGCCGCCGATGGTCAAGCCATGTGCGGTTGACGCGGTGGTGGTTGCGACGCAAGGCACAGACCATGCTCGTGCAGCTGTCCGTGTCGACCGTGATGGTCTTTGTCACCGTGATCTTCCACGGGTTCGGCCTTGCCCTGCTCGGGCGGGCGCTGCGGGGCGAGGCGCAGGTGGAGCGGATGCACCACATCCCGGCGCTGTCGCTGCGCACGGTCTTCTTCACCCTGTGCCTCGTCGTCGCGATCTTCGTGCTGCACGGGATCGAGATCTGGGTCTATGCCGCGCTCTACCTCATGATCGGCGCGATCCCGACGCTTGAGACCTCGGTCTATTTCTCGACGATCAGCTATGCCGGGATCGGCTTTGACGACCGCTATATCGATCCCGCCTGGCGGCTGGTTGCGGCGATCGAGGGGATCAACGGCTTCCTGCTGCTCGGCTGGTCGACGGCCTTCTTCGTCGCGCTCGTCTCCCGCCTCGGCCGCGCCTGACGCACGAGGGCGCCCGCGCCCTTATCCCTTCTCGATATGCTTGTTGACCGCGGCGGTCATCTTGAACATCGAAATGCGGTCCTTGCCGATGACCTTGGCCAGAGGCGCATCCGGCTCAATCTGGCGGCGGTCGTCCTTCGCCTGCAAATCCTTCTTGCGGATATAGTCCCAGAGCTTTGACGTGATCTCGGAGCGCGCCATGGGCGGCTTGCCGACGATCTCTGCCAGTTCGTCCGAATATCCGACTTTCTGGTTGAGCGCATTGTTGGCCCCGCCCCGTCGGGATGGACGGTCGCTGCCGGACTTTGCCGCAGCCTTCCCGGCCGAACCTTTCTTGGCCGAAGGCGTGCCGCCCGACGTCTTGCCACCCGCTTCCCTTGCCATGTGACATCTTCTCCTGTGTCGCCTGTTTTATTGCGAACACCGGAATTCTGCCATTGTTCCAGACGCTTCCGCGCATTTCTGGCGTTTGCGGGCGGGACCGGCTAGGGCAGCGCGCGAAAGGGAGTTTCCAATGTCCGGCGAAGATGAAGACTATGTCTATGACGAGGAAAGCGGGGAGTGGATGCCGGCGAGCGAGCTGGCGGCAAAGCAGGCCGCAGCCAGCCAGGCCGACGGCGTCGAGGTCCGCGATGCGGTCGGCAATCTTCTGGCCGATGGCGATCAGGTCACGCTGATCAAGGATCTGACCGTGAAGGGTGCGGGCCAGACGCTGAAGCGCGGCACGCTCATCAAGTCGATCCGCCTGACCGGCGACCCGCAGGAAATCGACTGCAAGTTTGACGGGATCAAGGGCCTCGTCCTGCGCGCGGAGTTCGTCCGCAAGCGCTGAGCCGCAACACCCGCGCCCTTCACACCATTATGGTTTCGATGGACGTGGAATTGACGCCATTTCGGACCATTTCCCTTGCGATTTTAAGGCTTTGGTTGCGAATTGGAGGGATAAGGGTGCCGGAAGCGGGAAACCACTTCTCTGGCTGCCGGAGGGACAGACGCTCGGCCAGGCGTTCTCCCCCCCCCTTTGCCCTCCGGCGCACTGTCTTTGTACGACCAACACACTTCCCGGGCGGGGCCACACAACTGGCCTCGCCCTTTTTTTACGCTTTCCTTTCCGATGCTTCCACACCGGGGCCGTAAAATCCGCACCAGCATGTGAAGGGTTTTTGCGGCCCGTCCGTTTGGCTGGAAGAGACCGCCGCATCTGCGACCCCGCGACGGTCCGGACACAGGAGACACGTCACATGCGTACCCGACCCCTTCTCGCCTTCCTCATCGCCGGCATGACGACGACCGCGCTTGCCAGCCCGGCCGAGGCCCGCATCAACCAGCGTCAGGCCAAGCAGCAGCAGCGCATCGACGCGGGCATCAGCAACGGCACCCTCACCGCGCGCGAGGTCAACCGCCTCCAGCGCCAGCAGGGGCATATCGCCGCCTATGAGGCGCGCAGCCGCGCCGACGGACCGGGCCTGACCAAGGCCGAACGCCTGCGCCTGGAACAGATGCAGGACCGCGCCAGCGCCAACATCTACCACCAGAAGCACGACGGCCAGCGCGGCAACTGAGCCGCGCGCCCCATCCAGCCCGTGCCGGGGCGGCGACCTGCGACCCCGCCGCCCCGTTTTTTCCGCCACCCCGTTTTTCCCACTCTACGCCGCGCGAGGGTTCACGCGGAGACGCGGGGACGCGGAGGCTTTGTGCGGTTCCCTTCGCGTTTTCGTCATGCTGAACTTGTTTCAGCATCCATGCCGTGACGTTGAAGCACGCGCCGACCTTCAAAGCTGCGCCCGCCTGTGCGGCATGGATCCTGAACCAAGTTCAGGATGACGGGAGGTGGGACATACCCCTCCGCGTCTGTGCTCCTCCGCGTGAACCCCTCCAAAGTTATGCCGGAAGGTGTGGAAGTGGAGGAAGTTGAGGGCCTCACGCCGCAGAAATGCGTGCACGCCCTAAAGCGACCGCACCCGCGGCTCCGGCGCCCGCCAGCGGCGATCGGGGTCTGCCCCCACCCCGTCGCCCCGGCGGAGGCCGGGGCCGCTCGGAGAGTCAGGCGCCATTTCCTCAAAGTGGCCCCGGCCTGCGCCGGGGCGACGGTCATCCCCATATGTATCGCCCTGTGCCCCGGGCGCGCGCCGGAGCCCATCTTCCCGCGGCGTCACCGCCCCCGCCATGGGCTCCGGATCAGGTCCAGAGCACGGCGTTGCGTCGTCTTCGTCTTCGTTTTCGTCTTCGACCTCCTCGTCCCAATCCTCGTCCTCGTCCTCTGGCTCCGGCGCGTCCTCGGGCAGCTCGCCGCGCGCCACGGCGCGATCGAACGCGTCCTCCCCGGCCTCCCCGAAGAGTTTGTCGACCATGCGGTTGAGGAGCTGGCGGAGCAGCATGGGGGCGCCGTCGAATTTCTCTTCGACGCTGTCGACGCGGTCGATCCAGGGGCCGAAGCGCGCAGGGTCGCGGTAGCGCAGCAGGAACATGGTCAGCCGCTCATCATAATGGCGGCGTTCGCCCACCTGTTCGCCCTTGTAGAAGATCGGCTGGGCCACGCCGTGGATCGCGCGCGACAAGGCCGCTTCGGACAGGCGCTTGATGCCGACCTCAAGTGCTGCCTCCCACGCAAGGCGGAAGGGCCGCGCCTCGGCCCGCGTCTTCAGCGCATAAGCGGACGAGACGCTCTTCCCCACGGCGCGCGCGGCCTGCTCGACACAGCCGGTCGCCGCCAGCGCCTCGATAAACCGCTCCTGCCGTTCCGGCGTCCAGCCATCATGGCGGAAGCGCAGGGAGACATGATCAAAGGCGAAAGGGTTTTCGTCTTCCTCCAGAAACGGCCGCTCCGCGCGCGGCAGCGGCGAGGCAAAGGGAAGATCGGGCTGATCGTCATGGTCAAGTGTGGAGGGAATGCCGAAACCGGCGGCGGCGGTGGGGGACTCGGATGTGTGGCTCATCCGATGGATTAGAACATAAAGAGAACGATGTAGGAAAGTTACAAATGCGTTAGCGCTGCCTCGACTGTTATTTTGGCGGCGTTTCGATTTCTCTGTAGGCCAATAGATGCAGACGCTTGGGCCGCAATTCGCCGCTTCCGTCACGTTTCATTTCCACAACGAGGTCCGCCCTCACCTTGTCGAGTTTGGCGAGTTCAGGAGCATTGACTGTCGGATAGAGGTCCATTGGAAGGCGAGAAAAGTCGAAGTCGGGCCGTCCGACGATCTTTGCCGCCCATCCTCGCTCACCACGGTCTTTGTCTAGAGCACGTATATCAATGAGCGTATCCGGCAGATTGATCATCTCCGTTTCGTCAATTGCCTTCAAATCGGCTTCCGACGGAAATTCGGCAATCGCATCCGGGGAAACTTCGAAGCCGCCGCCTTTGATTGTGCTGCCGGGTTGGGTCCGCGCTGGACGGAAGAAGGCCGCAACAGCATTAATCAATGTGCGCACACGTGAAGGCTGAACAGCTTGAGCGATGGCCCCCTCCACTTCGTTCGCCGTAATTTGCAGTTTCCCAGCAATGATGTTGATTACACGATTGTAGTCCCCGGTTATGTGTATTCCCGGTGCCGGCTCATTTTTCTTTGATTTAACAGTATCATAAGCCCAGCGCGAAACAAAGAAAACAACCCCGATCATCATGAGAGTGACCAAGGCTTCGTATTCCTTCGGCACATCAACCCCGAGCAATGACTCGATCCCTTCGACCGTGACTCTATCTACATCGTGTTGGTATACTCCATAAAGTTCAAGAAGCAGATCGAATATGAGTGATCCTGCTCTAATCTCATCGACGGTAATCCTAACGACTCGTATCTCGGCCCCGGGGGCCAATGCGGTTAGTGCATTGACGGCTTTTGGCAGCAACCTCTGATGCGACTGCAAAGCTGATATTACGTCAGAAAGAGGAACACCACTCGCTGAGTATTCTATCTTGTGCCTAATCTCGGACATTGATTTACCCCATAGTTCTAAATCAACCTATAATTATTTTGGGTATGGTCAACCTAGTCTGAAATTGCGCGCAATTCAGTCAACTAGAGATATTTGAGCTTACCCAGCTGAGGCGCCCACCTCTCCGTGCCGTCTCACCTCCGTAATCCCACCTTACGGAGCCTCATTCATGTCGTCCTTGTCCCCTCTCCCCTCCCTTGCGCGGGTGGCAGGCTTTGTGCTGCCGGTCGCTCTGCTCGCCGCACCCCTGATCACCGGGGCGGCGGTCGCCGGGGTTGGGCCGCAGGGGGGTGCGTCGCTTTCTGTCGCGGTGTCGGGGCTGCATTCGACCAAGGGGCGGATCATCGCGTGCCTGTGGCGTGACAAGGCGGGCTTCCCGTCCTGCGCGAAGAGCCGGACGGCGCTGCGCGTCACCCTGCCCGTGTCGGCCACGTCGATGGACGTCCGCTTTCCCGATGTCGCGCCCGGCCGCTATGCCGTCACCATCGAGCATGACGAGAATGGCGACGGGAAGATGGGCCACAACTTTATCGGGATGCCGACCGAAGGGGTGGGCGTGTCCAACAATCCGGGCGGGATGCCGGGGTGGGACAAGTCGCTCTTTTCCACCGCGCCCGGCGGCGGCGGCGCGATTGCGGTGAAGATGCGGTATATGTTCGGCTGAGCCTCAGGTTCACGCGAAGACGCGGAGGCGCGGGGGCTTTGTACGGTTCCCTCCCCCAAGCCCGTCGCCCCGTGTCAGGCATGGGGCGACGTGGTGTGAAGGCGAATTTGTCCACGCTGGCTGGTCCTTGCCCGCTTCTCCTCAGATGCAATTGCTGCACCCGCGAAGGCAGAGAATGCAGTTGCCGCATCCGAAGACCGACCCATATGTTGCGCTGCACAACAGAAACGGCCGTGTAGGAGGACTTCATTCACCAGCAGGGAAGGAATGTTCTCATGATCCGCACTTTCATCAACTTTGCCGCCGCCCTTTCGCTCGCCATTCCGGGCATCGCCTGCGCGGGTGAGACCGTCACCATCGCGCACAAGGGCACCGAATACAGCTACACCGTCACCGACACCGCCAAGGGCCGCATCATCGCGGGCGCAACCTCGGCCGGCGTCCCCTTCAAGCTCGCCGTGTCGAAGTACATGGTCGAGGGCCATTTCAACAATCAGCCGGTCGCCTTCAGGCTGTCCGAAGTGAAGCCGATCACGGGCATCGTCGAAGTCGCCGCGCGCTAAGCCAGCCTCCCTTCCGGCGGCGGGGGGTCCTCTCCCAGTGTCCCTGCCGCCGGACACGCAAAGCCCCGCCTGGTCCGCCCGGCGGGGCTTTTCCGATCAGGGCTTTTCGTTCGCCTTCAGAGGCTTGACGCAGCGGCGTTGCACGGCAGATTTCTGCGGCATAGCATCGCCCCGCGACTTGAGCGGGAGAGCGGGATGACGGACGATTTCACACGACGCGCAGCGGTGACGGGCGGGCTTCTGCTGGGGGCCGGGATGCTCCTTCCGGGGCGGGGCACGGCGGCCGGGCTGCTCGACGGGCTGGGGCTGACCCGGCTGCTCGGCAATGCGTCCGACAGCGCGCTGACCAAGCTCGCCGCGCCCGACGGCTTTAACCGCGACGTGGCGATCCGCATCCTCCTGCCCGGCACAAATGGGAAGCTGGCGCGCAAGCTGCTCGACGGGGGCGACAGGCTTGGCCTGACGACCAAGCTCACCCGCTCGCTCAACGATGCGGCGAGCCTGGCCGCGGGCGAGGCCAAGCCCGTCTTCCGCAGCGCGATCTCCGGCCTGAAGATCACCGATGTGCCCGGCCTTGTCACCGACCGGCGTGGCGGCACCAGCTTTCTGGAGCGGACGGCGGGTGTGGAGCTGGGGACCAAGGTCCGCCCGCTGATCGCGTCCGCGCTCACCAAGGTCGGCGCGTTCGATCAGCTCGCCAGGCTGGGCAGCGCGGGGCGACTGCTCGGCGGCCTCGGCCTGACAGGCGACGGGCTCACCGACCATGTGACCGCACAGGCGATGCGCGGCATCTTCAGCTATATGGGCAATGAGGAAGCCGCGCTGCGCGCCAATCCCGGCAGGATTCTGGGGAAGGTGCTCTAGCCCCCCGCCCGCCGATCAGCGCCGCCGGAAGAGGAACAGCAGAAAGCCCGCCGTAAAGAGCGCATCGCCGCCAAGGATCACGCCCGTCCCCGCCGGCGCCGCGCCCGCAATCACCGCAGGCAGCAGCAGCGCGACAATGCCGAGCTTGCCCGCGATCCCCGCCCAGAGCACCGGCCCGAACCGATCCGGCCGCCAGCCGACGAGCGCATAGACAATCCCGAAACAGGCGACGAGCAGCCCGACAATGCGGTCATTGACGGGGGCGGCGGCATGGGCGAGCGCCGCGCCGCCGATGACGAGATTATAGGCGGCGGCAAGGCCGAAAAAGGGGCGCCAGAGGGCGCTCAAGCGGGTCGCGTTGGTCATTGGGCCTCCGGATTGCGCCAGACAAAGAGCATGTAGAAAACCACCCCGAGGAGCAGCCAGACCGAGGCGTTCTGAAACAGCGCGCTCGCCTTGGCCAGCCAGCTGTCCTGAAAGGCGAGATAGGCGGCGACCACGCTGCCCCGGTTCCCCGCGGGAATGGCGGACAGCGCGGCGAGCGCGAAGGCCTTCACATTGGCGGCGTGGAGCATCATGCCGACCAGCGCCAGCATCCCCGTGATATAGAACAGGAACGCCGCCATCCGGAAGCGCAGCGAGGTGCGGTGCAGGAAGTAGAAGACCGCGACAATCATCGCGAAGTTGATCGTTATGACCTGCGCAAACAGCGCGGCATATTGATCCTGCACCTGCTGGATCAGGTTGAAGATCTCGGCTTGCGACATGGCACGCACCCTCCCGCGCGGATGCCTGCCCGCGCGCTCCGGCACCGTCATAGCGTGGTTTGCGGGGCGTGGCAGCCCCGCCCGCATGGCGGATGGGGCTTTGGGCGCATCTCCCCTCCCGCAGGCGGGAGGGGCTGGGGGAGGGCAAGCGCCGCCCGCCAGATTTTGATGCAAGGCCGCGCGCAATCGGGCAAGAGGCGCGGCATGGACCCTGCCCCTGCCCCGCCCGCCAACCCCCGCATCCTCGTCGATGCCGATGCCTGTCCGGTGAAGGAGGAGATCTACAAGGTCGCCTGGCGCCGCAATGTCGCCGTCGTGCTCGTCAGCAATGCGCGCCTCCGCATCCCCGACCATCCGCTCATTACGCGGCAGATCGTCTCGGACAGCTTCGACGCGGCGGATGACTGGATCGCAGGAGAAGCGGGACCGCGCAGCATCGTGATCACCGCCGACATCCTCCTCGCCGACCGATGCCTGAAGGCGGGCGCGACCGTGATCGGCAACAATGGCCGCCCCTTCTCCGCCGCCTCCATCGGCAGCGCCATCGCCACCCGCGCCATCATGGCCGACCTGCGCGTCGGGATGGACGGGGTGGGCGGCGGACCGGCGCCGTTTTCGAAGGCGGATCGGTCGAGGTTTTTACAGGCGCTGGATGAGGCTTTGGTTAGGTTGGGGTGAGAGGGGCAAGCGCGCAAATGTCCTCTGCGCCACGCCCAGTCGTCAGTCCAGTAGTCTTCCGCCCGGCTTGTAGGAAAGGCGCAGCGCGTTGAGTGGGCTTCCGCCGCCTTCGACAAGAACTTCGGCGATACTGTTGGACGGCGTCAGCGCACTGTGCGCCGATGCAAAGACGCAGAAACGATAAAAACCCGGCTTGACGGCCAAGGCGCCGACAATGTTGATCTGGCCATAGTGATCGCGAAGATCGCGGATATTCGTCCCGCCGACCCAGCCCAGGGGAGCGATCACCGGCGCCGCGTCGAGGGCATCCCGGGTCTTCGCATATTGATAGCTCATGTAGGCGCCGATACCCACGACATCACTGAAACCATCGCCTCTATGCTTGGCCTCCAGCTTCATCGTCACGTCGAGGACGCCGTTGGTCGGCACAGAGACCACGGCTGACAAATCATCGATGGCTATTGGCGGCTGCGGCAGGATCGTCGGCTTGACCGCCCGCACGATGATCGTGTCAGGGCTGTTGCCCAGCTCGAAGGATTTCTGAGGCCGGCACTTTGGCAAGCCGGATTCCGCCTGCGCGGCCGCGCCGGGCGCCAGTCCGCGCAAGCCAGCCGGACCGTCACCGGCCAGCTGGATGGGTACCAACAGCAGGGACAGGATCACCAGTCGCTGCAGCACATGAACAGTGCCAGTTGTCCTTCTGCGATCACGCATCGGTCCCCTCAATCCCGCTCCCTGTCCCCTGCCCCCATATACAGTTCCCGCCCGGTCTCGTCATAGACCTTGCTCATCTCGGCCATGCCCTTCTCCGCTTCTTCCGCCGCGACGAAGCCGTCGGCGCTCTGGTTCTGGAGCTTGGCGAAGTCTCTGACTTCCTGGCTGATCTTCATCGAGCAGAATTTCGGGCCGCACATGGAGCAGAAGTGGGCGGTCTTGGCGCCTTCGGCGGGGAGCGTCTGGTCGTGATATTGCTCGGCCGTGTCGGGATCGAGCGACAGGTTGAACTGGTCGCGCCAGCGGAATTCGAAGCGGGCGCGGCTGAGCGCATCGTCGCGGACCTTGGCGGCGGGGTGCCCCTTGGCAAGGTCGGCCGCATGGGCGGCGAGCTTGTAGGTGACGACGCCGACCTTCACGTCATCGCGGTCGGGCAGGCCCAGATGTTCCTTGGGCGTGACGTAGCAGAGCATGGCGGTGCCATACCAGCCGATCATGGCCGCGCCGATGCCGCTGGTGATATGGTCATAGCCCGGCGCGATATCGGTCACGAGCGGCCCGAGCGTGTAGAAGGGCGCTTCGCCGCACACCTCCAGCTGCTTGTCCATATTCTCCTTGATCTTGTGCATCGGCACATGGCCGGGGCCTTCGATCATGACCTGCACGTCCTGTTCCCAGGCGCGCTTGGTGAGTTCACCCAGCGTGTAGAGTTCGGCAAACTGTGCTTCGTCATTGGCGTCGGCGATGGAGCCGGGGCGCAGGCCATCGCCCAGTGAATAGGCGACGTCATAGGCCTTCATGATCTCGGTGATCTCGTCAAAGCGTTCGTAGAGGAAGCTTTCCTTGTGATGCGCGAGGCACCATTTCGCCATGATCGAGCCGCCGCGCGAGACGATGCCCGTCACGCGCTTGGCCGCCAGCGGCACATAGGGCAGGCGGACGCCGGCATGGATGGTGAAGTAATCGACGCCCTGTTCGGCCTGTTCGATGAGCGTGTCGCGGAACACTTCCCAGGTCAGGTCTTCGGCGACGCCGCCAACCTTTTCGAGCGCCTGATAGATCGGCACCGTGCCGATGGGGACGGGCGAGTTGCGCAGGATCCATTCGCGCGTGTCGTGGATGTTGCGGCCGGTGGACAGGTCCATCACGGTGTCCGCGCCCCAGCGGATCGACCAGACCATCTTGTCGACTTCGGTCGCGACGTCGGACGCGACGGCCGAGTTGCCGATATTGGCGTTGATCTTCACGAGGAAGTTGCGGCCGATCGCCATCGGCTCGCTTTCGGGGTGGTTGATGTTGCTGGGGATGATCGCCCGGCCGCGCGCGACTTCCTCCCGCACGAATTCGGGCGTGATGTAATCGGGGATGGCGGCGCCGAAGCTCTGGCCGTCGCGGACATATTCGGCGAGCCGGGCGCGGCCGAGATTCTCGCGCTCCGCCACATATTCCATTTCCGGCGTGATGATGCCGCGCCGCGCATAGTGCATCTGGCTGACGTTCATGCCGGGCTTGGCGCGCAGCACCGTCTTGCGAACATTGGGGAAAGCCGGCACCCCGCCCGAGCGGTCGGGGCCAAGCTGGCCATTGTCTTCCGGCTTCACCTCCCGCTGGGCGACCTCTTCCACGTCGCCGCGCGACCGGATCCAGTCACGCCGCAATTCGGGCAGGCCCGCCGAAATGTCGATGGCGGCATTGGGATCGGTATAGGGACCGGACGTGTCATAGACGCGCACCGGCGCCTCGCCGCTCGACGGCTCCAGATAGATCTCGCGCATCGCGACTTTGAGCGGACCGACATGGATCTTCTTCGACCCGCGAATGGGGCCAGTCGTCACGCCGATTTCGGTACGGGCTGAAATATCTGCCACTTCACATCTCCTCAATACGGGAGGAGACGCTTTGGCAAGCGACCCTCCCTCCACCGGTATCAGCCGGATCAGGTTCAACGGGTCGCTGGGCGTTACACCAGCCTCTCAGTCACACGACTCCCCGGGGTTGAAGAAGACCTTAGGCGTCTCAACGACATGCGTCCAGCGTCAGGCGAAGCGGGCGGGAATTTCCGGGTCGGCCGTGTCGAGCAGGGGGATGCGGCCTTCGGGGAGGCCCGCATAGGCCGTGGCCCAATGCGCCACCCAGGCCGGATCGCGGACTTTTGACGGGTGATATCCCGGCAGAAGCGAGCGCAGCATGGCCGGAGAGGTGTGGAGCAGGAAGCGCGCGACCATCGTCCAAAGACGCATCCGGCTGTGCAGATCATGCCAGCGCCCGTCGCGCCTGAGCATCCGGACATAGGCCTTGCGGCTGCACAAGGCGACGTGGATCGTCCCGCACAACAGGCCCCAGGCCCGGCCGCGCCAATCGCCATAAAGATGGTCGTACAGGTCCCATGCGACGTTCTTGTGCTCGGTCTCCTCGACCATGTGCCACAGCACCAGCGAGGCAATCGCGCTGTCCGATCCCGCAAAGAGCTGTCGCCGGCTGCGGATCAGCCATTCGGTGATGCCCATCGTCATCGTCTCGAACCCGGCGGTATAGGCGAGCCGCCACCGCAGGCTGCGCTTCTGGAAGCGGCGGTAATCCGCCTCCATATCGGCCTCGACACCGGCCAGTTCCGGGTAGGATCGCTTGAGGATCTCATTGTAGCGCCGGTGGCTCTGAAAATGGACGCCCTCCTGCCCGATAAAGGCATGGACATCGGCCTTGAGCGCCGGGTCCTTCACCTGTTTCAGCGCCTCGGTCACCGTCTTGATCAGGAACGGCTCAAGATAGGGCATGGCGAGCGACGCGCCGTTGACCATGTGGCTCCATTCGGGGCGGTCCGGATGCCAGACCGGTTTGATCCCTTCGTCAAAGGCGAAGGGGATGCGGCGGACGAGGATCGCCGGGCCGCTCATGCGCCGCGCCGCGCATGGCGGACATGCTGCCAGCCGCCCCACAGCAGCAGCGCCACGGCCAGATGCACGCCGATCATCGCGGGCCAGCCGGCGAGGAAGATGATGTTGTTGATCGTGACATCGCCGGGGAAGGGCCCGCCGCCAAACTCCAGCCCGCGTGTCCCGAACAGCGCGTTCGCAATGGCGGGCAGAGTGAACAGCCAGCCAAAGGCCAGGCACGACCAGAAGAGAACGGTCTGCGCGCGCTCCCCAAGCCGGATGTAGCTGCCCGCCGCACCGATCGCGATCAGCATCGTGCCGTTGGTGATGCCTTCCAGATGGGCCATGTTCCACGCCCGCCGGTCACCGCCGATGCTGAAGGGCACGTCCGTCACGAACGGCCAGAGATCGATCGCGCCAAGCGTGAAGAAGAAATAGAGCCAGCCTGACAGGACCGCCGTGGCGATGAGCCCGATCCCGTTGAACACCAGTAGACCGCGTCGCCCTTCTGTGAGCATGGCCTCTCCCCCGCCAGGTCGCGTACGACCGTGCATGGCGTATCGCAGCGCTTTCCCGGAGTCCAGCCGCAGGCCGCCCCGGCGCCCGGGCGCCGACGCGCAGTTGGAACGCCGCGCCGATCCCGCCATCGCATCCATTTCGGTGGCGATACTACGGGGAAACAATATCACATTTACACTCGCCCCCATAAAGAAGCAGCGCGCGCTGCCGTTGACAGAGACGTGCAGGAGCCCCTGCGCACAGCATCAACGGTGGGGTCGATGTGAAAGGTTTGATGTTCAACGTCCTCGAAGAGGTAGTGACCGACGCGTACGGGCCGGAAGCCTGGGACAGCCTGTTGTGCATGTCCGGGGCGGAGGGCGCCTATTCGTCACTGGGCACCTATTCCGACAATGAGTTTCACGCGATTGCCGAAGCGACCGCCGCGCTGACCGGGCAGACCGCCGCCGAGGTGCTGCAGGCCTTTGGCGAGTCCGCGCTGCCGATCATGGTCAGCCGCTTTCCCGCGTTCATGGAGGGCGTGTCCGACACCCGCACCTTCCTGCTCTCGCTCAATTCGTCGATCCACCCCGAAATCCGCAAGATCTTCGCAGGCGCCGCCTGCCCGCACTTCAAATATGCGATTGGCGATGACGTCGTGCAGATTACCTATCACTCGCGCCGCCGCTTCTGCGACATTGCGCAGGGTCTGGCGCGCGGTGCGCTGGCCCATTTCGGAGAGAATGGCGACGTGAGCCATCCCGAATGCCTGCATCATGGGGCGGAGGCGTGCCGCCTCGACGTGCGGTGGGCGGCATGAACCAGCTCGGCAAGAACGCAAGCTGGCCTTTCCCCGAAAGCCCGGCCGACGAACGCATCGCCCAGCTGGAGCGCCGCCTGGAACGGGAGCGCCGTGCACGGCAGGAGGCCGAGCGCCTCGCCGAAAGCGGCCTGCGCGACCTCTATGTCAGCCGCGCGCGCATCGAGCTTTTGAACGGCATTTCCGTCCGCGCCAATGAATCGGACGATCCGATGGAGGTGCTGCGGCTGGCGGTGCGCGAGATCTGCACCACGCTCGGCTTTCCGTTCGGCAATGTCCTGATCGCGGACCCCGATGCGCCCGGAGCGATGCGCGCGGCCGGCATCAGCTTTGCCCGCACCTGCGACAGCGCCCAGCCCTTCATCAAGGCCTCGCACGAGGTCGTGATCCCGGCCGGGGCCGACGATGACGAACAGCCGCTGATGCAGCAGGTGCCCGTCTGGACGCCGCATATCGACACGCTGGAGAGCTTTGACCGCGCCCGCCTCGCCCGGCTGGCGAGCTTCAAGGCGATGCTGACCGTGCCTGTCCTCAGCGGCCGCGATGTCGAGGCGGTCCTTGAATTCTTCTCAATGGACCTGCGCGAGCCCGAGCTTGAGCTGCTCGACGTGCTGCTGCAGGCGGGCATCCAGATCGGGGGCGTCTTCCGTCGCCGCCACCATGCCGACCGCCTGCGGGAGAGCGCGCTGACCGACCCGCTGACGGGCCTGCCCAACCGCGCCGCCTTTGCCCAGAATATCGAGCGCTGCTTCCGCGAGCGTCGCGCGGCCGATGAGCCCGCGCCCTCGCTGCTGTTTATCGATCTGGACGGGTTCAAGCTCGTCAACGACACGCTGGGCCATCAGGCGGGTGATCAGCTGCTCGTCGATATGGCGGCCAAGCTGCGCACGCTGGTTGCCAACGCCAACGCCTTTGAGGATGAGAACCCGGCCGCCTCCAACGTCCAGCTCGCCCGACTGGCGGGTGACGAGTTCACGCTGATCGTCGACGGGCCGGACCGGGCGGCGCTCGCCGAGCGCTTTGCCGCGGAGATCCACCTGTCGCTGCGCCAGCCACAATGGCTTGAACAAAACCCCGTGCGCGTCACCGCCAGCATCGGCGTGGCGCATGACGATGGCCAATATACGACCGTCAGCGACATGCTGCGCGATGCCGACCTTGCCATGTATGAGGCGAAGTCGCTCGGGTCCGAACGTACCGTCATCTTCGACCAGAAGATGCGCAACAATCTCCAGTCGCGCCTGACGCTCGTCAACGATCTGCGCACGGCCTGCGAGAATGGCGACTTCATCCTCCATTACCAGCCGATCCTCGCGCTCGACACCGAAGAGCTGGTCGGCTTTGAGGCGCTTGTCCGCTGGAAGCGTGCGGGCGTGATTGTGCCGCCGTCCGACTTCATCGCGGCGGCCGAAGAGAGCGGCGTCATCACGCTGCTCGGCCAATGGGTGATGCGTGAGGCCTGCAAGACGGCGGTGCGCTGGCACCAGCTCGTCCCCGGCCGGGAGCCGCCGCTGCGCATCAGCATCAACGTCGCGCCGCGCCAGTTCCTGCAGCCGACCTTCGTGCAGCAGGTGCGCGAAATTCTGGAAGAAACCGGGGCCGACCCGCGCTGGATCGGCATCGAGATCACCGAAGGCGCCGCGATCACCAAGCCGCACCACACCGCCCGCGTGCTCGAGGAACTTCGCGCGCTCAACATTCAGGTCGGCCTTGATGATTTCGGGACGGGCTATTCCTCGCTGAGCCGGTTGCAGACAATCCCCATCGACAACATCAAGATCGACCAGAGCTTCGTGCGCACCCAGACGCGGACCAATGCGCAATGGAGCGTGGTGAAGGCGATGCTCGACCTTGCCCATGCGCTTCAGCTGCGCGTCGTCGTGGAGGGGCTGGAAACCGAATTCCAGCGCGAGGAGCTGACGGCCTTTGGCTGCGAATATGGCCAGGGCTATCTGTTCAGCAAGCCGCTGACCGAAGAGGATGCCGCAGCCCTGCTGATCGAACGCCCCGAAGGTCCGTTCCGCCACATGGAACAGCTGATCGGCAGCTGAAGCGGGCGGTCAGGCGGCGGGCGTCGACACCAGACGGTAGCCGACGCCGGGTTCATTGACGATGAGTTCCGGCCGGGCGGGATCCTGTTCCAGCTTCTGCCGGAGCGCCCTTATCGCCACGCGCAGATAGTCGATCTGGTCCTGCTGCGCCGGGCCCCAGACGGATCGCAGCAGCTGCCCATGGGTCAGGACGCGACCGGCATGCTTGGCGAGTTCCGCAAACACGGCAAACTCCTTGGGCGTCAGATGAACGGCCACCCCGCCCTTCAGGACCGAACGGCGCCGCAGATCGAAGACCACATCGCCAAAGGCCAGGGCCGCCTGATCCTCGCCGGGGCCGAGATCGACCAGATTGTCGATATAGCGATCCAGCTTGCCTGCCTCCGCTGTCAGCTGGGCAAGGATGGCTCGGTCTGCCGTGCCGTCGCGCCGCAGTGTCCGCAAATCGGCCTGGATGGCGTTCAGGCGCGGCTTCACATCGGTGCCGATAGACGCGAGCAGCGCCGCGCGCAGGTGGTCCAGCTTGCGCAGGGCCAGCGCGTCACGCGCTTCCCGGTCGAGACGGACACGTTCCAGCGCGAGCGCCGTCTGATCGAGAAGGCTGTCCAGAAGCTGCGCGTGCTCGGCCCCCACGGGCATGGCCCCGTCCTCCCGCGCGAGGCCAACGGTTGCAATCGTCTGGTCCTGCACGCGCACGGGATAGAATTGCCAATCGGATTCCCGCACCAGCGCGCGCCTGCGGCCCGTCGCCGTCCCCGATTGGAGCGACACGGCAGCAGCGGTGACATCGCTGGGGTTGAGCTCCGGCCGGTGCGGTGCGGCCGCGATCAGCCGCGCCTCCGGGCCGACCAGAAGGACCGCCTGACAGGCGAACAACTCCGCCAGTTCACGCACCGTTTCCCCCGCCACGCCATCTTCTTCATTCGCCGCGAGCAGGCGGCGGGCGAAGCCGGCGATCGTCGCGTTGCGCGATGCGTGCGCGGAGGCGAGCCGCGCCTGCTGACGCACCGAGGCTGCAAGCTGGCTCGTCACGACCGCCACCAGAAACAGGATCAGGACGGTGACAACATCCGCCGGACTGTGAATGAGGAAGGTCCGATAAGGGGCGGTGAAGTAGAAATTATATGCCAGCGTCGAGGCGAGCGCCGCCAGCAGGCCCGGCCGCAGTCCCGCATAGATCGCGGCGGCCAGAACCGCCGGCAGATAGAGAAGCACGACGTCCGAACTGCCCCATCGGGATGCAACGAGCAGGCCGACGAGCGTTGACACGGCGACGAGAAGCAGCGCGCCGACATGACCGGCAAGACCGATGGCGACCGACGGCGCGCGATCACGTGAAAATAGACTGCTTGCATCCATGCGGACAAGATGCGCCCGAGCGGCGCGTCCGTCGAGAGGGACAAAGCCCGACAGGCGGAAATCCACATGGAATCTTTATGCGGTTCCGGCCCAGTGTGAAGACATGAACATGTCCATATCCGCGCCGCAGGACGGCACCGCTGCGGCTGGCGACGCCGCCGCCAAGACGGACAGCCTTCCCGTGCTCATGCTCGGCGCAGTCGGCGTCGTCTATGGCGATATCGGCACGTCGCCGCTTTATGCGATGAAGGAGGCCTTTATCGGCCCGCATCCGCTGGCGGTGGACCGGCTCCACATCTTTGGCGTGCTGAGCCTGATCTTCTGGTCGCTGATGCTGATCGTGACCGTCAAATACGTCTTTGTCGCGATGCGCGCCGACAACCGGGGCGAAGGTGGTTCCTTTGCGCTGCTGGCCCTGATTTCCCGCCATCTGGAGGACAAACGCTGGGCCGCGTCGCTCGCGGTGCTCGGCGTGCTGGCAGCCGCGCTCTTCTATGGCGATGCGATGCTCACCCCGGCCATTTCCGTGCTTTCGGCGGTCGAGGGGCTGACCATCGTGGAATCACAGCTTGAGCCGCTGGTGATCCCGATCGCGGTGCTCATCCTCGGCGCCCTGTTCCTGATCCAGTCACGCGGCACCGCGAAAGTCGGCAAGCTCTTTGGCCCGATCGTGCTCGTCTATTTCATCGCGCTCGCGGTGCTCGGGGTGACGAACATCATCCGCCATCCCGAAATCCTCGGCATCATCAATCCATGGTGGGCCGTCGAGTTTTTCCGGTACGACATGAAGCTCGCCTTCCTCGCCATGGGCTCCGTCTTCCTTGCGGTGACGGGCGCGGAAACGCTCTACGCCGACATGGGGCATTTCGGCCGGAAGGCCATCGGCCTTGGCTGGCTGGGGCTCGTCTATCCGTGCCTCATGCTCAACTATATGGGACAGGGCGCGCTCCTGCTCGGCAGCCCGGCAGCGGTCGAGAACCCCTTCTTCATGATGGCGCCGGACTGGGCCCGGCTGCCGCTGGTGCTGCTCGCCACCTGCGCGACGGTGATCGCCAGTCAGGCGGTCATTTCCGGCGCCTTCTCGGTCACCCATCAGGCGATCCAGCTCGGCTTCCTGCCGCGGTTCAAGATCCTCCACACCAGCGAGCGCGCCGCCGGGCAGATCTATATGCCCGCCGTCAACTGGGGCCTGCTGATCATGGTGCTGGTGCTCGTCCTCGGCTTCCGGGAATCGACCCGCCTCGCATCCGCCTATGGCATTTCGGTGGTCGGAACGATGATCATCACGACAGCGATGCTCGCCTTCCTTCTATTCAAGGTCTGGCGCTGGAACCGCTGGGCCGCGACCGCGACGATCGCCCTGTTCTCAATTGTCGATGTCACCTTCTTCCTGTCGAACGTCACCAAGGTGGCCGATGGCGGCTGGTTCCCGCTGCTCGTTGCTGGCGCGATCTTCATCGTGCTGACCACATGGGCCAAGGGCCGGTCGCTAATGCGCGCGCAACTGGCCAAGGAAAGCGTGCCGATGGACATTTTCATCCGGTCCGCCGCCGGGTCCGCACATCGGGTGAGCGGCACGTCCATCTTCCTGTCGGTCACCCCCGACGGCGTTCCTTCCGCCCTGTTGCACAATCTGAAGCACAATCAGGTTCTGCATGAACGCGTGATCATCCTGACGATCCAGTTTGAGGAAACGCCCTATGTTGACGCGGCCAAGCGGCTGAAGGCCGACGCCGCTGGTCACGGATTCTACCGCGTTCTCCTGCGCTACGGGTTCATGGAGGATGTCGACGTGCCGCGCGACCTGCTGCTCGACGCAGCAGCGGGCGGCCCGATCGATCCGATGCGCACCAGCTATTTCCTCGGGCGGCAGAAGTTGATTGCGGCGCAGGAAGTGGCGGGCATGGCGCTGTGGCGCGAGCACCTCTTCGCGTGGATGCTCAAGACGTCGGAATCGGCGATGGATTTCTTCAAGCTGCCGACCAACCGCGTGGTGGAACTGGGCAGCCAATTGCGCATCTGAAGCGGCGCAATCGGACGTCCTCGCCCGTCATCCGGCGAAGGCCCATGACGGGCCGCGTGCCGGGATGACGGGAGGACCGCCGGGCCTCAGAGGCCGTCGACGCTCTTGCTCACCAGGATGTTCACCGACACGCGGCGGTTCTGGCGCTTGCCTTCTTCGGTGTCGTTGCTGGCGAGCGGATCGGATTCTGCCATGCCGGTCGGCGTCAGCATCCGGTACGGCTTCCAGTGGCAGGCCTGCTGCAGATAGTTGATCACGCGGCTGGCGCGCTTTTCGCTGAGCACCTGATTATATTCCTCGCTGCCGACCGAGTCCGTATAGCCGACGACGAGCATCAGCGCATTGTCGGTCGCTTCGGCCTGCTGCGCGGTCGAGCAGAGTTCCTGCTTCGCCTGTTCCGACAGGGTCCACTTGCCCGTGTCGAAATAGACGTTGGTCGTGCCCTTGATATTGTACTTGTCGATGTCGCCCATGCGGCTGCGCAGCGCTTCGGCCTTGGCGTCGACTTCGGCGAACTGCTGCGCGGTGCCGGTGCGGATCATGCTCGCGGTCTTGAAGTCGCGGCCCTTGAAGCTGATCTGGCTGGCGACAAGCCCGGTGCCGGCCTGCATCGTCTTCACGGTGACCGGAAGGCCGTTCAGAATGTCGGCCTTGGTCGGGTTCTTGCCCGAGCCCTTGATCTTTGTCGTCTCGACAATCGAAATGTCGGACATCGTGCCGTCCGCCGCGGTTACGCGGATGCGGTCCCCCTTGCGGGCGGTCACAATCCCCTTGATCTCCGGGCCCTTGGCCATGGCCGCTGCATCCGGCGCGGCTTCCTGTCCATTGACGATGATATTGGGGTTGGACGTATCCTGGTCCTGTGCAGACGCCACGCCCGACACGGCGAGCAGCGCCAGAAGGACCGGGGCGGCAGTACGATTTGAGATGGCACGCATGTTAATTCTCCCTTGAGCTGCCCCCTAGAAACCGGTGCCCTCCTGTTCAAGCGGACATTGCTCCCCGATGAATGTGTCCGGCGAACGCCTTGTTTTGGGGGATGGTTTGTGCGCGGCACGGGGTGAATGGAGGGGACAAGGCCGCAGCGCCCACGCTTGACACGGCGTCATATATCGATATTTCCACATTTATTGAATCATGGGAATGAGAGCATGAAAGCCGGTCCGATCATCCGCGCGCTCGGCGCGCTGGCGCAGGAACACCGCCTCGCCGCGTTCCGCCTGCTTGTTCAGGCCGGGCCGGACGGGATGCCTGCGGGCGCGCTTGCAGAGGCCGTCGGCGTACCGGGGTCTTCGATGAGCTTTCATCTGGCGCAACTCGCCCATGCGGGCCTCGTCACACAGCGGCGGCAGAGCCGGTCGATCATCTATGCGGCGGACTATGCCGCGATGAACGGCCTCATCGCCTATCTGATGGAGAATTGCTGCGACGGGGACGAATGTGCCCCGTCCCTCGCCATCGCCTCCCAATCCGCATGCGGGTGAACCAAAAATGACGCAGCGTCCTTTCGGCATCCTTGTGCTGTGCACCGGCAATTCCGCCCGCTCGATCCTGGGGGAAGCGATGCTGGCCACGCGCGGCGCAGGCCGCATCACCGCCCATAGCGCGGGGAGCAGGCCCAAGGGCGTGCCGCATCCCGGCGCGCTGCGCCTGCTCGCGCGCAAGGGCATTGCGACTGCCGCTTTCCGGTCCAAGAGCTGGGACGAATTCACCGGCCCGGACGCGCCGCCCATTGATCTCGCCATCACCGTGTGCGGCAATGCGGCGGGCGAGACCTGCCCGATTTTCCTCGGCGCCCCGATCAAGGCGCATTGGGGCCTGCCCGACCCGGCGGATGTGACCGGCGATGACGCCACGGTCGATGCCGCCTTTGACCAGACGTGGCACTGGCTTGAGATGCGCGTGCGCGCGCTGCTCGACCTGCCGTTTGAAACCATGGACCGCGCGGCCCTCGCCGCCGCACTTGCCCGCATCGGGCAGATGGAAGGAGCCGCCTGATGGCCACGCTTGCCCTGAATGCCCCCGCCGCCCGGCTGTCCTTTCTGGACCGCTATCTGACCGTCTGGATCTTCGCAGCGATGGCAGTCGGGATCGCGCTCGGGTCGCTCGTGCCCGCCGTGCCGGCGGCGCTCAATGCCATGTCGGTCGGTTCGACCAGTGTGCCGATTGCGATCGGGCTGATCCTGATGATGTTCCCGCCGCTCGCCAAGGTCCGCTATGAGGAACTTGGGCAGGTGTTTCGCGACCGCAAGGTGCTCGCGCTGTCGTTCGTGCTGTGCTGGATCGTGGCGCCCGCCTTCATGTTCGCGCTGGCTGCGCTGCTGCTGCCCGACAAGCCCGAATATTTCACCGGCCTCATCCTGATCGGCATCGCACCGTGCATCGCGATGGTGCTCGTCTGGAACCAGCTGGCCAAGGGCAGCCCCGAATATGTGACCGGCCTCGTCGCCTTCAACTCGCTGTTCCAGATCTTCTTCTACGTACCCTATGCCTGGTTCTATCTGACGGTGCTGCCGCCGGTGTTCGGGCTCGACGCGCATGTCGTCGACATTGATTTTTCGACGATTGCGAAGGCGGTGCTGACCTATCTCGGCGTGCCCTTCCTCGCCGGGTTCCTCGTCCGCCGCACGCTCATCAAGGCGCGCGGGGCGGACTGGTATGAAGGGCGCTTCCTGCCGATGATCAGCCCGATGACGCTGGTCGCGCTGCTGTTCACCATCGTTGCGATGTTCAGCCTGAAGGGCGGCGAAATCCTCGCGCTGCCAATGGATGCGGTGCGTATCGGCATCCCGCTCGCGCTGTTCTTCGTCGTGATGTTCGTGCTGGCCTTTGCCTGCGGCCGGGCCATTGGCGCCGACTATCCGCGCACGGCGGCCCTGTCGTTCACGGCGGCCTCGAACAATTTCGAACTCGCCATTGCGGTTGCCATCGCGGCCTTCGGCCTTGCGTCCCCCGTCGCCTTTGCCGCCGTCATCGGTCCGCTGATCGAGGTGCCCGCGCTGATCGCGCTGGTCAATCTGGCGCTGTGGTTCGAACGGCGCTGGTTCCGGCCGGGCGTCCCTGCCTGAGGCCGGGCCTCAGGCCCGTCCGGCACGCGCCATCGCGCCTTAACCTCTTTGTCCTATGACCGGCGGCATGACACAGGCCGTCGACCCGATCCAATCTCCGAATGAGGTGGTAAAGAGCGGCGGCGTGCGCCGGATCGCGGTGTCTTTCATAAGCCTGTGCGGCTTCCTGCTGGCCTGCGTCATGCCCTCTGCCGCCACCTATGAGCTCTGGCTGGTCGGGCAGGTCGCGACATGGCCGGAGGTGCCCGTTCGTCTGGACGCCGTGGCGCGCAAACGCCCGCCCTTCGGCAAGGGCCCGCCGGTGTGGCGGTTCCAGCTCTTCGATGCCCAACGGGGCCAGACCTACGAAACGGGCGACATTGCACCCGGCGATTTTCCGCTGATGGTCATGGACTGGTCCACGATCGACCGCACGGCGCAGGCCTATCAGCTGCTGGTTGGCGAGACGATCCGCGTGCGGCGCGCACCGGATGGCGAACGCTATTTTCTGCGCCGCGGCGATGCTTCCACGATGACGGTCGCGCTCCTCTTGAGTGCCACCTACTGGCTCTGGCTCATTTTCAGATGGCACCGGCAAAGGCGCAGCCTATGAGCCGGGCAGTGCTGCCCCTTCTGGTGACGATCCTGTCCGCTGTGGGCAGCATCGCCTTTGTCGTCGCGCTCAAACCCGTGAGCACGGGCGCCTTTGTCTTCTGGGCACTCTGGATGACAGCGCCCCACTTCGTGCTGGGCGGGCTGGCGCTGAGCCGCGTCGCCAAGATGCGCCCCGGGCGGCACCTTCCCTTGATCGCTGCCGTGATGTCCGTCGCCGGGTTGCTCTATCTGGCGGATGTGGTGCTGTGGCACCCGGACCCGCAGGGTGGCCTCGCCGTCCTCATCGCGCCGCTGCTTCAGGCCGCGTTGGCCGCGACACTTTTCGGCATCGCATGGCTGGTTCAAGGATGGCGCACGCGCTGACGCGCCTAGAACATGTACTTCATCGTGATCGGCAGCTTCACCCCGGCCGCACCCACCGCAAAGGCGGCGCTTTTGAAGCTCGGCGGGCCCATGCCGATCTTCGGGTTGCGCGACATGCCGAAGCCTTCCTTTGGTATGAAGACGGCAAGGTCCATCTTGTTGTTGCCATTCTCGTCATGGATGAGCGCAATGGCATAGGTGCCGGGCGGGACGTCCTCGAACCGCGCCGTCATGGAGGATCGCGCGGGCAGTGACAGCTTGCGACTCTTGGGGTCTTTCCCGCAATCGGGATAGGCCTTGGCATTGGCGGTCATGCAGACAAGGACATTGCCTTTGGCATTGCGGACGCCGGTGATTGCGGCTTCGACCGTGGCAAGCGGCGTCGGCGCCTCAGCGGCCCTCAACGGAAAAGCGGCCAAGGCCAAGGTCAGTGCCGCACAGCCTGTCCCAAACACGGAAATAGAGCCCATAATTCCCCCTATACGCCTCATGGTGCTTCTGGTGATGCGTTGCCGTTATCAGCCACTTCCCTGCTGGCCCATGAACAAGCCAGCGCGGAAACATCTCCCACCCCATGTGATTGCCGACGCCCATGATTGTCATGATCGCAAGGACGGTGCCGAGCGCGGCCACGTGGATGGGGATGAGGAAGACCAGCGCCGGGATGACAACCGCACCCGTCACCGCTTCCCAGGGGTGAAAACTCATCGCAGCCCAGGCGGTGGGCGGGCGGCTTTCATGATGGACGGCATGAGCGATGCGGAACAGCCGGGGCCGGTGCATCCAGCGGTGGGTCCAGTAGAACCACGTGTCGTGCAGCGCGAGGAAGGCGAGCACCGAGAACGGCAGAACCCAGAGCGGGTAGGCATTCACATCGGTATAGATCTTCGTCCAGCCGTGCGCCTGCCAGCCCCAGGCGACAATCCCCGCCGGCACGCCGTAGATGGCAGCGGACGCAAGGCTCCACCCGATCTCGCGCCGCATCTGCCGCCCGAGCCCCGCATAAAGCCCGCGATGCTTGATCCGCGTCGCCCACGCAAAGGCGCCGCTGGTGATCAGATAGCGCACGCCGACAATAACCGTCATGGCAAGCGCAGAGAGCAGGATGGCGGGGAGCGGGGTCATGAAGCGACTATGGCCGATCCCACCGCATCACGCAAAGCCAGCTCACGCAAAGATCGTGATGTTCTGACGCCCCAGCAGGATCGGGCGGCCGCCCTCATCCCACATGCCCATCGTCTGTCCGGCATAGCCATGGCCGACGGCGTCGTCCTTTGAGCGCAGCAGGAGCCAGCCCTTTGCGTCGAAGCGGGTCGGGTCGGCCATGTCGAAATTCCAGGTCATCGAACTGATCGCGGCCGGACCCGAAAGGCGCGGCATCGACGCGGGCGGCAGGGCATCCCCCAAGGTCACAAGGGAGGCGAGCCCGGAAGGTGCATCGTCATCCTTGTGGCGGACCCACACGATCATGTCGCCATCATCGGCGCCGGTCACGGGGTAGCCGCCGCCCGCATAGCGCATGTCGAAATGCTGCGCGAAGGTCGGCGCCCATTGGCGGAACAGCGGCGGGCAGTCTTCGGGCCGCGGCACAACGGGTGCGGCGGGCGCCTCGACCGCGAAGGCGGACTCCCGCTCGCCCCCGAAGGCAAAGAGCGTGCGCGTGGCGACCACGCCATCGGCCAGAAGGTCGCACGCCATGAAAGTGACCGACTTGCCCCGCCGCAGCACGGTCGGGACGAGCGTCGCTTCGCCCCCCGAAGGGCCGATAAAGGCGATCTGCGCCGAACGGAGCGGCGGCAGATCAGGCACCATCCGTTCGCACGCGGCGTAGCAGAGCCCCGCCGAGGCGCCGCCATAGAGCGTGCGGCCCTGCCGCCAGTCGTCGCTTGCATTGACGGTGAAACGCCCATCGCCTGCCTCCACAATGCTGCCGATCAGTTGCCCCAGCGGTGTCATGCGTGCCCCTTTCTCTTTTCGGGCCGGACCATTAGAGCGCGTCTGTGCCTGACGCTACTGTCCAATGTGATATCGCAATTGCTGGCGGCGGCCTGGCCGGGTGCCTGATCGCGCTGGCGCTCGCCGCGCAGCAGCCGCAGCTTGACGTCCGGATCGTGGAGACGGGCGCGACGCTGGGCGGCAATCACGTCTGGTCGTTCTTTGACAGCGACGTGGCAGAAGCCGACCGCTGGATCGTCGCGCCGCTGATCGTCCACCACTGGGCGGGCTATGACGTGCACTTCCCCAAGTTCAGCCGCACGCTCGACGCGGGGTATAACAGCATCACGTCCGACCGGCTCGACGCGCATGTGCGGGCCGTTCTGCCGCCCGAACGGATCCTGCGCGCCGAGGTGCTGGAGGTGACGCCAGAGCAGATCGTGCTGGCAGGTGGCGGCGCCATCACCGCACGACGCGTGATCGACGCACGCGGGCCGGGCGACCTGTCAACGCTCAAGCTCGGCTGGCAGAAGTTTGTGGGGCAGCGCGTCCGCGTGCCGGGCGGCCATGGCCTGACACGCCCGATCGTGATGGATGCGACGGTCGAACAGATTGACGGCTATCGCTTCGTCTACTGCCTGCCCTTCGATGCGGAGACCGTGTTCATTGAGGACACCTATTACAGCGACGCGCCCGATCTCGACGTGACCGCGATCCGCGAACGGATCATCGCCTATGCCGCCGCCAAGGGCTGGCAGACCAATGGCGGCGGGCATGAGGAAACGGGCGTGCTGCCCGTCATCGTCGGCGGCGATTTCGACGCCTATTGGCGCTCGACCGGCACCGGCACGGCGAAGGCAGGCATACGATCGGGCATGTGCCAGCCGACGACGGGCTATACTTTGCCCGACGCCGTGCGGCTCGCGTCACGGCTCGCCACCGATCCGGACCTGACGCCTGCGCAGTTCGAGGCGATGGCGCGCACACACTGGCAGGCGCGCGGCTATTACCGGATGCTCGACGCGATGCTGTTCGGTGCGGCCGAGCCCGACCGGCGTTATCGCATCTTTGAACGGTTTTACGGCCTTTCGGCCATGTTGATCGATCGCTTCTATGCGGGTCAATCGACGCTCATCGACAAGGCACGCATCCTGACAGGCAAGCCGCCTGTGCCGATCGGCCGGGCCATTCGCGCCATCTGGGGATTGAGAAAATGAAGAAGGCAATCGTGATCGGCGCAGGCTTTGGCGGCCTGGCGCTCGGTATCCGGCTCCAGTCCGCGGGCATCCAGACAACCATCGTCGAGGCTCGCGACAAGCCGGGCGGGCGCGGCTATCATTGGCAGCGCGACGGCTTCACCTTCGATGCGGGGCCGACAGTCATCACCGATCCGCCCTGTCTGGAAGAGCTTTGGGCACTGTCGGGCGGCACGGTGTCCGACGATGTCGACCTGATGCCGGTCAGGCCCTTTTACCGCCTGAACTGGCCCGACGGCACCAATTACGATTACGCCAATGACGAGGAAGCCCTGCGCGAGGAGATCCGCAAGATCGCGCCCGATGACCTTGAAGGCTATGAAAAGTTTCAGGAATATTCCCGCGGCGTGGAGCGGGAGGGCTATCAGAAGCTCGGCTCGGTCGCGTTCCTGTCGATCCTCTCGATGCTGAAGGCCGCGCCCGCGCTCGCGCGCTATCAGGCGTGGCGGTCGGTTTATTCCATCGCGTCCAAATATGTGAAGAACGACAAGCTGCGGCAGGCGCTGTCGTTCCAGACGCTCCTTGTGGGCGGCAATCCGATGACGACCAGTTCGATCTACGCGCTCATCCACACCATCGAAAAGCGCGGCGGCGTCTGGTTCGCGCGCGGCGGCACCAACAAGCTTGTTTCCGGCATGGTCGCCCTGTTCGAACGGCTGGGCGGCACGCTACGGCTGGGGGACCCGGTTGAGGCCATCGAGACGGAGGGCAATCGCGTGACCGGCGTGCGCACGGCCTCCGGCTGGCAGCAGTCAGCCGACGCCGTCGCCACCAATGGCGATCTGATGCACAGCTATGGCAAGCTCCTCGCCGACCATCCGCGCGGGCAGCGCGCGGCCAGGTCACTGAAGCACAAGCGCTGGTCGCCCTCGCTCTTCGTCGTGCATTTCGGGGTGAAGGGCACCTTCCCCGACATCCCGCATCACATGATCCTGTTTGGCCCGCGCTACAAAGGGCTGCTCGACGACATCTACAAGAATGGCCGCGTGCCCGAGGACTTTTCGCTGTACCTCCACCACCCGAGCGTCACCGATCCGTCGGTCGCGCCCGAGGGGCACTCGACCTTCTACGTGCTCGCGCCCGTCGCGCACCTCGGCAAGGCGAAGGTCGACTGGGATGGCGACTTCGGCAAGCAGTTTGCCGACCGCATTCTGGATGAGGTCGCCCAGCGCCTGATGCCCGACCTGAAAGAGCGGATCGTCACGCAGTTCCATTATGCGCCGACCGATTTCGGTCGTGACCTGTCCGCGCACCTTGGCAGCGCGTTCAGCCTTGAGCCCGTCCTGTGGCAGAGCGCCTGGTTCCGCGCCCACAACCGCGATGACGTGATCGACAATCTCTACTTCGTTGGCGCGGGCACACACCCCGGCGCCGGCATCCCCGGCGTCGTCGGCAGCGCGAAGGCGACGGCAGCGCTGATGCTTGAGGATTTGGGCTGAGGCTCGACTTTGCGGGGCACGAGCGGCTAGAGCGACAGCAGTACGCATCGTCACGCCATGATCCGTTCGTGTCGAGCGAAGTCGAGACACGCAGCGCCGAGACCACGTCCCTCGACTTCGCTCGGGACAAACGGAACCGGATGGCGAGAATTGAAGGCCAGGGAGGCCCATGAAACGCATTGCAGTCTATTGCGGATCGGCGACGCCCGCTGACCCCGTCTATATCGAAACCGCGCGCCGCGTCGGCCGCACGCTCGCCGAAAAGGGCATTGGCGTCGTCTATGGCGGCGGACGCCTCGGCCTGATGGGCGCGGTGGCCGACAGCGCGCTCGAAGCAGGCGGCGAAGTCATCGGCGTCATTCCCGAAGCGCTCGTCGGCAGCGAAGTCGCGCATAAGGGCTGCACCGAGCTGCACGTCGTGCCCGGCATGCATGAACGCAAGCGCATGTTCACTGACCTGTCGGACGGCTTCCTCACCATCCCCGGCGGCGTCGGCACGATGGACGAATTGTGGGAAGCGATCAGCTGGGCGCAGCTGGGTTATCATGCCAAGCCGGTCGGCGTGCTCAATGCGGCGGGCTTTTATGACAAGCTCATCGAGTTCAACGAACACATGATTTCGGTCGGCTTCATCCGGGAGCAGCATAAGGGCATCCTGATCGCCGATGATCAGCTGGACCGGCTGCTGACGCGCATGGCGATGTATGAGCCGCACCAGCCGATCTTTTCGATGACGGCAGAAGACCTCTGAGCATGGACCGCGCCGCGCTGGTGGAGACGGCGCGCGACAGCATCGCCAAGGGCTCCAAATCCTTCGCGCTCGCCTCCAAGCTGTTCGCGCCCGATGTGCGGGAACGGGCGTGGCTGCTCTACAGCTGGTGCCGCAAGTGCGACGACATCGCCGACGGGCAGGACCATGGCGGCGCGCTGTCCCGTGTCGACAACCCTGAAGAGCGTCTCGCCTTCCTGCGCGACATGACCGAACGCGCGCTGGCCGGCGAGACGACCGGTGATCCGGCGTTCGACGCGCTGGGGCTGGTGGCAAGGGAATGCGCCCTGCCCGCCGCATGGCCGCGCGACCTCATTCAGGGCTTCGCCATGGACGCGGCCGACTTCTCCCCGCGCACCGAGGCGGAGCTGCTGACCTATTGCTATCACGTGGCGGGCGTCGTCGGCCTGATGATGGCCGTCATCATGGGCGTGTCGCCGGACGATGAGGACACGCTCCAGCGCGCCAATGATCTGGGTCTGGCGTTCCAGCTCGCCAATATCGCGCGCGACATCCGCGAGGATGCCGATGCCGGGCGCTGCTACATCCCCGCCGACTGGCTGGCGGAGGCGGACATCCCGGCGGGCGCGCATATGCAGCCGCAACACCGCAAGGCGATGGCCGTCATTGCGCAGCGCCTCGCCAGCCTGTCCTCAGGCTATGAGGCGAGCGCGCGGATCGGCGCGCAGCGGCTGCCCTTCCGGTCGCGCTGGGCCGTGCTGTCGGCAGCGGGCATCTATGGCGATATCGCGCGCGAGGTTGCGCGGCGCGGCGCGGCGGCGTGGGATCAGCGCGTGGTCACGTCGAAGCCGGCCAAAGCGGGCTGGGTCGCGTGGGCTTTTGTCGAAGCTTCGGTCAGGCGGGACTGAGGTCGGCAGCGGTTTCCGCCTTCAGCCGCTTGTGCGGCATGCCGAGCAACTCTCCCATGAGCGGGACCGTCCGGGCCAGTGCATAGGCTGCCGCGCAGCTTGCGACAACGAGCACCACAAGCACCGCAAAGGCCGGGAGGCCGACAATGCGCGCCTCGCGTAGCCCCCAGCCCGCCAGCACGATGACCGTCTGGTGGACAATGTAGGCCGGAAAGATGGCGAGCGCGAGCGGCTGCCGCCACGCATGCTCGCGGTTGAGGGCAGTGTCCGCCAGTTGGAGCGCAACAGGCAGCATCGCCCACGCCATGCCGGTGTCAGCGGCCACATCGATGATCAGCCGCAGGCGCGACGGGTTCTCCACCGGCGCGGCGACGTCGGCCATCAGGATCGCAAGGCAGACAAGGCCCAGCACCAGCGACACCCGCCAGACGCGGCGGACGGCGGCCCAGATGGCGGGATAGTGCGCGAGCCCGAACCCCAGCAGGAAAGCGGGGACATAATGCACGTCGCCGACAAGGTCCGAATAGCGGCTGGCATCATCGAGATGCATCGCCATCAGCGCGAGGCGCGCCGTGGCCAGCACGACCAGTGGCACGATCAGGAGACGCGCGCCCTGGCTCAGCCATGTCGCGATCGGCGCTGCTTTCGCCTTCCAGTCGGGCCATAGGATCAGCACGGCGGCGAGCAGCCCGGTATAGGCCCAGAGATAGCCGAGAAACCACAGATGCTCCCAATTGGGGAAGAACTGCCCCGCGATCCGCGCAAAGGCGAATTCTTCATGCACCAAGAAGTGCATCGGCGTCTCGTGATGGCCCGCCATTTCCATGCGCACCCAGCCTTGCGGCGGCACGAGGACCAGCGCGCCGAAAATAAGCGGGATGAGCAGGCGGCGGCTGCGTTCGCGAAAGAAGGCGCCGACCGAGGCAAAGCGTTGCAGCATCGCGGCGGTCGCAAAGCCCGACACGGCGAAGATGACCATCAGCCGCCAGGGCGAAATTGCGGCAATCGGATAAGCGACCCAGTCCTCGATATGCGCCGATTTCACCAGCCAATGGCCGGGCGCGAAATAGAGGCCGATATGATAGAGAATGAGGAGCGCGAAGGCGCCGATGCGGAGCCAGTCCAGCCCGTAATGACGCCCGATGCGCCCGGTCTCAGCTTCCCCCTGCACGTTGCAACAGCGCCCTTGTGTCATGCCTGCACACGCCGGCCCCTTTACGCCGCAGGGTTGAAGATTGATTTAAGGCCCGATGGATGCGCTTTGCGGCTTTGCCTCACGGCATGCCTGCCTGTATAGGCGCGGCCATGTCTTCCATTCGTCCATGGCGCGACATTGCGCGCCGCCAGTCCCGCCAGATCATGGTCGGCAACGTCCCCGTCGGTGGCGGTGCGCCGATCACCGTCCAGACCATGACCAACACGCTGACGTCCGACGCCAAGGCGACGATCGACCAGATCCGCCGCTGCGAAGATGCTGGCGCCGACATCATCCGCGTCTCCTGCCCCGATGTGGAGTCGACCGCCGCGCTGAAGGAGATCGTCCGCGCCGCCCGCGTGCCGATCGTCGCGGACATCCATTTCCATTATAAGCGCGCTCTCGAAGCCGCCGATGCCGGGGCTGCGTGCCTGCGCATCAATCCGGGCAATATCGGGTCAGCCGAACGCGTGAACGAGGTCGTCAATGCGGCCAAGGCCAATGGCTGCGCGATCCGCATCGGCGTCAATGCGGGCAGCCTTGAGAAGGACCTGCTCGAAAAATATGGCGAGCCCTGCCCCGAAGCACTGATCGAGTCCGCGCTCGACCATATCAAGCTGCTGCAGGACCGCGATTTCCACGAATATAAGGTCGCCGTGAAGGCGTCCGACGTCTTCCTCGCGGTCGCGGCCTATATGGGCCTTGCCGACGCGGTCGATTGTCCGCTGCACCTCGGCATCACCGAAGCAGGCGGCCTGATCGGCGGGACGGTCAAATCGGCCATCGGCATCGGCAATCTGCTCTGGGCGGGCGTCGGTGACACGATCCGCGTCTCGCTTTCTGCCGAGCCCGAAGAGGAAGTCCGCGTCGGCTACGAAATCCTGAAGAGCCTTGGCCTGCGCACGCGCGGCGTTCGCGTCGTCTCCTGCCCCAGCTGCGCGCGGCAGGGCTTTGACGTGATCCGCACCGTCCAGAAGCTTGAGGATGCGCTCCAGCACATCAAGACGCCGATGAGCCTCTCCGTCCTTGGCTGCGTCGTCAACGGCCCCGGCGAAGCCCGCGAGACCGACATCGGCATCACCGGCGGCGGCAATGGCAAGCACATGGTCTACCTCTCGGGCGTGACCGACCACCATGTCGAAGATGCCGACATGATCGGACACATCGTGAAGCTGGTCGAAGCCAAGGCCGCTGAGATCGACGCCGGCACGTCGGTCAGCATGGACACGCTGCACGGGAAGGCGGCTTGAGCCTTTTCTAGAATTCTGCTAACAAATTCTAGAAAGGAGCGCCTCCCATGGGCCTCAGCATCAAGAATGAAGAGACCGAGCGGCTGGTGCGTGAACTCGCCCGGCGCAAGGGTGTGGGGGTGACGACGGCGATCCGGCTGGCGGTCAGCAATGAGCTGGAAAAAACGCCACCGAAAAAGAGCCGCGAGGAAATTCTTAAAGCGGTTGCGGAAATTCAGGCGCGCGTCGCGGCTCTTGGTCCGATGCCATCCATGAAAGAGATGGACGACTGGCTCTATGACGAAAATGGTCTTCCCCATTGATCGTCCTCGATAGTTCGGCTGTCGTCGCAATTCTCAAGCGGGAGCCGGATGCAGAAACTTTCCAGATCAAACTCAGTGAAGCAGCTGAGGTCATGATCGGGGCACCTACAAAGTTCGAATTGCTGATGGTCATGGCCAGATGGCGTCAAAAGCCTGCGGTTGACCTAGCCGTCAGCCTGCTGGGGACGATTGGCGCGAAGGTTGTGCCATGGGATGATGCACTGACGATGCTCGCCGTCAAAGCAGAGTTTGACTTCGGCAAGGGCCGTCATCCGGCGAACCTGAATTTCGGCGATTGCATGGCCTATGCGCTTGCCAAGTCTCTGGATTCACCGCTGCTCTTCAAAGGGGATGACTTCTCGAAAACCGACGTTAAGTCAGCCCTTTAATGCCCTCCCGCGCCAATCTTCCCCCTGCCCACCTGCTGCTCGCCGTCCTTATCATGGCGGTGTGGGGGACGAACTTTGTCGTCATCAAATTCGCGCTCGCGCATCTGCCGCCGCTGACCTTGGCGCTGTTGCGGTTCACACTGGCCTTCTTCCCGCTCGCCTTGTTCCTGCCGCGGCCCAAGGTCGGCTGGGGCAATCTCGCAGCCTATGGCGCGCTGATCGGGGCGGGGCAGTTCGGCGTGCTGTTCACCGCCATGCGCGCGGACATCACGCCGGGGCTCGCCAGCCTTGTCGTGCAGACGCAGGTGTTCTTCACGATCTTCCTGTCGATGCGGCTGACAGGAGAGCGGGTCGCGCCATACCAGATTGTGGCGATGCTGATCGCCGGAACGGGCCTTGCCACCATCGCGCTCCACACAGATGGGACAGCAACGCCGCTCGGACTTGTCCTCGTGCTGATCGCGGCGTTCAGCTGGTCGAGCGGGAACATGGTGTCGCGCCAGGCGGGGCCGCAGAACATGCTGGCCTATGTCGTCTGGTCGAGCATCTTTGCCGTGCCGCCGCTGCTCGTCTTTGCGCTGCTGCTGGAAGGGCCGACCCGGATGATCGAGGGCATCCGCGCCGCCGATGCGACGACATGGGGGGCCGTCCTGTGGCAGTCGGTTGGCAATACCATGTTCGGCTATGCCGCATGGGGCTGGCTGCTCAACCGTCACCCGGCCGCAACCGTCGCGCCAATGGCGCTGATGGTGCCCGTCTTCGGCATGGGCGCCTCCGCCCTGCTCTTGGGTGAGCCGATGCAGCCCTGGAAACTCACCGCCTTTGCGCTCGTCATGGGCGGCCTTTCGGTCGGCATGTTGTGGCCAAGGATCAAACAGAGGTTGAAGATATGACGCTTTCCATCCGCACCGCGACGCGCGACGATATTGGCCTGATTGCGCAGTTCATCCGCGCGCTCGCCGACTATGAAAAGCTGCTTCACGAAGTGCGCTTTAACGAGGCGGTGCTGGCGGACAAACTCTTTGGCGCGCGCCCCTATGCCGAAGTGCTGATCGGGGAGATTGACGCAAAGCCCGAAGGCTTCGCCTTGTTCTTCCACAATTTTTCGACGTTCGAGGGCAGGCCCGGCATCTATCTGGAAGACCTGTTCGTGACCCCTGAGGCACGCGGCTCCGGCCTTGGCACGGCGCTGCTTGCCAAACTGGCACGGCTGGCGGTCGAGCGCGACTGCGCGCGGCTCGACTGGTCGGTGCTTGACTGGAACGAACCGTCGATCGGCTTTTACAAGACGCTGGGGGCAAAGGCGCTCGATGAATGGACCGGCTTCCGGCTGGAAGGTGACGCCCTGTCGGCCATGGCCGCGCGCAGGGGTTGAACGGACGGCGTCCACCCCCATCTAAGCCGCATACCGGCGGCAACACCCCGCCGAGGTGAGAAGACCCCATGATTGACGTTCGACCCTTTGGTGGCCTTGGCCATGCGGACCATGGCTGGCTCAACGCGCGCCACCATTTCAGCTTTGCCAATTATTACGATCCCGCCCGCATGGGCTGGGGCGCGATCCGCGTCTGGAATGATGACGAGATCGGCGCGAAGACCGGCTTTCCGCCGCACGGCCATGCCGACATGGAAATCGTGACCTATGTCCGCACCGGCGCGATCAGCCACCGCGACAGCCTGGGCAATGAGGGCCGGACACCGGCTGGCGACGTGCAGGTGATGAGCGCGGGCACCGGCATCCAGCATGCCGAATATAATCTGGAAGAGGCGCTGACGACGCTGTTCCAGATCTGGATCCTCCCCGATGCGCCCGGCGGCACCCCCGGCTGGGGCCAGCGCGCCTTCCCCAAGGCGGACCGCGCGGGCCAATGGGTGACGCTGGCGAGCGGCGAGGAAGACGGTGACGCCCTGCCCATCCGCGCCCATGCACAGGTGCTGGGCGCGACGGTCAAGGCGGGCGAGAAGATCACCTATGACGCGGACCCGGCGCGGCACATCTATCTGGTGCCTGCGACGGGAAAGATCACCGTCAACGGTGTGCCTGCGAATGCCCGTGATGGGGTAGCCATCACCGGTGAAGCGCGACTGGTGATTGAGGCTGAGGACGAAGCGGAACTGGTGCTGGTGGACGCGCGCTAGGGCCGCCCGATCCCGCTCACCCTGAGCCTGTCGAAGGGTGGTCCGTTTACTTTGGTGAGCAGGGAAATGCGGCCCTTCGACAGGCTCAGGGCGAGCGCGGGTGGGCGACGTTGGACTCCTACCCCGTCCGGTAATCCGCAATGATCACCCCGGCGGCGCGGAGTTCGGCCTCATGGCCGGCTTCGCGCCACGTCTCGGCGAGCGCCTCGGCTTCCCATTGCTGCATGGCCGGGTGGGCGAGGATTTGGTCGACCCAGGCCTGCCCGGCGGTGCCGACATCCAGCCCATAGGTCCGCACGCGATAGGCAACAGGCGCGAAAAAGGCGTCGGCCGCGCTGAAGTCTGCGCCCGCAAGATAAGGCCCGCCAAAACGCGACAGCCCTTCGGCGAAGAGTTCGGCAATGCGCGCGATATTGGCCTTGAGCGCGTCCGACATCGGCTTGGGCTTCACCCGGACGCCGACGTTCATCGTGCAGTCGTGGCGGAGCGCGGAGAAGCCCGAATGCATTTCGACGACAGCGCACTGCGCCCATGTCCGCGCGTCGGGATCGGTCGGCCAGACGCCGTCATGGCGGTCCGCCAGATAAAGCGCGATGCCGAGCGAGTCATAGATCGTCCGCCCTTCATGCAGCAGAACGGGCACCTGCCCCGTGGGGGAGAAGCTGCGGAATTCTTCATAATTGCTTGGCTTGGTAAAGGGTTCCAGCCGATCCTCAAACGATAGGCCCAGCCCCTTCATCAGCAGCCAGGGCCGCAGCGACCAGCTGGAATAATTCCGGTTGGCGGTGATCAGGGTGTAGGTCATGCGGGCCCCAGTCCGATCGGGCGTTGCAGGTCAGCCCGGATATGGCGCGCCGCCAGCCAATAGTGAAGCGCCGCCCAGAGATAGAAGCAGGACAGCACGCCCATTGCGAGGACGAGGCCGTCACCGGGCGTCGCCGCGCCCTTTGTGAAGCGGTCGCTGAGCGCGCCGAGGATGACCGGCCCGATGCCGCCGCCGACGAGCGAGTAGACCATGTTGGTGAAGGCAGACCCCGTCGCGCGCATGCGGGGGTGGAGCATGTTCTGAAATGTGCCGAATGTGGGGCCGAGATAGCAATATTGGGCGAGCGCCGAGAGGCCGATGAGGAGGATCGCCATCATTGCGCTGTCGCGGGAGACAGCGAGCAGGAAGAGCGGCGTCGAGAGCGTCAGTGTGATCGCGGGGACGAGCGCATAGCTGCGCCGGTCGGTCTTGCCCCAGCGGTCGGCGAGGAGGCCTGCGCCGACGACGCTCACCGCTGCCGGCAGGGCCGCGACAAGGCCCGAGGTCAGGCCTGCCTCCACCAGCGTGAAGCCGAACTTGCGCATGAAGAACGAAGCCATGAAGGCATTGAGACCAAAGCCGACGAGCGATGCGACCGCCGAGCCGATCAGCATGTGCCGCATCGTCGGCCAGCTGAAATAGCGGGCGATGACGCGCAGCATGGGCGGCACATCGTCGGTGGCGTCGACCGCATCATGCTGGCCGCGTGTCGGTTCCTCGACGAAGAGATGCAGCGCGATCGCGAGGAGAAAGCCCGGAATGGCCGCGCAATAGAGTGCCATCTGCCAGCCATAGCTGTGCGCGATCAGCGACCCGCCAGCCGCCCCGATGAACGCGCCGAGTGGTGGCGACAGCATCGTGACCGAGATCGCCGAAGCGCGCTTGTCCGGCGGGAAATAGTCGGAGATCACGGAGGACGTGGACGGCAGGCCCACCGCCTCCCCCACGCCGACGCCGATGCGCGCGGTGAGCAGTTGTGCAAAGTTGGTCGCAAGGCCTGTCGCCGCCGTTGCGATCGACCAGAAGAAGGTACCGAACGAAATGAGCGTCAGCCGCCGCCGCCGCTCCGCCACACGGGCCATGGCCAGGCCGAGGACGACGTTGAGCACCGCAAAGGCCAGCCCGTTGACCAGCCCGATCTGCGTGTCTGACAGGCCGAAGTCCGCCTTGATGGGCTCGACCAGCACATTCATGATGATGCGGTCGATAAAGCCGACAATGGCGATCGACGTCAGCAGGACGAGCGCGAGACGTGGCGACGTCCGTCGCAGCGCGGTCAATCGGGACATGAACTCTCCTCAGGGCTCTTTTTTCCCTTGTGGCGGGACAAGGGCCTGAGGCGCAAGCGGTTTAGTCCACAGGTTCCTTGTGGAGCCAGTCGGCATGGCGCGGGGCCGTCTTGGTCCGGCTCCATTCGTCCAGCATCAGAGGCGCGACGCGCTTCAGTTCGGCATGCTGTTCCGCCGTGCCGATATTGCAGGCAAGCTCCAGCCGGTGGCCATTGGGGTCGAAGAAATAGATGGAGCGGAAGATGCCGTGATAGGTGGGACCAAGCACCTCCACGCCCTGCGCCTCGATATGCGCTTTTGCGGCGAGGAGCGCGTCCATGTCCGGCACTTCGAACGCCAGATGCTGCACCCACGCGGGGGTATTGGCATCGCGGCCCATCTCCGGCTGGTTGGGGAGTTCAAAGAAGGCGAGCACATTGCCGCCGCCCGCATCGAGGAAGATGTGCATGTACGGGTCATATTCGCCCGTGGAGGGCACATGATCTTCGGCAAAGGCGGTCGTGTATTCCATGCCGAGCACGCGGTGATACCAGTCGACCGTCTCCTTCGCGTCGCGGCAGCGATAGGCGACATGGTGGATGCGGCTCAGCTTAACAGGAGAGGGCTTGACGGGGCTGGTCATGCGTCCGCCCCTTCCACCTCAAGCGCGCCGCGACGCATCTGGTCCCGCTCCATCGACTTGAACAGCGCGGTGAAGTTGCCTTCGCCAAAACCCTCATCCTTCTTGCGCTGGATGAATTCAAAGAACACCGGGCCGATCACGGTCTGGCCGAAAATCTGGAGGAGGAGGCGCGGGTCGCCTTCCTCCGTCGAGCCATCAAGCAGGATGCCGCGCTGCTGCAGTTCGGCGACCGGTTCACCATGGCCGGGCAGGCGCTCTTCCAGCATTTCATAATAGGTCGCAGGCGGCGGCGACATGAAGGGCGTGCCGCGCGCCTTGAGCTTGTCCCAGACGCCGATCAGATCGTCACAGATGAAGGCGATATGCTGGATGCCCTCGCCATTATACTGGCGCAGAAACTCCTCGATCTGCCCGCCGCCGGAGCGGCCTTCCTCGTTGAGCGGGATGCGGATCTTGCCATCAGGCGCGGTCATCGCGCGGGAGGTCAGGCCGGTATATTCGCCCTTGATGTCGAAGTAGCGGATCTCGCGGAAGTTGAAGACGCGTTCATAGAACTTCGCCCAATGGTCCATCCGCCCGCCATAGACATTGTGCGTCAGGTGATCGATGCGCAGCAGGCCGGTGCCGACGGGATGGCGGTCCACGCCGGGCAGCCAGTCAAAATCGATGTCATAGATGGACAGCGCATCGGGCGTGTCGGCCGTCGCATACCGGTCGATCAGATAGATGATCGCCCCGCCAATGCCGCGGATGGCGGGCAACCGCAGCTCCATCGGGCCGGTGCGCGTCTCAACCGGTTCCGCCCCGCGTTCTAGCGCCAGATCATAGGCCATCCGCGCATTGCGCACACGAAAGCCCATGCCGCAGGCCGACGGGCCATGTTCGGCGGCGAAATAGGCCGCAGGGCTTTTGGGTTCATAATTGGCGATCAGGTTGATCTCCCCCTGCCGCCACAGATCGACATCCTTGGACCGGTGCCGCGCCACCTGCGTGAAGCCCATCGCTGCAAAGACCGGCTCCAGCACGCCCTTTTCGGGCGCGCAGAATTCGATGAACTCGAACCCGTCGAGGCCCAGCGGATTGTCAAACAGGTCGGTCACAGCACTCTCCGGTCGCACGCCATTTAGTTTCATTTGTAACTATATTGTGAGCGGGGGGCGGGAGTCAAATGCCATGCACGAGATCATGGACCGATTTGAAATGCGGGAAAGGCCACTTGCGTTCCCTCCCCGTCCCAATTTGGGTCAAAGCCGCGGAAAATGGCCTGTTTGCTTTGCCCCCAACTCTGCTTAACCTCGCGTCAAGAACATAAATGAGGGTCCGAGTCGCGTTATATATGACCCGGTTCGCCGGGTCACCGCACGCCTTAACAGGGGATCTGGACATGAAGAATTTCACCTTATTTGCGACCGCCGCATCAATGGCGCTGGCCTCCGGCACCACCGCTCAGGCCGCGGCAACACTCTACGCGCAGGGCTGGAATGGCACCGCGAACATGTGGGCGAGCCAGAACGATCCGGGCGGAAACGGCAATTTCGCCACGGTCTATGACAATTTCAATCTCGCAACCACCAGCCAGGTCACTGGCGTGACCTTTGTCGGCGGCTTCTTCAATCCGCCGAATGCCGGGAACATCACCGGCTTCAGCCTGAAGGTCTACGCCGACAATGCCGGGCAGCCGGGTGCGGCCGTCTATTCGACGTCTGTTGCCGGAAATGGCGGTGAAACGGGCTGTGCATCCGTCGCAGGTTTCCCGGTCTGCAGCTACAGCATCGCGACGAACTTCGTTGCGACGGCGGGAACCAGCTATTGGCTGTCGGTCGTTCCGGACCTGAACTTCCCGCCGCAATGGGGCTGGGCGCAAGGCACCGGCGGCGATGGCGGGTCATATCAGGACTTCCTGGGCGGTCGGGGCAAACTGAACGCTGACCTTGCCTTCAGCCTGACCGGCACCGCAGGTGTTCCCGAGCCGTCGGCCTGGGCGATGATGCTGGCAGGGTTCGGCCTGCTCGGCCTGGCCCTGCGCCGCCGCGAACAGGTCTCGGTTCGTTTCGCCTGAGACTAAGCGAAATCGGAAATTGAAAGGGGCGTCGGGAAACCGGTGCCCCTTTTCTATTCCGGATCACGCCCCCGGCCGCGCCTGCCGGAAAGACAGCACCTCCCCCATCAGCGCCTCCATATCGTCTTCCGCGCCCATGTCGGCGGGCTGCGCCTCGACCAGATAGTCATTGGCGACATCGAGCAAGGTCGCGACCTGCATGAGATCAAGCTGATAGCGCCGCATGAGGCGGGACCAGGCGCGCACCATCGCCTCATAGACGGGCAGCATCGGACGCAGCGCCCGCGCGCCCGCGACCTCGCTCAGCTCACGATAGAGGCCGCGCTGGACGAGATGTTCGGCAAAGGCGCCATGCCGCCCCTCGAATACCGGATCGAAGCCGCCAAAGCGCGCAAGGCGATGCTGCGCAAAAGGATGCGCGGGGCCAACATCGCGCAGGGCGAGGTGGATGGCGCGGTACATTTCCAGCACCTCGGTCACGCGGTCGCATTCTTCGATATCGAGCGTATCGGGCAGCGCAAACAGCGTGCCGCAATATTCGCTCGCAAACCCGTTCTCGAGCGCATCGCGCATCTGCGCATAACCCGCATTGTCATCGGGATAGAGCGCTTCGAGCAGGCGAAGCTGATAAATGAACGACAGCCGTTCCTTCTTGGTGAGATGCATCTGGAGTCTCCCTTGTTGTCGCGAGCGCGGCACGGGGCCGCAGGGAGGGTAACGACGGAGATCGTGCCATATTGAGTGCATTTTGTCGCCATTGTGGAATCTTGCACTCAAACCCACGTCGCCCCGTGCTTGACACGGGGCTTGGCTAAGCGCCGTCGGGTTTCGGCCCCTCACTGGTCGGATACCATTGCTCCCAAAGGTCCACCCATTCGGGGTTATCCGCCTCGATCAGGGCAAACTTCCACTCGCGGCGCCACTTCTTGACCAGCTTTTCGCGGGCGATCGCCGCGTCGATGTCCTCATGGCGCTCGGCATAGACGAGCCGCCGCTTGTCGAAATCCACAACGTGGGTCGAACCGATGCCCTCGCGGTGCTGTCCCACGCGCCGGGCCAGGTCCGCGGTCACGCCCACATACATCCCACCGCGATAGCGGTTTGCCATGATGTAAACCCAGCCGCCCTTTTCCATTCGGGCATGATGCCGAAGGGAGCGGTACAAGAAAAGCCAAGCCCCGTGTCAAGCACGGGGCGACGGGGAAGGACGTGGGCTTTGTGCCGGTCTTTCATCAGCGGGGAACGTGCGTCCGTGTCGCAAAGTTCGAAGCTGGCGCCCTTCGCATTCTCACCCACGTCGCCCCGTGCTCGACACGGGGCTAGGCTAACCTTCGTCCGGTATCAGTGCCCCGCTTGCCGGACACCCGCGCAATAAAAGCCAAGCCCCGTGTCGAGCACGGGGCGACGTAGAAGGGTTTGGGGCGAGGTGTCGAACCGCCCCCCTCAAAAAAAGAAAAACATCCCCGCCACAAAACTGGTCGCCGCAGTCCCCTCACCAGCCGCCCGCGCGAACCGCGCCGTATCGCCGAACTTCCGCTCCCGATGCACGCCGACATAAGGCGCGAACCTCGGCTTGATGGCGTAGCGCAGGCGCAGGCCGCCGGACATTTCGGAAATGCCGCTGCCAAGCCCCAGCTCAGGCACGTCCTGTGCGGAGAGGTCTGCCTCCAGGCGCGGCTGGAGGATCAGGCGGTTGGTGAGGCGCATGTCGTGCGTCAGTTCCACCCGCGCGGTCACATCGCCCTTGTGGGAGAGGAAGACGGCGCCTTCCGCCTCGATCCAGTAAGGCAGCATTGCGTCCACACCGAGGGTGGCGTGGGTGCGCGACGGGCCGTGGCCGAAGTCCTGCCTTACGCCGGTTTCCAGATTGGCATAGGGGCCGATGGCGTGGCTCCACAAGGCGCGGACCTCGCCATGCTCCACCGTGCCGCCTTCCATCGCGCCTTCGGAGCGGAGGAGGAAGCGGTCGAGATCGCCGCCGGTCCAGGCGCGGCCCTGCCAGGCGAGGCCGTCCTTCCCGTCGTGCATCCGCCATTCGAGCTGATCGAGCCGGACGAGCGAGGCGCGGCTGTCCCGCGTGGCGCGGAACAAAGCGGCGCGGGCCTCGGCCATTGCTTTCGGGTCATGGAGCGCATCAGCGGCCCAGTCGGTCGCGACGGGCGGCGGGGCGGTCTGTGTGTCCGGTGCTGCCGGGGCCGCGGGCATCGCGTGCCCCATATGGCTGTGGTCCTGCGCCAGCGCGGGGACGGACACCAGCAGGGCGGTGGCGAGGATCAGTGCGCGCATCAGTGACGCACCTTGATGATGCGGAACATGCCCGTGTCCATGTGGAACATCATGTGGCAGTGCATCGCCCAGTCGCCCAGCGCATCCGCCGTCATGTCGAGCGAGAGCTTGCCGCCGGGCAGGACGTTGACCGTGTGCTTCCACGGCTGTTCGCCGGGCGCGGCACCGTTGACCAGCTCAAAGAAGTGGCCGTGGATGTGGATGGGGTGCGGCATCATCGTGTCGTTGATGAGGGTGATGCGCACGCGCTCATTATGGCGGAACATGATCGGTTCGGTCCGCTCGCTCATCCGCTCGCCATCGAAGGACCACATATAGCGTTCCATATTGGCGGTCAGGTGCATCTGGATCGTCCGCGTCGGCGCGGGGGCGTCATAGGCGTTCAGCGCCTTCAGATCGGTGTAGCGCAGCACGCGGTGGTCGACATCCTCCAGCCCCGTCGGCGCATCGCCGATGCGTTCGGCGGGCATAGGGGAAAGCGAGGCGACGCCTGCGTTCTTCTTCACCTGCGGCGCACCTGAGAAGTCGCGCATGTTCATGGCGCTGTGGTCCATGATCGGGACGTCGGGCTTGGACAGGTCGAGCTCCATCGGCATGCTGTGGTCCATGCCCATGTCGCGCATCGTGAGCAGCGGGCGTTCGCGTAACTGCGGCACCTCGCCCGTCATCCCGGCGCGCGGCGCAAGCGTGGCGCGGACAAGGCCGGAGCGGTCAATCGCCTCGGCGATGACGCTGTACGCGCTGTCCTCCGTCGGCGTGACGACCACGTCATAGGTCTCGGCAATCGCGATCTGGAATTCGTCCACCTCGACCGGCTTCACGTTGACCCCGTCCGCCTGCACCACGGTCATGGCGAGGCCGGGAATGCGCAGGTTGAAGTTGGTCATCGCCGACGCATTGATGATGCGCAGCCGCACGCGCTCGCCCGCCTTGAACAGGCCGGTCCAGTTCTCCTGCGTGCCATGCCCGTTGATGAGGTAGCGATAGACCGAGGCTGTCACGTCCGAAATGTCGGTCGGGTCCATGTTCATCTGGGCCCATTCCAGCCGTTCCTTGAGCGACTGGTCCTTGCCCGAAAGGAGGCCGCCCACCGTCTGCTTCTGCCGGTTGAAATAGCCGCCCGCCTGCTTGAGGCGGGTCATCAATTTGTGCGGGTGGATGAAGCTCCAGTCGGAGAGGATGAGGACGTGTTCGCGGTCATAGGCGACCGGGTCCGCGCCTGCCGGGTCGATGATGATCGGCCCGAACTGGCCCATCGCCTCCTGCATGTTCGAATGGCTGTGATACCAATAGGTGCCCGCCTGCCGGATCGGGAATTCATAGGTGAAGGTCTCTCCGGCGCGGATGCCGGGGAAGCTGACGCCGGGCACGCCATCGAACTGGAACGGCACCAGAAGTCCATGCCAGTGGATCGAGGTATCCTCATCGAGCGTGTTGGTCACGTGGAGGCGGACCGTCTGCCCCTCCTTCAGCCGGATCAGCGGGGCGGGCACGGTTCCGTTGACGGTAAAGGCATGGCCGGTCTTTCCACCCGTCGTGAAGCTCGCATGGCCAACGGTCAGGCGGATGTCGTCGCCCGACAAGGTGTCCACGCCCGTGCCACGCCCGTGCGACACGCTCTGGGCCCAGGCGGGGAAGAGCGGCAGCAGCGCCGAGGCACTGGCCGCGCGCAGCAGGGTCCGGCGATCAAAGCTGAGGTGGTTCATCATGTTCCGTACAGTTAGGGGTGCGTATCGGGAATTCATCCCTATATCGAGGTCCGACAACAGTTTCTTTTGCCCTTTGGGGCACTCACGGAGGTCCATCCCATGAACAAGCCCCTGTCCCTGATCGCTTTTGGCGCCGCCCTCGCGCTGGCATCCCCCGCCGTCGCGCAGGTCAAGCTGGTCGCCTCGGCCCCCGCCGCCAACAAGGCCGCCGCCAAGCCCATGGCGGTCAGCCTCACCTTTTCCGACAAGATTGCCGCCGCGGCCGGGATGGACATCGTCATGCTCACCATGCCCGGCATGAAGGACCATCCGCCGATGAAGATTTCGGGCTTCACGACCAGCATCGCCGCCGATGGCAAGACGCTGCTCGCCAAGCTGCCGCGTCCGCTGCCGGTGGGCACCTATGTCGTCAACTGGCGCGCGACGGGCAGCGATGGCGTGGCCGCCACCGGCAAGATCAATTTTGCGGTGAAGTAACCGGCGCGTCGGGTGCCGACGGGACTGTCGGCACCACGGGCGGCGTTTCGACGACCGGCTTCTTGCCACGCAGTTCGTCAATCTCCGCCTGCCGCTTGGTCAGATAATATTCGCGCAGCGCCGCATAGGGATCGCGGTCACCATTGCGGAATTCCTTGAGCTTGGTGTCGAACGCCGCGCGGTCATCCAGGCCGTAGATGACGCCAGATGGCAGCGTGTAGAACGGATCGTTGAACGGCGCACCGACCAAGGTCGGCAGGAAGGCCAGGTCCATCAGGCGGCCCGTCACGTCGCGCACGGTCGTGGCGCCGATCAGCGGCAGATAGAGATAGGCGCCCGGCTTCACGCCGTAAAAGCCCATCGTATAGGCAAAGCCATTGACGCGGTGTGGCAGGTTGAACGGCTTCTTCTTCGCGACATCGAGCACACCCGCGATGCCGATGGTGGAATTGATCGCAAAGCGGCCAACCGTCTCAAACGCCTTGCCCACCTTCAGCTGGAGCAGGAAATTGACCGCAACAACCGGCTCCCCGATATTGTAAAGGAAGTTGTGCAGCCCCTTGCGGATCGGACGGGGGAGCTGTTCCTGATAGGCCATGGCCGCAGGACCGACGACGGCGTCGTCGACCTTCTGGACAACCTCATAGGTCGCCTTGTTGACCTCTTTGAGCGGATCTTCCTTGGGCGCGGGCTGCGCCGTCACGACGATGTCCTCCACCACGTCGCCCGCCTTCGCGGTGGGGACGGGCGCTGTCGGCAGCGTGGCAACGGGTATCGGGGTGGAAGGGACGGCAGGCGCGGCGGCCGGAGTGTCTACACTAGGCGCGGCCGCTTCCGGGTTGGCCTGCATCGCCGTCAGCATCAACGCCGTCGTAAATCCCGAAACCGCCACTCATCTTCCTTTCGCGCACCCGTGCGCACATGACCATAGACGCACCAAGCCTGCTGGCACATTAACATGGATGCCTCTGCGCGCGCCTTGGCGGGTGGCGGGCTGCTTGGCAAGACGGGCCGATCTTCGCGCTGGCATCTGCGCCCGGCCGCGCTAAACGGGCGGCGCCCCGGACTCGCATCATATCAGGCCCCATGTCTGCCCCAGACCTCCCCATCTGCGTTGCCGCGCTTTATCATTTCACCCGCTTTGACGCGCCCGACGCAATCCGCGCCGCGCTGGTCAAGGCCTGCACCACACATGGGATCAAGGGCACGCTGCTCGTCGCGCGCGAAGGACTGAATGGCACCATTGCGGGCAGCGATGAGGGTATCGCCCGCATCCTCGCCGACATCGCAGCGCTGCCCGGCTGTGCGGACGTCGACCACAAGCTGTCGCGCGCTGCCGCCATGCCGTTCAAGCGCATGAAGGTGCGCCTGAAGGCCGAAATCGTGACCATGGGGGAGCCGGATATCGACCCGCTCGACAAGGTCGGCCATTATGTCACGCCCGACGCCTGGAACGAGCTGATCGCCGATCCGGACACGATCCTCATCGACACGCGCAACGATTATGAAGTCGCGCTCGGCACCTTTCGCGGCGCGATTGACCCCGGCACGCGCAGCTTCCGCGAGTTTCCCGGCTGGTTCCGCGAACACCGGGACGCGCTCCTCGGCGGCGGCGCCAAGCGCGTCGCCATGTTCTGCACCGGCGGCATCCGCTGCGAGAAATCGACTGTCTTTCTGAAGGCCGAAGGGATCGATGCGGTCTATCACCTGAAGGGCGGCATCCTCAAATATCTGGAAGACGTCCCCGCTGATCAGTCGCTCTGGGATGGCGAATGCTTCGTCTTCGATGAACGGGTCAGCGTCGGCCACGGCCTCGCCCTCGGCAGCGCACGCCTCTGCGCCGTGTGCAACCGCCCCGTCGGGGAGTCGGACCGGTCCTCCCCCCTGTTCGAGGATGGCGTCAGTTGCCCGTCCTGCCACGCCGAACGCAGCGACGCCCAACGCGCCCGATACCGCGCCCGCCGCAAGGCCGAAGGGACACCCCGCTCCGACGCCTGACGCCCGAGTCGCGCCGTCGGGGAGGCAGCATCGTCAGTTCCCCGGCCGTTGCAGCCAAGTTGGCCGCGAAAGATGGAATTCCGCACCATCTTGATATTGTTTCATTTTTGAAAATATCTACCTTTTTCGGCGCGCGCGAACACTTCTGAACCTCGCTTTCTTGGAATTTTTCGGCGACGCTCAAACAAACTGGCAGGGGGCTGGAAGAGACGGCCCCCTGCACCTTTGGCGCTACAGGCGAAAAGGGGATGGGGAGGAGCCATGCTGACAAAACTGGTCGGGCGGGTGAGTTGCCTGTTTGGGAGACACGAGCGCAGCCGACGGCTTGCTTATCATGACGGCGATATTGTCCGGTCTCGGTGCAGCCATTGCGGCATCGAAATGGAGCGGCATTCCAATGGAAAATGGGCCATACGCAGTCAGGATGGGTGATGAGACCGTGCAGCCGCATGGCTGCATGATCGATGTGAAGGACCACCATGCCAGATAGACTGTTGCCTTCGTCACATTCTGTACTTCGTCTGTTTAACCTGCTGGACGGCATCCGGCAGCTGTCGCCCTTTTCTGCGCTGTCCCCCGAAGAAGAGCAGTTGCTGGGTCGGCTCGTGCTGCGCTGGCATGGGCAGGCGCGGTTCACGATCAGCGATATCATGCATGACGACGCGTCCAGCTCCCCCAGCACGGTCTATCGCCGCGTCGTCGGCCTGCTGGACAAGGGGCTGGCCGAACTGCACACAGACCCCAACGACCGCCGCATCCGCTATGTCGAGCCAACCGCGCTGACGCGTGAATATGTTCGCCGGATGGGGGAAGGCCTGGCCGATCTGTTCCCGGAGGCGCACCGCGCATGACCCCCGATCTGGCTCGCGTCGCAAGATCGATGCTGGCCGTGCTGATCGTCGCGCTGGCTTGGGTGATCGTCTTCAAGCTCAACCAACTGCTCTTTGACGGGACGCGGAATTCGCGCTGGACCCATTGGATCTTCATACCTGCCGCCGTCCGGATCATCGCCGTGATGCTGTTGGGCTGGCGCGGCGCGGCCGGACTGGTTCTCGGCGCCTGGTTTACCCTCCGCCCGGAAGACGCAGGTTACTTGCCTCACGCCATTGCTCTTCCCGTCAGTTCCGGTCTCGCGCCGCTTTTCGCGATGAGCATGTGGCGCCGCCTCACCGGCCTGCGCGAAGATCTAAACGGCCTGCGCGCATCGGACATTGTCGGCCTGGCGCTCAGTTGCGCGGTCATGAACAGCGCGCTGCTGAACCTGGTCCTGACGCTGACGGGAAGCGTCCAGCGAGAATTGCTCCAGATCGTCACCGTGGTTGTCGGCGACGCCGCCGGGATCATGATCGTCCTGATGCCGCTGGCCCTCCTTCTGTCGCTGCGGCGAACACGCAGGACGACTTCCTAGACCGCCCGCGTCATCCGCCCGCCGCCGGACGACTGGCGCGGATCGCGGCATCAACGTCCGCTAGGTAGCGCAGCGCGCTTTCGGTCAGGTCGAACAGATTGTCCTTGGCTGCATCGGTGACGGTGATGAACTTGCGCGCATCGCGCCGGATCCAGCCCTTGTCGATCAGGATGTCGATCTTGCGGCGCACCGTTTCCCGCGGGATGCCGCTATAGTCGGCGATCGACTGCACATTGATCGCGACCGGTGCGACGGTTGCGACCGGGCGCTCGATGAATTCGCTGTGGCTCATCGTTTCGGGCGCATGCTGCGGCGTGAAGCAGCGCTCCCCGATGATCGTCAGCACGAGGAAGAGATCGAGATCCCCGTCGCAGACCGCGCGGCACGCGATCAGATGCCGCGCCAGTGCGGGCACGTGGAGTGCATGCAGTCGACCGAAATTTTCCCGAAGCGCGTTCACGGCATTCTCCAGTTGCGCGCTTATCGCCCAAAATGGGCGACGACGCCATCCACCGGGGACAGCCAGACGCTAGACTGCGCTGCAAAGCCAGAGGAGAGGCCACGTGTCCAAGCCGACCAGTTCGATCGATATCTTTTCGCCCGAAGCCTATCTCGACGATGTCGAGGTCGCGCGCCGATGCAAGGAGATGCGCGCCGCGGGGCCGCTTCTGTGGATCGAACAGGACCCGTATCGACCGTTCTGGGCGGTGCTGCGCCGCGACGACATCATGGCCGTCGAACGCGACAGCAAGACCTGGATTGCCGAACCGCGTCAGACGCTGATCCCGCGGGACATCGAAGACGCGATCATTGCCCAATGGGGCCGCCGGACAGGCCCTGTGCGCACGCTGCTCGACATGGATGGTGAGGATCACCGCGATCACCGCAACCTCACGCAGAGCTGGTTCAATTCGCGCTTCCTGAACGCGCTGCGCGACCGCATGGCGCAGCTGGCCAAGGACTATGTCGACAAGCTGGCCGGTCTTGGCGGGGAATGCGACTTCATCGAGGCGGTAGCGGTCCCCTATCCACTCATCATGATCACCTCGATCCTTGGCCTGCCTGACAGCGACGCGCCGCTGGTCCTGCGGCTGACGCAGGAACTCTTCGGCGCGCAGGACCCGGAGCGGCAGCGCAGCGGCCAATATGGCCAGGACGTCACGATGGAGTTCTTTGGCTATCTGGCGAGCATCGTGGAGGCACGCCGGCAGGAGCCGAAGGAAGACCTGATGTCGGTGGTCGCCAATGCACAGATCCATGGCGCGCCGTTGCCCGACATTGATACGCTGTCCTACGGGATGCTGCTGGCAGCGGCCGGGCATGACACGACCAGCTCCTCGGTCGGCGTCGGCATGATGGAGCTGGCCCGCAATCCGGCCGAGTTCGAAAAGCTGAAAGCCAATCCGGACCTCGTATCGCTCGCCGCACAGGAAATGTTCCGCTGGGCAACGCCGGTCCGCCATTTCCTGCGCACGGCCACGGTCGACACCGAACTCGCCGGGCAGACGATCAAGGCCGGGGAAAGCGTGTGCCTGATGTACCTGTCGGGCAATCGCGACGAAACCGCCTTTGACGCGCCGGACAGCTTCCGCATCGACCGCACGCCCAACCGCCATGTCGCCTTCGGCTATGGCGCGCACCATTGCCTCGGGCGCATCCTGGCCGAGATGGAACTCGAAGCCCTGTTCCGCGAGATTGCGCTGCGCATCGACAGCATCGAGCTCGCGGGCACGCCCGAATGGGTGAAGACCAACCACACGGGCGGGCTCAAGCACCTGCCGATCCGGTACCAGATGCGCGGCTGAACGCAGCGGAGGCGCCACGACCGCGCCGCAACCCGCGCGGGTGAAACGGAAAAAGGGGTCCCCTCTCCGGTCGGGACCGCTATAGAATGGCGCATGTCTTTGCTGCCTTCGTTCGACCGCCCGCTTGCGCGCTCCGTCCGCATCCTCCTGCTGCCCGCACTGGCCGGTGTCGGCAGCACGTCGGCACGGGCCGAAGACGGGCTGCAGCTGAGCGGGACCAGCCGCATCCGGTACGAGGTGATCGACGGGCAGCCGCGCACCGGGTTCAACGCGTCGGATGACCTGCTCAATCTGCGCACGACGCTTGCCGCCGACTATCGCAAGGGCGGGCTGCGCCTCTTCGCCGAACTGTGGGACAGCCGGGTCTATGCCGAGGATGTCGGAACCCCGGTGACGACGGGTGAGGTCAACACGCTGGAGCCGGTCCAGGCGTTTGTTTCCTATGAGGCGCCCGATGCGTTTGGCCGGGGCACCAAGCTGACCGTTCAGGCCGGGCGTTTTCTGACCAATGTCGGGTCACGCCGCCTGGTCGCGGCTGACGATTATCGCAACACGACCAGCGGCTATAGCGGCGTGCGGGTGGATGCCACGCTGTCCAAGACACTCTCGACGACATTGATCTACACGATGCCGCAGGTGCGCCTGCCGGATGGTCGGGCGGACATCGTCAAGAACCGCGTAAAGCTCGACCGGGAAAGCTTCGACCTCGTCCTGTGGGGTGGCCTTGTGACGCAGCGCCTCATGTCCGACGGCACCAAGCTGGACGTCACCTATTTCCATCTTGGGGAGCGTGACCGGGCGGACCTCGCCACGCGGGACCGGTCGCTCGACACCTATGGCGGGCGGCTCTACCGCGATCCGGCGCCGGGAAAGGCCGATTTCGAACTGGAAGGCTATGCCCAGACAGGCACGGTCAGCGCCTCGCTCGCCCCCGGCGCCGCACAGGTCAACGTCGCCGCATGGTTTGCGCACGCCAAGGCCGGATATAGCTGGACGGGCCCTTGGGAACCGCATGTGTCGCTGGAATTTGACTATGCGTCGGGAGACCGGCCCGGCGGCAAATATGGCCGCTTCGATTCGCTCTTCGGGCAGAGGCGCGGCGACTTTTCCCCGGCCGGTCTCGTTTCCGCGATCCAGCGCACCAACTTCGTCTCGCCCGCCATCCGGGGGGAGGTCACGCCCTCCAAAAGGCTCGACGCGCTGGCGACCTATCGCCCGATGTGGCTCGCCTCGCGCACCGATGCCTTTGCGACCACAGGCGCGCGGGATGCGAGCGGCAGCACGGGCAATTTCGCCGGGCACCAGTTCGATGCGCGCGTGCGCTACTGGCTGATCCCCAAGCGCCTGCGGCTTGAATGGGACGGAACCTATATCGCCAAGGGCCGCTTCCTCGAAAGCGCCCCCAATGTGACGGCGCGGGGCGACATGCTCTACAACTCGTTCAACGCCACCGTCAGTTTCTGACAGCAACACTGCGCTTGCATCAGCGGCGCGGCTGTGGCTCACTCCCGTCCTTCCGGCACCGGCACTCGACCGGGCATCTACTGGGAGGACTTTTCGATGCGCCTGCAACTCCTCGCGCTTTTGTGCGCCACTGTTTCGACCGCCACGCTCGCCGAGCCGCTGAAGAAGGAACAGCTGTTGCAGCCGCCGGCCACGGCCCGCCACTACACGATCAGTTCGGCCGCCGGAAAACATGGCGACGTCTGGTCATGGACGATGCCCGACGGCAAGATTGCCTATCGCATGTCGATGTCGCTGCGCGGCTGGATCACCGAGACGGACCAGCAGGTGCGGATAGGCCCCGACGGTCGGCCCACGCTGATCCAGGTGCGCGGCTATACCGATCAGGGCGACGCCTCTGAGGAGTTCACCGTCGACGGCAAGGGCATGGCCCGCTGGAAGACGGCTGTCGATGAGGGCAGCGCCCCGATCGGCACCAAGCGCTACAGCAACTATGGCGGCCCCTGGCTCGCCAGCGAAATGGATATCGCAGCGCTGGTGAAGGCGGGCCCCAAAGGCATTGACCTGCTGCCCGGTGGCCATGCCAGCCTGACCATTGGCAAGGCAACGCAGATCGACGGCCCCAATGGCCCGAAAACCGTCAAGCTGGCCTTTGTGAACGGCGTCGGCTTCTCGCCCTGGGCCGTCTGGCTCGATGGAAACAACCGCTATTTCGGCAATGCGGGCGGCATGTCGCTGCTCCCGGCCGGATATGAGAAGGCCGCGCCCAAGCTGAAGGACATTCAGGACGCGGCCACTGCCGCGATGGTCCGCGATGTCGCGCATCGCTTCCTTGCCCCCACCAACCGCACACCAACGCTGGTGGACAATGTCCTCCTGTTTGATTCGGTTGCGGGCACCTATCTGCCGGGCCGGTCCGTGCTGATCGCCGATGGCAAGATCAAGGCGGTCGGTGCCGCCGGAGAACTGAAGCCCGAAGCCGGGACGACCGTCATCGATGGACGCGGCAAGACGCTGCTGCCCGGCCTGTGGGATTCGCACCTGCATGTCGGCGGCGATGACTGGAACCTGTTGCAGAACGTCGCCACCGGCATCACCAATTACCGCAGCCCCGGCTCCGAAATTCCCGATGCGCTCAGCCTGATGAAGCGGCGTGCCGCAGGCGACCTGCTCGCCCCGGACGGCAAGGTCGCGGTCATCATTGACCGCAAGGACCCGCTCGCCGCGCAGGGTTCGCTCACGGTCAGTTCGGAACAGGAAGCGATTGCCGCCGTCCGCAAGATCAAGGACGCGGGGCTGTGGGGCGCCAAGTTCTACACCTCGATGACCCCGGCGTGGATCGCCCCGGCCGCGGCCGAAGCGCACCGGCTGGGCCTGCATGTCAACGGCCATGTCCCCGCCGGCATGCGCCCGCTCGATGTCGTGCGCGCGGGCTATGATGAAGTCACGCACATCAACTTCATCATGATGCAGGCGATGCCGCAGGCCATTGTCGACAAGGCCAACACCGCCGCCAGGCTCGAGGGGCCCGCCAAATATGGCAAGGATGTCGACCTCGATTCACCCGAGATGCAGGCGTTCTACAAGGAGCTGTCGGAGCGCAAGACGATCGTCGACCCGACGCTGTCGGTGTGGGAGCCGGCGCTGACCTCGGACGGCAGCGCGATCACGCCGGCCTATGCGCCCTATGCCGACATCGCACCGCCGGCCGCCGCGCGCAGCTGGCGCATCGGTGGCTATCCGCTGTTCGACGGGCTGACGCGCGCGGACTTCCGCGCGAGCTTTGCCAAGATGGTCGGGCTGGTCGGCAAGCTGCAAAAGGCCGGGGTCCGCATCCTCGCCGGGACCGACGGATCGGGGCTGGAACTGGTGCGCGAACTGGAACTCTACCAGAAGGCCGGGCTGACCAATGCCGAGGCGCTGCAGACGGCGACCATCCTGCCCGCGCAGGTCACCGGCATGGACGATCGGCTGGGATCGATCCAGCCGGGCAAGACCGCAAGCCTCATTCTGGTGGAGGGCGATGCCTCGCAAGACCTCTCCAATCTGCGCCATGTCCAGACGGTCTTCCTCGACGGATACCGGCTGGACGGCGCCGAACTGCGCAAGGCCAGCGGCTTCAGCGGCGCGCCCAAATGAGTGGGTGTGCCGTACCGCCGGACGGCTTGATCGTGATGTCAGGGGGAATGGTGGAGCCTAGGGGAGTCGAACCCCTGACCTCTACACTGCCAGTGTAGCGCTCTACCAGCTGAGCTAAGGCCCCATTCGGAGGCGCGCCTTTATGTCAGGCGCGCCTCTGTTGCAACCCTTAGGTTGCGGGTTTTTTGTGATCAGTTGTCGTCGTTCGTCTCGCCGGTGTCGACGCCGAGGTCATCGTCCCCGCCCAGATCGACATCGTCGTCGGCCGAGGGTTCGCTTTCGGTGTCAACGTCCAGATCCAGATCCGCGCTCAGATCGGCATCGGGCGTGACGGGCGCGTCGGTTGTCGCGGCTTCAAACGGAAGCGGCTGCTTCGACTTGAGGACCGGTTCCGGGATCCAGGCATAGCTGCACGAAATGCAGGTGACCGGATCGTCCTTCGTCAGGTCGTAAAAACGCGTCGCGCACTTCGGGCACGTACGCTTGGTGCCCCATTCAGGCTTCACCATGAGCCTTAAGCCTTTCAATCAAGCAGAATTGCTTTTCGCCGATCCACAGAACCGGCTGAATCGGCGCGCGCCTTGCCATAGCGAAGCGCCGCTGTCAAAGACGCCCGCGAAATGGCGCACACTTCTCCCTCTCCCAAATCCTTCACCAGGAGCGGTCCGCTCTCCGGCACGGTCCGCGTTCCCGGTGACAAGTCGATCTCCCACCGATCCCTGATGCTGTCCGCGCTCGCGGTGGGTGAAAGCGTGATTGAAGGCCTGCTGGAAGGGGAAGACGTTCTGGCGACGGCCGCCGCGATGCGGGCGATGGGCGCGCAGATCACGCGCGGCGCAGACAGGGTGTGGCGCGTGCATGGCGTAGGCGTCGGCGGCCTGCTCCAGCCCGAGTCGGCGCTCGACATGGGCAACTCCGGCACTTCGACCCGCCTGCTGATGGGTCTGGTCGCGAGCCACGCGATCACGGCGACCTTCACAGGCGACGCCTCGCTCTCCAAGCGCCCGATGGCGCGCGTCACCGATCCGCTCGGCACGATGGGCGCGGTGTTCACCTGCTCGCCGGGGGAGAAGGGCAGCCAGTATCTGCCGATCATGGTGCGCGGGGCCTGCCCGGCCGTGCCGATCACCTATCGTCTGCCGATGGCCTCGGCGCAGGTAAAGTCGGCGATCCTTCTCGCCGGCCTCAACACGCCAGGGATCACGACGGTCATCGAACCCGTGCCGACGCGCGACCATAGCGAGCGGATGCTCGCCGGGTTTGGCGCAAAGCTTGATATTTCGACCGATGCCGATGGCGCGCGGGTCATCTCGATTCACGGCGAGGCCGAGCTGACGCCCCAGCATGTCGTCGTACCGGGAGACCCCTCCTCCGCTGCCTTCCCGATGGTGGCTGCGCTGCTCGTTCCCGGGTCCGAAGTCCGCATCGACAATGTCGGCATCAACCCGACGCGTGCCGGGCTGATCAAGGTGCTGCAGGCCATGGGCGGTGACATCACGCTGGTCGCGGAGCGCACCGTCGGCGGCGAGCCGGTCGCGGACCTGATCGTGAAGCACAGCACGCTCAAGGGCCTCGAGACCTCCCCCGACATCGTGCCAAGCATGGTCGATGAATTCCCGATCCTGTTCGTGGCCGCCGCTCTTGCCGAAGGGACCAGCGTGTTCCGCGGCCTTGAGGAACTGCGCGTCAAGGAATCGGACCGCATCAGCGTGATGGCCAAGGGGCTGGACTCGATTGGCGTGCGCGTGGAGGAGCTGGAGGACGGCCTGATTGTCCACGGTTCCGGCGGGACGCCACTTGCTGGCGGCGCGACGATCGCGGCCGAACTCGACCACCGCATTGCCATGAGCTTTGCCATTGCCGGGCTTGTGTCCGCCGCGCCGGTCTCCATCGACGATATGAGCCCGGTCGCGACGAGCTTCCCGATCTTCGAGGCGATGCTGGAAAGCCTCGGCGCCCGATGATCATCGCGGTCGACGGCCCCGCCGCTTCGGGCAAGGGCACCATCGCGCGCGCACTTGCCGCGCATTATGGCCTGCCGCATCTCGATACGGGTCTGCTCTATCGGGCCGTCGGCGTGGCGACCGCGCGCGCCGGACGGGATCCGGACAGCGAAGCCGATGCCGCCCTTGCCTGCCAGTTTAACGACGCGCTGCTCGCCGACCCCGAATTGCGGTCCGAGGCGGCCGGCGCGCTCGCCTCCCGCGTGTCGCGCCATCCCGCCGTGCGCGCGGCCCTGCTCGACTATCAGCAGGCCTTTGCCAATCAGCCGGGCGGGGCCGTGCTCGACGGGCGGGATATCGGGACGGTGATCGCGCCTGAGGCAGATGCCAAGCTCTTCGTCACCGCGTCTTCCGAGGAGCGCGCCCGTCGCCGCCAGCTGGAAGACAGCCATGCCGATTTCGACGCCATATTGGCGGACATCAAGGCGCGTGACGAACGGGACTCGGGCCGAAGCGCCGCCCCGCTGCGGCAGGCGGCCGACGCGGACTTGCTAGATACGACCGATATGACTATAGGCGCGGCCGTCCAGCGGGCGATTGCGCTCGTGGAGGCCCGGATTCGGCGCTGAGCAGCTTTCACAGCTACCCTCCCTTTTTCGACCCCACGTTCCATTGTCCAAAGGATGCTGCATCCACATGGGGTGGCTGCGGCAGTCTGGCCAAAAGACCAGCGGAACCAACCGCTTGGCCGGAAAACAAAGACGATTGGAAACCTCTAACAATGGCAACATCCGCCAACCCGACCCGCGACGATTTCGCGGCTCTCCTTTCAGAATCGCTCGGCAACGCCGAAAGCCTTGACGGCCGCGTCGTCAAGGGCACCGTGACCGCCATCGAAAACGACATGGCTGTCATCGACGTTGGTCTCAAGTCCGAAGGCCGCGTCGCGCTCCGCGAATTCGCAGCCCCCGGCCAGAAGGCCGAACTCGCCGTTGGCGATACCGTCGAAGTTTATGTCGACCGCGTTGAGAACGCCCAGGGTGAAGCCGTGCTGTCGCGCGACCGCGCACGCCGCGAAGCCGCCTGGGACGCACTCGAAGCCGAATTCGGCAAGTCGACCCGTGTCGAAGGCGTCATCTTCGGCCGCGTCAAGGGCGGCTTCACTGTCGACCTCGGCGGTGCCGTGGCCTTCCTGCCCGGCTCGCAGGTCGATATCCGCCCCGTGCGCGACGTCACCCCGCTGATGGACATTCCGCAGCCCTTCCAGATCCTCAAGATGGACCGCAAGCGTGGCAACATCGTCGTGTCGCGTCGCGCCATCCTCGAAGAAAGCCGTGCGGAAGCCCGTTCCGGCCTGATCCAGAACCTCGCCGAAGGCCAGGTGATCGAAGGCGTCGTGAAGAACATCACCGATTACGGTGCGTTCGTTGATCTCGGCGGCATTGACGGCCTGCTGCACGTCACCGACATCAGCTACAAGCGCGTCAACCACCCGTCGGAAGTCATCAACATCGGTGACACCGTGAAGGTGCAGATCATCCGCATCAACAAGGACACGCAGCGCATCTCGCTCGGCATGAAGCAGCTTGAGAGCGATCCGTGGGAAGCTGTTGCCGCCAAGTATCCGGTCGGCGCCAAGCTGACGGGCCGCGTCACGAACATCACCGAATATGGTGCGTTCGTTGAACTCGAAGCCGGCATCGAAGGCCTGGTCCACGTCTCTGAAATGAGCTGGACCAAGAAGAACGTCCACCCGGGCAAGATCGTTTCGACGAGCCAGGAAGTCGACGTTGTCGTCCTCGAAGTCGACGAAGAAAAGCGTCGCATCTCGCTCGGCCTCAAGCAGGCTGCGTCGAACCCGTGGGAAGCCTTCAGCGCGGCCCATCCGGTTGGCTCCATCGTCGAAGGCGAAGTCAAGAACGCGACCGAATTCGGTCTGTTCGTTGGCCTCGACGGCGACGTGGACGGCATGGTTCACATGTCCGACATCGCCTGGGGCGTTTCGGGCGAAGAAGCGCTGGCCCTCCACAACAAGGGCGACATGGTCAAGGCCGTGGTTCTCGACGTCGATGTCGAGAAGGAGCGCATCTCGCTTGGCATCAAGCAGGTTGAAAAGGGCGGCGCCTCGACCGCTGGTTCGGCTTCGGGCCTGAACAAGAGCGCGGTTGTCACCGTCACCGTCGTTGCCATCAAGGATGGCGGCCTCGACGTGCAGGTCGGCGACGATGGCGTCATCGGCTTCATCAAGCGTGCCGACCTTGGCCGCGACCGCGACGAACAGCGCCCCGACCGCTTCCAGGTCGGCCAGAAGTTCGACGCCATGGTCACCGGCTTCGACCGTTCGAAGAACCCGACCTTCTCGGTCAAGGCGATGCAGATCGCCGAAGAGAAGCAGGCTGTTGCGCAATATGGTTCGTCCGATTCGGGCGCATCGCTGGGCGACATTCTGGGCGAAGCGCTCAAGGCCCGCGACACCAAGAAGTAAAATTGGTTCAATTCAACGCATTGGGCCCGCCACACGGTTGCGTGTGGCGGGCCCTTTTCGTATCATTCGTTAGAAAAACGGATGCAGATCAACACGTTAGAAGAATTGATCTTAACCCTACCGTAAAGATATAATTACTTGCACATGTTACCGTATTGGTAGTATTTATTCCGACAGCTGTTGCGTCCGTCAAATATCCTGCTGAACTCGGGGGATTGCGTTACGACGGACTATGTTTTTCGAGGGGAAAAACATGAGCAGGCACGTGCAACAGCATGGGGGTATGAGTATGATACGTTCCGAGCTGGTGGATGTACTGGCACAAGAAAATCCCGGACTGTCCCACCGGGAAATTGACACCATTGTGACTATCTTCTTTGACGAAATCACGAAGCAGCTGGCCGAAGGCGGCCGTGTGGAGCTTCGCGGCTTTGGTGCGTTTTCGACGCGGGGGCGCGACGCACGACAGGGCCGCAATCCGCGCACCGGGGCATCGGTCGACATTCCGTCAAAGAAGGTGCCCTATTTCAAGCCCGGCAAGGAAATGCGCGCCAAGCTCAACGTCTGAGCCCGCGCTCCTTGCCCATTGATGCTTGACGGCGCGGCTCCCGTCGCCGATGCCCGCGCGCGTGCGGACGTGGCGAAATCGGTAGACGCAGCAGACTTAAAATCTGCTTCCCTCCGGGAGTGCGGGTTCGAGTCCCGCCGTCCGCACCAATGACCGCGCGGGGCACGTGACCTGACGGCCCGGCCGCGCTATCACCCGAAGCCATGTCGATCCGCGCCGCCTTCGCTTTGCTTCTGACCGGACTGCTGTGCAGTTGCGGGCGGAATGACGATGCGGCGATCAATGTCAGCGTCATTGGTGGGCCGGCGCGCGCGGGCAACCCCGTGACCCAACCGCTTGATGCCCCCGCAGCGGTCATGACGGGCGCCCTGATGCAGGGCCTCGTCCAGTTCGATGCGCAAGGACAGATCGAACCCGCGCTTGCCGAACGCTGGATCGTGACCGATGACGGCCTCAGCTACATCTTCCGCCTGCGGTCGGCCAAATGGTCCGACGGCGGCGAGGTGACCGCCGCGCAAGTTGCCAAGAGCCTGCGCACCGCGCTGGCACCGCAAAGCCGCAATCCGCTCAAGCCGCTGTTCACATCGGTGACCGAAATCCTGCCGATGACCGACAGCATCGTCGAGATCCGGCTGGCCGAGCCGCAGGGCAATGTGCTGCAGCTCCTCGCCCAGCCGGAAATGGCGATCCTGCGCGCCGGGCGCGGCACCGGCCCCTATCGGGTCTTCCGGCCGCTGCCCCGTTCCACCGTGCTGCGCCCGATCCTGCCAGAGATGGAGGAAGAGCCCGATGAGGACACGCTGCGCCGCATGGAGCGCCGCGTGCGGGGCGAGGATGCCGCGACCGCAGTCGCCCGCTATGCCAGCGGCGATGCGTCGCTCGTTCTGGGGGGCACCTTCAATTCCTACCCGCTGGCGCGCGCGAGCGGCGTGAACCAGCGCCAGATCCGGCATGATCCGGTGCCCGGCCTGCTCGGGCTGGTGCCCGCCCGCGCCGACGGTCCACTGGCGGATCGTGACACGCGGCGCGCGCTCGCCATGGCGATCAACCGGCAGGGCTTTGTCCAGCTTTATGGTCTGGCGGGATGGGCGCCGGTCGAAGGGCTGCTGCCCGGCCCCATTGGCAACTTCATTCAGGCCGTGCCGGACTGGACGACGCTGGACCGGCCTGCACGGCTGGCGCGGGCGCGGCGGCTGATCGGCGCCAACGGGGCCACCATCCGGCTTGCTCTTCCCGACGGCCCGGGCGGGCGGCTCCTGTTCGCGCAGCTTTCGGCCGACTGGCGCCAGATCGGCGTCCGCACCGTGCGGGTAGGTGCACGAGAGACTGCCGACCTGCGCCTGATCGACGCGGTCGCCCCGGTCCGGCTCGCCGCCTGGTATCTGGGCCATTTCCAGTGCCCGGGCCTGCCCATGTGCAGTCAGGACGTGACGACGACCTTCACGCTGCTGCGCCGCGCCACAGCTGCGGAACGCCCGCGCCTCCTTGCCGAGGCGGATCAGGCACTGGCGGATGACCAGCTTTATATTCCGATTGCGACGCCGCTGCGCTGGTCGCTGGTCGCCCCGCGCCTGCTGGGCTATGCCGACAATGCGGTCGGCATCCACCCGCTCAATAGGCTGGAGCGCGCAGCGGACTAGTAACGCGTCGGCCGCCGCCTATATTCCTTGGGCAAAGGAGTTGCCCATGGCTGGCGCGCGCAAGATGAAGTTTGATCCCGCAGAACTGGCCGGGCGCCATCCAGCGGCGGTGCGTCGCCGCATCGAAGGGCTGGAGCGGCTGCTCGAAGGGCTGTTCGTCATCCCCGGCACGAAGCAGCGGGTCGGCCTGGACGTCCTGCTCGACATTCTGCCGTTCGGCGGGTCAGTGATCGCGGCAGTGATGGGGAGTTACCTCGCCTGGGAATCGCGCAACCTCGGCATGCCCAAGCGGACGCTGGTGCGCATGGCCGGAAATATCGGGGTCGACGCGCTGCTCGGCGCGATCCCGTGGGTCGGCGCCATCCCCGACTTCTTCTTCCGGTCGAACACGCGCAACCTGAAGCTGATCAAGAAACACCTCGACAGACACCATCCGGCAACCGCAGTGATCGACCAATAGGGTCGGGGTTTACCCACCCACCTCGTCATGCTGGAACACGTTCGGGAGGACGGCAGGAGGACGACCTAGCGCTCATCCCGCCAGATATTGAGCCGCTTCTTGGTCGGGGCCGTGGGCTCGCCGCGGGGGCAGGTGCGCGGACGGAAAGCGGTGTCCATGCAGATGCGCACTTCCTTCAGCCAGTTTCCCGGCGTCGTGCCGATGCTGAGCATTGCAGGCGTCAGCCCCGGGTTGCTGCGCGCAAACTCGGCCGCAAAGGCGCCCACCGTCACGCCGCGCCTGGACAGGGCGTTCATGTCGGGAAAGCGCACCGCGCGGTAGAGGATCGACGCCGCACGGAAATAGCGGTCCGGCCGGTCGGTCATGCACGTGCCGTGTTTCGCCCATTCGTGCTGGAGAAGCTGCGCCGACGGCGTCATGCAGAAATGCTGCTTCACAAGGTCGCTGTCGATCAGCTTGGCATCGCCGCACCAGGCGGGATCATTCTGGTTGCTGCCTTCGGGCCAGAGCCCGTGCAGGATGAAGCCGAAGCGCGCGTCCTTCCCGCACTGCCCGGCATCGGCGGCGCTCGCCCGCCTGTCGCGGCAATATTGCGGTGACCAGGACAGGGACAGGAGATATCCCTGCACCGGCACCTTGCGCACCTCGCCGGGTGCAGCGCGTTCCAGACGCAGCTCAGGCACCTTGTCCGGCACGACGCAGCTTTGGGCCTGGGCGAAGGCTATGCCCGGCTGAGCGAGCAGGAGTGCGGCGAGGAAACGGCGGATCATGGCCGCAGCCTAAGCCGAAAATCACCGGCCTGAAAGGGCATCAAAGCCACTCTGGATAAGTCCACGTAATTTTATTACAACGCTGTGTTATGAACGACTCGCGTCGCAGCAACCGCCCTCCGCTCTCGCTCCATATTCCGGAGCCCCCGGCCCGTCCGGGCGAAGAGGCGGACTTTTCCGACATTCAGGTCCTGCCCGCCGGGGTCACGCCGCGGCCGGACAGCTCTGCCGAGCCGCACAGTATGCGGGATCTCGCGTTCGGCCTCGTCCGCGTGCTCGACGATGACGGGCAGGCCGTCGGCCCCTGGAACCCGCGCCTGTCGGCGGACGCGATGCGCGCGATCCTGCGCAACATGGCGCTGACGCGCGCCTTTGATGACCGCATGTTCCGCGCGCAGCGGCAGGGCAAGACCAGCTTCTACATGAAGTGCACCGGCGAAGAGGCGGTCGCCGTTGCGCAGGCCCATGCGCTGGACCGGGAGGATATGTGCTTCCCCTCCTACCGGCAGCAGGGCATCCTCATCGCGCGCGGTCACCCGCTCGTCGGGATGATGAACCAGATCTATTCGAACAAGGGCGATGCGCTGAAAGGTCGGCAGCTGCCGATCATGTATTCGTCGCCTGAATATGGCTTCTTCACCGTCTCGGGCAATCTGACGACGCAACTGCCGCAGGCGGTGGGCTGGGCCATGGCGAGCGCGTCCAAGGGCGACAGCCGGATCGCGGCCGCCTGGTGCGGCGAAGGCTCGACGGCGGAAGGCGATTTCCACGCCGCGATGACCTTCGCGACGGTGTACCGTGCACCGGTGATCTTCAACGTCGTCAACAACCAGTGGGCGATCAGTTCCTTTGCGGGCTTTGCCGGCGGCGAAGCGACGACCTTTGCCGCGCGTGCCATCGGCTATGGCATTGCGGGCCTGCGCGTCGACGGGAACGATGCCCTCGCCGTCTATGCCGCGACCGCCTGGGCCGCCGAGCGCGCGCGGACCAACAACGGCCCGACATTGATTGAGCACTTCACCTACCGCGCCGAAGGCCACAGCACGTCCGATGACCCCAGCGCCTACCGCTCCGCCGAAGAGCGCGTGAAATGGCCGCTCGGCGATCCGATCGTGCGGCTTAAGGCACATCTGGTTGCCATCGGCGAATGGGATGACGCGCGCCACGCCGCAATGGACCTGGAGGTCGCCGAAAGCGTGAAGGCCGCGCAGAAGGAAGCCGAGAAGAACGGCATTTTGGGCCACGGGATGCACCAGCCGTTCGAAACGATGTTCGAGGATGTGTTTGAGGAGATGCCGCCGCACCTGAAGGAGCAGCAGGCACAGATGCTGGCGGAGCGGATGCGCAAATGGCCCGATGGCAGTCAGGGGCCACGCTGATGTCCAACGCCCCAGCCCCGACCCGCCGCATGAACATGATCGAGGCGATCAACGACGCCATGCGCCTCGCCATGGCGCGCGATGACGATGTCGTCGTCTTCGGCGAAGATGTCGGCTTTTTCGGTGGCGTCTTCCGCGCGACGGCCGGGTTGCAGCAGGAGTTCGGCAAGACGCGCAGCTTTGACACGCCGATCACCGAATGCGGCATCATCGGCGTCGCCGTCGGCATGGCGGCCTATGGCCTGCGCCCGGTGCCCGAAATCCAGTTCGCCGATTACATCTACCCCGCACTCGACCAGCTCGTCTCGGAAGCGGCGCGCATCCGCTACCGCTCGGCGGGGCAATGGCACATGCCGATCACGGTGCGGTCCCCCTTTGGCGGCGGCATCTTTGGCGGGCAGACGCACAGCCAGTCGCCCGAAGGCATTTTCACGCATGTCTCGGGCCTGAAGACGGTGATCCCCTCGACCCCCTATGACGCCAAGGGACTGCTGCTTGCGGCTATTGAGGACAATGACCCTGTCATCTTCTTTGAACCCAAGCGCATCTACAATGGCCCGTTCGATGGCCATTATGACCGGCCGGTCCAGCCCTGGGCGAAGCACCCGGCGAGCGAGGTGCCGGAGGGCCATTACACCATCCCGCTCGGCAAGGCGGCGCTGGTGCGTGAAGGGCAGGACCTGACCGTCATCACCTATGGCACGATGGTGCATGTGGGCTTGGCGGCTGTCGAAGAACTGGGCGTCGATGCCGATGTCATCGATCTGCGCACGCTGATCCCGCTCGACATTGAGACCATCGAGGCCTCGGTCAAGAAGACCGGTCGCTGCGTCATCATCCATGAGGCGACGCGCACTTCGGGCTTTGGCGCGGAGCTTGCCGCCCAGATTCAGGAGCGCTGCTTTTACCATCTTGAGGCGCCGATCGAGCGCGTGACCGGGTTTGACACGCCCTATCCCCATAGTCTGGAATGGGCCTATTTCCCCGGCCCCGTCCGCATCGGGATGGCGATTGAAAAAGTGATGAAGGACTGAGGATGGCCCGCTTTGAATTCCGTCTGCCCGACATTGGCGAAGGCATCGCCGAAGCGGAAATCGTCGCCTGGCACGTGAAGGTCGGTGACACCGTGTCAGAAGATCAGGGCGTGGCCGACATGATGACCGACAAGGCGACCGTGGAGATGGAGTCGCCGGTGAGTGGCACAGTCATCGAAGTTGCGGGCGAAGTCGGCGACATGATCCCGATCGGCTCGACGCTGCTGGTCATTGAAACCGAGGGTGAGGAGGAAGCGCCTGCGGAGGTGTCCGCGCCGAAAGTCGAAGCGGCAGTTGAGGACGCGCTGTCCGGCACCGATCTGGAGGCCGCACCCGAGCAGCATATGCCCGAAGCGCCCGCTGCCCATTTCATTCCCGCGCCGCACCCAGACGCGACCGAGATCAGCGTGCCGCAGCCTGCGGCACAGGCGCTGGCCTCACCGGCCGTGCGGGCCCGCGCGAAGGACCTCGGCATCGACCTGTCGCAGGTGCGCCCCCGCGAAGGCGACCGCATCCGGCATTCGGACCTTGACGCCTTCCTGTCCTACAATGGCGGGCAGGGCTATCGCGCGGCGGGCGCCACGCGCGCCGATGAAGCCATCAAGGTGGTCGGCATGCGGCGGCGCATCGCGGAAAACATGGCCGCATCCAAGCGCCACATTCCGCACTTCACCTATGTCGAGGAAATCGACGTGACCGCGCTGGAGGCGATGCGCGGCGATCTCAACGCCAACCGGGGCGACCGCCCGAAGCTCACCATGCTGCCGCTCTTGATCGTCGCGCTCTGCAAGGCGCTGCCCGACTTCCCGATGATCAACGCGCGCTATGACGATGAGGCGGGGGTCGTGACGCGCCACGGCGCCGTCCATCTGGGCATGGCAACGCAGACCGATGCGGGCCTGATGGTCCCCGTCATCCGCGACGCGCAGGCGAAGAATGTCTGGCAGCTGGCAGGCGAGATCACGCGGCTGGCGGAGGCGGCGCGATCCGGCAAGGCCAAGTCAGAGGAACTTTCCGGCTCCACGCTCACCATCACCTCGCTCGGCCCCTTGGGCGGCATTGCGACGACGCCGGTCATCAACAGGCCCGAAGTCGCGATCATCGGCCCGAACAAGATCGTGGAACGCCCCATCTTTGTGGGGGATGACATCGTGCGTGCCAAGCTGATGAACCTGTCGATCAGCTGCGACCACCGTGTCGTCGATGGCTGGGATGCGGCGAGCTTCGTTCAGGCGGTCAAGAAGCTGCTCGAAACGCCGGTCCTGCTGTTCGCGGATTGAAGGGGCGTTTATTTCCCACCCGCTCCGGGCGAGCGCTGTGTGCATGAGCCGCGCCTTGTGAGCCCCCCCCCCCCGCCTCTACGCATACCCCGCCGGGGCGGCATAACCCCGTATCCGGTCATCGAGCATCCGCGCCTGCGCGATCAGCATCGCCTCCCCGCCGGCCGGACCGATCAGCTGCAGCCCAATGGGCAGGTCGGCGCTGTTGCGGCCGGCCGGAATGGTGATCGCCGGAAGGCCCGCGACATTGGCGAGGACCGTGAAGTCGGCGATGGTTTCCGGCATCGGCGTGTCATGCGGGAAGGCCGCGACGGGCGTCGTCGGCGTCACAAGAATGCCGTTGCTCCCGATTTCGCGGCGGAGCATCTGCGCGACCTGATCAATGAGCGTCCGGTCGCGACGCAGCCTTTCCTCATCACGGTCAACGACGCGTTCGAGGAGTGCGGTAATCTCCGGCGAAACGCGGGCGCAGCGCGCCTCACCAAGCTCGACCAGCGTCGGGATCAGATCGCGCGTGGACAGAATGAAGGTCGCCCTGCGGACCGCAGCGCAATTGGGGCGGACAACAATCTCACCCTGCCGGTCGGGCAGCTCCGCCTGGATCAGCGCCATCTTCTCGGCAATTTCGGGATCGCATTCGGTGCCGCCAAAGCCCGCCAGCAGCGAAAAATGGGACCGGCGCATCGCCGTTGCGAGATCGGGCGCGCACAGCACATTGGTCAGGATCGCCATGTCGTCCATGGACCGGGCCATGGGGCCGATCGCGTCAAACCGGGGGGACAGCGGCACCAGCCCGGCTGTCAGGATCGTACCAGGCGTGGGCTTCAGGCCATAGATGCCGCACAGCGCCGCCGGGATGCGGATCGACCCGAGCGTGTCCGTGCCGATTGCCGCCACGCACAGGCCCGCCGCCACGGCCACAGCGCTGCCGCCGGACGAGCCGCCGGGGGATAGCGCCGTGCCGTGCGGATTGACGCAGCGGCCGAAGAACGGATTGTCCGTCGTCGCCCCCAGTGCGGCTTCGTGCATGTTGGTCGTGCCGATGATGATGGCCCCGGCATCGCGCAGACGCTGCACGACAACCGAATCCTCTTCGGCTACGATGCCGCGCCGCGCCTCCATGCCCGCGGCAAGCTCCAGCCCGCGCACGGCGAGATTGGCCTTGATCGCGATGGGAATGCCCTCAAGCGGGCGGCGGCTGTCTGCGGCAAAGCGCGCATCGCTGAGGAAGGCGGCGGCCCGCGCCGATTTCGCATCCACCTCCACAAAGGCGCGCAGCGCCGGGTCCAGCGCCTCGATCCGGCGGAGGAAATGGTCGAGCACGCCAGACGGCGTCGCGTCACCTCGCGCGAAGGCGGCGTGAAGCTCGGTTATACCCAGACGATGGAAGTCCCCCGACTTCGCCATGAACGCGATCCTGTGGCTGCGACCTCCCCAATTGGGTCTGCGCCACTATGGCATCAAAGTCGCGTCAGCCGTCAATAGGCAATCGGCCAAGTGGCAACGGCCGACGCTGCCCGAGGGAAGCGCCGGCCGAAGGAAGAGGAACCCGAGAAGGGATCAGGCGTAGGTGACGGTCGCCTGGCTGCGGCGGCGACGCATCGATGCGCCAACCAGACCGAAGCCACCGAGCATCAAGGCCCACGCCGCCGGTTCAGGCACGCCCGCACGCACGTTCGTGAAGACGAAGCCGAGATCGTCATAATCCCGGTCACCGCCGCCCCGAAGGTCTTCAAAGGCCACATAGGTGCCTGCCGGAATGCCGAAGTCACCGCCCGCATAGGCCGTGCTGTAGATGTGCGTGATGCCATCGGTATTGCGCGCGCGTTCCGAATAGAAAAGATCGCCGGTGTTGGTCACGCGCAGACGGAAGGTCAGCACGTCACCCGCATTGACCGGACCGAAGTCCAGCGAAGTGCCGGGGGCCGTCGTCTGGTTGTTCAGACCTTCAATGCCGGTATCGACGCCATTGACGAGCAGGCCGAGCAGGTTGGTAAAGCCGGCCCCGTTCTGCGCGAAATAGGCAACGACATTGCCGGTTGACGCCGCGGTGAACGAATAGTCGACGGGATTGATTACACCCGGTGTCGGATAGACGGGGATGGCAGCGCTGGCTTGAGCGGCCAGGAACATGGTGCTGCCAGCCAGAGCGATGACGAATTTCTTCATGTCGGTTCTCCTTCTTGTGAACGAGTGCGACCCGACGCGATTTTTCGTTGGTAAAGCCGTCTTTAACTCAAAGCCCAATTTGAGTCACGCGGTCAGTGCGCCGCACTGATCCAGATTGGGACACCCAAAGGGCGATGGTCAGGAAACGAGCGCGAGACGCGGCATTTCGGCGGCGCTCAAGACCACGCCGGTCACGCCCGGCAGGGCCTCCATGCGCGCGGCAAGTTCGGCATCGAGCGCGAAGCTGCGGCCCAGGCGCACACGCGCCGAGGACCCTGCACCAAGGTCTGCCTCGACGATAACTTCGCCACGCCCCCCGCTTTCGCCGTGCAACAGCGCCGCAAGCGCAGGGATCGCCGCGACGTCGGTGACCGAGACGACCGCCATCAGGCGGCTGTTGGCGGCAAGACCTTCAAGCCGCTGCAGGCGCTTGACGGTAATGCGCGGCGTTTCCTCGCCCGCCTGCCGGTCCAGCTCGACGGTCAGGAGGCCGCACGCATTCTCCTTGGCGGCGTCCTCCATCTCCTTTGCGGTGATCTCGTCGAAGCAACTGGCGATGAACTGGCCCGTCGCATCCGAGACCGCGCAATTGGCGTAGCGCCGCCCGCGGGCCGATGTCCGCCAGCGCACGTCCTCGATCAGCACGGCCATGACCGCCCCGGTCCGCGCGCCATCGGCGGGGGCCGGCTGCGCACAAAGAGCGGCATAATCGCGCGCGCCATGCGCCGAGGCGACGTGACGATAGCGATCGACCGGGTGCGCCGAGAAGTAGAAGCCGAAGGCCTCCCGCTCCTGCGCCATGCGGTCGGCGAGCGACCAGTGCGCGGCGGGCGGCAGCTTGATCGCGACGACCTTGTGCTCTTCGCCGCCGAACAGGCCACCCTGCCCGCTGGTCCGCGCGCTTTCCGCTTCGGCTGCAACCGCGAGGATGGTTTCGGCAACCGCATGGACGCCAGCCCGGTTGGGCTCCAGCGCATCAAAGGCACCGCCCGCCGCCAGACTTTCCAGCTGCCGCCGGTTGACGAGGCGCGGGCTGATCCGGTCGGCAAAATCATCGAGCGAGAGGAACGGGCCATTGGCAGCCCGCTCGGCCACGACCTGCTCCATCGCGCCTTCGCCAACGCCCTTCAGCGCGCCCAGCGCATAGCGGACACCCACGACCTCGTCCTGCGGCTCGACCTCAAAGTCGGCGCCGCTGATGTTGATGCACGGCGGCAGCGCAGGCACGCCGAGGCGGCGCATGTCATCCATGAAGATTGAGAGCTTGTCGGTGTTCGAGATATCGAAACTCATCGATCCGGCGAAGAACTCCGCCGTGTAATGCGCCTTCAGCCAGGCGGTCTGATAGGCGAGCAGCGCATAGGCCGCCGCGTGGGACTTGTTGAAGCCATAGCCCGCAAACTTGTCGATCAAGTCGAACAGTTCGTTCGCCTTTGCCGCATCGATGCCATTATGCTCGGCACATCCATTGACGAAGATGGCGCGCTGCTCATCCATCTCCTTCTGGATCTTCTTGCCCATCGCGCGGCGAAGCATGTCTGCGCCGCCCAGCGTATAGCCGGCCAGGATCTGCGCGGCCTGCATGACCTGTTCCTGATAGACGAAGATGCCGTAGGTTTCGGACAATATGCCTTCGAGCAGCGGATGCGGATATTCGATCGGCACGCGCCCGTTCTTGCGGTCACCGAACAGCGGGATGTTGTCCATCGGGCCCGGACGGTAGAGCGAGACGAGCGCGATGATGTCCCCGAAGTTGGACGGGCGCACGGCCGCCAGCGTGCGGCGCATCCCTTCCGATTCCAGCTGGAACACGCCGACCGTGTCGCCCTTCTGGAGAAGCGTATAGACGCCCTCATCGTCCCAGCCGAGGCCGTCGAGATCGGGCCGGGTGCCGGTGCGCCGTTCGATCAGGTCAAGCGCGCGCTGGATGACCGACAGCGTCTTGAGACCCAGAAAGTCGAACTTCACCAGCCCCGCGCCTTCGACATATTTCATGTCGAACTGCGTGACCGGCATGTCGGAGCGTGGATCGCGGTAGAGCGGGACGAGCTGGTCGAGCGGACGGTCGCCGATGACGACGCCCGCCGCGTGGGTGGAGCTGTGGCGCGGCAGGCCTTCGAGCTTCATCGCAAGGTCGAGCAGCTGCCGGACCTGCCGGTCATTCTTGTATTCGGCGGCCAGTTCCGACACGCCGTTGAGCGCGCGGTCCAGCGTCCAAGGATCGGCGGGCAGGTTCGGGATCAGCTTGGCCAGCCGGTCAACCTGACCATAGCTCATCTGCAGCACGCGCCCCGTATCCTTGAGCACGGCGCGCGCCTTCATCGTTCCGAAGGTGATGATCTGCGCCACATGGTCCGCGCCATATTTCTGCTGGACGTAGCGGATGACCTCACCGCGCCGCGTTTCGCAGAAATCGATGTCGAAGTCGGGCATCGACACGCGCTCGGGGTTCAGGAAGCGTTCGAACAGCAGGCCGAGCTTGATGGGATCGAGATCGGTGATCGTCAGCGCCCAGGCGACCGCCGAGCCCGCACCCGAGCCGCGACCCGGCCCCACCGCGATGCCATTGTCCTTCGCCCATTTGATGAAGTCGGCAACGATCAGGAAGTAGCCGGGGAACCCCATCTGCACGATGACGTCGAGCTCAAAGTCCAGCCGCTTGAAATAGACGTCGCGGTCGGCATCCGGGATGGCGGCAAGGCGCCGCTCCAGCCCGGCATAGGCGTCGGCGCGCAGCTGGTCCGCCTCACCCGCCTTGTCGCCCACCGTCGGCAGAATCGGCGCGCGCTTGGGCGCCATGACCGCACAACGCTTTGCCACGACGAGCGTGTTGGCCAGCGCCTCGGGCAGGTCCTCGAACAGGCGCTGCATTTCCTTGGCGGGCTTCATCCACGCATCAGGCGAGCTTCTGACGCGGTCCTCGCTCTCCACATAGGCGCTCGCCGCGATGCACAGCATGGCATCATGCGCGGCGTGGAAATCGGCTTCGGCAAAATTAGCCGGATTGGTCGCGACAAGCGGCAGATCGTGCGCATAAGCGAGATCGAGCAGCGCGGCTTCCGATGCGCCCTCAACCGGGTCGAGACGACGCGAGACCTCGATGTAGAGCCGATTGGGGAACAGCGCCTCCAGCCGCGCCACGTAACTTTCCGCAGCTGCGGTCTGCCCATCGGCGAGCAGGCGGCACAGCGCGCCCTCTCCGCCCGCCGTCAGGGCAATCAGCCCCTGCGTGTGCGCGGCCAGCTTGTCGAAGCTGACATGCGGCGGCTCTTCGACCGGACGCGCAAGGTGGGCGGCGGAAACGAGCGCACACAGATTGTCATAGCCCGCCTCATCCTGCGCAAAGAGCGCGAGCGAGTCATAGACGCGGGCGGTCCCGTCGGGACGGTCAGGCCGAAGCAGCGTCAGCAGCGTGCCGATGATCGGCTGAACACCCGCGCCTTTACAGCCGTCCGAAAATTGCGGCGCGGCATAAAGCCCGTTGCGATCACACACCGCAACCGCCGGAAAGCCCAGTTCTTTCGCGCGCTTGGCAATCGCCTTCGGCTCGATGGCCCCTTCGAGCATCGTATAGGCCGAAAACACGCGCAAAGGCACAAAGGGGGAAAACGCCATGCCCGCAACTGTAGGCAGCGCGGGCGGGGATGTTAACAGATTCGGGCGACGGAGTTGGGGATAAGTCGGGCGGGCAAGAGATCAAATCCTCCCCCCTCGGGGGAGGTGGCAGCCCACCGGGCTGACGGAGGGGGAGCCGGGAGCACGCCCTACGTCTGGGCATAGCACCCTGCCCCGTTGCCCCCTCCACCGCTTCGCGGTCCCCCTCCCCCGATGGGGGAGGATATGGGCGGCCCCTAAAGCAGCTTTTCGATATCCTTCTCGATGCTCGCAGGTGTGTCGGTGGGGGCGTAGCGGCCGACGACGTTGCCATTCTTGTCGATCAGGAACTTGGTGAAGTTCCATTTGATCGCCTTGGTGCCGAGCAGGCCGGGCTTGGCGGATTTGAGGTGGTCGTAGAGCGGCTCGGCCTTGTCGCCGTTCACTTCGACCTTCGCCATCAGGGGGAAGGACACGTCATAATTGAGCGAACAGAAATTGGCGATTTCTTCTGCATCGCCCGGCTCCTGCGCGCCGAACTGATTGCAGGGGAAGCCGAGCACGGTCAGCCCCTTGTCCTTATATTTGCGCTGCAGTTCCTCCAGCCCCTTATATTGCGGGGTGAAGCCGCATTTGGAGGCCGTGTTGACGATCAGGATCGGCCCGCCCGCGAAATCGGACAGTTTCTGGTCGCTGCCATCGGGCTTTTTCACCGTAAAATCATGGACGTTCATCGCGCTCTCCTCCGCTATATGGTCAGGGTGCTAGCATATGCCGATGCAAGGCTGCTAGACGGCGCGCATGACATCGGCCGCCGTGCCCTTTCCTTCGCCCCATAAGAGTTGGTCCGTCGCGCGAAAGCTACTGGCGGGGCTGCTAGGGTTGATGCTCCTGCTTGGCCTGCTGACGCTGAGCCTGTCACCTGACATTGATGCTGCCGCACCGCCCGCCTCGGCCGATGTGATCGCCGCGCGCGCCGCCTTTGACCGGGTGCGGGCGCAGGCGGGCACCGGCAAGCCTGTGCCGACCTTCATCAGCTGGCGAGAGGCTGCGGGCGGCAGCCTGCTGCTCGGGCGCACACTGGGGATTGACCGCGTGCGGACGATCGCTGCGCCCGACCGCGCGGAGATCCATGCGAGCCTTCCGGTCGGACCCGTCTGGGCCAATATGTCGGTCGCCGCCTTCCCCACCAGGGACCGCTTTCCCGATACGCGCGTGACGGTCGGCTGGCTGACGCTGCCGCCCTGGCTGACCCGTCCGCTCGCCAGGGTGGCCGTCGCCTTGCTCAATCTGCGGGGCGCGCAGCTCACATCGCCTGACGAGATGGTAGGCGGCTTTGCCGTGACGCCGACGGGGGTCACCGCGAGCCTCAATCTGCCGCGCCGGACGCGGCTTTTGCGGCAGCTGAACGATGTGCAGGCCGAGCCGGTCGACGGCGCGCTGGTTGCCAACATCTATTGCCGCCTGTCCCGCACGCAAAAGGCCGCGCCGTCGATGGACCTCGCCACGCAGGTCCAACGCGCGTTCAAGGAACGCCCGGCGGGGAGCGATATTGCCGGTGCCAACCGGGCCGCCTTTGTCGCGCTCGCGATGTTCACGGTCACCCCCAATGCCGGCAATCTGGCGGGTGACGCCATCTCCGCGACCGAACCCTGCCGCATCGACCCGCAGCCGCTGATGCTCATCGGGCGGCACGATCTGTCCAAGCACTGGACGCTCTCGGCCGCTTTGGCCGCGCTCTATGGCGAAGACGTCTCGCAGGTGATGGGCACGTGGAAGGAAATCGCCGACAGCGGCCCCAATGGTTCGGGCTTTTCCTTTGTCGACCTGTCGGCGGACCGGTCGGGCATCCACTGGGCGATGCGGGGGTCGGATGCCACGACGGCAGAAGACGCGCGGCGCGCGCTTGCAGCGGTCACCGAGACGCAGATCGTCCCGCTCCACGCGCTCGCCATGTCCGAAGGCCTGACCGAGGCCGAATTCCAGACACGCTATACGAGCACCGAAAGCCCGCAATATGCGGCGATGGTCGCGCGGATTGACCGGGTGCTGAAGGGGTTGGAGTAGCGGACTCGTAAAAGGGCACGTCGCCCCGTGCTTGACACGGGGCTGGGCTTATCTTCGTCCAGCTTCGGTCTCTTGTTCGCCTGAACCCGCAGACCTAACAATTCGGGCCACGTGTCAACGGCGCACAGCGGAAAAGCCAAGCCCCGTGTCAAGCACGGGGCGACGATCTTTCTACCAGAGCGATAGATCGACCCCGCGACTTACGCCGCGTCGCCGGCGACTTCCTTGGCCTTCTTGGCGTAGACGCGGACGGGTTCCTTCTTGCCCGCGACGACGTCCTTGTCGATCATCACCTCGTCCACGTCTTCCATCGTCGGAAGATCGAACATGGTGTCGAGCAGGATGCCTTCGAGGATCGAGCGGAGGCCGCGTGCACCCGTCTTGCGTTCGATGGCGCGCTTGGCGACCGCCGTCAGCGCGTCGTCGGTGAAGTCGAGTTCGACATCTTCCATCTCGAACAGCTTCTTATACTGTTTCACCAGCGCGTTCTTCGGCTCGATCAGGATCTTGACCAGCGCGTCGACGTCGAGGTCTTCGAGCGTCGCGATGACCGGCAGACGGCCGACGAATTCGGGGATCAGGCCGTACTTCAGCAGATCTTCCGGCTCGCCCTGCTTCAGGACTTCGCCCGTGCGGCGGTCATCCGGCGACGAGACGTTCGCGCCAAAGCCGATCGACTTGCCCTGCAGACGGTCCGCGATGATCTTTTCAAGGCCGGCAAACGCGCCGCCGCAGATGAAGAGGATGTTCGTCGTGTCGACCTGCAGGAATTCCTGCTGCGGATGCTTGCGGCCACCCTGCGGCGGAACGCTGGCAACCGTGCCTTCCATCATCTTGAGCAGCGCCTGCTGCACGCCTTCGCCCGACACGTCGCGCGTGATCGACGGGTTTTCGGCCTTGCGGCTGATCTTGTCGATTTCGTCGATATAGACGATGCCGCGCTGTGCGCGTTCCACGTTGTAATCCGATGCCTGAAGCAGCTTCAGGATGATGTTTTCCACGTCCTCACCGACATAGCCGGCTTCGGTCAGCGTGGTGGCATCCGCCATGGTGAAGGGCACGTCGAGGATGCGCGCCAGCGTCTGGGCCAGCAGCGTCTTGCCGCAGCCGGTCGGCCCGACGAGCAGGATGTTCGACTTGGCAAGTTCGACGTCCGCGCCCTTCGCGCCGTGGTTCAGCCGCTTATAGTGGTTGTGAACCGCAACCGAGAGGACGCGCTTCGCCTTGGCCTGACCGATGACATAGTCATCAAGGACCTTGCAGATTTCCGCCGGGCTCGGCACGCCGCCGTCCTTCTTGGAGACGAGCGCCGTCTTGGTTTCCTCGCGGATGATGTCATTGCACAGATCAACGCATTCATCGCAGATGAACACCGTCGGCCCAGCGATGAGCTTGCGCACCTCATGCTGCGATTTGCCGCAGAAAGAGCAATAAAGCGTGCTCTTGGTGTCGCTGCCGCTCAACTTGGTCATCAGAACCTTCCCGCCACGTTTGCGGCTATGTTACAATCAGATTTCATAGCGGCAATGGCTTAATTTACGCTGACTCAGCTCGCCGCTTCGTCGGTCGCCGCCGGACGCTTGTCGAACACGGCGTCGACCAGCCCGAAATCCTTCGCTTCATCGGCGGTCATGAAGTTGTCGCGCTCCATTGCCTTCTCGATCGTTTCAATGTCCTTGCCCGTATACTGCGAATAGAGACGATTCATATTCGCACGAATACGGAGGATTTCCTGCGCCTGGATGGCGATGTCGGTCGCCTGGCCCTGCGCCCCGCCCGAGGGCTGGTGGATCATGATTCGCGCATTGGTGAGCGCGACGCGCATCCCCGGCTCACCCGCAGCGAGCAGGAAGGAGCCCATCGACGCCGCTTGCCCCACGCACACCGTGCCGACCTTGGGGCGGATGTACTGCATCGTGTCGTGAATGGCCATGCCGGCGGTCACCACGCCCCCCGGCGAGTTGATGTACATCCAGATGTCCTTTTTCGGGTTTTCCGATTCGAGGAACAGCAGCTGGGCCACAATGACGGACGCCATGTTGTCTTCCACGCCACCGGTCACGAACACGATGCGTTCGCGCAGCAGGCGGGAATAGATGTCGAAGCTGCGCTCCCCGCGGTTCGATTGCTCGATGACGATGGGAATGAGCGCGTCGTGCGGATTCATGGACAGTCCTTTGCTTTGGTCTTTGTCACCTATTTCGGGGTCGGGGCGGAAAGTTCAACCCCAGAATGCGAATCCCCGGTTTTGGCAATGGCATAAAGTCTGGATGACGGCCCCGCGTAAACGAGGTTAAGCCATTTGCGCGATTCCGGCGTCGCTTCGGCTTCCCACATCCAGATATAGTCGAACCGGTCCCGCGGGATGACCCGGAGGAAGCGGCGGAGGCGAAAGCCCGGGCAGCCATAGGCCGGATTGAACAGGTCGACCGTGCGCGAGTCGTTGAAGCCGTAGACCGCGTTGTAAATCGGCCGCATGAGGTGCTGGCCCGGAATGTCCCATTCGGTGTTCACAAAGGCATGGCGGCGCACGATGGCAAGGCTTGCGGCATGGTTGCGCCCCGCCAGCGGCCAGACGCCGCATTCGGTGCTGTGCGACAGGACGGCGATCCGCGCGCCCATCGGCACATGGTTGAGCGCCGCCAGATCCTGCTCCATCTCGGTGCCGCGCTGGTGCCAGCCGATGGAGGTTTCCGCGACGCGGACCAGAAACAGGCTCGCCCCCGCAATCAGGACAAAGCGCCCTGCCCCGGGCGTCATCTGCGACACGCCGAGAAAGGCGATCATGAGCAGCGGGGCATAGAGCCGCACATCGGCGAAATAGGAGCTGAGGACCGTGGCCGGCAGCGCAATCGACAGGACCAGCAGCGCGCCCGCCGCGAGCAGAAAGGCCCAGTTCTTCTTGAACCGCCAGTCGATGACGAGCCACAGCGCCGCCAAAATCACGATCCCGACGCAGATGATGTCGAACTCGCGCCATTCCGCGCGCAGGAGATTGCGCACGCCGCTGAGCTTGACCCGGGGCCACCAATGTTCGGCCAGCAGACCACCGCCCTTGGTCACACGCCAGACGAGCATCGGGATGATCGGCGCCGCCCAGGGCAGCATCCCGAACACGAAGCGGACGAAGGACTTGCGCTCCACAAAGCCGATAGCGGCAACCAGAATGCCGAGCACGCCCCAGGCCGAGGTGTGGCAGAGCCAGACCAGCAAGGCGGCGAAAAAGGCATAGGCGATCCGGAGCGGGCGCGGCGCATCACGCAGGTCGATCCAGGTGGCAACGACATGAAACACCAGCGCCATGCCCAGCCACCAGTTGATGAAGCCATGGTGAAAGGTGAACGACCAGACGAGCAGGATCGCGAGATAGGCGGGCGGCTCGATCCGGCCGTAGAGCGCCTTGGACACGCGGTAGATGCCCCAGACCATGAGAGGCGGCACCACGCCCGCGATCAGATAGGCCGCCTTTTCCGTCCCGAGCAGCGGCCCGAGCAGCACCATCAGCAGGTCGGCACCGAGATTGCCCGTGATGTGCCAGTCGAAGGCGTAATATTGGCGGAGCCACGGATCATCCAGATGGAGCATCACATGGTAGCGGCCGATATGGCTGAACAGGTCCGGCAGAATCGGGAGCGGCGCCACCAGGAAGGGCAGCGCCGAGGCGAGAGCCAGAAACAGCCAGACAGCCCGCTCAAGCGCGGGCCGGTTCCCCAAAAATGACATCCTCTGCGCCCTACACAGGGTGGGCGAGATATGCCAGCCGTCGCATTTCGCGGCGGCCACGGACCACCGTGTCGAGAATGAGCCCGCACACCCAGCTGAGGAACGCAACGAGCATCAGCCCGGTCGCGAGCACGGCGGTCGGCAGGCGCGGGACGAGGCCCGTTTGGAAATAGGTGAGGAACAGCGGGATGCTGAGCAGGATGGCCGCAAGCGCGAGCGCGGCCCCGATCAGGCCGAAAAATGCCATCGGCTTTTCGATGCGGAACAGCATCAGGATCGTCTTCAGGATGCGCCAGCCATCGCGATAGGTGCTGAGCTTGGACTCGGAACCCTCGGGCCGTGCGGCATAGGCCGTGATGCGTTCGGCGACGGGCATCCGCAGCTCCAGCGCATGGACGCTGATTTCGGTTTCGATCTCAAACCCTTCGGACAGCACGGGAAAGCTCTTCACGAAGCGGCGCGAAAAGACGCGGTAGCCCGACAGAATGTCAGTAAAGCTGCGCCCGAACAGCCAGGCCAGCATACCCGTGAGCATCGCATTGCCGAACCGGTGGCCGCGCCGGTAGGCGGCCTCAACCTCCGACTTGCGCGCGCCGACGACCATGTCGAGCTGATCGCTGACCAGCAGGTCGATGAGGCCGGGCGCGGCCGCCGCCTCATAGGTCGCATCGCCATCCGCCATGACATAGATGTCCGCCTCCACATCGGCGAACATGCGGCGCACGACATTGCCCTTGCCCTGCATCCGCTCGGTCCGGACGATGGCCCCTGCAGCGGCAGCGATCTCCGCCGTCCGGTCGGTCGAGTTGTTGTCATAGACGTAGATCGCCGCGTCGGGCAGCGCCGCGCGGAAATCGGCAACGGTCTGCGCGATGGCGGCTGCTTCATTGTAGCAGGGCAGAAGAACGGCGACCCGTGGCTGTGTTGTGGCGTTCATGCGCGCTCCCCTAACCGCACGGGCGACAAATTTCGATTAATTTCGCGCAAGCCGCGCGGCGATCCATGCGGACACCGTCAGCTGCAGCTGGTGGTAGATCATCAGCGGGATGACGATCATGCCCGCCTGCGCCGCCGGAAACAGGATGCGCGCCATCGGGGCGCCGGTCGCGAGGCTCTTGTGCGCGCCGGAAAAGAGCAATGTGATCCGGTCCGCGCGCGGCAGGCCAAGGGCAGCCCCGAGGCCCCAGGCGCTCGCCATCGCAAAGGCCAGCAACGCCGCCACGAAGCCGAGCAGGCGGAGCATCTCCGCCCCGTCGAGCCGCCCCCACAGACCATCGGTCACCGCCGCGCTGAACGCGACATAGACGGTGATGATGATGGTGAGCTTGTCGAGCCGACCGATCCAGCCGCGGTTACGCTCCGCCCAGGCCGCCAGCCAGTGCCGCGCGATCTGCCCCAGAACGAACGGCAGCAGGAGGAGCGCTGCAATCCGGCTGATCGTCGACAGATCAATGGCGACACCGCCGACATGCGCGAGTGCGGCAAAGACGAGCGGGGTCAGCACGACGCCAGCAAGGTTCGACAGTGCCGCCGCAATCACCGATGCGGCCACATTGCCCCCCGCGACCGAGCTATAGGCAATGGCCGACTGCACCGTCGACGGCAGCGCACAGAGGAACAGGATGCCGAGCCACACGGGCGGCGACAGCAACCCGGGCAGCAGCGCCGAAGCTGCGAGCCCCGCCAGCGGCATCACGCCAAAGACAAAGGCCAGAACCGAAAGCTGCAGCCGCCAGTGGCGCAGCCCCGCCCAGACCGCCTCATGCGCCAGCCGCAGACCGTGAAAGAAGAACAGGCTGAAAATCGCGATGTTGGAGATTACCGAGACGATCGTCAGGCCCCGCCCATGCGCCGGGATGAGCGTCGCCAGACCAATCGTGGCGAGCAGCAGCAGGATGAACTTGTCGGGGATCAGACGCGCGAGCATTGCCGGGCCCTTTACCCACTTTGGCAACGGGCTACAAATGCCGCTGTGGCTTGTTAGAGCTGCGGGCCCGGTGGCGCAGATTTGGCCCTTTTCCATCTGGAGAAGTGCAATGCCCTATTCCATTCGTATCCTGACCATTGATCTGGGCAACATTTTGCCCCCGCCTGCCGCGATCTCGGCCGAAATAGCGGCCGATCCTGGCGGCATCATTGAGACCGCACGTGCCACGCGAACCGGCACGCTTGACATCAATTTCACAAGTTCAGCGGCCCCGCCCGCCGGCGCCGGCTATGTGCATATCACCGACAGCCGCACTTCAGGCGACATCTGCCGGTCCGGCAGGGTACCGCTCTGGCCGGCAAGCCCGGTGGACGGAGAATTGCTCGCGCTGCCGCCATCCGTGACGACATTCACGACCGCGGCGCTCAACCGCATGGCGGGCCGGGCCTCCGGAACAGCCGTGCCCATCCCGCTCGGCGCAACCATCGCGAGCGGCGGCCTGACAGGCCTCATGTTCGCGCCCACCGGCCTGACGATCACGGGGATCAGCGTCGCCCCGATGCCACCGAACGAGCTGATGGCCACGATTGTCGGGACTGTGGCCTTCCGGCAGTTCCTGTTCGCCACATCCACACCGTTCACGGCGGCCATTGCGCTGTCCATTGCACCCTCGGGCGACGCGCAGGATCGCAGCCGTATCTTCAAGGTCGGCGTGCTGACAGCGGCGCTCAATCCGGGCGTCATTACACCGGGCGTGAACTTCATCCTCTCGCTCCTGACGCCGATTGTCGCGCAGTTTGCCTCGGGCGAAATCGAGAAGGCGTTGAATGGCCTGATCGCCACGGCGGCCAGCGACGCTGTCAAAGCAACGGATCCGAGCGCCACGCTCGCGCCGGAGGCCGCCGTCTGCGCCCTGTCGGTTGCCGCGACAACGTCCGAACTGGCCTTGCGCATGGTCGTTTCCAACCCATTGGGTCCGACCATGCTGCGCCGCGTCGCACCGAACATTGGAACGATGCAGGTCACCATTTCCCCTACACCTATACGCGACGCGAGCCGCACCTACGTGTTCCGCGTCACCGATGCTGCAACGGGCGCGGCCATCCCGGGGGCACGGGTAGATGTCGTGACCGGAAATGCGACAGGCAACCGCATGGCACGGACCGCATCGACCGGACCAAATGGAGAGGCGACCCTCACCTTGACCTTGCGCGACGTGCGTCGCCGCATAGGCGCCGGGCGCGCGGCAGAAATCGAGAGGGTACCGCCCGAACTGAGCGTCAGCAAAGCGGGCTTCCGCACGTTCGTCCAGACATTGCTCGACCCTTTGACCTGACGTCCGACGCGGTTCGCTTGCCGCAACGCACAAATTCGGCTAGGGGCGCGGGCGAAATCATTCCTCGAAAAAACCGGACTACCCATGAGCCTCCGCAATGTGGCCATCATCGCACACGTCGATCATGGCAAGACGACCCTTGTTGACCAGCTGTTCCGCCAGTCGGGCACCTTCCGCGACAACCAGCGCATCGAAGAACGCGCGATGGATTCGAACGACCTCGAAAAGGAGCGCGGGATCACCATTCTGGCCAAGTGCACCTCGGTCGAGTGGGAAGGCCACCGCATCAACATCGTCGACACGCCGGGCCACGCCGACTTTGGCGGCGAAGTAGAGCGCATCCTCTCGATGGTCGACGGCGTCATCCTGCTCGTCGACGCATCGGAAGGCGCGATGCCGCAGACGAAGTTCGTGACCGGCAAGGCGCTCGCGCTCGGCCTGCGCCCCATCGTCGTCGTCAACAAGATCGACCGTCCCGACGAGCGCATCCAGGAAGTGCTCGACGAAGTGTTCGACCTGTTCGTCTCGCTCGACGCCAGCGATGAACAGCTCGACTTCCCCGTCCTCTACGCCTCGGGCCGCAACGGCTATGCCAACCTTTCGCCCGATCTGCGCGAAGGCACGCTGACCCCGATGTTCGAGACCATCGTCAATCACGTGCCGGAACCCAAGGCCAATGAAGACGGCCCGTTCAAGTTCCTCGTGACGCTGCTTGACCGCGACAACTTCCTCGGCCGCATCCTGACCGGCCGCGTCGACAGCGGCACCGTCAAGACCAACATGGCGATCCATGCGCTCGACCCCGATGGCAAGGTCATCGAACAGGGCCGTGCCTCAAAGATCCTGGCCTTCCGTGGCCTGGAACGCGTGCCGGTGGACGAAGCCAAGGCAGGCGACATCATCTCGATCGCCGGCATGACCACTGCAACCGTGGCCAACACGATCTGCGACATCGCCGTCACCGAGCCGATCGCGGCGCAGCCGATCGATCCGCCGACGCTGTCGATGCGCTTTGCCGTGAACGATTCGCCCATGGCCGGCCGCGAAGGCACCAAGGTGACGAGCCGCATGATCCGCGACCGCCTGTTCCGTGAAGCCGAATCGAACGTCGCCATCAAGGTGACCGAGAGCGCCGACAAGGATTCGTATGAAGTCGCCGGTCGTGGTGAACTTCAGCTCGGGGTGCTCATCGAAACCATGCGCCGCGAAGGCTTTGAACTCGGCATCTCGCGCCCGCGCGTGCTCTTCCGCGAGGACGAGCAGGGCAACAAGACCGAGCCGTATGAAACCGTCGTCATCGACGTGGATGATGAGTTTTCGGGCACGGTCATCGACAAGATGAACATGCGCAAGGCGGAAATGACCGACATGCGCCCGTCTGGCGGTGGCAAGACGCGCATCACCTTCTCCGCCCCTTCCCGCGGCCTCATCGGCTATCACGGGGAATTCCTGTCCGACACGCGCGGCACGGGCATCATGAACCGGCTGTTCGAGAGATATGGCCCGCACAAGGGCAAGATCGAAGGCCGCAAGAACGGCGTTCTGATCTCCAACGGCGCGGGCGAAGCCAACTCCTATGCGCTGGGTCCGCTTGAAGAGCGCGGCATCCTGTTCGTGACGCATGGCGAAGCGCTGTATGAAGGCATGATCGTCGGTGAAAATGCCAAGACGGATGACCTTGAGGTCAACCCGATGAAGGCAAAGCAGCTGACCAACTTCCGCGCTTCGGGCGGCAAGGACGACGCCATCCGCCTGACCCCGCCGACCCGCATGACGCTGGAACAGGCGATTGCCTATATCGACGACGATGAACTCGTCGAAGTGACGCCCAAGAGCATCCGCCTGCGCAAGGTCCATCTCGACCCGCACGAGCGCAAGAAAGCCAGCCGCGCCAAGGCGGCGTAAGCGGTCAGTGACGTTTCATGAAAAGGGGTGCCGCGATCCGGCACCCCTTTTTTTATGCCCGGCGGCGGGACCAGTCGATAGCACCAGCGCTTAAGATATTGATTGCAATTGGAATCAGTAGCTCTAGCCTTCTGACGGAATCGATCTCGGGGGAGAACTTCGCATGAAAAAGACTTTTGCCATCTTCTGTGCTGCTGCCGCCATGATGGCAGGGCCTGCCTTTGCAGCAAGTGCCGCCGCAACCGCAGCGCGCGCCAATGTTGCCGCAGTCCGTGCTGCCGCTGTGCAGGTGGTGCAGACCAAGGGTTCCAAGGACGCGGTCGACGCCCTCAAGACAGCTGTCGAAACCGTCAAGGCTGACGTTCAGGCCGTCCGTGCCGACGCAAACGCGAGCAAGCAGGATATGGCCGCAGCCTATTTTGAAGCGACCCGGACCAAGGCAACGCTCGAGTTCTTGAAGGCCCTCGCCGCGAGCGCGAAAAAGCCGGCAGGCAACTGATCCTTCTGCATAGGCTGTCGGGTGCGCCGCCGTATTGAGGCCCTGCTGCTCATCAGCAGTGTCTTCGCGCCCGCAAACCTTCGGGCCCAGGACAAGGATGTGGAGGGGGTCGTTTCGACGACCCCTTTGGAGGCCTTTGCGCGGCCGACGCTGTCCATGGGGATCGACGCCTCCACGGGACGCTATGGCGGCCCCGACACGACGCGCACCCTGATCAGCCCGATAACGCTCCGCGTGCCCGTCTCTGCAGGCCTTACCCTTTCAACCAGCATCGCACGGGTGCAGATTTCAGGGCCCAACGTTGTTGTCGGGCCCGACGGGCGTCCCTTGCCGGGTGTCGGCCTTGTCCGGTCGACACGCGCCGGCATTGGCGACCTCTCCTTCGGCGCCAGCTGGGAAGTCCCCCTCAAGAGCGACCATTGGTCGATCCAGACGTCAGGGCGCATCAAGATCCCCACATCCCAGAAATCGAAGGGCCTCTCTACGGGCAAAACCGACTTTGCGGGCAAGATTGAGGTCACCTACATTGCCGGTGCCTTCGCGCCCTTTGCCAGCCTCGAATATCAGGTAATGGGGAAGCCGGCGGGTCTGGCTTTCCGGAATACCATCAACACCTCGGTGGGGACGGCTTGGATTTCCGGCAAGAACGCGATCATCGCATCCTACGACTATAACCAGTCGATCAGCGGCCTGATTGAGGACGGCCACAGCCTGTTTGGCGCCTACAGCACACCCGTTTCGGAAAAGCTGCGCCTGACGCTTTACGGGATCAAGGGTCTGTCCGCTGGCAGCGCCAACGTGGAAGGCGGCGCTATCCTCAGCATCGCCTTCTGAACGGTCGATACCCCGGGTATCGCGGCAGAAGATCGAGCTGCCATGTCCGAAAAACTGGGGTGGGCAAGGGGAGTCGAAACTTCGATCCCCATTCCAGCAAATATGCCAATTGCGCCTGCGCCGAATTCAGGAAGACGACTGCAGGGCGAGACGATCCTTACCCCTCTGCCGGGCGCCGGGCATACCACCCGAACCCGGCGATGATTGCGTAGCACAGCGCGGGCAAGGTGAGGCCGACGGCCAGACTGCCGGTTGCGTCCGCGATGATGCCGGTGAGCAGCGGGATGACCGCGCCACCGAAGATGGCGACGTTGATGATGCCCGATCCGTCCGCCGTCCGCGCGCCCAGCCTTTCGCAGGCGAGGCTGAAGATCGTCGGGAACATGATCGCGTTCATCAGGCCGATGGCCAGCAGGCTGTAGCCCGAGAGCGCGCCCGTGCTGTTGGCCGAAACGAGGATCAGCGTGATTGCGCCAAGGGCGACACAGCTGAGCACCTTGCCGGGGCTTACCGCGCGCAGCACTGCCGACCCGATGAACCGGCCGACCATGGCGCCGCCCCAATAGAGGCTGATGAGCTTGCCGGCCGACTGCTCCTGCAGCCCCATGACGTGCGCCTGCATGAGATAGTTGACGATCAGCGATCCGATCGACACTTCAGCCCCGACATAGAGGAAGATGCACAAGGCCCCGAAGCTGAAGCGCGGCCGATCCTTCAGGAGCGCAAGGCCCGCGGCCACGGAGCTTTTCTCATGCGTCTCACCCTGCAGGCGGTTGCGGAACATCCATACGGCGGCGGCAACCAACGCAAGCGCGACGGCCAGCCCCAGATAGCCATGAACGATCGCCTGGCTCTCGGCCGTGCGATAGGCATCGAGTGCGGCGCCCGACAAGTCGCGGGCCGAAACCGTGGCCAGACCGCCCAGGATCAGGATCGACCCGACAATCGGGAAGACTGTTGTGCCTAGCGAATTGAACGCCTGCGCAAAGGTCAGGCGGCTGTGCGTCGTCTCCGGCTTGCCGAGCATCGAGATGAGCGGGTTGGTGACGACCTGCACGACCACGACGCCGCTTGCGAGCACGAACAGGGCGAGCAGGAACAGCGGATAGGCCGCCATCTGCGAAGCAGGGATGAACAGCAGGCAGCCCACCATCATCGTGAGCAGCCCGGCGACCGCCCCGCGCATATAGCCGATCTTCTTGACGAGCTGCGCGCCCGGGATGCCGATCACCGCATAGGCCGTGAAGAAGCAGAACTGCACCAGCATCGCCTGCGTGTAGTTGAGGGTGAACAGCTCCTTCAGCTTGGGGATGATCACATCGTTGAGCGAGGTGATCCCGCCGAAGATGAAGAACAGGGCCATGACAAAGAGCCGCAATTCCGGCGCATCGATATGCGCGCCGTCCGCCTGCGTGCCACCTGTTCCGGTTGCCCCTGCCATGTCATCGCTCCCCTCAATCCAGCTGCGCGCCTTGTTGCGCGCTTCCCGTCGGGATGCAGCAGCGCCGGAGAAGAAGCAACGCTCCGGCCGTCGGGGGATGCGAGAATACGAATGCAGGACGGGCGAGCCGCGGGATTCGGCCTTCAGCTATCGATGTCAGGAAAGTGGAGCGGGTGAAGGGAATCGAACCCTCGTCGTAAGCTTGGGAAGCTTCTGCTCTACCATTGAGCTACACCCGCGCGCCGGAAGGGTCGGGAGACCGTCCGGAACAGGCGGCGCGAATACGCCAACAGGGGCGGGCAGGTCAATGCGCGGTTGTCGGGGACGCGTCGGGGCTCAGCTCTGGGGCGAAAGACCGCGCGCGACAAGGTCGGTCGCGGCCTGCACGACGTCGGCGGCGGCTTCCGAATCCGACCAGACGCCAAAGCGCAGCCCCAGAAACACGTTGATGCCCATCAGCGCCCAGGCATGGACTTCGCTCACGTCGTTGCGGACCTCCCCCTTGGCGGCGCCTTCCTGCAGACGCGACAGGATGCGGGCGGCGGTGTTTTCATAGTGCGCGCGATAGCCCTGCGGGTCGACGAATTCCGATTCGTCGATGATGCGGTAGATTTCCTTGTGGCTGCGCGCGAAATCCAGAAAGGCCCCGAAGGCAACGGACTCGCGCTGCAGGGCGTCCCCGCCCTTTTCGGCAATCGCGGTTGCGGCGTGGATGCCGACCTGGCTCGACATGTGCCGCACCAGCGCCTGAAAGACCGCCTCTTTCGAATCGAAATAGGTGTAAAAACTGCCCAGCGCGACGCCCGCGCGGGTGGTGATCGTCACGATCGAACTGTCGTGAAAGCCTTTTTCGCCAAACTCGGCGGCGGCCGCGTCAAGGATCGCCTGGAGCGTCCTGCGCCCGCGCTCCGTCCTCGGCGTCTTGATTGCGCTGTCCATTGTTGCCGAACTGCCACTGTTTCTCGCCATTCGCAACGCGCATCCTCACCATAGTTGAAAGTTGGTTCATGTTTCAGTAAACGACCTTCGACCGCGGAGCAACGGCTTCGCGCCCGTTCGTCATGGAGAGGTTGTCATGAAACTCATCACCGCATTCCGTTCGCTTGTTCTGGCCAGCGTTGCGCTGCCCGCCTTTGCCGTTGCGCCCGCCATGGCGCAGTCGGCCGGAGAGGCGGTCGAGGAAGGCAATGACATCGTCGTCACCGCGCGCCGCCGCGCGGAAAGCCTGCTCGACGTGCCGGTGGCCGTGACCGCCTATTCGGGCGACGCCCTTGCTCAGGCGGGCGCGCTCGACATCACCGCCATTTCCGACACGACGCCCAACGTCACGCTGGAAAACTCGCGCGGTACCAACTCCACGCTGACGGCCTTCATCCGCGGCGTCGGCCAGCAGGACCCGGTTGCCGGGTTCGAAGCAGGCGTCGGCATCTATGTCGATGACGTCTATCTGAACCGTCCGCAGGGCGCCGTGCTCGACATTTATGAAGTCGAGCGGATCGAAGTGCTGCGCGGGCCGCAGGGCACGCTCTATGGGCGCAACACCATCGGTGGCGCCGTCAAATATGTCACCAAGCGCCTCCCAGACCAGTTCCAGATGAAGCTGCGTGGCACCTATGGTTCCTACAACCAGGCCGATGGCGTCATCACGGTCAGCGCCCCGCTCGATGAGCGCGTCCGCATCGGCGGCTCGCTCGCGCGCCTGTCGCGCGGCGGCTTTGGCGACAACCTCAACATCCCCGGCGTCGAAAATTACAACAAGGATGTCTGGGCCGGTCGCGGGACGCTGGAATTCGGCGAACCCGATGACAGCTTCCTCGTCCGCATTTCGGGGGATTACACGCGCGACAAGTCCGATCCGCGCAACGGCCATCGCCTGATCCCCGGCCTGCTGTCTGGCGCACCGGTGCTGAGCGACGTCTATGACACGCGCGCAGGCCTCAACAAACCGAAGCAGGACGTGAAGGCCTATGGCCTTGCGATGAACGTCACGGCCTCGCTGACCGATACGCTGACGCTGCGCAGCATCAGCGCCTGGCGCGCCGACAAGTCCTTCACGCCGATCGACTTTGACGCTCTGCCCTCGGTCGATGTCGACGTCCCCGCCCTCTATAAGAATGAGCAGACCAGCCAGGAATTCCAGCTCGTCTATGAAGGGGAGAAGCTGAAAGGTCTGGTCGGCTTCTATTATCTCGCCGCCAAGGCGACGACGCAGTTCGACGTGATCCTCGGCACCACCGGCCCGCTGCTCGGCCTGCCGGGCCTCAATGCCTATACCGAAGGCGATGTCCGCACGAGCACCTGGTCGGTGTTCGGCGACTTCACCTATGATCTGTCCGACATGTTCTCGGTCTCGGTCGGCGGCCGCTACACCTCCGACGTGCGTCATTCAAAGATACTGCGCCAGACCAAGATCGGCGGCGCCTCGCCACTGTTCGGCGGCACGGCCTTCCCGATCGCAACGATCACCAACTTTGACGGACGCGCCAAGTTCACCGATTTCAACCCGCGCGCCTCGATCAGCTTCAAGCCCAGCAAGGATCACATGCTCTATGCGTCCTATGCGCAGGGCTTCAAGGGCGGCGGCTTCGATCCGCGCGGCGATGCCCGTATCGCGCCGGACACGGACCGCAATGGCGTGCGCAGCTATCAGGAAATTTACGACTTCTTCCTGTTCGACCCCGAAACGGTCGACAGCTATGAACTTGGCTGGAAGGGCTCGTTCGCGGGCATCAGCGCGGCCGTCACCGGCTTTTACGGCGACTATAAGAACGTGCAGATCCCCGGTTCGGTCGGCGTCGATGCCAATGGCGACGGGATCTTCGAGAGCTTTGCCGGGGTGACGACCAACGCGGCCAAGGCGACCTTCAAGGGCGTGGAAGCCGAAGTCTCCTCCCGCTTTGCCCGCGGCTTTGCCGGTGACGGCTCCTCGCTGAGCTTTGCCGGAACGCTGGGTTACATCGACGGCAAGTACAAGACGTACATCGTCAACAATGTCGATGTGTCGAACCTGCGCCGCATCCAGAACACGCCCAAGTGGACCACCTCGGCCACGCTTGGGGCGCGCTTCGCGGTGGCCTCCGGTTCGCTCAACGCAACGACGACGCTGTCCTACCGCAGCAAGACCTTCCAGTTCGAAACGCCGAGCCCGTTCCTCGACCAGAAGGGCTACAGCCTGCTCGACGCCAGCCTTGTCTGGACGTCGGACAATGATCGCTGGACGCTTGGCCTCCACGGGAAGAACCTGACCGACAAGCAGTACATCACCTCAGGCTATCAGTTCCTGTCCGCGCAGGCCGATGGCACGATCAACCGGACGGCGGGCGGCAACGTCATCCCGACGCTTGGCCGGGAGGGCGTGGCGACGGCGTTCTACGGAAATCCGCGCCAAATCTTCGTTTCGGCTGGCCTCAAGTTCTGAGCCAGCCTGCGGAAGGGCTTGCCTTTTTTCCTCTCCCGAAATAAAGGCGCGCTCTTCCGCACGATTGTAATGCGATCGGCCTGGCTGAAAGGGCTGCCATGGCTGATGCGAAATCGTCGAATTTGAAAGGACGAAAATGCCCAAACTGAAGACCAAGAGCGGCGTCAAGAAGCGCTTCACTCTGACCGCAACCGGAAAGCTGAAGCACGGCGTCGCTGGCAAGCGCCACCGCCTGATCAGCCACAACGGCAAGTATATCCGCCAGAATCGTGGCACGTCAGTCCTGTCCAGCGCCGATACGGCGACGGTCAAGGGCTGGGCCCCCTACGGCCTGAAGTAAGGAGCGCTAGACCATGTCACGCATCAAGCGCGGTACGACCACGCATGCCAAGCACAAGCGCATCCTGAAGGACGCGAAGGGCTATTTTGGCCGTCGCAAGAACACGATTCGCATCGCCCGTCAGGCCGTCGAAAAGGCCGGCCAGTACGCCTATCGCGACCGCAAGGCGAAGAAGCGCACGTTCCGCGCGCTCTGGATCCAGCGTATCAACGCGGCTGTCCGTGCCGAAGGCCTGACCTATGGCCAGTTCATGCACGGCCTGAAGCTCGCCGGTGTCGAACTGGACCGCAAGGTTCTGGCCGACCTCGCGATGAACGAAGGTGCTTCGTTTAGCGCCATCATCGCGCAGGCGAAGGCGGCGCTGCCCCAGGCAGCCTAACAGCCGTATTTCGAATATGCGCACATGGGCGTGAACGGTGATTGCCGTTCGCGCCCATTTGCTTATGAACCCGCGTGCCGTCATGCTGAACTTGTTTCAGCATCCATGAACACCCAATGTCACGGGCAGGGCGGCGCAGGGTCGGCAACATCGTGTTGATGGGCCCTGAAACAAGTTCAGGGTGACGGGGAAGAAAATGACAGATTTGGCAGCGCTCCAGACCACGGCCCTCTCCGCCATCGACGCGGCCGCATCGCTCGATGCACTGGAAGCGATCCGCATCGACCTGATGGGCAAGCAGGGCAGCGTCTCGGCCCTCCTGAAAACGCTGGGCGGCATGTCGCCGGAAGAGCGGCAGGTGCAGGGCCCGGCCATCAACGGCCTACGCGAAGCCGTGACCGCCGCCATCGCTGCAAAGAAGGCCGCGCTTGACGCCGCCGCGCTCGACGCGCGTCTCGCGACCGAACGGCTCGACATGACGCTCCCTGCCCCCGAGGCGGCGACCGGTTCGGTGCACCCGGTCAGCCAGGTGATGGACGAGCTGGCTGAGATCTTCGCCGACATGGGCTTTGCCGTCGCTGAAGGGCCTGAAATCGAAGACGACTGGCACAATTTCACTGCGCTCAACATTCCGGAAACGCATCCGGCGCGCGCAATGCACGACACCTTCTACTTCCCCGACGACAAGGCGGTGGACGGCAAGAAGATGCTGCTGCGCACGCACACCTCGCCGGTGCAGATCCGCACCATGACCAGCCAGAAGCCGCCCATCCGCATCATCGCACCGGGCCGCGTCTACCGGTCGGACAGCGACGCCACGCACACGCCGATGTTCCACCAGATCGAAGGCCTCGTCATCGACAAGGGCATCCATCTGGGCCACCTCAAATGGACGCTGGAAACCTTCCTCAAGGCCTTCTTTGAGCGCGACGATGTCGTGCTGCGTCTCCGCCCGAGCTATTTCCCCTTCACCGAACCGAGCGCGGAGGTCGATGTCGGCTACACCGTCGTCAACGGCAAGCGCGTGATCGGCGGCTCGGAAGGCTGGATGGAAGTGCTCGGCTCCGGCATGGTCCACCCGCGTGTGATTGAGGCCTGCGGGCTCGACCCCAATGAATATCAGGGCTTTGCCTTTGGCACCGGCGTCGACCGGCTCGCCATGCTCAAATACGGGATGGATGATTTGCGCGCCTTCTTCGACGGTGATCTGCGCTGGCTGAAGCATTACGGCTTTGCCGCCCTTGATGTGCCCACGCTCAGCGGAGGAGTCGGCGCATGAAGTTCTCGCTTTCCTGGCTGAAGACCCATCTCGAGACCGACGCAACCATTCAGGACGTCGCCGACGTCCTCAACCGCATCGGCCTGGAGGTCGAAGGCATTGAGAACCCGGCGGAAAAGCTCAAGGGCTTCACCGTCGCCAAGGTGCTGACGGCAGACCGCCACCCGCAGGCCGACAAGCTGCAGGTGCTGACGGTCGATGCCGGCAATGGCCCGCTACAGGTCGTCTGCGGCGCCCCCAATGCGCGCGCCGGCCTTGTCGGCGTGTTCGGCGTCGAAGGCGCGGTCGTGCCCGCCAACGGCATGGTGCTGAAGAAGGCCGCCATCCGCGGCGTTGAATCGAACGGCATGATGTGTTCGACGCGCGAGCTGGAACTGGGCGACGATCATGACGGCATCATCGAGCTGCCCGCCGATGCACCCGTCGGCACCGCCTTTGCCGATTACGCCCAGCTGGACGATCCGATCATCGACGTCGCCATCACGCCCAACCGGCAGGACTGCATGGGCGTCCGCGGCATTGCGCGCGATCTGGCGGCTGCCGGTCTCGGCACGCTGAAGCCGCTTGTTGTGCCGAGCGTTGCTGGCAGCTTCCCCTGCCCGACCGAAATCCGCACCGATGATCCGGCGGGCTGTCCGGCCTTTTACGGCCGCGTCATCAAGGGCGTGAAGAATGGCCCCTCGCCCGACTGGATGCAGGCGCGCCTGAAGGCGGCTGGCCAGCGCCCGATCTCTGCACTCGTCGACATCACCAACTATGTCATGCTCGACCATGGCCGCCCGAGCCACGCCTATGATCTGGCCAAGCTGACCGGCGCGGTCGCTGCGCGTCGCGCAACGGATGGGGAAACCGTCACCGCGCTCAACGGCAAGGACTATAGCCTCTCCGCCGACATGACCGTCATCGCCGACGATGCCGGCGTGCACGACATTGCCGGCATCATGGGCGGCGAACATTCGGGCTGCGCCGACGACACGACTGCCGTGCTGCTCGAAGTCGCCTATTTCACGCCGGAGCGCATCGCGAAAACGGGGCAGGCACTCGCGCTCACCTCCGACGCACGCACCCGCTTTGAACGCGGCGTCGATCCGGCCTTCCTCGACGATGCCGTCGCCATCATTACCCAGATGATCCTCGACATCTGCGGTGGTGAGGCCTCCGAGATCGTCCGCGCAGGCCAGCCGCCACTGGCGGCCAAGACCATCACCTATGATCCGTCGCTGTGCGCCCGCCTCGGCGGCATCGATGTCGCGGCGGACAGGCAGGCGAAAATCCTGACCTCACTCGGCTTCACGGTCGAGGGTGGCAACGTCACCGTCCCGAGGTGGCGCCGCGATATCGACGGCCCGGCTGATCTGGTCGAGGAAGTCGTCCGCATGGTCGGGCTCGACAATGTGCCGTCCACCCCGCTGCCGCGCGCCGAGGGCGTTGCCAAGCCGACAGCCACGCCGCTCCAGAAGCTGGAGCGCCGCGTGCGCCGGACGGCCGCCGCCCGTGGTCTCAACGAAGCGATCAACTGGTCCTTCCTCCCCGAAAAGGAAGCTGCGGCCTTTGGCGGCGGCACATGGAGCCTCGCAAACCCGATCAGCGAAGACATGAAGGTCATGCGGCCTTCCCTGCTGCCGGGCCTGCTGTCGGCCGCGCGCCGCAACATGGATCGCGGCGCAAACAGCGTACGCCTGTTTGAAATCGGCCGCCGCTATCTGGCGGATGGTGAGCATCTGACGGCGGGGCTCGTCCTTGCCGGCGCAAAGGCCGCCCGCGGTTGGGCGACGGGCAAGGCGCAGCCGTTTGACGCCTATGATGCCAAGGCCGAGGTTCTGGCCCTGCTCGCCGCTGCCGGTGCGCCGGTCGACAATCTGCAGGTCATGGGCGACGCCGGGCCGCATTATCATCCCGGTCAGTCCGCGACGCTCCGTCTCGGGCCGAAGAATGTGCTTGCGGCGTTCGGCACGCTGCACCCTGCGACGGCGAAAGCCTTTGATCTGGACGGCGCCGTGATGACGGCCGAGATCTATCTGGACGCCATCCCCGCCAAGCGTGGGACAGGCTTCATGCGCCCCGCCTTCACGCCCCCGGCGCTGCAGGCCGTGACGCGCGACTTCGCCTTCCTCGTGCCGGTTGACCTGGCCGCAGGCGATCTCGTTCGCGCCATCAAGGGCGCCGACAAGGACAACATCGTTACCACCCGCCTGTTCGACCAGTTTGCGGGGCAAGGCGTGCCCGAAGGTCAGAAGTCGCTCGCCGTCGAAGTGACGCTCCAGCCGGGCGAGAAGAGCTATGGCGAAGACGATCTGAAGGCCATTGCCGACCGCATTGTCGCTGCGGCCGCAAAGCTGGGGGCCGCCCTGCGCGGCTGATAAAGGATCGGGATTGGTCCGGGCGGCGGCCTATCCCGTCAGCTCGGCCGCCGCACCGGCAAAGCCTGCCCATGGGGTGGCGGGTGAATGGATGACCGATGCCCCGGCCCACCGGGTCGGCGACTGCAGCCGAACCTGTGTCTATTGAGCGGCACGTCCCAGGCCGAGAGCTGAACATACGACCACAAGCACACAGGGCAGGCCCTGCGCGACGAGCTTCATCTTCAAGTTGGTAAAACTGGAGCGGGCGAAGGGATTCGAACCCTCGACCCCAACCTTGGCAAGGTTGTGCTCTACCCCTGAGCTACGCCCGCTCTGGCGTTGGCGCGGGACGTGACGTCCTGCGCGGGAGCCGGGCTGTTAACAGCGACCTTTGGGCATTGCAACCCTGTTTGAACGCATTTTTGGGTTGTCTCTTTTTCCATTCTCCCCACATAGGGCTGACAGACATTTCGGGAGCAGTATTTTGGCAACGCTGGGGATGAGCGAACAGGACAGGCAGGCCATCGAAGCCTTCAAGAAGGACGTGATCGAACCATCGATGACGTCGCTCGTCATCCTCGATTTCTGGGCCGAATGGTGCGGGCCGTGCAAGCAGCTGACGCCGGTTCTGGAAAAGGTCGCCACCGATTACGCCACCAAGGGCGTGCTGCTGGCCAAGATCAACGTCGATGAGCAGAAAATGATTGCGGCGCAGTTCCGCGTCCAGTCGATCCCGACCGTCTATGCCGTCTTTCAGGGCCAGCTGGTCGCCGACCTCACGCAGTTCCGCACCGAAGGCCAGCTGACCCGCGCACTCGACCAGTTGCTCGGCCAGCTGCCCGTGCAGGGTGAGGCGCAGGCGCTCGAACAGGAAATCGAGCCGCTGATCGCTATGGGCGAAGAGGTTCTGGCCGCAGGCGATGCCGCGCGCGCCACGGGGATTTTCCAGCAGATTCTGGAGATGGCGCCGGACAATGCGGAGGTGCTCTCCGGCCTCATCCGCGCGCTGATTGCCGATCAGAAGGTGGAAGAGGCCGCCGCTCTTGCCGCACAGCTGACCGATGAGCAGAAGAAGACACCGGCCGTAAGCCGGGCCGTGTCGGCACTCGCCATTGCGCAGGAGGCACGTCCCGTCGATGATCTGGCGGGCCTCAAGGCCGAGGTTGCGGCCCAGCCGGACAATCACGCGGCGCGGTTTGAACTTGCCGGCGGCCTGATGGCGGCGGGCGACCGGGATGGGGCGGCGGACGCGCTCCTTCACATCATCCGCACCGACAAGGACTGGAATGAAGGCGCCGCGCGGACGCAGCTCCTGAAGCTGTTCGAAGCCATCGGCCTGGAAGACCCCTGGGTGTCGGCGACCCGGCGCAAGCTGTCGGCGGCACTGTTCGGATGAGCGTGGGGACAATCACACGCCTGTCGGTCTTTCCGCTGGCCGGGGCGGTCCTGTTTCCGCGCATGCAGTTGCCGCTTCACATCTTTGAGCCGCGCTACCGCGCCCTGGTGCGCGATGCCCTGTCCCGCGACCAGCGCATCGGCATGATCCAGCCGCGCGACGCAAAGGACCCGCCCGGCCTGTTCGATGTGGGCTGCATCGGCAAGATCGGCCATGTCGAGGCGCTGGAAGACGGGCGCTACAACATCATCCTCGAAGGGCTGACACGCTTTCGCATCCGCCGCGAACTGGAGGTGCAGACCGCCTTCCGCCAGGTCGAAGCGGACCTGATTGCCGATGATGAAGTGCACCAGACATTGGGCCTGATGGAACGCGCCAGCCTGGAGCGCGAGGCGCGCCGCTTTGCCGATGCACAGGGCTATGCGGTTGACTGGAATGCGGTCGGGCAGCTTGACGATGAAGCTCTGGTCAACGGCATTGCGCAGGTCGCCCCGTTCGATGCGGCTGCCAAGCAGGCGCTGCTCGAGGCCAGTTCGCTCAGCGAACGCGCCGAACTGACGATGCAGCTGATGCAGTTTTTCGGCCGCCATGACGGCGACAATCAGGTCACGCTGCAGTGACGCCCATTGAGGCGCTGCTTGAGATCCTGGTCTGCCCGCTGACGCGCACGAAGCTGCGCTATGACGAAGCGCGGCAGGAATTAATCTCCGACGCGGCGGGGCTTGCCTTCCCGATTAGGGACGGCGTGCCGATCTTGCTGGTGGATGCGGCGCGGGTGATCGCGCCCTAGCGGCTTACTGTTCCAGCGAGGCGAGCTGGATCACATCGTCCGACAGCTTGAAGCCGTGGTCGGCCTTGGGGCGCGCGGCGAAGTGGACCGAGCCGTCATTATAGATGAAGCCCGACACCGGATAGCTGGTGAGGCCGAGATCACCGCTGCCTGCGTGCCAGACGCGGACGCGGCTCCAGTCACCCTTTTCCGAAACGTCGACAGCGCGGACGCCGCGCTCAACCATGCCCGGACGCGACCAGTTGGCGTGGTCGATCAGAACTTCGCGATCGCTGATGACCTTGGCGACGGTGGCGACATGGCCGTTGCGCATCGAACCGAAGCTCGGCATCGCCATGACGGCGCCGACGCGCGGGGCATGGCCGCGCTCATATTTGCCGTCGGCCTGGTTCCACCACGTATAGGCATTGCCGCGCAGATCGACGCCCGACACTTCGCGCGCAAAGGGCACGCACTGCAGGATCTTGGCAGAGGCGATGGTAGGAGTGGACAGGGCGGCCAGCGTCAGGACAGCAACTGAAAACAGACGAAACTTCCGCACGACCCCAAATTCCCCGCGACCCAATCTTCTTGTGAGAGGGTAGGTGCCCGCAATGGCCCCGGTATCCAAGCACGGATCGGTGAGTTGAAAAGGGTCCGGGATGAGTCGTTGGAACCCCGCAACTCATCGTGTGGGCGGCTCGTTCTGTCGCGGTGCAATATGCCGTGACCTGCGGTGAAGTGCGAGACTGTCCGCGAATCGGGTTATCTCAAGCTGAACATTTCGCCTTGCTGAACGTGCTGGGGACAGCGGACGCCCAGATCCCGTCGCCCCTGCGCTCACCCTGAGCTTGTCGAAGGGTGTCTCCCCCGGGCTTCGACAGGCTCAGCCTGAGCGCGATTGATGTCCCGCTCGCCCCCTTGCGCTCCCGCGCGCATCGCGCCATCTCTGCACCAACGAAGAGCAATAGCGACGGGGAAGATGATGCTGGGATGCATGCAGGATTGGGACCTTCGGGTGACCCATCTCATTGATTATGCCGCACGCGAGCATGGGCCGCGTGAGATCATGACGCGCTGGGCCGATGGCAGCGTCGAACGCACCAACTGGTCCGGCGTCGCAACCGAGGCACGCAAGCTCGCACAGGCCTTTGCGCGCTGGGGCATCAAGCCCGGCGATCGCATCGCGACCTTCGCAATGAACCATCACCGCCACCTTGCCGCCTGGTATGGCGCGATCGGGTGCGGCGGGGTGATCCACACCGTCAACGTCCGGCTGTTCGACGAAGACCTCATCTACATCATGAACCACGCCGAAGACCGCGTGCTGATGTACGATGCGCAGTTCCAGCCCGTGATCGACCGGCTGAAGCCGCACCTGAAGACGGTCGAGCATTATATCGTGTTCGACAGCCCCGACAGCTACGGCGCGCTGATGGCCGAGATGGACGGCGCGTTTGACTGGGTGTCGGGCGATGAGCGCGATCCGTGCATGCTCTGCTATACCAGCGGCACCACAGGCCACCCCAAGGGCGTCCTATACCAGCACCGCTCAACGATGCTCCACGCCATGGCGGAAATCGCACCCGCGATCTTCAATCTCGATACGACGTCGGTGCTGCTGCCCGTCGTGCCGATGTTCCACGCCGCCAGCTGGGGCCTGCCCTTTGCGGGCGCCGCAGCGGGCGTGAAGTTCGTCTTTTCGACAACCAATGACGCACCGACATTGCACGGCCTGATGCTGTCCGAAGGCGTGACGCATAGCGCCGGTGTCCCCACCGTCTGGCTCGCCATGTTCCAGCATCTCGATGCCACCGCAAAGGCCGGCGGCGACGCCTCGCTCGGCAAGCTCGCCCTTGTCACCATTGGTGGGTCGGCCGCGCCGCGCGCGATGATCGAGCGGCTGATGAAGGCGGGCGTGCGCGTGGCCCATGCCTGGGGCATGACCGAAACCTCGCCCATCGGCACCATGGGGTCACCCGTGCCCGGATGGGAAGACATGAGCCTCGACGCCCAGATCGATATCGTGGCGAAGCAGGGCCGCGTGCCCTTCGGCGTTGAACTGCGCATCGTCGATGAGGACGACAATCCCCTTCCCCGCGATGGCACCAGCTCCGGCCGGTTGCAGGTGCGCGGGCCGTGGGTGGTCAAACGCTATTTCAAGGCAGAGGCCGACGCGGTCGACAAGGACCAGTGGTTCGACACCGGCGACGTCTCCGTCATCCACCCCGACGGCACGATGCAGATCACCGACCGTGCGAAGGACGTCATCAAATCGGGCGGCGAGTGGATCAGCTCGGTCGAGCTGGAAAACGCCGCCGTCGGGTGCCCGGGCGTGGCCGAAGCCGCCGCCATCGGCGTGCCTCACCCCAAATGGGACGAGCGCCCGATCCTTCTGGTTGTGAGGAAGGACGGCGCCACGCTCACCGAAGCCGACGTCACCGCGCACCTCGCCAGCGTCGTCGCGAAATGGTGGTTGCCCGATGAGGTCCTCTTCGTCGACAGCCTGCCGCATACGGGCACCGGCAAGATCCAGAAGGCCGAATTGCGCAAGACGTACAAGGATTACCAGCTGAAGGCGCTGGCAACGGTTTAGGGGCGGGTTTCCCCCTCCACCGCTTCGCGGTCCCCCTCCCCCGGTGGGGGAGGATCTTGAGGGCTGAAATCCTCCCCCACCGGGGGAGGGGGACCATGCGCAGCATGGTGGAGGGGGAAACCCTCAAATCAGCCACAACTGCTCGCCCTGCCCCGCCTTGAGCGGCGGACGGAACAGGTCCTGCCGCAGCGCGACGCGCCGTTCGTTATAGCCCAGCCGCTTGCACGCGATCTTGAAGCGCGTGCGGATCAGCTGCGCCCAGACACCTTGCCCCCTCATGCGGGAGCCGAAGGCCGGGTCATTGTCACGGCCCCCGCGAAGGTCGTTTACCTGCGCCATCACCTTGGCGGCGCGGTCAGGGTAATGCACCGCCAGCCAGTCGCGGAACAGCGGGGCGACCTCATGCGGCAGGCGCACGGGGATGTAGCTTGCCGTGCGCGCGCCCGCCTCCCACGCAGCGTCGAGAATGGCTTCCAGCTCATGGTCGGTGATGGCGGGGATGATGGGCGAGACGCTGACATGCACCGGCACGCCGGCTGCGCTGAGCGCGCGGATCGCGGCCAGCCGCTTTTCCGGACGCGGGGCGCGTGGCTCCAGCCTACGGTGCGTGTCCGGATCGAGCGTTGTCACCGACAAGGCGACCGCAACCAGCCCCTTTTCCGCCATGGGCGCGAGCAGATCGAGATCGCGCACGACGCGGTCGGACTTTGTGGTGATGCTCAGCGGATGGTCACAGGCGGCGAGCACCGCGATGCACCCGCGCGTGATCTGCCACACGCGCTCGATCGGCTGATAGGGGTCAGTGTTCGTCCCCATCGCAATCGGCGTCGGCACATGGCCGCGCCGTGCCAGTTCCGCCCGGAGCAAGGCGGGCGCATCGGGCTTTGCAAAGAGGCGGCTTTCAAAGTCGAGGCCGGGCGACAGATCGTGATAGGCGTGCGTGGGCCGCGCATAGCAATAGATGCAGCCATGCTCGCACCCCTGATAGGCGTTGACCGACTGGTCGAACGGAATGTCGGGCGATGTGTTGCGGGAGAGGATCGTGCGCGGGTGGAGCACCGACACCGACGTCACCAGCGGCGGCGCGCCGCCATCGACCCGCCCGCGATCATCCCGCCAGTCGCCATCTTCCTCCCGCTGGGGAAGGTTGAACCGCGCGCTGGCAAGATTGCCGGACGCACCTCTGCCCTTGATCGACTCCATGTTAGGAACATATCAGAAACAAAAGTGCAAATCCAGCCTGCTAATGCAGAGGCAAAGATCGCCCCGCCAGACCTAGACGGCGCCCTGAATCTCTTCCGGCGCGTCGTCCTCTCCGACCGCAGCGTGCGTCACATGGACGGCGATGCCCGGATGCTCGTCGGTAATCGACATGATAGCTCCCAGCTGGCTGGCGAGCGCTTCGACGATGCTTGTCCCGAGCCCCGGCTTGGCCGCCGCCAGAACGTCGCGGGTTCCACTTCCCGTGTCGCTGACCGACAATTGCCACCCTGTTCCGCTCGACTGATAGCGCACGAGGATCTTGCCGCCCTTCCCTTCGGGAAAGGCGTGCTTCAGCGCATTGATGACGAGTTCGGTCACAATGAGGCCGAGGCTGACCGACACGGGGGCGTCGACCTCACTGTCGTCAACGATGGCGATGATCGAGATCTGCTCGGCATCATGTACCATCGAGGCGCTGAGGCTTTCGCACAGACGCCCGAAATAATCGTCGAGCCGGACCGGCCCGTCGCTGGAGGCCGACAGCTGCTGCTGCAACGTCGCGACCGACATCACGCGGTTCCGTGCATTCTCAAGATGCGCCCGCGTTTCTTCGGACTGGACGCGCCGCGCGCTCTGCATCAGGACGCTGGCGATGATCTGCAGGCTGTTGGCCACGCGGTGCTGCAGTTCCTTCAGCAGCACGGCCTTTTCCCGGATCAGATCATCCTTCATCCGTTCATCGAGACGGACCTGCGTGACGTCGGTGATGGTCAGCAACAGGCACGCCTCGGGCGCAGCACCATAATCGAGCTTCTGGGCATGGATGATGAGCTTGTGCGCCGCCGCGCCTCGCACGCCCGGCAGGTCCATCTCATAGGCCTCGATCTCCGCGCCGCCCGCCAGAATGACGCGCAGCAACGCCTTCAGCTGCGGGGAGTTCCATTCACCACCGCCGCATTCAAACAGGGTGCGGCCGGGCAGCGCATCGGCATCAAGCCGAAAGACGCGCGCAAAGGATGCGCTGGCTGAAATGACGCGGAACGAACTGTCCAGCAACACCATCGGCGTCGCGGACGAACGGATGATTGCCATGGCGAGGCCGTGGACAACATCGTTCTCAGTCTGTGTCATGCTTACCCCTTTCCGGGGAAGGCCAGTCGGCAACCAAAGCGGATGCCATGCCTGAACCGGCAGGCCCGCCGCCTCTCCACGACCACCTGAACCAAGGGTCTAGCATGCTTTGGCGACAATCTTGCATCAATTCGGCTGGAAATGGCCGGATCGTCGGGCCGGGGGCACTCTTGGCTCCGGTCCAGGCCCGGAGCACGCGCTTGTGACGGGATCAGACTTCCCGCAACCGCCCGATCAGGTCCACGAAGTTGCAGGGCTTGAAGCGGCTGTCGAGCTGATGGACGAGGATATGTTCCCACGCGTCCTCGCACGCCCCGGTGGAGCCGGGCATGGCGAAGATATAGGTGGAGCGCACGATATAAGCGATGGCGCGCGACTGGATGGTCGAGGTGCCGATGGTGCGGTAGCTGATCCAGCGGAACAGTTCCCCAAAGCCCGGAATCTCCTTGCCGTCGAGCACCTTCAGCGCTTCGGGGGTGACGTCGCGGCCGGTGACACCGGTGCCGCCGGTAATCAGGACACAGTGCAGCGTCGGGTCGCCGATCCACTGGTGCAGGCGGCCGAGGATGGCGCCCTGATCATCGGGGACGATCGCATAGTCGGCCAGCGTATGGCCAAGATCCTGCAGGGCCGCGCAGAGATACCCGCCAGACTTGTCGGTCTCCCGCGTGCGGCTGTCGGAGACGGTCAGGACGGCAATGCGGATCGGCTTGAATTCGGCCGTTTCGTCAATCGGCACTGGCGACCCCGCTCACCCGGTCCATGCGGACGGCGGTGGGCCCCGGAAGGCCCGGAAAGCGCGGCCAAAGGCCCTGCGCCAAAGCAGCAAGACTCGTCGTCGGTTCGGCGGCCTGCATCTGGTACATCCAGTAGTTGCGCATGATGATCGTCACATACGCCCGCGTTTCCCAATAGGGAATGGACTCGATGTAGAGCAAAGGATCGGAATTGTCGCGGCTGCGCTGGTTCCAGGTCTCAAGCGGGAGTGGCCCGGCATTGTACGCGGCAATGACCTTGGGGAGCATCCCGCCCGTCGCCTGCATGTCGCGCAGGCGCTCAATGAAGCTCTGGCCATATTCCATGTTCGTCGCGGGATCGTTCAGGGAGCCAACCGTATCCTTGCCCTTGGCACGGGCCATCATCGCGGCGGTGCCGGGCATGACCTGCATCAGGCCGCGCGCGCCCGCCCGGCTGACGACCGAGGTACGGAAGTTGGATTCCTGCAGCGCATGGGCATAGACGAGCGCCTTGTCGACGCGCCAGCCGCCTTCGGGCGTCCAGGTGCGCGGCATCGGATAGCGGGCCGAGGCCGGCGCGCGGGCGCCGGCGGGTCCATTATGCGCCAGCCAGAGCTGCGTCGCCGGCATGTCCATCCGCCCGGCGAGCGCGGCGAGCGCGGCGTGGCGCCGCGGATCACCGATGCGCGCCTGATGGCGGATCATCGCATCGGCAAGGTCCATCTCGCCAATCTCCGCCAGCGCGAGCGCGGCGCGGACATTGGGAAGCTTTTCGACATCGGCGATGTCGTCCGGCACCTTCTGGATGGACTTTTCGATGCCGAGACGTTCGGCGGCGAGCAGGCCGTAAAAGGTTTCGCCATAGCGGGCGGCGGACTTCAGATGACCGTCAACCTTCTGCGGCTGGCCCGAGGCCATGGCGGCGCGCGCGGCCCAGAAATGGGCGGCGGCGTCCATCTCGTCATCCTGAAAACGGGCGGCGGCGGATTCAAAGGCGGCGGCAGCGCCGACATAGTCGCGGCTGCGCCAGGCGGCGAGGCCAACCGTCCAGTCCGACATGGCCGCCCAATTGCCATAGCCCGCCTGCCCCAGTGTCGCGAGCCGCTGCGCGGACGCATCGTCCCCGACAATGTAATAGGACCAGGCGACCTTCTGCATCAGCTCGGACCGGCCTTCGGGCGAGAGCGAGGCTTCGCTCTCCATCACGATGGCTTCGGCCTCAAACGGCATATTGTCCTTGATAAGCGGCTGAATGCGCGCGTTGATCGCGGCGGCCACACCATCCTGCGTCGCGGCCATGCGCGCGCGGCGCGGGGCGCTGCCCAGCCAGACAAGTTCCTGCGCGGCGGGCAGGCTGAACTGGACGTCCATCCCGCGCGACTTGGCGAGCCGCACAAGCTGCGTCGCCTGCGGCAGATAGGGGGCCTTTTCCAGCAGATCGGCGATCTTCTCCGCCTCGACCTTGGGGGATCCCTTGGCGAGATAAAGCTCGGCACGTGCAACCGCGTGCAGCGGGCCTTCGGGCATGGAATCCAGCCCCGCCTGGGCGGCATCCCACTGACCGGCGCGGATCGCGACGAAGACGTCCTTGTAGCGCGCCCGGGCATTGGGGCCGAGCTGCGGCGCGAAATTGGAGGCAAATGCGCTGGCGCTCGCCGCAAGCGTCGACTGCGCCGCGGCGGGAACCGCAATCATGCCCGCCAAGGCCAGAATGACACCCGAAACCACTCTCACGCGCTCAAACCCCCGATCAGCATCTGCATATCCTGCCACACGGCGGCCTTGCGTTGCGGGTTCTGCAACAAAAGGCGCGGCGGCAGGCTGGCAATGGCAGGCACTGTAGAGCGTATGTGGTTAATTTTCTGGTCCAATTTGTGGGTTGCGGTCGCATCCAGCCCAAGCAATGCACGGCTGGTCGCCTGACCGAGCAGCCAGACAGCCTGCGGATTGACGAGGCCGAGATGGTGTTTTGCAATTTCGCCAAGGCGCGCCAGTGCCTCGACGGCGGGCCGCCCGGTCGGCGGACGTCCGGGCATCAGCGGGAAGCAATAGACCTGAGTCCGGTCAAGGCCGATGGCCCCGAGCATCCGGTCAAACAGGCGCCCGACGTCGCCGGAGAGCAGACCGCCTGATTCGGCGTCGCCCTGTTCGGGCATGTCGGTGATGATGGTGATCGCGGCACCCGGCGTCCCGAAGGGTGGCAGGCGCAGGTGCGGCGGCCCGGCCTCCGGCACGTCGGCGTCGGTCATCAGCCAGGCGACAAAGGCGTCGAGCGTTGCGGGCAGCGCCGCAGGCGCGGGCGCTTCTGCGGGTTTGGCGCGCGCCGTTGCTGGCGCCGACGCTACGGCCACGCGGCCCAGCCAGGGCTGGGCCTCATCCTCCACCAGCGTGTCGACACCCATGTCGTCCCACCACTGTAACGCAGCGGCAACAAGGCGCGGATCGGCGATGGTCTGGGCTTCGGTCACAGCGGCCTTCAACCCCGATAATTCCTGTTGGTCAACCGCAATCGCTTCGCTATCTGCCGGATGGAAAGATGGCTGCGCCATATCGAAACGCAGGCCGAACGGGAGACGAATACGCCATGAGCGAACGGGAATCGATGCCGTATGACGTTGTGATTGTTGGGGGCGGCCCTGCGGGCCTGTCTGCAGCGATCCGGCTCAAACAGCTGAACGCCGACCTGTCGGTGTGCATCCTTGAAAAGGGGTCGGAAATCGGCGCACATATCCTGTCGGGCGCAGTGTTCGACCCCCGCGCCATTGAAGAACTGATCCCCGACTGGAAGGATCAGGGCTGCCCGATGGCCGACGTGCCGGTGACGGAAAACCATCACTGGGTCATGTCCGCCAATGGGCACATGGCGATCCCGCACATCTTCACCCCCGGCTGGATGCACAATAAGGGCACCTATACCGGTTCGCTCGGCAATCTGTGCCGCTGGCTCGCAGGGCAAGCCGAAAATCTGGGCGTGGAAATCTTCCCCGGCTTTCCGGCCGCCGAAATCCTTTACAATGACGATGGCTCGGTGCGCGGCGTTGCAACCGGCGACATGGGCGTGGCACGCGATGGCAGCCACAAGCCGGACTATCAGCCGGGCATGGAGCTGCACGCCAAGTACACGCTCTTTGCCGAAGGCGCGCGCGGGCACCTGACCAAACAGCTGAAGGCGAAGTTCGACCTGGAGGCCGATTGCGAGCCGCAGGTCTATGGCATCGGCATGAAGGAATTGTGGGACATCGACCCGGACAAGCATGAGCCGGGCCGCGTCATCCACACGCAGGGCTGGCCGCTCACCGAAAGCGACAGCTGGGGCGGTGGCTTCCTCTACCATCAGGCGAACAACCAGGTCGCCTTGGGCTTCGTCGTCGCGCTCGACTACAAGAACCCCTATGTCTTCCCGTTCGAGGAATTCCAGCGCTGGAAGCAGCACCCGGAAATCCGCAAGATTCTGGAAGGCGGCAAGCGCGTGTCTTACGGCGCGCGCGCGATCAACGAAGGCGGCTGGCAGTCGGTGCCGAAGCTCGCTTTCCCGGGCGGCGCGCTCATCGGCTGTTCGGCCGGTTTCGTGAACGTGCCCCGCATCAAGGGCAGCCACACCGCGATGAAGTCCGGCATGCTGGCGGCCGAAAGCCTCGCCGCCGCCATCGCCGCGGGTCGCGAACATGATGAGGTGGCCGATTATCAGGCCAACCTCAACGACAGCTGGATCGCGTCCGAGCTGAAGCTGGTGAAGAACGCGCAGCCTGCCGTTGCCAAATACGGCAATGACTATGGGACGATCCTCGCCGGGATCGACATGTGGATGCGCACGCTGAAGATCGGCCTGCCGATCACGATGAAGCACCACAAGGACAATGAGGCGACGGGCCGCAAGGACCTGTATCGCCCCATCGACTATCCCAAGCCCGATGGCGTCATCAGCTTTGACCGGCTGTCCTCGGTGTTCCTGTCGAACACCAACCATGAGGAAGATCAGCCCTGCCACCTGCAGCTGAAGGACCCCGAGGTTCCGATCAAGATCAACCTCCCGCTCTATGACGAACCGGCGCAGCGTTATTGCCCTGCCGGCGTGTATGAAATCGTGGGCAAGGAGGAAGGTAATCCGCGCCTTCAGATCAACGCGCAGAACTGCGTCCACTGCAAGACCTGCGACATCAAGGACCCGACCCAGAACATCAACTGGGTCACGCCGGAGGGTGGCGGTGGCCCCAATTACCCGAACATGTAGCGCGCTGGCGCTGGCCCTGTTTGCCTGCGCGCCTGCAAGCGCGCGGCAACAGGAACGGTCGGCGCTGGACCTCTACATGCAGGCCCGGGCGGCCGATGCATCGGGCGCAGGCGATGCCGCGCTGCGCGCTTATTCCGCCGCGCTGATCGCGGAACCGGGCAATGCCGTCATCGCCAACCGGGCGCTGCGCCAGGCGATCGAGAATGGCGACCGCAAGCTCGCGCTCGATGCCGCACGACAGCTTGAGTCCGCAGGCGCGCTGCCGGCGGATGTGCCCCTCCTCCTGTTGGGCGAGCGGTTGCAGACCGGCGATATTTCAGGTGCGCGTGATCAGGCCGCACGGATCGAAGCCGATGGCAACCTCGCCTTTCTGCTGCCCGTCCTCAATGGCTGGATCGCGGTCGCCGCGCGCCAGCCTGCGGCTCTTTCCGCTTTTGACGGCGCGCGCAAATCGGGCCTCGGCGTCGGCCTCGTCAACCAGCAGCGCGCCTTTGCCGAGCTGGCGGCCGGAAATCCCGACGCGGGCATCGCGCTGATCAAATCGATCGTCCCTTCCGATGGACGGCCGGGCTTTGCCCGCCTGCTCGGCGCCGCCACCTTGCAGCGCAAGGGCCGCGCTGCCGCTGCCCTCGATATGCTTGAGGGCAGTGACCAGACCATGGCGCTGGCGCGCGAACTGCTCGCGGCCGGAAAGCCGATTGGCGGCGCTGTTGAGACGCCGACGCGCGGCGTGGCCTTTTTCTACGCCAGCCTCGCATCCGATCTCGTCCGCGACCGCGCCGCCGCCTTTGCGCTGACGCTGGCGCGCTATGCCCAGTTTCTCGATCCGCAAAGCCCGTTTGTCGCACTGGCCGCGGCACAGTCGCTCGCAGCCAATGGGCTCGACACCGAAGCTCTGGCTGCGCTGGACGGCATCCGGACGGGCAGCGCCTATATGCCGCTCGCCGATGAAAGCCGCCTCGCCCTTCTGGAGCGGCTCGGCCGGGGCGCAGACGCCGTCACACTGGCCACCGCGCTTGCCGCCGGATCGACGCGGGCGGCCGACCATGTCCGGCTGGGCGACCTTCTCGGGCGGCTGGACCGCCGGGCCGAGGCGGCAACCGCCTATCAGGCTGCCATTGACGCCCCCGATCAGACCGGCGCTCCCGCACCTTGGGGCCTCTATATGCTCAAGGGCAGCGCGCTGGTGCAACATGGCGATTGGGAAGGCGGACGCTCGGCGCTCCGCAAGGCGGTCGAGCTTGGCCCCGATCAGGCAACCGCACTCAACTTTCTTGGCTATTCGATGCTGGAGCGGCGCGAGGACATTCCCGAAGCGCTGCGCCTCATCGCAAAGGCCAGCACCCTCCGGCCCGATGACACGGCCATCACGGACTCGCTGGGCTGGGCCTATTTCCTCTCCGGGGACTATGACAAGGCGGTCTCAACGCTGGAAAAGGCGGTCGATCTGGAACCTGTCGAGCCCACGATCGGCGAACATCTGGGCGATGCCTATTGGCGGGCCGGCCGCAAGATCGATGCGCGCTACACATGGCGGGCCGCGCTGCTCCTGACCGAAGGCAAAGACGCCACGCGGCTTCAGGACAAGATCGACATGGGCCTGACCGACAAGAACATCGCGCGCTGACGCGCCATGCGCCTGACCGAAACCGCCTATGCCAAGATCAACCTCGCGCTTCACGTGCGTCAGCGGCGCGCCGACGGCTATCATACGCTTGAGACAGTGTTCGCCTTTGCCGAAGACGGCGATGTCCTTTCCGCTCGCCCCGCCTCCGATGTCCACCTGACCATCAGTGGCCCGTTCGGGGCCGAACTTTCGGCGGGGGAGGATAATCTGGTCCTGCGGGCCGTGCGGGCGCTCGCGGCCGCACAAGGCATCAATGCGGGAATTGACCTGACGCTGGAAAAGAACCTGCCCATCGCCTCAGGCATTGGCGGCGGGTCCGCCGATGCCGCCGCTGCGCTCCGCCTTGCCGCATCGCTGTGGGGGCTTGAGAGCGGGGCCGCGATGGGCGTTGCCGCCGGACTTGGGGCTGACGTGCCCGCCTGCGTCCTGTCGCAGACCTGTTTCGGATCCGGCGTGGGGGAGCAGCTGACGCCGGTAGATCTCCACCTGGCGGGAATGCCGCTTCTGCTCGTCAATCCGCGAAAGGCCTGTCCGACCGGTCCGGTGTTTAAGGCATGGGATGGTGTCGATCGCGGGCCGCTCGAGGCGCAGAACTGGCGGCAGGGGCGCAACGACCTCGCCGCGCCTGCGCGCGCGCTTGTTCCTGACATCGGGCATGTGCTCGACGCGCTCGGGGGTCAGCCGGGCGTCACGCTGTCCCGCATGTCCGGCTCAGGCGCGACATGCTTTGCGCTGTTCGAGACGGATACGGCCCGCGATGCGGCGGCCACAGCGCTGGGACGCGCGCACCCGGACTGGTGGCTGCGCGCGACCCGGCTGCGCTGATCAGAAGCCGAACCGCAGCGTCACGCGCAGGTCGCGACCCGCAAGCGGAGCATAATCCTTCAGGAAGCTGGCATGGCGGCGTGCATTTACGTCGAAGATGTTGTTCGCCGACAAAAGCAGGCTGACATCGCGATCCTTGCCCCAGGGCCGATAAGCGATGCTGGCATTGACCATGGTGTAGCCCTTGGTCGCGGTCTCGAACGGGGCGATCCGGCGCTGCCCGTCCACCCATTCGGTCTCCGCCCGGACGTCGAACATGTCGGACTGCGCCTCCAGCCCGCCCAGAAGGCGCAGCGCGGGGATGCGCGGGGCGGCCTGCTTGCCTGCCGGGGTCAGGATCGTCGCATGGGTGAAGTCACCCACGCCATCGAGGTTGAGCGCAAAATCACCCATCTGGCCCAGCGTGACCGAGCCTTCAAACTCCGCCCCATAATAGCGCGCCTTGTCCTGCTGGATGTTGAAGACCGGCAGATCGTCGCGCACAGTGCCATCGGGCTGTTCATAGATGAAGTTGTTGAACCAGCTGTGGTAGAGCGAAGCCGACAGACTGTAGCCACGGCCTTTCCCGCGCAGCGTCAGTTCCAGCCCCTTTGAGATTTCCCTCTGGAAATCGGGATTGCCCAGCTCAAACGCCTGCGTCCCGGCATGCGGACCGTTGGAGAAGAGCTCTTCGGCCGAGGGCGCGCGCTGCGTGTAGGACGCGTTCAGGCCCAGACGCCAGCCGCTGGCGATTTCATAAGCCCCGCCGATCGAGCCGGAATAGGAGGTGAAGCTGCGATCCAGGTCGGGGTTGCCCAAAAGGGCGTCCGCCACGGCGCTGGCGTTGGTCCGCTCCACACGCGCACCGGCTTCGGCCCGCAGGCGACCCAGATCGAGCGACTGGACGGTGAACAGGCCGAACTGGCTTCCCGTGCTCTTGGGCAGGAATTTCTCGTCGCCGATGATGTTGAGCTTGCGCAGCACGAACTGTCCGCCGACCGCGCCCTTCCAGCCGCCACGGTCGCGCTGGACAAGTTCGAGCCGCCCTTCCCATCCATCGTGGAGGAAGGTGGTGCCGATTGCGCCCGTGTCATTGATTTCGTTGTGCTTATAGTCGGCATAGCCGCCCCGGAAGCGGATCGCCTCCAGAAAGCCCGAGGCCGGGCTGATCTCCGCACGCACGTCGACGCGCGTCTGGTGCATGTCGAGGCGGACTTCCTCGGCCGTGACGGCAGGGTCGAGCGAATAGCGGACCGGCACGCCGTAGAGATTGCCGATGCGGCTCACCGAAAAGCCCAGATTGCCGTCCGCCGTGATCAGCGCGGCACCCCCGGCGACTTCCCACATGCGGGCGGCGCTGTTGGGCAGCGTCCCTTCAAGTGTGGCAAGATCGCGAATGGCGGGGTCCGCGCTGGCCGCCGCCGTCGCGCGCAGGGCAGGCGCCAGCAGGAAGCCGCCGACATCCTGATCGCCGGTCTTGGAATAGGTGCCATCGAAATGGATGACGAACTTGTCGGACAGCGCGGCGTCCACCCGCCCGCCCGCCGAGCGTTCATTGGCGGCGGACCCGTAGGTCAGATTGCCGTCGGCGTGGAGACCCTCATCGGGCACGTTGCGCGGGATGCGGCTGTCGATCACGTTGACCACCCCGCCAATCGCCGACGACCCGAACAGAAGCGAGGCCGGTCCGCGCAGCACCTCGATCCGGTCGGCGGTCAGCGGGTTGATGACGACCGCATGGTCGACACTCGTGTTGGAGACGTCAAAGCTGCCAATCCCGTCGGCGAGGATGCGCACACGCTCCCCCTGAAAGCCGCGCAGGACCGGGCGCGACGCATTGGGGCCAAACGACGTGGCCGACACCCCGGCCTGCCGCGACAGCGTTTCACCGATCGTGGGGCGCACATCGCGCGCCAGTTCGGTCGAAGTCAGGACCGAGGTGCCTGACAGCACGTCCTGCTGGTTGCGGCCGAGGATTGCGGTGATGACGATGTCGCCCTCCGCACCATGGTCTCCATGCTGCGGATCATCCGGCGTCGCTTGCGCCCAGGCAGGGGCAGTGGCCAGAACACCGGCGGAAAGGGCCAAGGCAGATACAAGGGAACGGAACAAAGCAGACTCTCCGGCTGGATGATGCGGCGCTGCTTATGGTCAATGTTACAATATATCAATACCGATTTTCATCTAAGTGAGACGAAGCCGCTGTTCAACGAGATCAAGCGGCATCGCCCCGGCTTCCAGAACGGTTCCGTGGAAGGCGCGCAGATCAGCCCCCTTGCCGCGCTTGGCCAGATAGCGTTCGCGCAGATCGAGCAGGCGCAATTGGCCGAGCTTGTAACCAAGCGCCTGTCCCGGCCAGGCCATATAGCGCTCCACTTCGGCGATCACGCGCACATCGGCGATCCCGGTGATGTCCTGCATCGTCCGGATGGCCTGCTCACGCGTCCAGCGCTTGTGGTGGAGGCCCGTGTCGACCACCAGGCGGACGGCGCGGAACAGTTCATCCTGCAGCCGCCCCAGATCACCCAGCGGGTCGTCTGCATAAGCGCCCATGTCCGCCATCAGCCGCTCCGCATAGAGGCCCCAGCCCTCCTGATACGCGTTGAAGCTGGCGATGCGGATCAGAAGCGGCGCCTCTCCAAAGGCTGTTGCGACCGACCCCTGCGTGTGGTGGCCCGGCACGCCCTCATGATAGCTGAGCGTCGGCAGCCGGAACCGCGCGACGGCCGCCATGTCGCGCAAGTTGATCCAGTAGGTGCCGGGGCGCGACCCATCGAGCGAGGGACCGTCGTAAAAGCCGCCCGGCGCGCCATCCTGCGTCGCGGGGGGCACGCGCTTCACCACCAGCGCCTGTTTGGGGATCAGATCCTCGGGCAGCAGCTTGGGGTAAAGCGCTTCGGCGTCGCGGACCTTCTGCCGCACATAGTCGAGCAAAGCCGCCCGGCCGGCATCACTGTCGGGGAACTGGTTCTTCGGGTCGCGCGCCAGCGCCGCCATGCGGGCACCGATGGACCCGTCGGTCATCCCCTGCTGCGCCAGAAGGCCATTCATCTGCGCCGTGATCCGCGCGACCTCGCTCATCCCGATCTCGTGGATCTCGTCAGGTGCCAATTTGGTGTCGCCCAGTGCGCGGACATTCGCAGCGTAAAGGGCCTCCCCCTGCGGCTGCGCCCACAACCCCGCATCGGCGCGGCCCTCGGGAAGCATCGCCGCGATTTCGGCGCGCAGACGGGCAAAGGCGGGGCGGGCGCGCTTGTCGAGCGCCGTCATCGCGCGGCGCAAGGCCATCTGGCGCGTGCGGCGGGCCAGTCCGGCCTTGGTCGTTCCCTCGTCCAGCGCGCGGATCAGCGGATGTTTGGCAGCCGGCCCGACGAGAAACGCGTCGAGAACAGGCAGCGTCTTTTCCATCAGGATGCGCGGCGGGATGCACCCGGCTGCCCGGTCGGCGCGGATCTTCTCAACAACGCCGCCAAAGGCCTGCGGGAAGGCATCTAGCTTTTCGATCCAGGCATCGACGGCGGCAGGCGTCTGAAGCGACTGCTGCTCCATCATGATGTTGAGGCCGTCGATATGCGGCCCGTAAATCTGTGTGACGATGTACGGCACGTGCCCGGCGAAGTGGAACGGATTGATCTTGCCATAAGGCACGGCAGCGGAACGCGTGCCATTTTCCAGCGTGGCTGCCACAACGTCGCGCTGCAGCTCGGCGCGTTCCCCGCTGACGCGCATCGCGGCGACCCGCGTCTGGGCGTCGGCATAGGCCGCGCGGATCTTGGCTTCTCCGGCAGGCGAATAATCATCCATCCGCCGCGCCAGCGCGCCCCCGGCGAGCGCACCCGGCGTCCCGTTATAGGTCGCCGTATCGGGCAGCAGCGCAAGCAGCTTGTCCGAGATCGCTTCGAACGGATCGGGCGGGGGCAGCAGGATCGATGGCTTGCGCTTCTTGGCCCAGAGCGGCGCTGCAGGAACAAGGGCGGTGGCGGCAAGCGTCTGGCGTCTGGAAAACTTCATTCTGGTCCCTGTTCTTCGTGCTGCAGGATGGTGACATTGCCGGAGGATGCGGGCAACAGGATTTGATGGACGACACCGCTTGGCTGGACATCACCGGCCCCCATGACAGCCCCTTTCTGCTGATCGCCGACCACGCCTCCAACCGTGTGCCCGACGATGTCGATCTCGGCATCGCCCCCCAGTTGCTGGCGGAACATATCGCCATCGACATCGGCGTGGCGGAACTGGGTCGCGCTTTGTGCGCGCGGCTCGGCTGTCCCGGCATCCTCGGCAATGTCTCCCGGCTCGTCGTCGATCTCAACCGCGAGGACGATGCGCCGCACATCATCCCGATCGCGAGCGATGGCCATGCCATTCCCGGCAATGCGATCGACCATGACGCACGTCTGGCCCGCATCCACCGCTATTGGCGGCCCTATCACGCGCGGATCGAGGCCCAGATGGCAACGCAGCTCCCGCGCCTGCTCATTTCGCTCCACAGCTTCACCCCGCAGCTCGCGACCAAACCCGAGGAAGCGCGGCCATGGGAAGTCGGCATCCTCTACAATCAGGATGAGCGCGCCGCGCGCCTTGCGATCCCGCTGCTCGAACGGACGGGTGTCTGCGTCGGCGACCAGCAGCCCTATTCGGGCAAGCTCCTCAACGCGACGATGAACCGCCATGGGGAAGACACCGGCACCGCCTATCTCGGCATCGAGATGCGGCAGGACCTGATCATTGATTCGGCAGGCGTGGAGCGCTGGTGCGATGTGCTCGCACCAGTGATTGCAGCGATTTCGGTCTAGCACTCCGATTTTGCCCGTTCGTCCCGAGCGACGTCGAGGGACGTGTCTCGACTGCGCTCGACAAAAACGGATAGCGGTCCACTACGCGGTCAAACGGTCCCGCAATTCGCGCTTGAGCACCTTGCCAATCGGGCTGCGCGGCAGCTCATCGGTGACGATCAGACGGTTGAGCCGCTGCGTCCGGCCCACCTGCGCATTGGCGGTCGCCAGCACGGCATCGGGGTCCACACCGTCGCGCAGGACGACGAAGCCCACCGGGGTTTCGCCCCATTCCTCGGACGGAGCGCCGATCACGGCCGCCTCGATGACGCCGGGGTCCTTGAGCAGCACCGCCTCCAGATCGCTCGGGTAGATGTTGAACCCGCCGGAGATGATCATGTCCTTGGCGCGGTCCATCAGCGTCAGGAAGCCGTCCTCATCGATCCGGCCGATATCGCCATGCTTGTAATAGAGGTTGCCCTCGGCATCCCACCACTTCATCGCGTCGGTCGCATCCTGACGGTTGTTATATCCCGTCATCATCGCGGGCGACCGGCCGACAATCTCCCCGACCGAACCCGGCGGCAGTTCATTGCCGTCCTCATCGATGACCTTGGCGACATGGCCCGGCGCGGGCCGCCCGACCGTGTGGAGCTTGTCCGGAAACTCATGCGCAACGAGCAGGAAGGCGCAGCCCCCTTCCGTCATGCCATAGATCTCGACCAGCCCGCCCGGCCAGCGCTTCAGGATATCGGCCTTCAGCTCTGCCGCGAAAGGCGCACTGGTGCAGTATTTCATCACGAAGCTCGACAGATCGAAGCTGTCGAAATCGGGATGCGCCATGATGCGCCGATACTGGACGGGCACCAGCATGGTGTTGGTCGCGCGCTCGCGCTCCGCCAACTGAAGGAAGCCGAGCGTGTCGAACTTCTTCATGAGGACAACCTGCCCGCCGGACCCCATGGTCGGCAGGAAACTCGCCATCGTCGTGTTGGAATATAGCGGCGTCGATAGGATCGTCACTGACTTGGGACCATAGGCCGCAACGCCGCGCTGGATGTGCTGCCAGCGCATGGCGTGGCTGTGCACGATGCCCTTGGGCGTGCCGGTCGTCCCGCTCGAATAGATGATGTTGAACCCGGTGTCGGGCGTGATGTCGACCGGTGCGGGCTGCGTCCCCTCGGGCGCCATCCAGTCTAGCAGCGGTTCGCCCCAGGAGCCGCCATCCATCGAGATGCGCTTGGGCGTGCCGAAGCTCTGCCCTGCCAAGGACTCCGCCGCCTTTTCATCAAGGAACAGATGGTTGGCACCCGAATCGACGATCATCGCCGCCATCTGCTCGCCTGTTGCGGTATTGGTAATCAGCCCGGCAATGGCACCGGCCCGCAGCGTGCCAATGAGGACGCAGACCTGCATGACCGAATTGAGCCCGGCAATCGCCGTCGCATGGCCCGGCCCGACGCCATCCGCCTGCAGCCGCGCTGCAATCCGGTCCGCATAGGCATCAAGTTCGCGCCAGCTGATCCGGCCATCGGGGTCCGCGACAGCAGGCGCATCAGGCCGTTCGGCGGCAAAGGCTTTGACGAGGGCGGGCAGCGTCGCGAAGTCCGACGCCAAAAGGGTTTCTGAGCTCTCCATACCGACATGTGGTCGCGCAACTTTACGTGAGCGTCAAGCGCGCACTGTCCCGCAACAGGACTGTCACCAATCTGTCGCCGCGCCGACAGCCAACAGTCACATCCATTCTGCATGGTTAATGCGCGACTCGAAATAAGGGGAGAATACCCGTGAAAACAACGACCAAGGCTGCGCTCGGCGCGGCTCTTTTTGCATTTTCTGCGCCTGCCCATGCCATCACTTTCGTCAATATGGTGACAATTTCGGGCGGTGCGACCGACCTGTCCGGCTTGGCCGGCGGCCCCAACAACAATCGCCTGGGCGGCTTCGGCTCCGACCTTGTCTGGGACAAGGCGTCCAACACCTATATCGGCCTGTCGGACCGCGGCCCGGGCGGCGGCCTGATCGACTATGCCCCGCGCCTCCAGTCGTTCAAGCTGGACATCAACCCGCTCACGGGTGCTGCCAGCAACTTCAACCTCGCGTCGACCACCTTGTTCAGCCAGCCCAATGGCAGCTTCTTCACCGGGCTCAACCCGCAGCTGGCCAACGGCAACAAGAGCGTGCTGGGCGGATCGCTCGATCCCGAAGGCCTGACTGTCCTCCCGAACGGCAACTATCTCGTCGCCGACGAATATGGCCCCTCGGTCTATGAGTTCGACATCACGGGCAAGCAGGTCCGCGCCTTTGCCGTTCCGGCCAACCTCGTCCCCAAGGAAGCGGGCGGCGCCGTCAACTATGTCGATGGTCGCCCCGTCATCGTGACCGGCCGTCAGGACAATCGCGGCTATGAGGGCATCACCCTCTCGCCCGACGGCACCAAGGCCTATGCGATCATGCAGGACCCGCTCGTCAACGAAGGCGCCAGCAATGACGGCCGCCGCAGCCGCAATCTGCGCATCGTCGAGTATAATGTCGCAACCGGCGCACCGACCAAGCAGTACATCTATGAGCTGGACAGCCTTGCCAGCATCAATGCCAACACGCCCGGCGACACGTTCAGCGCGACCAATCAGGGCCGCTCGATCGGCGTCTCCTCGATCATGACGCTCCCCGATGGCCGCCTTGTCGTCCTTGAGCGCGACAATCGCGGCGTCGGGATCGATGACCCGACCGGCCTGCGCCAGATCGGGATCAAGGCGGCCTATGTCATCGACCTCGCTCAGGCGACCGATGTGTCGGGCGTCAGCCTTGCGGGCACGAACACCCTTCCGGTCGGCGTCAAGGCGGTGTCGAAGACGTCGCTGCTCGACATCCGCGCCGCGCTCCTCGCCAAGGGCGTGACCGTGGCCGAAAAGATGGAAGGCCTCGTCTTTGGTCCGCGCCTTGCCGATGGCGGCCTGTCGATGCTGATCATCACCGACAACGACTTCTCGGTCACGCAGACCGGTGCGGGCGAACAGTTCGACATCTGCACGTCCGGTGTGGGCGCAGGCGCCACCTTCTCGCAGATCGCCTTTGGCGGCGTCTGTCCGAACGGCCAGTCGCTCGTTCCGACGCGGATCTATGCGTTCCGCCTGTCGGCCACAGAAGCCAATGCTCTCGGCATGGGCGTGCCCGAGCCGGCGAGCTGGGCGCTGATGCTGGCGGGCTTCGGCCTTGGCGGCGCGATGCTCCGGCGGCAGCGCAGGTCGGCGGTCGCTGCCGCATGATCACCACCATCTGAAATTTGCCCGGCGGTCGCGCGGCGTTTTGCGCGCGGCTGCTCCCCCCGGCCTTGAAAAAGGCCCAACTGCGGCGGCCATTGTGCCGCCGCTTCCTTTTTGCGACGAACCGCTGCGCAGATGCTGTGGTCGGAGACGCCCGTCGCGCCGGGACAGCCACAATATCTGCGATTGCCACCGGACCGGATTTGGTAATGGTGGCATTAACCATTCAGTTTCAAGCCTTTTTTCCCTATGCTCGGGCACATTACCGACATGAGGAACATCAATTTGGAACGCAGGAAAGCCTTGCTGGCCTTGGGTGGCGTCGCGCTCGCCGGCCTCGCTGCGCCTGCGTTTGCGCTTCCGGTTGAGGACGGCGTCAGCGATGATCCCTATTGGCAGTGCGTGCCGATTGCGCGGACCATGTCGGGCATCCAGATCTATGGCGATGCCCATACCTGGTGGGATCAGGCGGAAGGGCGTTACCGCAAGGGCAGCGAACCCAAAAAGGGTGCCGTGCTGAACTTCATGCCGCATGGCGGGATGAAGCTTGGCCATGTCGCCGCCGTCACCAAGATCATCGATGACCGCACGATCCTTGTTACCCATGCCAACTGGTCGCCTTATGGCGGACGGCGCGGCTATGTCGAAAAGAACGTTCGCGTCATCGACGTGTCCGAAGACAATGATTGGAGCCGCGTCCGCGTCTGGTTTGCCCCGATCGGCAATATGGGCGGCAACGAATGGCCGACCTTCGGCTTCATCTATCCCAATGGGCGCCCGCCAATGGCCTTGCCCGAAACGGCAATGGAGCTGCCCAAACAGCCGCCGCAGCTGCGCTATGCCGTCCGGGAAGATCCCGAAGAGGACATTCGCCCGACCAGCCGGATGCTCGACATCCGCAAGGCCCTGTTCGAGCCGGCACCGACTGGCCGCCTCGCTTATCTCGACCGGACGCTGAAGCGCCTCAAGTAAAGCGAATTGGCGCGCCCCCTCGGCGGTGCTAGTCAGGCCGCCGATGCACAGCCTTCCTCTCTTCGTTCGCCTGAACGGCCGCCCCGTCATCCTTCTGGGGGACGGCGAGCCGGCCGCCGCCAAGCGCCGTCTGCTCGTGCGCGCAGGCGCCGATATCGTCGGCGAGGACAGCCCGGCTGCGCTTGCCATTGTCGCGATTGAGGACGACGCCGAGGCCGAGGCGGCCATTGCCCGGCTCAAGGCGCGCGGCGTGCTCGTCAACGCGGTTGACCGGCCGGCCGCCTGCGATTTCACCCTGCCTGCCATTGTGGATCGGGACCCCGTTCTCATCGCGATCGGCACGGGCGGCGCATCGGCGGGCCTTGCCAAGGCGCTGCGACAGCGGCTGGAACAGCTCCTTCCGGCGGGGCTCGGCGCCATCGCGACGGCGCTGGCCGGGGCCAGATCGCGCATGCGGGCGCGCTGGCCCGATGCGGCGGTGCGGCGGCGCGCCATCGACGCAGCCTTTGACCCCGGTGGGCCGCTCGACCCCATGGGCGATGCCGCGCCTGGTGCGGTCGACCAATGGCTTGCCGCCGATGGCGACGCGGCAGCACCCGTCTTTCGTCATTTCACCGTCGCCTCGGACGATCCCGACGACCTGACGATCGCACAGGCCCGCTGGCTGGCGCAGGCGGATGCGGTCTATCACACGCCGCGCGTGGCCCCTGCCATCCTTGACCGCGCGCGCGCCGACGCCGCACGGATCGCTTGCACCACCGCGCCCGCCGAGGCACCACAGGGCATGACCCTGTTCGTGGACCGCCTATGACCTGCGCCTTTGTCTTCCGTGACGGCATCGCCAGGGAAATGCCGTTCGGCGAGGCCATCAACCTTCCCCGCAATGGCGGCCTCGTCTGGCTGCAGATTGACGGGCGCGAGGATGCCGCGCGCAACTGGATCCGCGATCAGGCCGACATCCCCCATATCGCACGGGAAGCGATGCTGGCGCAGGAGACCCGCCCGCGCGCCACGCTCATCGGCAATGGCGCGCTCGTCAATCTGCGCGGCCTTGGCACGACGCCCGATGATGATCCCGACGCGCTCGTCTCCACCCGCTTCTGGGCGGACCGGGGCCGCGTCATCTCGGTGAGCTTCCGCACGCCCAAGGCACTCGCAACCGTCGTGGACCGCTTCCACGCGGGCGAGATCGTCGATCCCGGCGACCTTCTGTCCCGCTTTGCCGAAGCGACGAGCGACCTGCTCGACCCCGATGTCGCCGAACTCGGCGATACGATGGACGATTGCGAAGTTGTGGTCGACAGCGCGAGCATCCTTGCCACCCGCAGGCGCGTGACGGAGGTGCGCAGTCAGGCGATCTCCTATCGGCGCTTCGTCGCCCCGCAGCGTCAGGCGCTCGAACGGCTCGCCGCCGCCGAGCTTGACTGGCTCGACGAGGAAGACCGGATGCACCTGCGCGAAGCCGCCGACCGCGCGGCCCGCATGGCCGAAGAGCTGGAGGCGATGCGCGAGCGCGCCGCGCTCATCCACGAAGAACTCACCGACCGCCGCGCCGAAGTGATCGACACCCGCGCGCTGCTGATCTCGATCGTCGCGCTCATCTTCCTGCCGCTGACCTTCGTCACCGGCCTGCTCGGCATGAACGTCGACGGCATCCCCTATGCGCACGAACCCTGGGCGTTCTGGGGCGTCACCGGCTTCTGCCTCATCATCGCGCTCGGCGTCCTCGGCTGGTTCGTCCGCGCGCGGTGGATCCGGGGCAAATAGGGTTTTTTGGTTTCTCCTTCGTCATCCTGAACTTGTTTCAGGATCCATTGGCACCACAGCAGCCGGATGTGGCTCCAGTCTTCTGCCGTCCGTGTTCATGGATGCTGAAACAAGTTCAGCATGACGCGGAGGAATTACTCCAGCAGCGCGTCGATCGCCGTCGCCATCCTGATATCCCGCGCCGACAGCCCCCCCGCATCGTGCGTGGTCAGCAGAATGTCCACGCGGTTCCACACGTTTGACCATTCGGGGTGGTGGTCCTGCACCTCAGCGAGAAGCGCGACACGCGTCATGAAGGCGAAGGCTTCCGAGAAATCCTTGAAGATGAACTGGCGGGTGATGCCGTCGCGGCTGTCATCGACGTCCCATTCCCCCAGCCGGTCCAGTGCTGCGGCGCGTTCTTCGGGGGAGAGTTGTTCGACCATGCTTTGCCTCTTTCGTTAATGGCTCTATGTCGCAGGCATGACGGGGAAAGGTCAACTGGCGCCGAGCTGTTCGGACATCGAATCCTTGGCACGTGCGGCGCTGACGCATCTGCCCGAGCTGTTCCGGAGCCATCTGGGACATGTCGCGCTGATCGTCGAGGAGTTTGCCGACGAAGAGACGCTGGCCGAAATGGGCATCGAAGACCCGTTTGAGCTGTCAGGCCTCTATTCGGGCCGCCCGGTCAGCGAGACGGCGCAGACGGGCGACATGCCGACCAAGATCCACCTGTTCCGCCGTCCGATCCTCGATGAATGGGCGGAGAGCGGCGAGACGCTGGAGCACCTTGTCGCGCACGTCCTTGTCCATGAGGTTGGGCATCATTTCGGCCTGACCGACGATCAGATGCACAAGCTGGAAAACATCATCGCGTGACGGCGTCGCTCACCCTTTCCACCCTTGCCTGCGTGCGCGGCGGACGCGTGCTGTTCAAAGGGCTGAACGCCGCGCTTGGCCCGGGCGAAGCGCTGCTGCTGACCGGCCCCAATGGCGTTGGCAAATCGAGCCTGTTGCGGCTGATCGCGGGGCTGCTGCCTGTCTTTGCAGGCGAGGTCCATTGCACGGGGCGGCTGGCCCTCTCCGATGAAAACCCGGCGCTCGACCCGCGCCTGCCGCTCGCCAAGGCGCTAGGCTATTGGGCGAACATTGATGGCACCGGTCCGGCTGCGGTGGCGGCCGCGCTTGACGCGCTGAACCTGACGCCGCTTGCCGACGTGCCGGTCCGCCTTCTGTCCACTGGCCAGCGCCGCCGCGCCAATCTGGCCCGCGTGTTGGGAAGCGGGGCTGACATCTGGCTGCTGGATGAGCCGGGCAATGGCCTCGACACGGCATCGCTCGCTTTGCTGGAACGCGCCATTGCGACGCATCGCGGCCGTGGCGGCATTGCGGTAGTCGCCTCGCACCAGCCACTCGATCTGCCGGGCGCGCAGGCGCGCGCGCTGGAGGCGGCGGAATGAAGGCGTTCCTCGCGATCCTTCGCCGCGATCTGCGCCTGTCGCTCGGCTCGGGCGGGATTGGTCTTCCAGTCGTGTTCTTCCTGCTTGTGGCGACGCTTTATCCTTTTGCGGTCGGGCCGGACGGCGCGCTGCTCGCGCGGACCGGCGGCGGCGTGCTCTGGGTGGCCGCACTCCTTGCGGCCCTTTTGCCCGTCGACCGGCTGATCGCGCCCGACGCGGAAGCAGGCGTGCTCGATCAATATGCGGTGCGCGGCATGGGGGAGGAAATGATTTCGGCGGCCAAGATCACCGCGCACTGGATCGGCTTTGGTCCACCGCTGATGCTTGCCGCCCTCCCGGCATCCGCCATGCTGCGGCTTGATGTCGAGACGCTCGCCGCCGTGGAGCTGGGCCTGCTCTGCGGCACGCCCGGCCTTGCCGCGCTCGGCGTGATGGTGGCGAGCCTGACCGCCGGTCTGCGGCGCGGGGGCGCGCTCGCCGGGCTGCTGATGCTGCCGCTCGCCATCCCGCTCATCATCTTCGGCGCGGGAAGCATCGGGGATTTCGGCGGCGGCGCGGTGCGCTTCCTGGCCGCGTCCTCGCTATTTCTGGTGGCGGTGGCGCCGTTCGCCGCCGGAGCCGGGATACGGGCGCTGCGGGAATAGTTCCTAAATCGTCATGCTGAACTTGTTTCGGCATCCATGAACACGGAGGTCCAATTTCGGGTGCTCCCATGTCGGCGGCGATGCCAATGGATCCTGAAACAAGTTCAGGATGACGGTAGAAAAGGGACGACCGCCCTACCGAGACCAGCGCGCGAAAATGGCCGTCGGCAGCACCAGCCCCCGCGCCTCTTCGCGCACGCCGAGTTCGCCGCATTCCACCGTCCCGCCCAGATCGGCGAAATGCTGGCGCACCAGTTCGCCGATGGCGAGCGCCGACATGCGCACGGCGTAAACGGTCAGGAACAGGAAGCGCGAGTCTGCATCCAGCAGCTTGCGGCAATCGGCGATCAGCGCAGGCAGGCCCTCTTCCAGCTTCCACACCTCACCATCGGGGCCGCGGCCATATTTGGGCGGGTCGAGGATGATGCCGTCATAGCGCTTGCCGCGGCGCACTTCGCGCGCGGTGAACTTCATCGCGTCGTCGATGATCCAGCGGATGGGACGGTCGGTCATGTCCGACAGCGCGGCATTGGCGCGCGCGGCTTCGACCGATTTCTTGGACGCATCGACATGCGTGACCGCAGCCCCCTTGGCGGCGAGCGCAAGGCTGCCGACGCCGGTATAGCCGAACAGGTTCATTGCCGTCGGCGCCTCCATGCCCGCCAGCTGCCCGCGCATCCACGTCCACACCGGGGCCATGTCCGGAAAGAAGCCAAGGTGCCGGAAAGGCGTGGGCTGCATGGTGAAGCGCACCTCCTCCCAGCTGCCGGTCCAGCCCTTTTCCGGCAGGCGGCTGGTGAAGCGCCACTGGCCACCGCCATCCTCATCGGCACCGGGGACGAATTCGCCATCGGCGGACCAATCGTCGCTGGCGGGCGCCCAGAGCGCCTGCGGCTCGGGCCGGATGAAACGGCGCGGGCCATAGCGCTCCAGCTTGCGGCCATGGCCGGAGTCAATCAGGCCGTAATCGCCCCAGGGTTCACCGACGAGGGTGATCGGCGTCATGCAGCAGGGGTCGCCCGTTCGGCGACATAAGCGGCAATCGCCTCCTTGGTCGCAGGCAGGGTCGCATAGCGTTCTTCGCGGTCGAACAGATTGCCCATGCGCGCGGGCAGGTGCGGACGCACGCCAGTCGCGCGTTCCACGGCATCGCGGAACTTCGCCGGATGCGCTGTGGCAAGCGTGACGACCGGCACGTCTGCGGACAGGCCCGCGGTCCGAGCAGCGGCAAGGCCGATCGCAGTATGCGGATCAATGACCTGGTTGGTGCGCTCATGCGCCCAGCGCATCACGTCCGACATGCCATCGGCATCGATCCGCGCGCTGACGAACAGGTCCTTGGCGCCGGCCAGCATATCGGCGGGAATCGACATCGCCTTTGTCGCTTCAAAATCCGCCATCATCTTGGCGAGTGCCTTGCCATCACGTCCGGCTAGGTCGAACAGCAGGCGTTCAAAGTTGGAGCTGACCTGAATGTCCATGCTCGGCGTCGCCGTCGGCGTTACGATGCCGCAGCTGTAATCGCCCGTGGTGAGCGCGCGGTGGAGGATGTCATTGACGTTGGTGGCCACGATCAGCTTCGCGACGGGCAGGCCCATGCGCTGTGCGACATAGCCCGCGAAAACGTCGCCGAAATTGCCCGTCGGCACCGAAAAGGCGACAGGACGTTCCGGCGCGCCGAGACGGACGGCGGTGTAGAAATAATAGACCACCTGCGCCATCAGCCGTGCCCAGTTGATCGAATTGACCGCCGACAGCGTGAAGCGGCCATTAAAGTCGCGATCATTGAACAGCGCCTTCACGATGGCCTGCGCATCGTCAAAGCTGCCTTCAATGGCAATGTTATGGACATTGGGCGCGAGCACCGTCGTCATCTGGCGGCGCTGCACGTCGGAGACGCGGCCCAGCGGGTGGAGCATGAAGATGTCGATCTTCGCGCGTCCGGCCACGCCGTCGATTGCAGCAGAGCCGGTGTCGCCCGACGTCGCGCCGATGATCGTCAGATGCGCCTCACGCTTCGCGAGAAACGTCTCGAACAGCTGACCCAGCAGCTGGAGCGCCACATCCTTGAAGGCGAGCGTCGGGCCGTGGAACAGCTCCATCAGCCAATGCTGGTGGTCCAGCTGAATGACCGGTGTCACCGCATCATGGGAGAAGCGGCCATAGGCGGCCGTGCAAAGCCGCTTCAGCGTGGCATCGTCCAGGCATCCGGCAACAAAGGGCCGCATGACGGCGACTGCGGTGTCGACATAGGAAAGGCCACGCATCGCGGCGATCTCTTCCTTTGAGAACTCCGGCCAGGCCTCCGGCACGTAAAGACCGCCGTCCGACGCGAGCCCGGCTAGGGTCGCGCCTTCGAAATCGAGCGCTGCTGCGCTTCCCCGGGTGCTGACGTAACGCATGATGCGGCGGCGTTAGCGGCGATGGCCCGAATGGGCAAGGATTCAGGGTGACAGGGTGCGGCGCGGTCAGGCAAGCGCGACGCGCAGCAGCTCGATGCCCACTGCGACCATCAACAGCGAGATCACCGTGTTGAACCGTGCGGCGCTGACCCGCTTGACCAGCCAGACGCCAGCAAAGGTGCTCGCAATCGCGACGGGCAGGAAAACGAGCGTCAGCTGCAGATTGGCCCAGGTGAACTGCCCAAGCGCGAAATAGGCGGGGACCTTCATCCAGTTGAGGATCGCAAAGAAGATCGCCGACGTGCCTATGAAGACGGTATGCGGGAGATTGCGGGTCAGCGCCCAGATCTGGAACGGCGGGCCACCCGCATGCGCCACCTGGCTGGTAAATCCCGAAACGCCGCCCCAGAAGGTGCCGACCCAGTTGGGGAGTGTGCCGCGAACGGGAAGGCGCAGGCCACGATCGCCCGCGAGCCGATAGGACCCGAACGCGACCGAGATCAGGCCCACCAGCGCGCGTACGGCATCGGCGGGCACCACGGTTGCCAGCAGCCAGCCAAGGAACACACCGACCAGCGCGCCCGGCACCATCAGCTTCAATGTCGGCAGGTCAAAGCTGTGGCGAAAGGCCCAGACGCCGACGACGTCCTGCACGATCAGAATCGGGAGGAGCATCGCTGCTGCGGGCACCGGGTCCATGACCAGGACGAGGATCGGCATGGAGGCCGCGCCCAGCCCCGCAAATCCGCCTTTGGCCACACCGACCAGAATGATGGCCAGCGATGCGACGATGTAGAAAACGGGGTCGTGCGGCAGCGTCAACCGGCGCGCATCCGGCGACGGAGCGCAATCCCGTAGATCAGCGCGGCGATACCGGCGAACAGGAACCACTGTACGGCATAGGCCAGATGGTTGTTGGGCACCTCATCGGGCGACGGCGGCGCGCTCGCCTCCAGCCCCGGCGCGGGCGTCTCCGCGACCAGCATCGGGCGCAGCACCTCGCGTGTGCCGCCGATCTTTGCGAACAGGCTCTGATGGCTCGGCTCGGTCGTGATGCGTCCGCGCACCGGGCCGCCCGCCCAATCGGGTTTCAGCTTCGGGTCGCGCGTCACGCCCATATCGGCGAGCAGACCCGGTCCTTCGGCGCCGGTGCTGCATTCGGCGATCCAGCGATAGCCCGAACCGCCCTTGACCGAGCGGCCCGCCTCGGTCCGCCAGCCGGTGACCTTCACGCAAAAGGCGGACGCCGTGCGGAACATGATCGTATCGGGCACCGGCGCGTGCGGCTGAAACGCTACCGGGCCTTCCTGCATGTTGCGGGCATAGAGCGCGAGCAGCGTGGCCTTTTCCGCACGGCGGTCCAGCTGCCACAGGCCAAGCCCGATCATGGCGGCGCAGGCGGCTGCCACGATGAGCGTCGGAAGGACAGGAACGCGCATCAGCCGATCAGGCGCCCTTCACGCGCGCGGTTGCGATATTCGAGGATGAGGAGCGCGCCCTTGGCCAGACGCAGCAAGCCGACGACCAGCACGATGGTGATCGGCAACCAGATGAGGATGTGCACCCAGAAGGGCGGCGACACCGACAGTTCCAGCATGACCGCACCGATGGTGACAATCGCGCCGACGATCATGATGAGGAAGGCCGCAGGCCCGTCGCCCACGTTGAACTGGCCAAAGTCGAGCGCACAATTTGTGCAGCGCTCCGAAAAGCGAACGGCGCCCGCGAACAGGGTCGGGGCGCCGCAGCGTGGGCACAGCCCCTTCAACGACGCTTCGGTCGTGTCGGGGGCCTGCCAGTCTGACATCCGATCAGCCGCCGTGAACCGGCGCGCCCCAGCCGCCCCAGACATAGACAGCGACGAAGAGGAACAGCCACACCACGTCGACGAAGTGCCAGTACCAGGCCGCCGCTTCGAAGCCGAAGTGCTGACGCGGGGTGAAGTGGCCCTTGTACGACCGCACGAGGCAGACGATCAGGAAGATCGTGCCGACGAACACGTGGAAGCCGTGGAAGCCGGTCGCCATGTAGAAGGCCGAGCTGTAGTTCAGGCCCTTGAACGCGAACGGTGCGTGAATGTACTCGTAAATCTGGATCGTCGAGAACAGCGCGCCGAGCAGGATCGTGATCCACAGGCCCTTCTTCAGATTGTCGTTGGCGCCGACGCCAAGCGCACCCCAGAAACCGGTGAGTTCGCCGCCACGTTCATTGTTGATGAGCGCGTGGTGAGCCCAGGTCACGGTCGTGCCCGAGCAGAGCAGGATCAGCGTGTTCAGGAGCGGGAAGCCAAAGGCATCGATGACTTCCAGACCCTTGGCCGGGAACTGGCCTGCGGCCATCGTCACCGAATTCGGACCCTGAATGATTTCGATGGCGCCTTCGATGACCTGCAGCGGACGCGGGAACAGGGCGAAATCAAAGAACGCCCAGAACCAGCCGACGAAGAACATGACTTCGGAGGCGATGAACAGAATCATGCCATAGCGCAGGTGGAGCTGCACGACCGGCGTGTGGTCGCCGCCCTGGGCTTCCTTCACGACATCCGACCACCAGGCGAAGAAGGTGTACAGGATGCCGATCCAGCCGAGGCCGGAAATCAGGCCGCCATAAGGCATCTTGTGCATCCACATGACCAGACCGCCAAAGGCGAGCAGGGCCGACATCGACCCCATCAGGGGGTGAATGCTGGGTGGAAGGATATGGTAGTCGTGGTTCTTTGCGCCTGCCATCGTAATGCTTTCCCTGTGAATTCGAAAATCGCTTAGCTTTGGTTTTTCGCCTCGTCCACCGGATAGAAGGTGTAACTCAGCGTGATTTCCTCGACATCATTGGCTGCCGGGTCCTTCAGGATCGCCGGATCGACATAGAAGACGACCGGCATGCGGACCTGCTGGCCCGGCTGCAGCGTCTGCTTGGTGAAGCAGAAGCACTGGATCTTGGTGAAATATTTGCCTGCCTGGTTGGGCGTGACGTTGAACGTCGCGGTGCCGGTGACCGGCTTGTCGGACAGGTTCTTCGCCACGAAGAAGGCGATTTCCTGTTCACCGACCTTGACCACTTCGCGGTTCACTTCCTGCTGGAACGTCCACGGAAGGCTGGAACTGTGATTGGCGTCAAAGCGGACCGACATGGTCCGGCCCGCCACCGCGCCGGGCGCGGACTGGCCAATTGCCTTTTGCGTCGTGCCGCCAAAGCCGGTGACCTGACAGAAAAGGCGATAGAGCGGGACGCTGGCATAGCCGACGCCGGCCATGGCGACGGCCAGACCCGTTGCGAGCATTCCGGTGCGTACGATCGCGTTCATCAGCCGATCCTCGCCAGTGTGATGAAATAGAAGAGCAGGCACATGCCAATCAGCAGCACGGCCGTCACGATCGACCGCTGCTGTCGGCGGCGGTTAAATTCGTCGTTCTGATCGCTCATGCCAATACCATACGGTCAACGGCGACCGCCCCAAAGAGGACAAAGAGATAGACGATCGAAAAGGCGAACAGGGCCTTTTCCGGCGCCATCGAATCGCCATCCCGCGTGGTGCGGAAGGCAACCCGCGCCGCAAGTAACAGAAACGCTGCCGAGAGCACTATGGCCGAGATGCCATAGATGTTGCCCAGCATCCCGAGCGCGAAGGGCGCGATGGCGCAGGCGACCATCGGCAGCGTGTAGAGAAAGACCTGCGTGCGCGTGGTCCGCTCGCCTGCGACGACGGGCAGCATCGGCACGCCCGCATTGGCGTAATCGGTCTTCACAAAGAGCGCGAGCGCCCAGAAATGCGGCGGCGTCCACAGGAAGATGATGCCGAACAGCAGCACCGGGAGCAGGCTCATGTCGCCCGTCACAGCGGCCCAGCCGATCATCGGCGGAAAGGCCCCGGCAGCCCCACCGATGACGATGTTCTGCGGCGTCCGGCGCTTGAGCCAGACGGTGTAGATAAGGACATAAAAGAGGATCGAGGCGGCAAGGATGCCGGCGGCGAACCAGTTGGTCGCAACGCCCAGCGTCAGCACCGAAAAGAAAGAGAGGCCCACGCCGAAATGCAGGGCCGATTGCCGGTCCATACGCCCGGCGGGAAGCGGCCGGCCTTGCGTCCGCTTCATCAGCGCGTCGATATCCGCCTCATACCATTGGTTGAGCGCACCAGCGGCCCCTGCCCCCAGCGCGATGCACAGGACTGCGGTGAAGGCCAGCACGGGATGGATCGATTGGGGCGCGGCCAGCAGACCGCACAGGCCAGTGAACACGACCAGCGACATCACGCGCGGCTTGGTCAGCGCGAGGAAATCGCGCCAGTCGGCCGGGAGTGTCTGTGTGTTGATCACGCTCAGGCTTGTCATATCAAGGTGACGCCCTTCCGTCCTTTAATCCTGCGCCCGGTCCGCTGTGATGCGAACCGGGCGACGGGACATGTCAGTTGTGACTGAGGGAACGGACGATGCCGTGCCCTTTAGTCGATCTTGGGCAGCGTTTCGAACTGGTGGAACGGCGGCGGGCTCGACAGGGTCCATTCGAGCGTCGTCGCACCTTCACCCCAGTAGTTATCTTCCGCCTTGCGGCCCGCGATGAACGCATAGGCCACGTTCACGAAGAAGATCACCATCGAGGCGGCCATGATGACATAGCCAATCGACGCGATTTCGTTCCAGTAGCCGAAGGCATCCGGATAGTCCGGGTAACGCCGCGGCATGCCCTGCAGGCCCAGGAAGTGCATCGGGAAGAAGATCAGGTTCACGCCGATGAAGAACACCCAGAAGTGCAGGTGACCCAGGAACTCATTGAGGTGACGGCCGCTCATCTTCGCGAACCAGTAGGTGAAGCCCGCGAAGAGCGAGAACACCGCACCCAGCGAGAGCACGTAGTGGAAGTGCGCCACGACGTAGTAGGTGTCGTGCATGTAGTTGTCGACGCCGCCATTGGCGAGGACCACGCCCGTCACGCCACCGACGGTGAACATGAAAATGAAGCCGAGCGCCCAGACCATCGGCACCGTGAAGCGGATCGAGCCACCCCACATCGTCGCAATCCAGGAGAAGATCTTGATGCCGGTCGGCACTGCGATCACCATCGTGGCGGCAGTGAAGTACATCTTCGTGTTCACGTCGAGACCCGTCGTGAACATGTGGTGCGCCCACACGATGAAGCCGACGACACCAATCGCGACCATAGCATAGGCCATGCCGAGATAACCGAAGATCGGCTTCTTGGAGAAGGTCGAGATGATCTGGCTGACGATGCCGAAGCCCGGCAGGATCATGATGTACACTTCAGGGTGACCGAAGAACCAGAACAGGTGCTGGTAGAGAACGGGGTCACCGCCACCGGCCGGATCGAAGAAGGTCGTGCCGAAGTTGCGGTCCGTCAGCAGCATGGTGATGGCAGCGGCCAGAACCGGCAGTGCCAGCAACAGCAGGAACGCGGTCACGAGGACCGACCAGGCAAAGAGCGGCATCTTGTGCAGCGTCATGCCCGGTGCGCGCATGTTGAAGATGGTGGTGATGAAGTTGATCGCGCCCATGATCGAGCTTGCGCCCGCCAGGTGGAGCGAGAAGATCGCCATGTCGACGGCCGGACCCTGCGACCCGTAGGTCGAGAGCGGCGCGTAGACCGTCCAGCCGGTGCCGGCGCCCAGACCCGTACCGCCGGGCACGAAGGCCGAGCCGAGCAGCAGGATGAACGACGGAACGAGCAGCCAGAAGGAGACGTTGTTCATGCGCGGGAACGCCATGTCCGGCGCCCCGATCATGATCGGGATGAACCAGTTGCCAAAGCCGCCGATGATGGCGGGCATGACCATGAAGAACACCATGATGAGGCCGTGCGCGGTGATGAGCACGTTCCACATGTGATAGGCCTGATCGATGCTGGCGCCTTCGCCTTCGAGCATCGCGGCCCAGGTGGTCAGATACTGGATGCCCGGCTGCGCGAGTTCAGCGCGCATCAGACCGGAGATGGCACCGCCGATGATCCCCGCGAAAATCGCGAAGATCAGATAGAGGGTGCCGATATCCTTGTGGTTGGTCGACATGAACCAGCGGGCAAAGAAGCCCGGATGGTGGTCCGCGTCGTGATGATCATGTGCGTGATCGTGCGTTGCAGCGACTGTGGTCATTGTCTTTACGCCTTGGTGGCGGCTGCAGGCGCAGCCGGTGCGGTTTCGTTCGCGCCTTCGGCCGGAGCCGCCGCAGGTGCGGCAGCCGGCGTTGCGGCGGGTGCGGGGGTTGCAGCAGCGGGGGCAGCGGCAGGCTCAGCGCCCGGCATCTTGCCACCCTTTGAGGCGACCCATTTCGCGAAGGTTTCCTTCGACACGACTTCAACCGCGATCGGCATGAAGGCGTGGCGCGCGCCGCACAGTTCGGAACACTGGCCGTAATAGAGGCCTTCCTTGTCGACCTTGAACGACACTTCGTTCAGGCGGCCGGGAACGGCGTCCATCTTGGTCCAGAAGGCCGGGACGGCGAAGGAGTGGATGACGTCTTCCGACGTTACGATGGCCTTGATCTCGGTGCCGACGGGGATGACGATCCGGTTGTCGACGGCGAGCAGGCGGGGTTCGCCGCGCTTGGCCGCTTCGGCGTCGGGCAGCATGTTCGACACGATTTCGAAGTCGCCATGGTCGGGATACTGGTAGCTCCAGTACCACTGGTGACCGATGACCTTGATCGTCACGGCATCCTTGCCGGCCGGCTTGTACTGCGCGGCGAGCAGGCTGATCGACGGGATGGCGATGACCACCAGGATCAGCACCGGAACTAGCGTCCAGATGACTTCGATGAGCGTGTTGTGGCTCGTCTTCGACGCGACCGGGTTTGCGGCGCGGCGATAGCGCACCATGACCCAGAGCAGCAGGCCGAGGACGAACAGCGAGATGACGGTAATGATCGGCAGGAGCAGCGCGTCGTGGAACCACTGGGCGCGTTCACCGTTTTCGGTGACCTGCGGCTGGATGCCGATACGGCCGGACACCGGCTGGCCGATGCCGGGAACCGGCTTCAGTTCGGCCGGGGCTTCCGGCTTGGCTTGCTCGGCAGCCGGGGTGGCAGCAACAGCGTCCGCCTTGGGGGCGGGTGCCGCAGCGACCGGCGCAGGAGCGGCGGCCACCGGTGCAGGTGCAGCCGGGGTAGCTTGCGCCATCGCAGCGGCAGGTGCGAGCACCAGACCGATTGCGAGCAGGGCAGTTCTCAGCTTGTTCATTACCTGTTTTTCCATGTTACAGCCCGGAAAACCGGGCAAAAAGAGCCCTTGGCGTCCGTTGTTGGGTGGACGCTCCGCTGCGGCCTATACGCACGAAACATACGAGGCTCAAGCGATTCACGGTGCATTTTTCGCGCAGGATTGCAGGCTTTGTCCACCATCCCTAATGGACGGGTATTCAAGACATTCTTCCTGGGCAAAGGACAGCTTCCCCCGTGATGATGACCGACGACGATATCCTCAACGAATTCCGCGCCGCCGAAGCGTTGCTTGAGGGGCATTTCATTCTGTCGTCGGGCCTGAGAAGCCCCCGCTATCTCCAGTGCGCGCGCGTGCTGATGAACCCGGCCCGCGCCGCCCGCCTCGCCGAAGAGACCGCCCGCCGCCTGCCGGACGCCATCCGCCGCGCGATTGACGTGGTTGTCTCGCCCGCCATGGGCGGCATCATCATCGGCCACGAAATGGGCCGCGCCCTCAATAAGGACGCGCTGTTCCTTGAACGCCCCGATGGCGTGTTCGGCCTGCGTCGCGGCTTCCGGCTGGAACCGGGCCAGAAGGTGCTGATGGTCGAAGACGTGGTGACAACCGGCCTGTCCTCACGCGAAGCGATCGAAGCCGTGGCGCGCGAAGGCGGCGAAGTCATCGCCGAAGCGTCGCTCGTCGACCGGTCCAATGGCTCGGTCGATCTGGGGGTTCCCTTCTTCCCGCTCATCCGCTTGGACGTGCCGACCTATGAAGCCGACAAGCTCCCTCCTGACCTTGCAGCGATCCCGGCCGTGAAGCCCGGCAGCCGGAAGGCCGACGCTTGACGCCGCACCTGCGCCTCGGCGTCAATATCGATCACGTCGCAACCATCAGGAATGCGCGCGGCGGAGATCATCCCGATCCGGTGCGCGCGGCGCAGATTGTCGCGGCCTGTGGCGGCGACGGCATCACGGCGCATCTGCGCGAGGACCGGCGCCACATCCGCGACGATGATCTTGCCCGCATTCAGGCGGCGACCGACCTGCCGCTCAATCTTGAGATGGCAGCGACGGAAGAGATGCTGGAGATTGCACTCCGCCACAAGCCGCACGCGGCCTGCATCGTGCCGGAGCGGCGCGAGGAACGGACGACCGAAGGCGGGCTCGACGCGGCGGGCCAGCACAACCGGCTTTACCCGATCGTCCAGCGCCTGCTCGACGCCGATATCCGCGTCAGCCTGTTCATCGCACCCGAAGTCCGGCAGATCGATGCCGCGCTCCGCCTCAACGCGCCGGTCGTTGAACTCCACACCGGCGAATATGCCCACGCCATGGGCGATCAGGTGCAAACCGAACTGCGCCGCATCGCCGATGCCGCGGCCCTCGCCGCCCGCAACGGGATCGAGCCACATGCAGGACACGGCCTCACCTATGACAATGTCGGGCCGATTGCCGCCATCCCCCATCTCGCCGAACTCAACATCGGCCACTTCCTGATCGGCGAGGCGATCTTCACCGGTCTTGAGGCGAGCATCCGCGAAATGCGCGCCCGCATGGATGCGGCGCGGGGGTGATCGCATGATCATCGGTCTCGGCTCCGATCTCTGCAATATCGAGCGGATCCAGAAATCGCTCGACCGCTGGGGCGATCGGTTCACCAACCGCGTCTTTACCGATATGGAGCGCGCCAAGGCCGCGCGCCGCCCGTTCACGCAAGCCGGCACCTATGCGAAGCGCTTTGCCGCCAAGGAGGCCTTTTCCAAGGCGGTCGGCACCGGTTTCAAGCGCGGCGTCTTCATGAAGGACATTGGCGTGGTCAATGCGCCCTCGGGCGCGCCGACGCTTGCGCTCGCGGGCGGGGCGAAGGCCGCCCTCGACGCCCTTGTGCCCGACGGCTATGAGGTGCGCATTCATCTGACGCTCACCGACGATCATCCATGGGCACAGGCGTTTGTGATCATCGAAGCCCTGCCAGCCGCGAAAGCCGAAGCCCAGTGACATCTCCCACCGAACCCGCCCTGACCGAAAGCACCCCCGCAGACATGGCCAAGAAGACGCGCAAGGACGACAAGGTCAATTGGGGCGAAGAGGTCCGGGGCGCGGCCCTCCTGCTCGCCGCCGTGCTCGGCTTTCACAGCTTCATCGCGAAGCCGTTCTACATCCCTTCGGAATCGATGGTGCCGACACTGATGGTCGGGGACCGGCTCGTCGTCAGCAAGTTCGCTTATGGCTGGAGCCATGTGTCGCCGACGATCCCGTCCATCCCGTCCATTTTCCGCTGGCTCGTCCTGCGCGAGCCCGTCGAGTCTCTCGCCGTGCAGCTGCCGGACTGGAAGGGCCGCATCTGGGGCAGCGAGCCCGAACGCGGCGATGTCGTCATCCTGACGCCGCCCGGCATGAACGAGGATTACATCAAGCGCGTCATCGGCCTGCCGGGTGACCGGATCGAAATGCGTGGCGGCGAGCTGATCATCAACGGCAAAGCCGTAAAGCGCGCGCCCAAGGTCGAGCGGCTCGTCCCCGTTGATGCCAACGACCCCTGCACGCAGGAGGACTATCCCGACCGCCGCGTGGCAAAGGACGATGGCACCTTGTGGTGCAAGCTCCCCATCGTGCGGGAAACGCTGCCCAACGGGCGCAGCTATGACACGGTCGATGTCGACCCCAATTCGCCGGGCGACAATTATGGGCCGATCACCGTGCCGGATGGCCATTTTTTCCTGATGGGCGACAATCGCGATCACAGCGCCGACAGCCGCTTCCCGCAATGGCAGCGCGGCCTGGGCGGCCCTGTGCCATGGGAGAATATCGGCGGCAAGGCGGAGATCATCACCTTCTCGCTCGACGGAACTTCGAACTATCTCAATCCGCTGAGCTGGTTCCGCGCCCTGCGCCCCGACCGCACTTTCGTCAGTCTTGAGGCGAAGAAGGACGGGGAATAAGGGCCTACCGCTCTCCCCTCTGTCGTCATCCTGAACTTGTTTCAGGATCCATACCGTGAAGTTGCCGCCAAGCGCCGACCTGCGACGTCTTCATCGCAGGCGAGGCAGGGATGCTGAGCCAAGTTCAGCATGACGAAGGAAGGCACGACCCGTTCGTCCCGAGCGGCGTCGAGGGACATGGGCACGGGAGCCTCGACGGCGCGCGACACAAACAGATGTGAGCGGTTACTCCGCCGTCGGCGCCGGGACAGCCTGCGGCTGGCCTTCCGCACCCGGTGCGCCCTGACCCGGAGCGCCGCCATGTCCGCCCTGCTGCTGCTGCATCATCTGCTGCATCATCTGGAGTTCGGCCGCGCTCTTGAAGTCGAGCAGGTCAACGTCAAAGATCAGAATCGAGTTGGCGGGAATGGGCCCAGCGGCCTGCGCGCCATAGCCAAGCGCGGGCGGAATGCACATGCGATAGCTGCCGCCGCGCTGCATCTTCTTCAGCGCTTCGGAAAAGCCGGGGACGACCTTCGACACTTCAAGCGGCGTCTGCTGGTTCGCATCGAACTCGGTGCCGTCCTTGAGCGTGCCCTTATAGTTGATCAGCGCGACGTCGGCATCGCTCGGGCTGGCGCCAGCGCCGGCTTTGCGCACCTGAAAGTGCAGGCCCGACGGCGTCACTTCAAATGCCTGCACCCCGCCACCGGCCGGCAGCATTTCCGACCCTGAGCAGCTCTGGCCCACGGCCTTTGCCGTGCCTGTCCAGGCAAGGCCGCCCGCAACCGCGAGCACGATCGCGACGCCGCCCCAAAGCTTCAGCATCGAGCCCTTGGCAATCGGGGCGATCGGAACGGCGGTGTTGGACATGGCGGACCTCTGAACTGTTTTCGAATATCGGGCGCGCCTATGCCGCATCCTGTCGCCCGCGCCAAGCGCAAACGAAAAGGGCGCCGGAAAACCGACGCCCCTGTTCGTTTGGCTCTAACCCGTCTGGCTTAGCGGACGCCGTCACGCTCCATGCGCTTGCGCTCCATCTTCCGGGCGCGACGGACAGCAGCAGCCTTTTCACGGGCGCGCTTTTCCGAGGGCTTCTCATAGTGGCGACGCAGCTTCATTTCGCGATACACGCCTTCACGCTGCAGCTTCTTCTTGAGAGCCCGAAGCGCCTGGTCAACGTTGTTGTCGCGAACGATAATCTGCATAAAAAAGCCACACTCCGAATTCGATAAGCGGCACGGCTGAGCCGCACCGAAAGCCAAAAAACATGCGTCGTCGCAACTTGCGCCGCGCCGTTCGAAGCCGCCACTAGGCCCCGATTCCCGAAAAATCAAGGGAAAAGCCCAAGATTGCAACTTGGCCCCTGCCCGTGTCATAGCTGCAACAGGTGAGTGAGAGGGGAACCAGACCGCGCATGGCCACAGCATTGCACACCGGCACGAAGTTCAGCGCCGCCGAATGGGCCGCCCGACAGGAGCTCGCCGCCTGCTACCGCATCTTTGCGATGATGGGCTGGGACGAGATGATCTACAACCACATCACGCTGCGCGTGCCGGGCGAGGACGGGGCGTTTCTCATCAACCCCTTTGGCATGCATTATTCGGAGATCACCGCCTCCAGCCTCGTCAAGATCGACATCGACGGCAACAGCCTGGACCCCGACAATACATGGCCGGTCAACAAGGCGGGCTTTGTCCAGCACAGCCTGTTCCATCGCCATCTCGACGACGTCCATGCCATCATCCACACCCATTCCACAGCAACCATTTCGGTCTGCTCGGTCGAAGGCGGGCTGCGGCCGACCAACTTCTTTGCCTGCAACCTCTATGGCCAGCTGGCCTATCATGACTTTGAGGGCATCACCGTGCGCGCCGAGGAAGGCGAACGGCTGCTCCAGAACCTCGGCGACCACCGCATCCTGATGCTGAGGAACCATGGCCCCGTCGTCATGGGGCAGACGCTGCCCGAGGCCTTTTTCCGCTACTGGGTGCTGCAGCGCGCGTGCGAAGTGCAGGTGGCAACCCACGCCATGGGCACGCCGATCGTCGTCCCGGATGACGTCGTCGCCGTCCACCAGCGCGACCTGCATCATGTCGAGCTGCCGGGCGGGCTGGGACGCCCCGAATTCGACGCCATGGTGCGCCGCGTCGACAAGATCGATACGAGCTGGCGTGACTAAGTTTACCGTCAACAATCAGCCCGTCGCCTATCAGATCGATCCGGACACGCCGCTGCTCTGGGCGCTGCGCGATGCATCGAACCTGACCGGCACCAAATATGGCTGCGGCACCGGCGATTGCGGGGCCTGCACTGTCGACATTGACGGGCGGGCCGTCCTCGCCTGCCAGATCGCGATCAAGGGTGTCGAAGGCAGCTTCGTCACCACGATCGAAGGCCTGTCGCGGGATCGCAGCCACCCCGTCCAGCAGGCGCTGGTGGCCGAAGGCGCGATCATGTGCGGCTTTTGCACGCCCGGCATCGTGATGGCGGCGGCCGTCCTGCTGAAGGCCAATCCCAAGCCGAGCGATGCCGAGATTGACGCGGCAATCACCAATCTGTGCCGCTGCGGCACCTACCCCCGCGTCCGGCGCGCCATCCACAGGGCTGGCCGGGTGATGCTGGGGCTGGAACGGATCGCCGCCGCCCCGCCACCGGGCATTTCGCCCGAAGATGCGGCCCGGTCCGTTCCGGCACTGAAGGCCGACAAAGACTGACAAACTCCTGACAGCCCCGTTAAGCCACGGCTCATCCGGCGGGGCGCAATTTGCGGAGCAGGGAGACGAGGTGCGACTCGTTCCGCAAGATTGGAGAGCGCAGATGCACAAGTTTCTTTTGTCCTTCCTGCTGGTGAGCGCGAGCGCGGCCCCTTCGGTCGCGCTGGCCCAGAATGAGGATCTGGCCGTACGCGGCGGCGAACGCGGGCTTGAACGCGGCGGTGACGGACGCGAAGGCGGCTGGCGCGGGCAGAGGCCCCAGCGCGCAGCCCCCGCCCCGCAGCCGCAGATCCAGACCCCGCCCCCCGCCGAACGTCCCGAAATGAGCGACCGCCGTGGCGGCTGGCAGGCGCGCGGGCCGGTCACCGGCGGCGACACGCTGAACACCAGCCCGCCGCCCCGGCGATGGGAGCGCCCCGCAGGGGAATGGAACAATCGCGATGGCCAGCGGCGCTGGGAGAATCGCGGGGAGGACGGCGACCGCCGCTATGGCTGGAACCGGGGCGGCACGGGCCAACCCGCCTCCCCGCCGCCCATCGCCGTGCCGTCGCCATCGCGACAGGATTGGGGCGACCGCGACCGCGACCGCTGGGCCGAGCGCAACCGCGACAAGGACCGGAACCGCTGGGATGACCGCCGCCGGGACGGGGATCGTGACCGGTGGGATGACAACCGGCGTGACCGCGATGGCCGCCGCTACGCCTATCGCACGCCCAATGGCAATGAATGGTACAACCACAGCTGGTACGGCAACAATGACCGCTTTGACCGGTGGAACCAGGATTGGCGCCGCGACCGGCGCTATGACTGGCGCGGCTATCGCAATTACAACCGCGATTACTACCGGCTGCCGCGTTACAGCAGCCCCTATGGCTACAGCTATGGCTATCGGCGCTTCTCGATCGGGATCATCCTGAACCGGCTGTTCTACAATGACCGCTACTGGATCGACGATCCCTGGGCATATCGCCTGCCGCCCGCGTACGGCCCCTATCGCTGGGTCCGCTATTATGACGACGTGCTGCTAGTCGACGTGCGCAATGGCCGCGTGGTGGACGCGATCTACGACTTCTTCTGGTAAGGCCGCTCCGGCGGGCGCTGGCGATCAGCGTCCGCCGACGGCGAGGCGCTCCAGCTGGCCAAGCGCATGGCGCAGCGCCGGATCATCAAGCGGCGATGTCTCCGCGCGCTTCAGCGTTTCAAGCCCGCGCTGGAACCGTTCCATCAGTTCGGCAATCGTCGGCTCGCGATGTTCGACAATGCGCGGACGCGATGCGACCGGCCGGCTTGCGACATAGGGGTCGGCCGGGGGCGGAACGGGTGCCGGTTCCAGATGAAGCACGGTCTCGGCCTCGACAAAGATCTCCGGCATCGGCGGCAGATCCGCAGGAGCCTGCGGCACGTCCTCCACGATATTCCGCGCGGCCGCCACAAAAGCCGGTTCGGGTTCGGGCACTGGTGCCGAAGCAGGCGCTGCGGCGACATCCAGCTCTTCGGCGGGAGCAACGATCATCATGGCATCCAGCAACAGCTCATCGTCATCATTCCCGGCAATGGGAAGTGGCGCGTCACGCATCTGCGCGAGCGGTTCGGCGAGGAAGCGCGGCAGATTGGGTTCATCGTCCACCGGCGGCGCAAAGACCGAGGGGCGGCTGAAAGCGGCAGGGGCCGTCGACTCGGCGCGCAGCGGGGGAACGGTGACGACCTGCGGCACGCGCGGGGCACGATCGCGGAACGGCCAAGCGAGCAGAAAGGCGGCACAGCCCGCCCCGCCCGATGCCGCGAGAAGAAGGAGAAGGCGCGCCTTCAGACCAAGCGGCGGCGCGGCCGCGGGCAGGAGATCGGGAAGACCCGCCGACCAGACCGCCTGTTCCAGCAACCAGACCGGCGTTGCCATGACCAGCACGGCGGCCACCCCTGCGAACATCAGCGCGACGACCGGCGCGAATGGCAGACGCTGGATTTGCTTCAACACTTGGACTCGCCCCCTATGGCTATTTCCGAGCACCTTTAGCAATCTGGTGGTAAACAGTTTCGTAACGACGAATATTTGAAAACCAGTTACGATCTCGTTCAACAAAGGCGCGCGCGGCGGCCCGGCGCGTGTCCCAATCGGTCCGCGCCTCGAACAGGCTGGCGAGCGCATCGGCGATGGCCGACGGGCTGTCGGCCGCAAAAAGCGTCCCCGTCACGCCATCATCAATCAGTTCGCGGTGGCCGCCCACGTCCGACGCGGCCACCAGCTTGCCCTGCGCCATCGCCTCCAGCGGCTTCAGCGGCGTGACCAGATCGGTCAGACGCATCTTCTTGCGCGGATAGACCAGCACGTCGATCAGGCTGTAATAGCGATCGACCGCATCGTGCGGCACGCGGCCAACGAAGCGGATCCGGTCCGCCACAGGCGACGCGGCGGCCTGCGCGCGCAGCATCGGCTCCATCGGGCCGCCCCCCACCAGCAGCAGCGTCGCCTTGGGCCGTGCCGCCACCAGCCGGGGCATGGCGGCGATCAGGTCATCCAGTCCCTCATAATCATAAAAGCTGCCGATAAAGCCGATGACATCCGCATCGCCGAGGCCAAGTTCCGCTGCCAGCGCCGCATCGCGCGGCAGCGGGGCGCCGAACAGGTTGAGATCAACGCCGTTGGGCGACACGGTGATCCGGCCAGGATCGATACCGCGCGACACAAGATCGGCCTTCAGCCCGTCACAGATGACGACGACGGCATCCGCCCGGCGCACCGCCCAGCTTTCCATCGCCCTGGTCAGGCGATAGCGCGGTGAGCCTTCCCGCCCTGTGCCATTGCCGACGGCCGCATCTTCCCAGAAGGCGCGGATTTCGTAAACGAAGGGCAGGCCGCGCCTGCGCGCCACACGCAGCGCCGCCAGCGCATCGAGAACGGGGGAATGGGCGTGGAGAATGTCGGGCTGCCACTGCGCGCACAGCGCATCGATCCGCTCAGCAAAAACGGCGATTTCGGACCATTCCCGAAACACGGGCAGGTGCAGCGTCGATCCGCGCGTGCGGTGGAAGGAAAGCCCGTCCACCGTCTCCACGTCCGGGCCGTCCGCCGTGTGGCGCAGCCCGGTCACGCCGCGCACGTCCCATCCAAGGTCCGCCTGTGCCTTCAGGATCGCGCGGGTCCTGAAGGTATAGCCCGAATGCATGGGCAGGCTGTGATCGAGAATGTGGAGAATACGCACGCTGACAGGCGGTCCCGCTGAAGTTCGTCAATGTCGAGCCGATTCCTGCCACAAAGGACTTAACGCGACGTCAACCGGAACCGCGTAGGACGGGCCCGTCATGATCGACATGCTGTCCCTGTTCCTGTCGCACGGGTTGCTGCTGCTTGCGGCCTGGCGCCTGCTGTGGCGCGGGGATCTGGACGACGACACCGCCCCGGCCGAGACGCGCGACGCCGGCCGTAAATGGGGCAGGCGCGATGCGTGACCTCTTCTTTGTCGCCTTTCTTGGCGCCTTCTTCCTGCTCGGGCTGCGCCGTCCGTTCCTGATGGTGCTCGGCTATGTCTATGTCGACATCGTCTCCCCGCAGCACCTGTCCTACTATCTGCTCAACAGCATCCCCGTCTCGCTCATCTTCTTTCTGGGCGCAGTCGGCGGGTGGCTCGCCTTTGACCGAAAGCAGGCATCCACCTTCAGCCCGCGGCAGGCCGCGATGCTGGTGCTGCTCATCTACTGCTATTTCACGACGCAGAGCGCGGACTTCCCGATCGAAGCCGCCGAGAAATGGGCCTGGGTGTGGAAGGTGCTGGTCTTTGCCATCTTCCTTCCGCTCACCATCACGACGCGGCTGCGGATCGAGGCGCTGGCAACCGTCATGGTGCTGTCCGCCGCGTCGATCATCATTGCAGCGGGCATCAAGACGGCAGCCTCGGGCGGCGGCTATGGCGTGCTCAACCTGATGTCAGACAGCAATACCGGCCTCTACGAATCCTCGACGCTCGCCTGCGTGGCGATCTCGATCATCCCCTTCATCCTCTATCTGAGGCGCGAAGGCACGATCTTCCCGCGCGACTGGCGCGTCACGCTGTTCTGTGCGGCGCTTATTTTCGCCTGTCTGCTCATTCCGGTGGGGACCGAGGCGCGCACTGGCCTCATCTGCATCGCCGTCCTGGGCGTGATGATGCTGCGCGCGGTCAAGCGGCGCTTCCTCTACCTGTTCGGCGCCGCCTGTCTCGCGATGGCGGCGATCCCCTTCCTCCCCGAAAGCTTCACCAAGCGGATGGACACGCTCAACGAGGTCAATGCCGACGAATCGGCCTCGACGCGGCTCGCCGTCTGGCGCTGGACGCTCGATTATGCGGGCGACCATCCCTTTGGCGGCGGGTTCGATTCCTATCGCGGCAATTCCTTCCGCTATGAGGCGCGGACGAGCAGCAAGTTCGACCCCAATGCGCCGACCGCGCATGAACCGGGCGCGGCCATCGTCATCGAAGACAAAGGGCGCGCCTTCCACAGCGCCTATTTCGAAATGCTCGGCGAACAGGGCTGGCCCGGCCTTTCGATCTGGCTGTTCATCCACCTGACCGGGCTGCTGCGCATGGAAATGCTGTTCCGGCGCCACAGGAACCGGGCGCCCGAGGACGGGCACTGGATTGCGGGCCTCGCCACCGCGCTGCAGCAGGCAAACGTCATCTACCTGATTGGCGCGGGCTTCATCGGCGTCGCCTATCTGTCCTTTGCCTATATGCTGATCGCGATGCAGATCGCGCTGGATGCCTATGCCCGGCGGCTGGAGCGCACGCGCAATCGCACGCCTTTCCACGTGGCCAAGGCCGTCCCGGCATGACCGCCGCACGAACCCAGCTGGATGCGCTCACCGGCGCGCGCGGGCTCGCGGCCTGGCTGGTCGTGTTCTACCATATCCGCCTCGCGCTGCCCGACAACATCCCGGCCAGCGTCATCGCCGTTCTCGCAAAAGGGTATCTGGCGGTCGACCTGTTCTTCGTCCTGTCGGGCTTCGTGATGTGGCTGACTTATGGCGCGATATTCCAGCGCGATGGCCTGTCGGCGGCCCCGGCCTTTTTGTGGCGGCGGCTGGCGCGAATCTATCCGCTGCACCTGGCGATCCTGCTGGCGACGATCGCTTATGCGGGCACCCTGGCCGCTGCCGGGAAGGCGGACTCCGCCCAATATCCGCTGGCTGAGCTGCCGCTGCACCTGCTGCTGCTCCAGAATTGGGGCCTGACCGACCATCTGACCTGGAATGACCCGAGCTGGTCGATCTCGACCGAGTTCGCCGCCTATCTCCTGCTTCCCCTCGCCGCCGTGACGCTGTTCCGGCGCGACTGGCCGCCCATCCTGTGCACGCTCGGCGTCGTCGCGCTCGCGGCCTTGCTCCATTTCTGGTTCGCACTGCAGGGCGAGCCGACGCTGGGGCGACATATCGTTTGGAATGGCCTGCCGCGCTGTCTGGCCGGGTTCTTCGCCGGGGTGCTGATGGCGATGGCGTGGCGCGCCGCCGCCCGCCCCCTGGGCATGATCGCGGCGTCAGTGGCGTGCGCCGCCCTGTTCGGGTGGGGCGCAGGCCTTCTGCCCGAGACGCTGGCGATCCCCCTTGCCTTCCCCGCGCTGGTCTATGCGCTCGCCGCAACCTCGGCCGCCCCGCGCAACCCGCTGAGCGGCCGCATCGCGGTCCATCTGGGCGACATAAGCTATTCGACCTATCTCGCGCACTTCCTGCTCTGGATCGTGTTCAAGCACGTCTTCGTCGCGGACGCGGCCAATGTCCCGCTCGGGCAGATCGCGCTCTATCTCGGGGCGGTCTATCTGGCGTCGGAAGCGCTCTACCGGATGATCGAGGCGCCGGGGCGGACGCTGCTCCAGTCGCTGGCCAATCGGGGCGCTTCACCCCTTCGCGCCTGAGCGAACAATTGAAACGCCGGGCGACGTTGCTAGGTTGCCCCGATGAACACATCCGACACCTCCGTCCTTTCGGAAATCCAGAACACCTTTGACGTCGCGCTGGGCTGGCTCGACAGCCATACGACGCAGATCGCGCTTGGCGCGCTCGCGGGGGCGGTCATCGTCGGCCTGCTCTACGGACTGCAGCTTCTCGGCCGCTATCTGTGCGCGGATCGATTTGCCGGCTCGCACTGGCCGGGGATCATCGGCCGGGCGCTGAGGAAGACGCGGCTGTGGTTCATGGTCGCCGTCGCCGCACAGATCGTGACCGCGACGGCCCATGCACCCGCAGAGATCGGCTATCCGGTCCGCATCCTCTTCGTCATTGCGGCCGTCCTGCAGGCCGCAGTCTGGGTCCGCGCGCTCGTCCTTGGCCTTGTGGAATATCGCGCGGGCAACACCGACCCGACCGGAAATCTGCAAAGCGCGATGGGCCTCATCCGCGTACTGGTGACGGCGGGGCTGTTCATCCTCGCGACAATCCTCATCCTCTCCAACCTGGGCGTCAACGTGACCGGCCTGCTCGCAGGTCTCGGCATTGGCGGCATCGCCATCGGCCTCGCCGCGCAGGGCATCTTCTCTGACCTGTTCGCCGCGCTCTCCGTCCTGTTCGACAAGCCGTTCAAGAAGGGCGACATGGTCAAGTTCGACACGAGCCAGGGCACGGTCGAGGCCATCGGCCTCAAATCCACGCGCATCCGGGCGATTTCGGGCGAGGAGATCGTCATCTCCAACGCGAATCTCCTCAACAAGGAACTGCGCAACCTCGCTCTGTTTGAGACGCGGCGCTATTTCCAGACGCTGAGCCTCATTTACCAGACGCCGCCCGAGGTCTGCCGCGACCTGCCTGCAATGCTGAAAGACGCCGTCGACAGCGTCGACCACGTGACCTTCAGCCGCTGCGCGCTCGACAATTTCGCGCCGTCCAGCCTCGACTTCCTTCTGATCTATGAAATCCACACGGGCGACCCCGGTGAGGCGATGGACCGCAAGCATCAGGTCAACAACGCGATCCTCGCGCTCTTTGCCGAAAAGGGCCTCCAGTTCGCCTATCCCACACAAACCACCTTTACGGCGGCGCCCGACGGGCGGATGGTGATGCCCTATGCCGAACCGAAGCCTGTGACGGGTTCCGGGGCGGCGAAGACTTAGGAGAGGCGCGCATGGTCAAGCCAACGGGGATCCACCACATCGCCATCATGACCGGCGACATGAAGGCGCAGCTGGAATTCCTGACCGATGTGCTCGGCTGTGAACTGGTCGCCATTTTCGACATGCACGGCGTGCCCGACGGGCTTCACGCCTTCCTGAAGCTGGCGGACGACTGTTCCTTCTCGCTGGTGCAGCTTCCCGACGTGAAGGACATTCCGATCGAACTCGGCAGGACCCACGCCGGCTCAGGTGCTGGAAAATCAGCCGGCGGCACGATGCAGCATCTCGCCTTCAAGGTGGACAGCCGTGAGGCCCTGATCGCGATGCGCGACCGCATCCGCACGAAAGGCGTCAACGTCTTTGGCCCCATCGACCACGGCATGTGCCAGTCGATCTATTTCGCAGGGCCAGAGCAATTGTCGCTTGAAGTCGCCTGGTCCGAAGCCGCCATTGAACCGAAGCGCTGGATCGACCCGACCACGCTCGCCAAGATCGGCGTGACGCCGGAGGAGGCCGAGCGCCTGATCCAACCCGACGCCTATGACGGCGAAGGCGGCAGCGTCCCCCAGCCCCCCATCGACCCCGCCAAACCGCATCAGGCGATGCCCGAGGCGGCCTATAAGCAGATCATGTCGATGCCGGACGAGGTGATCTGGAAGGTGGCGTCTTATGCTGAGCCGCCGGTGAAGGCCGACGCCTGACGCCTATTCACACCAGTGAATGTCAAACGCCTGTTCGGCCTCGGCCAGCACGCGGCCGACGGGAAGCGGAGAGAGCGGACCGTCCTTGATCGCCTGCTCAACAAGCGCGCGCTTGTCCTTGCCCGTCACGACCAGCAACAGCGTGCGGGCGGACAGGATCGAATGCTTGGTCAGCGTCACACGCGCGACCGGGGCTTCGGGTGGCAGCGGATCGGGCAGGACGCCGACGGCACGGCGCGCCTTGGGGGCGTTGAGGGCGTCATCGAGGTCCGGGCCCGCAAAGATCGAGGCCGTGTGGCCATCGGTGCCGACGCCCAGCCAGACGAGATCGGGCGGCCAGTGCAGGTCCTGCAGGCGCGCGTCGGCGGCGTTGCCGGCGGCCTTGTGGTCCTTGTTCTCGGTCGCGATGGGGAGAACCCGCGCGCCCTTCGGCATGAACACCTTGGCGAGCATCGCTGCATTGGACAGCGGATTGTCGACCGCCACCAGACGGTCATCGGTCGGGATGATCGTCACATGTTTCCACTTGATCGGCGCGGCGGCGAGCTTTTCATAGATCGGCAGCGGCGTCTTTCCGCCCGGCAGCGCGATCAGCGCCTGTCCACGGGCATCGAGCGCGCTTTCAATGATGAAACCGACATCGCCCGCGACCGCTTCGGCCAGCTCGTCCATGTCGTCATAGTCCCACCATTCGGCTTCGATCATTGGAGAATTCCTTCAGACAAGGGGCCGCCGCACTGGCGTGGGTGCCCGTGGATATGGATGCACAAACGCTTGTGCAATCCGCTTTACGCAGGATGCTCAGAGAAAAGTGGTCGGGGAGAGAGGATTCGAACCTCCGGCCCCTGCCTCCCGAAGACAGTGCTCTACCAGGCTGAGCTACTCCCCGACGCGTGAATCGGGGGTGACCCCGATGAAGGCAGGCGCGCCCCTTAGCTGTGCATTTCTGACTGTTCAAGCGCTCATGCAGAAAAAGCGGCGGATACGGACTCTCGACAGGGGCCGGTCCTTGGCCTAACCGCCCGCAAAACACCCAACCACATCAAGGGAACACACGATGCGGGCATTCATCTTTCCGGGTCAGGGCAGCCAGTCGGTCGGCATGGGCAAGGCGCTTGCCGATGCAAGCCCCGTCGCGCGCGAAGTCTTTCAGGAAGTCGACGACGCGCTCGGCCAGAAGCTCTTTGCGCTGATGACCGAGGGCCCCGAAGACCAGCTGACGCTCACCGAAAATGCGCAGCCCGCGATCATGGCAAACGCCATCGCGACGCTCCGCGTGGCGGAAAAGGAAGGCGGCATCCGCCTTGCCGACAAGGCCGATTTCGTCGCCGGGCACAGCCTGGGCGAATATACCGCCCTGTGTGCGGCCGGCGCGCTCGATCTTGCGACCACCGCTCGCCTTCTGAAGCTGCGCGGGCAGGCGATGCAGGCGGCGACCCCGGTCGGCACCGGCGCCATGGCGGCGCTTCTGGGCGCTGACATTGAAAAGGCGCAGGCGCTCGCCGATGCGGCCGCACAGGGCGATGTCTGCACGGTTGCCAATGACAATGACCCCTCGCAGGTCGTGATCTCAGGCCACCGCGCCGCCATCGAGCGGGCGATCGAACTGGTAAAGGATCACGGCATCAAGCGCGGCGTCCTCCTGCCCGTCTCGGCGCCCTTCCACTGCCCGCTGATGCAGCCCGCCGCTGACGCCATGGCCGAAGCGCTGGCCAAGGCGACGCTCTCCGCGCCGCTCGTGCCCGTTTATGCCAACGTGACTGCTGCGCCCGTGGCAGACGCCGAAACGATCAAGAAGCTCCTCGTCGAACAGGTCACAGGCCGCGTCCGCTGGCGCGAGTCGGTCATCGCCATGTTCGCCGCGGGCGTGCACGATTATGTCGAATTCGGCGGCAAGGTGCTGGCCGCCATGGTCAAACGCTCCGCCCCGGACGCGACGGCAACAAGCATCGTGACGATGGATGATATCGAAGCTCTGGTGAAAGGCCTCTGATGTTCGACCTTACAGGAATGACCGCGCTGGTGACCGGCGCTTCTGGCGGCATCGGGTCCGCCATTGCCAAGGCGCTGGTCGCGCAGGGGGCGAAGGTTGCCCTTTCCGGCACGCGTGAAGACGCGCTCAAGGCTGTGCAGGCGGAAATTGGCGGCGACACCGTCATCCTGCCGTGCAACCTCGGCGATGCGGCGGCCGTAGAGGCGCTGATCCCTGCGGCGATTGAGGCGCTGGGCGGCAAGATCGACGTTCTCGTGAACAATGCCGGCGTCACGCGCGACGGCCTGATCCTGCGGATGAAGGACGAAGATTGGTCGGACGTGATCCGCATCAATCTGGAAGCCGCCTTCCGCCTGTGCCGTGCCGCCGCCAAGCCGATGATGAAGGCCCGCTTTGGCCGCATCATTTCGGTCACGAGCGTGGTCGGCGTGACGGGCAATCCCGGCCAGTCCAACTATGCCGCGTCCAAGGCAGGCATCATCGGCATGTCGAAAAGCCTCGCGCAGGAACTCGCGAGCCGCGGCATCACGGTGAACTGCATCGCACCGGGCTTTATCTCTTCGGCGATGACCGATGTCCTGCCCGATGCGCAGAAAGAAGCGCTCAATGCGCGCATTCCGGCGGGTCATATGGGCGAAGGCGCGGATATCGCCGCCGCCGCCGTCTATCTGGCCAGCCGCGAAGCCGGCTATGTCACCGGCCAGACCCTGCACGTGAACGGCGGGATGGCGATGATCTGAACCTGATTGGCAGCGTGCCTCACCATAGGGCTTGCATCGCCAAACTTGGCCCATTAGGGCTGTGCGTGAATTATTGCTCACACATGAATGAGAAGGGTTATCCATGAGCGACACCGCCGACCGCGTAAAGAAGATTGTCGTTGAGCACCTCGGCGTTGAAGCCGACAAGGTGACCGAAGACGCCAGCTTCATCGACGATCTGGGTGCGGACAGCCTCGACATCGTCGAGCTCGTCATGGCGTTCGAAGAAGAATTCGGCGTTGAAATTCCTGACGATGCTGCCGAAAAGATTTCGACCGTCAAGGACGCGATTGCTTACATCGACAGCAACAAAGGCTGATCGAAAAGGCGCCATCGCCTTGAAAGAATCGCTGACATCAAAGACGGTTTCCGGCCTGTTCGGGAGCCGTTTTTGATTCTGGAAAAGGGAAGACGCTTATGCGCCGCGTAGTCGTTACCGGTTTGGGACTTGTCACCCCCTTGGGTGCGGATGTTGAAACCACCTGGGCGAACCTGCTCGCCGGAAAGTCGGGCGCGGGCAAGATCACCCGCTTTGATGCGTCCGACCAGAAGTGCCACATCGCCTGCGAAGTGAAGCCCAAGGACCATCCTTGGGGCTTTGACCCGGACAAGCGCGTCGATCACAAGATCCAGCGTCAGGTCGACCCGTTCATCATCTACGGCATCGACGCCGCCGGGCAGGCGATGGAAGACGCCGGCCTGACCGAGATGGACGATGACCTGAAGATGCGCACCGGCTGCTCGATCGGATCGGGCATTGGCGGGCTTCCCGGCATTGAGAGCGAATCAATCGTCCTCCATGAAAAGGGCCCCGGCCGCGTCTCGCCCCACTTCGTCCATGGTCGCCTGATCAACCTGATCTCGGGCCAGGTCAGCATCAAATACGGCCTGATGGGCCCGAACCACGCGGTCGTCACCGCCTGTTCGACCGGCGCGCACTCGATTGGCGATGCCGCGCGGATGATCAAGGATGGCGATGCCGACATCATGCTGGCGGGCGGTGCCGAAGGCACGATCAACCCGCTTGGCGTGGCCGGCTTTGCACAGGCCCGTGCACTCAACTGCAGCTATAATGACCGCCCCGAACAGGCCAGCCGCCCTTATGACAAGGACCGCGACGGCTTCGTGATGGGCGAAGGCGCAGGCGTCCTCGTGCTCGAGGAATATGAACACGCCAAGGCGCGCGGCGCGAAGATCTATGCTGAAGTCGTCGGCTATGGCCTGTCGGGCGATGCCTATCACGTGACCGCGCCGCACCCGGAAGGCAAGGGCGCCGAGCTTGCAATGCGCATGGCGCTGCGCAAGGCCGGGCTCGATGCGGGCGACATCGACTATGTGAACGCGCACGGCACCTCCACCATGGCCGACACGATCGAACTGGGCGCGGTGAAGCGCGTGCTCGGCAACGATCTCGGCGGTGCGTCAATGAGCAGCACCAAGTCGGCCATCGGCCATTTGCTGGGCGGTGCAGGTGCTGTGGAAGCCATCTTCTGCATCCTCGCTATCCGCGACCAGATCGTGCCGCCGACGCTGAACCTAGACAACCCCGATGAAGGCACCGAAGGCGTCGACCTTGTGCCCCACACGGCGAAAAAGCGTCCGGTGCGCGCGGTACTCAACAACAGCTTCGGCTTTGGTGGCACCAATGCCAGCCTGGTGATGAAGGCGGTTTGATCGCCAGGTCTGGTGCCGTTCTGGACGTATATTTTACAGTGCGCCGACGGAAGCTACTATGTCGGGCATACAGACGATCTGAATGCCCGCATGGCCGCACATGGCGTTGGGACCGCTTCGGCCTATACGGCAAAGCGACGGCCGCTGACGCTGCGTTGGGCAGCGGACTTTCAGGACCGCGACGCGGCCTTTTTCCTGGAGCGCAAACTCAAGGGATGGTCGCGGGCAAAGAAGGAAGCGCTGATGCGGGGGGACTGGTCGGCGCTTCCGGGACTCGCAAAATCCCGGTCCGCAGCCCATTGCGCTCAGGCTGAGCCTGTCGAAGCCTGCCCCACCACCCTTCGACAAGCTCAGGGTGAGCGCGGAATACAGGGACATATTGAGTGATGACCAAACGCCTCCTGCCCCTGATTTTGGCACTTCTGCTCGCCGCCTGTGGCGGGCGGGCGGACCGGGACGTGTCGGTGGTCATTCCACCGGGCTCCAGCCTCAAGGCGGCGGCGGCGACGCTGGAGGAGGCGGGCGCGATCGAGTCTGCCTCGGCCTTTCTGAACTATGCCCGGGTGTTCGGGTCGGACGCGCCGATCAAGCCGGGCGAATATGAGATCAAGAAGGGCATGTCGGCGGGCGACGTGCTTGGCCTGTTGCAGGCGGGCAAGACGCTGCAGCGGTTCGTCACGGTCGTTCCGGGGATGCCGTCGATCGTCGTTCAGGAACGGCTTCAGGCCGCCCCTTTCCTGACGGGCGATGTCGAAGTGCCCGCCGAAGGGTCTGTCCTGCCCGACAGCTATGCCTATACACGCGGCGAAAAGCGCAGCGCCGTGCTGAAGCGGATGCAGCAGGCCATGTCGCGCACGCTGGCGGAGCTCTGGGCCAACCGGTCCGCCAACACGGTCGCCCGCACGCCGGAAGAGGCGATCATCCTCGCCGGGATCGTGGAGAAGGAAACCGGCAAGCCAAGCGAGCGCCGCACCGTGGCCGGGGTCTATTCCAACCGGCTGAAGACGGGAATGCGCCTGCAGGCCGATCCGACCGTCATCTATCCGGTCACCAAGGGCAAACCGCTGGGCCGCCGCATTCTGCGTTCCGAGCTGACGGCCGACAATGGCTACAACACCTATGCGCGTGCCGGGCTGCCCATCGGGCCGATCACCAATCCGGGCAAGGCCGCGATCGAGGCCGTGCTGAACCCGGCGCCGACGCGCTACCTCTATTTCGTGGCCGATGGCACGGGGGGCCATGTGTTCGCCGAGACACTGGCCGAGCACAATGCGAACGTCGCGAAATGGTATGCCATCCGCCGGTCGCGCGGCGAGATGTGATCACTCCCCGACGGGGTGCACCATCTGGCCTGGAGGGCCCTTGGGCGGCTTCATGAGCAGGATGAGTGGCATGAAGAGCACCAGCAGGATCATCATGAACTTGAAGTTGTCGAGATAGGCGATCATCGCCGCCTGCCTTGTGACCTCCCCGTTCAGCATCGCAAGAACCGCATCGCCCAGCACCTGGAACCGGTCCACAGTCGACGGGTCGACTGCCGACATGGAGGAGGAAGTGATGTGCGAGACCATGTCCTCATGGCTGGTCTGGAGATTGCGCGCAAAGAGCGTCGACATGATGGAGATGCCCACGCTGCTGCCGATGCTGCGCACGAGGTAAAGTAGGCTGGAGCCATCGGTGCGGTGCCGCATCGACAGCGTGGCGAAGGCGAGCTGGTTCATCGGGATGAAGACGAAGCCCATGCCGAAGCCCTGCAGAAGGCCCGTCATGAACACGGGCTTCCAGTCCATCATCAGGCCCCATTGCGTCATCTGCCACAGCGAGGCGATGGTGATGACGAAACCGACGCCCACGGTGATGCGCGCGTCGACCTTGCCTGCGAGCCGCGTCGCGATCTGCATCGCGACCAGAATGCCGATGCCGCGCGGGGCGAGCAGCATGCCGGTATCGAACACGGTATAGCCGAACAGCGTCTGCAGCATCGGCGGCAGCAGCGCGAAGACGCCGAACATCATCACCCCGATCATCACCATGAAGATCAGCGAGGTGACGAAATTGCGGTCTGTCACCAGTTCGGGATCGAACATCGGCTTCTTGGTCGTCGCCTGATGGACGAAGAACACCCAGAGCGCCGACAGCGCGAAGATCGCTTCCAGCCGGATCTCCCAGCTTTCCAGCCAGTCTTCATGCTGGCCACGGTCGAGCATGAGCTGCAGCGTCGCCACGCCGAGCGCGAGCGCGGCAAAGCCAAGCCCGTCGAAATAGCGTTTGACGATCGGGCGGCTGGGCAGGAGCCAGAGCAGGATCGCGACCGTCGGAATGCCGACCGGCAGGTTGATGTAGAACACCCAGCGCCAATTGTAGTTCTCGGTGAGCCAGCCGCCGATCATCGGGCCGAAGATGGGCGCAACCATGACGCCCATGCCCCACATCGCCATCGCCTTTGGCGCGCGTTCAGGCGGGTTGATGTCGAGCAGGATTGATTGAGACAGCGGCGCGATGAATGCCGCGCACACGCCCTGCAAAACGCGGAAGATGACCATTTCCGTCAGGCTGACCGAAATGCCGCACAGCATTGAGGTCATGATGAAGCCGATGGTCGACCAGATGAACAATTTGCGCGAGCCGACGCGGTCCGCGAGCCAGCCAGTGATCGGCATGACGACGGCCCCGGCCACGATGTAGCTCGTCAGGACCCAGGTCACCGTGTCCTGCGTGGCCCCGAGGCTCGTCTGCATGTGCGGGATCGCCACATTGGCGATCGTGGAGTCCAGAATCTGGATCATCGCCGCGCCCATGATGGCGAGCGTCAACAGGCCCTTGTTCTGGACTTCCAGATAGGGCTTGCCGGGGACAGGCGCGGCGCTCGCCATGGCTTAGCGGGCAGTGTCGATGCGGACGTGGGTCGAAAGACCTGCCAGCAGCGGGCGCGGCGACTTTTCGTCAATCGCGATGCGCACAGGCACGCGCTGCGTGACCTTCACCCAATTGCCATTGGCATTCTGCGCCGGAAGCACCGAGAATTCGGAGCCCGTCCCAGCCCCGATGCTCGCCACATGCCCCTTGAGCTTCAGCTTGGGATAGGCGTCAAAGGTGAGCTCGGCGGGCTGGCCGATGCGCATGTTGTTGAGGTCGGTTTCCTTGAAATTGGCTTCAATCCAAGTGCCCTTGTTCGCCACGATCGTCACTGCCGGAAGGCCCGTCACCATCATCTGCCCAACCTGCAGGCGGTCGGCCTGGCTGACGATGCCCGATTCCGGCGCGCGGACTTCGGTGCGTGACAGGTCAAGCAGCGCCTTGCGCTTCTGGACCTGCGCGGCGAGCACCTGCGGGTTGACGCCGGGTGCAGCCGCACCGGTCGCGAGCTGGGCCCGCGCCTTCATGGCATCCGCCTCTGCGTTGGCGAGCCGGCTGCGCGCTTCGGACAGCGCATGTTCCGCCTGCTGGAGGCGCGCCTTGGTCGTGAAACCGGTTTCCATCAGCTTTGACTGGCGTTCATATTCCTTGGTGAAGAAGGCCACGTCCTCGCGCGCGCTGGAAATGTCGACGCCGCTCGTCTGATAATCGGTCTGAAGCGTGGTCAGACGCACCTGTGCCGACGCGATCGTGGCATCAGCCTGTGCTGCGGCCAGCTCATACGGGGCAGGGTCGATGCGGAACAGCAGATCGCCCGCCTTCACCGGCTGGTTCTCGTGCACCGCCACGTCGACGATGCGGCCATTGACCTCGGCCGAGACGGACACCTTGTCCTGCTGCACATAGGCATTGTCGGTCGACACATAATGGTCATTGGCCAGGTAATAGACCGCACCCCCGGCGGCGAGCGCCAGCGGCAGCGAGAGCATCAGCACGGGGCGCACCCACGACTTGCGCTTGCCCTGCTTATGTTCGTTCAGGGCATGGCCGCGTTCGGCCGTGATCTGAGGGTCCCGTTCAGCCATTGGAAATCAGCTCCTGCGGCGTGCGCCGCGACAAATTGTTTCGTATCCGCTCCAGCATGCGGAACAGGTCCGCGCGCTCCGCGCTCTCAAGCCCAGACATCGCATCCTCAAACAGACCGAACGCCATGGGCCGCATCTCTTCCAATATGGCGCGCGCCTTGTCGGTCAGATGCAGACGCCATGCCCGGCGGTCGGCCGGATCGGCGCGCCGTTCGACCAGATTGGCTTCCTGAAGCCGATCCACCATGCGGCACAGCGTAATCGGTTCGACTTCGACGAGTTCCGCGAGGCCACCTTGATTGATGCCTTCATGCCGCCGCAGCATCGTCAGCACCCGCCACTGCGGGCGCGACAGCCCGATGCCGCGGGCGCGCTCGTCAAAGGCGCGTCGCATCAGATGCGACACGTCGGCGATCATCGTTCCAAGATTGTCGGGCTCAGCCATGCAGCCCACATAATAGCAATGCTTATTATCTGCAAGCTAAAGAATCGACCCGCTTTGATCTGCGTCATGGCGGGCCGCGAACGGGCCTGCAAAACTGCGGCGACAACACATCAAAGGAGGTGTCCGTGCTGAAGGTGCAAGCTGATGAGGAGGCTGGTTATCTGGAGCTGGAAGTCGATGGCCGCATTGGCCGCGCCGACTTTCAGAACGCCGTGGATGCGGTCGACCGGCTGTTGAAGACCCACAAGAAGATCGACGTCGCGGAGGTCGTGAAGGACATCGGCTGGATCGAGCCGGAGGTCTGGTGGAAAGACATGGTCTTCCATCTGAGCCATGGCGCTTTCATGCGCCATGCCGCTGTCGTGTCAGACGCCGGGTGGATCGGGCCGCTGACGCGCCTGTTCGCCCCGCTCTATCCGGCGGCCATAAGGTCTTTCAGCCTTGCCGAAATTGACGCGGCGCGCGCCTGGGCGAAGGGAGGCATTGCCAAGGCAGAGAACGTGCCGGGCGACTTTGCCTGAAGCCCGGCGCCGGGGCGCGCGTCAGCGGTGCGCCGCCCCGGATGCGCAGGAGATGCATAGCGCGGCCTCTGGCATGGCGGCCAGCCGCGCCGGTGCGATCGCTGCACCACAGGCGGTGCAGTCGCCAAAGGTCCCGGCTGCGATCCGATCGAGCGCGGCCTGAACCTCGACGATCTCCTGCGCGATCAGGCGTTCCTGACCGATCAGCGACTCGTCCGCCTCCCGTTCGACCGCCGCATCCTCGGAGTCCTGCGACTGCGGGGTCGTCAGATCGGCACCGATATGGCCGGCACGGCCGCGAAGCTCGTCCAGGCGGACTTCGAGAACGCGGCGCGCGTCGTCCACGCCCATCAGGCGGCCTTTGCCTGTTCGACCAGCGCTGAAATCTCGTCGAGCAGCGCCAGCCGCTGCTTCTTCAGCGCCTCGGTCCGTTCATCGGTGGCCGGTTCCACTTCGCTCTCGATCCGGTGAATCTCGCGGTTGATGTCATGATAGCGGTCGGCCAGTGACGCGAAATGCGCATTGCCGACCTTCAGCGCGTGCAGCACCTCCACAGAATCGGGAAAGGCATCGCGCAGTTCATGGGGCGTATGGCTCATCTGCGTCAGCCCTTCGTAGCGTCGCTGATCGACACGACCAGCAGCGTGAACGCGAACAGCAGACCGACAATAACCGGGCCGATGACAAAGGGTTGCATTAGATAGGGCGACATGACTTCTCCTCCTCCAAATGTGAGAAGGCGATCATTGGCGACCGGCGCGCCTCTGTCCTTGATTTGGGTCAATCCGAACGGTGCTGCGCCACCGCGCTGACGCCAGAGGGAAAATTCGGGGAGGAACCAGCGACCCTTGACTCCTCCCCGGCGCCGACGCCACCACCCTTCGTCCGAAGACGAAACGTGGCAGCGGGGCACTCTTCCGGCCAACTTCTCAACCGGAATTCCTGCAAAAACCGTCGCACCTGGGAGCCCCGCACAATGCGTTGAACCGCCCGCTCCTACCCAAATGTCTGAACGACCAACAAAATGTTGATCGGACACGCTTGATGAAGCTGTATGGCGGATTTGTACAAAAATTGCAAGCCAGGACGACGGCTGGCGGCTTCCTGATGAGCGTCGCGTTCGATGCCGACGGACAGTCATGAAGGGGCTCCGGCAGGGCTTTGCCGGGGCCCTTTTTCTATCCGCGCGGGATGGCCAGCCCGTCCAGGCGGGCGCGATCCTTGATGCTGTCTTCGCTGCGCGACATGGCCTTGGCGATCTGGCGGAGCGGCGTGCCCTTCTTGGCGAGCGTATGGAGTTTCTGGATCTCCGCGCTGGTCCAGGGCTGCTTGTGCCGCTCAAAGCGATCGCCGGCCATCAGCCCTCATCACCCATGCGGAGCGCCGCAATAAAGGCTTCCTGCGGAATCTGGACCGACCCATATTCGCGCATCCGCTTTTTGCCTTCCTTCTGCTTTTCCAGAAGCTTGCGCTTGCGGGTGGCGTCGCCGCCATAGCATTTCGCGGTCACATCCTTGCGCAGCGCCGCAATCGTTTCGCGCGCAATGACCTTGCCGCCAATCGCCGCCTGAATCGGGATCTTGAACAGGTGGCGCGGGATGAGGTCCTTCAGCCGCTCGCACATGCCACGGCCACGCGATTCGGCGGTGCCACGGTGCACGATCATCGACAGCGCATCGACCGGCTCATTGTTGACGAGGATACTCATCTTCACAAGATCGCCCGGCCGGTGGCCGATCTGGTGATAGTCAAAGCTCGCATAGCCACGGCTGATGCTCTTCAGGCGGTCATAAAAGTCGAACACGACTTCGTTGAGCGGCAGTTCGTATGTCACCTGCGCGCGGCCGCCGACATAGGTCAGGTTCTTCTGGATGCCGCGCCGGTCCTGGCAGAGCTTCAGGATGGACCCCAGATATTCGTCGGGCACATAGATCGTGGCCTCAATCCACGGCTCCTCGATTTCCGCGATCCGGTTGGGATCGGGCATATCGGCCGGATTGTGAAGCTCGATCTCGCGGCCTTCGGCTTCGCCTGCCGCCTTGGTCAGCTGGAGGCGATAGACCACCGATGGCGCCGTCGTGATCAGGTCCAGATCATATTCGCGCGTCAGGCGCTCCTGAATGATTTCCAGATGGAGCAGCCCGAGGAACCCGCAACGGAAGCCAAAGCCGAGCGCGGCCGAAGTCTCCATTTCAAAGCTGAAGCTCGCATCGTTCAACCGCAGCTTGGAGATGCTCTCACGCAGCTTTTCAAAGTCCGCCGCGTCCACCGGGAAGAGACCGCAGAACACGACCGGCTGGACTTCCTTGAAGCCCGGCAGCGGGGCGTCTGCCGGTCGCTTGGCATCGGTGATGGTGTCGCCGACGCGCGCCTGGCTGACATCCTTGATCTGGGCGGTGATGAAGCCGATTTCGCCGGTGCCGAGTTCCGGCAGGTTCTCGATCTTCGGGCGCATGCAGCCGACGCGGTCCACGAGGTGGACGGTGCCCGCCTGCATGAACTTGATCTGCTGCCCCTTTTTCAGGACGCCATCCATGATGCGGACGAGGATGACGACACCCAGATAGGGATCGTACCAGCTGTCGACGAGCATCGCCTTCAAAGGCGCGTTCGCATCGCCCTTGGGCGGCGGAATGCGCGTGACGATCGCTTCGAGCACCTCGTCGATGCCGATGCCTGACTTGGCACTGGTCAGCACCGCATCGTCAGCGGGCAAACCGATGATCTCTTCGATCTCGTTCTTGACCTTATCGACTTCGGCGGCGGGAAGATCGATCTTGTTGATGACGGGCACGATCTCATGGTCATGCTCGATCGACTGGTAGACATTGGCGAGGGTCTGCGCCTCAACGCCCTGCGCCGCGTCGACGACAAGCAGCGCGCCTTCGCACGCAGCGAGGCTGCGGCTGACCTCATAGGCGAAGTCGACATGGCCCGGCGTGTCCATCAGGTTCAACGTATAGGTTTCACCGTCCTTCGCCGTGTAGTTGAGGCGTACCGTCTGCGCCTTGATGGTGATGCCGCGCTCCTTCTCGATATCCATGTTGTCGAGCACCTGCGCGGTCATTTCGCGGTCGGTCAGCCCGCCCGTGCGCTGGATCAGCCGGTCAGCCAATGTGGACTTGCCGTGGTCAATATGCGCGATGATCGAGAAGTTGCGGATTTTGGAAAGCGGCGTGGACATGGGGGGCGCCCTAGCAGCCTTGGCGGCCAAGGGCAAAGGGGCGTCTTGCCCCGAGAAGCCACGCGTTGCCGCTACGCCGAAACGGCGTTGGCAAGGTGCTGTCCGCTTTGCTACGCTCCGTTCCGCATCGGGTCGCACCGGACAGGGCTGAATGACGGACGCAAAGTCGCATCGGCCCTTTGAAACAGGGGACTGAATGTCGATGCGTACCATGATTTCCGCGCTCGCCGCAGCGGCGATGCTGCTGCATGCAACCATGACCACACCCGCTTTTGCCAAGCCGGAATCGGAGGACAAATCCTCCGCCAAAAAGGCGCAGGACAAGGGCACAGCCGAAATCCCGACCTGCACCCGCAAGCTGGGTACGATTGCGATCACCGAGCCCGAGAACAAGTGGTGGACCGAACTCGGCCTGTCCAACCCCGAGGCAATCATCAAATTCTTCGTCATGAAATCGGGCTGCTTCGGCCTCGTTGACCGTGGCGGTGGCCTCGCCGCACGTGCCGTCGAACGCGCGCTGGGCGATGACGGGGAGCTGCAGCGCGGTTCCAATATCGGCAAGCGTCAGGTGAAGGCGGCCGACTATGTCGTGGTGCCCGATATCGTCACGACCAATTCCAACTCCGGCGGCGGCGGTCTGGCCGGGGGCATCGGCGGGATGCTCGGCGGCCGCATGTTCGGCGGCCTTCTGGGCGGGCTCAAGGTTTCCAAGAAGGAAGCCAATGTGACGCTGAGCCTCGTCAATGTCCGCACCACCGAGATCGAAAGCCTGTCCGAAGGCTATTACCGCAAGAAGGACGTCAGCTGGGGCGCCGGCGGCGGTGCCTGGTGGGGCGGTGGCCTCGCCGCGGCCGGTGGCGGCGGCTACCAGAATTCCGAGATCGGGCAGGTCATCGTGCTCGCCTATCTCGATGCTTACAAGAAGATGGTCGGCACGCTGGGCGGGCTGCCCACCGACGCGAGTGCGGCCGCGCCAAAGGCGGAGTAATTCTCCAAAGCCGTTCGTGTCGAGCGAAGTCGAGACACCGTCCCTCGACGTCGCTCGGGACGAACGGTGTTGCCCTACCCCCCGTTGCGGTCCAGCCAGTCGGTCAGGATCGCATTGACCTTTTCCGGCGCTTCCTGCTGCACCCAGTGGGAGACGCCGGGCAGGCGATGAAGTTCAAGTTTCGGCACCCATTGCTCGGTCCCGACCGTGCAGCCGAGGCCGAGCGCGCTGTCTTCCTCGCCCCAGACCATCAGTGTCGGAATTTCGACCCGGTGGTCCCCCAGATCGAGCGTATCGCGGTGCCGGAGCAGCGCGCGGTAATAGTTGATCATGCCGGTCAGCGCGCCGGGCCGTGAGGCAGCAGCGGCGTAGGTGTCCAGCACCTCCGGCCCGAAGCGGCTCTTGTCCACCGCCATGTTGTAGAACGCACCGCGGATCGCCTGCGCGCCATCCTTGCCGAACACGCGCTCGGGCAGGCCGGGCAGCTGGAAGAAGAAGATGTACCAGCTCTTCTTCAGCTGCGACCAGGTGCGAATCTCGCGCATACCGACCAATGGGTGCGGCACGTTCATGATGACAAGTTTGGTCAACGGGCGGACCTTGGCGATGGCGAACGCCCAGGCGATGATCGCACCCCAGTCATGCGCGACGAGCATCACCTCATCCACCGGATGCTCCGACGCGGCAAGATCGATGAGCGCGGCGACATCCGCCGTCAGATGGTCAAGCGCATAGGCGCCCACCCCCGCTGGCTTGTCCGACGCCCCATAGCCCCGCGAATTCGCCGCCCACACGCGCCACCCGCGCGCTGCGAGCAGCGGCATCTGGAACCGCCAGCTGTAATTGAGTTCGGGAAAGCCGTGCAGACATAATGCCAGCCTCCGCGAGGTCGGGTCTCCTGCCTCAGCCATTTCAAAGCGCAGCCCATTCGCGGACACGAAACGCTGGCGGATGCCAGACGTGCTGTCAGGCGACCACGTAAATTCGGATGCCAATGAGCCCTCCCTCTGCTGCTCTTCCCATTCGAGCGGATTGGGCGCGGCGAGTCTAGCCGTTTCCTGTTTGCTAAAAAGTTCAGGCATTTGGTCGTTTTCGAACCAAATGATCCTGCACCACCGCCGTAAAAAGTTTGCGCGGGCACGTCCCTTGGCCGACGTGCTGCGGCGCAGCTCCCAAGCTTTGAAGCTCGCGGCCGCGCTGTTGATATTTGCCCTCGCGGTTATTGGTCAGCCCGCGCGCGCGCAGAACTGTTCCTCACCAGTCAATCTGGACAGCAATGGCAGCTTTGAGTCCGGCCTGACCGGCTATTCCGCTACGGGCAGCTGGATGCACAATCAGGGTCTCGACCCTGCAGTCTACGGCACCATCTATAACAGCCGCGCCGCTGTCGAAAATGCGTCCGCCGCACCATCCGGGCAGGATGCCAACGCCTATCCTGCAGCCAGCCTGACGGCGTTCGTCATCAACGAAAATGACGCCGCCAACGACACGCTGACCATCGCCAATCCTTCAGGCAGCCACATCACCTATTTCGCCAATGAGCTGCACATCTGGTTCGACATGGGGTGGCGACAGGCCGGCGGGACGACCAACAGTGCCGCGACCCTCTCGCTCAAGGTCAACGGGACGACCTATTTCACCGTCACGACGGTCGCCGGGAATACCATCGGCAAGGCAACGGGCGCGTTGTTCAACGGCGCGACTTATGGCTCCAGCACGCCCAACAGCTATGTGAACGACGGCGGCGCGGGCAGTCTGAGCCGCTGGTACACGCTCCAGATCGTCGTGCCTTACGCGTCATCCACGCCGCCGCAGGTCAGCTTCGTCATGTCAGGCGGCGGCGGCATTTCCGATGATTTTGCGCTCGATCGAATCTATGTCCCGCTTTGCCCGGTGACGGCGGTCTCGGTGATCAAATCGAGCACGGTCCTGTCCGATCCTGTCAACGGTACGACCAACCCGAAACTGATCCCCGGCGCGCAGGTCCGCTATTGCATCGCCGTCACCAACCCGGCAAGCAACCCGACGGCCACATCTGTCACCCTGTCGGATCCGCTTGGCGCACTGCCCGAGACCTATGTGGCGGGCAGCCTGCGGGTCAACGGCACGGCCACCGGGAGTTCCTGCAACGCCGATGGCAGCGTCGGCGGCAGCTTCAGTGGGGGCAGCATATCCGCAACGCTGTCCAACATTGCCGCGGGCAGCACCCGCACCGCCTATTTCGATGTGACGATCAATTAGAGGGCGTAGCCGCCAGCCGCCATCCACGCCCTCAACGCCGCCAGCGCACTTTCCAACCGTGCCTCGCCCTGCCCGCGCACCATCGCATAGGGCAGGCTGCGTTTCTCGAGTTCGGCGATGGCCATGTCCATGAAGCGCTTGCGGATATCGGCCTGACCGAAATAGCGGATGCCGTCATCGATCCAGGGCAGGTCAATGTCGGGGACAAGGTAGAGATCGGCCGTGTGCGTGAGGTCCGCAAACCACGGATCCTGCCCGCCATGGAGCATGTCCGCCCAGACGGCGGTCATCACGGCATCGGTATCAAGGATGACCCACACGTCCGCACCGGGCGCGGCCCTTGCCGCGGCGCGGGCGATGGCGGCAGCGATGCGGCGGTTCTGTTCCTTCGCGATCGTCACCAGATCGGCCATGCTGGTATAGGTGCCGTTCGCCTCGCACCATTCGCGCCCATATTCGGACACCACCTCTGCGCCACCCAGCCGGTCGGACAGGCCAGCGGCCAGCACCGTCTTGCCCGTACTTTCCGGGCCGTGGAGGCACAGGGTGCGGACGGTCATGCTGCGGCTCCTGCCACCTTCTGCCGGGCTTCGGCGCGGCGCCACTCAACCAGACCCCAGACCGCCATGCCGAGGAAGATCACATAAAGGCCGGTGAACCAGTAGAGCTGCTTTTGCCAATACAGCCCGATCGAGATCAGGTTGACGACGATCCACCAGTGCCAATTGTCAATGAAGCGGCGCGTCATCAGGATCTGGGCGGTAACGCTCAGCATCGCGACGCTCGCATCCCACCACGGGTTGGTCGCGTCGGTGTGGAAGGCCATGAACAGGCCCCAGCCCCAGGTGGCGGCCATGGCAAGCGCGACGGCCATGATCCGGCCCGACAGGCGCATCCGGCGGACGATGATCTGCCCCGCGTCGCCCCGGTTGCGCGCCCACAGCACCCAGCCGAGGATGTTCACGACGAAGAAAAAGGCCTGCAGCCCCGCGTCCGAATAGAGCCGCGCGTCCCACAGGACGATGCCGGTGAGCGCGACCATCACCAGCGCGGCGGGGAAGTTCCAGACGCTCCGCCTGACGATCAGGAGGATGTTGGCGATGCCGAACAGCGACGCAATGGCCTCCAGCCAGCTCATGCGGCCTAAAGCGCCAGTCCCGTCAGCGCGGAAAGATCGGCGAGCGCCTGATCTTCGCCGGTCACCTTGATTGCGCGCATGCCGAGGACTGCGGCAGGTTTGCAGTTGATGCCAAGGTCATCGAGATAGATGCAGCGTTCGGGCACGACCGACAGCGCCTCGCACATCATCGCATAGATGCGCGGATCCGGCTTGCGGATGCCGGCCTTGGAGCTTTCGATGATATGGTCAAACCGCGTCATCACCTCGGCGACGGCGGCGGCCTTCTGCTCGGAGGTTGACATGCCCGCGCCCTTTCCGGCCGGGACATTGTTGGTGATGCAGCCGAGCTTGAGGCCGGTCGCCTTGATCGTGTCGAGCGCGGCGACCATGCGCGGGCGGATGTCGCCCGACAGCAGCGCGAGCACGTCATTGCCCCGGATCTCATGCCCGAGCCGTGCAGCCTCTTCCGCGAACATCGCATCGAAGGTCGCCGCATCGATTTCGGCACGCTCGAACAGCGCCCAGGCGTTCGAATCGGGATCGGCAGCGTTGATCCGGCGAATGGTATCGCGCGGAAAACCGCGCTCCGCCTCATAGCGGTTGAAGGCCTCAAACGGCGATGACGTTACGACACCGCCGAAATCCCAGATGACTGCGTCCAATTGGTTCATGTTGTTGCGCTTACGCAAAGGCACGCCCCCTTGCAAACCCGGCCGATTGCTGATTGAAATCGCGCCATAAGAAGAGGGGAGAGCGATCATGAAATCGCATTGGATGGCAAAAGCGGCCGTCGTCGCACTGGGCCTGTCACTGGCGGCCTGCGGGCAGGTCAGCGATCTTGTGTCGGGCAAGAAGTCCGACGCCGACGTCAAGGAAACCGAATATCCCGAACAGGTCTATTTCGGCGATACGCACCTGCACACGTCCAACTCGTCCGATGCGTTCGGTCTGGGTGTCCGGCTCGGGCCGGAGGACGCGCTGCGCTTTGCCATGGGTGAGGAGGTCACCTCGACCACCGGTCTGAAGGCAAAGCTTGCCCGTCCGCTCGACTTCCTCGTAATTGCCGACCACTCCGATGGTCTTGCCGCATTGAAGGCGATCCACGATGCACCGCGCTTTCTGCTGCGCGATCCCATACTCCAGCGCTGGCATGATGAGCTGAACAAGGGGCCGAAGGAATCGCAGGCGGTCGCGATGGAGCTGATCGACCGCTTCTCCAAGCGGACGCTGCCCGCTGACATGCTCGACCCCAAAAAGCAGGAAGAGCGCACGCAGGACGTCTGGGAATCGCACACCAAGATCACCGAGCGCTACAACAACCCCGGCAAGTTCACGGCGTTTAACGGCTTTGAATATACGCTGATGCGCAAGGGCGATAACCTGCACCGCGTCGTCATCATGCGCGACGGGAAGGAGCGCGCGGATCAGGTCCAGCCTTATTCCTCGCTCGTCGGCACGACGCCCGACCAGCTGTGGGACTATATGGACGGCTATGAGAAGAAGACGGGCGGCAAGATCCTCGCCATCCCGCACAATTCCAATGTGTCCAACGGCCTGATGTTCCAGTTGACCGGCCCCGATGGCGGACCGATGACGGCCGCCTATGCGCGTCGCCGTTCCAACCATGAACCGCTGGTGGAAGCGACGCAGATCAAGGGCGACAGTGAATCGCATCCCTTCCTCTCGCCCAATGACGAGTTCGCCGATTTCGGTGATGCCGGGTGGGAGCTTGGCAACCTGACGATGGAGGGCAAGAAGACGCCTGACATGTTCGCGGGCGAATATGTGCGCGAGGCGCTGAAGCGCGGGCTGTTCATCGAGCAGAAGACGGGCGTCAATCCGTACAAGCTCGGCATGATCGGATCGACGGACAGCCACACCGCGCTGTCGACCGCGGATGAGAACAACTTCTTTGGCAAGCATGCCGGTGCCGAGCCGAGTGCGACCCGCGCCGCCTCCGCCCAGAACCTGGGCCCGAACGGCGGGCGCTTTGGCTGGCACTATCTGGCGGGCGGCTATGCCGCCGTCTGGGCCAAGGCCAATACGCGTGGTGCCATCTTCGATGCGATGGCCAAGCGCGAAGTCTATGCGACGACCGGCCCACGCATGGTCGTCCGCATCTTTGGCGGCTGGGATTTCACCGACGCCGACTGGAAGGCCAATTGGGTCAAGGCCGGCTATACGCGCGGCGTGCCGATGGGCAGCGACCTGAAGCCCGGCACGGGCACGCCCAAGTTCATCGTCTCTGCCCTGAAGGACCCGATGGGCGCCAATCTGGACCGCGTCCAGATGGTGAAGGGCTGGGTCGACGCTTCGGGCAAGATGCACGAAAAGATCTTCAACATCGTCTGGAGCGACCCGGCCAAGCGCAAGCCGATGGGCGACAAGCTGCCGCCGGTCGGCGATACGGTCGACCTCAAGACGGCGAGCTACAAGAACACGATCGGCGCGGCCGAACTGCGCACGGTCTGGGCCGATCCGGAATTCGACCCCAAGGTGCGCAGCTTCTATTATCTGCGCGTGCTTGAAATCCCGACACCGCGCTGGCCAGTATTCGATGCGTTGCGTTACGGCGCAAAGATCCCGGCCGGGGCACGCCTGAAAGATCAGGAACGCGCTTATACTTCACCAATCTGGTATACGCCCAAGGCGTAACCTTTCGGCTCAAAGTCCTGCGGCCTCAACTGGTCGCAGGACATCTTGCGTGCGTCGCCGACTTTGGTCAGACTGGCGATGCATTGCAAAACCGTAGTCATCGCAATGCAACCTTGAAGGGGGCGATGGTGCACTGTCGCCCCTTTCTTTATGTCCGCCGTCAGTCAAACGTGTCGGCAAGCCATTGGGAACAGACGGCGACCGCCTCTGGCAGGAGATCGGGCCGTTCGATGTAGTAATGGTCCGCGCCCACAATATCGCGATATACCTTGCGGTCATGAGCCACGGCGTCGAACAGGCGTCGGGCGTGACTCGGCGTGCAGGCGAGGTCGGCGGTGTTGTTGATGACGAGCACCGGGCAGGAGATGCGCGCCGCATTGCCAAGGCCCGTCGCATTGGTCGTGTCATAGCCCCATTGCGACAGCCAGGACCGGAGCGTGGTGAAGCGCGCCAGACCGACCGGACCGTCATTGGCCACCTTTGGGACGCCCAGATAGCATTCATAGGGCCGCCGGTCAGACGCATCCTGCGTCGGGTCGGTCCAGCGCACATCGGCCATCGTGCCATGGACGACAAAGGCGCGTTCCGCATTGGCTTCCCCCGCCGCCCGGAGCCGCGCCAGCTCTGCCTGCACCCATGCGGTGATGCGCCGGTTGCGCGCCACCTGTGCCGCACGGAACCGGGCAACGAACGCGTCGTCATAGGGCGGCTGGCACGGATTGGCCGGATTATAGATGTCGAGTTCGGGATCGCGCTCAAACGGGCGCGCCTCATCGGTGATCGAGGGGTCGATCCATTCGGTCAGCGTCATGGCGCGGCTGATATGCGCGGCGAGCAGCATGATGCCATCGACCGGCGGCAGGCCCATGACCGTCAGGTCATAGGCGTCCCCGGCTGGCGTCTGCGTCACCGTCGGGGTCTCCGCCTGATCCTGATAGAAGAGCGAGAGCGAGCCACCGCCCGACCATCCGCCGAGCACGATCTGCTCATAGCCGAACCGCGCCTTCGCATCCTTGAGCGCCGCCCCCAGATCAGCGACGCATTTTTCGAGGATCAGGGCGCTGTCATTCCCCCGATAGCGCGGGTTGACGTAGAGCACATGGTGCCCCGCCTTGGCGAGCGCCGTGACGAGGGGCAGGAAGGACCCACCCCCCACCGGGTGGCTGAAGACGATGGCGCGTTTTGAGGGCGAGGCCGCAGGCGCGATCCGCATGCATTCGACGAAGACATGGCCGCCCGCGCCGCCATAGACATCCTTGAAGCCCGACTCCTCCCGGTAGACGACGGCATAGGGCTCACGCACGATCTCGGCCATTTCTCTCCCCTTCTTGTGGCGTCCACTCTGCCTGACGCCGCGCGATCCACAAGCTGCATTGTACAACAGGCTTTGCATATTTCCGTTTTGCCGTTGACGAAGCGCCTGTGCGGACTCACATGGGAAGCACACCCAATTGAGGACGTTACGGACACGCCATGTCTGACAATCAAGAAAAGCCCGAGGACAACGAAGCCGTTCGCGAAGTGAAGCGGGCCCGCGCCCGCAAGGAAGCGGCAGAGGGCAACGCAAAGCCGATCAACTGGAAGGCCGCCGCCGGCATCGGCATCGGGTCCGCCGCCATTCTCGGCGCGCTCATCTACGCCAACCGGAACCGCGACAAGACCAAGTAAGCGCAGCGTCGCACGGCGCTGGCGCACCCCTGGCCGTCTCGACTTTGCTCGACACGATCCGGGCCACGTGGCATGGCGCGGCCCATGCTTCTCAGCGACCGCGTTCTGTTCCTCGATGGCGAGGCCATCATCATCGACAAGCCTGCTGGGCTTCCGGTCGATACCCCGCGCGACAAATCGGTCAGCGTGGAGAGCCATCTGTCGATGCTGACCTTCGGCTTTGCGCGGCACCCCCTTCCCGTCCACCGGCTCGACCGCGACACGTCGGGCTGCCTGCTGCTGGCCCGCAACCCCAAGGCGCACAAGCGGTTTGCCGCCGCCTTTGAGGCCGGTGCCGTCGCCAAAACCTATCTCGCCATTCTGGACGGCGTGCCCGCCACAAGCGACGGCACGGTCGACATGCCGCTCGGCAAGACGAGCACGGCCAAGGATGGCTGGCGCATCGTGCCCGACCCCAAGGGCAAGCGCGCCGTCACCCACTGGCGCATCCTTGCCGAACGCGACGGTCGTGCGCTGATCGAATTCACGCCGGAAACCGGACGCACCCATCAGCTGCGCGTCCATGCCGCAAGCGGCATGGGCATCCCGATTGCCGGCGATCCTGTGTACGGTACGGGGAATGGCCGCGCGCCGATGCTGCTCCATGCCCGGCACCTGAAACTCGCCCGAGACGGGAAAAAGCCGGTGGAGGCAACAGCACCTCTGCCGCCGTCCTTCCTGCATGTCGGCTTTACAGAGGCCGATGCGGACCCCAGCGGTGGCTGACGTCCCGGCCCTGCCCGAAGACGCGCTGGAGGAACGCTTCCTCGCCGCGACCGGCCCGGGCGGACAGAATGTCAACAAGGTGGCAACGGCGGTCCAGCTCCGGCTGGATGTCTATGCCCTGCGCCTTGCACCGCCCGTCTACGCCCGGCTGAAGGTGCTGGCGGGAAGCCGCTGGGCCGCAGACGGGGAGATCGTCATCACCGCGCGCCAATATCGCACGCAGGAAGCGAACCGGCAGGACGCCCGCGAACGTCTCGCCGAACTTGTGTGGAAGGCGCATCAGGCCCCGCGCCGCCGCGTGAAGACCAAACCCACCCGCGCCGCAAAGGAACGTCGCCTGACCGGAAAAGCAATCCGCAGCGATGTCAAAAAGGGGCGCGGCAGGATAAGGGACGACTGATGTACAGCTTTGACATTTCGACCGGCTCCAAGGCCGACCTCTATCGCGACCTTACCAGCGCCGTCGATGCGATCACCCGCGACGAACCCGATGCGGTCGCCAATATGGCCAATGTCGCCGCGCTCATTTGGGAGCATGTGCCGGGCCTCAATTGGGCAGGCTTTTACCGGATGGTCGGGGGCGAACTGGTCCTCGGACCGTTCCAGGGCAAAGCCGCCTGCATCCGCATCGCGATCGGCAAGGGCGTCTGCGGCGCGGCGGCGGCCACGCGCGAGACGCAGCTCGTCGAGGACGTCCATGCCTTTCCGGGTCACATCGCCTGCGATGCGGCATCGCAGTCCGAACTGGTCGTGCCGATCCTGCATCAGGGCGTCCTGCTTGGCGTGCTCGATCTTGACAGCCCGCACCCTGCCCGTTTCGATGGCGAGGACGGAGCGGGAATGGAAGCGATCTGCGCGCTGATTGCGCCGCGCCTGACGGGCGGCTGAGCCCCGTCTCAAGTCCTGAAACGGGACAAAGCCACGGATTAGGTTCGTGGCAATATGGTTGCAATAATGTTAAATATGGCAGGATTTGTTGGGGTCTTGCACACATGGTTGCCGTGTGCCGGGCCGAGTACACGGGGAGCCGTTAACAATGCGACGCTTTTTAATTCCGGCACTTGCGCTGGCCACCGCCATGACCGCGTCTTCCGTCATGGCCGCCGAATCGGCGGATGGATTCTACCGGCACACGCCGGGTCGGCCGATGATTTCCCGCATCGACACCCGGCCGATGACCGACAGCCGCTTCGGGCAGAAATATCAGGGCCGCTGGGTCGGCGGCTGGCAGGCCCCGGGCGGATGGAACGCCTATCGCCGCCCCTATCGCGGCTTTGTCCTGCCCAGCTACTGGATCAGCCCGAGCTTCTATATCGGCAACTGGTCGACCTATGGCTTTGCCCGTCCTTCGGCTGGCTATGGCTGGTCGCGCTACTATGACGATGCCGTGCTGACCGACCGTTATGGCCGCGTCGTCGACTATGTTCCCAATTACAATTGGGACCGGTACGCGACGCGCAGCCGCTATGCCGAGGATACGGGCTATGACTATGCCGCCTATCCGGACGGCTATGATGACTATGACGCACCGCGACGTCGCGACAGCAAGCTGTCGGGCGCAGGTGGGGCCGCCGTGGGCGGCGCGGCTGGCGCGATCCTCGGATCGGCGGTGGCCGGGCGCGGCAATCGCGGCGCCGGCGCGCTGATCGGCGGCGGGCTTGGCGCACTTGCCGGGCTGGCAGCAGCGGACTCGTCGAAGGAGCGCCGCCCCTCTCGCGAGCGTGTCTATCGCGCCGAACCGCGCCGCGAACGCGTGATCGATTATGGCTATGACTATGACGTGCCAAGCGACCGCGTCACCTCCGACGGGCAATGGCGCGGCCGTTGGGACGGGCGCTGGACCGACACGAACGGCCGTGTCTACGAAGGCACCTACGAAGGCGAATATGATGGCGGCAGCCACTGGCTCGATGATCGCGGCGCCACGCGCAGCCGCCTGTCACCCGCGGTCGACACCGGCGACGTCTATGCCGACGATTATGTGACGGACGGCAATGAGCGCGTCATCAATGTCGGCCCCGGCGTGACGTCCATCACCATCCAGAGCCAGCCGGTGGTCACGACCACGACCAAGACCGACTATGTGACCGAATATGTCCGCACGCCGGCCCGCGCCCGCCTTGCGCCCAAGCGCGTGGCGACACGTCCGGCGAAAAAGCCGACCTGCGTCTGCCGGGTCGTCTATCGCTGACACAGGGGGCGACGACCGGTTGGGCTGAAACGCAGGTCAGCTCAGCCGGTCGAGCGCCTCACGGCTCAGGGAGCCCGGGATGACCATCAGCGGGACGGGCAGATTGCCCGCCTCCGTTCCCGAGAAATGCGTGACCAACGGCCCCGGGGACGCCCCGCGCGCCGCGCCGAGCACGAGGGCGGCAATGTCCGGATTGTCGGCAATTGCTTCCATGATCATGGCAACCGGCTCCCCATGCTTTACAACGATGCGGGGCAACACGCCCTTTTCATCGCCCAGCATGTCGAGCGCACGGTTGGCGACATCCTGCGCACGCTCTTCGGCCTCGGCCTGAATGGTCGCCTGCACCGACCCCCAGGCCACAAATTCCTCCGGCTCGGCAATTGTCAGGATATCCACGCTGCCGCCGGTCTTGGCCGCGCGACGCGCCGCGAAACGCAGGGCAATTTCCGCCTCTTCCGTTTCGTCCACCACCACCAGATAGGTCCGCATCGGGCCCCGCCCCTCCTGCCTGAAATCGAATGCGCGCAGGTTGCGCCATTCCACGGGCTGGCGCAAGCCGCGCGCCGACGCTAGGGAAATGCCGACCATTTATCAAAGACCCGCGCAGAGGTAGCCAGATCCATGCCAATCGAACTGAAGATGCCCGCTCTTTCCCCGACGATGGAGGAAGGCACGCTTGCCAAATGGCTCGTGAAAGAAGGCGATTCGGTCAGCTCAGGCGACATTCTCGCCGAGATCGAGACCGACAAGGCAACGATGGAATTCGAAGCCGTCGATGAAGGCGTGGTGGGCAAGATCCTCATCCCCGAAGGCACCGACGGCGTGAAGGTCGGCACGGTGATTGCGCTCATTCAGGGCGTGGATGAAGAGGCGGACCGAACTGCCGGGGGCAGTTCGCAAACGCCGAATAATGCGCCAGCGCCGAAGGCTGCCGCGCCCGCTCCGGTGGCCGCACCCGCGCCCGTGTCGGCGCCAGCCGCCGCGCCTGCGCTCGCACCCAAGGGCGACCGCGTCATTGCGTCCCCGCTTGCCAAGCGCATTGCCGAACAGCGCAGCGTCGATCTGACCGGCCTCAGCGGTTCCGGCCCCAATGGCCGCATCATCAAGGCGGATGTGGAAGCCGCGCAGGGCGGCGTCGCCAAGCCCATCGTCGCAAGCGCCCCGGTTGCTGCCGCGCCGGCCCCCGCGCCCCTCCAGCTCGGCGACATTGCGACCCCGCATGAGGTGGCCAAGCTGTCCAACATGCGCAAGACGATTGCGCGCCGCCTGACCGAGGCGAAGCAGACGATTCCGCACATCTACCTGACGGTCGATGTCCGCCTCGACTCGCTGCTGAAGCTGCGCACCGAACTCAACGCCAGCCTCGAAGGCCGGGGCGTCAAGCTGTCGGTCAACGACATGCTGATCAAGGCATTGGGCCTCGCACTCGTGCAGGTGCCCAAGTGCAATGTCAGCTTCGCGGGGGACCAGCTGGTCGAATATAAGCGCGCCGACATTTCGGTTGCGGTGTCGGTGCCCAACGGCCTCATCACCCCGATCATCACCGATGCGAACAGCAAGGCGATCAGCGCGATCTCGACCGAGATGGGCGACCTCGCCACGCGCGCCAAGGACGGCAAGCTGCAGCCGCACGAATATCAAGGCGGCACCGCCAGCCTCTCCAACATGGGCATGTTCGGCATCAAGCAGTTCGACGCCGTCATCAACCCGCCGCAGGGCATGATCATGGCGATCGGCGCGGGCGAAAAGCGGCCCTTCGTCATCGACGACAGCCTGCAGATTGCGACCGTCATGTCGGCCACCGGCAGCTTCGACCACCGCGCCATTGACGGTGCCGACGGCGCGCAGCTGATGAAGGCCTTCCGCGAGCTGTGCGAGACCCCGCTGGGGCTGGTCGCCTGACCGGACCGGCGGACACGCACATGGCCGACAAGGACGCAATTCCCGACATCCGCGTCACCGTGATGCCAACGGACATCAATCCCTATGGCGGCGCATTTGGCGGGTGGATCATCAGCCAGATGGCACTGGGCGCGGCCTCGCTGGCCTCGCGGCGTTCACACGGCCGGGCGATCCTTGTCGCGGCGGACGAGATGCGTTTTCCGGCAGGCGCAGTGATGGGCGACGAGCTCTCCGTCTTCACACGCATGGAGAAGACCGGCACGACCTCCATGACGATCTCCACGCGCGCCGAACGGCGCGAACGCGATGGTGACTTTACCGAAACGGTCGCGACCGGCCGCTTCACCTTCGTGGCTGTGGACGACGCCAACCGTCCGCGCCCGCTTCAATCCGCGACAAAATAAGGACCTCCCCATGTCTTCCTATGACCTTATCGTTCTCGGTTCCGGTCCCGGCGGCTATGTCGCCGCGATCCGCGCGGCGCAGCTGGGGCTGAAGACCGCGATTGTGGAGCGAGAGAATCTGGGCGGCATCTGCCTCAACTGGGGCTGCATCCCGACCAAGGCGCTGCTGCGCTCAGCGGAGATTTTCCACTATATGCAGCATGCGGGCGATTACGGCCTGACGGCGGCAAACATCAGCGCGGACATCGACGCGGTGGTGAAGCGGTCGCGCGGCGTTGCCAAGCAGCTCAATCAGGGCGTCACGCACCTGATGAAGAAGAACAAGATCACCGTTCACATGGGCGACGGCAAGCTGCTTGCCGCGAACAAGCTCGCTGTCACGAAAGACGGCAAGACCGAGGAGCTGACCGCCAAGCACATCATCCTCGCCACCGGCGCGCGCGCCCGCGACCTGCCCTTTGCCCCCGCCGATGGAAAACGCATCTGGACCTATCGCCATGCGATGGTGCCGCCTGAAATGCCGAAGAAGCTGCTCGTCATCGGCTCGGGCGCGATCGGGATCGAGTTTGCGAGCTTCTACAATGACATGGGCGCCGAGGTGACCGTCGTCGAGATGCTCGACCGCATCGTGCCCGTCGAAGACGCCGAGGTCTCCGACTTCCTTGAAAAAGCACTGACCAAGCAGGGCATGACGATCATGACTGGTGCCGGCGTCAACAGCCTGAAGGCGGGCGCGACCGGCGTCACGGCCGAGATCAAGGCGAAGGACGGCACGGTCACCAAAAGCGAGTTCAGCCACTGCATCGTCGCCATCGGCATCGTGCCCAATACCGAGAATATCGGGCTTGACTCACTGAAGGTCGAAACCGATCGCGGCTTCCTGAAAACCGATCCGATGTGCCGCACCAATGTGCCCGGCCTCTGGGCGATTGGCGACATCACAGCACCACCCTGGCTGGCGCACAAGGCGAGCCATGAAGGCGTGATTGCGGCAGAAGCCATTGCGCAGGCGCTGGGCAATAAGGATGTCCACCCGCACGCCATGAACCCGCTGAACATCCCGGGCTGCACCTATTGCCACCCGCAGATCGCGAGCGTCGGCCTGACCGAAGCCAAGGCGAAGGAAGCCGGTTACAAGGTCCGCGTCGGCAAATTTCCCTTCATCGGCAATGGCAAGGCCATCGCGCTGGGTGAGGCGGAGGGCTTCATCAAGACCGTCTTCGACGACGCGACGGGCGAACTGCTCGGCGCACACATGATCGGCGCGGAAGTGACCGAGCTGATCCAGGGCTACACCATCGGCAAGCAGGCCGAACTGGTCGAGCAGGACTTCATGCAGACCGTCTTCCCGCACCCGACGCTCAGCGAGATGATGCACGAAAGCGTGCTGGGGGCATACGGCAAGGCGCTGCATTTCTGATGGAGGCCAAGCTGGACTTCAAAAAGGGAGTTGCAGCTTTTGGACTGGTCGTCACAGTTTCGGTGATCGCGCTCTTTGGCTCCATCTTGCTCGAGGACATTATCAGCCTTTTGACAACCGGCGCCCCACACGTCGACTCTCCCGGCGGCGGCCGCTCGGCCGGGATAAGGAGCTTGGACATAGCTTCAAATGGGTGGTTCACTGTTGCATTCGGCAGCCTCATGACCGGATTTTCATCGCTACAGTTCTGGAAGTATTGGCAACTCAACAAGGCACCAGAATCCGTGATCTCTGTCAGTGGCGAGCGGATACAATTTAACAAGGGGCTCTTCGCTGGCAAAATAGCCAGTCTTTCAGACGTCGACTCTGTTAAGCTCAGCTTTGACCCCAACAATCCGCACAGCCGGCAAAATGATTGGTTTTGGGGAGACGGAAAAGAGCGCCTTTCAATTTCACTCAAAAAGCCCAACGGTCGAAGTAAGACCGTATCGCTGATAGCGGTGAACATTCGGGGAGGGTGCGACGCACTGGCATGTTTTGCAGAACAGCTGCAAAAGCAGATCGAAGCAAGCGCCTCCTCCAAGATGAGCCCCAACGAACGAGCCTGAGAAGAACAATGACCAAAGGCACCCAAGACTTCACGCCCGACCCGCGTAACGAGAACATCCTGATCAACGTCAACGGTGTGCTCACGCCTCGGGCGCAGGCGGTGGTTTCGGTGTTCGACAGCGGCTTCATGCTGGGCGATGGCGTGTGGGAAGGCATCCGCGTTCATAACGGCCACATGGCGTTTCTGGCCGAGCATCTCGACCGGCTGTGGGAGGGTGCCAAGGCCATTGCGATGGACATCGGTATCTCGCGCGAAGAGATGGTCCGCCGCCTTTATGAAACCATCGACGCCAACGCGATGGACGCCTGCCACATCCGCCTGATGGTCACGCGCGGGGTGCGTTCCACGCCCTATCAGGACCCGCGCGTCGTCGTCAGCCCGGCGACCATCGTCATCATCGCCGAGCATAAAGAACCGCACGCCGAGGTGATCGAAAAGGGCATCACGCTCTTCACCGTCCATGTCCGGCGCGGCGACCCAGCGGTGCAGGACCCGAAGCTCAATTCGCACTCAAAGCTCAACTGCATCACTGCGTGCATTCAGGCGACCGAGGCGGGCGCCAACGAAGGGCTGATGCTCGACCCGCACGGCTTTGTCGCGACGTGCAATTCGACGCATTTCTTCATCGTGCGCAAGGGCGAGGTGTGGACCTCCACCGGCGATTATTGCCTGGGCGGCATCACGCGCGGCAATGTCATCCGCCTCTGCCGCGAGGAGGGCATTCCCGTGTTCGAGAAGAACTTCTCGCTGACCGACGTCTATGGCGCGGAGGAAGCCTTCGTCACGGGCACCTTTGCGGGGGTTGTGCCTGCGCACACGATTGACGGGCGCAAGATCAGCGACGGGCGCGGGCCGATGGTGGAGCGGCTGCAGGGCCTCTACAAAAAGCTGGTCGAGCGCAACATTCAGGCGAACCCGCGTCCGTGACGCATCCCGCGCCGATCCGCATTGCCCCCGTCCGGATTGCGATGTGGTCGGGGCCGCGCAACATCTCGACCGCGATGATGCGCAGCTTTTCGTCGCGTGCGGACACCGCCGTTACCGATGAGCCCTTTTACGGGGCCTATCTGAAGGCGACGGGCGAGCGCCACGCCATGGCGGACGAGATCATCGGCGACATGGACTGCGACTGGCAGTCGGTCGCCGCCGCGATGCGCGGGGACGTGCCGGATGGAAAGGCCGTCTGGTATCAGAAGCACATGTCGCACCATATGGAAGGTCCGGTCGGCATCGACGACTTTCCGGACCATGTGCACGTGTTCCTGATCCGCGATCCTGATCTGATGGTCGCAAGCTATGCGCAGAAGAACGAGCTGAAGGACGCAGCGCAACTCGGCTTTGCGCGGCTGGTCGACTATCATGACCGCGTCTCGCAGCGGCTGGGCCAACCCGCGCCCGTCGTGGACAGCAACCGGCTCTTGGCCGATCCCGAAGGCAAACTCCGCGCGCTGTGCGCTGCCATCGGCATCGACTGGGACCCGGCGATGCTCCGCTGGCCCAAGGGACCGCACCCGGCCGACGGCATCTGGGCCGCGCACTGGTACAATGCGGTGTGGAACAGCAAGAGCTTCGGCCCGCCGACTGCACAATCCGAACTGACCGCCGACCAGCAGCGCATCGCGGAGGAATGTCGGGCAAGCTATGAGGCGTTGGTGCAATATTGCGTCTGACGGCGCTCTGCCCTCCCCGATGCAACCAGGCGCGCTGCGCTTGCCAGGTTTCGCTCCCCTCCCGCTTGCGGGAGGGGCCGGGGGAGGGCTTGAGGGCCAACCCCCTTGCCAAGCCTCCCTCCGCCTGTCAGCAATCAGTCATGAAAACAGCACTCTACGCGCTTCTCGCCACCGCCGCCTTTTCCGCCCCCGCCTTTGCGCAGGACAGCGCCCCGGCCCAGACGCAGATCATGGCCGCGCGCATGGTCGACGTGCTGACCGGCAAGGTGGTCGAGCACCCGCTCATCACCGTGCAGGACGGGCGCATCGTCTCGATTGCGGACAGCCGGACGGTCAAGCTGTCCACGACGGCGAAGGTGATCGATCTGGGCGACAAGACGCTGCTGCCCGGCCTCATCGACATGCACGTCCATCTGGACAGCCTTGCCCAGGTGGGCGGCTATAATGGCCTTCAATATACCGACAGCTTCTGGTCGATGGTCGCGGTCAAGAACGCGAAAGACATGCTCGATGCGGGCTTCACCACGGTGCGCAATGTCGGGTCCAGCAACCGCGACGACATCGGCCTGAAGCAGGCCATCGACGAGGGCTATGCCATTGGCCCGCGCATCGTGCCGGCCGGCTATGCGATTGGTGCAACGGGCGGACATTGCGATTCCACCTTCCTGCCGCCGAGCCTGGAAAAGCCGGTGGAGGGTGTCGCCGATGGCGAGGAAGGGCTGCGCTATCAGGTCCGCCGCCAGCGCAAATATGGCGCCGAGGTCATCAAGGTCTGTGCAACCGGCGGCGTCTTTTCCCGCAACACCGAGCCGGGTCAGCAGCAGCTTTCGGAAACTGAGCTGCGCGCCATTGCCGATGAGGCGCACCAATGGGGCCTGCGCGTCGCCGCCCATGCGCATGGCGCTTCGGGCATCAAGGCCGCGATCCGCGCGGGCATCGACACGATCGAACATGCGAGCCTTGTCGATGACGAGGGCATCAAACTCGCCGTCGCCCGCAAGCAGCCGGTCTGGTTCTCGATGGATATCTTCAACACCGACTATACCCAGTCGGAGGGCAAGAAGAATGGCGTCCTGGAGGACAATCTGCGCAAGGACCGCGAAGTCGCCCAGATCCAGCGCGACAATTTCAGAAAGGCGCATGACGCCGGGGTCCGCATGGTGTTCGGTTCCGATGCGGGCGTGATGCCGCACGGCACCGTCGGCGGGCAGTTCAAGGTGATGGTCCAGTACGGGATGACGCCTCTTGAGGCGATTCAAGCCGCGACGCGCACCGCCGCCGAGGCGCTGGGCCGCGAAAAGGATGTCGGCGCGATTGCGGTCGGTCGCTATGCCGACATGATCGCGGTGGACGGCGATCCGCTGAGCAATGTCCGCCTGCTCGAGAATGTGGGCGTTGTCATCAAGGGCGGCACCATCGTCAAAGGCGGGAAATGACCAGAAGCGGTGGCGCGTTCGGCACATCGCTGTTTCCCGGCCTCGCCCTGATGGCAGCAACGCTGCTGCTCGGCGTCGCAGTGGTCTGGTTCCATGTCGGCGCGCCGCTTGATGCCGACGCCCTGCGCGCGCTGGCCCTGCGCGAGGGGCGGGCGCCCGGCTGGCTCATCACGCTCTTCCAGTGGGTGACCTGGGCGGGCGATGCATCGCAGCGGTCTTTGGCGATGATCGCGGCCGCCGCATGGCTGCTCTGGCAAAAGCGGATGCGCGCGGGGCTGGTGATGCTCGTCTTCCCCTCGGTTGCGGGCGCAACCTCCAGCATCCTGAAGCAGCTTTATGCCCGTCCCCGGCCCGACATCGTCCCGCACCTCGACAGCTTCAGCAATCTGTCTTTCCCCAGCGGCCATGCCACCAACGCGGTGGCCATCCTGCTGCTGGCCGCCCTGCTGATCCCGGCGCGCCGTCGCGGGCTCTGGATCGCCCTCGCGCTCAGCGGGGCGGTGACAATCGGCCTGTCGCGGGCGCTTCTGGGGGTGCACTGGCCCAGCGATATCCTCGGCGGCTGGCTGTGGGGCGCGGGATTTGCCCTCACCGGCTATGCGACCGCGAAACGGCTCGGCGACACAAGGAGCTGAGCTGAGGTTATTTGTTCCATATTGGGACCACTTGCAGCCAAAATGGCGTTGACGAACTATTAACCGGATTTAATCTCACCCCATTCGTAGGGATCATGCGACCCGAGTCCTCGGAAGGCCCCTGCGGAATTTGAACAGGGGTAAACACATGAAGACTTCGACCAAGACGATCGGTCGCGCTGCGCTATTGGCGACAGCCGCCGTATTCGGCATTGCCGGGGCCACTGGTGCTCAGGCGGCGACAACGATCAAGCCGTACTTCGAATTCAAGCAAGGCCCGATGATCAAGATCGCGGGTGACCTTTCCACCGACACCAACGGAAAGGCCGCTCCGGTCGCGAACGCAGGCCCGAACTATGTGTTCGGCTTTGAAGGCGTCAGCCAGTATGATGGCGCCGCTTTCGCCCGCAACTTCATTCCGCCGGACACGATGGGTGCGGTCGGCATGACCCAGTATATGGAAACGTCGAATGGCGCCTATGCCGTGTTTGACAAGGCGACCGGCAACCGGCTGGCGCTGATGTCCGACGTCCAGTTCTGGGCCGGTGCGGGCCAGGTTGGCGCGAACGGCGACTCGCGCGTCATGTACAATGCGCAGGCCCAGCGCTGGATTGCCATCTCGTTCGGCGCCAGCACGTCGGACATCCAGATCGCGATCTCGAACACGGACAACGCCTTGGGCGGCTGGAAGTCGACCAAGTTCACCGGTTTCGCCGGCGGCGTTGCTGACTATCCGACGCTCGCCCTGGACACCAACGCCGTCTACATCGGCACGAACAACTTCACCGCTTCCTTCCAGGGCACGACGATGAACGTCATTCCTCTGGCAAGCCTGTTCAACGCCGTCGCTCCGACGACGACGAACATGAAGCAGTTCGTGACTCCGCTGGCATCTGGCGTTGACCGCGGCTTTGCACAACAGGGCGTGAACAGCACGACGCCCGGCACCGAGGGCAAGGTCATTGCGGCCTCGCTCTTCGAATTCGACAATATCGGCTTCAAGGTGCAGGGCCTGACCTCGACGAGCGCGACGGCCGCCACCGTGACGGCACCGGTCTACACGATGGAAGCCGCCTTCACCACGGCCGGCGCAGGCCGTCAGCCTGCCGCGGCAATCCCGGCCAACCGCCGCGTTGTTGCCACGCTCGATGAACGCATCAGCAGCAGCGTCTATGAAGCCAATGGCCTCATCTACGCCGTGCACACGGTCAACGACACGGCTGATGGCCGCGACGAAGCCCGCATCCGTTACGTCGTGATGGACGCAAATACGTTCGAAATTGTCGATCAGGGCAATATCGGCGAAGCTGGCTATGATTATTATCAGGGCTCGATTGCTGTGAACAGCAAGGGTCAGGTGGTGATCGGCTACAACCGTTCGGGTCTGCAGACGGCAGACGCCGATGGCGATGGCTTCTCGGACGGCAACATCACGCTCATGGCGCGCGTCTTCAAGACGGTCACCGGCGGCAAGCTTGTCCAGACGTCGGATGAGCTGAAGCTGAAGGTCAGCCTGACCGACGATTACCACAACGGCTCGATCTTCGGCCAGAATGCAGCCGGACGCCAGCGTTGGGGCGATTACAGCCAGGTCTCGATCGACCCGACCAACGAAAGCAACTTCTGGGTAATCGGTGAGTTCGCACGCGAATATAACCTGCCGCAGTTCGGCCATCCGGGCGGCACGGGCGGTTCGCGCTGGGGCACCTGGATTGCCAAGATCTATGCAGGTCAGGCCTCGGTTCCGGAACCGGCAAGCTGGGCGCTGATGCTGGCAGGCTTTGGCCTGATCGGCGGCGCGCTCCGTCGCCAGCGTCGTGTCTCGGTCAGCTACGCCAGCTGATTTCGAACCCGGCGAAAGCCAGATCGGAGGGCGGGCGAAGGCAACTTCGTCCGCCCTTCGTCTTTCGGGGCAAGGCTGCTACACTGCGTCACCAAGGAGACGATCCATGAAGACTGTCCGCCAGACCACGGCCCTGCTGATCACGCTCCTTACCGGCACATGGGGATTGACTGTCATGAGCGATGCCAACGCGAAACCCGCCCCATCGGGACTCGACGGCCAATGGGGTGGTCCGCAGATCCGCATGCAGGCCGACGCGAAGGGCGCTGTCATTGAGCTGGGCTGCGGGCATGGCCAGATCAGGGGCCCGATCCGTCTCGACAGTCAGCACCGGTTCAAGACCAAAGGCGCCTACGAAGTTTATGGACCCGGCCCGCAACAGGCCGATGTCACCACGCCCGGCTTGGCCGCCACCTTCATGGGTCAGGTCAAGGGCGACACACTGACGCTTGAGATTCGCCCGGCGACCGGCGCGAGCGAGCGCTACACGCTGACGCGCGGCAAGAATGTGAAGCTGATCCGCTGTTATTGAGGGTCAGGCGTAAGCGGGCTGGGGCGCAAAGCGCGACATGCCGAGCGTCTTGCCCAGACGCGCCGCGCTGACCGGATTGACGAACTCCGCCCGGAGCCGTCCCTTTGCGCAATCGATCACGCGGGCGAGCAGCGCCCCTGCGCCAGGAAGGCGCAGCCGGACAAGCGCGCCGGCCTCAAGCTGCAGCGCGAGCGTGGCTTCAAACCCCGCTTCGGAAATGGCCGAAACGACCACGTCACATCCGTGAAAGCTCAGGATATCCTTCTTCAGGCGAGACTGTGTCTCGCATGGAGCAGCCATGATTCCCGACGGCGTCTGCAACGCCAGCCTGCCTGCGATCCGCATTTTGCGACCCTTATCCCCACGTCTGCCAAGACGCCCATGGGCCACCACCGTCCGCTTTTGCGACTCGGCCCGCCCAAGTCGAAAAACTGCGGGGGCGGCCGCGGAGAGTCAACAGTTATCCACAGGCTGTGATTTACGACCTTCTGGCCTTCCGTTAACGTCAATTTGTGTTACGCTGCCGCCCAAAGACAGAGAGATAGGAGAGTCGGAAGATGCATGATCTCGTGATCCGGGGCGGCACCGTCGTGGACGGCAGCGGCGGAAAACCCTTTGTGGCCGATGTCGCGGTCGACAACGGGCTAATCACCCTCGTCGGCAAGGTCGAGGCCAAGGGCCGCGAAGAAATTGACGCAACGGGCAAGATCGTGACCCCCGGCTTTGTCGATGTGCACACCCATTATGACGGGCAGGCCACCTGGGATGCCGAAATGGCACCGTCCAGCTGGCACGGCGTCACGACGGTCGTCATGGGCAATTGCGGCGTCGGCTTCGCGCCGGCCCGGCCCGACCGGCACGAATGGCTGATCAGCCTGATGGAAGGCGTGGAGGACATCCCCGGCACCGCGCTCGCCGAAGGCATGAAGTGGGATTGGGAGACCTTCCCCGAATATCTCGACGCACTGGAGCGTCTGCCGCGCACCGTCGACGTGGGCACCCATGTGCCGCACGGCGCCGTCCGCGCCTATGTCCTCGGCGATCGTGAGCAGCCCGGCGCCATCCCGACCGAAGAGGACATTGCGGAGATGTCGCGCATCGTCGAGGAAGGCGTCCGCGCAGGTGCGCTCGGATTTTCCACCTCGCGCACCGTGCTCCATAAGTCGATCGACGGCGAACTCGTGCCCGGCACGACCGCAACGGCCGAGGAACTCGTCGCCATCGGCCGCGCCATGGGCCGCGTCGGCTATGGCGTGTTCGAAATGGCGTCGGACATGCGCCGCGAATGGGACGAGTTTGGCTGGATGGGCCAGCTGAGCCGAGAAACCGGCCTGCCCGTCACCTTCGCCGCACTCCAGTCGATCGCCAAGGAACTCCCGCTCGAAGAACAGATCAGCGAGATGCGCGCGCAGAATGACAATGGCGCCAACATCGTCGCGCAGATCGCGCTGCGCGGCAACGGCATCATCATGGCGTGGCAGGGCACGGTCCATCCGTTCCGCTTCAAGCCCGCCTGGGCCGAGATTGAAGGCCTGCCCTGGGACCAGCAGCTCGCCAAGCTGAAGGACCCGGCCTTCAAGGCACGCATGGTGTCCGAAGAGTCGGTCATTCCCGAAAGCGACATCGCTGACTTCCTGAACGTCGTCGCCAATGGCTGGTTCACCCATTACGAGATGGACCCCGACTTCAACTATGAACCGACCGCCGAGGAAAGCGTGCTGGCACGCGCGACGGCGGCGGGCATGTCGGCGGCCGAATATGGCTATGACCTGCTGATGAAGGATGAGGGCAAGGGCTTCATCTATTTCCCGATCCTCAACTATCGCGACGGCAATCTCGACTTCCTTGAGGACCTTCAGGCATCGGATGACACTGTGAATTCCCTGTCGGATGGCGGCGCGCATTGCGGCACAATCTGCGATGCGGCGTCGCCGACCTTCATGCTCCAGCATTGGGTGCGTGACCGCAAAAAGGCCCGCATCAGCCTCGAACTCGCGATCAAGCGCCAGTGCCGCGACACCGCCCTGCTTTACGGCCTGCATGATCGCGGCCTCCTGGCGCCGGGCCTGTTGGCCGACCTTAACGTCATCGACATGGACAAGCTCAAGCTCGGCAAGCCCTGGCTCGCCTTTGACCTGCCCGCCGGTGGCAAGCGCCTGCTGCAAAAGGCCGATGGCTATGTCGCCACGATCAAGTCGGGGCAGGTCACCTTCCGCGAGGGCGTGATGCAGGGCCCGACGCCCGGCATCGTCATCCGCGGCCCGCAGACCGCCGAAATGCAGATGGCGGCGGAGTAAGTTTGGCGCATCCCCCGACCCGCTCGGGCTGAGCCTGTCGAAGCCCTGTCCTTCTCGTTCAGTCAACGGGAAGGACGGCCCTTCGACAGGCTCTGGGCGAGCGGAGGGGTTTGGGGGCTAAACACCTTGCACTCCTGACGCACCCCGCTAGCATCCTCAAAAAACACCGACGGGTGAGGAGTTTGGTGGATGCGGCACATTGCAGTCGTGGGGTCTGGTCCGGCCGGGTATTACACAGCAGAAGCCGCTCAAAAGAAGTTCGGGGAAGATGTCCGGGTGGACATTATTGACCGCCTTCCCGTCCCCTATGGCCTGATCCGTTTCGGCGTCGCGCCCGACCATCAGTCGATCAAGGGCGTGTCCAAGCGCTATGAGGCGGTCAACCTCAGCGAGAATGTCCGCTTTGTCGGCAATGTGACCGTTGGCCGCGATGTCAGCATCGAGGAACTTCAATCACTTTACGACGCCGTCGTGCTCGCAACGGGTGCGCCCAATGACCGCAAATTGGGCGTGCCGGGTGAGGACTTGCCCGGCGTGGTCGGGTCGGCGGCCTTTGTCGGCTGGTACAATGGCCATCCCGACTTTGCGGACCTCGACCCCGATATTGAGGGCCCAGGCGCTGTGATCGTCGGCAATGGCAATGTCGCGCTCGACGTGACGCGCATACTTGCCAAGACCCGCGATGAATTTCACGGGGCCGATATCGTGGCCCACGCGCTCGACCGGCTCGACCATTCGGGCATCCGCCGCATCACCATCCTCGGGCGACGCGGGCCGCACCAGATCGCCATGACGCCCAAGGAGCTGGGCGAACTCGGGCATCTGACGCGGGCGAGCCCGCTCGTTGACCCCGCCGACCTGCCGCCCGAAGGCGATGACGCCCTGCTCGAACCCGGAATGCGCAAGTCAGTGACGCACCTGCGCGATTTCGCAGCCAATACCGATGCTCCCAAGGAAATTGCGGTCGAGTTTGACTTCTTCGCCATGCCGGTCGCCATCGAAGGCAATGGCCGGGTGGAACGGATGATCGTGGAACGCACGCGGCTCGATGTCGACCTACGTTCGGTGGGTACCGGGGAACGCTATGTCATTCCCTGCCGGCTCGTCGTTGCGTGCATCGGCTATCAGACGCCCCCGATCCAGGGCGTCCCCTATGAACATGGGCGCGGCCGCTTTGCCAATGATGAGGGGCGCATCCTGCCCGGCCTTTATTGCGTCGGCTGGGCGCGGCGCGGACCGACGGGAACGATCGGGACCAACCGGCCCGACGGCTTTGCCATTGTCGATCTGATCGCTGAGGACATTGCCGACGGCAGCGGCAAGTTCGGCCGCCCGGCGCTCGACGCCCTGCTCGACGGACGCGGCGTCGACATCGTCACCTTCCGTGACTGGCAGAACATCGACAAGGCCGAAATCGCGCGCGCCCGCGATGGCGCCCCGCGGGAGAAGTTTGTCGACGTGCAGGACATGATCGCCGCGAAACGCGCTTGACCCACCTCTGCGCTCACCCTGAGCTTGTCGAAGGGTGCTCCAACACGGCTTCGACAGGCTCAGCCTGAGCGCGAAGGGGCAGTTTGTCCCTAAACCCGCGCCTCATCGTCATCCAGATCAGCGCCGGTATCGCCCAGGCTGTCCTCTTCGTCATCATGGACCGGCTCGCCCTCAAAAGCGCCGTTGTCGATATGGCCGGACCGGACCATCTCTTCCATGCGGTCAACAATGTCGGGGACATCATCCGGGATGATGGCCGCCGGATTGGACGGCCGCCCATGTTCGGACGCGCCCACTAGCATCGTCTCATTACCCCGGATCATGTCGGCGGCATCGATCACCTGCGCCTCATCCTCCTGTTCGCGGTTGACTGTTTCGGAAGGCTCAACCGCTTCATCCTTGCGTGACTGCATCATCCGTCTCCTTATGCTTGCGCCGTGAACGCACGGTGCGCGCGGTTCGTTCCAGCGAACAGCGACCGGACGGAACCCGCCATGCCTCGCCGCGGTTTGCGTTTCTGAAAAAAGAAACGGAGACGCCAGATGCAGGGCCAAGACGAAGCGTCCCGCCCCGAATTGTGGGCGGGGCTGGAATGCAGTGTTGTCCGCGTGGGCGATGACTGGCGCAACCAGGCCGTTGAAACGGGCCATGCCGACCGGTCGGAGGATCTTGATCTGCTGGCCGGCCTCGGCATCCGGACCACGCGCTATCCGGTGATCTGGGAAACGATCGCGGCGGATGATCCGGACGCGTGCGACTGGCGCTGGCATGATGCGCGCCTTGGCCGCCTGCGCGATCTTGGCATCCGCGTCATTGCCGGGCTCGTCCATCACGGCAGCGGCCCGCGCTATACCGACCTGCTTGATCCGCTCTTTCCCGAAAAGCTCGCCCACTTCGCCGCCAAGGCCGCCGCGCGTTACCCGTGGATCGAGGATTGGACCCCGGTCAACGAACCGCTGACAACTGCACGCTTCGCCTGCCTTTATGGCCATTGGTTTCCGCACCGCACGACTATGGCCGACTTCCTGTTGGCGACGTTTCACCAGTGCCGCGGCGTCGGGCGCGCCATGGAGGCGATCCGCCGCGTCACGCCCACCGCGCGGCTCGTACAGACCGAAGATCTGGGCCGCACCTTTTCGACGCGTCGCCTCGCCTATCAGGCCGCGCATGAGAACAGCCGCCGCTGGCTGAGCCTCGATCTGCTGACCGGACGCGTCACGCCCGATCATCGCTGGCATGCCGCGTTCCGCGCGGCGGGCGTCCCGGCCGCTCAGCTGGCGGAGCTTACCAAAGGCGCGGGCACGCCCGATATCATCGGCATCAACCATTATCTGACCAGCGACCGCTTTCTCGATGATCGGACCGCGCTCTACCCCTGCCTGCCGACGGGCGGGAACGGACGTCACGGCTATATCGACACCGAGGCGGTGCGCATTCCCGAAACCGATGGCCGTCTGGGCTGTGCCGCGCGCCTGTCGGAGGCCTGGGCCCGCTATGGTCTGCCGATCGCCATCACCGAAGCGCACAACAGCTGCACGCGTGAGGAGCAACTGCGCTGGTTCCACGACGTCTGGACCGCCGCCACGAGCCTGCGCAAGACGGGCGTCGACATCCGGGCGGTCACGCTCTGGTCGGTCTTTGGCGCAGTCGACTGGAGTTCGCTCCTGACGCGCAAGGATGGCGTCTTTGAACCTGGCCTGTTCGACATGACCGGTCCGGAACCGCGCCCGACGCTCGTCGCAAAGGCGGCAACAGCGCTCGCGCGAACAGGCCAGTTCGACCACCCCGTGCTGGAAACGTCCGGCTGGTGGGCGCGGGGCAACCGCTTCCTGCGGGATGGCAAGCTGAAGCGGCGGCGTCTGCCCAAGCGCACCGCCCGTCCGATCCTCATCACAGGCGCCACGGGAACGCTTGGCCGCGCGCTGCGGCGGATTTGTGCCGAACGCGGGCTGCAGGCGGTGACGACAACACGCGCCGACCTCGACATCACCGATGCCGATGCCATCGCCCGCGCGCTGGGCGGGCTGCAGCCCTGGGCCGTCATCAACGCGGCCGGCTTTGTCCGGGTCGCCGACGCCGCCAATGAGCGCGACCGCTGCTTTGCCGAGAACACGACCGGCCCCGAACAGCTCGCCATCGCCTGCGCCGAACGCGACCTGCCCTTCGTCACCTTCTCGTCCGACCTCGTCTTCGACGGACAGGGCGCCCGCCCCTATCTGGAAAGCGACGCCGCCAATCCGATGTGCGTCTATGGCGCCAGCAAGCACGCAGCGGAGCAGCGCGTCTCCGCCAGTTGGGAGAAGAGCCTGATCGTGCGCACCAGCGCCTTTTTCGGGCCGTGGGACCGCTACAATTTCGTCTGGTCGGTGCTGAACCGGCTGCACCGGGGCGAACGCGTGTCGGCCAGCGCGCGCGAGATCGTGTCGCCTACTTATGTGCCAGACCTGGTCCACGGCACGCTCGACCTCCTGCTCGATGGCGAACACGGACTGTGGCACCTCGCCAATCCGGGCGAGATCAGCTGGTTCGATCTGGCGCGGGCCGCCGCCAATGAGGCCGGGCTCGACCATCGGCAGATCGCAGCCGAAACGCACGCAAACACGCGCAGCACCGCGCTGACCACGGGGCGGGGGCTCGTCCTGCCGCCGCTTGAAAAGGCGCTGTTTTCCTACGCGCGCGACAACGAAATGTCCTGGGCGGCCTGAATTGTCGGCTTTGCAGGTCGGACACCGCACTGTTCTACTTGAATAATACAGTATTTCGCGCCATCTATAGGGCAGATTTGAAGGAGATGCCCGTGGCAACGACTGTCGAGGACACAGGAATCACGCTCACCGCGCCGGACCCCGTTCCGGTTGTCGCGCCGGCCAAGGCGTCCGGTCTGGTGCCGATTGACGACACCAAGAAGTCCGCGCTGGAGGAAAAGGCCGAGGCCTTTGTCGCCGAGCTGGTCGCGCTGGATGCCAATTCCCCCGAGTTCGGAAAGAAGGTGGACCAGCTGGTCAATATGGGGCGCCGCGAGATTGCGGAGGCCGCTGGCCAGTCGAACCGCTTCCTCGACCGTCCCGTCAAGGCGATGGATCAGGAATCGACCGTCGGCGCGAACCTCGCCGAGCTGCGCCGCACGATCGAGGACCTCGATCCCGGCAAGAAGGACGATCTGTTCACGCGCAAGAAGCTGTTCGGCATCATCCCCTGGGGCAACAAGCTGCGCGACTATTTCGACAGCTACAAATCGAGCCAGGGGCATATCTCGTCGATCCTGTCGCACCTTGCCTCGGGCAAGGATGAGCTTCTGAAGGACAACGCCGCCATCGACGTGGAGCGCCAGACGCTCTGGGCCGCCATGGGTCGGCTGGAACAGATGATCCATGTGTCGAAGGCGCTCGACGCAAGGCTGGAAGCCAGCGCCGCCGACATCGAGATCACGGACCCCGCCAAGGCAAAGGCGATCCGCGAGACCGCCTTGTTCTACACGCGCCAGCGCACGCAGGATCTGCTCACGCAGATGGCGGTGACGGTGCAGGGTTATCTCGCGCTCGATCTCGTCAAGAAGAACAATGTCGAACTGATCAAGGGCGTCGACCGCGCGTCGACCACGACGGTCGCCGCGCTGCGTACGGCCGTCACCGTCGCGCAGGCGCTTGTCGGGCAGAAGCTGGTCCTCGATCAGATCACGGCGCTCAACACGACGACCGCCAACATCATCGACTCCACGGGCGAGATGCTCAAGAACCAGACGGCGCGCATCCATGAACAGGCGGCGAGCGCGACCATCCCGGTGGAGACGCTTCAGCGCGCTTTCCAGAACATCTATGTCACGATGGACCAGATCGACACTTTCAAAGCGAAGGCGCTCGTCTCCATGAAGACGACGGTCGAGACGCTGGAAAGCGAAGTCGAAAAGTCCAAGGGCTATATCGCCCGCGCCGAAGGTCAGGCGCAGGCCTCGCTCGAATCCGCGGCGCCCAACCCCTTTGCGCCGGTCGAATAGGAACGGACGATGCGCAGCGACGAGGTACTGGCACGGGCGGAAGCGGCGCTCCAGCGGCATGGCGGCCAATCCCGCCTGCAGCAGCGCGCCATCCGCCGCATGGTCGATGCGGGCAAGATCAAGGCCAAGCGCGTCTTCTGGCTGTCGGTCGCGTTTCTGGTCGGCGTGCCGGCCTTTGCGCTGCTTGTCAGCCCGATCGGGATCATGGGCTTCCTGCTGGCCATCATGGCCTTTTTCGGCCTTGCGCTCGCCGCCATTGTCCTGCCTGCCGGGCTGCGGGTCGATCCGGAGCGGCTGCCGACCGCGCCGCTCAAGTCGCTTCCCCTGACGACCGAAGTCTGGCTCGCCGGGCAGCGCCGCGCCTTGCCGCCGCCCGCCCAAAGGCTGGCCGACTCGATCGGCGTGAAGCTCGAACAGCTGACCCCGCAGCTTCAGGCGCTCGACGAAAAGGAACCGGCCGCACTCGAAATCCGCCGCCTGATCGCCGATGAACTGCCCGAACTCGTCAACGGCTATATGCGCGTGCCCGACCATCTGCGCCGCGACGGCCTGAACGGCATGAGCCCCGACAAGCAGCTCGTCGAAGGGCTGACGGTCGTCGAGACCGAGCTTCAGCGGATGAGCGAACAGATCGCGTCAGGCGACCTCGCGCGCATCGCGACACAGAGCCGCTATCTGGAACTCAAATATCAGGGGATGGAGGAGTAGCGGCGCCTTGCCCCTCTTTCGTTATCCCGAACCTTTTTCGGGATGAAGCCGTATGACACGCCTCTATTGAAACCCGGCCCGCCACATGGCGTTGAGGGCCATGACCGCCAGCAGCATGAAGCCGATCCAGTCGATGGTTTTGTTGCGGTGGCGCGGCGTCATGTCCGATGATCTACACCGCCCGCATGATGAGCAAACGGACAACAATCTCCGCTACGGCTTCATTAACCATCTGATCTGGCATGGTGAATACGCGTAGATGCAGGCGGGCCTTGCTTTTTCGTGCCGCTTCCGCCAATGCCCCGCCTTCCCTGAACGGGAATCGAAGAAGGCCGGAGGGGCGACCGCATGGGGCGGCGTCAGCGATCGGCAAGGAAAGGCAAGCTTTATGGCTCTTTATGAGCACGTATTTCTTGCGCGTCAGGATCTGGCCCAGGCCCAGGTTGACGCGCTGGCGGCATCAGCCACCGAAATCGTCGAAACGAACGGCGGCAAGGTCACGAAGACCGAAACCTGGGGTCTGCGCACTCTCGCCTACAAGATCGCCAAGAACCGCAAGGCGCACTATGTGATGCTTGCCTTCGAAGCGCCGGGCAATGTTGTTGCCGAACTTGAGCGCCAGACGCAGATCAACGAAGACGTGCTCCGCTACATGACCGTCAAGGTCGATGAGCAGGAAGCCGGCCCTTCGGTGATGATGCGCAAGGGCGAACGCGACCGCAAGCCGCGCCGCGACGACGAAGCTTCAGAATTCTAAGGAAGGCACCAGACCATGGCACGCCCATTTTTCCGCCGGCGCAAGAGCTGCCCGTTCGCAGCGAAGAACGCTCCGAAGATCGATTACAAGGACGTCCGTCTGCTTCAGGGTTTCGTCTCTGAGCGCGGCAAGATCGTCCCCTCGCGCATCACCGCCGTTTCTGCAAAGAAGCAGCGTGAACTGGCCCAGGCCATCAAGCGCGCCCGCCACATCGGGCTTCTGCCCTTCATCGTGAAGTAAGGAGCACACCCGATGGAAGTCATCCTTCTCGAACGCGTCGAAAAGCTCGGCGCAATTGGTGACGTCGTCACCGTCAAGAACGGCTTTGCCCGCAACTTCCTGTTGCCGCGCAACAAGGCGCTTCGTGCCAACGAAGCCAACCGCAAGCTGTTCGAAGCCAACAAGGCGAAGATCGTCGCCGACAACGAAGCCAAGCGCACGGAAGCCGAAGCGGCCTCCAAGGGCATTGACGGCGCGTCGGTCACGCTCATCCGTCAGGCGTCCAACACCGGCCAGCTTTATGGTTCGGTCGCTGTGCGCGACATTGTCGAAGCGCTCGTCGCTGACGGCAAGAAGGTCGGCAAGCAGCAGGTCGTTCTCGACAAGCCGATCAAGGCAATTGGCCTGTATGAAGTAAAGGTCTCGCTGCACGCGGAAGTGTCGGTCACCGTCAAGGTGAACGTCGCCCGCTCGCCGGAAGAAGCCGACCTGCAGAGCCAGGGCGTCGATGTCATGGCCTCGATGTTCGAAAAGGACGTCGCCGGTTTCACCGAGGACTTCGATCCCAACGCCGAACCCGGCACGATCGCCGAAGAAGGCACCGAAGCCCCCGCTGCGGCGGAAGGTTCGGAAGACGCCTGATCGGTCGTCCGACAGATACGCTAACGAAAAAGGTCGGCCTTCGGGTCGGCCTTTTTTGTTTGGGCGGGGCATCTCCCTAACCGTCATCCTGAACTTGTTTCAGGATCCATTTGCATAACAAATGCCGAACTTCTCGCCCCGCTTTTGGGGTGATGTCCCGATGCATGCTGAACCACGTTCAGCATGCCGATAGGAGGGTATCGCGCGCCTTCGCGGTCTTCTTTCCTTCGCGGCCTTCGCGTGAACCATCTGCTGCCTGCGTTCACGCGAAGCGCGCGAAGACAAAAAGGACGCGAAGGGTGCGCAACTTTCCTTAATGGTCCGGGTCTCCTATTGGTGACGGATGACCTCGCCCCAGACAACCGACCACGTCCGCAGCCTCCTCTCCCAGCTCGGCGTTCCCGAAGCGCGCTGGAACAGCGGCACCCGCGCCGTCTCCTCTCCCGTCGACGGCAATACCGTCGCGCATGTGGCGGACACTTCCCCGGATGACGCGGCGAACGCCGCCGTCCAAGCCGAAGCGGCCTTCCGCCAATGGCGCACCGTCCCTGCGCCCGTGCGGGGCGAACTTGTCCGTCGCCTCGGCAATGCCCTGCGCGATCACAAGCAGGCCTTGGGCGAGCTGGTGACGCTCGATTGCGGCAAGCCCATCTCCGAAGGTCTGGGCGAAGTGCAGGAGATGATCGACATCTGCGATTTCGCGGTCGGGCTTTCACGACAGCTGTACGGCCTGACCATTGCGAGCGAGCGGCCAATGCACCGGATGAGCGAGACCTGGCACCCCCTGGGGCCGGTCGGCATCATCACCGCGTTCAACTTCCCCGTCGCGGTCTGGGCGTGGAACGCCGCGCTCGCGCTCGTCTGTGGCAACAGCGTCATCTGGAAACCGTCGGAAAAGACGCCGCTCACCGCGCTTGCGGTACAGGCGCTGTTCGAGACGGTCGCCGCCGACTTTGACGCCGCACCGCAGCACCTCTCGCAATGCCTCCTCGGCGGTGCGGACGTGGGCGCAGCGCTCGCCGATGATCCGCGCATCCGCCTCGTCTCGGCGACCGGCAGCACGCGCATGGGCCGCACTGTGGGGGAGCGCGTTGCCCGCCGCTTCGGCCGGTCGCTGCTCGAACTCGGCGGGAACAACGCGACAATCGTCAGTGCCAAGGCCGACCTGGACCTCGCCCTGCGCGCCTCGGCCTTCGGGTTCATGGGCACAAGCGGACAGCGCTGTACCTCGCTGCGCCGCCTGTTCCTTGAACGGCCAGTCCACGATGCCTTCCTCGCCCGCATCCGCGCGGCTGCGGCGTCGATCCGCATCGGGGATCCGCGCGATCCCGCCACGCTGATGGGGCCGCTGACCGACGAAGGCGCCTTTGACGCGATGCAGGTGGCACTGGCGGCGGCGCGCGCCGCAGGCGGCAGCGTGACCGGCGGCGACCGGATCGACCGGCCCGGCGTCTATGTCACGCCCGCCGTCGTCACCCTTCCCGCGCATGATGGCCCGGCGCTCACCGAAACCTTCGCGCCGATCCTCTATGTCTTTGCCTATGACACGCTGGAGGAAGCCATCGCCCTCCAGAATGCCGTGCCGCAAGGGCTCTCCTCCTCCATCTTCACCACCGACCTGCGTGAGGCGGAGCTGTTCACCTCCGCTGCGGGCAGCGACTGCGGCATCGCCAACGTCAACATCGGCACGTCCGGCGCCGAGATCGGCGGGGCGTTCGGGGGCGAGAAGGAAACCGGCGGCGGTCGCGAGTCCGGCTCCGACAGCTGGAAAGCCTATATGCGCCGCCAGACGAGCACGGTGAACTACGGCGCCGCCCTCCCGCTCGCGCAGGGGGTCACGTTCGACCTGTAGTGGCTTGTGGTCGAGGCAGCACCGCGCTCACCCTGAGCCTGTCGAAGGGTGCAAGCGCCAATGCCGCCGACAGGCTTCGATAAGCTCACCCTGAGCGGGGATTCTTCAGCAGCCTCAGTTCCGCCCGCCCGCCAGCCCCTTCGCGATCACCTGCGCCTGAATTTCGGCAGCACCCTCAAAGATGTTGAGGATCCGCGCGTCGCACAGGATGCGGCTGATCTCATATTCCAGCGCATAGCCGTTGCCGCCATGGATCTGCAGCGCGGCGTCAGCATTGGACCAGGCCGTCCGCGCGGCGAGCAGCTTGGCCATGCCCGCCTCGATATCGCAGCGCTTGCCCGAATCCTTGGCGCGCGCGGCGGCATAGGTCAGCTCCCGCGAGAGGATGAGGTCAACAAGGCTCATCGCCAATTTGTCCGACACGCGCGGGAAGGCGATGATCGCCTTGCCGAACTGCTTGCGGTTCAGCGCATAGTCGAGGCCGAGTTCCAGCGCGCGCTTCGCCACGCCGACCGCGCGTGCCGCCGTCTGGATGCGGGCGCCTTCAAAGGTGCGCATCAATTGCTTGAAGCCCTGCCCCTCCTCACCGCCGAGCAGCGCGTCGGCAGGGGCGGCCATCCCGTCAAACTGGAGCGCATATTCCCGCATCCCGCGATAGCCGAGCACCTCGATCTCGCTGCCCGTCATGCCGTCGGCCGGGAACGGATCAGCCTTAGCCCCGCGCGGCTTGGGCACGAGCAGCATCGACAGCCCCGCATAGCCCTTTGCATCGGGGAGCGTGCGGGCCAGCAGCGTCATCATGTCCGACCGGCTGGCATGGGTGATCCATGTCTTGGCGCCGTCGATGATCCAGCGATCGCCGTCCAGCCGCGCGCGCGTCTGCAGCGACCCGAGGTCGGAGCCGGTATCGGGCTCGGTGAAGACGGCAGTCGGCAGCACGTCGCCGCTCGCGATCTTGGGCAGCCAGTACGCCTTTTGCGCCTCGGTCCCGCCCGTCGCGATCAGCTCACCGGCAATCTCCGACCGGGTGCCGAGCGAGCCTGCGCCGATCCAGCCGCGCGACAGCTCCTCGGTGACGATGCACATCACGAGCTTGGAGAGGCCCAGCCCGCCAAATTCTTCCGGAATGCACACGCCGAACGTGCCGAGCGCCGCCATGGCCGCCACGGTCGCATCAGGAATCAGATCATTCGCCAGATGCCAGCGATGCGCGTGCGGTAGGATTTCGGCTTCGGTGAAGCGGCGGAACTGGTCACGGATGGCGTCGAGGTCGGCATCATGGAAGCTCTCGCTCGGCCAATTGCCGTCGGCGAGATGCCGCCCGACCGCTGCGCGCGTCGTCGCATGGTCCGCATCGAGCATCGGTGCGCAGGCCTGTGCCAGCGCGCGCGCCGCTGCGCCCAGTCCCAGATCGGCGGGACGCAAAATCTCGTTCTGCCCCATCGGCAGGCCGCCGACGAGTTGCGCGAGGGTCTCGGCAAAAGCGAGGTCGGCAACCAGCGCATCGACCGGATTGGCATCCCCATTGCGGTCGCGCCAGTCGAGGACAGCTTCGAGCGCGGCTACGCTGGTCGCGATCCAGGCAAAGCCATGCGCAGCGCGCTGGTCATCCGGATCACGCGTCGCCAACGCCGCGCGGGCGGCATCGCGGTAGGTCTGCGCGGCGGAGAGATAGGCGTTCATTGAACCTCCCCGCCACGGGGAGGGGGACCACCCGCAGGGTGGTGGAGGGGTGGCGCAGACAGTTGCGGAATGGACACGGGCATACCGCACGCACGCGGCCCCTCCACCAGCTTCGCTGGTCCCCCTCCCCCAAGGGGGAGGTATTTAAGCACGCTCGAACACCGCTGCGATGCCCTGCCCGCCGCCGATGCACATCGTCTCCAGCCCGTACTTCACGTCGCGGCGCTGCATCTCGCGTGTCAGGTTCGCAAGGATGCGCCCACCGGTCGCGCCAATCGGATGGCCAAGCGAAATGCCCGAGCCATTGACGTTGAGCATCGCATGGCGGCTGTCATCGTCGGACCAGCCCCAGCCCTTGAGGCAGGCGAGCACCTGCGGCGCGAAGGCCTCGTTGAGTTCGATGAGGCCGATATCGTTCCAGCCAAGCCCATTGCGCGCGAACAGGCGTTCGGTCGCAGGCACCGGGCCATAGCCCATGCGGCTCGGGTCGCAGCCAGCGGCGGCCCAGCTGTGGAAGAACGCAATCGGCTCCAGCCCGAGCTCTTCCAGCCTGTCTTCGGCAACAACCAGACAGGCCGCCGCCGCATCATTCTGCTGGCTCGCATTGCCCGCCGTCACCACGCCGCCCTCAAGCGCCTTCAGCTTGCCCAGCGTCTCCATGCTGGCATCGGCGCGATAGCCCTCGTCATGATCGAAGAGGACCGGATCGCCCTTCTTCTGCGGCACGGCAACCGGCACCAACTCGTCAGCGAACAGCCCGTTGGCCCAGGCCGCCGCCGCCCGCTGATGGCTGCGCGCGGCATAGGCATCACACGCCTCACGGCTGATGTTCCAGTCCTTGGCGAGGTTCTCTGCCGTCTCGATCATGCCGCTGATCACGCCATAGCGCTCGATCGGCTGGCTCATCACACGACCACGCGTCAGCCTGTCATGCAGCGTCAAATTGCCCGCGCGCACGCCCTTGCGGATATCGGTCGAATAATGCTCGACATTGGACATGCTCTCGCAGCCGCCCGCGACGACGACATCGCTCATGCCCGTCTGCACCATCATCGCCGCGTTGATGATCGCCTGCAGGCCGGAGCCGCAGCGCCGGTCAAGCTGATAGCCGGGCACCTCTTCAGGAAGCCCCGCCAGCAGCCATGACCAGTGCCCAATGCACGGCGCCTCGCCATTGCCATAGCCCTGACTGAACACGACATCGTCAACGCGCGACGGGTCGATCTTCGTGCGCTCCATCAGCGCCTTCAGGATGACGGCGCCAAGCTGCCCTGCCGTCATGGACGAGAGCGCTCCGCCAAACTTCCCAACTGGGGTACGGATCGGGGCAACGATGGCGGCGCGGCGGAGCTGGGTCATTGGGCGGTTCCTACGATTTTGGAGTCGATAAGGCGGGCAATTTCGCCCGAGGAGAGATTGAGCCGTTCAGCGAGGATTTCCTCGCTATGCTGCCCGTTGCGCGGTGCGGGCAAGGGCGCGCCGCGATCCTGTTGCGGCACGGTGCCGAAGGGGCCGGCGGCGGGATAGGCAAAGCCCGAGGGGTTGTTGGTGGACGCGCTGAACATCGGGTTCTGGCCGACCAGCCGGTCATCCGACACCGCGTCCAGCATCGTGCGATAGGCGCTGTGGACGATCCCGGCCGCGTCGAAGGCGGCGGCCAGATCGGCATGATCGCGCGCGGCGATCGCGGTCTCAAACAGCGGGAACAGTGCATCGCGATGCTCGAAGCGCAGGCCATCATCCTTGGCGAAGCTGACGCCGCGCTGGGCCTCGACTGCGGCCACTGCGTCGGTCAGGTTGAGGGCCGCCAGCAGGTTCGCCCATTGCCGGTGCGTGACGACAACGATCATCGTGCGCTTGCCATCGCGCGTCACGAAATCGCGCCCGAACAGGCCATAGACTGTATTGCCCAGACGCGGCCGGTTGGCGCCTGCATGGAGCACTTCTGCCAGCCCGCCCAGATTGGCGACGGTGCCGATGGCCACGTCGGACAGCGGAATACGCACCTCGCTCCCCTCACCCGTCGCGGCGCGCCGCTGGATCGCCGCGAGCAGCGCGAAGGCGGCATAGGCCCCCGACAGCAAGTCCCAGGCGGGGAGCACATGGTTGACCGGTTCGGGTCCAGGCCCGGTCATCATCGGATAGCCGACCGCGTTGTTGACCGTGTAATCCAGCGCGGGCGCCCCATCGGCCCAGCCCATGATGCGCACCGTGACAAGGTCCGCCCGCCCTTCGGCGAGCTTGGCGTGAGAGAGAAACCCTTCGGCGGGGAAGTTGGTGATGAACTGCCCGGTCGCGCGGACCAGTTCCTGCAGCAGCTCGCGTCCTTCCGGGCGGCCGAGATCCAGCGCGACAGACTTTTTCGCGCGGTTGAGATTTTCCCAGTAGAGCGAATTATTGTCCGCCGTCACCGGCCAGCGGCGATAGTCCGGCCCGCCGCCGATCTGGTCGACACGGATGACCTCCGCCCCGAACTGCGCGCAGTAGAGCCCCGCCGTGGGCGACGCGACGAAGGACGACGCCTCGATGACCGAGAGGCCGTTGAGAAGGTTATACATGTTAGATCCTCCCCCGCCGGGGGAGGATTTCCACGTTCATCCTCACGCCGCCGCCCATTCGCGGAGCATGTGCTTGGCGATCTGAAGCTGGAGGATCTGCGTCGTCCCTTCGTAGATGCGGTAAATGCGCGCATCGCGGAAGAAGCGTTCCGCATCATATTCGGCAAGGTATCCCGCCCCACCATAGACCTGCACCACACGGTCGACGACGCGGCCGCACATTTCGCTCGCAAACACCTTGAAGGCGGCGGCCTTGCGCAGGACGTTCTCGCCCGCATCGGCACGCGCGGTCACATCCGCCATCATTGCTTCGGCGGCGTAGATTTCGATCTCACTGTCGGCGAGCATCTGCTGGATGAGCTGGAAATTGGCGATGGGCTCGCCAAAGGCCTTGCGTTCATTGGCATAGCGCAACGCTGAATCGAGCGCGCGCCGGGCATAGCCGGTAGCGGCTGCACCGACCGAGATGCGGCCATTGTCGAGGCTCTTCATCGCATAGATGAAGCCCTTGCCTTCCTCATTGCCCAAGAGCGCATCGGCGGGAAGCTCGACGTCTTCGAGGATGATGTCCGCGATATGGCTGCCCGACTGGCCCATCTTCTTGTCCGACTTGCCGACCGACACGCCCGGCGTGTCCATCGGGACGAGAAAGGCGGAGACGTGCGCGTTCTTGGGCAGGCTTTCCTTCGACGTGCGGGCCATGATGAGCGCGACCTTCGCCATGGGCGAATTGGTGATGTAGCGCTTGGTGCCGTTGATGACCCAGCCATTGCCCTTGCGCACCGCCATGGTCTGCATCGCGGCGGAGTCGGAGCCGGAGCCAGGTTCGGTCAGGCCGAAGCTTGCAATCTCGCCCGCCGCCAGACGCGGCAGCCAGTGCGCCTTCTGCTCTTCCGTGCCCCCATTCTTGAGCGCGGAGCAGACCATGCCGATGTTGATCGAGATGATCGAGCGGAAGGCCGGCATCGCATAGGACAATGTGTTGATCGTGCGGGCGTATTGCGTGATGTTCATGCCCGCGCCGCCATATTCTTCGGGCATGGTCAGGCCGAACAGGCCCATGTCGCGCATTTCCTGCACGATGGCCTCGGGGATCTGGTCGGTCTCGATGATCTCGCGCTCGGCGGGGATCAGCCGGTCGCGCACATAGCGGTGCAGCTGCTCGATGAACTGTTCAAAGATGTCGGGGTCCATGCCGGTGGTCATGCGGGCCTCCTCAGATCGGGTCATAGGGGAAGACGTGCGCCGACACTTCATCGGCACGCGCAAAGCTGGGGCGGAAGGCAGGTATCAGCTCCTCCGCGATCGCCTCGGGCGTCCAGCCTTCAATCTTGGTCATCGAGCGGATCGGGCGCGGCTTGTTGTAGAGCACGATCTCATTCTTTCGGACCGAGAAGATCTGGTTGGTGACCTCCTTCGACGCGTCCGATGCCAGATAGACAACCAGCGGCGCGATCTTGTCCGCGCTCATCGTTTTCAGCCGCTCGACGCGCTGCTTGGCCTCGGGCGTCTCGGTGGGGATCGAGGCGATCATCCGGCTCCAGGCGAAGGGGGCGATGCAGTTGGAGCGCACGCCCGCGCGGGCCATGTCGAGCGCGATCGACTGCGACAGGCCGACAATGGCGAGCTTGGCCGCCGAATAGTTGGCCTGCCCCACATTGCCGATCAGCCCGGAGGTCGACGTGAAGTGGATGAAGCTGCCCGACTGCTGTTCGCGGAAATAGGGCGTCGCTGCCTTGGACACGTTGAACGCGCCGTGCAGGTGCACATCGATGACGGCGTGCCAATCCTCATGGCTCATTTTGTGCCAGATGGCGTCACGCAGGATGCCCGCATTGTTGACGACCGCATCGATCCGCCCGAAGCGCTGCACCGCGTCTTCGATGATCGAGGCCGCGCCCTTGGGGTCCGCCACGCTCGCCAGATTGGCATGCGCCTTTCCGCCGGCCGCGAGAATGTCATTGACGGTCTCCTGCGCGGGACCAGCGTCCCCGCCCTCACCACCGCCGCCAACGCCCGGATCATTGACGATGACCGCTGCACCATGCTTCGCGCACAGCAGCGCGATTTCGCGCCCCACGCCGCGCCCGGCCCCGGTGACGGCGACAACCTTGCCTTCGAGCATCCCCATGCGAGTCTCTCCTTTTATGGTCCTATTGCCGGAGGCACAGCGAACGGCAAGGGTCCCTTGGGCCACTGTCAAAGCTGACAGGCCGAGACGCCGCAACGCACATTCGGGACTAGGCGGAATCGCTCTCGCCCGCTAAGGCCCGCCCATGTCCCAGATCACGCCCGAAATCGTCGCCGAACACGGCCTGTCCCCGGAAGAATATGCGCGCGTCCTGCACGCCATGGGGCGGGAGCCGAACCTAACCGAACTCGGCATCTTTTCGGTCATGTGGTCGGAGCACTGCTCCTACAAATCCTCGCGCATCCACCTGAAGAAGCTGCCGACCGAGGCGCCCTGGGTGATCTGCGGCCCCGGCGAGAATGCGGGCGTCATCGATATTGGCGATGGGCAGGCGGCCATCTTCAAGATGGAGAGCCACAACCACCCGTCGTACATCGAGCCCTATCAGGGCGCAGCCACGGGCGTCGGCGGCATCCTTCGCGACGTGTTCACCATGGGCGCGCGCCCGGTGGCGAACATGAACGCGCTGCGCTTCGGGCGGCCTGACCATCCCAAGATGCGCCACCTGATCTCGGGCGTGGTGCGCGGCATTGGCGGCTATGGCAATTGCGTTGGCGTGCCGACCGTGGGCGGGGAAGTGAATTTCCACCCGGCCTATGACGGCAACATCCTGGTGAACGCGATGACCGTCGGCATCGCCGATACCGACAAGATCTTCTATTCGGCCGCGACCGGGCTCGGAAATTCCATCGTCTATGTCGGGTCCAAGACCGGCCGCGACGGGATCCATGGCGCGACGATGGCCAGCGCCGACTTTGGCGAGGATTCGGAAGAAAAGCGCCCGACGGTGCAGGTGGGCGATCCCTTCACCGAAAAGCTGCTGATCGAAGCCTGTCTGGAGCTGATGGCGACTGACGCCATCGTTGCCATTCAGGACATGGGCGCCGCCGGTCTTACCTCGTCCAGCGTCGAAATGGCGTCCAAGGGCGGCTGCGGCATCCGCCTTGTCATGGACAATGTGCCCCAGCGCGAAACGGGCATGACCGCTTATGAAATGATGCTCTCCGAAAGTCAGGAGCGCATGCTGATGGTGCTGAAGCCGGGCAAGGAGGCCATGGCCGAGGCCATCTTCCGGAAGTGGGAACTCGACTTTGCCATCATCGGCGAAGTGACCGACACGGGCCGCATGGTGCTGGAACATCACGGGGAGGTCGTGGCCGACATCCCGCTCGCACCGCTTGCCGATGACGCACCGCTTTATGATCGCCCGTCGCTCTCGCGCGCGGACTACGCCGCCTGGGCAAAGGTCGCCCCGCTGGGCGACGTGCCCGAAAGCACCGACATCGGCGCCGATCTCGTCAAGCTGATGGGCAGCCCGGACATCGCCAGCCGCCGCTGGATCTGGGAGCAATATGACAACAAGGTCGGCGGTGACACCGTTCAGGCGCCGGGCGGCGATGCCGCCGTCGTGCGCGTCCACGGCTCGACCAAGGCGCTCGCGATCAGCACCGACTGCACCCCGCGCTATTGCTATGCCGACCCCTATGAGGGCGGCAAGCAGGCGGTCGCTGAAACCTACCGCAACATCTCCGCGGTTGGCGCGACGCCGCTTGCCATCACCAACTGCCTGAATTTCGCGAACCCGCAGCGCCCCGAAATCATGGCGCAGATTGTCCATGCGCTCGAAGGCATGGGCGATGCCTGCCGCGCGCTCGACTATCCGATCGTGTCGGGCAACGTCTCGCTTTACAATGAATCGAAGGCAACGGGCGGTGGCTCGGCCATTCTGCCGACGCCCGCCATTGGCGGTGTCGGCCTGATGCCCGACTGGTCCAAGACCGCCACCGTCGCCTTCAAGGGCGAAGGTCAGGCGATCTGGCTGATCGGCGGAAAGGGCACACATCTCGGCCAGTCGATCTGGCTGCGCGAGGTTCAGGGCAAGGAGGCTGGCGCCGCGCCGTCGGTTGATCTGGCCGCCGAACGCGCAAATGCGGAGCAGGTCCGCCAACTGGTGCAGGATGGCATTGCAACCGCCGTCCACGACATCGCCGATGGCGGGCTGATTGTGGCCGTTGCGGAAATGGCGCTTGCCGGAAAGATCGGCGCGACTCTCGATCCGATGACAACCGCCGAAGCCTTTGGCGAGGATCAGGCGCGCTATGTCGTGACTACATCCGCGGATGCCAGCGTCCCCGGTGCGGTCCGCATCGGCACGACCGGCGGCGACAGCGTCGCGGGCGTTGCGCTCGCCACGTTGCGGACGGCGCATGAGGGCTTCTTCCCCAATCTGATGAACGCCTGACGATGGCGGCGGCGGGCTATTCCGGCACGCCGCTCGCCAGGAAGCTCTCGCTCAAGCCGGGCATGACGATCTGGCTGAAGGACATGCCCGCCTCCGTCCGCGCGGAGATCGGCGATGTGGGCCTGCGCGAAATGGTCGGCATTGCCCCCGGCATGATGGCCGCGCACGTCTTCACCGCCGAACGCGCCGTGATGGAAGACACCCTCGCTCAGCTGCGCAATGCGATCGCAAGCGACGGGTTCGTCTGGATCAGCTGGCCCAAAAAGGCCTCAAAACGGCCCTGCGACTTCACCGAGGACACGATCCGCGAGGTCGCCTATCCAATGGGCTGGGTCGATGTGAAAGTCTGCGCGGTGGACGCGATCTGGTCGGGCCTGAAGCTCATGATCCGCAAGGAATTGCGGTAACCGCCCTCCCCAACCGCTCGCCCTGAGCCTGTCGAAGGGTCGTTCTTCGCTTTGCGCCCAAGATTGGTGAACGGAAAAACAATCCTTCGACAAGCTCAGGACAGACGGAGTTTGGGACTTGAAATGCAAGCCTCAGGCGAATTTCACGCCCTCGATCGGCAGCGGCGCAAACCGCACCAGCCGGCTCGTCGCCACGGCCGCCTGACGGTTGACCACCGCCAGCTTGTAATCCGGGTCGGTGACCATCGCGAGAAAGGCCCCCGCATTGGGATAGGCCGCAATGAAGGCGGCATCCCACTGCTCGTCAGCAGGCCCGGTCAGCATCGTCTCAAACCGGCCGCGCCAGACGATCTGGCCGCCCAGCCGTCCAAAGATCGGTGCACTCGTCGTGCCATATTCCTCATAAGCGCGCGCGCCGGTCCAGCCTTTGCCCGCATGTTCATGGCCTTCGGGATAGGCGGCCAGATCACGGTAGCGGACGAGATTGAGCATGTTGATCGGCGTGTCGCGCGGCAGCGATTTGAACAGGTCGAACGCGGCGCGCGTGGGATCGACGTAGGACTCGGTCATTTGCTGGCTCCCCTGTTCGTCGGGCAGTCGCCCGTGCGTGTGCCTTCCACCTTGGCGACAAAGCGCAGCGCCCTGTCCTTGGGCTGGTCCAGCGTCTCTTCGACGCGCATGACCGATTCAAGGTCGACCTTGTCCCCCGCATAGGTGCCATTGGTCGCGACGACCAGCTGGCCCGGCTCGCCGTCCCGGCGGCAGGTCATGACCGCGTTGAGCGTGCCCCGCAGAAGCGAGAATGTCTCAAAGCTGCACGCGCCATGGGTGGTCCCGCCGATGAGCGCGGAACTCGGCCCGCGCGCGTCCTCGGGCGTGACGCAGCTGGTTTGCGTCTGCGTGCGGCCAAGCATCTGGCGCACCATGGCGCCGGCCATTTTCGGATCGGTATCGCCAACGGCCGGCAGGCGGACATCGCTGATGGTGGTCGTCACCGTCCACAGGCCCGGCGTGATCGTCTCCACCTTTTCGGCGGCCTTCTGCACCTCGGCGACCGACGCGTTCGTCACCGACACGTCGTTCGTGTCCGGTGCGGCACCGCATCCGGCGAGCAGCAGAACACCCAAAATCGGAACCGCAGCACGCGCCGACATCAAATTCTCCCTGCCCGGACATCGGGCGCGGCGATACAACGCCAAACCGCCCGCAATGGCAAGTGTCAGGCGGCGGCGGGCTTTGCGAGGAAGTTGTACGGATCAATCCCGCGCGCGCGGTACACGTGGTGCGCCTGCGTGTAATAGGTCGTCGGCTTGATGCCGAGCCGGGCGCGGGCCGCCTCCAGCGGTTCGGCCAGAAGTGCGCGGACATCCTGTTCGATGATCCGCTGCGCCGCCGTGCCCATGCGCTGCGCCTCGCCGACTGCCTTGAACACGGGGGCGTCGATCTTCACGCGGCGCCGGATTTCGAGCGCGCCTGCCCAAGCGAGGAAGAGTGCGGTCCAGCCGCGATCCTGCCCATAGGAAAACCCAAGCGCGCACTGTTCGCCCAGCGCATCGCGGCCATAGCCGGTCAGCACATGCACCAGATCATGCGTGTCGCGCGTCCGGTGCGCATACCATTCAAGCTGATCACCATATTGGGGGCGCCGCACCCGCTCCGATTCCTCGACAAGGCCCGCCGCCGTCAGGCCTTCGCGCCGCATGAACGCGACATAGGCATGCGCCACCGACCCTTCGGGCAGCTTCAGCAGCGTCTCATGGTCATCGAGCAGGGACGGGAGATACGGCTCGCTCTCCATCAGGGCGCGGCCCTTTTCACTCGCGCAAAAGGCCTTGGCCTGTTCGAAGAACGCCTTGGACGGCAGGCATTCCGAAATGTGGAAGACCTGTTCGGTATCTTCCTTGTTCGAAACGAGCTTGCGGAAATGTCCAAGCGCCTTGAACGGGCGGAAGCGCAGCCGCTTGCGGCGCGGATCGGTGAATTGAGTCGGTGCCATGATCCGAAAATGACACCTGCTAACATTGGTGTCAATAGTCTCAAAGCAGCCGTCATCCCATTGTATCGACGCGGCTGACCCTCTACGTTCCTCTTATGTCCCTCATCATCCGCACTTCGCTTGACGAGCCGGAAACCGGCCAGACGTTCGTCCCCCACCGCCCGGCGCGCCCGCCCAAGGTCGATGGTGGCCGGAAGTTCAAGATCGTCAGCGATTATCAACCCGCAGGCGACCAGCCCGCCGCGATTGCCGAACTGGTGGCGGGCGTGCAGGCGCAGGAGCGGGACCAGGTGCTGCTCGGCGTCACCGGATCGGGCAAGACCTTCACCATGGCCAAGGTCATCGAGGCGGTGCAGCGCCCGGCGCTGATCCTCGCGCCGAACAAGATTCTGGCCGCGCAGCTTTATGGGGAGTTCAAGAGCTTCTTCCCCGAGAACGCGGTCGAATATTTTGTCAGCTATTACGACTATTACCAGCCTGAGGCCTATGTCCCCCGCTCCGACACCTACATCGAGAAGGAATCGAGCGTAAACGAGGCGATTGACCGGATGCGCCACTCGGCCACCCGATCGCTTCTGGAACGCGATGACGTGCTGATCGTCGCCTCGGTCTCCTGCCTTTACGGCATCGGCTCGGTCGAAACCTATTCGGCGATGATCTTTGATCTGAAAAAGGGCCAGACCGTCGACCAGCGGGAGATCATCCGCAAGCTCGTCGCACTCCAGTACAAGCGCAACGACGCCGCGTTCGCGCGCGGCAATTTCCGGGTGAAGGGGGACAATCTCGAAATCTTCCCCTCGCACTATGAGGACACCGCCTGGCGCGTCAGCTTCTTCGGCGACGAGATCGAGGCGATTGTCGAGTTCGATCCGCTGACCGGCAAGAAGGTCGCGAGCCTCGACTATGTCCGCGTCTATGCGAACAGCCACTATGTGACGCCCGGCCCCACGCTCAAACAGGCGATGGAGGCGATCAAGTTCGAGCTGCAGGAACGGCTGAAGGAACTGGTCGCGGAGGGCAAATTGCTTGAGGCGCAGCGGCTGGAGCAGCGCACCAATTTCGACCTTGAGATGATCACGGCGACGGGCAGCTGCGCGGGCATCGAGAATTACTCCCGCTTCCTGACCGGCCGTCTGCCGGGGGAGCCGCCGCCAACCTTGTTCGAATATCTGCCCGACAATGCGCTGCTCTTTGTCGACGAAAGCCACGTCACCATCGGCCAAATCAACGGCATGGCGCGGGGCGACCACCGTCGCAAACTGACACTCGCCGAATATGGCTTCCGCCTGCCGAGCTGCATCGACAACCGCCCGCTGCGCTTCAACGAGTGGGAGGCGATGCGTCCGCAGACGACCTATGTCACCGCCACGCCCGGACCATGGGAGATGGAACAGACGGGCGGCGTCTTTACCGAACAGGTCATCCGCCCAACGGGCCTGATCGACCCGCCCGTCGAAATCCGCCCGACCGAAGATCAGGTCCAGGATTGCATCAACGAATGCCGCAAGACGGCCGAAGCCGGCTACCGCACGCTGGTGACCACGCTGACCAAGCGGATGGCCGAAGACCTGACCGAGTTCATGCATGAGGCGGGCCTCAAGGTCCGCTACATGCACTCCGACGTCGAGACACTGGAACGCATCGAGCTGATCCGCGACCTGCGGCTTGGCGTCTATGACGTGCTCGTCGGCATCAACCTGCTGCGCGAAGGGCTCGATATTCCGGAATGCGGGCTGGTCACGATCCTCGATGCCGACAAGGAAGGCTTCCTGCGCTCCGAAACTTCGCTCATCCAGACCATCGGTCGCGCCGCCCGCAACGTCGATGGCCGCGTCATCCTCTATGCCGACCGCATGACCGGCAGCATGGAGCGCGCGATCAACGAGACCGACCGCAGGCGTGCCAAGCAGCTTGCCTACAACGAGGCGAACGGCATCACGCCGGAGACGATCAAGCGCGCCATTGGCGACATCATCGCGCACGTCGCGTCGGGCGATCAGGTCACGATCGAGATCGAGGACGGGCCGCAGCACATGGTCGGCCACAATCTGCGCGCCTATATCGAAGAGCTCGAAAAGAAGATGCGCGCCGCCGCCGCCGATCTGGAGTTCGAGGAAGCGGGTCGCCTGCGCGACGAGATCCGCGCGCTCGAAGCGACCGAACTCGGCCTCCCCGCCGACGAGCACAAAGCCCCGATCATGGGCCGCTCAAACGAAGGCAAGCCGGGCACGCGCAAGACGCGCTTCGGCAAGGTGCAGAAGAAGTGGGGGAAGAAATAGGTTTGGCGCGCAAATGACGCACCGTTACCGTTTGCCCTGAGCCTGTCGAAGGGCCCGTCCTTCCTATTCGCCAACGAGGAGCACAGCGAAGGATAGTGTTTCGACAAGCTCAGCACAAACGGAGGTGTGAACAGCCTACCGCAACACCCCGTTCGCCTTCTGCTTTTGCGCATAAATGAGCAGCGCCACGGCGACGACAAGGATGCCGCCAGCCAGCGGATAGGGGTTGGCCCCGAACAGGACGCCTTCATCGACGCCCGACAGGGCAAAGCGCCAGATCAGGTTAACGGCCAGCCCCGCCAGCGACAGGGCAAAGGCCGTGACGGCATGCTGGCTGCGCAGGAGCAGCAGGAGCGAACCCGCCAGCGCGCCCCACACACCGAGCGCCCAGCCAATGCTCGCCCATATCGGGAACTGGTCGATATAGGCCAGCTGGGCGGGCGGGAGCGGGATGAGTTTGAGGCGCGTCATGGTGTAGTCCATCGCGCCCATGCTGTTCCAGAGAAGCGACAGGACGCCGACGATCCAGATGTGCTTCGGCGTGGCAATTGCAGTGTCCGACATGGCCCTCTCTCCCTGCCAGTTGGGTGCAGGGCGGAAGGCTCGCGCCAAACTGGCACGAAGTCAACGGTGTCAGTCGGTGTCGAACAGCCCGGCGAGTTGTTCGATCATGGTGCCGCCCAATTGTTCGGCGTCCATGATGGTCACAGCCTTCTGGTAATAGCGGGTCACGTCATGGCCGATGCCGATGGCGCAAAGCTCAACCGGTGACTTGTTCTCGATCCAGTTGATCACCTGCCGCAGATGCCGTTCCAGATAGGCACCATTGTTCACCGACAGCGTCGAGTCATCAACCGGCGCACCGTCGGAAATCACCATCAGGATCTTGCGCTCTTCGGGTCGGCCAATCATCCGGTTGTGCGCCCAGAGCAGCGCCTCGCCGTCGATATTTTCCTTGAGCAGGCCTTCGCGCATCATGAGGCCCAGCGACTTCTTGGCGCGCCGCCACGGCTCGTCCGCCGCCTTGTAGAGGATGTGGCGCAGATCATTGAGGCGACCGGGCGATCCGGGGCGCCCCGCCGCCAGCCAGTTCTCTCTGGACTGCCCGCCTTTCCAGGCGCGCGTGGTGAAGCCCAGAATTTCGGTCTTCACGCCGCAGCGTTCGAGCGTGCGGGCAAGGATGTCCGCGCTGATCGCCGCGATCGAGATCGGCCGGCCACGCATCGAACCTGAATTGTCGATGAGGAGGGTGACGACGGTGTCGCGAAACTCGGTATCGCGCTCGACCTTGTACGAGAGCGAACTGCCCGGCGAGGTGACGACGCGGGCGAGGCGCGCGGCATCGAGCAGGCCTTCTTCCTGATCGAAATCCCAGCTGCGGTTCTGCTGCGCCATCAGGCGGCGCTGCAGCCGGTTGGCGAGCTTGGTCACCGCCCCCTGCAGATGCGTCAGCTGCTGGTCGAGATAGGCGCGAAGGCGCGTCAATTCGTCCTCGTCGCACAGCTCGGTCGCGGCGATGACCTCGTCAAACTCGGTCGTCCAGCTCTTGTAATCAAACTGCGGCGGCAGATCGGACAGCGGACGGTTCGGGCGGACGGGGAGCATCCCCTCCTCGCCTTCGTCGCCCGGCTCGCCATCGGACTCCATGTCCGATTCGGCCTCCATCTCCTGCTGCTCGCCATCCTCAGCCTCGCCTTCGCCCTCTTCGGCGCGCGCTTCCATCTGGGTCTGGCTGTCGCCCTGTTCGGACTGTTCCTGCTCCTGCTCGCCTTCGCCTTCCTGTTCGTCTTCCGACTGGTCGTTCGAATCGGTCGGGTCGATCTCATCAGGGTTGGCGGTCAGCTCCAGATCGCGCAGCAGCTTTTGCGCAAGCTGGGCAAAGCGGCTCTGATCGTCGAGCGCCTCGGTGAGCGCATCGAGATCGGCCCCGGCCTTCTCCTCAATCCAGCCGCGCACCATGTCGAGGCCCTGTTCGGCCACCGATGGCGGAGCATCGCCGGTCAACCGTTCGCGCACGAGCAGGCCTATGGCGGTCGGCAGCGGCACTTCATCCGCGCCCTGCGCCCGCGAAATCGGGTCGGAGCGCATCTTCATATCGAGCGCATGGCCCAGATTGGCGCGCACGCCCGCCATGGACCGCGCGCCGATCGCCTCCACACGCGCCGTCTCGATCGCGTCGAACACGGCCCCGGCCACGGCTTCGGGCGGGCGGTTTGCCATGTGGACGCCGTCGGAATGATGCTTCAGCCGCAGCGCCATGCTGTCCGCAAAACCGCGCGCTTCGGCGACCTGTTCGGGCGGCAGCAGCCGTCCGGGCATCGGCACGCGAAAGTTCTTGCCCACCTGCGTCGGCGCATCGGCGGTAAAGGCAAGCTCCACCTCCGGCTCATGCGCAATGGCGCGCGCGGTGCCGGTCAGCACCTGCTTGAACTGATCGAGGGGGGATTGCTCGGCCATGGGACCGTCAGCGTTAGCGAGGAAGTTGGCCTACGAAAAGCCGTGATTCACCCATGTCGCCATTCCCCAAAGGGAATGAAATGCCAGAGGGCCTGTAAGCCGGGTTCTGTCCACCCCTTGCCGAAGCGCGGGGATGGGCGACCATTCCTCTAGGCGGACTGTTGCCAGCCCGCTCAAGCAACCAACCCGGGCGACGGGGAGGAGGAATCCCATATGCCGCCCCTATTCGGTCTTGCTCCCGGTGGGGTTTACCATGCCGCTTCCGTTGCCGGACGCGCGGTGCGCTCTTGCCGCACCCTTTCGACCTTACCGTGCCGAAGCACTGGCGGTTTGCTTTCTGTGGCACTTTCCCTGGGGTCGCCCCCGCCGGACGTTATCCGGCACCGATCCTCGCTGGAGCCCGGACTTTCCTCCCGCATTTCCGAAGAAATGCCGGCGGCCGCCCGGCCCTCTGGCACCCGCCATTTAGGGACGCGGCGTCCCCAACGCAATCGTCGGGCTAAACCTCTGAAATAACAGGCCGTTAACTGTGGCACGTTCGAATGCAGGTGGGTCTGATGTTCTGGGAAAAGATTTTCGGCGGCGGCGAAGAAAGCCGCGCCCCGCGCAAGTCCTATCTTGCCTATGAGGCAGGCAAGGCGGAGACGGACCGCATTTCCGCCGAACATCTGTCGGCCATCGCTGCAAGCGTGGAAGAACATCTGCGCGCCGTCGAAGGCCTGATGCAAAAGTCCGGCGCCGATGCCGCACATTTCTCGACCTCGCTGGAGGAAGGCAGTGCCCTTCTGGCCGACCCGGAGAAGACCGCCGAAAGCCTCGCCAAGCTTGTCACGCTGACGCGCGAGATGGTGGAAAAGACCCGCAAGGTCGAAGGGGAACTGCGCGCGCGCACCGAAGCCGTCGGCCTGCTGCAGGGCAATCTCCAGCAGGAAAAGGCCCGCGCCGAGACCGACCAGCTGACCGGCCTGACCAACCGCCGCGCCTTTGAACGCGAGCTCGGCTCTGCCGCCGAACGCGCCCGCATCTACAACACGCCGCTCTCCATCGCCTTTTGCGACATCGACAATTTCAAGGTCATCAACGACATTCACGGCCCGGCGACCGGGGATCGGGTGCTGACCTTCATCGGCACTGTCCTGGACGATGCCATCGACAAGCGGGGCAAAGTGTCCCGCCATGAGGGCGCCGAATTCGTCATCCTGTTTGAGGGCAAGACCGCACGGCAGGCCCGCGATCTGACGGAACAGGCACGGGAAGATCTGGCAGAGCGGCGCATTGTCGACCGGCAGACCGGACGCCCGGTGGGCCATGTGAACTTTTCCGCCGGGGTCGCCGCCATTGGCCCCGATTATGATATCGGCGTCATGCTCTCCAAGGCGGACCAGGCGCTCTACAAGGCCAAGCAGGCAGGCCGCGGCACCGTCAAGATGGTCGGCTGACGCGTCAGACGAAGTCCCCGGCGGCACGCGACCAGCGCCGCTTGTGCAGGTCCGGCATGGCCAGAATTTCGCGGCGCAGCGTCGCCGTGCGCTCGGCCCATTGCGCAGCGCCAATCGCGATCAAGGCGTCGAGCGGATCAGCGGCGGCCAACGCCTTTGCAACGGACGCCCAGACGGTGCGCCCGCCCCGCCCATGGTGGAACAGGTCGGCGATCACGCAGCATTGCGCCGCCGTCCGCCCCTCGATCAGACCGCGCCGATCGGCATTGGTCATATAGCCGCGAAATCTCGCAATCATCTGCGCAATCTGGGCGAGGCGCGCGGGCCGGTGCGTTGCAGTCCAATGGATCAACCGGGCAGCTGTCAGCACTTCGGCGGTGTCGACCGCGCGCGGCATCGGATTGAGCCAGGCCATCAGCGCGGATGTCGACCCCGCCGATTCAAGCGAACCGACACCCGCCGCATGGACGCGCCCGCCGATGATCGACAGGTCCGGAAAATAGGCCTGCGCTTCGGGCAATGCGAGCATCGCATGGAACCAGCGGACGAAATCCCCGTCAGGGACATGCGCGGCAAATTGTCCAAAGCCGAAGGTGAAGCCGGCACGGTCATAGCTGTTGAGCGTCAGGAAATTCCGCCCCTCACACCCCGCCGTCGGGTTGATGAGGGCCGCCCAAAAGCCGAAACGTTCCGCATAGTTCTGGGGATCATAGTCGAGGCGTGGAAGCGGCGTGCCGGGAAAGACGTTGGTGAGCCCGACGCGCCCCTGATACGTCACCTGTCGACCGACGAAAAAGCGCGGACCGCCATCCGCCGTTGCCCAATAGTCCCTGCCTTCGCGAATGATCTGGAAGCTGATCGCCATGCCGCCCTCTCTGCAGATGCGGCACCCACCGCCTGCAAGGATAGATCAGAACAAATCCTACTTTGAAAGGGGCATGTGGGGCGGATGGCAAAGGGGGGCCCCTGACGCCGCTCGCCCTCAGCCTGTCGAAAGGCGGTTCTTTCTGGTCATCTCATTGAGAAGAAATGGGACGATCCTGCGACAGGCTCAGGATGAACGGCACGGCGCTTGCCGCCTCAATCGCCCGTCGGTTTGGGCAGCAGCAAGGCGAGCAGGATCGCCCGGCATTCCCCGTCGATGATCCCGTCGATCATCTCCGGGCGGAAGCGGCGCTGAAAGGCGCGGACGGCGGCGACACCATCGGTCACGTCATAGCCGAAACGTTCGAGCGCGAGGAGAAACCCGGCATCGGACCAGTGCGGGTCCATCAGATTCTTCGTCGGCCGCGGCAGCGCGAGGCGGAGCCGGGCGAGGCGATACCAGGGAAAAAGTTCGCCCGGATCTTCCTTGCGCGCGGGCGCCACATCGCTGTGCCCGACGACATTGCCGCGCGTGATCCGGTGCCGGTCGACGATCCCGCCCAGAAGCTGGATGACCGAGTCGATCTGCGCTTCCGGAAAGGGGCGATAGCCGAACTCATGCCCCGGATTGACGATCTCGATGCCGATGCTCGCGGAGTTGACGTCGGAAATGCCGCGCCACCAGGACCGGCCGGCATGCCAGGCGCGCTTGTCCTCATCGACCATGCGGACGACCTGCCCGTCTTCGGCAACGACATAATGCGCGGACACCTTGGCCTCGGCATCCGCCAGCCGGGCAATGGCCGACGCGCCATCCAGCATCCCGGTATAGTGGAGCACCACCATCGATACGGGGAGCGCGCGCTCATCGAAATTGGGGGAAGGTGTTTCGATGAACTCCATACACGTCAATCCTGTCGATGTTCTGCGGCGCGGGCCGTACGCAGCGTGACGATGGCAACCCCGATCAGCACCACGACACCGCCTGCAATCATCACCGGGGTCATCTTCGTCCCGAACCAGTAGGACGCGGCGATGACCGAGATGACCGGCGTCGGCAGCGTCAGCGGCACGACGGTGCTGACCGGGTGGCGTTGCAGGAGGATGCTCATGGCGCCCTGCCCGATGACGGTGGACCCGAGCGCGGAAAACAGCACCCAGCCTAACGTGGACAGCGGCAGATGGGGCAGATGCGCAAAGGCCGCCGGCTCGGCAAAAAACGCGATGGGACCAAGCAGGATCGTGCCCATGAGGCCGACCCAGGCATAGATGGTGAGCACGGGAACGCCGACCAGCCGCCGCTGGATCAGCGAGCAGATCGCCCAGACAAGGCTCGCCGCAGCCGTCAGCCCAAGGCCGAGACGCTCATCAACGGCATGGGGATCGAACACGATCATGACGACGCCCGAAAAGGCGAGCGCCATGCCGGCGATCCGGTATTTGTGCACCTTCTCCCCCAGAAAGATCACCGCGAGGATCAGCGAGAAGGGCGCACCCAACTGGCCCGCAATCGCCAGCGCACTGACATTGGTGGAGACCGCCATCGAGATGTTGACGATGATGTAGAAGAGCGCGCCCGACAGCGCGCCCAACGTCAGCAGTTCGCGCATCTTTCCGTCGATCAGGCGCAGCGCGGGCAGGCAGATGAGCAGCACCATGACCTGCCGCAGCCACGCGGCGGTGAGCGGCTGGATCAGGTCCACGCCCATCTTCACCGCGATCAGGTTCAGCCCCCACATCACGTTCATCGCCACCGCGACGAGCACGTCATAGCCGCCGAACTTGTGAACCGGATGCGCAGTCATGCTCCGGCCATAGAGCGCCTGTCAGAGGAAGCCAAATCTTTGCAGCCTCCGGGCGAGCCTGTCCCGGTCAAACGGCTTGAGCAGATAGGAATTCACCCCCGCCCGCATCGCCCTGCGGATCTCCGCAACGCGCGTCTCGGTGGAGCATAAGAGGATATAGGGCTGCGGCGCGTCCTGTCGCGCGCGGATGGCGGCGGCGACCTCCGGCCCGCTCATGTCGTCCATCCACCAGTCGAGCACGATGAGCGCGGGGGACTTTGCCGCGCATTGCAGCAGCGCCTCCTGCCCCGACGCGGCGTCGGACACGTCAAAGCCCATCGGCTCCAGCATGTTGCGCACAATGGCGCGGATCAGCCGGCTGTCATCGACGATCAGGGCACTACGCGGCATGGGCCGCCTTGCGCCGCGTGGGCGCGCGCAGGGTGACGGTCAGCCCGCCACCTGGGCACGAGACATAGTCCACCGACCCGCCCAAAAGGCCGATCCGCTGCGCCACGGCATCGAGCCCCACGCCCCGTCCCGACAGGGGCGTCACCTCACGCGCGGTGCTGATCCCCGGGCTTTGCAAAAGGTCCGTAAGTGGCAGGCCGACCAGACCCTGCTTATGGCCCGCCGCGCGCAAGGCGGCCTCGTCAAGCCCCGCACCGTCATCGCTGACGTCCAGCACAAGGTGCTCGCCCGCAACGCTGGCGACAACGCGGATCGTCCCCTGGGCAGGCTTGCCAAGCTGTCGCCGCAACTCGGGGTCTTCAATGCCATGAGCCAGCGCGTTGCGGACCACGTGGAGCAACGGATCGCGCAGGCCGTCAATGACCTCCCGGTCGAACATGATGGCGCCGCCCCCCAGCTCGAGCCGGACATCCTTCCCGCAGGAGGCGGCCGCCTGCCCGACGATGGCGCCAAGTCCGGCAAAGAGCCGTTCCAGCGGCTGCTGGCTGCTCGCCGTCAGCGCGCGGGCCATGGCCGCAATGCGCGTCGACAGGTCGGTGATCGCGGGCAGCATCGGGCTGTTCGGTTCGAGGAGCGCGACGAGCTCAAGCAGCTCGCGCTGCCCCGCCTCCACCTCCTCCATGCTGGTCGCCAGCAGTTCGAACTGTTCGGCGGGAATGCGCACCGTGCGGGTGCGGCGCTGGAGCGGCGGCGTCCCCGGCTTGTCGTCGCGCCGCCGGTCAATCGGTTCAAAGCCCAGCGCGCGGACCATGTCGGGCTCATCCTTGTCCGACAGGCCGATCCCGGCCTCCACCGCATCGGCAAGCACGCCCAGCCGCTCGACCAGTGCGGCCACCCCGGCGACGAAGTCCGACGCAGGCGGCTCCTGCCCATCCCGGATGCGCGCCAGACCCCGCTCGGCACCGTCGCACAGCCGCTCAAAGCGTTCGAGATCAAGGAAACCGGCATTGCCGCGCACAGTGTGGACGAACCGGAACACCGCATCGAGCGCCGCGCGGTCGGCGGGATCGGCGACCCATCGGGCAAGCGCGGGCGACGCGCGCTCAAACCCCTCGCGCACATCCGCCACGAATTCGCCGAACAGGTCCGTCATCCGCCAAGCCTCGATAGAAGCCGTGGCTGATAGGCGAAGACGGTTAATTTCCGATTGTCGGCCTCAGCCGATCAGCGTTGCCCCGAAGAGCAGAAACGGTTGATCGGGCTCGGAAACCTGGATCTCGCCGCCCGACTGCGTGGCGATCTGATGCGCCATCCACGCAGCCGCGACGCGCGGGGTCAGCTCCGATTCCGGCAGTTGCCCGGTCAGCGCCTTGCGGATGTTGTCATCGAGGATCAGGCGCTCGCTCGTTGCCCGCACCGCAATCTCGGTCCGGTCGAGATGGATTTCGGCGCCCACATCGAGCCTGCCGCCGCGCACCAGCGTGTCGCCCGCAATCATCGCAAGATTGAGCAGCACCTTGATCGCCGGTTTGGCGAGCATGGGTTCAGCCACCATCCAGCCGAGGTCGAGCCGCTTGTTGGCCGCAAACAGCCCCTCAATCGCCTGCTGCGCCTCTCGCACGTCGACCTTGTCGCCAAAGCCGCCCGCCGCCCCAAAGGCCAGACGGAAGAACTTCAGCTTGTTGGCCGACGTCCGCGCGCTTTCCGAGAGCAAATCGAGACATTGCTGGCGCATGTCGGCGTCATTTTCGATGGCCAGCAATTCGATGCCATTGTTGATCGAGCCGACCGGGCTCAGCAGGTCGTGGCACAGCCGCGAACAGAGCAGACTGGCGAATTCGACAGCATCAACCTTCATCATGCGATCCCCAAAATGGCGCGAAACCGGCGCTGCGCTCACCTTTGGCCGACAGAGTCGGGTGAAGCAAGTGCCACCGGATTGAAACGATCCTGCACCGCCCCCCGGGCGACAGCCTGCCAGGCGGTCGCGCCGTCCGATCCGAGGATGAGCCAATATTGGCCGTCTGCGGCCGCCTGCCGCGCATCTTCGGGCGAGGGCCGCGCCGGACCACCGGGGTGCGAATGATAGCAGCCGATCACCGCCTGCCCCCCGTCGCGTGCCGCACGGTGGGCGGCAATCAGCACCGCGGGGTCGATCTCAAACCGGGTCGCGGGGGTGGCAGCGACATTGGCGGCTGGAATGATCGCCTCGACAACGCCCGCCGCCCCGAGCAGCAGGCCGCAGACCTCTGCGTCGGGCGACGCATGGGCCATCGCATGAAGGCGCGTCAGCAATTCGCTTGAAATCGAGAGCGTCATGGGCGCAAGGCTATCGCATGGGCGCAGGCGCAATCCAAGAAGAGGTGACAGTCCCGGCCGAGATGGCCGGATGGCGGCTGGACCGCGCGCTCGCGACATTGCTGCCCACCTATTCGCGGGAGCGGCTGAAGGCGCTGATTTCCTCCGGTCAGGTGACGCGCGACGGTGCGCTGACGCGCGATCCGGCGGCCAAGACGACCGAAGGGGCGGTGTACGCCGTCGCCGTGCCGCCGCCAACCCCGGCGCACAATGAGGCGCAGGACATTCCGCTTGAGATCGTGTTCGAGGATGATCACTTGCTCGTCGTCGACAAGCCGGCGGGCATGGTCGTCCATCCGGCGGCCGGCAATTTCGACGGGACGATGGTCAACGCGCTGCTCCACCATTGCAAGGGACGGCTGTCGGGCATTGGCGGCGTCGCACGGCCGGGCATTGTCCACCGGATCGACAAGGACACGTCCGGGCTGCTGGTCGTCGCAAAGACCGATCCGGCGCATGAAGGGCTTGCCGCGCAATTCGCCAAACACACCATCGACAGGCGCTATGCCGCCATCGTCGCGGGCCAGCCCAAGACCGGCAGCGGCACGGTGGACGCTCCGCTCGCCCGGTCCGCCACCAACCGCAAGAAAATTGCGATTGTGGGGGAAGGCCGGGGCAAGCGCGCTGTCACGCACTGGACGCTGGTCGAGCCGCTGAAACAGGCCGCGCTTGTCGAATGCCGACTCGAAACCGGACGCACGCATCAGGTGCGCGTGCACATGGCCTCGATCGGGCACCCGCTTCTGGGCGACCCGGTCTATGGCCGCGCCCGTCCGGAACATCGGGACATCCTCAGGCGTTTGGGCTTTGAAAGACAGGCACTGCATGCAGCGCGGCTCGGATTCGTACATCCGGTCACCGGGGGGGCTTTAACTTTCCACAGCGCCATCCCATCTGATATGCAGCAACTGTTAAGCTGCCTTCGGGTATAGCGAACCAGTCTGAAGCAGCCCTGCTTGATGAGGGGGCTGCGGACAGGGAGATCAATATGACCGGCAAATCGCTGGCAATGAAGTCGAAGACCCCGGTGACCATTCCTGCGCTGAACAGCGAGGAAGGCCTCAACCGCTATCTGGCAGAGATCCGGAAATTCCCGATCCTGACGGCGGAAGAGGAATATATGCTCGCCAAGCGCTTCGAGGAGCATCAGGACACCGAAGCGGCGGCCAAGCTCGTCACGTCGCATCTGCGGCTCGTGGCGAAGATCGCCATGGGCTATCGCGGCTATGGCCTGCCCGTCAGTGAGCTGATTGCCGAAGGCAATATCGGCCTGATGCAGGGCGTGAAGAAGTTTGAGGCTGATCGCGGCTTCCGCGTCGCCACCTACGCCATGTGGTGGATCAAGGCCTCGATCCAGGAATTCATTCTCCGCTCGTGGAGCCTTGTGAAGCTCGGCACGACGGCTGCGCAGAAGAAGCTGTTCTTCAACCTGCGCCGGATGAAGAAGAATCTCGACGCCTATGAGGATGGTGATCTGCGTCCCGAAGACGTGCGGAAGATCGCGACCGACCTTGGCGTGACCGAGGATGAGGTGGTCAGCATGAACCGCCGGATGTTGGGCGGCGGCGATACCTCGCTCAATGTCTCGCTCAACGAGGATGGCGAAGGCCAGTGGCAGGATGCTCTGGTCGACACCGGCCCGTTGCAGGACGAGCTTGTTGCAGACGCCGAGGAACGCGTGCAGCGCCATGCGCTTCTGATCGAGGCGATGCAGAGCCTGACCGACCGCGAGAAGCAGATCCTGACCGAGCGCCGCCTGGTCGATGAACCGCGCACGCTGGAAGAACTTAGCCAGGAATTTGGCGTGTCGCGCGAACGCGTCCGTCAGATCGAGGTCCGTGCCTTCGAAAAGCTGCAAAAGGCGATGATGCGCATCGCGGGCGAACGGCACCTGTTACCTGTCGCAGCCTGACGGCCAATCAAATTGCCGATAGCATCCGCCTCCTGAACGCGGACGCAGACGATCTGCGCCGCCGGAGAGGAGGATAGGCCATGGCCTTCGAGACGATGCACGTGGATGCCGAAGGGCCGATCCTCTGGATCACGCTCGACCGGCCCGAGGCCATGAACGCCTATACAGCACAGATGGGCGCGGAACTGGCCGCCGCTTTCCAGCAGGCGGACGCCGAGGACGCGATCCGCGTTGTCGTGCTGACCGCACGGGGGCGGGTCTTCTGCGCAGGGGCCGACGTGTCGGCAGGTGCGGGCAGCTTCGACACCGAAAGCGGCGAAGGCGCCAGGAATTTCGGCGGGCGCAGCGATGGCCGCGACAGCGATTTCATCTCCGCCATCGCCAATTGCCGCAAGCCCTCCATCGTCGCCTTCAATGGCTCCGCCGCCGGGGTTGGCCTGACACTCACATTGCCCTGCGACATCCGGATCGCGGCGGACAGTGCCAAATTCGGCTTTGTCTTCACGCGGCGCGGATTGGTGCCTGAGGCGGGGTCAGCCTGGTATCTGCCGCAGATCGTGGGCCTGCCGCAGGCGCTCCACTGGTGCCTGACCGGGCGCCTGTTCCCCGCGCGCGAGGCGCTGGCCAAGGGCCTCGTCTCCGAGATTTGCCCGGCCGACGAACTGGAACATCGCGCGCGGACGCTGGCGCTGGAGATCGCGGAGAATACCGCGCCCGTCTCGGTCGCGCTGACCCGGCGGATGCTGTGGAACTTCGTCAATGATCCCGATGCGTCGGGCGCGCTGTCCATCGATGCGACGCTCAACATTGCGCTCGGCAAGACGGCCGACGTGCATGAAGGCGTCGCCGCCTTCCTCGAAAAGCGCACGCCCGATTTTCCGGGCAAGGTGTCCACCGATCTGCCCGACATGGCGGGCTGGTGGACAGACCGGGGCGGTTATCGCGGCTGACGCCCGCCCCGGCACGCCTCAGCTATAGGCGAACTCCGCGCCGTCCAGATTGATGTGCGGAATTTCGTCCTTTTCCTTCCAGTAATCCTGATTGTGCCGCCATTCCGGCTTGTCGCCACGCCTGGGCATCTTGTGGATGTCGCGCATCAGGTAGGACGGATTGAAATTGTCTTCCTCGATCCACGGCAAGAGCGGCATGTCGTGGTCTTCGGGCCGCAGCTTGACCTCGACGCGCTTGGCGCCCTTTTCATCCATGTGATTGAGCAGCTTGGTCACAAAATCACCGAGGATATCGACGCGCAGCGTCCAGCTCGCGCGGAAATACCCGAAGACCCAGAGCATGTTGGGCACGCCGGTAAACATCATGCCGCGGTAATTGACCGTTTCCGACCAGTCGACCGGCTTGCCATCGACCTCGAACGGAATGTCGCCAAGCACCGACAGCTTGAAGCCCGTCGCGGCCATGATGATGTCGGCTTCCAGCTCCTCGCCGGATTTCAGGAGGACGCCTTTCTCCGTGAAGCGCTCAATATGGTCGGTCACGACGCTGACCTGGCCCTTGGCAGCCGCCTGGAAGATGTCTCCATCCGGGCAGAAGGCCAGACGCTGCTGCCATGGGCGGTATTTGGGCGTAAAGTGCGGTTCGAACGGGAAATCCTCCCCGCCATACATGCGGATGAGCGCGCGCAGTTCCTCGACGACCGCATCCGGCTCTTCAAGACAGCGCTTCGTCAGCACGTCCTGATCGTAGAGGATCTGCTGACGCACGACGCGGTGGATGGTCGGCTCATCAATGCCGATCTCGCGCAGCCGGTCGGCCAGTTCATTCTGGTTCGGGCTGCAGAAGAAATAGGTCGGCGAACGCTGGAGCATCGTCACATGCGCGGCCTTGCCTGCCATCGCCGGGATGACCGTCGCCGCCGTCGCGCCCGAGCCGATGACGAGCACCTTCTTGCCCGTGACATCGATGTCGGGCGTCCACTTCATCGCGTGGATGAACAGCCCCTTATAGTCCGGAATGCCCTTCCATTCGGGCGGAATGTAGGGATCATGGTGATTGTAATAACCCTGGCACATCCACAGGAAGTTGCAGGTGAAGCGGTGCGTCTTCCCGTCGGCCTTGCTCGTCGCCTCCACCGTCCACAAATTCGTGTCGCGTGAAAAGCTGCAATGCGTGATCGTGTGGCCGTAGCGGATATGGGGGTTGAGGTCGTTCTCCTCGATCACCTCGCCCATATATTTCAGGATCTCCTCGGCTGAGGCGATTGGCGCGCCCACCCACGGCTTGAACCGGTAGCCAAAGGTGTAGAGATCGGAGTCGGAGCGGACGCCGGGATATTTGTGCGTGTCCCACGTTCCGCCGAAGGTGTCCTTCGAGTCGAGGACTGCAAAGGTCTTGTTCGGGCAATTCTGCTGCAGATGGACGGCCGAGCCGATGCCCGAAATGCCGGCACCTGCAATCAAAACATCGAAATGCGTAACGTCATTCGCGCCTGCCGCACTTTGCGGCCGTTCGACGGTGTCGAGCATCCTCTACCCTCTCTCTGGTTGCTGTTTTGTCCAGCTTCGGGGCGGATGATGACGGGCACATTGATCGAAATCAACCTTGGCACTTGTACCAGTACCGGCGGGTGAAACGCGCGCGAAAGCGTGCATGTTGCGCTGCAAAAAACTTCCGCTTGAATCTCGCCGCCGCTTGCGGGAGAGCGACGGCAGATTCCGCAGTTTGAGTCGTTTGGAAAGGACCGCCGAAATGACCACCGATCCCGTCGTTATCGCTTCTTATGCCCGCACGCCGATGGGCGGCATGCAGGGGGCGCTGGCCTCCGTGCCCGCGACCAAGCTGGGCGCTATCGCCATCAAGGCCGCCGTCGAGCGCGCGGGCGTGTCGCCTGACGCCATCGATCAGGTCATCATGGGCTGCGTCCTGCCGGGCGCTCTGGGGCAGGCCCCTGCCCGTCAGGCGTCGATCGGCGCCGGCCTGCCGCTCGCCACAGGCGCGACGACGATCAACAAGGTCTGCGGATCGGGCATGAAGGCCACGATGATGGCCGCCGAGGCGATCATCGCGGGCACGTCCGACGTCGTCATCGCGGGTGGCATGGAAAGCATGACCAACGCGCCCTACCTCCTCACCAAGCACCGCTCGGGCGCCCGTCTGGGCCATGACAGCCTCAAGGACTCGATGTTCCTCGACGGTCTGGAAGACGCCTATGAACCCGGCCGCGCCATGGGCAGCTTTGCCGAGGAAACCTGCACCGAATATCAGTTCACCCGCGAACAGCAGGATGAATATGCGCTCCGCTCGCTCGCGCGTGCCAATGAGGCCATTGCGTCGGGCGCCTTCAAGCGTGAGATCGTGCCGGTCGAAGTTGCCGGCCGCAGCGGCGTGACCCTGGTCGAAGTCGATGAACAGCCCGGCAATGCCAAGCCGGAAAAGATCCCGACGCTGAAGCCCGCTTTTGCCAAGGACGGCACGATCACGGCGGCCAACGCCTCCTCGATCTCCGACGGTGCAGCGGCACTCGTCGTCACCAAGGAAAGCATTGCCAAGGCGCAGGGCCTGCCCGTCGCGGCGCGCATCGTCGCCTGGGCGACCAACAGCCAGGAACCGGCCCGGTTCACGTCCGCGCCCGTGCCCGCCATCCGCAAGGTGCTCGACAAGGCGGGCTGGTCCATCGACGATGTCGACCTGTTCGAAATCAACGAAGCCTTCGCCATGGTGCCGATGATCGCGATGAAAGAACTCGGCATTCCGGCTGAAAAGCTCAACGTCAACGGCGGGGCGACGGCGCTCGGCCATCCGATTGGCGCTTCAGGCGCGCGCATCATCGCGACGCTCATTGCAGCGCTTGAAAACCGGGGCCTGAAAAAGGGCGTCGCCTCGCTCTGCATCGGCGGCGGCGAAGGCACGGCGATCGCTGTCGAACTGGTCTGATACGCACTCGACATTGGCGGGCGCAGTTGGCAAGGCCCGCCAATGAAAGTGAAAGATTATTTCTTCTGCGGCATTGGCGGGTCGGGCATGATGCCGCTCGCCCTGATCGTGGCCGGACAGGGACATCGCGTCGCCGGCTCCGACCGCGCGCTCGATCAGGGACGGACCGCGCCCAAATTTGACTGGCTGCGCGCCAAAGGCGTTTCCCTGTTCGCGCAGGATGGCAGCGGGGTGACCCGGCCGGAACAGATCGTTGTCGCCTCGGCCGCCGTGGAAGAAACCGTGCCCGATATCGTCGCCGCCAACGCGGTCGGCGCGCAGCGGATGCGCCGCGCCGATCTGCTCGCCGAACTGTTCAACAGCGCCCGGCAGGGGATCGCCATCGGCGGCACGAGCGGCAAATCGACCGTGACCGGGATGATCGGCTGGATCTTCCACGCGCTCGGCCGTGACCCGACGGTGATGAATGGCGCCGTCATGAAGAATTTTGCCAGCCCCGATGCGCCCTTTGCGAGCGCCCTTGTCGGGAAGGGCGACGCCTTCATCAGCGAGGTCGACGAAAGCGACGGATCGATCGCGCTCTACACGCCCGACATCGCCGTCCTCAACAACATCGCGCTCGACCATAAGTCGATGGACGAGCTGCGCGCGCTGTTCGGCGCGTTCATCGCCAAGGCGCGCGTCGCGGTGCTCAACCTCGACAATGATGAGGTCGCCAGACTGCCGCGCGACAATGCGATCACCTATGCGCTTGGCGGACAGGCCGATCTGGTCGCCACCGACATTGTCGAGCGGCCGGACGGAATCACCTTCCTCGCCAATGGCGTGCCTGTCGTGCTGCAGGTGCCCGGCCGCCACAACGTGTCCAACGCACTGGCCGCCATCGCCGCCGCGCTCGCCGCCGGCATCGCGCTTGAGGACGCGGCCCGCGCGATTGGCGGCTATGCCGGGATCAACCGGCGCATGGACGTGGTCGGCACCGCCAGGGACGTGACCGTCATCGATGATTTCGGCCACAACCCCGACAAGATTTCGGCCACGCTCAACACGCTCCATGCGTTCCCCGGGCGTTTGCTGATCTTCTTTCAGCCGCACGGCTATGGCCCGCTCAAGCAGATGGGGCGCGAACTGACAGCGGCCTTTGCCAATCTGATGGCGGACGAGGACGTGCTGGTCCTGTGTGACCCCGTCTATTTCGGCGGCACCGTCGACCGCTCGGTCGGGAGTGAGACGATTGTCGACGGCGTGTCGGCGGCGGGCAAGCGGGCGGAGCATCTGGCCACGCGTGACGCCTGCGGCGACCGCCTGCTCGTCCTTGCCAAGCCGGGTGACCGCATTGTCGTGATGGGCGCGCGGGACGACACGCTGTCCGCCTTTGCCCGGTCGCTGCTCGACCGGCTGGGGCAATAGCTGATGGCCACCCGCGTCCAGCTTGTCGTGAACCCCGATGCCGGCGGCTACAGCCTGCCCCGCGTCATCGCCCTGCGCGAGGCCTTCCGCCAGCAGGGCGCGCGCGTGACGCTCGCCCATATCGGGCCGGGCCGCCAGCTCCTGATCGAGGATGATGCCGATCTGCTCGTCGTCGCCGGGGGCGATGGCACGCTGCGTCATGCCGCGATGGCGCTGCTGGCGAGCGGGCGCGAGCTGCCCGTCGCCTGCTATCCGATGGGGACGGTCAACCTCCTCCATCTGGAGGTCGGCGGACCGACCAAGCCCGACGATTTTGCCCATGCCGCGCTCAATCAGGTCAAGGCGCAATATCATGTTCCGGCAACGATCAACGGCGAGATGTTCTTCGGCTGCGCGAGTGTCGGCCCCGATGCCCATGCCGTGGCGGGCGTGTCGCTGCGCCTGAAGGAACGCATCGGGCGCTATGCCTATATCCTGTCGATGCTGCAGGTGCTGGGGCGCTGGACGCGTCCGCAGCTGACCATCACCGCGGACGGCAAGAGTTACGCGTGCGAAGCCGTCTATGTCGCCAAGGGCGTCTATTATGCCGGCCCCTATACCTTCGCCCCCGAAGCGCGCCGCACCACCGCCAAGCTCCACGTGCTCGCGCTCAGAAGCGCCACGCGGAAGGACTTCTGGCGCTTCATCCGCGGGGTGATGCGCGGACGCCCGCTGGAGGACCGCGCGAACCTGATCCCGCTGACCTGCACGACACTGGAAATCAGCAGCGATACGCCATGGCCGGTGCAGGCCGATGGCGACAATGTCGGGACGCTCCCCGTCAGGATCGCGATTTCGGACAAGCGCCTGCGCCTGCACTGAGGCGCGCCGCCTGCGCGCGCGACGGGAGCGTTGATCCCCGCCCCCTTGACGCGCGCGCGGCAATCGCGTCCAAGACGTGAAATAATATTACTCGCAGGAAGTGACCTTCATGGCCAAGCGTCTGACGCTCTATATCGGCATTGCCCTTGTGCTCGGCATCATCGTGGGGGCGATCGTCAACGCGACCGCCGCACCCGAAACGATTGAGAGCCTCGCCAAATATCTTGGCCTCGTCACCTATGCCTTTCTCCGCCTGATCAAGATGATCATCGCGCCGCTCGTCTTCGGCACGCTTGTCGCGGGCATCGCGCATATGGGGGATACGGCGGCGCTCGGCCGCGTCGGTCTCCGCTCCATCCTGTGGTTCATCGGGGCGAGCCTCGTCTCGCTGTCGCTCGGCCTCATCCTCGTCAACCTGTTCCAGCCAGGCGTCGGCATCGGGCTGCAACTGCCCCCGGCAACCGCCGATGCCGGGGTCGCAAAGGCCGCGTTCGACGCCAAGAAATTCGTCGGCGACATCATCCCGATGTCGATCGTCGACGCGATGGCAACCAACACGATCCTCCAGATCGTCGTTTTCTCCGTCTTCTTCGGCGTCGCCATGACGGCGATCGGCGAAAAGGCCGCTCCCTTGCAAAAGGGCATCGACGCGCTCGTGGACGTGATGCTCGTCCTGACCGGCTATGTAATGCGCTTTGCGCCGTTTGCCGTCTTCGCCGCCGTATGCGCGGTTGTGTCCGAAGAAGGTCTGTCGATCCTTGTCGATTATGCGCGCTTCATCGGCACCTTTTATCTGGGCCTCGCCATCCTGTGGGCGCTGCTGCTGGGTGCCGGGTTCCTCGTTGCCGGGCCGCGCATCCTGCAACTGCCCCGCTACATTCGCGAGCCCTTGCTCGTCGCCTTTTCGACCGCATCGTCCGAAGCCGCCTTCCCACGCACGCTCGATGCGCTGGACCGCTTCGGCGTGCCGCGCCGCATCGGCAGCTTCGTCCTCCCCCTGGGCTATTCGTTCAACCTCGACGGCTCGATGATGTACATGACCTTCGCGACGATCTTCATCGCGCAGGCCTATGGCATTGACCTGACGCTGGGGCAGGAAATCCTGATGCTGCTGACGCTGATGCTGACGTCGAAGGGCATGGCCGCCGTGCCGCGCGCCAGCCTTGTCGTCATCTCGGCGACGCTCGCCATGTTCGGCATTCCGGAGGCCGGGCTCCTCCTGATCCTTGGCGTCGACCACTTCCTCGACATGGGCCGCACCGCCACCAACGTCGTCGGCAACACCGTTGCAAGCGTCGTCATCGCCAAATGGGAAGGCGGGCTCGATGCACCGCAGCCCGTCGAGCTTGACCCGCCCCACGCGCCCTCGGCGCATCTCGGCACGGCCCACCCGGCCCCGCGCGAAGGTGAACCGGGCGGCGTGAGCTGACCCCCAGGGGTTGACACCCCCGGCCCCAAATGGGAGCATTTCGGCCCATGAGGGGGCGTAGAGTGTATGGGCGTTGGCAATCAGGACCAGACCGCGTTTGAATTTCGCGGGGACTGGAAGGAATTCTTTCCCATTGCAGCAAGCAACCTGCTGCTGACATTTGTCACTTTGGGGGTCTATCGTTTCTGGGCAACCACGCGCGAACGCCAATATTTCTGGAGCCGGACGCGTTTTATTGACGACACGCTGGAATGGACAGGCAAAGGCAAGGAACTATTCCTTGGCTTCATCATGGCGATTGCCGCGCTGCTGCTCCCGATCCTTGGCCTGCAATTCCTCATCCAGGCGCTGATCCTGCAGGGCCAGACCGTAATCGCGGGTGTGCTCGGCCTCGGCTTCTATGTCATCATCCTGTTTCTCGCGGGTTTCGCGACCTTCCGCGCGCTGCGCTATCGGCTCAGCCGGACGCACTGGCATGGCATTCGCGGTGGCAGCGATGATCCCGGCGCGCGTTATGGCCTCAGCTATATCTGGAAGACGCTTGTCGGCGGCCTTGCGCTCGGCCTGCTGATCCCCTGGTCGATGACCTCGCTCTGGGCCGACCGCTGGAATGCGATGAGCTTTGGCCCGCACCGGTTTGAAAGCACCCCCGAATGGGGCGGGCTGATGAAGCGCTATCTGCTGCTCTATCTGGTGCCGGTGGGCGCGCTCATTCTCGGCGGCGTCGCGGCGGTGTCATCCGGCAGTGGCGAAGGCGTGGCCGCGATGGCGGTGCTTCTTGTCCTGGCCTTCTACATCGTCCTGCCACTCATCGCGCTCGGCTATTACGCCGCCTATTTCCGGGAGGTCGTCGGCACGCTGAGCCTCAGCACGATCAACTTTCAGTTCACCGCGCGGACCAAGGAATGGTTCCTGCTCTTCCTCGGCAATGCGGGGCTGTTCGTGCTGGCGCTGATCGTCGCGCTGATCCCGATTTCCGCGCTCGGCCTGCTGTCGGGTTTTGGCGACATGCAGCCCGGGCAGGACCCGTTCACGCAGAACCCCGGCCTGATTGTCGGGATGATCCTCGCCATCGTCATTCCGTTCAGCCTTGTCGGGCCGTTCATCCGCTATCGCAACTGGCGCTTCTTCATCCGCAATCTGGAGGCGACGGGCGAGATCAATCTCGACGCACTCACCCAGTCGCAGACCAGGGTGGGCAGCCATGGCGAAGGACTGTTCGACGCGCTCGACATGGGTGCTATGTAACGCGGCATGATCCCCGCCTGGCATTATGACGGACAGACGGCGACGCGCCATGAGGTCGGCATCGTCGCTGAGGATGACGCCCTGCGCCTGCGCTTTGCCGATGGCCGGACGGAGCGCGTGCCCTGGGCCGATTTCGTCTGGCATGACAGGCGTGACGGCGCCTCGATATTCGGGCGCAGGAGCGTGGACGGCTGGCGGATCGGCATCCCCCTGCCGATGACCGATCTGCTCGCGCGGCGCCTGCCCTCCCAGTCGCGCTATGGCGGGCTGGTCGACCGTTTCGGCATTTGGCGCGCCGTTGTCGGTTTCTCCGCATTGTCCGCCGCCGTCATCCTGACCGTCTGGAAGGCGCCTGACATCCTTGCCCCGCTCATCCCGATGTCGTGGGAGCAGAGGCTGGGCGACGCGATGATCGGCGATCTGGGCGGGCGCATCTGCGACGGGCCCGAGGGGCAGGAGGCGCTCGACGCGCTGGTCCGCCGGATCGACCCCAAGGGCAGCCCGCTGCGCGTGCGCATCGTCAATGTCGACATGGTCAACGCCGCCGCTTTGCCCGGCGGACAGATCGTCGTCTTTCGCGGCCTGTTGCAGGAAGCCCGGAGCCCTGATGAACTGGCGGGCGTGCTCGGCCATGAAATCGGCCATGTCCGCAACCGGGATGTGATGCAGGCGCTGCTCCGGCAGATGGGGCTGAGCCTGTTGCTGGGCGGTGTCGGCGGCGATGTGGGCGGCGCGCTCAACTCGCTGCTGGCCGCGAGCTATTCACGCGCGGCGGAATCGCGGGCCGACACCTATGCGATTGCGGCGATGCGCACGGCCAACGTCTCGCCCGTCGCAACCGCGCAATTCTTCGAGCGGATGGCCAGCGACGAAAAGAAGCTCGGCAAGGGCGCGATCGCCTTCAGCTATATGTCGAGCCACCCCCTGTCGGAGGACCGGCGCCGCCTGTTCATGAGCAGCGTGCAAAAGGGCGCGGCCTATACGCCCGCCGTCACCCCCACCCAATGGCGCGCCATCGTCGATGCCTGCGCCAAGGACCCCGATGTGAAGGAAGGCGATCTGTTTTGAGTGATATGGACGCCCCCGACTGGCTGGCACGCAGCGATGGCCTGAAGCTCGCCGTCCGGCACCGCACGGGGCGGACGGACAAGCCCACGCTCGTCTTCCTGCCCGGCTATGCGTCCGACATGCGCGGCGGAAAGGCCGTCGCGCTCGATGCCTGGGCAGCGGCGACGGGCCACGCCATGCTCCGCCTTGATTATGCCGGCTGAGGGAAAAGCGAGGGTGCCTTCGCCGACGGGACGCTCGCCAGCTGGCGCGACGATGCGCGGTTCGCCGTGGAGCGTCTTGTCGATGGTCCCGTGCTGCTTGTCGGCTCCTCCATGGGCGGATGGATTGCGCTGCTGCTGGCCCAGGCGCTGGGCGACCGGGTGGCGGGGCTGGTCGGCATTGCGGCGGCGCCCGACTTTACCCAATGGGGCTTTACTGATGCTGAAAAGGCGACGCTTGTTGCCGAAGGGCGGCTGCTGCGCCCGTCCGACTATGGCCCCGAACCCATGCTGACGACACACGGCTTCTGGGCCTCTGGGCAGGCCAATCTGCTGCTGGACGGTGGCATCGCTTATGCAGGCCCCGTCCGCCTGTTGCAGGGCCAGCGCGACGATGCGGTCCCCTGGGAGGTCGCCCTGCGCATTGCCGGCGCACTTCGTTCAGACGATGTGCAGGTGACCTTGATCAAGGATGGTGACCACCGCCTGTCGCGCGATGCGGACATTGCGCTCCTCATCGCCACAATCGAACGCCTGATGGAGACCTTGTGATCCTGTTCCCGATCCTCGCGGCCGCGACCGCGGCTGCCGCCTCGCCCGAAGAAGCCCGCTTCAAGGCGTGCCTCGACAAGATCGATGTCGACGCCGCCGCTGCGCTCGCCGATGCCGACAAATGGCGGCTGGAAGGCGGCACGGTGCTCCCCCGCCAATGTCAGGGCATGGCCTATGCCGCGCAGGAAAAATGGCTGCCCGCGATGACCGCCTTCCAGCAGGCTGCCGAAGCCGCACAACGCGCACGCGATGGACGGGCAGCGAGCCTCTGGGTGCAGGCGGGCAATGCCGCGCTGGCCGGTGGCGAGTTCGTGAAGGCGCGCAGCTTCATCGACGCTGCACTGATCGAAGGGACGCTCAAAGGGCCCGAAGCCGGTGAAGCCTATGTCGACCGTGCCCGCGCGCTGGTGGCGGTGGGGGATCTGACCAAGGCCCGCTCCGATCTCGACACGGCGATCAGGATCGTGCCGCAGGACCCGCTCATCTGGCTGCTTTCCGCATCGCTTGCCCGCCGCACAGGTGATCTGGACCGCGCGCGCAAGGACATTGCCGAAGCCGCGCGCCTTTCCCCCGACGACGCCTCGGTCGCGCTGGAGGCGGGCAATATCTCGGCCATGATGGGCAATGACGCGGCGGCCAAGACCGCATGGGAAGCCGCCGTCAAGCTCGCCCCTGAAAGCGCACAGGGCAAGGCGGCCGCAAAGGCACTGGAGCAGTTTGGGGCTGAGACTGCTCCGCGCTGACGATTGAGCTGAGACACATGAAGCCCGTTTGTCCTGAGCCTGTCGAAGGACCGTCCTTTTCTTTGTGCCTCGATGAACCGAAGGACGGCCCTTTGACAAGCTCAGGGCAAACGGGGTTAAGGGGGACGCTTGACCCCTCAATCCAGATAGAAGTCGATCGTCGTGACGACGCGCACCTTCTTGTAGGGCGTGTCGGCAGCGCCATAGCCCGGCTGCTCACCGTCGCGCGCCTCGATCGAGAAATAACCCTGGCTCGCCGACTTGATGCCGCCGACGCCGGTGCCGCTGTCGCTGGCAAACTGCTCGGCGGACTTTCGCGCATCCTTGGTCGCTTCGGCCACCATCGCGGGCTTGATGTCATTGAGCTTGGTGAAGCTGAACGTGATGCCCGACCCTTCGTCGAGCTGGACGCCGCTGCGCACCAGATCAAACTGCCGCGCGACCGCCGCCTGCGCCTTCTTGATATCGCCGGTGCGCAGCTGGAGCCGCTGGCGGATCGTCACCGTCTCCATCCCATTGTTGTTGAACTGGTTGACGCTGACGCCCGAGGGCTTGAGGTCAGCGTCGGTAAAGCCCGCCTGCTTGAAGAAGGCGCGGATCGCCGCCGTATCGCCATCGATATCCGCCTGTGCCGCCGCCAGCGTGGGGGCCTGTGCGGAATAGGCAATGGTCCAGACGGCCAGGTCCGCCGTGACGTTCTTTTCGGCCAGGCCCCGCACCGTGACCGAGCGGTCGGCGTCCTTTGCGCGCTTCAGGCCGTCCCCCAGCAGATAGCCGCCGAGAACGAGGCCGATCGAGAGGACGCCCGCTGCAATCACAAGCGGACGGCGGAGAATGTCGCGTGGTGTCTCAAGCTCTGACATAAGTGCTTTCCCGGCTTTGCGTGTCGCCGTATCTTGTGACCGACCCCCGATGAATGCACGATGAAGCGTTTTGTTTCATCGACGAATGGAGTTTTAAGTGATCAAGTATCTGCACACGATGATCCGCGTTTCCGATCCCGACGCCACGATCAAGTTCTTCGAACTGCTCGGTTTGAAGGAACTGCGCCGCATCGAGAATGAGGCGGGCAAGTTCTCGCTCATCTTCCTCGCTGCCCCCGGTGATGAGGACGCGCAGGTGGAGCTGACCCACAATTGGGGTGAGGCTGGCTATGACGAAGGCCGCAACTTCGGCCATCTCGCATACGCCGTCTCCAACATTTACGAGTCCTGCCAGCGCCTGATGGACGCGGGCGTGACGATCAACCGCCCGCCGCGCGACGGGCGCATGGCCTTTGTCCGCACGCCCGACAATATCTCGATCGAACTGCTGCAGCATGGCGAGGCGCTGCCCGTCGCCGAACCCTGGGCTTCGATGCCCAATATCGGCAAATGGTGACGCGATGACGCTTGAGATCGTCCGCCTGCCCGTCCTCTCCGACAATTATGTCTGGCTGGTGCATGAGCCCGCCTCCGGCGAGACGGCGGTCGTCGACCCGGCGGTTGCCGAACCTGTACTGGCCGCAGCGGCCGAACGCGGCTGGACGATCACGCAGATCTGGAACACGCACTGGCACCCAGATCACACGGGCGGCAATGCGGAGATCAAGGCGGCGACCGGCTGCACCATCACCGGCCCGGCGGCCGAGGCGGAGCGCATCCCGACGCTCGACGTGCAGGTGACGGGCGGCGATGTCGTGCGGATCGGCGCGATCGCGGCGCAGGTGATCGACGTCCCCGCGCACACCGCAGGCCATATCGCGCTGCACTTGCCCACGGAGAACGTCGTCTTCGTCGGCGACACGCTCTTCGCCATGGGCTGTGGCCGCCTGTTCGAAGGCACGGCGGAGCAGATGTTCGCCAATATGCAGGCTCTGGGCGCGCTGCCGCCCGAAACCGTCGTCTATTGCGCGCACGAATACACCCAGTCGAACGGCCGCTATGCGCTGGTGGCCGAACCCGAAAATGCCGACATCGCGGCGCGCATGGCCGAGGTCAACGCCGCGCGCGCCAGAGGGGAGCCGACCGTCCCCACGACGATCGCGCTGGAGCGCGCGACCAACCCCTTCATGCGGGCGAAGACCGCCGCAGAACTGGCCGAGCGCCGCGCGGCTAAGGATGCGTTCAGATAGGCTGGCGCATCCTCGCGCCAGACAGACCAACAGGAGACACGATATGCGCCCGATGCTGATCCTCCTTCCCGCCCTCACGCTGGCGCTTCCGCTCTTGGCGAGCTGCGCCAATACGCCGCCGAGCCAGTCCCAGCTCCGCGCCGAGGCCCGCGACGCCGCCAAGCTTGAAGAGACGCTCGCCGGCTTCACCCCCGGCAAGCCGGTCAACTGCGTCGAAAACCGCGACCTGCGCAGCCCCGAGGCTTATGGCGAGAACACCCTCCTCTTCCGCACCAGCCGCAAGCTGATCTGGCGCACCGAAACCAGCGGTTCCTGCAACGACGTGAAGCGCGGCGACGCCCTCATCACCCACCAGTACACCAGCCGCCTCTGCAAGGGCGACATCGCCCGGACGGCCAATTTGCAGGCCGGGTTCCAGTCGGGGTCCTGCGTGATCGGGGCGTTTGTGCCATATCGGAAGTGAGGGGGGCGGGCTCGACCTCCGATGGGAATTGCAACGGTCAAGGCGCGTCCAACGGCGCAATTCCACCGGAGCCAAAAGCCGAAGGAAACAACCAAACTTCGCTACAGTTTTTTGCTCTGCGGATTCAAAATCTGGAGTACGATCAACGACTACATAAAGACGCTGTTGCTTATTGAACAGTTTGTAAGCACCATTGGCGGCGTCAAAGGCGGCGGATAAGACAGCCTCGCAGTGATATTTCGCATTGATACGGAAATGTCATCATGATCGAGCGGAAAATCTGGATCGACGCTCAAAAGACCGTTTTTTAGCCCACGCAACACGTACTCAAAATTTGTTGGGAATTTGTTCGTTCCCTTTTTTGCGACACTACGGGAGACTGAAATACCCACGCATCCGATCAAAAATGCGGTGGTTGGGCTTGCTCCTAGCATCTCAGCAATCACTGCGGTTGGGAAAGCTAGCGATATGTCAAGCCCCACAAAACCGAATGGAAATTTCTTCTTTGTAAGTAGATCAGCGATATCATCCATGCAGCACTGAATTTCGGCTGCTTGCCGCGTGTGGGCAGTTTCAATATCTTCACCTGCGCATACGGAGTTCCAGAATGTGTCAATTCGGTGGTGGAATCGACGCAGCTCGTCTTCGTGGTCAGTCTTCAGCGATATTATTTCTTCAAGAGAAATATTGGGACTTGGGCATGGCAGACAATTCTGAAGCGAGACCATCAGAACGGAGTCTCCTGCTCCGTGGAGAATCTCTGAAGACCTCGCACTAGGAGCAAGCGCCCAAAACCCATCTTCCAAATCTTCATTTGCACGATTGTAAACTTGGAGTGCAAATTCTTTCGCGAGCCATTCTTCATCGAAATCCTGAAAACTGACTGAAGCTGGAAAATAGGGCGAGAGAAAGCCTTGCTGATACAAAATTTGTTCAAGCTCCGTCGAGGTCTGGACGCGCATATGCATGAGGTTCATATTCAGGGGTGCAACGATAATTTTCTCAAAATAGGTCAGAAAAACCTAATCTTTGCGTCGTAAAGCGCGAAATTCATACGAGCCTGATTATTTTGAAATTCAATGGGCGGAATGAGGATAATTCCAGTATCTCGACTAATGAGAGCCATCGAATATCTCCAGAAATTTTAGGATCTCGATACAAATACCCAGATCCCTACCCTCTCCTTAACAGTGTTTTTGTATGATTTCAAAGTCATCGAAATCATAGTGAAATGTGTCCAGTCACGGAACTTCGAATACGATATCGCTCCCCGACGACAATTCATTTTCCTACGGTCCCATGCTGTGCCAGACTCCCCAAATCAGTGGCGTTTTCTGCGGAAGTTATGCCTTTCCAATAGGCGGGGTCTGTCTTGAGGGGGATGTGCCCTCAACTTCCTCCACTTCCACACCTTTCAAATGGGGTGATTGACGGTTTTCCAAGGAGTCGCGGGGGTGGCGGGGTTTCCTACAGATTGGGAGTGAGGGATGGCCGTTCAGATCCTCCCCCACCGGGGGAGGTGGCAGCCCGAAGGGATGACGGAGGGGGAACCGGGCGCTTTTGGCGTTTGTCAGCGCAGCACCTGGCCCCGATCCCCCTCCACCAGCTTCGCTGGTCCCCCTCCCCCGATGGGGGAGGATTTATAGCGCGAGTGGCGCCCTAGCCCTTATACAGCGCGTCGATCCGCTCGCCATAGACCTGCCGGATCATGTGGCGCCGGATTTTCAGGCTGGGCGTCAGCATCTCATTGTCGGTCGTAAACGCGTCAGGGGTGAGCGTGATCTTGCGGACCTTCTCAGTCGTTGCGACCTGCGCGTTCACGCGGTCGACCGCCGCCATCACCGCCGCGCGGAAGGCGGGGAGGTCGCACAGCGCCTTCAGGTCATAGGGCTCGCCATTGGCCTGTGCCCATTCGACCGCCCATTCGGGGTCGGGCACGATCAGGCCGACCAGGTGCGGGCGCTTGTCGCCGGAGACCATCGCCTGGAAAATCTCGGGCTGGAGCGTGAGCATGCCTTCCACCTTTTGCGGTGAGACGTTCTCGCCCTTGTCGTTGACGATGATGTCCTTCTTGCGGTCGGTGATCTTGATGCGGCCCTTGGCGTCGATTTCGCCAATGTCGCCGGTGTGGAGCCAGCCATTCTGGATGGCGCGCGCGGTTTCCGCTTCGTTGCGCCAATATCCGTGCATGACGAGTTCCCCGCGCACGAGGATTTCGCCGTCATCGGCGATCTTCACTTCGACATTTTTGAGCGGGGGGCCGACCGTGTCCATCTTCAGCCCGACCTTCGGCCGGTTGCACGAGATGACGGGCGCGGCCTCGGTCTGGCCATAGCCCTGCAGCATGGTGAGGCCGACGGCGTGGAAGAAGACGCCGATATCGGGGTTGAGCGGCGCCCCCCCCGACACCATCGCCTTCAGGCGCCCGCCAAAGCGCTGCTGGATCTTGGGGCGCAGCGTGCGATTGAGGATCAGGTCCATCGGACGGTCCCAGATGGGGATGCCGCCCGCCAGATCCTTGGCACCAAGGCTCAGGGCGCGGTGGAGCAGGTGCTGGACGAGCTTGCCCTGCTTTTCCATCTGCTTGAGGATGCGGGCGCGCAGCACCTCGAACAGGCGCGGCACGACGACCATGATCGTCGGGCGGACCTCCTCGATATTGGCGGCGAGCTTGTCGATGCCTTCGGCGTAGTAGATTTCCGCGCCGAGCCCGATGGGGAAATGCTGGCCGCCAGTGTGCTCGTACGCGTGGGAGAGCGGCAGGAAAGAGAGGAAGACCTCCTCCTCCCACCCGAAATCCTCGGCGATGACCTCGACACAGCCCTCGACGTTGCACAGGATCGCGCCATGGTGCTGCCGCACGCCGCGCGGCGCGCCGCCGGTGCCGCTGGTGTAGATGAGGCAGGCGAGATCATCGCGCCGGAATTTCGCTGCGGCAGCGGCGCAGGCGTCCACGTCCGCAGCCTTGCCGACCATGTCGTCCCAGCGGTGGATGGCAACGCCGGTGTCCTGCCCGATGCGTAGGTCTTCAATGCCGATCAGGTGGTGGGCGTGCGTCGCGCGGAAGGCCGCCGGCATGACGTTCTGCGCGAGCTTCGCGGTCGACACGATGATCGCGCTGGCGCCCGAATCCTCCATGATGTGCTGGTGATCGCGCTCGGTATTGGTCGTGTAGGTCGGCACGGTCACACAGCCCGCCGCCATGATGCCAAGGTCCGCAATGCAGAATTCGGGCCGGTTTTCCGACACGAGCATCACGCGGTCCCCGGGCTGCAGGCCAATGTCCTTCAGCGATTGCGCAAAGGCGGCCACCTTGTTTGCCGTCTCCGCCCAGCTGATCGACACCCAGCCGCCGCCCTTCTTCGCCCAAAGGAAAGGGGCATCGCCCTTTTCCTTTGCGCGCGTGAAGAACATCGTCACCAGATTCGGGAAATGTTCAAACTCCCGCATGCGCCCCGTCTCCTGCATCCCAAATGCGATAAGGGGTCTGTCGCCCCCAATTCGCGGTTACTCGCTGATCCCCACACCTTCGCTTCTCGGGTCGCCTGCGGCAACCCATCCGTCGGCCGTTTTTTCTGCAGCATTGGCCTTGGAGGACATACGGCCATTGGTCACGACCATCCGTCCGAAGGCGGCAAGCTCGTTGGCCTTGGCCGCAAGCGGCGTGTTCGCCTCGACGATGATGGCATCGCCGCCGAAATAGATATTGGGCGCGGCAATCGCGGCCTGCACGCCCATGCCCCAGTCGAGATGGGCGATCAGCGTCTTTGCGACCTGCATGATGATCGTCTTGCCGCCGGCCGCGCCAACCGCGAAGATCGGCTGGCCGGCCTGATCATAGACGATCGTCGGCGACATGGAGGACAAGGGCCGCTTGCCCGCCTGCGGCCGATTGGCGACCGGCGCGCCGTCCTTCACCGGCGAAAAGGTGAAGTCGGTCAGTTCGTTGTTGAGGACATAACCGTTGGCAATGAGCTGGCTGCCGAACGGGCCTTCGACCGTGGAGGTCATGCTGGCGATGCCGCCCGCCTTGTCGACGGCGACGAAATGGGTGGTGCCGGCCACTTCGCTCGAAATCGCGGCGGTGCGCGGTTCCGCCCCCGGCGGTGTTCCCGCCGCATAGGTCGGCAGCGACGTCGTTTCGGAAATCAGTGCCGAGCGGCTGGCGATATACGATTTGTCGAGCAGCCCCTGCACCGGCACCGAGACGAAGCCGGGGTCGCCCAGATATTTCTCGCGGTCGGCATAGCCGAGCATCATCGCCTCGGCGATCAGGTGCCAGCTCTTGGGATTGTCCGGGCCAAGCGCCTTCAGGTCAAAGCGTTCGAGCATCCCGAGGATCTGGAACACGGTCGTCGCGCCCGAAGATGGCGGGCCCATGCCGCACAGCCTGTAGACGCGATAGGTCGCGCAGACCGCCGGGCGGTCCTTGGCCTCGTACGACGCAATGTCCTTCAGCGTCATCGGCGCGGCGTTCTTGGGCGCCTTGCTGACGGCCGCGACGATCGCGCGGGCGTTCTGGCCCTTGTAGAAGGCCGACGGCCCCTTCCTCGCAACGCTGCGCAACAGCTTGGCCAGCGCGGGATTGCGGATGGTCTCACCCGCCTGCTTGGGCCGGCCATCCTGAAAGTAGATCGCCTTGATTGCGTCAAAGCCATCCCACAGAGGCGAAACCTGCTTGATCACCCCGGCAAGGCGCGGCGTCACGACATAGCCGTCTTCGGCAAGCCTGATCGCAGGCTGGAACAGGGCCGACCATTTGAGCTTGCCCCATGTCTTGTGGGCCTTGGCGGCAAGCGCGATGTTGCCGGGGACGCCCACCGAATGGCCTCCCAGAAACGCATCGCGGAAGGGCAGCGGCTTTCCGTCCGGCCCCATGAAGCGGTCTTCCTGCGTCGCGGACGGCGCGGTTTCGCGCCCGTCGATCGTTGCGGGAAGGCCGGTCTTCGGATCATTGTAGACGAAAAAGCCGCCGCCGCCGATGCCCGAGGACTGCGGCTCCACAACCGAGAGCGCGAGCATCATGGCGATCGCCGCGTCTGCCGCGCTCCCGCCCTGACGCAGCATCTGGACCCCGGCGTCTGCCGCGCGCGGGTCCGCCGCAGTGACGGCGCCCTTCTGCGCAAAGGCGAGCGTTGGGCTGAGAAAGACGAGCAGGGCCGAAAGGAGGAGTTTCTTCATCGGGCCAAACTAGCCACCTGCGTCCACCGGGCAACCCCTATCGGACGTCGACGCCAATTGCCTGTGCGACGTTTTCAAAACCGTCGCGTTCCAGCAGGCTGACCAGACCCTGATTGATCCGGCGGGCAAGGCCAGGCCCTTGATAGACCAAAGCCGAATAGAGCTGGATCAGCGAGGCCCCCGCGCGGATGCGGGCATAGGCGTCTTGTGCGCTGGCAATGCCGCCCGCGCCGATCAGCGGCATCGTGCCGCCGGTTGCCTTTGCAAAGTCGATCATCCGCTGCTGCGCCAGATCACGCAACGGCGCACCCGAAAGGCCGCCGGTCTCCACTGCCAGCTTCGAGGCGAGCGCGGGGCGCGATATCGTCGTGTTCGAAACGATGAGCGCATCGACCATCCCGTGCGACAGCCGCGCAATGGCATCGATGTCGGCGGGCTCCAGGTCGGGCGCGACCTTGAGGAAGACGGGCGGACCATCGGCCGGGCGCGCGTCCTTGACCGCCGACAGAAGCGCGGTGAGCGCGCCTTCATCCTGCAGCGCGCGCAGGCCGGGCGTGTTCGGGGAACTGATGTTGACCGTCAGATAGGACGCGACCGGCGCCATCTGCCGCACGCCCGTTGCATAATCGGCGATGCGGTCCATCGCATCCTTGTTCGCGCCGATGTTGACGCCGATGAGGCCCCGGCCATGGACGCTGCGCAGGCGCGGCAGGGCATCCGCCTGACCACCATTGTTGAACCCCATGCGGTTGATGACCGCCGCGTCCTCGACAAGGCGGAACAGCCGCGGGGTCGGGTTGCCCGCCTGCGGCAGCGGCGTCAGCGTGCCGACCTCCACAAAGCCGAAACCTGTGCCGAGCATTTCGACGGGCACTTCGGCATCCTTGTCATAGCCAGCCGCAAGACCGACCGGGTTCGGAAAGTCGAGGCCCGCGACGCGGAGCGACAGGCGCGGATCGCTGAAGGACGGGCGATGCGCACCGAACAGCCGCAACGCCATCAGGCTGAGGCGGTGCGCGCGTTCGGCATCAAGCGTGAACACAAAGGGGCGGACGAAGGCGTAGAAGGACATGCGACTCGCCCTAGCGCGTTCGACTCAGATGGGGAACCTCGGCTCCTTCATCGCCATTCTGGCGCGGCCTATGGTGCTGCAAACGATTTAAATGCCAGCAGGCAATGCAGGTTAGTGGCAACAATCGGTAGAATCAGGGTTACCAATGTCGATTTTTTTCCATTTTGTCGATTTCCTCCAATTCGGCAGTAATATGGCCGCCTATCACGGCCTTGCGACCCGAAGGACTCCTTCCGTAGGATCCTTTATTCAACTTCATCGGCCGGCATCTTCGGATGTCGGCCTTTTTTTTAATTCCGATTTGGCTATGCACGAGGCTCGGTCGCGTTTCCGGCCCGGTGGAGTTGCGTTAGCACAAGCTGCAACCAACAGGGTGACCCCGTTTGCTGAATCTGGTTTACGCCGCGCCCGCGCCACATCTGGCGGACTATGTGTCCGCCTTTTACCTCTTTCACACCGATGAAGCGGCCCTGACCGAGATCGAGCGGGCCGACATAGCCCAGCTGCGTTTTGTCCTGCGCGGGTCCGGCGAGCTGAGCTTTCCGCCGGACGCCCCCGTCGCCATTCCGTCTGCTGCGCTGTTCGGGCCACGCATGAAGGCGTCGCGCCTCCGGATTGACGGGCCCGCCGCCTGCTTTGGCATGGGCCTGCTCCCGGCCGGGTGGTGCGCGCTGACCGGCCTGTCTGCCGCCGACCATGCCAACCGCATCGTCCAGGCGCCCGACGTCGTTCGTGGGGACGTCGCCAGCCTCTACGCCGCCATCCAGGATGCCGACACGTTTGAAGGGATGGTCGCCGCCAGCGAGGCCTTTGTCGCGGCCATCGTGCGCGATGCGGATACGCCGCCCTTCCGACTGATCCGCGCCGTTGATGAATGGCTGGACTCCAGCATGGACCCGGACGTCGGCTCGCTGTCGGCCAATACCGGCATGTCCGCCACGCAGCTCCAGCGGCAGCTGAAGGCAGTCTATGGCGGCAGCCCCAAGCTCATCGCGCGCAAATATCGGGCGCTGAAGACGGCGGTGCGCATCGCCAATGGGGAGGGCAGCTGGCAGGACTATGTCGGCGAGGCTTATTATGACCAGTCGCACTGCATCCGCGAGATCAAGGCCTTTACCGGCGTCACGCCCGAGGCGATCCGCAAGACGCCGCGCCTGACCAAGGCGACATTTGAACGGCGCAAGCTCAAGGGACAGATCGCCAAGCTGGCCACTGAAATCTGATGGACTGGCAGTTTGCCGCGCCCTCGCCCGCCGCTGCCCCCTATTTCGGGGCCTATTATCTGGCGACGACGACGCATCTGACGATTGACGACACGCAGCGCGCCGGGACCGGCCAGCTCCACTTCTTTCTGGAAGGATCGGGCTATAAGGATTTTCCGGGGAGCCGCCGACAGGCGAACCTCGTCAGCCTGAGCGGCCCGTCTTTCGTCTGCCAGAATTTCGCACTGAACGGCCCCGCGCGGCTCTTTGGCATGAGCCTCCTCCCCCGCTGCTGGGACGGGATGATCCCCTGTTCCGCCGATGCGGTCTCAGATACCGGACGGAATGCGGTCGAGCTCTTCGGCCCGGCCATCCTCGATTTGCACGACGCGTTGCGGGCCTGCGACACGCTCGAGGCGATGGCGCGCACTGCCGAGCAGTTCTTTCTCGCCCGCAGGCGCCCCCTGCCCGCCGGTCATGCCCGCATCGTGGACAGCATCCGCGACTGGCTGGCCGGGTCCACCGCGCCGACGCTGGAGGCGCTCCATGCCGGCTTCGACCTCTCCGACCGCCAGATCGCCCGCATCTCCAACCGCTATTGGGGCGCGCCGCCCAAGACCCTCGCCCGCAAATATGCCGCGCTCAAGACGGCGGCCCACATCCTCGCGCATGACGGCACGCCGCCGGCCGAAGCGCTTGCCCATTTCGCAGACCCGTCCCACCTCATCCGTGAGGTCAAGCGCGTGACCGGGCAGACGCCGCGTCAGCTGCGCACACAGGCCAGCCCGTTGATGCGCGTGGCGCTCAATCCGGCGAATTTCTGGGAATTGCAGGACCGGGGTTGAAATTCGGACTAACGCGGTCCAATTAGCCCCGCATGCGCCTTTCGAGTCTCGCCGATTATGCGGTCGTCATGATGTCCGCCTGTGCCCGCCATTGCGGCGGGACGCGGATCAATGCCGGGCAACTGGCTGAAGAAACAGGGATTCCGCTGCCGACCGTGCAGAAGCTGGTCAGCCGCCTGTCTTCGGCCGGGCTGCTGCGTTCGGTGCGTGGCGCGGGCGGCGGGTTCAAGCTGGCGCGCCCGGCGGCGGCGATCAGCATTGCCGAAATCGTGGAGGCCATCGAAGGCCCGATCGCGATGACCGCCTGTGTCGATCATGACCGGCAGGACTGCGCGCTGGAAAAGGGCTGTTCGGTGCGCCCGCACTGGCAGGTGATCAACAATACGGTGCGTGATGCGCTCGCAGGCGTTCCCCTCACCCGGCTGGTGGAGACGCGCGCATGAGCGAGGAACAGATCAAGGATCAGGCCGCGCGCGAAGCCGCCGACAAGGTCGCCGATTATGAGCATGGCTGGTCCGCCGACATCGATACCGAGTTCGCGCCCAAGGGCCTGAGCGAGGACACCGTCCGCTTCATCTCGGCCAAGAAGAATGAGCCCGAATGGATGCTCGACTGGCGGCTGAAGGCGTTCCGCATGTGGCAGGAGATGGAGACGCCGGACTGGGCCAAGCTCAACGTTCCGCCCATCGATTATCAGGACGCCTATTATTACGCCGCGCCCAAGGCGAAGAAGAAGCTCGAAAGCCTCGACGAGGTCGATCCCGAGATTCTGAAGGTCTATGAAAAGCTCGGCATCCCGATTGAGGAGCAGAAGGTCCTTGCCGGCGTCGAAGGCGCGCGCAAGGTCGCGGTCGACGCCGTGTTCGACAGCGTCTCGGTCGCCACCACCTTCCGCGAGGAGCTGAAGAAGGCGGGCGTCATCTTCCTGTCCATCTCCGAAGCGATCCGCGAATATCCCGAGCTGGTGAAGAAGTGGCTCGGCAAGGTCGTGCCGATGCACGACAACTACTTTGCGACACTCAACTGCGCGGTCTTTTCGGACGGAACGTTCGTCTACATTCCAGAGGGCGTCCGCTGCCCGATGGAGCTCAGCACCTATTTCCGCATCAATGCGGAGAATACCGGCCAGTTCGAACGCACGCTGATCGTCGCCGACAAGGGGAGCTACGTCTCCTATCTCGAAGGCTGCACCGCGCCGATGCGCGACGAGAACCAGCTGCACGCCGCTGTCGTCGAACTCGTCGCGCTCGATGATGCCGAGATCAAATATTCGACCGTCCAGAACTGGTATCCCGGCAATGCGGAAGGGCTGGGCGGCATCTACAATTTCGTGACCAAGCGGGCCTTGTGTCAGGGCGCGCGGTCCAAGGTTAGCTGGACGCAGGTCGAAACCGGCTCCGCCATCACCTGGAAATATCCGAGCTGCGTGCTCAACGGCGATGACAGCGTGGGTGAATTCTATTCGGTCGCCGTCACCAACAATTATCAGCAGGCCGACACCGGCACCAAGATGATCCACAACGGGAAGCGCACACGTTCCACCATTGTGTCCAAGGGGATCAGCGCGGGCAAATCGAACGGCACCTATCGCGGCCTCGTCCGCGTCGCACCGCAGGCCGAGGGCGTCCGCAACTTCACCCAGTGCGACAGCCTGCTGCTCGGCGACCAGTGCGGCGCGCATACCGTGCCCTATATCGAAGTGCGCAACCCGAGCGCGCAGATCGAGCATGAAGCGACAACCAGCAAGATCAGCGACGATCAGCTCTTCTACGCCATGCAGCGCGGGCTGGGGCAGGAAGAGGCTGTGGCGCTGATCGTCAACGGCTTTGCCAAGGAAGTGCTGCAGCAGCTGCCGATGGAGTTCGCGGTGGAAGCGCAGAAGCTGCTGGGGATCTCGCTTGAGGGGAGCGTGGGGTGAAGAACGCTATTCTTTCAAGCCTTTTGGCCCTTTGGTTGGTCGCGTCCTTCGGCCTGTGGCTCTTAGGCTTGGGCTTTTCGGGTGATTGGGTTCCTCCCATAAATTTCGGCACCGTCATTGGCATCTATGCGCCCTGGCTAATATTCGCAGTTCTAGTTGCCCGCAAACTGCTCAATCAAAAGTGAAGTAACCAGATGCTCCAAATCAATAACCTCCACGCCACGGTCGCAGACAAGCCGATCCTGAAAGGCCTGTCGCTCAAAATCAACGCGGGCGAAATCCATGCGATCATGGGCCCCAATGGCGCGGGCAAATCCACGCTCACCTATACGCTGGGCGGACGGCCGGGCTATGAGGTGACGGAAGGATCGGTCGATTTTGACGGACAGGACCTGCTCGCCCTCGCACCCCACGAACGTGCGGCCGCTGGTCTGTTCCTCGGCTTCCAATATCCGGTCGAAATCCCCGGTGTGTCCAACGTGCAGTTCCTGCGTGAGGCGCTCAATTCCCAGCGCAAGGTGCGCGGAGAAGAGCCGCTCTCCGGGGGTGAGTTCCTGAAGCTGGCCCGCGCGCAGGCCGATGCGATGGGCATGGACATGGAGATGCTCAAGCGCCCCGTGAATGTCGGCTTTTCGGGCGGCGAGAAGAAGCGCAACGAGATGGTGCAGATGGGCATCCTCGACCCCAAGCTCGCCATCCTCGACGAAACTGACAGTGGCCTCGACATCGACGCGCTGCGCGTGGTGGGCGACGGCATCAACCGCATCATGCGCAAACCGGACAAGGCCGTGCTTCTGATCACCCATTATCAGCGCCTGCTCGACTATGTGAAGCCGGACTTCGTCCATGTGCTCGCCGCTGGCCGCATCGTGAAATCGGGCGGCCCCGAACTTGCGCTGGAGCTGGAAGAAGAAGGCTATCGGGAGATTGCGGCTTGAGCCAGCCCCTCCCCACACGCCGTGATGAGGCCTGGCGCTATTCCGATCTGGACGCGGTCGCAAAACTGTGGCCGCTGCCGGAGGCGGAGCATATTGTCGTGCCTGCGGGCGGCCAATGGACGCGCTCCATCGTGCAGGACGCAAGTGGCGTGCAGCAGATCCAGATGAGCCTTGGCAAGGGTGCCGTGGCATCCCTCCATGTGCTCAACATCGGCGGCGATTATGGCCGGATCGAACTCGACGTGACGCTGCATGAAGGTGCGGACTTCACGCTGGGCGCGGCACAGATTGGTGGCGGCGCACAGACGCTGGAGATTGTGACCACTGTCACCCATGCCGAACCCGACGCGACGAGCCGCCAGACGGTGCGCTCGGTGCTCGGCGGGCATGCGACGGGCACCTATCTGGGCAAGGTCGCGGTCGCGCGTGGCGCGCAGCACACCGACAGCGAGCAATCGGTGAAGGCAATGCTGCTCGACCGGACGGCAACCGCCAATGCCAAGCCCGAGCTTGAAATCTTCGCCGACGATGTGAAGTGCGCACATGGCTGCGCCATTGGCGAGCTGGACCCGACTGCGCTCTTCTACCTGGAATCGCGCGGCCTTCCGCCCGCCGAAGCGCGGACATTGCTGCTGCAGGCCTTTGTCGCCGGTGTGTTTGAAGGCGCGGCGGATGCCGACGCGCTGCAGGCGCTGGCTCTCGCAAAGCTGGGGGAATTGGCGTGAGCGACCTAACCTCTTCCACCCGTCACCCCGTGCTTGACACGGGGTTGGGCTTGTCTGCCGGCGCCAAAGGAAGCCAAGCCCCGCATCAAGTGCGGGGCGACGCCTCTGTGTTTCCCGATCTTCGCGCCGACTTCCCCGGCATCGGCGACTGGCATTATCTCGACACCGGCGCGACGGCGCAGAAGCCGCAGGTTGTGCTCGACGCCATGATGCGGGCGGGCGGGGTCGATTATGCGACGGTCCATCGCGGCGTCTATGCGCGCTCGGCGAACATGACGCTTGCTTATGAAGCCGCCCGCCGGCGCGTGGCCGCCTTTATCGGCGCGGCGTCGGATCAGGAGATCGTCTTCGTGCGCGGCGCGACCGAGGGCATCAACCTTGTCGCCAACAGCCTGCCGAAGACGGGCCGCATCCTGCTGTCGCAGCTGGAGCATCATTCGAACATCGTGCCCTGGCAGCTGGCGGGCTATGAGATTGACGTCTGCCCGCTGACGGCAGACGGGCGCATCGATCTGGACGCGGCAGAGGCGATGCTGACACCCGCCCACAGTCTTGTCGCCTTTGCCCATGTCTCGAACGTGCTTGGCTCGGTTCTCGATGCACAGCGCGCGGCGGCACTGGCGCACAAGGTGGGCGCAAAGCTGCTGCTCGATGGGTGTCAGGCCGTGCCGCGCCTCGCCGTCGATGTGCAGGCGCTCGAGTGCGACTTCTACGTCTTTTCCGCGCACAAGCTCTACGGCCCAACCGGGATCGGCGCACTGTGGGCGCGCGGTGAGATATTGGAGACCATGGCCCCCTGGCAGGGCGGCGGATCGATGATCGACCGGGTGACCTTCGAGAAGACGACCTACGCGCCTGCGCAGACGCGGTTCGAGGCGGGGACGCCTGCCATCATTGAAGCCATCGGCCTTGCGGCGGCGATCGATTATGTCGATGCCATCGGGCTGGACGTCATCCACGCGCATGAGACACGGCTCGTCCAGATGACGCGCGATGCCCTGCGGCAGATGAACAGCGTCCGCCTGTTCGGGCCGGACGACGCGGCGGGCATCGTCTCCTTCGAAATAGAGGGGGTGCATCCGCATGATGTGGGCACCATATTGGACGAAGAAAATGTGGCGATCCGCGCAGGGCACCATTGCGCCCAGCCGCTGATGGACCATCTGGGTGTGGCCGCCACTGCGCGCGCCAGCTTTGGCATTTACAACGACGAACAGGACGTCGCCGCGCTGGTGCGCGGTCTGGAAAGAGTGAAGAGGATATTCGGGTGAGCGAAGAGATCCGGATCGAGGAAGTGGATGGCGTTCCCGCCCCGCCCAAGGCGCGCGTCGAGGATGCCGAAGCGCCCGCCGCCAAGCTGGAGCGCAAGAAGGACTATCTGGAAGGCTTCCTGTCGCAGAAGCCCGCCGAGGTGCCCGCCGGGGAACCGGGTGGCGATCTGCACGACGCGGTCGTCGCGGCCCTGAAGGAAATCTTTGACCCGGAAATTCCGGTGAACATTTACGACCTTGGCCTCATTTACAATGTCGAGGTCAATGGCGGCCATGTCCATGTGACGATGACGCTGACGACGCCGCACTGCCCGGTTGCGGAATCGATGCCGGGCGAAGTCGAGCTGCGCGTCGGCGCCGTGCCGGGCGTCGGCGATTGCGAAGTGCACCTCGTCTGGGATCCGCCATGGTCCCCCGCCAACATGACCGACGAGGCCCGTCTGGAGCTAGGAATGCTATGACGACCGAAACGAAAACCCGCGTCCGCCCGGCCGCCGTCATCCTGACGCCGTCGGCCGAGGCGCGCATTGCAGATCTGATGTCCAAGGCCCCGGCCGATGCGATCGGCGTGAAGCTTTCCACCCCGCGCCGAGGCTGCTCGGGCCTCGCCTATTCGGTCGATTATGTGAACGAAGCCAACAGCTTTGATGAACGCATCGAGACGCCGGGCGGCGTCTTGTTTATCGACGGTGCGTCGGTTCTGTACCTTGTCGGCTCCACGATGGACTGGCAGGAAGATGACTTCACCGCAGGGTTTGTGTTCAACAATCCCAATGCCAAGGGCACCTGCGGTTGCGGGGAGAGTTTCACGATATGAAGACAACGGGCCGGATCGCACTCACCCTTTCCGGCCTGCTGGTCCTCCTTGGCGGCGCTGCCTACGCAAATCGCGACAGGATTTTGATGCGCGTCTATGAACGCGCGCTCGACAAGGCGATGTCGCGCGACGTGATGGCGACGCTCGATCCAAAGGCACTCCATGTCGGCTTTTGCGGCACCGGCTCTCCGCTCCCTTCACGTGATCGCGCCTCGGCGTGCACCGTTGTCGTCGCGGGCGGCAAGCTTTTCGTCTTTGATGCCGGGGAAGGCGCGGGCGAGACTCTCTCGCTGATGGGCCTCCCGCTCGGCAAGATTGAAGGCGTCTATCTGACGCACCTCCATTCGGATCATTTCGAAGGCCTTGGCCCGCTGGCGCTCCAGCGCTGGGCCGGCACCGCCGCGCAGACCGCGCTTCCAGTCCTTGGCCCCGAAGGCACGCAGAAGATCGCCGAAGGCCTCAACATCGCCTATCAGCCCGACAGCACCTACCGCATGGCGCATCACGGACCGGTGGCAGTCCCGCCGTCCGGCTTTGGTTTTGCCGCGACTGTGCTCAACCCGGGCGTCGTCTATGACAAGGACGGGGTGAAGATCACCGCCTTCCCGGTCAATCACGCACCGGTCGCGCCCGCCTTTGGCTATCGGCTCGACTGGCAGGGCAAGAGCGTGACGATCAGCGGCGATACCGCCAAGGCACCGCAACTGGCGGGGTTTGCCAAGGGCACCGACCTGCTGGTGCATGAAGTGCTTAACCCGACATTGGTCGAGGATATGGCCAAGGCCGCCGAGCGCCACGGCCAGAAGGGGCGCGCCAAGATCTTCCGCGACATCCAGACCTATCATTCCAGCCCGCAGGTGGCCGGCGATGCCGCAACGGCGGCCGGGGCAAAGATGCTGGCCTTCACCCATGTCGTCCCGTCGCTGCCGCGTCCGCTGATGCGGCTGGTCACGGCGGGGGCTGCCGATCACTTTGCCGGCCCGATCCGCACGATGCGCGATGGCGATCTTTTGAGCATCACCGGCCAGGGTGAACCCGCCTACCGGAATTTGCTGGACTAATCGCGCGGGTTTCCGCCAATGACGTTGCCATGACTGCCAAGCCCCCGCTTCAAGCCGCGATCATCCCCGTCACCCCGCTGCAGCAGAATTGCTGCCTCATCTGGTGCACCGAAACGATGCGCGGTGCCTTCACCGATCCGGGCGGCGATCTTGATCTGCTCAAGGCCGCGGCCGCCAAGCAGGGCGTGACGATTGAGAAGCTGCTGGTGACGCATGGGCATCTCGATCATTGCGGACAGACAGGCATCCTCGCCAAGGAACTCGGCGTGCCGATTGAGGGCCCGCATGAGGACGACCGCTTCTGGATTGCGCAGCTCGACGATGATGGCCGCCGCTGGGGCATGGACGCCAAGACCTTTGAGCCCGACCGCTGGCTGCAGGATGGCGACACAGTGACCGTCGGCAACCTCACGCTCGACGTCATCCATTGCCCCGGACACACGCCGGGCCACGTCGTGTTCTATCACGCGCCGTCCCACTTCGCGATCGTCGGGGACGTCCTCTTCCAGGGCTCCATCGGCCGCACCGACTTCCCCAGGGGCAATCACCAGCAGCTGATCGATTCGATCACGCAGAAGCTCTGGCCGCTCGGGTCCGAAACGGCCTTCGTGCCGGGCCATGGGCCCATGTCCACCTTCGGACATGAGCGCAAGACCAACGGCTATGTGTCGGATTATCTGCTGAGCTGATTACAGCCCAAGGATGTTCTTCTCCCGCGTGATGCAGGCCGCAAAGCTCGGGCGGCCGAGGATTGCTGAGAGATAGGCCGTGAGCTTCGGATAGGTCGCGGCATCGGGCACCATCCCACAATGCGCCGCGTTCACGAAGTTGGTGGCGGCCGAAATGTCGGCGAGCGAGAAGGCATCGCCCACCAGATAGCCCGACGCCGGAATGACGCTTTCCAGATAGGCGCAGACGGGTCCGAACTCCGCCTCGCCCTGTGCGACAAGCGCCTCATCGCCGTCCTTCTTCAGAAAGCGCGGGGCAACAATCTTGTTGAAGAACACCTTGCCCGCAGCCGCCGCCGCAATCGTGTCGGCAAACTCGTCAAACCACACTGTGCGGGCGCGGCCTTCCGCATCAGTCGGGATCAGGCAGGGGTCGGGCTGCTTGGTTTCCAGATAGGTAACGATGGCCGTTGAATCCGAAATGCCGAAATCGCCATCCTTGAGCGCGGGCATTTTGCGGAACGGGCTGCACGCGTTGAAGTCCGGGTTCGGATCGCCAATGCCCACCGGCGTCAGTTCAAGCTGGATGCCCTTTTCGGCGGCATAAACCAGCACCTTGCGAACGAAGGGAGAAATCGGGCTGCCGTAGAGAATCATCCTGTGCTCCTGTAAATTCAGTTTCACTCTGAAACTTGCCAGTGCGTAGCGCGCGATGCAAGAGGCTTGCATGAACGACATCTGCATCCTGACCCCGCACCCCGATTATGAGGAGAATTGGGCGCCCTATGCGGCGCAGTACCGCAGCTTGTTCGGAGACCGGCTGGCCTTTCGCGCCTGGACCGACGCGGGCGATCTCAGCGCCTTTTCGCTGGTGCTGCCGCTCCTCGCCTGGGGCTATCAGCGCCGCGCGGACCAATGGTATTGCACGCTTGACACATGGGAGGCTGAAGGCGTGCGGATGGCGAACGCCATCCCGCTTTTGCGGTGGAACACCGACAAGGAATATCTCCTTCGCCTTGCAGCCAGCGGCGTCGCGATTGTGCCGACGCGCGAGGCCCCGGCGCTGGGAGACGCCGATCTGGCGGCGGCGCGTGCAGACTTTGGGACCGACACGCTGGTCATCAAGCCTGTCATCTCGGGCGGCGCAGACGGCACCTATGTCCTCGGCCCCGACGACCCGGTGCCATTTGACGTGCTGGAACGCGACATGCTGATCCAGCCAATGATGGATGCCGTACGGCATGAGGGCGAATTCTCGCTTTTCTATTTTGGCGGCACGCTGAGCCACGCCATTCTGAAGACCCCGGCCGCCGGGGACTTCCGCGTGCAGGAACAATTTGGCGGACGCGAAGTGGCCGTTGCCGCACCTTCGGGCGCGCAGGCCCTGGCCGCGGCGACGCTCAAGGCTGCCCCCGTGGCGCCGCTCTATGCACGGGTGGACATGCTGCGCGATGCCGCAGGCGCCTTCCGCCTCATGGAACTTGAAGTGATTGAACCTGCCCTGTTTTTCCAGTTTGCTGGCGATGGCGGAGAGGCTTTCGCCCGGGCCGTCCACCGCGCGCTCGACGCTTGACGTTTACGTCAATTGGCCTGATCATCCCCGCCATAAACAGGGGAGACTGCCATGAACGTCACGAACGCCGTATTTCCGGGGATGGAACAGATCGCCAGCTTCTTTGGCGGACCCGATGACGGCAAGTTCGTCATGGTCAACCTTCTGAAGTTCAAGGAAAAGGCCGAATATGAAGACGGGTCGGATGCCGACCTGTCGGGCGCAGAGGCCTATGCGCGCTATGGCAAGGCCGTGCAGGACTGCCTTGCCGCCGTCGGCGGGCGCGCCGTCTATGCCGGGCCGGTGACCGGGCTTCTCCTCGGCGAGGTCGAGGAGCTTTGGGACATGGTCGCGCTGGCCGAATATCCCTCGTTGGCGGCGATGCAGCAGATGGTCGGCTCTCCCGAATATCAGGCGATCGAAAAGCACCGCAAGGCGGGGCTGGCGGGGCAGCTGAACATCCGCACCAAGCCAATGGGCTAAACCGTCAGATATAATATTGTAAGATAGTTGACGAATCGGGCCGGGTGCGGAATTCTCCCCGCCGTGTCCGGTTCGACTTTCCCTTCTGCGCTTGAGGCGCTGAGCTTCCGCTTCGATGAGATCGTGCGGCTGCTGAGCCGGCGGATTGATGCCGCGCTCGCCGATTATGGCCTGAGCCGCACCCAATGGCGGCTACTCGCTTATGTGATGCGGCAGGAAGGGATCACGCAGAGCGAACTTGCCCGTGTACTGGAACTGGAGCGCGCGAGCGTCGGCAGCACTGTCGACATCATGGAGCGCAAAGGTCTGGTGCAGCGGATTGCCAATCCGGAGGATCGCCGCGTCTGGAAAATTGCGCCGACGCCGCGTGCGCATGACCTGCTGCCCGGCCTGCGCGAGGTGATCGACGACATGCTCGACCGGACGTTTGCCGGACTGTCTCCAGCCAGCATCGATGCGCTGTCGGACACGCTCGACCATCTCGTTGCCAATCTGGGCGATGACGAAACGATACAGAACAAGACCCTTCAGGAGGCCTGACATGACGACCGAAGATCTCGCGACAATCCACCCGGCACGTCCCGACCGCTTTGCAGACGGATCGGTCCACGCGGTGATGCGCCGCCTGCGCAACGAAGCCCCGGTACACCTGACGAAGGACAGTGAGTTCGGCACCTATTGGTCGCTCACCAAGTATAAGGACATCGTCGAGGTCGAGGCGCTGCCGCAGCTCTATTCGTCGGAGATGGAGCGCGGCGGCATCTCCCTTGTCGATGCCGACTTTGCGGGGACCGAGCAGTCCGAACAGAACCGTATGGAAATGTTCATCGCGATGGACCCGCCGCGCCACACTGAAAAGCGCCGCGTGGTGGCCCCTGCCTTCACCCCGTCTGAAATGACGCGGCTTGCGGGCAGCATCAGGGAACGCACCGCCAAGCGGCTCGACTCGCTGCCCAAGGGTGAGGTGTTCGACTGGGTGAAGACCGTCTCGGTTGACCTCACCACCGACATGCTTGCCATCCTGTTCGACTTCCCCTGGGAAGAACGTCACAAGCTGCCCATCTGGTCGGACGCGATCACCTCGCTCGACATGATCAAGAACCGCCAGCAGGAACGTCAGGTCATGATGTTTGAAATGGCGATGAAGTTCTTCGCCCTCTGGCAGGAACGCACCGCCGCCGAACCGGCGCCCGACCTTCTGTCGATGATGATCCATTCCAACGCGCTGTCGAAGATGGACCAGGTCGAATTCATCGGGAACATGTCGCTGCTGATCGTTGGTGGCAATGACACCACGCGCAACTCCATGTCGGCGCTGGTCGATGCGACCAACCGCTGGCCCGAGGAATGGGACAAGGTGCTCGCCAATCCGGGGCTTGCCGGCAATGCCGGGAGCGAAGTCATCCGCTGGCATTCGCCCGTCGCGCACATGCGCCGCACGGTAACCGAGGACCATGAGTTCCGCGGCCATCCGTTCAAGGAAGGCGACAAGATCGGGCTCTGGTATGTCGCAGCCAACCGCGACGAGGACTATTTCCCCGAAGGCGACCGCTTCATCGCCGATCGTGAAAATGCGCGGCGGCATCTGTCCTTCGGCTATGGCGTCCACCGCTGCGTCGGGGCGCGCCTCGCCGAACTGCAGATCGCGACTCTCATCGAGGAAATGGCCGCCCGCAAGATGCGCGTGGAACTGGCAGGCGACATTGTGCGTGAGCCGCATCCCTTCGTGAACCAGATCCTGCAGGTGCCCGTCCGCGTGACGACGGGAGGTTGACGGCGACCGCCCTGCTTCCCACTGTCCCCCTGTCATGAAACAGGGAGATGGGTCGGAGATGCAGTGGCGGACGGCAACAGAAGCAGACGCGCCAGCCCTGGAGGTGCTGATCGAGTCGGCCTATCGCGGCGACGCGAGCCGCGCGGGCTGGACGACCGAAGCGGACCTGCTGGGCGGCAATCGCACCAGCGTCGCCATGCTGTGCGACACGATCGCCGATCCGGACCAGACCGTGCTTGTCTGTGAGGACGCGCAAGGACTGCTGGCAACTGTGACAGTCGAACGCCGCGACGGCTATGGCTATGTGGGTGCAGTATCTGTCCGCCCGACAGATCAAGGGGGCGGCCTTGGCCGCGAACTTTTGGCGCGGGCGGAGCGGATGATCGGAGAGGAATGGGGGCTTGAGCGCGCAAGGATGACGGTGATTGCCCAGCGTTCCGAACTGATCGACTGGTACGCCCGGCGCGGCTATCGCGACACAGGCGAAACGGCGCCCTTCCCTTATGGCGACATCCGCTTCGGCGCCCCCAAGCGCGACGACCTCTACTTCGTCATCCTCGAAAAGGCGCTGGGGCATGATCGATGAATATGCGCCCGACGAACCCGACGTCGCCGCCATCCTTGCCGATGTACCCCGGATCGAGCGTCTGTTGCAGGGCATTGCCGCCGAGGGCCGCGACACCAGCTATTCGGAGTTCCTGCTGATGCTCGGCCTCCGCTTCTCCCGGCCGAAGATGCGCGCCTTGTGCCGCACGCTGGACGAAGTGGACCGCCGCGCCCACGCCGCCGGACAGCCCGAACTCGCGGTGCTCGTCGTGCGCGAAAGTGACCGGCTGCCCGGCCAGGGTTGGTGGACGGGGCGCCGCGACTATCAGGGATCATGGACCGGGCCCGAGGCGCGCGCGTTTCTCGATGCGATACAGGCGCGGACCTTCGCCTATTGGCGCGCGCACAACCCAAAAGGGACACCGGCATGAGCCTCGATCCAGATATCCTCGCCAAGGCGCTGGTCCGCATGGCCGGGGGCGCAGCGCTTCCGCTCTCCAACCTTGCCCGCCTGTCGGGTGGCGCCAACATGGAAAGCTGGTCGTTCGACTGGGGTGGGGCGGGCTATGTGCTGCGCCGCGCGCCGTCGGCCGAAATGATGGAGGGACGTCCCTTTGGCCATGATGTTGAGGCGGCGCTGGTGCGCGCGGCGCGGGCCGGCGGCGTTCTCGCGCCCGAAGTGGTGGGGGAACTCCATGCCGATGACGGGCTTGGTACCGGCTATGTGATGAAGCGGGTGGAGGCGGAGGTCAGCCCGCCCAAGATACTTGCCGATCCGCCCGCCAGCCTGATCGACGACCTCGCGCGGGAACTGGCGCGCATCCATGCCATCCCGCCGCGCGACGACATCCCCCTGCCGCATATGGATACCGCCGCCGCACTGGCCGACCTCAAGACGCGCTTTGCGGCCTATGGCGGCGACCGCCCGATCATCGCGCTCGCCATCAAATGGTGCGAGGACAATCTGCCCGCGCCGTCCGATCCAAAGCTCGTCCATGGCGATCTGCGCATGGGCAATGTGATGGTGGCGCCCGACGGTCTTGCCGCCGTCCTCGACTGGGAACTGGCCCATTGGGGCGATCCGCATGAGGACCTGGCCTATGGCTGCATGACGGTCTGGCGCTTCGGCCATATCGACAAGCCCGCCTTTGGCTGCGCTGACCTCGACAGCTATTTCGCGGCCTATGAGGCGCATGGCGGCGGCACGGTCGACCGCGCACGCTTCCGCTTTTGGCTGGTCTACCGCACGCTCTGGTGGGCGCTTGGCTGCATGCAGATGGGCGATATCTGGCGCAGTGGCGTGGACCGCAGTCTCGAGCGCGCCGTCATCGGCCGCCGGACGAGCGAGAATGAACTCGACCTCCTGCTGTTGCTGGAAGAAGATGCGCCCGAGGCCGAGAAGGCGGCCGTCACGCTCGACACGCCGGCACGCGTGCGCCGCGCGGGCGAGCCGTCCGCCGTCGAGCTGCTCGAAGCGCTGCGTGACTGGATCGACACCGATGTAAAGGCCAAGGCACAGGGCCGCGAAAAGTTCATGGCAGCGGTCGCGATGAACGCGCTCGGGATGCTGATCCGTGAACAGGAAAATCCGGTCACGCTCTATGACAAGGCGCTGTCTGACGACCTTCTGAGTGGTGCACAGTCGCTGGCAACGCGGGGGCTGCTGCAGCGCCTGCGCAAGGCCGCGCTCACCAAATTGGCCAATGACGTGCCCAAATATGCCGCGCTCGACGTCGCGCGGCGCACATGGACGGCCTGACCCCAAGGATCAAAGCGGAGAGGAACAAAGCGATGCTGTTTGAGATACCCCAGGACATCACCGACTATCTCGGTGAACTCGACGCCTTCATCGAACGCGAGATCAAGCCGCTGCAGGCGCAGGACGACAATGAGCGCTTCTTTGACCATCGCCGCGAACATGCCCGCACCGATTGGGACAATGACGGCCTGCCGCGCCATGACTGGGAGGAACTGCTGCGGGAGATGCGCCGCCGCGCCGACGCCGCCGGGCATTACCGCTTTGCCATTCCCAAGGAATTCGGTGGCAAGGACGGATCCAACCTCGCCATGGCGGTGATCCGCCACCATCTCGCCGCCAAGGGTCTTGGCCTGCACAATGACCTTCAGAACGAAAGCTCGATCGTCGGCAACCTCGTTCAGGTCCTCATGCTGCGCGACTTCGGCACCGAACAGCAGAAGCGCGATTTCATTCCGCAGATGCTCGCCGGGAAGATGGTCTGGGCGTTTGGCCTGACCGAGGAGCATCACGGCTCAGACGCGACGCACATGGACACGCACGCCGTGCCCGAAGTGCGCGATGGCGTGCCCGGCTATCGCATCGACGGCAACAAGATGTGGACGACCGGCCTGCACGTCGCAACGCACGTCATGACCTTTGCCCGGACCAATGGCGAAGATGGCAAGGCGCGCGGCATCACCTGCTTCGTCGTGCCCACCGACGCGCCCGGCTTCAAGATCGGCCAGTATATGTGGACGTTCAACATGCCGACCGACCACCCCAAGTGCAGCTATGACAATGTCTGGGTGCCGGAGACCGCGATCCTGGGCGAACTCGATGCGGGCCTGGCGGTGGCGCAGCACTTCGTCCACGAAAACCGCATCCGGCAGGCGGCCTCGTCACTCGGGGCGGCGCAATATTGCATCGATGAATCGGTGAAATATGCGCGTGAGCGCAAACCCTTCGGCAAGGCGCTCGCGGTCAATCAGGCCATCCAGTTCCCGCTTGTCGAACTGCAGACCGAAGCCGAGATGCTCCGTCTCCTGATCTGGAAGACGGCGGCGGAGATGGACACGATGACCAAACCCGAAGTCGCCGTGCGCCTGTCGGACAAGGTGTCCATGTGCAACTATCGCGCGAACCGCCTGTGCTGCGAAGCTGCAGACTTTGCGATGCAGGTCCATGGCGGCATCGGCTATTCACGCCACAAGCCATTCGAGCACATCTACCGCCACCACCGCCGCTATCGCATCACCGAAGGGTCTGAACAGATCCAGATGCGGAAGGTCGCAGGCCATCTGTTCGGGTTCATGGGCGGCTGACCTCTGGTTAAGGGCGCTTAACGCCTGACCGGCGCTTTGCTGCTATGGCGGGATCCATGGCCAGCAACCGCCTTGTCGACCGGGCGAAGGCGGCAGCGACACGTTCTGCCGCCGAAACCCAGATGGAAAGCCACCAGCGGCGCTACAAGGCCGATCTCGAACAGGAGATCGGCCCCACAAGCTTTGGCCGCGCGGCAGAGACGGACGACGGCAACGGCTCGTTCCTTCAGGTCATGACGCAACCGGCCATGATCCTGATCCTGGCCATCATCACATTTGCGCTGACCTTCATCGTACTGATGTGGCGCGAAGGCCGTCTGGACAACCTCTTTCCGGCGCGACCGGCCCCTGCCATTGAGAGTGACCCCAAGGCATGGATGCTCGGGCGCAATGCGGACGGCGTGGTGGAGGATACCGCGCCGCCAAACGATGCAATCGGCAACAGCGCGTCGGCTCTTCCAGAGTCACCCATATCCAGCGACATCAAATCGGAAAAGGCGTCTGAGGAAACGTCCGGACCAGGCAACACGGCTGAGGTGGCCGAGTAGGTTTCCGCGTCCCTCCAACCGTCATCCTGAACTTGTTTCAGGATCCATTGGCATCACAGGAGCAAGTTTCGCGCCCTCCGCGTTCTCTGCGCGAGCCAATCAACCACGGTGTTCATGGATGCTGAAACAAGTTCAGCATGACGAAATAGGGTAAGCTCTTAGGAAAGCGTCCGCACGTCCGTCAGGCGACCCGTGACCGCAGCGGCGGCCGCCATGGCGGGCGAGACGAGGTGCGTGCGCGCGCCCGGGCCTTGCCGCCCGACGAAGTTGCGGTTGCTGGTCGAAGCGCAGCGTTCGCCCGCAGGCACCTTGTCCGGGTTCATGCCAAGGCAGGCCGAACAGCCCGGCTCACGCCATTCAAGCCCGGCTTCGATGAAGATGCGGTCCAGCCCTTCGGCCTCGGCCTGCGCCTTCACAAGACCCGAGCCGGGGACGATGATCGCCCATTTCACATTGTCGGCCTTCTTGCGGCCCTTGAGCACGGCGGCAGCCGCACGCAGGTCTTCGATGCGGCTGTTGGTGCAGCTGCCGATGAAGATGTTCTGTACTTCGACATCTTCCATCCGCTGCCCGGGGACGAGGCCCATATAGTCGAGCGACTTTTGCGCGGCGGCCTGCTTTGACGGATCGGCAAAGCTCATCGGGTCCGGCACGGTGCCGGTGATGGGCACGACGTCCTCGGGGCTGGTGCCCCAGGTGACATTCGGCGCAATCTCGCTGGCGTCGATGAGGACCGTCTTGTCGTAGGTCGCGCCGGGATCGGTGGCGAGGGTGCGCCAGTAAGCGACCGCCTTGTCCCAATCGGCGCCCTTGGGGGCCATCGGGCGACCCTTGATATAGGCAAAGGTCGTTTCGTCCGGTGCGATCAGGCCGGCACGCGCGCCGCCCTCGATCGCCATGTTCGAAATGGTCAGGCGCCCTTCGATCGAGAGATTACGGATCGCAGAGCCCGTATATTCGATGACATGGCCGGTGCCGCCGGCCGCACCCGTGCGGCGGACGATTTCCAGAACGATGTCCTTTGCGGTCACGCCGGGGCCGACCTCGCCCTCGACGCGGACTTCCATCGTCTTCGACTGTTTGAGGAGGAGCGTCTGCGTGGCGAGGACATGCTCGACCTCACTGGTGCCAATGCCAAAGGCCAGCGCGCCCAGCCCGCCATGGCAGGCGGTGTGGCTGTCGCCGCACACGATGGTCGTGCCCGGCAGCGAGAAGCCCTGTTCCGGCCCCACGACATGGACGATGCCCTGTTCGGCATCGGTCGCGCCGATATAACGGATGCCAAAGGCCGGTGCATTCGCTTCCAGAGCCGCCAGCTGCGCTGCGCTTTCAGGATCGGCAATGGGGATGCGCTTGCCCTGTGCATCAACGCGCGCGGTGGTCGGCAGGTTATGGTCGGGCACAGCAAGCGTGAGGTCGGGCCGGCGGACCTTGCGCCCCGCGAGGCGAAGCGCTTCAAAGGCCTGCGGACTGGTCACCTCATGAACGAGGTGCCGGTCGATGAAGATCAGGCAGGTGCCATCGTCGCGGCGATCGACGACATGGGCATCCCAGATTTTTTCGTAAAGCGTGCGCGGGCGTGAAGACATGAAATGTGCCCTAGTCCCGTCAGCGCGCAACTTAAAGGGCTATTTGGGTGCAAAATGGGGCGCGTCCGCACCGACGCGCCCCGCCCGGTTACATCTTGTTGACCACGGCCTGCTTCTGCGCCTCGGTCATGCCGCGCGTGTCGATATCCGACCGGTCGATGGCCTCTTCCTTGGCGTCGCCCTTTTCGCGCAGGGCATCGGCCTTGTTCTCAAGCGCATCTTCGGCCGCCTCGTTGGTCGTGTTGTCGGCCGCTTCTTCCAGATTGTCCGCCTGCGCCTCATAGGCGTCGGCGGCGTTGTCGGCGAGTTTGTCATCACCCTTGCCGCCACATGCGGCAACCGTGAGAAGCGCGGGACCAATCAGGGCCTTTGCGAGTAACTTCATCGTCAATCCTTCCTGCATAGGGTTGGACACGACCGCGCGCCGGACAGGCGGCGCGCTCCGCTCCGGATCGGAAAAGCACTCGGCAATGGATTTTGTTCCCCCGGGGGGAAACGGACCGTCGGCTCAGGCCGCCTTGCCAACGACGCTTTCGGGCAGATCCTTGCCGAAGACGCGCTGGTAATATTCGGCGACCAGTGCCCGCTCCGCCTCATCGCACTTGTTGAGGAAGGACAGGCGGAAGGCGAAGCCCGGATCCTTGAAGATCGCGGTGTTCTGCGCCCAGGTGATGACGGTACGCGGGCTCATCACGGTCGAAATATCGCCATTGATGAAGCCCTGACGGCTGAGATCGGCGACCTTCACCATGTTCGCAATCAGCGCCGGATCGGTGTCGGTCGCCTTGGCGGACACGATCTGCGTTTCCACCTCGGCGGGCAGATAGTTGAGGCCGACCACGATGTTCCAGCGGTCCATCTGGCCCTGGTTGATCTGCTGCGTGCCGTGATAGAGCCCGCTCGTATCGCCAAGGCCAACCGTGTTGGCGGTAGCGAACATGCGGAACCACGGGCTCGGGCGGATCACGCGGTTCTGGTCGAGCAGCGTCAGCTTGCCTTCGGTTTCGAGCACGCGCTGGATCACGAACATCACGTCCGGGCGGCCGGCATCATATTCGTCGAACACGAGCGCGGTCGGCGTCTGCAGCGCCCAGGGGAGCAGGCCTTCGCGGAACTCGGTGACCTGCTGGCCATCCTTCAGGACGATGGCGTCGCGACCGATGAGGTCGATGCGGCTGATATGCGCGTCTAGGTTGATGCGGATACACGGCCATTTGAGGCGCGCCGCCACCTGTTCGATGTGCGTCGATTTGCCCGTGCCGTGATAGCCCTGCACCATGACGCGACGGTTGAAGGCAAAGCCCGCAAGGATCGCGAGCGTGGTGTCCGGATCGAAGACGTAGGACGGATCAAGGTCAGGCACGCGTTCATCCGCGATCGAGAAGGCGGGGCATTCCATGTCGACATCGATGCCGAACACCTCGCGCACATTCACTTTCGTGTCGGGCGCGGGAAGGACGGTGGTGGAGCCGGGCTGGACGTTGGGCAAATCGGTCATGGATTGGCGCGTCTTCTCTTACGTTCACGTGAACCTCGCCCATAGGACGCGCGCCCAACCGAAAGCAAGGCCAATGGCGACCTTGATACATGTGAACAAAGGTGCGTTTGACACATACCGACCAGTTGGTATGTTTTCGGAATGGAGACGAGCCGCACCTTTCGCCCTACCCCCGTGACCGCGCGGGACAAGCTGCTGGAGGCCGCGGTCAAGCTGATCCGCGCCCAAGGTTTTACAGGCACTTCGGTGGATCAGCTCTGCGCCGAAGCCGGCGTGACCAAGGGGGCCTTCTTCCACCATTTTCCGTCGAAGGACGCGCTTGGCGTCGCGGCGGCGGACTATTGGTCATCGTCGACCGGCAGCTTCTTTGACGATGCACCCTATCACGCTTTCGACGATCCGCTGGATCGCGTCCTTGGCTATATCGATTTCCGGCTGATGCTCCTGAATGGCGCGCCGCAGGAGTTCAGCTGCGTTGCGGGCACGATGGTGCAGGAAGCCTTTCTGTCGAGCCCCGCCATCCGGGACGCGTGCCGCGCCAGTATTGATGGCAATGCCGCAAAGGTGGAGCGTGACATTGCCGACGCCATGGAACTTTACGGCGTCACAGGCTTTAGCGCGGCGGGCCTCTCGCTGCACATTCAGGCCGTGCTGCAGGGGAGCTTTGTCCTCGCCAAGGCGCATCAAGGCCCAGAGATCGCGCGCGAGAATGTCGCGCACCTGAAACGCTATTTCGAAATGCTGTTCAATAGGGACGTCTGATCCCGGGAAAAGGAGAAGTGCGATGTCGTATGTTGACGGGTTTGTGATCGCCGTTCCCAAGGAGAACCGCGAAAAGTTCATCCATCACGCCAACTCGGCCGACAGCATGTTCATCGAGAAGGGCGCGATCCGCGTGATCGAATGCTGGGAAGACGATGTCCCTGACGGGAAGGTCACCGATTTCCGGCGCGCAGTGCAGGCCACCAATGAGGAGGCGGTCGTGTTCAGCTGGATCGAATGGCCCGACAAGGACACGCGCGACAAGGCCTTTGCCTGGATGATGGACCCGGACAACAAGGATCCGCGCCTAGACCAGGCCCAAAACGCGGTTCCCTTTGATGGCAAGCGCATGATTTTTGGGGGCTTCACGCCCGTCGTCACCGTTGCGGCGGAGAAGTGAGATGTCGAACAAGCAGGGCGATTTCATCTGGTATGAATTGCTGACATCGGATCAGGACGCCGCAGCCGCCTTTTATGGACCCCTGGTTGGCTGGACCTTCGGCCCGGCGGGCCCATCGGGCATGGATTACCGCCAATTCTCGGTCGGCGACCAGATGATCGGCGGCTGCATGAAACTGCCCGAAGGCGCGCCGATGCCGCCCATGTGGCTCGGCTATATCTGCGTCGACGATGTGGACACGAGCGCGGCCAGCATCCGTGCAGCGGGCGGGCAGATCCATATGGAACCACAGGACATACCCGACGTCGGCCGTTTCGCGTTCGTGGCGGACCCCCAAGGCGTGCCGTTCTACATCATGCGCGGCGCCTCTGACGGGACAAGTGGCTCCTTCTCGTATGAAAAGCCGCGCGATGGCCATTGCGCCTGGAACGAGCTCGCCACCAGCGATCCCGAAGGGGCCATGGCGTTCTACACCGGGCAGTTCGGATGGGTGAAGGATGGCGAGATGGATATGGGTCCGCTCGGCAGATACAGCTTCATCCGCCATGGTGAGCAGATCGGCGCGATCATGCCCAAAATGCCTCAGCAGCCGATGCCCGCCTGGTCCTACTATTTCCGCGTGCCCGATATCGACGCCGCCAAGGCGCAGGCGGAAGGCAGTGGCGGGCAGATCGTCCATGGTCCGTCCGAAGTGCCGGGCGGCGACTGGATCATCAACGGCATTGACCCGCAGGGGGCCGTCTTCTCCCTTGTCGGAAAGCGCACGTCATGACTGCCAAGAACACGATCTGCATCTGGTATGACAAGGACGCCGAAGAAGCCGCCAACTTCTATGCCAGCGTCTTTCCCGACAGCCTTGTCGGCGCGGTGCACCGCGCCCCGCTCGACAATCCGGGCAATAAGGCGGGCGACGTCATCACGGTGGACTTCACGGTCTGCGGCATTCCGTGCCTTGGCCTCAATGGCGGGCCGATGTTCAAGCACAGCGAAGCCTTTTCCTTCCAGATCGCGACGGACGATCAGGAGGAGACCGACCGATATTGGAACGCCATCGTCGGCAATGGCGGCAGCGAAAGCGAATGCGGCTGGTGCAAGGACAAATGGGGCATCAGCTGGCAGATCACCCCGCGCGTCCTGACCGAGGCCATGGCCGAGGGCGGTGAGGTCGCAAAGCGCGCCTTTGGTGCGATGATGACAATGGCGAAGATCGACGTGGCAAAGATCGAGGCCGCCGTTCGGGGGGACGCCGCATGATCCAGATCTTTGGCCATCCGTTCTCCTCTTACACATGGAAGGCGCTGATCGCCCTGTGGGAGAAGGACGTGCCGTTCGAGTTCCGGATTCTCGGGCCGGACCATCCTGACAACGTCCTATGTTGGGAAGCAGCAGCGGCAACAGGCCAGCAGGTCTCTTTGCGCCGATCCTGATCGGCGCTGATGTCTTTTTGATCCAGATGGCTT